>NZ_CP136681.1:2945000-3329383 GCF_047716885.1 Paracoccus sp. SJTW-4 | reverse complement strand
CGACTTGTCCCTTCTGTCCCCGGTTCCCGCCGTTGCATCGGCAGGACATGCGATGCCGCCCGCGGCAGGGGACGAACGGAACAGGGCACCCACGCGCGCCCCGGGCTGCGGGGCGCGAGCCGGGCCTTGCGGCCCCGTCGGTCTGTTCCCGGGTCGGCCGGTCCGGTGGCAGCCGGATCGACCTGCGGCGCGCCGCGACGGCCCGGTGGCAGCCGGAACGTTGCGGCTGGCGCCTGCCCGGACGCGGCGAAATGGCCTGTCCGGGTGATCGCCCCCTGTCGCGAGTGAATCGCTGCGACAAGGCTAGCGGCAAGCGCAGCGGGGCTGCAACCGAACTATGCGCTTGACAGCACCTTTGCGCCCCGAATCTGCGCGACTGTGGCAGATGGGTGATTTTCCAGTTTTTACAGGAATTTGGACGGCTTCCACAGGACGGAAAGCCCCATGAAAAACGCCCCGGAACAACCGGGGCGTGCTGGATATTCCGGTGCTTCCGACCCCTCGAAAGGGCCGGAAATCCGGGGCCGCAGAGGGGCTGAATCAGGCGGTGGTCATCGCCTTCACGCGGGCCGACAGCCGCGACATCTTGCGCGCGGCGGTGTTCTTGTGGACCACGCCCTTGGTCACGCCCCGCATCAGCTCCGGCTGCGCCGCCCGCAGCGCCTCGGCCGCGACCTGCGCGTCACCGCCGGCGATCGCTTCCTCGACCTTGCGCAGGAAGGTGCGGATGCGCGAGCGGCGGGCCTTGTTGACGGCGGTGCGGCGCTCGGTCTGACGGGCGCGTTTCTGGGACTGGGGGGTATTGGCCATGGGTGTTCGTTTTCTCTGTCGGTCTGTTGCGGTTGTGTCTGTGCGCAAAAGACCCGGCAAACCGCCCCAAAAGGAGCGGTGCTGATTCTTGCCTAAGCGGGCCCACGCGCATGTCAGCGGGGCCTATAGACCAGCCCGCGCCGAAAGGAAAGCCCGCTCAGCGGTCGCGGAACTGCGCTTCGCGCTTTTCGGCAAAGGCGCTCATCCCTTCCTTCTGGTCCTCGGTCGCGAACAGCGCGTGGAAGGCGCGGCGCTCGTACAGCAGCCCCTCGCGCAGGGTGGTCTCATAGCTGCGGTTCACCGCTTCCTTGGCGACCATGGTAGCCACGGCGGATTTCGAGGCGATCTTGCGCGCCGCCGCCATCGCCTCATCCACCAGCTTGTCGACCGGGACCACGCGGCTGACCAGGCCCGAACGCTCGGCCTCGGCCGCGTCCATGAAACGGCCGGTCAGGTTCATGTCCATCGCCTTGGACTTGCCGACGAAACGGGTCAGGCGCTGGGTGCCGCCGATGCCGGCGATCACGCCCAGATTGATCTCGGGCTGGCCGAACTTGGCGTTTTCCGCGCAGATGATGAAGTCGCACATCATCGCCAGCTCGCAGCCGCCACCCAGCGCATAGCCCGCGACCGCGGCGATGATCGGCTTGCGAACGCGGTTGATCCGCTCGATCTCGGGGCCGAACAGGTCGCCGGTCAGCACGTCCACGTAGGATTTCGCCGCCATTTCCTTGATGTCGGCGCCGGCGGCAAAGGCTTTCTCGCTGCCGGTCAGCACGATGCAGCGAATCGCCGGGTCGGCATCCGCCGCCGTCACCGCCGCCGCCAGCTCGGAAATCAGTTCACCGCTGAGCGCGTTCAGCGCCTCGGGCCGGTTCAACCGGATCAGGGCGACTCGGTCGTTGTTCTCGACGATCAGGGTCTGATAGGCCATGCGAAACTGTCCCTTGGGTTAGGCGGCGTCGCGCGCTTGTTACCAAAGCTCACGCCCGCGTGCCAGCCGGTCGATGCCGCGCCAGCGCAGGGGCCGCTGCACAGGGGGTCAGCGCTGGCACTGCGGGCAGAACCAGCTCGACCGGCCCGACTGCGCAATCCGGGCGATCACGCCGCCGCAGCCCGGGGTCGGGCAGGCCCCGCCCTCGCGCCCGTAGACGCGGAACTCGTGCTGGAAATACCCCATCTCTCCCGACGCCTGCCGGTGGTCGCGCAGCGAGGAGCCGCCGGCCACGATCGCCTCGGCCAGCACGTCGCGGATATGGCCCCACAGCGCCGCGATCTCGTCCGCGGCAAGCGCGCCACCGTGGCGCGCGGGGTGGATGCCGGCGCGAAACAGCGCCTCGCACACATAGATATTGCCCAGCCCGGCGACGATGCGCTGGTCCAGCAGCAGCGATTTCACCGGCGCCTTGCGCCCCGCAAACGCCGCGGCCAGCACGCCGGGGGTGAAGTCCTCGCCCAGCGGTTCCGGCCCCAGCCCGGCCAGCAGCGGGTGATCCTGCCCCGGGCGCACCAGATCCACCGCACCGAAGCGGCGCGCGTCGTTCAGCGTCACGGTGACGCCCGCATCCGTGGTCAGCACCAGATGGTCGTGCTGCGCGCGCAGGCTGGCGTCGTGGTGGAACCCGCCCAGGATCCCGCCTTCGACCCGGATGCGGCCGGACATGCCCAGATGCAGCAGCATCGCCGCATCGCGGTCAAGGTCGATCAGGATGTATTTCGACCGCCGCCGAAGCCCTTCCACCCGCGCGCCGGTCAGCACCTGCACCAGATCCGGCGGCATCGGCCAGCGCAGGTCGGGGCGGCGCTGGTCCACCCGCACCAGCCTGTGGCCGGTCAGATGCGGCTCGAGGCCGCGGCGCACGGTTTCCACCTCTGGCAGTTCTGGCATTTCCCGGCTTTCCGCTGCATGGTGCCGCCCGGACCGGCGACCCTGGATGGCAGACCTATGAACGACAAGGCGCGTAATCAAACCCATTTCGGCTTCCGGCAGGTCGCAGAGGATGAAAAGGCCGGGCTGGTGCACGGGGTGTTTTCCCGCGTCGCCTCGAAATACGACGTGATGAACGACCTGATGAGCGTCGGCATCCACCGGATCTGGAAGAACGCGATGATGGACTGGCTGGCGCCGCAGTCGGGCCAGCATCTGCTGGACGTGGCGGGTGGGACCGGCGACATCGCCTTTCGCTTTCTGGGCCGCGCACCGGGGGCGCGGGTCACCGTCTGCGACATGACCGAATCGATGCTGGTCGAGGGGCGCAAGCGCGCCGAGGCCGGGCGGCTGGCCGACCGGCTGGCCTGGGTGACGGGCGACGCCATGGCCCTGCCCTTTGCCGATGCCAGCTTCGACCGCTACACGATCAGCTTCGGCATCCGCAACGTCACCCGCATCCCCGACGCGCTGGCCGAGGCCCATCGCGTGCTCAGGCCCGGCGGCCGGCTGATGGTGCTGGAGTTCTCGCAGATCCCGGTGCCGGCGCTGCAATGGGCCTATGACCGCTATTCCTTCAACGTGATCCCGCCGCTGGGGCAGCTGGTGGCGCAGGACCGCGACAGCTACCAGTATCTGGTCGAATCGATCCGCCGCTTCCCCGACCAGCAGACCTTTGCCGCCATGATCCGCGACGCCGGGTTCGAGCGGGTGCAGTATCGCAACCTGTCCATGGGAATCGCGGCGCTGCATTCGGGCTGGAAGCTCTGAATGCGGGGACCTCACAACATCTGGCGGCTGATCCGCACCGGCGCGACATTCCAGCGCACCGGCGCCATGGGGGCGGCGCTCGACGCGATGAATGCGCCCGCGCGGGTGCGGGCGGCGGCGCGGCTGCTGGGCTGGCCCTTTGCCTGGCTGGGCTATCGCGGCGACCCCGACCTGCCGCCGATCACCCGGGCGCTGACCGCGCTGGGGCCGGCCTATATCAAGTTCGGCCAGATCCTTTCGACCCGGCCCGATGTGGTGGGGGTGGAAATGGCCGGGCATCTGCGGATGCTGCAGGACCGGCTGCCGCCGTTCCCCGACGAGATCGCCCGCGCCCAGATCGAGCAGGATCTGGGCGCACCGGTGGCGGCGCTGTTTTCCGAGTTTTCCCCGCCGGTGGCGGCGGCCTCGATCGCCCAGGTGCACCGGGCGCGGCGGGCGGACAGCGGCGCCGAGGTGGCGGTCAAGGTGCTGCGCCCCGGCATCCTGGCCGATTTCCGCCGCGATCTCGACGCCTTCCACCTGGCGGCCTCGCTGATCGAGTTCCTGTCGCCGTCCTCGCGGCGGCTGCGGCCGCTGGACGTGGTGGGGCATTTCGAATCGGTGGTGCTGGGCGAGCTGGACCTGCGGCTCGAGGCTGCCTCGGCCTCCGAGTTCGCCGAGAACACTCGGGGGGACGAAGAATTCGCCGTCCCCCGCCCGCATTGGGACCTGAGCAGCCGCCGCGTGCTGACCAGCGACTGGGCCGAGGGCATCCCGATGTCGGACGTCGCCGCGATCCGGGCCGCGGGCCACGACACCAGCCGCATCGCCGCGCGGCTGCTGCAGCTGTTCCTGTCCCACGCGCTGCGCGACGGATTCTTCCACGCCGACATGCACCAGGGCAACCTGCGGGTGGCGGCGAACGGCGACATCGTCGCCTTTGACTTCGGCATCATGGGCGAGATCGACGAATACACCCGCCGGGTCTATGCCGAAATCCTCTATGGCTTCATCCAGCGCGACTATCACCGCGTCGCGCGGGTGCATTTCGAGGCGGGCTATGTGCCCTCGGACCGCAACATCGCCCAGTTCGCGCGCGCCCTGCGGGCGGTGGGCGAGCCGATCTTCGACGCCGATGCCAGCCGCATTTCGATGGCCAACCTGCTGGCCTATCTGTTCGAGGTGACCGAGCGTTTCGGCATGGCCACGCGGACCGAGCTGATCCTGCTGCAGCGGACCATGGTGGTGGTCGAGGGCGTGACCCGCACGCTGGACCCGCAGATCAACATCTGGGCGACAGCGCGGCCGGTGGTCGAGACCTATATCCGCAGCAACATCGGCCCCCGCGCGCTGCTGCGCGACGGTCTGCGCGTGCTCGAGGCACTGGGGCGGCACGGGCCCCTGCTGCCCGAGATCGTGGACCGGCAGATGGACCACCTGTCCCGCCCGCAGCCGCTGCCGGTAGTCGTGGACCGCCGCCCGCCGCTGTGGCTGGTGGCAGTCGCGCTGCTGTCCGCCGGCACCGCCTTGGGTGCGCTGCTGTCCTGACGGGGGGGGGGCCGGGCTGGGCGGGTGTCCCGTGCACGCCCGCTGTCTGGGCGCGGTGGTTCGTCGGGCGATGCCGCTCTATCCTTGTGACGGTACCCTTGATCCTAGGCGGTATCCTTGTGGCGGTGCCGCTGCGCCTTTTGCTCGATGCCTTCGAACCAGTGCCGTAGCGCCCATTCCGGCAGTGCTGCGCTTTTCCGGCAGTGCCGCTGCGCGCTCTGCTCGATGCTCTCGGCCCATTACCGTAACGCAAATTCCGGCAGTACCGCTGCACCTTCTTGTCCGATACCTTGGGACCGGTGCCGTAGCGCCCATTTCGGAAGCACCGCTGTGCCTCGCTCACCGCCGCCCCGCTCACCGCCGCTGCACGCGCCACGGAACCGTTGGAGCCTTCCCTGGTTGACCGCCGCCCGTGCCGCTGCGGTCCATCACGACTGCGCTTGCCGGTGCCCTCGCTCACTCTGCGCTAATGCACGAGCTGTCGGACGGGATACCTCCGGGCAAGTCCTCATTTTCCGCGCAGTTCTGCCAAGCGCGCCCCGAGAAAGCTCCGCGTCGCACAGCCCTTTCCCTTCCCGCTTCAGCCGTAACGGTAGCCGGGCAGGCCCGTAGCCGACCGGCCGGCGTTCGACAGCAACAGCAGCGCCGCGTTGTAGGAAGATTGCGCCGGGCTGACTGTCTCGGCACGGATCAGGAATCTCTGGATGATCTTTTCCAGATTCGCCGGCTCGGCAAAGACGGAGGGCGAGCCAGAGCCGAACATCCCGGCGGTACGCTGCTTCAACTGCTCGAGCTGCTTTTCCACCGGGAAATTGGTGAAATCAGAGGTCAGGCCCAGCGCCCCCTCGATCACCTTCCGCAGCGGCGCCGAGCCCAGGATGTTGTACCAGCGGATATTGTCCGAGGCTGCAGAGTCGCCGATCTTGGCCAGTTCCCTCTGCGCGTTCATCGCCAGGCGCAGATTGCCGTCGACGGTCCCCACCCGCCGCTCCAACTCGGCGGCGACATGGCGCTCGGCGACTTCATTGGCCAGCTGCTGGTCCGGCCCCGCACCGGAACCGAAGCCGAAAGCCTGGGCGAGGGCCAGATAGCGCTTGTCCCCAAGGCGGTTGGCAAGGCTCTTGGGATCGCTCAGGTCCGATTCGAGCACCTTGCGGATGAAGAAGCGGTTGTTGATGTCGTCCTCGAGGCCAAAGGCGCTCAGCGCGGCGTTACGCAGCCGGTAATCCGCCACCAGCGCCTCGGCAGTCCCGGTGCTGCCCAGCCGTTCACGGACGTAGGCGACGTCGCGGGCGACGGCAGGTTCTCGCGCCACCAGCGATCGCTGCAGATCGCCGGTGCGCTGCAGCAGCCGCCACCCCGCATAACCGCCCTGCCCGACGACCGGCTGGAAGCTCATGACAGATGCGCGAACAATCGCGCCTCCCGCGGCAACAGGCTGCGCAGCTGGCGAAGCGCGCGGTAGACATTGCCGTCGATCACATCGGCGGTGGCACTGCTCAGGGCCAGCCGGCTGTCACGGTCGTCGAAGACCTGCGACAGCTGCTCGATTCCGCGCAGCAGATTGCGGCGCCCCCGGATTTCGTCCACGTCGCCCGACAGCATCAGCTGCGCGTCGTAGCAGACCCGCGCCACGGGAGTGGAGACGTTGTCGGGGTGGATCGCCTCCTTCAGCCGCAGGATATTGGCATTGGGAGTCTTGATCGAGATCTTGCAGCGCCGGTCCCCGTTCTCGATGACGGCGCCATTGATCAGCACGCGCTCATTCGGCGCGAGTTTCAGGATGAGTCCGCTCATGTGATGTTCCGCTCCGGCCGCAGGGCGGCCAATATCATTGGACCGACAGGATCTGCCCGACGCTCGGGCGGGATGGGGCGCAGCCGTCCGATGCGTCAACCCGGCTGCTCGAAAAGTCCCCGCGCAATCAAGCGGTTGATCTCGATCAGCGCGCCGGCATCGCCGCTGCCGTCCAGCACCCGGCCGGTTTCGCGTTCCACAAATTGCGCCAGGGACAGAAGCTGCGCGCGCAGGCCCTGCGGCAGCCCGTTGCCGTCGCCGGCCAGGTCCTGCGCCGCGGCCCGCCAGAAGCGGCGGTTTTCATGGACCGCAGCCGCCAGCAGCGCAAAGCCGCTTCTGCCACGCTCGGAAGCCTGGATCATGCCCGCGGCAAGGCGCGAGAGGATAAGCGCCTCGGCCCGGCGGGGGTCGGAATCGGCCAGGGCGGTTGCCGCGTAGCCGACGGGAACCTGTGCGTTCAAGTCCGGTCCTTTCGATGGAATGGGGACGAGGTCGGGGGTTCCGGGGCCCCGAAGGGCCCCGGATCAGCTCATTAGCCGCGGAACAGCGACAGCAGGGTCTGCGGCGCCTGGTTGGCGATCGACAGCGACTGCGTTGCCAGCTGCTGCTGGACCTGCAGCGCCTGCAGGCGCGCCGAGGCTTCCTCCATGTCGGCGTCGACCAGCGCGCCGATGCCCGAGGTCATCGCGTCCGACAGCTTCTTGACGAAATCCGACTGGATCTCGATCCGCTTGGCAACCGAGCCGAAGTTGGCGGCGGCGGTGATCGAGGTCTGAAGCTGGGTCTCGATCCCCGCCAGTGCCGTGGCCGCGCCGGCTGCGGTGCTGACGTCGTAGGCCGCCACCGCCGTCTGCACCGCCGTCAGGTTCTGGGGCGTGATCGCGATGTTGGCGGTGGTCACCGTCCCGTCCGAGGCCCGGTCGAGCGAGGCCAGGACGTTCACCGCCGCGGTCTCGCTGTTGTTGACCAGGTTCAGGCCGTTGAACTGCGCGGCGCTGATGATCGAGCCGATTTCCGTGGCCATCGCGGTCAGATCCGTCTGGATCTTGGTACGATCGACGTTTTCTTCCTGCGCCGAGATGATCAGCTGCTTCATCTCTTTCAGCAGGTCGGTCACCGACTCGGACGCGGCACGCGCCACGCCGACGGTCGACTGCCCCAGGGCCAGGCTGTCGCCGACGGACTTGAAGCTGTCGACATCGGCCTCCATCGTCTTGGTGATCGCCCAGACGGCGGCATTGTCCTTGGCGGAAGCGATCGATTTGCCGGTCGAGATCTCGTCCTGGGTCTTGGCCAGGTTCGAGTTGATGCCGCGAAGGGTCTGCAGCGCAACCATTGCGCTGTTGTTGGTCAGAATGCTGGACATTATATCCTCCGGTATTTCCGGGCGAATTATATCCACCCGGGTTTCATGGGTTTCGGCCTTTCTGACCAGCGGGAATTACCCGGCGTCGACTTGACGCAATCACCTTTTACGACGGCGACCCCTAAGGAATAGTGAACTTCAGCGTCGGCGCCAAAGCCGGAATCCGGCGCATTTTATCAAAATCGCTGCGCGCGGGCGGGAAGGCCGGTGCTGACCCGCTGCCGCCCGGCCCGGTCATAAACGTCCAGCCCGCCCAGCACGGCCGACAATTCGCGCAGCCAGTCGCGCGAGGCGTCAAGCCCGTCTGCGGCAGCCGCGGCCAGCCCCTTCAACCGCTCGAGTTCGCGGGCGCAGGCGGCGCGGGTCTCCGGGTCGAGGGGCTCGCGCTCGACTTGGGCCCGGAATCGCTCGAGCAGCCTTTCGCAAGCGGCCGAATCACCGGCAACCATGGCCTGGCAGGCCGCGTCCAGAATCCGGATCGGCTCGGTCATGGCGCCACCTCCAGCCGCGAATCGAGCCGCAGGTCGATCCGCGCCGCAATCGCCGCGGCGTGCTGTTCGACCATGAACGACGCGAATTGCGATTCGCCCGCCCCGCCGTGGAAGGGCGTCCCGCTTTGGTCCGGCATGGCGATCTTCAGCATCTCGGTCAGGAATGCCGTCTCCAGCCGGTCGCCGCTGGAGGGCGCAGGCGGCAGCGGCCTGGGAGTCATCATCTGGATCTTCACCGAAACACCTCCGATTAAATTGCTGTGCTTTGTTCAATATCGGGCGGCGGTAAATATTTGGTAACGAGAAGCGAATAAAACAGAGGAAAGTGATTCTCAAAGGGCGAGCCATGCCGGCACTCAGTATCCCTGCTCAAATGACTGCGCCCCGGCCGGGGATGGTGACGGGACGGGAGCCGGCCCGGGACCGCGGCGGCGCCGATTTCGGGGAATGGATGGCGCGAACAGCAACTGGCGGCGGGCATCAGGCGGCCACGGCAGCCGGGGAATCCGGCGCTGCCGCGGCATCCCGGCTCCAGAAGGATCCTGCCGATTCGTCCGCTCTGCACGACGCAGCGGGGGACGAAGCGGGCGAAGTTTCAACGGCCGGGACGGAAGCGCCGCAGGAGGAAGGTGTTCTTGTCGAAACCGACATCCTCCCGGCGGCGCCGATTGCTGTGCCCGAGACGCCATCCCCGCTGCCCGGTCCGTCTCAATGGACTCTGCCACCGGCAGAAGCGCCGTTGGCCCAGACAGAGCTGCGGGCCGTTTCAGCTGCGGAAGTGACCGAGGGGGAAGGCGTTCTGGTCACCTCCAGGTCGCATCCGGCACCGCCTTCTGAACTCGCCACGTTGCGCGCGTCCGGCGCCGCCGGAACGGCGCCTGGCAGTCCGGATACCGGGAAAGCCGCGCCCGATCCGGCCGATGCGGCGAAACTCGCGGAAATCACCGCGCCAGAGGCGCCGCCGCACGATGCCCCCGACAGCACCACGGCGGAGGCCACGGGCACGGCAGGCACGGCAGTGCCCCGAGATGCGGCGGGCCAGGCGTTCCAGGCACCGGCCGATCCCGACATGCCCGGTGCATCAGCGGCACCGCTTGCGCGCGACACCGCCGCTGCTTCCGTGGACCAGCCCTCTACCCTCCGCCTGCCGCCGCTGGCCGAACCGCACCGACAGATCGCCGACGCCATCGTGCGCACCAGCTCGGGACAGGTTGAGATCACGCTCGATCCGGTCGAGCTGGGGCGGGTGACGGTGCTGCTGGGCGAGGACGGAAACCCCGGTCGCCTGGCGCTGCTGGTCGAACGCCCCGAGACGCTCGAGCTGATTCGCCGCCACAGCGACCAGCTGCTGCGGGATCTGCGGGAAAACGGGATGCCCGACGCCCGACTCGAGGATCTGCGGCAGGACGATTCCGCCAATCGGCGTGACAACCCGCCACAGATGCCCCGTCAGCCGGCGGCCGAAAGTCCCGGCTGCATTCCATCCCTCCTTGCAGCCGAGACGGCGCGGCCGGTTGCGCTCGGGCGGCTCGATATTCGCTTTTAGGGAAGCCCCATGACCAGTTCCATCGCTGCAACCACCCCAAGCCCCCCCGCCGTCACGCCGACCGCGGGCAAGGATGCCACTGCGCAGGCGGCAAGCTTCGCCGGCGGCGATTTCCAGACCTTTCTCAAGATGCTGACCACGCAGATCAAGCATCAGGACCCGCTGAACCCGATGGAGGGCTCGGACTTCGCCGTCCAGCTTGCGACGTTTTCGGGGGTCGAGCAGCAGGTCAGGACGAACCAGCTGCTGGAGCAATTGGCGGGCGAGCGCAGCGGCGGCCTGGCCGCGCTTGCCGACTGGATCGGCCGTGAGGTGCGGACCACCGCCCCGGTTGCCTTCGACGGCACCCCGATCACTCTCGACATCCAGCCGGATCAGGGCGCGGACCGGGTCGAGCTGGTCACGCTGGACCCCCGCGGCCGCGAGATCATGCGCGAGGACATCGGCTTGGGCAGCGGCGAGATCGACTGGATGGGGCGGACCGAGGACGGGCCGCTGCCCGCCGGAACCTACAGCTTCAAGCTGGTGAGCTATCGCGGCGACGAGATTCTGGCGACCAGCGCGGTCGGTGCCTTCACCCGTGTCACCGGCGCCGAGCTGACGACGGAAGGGGCGCGGCTCTCCTTGCACGGCGGCGCAACCGCGCTGGAGAGCGAGGTGACGGCCTTGCGCGAGTTGCGATGATGCCCCGGGCGCGCGGCGACGATCAGTTTCCAAAGCCGCCTGCACGATATGGCCGAAATACGACGCTGGCCCATGGCAACCCCCAGGAACAAAAGGAAAAGCCTCCAGGAAATCCATCCCCTTCACCCTCGCAGCCATTGCGGATTCAACAATTTTACGCATCGTCCACCCCGGCCGGACGCGCGCCCGCCCTTGCAGAACCGTTGTCGGTCTCTATAACCCCGGGCGATTTGGACACCGCGATCGCCAGGGGACCCCATGCCGAAGAGAACCGATATTTCCTCGATCCTCATCATCGGCGCCGGACCCATCGTCATCGGACAGGCCTGCGAGTTCGATTATTCCGGCGCCCAGGCCTGCAAGGCGCTGCGCGAGGAAGGTTACCGGGTCATCCTGGTCAACTCGAACCCGGCGACGATCATGACCGACCCGGGGATGGCCGATGCGACCTATATCGAGCCGATCACCCCCGAAGTCGTCGAAAAGATCATCGCGACCGAGCGGCCCGACGCGCTGCTGCCGACCATGGGCGGCCAGACCGCGCTGAACACCGCGCTGGCGCTGGACGACATGGGCGTGCTGAAGAAATACGGGGTCGAGATGATCGGCGCCCAGCGTGCCGCCATCGAAAAGGCCGAAGACCGCGCCCAGTTCCGCGAGGCGATGGAGCGGATCGGACTTGAGAACCCCCGCGCCACCATCATCACCGCCCCCAAGGCCGCCAGCGGCAAGTTCGACATCAACGCCGGCGTCGCCCTGGCCATGGAAAAGCTGGACGAGATCGGGCTGCCGGCCATCATCCGACCCGCGTTCACCCTGGGCGGTACCGGCGGCGGCGTCGCCTATAACCGCGACGACTATCGCGCCATCGTGCGGTCCGGGCTCGACGCCAGCCCTGTCGCACAGGTACTGATCGACGAAAGCCTGCTCGGCTGGAAAGAGTTCGAGATGGAGGTCGTCCGCGACAAGGCCGACAACGCCATCATCATCTGCTCGATCGAGAATATCGACCCGATGGGGGTCCACACCGGCGATTCGATCACCGTCGCCCCGGCGCTGACGCTGAGCGATCGCGAATACCAGCGGATGCGCAGCGCCTCGATCGCGGTGCTGCGCGAGATCGGGGTCGAGACCGGCGGCTCGAACGTGCAGTTCGCGGTGGACCCGGCAACCGGCCGCATGGTGGTGATCGAGATGAACCCGCGGGTCAGCCGCTCGTCGGCGCTCGCCTCCAAGGCGACGGGGTTCCCGATCGCCAAGATCGCCGCGAAACTCGCGGTCGGCTATACGCTGGACGAGCTCGACAACGACATCACCCGGGTGACCCCGGCCAGTTTCGAGCCCTCGATCGACTATGTGGTGACCAAGATCCCGCGCTTTGCCTTCGAGAAATTCCCTGGCTCCAAGCCCGACCTGACCACGGCGATGAAATCGGTGGGCGAGGTGATGGCGATCGGCCGCAGCTTCCACGAATCGCTGCAAAAGGCGCTGTGTTCGATGGAAAGCGGGCTGACGGGCCTGGACGAGATCGAGATCGAGGGCGCGGCCGAGCAGGGAAAACCCGCCTATATCAAGGCGTTGTCGCGGCAGACCCCCGACCGGTTGCGCGTCATCGCCCAGGCCATGCGCGACGGGCTGACCGACGAGGACATCCAGCGCGTCACCAGTTTCGACCCGTGGTTCCTGGCCCGCATCCGCGAGATCGTCGAGGCCGAGGCCGGGATCCGCGCCTCGGGCCTGCCCACGGACGCCGCCGGGCTGCGCCGCATCAAGATGATGGGGTTCTCGGACGCGCGCATCGCCGCGCTGACCGGGCGCAGCGAAACCGACATCCGCCGGGCCCGCCGCGCCACCGGCGTGCTGCCGGTGTTCAAGCGCATCGACACCTGCGCTGCCGAGTTCGAGGCGCAGACCCCCTATATGTATTCGACCTACGAGGCCCCGGCGATGGGCGAGGTCGAGGACGAGGCCCGGCCCTCGGACCGCAAGAAGGTGGTGATCCTCGGCGGCGGCCCCAACCGCATCGGCCAGGGGATCGAGTTCGATTACTGCTGCTGCCACGCCTGTTTCGCGCTGACCGACGTCGGCTATGAAACCATCATGGTGAACTGCAACCCGGAGACCGTGTCGACCGACTACGACACCTCGGACAGGCTGTATTTCGAGCCGCTGACCCTGGAACATGTGCTGGAAATCCTGCGGGTCGAGCAGGAAAACGGCACGCTGCACGGGGTGATCGTGCAGTTCGGCGGGCAGACGCCGCTGAAACTCGCCAATGCGCTCGAGGCCGAAGGGATCCCGATCCTGGGCACCTCGCCTGACGCCATCGACCTGGCCGAGGACCGCGAGCGCTTCCAGAAGCTGCTGCAGGATCTGGGGCTGAAGCAGCCGGTCAACGGCATCGCCTCGAGCCCCGAACAGGCGCGCGAGATCGCGGCGCAGGTTGGCTTCCCGCTGGTCATCCGCCCCTCTTACGTACTGGGCGGCCGCGCGATGGAGATCGTGCGCGACATGGACCACCTGAACCGCTACATCACCACCGCGGTGCAGGTTTCCGGCAAGAATCCGGTGCTTCTGGACAGCTACCTGTCGGGCGCGATCGAGGTCGACGTGGACGCGCTCTGCGACGGCAACAACGTCCATGTCGCTGGAATCATGGAGCATATCGAGGAAGCCGGCGTCCATTCCGGCGACAGCGCCTGTTCCCTGCCCCCCCATACGCTCAGCGCTGCCACGCTTAAGGAGCTGAAGTCCCAGACCGAAAAGATGGCGCGGGCGCTGAACGTGGTCGGGCTGATGAACGTGCAGTTCGCGATCAAGAACGGCGATATCTACGTGCTCGAGGTGAACCCGCGCGCCTCGCGCACCGTGCCCTTTGTCGCCAAGGCAACCGACAGCGCCATCGCCTCTATCGCCGCGCGGCTGATGGCGGGTGAGCCGCTGTCGGCTTTCCCGACCCGCGCCCCCTACCCCGCCGGGCTCGGCCCCGACGATCCGCTGCCCTTCGCCGATCCGCTGACCCTGGCCGACCCGGTGACGCCGTGGTTTTCGGTCAAGGAAGCGGTGCTGCCCTTTGCCCGTTTCCCCGGCGTCGACACGCTGCTGGGCCCGGAAATGCGCTCGACCGGCGAGGTAATGGGCTGGGACCGCAACTTCCCGCGCGCCTTCCTCAAGGCGCAGATGGGCGCCGGCACGCATCTGCCCGAATCTGGGCGGGTGTTCCTGTCGATCAAGGACGACGACAAGACGCCCGAGATGGCCGCCGCCGCCCGCGATCTGGTCGAGATGGGCTTCACCCTGATCGCCACCCAGGGCACGGCCGAGTTCCTGCGCGCCGCGGGGGTCGAGGCCGAGCTGGTCAACAAGGTCTACGAGGGCCGGCCGAACATCGTCGACCGGCTCAAGAACGGCGACGTGGCGATGGTGCTGAACACCACCGAGGGCGCGCAGGCGATCGCCGATTCGCGCGACATCCGCTCGGTCGCGCTGTACGACCGGATCCCGTATTTCACCACTGCGGCCGGCTCGATTGCGGCGGTCGCGGCGATCCGGTCCCGGGAAGAGGGCGAGGTCGGGGTGCGCACCCTGCAGGGCTGACCCGCGCGGCAAGTGGAATAACGCATGAGTTTCAACAGCTTCGGCCGCATCTTCACCTTCACCACCTGGGGCGAAAGCCACGGGCCGGCGCTGGGGGTGACGGTGGACGGCTGCCCGCCCGGAGTCGCGCTGGACGAGGCGGCAATCCAGCCCTTCCTTGACCGCCGGCGGCCGGGGCAGTCCCGCATGACCACCCAGCGGCAAGAGCCGGACCAGGTGCGCATCCTGTCGGGGGTGTTTCAGGGACGGACCACCGGCACGCCGATCCAGCTGATGATCGAGAATACAGACCAGCGTTCGCGCGACTACGGCGACATCGCGCAGGCGTTCCGGCCGGGCCACGCCGACATCGCCTATCACCTGAAATACGGCATCCGCGACTATCGCGGCGGCGGGCGGTCGAGTGCGCGGGAAACCGCGGCCCGGGTCGCGGCCGGGGCGGTGGCCCGCGCGGTGCTGGCGGAACTGGCGCCGGGGCTGTCGATCCTGGGCTATATGGTGCAGATGGGCGAGCTGACGCTCGACCGCAGCCGCTTCAACGCGGCCGAGATCGAGCGCAACGATTTCTTCCTGCCCGATGCCGCTGCGGTCGCGGAATGGGCCGAGTACCTGTCCCGGATCCGCAAAGAGCAGGACAGCATCGGCGCCGCGGTCGAGGTGCTGATCCGCGGCTGCCCCCCGGGGCTGGGGGCGCCGGTCTATGCCAAGCTCGACACCGATCTTGCCGCCGCGGTGATGTCGATCAACGCGGTCAAGGGGGTCGAGATCGGCGAGGGGATGGCGGCGGCGGCGCTGCGCGGCACCGACAATGCCGACGAAATCCGCATGGGGGCAGAGGGGCCGCAGTTCCTGTCGAACCACGCCGGCGGCATCCTGGGCGGCATCTCGACCGGGCAGGACATCGTGGTGCGGTTCGCGGTCAAGCCGACCAGCTCGATCCTGACCCCGCGCCGCACCATCGACGACGCGGGGCGCGAGATCGACCTGGTGACCAAGGGGCGCCACGACCCTTGCGTCGGCATCCGCGCGGTGCCGGTGGCCGAGGCGATGGCGGCCTGCGTCATCCTTGACCAGCTGCTGCTCGACCGCGCGCAGACCGGCGGCCGACGCGGGGTGATCGGCCCGGGCTCAGGCAGCGAGCCGGTCTGATTCCACCACAAAGGGCGCGATGGTCACCGATTCGCCCTCGAAGGTGCAGAGCGATCCCGGCGGCACCTCGGACCAGTCGAGTTCGTCGCTTTCCAGTGGCTCGGATACCACCGCCCAGCCGTGGCGCGTTTCCGACCAGCGGTAGTAAAGCGTCGGCGCCTGGTCGTCCGTGGCATAGCGCGCCGCGTAAAGCCGCACCCCGTCGGAAAAGGCGCAGGTCAGCCGCACATGCGGCGCGGTTCCACGCTGCCGGGCCAGCGCCTCGAACCGGGCGGTGGCGCGGGCGAGCGCCCCGCCGGGATCCTGCGCCAGCCCCTCGCCCAGAGCGCACAGGAACAGCGCCTCGCTGTCGGTGGCGCCCTTGCGGTGGCCATAGGCATCGTCTGGGATCAGCAGCTCGGCCGAGCGGCGCCAGGAATCATAGCCGCCGAACTGCCCGTTGTGCATGAAGCACCAGCGGCCAACCGCAAACGGATGGCAGTTGTTGCGGCTGGTCGCGGTGCCGGTCGAGGCGCGGACATGCGCCATGAACAGATGCGATTTCACCGTCGCGGTCAGGCTGCGCAGGTTCGGGTCGGACCAGGCCGGCATCACGTCGCGGTAAAGCCCCGGTTCCTCGCGGTCGCCGTACCAGGCAAGGCCGAAGCCGTCGGCATTGACCGAGGTCGCGCATCGCGTCGCGCCGTGGCTTTGCCGCACCAGCGAATGCCCCGGCCGGCTGACGATATCTTCCAGATAGATCGGCCTGCCCAGATAGGCCGCCCAGCGACACATTTCACTGCCCCTCTAGCCGGTTTTTCCAAAATCTAGCAGGCAAGCGCCCGGATTTCATCCGTTTTTCGCCGCGGGACGCCGGCAGGAAAGGACACATCTGCGCGATGGGGCGGATCACTCCGCCCCCGAAGCCGCGTCAGGCCGCGTCCGCGATCGCCCGCTCGACCGCCTCGACCGCCTTGTCCAGCGCCGCGAGCGAGGGGGCGCCGCCCTGCGCCCGGTCGGGACGGCCGCCGCCGCCCTTGCCGCCAAGCGCCGCAACCGCGGCCTGGACCAGCGTCACCGCGCTGATCCGCTGCGACAGCTCGGGCGTCACCGCGGCGGCGACCGTGGCCTTGCCGTTGTCCTCGGTCATCACCACCACCGCGCCATTGGCCAGACCGGCGCGCATCTGGTCGGCCAGCGCCCCCAGCTCCTTGCCGGACACCCCGTCGACGCGCCGCGCGATCAGCTGCACGCCCGCGATCTCCTTGGGCGCGGCCTCGGCACCGCCCCCCATCGCCAGCTGGCGCTTGAGCTGGGCGATCTCGTTCTGCATCGCCTTGCGGTCGTCGATCAGCGCCTTGACCCGCGGCACCACGTCGCCGGCCTGCGCCTTCAGCATCCCCGCGATCTCGGTCAGCTGCCGCTCGATATCGCGCAGATGCGCCAGCGCCGGCTCTCCGGTCAGGGCCTCGATCCGCCGCACCCCCGCCGCCGAGGCGCTGTCGCCCAGCAGCACGAAGGCGCCGATATCGCCGGTGCGGCCGACATGGGTGCCGCCGCAGAGCTCGATCGAATAGATGTCGCGATTGGCGCCCTTGCCCGAGCCCTCGCGCCGGCCCATCGAAACCACCCGCACCTCGTCGCCGTATTTCTCGCCGAACAGCGCCTGCGCGCCCATCTCGCGGGCATCGTCGGGCGCCATCACCCGCGTTTCGACCGGGACGTTCTGGCGGATGATCGCGTTGACCTCGGCCTCGACCGCGGCCAGCTCCTCGGCGGTGAGCGCCTTGCCGTGGCTGAAGTCGAAGCGCAGCCGGTCGGCAGCGTTGAGGCTGCCCTTCTGGACCACATGCTCGCCCAGCGTGCCGCGCAGCGCCTCGTTCAGCAGGTGGGTGGCCGAGTGGTTGGCCTGGATCGCGCCGCGCCGGGCGCTGTCGACCGACAGCGCCGCGCCTTGGCCACGTTCCAGACGGCCCAGGGTGACTTCGGCCACGTGGATAAAAAGACTGCCGGATTTCCGCGTGTCGGTGACCCGCGCCGCGCCGGTTTCGGTCTTGATCAGCCCGGTATCACCGACCTGGCCGCCGCTTTCGGCATAGAAGGGGGACTGGTTCAGCACGATCTGGACCTTGTCGCCCTCGGCCGCGGCTTCGGCTTCGGCGCCGTCGATGACCAGCGCAAGGATGGCGCCCTCGGCCCGCTCGGTGTCATAGCCGAGGAACTCGGTCGCCCCGAAGCGGTCGGCCAGGTCGAACCAGATCGCCGCGTCGCGGGTCTCGCCCGAGCCGGCCCAGGCGGCGCGCGCCTTGGCCTTCTGCTCGGCCATGGCGGCGTCGAAGCCCGCGACCTCGACCGCGCGGCCCTGCTCGCGCAGCGCGTCCTGGGTCAGGTCGAGCGGGAAACCATAGGTGTCGTACAGCTTGAACGCGGTTTCGCCCGGAAGATCGGCGCCCTCGGGCAGGCGCGACAGCTCGTCCGAAAGCAGCCGCAGCCCGCGGTCGAGGGTCTGGCGGAAGCGGGTCTCCTCGCCGCGCAGGGTCTCTTCGATCAGGGGCTGGGCCTGCACGAGTTCGGGGTAGGCCGCGCCCATCTGCCGGACCAGCGCCGGCACCAGCCGATGCATCAGCGGGTCCTGTGCGCCCAGCATATGCGCGTGGCGCATGGCACGGCGCATGATGCGGCGCAGCACATAGCCGCGGCCCTCGTTCGAGGGCATCACCCCGTCCGCGATCAGGAAGCTGGTCGAGCGCAGGTGGTCGGCGATGACCCGGTGATGCACCTTGCCCGGCCCGTCAGGGTCCGCGCTGGTCGCGTTGGCCGAGGCCTCGATCAGCGCCCGCATCAGGTCGGTGTCATAGTTGTCGTGCTTGCCCTGCAGCAGCGCTCCGATGCGCTCCAGCCCCATGCCGGTGTCGATCGAGGGGTTCGGCAGCGGCTTCATCGAGCCGTCCTCGAACTGCTCGAACTGCATGAACACCAGGTTCCAGATCTCGATGAAGCGGTCGCCATCCTCGTCCGCGCTGCCGGGCGGGCCGCCCCAGACCCCGGGGCCGTGGTCATAGAAGATCTCGGTGCAGGGGCCGCAGGGGCCGGTCGGACCCATCTGCCAGAAATTGTCGCTGGTGGGGATGCGGATGATACGGTCGTCGGGCAGGCCGGCGACCTTCCTCCAGATCTCGGCAGCCTCGTCGTCGGTGTGGTAGACGGTGACCAGCAGCTTGTCCGCCGGGATGCCGAATTCCCTGGTCAGCAGCTCCCAGGCATAGGGGATCGCCTGGTCCTTGAAATAATCGCCAAAGCTGAAATTGCCCAGCATTTCAAAGAAGGTGTGGTGGCGGGCGGTGTAGCCGACATTGTCCAGGTCGTTGTGCTTGCCGCCGGCGCGCACACATTTCTGCGCAGTGGTCGCGCGGGTATAGTCGCGATGTTCCAGCCCGGTGAACAGGTTCTTGAACTGCACCATCCCCGAGTTGGTGAACATCAGCGTCGGGTCGTTGCGCGGCACCAGCGGCGAGCTGGCCACCCGCCGGTGGCCGTTCCGGTCGAAAAAGTCGAGAAAGGTCGAGCGGATGTCGTTCAGACTGGCCATGGGGTGTTCCTGCGGGAAATGCTGCCGGGCAGAGATAGCCGCGCCCGCCCCGTCTGTCCAGAATGGGACGGGCGGCAGCCGGGCTTTCCCGGCCGGCTTCGCGGCCCGGTGGACCAGCCCGACAGGGCCGATCCTCGGGCGAGGGCCGATCAGTCCTCGGTCAGCGCGCCGTCCTCCTCCGCGCCGGCGGCGAAATCCAGGCCGTGGCTGGCGCGGATCCGGTCCTCGATCGCATGGGCGACCTCGGGGCGGTCGCGCAGGAACTGCTTGGCATTCTCGCGCCCCTGGCCGATGCGCTCGTCGCCATAGGAATACCAGGCGCCGGATTTTTCCACGACCCCGGCCTTGACCCCCAGATCGATCAGCTCGCCCACCTTGGAAATCCCCTCGCCATACATGATGTCGAACTCGACCTGCTTGAACGGCGGGGCGACCTTGTTTTTCACCACCTTGACCTTGGTGGTGTTGCCGACCACCTCGTCGCGGTCCTTGATCGAGCCGGTGCGGCGGATATCCAGCCGCACCGAGGCATAGAATTTCAGCGCGTTGCCGCCGGTTGTGGTTTCCGGGTTGCCGAACATCACCCCGATCTTCATGCGGATCTGGTTGATGAAGATCACCATGCAGTTCGAGCGGCCGATGGAGGCGGTCAGCTTGCGCATCGCCTGGCTCATCAGCCGGGCCTGGCTGCCCATCTGCATGTCGCCCATGTCGCCTTCGATTTCCGACTTGGGCGTCAGCGCCGCGACCGAATCGACCACCACCAAGCTGACCGCGCCCGAACGCACCAGCGTATCGACGATTTCCAGCGCCTGCTCGCCGGTGTCGGGCTGGGAAATCAGCAGCTCGTCCAGGTTCACGCCCAGCTTGCGGGCATATTGCGGGTCCAGCGCGTGCTCGGCGTCGACAAAGGCGCAGACGCCGCCTTTCTTCTGCTCTTCCGCCACCACATGCAGCGTCAGCGTGGTCTTGCCCGAGCTTTCCGGCCCGAAGATCTCGATGATGCGGCCCTTGGGCAGCCCGCCGATTCCCAGCGCGATATCCAGCCCGAGCGAGCCGGTCGAGGTCGCCTCGATCTCGGCCACCGGGTTGTCGGCCCCGAGCTTCATGATCGAGCCCTTGCCGAACTGCCGTTCGATCTGCGCCAGCGCGCTGTCGAGCGCCTTTTGCCGGTCCGCGCTGCGTTTGTCGTCCATTTTCAGAATGCTCGCCCCAGACATTTCTTTCACCTTATTGCGCGGCATCGCCCGGCACAACGACGGCCGGAGACAATCGCATGTTCTTTAACTGTTCTATCCCTGTTTGCCCTGCTGCGCCAGTCCTCGCAAGTCCCGTCCCGGGATTTGCATAGAGGACGGAAGTTAACAAACCGTTGACCGGCTTGCGGCAGGACGCCGGTGCAGCCATCTTGCGCCCCATGCCAGCGATTTGCCCCCCATGACCCCCGCCGCCCGCGCCGCCGCCGCCATCGAGATTCTAGACGCGATCAACGCCGGCGCCCCGGCCGAGGCGCAGCTGACCCGCTGGGCCCGCGCCAGCCGCTTTGCCGGCTCGGGCGACCGGGCGGCAGTGCGCGACCTGGTGTATGCGACCCTGCGCCGCCGCCGCAGCCGGGCCGCTTTGGGGGGCGGCGACAGCGGCCGGGCGCTGATCCTGGGGGCGCTGCGCGAAGCCGGGATGGACCCCGCCACGATCTTCGACGGCACCGGCCACGGCCCCGCCCCGCTGACCGCGCAGGAAACCGCCGCCGGCCGCCCCCCGACCGAGGCCGAGGCGCTGGACCTGCCCGACTGGATTTCTCTGCGATTGCAACAGGATCTCGGCCCCGACTTCACCGCTGTCGCGCTGGCCCTGCGCGACCGGGCGCCGGTCTGGCTGCGCGCCAATCTCGCCCGCGCAACCGCAGCTCAGGCGCAGTCGGCGCTGGCTCGGGACGGGATCGAAACCGCCACCGATCCCCGCTGTGAAACCGCGCTTTGCGTGACCGCGGGCGAGCGTCGGCTGCAAGCCTCGGCCGCCTGGCGCGAGGGGCTGGTCGAGCTGCAGGACCTGTCGCCGCAGATCGCCTGCGCGGCGCTGGAGATGACGCCGGGGACGCGCGTGCTCGACCTTTGCGCGGGCGGGGGCGGCAAGGCGCTGGCGCTGGCCGCCCGCGGCGCGCAGGTCACCGCCTGGGACGCGGCGCCGGCGCGGATGCGCGACCTGCCCCGGCGGGCCGAGCGAGCCGGGGCGAGGATCGCGCTGGCCGATCCCTCGGGGCCGCAGGGGCTCTATGATATGGTGGTCGCGGATGTGCCCTGTTCGGGATCGGGCACCTGGCGGCGGACGCCGGATGCGAAATGGCGGCTGGCCCCCGACGCTCTGGCCGCGCTGGAACGCACGCAGGCAGCGATCCTGACCCGGGCCGCGACTCATGTCCGCCCCGGAGGCCGGCTGGCCTATATGACCTGCTCGCTGCTGCGGTCCGAAAACGAGGCGCAGGTCGCGGATTTCCTAGCCGCGCACCCGGATTTCCGGCTGGAAACCAGTCGGCGGATGTCGCCGCTGACGGAAAGCGACGGATTTTTCCTGGCGGTGCTCGGGCGTTAATCCCCGCTTAACGCCTCGTCCGCTATGCTGGGGCGAATCGAAGGACGAGGCCGGGATGAAGGACAACGCACTGCTGCTTTCCCGCGGGCTGGCGGCCGTGCCCGTGCTGGTGCTGCCGATGGCCTTGGGTGCCTTGTGGCTGGCGCTGCAACCGCAGGCGGTTCCGCCGCGGGTGCTGATCATCGGGGGCGCGGTGGCGGTGGCTTGGTATCTGCTGGCCGGGCTGATGGTCGGGCAGCAGCTGGTGCAGCACGCGCGCACCCGCCGGCAGCTGCGCGCCTCGCGGCAGATGCTGGCCGAACAGCCCGGTTGCGCCTGGATCGTCGATGCCGAGGGCGCGATCCGCGCCCAGTCTCCGCAAGCCGAACAGCTGCATGACCTGACGGGGCGCGATGTGGCGGCCCTGCTGTCCCGCCATCGCGCCAGCCCGGCCACCACGGCGAAGAAACTGCTGCTGCGGGTCGCGGACGGGCGGCCGTGCGAGCTGCCGCTGGCCGACGGCACCCGCCTGCTGGCCCGCCGCATTCCGGGAACCCGGCTGCAACTATGGCGGATCGAGGCGCCCGTCCCTGCCCCGCCGCCAGCAACGCCGGCAGCCGCGGACCCGCCGACAAACCCCGGCTATCAGGACCTGCCGATCGCGATTCTCGAATTCGACCCCGAGGGCCGGGTGATCGAGGCCAACCCGGCGGCAGAGGCGCTGCTGGGCCCGGTCCAGCCCGGCAGCCCCCTGGGGACGTTGATCGACGGGCTGGGACGCCCGCTCGACGACTGGATCGCCGAGGCGCATGAAGGCCGCGACAATGGCCGTGCCGAGGTGCTCCAGACCCGCGGCGAGGTCGAGCGCGACCTGCAGGTCAGCCTGGTCGCGACCGCGGATCCCCAGCGGATGGTCGCGGTGCTGACCGATGTCAGCGCGCTGAAATCGCTCGAGGCGCAGTTCACCCAAAGCCAGAAGATGCAGGCCATTGGCCAGCTCGCCGGCGGAATCGCTCATGATTTCAACAATCTGCTGACTGCGATCAGCGGGCATTGCGACCTGCTGATGGCGCAGCGCGACCATGCCGACCCCGATTACGCCGACCTGCACCAGATCTCGCAGAACGCCAACCGCGCGGCGGCACTGGTCCGGCAGCTGCTGGCGTTTTCGCGCAAGCAGACGCTGACCCCGGAACTTATCGACCTGCGCGATTCCCTGTCGGATCTCAGCCATCTGCTCAACCGGCTCGTCGGGGAACGGACGGTGGTGACGGTCACCCACGACCCGGCGCTGCGGCCGATCCGGGCCGACGCAAGGCAGCTCGAGCAGGTGCTGATGAACCTGGTGGTCAACGCCCGCGATGCCATGCCGGGCGGCGGCGAGATCGCGATCCGCACCGAAAACGTCACCCTCGACTCGAGGCTGACCCTCGAGCGGGTGAATATCCCCAAGGGGGAATATGTCCGGATCACCGTCACCGACGAGGGCAGCGGCATTCCCGCCGAGATCTTCGACAAGATCTTCGACCCGTTCTTCACCACCAAGAAGCAGGGCGAGGGCACCGGACTGGGCCTGTCCACCGCCTATGGCATCGTCAAGCAGACCGGCGGCTATATCTTCTGCCACAGCGTCCTGGGCGAGGGCACCAGATTCACCCTGTATTTCCCCGCCCAACGCCCCCGTCCCGCCGCACCCGCCCGCCGCCAGGCCGCGGCGGTCGACGATCTGCCCGACGACCGCCGCCGCACCATTCTGCTGGTCGAGGACGAGGCCCCGGTCCGCGCCTTTGCCAGCCGAGCGCTGCGGCTGCACGGCTACGAGGTGATCGAGGCCGACAGCGGCGAGCGCGCGCTCGAGATCCTCGCCGACCTAGCGCTGGAGGTGGACCTGTTCGTCACCGATGTGGTGATGCCGGGGCTGGACGGTCCGAGCTGGGTTCGCGAGGCGCTGCGCAAGCGCGTGAACACCCCGGTGATCTTCATGTCCGGCTATATGGAGACGCCCCCCGGCGCCGGCAGCGAGACGTTTCCGGGGGCGGTGTTCCTGGCCAAGCCGTTCTCGCTTTCCGAGCTGGCCACGACCGTCGCCGGCCATCTGGCGGCGGGGCTGGGGCGCACCGCGGGCGGCAGCCCGGCCGCCTGACGGCGCTGCCGGCGCAGGCTGCGCGGCCCTCGCCACGCTGGACAGAAAACATTGCGCGGCCTAGGAACGGTTTCTGGCACGGTGCTGCTTCGGGCGCGTTGCCGGCATCGACGCTGCGTTGCTTTGGATACCGGCCCCGACATGACCTCCGCCCGCAAGACCGTGTTGATGCTTGTGGCGGTGCTGTTCACCGTGGCCCTGGGTCTCGGCATGACCGCAGCGACCATGCGGCTGGAAAACCGCGCCGCCGCCATCCGCTTCGAGCGGCTGGCCGATTCCGTCGCCAACCGCATCCACCAGCGGATGGTCCAGCATCTGGCGCTGCTGCGCGCCACCCGCAGCCATTTCGATGCCAGCGAGCAGCCGGTCTCGGTCACCGAGTTCCGCCGCTTCGTCGACGGGCTGGCACTGCAGCGCGACTACAGCGGCATCCAGGGCATCGGCTACGCCGCCCTGACCCCGGTCGGCGACAGCAGCCGCGCCAGCGCCCGGATCACCCAGGTCCAGGGAATGCCGATCGAGATCCATCCCCGCAGCGACCAGAACCTGATCGGGCCCATCGCGCTGCTGGAACCCATGGACGCGCGCAACAGCGCCGCCATCGGCTATGACATGTTTTCCGAGCCGGTCCGGCAAGAGGCGATCACCGCGGCGCTGGCCAGCGGAGAGCCGCACGCCACCGGCCCCGTCCAGCTGGTGCAGGAGATCACTGCCGAGAAACAGGCCGGCTTCCTGATCTATACCCCGACGCGCGAAGGGCTTTTCCAGCATTTCCCGGCCCGGGAGCAGGGCGGGCTCGTTTATGCTGCCTTCCGCGCCGGGGACCTGCATCACGCAGTGCTCGAGACCTTTCCCGACCCCCCGGTGCTGCTGCGCACCATCGACCGCGCGGCCCCCGAACAGCCGCTGTTCGACAACCACCCCCCCGGGCTGCCCGACCGGCTGACCCGCCACAGCGTCCAGCGCGAATTCGACATCGCCGGGCGCAGCTGGCAGGTGACCCTGACCCCGCGCACCGAGTTCCTGGGGGCAGACGACCGCCGGGCCAGCGCCATCGTCGGGGCGCTGTCGGCGCTGCTGGTGCTGGCGGTGGTCGCGGCGGTGCTGACGCTGTTCCGGGCGCTGGCAGAGACAGAACGCAGCGCCCGCCAGTCGGCGCAGCAGGCCGAGGAACGCGCCCTGCTGCTGCGCGAGATGCAGCACCGCATCAAGAATCACCTGGCGCGGATCCAGGCGATCGCCCGGCAGACCGCCCGTTCCACCGCGGATCTGGAAGAGTTCGAGCAGGTGTTCGGCGCGCGGCTGTCCGCGATGGCCAAGGCGCAGGACGCCGTCACCCGCGGCCAGCGCGATTCGGCCGATCTGCGCGAGCTGCTGCAGGGCGAGATCGGCAGCATCGCCCGGAAAAGCCCGGCGGGCGGCATCCTGTCCGGCCCCGAGGTGCAGCTGGACGGGCGCGAGGCGCAGGCGGTGGGGCTGGTGGTCTATGAGCTGGGGACCAACGCCATGAAACACGGGGCCGGCGGCTCGGGCCCGGTGGTGCAGTGGCGGGTCGAGCCGCGCGAAAACCGCCGCTGGCTGGTGCTGGACTGGTTCGAGGCCGGCGCCGCCCCCTGCCCCGATTCCGCCGAGGCCCCCGCCGGCGGCTTCGGCTCGCAGCTGATCGAGGCGCTGGTCGAGGGCGATCTCGAGGGGCGGTTCACCCGCGACTTCGACAGCTCGGGGATGAGGATCGCCATCGAGTTTCCGCTATCGCTGGCCTGAGCGGCACCCGCCACACTAAAGCTCATCCAGCATCCCGGCCGGAAGTTCGGGCGGAAGCTCGGGCGGCTCGGCCTCGCGCCGGCCGAACAGCACCCCGCGCGCCCCGCCCAGCAGCGGCCCCCGCCCCTGCGCCACCACCGCCAGCGACGCCGGGGTGCCGGTCCGGGTCGAGCCCAGCGGTGCGCCCAGCAGCGTCAGCCGCTCGCGCGCGCGGGCGACCTTTTCGGGCGCCACCGGGGCGGCGATGGCAAAGCTGTTGTAGGTTTCGGGCGCATCCGCCAGCCCCTCGAACCCGCGCGCCCGCAGCCCGGCGCGCAGCTGGTCGAAGCGCGCCAGATAGCGCGTCGCATGGATCGGGGTGCGCGAATGGAACGCCCCGGCCGCCAGCCGCCAGTCGCCCAGCTCGGCATGAAGCTCGCGCACGAAACGCGCGGCATAGCGGGCGTTTTCCAGCGGGTCGAACATCGCCACCAGCGAGGGGAAATTGGCGCTGTGCCAGCGGTAGTTCAGCTGGAAACAGCCGATGTCGAGGTTCAGCCGCCCGGCCTCGACCCGATCTTCGGCAAAGGCCAGCGCCTCGGCCGGGTCGTCGAACCAGCTGCCGGCGCCCTCGGCATTCACGCTCCACGCCCAAGGGCGGACGAGGCCGCCACGCCGGCGCCCGGTTTCGGTCAGGGTCAACGCGCCCATGATGTCTGGCGGCACCCCGGTTTCCGCAGCGGCGGTCAGCGCCGCCCATTCGCAGACCGCGGCCGGCTGGTCGGCGGGGTCGCCCGACGCCCATGCCGGGCCGGCCAGCACGCCGCAGACCGCCCAAAGCAATGCCACCAGCCGCATGGTTTTCCCCGTCAAGACAAGGGGGACGCTAGCAGCCGCGGCCTAAGATTCGGTTAAGTTCAGCCGAAAAGCTCGTGGCAGAAGTTCAGACCGTCGACCAGCGCATCGACTTCGGCCCTGGTATTATACATCGCAAAGCTGGCGCGCGCCGAGGCCGCCAACCCGTAATGCTGCATCAAGGGCATGGCGCAATGCGTCCCCGCCCGCACGGCGATGCCGCGCTGGTCGAGGATCGTGGCGATGTCATGGGCGTGCGCGCCTTGCATCGTCATCGAGAAGATTGCCCCCTTGCCCGGCGCATTCCCCTGGATATTCAGCCAGTTGAGCGCGCCCAGCCGTTCGTTGGCATAGTCGCGCAGCCCGGCCTCATGCGCGGCGATGTTCTCCATCCCCAGCGCCATCAGATAGTCCAGCGCCGCGCCCAGCCCGATCTGGTTGACGATGCCGGGGGTGCCGGCCTCGAACCGCAGGGGCGGGTCGGCATAGCTGACCGCATCGCGCGAGACCTCGCGGATCATGTCGCCGCCGCCCAGGAACGGCCGCATCTCGGCCTGGCGCTCGGGCCGGATCCAGATCGCACCGGACCCCGAGGGGCCGTAGAGCTTGTGCCCTGTGATCACATAGAAATCGCAGCCCAGCGCCTGCACGTCGACCGGCATGTGCACTGCGGCCTGGCTGCCGTCGACCAGTACCGGCACGTCGGTGCCGTGCGCGATGGCGCCGACGTCGACCACCGTGCCGGTCACGTTCGACATATGGGTGATGGCGATCAGCCTGGTGCGCGGTCCCACCGCCTCCAGCACCTTGTCGGCGGGCAGGCTGCCGTCGGGCTCGGGCTCGACCCAGCGCAGCACCACCCCTTGCCGTTCACGCAGGAAATGCCAGGGCACGATATTGGCGTGGTGCTCCAGCACCGACAGCAGGATTTCATCCCCCGGTTGCAGCCGCGGCGCCGCCCAGCCATAGCTGACCAGGTTGATCCCCTCGGTCGAGCCGCTGGTAAAGATGATTTCGTTTTCATCCCGCGCACCGAGGAAGCGGGCGATGGTCCCGCGCACGGCCTCGTAATGGTCGGTGGCGAGGTTGGACAGATAGTGCAACCCCCTGTGAACATTGGCGTATTCCCCCGCATAGGCGCGCGAGACCGCGTCGATCACCACCTGCGGCTTTTGCGCGCTGGCGCCGCTGTCCAGATAGACCAGCGGCCGCCCGTGCACCTGCGTGGACAGGATCGGGAAATCCGCGCGGACCTTGTCGATGTCGAAGCTCATGCCGGACCCCCGGGAAAAAGGTTGAGGGCGACGGCAAGGACCGACAGCAGGAAGCTGGCCAGCATCACCGTGCCCAGAATCCCCATCACCACCAGCAGCGGGTTGCGAAAACCATGGACGGCCATGGTCAGGCCGACCATCAGATAGGCGGCCAGCAGCAGCGAGGCGATGCCGACCAGCGCGCCCAGCGGCGGCAGGATCAACGTCGCCAGCAGCTGCACGACCTGAAAGGCGACCATGATCGCCTCGATCCAGCCGACCGCCAGCAGCGCGTCGGGAAACCGCCCGGTCCCGCCGAAGACGCGGCCGACCTCGGACAGCAGGAACGCGCCCAGCGCCGCCGAGGCCACCTGCACCCCCGCCATCGACATGGGCGACGCCGCCAGCACCGCCAGCAGCCCGGCGTCGCCCCCGCTCGCCGGCAGCAGCTGCGCCCCCAGCCAGGACAGGATCGCCGAGGCGGCCGCGGTCGCGAACACCAGCCCCCAGCGGTCGGCGAGGGTCCAGTTCCGGGCCGCCAGCACCAGCCACCCGCCCAGCGGGTTGCGGATCGTCAGCCTCATCAGTTCGATCATGCCGCCTGCCTTCATGCCGCCCGCCGTCATGCGGGCCGTCTGGTGCCCGAGAGTTCCCGCAATCCCGATATCCAGAACAGCAGAAACGCCGCGCCGGCCAGAATGTTCACCGCCGTCACGGCCGGGCCGGGGCCGACGAACCCCTGCACCAGCCCTTGCAGCAGCATTACCGGCACCGCCGCCGCCAAGGCCCAGATCAGCGCCAGCCGGGACTGCCGCCCGTCCAGCCTGGCGCCCAGCAGCCGGGCGGCGCCCTGCGCCAGCCAGGCCAGCGCCAGGACCAGCAGCGGCATCAGGAACATCGTGGCCAGCAGCGCGCCGCCCAGTCGCGCCTGCAGCGGCACCGACGGATCCAGCGCCGCCGCCCGTGCATGCGCTGGCCATTGCGCCACGAAATACAGCGCCATCGTGCCGATCAGCAGCGCCAGCAGCGCCGGTTCCGACATCAGCGCCACCCCCCGCACCGCGCGGCCGGGCGCGCGCCAGGTCAGCAGGATGCGGGGGATCAGCCCCATGGGTCAGCCCCTAGCCCGGGCGGTCAGCCACTCTTCCAGCCGGTCCGAGATCTCGGCGCGCAGCGCCTCGTCCTCGACCTCTTCCAGCGCGTCGGCCAGGAAGCTCAGCACCAGCAGCACCACCGCCCGTTCCCGCGGCACCCCGCGCGAGCGCAGGTAGAACAGCGCGGTTTCATCCAGCGCGCCGGTGGTCGAGCCGTGGCTGCATTTGACGTCGTCGGCGTAGATTTCCAGCTCGGGCTTGGCAAGGAACTGGCTGTTTTCGTCCAGCAGCAGCGCCTGGCTGATCTGGTAGCCGTCAGTCTTCTGCGCGCCGGGGCGGACGAGGATCTTGCCCTGAAAGACGCCGGTGGCGCCGTTCTTGAGCACCTTCTTGAACACCTGCCGGCTTTCGCCGCGCAGCCCGGTGTGGGTGATGAACACGGTGTCGTCCTGATGGACCGCGCCGCCGTCGCCCAGCATCGCGCAGGCGACATGGGCCACCGCGTCATCGCCCAGCAGCTCGATCACCGATTCCGTGCGCAGATGCCGCCCATCCACCGACAGCGCAAAGGACTTGAGCGAGGCGCCCTCGGCCACCCGGCCGAACAGGTGGATGTTGGACACCCGCGGCACCCCGGCGCGATGGGCGGCGACGTGATGCAGCTTGGCGCCGGCGGCCAGATCGGCCTCGATCACGATATTGCCGCGCGCGCCCACCAGCCCGTTTTCCAGCAGGGTCAGGTCCGCACCCGCTTCCAGCCGCAGCACGTGGTGGATGGTCACGTCCGCCGCCGGGTCGGAACGGCGATAGAGGATCTGCACCGGCTTTGCCGCCTGCCCGGTGACGCGGATCACCGCGCCGTCGGTGGCGATGGCGGTGTTCAGCGCCGCAAACGGGCGCGCGACCGGCGACTGCCCCGGCTTTTCCAGCGCGCCATAGGCATCGCCGACCCAGTGGTCGGGCTCGGCGTCGGCCTGCGACAGGGGCGCGATCTCGACCCCCGCCAGCGACAGATCATCCGAGGCCGCAGCGTCGAAACGCCCGTCCACGAACACCAGCCGCAGCTTGTCCACGCCGGCAAACAGCGTCGGATCGCCGGTCACCGCATCCAGCGGCACCGGATCGGGGGTGGCGGCGTTGAAGGGCGCAGGGTCGGTATAGCGCCAGTATTCATGGCGCGGGCCGGGCAGGCCCTGCGCGCTCAGCCGGTCCAGCGCATCGGTGCGGGCGGCGTCAGTGGCACGGGCGCGCGGGCGCGGCGTGGCGGCCAGCCGCGCCTGCAGCTGCTGGGCGGCGGGACTGGGGCGCGGCGCGCCCTCGACGGCGGGGGTCTGGATCAAGGCCGCTTCAGGCATCTGCGACCTCGGCCAGGATGTCGGCGTAACCGTTCTGCTCGACCTCGAGCGCCAGTTCCGGCCCGCCGGATTTCACGATCCGCCCGTCGAACATGATATGCACCACGTCGGGGACGATATGGTCCAGCAGCCGCTGGTAATGCGTGATCACAAGGAAGCTGCGGTCCGGCGCGCGCAGCGCGTTCACCCCCTGCGCGACCAGCCGCATCGCATCGACGTCGAGACCCGAGTCGGTCTCGTCCAGGATGCACATCCGCGGCTCGAGCATCGCCATCTGCAGGATTTCGTTGCGCTTTTTCTCGCCGCCCGAGAAACCAACGTTGACCGGGCGCTTGAGCATCTCGGCGTCGATGTCCAGCGCCTTGGCGCGTTCGCGCACCAGCTTCAGGAACTCGCCGGCCGACAGCTCATCCTCGCCGCGGGCCTTGCGCTGCGCGTTCACGGCGGTGCGCAGAAAGGTCATGTTGCCGACGCCCGGGATCTCGACCGGGTACTGGAACGCCAGGAACAGCCCGGCGGCGGCGCGCTCTTCGGGCTCCATCTCCAGCAGGTCGTGGCCTTCCAGCGTGGCCTGGCCTTCGGTCACCTCATAGCCGTCGCGGCCCGACAGCACATAGGAGAGCGTGGATTTCCCCGAGCCGTTCGGCCCCATGATCGCATGGACCTGCCCGGCGGGGACGGTCAGCGTCACGCCCTTGAGGATCTGCTTGCCCTCGTCCTCGAGCGCAACGTGGAGATTGTTGATTTGCAGCATCGTCGTTCCTTTCCTCGGCGCCGGTCCGGGTCCGGCTGGGGGCTGCGGCCCCCGGTGTCACGTCAGGCGGGCGTCATCCCGCGCGGATTCGATCAGGTAATTCGCATTGCTCTTGCTGACCCGCCAGTCCTTGAGCGGGCGATAGCCTGCCGCGGCCTGCCAGTCCAGAAAGCCGGGCAGATTGGCGTCGTCGACCTCGACCAGCATCAGCGGGCGGGCGCGGGCGATGGTGGCCGACAGGCCTTCCAGCACCTCGAGCTCCATCCCCTCGACGTCGATCTTGATCAGATCGGGGCTCTCGCCCGCCAGCAGCGCGTCGCCGGGCAGCATCGGGATGCTGCCCTCGGCCGGGCGCAGGCGGGTCGCGCCCAGGTTGCGGTCGTGGCGCCGCATCCCGTAGCCCTGCCCCGGCACCGCCCCCAGCGCCACCCCCAGGTGGTCCAGGCAGATCACCCCGGACAACCCGTTCAGCAGCACATTGGCCATCAGCGGCGCCGCCGCCAGCGGGTTCGGCTCGAACACGATGACGCGGGCGGCGCGCATCCGGCGAGCAAAGAACACCGCGTGGTTGCCGATATTGGCGCCGATATCGACCACCACCGCCCCCGGCCCCAGCAGCCCCTTGAGCGCGCGCAGCTCGCGTGCCTCGTAAAAGCCGCCGGCACGCAGGGCGTCCTGCACCGGGTCGCGGCGGAAGTTCAGCGCAAAGCTCATCCCGCCCCAATGCACCAGGTCCAGCGGCGGGAACGCCACCACGGCGCCCGAGGCCAACGCAGCCCGTGCCGCCGCCACGTCGAAATACGACGCGTCGGTGGTTTCGGGCCGCGGCAGGGTGACCGGCTCAGACTGCATGGCGGGGCAAGGGCTTTCGCATCAGCCGACGCTGCCTTCCAGGCTGATCGCGACCAGGGCCTGCGCCTCCATCGCGAACTCCATCGGCAGGGCCTGCAGCACGTCGCGGCAGAAGCCGTTGACGACCAGCGCCACCGCCTCTTCCTCATCCATGCCGCGGGCGCGGCAGTAGAACAGCTGATCCTCGTCCACCTTGCTGGTGGTGGCCTCGTGCTCGACGCGCGAGGAGCTGTTCTTGACCTCGATATAGGGCACGGTATGCGCCCCGCAGCGGTCCCCGATCAGCAGGCTGTCGCACTGGGTATAGTTGCGGCTGTCGGTTGCGCGCGGGTGCATCGAGACCAGCCCGCGATAGGTGTTCTGCGCTTGCCCCGCGGAAATCCCTTTGGAAACAATGCGAGAGCGGGTGTTCTTGCCAAGATGGATCATCTTGGTGCCGGTATCGGCCTGCTGGAAGTTGTTGGTGATGGCGATCGAGTAGAACTCGCCCTGGCTTTCCTCGCCCCGCAGGATGCAGGACGGGTATTTCCAGGTGATGGCGCTGCCGGTTTCCACCTGCGTCCACATCACCTTGGCCCGCGGCTCGCGGCAATCGGCGCGCTTGGTGACAAAGTTGTAGATGCCGCCGCGGCCTTCCTCGTCGCCGGGGAACCAGTTCTGGACGGTGGAATATTTCACCTCGGCATCCTCGAGGATGACGATCTCCACCACCGCCGCGTGCAGTTGGGCGATGTCGCGCTTGGGCGCGGTGCAGCCTTCCAGATAGCTGACGTAGCTGCCCTTGTCGGCGATGATCAGCGTGCGCTCGAACTGGCCGGTATTCTCGGCGTTGATGCGGAAATAGGTCGACAGCTCCATCGGGCAGCGCACGCCCGGCGGCACATAGACGAAGGACCCGTCCGAGAACACCGCCGAGTTCAAGGTGGCGAAGTAGTTGTCCGACTGCGGCACCACCGAGCCGAGGTATTTCTTGACCAGCTCGGGGTGTTTGCGGATCGCTTCCGAGATCGGGCAGAAGATCACGCCCGCCTTGGCCAGCTCGTCCTGGAAGGTGGTGCCGACACTGACGGAATCGAACACCGCGTCGACCGCGACCTTGCGCACGTCGGCGGGGGCGGCGTCCGCGCCCTCGACCCCGGCCAGGATTTCCTGCTCGCGCAGCGGAATCCCCAGCTTTGCATAGGTGGCCAGCAGCTTGGGATCGACCTCGTCCAGCGATTTCGGCCGCACCGCCATGCTTTTCGGGCGGGCGTAGTAATACTGGTCCTGAAAGTCGATCTCGGGATAGTTGAGCATCGCCCAACTGGGCTCGGTCATGGTCTGCCAGCGGCGGAACGCCGCCAGCCGCCACTCGGTCATCCACTCGGGTTCCTCGTTCTTCTGGCTGATCAGCCGAACGATGTCCTCGTTGATGCCCTTGGGGGCGTATTCCATCTCGATCTCGGTATCCCACCCGTATTTGTAGGAACCCATGCTCGCGACGGTTTCGACCGTCTCGCGGTCAACGCCTTCGCGGACTTCGATCTCGGGCGCGTCCTGAACGGTCATATCTACCTTCCCTGCTTGCCTTGCCAGCGGGCGCGGGCGGCAAGCCACGCGTCGGCAAAGCGGTCCAAATCCTCAAGCGTCGTCGTTCCCCCGAACGAGACGCGCAACGCGCAGCCGGCATCCGGGCCGGCCACGCCCATCGCGCGCAGGACCCCGCTTTCCCGGACCTTGCCGGAAGAACAGGCGGACCCGGCGGAAACGGCAAAGCCGGCCAGGTCCATCTGCATCACCTGCGTCTCGCCCTTCCACCCTGGGGTCAGGATGGACAGCGTCTGCGGCAGGCGCGGGGATTCGCGCCCCGGAAACATAGTAATTCCCTCGGCATTTTCCAGCCTGTCGAGCAGATGATCGCGCATTTCGGCCAGACGCTCGGCCATTCCTCCGGCCAGGTCGCGCTGCGCGGCCGCAGCGGCGGCGGCAAACCCGGCGATGGCGGCCAGGTTTTCGGTGCCGGCGCGGCGGCCGCTTTCCTGCCCGCCGCCGCGCAAAAGCGCCTCGCGGTCCTCTCCGGCCGCCAGCACCAGCGCGCCGATGCCGCGGGGGCCGCCCAGCTTGTGGGCGCTGACCATGCCGGCGCGGATCCCCAGCCAGTCGAAGGCAAAGGGGATCTTGCCGAACCCCTGCGTCAGGTCGCTGGCCGCCAGCCCCTGCGGCAGGGTCTGCATCACCCCGGTCTCGCTGTTGGCCAGCTGCAGGGTGGCGCGGGCAGGATCTGGCACCGCGACCTGCCCGTCCGGGCCCGTCACCAGCGTCTCGTCGCACCACGCCCGCACGCAGTCATGCTCGATCCCCGCGCAGGCGAGCCCGCGTCCCGACAGCGCCAGCGCCGCCGCCTCGGTCGCGCCCGAGGTGAACACGATGTCGGCCTGCGCCGCCCCCAGCGCCTCGGCCAGCTGCTCGCGCGAGCGTTCCAGCAGCATCTTGGCCGCCCGCCCCTCGGCATGGACGCTCGAGGGGTTGCCGGTCACCTCCAGCGCATCGGCCATCGCCGCCCGCGCCTCGGGACGCAGCGGCGCGGTGGCGTTCCAGTCCAGATAGACCCGCTTCATTCGGCGACCTCGGCCAGCCGTGCGGCGATACGCTCGGCCAGGCGGCGCGCGACCTCGGCCTTGGGCAGCTTTGGCCAGTGCTCGACATTCTCCGCGGTCACCAGGATCGCGGTGTTGTCGGCGCCGCCCATAACCCCCGAGCCCGGGCTGACGTCGTTCGCGACGATCCAGTCGCAGCCCTTGCGCTGGCGCTTGGCGACCGCATTGGCAACCACATTGTCGGTTTCCGCGGCAAAGCCGACCACCAGCGAAGGCCGCTGTTCCGCGCGACTGACCCAAGCAAGAATGTCAGGGTTCTCAGCCATTTCCAGCGACGGCGGCCGGCCGCTGCCGTCCTTCTTCATCTTCTGCCCCGAGGCATTGACCACCCGCCAGTCCGCCACCGCCGCCGCCATTACCGCCGCATCGGCGGGCAAGGCGGCCTCGACCGCCGCGCGCATCTCGGCCGCGGTTTCGACCCTCACCACCTGCACCCCGGGGGGCGGCGGCACCGCGGCCGGTCCGGTCACGAAACTGACCTGCGCCCCCAGATCGCGCAGCGCCGCCGCGATCGCCGCTCCCTGCGCCCCGGAGGAGCGGTTGGCGATATAGCGCACCGGGTCGATCGGCTCATGCGTGGGCCCCGAGGTCACCACGATATGCCGCCCGCGCAGCGGCCCGTCGGGCGGCGCAATGGCGGGCGGGGCCGCGTCTTCCGGCGTCAGCCGCAGCCGGTCGCTGGTCAACCGCAGCGGCGGCTCGACCCCGCCCCCCAGCGCCGCAAGGATCGCATCGAGGATTGCCTGCGGCTCGGCCATGCGCCCCTCGCCCCATTCGCCACAGGCCATGTCGCCCTCGCCCGGGCCGACAAAGCTGATCCCATCGTCTTGCAGGATCTGCCGGTTCCGGCGGGTCGCGGGATGGTCCCACATGCGCACATTCATCGCCGGCGCAATCAGCACCGGCTTGTCGGTGGCCAGCAGCAGCGTCGAGGCCAGGTCTCCGGCCAGCCCCGCGGCCATCTTGGCCATCAGATCCGCCGTGGCCGGCGCCACCACCACCAGATCGGCCGAGCGCGACAGCTGGATATGGCCCATCTCGGCCTCGCGGGTCAGGTCCCACAGCGCGGAATGGCACAGCTCGCCCGACAGCGCCGAAAGCGTCAGCGGGGTGACGAATTGCGCGCCACCCTCGGTCAGCACCGTGGTGACCCCGATCCCGGCCTTGCGTAGCAGCCGTACCAGCTCGGGCAGCTTGAAGGCGGCGATCCCGCCCCCCACGATCAGCAGAACGCGCTTTTCCTGCATCCCGGTCATCCCCTGCTCCTGCGGCCGCCGCGACCAGTCCTAGAAGACTGGCGCCCGCGGGGCAAGAAAGGCCGGGAGACGGGCATCCTTGAAACGGCATCGGCTTCTTTCTGGCCCAAATACCCATGCAGCGCTGACGCCAAGACCCCGGCGCCGGATCGGCGCGCCGCCCCGGACCGCTGCCGCGGCTTTCCTCGCTGAAAGCAGTCCACCGGACCATCCGGCGGGGAAACAGCCTTGTGGGCGGTTTTCTGATCCGCCTCCTATTCCGGGTGCCCGGAAGCCCGGGGATATTTGGGGCAAGATGAGAGCCGCCACGATCTCACCGTCAGGATGCGGCCGCAAAGGGCAGGCGATAGCCGATCGCTTCGGCCAGATGCGGGGCGCGCACGCGGTCCGAATGGTCCAGGTCGGCGATGGTGCGGGCGGTGCGCAGGATGCGGTGATAGCCGCGAGCGCTGAGCCCCAGCCGCTCGGCGGCGCGGTGAATCAGCGCGCGGCCCTCGCTGTCGGGCTCGGCGATCTCCTCAAGCACGGGACCCGAGGCATCCGCATTGACCCGCAGCCCGGGGCTGTCGCCGAATCGCCGCGCCTGCACCGCCCGCGCCGCCTGCACCCGGGCGGCGATGGCGGCAGTATTCTCGCCGCCCTGGCGCTGGTCGAGATCGGAGATGGCGACCGGCGGCACCTCGATCCGCAGGTCGAAACGGTCCATCAGCGGGCCGGAGAGCTTGCCGAGATAATCCGCCCCGCATTGCGGCGCCCGGGCGCAGGCGCGGGCGGCATCGGCCAGATGGCCGCAGCGGCAGGGGTTGGCCGCGGCGACCAGCAGGAACCGGCAGGGATAGCGCACATGCGCATTGGCGCGCGCCACCACCACCTCGCCGGTCTCCAGCGGCTGGCGCAGGGTCTCGAGCACCTGGCGGGAAAACTCCGGCAGTTCGTCCAGGAACAGCACGCCGTTATGGGCCAGGCTGATCTCGCCCGGCCGCGCCCCGCGCCCGCCGCCGACGATCGCCGGCATCGAGGCGGTGTGGTGGGGGTCGCGATAGGGCGGCTCGCGCGAGATGCCGCCGTCGGTCAGCAGCCCAGCCAGCGACTGGATCATCGAGCTCTCCAGCGCCTCGGCCGGGGAAAGCTCCGGCATCAGCCCGGGCAGCCGTGCAGCCAGCATCGACTTGCCCGAACCTGGCGGCCCGACCATCAGCAGATGGTGGCGCCCCGCGGCGGCGATTTCCAGCGCCCGCCGCGCCCGTTCCTGGCCGCGCACGTCGGCCATGTCGGCGCGACGCTGCGGCCGCGCCACCTGCCCGGGCGCCGAGGGCGCGACCGGGGCGCGGCCGGTCAGATGGTCGACCACCTGCTTCAGCCCCGCCGGCGCCACCACCGGCACCGCCCCCACCCAGGCGGCCTCGGCTCCGCAACCCGGCGGGCAGATCAGGCTGCGCTGATCCTCGGCCGCGGCGACGGCGGCGGGCAAGGCGCCGGCGACCGACACCAGCCGCCCGTCCAGCGACAGCTCGCCCAGCGAAACCACGTTGGCGAGTTCCTCAGCCGGCACCACCTCGAGCACCGCCAGCACCGCCAGCGCGATGGGCAGGTCGAAATGCGAGCCCTCCTTGGGCAGGTCGGCGGGCGACAGATTCACCGTCACCCGCTTGGAGGGCATCGCCACCGACATGGCGCCAAAGGCGGCGCGGATCCGTTCGCGCGCCTCGCTGACCGCCTTGTCGGGCAAACCGACGATGGAAAACGACGGGATCCCGGCCGAGACCGCCGCCTGCACCTCGACCAACCGCGCCTCGATCCCGTCAAAGGCGACGGTAAAGGCAATCGCGACCATCCTGCCCTCCGCTGCCCCGTTTCCCTGGGTCTAGCAGTGGGAGTTTAAGGAAAGGTTAACGGGCTCATGGCGTCAACAAAGGCCCGGCCGTCAATCGACCTTGGGAGCTTCGATCAACAAGGCACGGAAATCATTGACATTGGTCAGCGTCGGCCCGGTCACGATCTGCGCCCCGATCCGCGCAAAGAACCCGTGGGCGTCGTTGCTCTCCAGCGCCGCTGCCGTGTCCGTGCCGCAGGCCCGCGCGCGGTCGAGCGTATCCGGCCCGATCAGCGCCCCCGCCACCTCGGCCGCCCCGTCGATGCCGTCGGTATCGCAGGCGATGGCGTGGATGCCCGCAGCCCCGTTCAGCGCCACCGCCAGCGCCAGCGCATATTCCGCATTCGGCCCGCCGCAGCCGTCGCCGCGGCGGGTCACGGTCAGCTCGCCGCCCGACAGAATCACCCGCGGCCCGGTTGCGTCCTGCGCCAGCCCGGCATGTGCCGCAGCAACCTCGCGCGCCTCGCCCTCGATGGAATCGCCCAGGATATCCACTTGGTAACCGTGGTCGGCCGCCAACTCGGCCGCCGCCGCCAAGGAGCGTGACGGCGCCGCGTAGACCACATTCTCGACCCGCGACAGCACCGGATCCTCGGGCGCGCGCACCCCGGTGCCGCGCGCCAGAACCTCCGCCGCCGAGGCCGGGACCGGCACCCCCCAGCGGTCCAGAATAGCCCGCGCATCCGCCGCGGTCGAGCGGTCCCCCACCGTGGGGCCCGAGCCGATCAGCGCCGGATCGTCGCCCGGCACATCGGAAATCATCAGCGCCAGCACCCGCGCCGGCCAGGCAGCAGCGGCCAGCTGCCCGCCCTTGATCCGGCTCAGATGCTTGCGGACGATGTTCATCTGCCCGATCGGCGCGCCGCTGGCCAGAAGCGCGCGGCTGAGCGCCTGTTTCTCGGCCAGGGTGATGTCGCCGGCCGGCGCGCAAAGCAGGGCCGAAGCACCGCCCGAGATCAGCGCCAGCACGAAATCCCCCTCGCCCAGGCCTTCCAGCAGCGCCAGCATCCGCAGCGTGGCCTCGACCCCGGCCTGGTCGGGGACCGGATGCGCAGCCTCGACGATCTCGATACCGCGGGTGGGGCGGGCGTGGCCGTAGCGGGTAATCACCAGCCCCTCGCACGGGCCCCAGGCGGCCTCGACCGCCTCGGCCATCCGCGCACTGGCCTTGCCGGCCCCGACCACCACCACCCGGCCGCCGGTTGGCCGCGTGGGCAGGAAGCCGGCCAGGCTTTCCATCGGATCGGCCACCGCAACGGCCCGGTCGAACAGGGCGCGAAGAAGTTTCTGGGGCGTCATCGGCGGCTCCTCGGGTCGGGTCTAGCGGGCAGCAGCGCCCGCGGCGCGTCGGCGCTCGATCGCCTCCCAGATCAGGGCGGCGGCATTGATGCCGTCGAATCGCTCGAGCTCCTGGATCCCGGTGGGGGAGGTGACGTTGATCTCGGTCAGCCAGCCGTCGATCACGTCGATGCCGACGAAGATCAGCCCTTTTTCGCGCAGCACCGGCCCGATAGTGGCGCAGATTTCCCGCTCGCGCTCGGTCAGCCCGACTTTTTCGGGCCGGCCGCCGACATGCATGTTCGAGCGCGCCTCGCCCTGCGCGGGAATGCGGTTGATCGCGCCCACCGCCTCGCCGTCGACCAGGATGATGCGCTTGTCGCCCTTGACCACTGCGGGCAGGTATTTCTGCACGATCACCGGCTCGCGGGTGATGCCGCCGAACAGCTCGAGCAGGGACGACAGATTCGCATCCGCCTGCGGCAGGTGGAACACCCCGGCGCCGCCATTGCCGTAAAGCGGCTTGATGATGATTTCATCGTGACGGGCGCGGAAGGCGCGGATCGATTCGACGTCGCGGGCGATCATCGTTGGCGGGGTCAGCTGCGGGAAATCCAGCACGAACAGCTTTTCCGGCAGGTTGCGGACCCAGAACGGATCGTTGACCACCAGCACCCGGGGATGCACCCGGTCCAGCAGATGGGTGGTGGTGACATAGCTCATGTCGAAGGGCGGATCCTGACGCAGCCAGATCACGTCGAACCCGGACAGATCGGCAATGCGCCACTCGCCAAAGCTGACGTGATTGCCCTGCTCGCGCCGCAGAGTCACGTCGCGGCCGCGCGCCAACAGCCGGCCTTCGTCGAAGATCAGCCCGTCCGGGGTGTACTGGAACAGCCGATGCCCCCGCGCCTCTGCCTCCAGCCCGATGCGAAAGGTCGAATCGGCGTCGATCGACACATGTTCGATCGGATCCATCTGAAGGGCGACCCTGAGGGACATATGGCGACTCCGGCCTTCATGTTGCGCTGGAACAGGTTCTGACCCGACGGACAGGACGATGCAAGCGCAGGACGGGCCGCGTCAGTTGGCGCCGAAGGCATTCTCGATGATGTCCACCCGGCCGCAGCCATCCACCAGTGCGGCGTCGAAGCGCATCTCGGTCAGCGAGCCGGTGGGGAAACGCTCGGTATAAAGCAGGGCCGCCATGCAGATCCGGTCCATCTGGCGCCGCGACAGCCGCTCTGCGGCCAGGTCATGGGTTCCGGATTTCTTGACCTCGACGAAGACGATGGCATCGCCGTCGCGCAGGATCAGATCAACCTCTCCGGCGGCGCTGCGCCAGCGCCGTTCCAGAATCTCGCAGCCGCGTTCGGCATAAAGCTCGGCCACGCGGGTCTCGGCGGCCTGGCCCGAGGCGTAAGCCGAAATCCCGCGGGCCACCCTTGCGTGGCTGGCCGTGCCGCCGTGCCGGGTTTCAAGCCAGGGCATGATCATCTGCATCCGTTCCATCCTCCTGCATGGCCAGGGCCATGCGATAAACCTCTTTGCGCGGGCGCCCGGTCTGCTCGGCCACCTCGGCCACCGCGTCGCGCATGGTCATCCGGCCGAGCCGGGTCCGCAGCGCCTCTTGCACCGCCGCATCATCGGCAAGCGCCACCGCCGGCGGCCCCAGCACCACCACCACCTCTCCGCGCAGGCCTTCGGCGGGGATCCGCTCAGCCAGGAGCCGGGCCGGCCCGCGCATCACCTCTTCGAATTTCTTGGTCAGTTCCCTGCAGATCGAGATATCACGTTCCCCATCTGTTTCGCACAAATCTTTCAACAATTCCTTAACGCGCCTCGGACTTTCGAAAATGACCGCAGTCGCGTCGATTTCCGCCAGTTCCGACAGCCAGCGGCGGCGGGCGCTGCGCTGCGAGGGCGCGAATCCCGCGAACAGGAAGCGGTCGGTCGGCTGGCCCGCCACCGCCAGCGCCGCCAGCAGTGCCGAGGCGCCGGGCACGGCGTGGACCCTGCCGCCTGCCGCCGCGATGTCCCGTGCCAGCCGGAACCCGGGGTCGGCGACCAGCGGCGTGCCGGCGTCCGAGCAATAGGCCACCGACTGCCCCGCCGAAATCGCCGCCAGGATCGCGGGGCGCGCACGCTCGGCATTATGGTCGTGGTAGGACAGGATCTGCCGTGCCCGCAGCGGGATCCCGTGGATCGCCATCAGGTGGCGCAGGGTGCGGGTATCCTCGGCCGCCAGCAGCTCAGCCGCGTTCAGCACGTCGAGCGCGCGCAGCGTGATGTCGCGCGCCCGCCCGATCGGGGTCGAGACCAGATAGAGCCCCGGCTCCAGCCGCTCGGCCAGCACCGAAGCCGGGATCACCCGCGCGCCCTCGGCATCGGGCCGGTCTCCGGGATGTTGCTGGTCCTGCATTCTCGACCCCCTGCTCTGCCGCCCGCGTTCCCGGCCGCGTGGCGCGTCAGGTTGCCACGCCGGGCGGTCTGTGACTACCCTTGCCCGACCCGGCACACCACCACAACGAGGGAATCAACCCCATGGTCTCAATCGCCCAGCGCCCCCGGGGCGCCGACCGGAGCCATTTCTTCCGCCGCCCCCTGCTGCGGGTCGCAGCCCTGTTTTCCGCCATGGCGCTGGCCGCCTGCGAACCATCCGGGCTGTCCGTCGGCGGCCCGCAGACCGGCCCGATCATCGACCCCGCCCAGCCGCTGCAGGTGGCGCTGCTGGTGCCCGGCGGCTCGGGCGACCCGAATTACGACTACATGGCCCGCTCGATGAGCAATGCCGCCCGCATGGCCGTCGCCGACGCGCAGGGCGCGCGCATCGACCTGCGAATCTATGACAGCGGCGACGACGCGGCGCTGGCGGTGCAGCGCGCCAACCAGGCGGTGGCCGAGGGCGCCAAGATCATCGTCGGGCCGCTGCACGCGGAATCGGCCAATGCGGTCGGCACCGCCGTGGCCGGGCGGGTGAACGTACTGTCATTCTCCAACAATGCCGATATCGCGGGTGGCAACCTCTTCGTGCTGGGCAACACCTTCGGCAACACCGCCAACCGGCTGGTGTCCTATGGCGTCTCGCAGGGTCTGAGCCGCTTCCTGCTGGTCCATGAAAACGACGTCGCCGGCCAGATCGGCGGCGCCGCGATCGAGACCGCCATCGCCCGCAACCGCGCCACGCTGGTCGGCAAGTCCGCCCATGGCCCCACGCGCCCGGAAATGGACGCCATCGCCCCCACCGTGGCCCGCGCCGCCGCCGCCAACCAGGCGCAGGCGATCTTCCTGACCGGCAACAACCAGGCGGTGCTGCCCGAAATCGCCGCCGCGCTGGCCGAGGCGGGGCTAAGCAGCCGCTCGATCCAGCTGATGGGGCTGACCCGCTGGGACGTGCCCGCAAGCCGCGCCGCGCTGCCACAGCTGCAGAACGGCTGGTTCGCCATCCCCGACCTGGGGCGGATGGCGCAGTTCAACAGCCGCTACCGCGCCGCCTATGGCGAGACCCCGCATGAATTCGCGACGCTGGCCTATGACGCGGTGTCGGCGCTGGCCGCGCAGCTGCGGGCGGGCCGGCGCAATGCCGTCACCACCGCCGGGCTGACCCAGGGCGCCGGCTTCGCCGGCATCCAGGGCACGTTCCGGCTGATGCCCGACGGCAGCAACCAGCGGCAGCTGTCGGTGGCGACGCTGCGCGGCGGGCAGCTGGTGGTGCTGGACCCGGCGCGGGGCAGCTTCCGCGGCGCCGGGTTCTGACCTTGCCGCGACGACCAGGCCGGAACGGGGCGGAGGGGACAGACACCCCCGCCGCCCCCGCCCCGATCCAGAGCGCCCCGGCCCTGCCCGGGGCGCATCCGTTGTTCGACCCCGGCCGCGCCATCGCCGCGCTTGACGCAGGGTTGGCCGGGCTGTCCGACCCGCGCGACATCCGGGCCCGCAGCGTCGCGATCCTGTCCACCCTGCGCGCCGAGGCGATGGAGGATATCGTCGCCGGCCTCGCCTCGCACCCGCGCAAGGGGCGTGAGACCGTGCGCGCCATCGCCGAGCTGACCGACGCCACCATCCGCGCCATCCATTACGTCGCCACCACCCGCCTGCACCCCAACCTTGCCCCGACCGAGGGCGAGCGCATCGCGGTGATCGCCACCGGCGGCTATGGCCGTGGCGAGATGGCGCCCCATTCCGACATCGACCTGCTGTTCCTGCTGCCGTGGAAGCCCAGCGGCTGGATCGAAAGCGTCGTGGAATCCATGCTCTACATGCTGTGGGACCTGCGGCTGAAGGTCGGCCACGCCACCCGCAGCCTGGACGACTGCCTGCGGCTGGCGGAACAGGACTTCACCATCCGCACCAGCCTGCTGGAGCACCGGCTGGTCTGCGGCGACGCGGTGCTGGCGCAGTCGCTGCGCGACCGGCTGTGGCCCGAGCTGTTCGCCCGCACCATCCCCGAGTTCATCGAGGCCAAGCTGGCCGAACGGACCGAGCGCCACCGCCGCCAGGGCGGCCGCCGCTATGTGCTGGAACCCAACGTGAAAGAGGGCAAGGGGGGGCTGCGCGACCTGCAGACCCTCTACTGGATTGCCAAATACATCCACCAGGTCGATCGCGCCATCGAGCTGGTGGACCTTGGCCATTTCACCCGCGCGGAACACACCACCTTCTGGGCGGCCGAGGATTTCCTGTGGGCGGTGCGCTGCCACATGCATCTGGTCGCCGGCCGCGCGGTGGAAAAGCTCAGCTTCGACATGCAGCTCGAGGTGGCCGAGCGCATGGGCTATCGCGACGCCGGCGGCCGGCGCGGCGTGGAAATCTTCATGCAGACCTATTTCCGCCACGCCACCAAGGTGGGCGAGCTGACCCGCGTGTTCCTGACCGGGCTGGAACAGCGCCACCTGTATCGGGCCTCGTTCCTGGAACGTCTGCGCCGGCCGCGGGTGGCCTCGGGGCTGCGGGTGGAAACCGGGCGACTGACCATCGCCGACCCCAAGCGCTATTTCGCCGACCCGCTGAACATCCTGCGCCTATTCCAGGAGGCGCTGCGCACCGGCATCCTGATCCACCCCGAGGCGATGCGGCTGGTCACCCAGAACCTGCACCGCATCGACGACGCCATGCGCAATTCGCCCGAGGCCGGGCGCATCTTCCTGGGGCTGCTGCTCGACCATGGCAACCCGGAACGCGCGCTGCGCCGCATGAACGAGCTGGGGGTGCTGGGCGCCTATATCCCGGAATTCGAGCGCATCGTCGCGATGATGCAGTTCAACGTCTATCACCACTACACGGTGGACGAGCATCTGATCCAATGCGTGGCCGCCCTGTCGCAGATCGAGCGGGGCGAGCTGGTCGAGAACCTGCCCATCGTGTCCGGCATCATGGCCGAGGGCCGCATCGACCGCACGGTGATCTATCTGGCCACGCTGCTGCACGACATCGGCAAGGGCCGCCCCGAGGATCACTCGATCATCGGCGCCCGCATCGCGCGGCGGGTCTGCCAGCGGCTGGGGCTGGAGCCAGCACAGGTCGAGCTGGTGGAATGGCTGATCCGCAACCACCTGCTGATGTCGGACGTAGCGCAAAAACGCGACATTTCCGACCCGCGCACGCTGGGCGATTTCGCCAAGGCAGTGCGCTCGCGCCAACGGCTGGACCTGCTGACGGTGCTGACCGTCTGCGACATCCGCGGCGTCGGCCCCACCACCTGGAACAACTGGAAGGCCGAGCTGCTGCGCAACCTGCACCAGCTGACCGCCGAGGCGCTGGAAAACGGCCTGGAAGAGGTCAACCGCGAACAGCAGACCGACGAGGCGCGGCAGGGGCTTCGCCTGCTGCTGACCGCGCAGGGCTGGGACACGGCCGAGATCGACGCCGAGACCGCCCGCCACGACGACGGCTATTGGCAGGGACTGCCCGGCGACACCCACCAGGTCTTTGCCCGGCTGTTGCGCGGGATCGGCGCGGGGGAAATCCGCATGGATCTGGACCCCGACCTGCGACGCGACGCGACGCGGGCGGCCTTTGTCGTGGCCGACCAGCCGGGGCTGTTTTCGCGGCTGGCCGGGGCGCTGGCGCTGGCCGGGGCCAATGTGGTGGACGCGCGCACCTATACCACCCGCGACGGATACGCGACGGCGGTGTTCTGGGTGCAGGACGCCGAAGGCCGCCCCTATTCCGCCGAACGGATGCCGCAGCTGCGCCGGATGATCGACCGCACGCTGGCCGGCCGCGCGGTGGCGCAGGCGGCGCTGGCCGACCGCGACCGGGTCAAGAAACGCGACCGCGGCTTTCGCTTTCCGACCCATGTCACCTTCGACAACGAAGGCTCGGATATCCACACAATCATCGAGGTGGACACCCGCGACCGCCCCGGCCTGCTGTACGACCTGACCCGGACCCTGGCCGAGGAACAGGTCCAGATCGTCAGCGCCGTGATCGCCACCTTTGGCGCGCAGGTGGTCGATGCGTTCTACGTCAAGGACAGCACCGGCGCGAAGCTTCTGTCGCCCGCCCGGCGCGAAGCCCTTGAACGCAGGCTGCGCGAGGCGATACGCGAGGGCGCGGAACGAGCGAGGGCCTGAGCGATGCGGGGCGGACAGCGGAGCGGACTGGTGCGGGGATTCATCTCCGTCGGCCTATGGACTTTCCTGTCGCGGGTCTCGGGCTTCGTGCGCGACATCCTGATGGCAGCGTGGCTGGGCACCGGCCCGGTGGTCGAGGCGTTCTTCGTCGCGCTGTCGCTGCCCAACATGTTCCGCCGCTTCTTCGCCGAGGGCGCATTCAACACCGCCTTCGTGCCGCTGTTTTCCAAGAAGCTCGAGGGCGGCGAGGACCCGCAGAAATTCGCGCAGGACGCGTTTTCCGGGCTGGCCTTCGTGGTGGCGGTATTTTCAGCCGTGGCGATGATCGCCATGCCGGGGCTGGTGTGGCTGATGGCGGCGGGGTTCGCGGGGGACGAGCGCTTCGACCTGGCGGTGGAATACGGGCGCATCACATTCCCCTATATCCTGCTGATCTCGCTGGCCTCGATGATCTCGGGGGTGCTGAACGCGAACGGGCGCTTCACCGCGGCGGCGGCGGCGCCGGTGCTGCTGAACCTGCTGTTCATCGCCGGCCTGGTGCTGGGGCGCATGCTGCACTGGGACCTGGGGCTGACGCTGGCCTGGGCCACGCCGATCACCGGGATCGCGCAGCTGGCGCTGGTCTGGTGGGACGCGGCGCGCAACGGCTGGCGGCTGGTCCCGCGCCGCCCTCGGCTGACCCCGGACATGAAGCGGCTGCTGACCATCGCCCTGCCGGCGATCTTTGCCGGCGGCGTGGTGCAGGTGAACCTGCTGGTCGGGCGGCAGGTGGGCTCGTTCTTCGAGGGCGCGATCGGTTGGCTGAACTATTCCGACCGGCTCTACCAGCTGCCGCTGGGGGTGGTCGGCGCCGCGGTGGCAGTGGTGCTGCTGCCGGAACTGGCCCGCCGCCTGCGCGCCGGCGACGAATCCGGCGGCCAGTCGGCGCTGTCGCGCGCGACCGAGTTCGGGATGTTCCTGACCCTGCCCGCCGCCTTTGCCATCACGGTGATCGCGGTGCCAATGGTGGCGACGCTGTTCCAGCGCGGCGCCTTCGACGCTCATGACACCGCGATGACCGCGCAGGCGCTGGTGGTCTATGCGCTGGGGCTGCCGGCCTTCGTGCTGCAAAAGATCCTGCAGCCGCTGTATTTCGCGCGCGAGGATACCAGGACCCCGTTCCGCTACGCGGTGAACTCGATGGTGGTGAACGCGGCCGCGGCCTTCGGGCTGATGGGGGTGGTGGGCTTCCTCGCCGCCGCGCTTGGCACCACGCTGGCCGCCTGGGTGATGGTGGCGCAGCTCTGGTGGGGAACGCGCGCGATGGGACAAGCCGCCCGCTTCGACGCGCGGCTGCGCCGGACGATGCCGCGGATCCTGCTGTCCTCGGCGCTGATGGCGGCGGCGCTGTGGCTGCTGCGCACCCGGCTGGCCGCAGATGGCGAGGGCGACGTGGCGGGGCTTGCCATCCTCGTCTTCGGCGGCGCCGCGATCTATTTCGCGCTGAGCTTCGCCACCGGCGCGATCAGCCCGGCCGAGCTGCGCGCCTATACGCGGCGCAAGCGCTGAAGGCGACGCCGGACCGGGGGTTTTCCACCCCCGGACCCCCGGAGGATATTTGCACCACGATGAAAGCCATGGCGGCTGCGGGGTGTTCTTTCTGGTGAAAATACCCCGGGGTCCGGGGCAGCGCCCCGGTCCGGCGGCGCCGTCAGCGGTGCCGCACCCGACGGCGGACGCGGGAAAACCCGCCGGGGACCAGCACGAAGGACAGGGTGAAGCCGATCCCGAAACCGGCGATCTCGGCGATCCAGTTCTTGCCCGAGCTGCCGAAGACCACTCCGAACACCAGCTGGAACAGCAGCAGCATCCCGATCAGGGTAAAGGCGCGCATCTGGTTGGCGTTTTCCTGCCCCAGCCGCGTCCACAGCAGAAAGGTGAAGGCGCCCAGCAGCCCGTAGACCGGCGTATAGCCCCCTACCAGCGGGTCGAAGCGCAGCTGCGGCAGCAGCCCGGCCGCCAGCGAATAGACCGCCGCCCCCCCGATGGCCGAGGCCGCGAACAGCACCACCACCGCCCAGGGCCGCATCGACCGCGCCGCCATGTTGCCAAGCGCCAGCAGGAACACCAGCACGAACAGCGCATGGGTGGCCGAGTAATGGACGAAGGGATAGGTGACCAGCCGGTGCAGTTCCGCCCCCGCGACCGAGCCGCGCTCCCAGGCGCGCAGCAGGAACTCGGGGGCAAAGGCCGTCTGCTCGACCAGGATCTGGCGGGCGGCGCGGCCGGCATTGCTGCCCCCGGCCAGGAATCCCAGCCGGCCAAGGCCGAAATACGCCTCGGTCGCGATGATCGGCAGGGCCAGCACCCACAGCACCGCGGGCAGGCTGTTGAGAGGGCTTTCGGGTGATCCGGCGCGCATTTGTGTCGGTTGCTCCATTCCCGCGGCGCGGTTGCGCCTGTCGGGGGCAAGGGGTAATCCCTTCGCATCCGGTTTTCCAGCAGGCAGTTCCATGGCACGCGTTCACTCTCCGCGCATCTTTTCGGGCATCCAGCCGTCGGGCGGGCTGACGCTTGGCAATTACCTGGGCGCGCTGCGCCGCTTTGCCGAGAAACAGGGCGAGGTCGAGACGGTCTATTGCCTGGTCGACCTGCACGCGATCACCGTCTGGCAAGAACCCGAGCGCCTGCGCCAGCAGACGCGCGAGGCCGCCGCCGCCTTCATGGCCGCCGGCATCGACCCGGCGCAATCGGTGCTGTTCGTGCAAAGCCACGTCCCTGCGCACGCCGAACTGGCCTGGCTGTTGTCCTGCGTCGCGCGGCTGGGGTGGATGAACCGGATGACCCAGTTCAAGGACAAGGCCGGCAAGAACGCCGAGGCCGCGAGCCTGGGGCTTTACGCCTATCCGGCGCTGATGGCGGCCGACATCCTGGCCTATCACGCCACCCATGTGCCGGTGGGCGAGGACCAAAAGCAGCATATCGAGCTGACCCGCGACATTGCCGCCAAGTTCAACCACGACTACGGCGTCGATTTCTTCCCCAGCCCCGAACCGGTGATCGAGGGCGCCGCCACCCGCGTGATGTCCCTGCGCGACGGCACCAAGAAGATGTCCAAGTCCGACCCGTCGGACGCCAGCCGCATCAACCTGACCGACGACGCCGACGCCATTGCGCAAAAGATTCGCAAGGCGCGCACCGACGCCGAGCCGCTGCCCGGCGCCATGGAGGGGCTGAAGGACCGCCCCGAGGCCCGCAACCTGGTCAACATCTTTGCCGCGCTGTCGGACGAGACCCCGGATGCGGTGCTGGCCCGGTTCGAGGGCCAGGGCTTCGGCGCCTTCAAGCCGGCGCTGGCGGACCTCGCCTTGTCGGTGCTGGCCCCGATCACCCGGCGGATGAACGAGCTGATGGCCGACCCGGCCGAGATCGACCGCATCCTGCGCGCGGGCGCGCTGCGCGCCGATGCGATCGCCGCCCCGATCGTGGCCGAGGCGCGCGAGATCATGGGGATGATCCCGGCGGCACGCTGAGCCGGGGGACGGCGGGGGCGCTGCCCCCGTCCCGTGCCGGGACTCCCCCGGGATATTTCTGCACCAAAGACGGGCTCAGGCACCCGGGGGCGGGATGGTTCCGGCCGGGGTGGGCAGGATTTCCTGCAGCCTTTCCTCTGGCCGGCAGAGCCGTGTGCCAAGCGCGGTGCGCACGAAGGGGCGTTCCAGCAGGATCGGGTGCGCCTCGATCGCATCCAGCAGCTGCTCGTCGGTCAGTGCGGGATCGTCGAGCCCGAGATCGTCATAGGGCGTGTTGCGCCGGCGCAGGGCCTGGCGGATGGTCAGCCCGGCGTCGGTGATCCACTGCCGGATCGTCTCGCGGTCGGGCGGGGTCTGCCGGTAGTCGATCACCTCGGGGGTCTCACCGGCATCGCGCAAGGCCTGCAGGACGCGGCGCGAGGTGCTGCAATTCGGGTTGTGCCAGATCGTGGTCATGGCCCCATCCTGCACCCACGCCTAGAACAGCGCAAGCTGGTCGCCGGGGCGCGGCGGCGGCGCAAAGCGGCTGCAATCGAGCGGCGGCGCCGCGGAATCGTAACTCAGCCGCTTGCGGGCGACGCGGAAGCGCTGGTGCATCAGCTCGGCCTCGACCCCCTCGCCGCGCATCCGCTGGCCGAAACGCGGGTCGTTGTCGCGGCCGCCGCGGATCGCCTGGATGCGGGACATCACATGGGCGGCGCGGCCGGGGTGGTGGCGGTCCAGCCAGTCGCGAAACAGCGCCGCGACCTCGTGCGGCAGGCGGATCGGGATCAGGCTGGCACTGGCGGCGCCGGCTTCGCGCGCCGCCGCCAGCAGCGATTCGATCTCATGGTCGGTCAGCCCCGGGATGATCGGGGCCAGCATCACCCGCACCCGGACCCCCGCCCCGGCCAGCGCCCGGATCATCGCCAGCCGGGTGGCGGGGGCGGGGGCGCGGGGTTCCATCTGCCGGGCCAGCGCAGGGTCCAGCGTGGTCAGCGATACGCCGACGAAGATCTGCCCCCGCGCCGCCATCGCCCCGATCAGGTCGAGATCGCGCAGCACCGTGCGGCCGCGCGTCACCAGGCTGACCGGATGGTTCCAGTCATGCAGCACCTGCAGGCATTGCCGCATGATGCCCAGCCGCGCCTCGGCCGGCTGATAGGGATCGGTGTTGGTGCCGAAGGCGATGGGCGCCACCGCATAGGAGGGGCGGGCGATTTCCGCCGCCAGCAGCCGGGCGGCATCGGGCTTGGCGGTGATGCGGGTTTCAAAGTCCAGCCCCGGCGACAGCCCCAGATAGGCGTGGCTGGGGCGCGCGAAACAATAGATGCAGCCATGTTCGCAGCCCCGATACGGGTTCACCGATCGGTCGAAGGGCACATCGGGGGACTGGTTGCGGCTGATGATCCGGCGCGGGGTCTCCAGCGAGATTTCCGTGCGCAGCAGATGTTCCTCGGGCGCACTGTCCCAGCCGTCGGATTCGCGCACCGCCTGATAGGGCTCGAATCGTCCGGCCGGGCGGTGGGCCGCACCGCGGGCCTTGAGGATTTCGTCGGGGTCGCGAGGTGGCAGCATCCTGCCGAGGATGGAACATTATGCGAACATCTGCAAGCGCCGCGTTCATCCTGACTGCAATGGCGGCTTTTCAACCGGCCCCACCCACCCCATATTGATCGGGTAGACGGAGGAAACCATGCCCCTGCCCCATTTCCTGCTGCTGGTCCTGGCGGTGATCCTTGCAGCCGCGCTGACGCTGGTGCTGGCGATTGCGCTGGGGGTGCCGTTGCAGGTGCTGGCACTGGTGACGGTGGTGGCGGCGCTGGCCGCGCATCTGTCGGCGCGGACGGGCAACGGGCCGCGGCATACGTCCGAGGGGTAAGGGCCGCTCAGCTTTCCAGTTCTGCGTCCCAGTAGAGGTAATCCATCCAGCTGACATGCAGGTGGTTCGGCGGAAAGCGCCGGCCGATGGCCTGCATCTCTGCGGTCTGCGGGCGGCGCGGCGTGCGCTTGAGCCGCATCCCCGAGGCGCGCAGGCTCTTGTTGGCCTTGCGCAGGTTGCAGGGCGAACAGGCGGCGACCACGTTTTCCCAGCTGGTCACGCCGCCCCGCGACCGCGGCACCACATGGTCGAAGGTCAGATCCCCGCGCGCCCCGCAATACTGGCAGCGGAACTCGTCGCGCAGGAACAGGTTGAAGCGGGTGAAAGCCACATGCTTGCGCGGCTTGACGTAATCGCGCAGCACCACCACCGAGGGCAGCCGGATCGCCGCGTGCTGGCTGCGCACCACCTCGTCATATTCGGCCAGGATCGCCACCCGGTCCAGAACCACCGCCTTGATGGTTTCCTGCCAGGGCCACAGTGACAGCGGGTAATAGCTGAGCGGGCGGTAGTCGGCGTTCAGCACCAGGGCCGGGTTGCGGCGCAGTGAAGCGGGATCGCGCACGAACTGGGTGCGGAAATCCGTGTCCACCTGCCTGTTGTCGAGCATCCGCGATATGTCCCCCGCCATCTCGCCTCAAGGAACCTGCGCCGACTATATGCCGGTGAAAGCCGCTGGCAAGCGTCAACAGCGGCCGCGCGCAAGGTTTCGCGCGGCCGTCACATTGCGGGAAAAGCCGGGATTGCTCAGCCGGTGCCCAGCCGCGCACGGATAAAGGACAGCGCCATGCCCAGCCCGTCGGGGGAAATCCCGTGGCCGGTGCCGCGCATGGTGTGGGTGGAAACCTCGAACCCGGCGGCGCGCAGCGCACGCTCGGCCAGGCCCATGTCGGCGTGGGGCACCATCTGGTCCTGGTCGCCGTGCAGCAGCAGCACCGGCGGGCGCAGCGTGGTTTCGGCCAGCGCCTCGGGGGCCAGCAGCCGCCCGGAAAACCCGACGATTCCGGCCACCGCCTGATCGCGGCGCGGCAGCACATGCAGCGCCATCATCGTGCCCTGCGAGAACCCGACCACCACCATGCGATCGGCCGCCAGCCCCTCGCGCGCCAGCACGGAATCGAGGAACCCGTTCAGGTCGTCGATGGCGTGGGCCATCGAGGCGCGGGCCTCGTCCTCGGTCGAGCCGTCCAGCCAGGGGATCGGAAACCACTGGTATCCCATGGGGTTGTTGCGGCAGCGTTCCGGCGCGTCGGGGGAATAGAACGCCGTTTTCGGCAGATAGGGCGCCAGCGGATCGGCCAGCCCCAGCAGGTCGGCCCCGTCGGCACCATAGCCATGCAGGAACACCACCACCGAATCCGCCTGCGCAGGCCCGCGGCGTTCCGATTGCAACTCGCGCATCATGTCACCCCCTCGCGTCCCTTGGCGTCGCGGTAATAGGCCCAGAGCCCGCGCGCCGCAACCGAGCGCCAGGGCGCCCATGCCTCGGCCTGCGCGGCCAGCGCCTTGGGCCGGGGACGTTCGGGCAGGTCGTACATCAGCCGGGCGGCCTCTTGCAGGGCAAGGTCGGCGGGGGCGAAGACGTCGGCCCGGCCCAGCGCAAAGATCAGATACATCTCGGCGGTCCAGCGCCCGATCCCGGGCAGCGCGGTCAGCGTGGCGATCACCTGCTCGTCCGGCTGCTCGCGCAGCGCGTCGAAGTCGATCCCCGCCTCGGCCACCGCCCGCAGGTAGCGCCGCTTGGGGCCGGACAGGCCGCAAAGCCGCAGCGTCTCGTCGTCGGTGGCCAGCACCGCCTCGGGCCGGTCTAGCCCGGCCTGGGTCAGGCGGGCAAAGATGGTGCGGGCGGCACTGGTCGAAAGCTGCTGCGAGGTGATCGCATTGACGATCGCCGCAAACCCGTCCGGGCGCCGGCGCAGATCCAGCGGGCCCAGCCCGGGCAGCACCCGCGCCCAGACCGGGCAGATGCGGGCCAGATGCGCGGCGCCCTCGGCCAGGTCGGCCTCGGCCTCGATCAGCCGCAGGCTCACCGCTGGCCCTGCTCGATGGTGCTGGCCCAGACCCGCGCCGATTCCAGCAGCCGGGTCTGATAGGCGGTCGAGATATGGTTGCGCAGCGCCGCTTCCGCCGCCGCCGCATCGCCCGAGGCGATGGCGTCGACGATCTCCTGATGCTCGGCCAGCGACTTGTGCCCCCTGCCTTCGGCGGCCAGCGAGGTGCGCGCCATCAGCGCCATGGTGCGGTGCACGATGTCGAGCTGCTGGACCAGATAACGGTTGTGCGAGGCCAGGTGGATCTGGTGGTGGAAGCGCCGGTTCGCGCGGCTGAGCGCCTGCGGATCATCGACGATGGCGTGATCCTCCTGCACCATGCGGCCCAGCACCAGCACCTCCTCGCGGGTGGCGTGGCGGGCGGCAAGCCTTGCTGCCAGCGCCTCGAGCTCGGTGCGCACGGTGTAAAGCTCGGCCAGCTGGTTGTGGTCCAGCGTCGCCACGATCAGGCTGCGCCCGTCGCGGGTCAGCATCGACTGGGTTTCCAGCCGCTGCAGCGCCTCGCGCACGGGAGTGCGGCTGACGCCGAAACGCTCGGCGAGTTCGGATTCCACCAGCCGGTCGCCGGGACGGTAGGTGCCGTCGTCGATGGCCGAAAGGATCAGGCTGTATGCATCTTTCATGTCGCAGGAAGACTTGGCGCCCGGGGCGCCGGAATGCAAGCGCGCGGGGCAGTTGCTGCGGCAAAAGGGGGGCCATCCGCCCCCCATCGCCTGGCGGCGATTCCCCCCGAGGATATTTGTGCCACGATGAAAGCGGCAGGGGTGGCTTTCATCGTGGCACAAATATCCATCGCAACCGCGACGCCGGAATGGCCACGCCGCAAGGGGCGCTGCGGTTCAGCCGGCCGTAGCCCGGCGCGTAGTGGGCTGCGGGGTGCCGCCCATGCGCGCGCCGCCGCGGTCCGAGCGGATCGGGTCGGCCAGCAGCCGCAGCCCGTTCAGCACCACCAGCACGGTGCCACCCTCGTGGCCCAGCACCGCCAACGGCAGCGGCAGCGCGAAAAACAGGCTGCCCGCGACCAGCAGCACCATCATCCCCAGCGAAAACACCAGATTCTGCCGGATGATCCGCCTTGTGCGCCGCGCCAGCCGGTGTGCGACCGCCAGCCGCCCCATGTCGTCCGACAGCAGCGCCACATCCGCCGCCTGCAGCGCCACGTCGCTGCCGGCCGCGCCCATGGCGATGCCGACATCGGCGCGGGCCAGCGCAGCCGCGTCGTTCACCCCGTCGCCGACAAAAGCCACGCGGCCGCGCGCAGCGAGTTCGCCCACCAGCCGCACCTTGTCCTCGGGCAGCAGGTCGGCGTGGATGTCGGCGGGGGCAAAGCCCAGCTCGGCGCCGATGCGCAGCCCGACCGGGCGGCGGTCGCCGGTCATCATGGCGATGGCGCCCACCCCTTCGTGGCGCAGCGCCGCCAGCCCCGCCGCCGAGGTCTCGCGCGGGCGGTCGGCCACTGCGACCGCGCCGAGGATGCGGGGGCCGCGGCCCAGCCACACCACGGTCTGCGCCTGGTCCTGCAACCCCTCGATCACGTCCGGGTCGGCGCCCATCCGCGCCGCCATGCGCCGGTTGCCGGCCCAGATCCCGTCCCCTTGCGCGTCAACCCCACCAATGCCCTCACTGGGGATCGAAACCACATCGCGCACCGGCGCCGGGTCCACGCCCTGCGCCCCGGCGTGGCGGCGGATCGCATCGGCGATGGGGTGTTCGGACTGCGCCTCGAGCCCGGCCAGCAGCGACAGGAACTCGCGCTCATCCCCCAGCGCCTCGACCGTGGTCACCATCGCTTTGCCGGTGGTCAGCGTGCCGGTCTTGTCGAATGCGAAGGTCTCGACATCGGCCAGCATCTCCAGCGCGGCGCCGCCCTTGAACAGCACGCCGCCCCGCGCCGCCGCAGCCAGCCCCGACAGGATCGCCGCCGGAACCGAGATCACCACCGCGCAGGGGCTGGCCGCGACCAGCAGCGTGGCGGCGCGCTTTACCGCGTCGTGCGGGTCCCAGCCCAGCGCCAGGAACGCCAGCAGCGCCAGCACCGCCCCCGTCAGCACCGCCGCGGTGTAGCGCTGGCCGAACCAGTCGCTGAAGCGTTCCGAGGGCGCGCGGGCATGCTGGGCCTGGGTGACCAGCTCGATCATCCGCGCCACCGTGCTGTCCTCGACCGAGCGGGCGACCTGCACCGCCAGCACCCCGTTGAGGTTCACCGTCGCCTCGAACACCTTGCCGCCGGGCGCCTTGTGGACCGGCATCGACTCGCCGGTGATCGTGGCCTCGTCCAGCGAGCCCTCGCCCTCGATCACCACGCCGTCGGCGGGGACCTGGGCGCCGGGGCGCAGGATCACCACGTCGCCGGGGCGCAGCACCCCTACCGGCACCTCGGTCACCACCCCGTCCGGGCCGCGGCGCAGGGCGCTGGCCGGGCGCAGCGCCATCAGCGCCTGCACCGCGCGGCGGGCGCGGCCCATGGCGCGGTGTTCCAGCGTGTGGGACAGGTCGAACAGCGTCAGCAGCACCGCCCCTTCCAGGGCCGCGCCCACCGCCGCCGCCGCCAGCGCCGCCACGATCATCAGCAGGTCGATGTCCAGTACCCGGTCACGCCACAGGCCGCGCAACGCCCGCCAGCCCGTCGGCACGCCCCCGGCCAGATAGACCAGCGCCAGCCCCGCCGGCCCCCACGGGCCTTGCAGCACGAATGCGTCCAGCGCCGCCAGCGCCATTCCGAACAGGGTGGCGCCGGTCAGCAGCGCCATGGGGTCGCGCAGGACCCCGGGGTGATTCTCTGTCAAGGCCATGCCTGTCTGTGCCGCGCGGGCAGTGGATGGGAGGGCGCAGGCCAAGCCTAGCAATCCGGCGGGCGGATTTGAAATGACTTCGGTCAGGAGGGATGCAGAGGGCCGCGGTCGCCCTCAGTTCGCCTTGCCGCCGATCCGGGCCAGCAGCATCGCGGGCAGCGTTCCCACCGCCACGATCAGCAGCGCGGCGATGGCGCCCTCTTCATAGGTGCCGCGGGCGGCCTCACCATAGAGATGGGTGGCGAGGGTCTCGAAGTTCAGCGGCCGCAGCAGCAGCGTGGCTGGCAGTTCCTTCATGCAGTCCACGAACACCAGCAGCGCGGCCGAGGCCAGCGCCGCGCGGCACAGCGGCAGATGCACATGGCACAGCGTGCCGCAGCTGCCCCGGCCCAGGCAGCGCGCGGCGTGGTCGTAAGAGCGCGGCAGCCGCGCCAGTCCCGATTCCACCCCGCCCGAGCCGATGGTCAGGAAGCGCACGAAATACGCATAGGACAGTGCCGCCCCCGATCCGATCAGCAGAAGCCCGGTCGAGACCCCGAACCATTCGCGCGCGGCCGCGTCGATGCTGCGATCCAGCGCCGCGATCGGGATCAGGATGCCGATCGCCACCACGGTGCCGGGCATCGCATAGCCGATGGCGGCGATGCGCCCCAGCGCCGCAGTGGTGCGCGACTGGAAGGCGCGGGTGACGAAGGCCACCAGCAGCCCCGCCGCCACCACCAGCGCCGTGACCGACCCGGCCAGCACCACGGTGTTCAGCGCCTCGCCCGCCAGCCGTGGCGAGATGCCCGAGGCCTGCACCCGCCGGAATGCCACGATGGAGAGATGCAGCGCCGGGAACACGAAGCCCAGCATCACCGGCACCAGCGCCAGCCCCAGCGCGGCAAGCCCGGCGACCGGACCTAGCCGGTGGCGGGCCAGCGGGCGGGCGCGCTGCGCGTTGGTCCAATAGCGCTGGCTGCGCCGCGCCCAGCGTTCCAGCACCACCAGCGCCACCACCACCGCCAGCATCACCAGCGCGATCTGCGCCGCCCCCGGCAGGTCCGAGCGGGTGACCCAGGTGGTATAGATCGAGTTGGTCAGCGTGCGGATGCCCAGGAACTCGGTGGCGCCGATGTCGTTCAGCGCCTCCATCAGCGCCAGCGACACCCCCACCGCGATGGCCGGACGCGCCAGCGGCAGCGCCACCCGCAGGAACACCCCGCGCCGTGTGACGCCGAAACTGCGCGAGACCTCGACCAGATTGGCGGCTTGCGTCACGAACATCGCGCGGGTGGTCAGGTAGACATAGGGGTAGAGCACCAGCCCCAGCAGCAGGATCCCCCCGGTCATCGAACGGATGTCGGGCAGGCGGAAATCGCGCGGGCTGTCGAAACCCAGCAGCGCCCGGATCGCGGTCTGCACCGGCCCCAGCGGGTGCAGGATGTCCAGATAGGCATAGGCGATGATATAGGTGGGCACCGCCAGCGGCAGCAGCAGCAGCCATTCCAGCCAGCGCCGGCCCGGGAACTCATAGGCGGTGACCAGCCAGGCGGCCGAGGTGCCGATCACCGTCACCAGCACCCCCACCCCGGCCAGCAGGATCGCGGTCTGGCTGACCGCCTGCGGCAGCACATGCGCCAGCATATGCGACCACAGCCCCTGCGAGCCCCGCGCGGCCTGCCACAGCAGCGCCAGCACCGGCACCGCCACCAGCGCCGCCACCAGCGCCAGCCCCGCCACCCACAACCGCCCCGAGCGCGAGCGCGTCACCGCCGCGGGCGCCGCCCGGGCGGGGGCGGCCGGGCGGGCAAGCGCGTCGGGAGCGGCAGAGATGACCATGTGGTGCAACCGGCCAGAGGGCAGCGCCACCGCGCCGCCCCCCGGCCCCTTTCGCGGCTCAGTTGTCGATGCCGACCTTTTCGGCCAACTCGCTGGCTTCCTTGCGCTTGGCGACGATCTCGATGATCGGGGTCGGGTCGATCTTCAGCTCGCCGAACTCGGCGATGATCGGGTCGACGGCGACGCCAGCCTTGACCGGGTATTCGAAGTTGGCCTGCGCATACAGCTCCTGCGCCTCGTCCGAGACCAGATATTCCAGCAGCGCCACCGCCTGATCGCGGTTCGGCGCGTGCTTGGCCACCGCCGCGCCGCTGATGTTGACGTGGGTGCCGCCGTTTTCAAAGGTGGGCAGGATCACCTTGATCGCCTCGCCCCATGCCTTCTGCTCGTCGCCGCCGCGGCCGGACCGCATCAGCCCGACATAATAGGAATTGGCGATGCCGATGTCGCAGATGCCGCCCAGGATGTCCTTGGCGACCTCGCGGTCGCCGCCGGCGGCCTTGCGGGCCAGGTTGGCCTTGATCCCGGACAGCCATTCCTCGGTGGCCTCGGCGCCGTGATGCACGTCATAGGCGGCGAACAGCGCGGTGTTGTAGGGGTGCTGGCCGGAACGGATGCAGACCCGGCCCTTGTATTGGGGGTCGGCCAGATCGGCATACTGGAAGCTGTCCAGCCCCAGATCCTTGGCCGCATAAAGCACGCGGGCGCGCATCGACAGCGCGAACCAGTTGCCCTCGGCGTCGCGCAGGTTTTCGGGCACCGCCTCGGCCAGAACGGCGGAGTCGACCGGCTGGGTCAGGCCCTTTTCGACCAGATCCGCCAGATTGCCCGCGTCCACCGTCATCAGCAGGTCGGCGGGCGAGCTTTCGCCCTCGGAGGCCACCCGCTCGGGCATCCCGTCCTTGAGGAACACCGTGTTCACCTTGACCCCGGTCTTTTCCGTATAGACGTCCAGCAGCGGCTGGATCAGCCCCGGCTCGCGGGTGGTGTAGATGTTCACCTCGTCGGCCAGCACGGCCGCGCCGGTCGTGGCGGCCGAGATGGCGACGGCACCGCCCATCAGGGCCGCGCGCAACGAAAAGCGGGAAATCATCAGCGGGTCCTTTCAACTGTCCCTGCCGGGCTGCGCCCGGCGTCAATCCGCCATGCCATGGCTGACAGTTCCAATCAAGTATTCTTGCCGGCCATCGGCGCCCGCCGTCAGGCGCTGGCAGCGGTGGCAAGGGCTGCGGCGTCGTCCTCCGGCGGCAGCACGATGGCCTGTTCGGCGTCGATGCCGAAACGGACGACCTCGCCCAGCATGGTGTCCAGCCGCTGCGAGGTGCGCAGCCGCAGCGGCGCCTCGAGCCCCTCGACGCGCAGGGTCAGCTGCTCGACCTCGCCCAGGAAACTGCGCTGGACCAGAGTGCCGCGCAGGTCGGCGCCGCGGCGCTCGGCGCAGATATCGACCGGGAACAGCGCCTTGGGGCGGATGCAGACCACCGCCGGCGCACCTTCGGCAAAGCCGGGGGCGGGGAATGTGCCCAGCACGGTTTCCGCGCGCCCGCCCCGGACGCGAGCGGGGATCTGGTTGCAGGGCCCCAGAAAGCGCGCGGCGTAGATCGAGCCGGGGCGGTCATACAGGTTGTAGCCGGTGCCGGTCTGCACCACCTGCCCGGCCCGCATCAGAACCACCCGGTCGCCGATCGACATCGCCTCTTCGGGGTCGTGGGTCACGATCACCGCGGTGGCATTGGCGTCGTGCAGCGTGGCCAGAGTTTCCATCCGCACATGCTCGCGCAGCCGCCGGTCGAGGTTGGAAAACGGCTCGTCCATCAGCAGCACCAGCGGCTGCGGCGCCAAGGCCCGGGCCAGCGCCACCCGCTGCTGTTCGCCCCCCGACAGCTCATGCGGGTGGCGGCCGGCCAGCTCGGTGATGCCGATGCGGCGGATGATGCTGTCGGCCTGTGCTGCGGCTTGCACTTTCGGCAGATGACGCAGCCCGAACAGGATATTGTCGCGCACGCTCAGATGCGGGAACAGCGCGTAATCCTGGAACATGAAGCCGACGCGGCGATCCTCGGGCTCGACGAAGCGCGAGGGGCCGGCGATCTCCTGCCCGTCCAGCAGGATGCGGCCGCTGTCGGGCACCTCGACCCCGGCGATCAGCCGCAGCAGCGTCGATTTTCCGCAGCCCGAGGGGCCGACCAGGCAGACCACCTCGCCGCGCATGATCTCTAGCGAGACGTCGCGCAGCGCAGGACGGTCGCCGAACCGGCGCGACACTCGGTCGAGTTCAAGGATCGGTCGGCCCTGTTCGGTCATGCACCCTGCTTTCATCGCCCGCGGCAGTTTCGGCGCCGACCATATCCGCCCCGACGCGGTTCAGCCAGACCGCAGCGACGGCGGGGGACGCCGGAAACCAGAACACCCCGCAGGGGAGGATGCGGGGTGCCTGGGCCGGCGCGGCGGAGGCCGCCCTGCCAATCGGTGGCCGGTCAGGGTTTTCCGGGCAGCATCGGCGCGGCGCGGTCCAGCACCAACTCGCTGCGCGAAAACCGGATCGGGGTGCGCAGCCCGGGGATGCCCTCGGGCGCGATGCGCAGGCCGCGGGCGATCACCTGCGGCTCTGCCAGCGCGTCGGCGACGCTGTTGATCGGGCCGGCGGGGACGCCCTCGGATTCCAGCGCGGCGATGGCCTCGGCCCGGGTGCGGGAAGATGTCGCGCCGGCGATCAGCGCACACAGCGCCTCGCGGTTTTCCACCCGCGCCGGGTTGGTGGCATAGGCCGGGTCCTCGGCCAGCGGCCCCAGCGCCAGCGCCCGGCACAGCCCGGCGAATTGCCGGTCGTTGCCACAGGCGATGATCAGATGCCCGTCGCTGGCCGGAAACATCTGATAGGGCACGATATTCGGATGCGCGTTGCCCAGCCGTTTCGGCACCGTGCCGCCGATCAGGTGGTTCATCGCCTGATTGGCCAGCACCGCCACGCCCACATCCAGCAGCGACAGGTCCACCTGTTGCCCGCGGCCGGAGCGTTCCCGTTCCGCCAGCGCCGCCTGGATGCCGATCACCCCGTAAAGCCCGGTGAAGATGTCGATCCAGGCCACGCCGACCTTCTGCGGCTCGCCATCCGGTTCCCCGGTCAGGTCCATGATCCCGCACATGCCCTGGATCAGGAAATCATAGCCCGGCTGGGTGGCGCGCGGCCCGTCCTGCCCGAAGCCGGTGACCGAGGCATAGATCAGCCGCGGGTTCAGCGCCGACAGGCTGTCGTAATCCAGCCCGAAGCGCTTCAGCCCGCCGACCTTGAAGTTTTCGACCACCACGTCGGCAGTGGCGATCAGCTCTTTCAGCCGCGCCAGATCGCCCGCGTCCTTGAAGTCGCAGGTGATCGAGGTCTTGCCGCGGTTGGCCGCGTGGAAATAGGCCGCCACCCGTTCGGTGCCGTCATCCGGCCGTGGCCGGTCGAGGAACGGGGGCCCCCAGCTGCGGGTATCGTCGCCTTCGGGGGCCTCGATCTTGATCACCTCGGCGCCCAGATCGGCCAGGGTCTGGCCGATCCACGGGCCGGCGAGGATGCGCGCCAGCTCGACGACGCGCAGCCCTTTCAGCGGCGCGCCCGTATCCGGACGATCGCTCACGCGAAAGCCTGCAGCCCGGTGATGGCGCGGCCCAGGATCAGCGCGTGCACGTCGTGGGTGCCCTCATAGGTGTTCACGGTTTCAAGGTTCTGCGCGTGGCGCATGACCTGGAACTCTTCGGAAATGCCGTTGCCGCCGTGCATGTCGCGGGCGATGCGGGCGATGTCCAGCGCCTTGCCGCAGTTGTTGCGCTTGACGATGGAAATCATCTCGGGCGCGGCCTGCGCCGCATCCATCAGCCGCCCGACCTGCAGGCTCGCCTGCAACCCCAGGGTGATCTCGGTCATCATGTTGGCCAGTTTCAGCTGGTACAGCTGCGTGTTGGCCAGCGGCCGCTTGAACTGGTGGCGGTCCAGCCCGTATTGCCGCGCGGCGTGGAAACAGAACTCGGCCGCGCCCAGCACGCCCCAGCTGATCCCGTAGCGGGCGCGGTTGAGACAGCCGAACGGGCCCTTCAGCCCCTCGACGTTGGGCAGCAGCGCATCCTCGCCGACCTCGACATCCTGCATGACGATCTCGCCGGTGATCGAGGCGCGCAAGGACAGCTTGCCCTCGATCTTGGGGGCAGACAGGCCCTTCATGCCCTTGTCCAGCACGAAGCCGCGGATCTTGCCGCCATGCGCCTCGGACTTGGCCCAGACCACGAACACATCCGCAATCGGGCTGTTGGAGATCCACATCTTGGTGCCGTTCAGCACATAGCCGCCGGCGGTCTTTTTGGCGGTGGTCTTCATGCCGCCGGGGTCCGAGCCCGCGTCCGGCTCGGTCAGGCCGAAGCAGCCGATGAACTCGCCCGAGGCCAGTTTCGGCAGGTATTTCTGCCGCTGTTCCTCGGAGCCATAGGCATAGATCGGATACATCACCAGCGACGACTGCACCGACATCATCGAGCGATAGCCCGAATCGACCCGCTCGACCTCGCGCGCGACCAGCCCGTAGCTGACATAGGACGCACCCAGCCCGCCGTATTCCTCGGGGACGGTGACGCCCAGCAGGCCCATCTCGCCCATCTCGCGGAAGATCGCGGGGTCGGTCGCCTCGTCGCGATAGGCGGCGATCACCCGCGGCTGCAGCTTTTCCTGCGCATAGGCGCGGGCGCTGTCGCGCATCATCCGCTCGTCCTCGGACAGCTGGTCGTTCAGGCGGAACGGGTCCTCCCAATCGAAGCGGTTCAGGTCGGGCGCGTCCTTGGGCTTGAGTGCGGGCATGATTTCCTCTCCGTATGCTGAGCCGGGTCTAGCGAAGCTGCGCAGGCAAGGATAACGATGTTTCCTGTCCAGTTCATGAGTTTTCCTGATGATCCGCCAGAACCGCCCCTCGTACACGCCGACGGTGCAGGAATTGCGCGCCCTGCTTTACAGCGCCGATCTGGGCACGGCCTCGGCCGCGGCCGAGGCGCTGAGCCTGACCCAGGGCGCGGTCAGCCGCTCGATCCGCACGCTGGAGGAACGGCTGGGCGTGCGGCTGTTTCACCGCGAACGCCAGCGGCTGGTGCTGTCGGACGCCGGCCGCGCGCTGGTGCGCGACGCGCGCGACATCCTCGACCGGATCGAATCATCGGCGCGGATGGTGATGGCCTTCGGCGGGGGCGAGGACGTGCTGCGACTGGCGGTGCTGCCGACCTTTGCCACCAGCTGGCTGATCCCGCGGCTGGCCGGGTTCTCGCGCCGCCACCCGGGCATCGGCATCGACCTGGCCGAGGCGCTGGCTCCGGTCGATTTCGACGATTCGCCCTTTGACGCGGCGCTGCAGCGGGTGGAAATGGCGCGGCCGGGCACCAGGGTGCTGCCAATCTGCCCGGAAAACCTGATCGTCGTCGCCTCGCCCGCGCTGATCGGGAACACAACGCTGCCCCCGGCCGAGCTGCTGAACTGGCCGCTGATCCAGCAATCCACCCGCCCCGAATTGTGGAGCGACTGGCTCGCCGCCGCCGGGGTCGAGCCCTTCGGCCAGCTGCGCGGCCCGCGGTTCCAGCATTTCGGCATGGTGATCGCCGCCGCCCGCGCCGGCATGGGGGTGGCGCTGCTGCCCGACATCTTCGCGGCCGAGGCGCTGGCCGAGGGCACGCTGCGCCAGCCCTGCCCGCAGGTGCTGACCGGCGGCTCGTCCTATGCGCTGATCCGCCCGGCACAGGCACAGGCGCAACGCTCGCTGGACCTGTTTTCGGAATGGTTGCAGGAACTTGCCGAGCCCTGAGCGGGGTGTTGGATGCGCCGAGCCCCGCATCGTCGTGCATCACATGCTCTGAGAACTCGTGGCAGCGCTATCCGGCGTAGAGCCACGCTGCGATTCGCAGGGCCGACAGAAATGGGGACAAGGCCCTTCGGATTGTGCGGGGATGGTACCGCCTCCCCGGCTCGAACGGGGGACCTCCGGATCCACAATCCGGCGCTCTAACCAACTGAGCTAAGGCGGCACAGGCGCTTCAGATAGACGCTTGCCGGGGGGGATGCAAGCCCGACTTGCCGCCCCTGCCCCCGTCGGATAGACCGCCTGACGCAGGCCGTGGAAGGAGCGATGCCATGGGGATCAACAAGGAAAGCGACGTCGCCGCCAATCTGCAGATCGGGCCGACGGATCTGGGCATGGTGCGCATCTATGTCGAGGGCGAGGGCATCGACCTGCCGCTCGACTTCGACCCGGACGAGGCCATCGAGATCGCCGAGGAACTGATGGCCGCCGCCGAGGCCGCGCGCGAGATCGGCCAGGCCCCGAAGCCGAAATCCCCCCGCCCCAAAGGCCCCGCGCGCCGCTGAGCCCCAGCGCTTTCATCTTGCCCCAGACATCCCGGGGAAGCCGTCGCAGACGGCGGGGGCAGCGCCCCTTATCCGTCGATCGCCGCCCCCGGATCGCTGGCCCGCAGCAGCCGCACCGCCGCCACCCGCGCCACGTCGCGCAGCAGCCGCGCGCGCCGCGCCGCCGCCAGCCTGGCCAGCGGCGCCATGAGCTCCAGCTCGGCGCCATGGGCATCGGCCAGGATCAGCCCGCCGCCGTCGGGCAGGACCTCGCGCGGGAAATCGCCGTCCACCGCCCAGAAGAAACGGTCGCACCAGTCCAGATAGCCCTGCCACTTGCGGTCGGCGGCGAAATCGGCGCGGCAGCTCTTGCATTCGACGATCCAGATCTCGCCGCCCGGGGCCACCGACACCACGTCGACCCGCAGTCCCGGCGCCGGCACGAATTCGCACAAGGGCGCATGACCCAGCGCCAGCAACATCCGCGAGACGCCGCGGGCCAGCAGCTGTCCCGGCCGCGGCAGCGCCGGCACGGGCTGGGGCAGGATCGTTGGAATCACCATGGCGCCACCATGAACGAAGCGGAAACATCCTGCAACGCCCGGCAGGTCTTGCGGCGCCCCTTCCCGGTCACTACCTAAGGCGCTGGCGAGTTTCTGCTCTTCTCGTGACGGCCTTTTTTTCCACTGGCCTATAACTTCACCGAGGGGGCTGGCTCTGTCAGGGCCCTGGTCCTGTTACCCGGCTCCCACCTGGACATCCAGGCTTTCGGGGAAACCTGCGTCGGCACGGTCGCTGCGGTTCCCGCCACCTGAAAAGGCCGCCCCTCCCCCGGGGCGGCCTTTTTCGTTGCAAGAAAGGGGCGGCCGCAGCGGCCGCCCCTTCCCGAGAGACTTCTGACGAGGGAAGATCAGAAGCCGTAGACCAGCGACACGCCCAGCGTGTTGTCGGTGCGGATCGCGCGGTCCGAGACGTATTCCGTCTTGTAGGACACGCGGGTCGCCAGCGCGTCGCTCATCTTGAAGTTCAGGCCCAGCTCGTTCCACGCGATGTCATTGGCATCCGACGTCAGATAGTCGGTGTCGTTGGTCAGGAAGAACTGGTCGTTGAACTTGTGGTAGAAGCGCGACGACACGATGTAGCCGACCGAAGTGTCCGATTCGACATAGGGATCCGGGATCGGGGCGCCACCGTCCATCGTGCGCACGGTATGGGTGTAGCGGATCCCGACGCCGGCCTGCACGCGCCAGGCGGTGGTGTCGTTGTTGATGACCCGGTAGCCCGGACCGAAGCCCAGGAAGGCATCGCGCTTCAGACGGCCGTCACGGTCGGCAAGCTCATCGGCGGTCAGGGTGTCCAGATCATCATCGGCAATCCCGTCAACTGCAGCCCGGCCCAGCACGAAGGCATAGAGCTGCTCGTTGAAGTAATAGCTGCCGTCATAGATCACCGAGGTGCGCTTGGTGTCGGTCTCGCCGTCGTTGTCCTCGCCGTATTCCAGCAACAGCCCGATGGACTGCTGGAACGGGCCCTGGTTGTTCGACAGCCGCCCGGCCAGCGAGAAATCCTGGTTCTCATAGTTGCCGCTGCGGCCGGCATAGGTCAGAGCGATCGAGCCGAAGGTGCCGGTGCGACGGTCGGCCGGGCCAAAGCGGGCGGTATCCTGCGACCGCTCGAAATCATCCTGCACCGCCTCTTCGACATCCTCGATCCGGTCCTCGACGCCGCCGACGCCGGTGATGTTGGCACCGGTCGAGAATTCGGTCTGCGCGAACACCGGGGCGCCGATCACGATGGCAAGCGCCGAGGCGCTGGCGATAAGGGAAAGCTTTTTCATGGTGAACCTCTCGTCCTGTGGCGGCGACAGGCGCCGCTTGTTCATGCAACGATGAACTAGACCCTTGGTGCCCGCCGGTTAACCGGTGCGCGAAACACGGCCGGTGTCACGCAACCGTGACCCGCTGTTACGGAACCTTTGCAGCGACGACAGGGGTAAGGACTGTTTTGTCTGCGCCATTCCGGAAAAGCGCCATGACAGGGGCAGTTGTCCATAATGGGAACAATCCGGGAATTGCGCGCCGGCCGCCGCGGACGCTCACGCGATCACGGAATCGCGCGCGGCGGCGGGCGCAGGATGTTGCAAATAACCCACAAGGTGATGCCGGAAAACTGCGCCCGATCCGGCCGCCGCAGCGCTCTGCCGGGACCCCGCAAAACCGGGCTGGACTCAGGGAGCGACTTGGCCGCGCGGACGGACCGGGACGGGCACCGCGACTGGCTCGTGTCCGGTCACCGGGGCGCGGTTGCCGCGGTGGGGCGGGTCACCCGGCTCGGCCATGCGCATCACCGCGATGGCGAACTGCACCCCGGCAAAGACGATGGTGTTAAAAGCCACCAGCATCACGATGGCCAGCCAGCCGCCGGTGATTTCCAGGGTCAGATGCCGCAGATGCGCCACGTCCAGCGCCAGCAGCAGCCCGGTGAACACCAGCGCCAGCAGGAACCCCAAGGCGATGTTGCGCAGATACAGCCGCACCAGCTCGGGCAGCACGGGCTCGGGCAGCTCGTCGCCGGCGGCATCGGAAAGCGCCCGCTGGGGCGCGGGGGCGGGCGTTACAGGGTCGGGCATCACGGGCTCGGGCATGGGCGACCTTCCGCAGGCTCTGCCATCAATCTAGGGACTGCGGCCGGCCATGTCACCTGCGGCCGCACGCAGCCTCGTTCAGAATGCGTCGGGGCGGGCGTCGCGGGCCATGTGGTCCAGCACCGCGTTGACGAAGCGCGTCTCTCGCCCGTCGGGGAAGAACGCATCCGCCACCGCCACATATTCGGAAATCACCACCCGCGGCGGCACGTCCGAGCCGACCAGTTCGGCCCCGGCGGCGCGGAACAGCGCCCGCAGCACCGGGTCGATGCGGGCGATGGGCCATTTCGCCACCAGCGCGCGGTCGGTCATCTGGTCGATCCGCGCCTGCCAGTTCACCGTTGCATCCACGATGCGCTTGAACAGGTCCTCGTCGGCCTCGGGCGAGGTGCCCTCTTCGTAATCGACGCCGATCCGCCAGTTTGAGAACTCGCGCACCACCCGGTCGGCGGACTGGTCGGCGGCCTCCATCTGGAACAGCGCCTGCACGGCATAGACCCGCGCTGCGGCGCTGCGCGCGCGGCGGTCGGGGCGGGGCTGCCTCGATTTCGGCGCCTCGCTCATGCCTGGCCCGATCCGTCGATCTCGCCCGCCAGCCGCAGCACGTCGTGGCCCTCATCGCGGCCAAACCCCATCGGGCGCCTGGCCCCGGCCCAGCGGCGATGCAGCGCGATCAGATGCAGCGCGGCGGCGGCGGCACCGCCGCCCTTGTCCTGCTGCGCGGGGTCGGCGCGGACCACCGCCTGATCCATGTTCTCGACGGTCAGGATGCCGTTGCCGATGCACAGCCCCTGCAGGCCCAGCAGCGTCAACCCACGCGAGCTGTCGTTGCAGACAGTCTCGTAATGCGTGGTCTCGCCCCGGATCACGCAGCCCAGCGCGACAAAGCCGTCGTATTGCGCCAGCCGTCCGGCCATACCGATGGCGGTGGGGATCTCCAGCGCGCCCGGCACCTCGACCAGATCGACGCTGGCGCCCGCGGCCTCGGCCACGGCGCGGGCGCCGGCGATCAACGCGTCGGCAATGGCGCGATAATAAGGTGCTACCACGATCAGCAGCCGCACCGGCGCGTCAAGGGCCGGCAGCGGCAGGGTGGCGTGTTCGGTCAGCGCGGCCATGGTTCAATCCTGCGGAATCGGGCGGGTGGAATGGATGGAAAGCCCATAGGCGTCAAGCCCGATCACCTTGGGCAGGCCCGAATTGGTCAGCAACACCAGCTCATGCACCCCCAACGAGGCAAGGATCTGCGCCCCCAGCCCGTACTGGCGCAGCGTGTGCGGCGAGGCCTCGCCCACCCGCGGCAGGGTCGGCGACAGGTCGCGCAGCAGCACGACGACGCCGCGGCCTTCCTCGGCGATCATCCGCATGGCGGCGGGCAGATCGCCGGGGCGGCCGATGCCCAGCACGTCGTGCAGCGGGTCCAGCGCGTGCATCCGCACCAGCACCGGCTCGGGCGTGGTCAGGTCGCCCTTGCTCAGCACGATATGCTCGGCACCCTGCGCCTCGTCGGCAAAGACCCGCATCATCCATTCGCCGCCATGGGCCGAGGCAACCTGCCGCTGCTGGCGTTCGGCGATCAGGTTGTCGTGGCGGCGGCGATAGGCGATCAGGTCGCTGATGGTGCCGATCTTCAGCCCGTGCTTCTGGGCGAAGGCCACCAGATCGGGCAGCCGCGCCATCGAGCCGTCGTCCTTCATGATCTCGCAGATCACCCCGGCGGGGTTCAGCCCGGCCAGCCGCGAAATATCCACCGCGGCCTCGGTATGGCCGGCGCGGACCAGCACCCCGCCCCGGCGCGCGCGCAGCGGGAACACATGGCCAGGCGTTGCGATGTCGGCGGCCCCGCGCGAGGGGTCGATGGCGACCGACACCGTGCGGGCGCGGTCATGGGCGGAAATCCCGGTGGTCACCCCCTCGCGCGCCTCGATCGACATGGTGAAGGCGGTCTCGTGGCGGCTGGAGTTCTTGGGCGACATCAGCGGCAGCCCCAGCGCGTCCACCCGCTCGGCGGTCAGCGCCAGGCAGATCAGCCCGCGGCCGTGGGTGGCCATGAAATTGATCGCGTCGGGCGTCGCCATCTGGGCGGGGATGACCAGATCGCCCTCGTTCTCGCGGTCCTCGTGATCGACCAGCACGAACATGCGCCCGTTGCGGGCATCCTCGATGATCTCTTCAATGCTCGAGATCGCGTCGGACCAGTCGCGCTCGACCTGTCCGGGCTGTTCATATTGCATCTTGGCGGCCTCGCAGAATGTTTGGCGATGGCTTAACGCAAGCCGCCGCCCGGCGAAAGGGTGGCGGACATGCCTCCCGCCCTGCGCATGGCGCTTCGGGCGGTTGATAAATATCCCGGGGCTCCGGGGCAGAGCCCCGGCTTGTGGCGCGCCCTCGCCGCCTACCCGGCCTCGGCCAGCCGCGCGACATAGCGGGCCAGCGTGTCGATCTCCAGGTTGACGAGATCGCCCTCGGCCACCTCGCCCCAGTTGGTGACCTCGCGGGTATGGGGAATCAGGTTGACGCCGAAGCGGTTGCCCGCGACCTCGTTCACGGTCAGCGAGGTGCCGTTCAGCGCCACCGAGCCCTTGGGCGCGATGAAACGCGCCAGCTCGGGCGGGGCCTCGAAGGTCAGGCGCAGGCTGTCGCCCTCGGGGCGGGCCTCGACCACCCGCGCCACCCCGTCGACGTGGCCGGACACGATATGCCCGCCCAGCTCGTCGCCCAGCTTCAGCGCGCGTTCCAGGTTGATCCGCCGTCCGACCGGCCAGCCGTCCCGGCCGATATTGGTCTTTTCCATGGTCTCGGCCGAGATATCGACGTCGAACCAGCCCTCGCCCTTGGCGACCACGGTCAGACACACCCCGTCGCAGGCGATCGAGGCGCCCATATCCACGCCGCCCATGTCGTAGGAACAGGCGATTCTCGCCCGCAGGTCGCCGCGCATCTCGGCCCTTGTGACCGTCCCGATGTCGGTGATGATTCCGGTAAACATCCGCCTGTCCCGCCTGTCCTGTACTGATCGCGCGCCACGATGACCGCCCGCGCTCCGCAAGGCAAGCGGCCCCGGCCGAAATCCGCGCCGCAACCGCCAACTCTGGCCCCGGCTCGGCCCCGAAGCGACAAACTGTCTGAATATGCAACTTGACCGGGACCACGGTTCGCGTGTTTGTCGCGCTGGTAACCTGTGTCGTTTTGTCTGTACCGGACCTTCCGCATGAACGCCCGCCCCCGAGGACTCATGGCTGCCGTGGCCCGGATCACGCCGCCCGGCGCCGAACGCCGGGTCTTCCTGATGCTGCAGGGGCCGCATGGCCCGTTCTTCGACCGGCTGGGGCAGCTGCTGACCGACGCGGGCGCCGAGGTCTGGCGCGTCGGCTTCAACGCCGGCGACGAGTTCTTCTGGAGCGATCGCGCCCGCTTCATCCCCCACCAGGGCGGCCCGGACAGCTGGCCCGCGCATCTCGAGCGGCTGATCGCGGAAAAGCGGGTCACCGACATCGTGCTTTACGGCGACGTGCGCCCGATCCACGCTGCGGCAAGGCAGGCGGCGGCGCGGCACGGGCTGGTGCTGCATGTGTTCGAGGAAGGCTATCTGCGCCCCTACTGGATCACCTATGAACGCGGCGGCGCCAACGGCAATTCCCGGCTGATGGAGATCGGGCTGGACCGGATGCGCGCCATGCAGCGCAAGTTCGGCGACGACGTGAACCGGCCGCCGGCGCGCTGGGGCGACATGCGCCAGCACAAGTTCTACGGCGCGCTCTATCACTTCATGGTGCTGACCGCGAACCGGCGCTTTCCCGGGTTCAGCTCGCATCGCGGCATCTCGCTGTGGCGCGAGTTCCGGCTGAATCTCGCCCGGCTGCTGCTGGCCCCGGCGCAATCCCTGCAAAGCTGGCGGCAGGTGGAACGCATCCGCTCGGCCGGGTTTCCCTATGCGCTGGTGCTGCTGCAGCTGGAACATGATTCCAGCTTCGTCGCCCATTCGCCCTACCGCACCATGGCCGAGTTCACCGCCGAGGTGCTGTCGGCCTTTGCCCGCTCGGCCCCGCGCCACCACCATCTGGTGTTCAAGGCGCACCCGCTCGAGGACGGCCGCGCGGGGCTGCACCGGGTGGTGCGCGAACAGGCGCAGGCGGCGGGGCTGGCGGATCGGGTGCATTTGATCGGCGGCGGCAAGCTGGCGGCGCTGCTGTCGCAGGCGCGGGCGGTGGTGACGATCAACTCGACCTCGGCCCAGCAGGCGCTGTGGCGGGGGCTGCCGGTCAAGGCGCTGGGGCGGGCGGTCTATGCCAAGCCGGGGCTGGTCTCGGGGCAGGCGCTGGACGATTTCTTCCGACAGCCCGCCCCGCCCGATACCGCCCGCTATCGCGACTATCGCAACTATCTGCTGGACACCTGCCAGGTGCCCGGCGGATTCTACGCCCGGCGCTCGCGCGCCCATGCGCTGCGGCTGGTGGTGGACATGATGCTGGCCGACGACGACCCCTATGCCACCTTCGAGGGCGGCCATGCGTATAATCGACAACAAATGAGCGATAACGACCGCTGAACCTGCGGCTTTCAGTGGATGAACCCGGCCGCGCAGGTTAAACAATGTTTTGAACTTATGTGATCCGGCGACGCAGAATCACCGGAAGGGACAGGAGACCGGACTTGACTGAACTCACCCTCTCGCCCCTGCCGCGCGGCGGCTCTGCCCGGATCGCGCTGCGTTTCATGGCCATGGCGTCGCTGGTGCTGCTGGCGGCCTGCGCCCTGCCCCGCTCGGGTCCCAGCAAGAAGGAAATCTACCGGGGCTCGATCGAGAACGGCGGCAACGCCCATATCCTGTTCGTGGACGACCGGGTGGCGCGCGCGGCCTCCTACACCCCCAGCTACGGGTTCGGGCAGGATTTCCTGAGCGCGGGCCAGGTCGGCGCCGACGAGATCCGCCCGGGCGACGTGCTGGGGCTGACGATCTGGGAAAACGTCGACGACGGGCTGCTGGCGTCGATGGGGTCGTCGAACACCGCGCTGACGGAACTGCAGGTCGACAGCGCCGGCTATATCTTCGTGCCCTATGCCGGGCGGGTGCGGGCGGCGGGCAACTCGCCCGAAGAGCTGCGCAACCTGATCACCCAGCGCCTGGCCACCCAGACCCCCGACCCGCAGGTGACGGTGACCCGCGTCGCGGGCGACGGCGCCACCGTGTCGGTGATGGGCCGCGTCGGCGGCCAGGGCGTGTTCCCGATCGAGCGGCCGACGCGGTCGCTGTCGGCGATGCTGGCGCGCGCCGGCGGGGTCACCGTCGACCCGGACGTGGCGGTGGTGACCGTCAAGCGCGGCGGCAGCAGCGGCCGGATCTGGCTGCGCGACCTGTATTCCAACCCGCGCTACGACATCGCGCTGCGCCCCGGCGACGTGATCCTGGTGGAAGAGGACCAGCGCAGCTTCACCGCGCTGGGCGCGCTGGGCGGGCAGACCAAGGTTCCGCTGGGGTCCGAGGAAATCAACGCGATCGAGGCCATCGCCATGGTCGGCGGCCTGAGCACCAGCCTTGCCGACCCGACCGGCGTGTTCGTGCTGCGCAACGAGCCGCAGGCGGTGGCGACCCGGGTTCTGGGCAAGAGCGTCTATGGCGACCAGCGCATGGCCTATGTGCTGGACCTGACTCGGCCGAACGGGCTGTTCCTGGCCCGCGACTTCCTGATCCGCGCCGGCGATACCGTCTATGTAACCGAGGCGCCCTATGTGCAGTGGCAAAAGACCCTCGGCGCGATCACCGGCAGCGTCGCCACCGCGGATTCGATGGCCAGCATCGGCGAGTGATCGCCCGCCACCGGCCGCCGCCGGCAGAGCCGCCGCGCCCGTCGCGGCGGCTTTTCGTCTATAACGGCGGCTTCTTCCTGCAACCGCGGCTGCGGCGGATCCTTGAACTGGCGGGCTGGCGCCTGTGCACCGGACTGCCCGGCCCGGGGGATGCGGTCGCGGTCTGGGGCGCCGGCCCCACCGCCTGGCGCGGCCGCGCTATCGCCCGGCAGCGGGGCGCCAAGGTCGTCACGGTCGAGGATGCGTTCCTGCGCTCGGTCCTGCCGGGGCGGGACCGCAGCCGCATCGGCCGGCGGGGTCCCATCGGGCTGCTGGTCGACCCGCTAGGGCTGCATTTCGACCCCTCCTCCCCCTCGCTGATCGAAGAGCTGGCAGCCTCGCCACAGGCCGCGGCGCTGGCCGCGCAGGCCGAGGCCATGCTGGCCCGGCTGCGCGCCGCGGATCTGTCGAAATACAACGCCCACCGCCCCGGCCTGTCTGCCGCCGCCCCCGGTTATGTGCTGGTGGTGGACCAGACCCGGGGCGATGCCTCGCTGATGGGTGCAGGGCGCGAGACCTTCCTGCGGATGCTCACCGCCGCCCGCGACGAACACCCCGGCGCCCGCATCGTCCTGCGCAGCCACCCCGAAACCGCCGCCGGGCTGCGCCCCGGGCATCTGACCGCCGCCGACCTGCGCCCCGGCGAGGTGCTGTGCGATGCCCCGGTCTCGCCCTGGCGGCTGGTCGGGGATGCGGCGGCGGTCTATGCGGTCAGCTCGCAGCTGGGGTACGAGGCGATGCTGGCCGGCCATCGACCCCGGATGTTCGGTCAGCCCTTCTATGCCGGTTGGGGGCTTTCGGAGGACGAGACCCCGGTCCCGCGCCGGCTGGGCCGCACCACCCTGCCCGCGCTGTTCGCCGCCAGCCACCTGCTGGCGCCGGTCTGGTACGACCCCTGCCGCGACGCGCTGACCGACCTCGAGGGCGCGATCCGCCAGCTGGAGGCCGAGGCGCGCGCCCATGCGCAAGACCGCGACGGGCATCTGGCGCTGGGAATGCGGCTGTGGAAACGCCGTCCCCTGGCCCGGTTCTTCGGCGAGGGGCGCGGGGTGCGGTTCACCGATCGCCCTTCGCCGGCGGTGTCGCTGGTCTGGGCGGGCCGCGCGGACAAGGCACCGCAGGCGCTGCGGGTCGAGGACGGGTTCCTGCGCTCTCGCGGCCTCGGCGCCGCGCTGGTGCCGCCGCTGTCGCTGGTCGCCGATTCCCGCGGTATCTACTACGACCCCGGCCGCGAAAGCGATCTGGAACGGCTGATCGCGCAGCCGCTGCCGCCCGGCGGCCGGGAACGCGCCGCGGCGCTGATCGCCCGGCTGCGGCAGGCGGCGCTGACCAAATACAACCTGCCCGGGACGATGCCCGCGATCCCCGCGACGGGCGCCGGGTGATCCTGGTCCCCGGTCAGGTCGAGGATGACGCGTCGATCCGCCTTGGCGCCGGGGCCGAGCGCACGAACCTGGCGCTGCTGGCCCGCACCCGCGCGGAAAACCCCGGGGCGCTGATCGTCTGGAAGCCGCACCCGGATGTCGAGGCCGGGCTGCGCCCCGGCGCGGTCCCTGACGCGCAGCTTGCGGGACTGGCCGACATCACCGCCGCCGGCGCCCCCGCCGCCGCGCTGATCGACGCGGCCGACGAGGTCTGGACGATCACCTCGACCCTCGGCTTCGAGGCGCTGATCCGCGGCAAGCCGGTCACCACCCTGGGCGCGCCCTTCTACGCCGGCTGGGGGCTGACCCGCGATCTCGGCCCCGTCCCCGCCCGCCGCACCGCCCGCCCGGACCTTGAGACCCTGGTCCACGCCGCGCTGATCGCCTATCCGCGCTACCGCGATCCGCTGTCGAACCTGCCCTGCCCGGTCGAGCTCGCCGCCGAGCGTCTGGCCGACCCCGCCACCGCCCCCCAACCCCCGACCCTGCGCTGGCTGGCCAAGCTGCAAGGCGCGTTCAGCGGGCACAGCCGGCTGTGGCGATAGCCCTTCTTCCTTGTGAAAATATCCCGGGGGCCCGGGGCAGCGCCCCGGTCCGGCCGCGCGGAGCGAACCACGGATCAGCTTTCTGCACCCCGGTTTTAGCGAAGACGCCGGCCCTGCTTTCTCAGCGCACCGCCACCCAGCGATGGAACACGTCGCCGCCCAGCGCCCGGGTTTCGGCCAGCCGGAATCGTGGCGCCTCGGCCAGCGCGCCCAAGGCCAGCGGCGCGACGGCGGCGCGGCCGTCGCCGCCCAGCACCACCCCGGCGGTATAGCCGACCAACTCGTCCACCAGCCCCGCCGCCAGCAGCGCCGCGGCCAGCTGGCCGCCGCCTTCGCAGAACACCCGGGTCAGCCCGCGTCGGCTCAGCTCGGCCAGCGCCTCATGGACCGGACCCGGCAGCACCCACAACGGGCCGTGGTCCGGCCCCTCGGCCGGCAACGCCGGGATCGGGGCATTGGCGATCACCACCCGCACCGGCTGCCGCACCGGGCCAAAGCCGCGCACGTTCAGCGCCGGCAGGTCGGCGCGGGCGGTGCCCGCCCCCACCATCACCGCGTCATGGGCCAGCCGCAGCAGATGCACATGCCGCCGCGCGGCCTCGCCGGTGATCCAGCGGCTTTCGCCTGCGGCGGTGGCGATGCGGCCGTCGAAACTGGTGGCGAGCTTCAGCGTCACCATCGGCCGGCCCAGCGTCACCCGGGACAGGAAACCGCGCTGCAACTCGGTGGCCGGGGCGGAACGAACCCCCTCGACCACCTCGATCCCCGCCGCGCACAGCCGCGCATGGCCGCGCCCGGCGACGCGCGGATCCGGGTCGGTCAGGGCCGAGACCACCCGCGCCACCCCCGCCGCGAGCAGCGCGTCGGCGCAAGGCGGCGCGCGGCCATGATGGGCGCAGGGTTCCAGCGTGACATAGGCGGTGGCGCCGCGCGCGGCCGCGCCCGCCGCGTCCAGCGCCATGCGCTCGGCATGGGGACGGCCGCCGGGCTGGGTCCAGCCGCGCCCGACCACGCGGCCCGCGGCCACGATCACGCAGCCCACGGCGGGGTTCGGCCAGACATTGCCCAAGCCCCGCCGCGCCAGTCGCAGCGCGTGGTCCATGTGGCGCAGGTCGTGGGCGGCGGCGCTCACTCGGTCGTCGGGCGCAGTTCGGACACGAAGCGGTCGAAATCGTCGGCGGCCTGGAAGTTCTTGTAGACGCTGGCAAACCTGACATAGGCCACGGTGTCGATCCGGGCCAGGGTCTCCATCACGATCTCGCCGATCACCTTCGACGGAATGTCGGCCTCGCCCATGCTTTCCAGCCGCCGCACGATGCCAGAGATCAGCTGGTCGATGCGCTCGGATTCGATCGGGCGCTTCTGCATGGCGATGCGGATCGAGCGGGCGAGCTTGTCGCGGTCGAAATCCTCGCGCCGGCCGGTGGATTTGATCACCACCAGATCGCGCAACTGCACCCGCTCATAGGTGGTGAAGCGGCCGCCGCAGGCGGGGCAGAAGCGGCGGCGGCGGATGGCGACGTTGTCTTCGGCGGGGCGGGAATCCTTGACTTGCGTATCGACGTTTCCACAGAACGGACAGCGCATGGGTGGACCCTCGATCATCCTCAGATACAGCCAGCATACATAGCCCGCATGATCTTGGGTAGTGGCTTGCGCGAGCTACTAGATACCCGCCTCGGCCGTCCTGTCCGCGGCGTCATCCTCGGCATCGTGGATCAGCGCGATGCTGCGGGTGGTGCGCGCGCCCAGTTCGCGCAGCATTTCCGCCTGCCGCACCACGTTGCCGGGACCGCGCGACAGCCGCGCCACCGCCGCGGCATGGGCGCGGTGGGCGGCATCCAGCGCCGCCCCGGCCTCGTCCAGCGCCGCCACCACCAGCGCCAGCTTGTCATAAAGCGCGCCGGCGCGGCGGGCGATCTCGGCCCCGTTGCGTTCGCGGCGCTCCACCGCCCAGAGATGTTCGACCGTGCGCAGCGCCAGCATCAGGGTCGAGGGGGTGACCAGCCCCACCCGCCGTTCCAGCGCCTGCGTCATCAGCGTGGGCTCGGTGCGCAGCGCCTCGGCAAAGGCGCCCTCGACCGGCAGGAACATCAGCACGTAATCGACGGAATCCGGGTGCAGCGCCTGATAGCCGCGGTCCGACAGCTCGGCGACATGGGCGCGGATGGCGGCGACGTGGCGGCGCAGCGCGGCGTCGCGTTCGCCCGGCTCCTCGGCCGCGCAGGCCTCTGCATAGGCGTTGAGCGAGCATTTCGCGTCGATCACCAGCGCGCGCCCGCCCGGCATCTCCACCACCACATCCGGCCGCAGCCGCCGCCCGTCGCCGTTGGTGCCCGAGGTCTGGGTGCGATAGTGGCGGCCGGATTCCAGCCCCGCCGATTCCAGCACTTGCGCAAGGATCATCTCTCCCCACGCCCCCTGACGCTGCTTGTCGCCGCGCAGGGCGCGGGTCAGCGCCACCGCGTCGCGGCCGATTTCCTCGGACCGGCGGTGCAGCCCCTCGATCTGCTCGCGCAGGGCCGCCTGCGCCGCCTGGTCCGCGCGCTGGCCGGCCTGCAATTCGTCCTGGAACCGCGCCACCTGTTCGCGGAACGGGGTCAGCAACCCGGCCAGCCGTTCCTGATGCGTGCGTTCCAGGTCGGCCCCTTGCCGGCGCAGGGATTCATCGGCGATCAGGCGGAATTGTGCGGTCATTTCCTCGCGCGCTTGCCGGAGCGCCTGCAACTCGGCGGCGGCGCGGGCGGATTGATGCGTGGCCTCGAGCCTTGCCGCATCCAGCGCGCGGTCGCGGGCAGCGATGTCCTGCCGGGCGGCGTGCAGCGCGTCGGTCAGGTTGTCGCGCTCCTCGGCCAGCTCGGCCAGACGGGCGGACAGCGCCGCGTCGCCCGCGCGCAGCGCCGCGGATTCGACGGCCGCCGCATGGGCCGCACCCTCGGCCCGGCGGCGGGCGCGTGCCTGCGCCAGCGCCCAGACCAGCAGCACCAGCGCCAGCACCCAGCCCAGCAGCCCCACGGCCGGATCAATTGACATCTGTCCGATAAGGTCCATTTTCGTTGTATCGCCCCGGCATTCCGGCCATTGTTCTCGATTTGGTCCCAAGGTTCAACCGGCAACCGCGGTTTCCGCCCGCAAAGTCGAAAGGGTTCCAACGATGTCCCGTTCCGTCGCCGTCCTTGTCGGCTCGCTGCGCGCACAGTCGATCAACCGCATCACCGCCAAGGCGCTGGCCCGGGTGGCCGAGGGCAGCCTGGATTTCGATTTCGTCGAGATCGGGGACCTGCCGCTTTACAACGAGGACCTGTGGCAGGACGGTCGCGGCCCCGCCCCGGTCGAGCGGATGAAGGCGCAGGTCGCCACCGCCGATGCGGTGCTGCTGGTGTCGCCCGAATACAACCGCGCCGTCCCCGGCGTGCTGTGCAACGCGCTGGACTGGGGCAGCCGCCCCTTCGGCACGTCGGTGTGGAGCCGCAAGCCCGCGGCCTGCGTCGGCGCCTCGCAGGGCGCGATCGGGACGGCGGCGGCGCAGGTCCATCTCAAGGCGCGGATGGTGTCGCTGGGGATGGTCGCCATGGGCCACCCCGAGTTCTACCTGCGCTTCGAGCCGGAAAAATACGCCGAGGACGGCAGCGTCCAGGACGAGAACCTGCGCAAGTTCCTGAAAACCTACATGGACGCCTTTGCCCGCCATATCGAGCGGCTGGACTGACAGCCGGTGCTGCCGGCGCGTTCTTCAAGGAACGACAGCAGCGCCGTAGCGAAGACCGCATGTTCGCGCACGGTGACGGAATGGTCGGCCAGCCAGCGCAGCAGCGAATAATCGGTCTGCGACGAATACCCCATCGGGCAGTCGGGGAAGCGCCGCGCCGGCAGCGGCCCGCTGGCGAGGGTCACGAGGTTGCTGTGCCGGGGGTCGCGCGCGATCCGCTGCATCATCTGCGCCAGCGGCGTGGCATCGCCCTCGAGCCAGTGAAAGAAGATTCCGTCGTCATGATGCAGGAAGCCGGTCAGCGCCTGTTCGCGATTGCTGCGGCGGGCGCTGTCAACCAGCAGGCGAGTGATCTCGCTTCTGGGGGTCAGGCGGGTTTCGCTGCGGTAAAGCACGAAGGAACGTTCGGTCATGCCATCCTCCGAAGGTATGACCCGACAACCGGGATCACCAGCAATCATGGACTGCACTCAACCGTCTGGTAACCCGATTCGGCCCAGAATTAACATTCTATTATTGATGTTGAACGGCAAGATTCGGCCGATCCGGCGCAACCTGTGGGCGAATACTTGCCCGGAAACATGAGCTTCCGGGCAGAGCCCGTTGTTATTGCATCGGAAGGCCATGCAGTTTGCTCCCGCACCTCTGGATCAGAGACTCAGGCCACCGGGGCTCCTGGCGAAGCGCGCAAGCGAAATGAAACCTCGTATTCCAACGCAGATACATCTGGCAACATCGAGACAGCATATCGCAGCGAGTCGCTGAACTGCCTTGCGACGAGCACACCGTGCACATCGGCCTCCCCAGCCAGATGCGCCTTGACCCAGCCCATATATCGCAACACTTGGCCGACAGCATGATCCGACGTGCGCGCACGCTTCAGTTCCAGAACGTAGAATGAGCCGTTCTCGTCCTGTGCAAGAATGTCGACCAAGCCGACAGCGGTGGGGTATTCCCGCCCGCTACGCCCACTTCCGTCACTATAAAGCCGAAGGTGTTTGCCGGCGATATTGATGGAGCCGAGGTTGGCGATCAGGAAATCCCGCAACTGGTATTCCAATTCAAAGGCAAGCCCGGCATCCTCGGGATCCTCTGCTGCCTCGGCATCATCAGCCACCAGCGCATCGACCAGTGCATCAGCTTCTTTGGCAGTAATTTGCTGCTCGATCAGAATGACCTCGCTCTCGGTCATCTCCATGCGCCAGCCCGCTTTGCGCAGCATGTTTCGCAGCTGATGAGATGTCATTGCCGTCGGGTCGATGCCCGGAAGAACGTCAGGATTGTCACGCAACCACGCCTTCAGGGCATGGCGAACAATCGCACCGTTCGCCCCGGCAACAGCAACCACATGTCTTTGCACCATTTCCAGTCTTCGGTCCTACTGATCCAGAAAGCTACGCAACTTGCGCGATCGCGACGGGTGCTTGAGCTTGCGCAGCGCCTTGGCCTCGATCTGGCGGATCCGCTCGCGGGTGACGCTGAACTGCTGGCCGACCTCTTCCAGCGTGTGGTCGGTGTTCATGCCGATGCCGAAACGCATCCGCAGCACCCGCTCCTCGCGCGGGGTCAGGCTGGCCAGGACGCGGGTGGTGGTTTCCTTCAGGTTTTCCTGGATGGCGCTGTCCAGCGGCAGGACGGCATTCTTGTCCTCGATGAAATCGCCCAGCTGGCTGTCCTCCTCGTCCCCGATCGGGGTTTCGAGGGAGATCGGCTCCTTGGCGATCTTCATCACCTTGCGGACCTTTTCCAGCGGCATCTGCAGCTTGTCGGCCAGTTCTTCAGGCGTCGGCTCGCGGCCGATCTCATGCAGCATCTGGCGCGAGGTGCGCACCAGCTTGTTGATCGTCTCGATCATGTGCACGGGGATGCGGATGGTGCGGGCCTGGTCGGCGATCGAGCGGGTGATCGCCTGCCGGATCCACCAGGTCGCATAGGTCGAGAACTTGTAGCCGCGGCGGTATTCGAACTTGTCCACCGCCTTCATCAGGCCGATGTTGCCTTCCTGAATGAGATCAAGGAATTGCAGGCCCCTGTTCGTGTATTTCTTGGCAATCGAGATCACCAGCCGCAGGTTGGCCTCGACCATCTCCTTCTTGGCCTGCCGCGCCTCTTTCTCGCCGCGCTGCACCTGGTTCACGATGCGGCGGAACTCTTCGATGTCGACGCCGACATACTGGCCGACCTCGGCCATGTCGGCGCGCAGGCTTTCCACCTGGGTGCGCGAACGCTCGAACAGCGCCTGCCAGCCGCGGCCCTTGTTCTCGGCCATGCGGTCGACCCAGGTCGGGTCCAGTTCGGCACCACGGTAGGACTCGATGAACTCGCGGCGGTTGATGCGGGCGGCGTCGGCCAGCTTCACCATGCCGGAATCGATGGTCACGATGCGGCGGTTGATGCCGTAGACCTGATCGACCAGCGCCTCGATGCGGTTGTTGTGCAGATGCAGCTCGTTGACCAGCGCCACGATCTCGCCGCGCAGCTTCTGATAGGCATCCTCGTCCGAGGCCGAAAAGCTGGCATCCTCGTTCAGCGTCGCCGACATCCGCTGGTCCTGCATGTCGGCCAGTTGTTCGTAATGCCCCGCGATCGCCTCGAGCAATTCCAGCACCCGCGGCTTGAGGCTGGCCTCCATCGCGGCCAGCGACAGGTTCTGGCCATCGTCCTCGTCATCCTCGTCGACATCGGGGCGCAGCGGATTGCCGTCGGCGTCCACCTCGTCGCCGCCGCGCTTTTCGGCGCGGGGCGCTTCGGCGGCGCTGCCCAGCGGCAGGTCCACCGGCAGTTCCTCGTCCTCGTCCTCGCCCATCGCGCGGCCGAAGGTGGTTTCCAGGTCGATGACGTCGCGCAGCAGGATGTCTTCGTTCAGAAGCTCCTGCCGCCACATGGTGATGGCCTTGAAGGTCAGCGGGCTTTCGCACAGCCCCGCGATCATGGTGTTGCGGCCGGCCTCGATGCGCTTGGCGATGGCGATCTCGCCCTCGCGCGACAGCAGTTCGACCGAGCCCATCTCGCGCAGATACATCCGCACCGGGTCGTCGGTGCGGTCGAGCTTTTCGGTTTCCGGCGCGGCCACCGCGATCTCGCGGCTGGTCGAGACCGGCACCACGGCGCCGCCGGCCTCGGCCTCTTCGGCCTCTTCGTCCTCGATGATGTTGATGCCCATCTCGGACAGCATCGACATCACGTCCTCGATCTGCTCGGACGACACCTGATCGGGCGGCAGCACCGAGTTCAGCTGGTCATAGGTGATGTAGCCGCGCTCGCGCGCCTCGGCGATCATCCGCTTCACCGCGGCCTGGCTCATGTCCAGCGAGTGATCGTCGTCCTTGGCTTCCGGCTTGTCGTCGTCGTCCTTGGCCATGGGCGGTTCCTTCTTAGCTGATTCGCGGGAACGGCGAATCGGGTGCCGGGATTCCGGCGGTTCTAGTCGAAAGCTGCCGCCGATCAAAGACGGCGGCAGGTGATTCGGTCCGGTGATTCGCCGCGCTCAGCGGCGTTTCCGCCAGATTTCCTCGCTGAGCGCGCGGCTGAGCCGGTCGGCAAGCGCCTTGCGGTCCTCGCCCAGGTCGTCGCTGGCGCCGATCGCGGGGTGGTCGGCCTCGAGTCGCGCCCGGGCCGATTGCGTGACGCGCCAGGTCAGCCCCTCGTCGGCGAGTCCCTCGATCTCGGCCTCGGCGCGGGCGAGTTCCTCGCGGGCGGCGCGGCGGGACTCGATCCGGTCCAGGGCGTTCAACAGCATCGGTTCGGCGGTTTCACTGGCGCCCGCGGGACGAGAGATCGCCGGGGCCGAGCGGACATGGGGATCGGCCATGATCGAATCAAGGGCAAGGCGGCCCGCCTCGCTGCGGGTTCCGGCCAGCAGGTCATGGACCAGCGCCGCCCGGCCGGCGTCTGCGGGCTCGAGCCGTTCCAGCCGCGATTCGACCCGCGGCACCAGATGCGGATGGGTGGCGCAGATCGCCAGCACCATCGCCTCGATCAGCTGCTCGCCCGCATCGGTGGCCACCAGCGCCGAGGCGCGGGTCTGCGGCAGCGGCGGCGGCACCGCATCGCGGCGGGCAAAGCGGCCGGTCTGGGTGCGGGGCGGGGCGAACAGCGCCCAGCGGCGGCTTTTCAACTCTCGCGTGTAATGTTCGCGGGTGGCGGGGTCCGGGATGCGCGCCACCGCCTCCCCCAGCGCCCGGTCCAGCGCGGCGCGGCGTTCGGGGCTGTCGAAGACGCGGCCCTCGGTCTCGCGCTGCCACAGCAGCTCGACCAGCGGCTGCGCCTGGTCAAGCACCGCCCGCATCGCCCCCACGCCGCCGCTGCGGATCAGGTCGTCGGGGTCCTGCCCGCCCGGCATCAGCGCGAATCGCAGCGCCTGCCCCGGCCCGGCCAGCGGCAGCGCCATGTCGATCAGCCGCATCGCCGCGCGCTGCCCGGCGGCGTCGCCGTCCAGCGTGATGATCGGTTCCGGCGAGACGCGCCACATCAGCCGCAGCTGATCCTCGGTGATGGCGGTGCCCAGCGGCGCCACCGCCCCCTCGAACCCCGCCAGCGCCAGCGCGATCACGTCCATGTAGCCCTCGGCCACCACCAGCCTCTGCCCCTTGGACACCGCCGCCCGCGCGGGCCCGAGGTTGTAGAGATTGCGCCCCTTGTCGAACAGCGCGGTTTCTGGGCCGTTAAGATATTTGGCCCGCGCATTCGGGTCCATCGCCCGCCCGCCAAAGGAAATGCAGCGCCCGCGGGCGTCGCGGATCGGAAAGATGATGCGGCCGCGGAAGCGGTCATAGGCGGCGCCGCCGTCGTCCGGCTTGGCGGCCAGCCCGGCCTCGACCGCCAGTTTCTCCGGCACGCCCGATTCCGCCAGATGCCGCAGCAGCCCCTGCCGCAGGTCGGGGGCAAAGCCGATCTCGAAACGGTCGAGCGCCGCCCCCTCCAGCCCGCGCCCGGCCAGATAGTCGCGCGCCCCTGCCCCGGCGCCGGTCTGCAATTGCAGGCGGAACCAGCGCAGCGCCCGGTCCATCACCTCGACCAGCTGGCTGCGGCGGTCGGTCTGTGCCTGTTCGCGGGGGCTGCGCTCGGGCATCGGCAGCCCGGCCTCGGACGCCATCACCGCCACCGCGTCCATGAACCCCATGCCCTCGGCCTCACGCAGGAAGGTCAGCGCGTCGCCCTTGGCGTGGCAGCCGAAGCAGTAATAAAAGCCCTTCTGGTCGTCGACGTGGAACGAGGCGGTCTTTTCCCCGTGGAACGGGCATGGCGCCCACCAGTCGCCCTTGGCCTGGTTCGAGCGTTTCAGGTCCCAGGTCACCTTGCGCCCCACGATCCGGCTGATCGGAACGCGGTTGCGCAGTTCGTCAAGGAATCCGGGCGGCAGGCTCATGGCGCGATCATCCCGCCCCCACCGCACCGCGGACAAGCCCCCAGTAGTGGTCCGCCACCGCCTGCCGGTCCAGCCGCCCGCCCTCGCGGAACCAGTTGGTGACCCCGGTCAGCATGGCGATCAGCGCCATGGTGGTCAGCCGCGCATCCGCCAGCCGCATCACCCCCACCGCCGCACCCTCGCGCAGGATCGCGGTCAGCGCGTCCTCATACCGGCCGCGCAGGGCGGCGATGGCGGCGTGGTTGTCGGGGGAAAGATTGCGCAGTTCCATGTAGCTCAGGAACACCGAATCGGCGTGGTCCAGCGAATAGGCGATGTGAAAGCGCACGAAGGCTTCCAGCCGGTCCAGCGGCGGGGCGTCGGGGCCGTCGCCCCAGGCGGAAAGCAGGTCCTCCATATGCTCGACCAGCAGCCCGGCCAGCAGCGCCTGCTTGTCAGGCGTATAGGCATAAAGCGCCCCCGCCTGCACGCCCACGGCAGCGGCGATCTGACGCATCGAGACGGCGGCATAGCCATGCCGCGCGAAAAGCCTTAGCGCCGCCTGCCGGACAAGCGGCCCGGTGATCGCGGCATGGGAACCTGTGGTACGGGCCATGGCGCCGTTCTAGGCCATGGCACGCGTTGGGGAAAGATGCCCGCGCGCCCCCCGGTGCCCCCGGGGTCATCCGCGGCGCCCGACATGCTTGCCGCGCCGGGCCGCAGTTTCTATCGTGCCCGCGATGTCCAGCCGCCCCCTCATCCGCCGACTCGCCCCGCTGGCCGCGCTTGCGGTGCTGGCTGGCTGCGGCGATCCCGGCGGCGGCGACTATCCGCGGCTGCTGCCGCTGTCGCAGCTGAACGCGCCGCCCGCAGTCCCCGCCCACGCGGCCGAGGCCGCCGCCGACCCGTCCGCGGTCGAGACGTCGCTGCGCGCCCGGCAGGCCGCGGCCCGCCGCCACGCCCCCGAAAGCCCTGTCACCGGCGACGCGGCGCTGGCCGCCCGCGCCGCCGCCCTGCGCGCCCGCGCCGGGGCGCTGGCCGCGACCGACCCGGCCGCCGCCGCGCCCACGCCCGCAACGGAAACCGACCCCGAAACCGCCGCGCGAGCCGAGGCCCTGCGCCAGCGCGCCCGCGACATGCTCAACCCCGGCGCGGCGGGCGACCTGCCGCCCTGCCCGCCCGGAACCGCCGATCCCCAAGCCGCGGGCTGCGCGCCCGACTGACCCAAGAGAGACCCCATGCCCGTGATCACCTGCATCGACGACCTCAAGCGCCTGCACAAGGCGCGCACCCCGCGGATGTTCTACGACTACGCGGAATCGGGCAGCTACACCGAGCAGACGTTCCGGGAAAACACCAGCGACTTCCAGCAGATCCGCCTGCGCCAGAAGGTGGCGGTCGACATGACCAACCGCAGCCTTGCATCCGACATGGTGGGGCTGCCGGTGTCGATGCCGGTGGCGCTGGCGCCGGTGGGGATGACCGGGATGCAGCGCGCCGACGGCGAGATCAAGGCCGCGCGCGCCGCCGAAGAGGCCGGCGTGCCCTTCTGCCTGTCCACCATGTCGATCTGTTCGATCGAGGATGTGGCAATGCACACCTCGAAACCCTTCATGTTCCAGCTTTACGTGATGAAGGATCAGGAATTCCTGGAAAACATCATCGCCCGCGCCAAGGCCGCGCGCTGTTCGGCGCTGGTGCTGACGCTGGACCTGCAGATCCTGGGACAGCGGCACAAGGACCTCAAGAACGGGCTGTCGGCGCCGCCCAAGCTGACGCTGTCCTCGATCGCCGATCTGGCGACGCGCTGGCGCTGGGGGCTGGAGATGTTGCAGACGAAACGACGGTTCTTCGGCAATATCGTCGGCCACGCCAAGGGGGTGACCGACACCGCCAACCTGGCCAGCTGGACGGCCGAGCAGTTCGACCCGCAGCTGGACTGGACCAAGATCGCCCGCATCCGCGAGCTGTGGGGCGGCAAGCTGATCCTCAAGGGGATTCTCGACGCCGAGGACGCCCGCATCGCTGCCGATTTCGGGGCCGATGCGATCATCGTGTCGAACCACGGCGGCAGGCAGCTGGACGGGGCGCTAAGCTCCATCCGGGTGCTGCCGGAAATCGTGGCGGCGGTGGGCGACCGGATCGAGGTGCATCTCGATTCCGGCATCCGCTCGGGGCAGGACGTGCTCAAGGCGCTGGCGCTGGGGGCGCACGCGACCTGGATCGGGCGCGCCTGGGTGCACGGGCTGGGCGCGCTGGGGCAAGAGGGCGTGACCGCCGCGCTCGAGGTAATCCGCAAGGAGCTGGACGTGACCATGGCGCTGTGCGGCGAACGCGACATCCGCAACGTCGGGCGCCACAATGTCATGGTCCCCGCCACCTGGGGCAGCGATTACGTCTGACCGCCGATCCCCAAACTGTGATCCGCCGCCACCCCGCCCGGGTTTATCCTGTGCCTGGCCGACAGTTCCATGCCTCGCGCAGGAGCAGGCGGGGCGTTTCGGTCTGATCGGCCGGACTCCGATGCAGCTGCTCCGGGGAGTGACGCTGATGACGATTCGTTCGGGATGGATGGCCGCAGCGATGGTCCTGCTTATGGCCGGCGGGGCCCAGGCCCAGACCGCCGCGACCGGCGACGGCGGAATGACGTTTTACACCTATGACCAGGATACCGGCGGGGTCTCGACCTGCTATGACCAATGCGCCCAGAACTGGCCGCCGTTTCTGGGCGAGGCCGGCAGCGACCGCGGCGAGGGCTGGACGCTGGTCGAACGCAGCGACGGGACCATGCAATGGGCATATGACGGCCGCCCGGTCTATTACTATGCCGGCGATGCCGCCGCGGGCGACAAGGCCGGGGACGGCAGGGGCGGCGTGTGGCATGTGCTGAGCGCGGACTAGGTCCCCTGCGCGGATGTTGGCGCTTTCCTTTCCGCCCGCGCGCGTGTATAGGCGCGGCTTCCGGCCATGCACCCTTGGAGGATGGCCGGCAGCAACCTGAAAGGAATAACTATGGCCAAAGAGATCCCTGATCTGGTGGCCGAGGCACGCGCGGGGACAGGCAAGGGGGCCGCCCGCCAAGCTCGCCGCGCAGGCAAGGTGCCCGGTATCGTTTACGGCGACGGGAAAGACCCGCAGCCGATCCAGCTCGACTTCAACCCGCTGCTGACCAAGCTGCGCGCCGGTCGCTTCATGTCCACGCTGTGGAACCTGAAGGTCGAGGGGCAGGACGACGTGCGCGTCATCTGCCGCGGCGTCCAGCGCGACGTGGTCAAGGACCTGCCGACGCATATCGACTTCATGCGCGTGCACCGCAACAGCCGCGTGAACCTGTTCGTGAACGTCGAGTTCATCAACCACGAGGACAGCCCCGGCCTGAAGCGCGGCGGCACGCTGGTGGTGGTGCGCCCTGAGGTCGAGCTGGTGGTGACCGCTTCGGACATCCCCGAGCAGATCACCATCGACCTGACCGGCCGCAAGATCGGCGACGTGATCCACATCAACGACGTGGAACTGCCCAAGGGCGTGCGCCCGACCATCGAGCGCAACTTCGTCATCGCCAACATCACCGCGCCCTCGGGCCTGCGGTCGGACGACAACGAAGCCGAGGCCGAGGAAGCCGCCGAGGCCTGATCGCCCCGACACGCGAAACTGCAAGGGGCGGTGCCACGGCGCCGCCCTTTTTTCGTTCCGCCCTGCCCCTTGCCCGAAAGGCCCATCTTCTGTCCCCAAATGTCCCGGGGTCCGGGGCAGAGCCCCGCCTGGCTTCCGCCTTTCCCGCCGCCTGCGCTGCTGCTAGACCGCCCCCATGACCGAACCCATCCATATCGTCGGCGCCGGCATGGCCGGGTCCGAGGCCGCCTGGCAGGCAGCGCAGGCGGGCGTGCCCGTGGTGCTGCATGAAATGCGCCCCCATGTCGGCACCTTCGCCCATCGCACCGGCGACTGCGCCGAGATGGTCTGTTCCAACAGCTTCCGTTCCGACGACGACGTGAACAACGCGGTCGGGCTGCTGCATTGGGAAATGCGCGCGGCGGGCGGGCTGCTGATGGCGGCGGCCGACCGCCACCGCCTGCCCGCGGGCGGCGCGCTGGCCGTGGACCGCGAGGCGTTTTCGGCCGAAGTCACCGCCACCCTGCGCGCCCACCCGCTGGTCAGCATCGCCAGCGGCGAAATCACCGCCCTGCCCGACAGCGGCAACTGGATCATCGCCACCGGGCCGCTGACCTCGGACGCGCTGGCACAGGCGATCCGGGCCGAGACCGGGACCGAATCGCTCGCCTTTTTCGACGCCATCGCCCCCATCGTCCACGCCGAAACCATCGACATGGGAATCGCCTGGCGGCAGTCGCGCTATGACAAGGGCGAGACCGAGGCGGAACGCACCGCCTATATCAACTGCCCGATGACCCGCGCCGAATACGAGGCCTTCATCGACGCGCTGCTCGCCGCCGACAAGACCGAGTTCCGCGAGGGCGAGGAGTCATCCGTCCCCAACCCCACCCCTTACTTCGACGGCTGCCTGCCGATCGAGGTGATGGCCGAGCGCGGGCGCGAGACGCTGCGCCACGGCCCGATGAAGCCGGTCGGGCTGACCAACGCCCACAAGCCGGATGAAAAACCCTATGCGGTGGTCCAGCTGCGCCGGGATAATGCGCTGGGAACGCTGTATAATATCGTCGGATTCCAGACCAAGATGAAATACGGCGCGCAAGTTCAGGTGTTCCGCATGATCCCGGGGCTGCAAGAGGCCGGCTTTGCCCGGCTGGGGGGCATCCACCGCAACAGCTTCCTGAACTCGCCGACGCTGCTGGACGGGCGGATGCGGCTGCGCGCGCGCCCGCATATCCGCTTTGCCGGACAGGTGACGGGGGTCGAGGGTTATGTGGAAAGCGCCGCCATGGGCCTGCTCGCCGGGCGGATGGCCGCCGCGCAGGCGCTGGGGCGTGACTTGGCGCCTCCACCCGGCACCACCGCCATGGGCGCGCTGGTCCACCACATCACCGGCGGCGCCGAGGCAAAGACCTTCCAGCCGATGAACGTCAATTTCGGGCTGTTCCCGCCGGTCGAGGCGCGCGGCGGTCGCCGCGGCCGCAAGGATCGCTACCCCGCCTATACCGAGCGCGCCAAGCAGGATTTCTCCGCGTGGCTGGCGGCGCAATAGACGGGATCAGGCGGACGCGGTTTGCGCCCTCGCCCACCGGGCCGCTGCATCTGGGCCACGCCTTCGCCGCGCTGACCGCGGCACGGCTGGCCGACCCGGGGCAGTTCCTGCTGCGGATCGAGGACATCGACCGCTCGCGCTGCCGCCCCGAATGGGAGGCGGCGATCTACGAGGACCTGCACTGGCTGGGCCTCGACTGGCCGCAGCCGGTCATGCGCCAGTCCGAGCGCCTGCCCGAATATGCGGCGGCGCTGGACCGGCTGGCGGCGATGGGGCTGCTTTACCCCTGCCGCTGCCGCCGCGCCGATATCGCAGCGGCACTGTCGGCCCCGCAAGAGGGTGCGCTGGGTCCCGACGGCCCGGTCTATCCCGGCACCTGCCGCGGGCGGGCGATGGCCGAGGCCGGGCCGGGCGACGCGATCCGGCTGGACGTGGCCCGCGCCTTTGCCACGCTGGGGCTGGACCGGATCGGCTTCATGGACGAGGCGGTGCTGCCCGGCCAGCGTCACGAGCTGACCGCGGCGGATTTCATCAGCGGCATCGGCGACGTGGTGCTGGCGCGGCGCGGGATGGGGACCAGCTATCATCTGTCGGTGGTGGTGGACGATGCCGCACAGGGGATCACCCTGGTCACCCGCGGCAAGGATCTGTTTGATTCCACCTATATCCACGCGCTTCTTCAGGCGCTGCTGGAGCTGCTGCAGCCGCTGTATCATCACCACCGCCTGATCCGCGACGACAGCGGCAAGCGCCTGGCCAAGCGCGACGACGCGCGGGCGATTGCGCTGTATCGGGCGCAGGGGGCCTCGCCTGCCGATATCATCGCCATGGTGTTCGGGGGCGGGTGAAGTCTTCTCGCCCGGCGCCTTCGTCAGCGCCGCATGGGTATTTGGGCCAGAAAGAAGTCCCTGCCGGGTCAGTCCTCGGGCGCCATCAGCTCGACCTCGGCGCCGTCGCGCAGCGCGGTGTAGAAGCAGCTGCGGCGGTTGGTGTGACAGGCGGGGCCGGTCTGCTCGATCAGCAACAGCAGGCAGTCGCGGTCGCAGTCCAGCCGCATGTCCACCAGCCGCTGGATGTGGCCCGAGGTCTCGCCCTTGATCCAGAAGCTCTGCCGCGAGCGCGACCAATAGGTGACGCGGCCGGTCTGCAGCGTGCGGGCGACTGATTCGGCGTTCATCCAGGCCAGCATCAGCACCTGACCGGTCGCGTGGTCCTGCGCGATGGCGGGGATCAGGCCGTTTGCGTCATAGCGCAGGCTGGCGGGGTCGAACATCGGTTTTCCTTTCGGCTGTGGGTGCCTATCTAACGGCCAGAGCCCAAGGGGAAAAGCGATGGCCGATGATGACATGATGGCGCTGTATTCACGCAGGCTGCTGGCGCTGGCATCCGACATCCCGCATCTGGGGCGGCTGGCGGCGCCGACCGGCAGCGCCTCGCGCCGTTCGCCGCAATGCGGGTCCACCGTAACCGCCGATGTGGTGGTGGCGGGCGGCGTGGTCACCGAGTTCGCGCAAGAGGTGCGGGCCTGCGCGCTGGGGCAGGCCTCGGCCGCGGTGCTGGGGGCTGCGGTGATCGGCCGCACCCCGGCGGAACTGGCCGCCGCGCGCGATGCGATCCGCGCCATGCTGACCAGCGGCGCCCCCGCCCCCGAGGGCGTGTTCGCCGAGGCCGAGGCCCTGACCCCGGCACGAGAGTTCCCTAACCGCCACGCCTCGATCCTGCTGGCGTGGGAGGCCGCGGCCGAGGCCGCCGGCGCCTAGGCCGGAGGCGAAGAGCGGCTGGGGTCGATCCCGATCAGGTCGAAGAAGGATTGCGGGGCCCGGGACAGCAGTTCCTCGGCCAGATCCAGCCCCATGGCGGGGCCGTCGGCCGCAAGCCCGCGGCGCTCGCCGGTGACCGACAGCGAGCCGTCGGGCAGCAGGATCTCGCCCCGCAGCCACAGCTGATTGCCGTCCAGCAGCGCCAGCCCGGCAATGGGGGTCTGGCATGAACCGTCCAGCCGGCGCAGATAGGCCCGTTCCGATTCCACCCGCAGCGCGGTGGGCCGGTCGGCGATGGCCGCCAGCAAGCCGGCCGCAATCTCGTCGCCCTTGCGCCGTTCCACCCCGATGGCGCCCTGCGCGACGGCGGGCAGCATCTCTTCGGGCTCAATCGCGCCCCTGACGACTTCCAGCAGCCCCAGCCTTGTCAGCCCGGCCATGGCGAGGAAGGTCGCCGCCGCCACGCCTTCATCCAGCTTGCGCATCCTTGTCTGCACGTTGCCGCGGAACTCGACCAGCTGCAGGTCGGGGCGGCGATGCGCCAGCTGCGCGCGCCGGCGCAGGCTGGAGGAACCCACCGCCGTGCCCGCCGGCAGCTCGGCGATAGACCCAAAGCGGCGGCTGACGAAGGCGTCGCGCACGTCCTCTCGCGGCAGGTAGCAGTCGATCACCAGCCCGTCCGGTTGCAGCACCGGCATGTCCTTCATCGAGTGCACGGCGATGTCGATGCTGCGGTCCAGCAGCGCATCCTCGATCTCGCGGGTGAACAGGCCCTTGCCGCCGATCTCGCGTAGCGGCCGGTCCAGCACCCGGTCGCCGGTGGTCTTGATGACGTGGATTTCAAACGCAGCCTCGGGCAGCCCATGGGCCGCCATCAGCCGGTCGCGGGTCTCATGCGCCTGCGCGAGCGCCAGCGGAGAGCCGCGGGTGCCGATGCGCAACGGGCGTTCGGGGGAAGGGTGTGCGTCCATGGCCACGGGTTAGCCCCACGGCGGCGGCTTGACAACCGCCCCCCCGCTGCGATGAAGGGCGCATGACTGCGATGCCCACCCCCCGCCCGACCAAGACCCTCCTGCGTGCCCTTGCCGGAGAGAGGCTGCCCACCCCGCCGATCTGGATGATGCGGCAGGCCGGGCGCTATCTGCCCGAATACCGCGCGACCCGGGCGCAGGCCGGCGACTTTCTGTCGCTGTGCTACACGCCGGATCTGGCGGCCGAGGTGACGCTGCAACCGATCCGCCGCTTCGGCTTCGACGCGGCGATCCTGTTTGCCGACATCCTGCTGATTCCGCAGGCGCTGGGGATGGACCTGTGGTTCGTCACCGGCGAGGGGCCGCGGCTGTCCACCGTCACCACCCCGGCCGAGCTGGCGGCGCTGAAGCCGGCTGACGCCGTGCATGAGACCCTGGCCCCGGTCTATGAAACCCTGCGGATCCTGTCGCGCGAGCTGCCGCGGGAAACCACGCTGATCGGCTTTGCCGGCGCGCCCTGGACGGTGGCGACCTATATGGTCGCGGGCCGCGGCGGGCTGGAGCAGGCCCCCGCACATGCGCTGAAGGACCAGGACCGCGCGACGTTCCAGGGGATCATTGACCTGGTGACCGAGGCGACGATCACCTATCTTTCCGCCCAGATCGAGGCGGGGGCCGAAGTGGTCAAGCTGTTCGACAGCTGGGCCGGCAGCCTGCGCGGGCAGGATTTCGACGATTTCGCGCTGGAGCCCACCCGCCGCATCATCGCCGCGCTGAAACAGCGCCACCCGGATATCCCGGTGATCGCCTTCCCGCGCGAGGCGGGGGAGCGCTATGTCGGCTTTGCCCGCGCCACCGGCGCCAATTGCGTGGCGCTGGACAACTCGGTCGCGGCGGAATGGGCGGCGGAACATGTGCAGAAGGACGGCTGCGTGCAGGGCAACCTTGCGCCCGGGCACATGGTCACCGGCGGGCAGGCGCTGGTGGACGAGACGCGGCGGATCGTCGCAGCGTTCTCCAATGGGCCGCATATCTTCAACCTCGGCCACGGCATCACCCCGGATGCTGATCCCGACAACGTGGCGCTGATGATCGAAACGGTGCGCGGCGGCTGACACCCAGCCATGTGGATCGCGGCGACCCTGATTGCCTCGCTGGCGCAGACGGGGCGCAATGCCGCGCAGATGGGGCTGACGGCGCGCATCGGCACCATGGGCGCGACCGGCGTGCGCTTTGTCTTCGGCCTGCCGTTCGCGCTGCTGTTCCTGGCAATGGCGGCGCTGGCCGGCCCGGTTCCCGTCCCGGATGCGACGGTATTCGGATATGCGGCGCTGGGGGCGGTGGCGCAGGTCGCGGCGACGGCGCTGATGCTGACGGCGATGCGGCATCGGGGCTTTGCCGTCGCCACCGCGCTGATCAAGACCGAGCCGGTGACGCTGGCGCTGATGGGCTGGGCGATGCTGGGCGACGCGCTGTCGCCGCAGCGCGCGCTGGCAATCCTGGTGGCGACGCTCGGGGTGCTCATGGCCTCGGGCCGGGGGTGGAGGCGCGCGGCCCCCGGTCCGGCGCTGCTTGCGATCGGGGCGGGCGCGCTGTTCGGCCTGTCGGCGATCGGTTTTCGCGGCGCGATCCTGGCGCTGCCCGAGGGGGGCGAGGTCGTGCGCTCCACCACCGTGCTTGTCATCACCCTGGCCCTGCAGACCGCGATGGTCGGCGCATGGCTGGCGCTGGCCGACCGCGCGGCTTTGCGCGGCATGGCCGCCGCATGGCGGGAATCGCTGGGCGCGGGGTTTCTGGGGGCGCTGGCCTCTCAGTTCTGGTTCATCGCCTTTGCACTGACCCCGGCCGCGAATGTGCGCACGCTGGCGCTGGTCGAGATCGCCTTTGCCGCCGCCATCAGCCGCCACCGGCGCGAGGCGATGTCGCCGACCCAGCTTGCCGGCATGGCGCTGATCCTGATCGGCGTCGCCTGGCTGATCCTCGCTGGCGCGAGCGGCTGACTCCTCGCGGTTTCAGCCTGTCTTTGGTGTAGAAATATCCCGGGGCTTCCGAGCGCCCGGAAAACGGTCCGGTGGACCGTTTTCAGCGAGGAAGGCCACGGCAGTGGCCCGGGGCAGAGCCCCGGGCCGGCATCGCCCCGCTAAACCCACTTCGCCAGCGGCGGCAGGCTCATCAGCACCGCGTCGGGGTCGTGCCCGGTTTCCAGCCCGAACTTGGTGCCGCGGTCATAGACGAGGTTGTATTCCGCATAGAGCCCGCGGTGGATCAGCTGCGCGTCCTTGTGGCCTGCGTTCCACTCGCGCCCCATGCGGCGGCGGACCAGCGGCAGGAAGGCGGGCAGGAACGCCTCGCCCACCGCCTTGGTAAAGGCGAAATCCGCCTGCCAGTCACCGCTGTTCAGGTCGTCATAGAAGATGCCGCCAACGCCGCGGGCGCGGCCGCGATGGGGGATGAAGAAATATTCGTCCGCCCAGGCCTTGAAGCGGTCATAGTAATCCGCGCCATGCGGGGTGCAGGCGTCGCGCAGCGTGTCGTGGAAATGCGCGGTGTCCTCGGGGTATTCCAGGCAGGGGTTCAGGTCGGCGCCGCCGCCGAACCACCAGGCGTTCGGGGTCCAGAACATCCGGGTGTTCATGTGCACCGCCGGCACATGCGGGTTCTGCATATGCGCGACCAGGCTGATGCCGCTGGCCCAGAACCGCGGGTCGCTGTCCATCCCCGGCACGCCGCGCGCCGCCATCGCCGCCTGTGCGCGGGGGGCCAGCGTGCCATGCACCTCGGACCAGTTCACGCCGACCTTCTCGAACACGCGCCCGCCGCGCATCACCGACATGATGCCGCCGCCGCCATTACCGGCGCGCTCGGTCGGGGTCACCTCGAAGCGGCCGGGCGCCGGCGGGCCCGCCGCGGGCTCGCCCCCGGTCTCGCCGTGGGCCATGGCGCCGCCGGCCTCGTCCTCCAGCGCCTCGAACGCCTCCACGATCCGGTCGCGCAGGTTGCGAAACCACAGCGCCGCCTCGCGCCGTTCGTCGATCATGTCCATCCCGAAAGCCCCTTTCGTGATTTGCGCCAGCGTGCCGGGCGCGCTACCCTGTCGATCCGTCCTGACTAAGGCGAGCACCGATGACCCGCAACCTGACCCTTGCCGCGCTTGGCTGCCTGATGCTCGCGTCCTGCGGGACGCCGCAGGAGCAGTGCGTTTCCCGCAACACCCGCGAATACCGCACCGTGGCGAACCTGCTGCAAGAGGTCGAGGGCAATCTTGCCCGCGGCTATGCATGGGAAGAGCGCACCGTCTGGCGCCCCGAGTTCGACACGTGCAGCCATGTGGTGCGCGACAAGGACGGCAACGCCCATATCATCCGCCGCGGCTGCTGGCGCGACGTCGCGGAAACCGAACGCTACCGCGTCCCCATCGACCCTGCGGTCGAGCGCCGCAAGGCCGACGGCCTGCGCTTGCGGCTGACCGAGCTGACCCCGGGGGCCGAGGCCGCGGTGCGCGCCTGCCGCAGCGCCTATCCCGAGAAAAAATAACGGCCCACCCGGCAGGCGCGGCGCCCTAGCGCCGGCGCCGCCGTGTCTTCGGCTGGCCGGCGCCCTTGCCCGCCGGCGCCTTGCGCCCCGCGCCGCTGGCAGAGATGATCTTGAAGCGGCTGTCGCCGCCGATTTCCTGCACATCCCCGAAATGCTCGGCCAGCACGGCTTCATAAGGCAGATGCCGGTTGGCGACCATCCACAGCCGCCCGGCCCCCGTCAGGAGCCCCGCCGCGGCGCGGATGAACCGCGCCCCCAGATGCGGGTCGGCAGCGCGGGTTTCGTGAAAGGGCGGGTTCATCACCACCCCGTTCACCGGCTCGGGCAGGCGGAAGGTGGTGGCGTCGGCCCAGTGGAACTGCGCGCGCGGGTCGGTGATGTTGCGGCGCGCGCATTCCAGCGCGGCGTGGTCGGCCTCGACCAGATGCAGCTGCTCGACGCCGGGATGGGTCAGGATCTGCGCGGCCAGCCAGCCCCAGCCCGCGCCCAGCTCGACGATGCGGGTGGGCAGGCGCTCGGGCAGCGCCGCGGCCAGCGCCTGCGAGGCCGGGTCCGGCCCGTCGGCCGAAAACACCCCCGGCGCGGTGACGAAACCGCCCGCGATCTGATGCTGGCGCCCGGCCCAGTCCGGCGGCAGCCAGTCGCCCGCAGGCAGCGTCACCCGAAAGATCTTGCCATGCGCGCGCGACTGCACCTGGTCCACCGGGGCGAGTTCGCGCAGCTCGCGCAGGACGGAATCGACGCCATCGGTCTTTTGCCCGTCGATCCACAGCGCATCCCCCGGCGCCAGCGCCGCGGCGGCGGCGGCGATGCGGGCCCGCGCCTCGGCCCGCGCCCGCGACAGGAACACCACGGCCGCGTCGGCCCGGCCCTCGGGCCCCGCGGCGGGGGCGGTCAGCACCCGGAACCCCTGCCCCGCCACCGCGTCATGCAGCGGCCGGAACCCCTGCACCACCAGCGTGCGCGCCGGGTCGAAAGGCGCAACATCGCCCGGCCCCGCCCCGATCAGCAGCAGCTTTCCCGCGGGCGGGTCGATCAGTTCAAGCCGTGATCCGGCCATCTATGCGGTCCCCGCCATTTATTCCTTTTCCATGGTGCATTGCAGCGGGTGCTGCTGGCGGCGCGCCAGCTCCATCACCTGCGCGACCTTGGTTTCCGCGATCTCGTGCGAGAACACCCCCACCACCGCCACCCCCTTGCGGTGCACGGTCAGCATGATCTCGATCGCCTGCGCGTGGGTCATGCCGAACAGCCGTTCCAAGATATGGACCACGAACTCCATCGGGGTGAAATCGTCGTTCAGCAGCAGCACCTTGTACATCGGCGGGCGCTGGGTCCGCGGCTTGGTCTTGACCGCGACCCCCGCCTCGCCTCCGCCATCGGGGGGCGAGGGCGGCGCAGGGTCGGTCATGCGCGGGGTATCGGTCGAAGACAGCGTCACGGGCAGCTGGTCCTGGCTGGTCAGGGGCATGGCGGTTTGCCGTCCGAATATAAGGATCGCGGCGGGCAAGGAAAGGCCCGGGCAGAGACGCGCGCCCGGCGGAACACGGCCTGAGGTTGAAAAACTGGCGATTGCGTGGTTCCCGGGCGCAATTCGCCGTGCTATTGTCGATTTATAAACGAATGGCGTGCGACAAGAACACGCCCACAGGCAGAGAGAGCAGGACAGTGCAGATTCTCTATCGGACCCTCATCGCGGGGTGGATCGCCCTTATCGGCGCGCTCGTGCCGCTGACGGCGTCCTCGGCGCCCTTTGCGGCCTTTGTCATGGACGGGCGGACCGGCAAGGAAATCTATTCGCAGAACGCCAATGCCCGGCTGCACCCGGCCTCGCTGACCAAGATGATGACGCTCTACATGGCCTTCACGGCCATCGAGCGGGGGCAGGTGCGGCTGGACAGCCGCTTCACCGTCACCCCGCATGCCGCGGGGCAGCCGCCCTCGCGGCTGGGGCTGCGCGCCGGCCAGCAGATCGAGCTGCGCTACCTGATTCGGGCCGCGGCGGTGAAATCGGCCAATGACGCCGCCACCGCGATCGGCGAGGGGCTGGCCGGTTCCGAAAAGCGTTTCGGCCAGCAGATGACCGCCATGGCGCGGGCGCTGGGGATGAACAACAGCAACTTCCTGAACGCCAACGGGCTGACGCAGCAGGGGCATTATTCCTCGGCCCGCGACATGACCCTGCTGGGGCGGCGGCTGTTCTATGATTTCCCGCAGTATTACTCGATCTTCTCGCGCCGCTCGGCCGACGCCGGGATCGCCACCGTGTCCAGCACCAACAAGCGCTTCCTGGACAACTATTCCGGCGCCGACGGGATCAAGACCGGCTACACCCGCGCGGCGGGGTTCAACCTGACCGCCTCGGCGCAGCGCGGCTCCAAGCGGATCATCGCCACGGTGATGGGCGGCCAGTCCACCGCCCAGCGCAACGAGATCATGGCCCAGCTGCTCGACACCGGTTTCGGGAAGGCCCCGACCAAGGTGCGCGAGGAACGCCCCGATCCGCCCGCCTATATCGCCGAACGCAAGCGCAGCGTGCAGATGGCGCGCAGCGCGCCGCCGGTGCCCTCGCCGGTGGCGGCGCGGCAGGTCCGCGGCTCGACCGTGCCGCTGGAACCCCCGGCGCAGCGCCAGGCCGAGGCCGCACCGGCCCGCAACGTCAGCTCGGCCCGCCCGTTGCGCCGCCCGGGCAGCGCCGTGGCGCTGGCCGCGGCCCCTGCAGCCGAGCCCGCCACCGAGCCTGCACCCGCGCCGACCACGGCGGCGGTACGGCTGGCCATGGTCGGATCCGCCCGCCCGGTCCCGGCGCCGCGCGCCGTCGCTGTCGCATCGGCGTCCGCTGCCGCCCCGGCCGCGCAGGCCAAGGCACCGCGCACCCCCGGCTCGACCTTCGCCGCCGAACCGGCAAGCGGGCGCGCCGCGCTGCTGGCCTCATCGAAGCCGGTGCCCAAGTCCGACACGGTGATCCTGGCTGCGCTCGAGGAAGAGGGCGACCGCTCGGAGCCCGAGGCGACCGAGATCGTCTCGCGCCCCGTCACCAAGGGCCGCGGCAACTACGGCATCACCCTGGGCCGCTACAAGACCAAGGCCGAGGCCGAGCAGCTGCTGCTGCGCATCGCGCTGCAGGAAAGCGCGGTGCTGAGCAACGCCGTCCGCCGCGTCGGCGACACCCCCCGCGGCTGGGAGGCCAATTTCTCGGGCCTGACCCGCGACGCCGCACAACTGGCCTGCGACAAGCTCGCCGCCACCGCCCAGCGCTGCACGGTGCTGGGGAACTAGGCGCGCTGGGGCAGCTCCGACGGGCACGTCCTTTGCGGCAAGACACCCAAAACCCCGCGCGACGCGCGGGGTTTTCTTTTGGGCGGCACCGCGCGCAACCCCGGCCGGTTGGGCAAGCTGCCCTGGTCATGGAGAGAGTATCCCACCGTATCTTTTGGACGCATGAGCCCATGTCGGTCGGGACGAAATCATGCTACATCAGCGTTCCCGCGCCACGGCATGTCTTCGCCAACCGCCAACCGCCAACCGCCAACCGGCCGCTCGCACGCTCCCATGCGCGTGGTCCACGTCTCCGCCCAGATGAACTGCGCCCTGCCAGCCTCAATAAAGCACCCAACTGCTATTTCAGGGACCGCCAAAGCACCGCGCTCACCAGTGCACCGCTGGACGAAAACATGCGAACTGGACAGGGCGCGAGAAGTGCTGCTGCTGGCAAAACTTCGGGACCTTTGTCCCTGCGGCAATCGGGGTGGATACGGGGCGAACGCCGTGGACGCTGCAGCCTGGCTTCCAGGGCGGAAAATCTGCAGTTCCGTCAACGCTGCTCAAGCGCACGCGCCGAGGCTTTCAGAGGCTGCGGAACTCTCGGCTGCAACTCCACGGGGCTCGCGAATCGAGAAATAGCCGCGTCTCCTTGCGGCAACCCGGGGGTACGGCACGAATGTCGTGCAGCCACATTTTCCCGGTCGGGGCACCCGGCAGTCCAGTCACCGCTGCTCGGGCGGCGCGTGCGAGGTCAAGCCCGCTCCTGCTCCATCGCTTCGCTCACCACGCAAGCGGCCAGCAAAGCTGCCCTGCTCGTTTTCAGTAACGGCCGCCTCCGCTGCGCATGGAGAATATCGTCGCCGCCGGGCGGCCGTCGGCACGCCTCGGGTGCAGTGTCAGAGCCTGTTAAGCCAATTCCGACAGTCATCTGCCGGTCCGCACCAACGACAATCCGAGTCCACGGATCCCTGACAAGCCCGCCGTGCAGCCCCTATGCCAGCCCCTCGGACCGCACCCTCGCCCCTCACGGCTTCGGCCGGTCGTCCCATTCGTCGCTGAGGATGCGTTCGGCGTCGCCCTTGGGGTCGTCGTACTGGCGGTTGCGCAGCGCCCAGAGGAAGGCCAGCAGCCCCAGCGCCCCCAGCAGCAGCGATACCGGGATCAGGAAGGCCAGCACCTCCATCAGCGCAGCCTCAGCGCGTTCAGCGTCACGCAGATCGAGCTCGCGGACATCGCCAGCGCCGCGATCAGGGGCGTGGCGAAGCCGGCGATGGCGATCGGCACCGCCAGGATGTTGTAGCTGACCGAGATGCCGAAATTCTCGCGGATGCGGCGGACCGAGGCGCGCGCGACGCCGACCGCCTCGGCCACCGGCGCGAGGTTCGAGCCGACCAGCACCATGTCCGAGGCCACCCGCGCCGCATCCAGCGCAGTCGCCGGAGAGATCGAGGCATGGGCCGCGCTCAGCGCCGCGGTATCGTTCAGCCCGTCGCCGACCATCAGCACCCGGCGCCCCTCGGCCCCCAGCGCGGCCACCACGGCCGCCTTGTCCTGCGGCAGCACATCGGCGCGCCATTCGGCAATCCCCAGCCGCGCGGCGGTATCGGCGACCGCGCCGGCGCCGTCGCCCGACAGGATCAGCACCCGCAGCCCCAGCGCCTGCAGCCTTGCCACGGCCGCCTCGGCCCCCGGGCGCAGGCTGTCGGTAAAGTCGATGCGCTGCACCCGCTCGCCGATGCGCAACCAACTGGCGGCGCCTGGGGCGTCGCCCTCGGCCCCGATCCAGTCGGCGCGGCCCAGCCGCACCAGTTGTCCCTGCCAGCGCCCTTCGATGCCGTGGCCCGGCACTTCGCGCAGTTCGTCCAGCGCGGCGGGGGCGGTGTCCGCCAGCGTCTCGGCCAGCGCCCGCGACAGCGGGTGGCCGGAACCCGCGGCCAGCGACAGCGCCACCGCGCGCGGCTCACCGGCCAGCGCGTCGGGGTTGTTCACCCGCGGGGTGCCCATGGTCAGCGTGCCGGTCTTGTCGAACACCACCGTGTCGACCTCGGCCAGACGCTCCAGCGCGGTGCCGTCCTTGATCAGCAGCCCGGCGCGGAACAGCCGCCCAGAGGCCGCGGTGATCACCGCCGGCACCGCCAGTCCCAGCGCGCAGGGGCAGGTGATGATCAGCACCGCCGCGGCGACGTTCAACGCCACCCGCGCGTCGCGCGTCGCCCACAGCCAGCCCAGAAAGCTGAGCAGCGCCACCGTATGCACCACCGGCGCATAGAAGCGGCTGGCGCGGTCGGCCAGCGAGGTGTAATGCCCGCGCGCCGATTCCGCCGCCGCAACCAGCGCGGTCAGCCGCGCAAGCGAGCTGTCCTGCCCCGCCGCCGTCACCCGCAGGGTCAGGGGGCCGGTCAGGTTCACCTCTCCCGCGGACAGCGGCTGCCCCGGATGCGCCGCCACCGGCACCGATTCCCCGGTCAGCAGCGAGCGGTCGATTTCCGACGCCCCCGCCGTCACCACCCCGTCCGCGGGGATGCGCCCGCCGGGCCGCACCAGGATCAGATCGCCCGGGCGCAGCTCGGCCACCGGCACGGCTTCCTCGGCCCCGTCGGTCAGGCGGATCGCCCGCGGCACCTCGAGCGCGGTCAGCTCTTCGGCGGCGGACCGCGCCACCGCGCGGGTGCGATAGTCCAGATAGCGCCCGATCAGCAGGAAAAAGCACAGCATCGCGGCGGCGTCGAAATAGGCGTGGCGCCCGCCGTGGAAGGTTTCATAGACCGAGATCGCGCTGGCCAGGATCAGCGCCAGCGAGATCGGCACGTCCATCCCCAGCCGCCGCGCCCGCAGCGCCCGCCAGGCGCTGGAAAAGAACGGCTGGCCGGCAAAGGCCACGGTGGGCAGCGCGATGGCGCCGGAGATCCAGTGGAACAGGTCGCGGGTGTTGGCATCGGCTCCCGACCACACCGCCACCGACAGGATCATGATGTTCATCATCGCAAAGCCGGACACCCCGATCCGCATCAGCAGATCGCGGCCGTGGCGGTCGGCGGCGGTGGCCGACAGCGCGCCGGGGTCGAGCTCATGCGCCTCGTAGCCGATGCGGTCAAGCACCGGGATCAGATCGGGCGCGGTCAGCCCCTCGGCGTCGACGATGACCCGGCGCAGGGTCAGGTTCACCCGCGCGTCGCGCACCCCCGGCACCGCCCGCAGCGCGCGCTCGACATCCGAGATGCAGGCGGCGCAATGGGCGGTGGGCAGCGACAGCACGATGTCGCCGCGCGCCGGCCCCGTCTGCGCCAGCCGCCCGGCCAGAGGCGCTGCATCGCAGGCCGGGCAGGCGCTGAAGCGGCTTTCGAAATCCTGGGTGGCGTCGGTCATCCCTTCACCCGGCTGCCCGAGAAATGGTCGATGCGCTGGCGGAACGGAGTGCCGTCCCAAGCCTCAGCCGTCAGGTGGATGATCCAGTTGCCCGGGGCCAGCGTCAGCGGGGCGCGGAACATCCCGTTTTCATAGCTGAACTGCGGGGTCTGGTCGTCGCGCACATGGGTGGGGCGGCCGATGCTGGCGGTCAGGTTGCGGACCCGGGCCGGGTTGCCCTGCGCGTCGCGGATCATCAGCGTCAGCTCGGTCCCGTCATAGTCGGGGGTGACGGTCCAGCCCAGCGATTCCTGCGCCGCCCGCTCGGCATCGAACACCTGCGAGGCGACGTAGCTGTTCGGGGTTTCCAGCCCCGGGAAGGTGCTGACCGCTTTGAAGGCCATCAGCAGGTTCACCGCGATGATGACGCCAAAGGCGCCCAGGGTGATCGCCAGCACATGCCGGCCGGTCAGTTCGCGTGCCATCTATCGCCCCCTTCCCTGGAACACGGTTTCCACCGCGGCGCGGCGGCCGGACACCACATCCTCGATCCACAGGATCAGCCCGGCCTGCGCGCCGTCCGCCAGCGCCGAGCCCGGCCCGGCGGTCAGGTAGACGCGCTGTTCGTAGGTGGCGTCCTGCGCCACGGTCACGGCGTCGCCGCCGCCTTCCAGCGTCAGCTCAAGCCCGTCCAGCGCCGCGCCCGCGGCATCGCTGACCCCCACGGCAAAGGTCTTTTCCTCGCCCTGCTTGTTGCGCAGCCGCAGTTCGTAGGTGTTGCGGATCGAGCCGTCGGACATGGTGACATACAGCGGGTTGCGGATCGGGGTGACGTTCAGATCATAGGGCGAACGCAGGAAAAGCGCCACGATCAACCCGACGCCGATCGCCGACCACAGGCCGAAATACAGCAGCGTGCGCGGGCGCAGCACGTGGCGCCACAGCGATTCGCCCTCTTGCCCGGTCTTTTCGGCGCTTTCGTCCTTGAGCGCCATATAGTCGATCAGCCCGCGCGGCTTGCCGATGCGCGCCATCACGTCGTCGCAGGCGTCGATGCACAGCGCGCAGGTAATGCATTCCAGTTGCTGGCCGTCGCGGATGTCGATGCCCATCGGGCAGACGTGGACGCAGGCCAGGCAGTCGATGCAGTCGCCCTTGAGCGCGGTGGGGCTGTCGGATTTCGTGGCCTCGCCCTTGGCGATCTTGCCGCGCGGCTCGCCCCGCCATTCGCGATAGGCGACGGTCAGCGTGTCCTCGTCCATCATCGCGCCCTGGATGCGCGGCCAGGGACAGGCGTAGATGCAGATCTGCTCGCGCGCGAAACCGCCAAAGAAAAAGGTGGTCGCGGTCATGATCGCGATGGTGGAATAGGCGATTGGATGGGCGTTGCCGGTGACCAGATTGCCCAGCAGCGTCGGCGCATCGGCGAAATAGAACACCCAGGCGCCGCCGGTCAGCAGCCCGATCAGCAGCCACACCACCCATTTGGTGACCCGCAGCCGCGCCTTGCGCGCGTCCCAGCGCTGTTCGTACAGGCGGATGCGGGCGTTGCGGTCGCCCTCGATCCAGCGCTCGACCAGGATGTACAGGTCGGTCCAGACGGTCTGCGGGCAGGCATAGCCGCACCACACCCGCCCCAGCGCCGAGGTGAACAGGAACAGCCCCAGCCCGGCCATGATCAGCAGCCCGGCGACGAAATAGAACTCGTGCGGCCAGATCTCGATCCAGAAGAAGAAGAAACGGCGGTTGGCCAGGTCCACCAGCACCGCCTGGTCGGGCAGGCCGGGGCCGCGGTCCCAGCGGATCCAGGGGGTGATGTAGTAGATGCCCAGCGTCACCGCCATCAGCATCCATTTGAGGCTTCGGAACTTTCCCTTCACCCGGCGCGGAAAGATGGGTTCGCGCGCCGCATAGAGGCGTGGGGGTTCCTGCTCGACTGTGGACATCCGTCGCTCCGTTGCCGCAGGGCACGGTGGCGGACCCTGCAAATGCGGGCTTGACTTACATCAAGCAACCGATGGCCCGTCATATATGGGACAGGGCCGGAAGCTTTTAGGGGCGTTTTGTCGCAGCCTCCGCCAAGGCCGGGCAGAACGCGATCCGGGCGCGGCCGTGGGGCGCGCGCCCGGGAAGTCCGGTGGTCCGCCGGCCAGCCGCTGCGGCGACCGGCCCGGCTGCGCGGTCACGCAATCGGGGCCGGCGCGCGGGTGCGGGCCGGCGGCCGGGGGGCGGCGATCACTCGCCGCCGCCCAACCCGTGCACATAGGTCGCGACCGCGCGGATGTGGCTTTCCGACAGGCGGCCCGCCCAGGCCGGCATCACGCCGAAGGGGCCGTCGTGGATGATCCGGCGGATCGTGGCCTCGTCGGCCTGCCCGTTGACGTTGTACAGCCAGACCGCATCGGTCAGGTCGGGCGCGCCCTGCATCCGGTCGCCGGTGCCGTCCTCGGCGTGGCAGGCGATGCACTGTTCTTCAAAGACCACGGCGCCGGCCTCGGCCGCGGCCTGGTCGTGCGGCTGGCCCGACAGCGACAGCACGAATTGCGTCACCTCGTCGATCTGCTGGTCCTCCAGCAGCCCGTCCACGCCGAAGCGCGGCATTTCCGAATAGCGGGTGTCGCCGTCGTCGGGGCTGCGGATGCCGTGCATCACCGTCAGGTGGATGTCCTCGATCGAACCGCCCCACAGCCAGTCGTTGTCCAGCAGGCTGGGATAGCCCGGGTTGCCGCCCGCGCCCGAGCCGTGGCACTGCGCGCAATAGGTGCGGAACACCGCGGCGCCGGCGTTGTTGGCGTAGTTGAGCAGATCGGGATCGCCCTGGATCTCGGTCAGGTCCACCGCCGCCAGCCGGGTCTCGATCGGGGCGTTCGCCTCGTCGAAGCGCTGGATCTCGCGCGCAACCTCGTCGCGCGGGGTGGTGCCCAGGAAGCCCTGGGTGGTGCCCTTCAGCAGCGGCACCGCCGGGAAGGCCAGCGCATAGGCCAGCGCCCAGGCGATCGTCACGTAGAAGGTCCACAGCCACCAGCGCGGCAGCGGGTTGTCGTATTCCTCGATCCCGTCCCAGCTGTGGCCGGTGGACTGGACCTCGACCACCTTCTTGCCGACCCGGCGGGTGACCTTGCGGCGCGGCTCGCGTTCCGCGCGCGGCTTCACCCCCACGATATTCTCGGGGACGTTGCGCAGGATCTGCTCGGCGTTTTCCGCGTCGGCGGCCTGCCGCTCCAGCGAGATCCGGTTTTCCGGGTTCGCCGGGCTGGTGTGCGGATCGTCGGCGCTGACCCCCAGGTTTTCGGCCACCTGGCGGTCAAGCGGGGTCGGCGTCGGGTTTTCGTCTTTCGGATCGGCCATCAGTCGACCTCCTTGCGGTCCTCCGCTTCCCTGTCCTCAGGGGCGGGTTTCGTCTCGTTGCGGAAGATGCTCTCGGCGGCGTCCTTTTGCAGCCGGCGCGCGCCGGGGCGCCAGACGAACAGGATCACCCCGACGAACACCAGTGTCAGCACCAGCAGCACCCAGCTGTCGGCGAGCTGGCGCAGAAACGTATAGCGGTCCATGCTCCTGCCCGCGTCAGCGATGCTGGTCGGGCTGGAAGGTCGAGAAATCGACCATCGTCCCCAGGACCTGCAGATAGGCGATCAGCGCATCCATCTCGGTCACGCCCGGCTGGCGGTCAAAGTTGCGCTGCTGCGCCCCCGGATACCGCTCTTCCAGACCCGAGCCGTCCGCGTCGGGATCGGCCTGCGCCACGAAGTCGGCGCGCGCCTCGGCCAGCATCTCGTCGCTGTAGGGCACGCCGACGCGGCGATCGGCGACCAGCCGGTCCTCGATGTACTTGGCGTCGATCGGCCGGTTCAGCAGGAAGCCGTAGCCGGGCATGATCGATTCCGGCACCACCGACTGCGGATTGACCAGGTGGTCGATGTGCCATTCGTCCGAATAGCGGCCGCCAACCCGGGCCAGGTCCGGCCCGGTGCGTTTGGAACCCCACTGGAACGGGTGGTCGTACATCGACTCGGCCGCGAGGCTGTAATGGCCATAGCGCTCGACCTCGTCCCGCATCGGGCGAATCATCTGGCTGTGGCAGGTATAGCAGCCCTCGCGGACATAGATGTCGCGCCCGGTCAGTTCGAGCGGCGTATAGGGACGCATCCCCTCGACCTTCTCGATGGTGTTTTCCAGGTAGAACAGCGGCGCGATCTGCACGATGCCGCCGATGGTGACGACCAGGAACGAGAACACCAGCAGCAGGGTGGCGTTCTTTTCGATGATCTTGTGGTGATCAAGAAGGGCCATGAACTTTGCCTTTTCTTATTCGGCCGGCACGGCGACGCGATCCGACGCGACGCGCGGCTGGCGGGCAACCGTGGCCCAGAGGTTCCAGCACATGATGATGCCGCCGGTCAGGTAGAACACCCCGCCCAGGGTCCGCACCACCAGCATCGGGTATTTGGCGACCACCGTGTCGGCGAAGGCGTTGACCAGGAAGCCCTGGGTGTCGACCTCGCGCCACATCAGCCCCTCCATGATGCCCGACACCCACATGGACGAGGCGTAGAGCACCAGCCCGATGGTGGCGAGCCAGAAGTGCCAGCTGACCAGCGACAGCGAATACAGACGCTCACGCCCCCACAGACGCGGCACCAGGTAGTAGAGCGCGCCAAAGGTGATCATGCCGTTCCAGCCCAGCGCGCCGGAATGGACGTGGCCGATGGTCCAGTCGGTATAGTGCGACAGCGAGTTCACGGCCTTGATCGACATCATCGGCCCCTCGAACGTCGCCATGCCGTAGAAGCCGACGGCGACGACCATCATGCGGATGATCGGGTCGGTGCGCAGCTTGTCCCAGGCGCCCGACAGCGTCATCAGCCCGTTGATCATGCCGCCCCAGCTGGGCATCCACAGCATGATCGAGAACACCATCCCCAGCGTCGCGGCCCAGGCCGGCAGCGCGGTGTAGTGCAGGTGGTGGGGGCCGGCCCAGATATACATGAAGATCAGCGCCCAGAAGTGGATGATCGACAGCTTGTAGCTGTAGACCGGACGCTCAGCCTGTTTCGGGATGAAGTAATACATCATCCCCAGGAAGCCCGCGGTCAGGAAGAAGCCGACGGCGTTGTGGCCGTACCACCACTGCGTCATGGCGTCCTGCACGCCCGAGAACAGCTGCACCGACTTGGACCCGAACACGGACACCGGAATCGCAAGGTTGTTGACGACGTGCAGCATCGCGATGGTCACGATGAAGGACAGGTAGAACCAGTTGGCGACGTAGATATGGGGTTCGCGCCGCTTCATGATGGTGCCGACGAACACCGCCAGGTAGGTCACCCAGACCGCGGTCAGCAGCCAGTCGGCGTACCATTCCGGCTCGGCGTATTCCTTGGAATGGGTGGCGCCCAGCACATAGCCGCTGGCGGCCAGCACGATGAACAGGTTGTAGCCCCAGAACACGAACCACGCCGCGTTGCCGCCCCACAGCCGCGTGGCCGAGGTGCGCTGCACCACATAGAACGAGGTCGCGATCAGCGCGTTGCCGCCAAAGGCGAAGATCACCGCCGAGGTGTGCAGCGGGCGCAGCCGGCCGAAGTTGGTGTAGCCGGCGGTCCATTCGGACAGGTTCAGCACCGGCCAGGCCTGCTGGGCGGCGATGACGACGCCGACGAGGAAGCCCACGACCGCCCATCCGGCGGTGGCGATCACCCCCGCACGGATCACGCCGTCCATGTATTCCGATCCGGCATTCGCCAGCGCGCGCTGGCGGATCGGGTCGTCCATGGTCCGCATGGTCCACAGGAACGCCGTGCCTGCGGCCAGCATCACAATCAGCGCGCTTACCATAAATGCCAGATCGCGCGCGTAATTGGCCGCGATCGCGGCAAAGACCGCAATCGCGCCCAGCACGATCAGCTTCAAGCTATCCCACATCGTGTCGGTATCCTTCGTGTCGAAACGGCCCGGCGACTCGTCCGCTGACGATCCGCCAGGCCGTCGTGCCCGTGTGCTCTATGGACGGAAACTTGACCAATCCTTGATCTAGGTCAATCAAAGGGGGGCAAACTGCGGCTTAAGGTCGCCCCCGCGGGCAAGTTGTCCCGCCAATATGGAGCAGCGCAATGGGCTACAAGACCATCCTTACCGTCATCACCCAGACCGGCCAGATCGCGCAGCTCGAATCCGCCATGGCGCTGGCCCGGCGCGAGGATGCGCATCTCGAGGTGTTCGCGCTGGGGGTCGACCGCACCCAGACCGGATATTACTACGCCGGCGCCTCGGCCTATGTGTTCCAGGAGGCCGTCGACCGCGCCATGGCCACCGCCGAGGCGATCGAGGCCGAGATGCGCGAGCAGCTCTCGCACGAGGATATCCGCTGGTCGCTGGACAGCGCGGTCGCCCAGATCGGCGGGCTGTCGTCGCTGGTGGCGATGCGGGCGCGCTATGTCGATCTGGTGGTGCAGACCCAGCCCTACGGCCCCGATGCCGCCCCCGACGCCGAAGCGGTGGTCGAGGCGGCGCTGTTCGAGGGCGGCGCCCCGGCGCTGATCATGCCGCGCGGGGCAGAGCTGGGAACCACGGTGGGCAAGCGGGTGCTGATCGGCTGGAACCAGTCCGACGAGGCGCTGCACGCCGTCCGCCGCGCCATGCCGCTGCTCAAGATGGCCGAATCGGTGGAAATCGCGGTGGTGGACCCCTCGCCCCATTCGCCCGAGGGCTCGGACCCCGGCGGGCGCCTGTGCCAGATGCTGACCCGCCACGGGGTCAACGCCAATATCGCGGTGCTGGCCAAGACCCTGCCCACCGTCACCGAAGTGCTGAACCGCCGCGCGATCGAGACCGGCGCCGACATGATGGTGATCGGCGCCTACAGCAAGTCGCGGCTGCGCGAGGCGATCCTGGGCGGCGTGACAAGGCGGATGCTGGAACATGCCACGCTGCCGGTGCTGATGGCGCGCTGAGCGCTTAAGGGGAGCGGCCGGGCGTCCGGCCCTCCCCGCATCACGGGCCGCGACCCATTACGCCCCCCGAGGGTGAGGTTCAGATCGGCAGGCCGCCGTCGGAGCTGATGGCGCGCTGAGCGCAGTCACGCGCCGATCGCGCAAAGGGGGGTGACCGGGCATCCGGCCGCAGCACGGGCCCGTCCCCATCGCAGCCTTCTGGAGGAGTCAGATCGGCAGGCCGCCGTCGGAATCGTCGCCGCTTTCGGTGACCAGCCGGTTGAAATCGGGCACCGCCACCTGCCGCTTGCCGACCAGCCGGATCACCCCGTCCCGCTTCAGCGCCGAGATCTGGCGGCTGACGGTTTCCAGCGTCAGGCCAAGGTAGTCGGCCATCGCCTCGCGGGTCAGCGGCAGCTCGATCTCGATCCCGTTTTCCGGCTCGGCCTGCATCAGGGCGGCATGGCGGCGCGCCAGGATCACCAGGAACGAGGCGATCTTTTCGCGCGCCGACTTGCGGCCCAGCAGCAGCAGCCATTCGCGCGCCGCATCCAGGTCGTCCAGCGTCATGTCCAGCAGCCGCCCCGAGATCCGCGGGTTCGAGCGCAGCAGATCCTCGAAGGGCTTACGGCGGAAACAGCACAACAGCAGGTCCGACAGCGCGGTCACGTCATAGGCCGACACCGCCCGTCCCGGCCGGCCCAGGAAGTCCGACGGCAGCAGCAGCCCGACCATCTGGGTGCGCCCGTCCTCCATCGTCTGCGACAGACCGGCCACGCCGGTGACGACCGAGGCCACGAACTCCATCCGCTCGCCTGCCAGCGCCACGGTCTGGCCGGCCTGATAGCGGCGATAGTATTTGGTGGCGTCGAGACGGTCGAGATCCCCCGCCTCGCAGGTGGCACAGACCGCGCGGTAACGGATCGGGCAATCCGCACAGGGAACCTGCATCGGGTGGCAGGTTTCAGGGGTGATGCTCTTGACCTGTGTCAATGCCGTGTCCAGTTAAGCCGGGCAATGAATAGCGCCATGGAACAGGAATCGCAACTGACCCGCCTGGGGTTGTTCGACGCGCGCGTGCCGCGTTACACGTCCTATCCGACCGCGCCGCATTTCAAACCCACGGTAGGCGCTGCCGATTTCACCCGCTGGGTGCAGGAGATCCCGGCCGGGGCGGCGATCTCGCTGTACATGCATGTGCCGTTCTGCCGCAGGCTGTGCTGGTTCTGCGCCTGCCGCACCCAGGGCACCCAGTCGGATGCGCCGGTGCGCGCCTATGCCGACGTGCTGCTGCAGGAACTCGATCTGCTCAAGGCCAGGCTCGCCCCCGGGGTCAGGCTGTCGCGGCTGCACTGGGGCGGCGGCACGCCGACGCTGATGCCGCCCGACATGATGCGCCGCGTGGCCGGCGCGGTGTTCGACGCGTTCCCGCTGGCCGAGGGGGCCGAGTTCTCGGTCGAGATCGACCCCAACGAGATTGACGAGGCCCGCATGGACGCGCTGGCCGAGGCCGGGCTGACCCGCGCCTCGATCGGGGTGCAGGACTTCGACCCCGAGATCCAGAAGACCATCGGCCGCGAACAGAGCTTCGAGATCACCGCGCAGGCGATCCGCATGATCCGCGACCGCGGCATCGCCAGCCTGAACACCGACATCCTCTATGGGCTGCCCCACCAGACCCCGCAGAAGATCGCCGATTCCATCCAGAAGCTGATGGCGCTGTCGCCCGACCGCATCGCGCTTTACGGCTATGCGCATGTGCCGTGGATGGCCAAGCGGCAGGTGATGATTCCCGACGATACCCTGCCCGACGCGCAGGCGCGGCTGCGGCTGTTCGAGGTCGCCCGCGACCTGCTGGTCGCCGACGGCTATGACGAGATCGGCATCGACCATTTTGCCCGCCCCGGCGACGGGCTGGCGGTGGCGCAGCGCGCCGGGCTGCTGCGCCGCAACTTCCAGGGCTACACCGACGACCTGGCACAGGCGCTGGTGGGCATGGGCGCCTCGTCGATCTCGCGCTTTCCGCAAGGCTATGCGCAGAACGCCCCCGCCACCGGCGCCTATACCAAGGCGATCCGCGAGGGGCGGTTCTCGACCACCCGCGGCCATGTGTTCACCGACGAGGACAAGTGGCGCGCCCGGATGATCGAGGCGCTGATGTGCGATTTCCGCATCTCGGCCGAGGAGTTTATCCGCGACCACGGCTTCACCCAGACCGCGCTCGCCGCGCTGTTCGCCCCGGTCAAGGAAGAGTTCGGCGACATGGTGCAGCTGGACGACAGCGGCCTGTCGATCCCCGAACCCGGGCGCCCGCTGACACGGATGATCGCCCGCCGCTTCGACGGCTACGAGATGGAGGCCAAGGGCCACAGCCCCGCCATCTGACCGCTGCCGAGCGGGGGCCAGCCCCCGCGCCCCCGGGATATTTCAGGACAGAAGATGTTTCCGCCGGAGCGGCTTCTTCTGTCCGAAAATATCCTCGGGGGGGAATCGCCGTCAGGCGATGGGGGGCAGACAGCCCCCCTTGCGACGGCGCCACAGCCACCCCGCCCCTGCCCTACCGGCCCAGCTTCGCGTGAACCTCGTCCAGATCGACCTCGCCCTTTGGGAACTTGTTGTCGGGGTCGTCGAAGTCATAGCGGAACAGCTGGAAATCCTTGCGGTAGATTTCCCACATCAGATGCCGCGACAGGTCGTCGAAATATGCGCTGACCTTGTGGGCGCGTTTCGGTCCGTGGCCTTCGGATTCGTTGAACCGCGGCACCTGCGCGACGTCCATGCGGACCGGAGTGCGCGCGGCGTCCAGCACCTTCTGCATCCCCTCGTTGAAGTTTTCCGTAAAGAAGATCTGGTCGTAGCGGCCGCCGTTCACGATGAAGGTGGCGATATGGCCCGACATCGCCGACCAGTGGATGTCCGGCTCCATCGGGCGGCGCCAGCGGATGGTGTCGCGGGCAAACAGCAGGAAACGGCGGAAGCTGCGGATCTGGTCGAAGTCGAACCCGTCCTCGGGGCTGCCAACCTCGACCCCGTAGCGCTGCATCAGCTGCGGCACCAGATTGCCGCGGTAGCGCTTGCCGTTGCGCTGGATGCCGGCGATCTTGTCGAAGAACGACGACAGGATCCGCGCATAGGGGTTGCGCACGCAGGTGAAAGCGACCGGGCGGTGGGCCAGCACCGCCGCCTCGATCAGCGGCTGGCTGCGATCCTGGTTCCACTTGTGCAGCCCCTCGGTCGCGTCGTGGATGTCGCCGTCGTAATAGCGGCCGTGGTCGGAATGGAACATGATCTGCCCGATGGTCGAGCAGGCGCATTTGGGCACCACCCGATAGGCCATGCTCTCGCTTTCGGTCATCCAGGTTCCGGGAAACCCCATGGCTCGCATCCTCGTAAAACTCGTAAGATATTGGTGCGTCTTGTTCGTGCCCATAAAATCGTTATGCACGCAAGGCAACTCGCCACCGGCGGATCGCCCGTAACGGGGGCGCACACACGCGGCCCGGCGGGCCGGAAACACCGCACGGGGTAGCTGCGCATGGCCCGCATCGCCTTCATCCTGCTATGCCACAAGGACCCGGTGGGGGTCATCGCCCAGGCCAGGCGGCTGACCGAATCCGGGGATTTCGTCGCCATCCATTTCGACGGCCGCGCCGATGCGGCGGATTACGCGCAGATTCGCGCCGGGCTTGCCGGCAACCCGGCGGTCGCCTTTGCGGCGCGGCGGGTGCGCTGCGGCTGGGGTGAATGGTCGCTGGTCGCCGCCACGCTGGAGGCCGTGCGCACCGCCGTCGCGGCGTTTCCGCAGGCCTCGCATTTCTACATGCTGTCCGGCGACTGCATGCCGATCAAATCCGCGGCCTATGCGCATGAGTTCCTGGACGCCCACGACCTCGATTTCATCGAAAGCTTCGATTTCTTCGACAGCGACTGGATCAAGACCGGCATCAAGGAAGAGCGGCTGATCTATCGCCACTGGTTCAACGAACGCACCCGCAAGCGGCTGTTCTATGCCAGCCTCGAGGCGCAGAAGCGGCTGGGGCTGGCGCGGCGGGTGCCCCCCGACATCCAGGTGATGATCGGCTCGCAATGGTGGTGCCTGCGCCGGCAGACGGTCGAGACCCTGCTGGCCTTCTGCGACCAGCGGCGCGACGTGATGCGGTTCTTTGCCACCACCTGGATCCCGGACGAGACCTTCTTTCAGACCATCGTCGCCCATGTGGTGCCGCGCCGGGAAATCCGCTCGCGCACGCTGACCTTCCTGATGTTCACCGACTACGGGATGCCGGTGACCTTCTACAACGACCACTACGACCTGCTGCTGGGGCAGGATTATCTGTTCGCCCGCAAGATCAGCCCCGACGCGATCGAGCTGCGCAAGCGGCTGGGGGCGCTGTGGCAGGCCAGCGACGCGCAGTTCCCGATCACCAACGAGGCCGCCGGGCTCTATCGCTTCCTGGCCGGGCGCGGCCGCATCGGCCGCCGCTTCGGCCAGCGCTTCTGGGAGGCGGACGGATCGCTGGGCCGCGGGCGGCGGCTGATCCTGATCGTGGCCAAGAAATGGCATATCGCCAAGCGGCTGACCGCGGCGATCCGCCGCCACACCGACATCCCGGCCGTGGATTACCTGTTCAACGAGCTGGAGGCGCATCTGCCCGACATGGGCGGGATCGAGACGACGCTGGCCAAGCGCGAACGCCACCGCCGCGCGCTGGTCAAGATGCTGTTCGTCCAGTTCGAAAGCCCCTGCGTGGCGCTGTGCCTCGACCCCTCGGCACTGGGGCTGATCCAGGATTTCCTGGACGACAAGGCCGAAACGCGGGTGCTGCTGATCGATTCGGATTTCGACGACGACTATGTGCGCGGCCATATCGGCCGGGTCGGGCTGGCCGGGCAGCACAGCGCCCCCGAGCAGGTCAACCGGCTGATTCCCGCCGTCCGCGCCGATCTGGAACATGAAGGCGAGCGCATCCGCGACCTGGAGATCGAGGGGTTCCAGGTGATCTCGCCGGCGCTTGGAACCAATGCCAACGCCGCGGCGCTGGCAAGGCTGCTGGACCTCGACCCCGATACGGCGCTAGCCCTTGCCGGCACCGATCATCTGTTCGACGACTGAAGGAGCCCGTCCATGGCCTATGACGACAGCAACATCTTTGCCCGCATCCTGCGCGGCGAAATCCCCAACGACACGGTGGCCGAAAACGAACACGCGCTGGCCTTCCGCGACATCCGCCCGCAGGCGCCGGTGCATGTGCTGGTGATCCCCAAGGGCGCCTATGTCAGCTACGACGATTTCGCCGCCAATGCCTCGGACGCGGAGATCGTCGGCTTTCACCGGCTGGTGGCGCAGGTCGCAAGGTCCGAGGGGCTGCTGCTGGCCGAGGGCAGCGCCGGGTTCCGCGCCATCACCAACGCCGGCGATGACGGCGTGCAGGAGGTGCCGCATTTCCACCTGCACCTGCTGGGCGGCCGCCCGCTGGGCCGGATGCTGGCGCCGCAATAAGGCGCGGCTCAGCCCCGGGTCAGTTCAAGGAACACGTCCTGCAGATCGGGCTGCTCGGTCGAGACATCGACCATCGGCACCCCGGCCCCGCGCAGCGCATCGACGATCTGCGCGGCCTGGGTGCGGCCGGTGTTCCAGTTCAGCGCCAGTTGCCCGTCGGGGCGGCGCTCGGCGGTGACGCCCTCGGGCAGCGGCGGCAATTCGCCGCGCCAGTCGCCGGGATCGACCAGCAGCGTTTTCGAGCCCATCCGCGCCAGCAGCTGGCCGGTGGGCTCCTGCACGATCCTGGCGCCGTGGTTGATGATGGCGATCTCGTCGCACATCTCCTCGGCCTCTTCCAGGTAATGGGTGGTCAGGATCACCGTCATCCCCTGCGCGTTCAGGCGGCGCACGTTGGTCCACAGCATCTCGCGCAGCCCGATGTCGACGCCGGCGGTGGGTTCATCCAGCACCAGGATGCGCGGGCGGTGGACCAGCGCCTTGGCCAGCAGCAGCCGCCGCTTCATCCCGCCCGACAGCTGCCTTGTATAGCTTTCCGCCTGCGCGGTCAGCCCGACGAGTTCAAGGATCTCGTCCGTCCAGCGGTCGGCCTTGGGGACCGCGTAGAGCCCGGCCTGCACCTCGAGACTGGCGCGCGGGGTCAGGAACGGGTCGATGTTCAGTTCCTGCGGCATCACCCCGATGGCGGCGCGGGACTGGCGGGGGTTCACGTCCTGGTCGAAACCCCAGATCTCGACCTTGCCGGCGGTCTTGTTGACCAGCCCGGCCAGGATGTTGATCAGCGTCGATTTCCCGGCCCCGTTCGGCCCCAGCAGCCCGAAGATCGAGCCGCGGGGGATCACCAGATCGACGCCCTTCAGCGCCTCTTTCGGGGGGCTGGCGCCGTCGGCGGCATAGACCTTGCGCAGCCCGCTCAGGCGGATCGCCGCATCGGGCAGGGCGGCGGCTTGCGGCTGGATCGGGGCGGGGTGCGGAATGGGGGACATCGGATAGCCTTTCGCGGCCCGGGGCCGCGGCTGCGGCGCATCTTGCGGCAGCGGGCCGGGGCTGGGTAGTATGGCCCCGTTAAACCGGTCCCGCCCCGCCAGCACAAGAGAGCCCAGATGCAGCACGCGATCTCTGAAACCCCGATGTCCACCAACCAGGACCCCGAGGCGGCGGTCCTGCCCGCCCCCGAGACCGAGACCGTGACCAGCTGGAAGGTCGCCTGCTCGGGCAACGAGGCGCTGGGGCTGGGCCATCCGCGGGTGTGGCTGCGCATCGCGCCGGAAACCGGCTTTGTCGATTGCGGCTATTGCGACAAGCGCTTCGTGATCGACGCCGAACACGCGCACGAGGATCACTGATCCCCCCCGCTCCCACGGGCCGCTTCTTCCTTGCTCAAATATCCCGGGGTGCGGGGTAGCGCCCCGCTTGCGGCGCGATCTGCTGATGCGGCGCGGCCGGACTGGGGCGCTGCCCCAGACCCCGGGATATTTAGGCACCAAAGACCACGCCACCGGGCGAGAGTGCGGCGCGCCTGATCAATGCGCCTCGGCCCAGTTGCGCCCTGAACCCGCGTCGACGACCAGCGGCACGCTGAGATGCACGACCGGGTCGGCGGCGCTGGCCATCACCTGGCGCGCGGCGGCGATCAGCGGCTCGACCGCAGCCTCGTCCGCCTCGAACACCAGCTCGTCGTGGACCTGCAGCAGCATCCGCGCGGCAATCCCTTCGATCGCTTCGGGCATCCGGATCATGGCGCGGCGGATGATGTCGGCAGCGGTGCCCTGGATCGGCGCGTTGATCGCCGCGCGGCGCGCACCCGCCGCGGCGGGGCCCGAGGACGAGATCCCCGGCGTATGGATGCGCCGCCCGAACAGCGTGCGCACGAAGCCCTGCGCCTTGGCCTCGGCGGTGGTGCGGTCCATATAGGCGCGGATTTCCGGGAAGCGCTGGAAATACATGTCGATGAAGGCCTGCGCCTCGGCCCGCGGGATGCGCAGGTTGCGCGCCAGCCCATAGCCCGAGATCCCGTAGATCACGCCGAAGTTGATCGCCTTGGCCTGCCGCCGGATCATCGGGTCCATGCCCTCGACCGGCACCCCGAACATCTGGCTGGCGGTCATCGCATGGATGTCGATGCCGTCGGCGAATGCTTGTTTCAGCGCCGGGATATCGGCGATATGGGCGAGAATCCGTAGTTCGATCTGGCTGTAGTCGAGGCTGACCAGCCGCTTGCCCTCGGGTGCCAGGAACGCCTCGCGGATGCGGCGGCCCTCTTCGGTGCGCACCGGGATGTTCTGCAGGTTCGGGTCGGTCGAGGCCAGCCGCCCGGTCGCCGCGCCCGCGATGGAATAGCAGGTGTGCACCCGCCCGGTGTCCGGGTTGACGAAGGTCGGCAGCGCATCGGTATAGGTCGATTTCAGCTTGGCCAGCGCCCGCCAGTCGAGGATGCGGGCGGGCAGCTCGTGCCCCTCGGCCGCCAGGTCCTCGAGCACGTCGGCGCTGGTCGACAGCGCCCCCGACTTGCCGGCCTTGGTGCCGGTCAGCCCCATCTGGCCGAACAGGATCTCCCCCAGCTGCTTGGGCGAGCCGAGATTGAACTTGCCCCCCGCAAGCCCATGCGCCTCTTCCTCCAAGGCCGCCATCTTCTGCGCGAAGGCGCCGGACATCCGCGACAGATGCTGGCTGTCGATCTGGACGCCGGCCATTTCCATCCCGGCCAGCACCTCGATCATCGGCCGCTCCATCGTCTCGTAGACGGTGGTGACCTGCGCCGCCGGCAGTTGCGGGCGGAAATGCTGCCACAGCCGCCAGGTGATCTCGGCATCCTCGGCGCCGTAGCGGGTGGCGGCGTCGATGGGCACCTGCGCAAAGGTGATCTGGCTCTTGCCCGACCCGATCAGCCCCTTGATCGGCTGGCAGCGGTGGCCGACATAGGTTTCCGCCAGCTCGTCCAGCCCGTGGTTGTGCAGGCCCGAGTTCAGCACATAGCTCATCAGCATGGTGTCATCAACCGGCGCCATGCGGATGCCCAGCCGGGCGAGGATCTTCCAGTCGTATTTGGCATTATGCAGGATCTTGAGCACCGCCGGATCCTCCAGCACCGGCTTGAGCATCGCCAGCGCCTGATCCATCGGGATCTGCCCCGCCGCCTGCGCGCCGTTGCCGAACAGATCGGCGGTGCCCTCGACATGGCCCAGCGGCAGATAGGCGGCCTTGCCGACGTCGGTGCAGAAGGAAATCCCCACCAGATCGGCGCGCATCTCGTCCAGCCCGGTGGTCTCGGTGTCGACGGCGACCATGCCGCGCTCGGCGATCGCGTCCAACCAGCGCTGCAGCGCGGCGGTGTCGCGGATCGTCTCATAGGCGTCGCAATCAACCGGCGGGAACTGCGGGGCGGCGGGGGCCGCGGCCTCGGGCGGGGGGACCACCAGCTCGGGCGCGGTCGTCCCGAAACGCTCGGCCACGCGCTTGGTCAGGCTGCGGAACTCCATCCGGTTGAGGAACTCCATCAGCACCTCGGGGTCCGGGTCCTTGACCTCGAGCGTGGCCATGGCAAAGTCGATCGGCGTCTCGCAGTCCAGCTGCACCAGCCGCTTCGAGACGCGGATCTGTTCGGCATGGTCGATCAGGGTCTGGCGCCGCTTGGGCTGCCTGATCTCTGCCGCGCGGTCGAGCAGCGATTCGAGGTCGCCGTATTCGTTGATCAGCAGGGCGGCGGTCTTGATGCCGATGCCCGGCGCCCCCGGCACGTTGTCGGTGGGGTCGCCCGCCAGCGCCTGCACATCGGACACAAGCTCGGGCCAGACGCCGAACTTCTCGAACACCTCGTCGCGGCCGATGGGCTTGCCCTTGATCGGGTCCAGCATCTCGACCCCCTCGCCCACCAGCTGCATCAGGTCCTTGTCCGAGCTGATGATGGTGACGCGCCCGCCCAGCTCGCGCGCCTGGCAGGCCAGGGTGGCGATGATGTCGTCGGCCTCGAAGTCGCGGATCTCGATCGAGGGCAGGTTGAAGGCGATGGTCGCCTCGCGCGTCAGGGGAAACTGCGGGCGCAGCTCTTCGGGGGGTTCGGGGCGGTTGGCCTTGTAGTCGGGGAAAATCTCGTTGCGGAAGGTTTTCGAGGAATGGTCGAAGATCACCGCCACATGCGTCGGCGCATCCGGCCCCTTGGCGTCGTTGATGTATTTCCAGATCATGTTGCAGAAACCGGCCACCGCCCCGATGGGCAGCCCGTCGGATTTCCGCGTCAGCGGCGGCAGCGCGTGAAAGGCGCGGAAGATGAAGGCCGAGCCGTCGATCAGATGCAGGTGGCTGCCCTTGCCGAAGCCTTCGTCGTTCATCGCCCGTTCCCCTTGTTCGCCGTTGCGCCATCTTCTGCCACGCCGCGGGCACTGGCGCAAACGGCCCCCGCAGCGCCCCGCCTGCCCGCGCCGCGCCACCTGCCCCGCCGCATGGGTATTTGAGCCAGAAAGAAGCCCGCAGCCCAAGGCACCATGGACTTCTTTCTGGTCCAAATACCCATGCGACCGCGACGCAGGCCCAAGGCTGCATGGCGGGGCGCGGCGGCGCGGCGGGCAGCGGTATGCCACCGCATACCGATTGATCCCCCAGCGCTTTCGGCCTATGACGCCCGCGTTATCAGCCCATCGCTGCCAAAGGATCAGCCCATGACCGACACCCGCACCGAAACCGACAGCTTCGGCCCGCTGGAAGTTCCGTCCGACCGCTATTGGGGCGCGCAGACGCAGCGGTCCCTGGGCAATTTCAAGATCGGCTGGGAAAAGCAGCCCACCGCCATCGTCCGCGCGCTTGGCGTGGTGAAACAGGCGGCGGCGCAGGTCAACATGGCGACCGGCAAGCTGGACCCCGCCATCGGGGGCGCGATGGTCGAGGCCGCGGGCGAGGTGATCGCGGGTAAGCTCGACGATCATTTCCCGCTGGTGGTCTGGCAGACCGGCTCGGGCACCCAGTCGAACATGAACGCCAACGAAGTGATCTCGAACCGCGCCATCGAGATCCTGGGCGGCGAGATGGGCTCGAAAAAGCCGGTCCATCCGAACGATCACGTCAACATGGGGCAGTCCTCGAACGACACCTTCCCGACCGCGATGCATGTCGCCATCGGCATGGTCGCCCGCGACGTGCTGCTGCCGGGGCTGGAGCATCTGGCGGCGGCGCTCGAGGCCAAGCGCGACGAGTTCAAGGACATCATCAAGATCGGCCGCACCCATACCCAGGACGCCACCCCCCTGACCCTGGGGCAGGAGTTTTCCGGCTATGCCCATCAGGTCCGCATGGGGATCGAGCGGGTCAAGCTGTGCTTGCCGCAGATCTACGAGCTCGCGCAGGGCGGCACCGCCGTCGGCACCGGGCTGAACACGAAAAAGGGCTGGGACACCGCCATCGCGGCGGAAATCGCCAAGATCACCGGCCTGCCCTTCGTCACCGCGCCGAACAAGTTCGAGGCGCTGGCCGCCCATGACGCGATGGTGTTCTTCCACGGTGCGCTCAAGACCATCGCCGGCTCGCTGTTCAAGATCGCCAACGACCTGCGCTTCCTGGGGTCGGGGCCGCGTTCGGGTCTGGGCGAGCTGATCCTGCCGGAAAATGAGCCGGGGTCGTCGATCATGCCGGGCAAGGTGAACCCGACCCAGGCCGAGGCGCTGACCATGGTCTGCGCCCATGTCATGGGCAACGACGCGGCGGTCGGCTTCGCCGGTAGCCAGGGGCATTTCGAGCTGAACGTGTTCAACCCGATGATGTCCTATAACGTCCTGCAATCCATGCAGCTGCTGGGCGACGCCGCCGTCTCCTTCACCGACAACATGGTGGTCGGGACGCAGGCCAACACCGCGCGCATCGAAAGGCTGATGAAGGAAAGCCTGATGCTGGTGACGGCGCTGGCGCCCACCATCGGCTATGACAACGCCACGCTGGTCGCCAAGACCGCCCACAAGAACGGCACCACCCTGCGGGAAGAGGCCGTGGGCCTCGGCCTCGTCACCGAGGACGAATTCGACCGCATCGTGCGTCCCGAACAGATGGTCGGCCCCGAGGACTGATCGTATCCCAATACTTCTGGACAAAACAGGGCAGCAACCAATGAAGCACTCGGACAATGATCTGATCGACCCTGACCCGTTTATCCTTGCAAACCTTTGTCTTCAGGGCGCGGCTGTAATCCTTCAGCTTGTCCAGATTAGCCAAACTGGAGGAGTCAAGAAAAGAAAAGGGGCGATAACAGCTAGGAAAAGCACGCTGTCCAGCTTGGAAGCCGCTCTGGAAGACTTCGACCTCGCCATTGAAAAAGCAGAAAGGATGATCCGAAGAAATTCAGCGGCGCCCGAGGAGGAGTTCTACCAAGTCTCCTTTCGCTTGACCCTAGGGGTACTGAGGTTCAGCGCTGATAATGTGGCAGAATATCACAGAACAGTTGCCGAAGTCGGCGCAAAGCTCTCTGCACTCACGCTTTGGATCGGTCATATTATTGAGCAAGACTCAGAGATTGTTGTCGCCCTCGGAAAAGAAATCGTCGACTTAGTTCACAACGCAAGCCAACGTCTAAATAATCTCATGGCAGATGGCGCCCCAATTGAGACAATTCTTGCCGAATCCAAGCAGGTTCGAAACGCGTGCAAAGCATCCGTGCAAAGGCACTTAGACGATGGCAGCAACTAATCACGTTTGCGCCAAGGCTAAACGCTGCGCTTCTATTGGATATAACAATCTGAAAGATGTCTCGTCTCACCAACCTCAACCGTTTCCGCAAGGACCGAGCCCGCGCCGACAAGCGCCGGCAGGGCAACGAGAACGCCGCGAAATACGGCCGCAGCAAGGCCGAGCGTGCGCAGGACCAGGCCGAGGCGGCGCGGGCCGCCCGCATCCTCGACCAGCACCGGCGCGAAAACGGGGATGGGGATGACGCTTGACCTGCCGCCGCTGTCGCCGCCGCGCAAGCGCTCGGTTACCATCGACGGGCACGCGACCAGCGTCAGTCTGGAAGATGCGTTCTGGCGCGCCGCCGCCGATGCCGCCGCCGCCCGCGGCATCAGCCGCGCACAGCTGATCGCCGCCATCGACCACGCCCGCCCCCCCGAAGTGGGGCTGGCCACCGCCCTGCGGCTGTTCCTGTTCGCCCAGCTTGCGCCCCCGCCCCGCGCTGACTAGAACCGCGCCACACCAGAGCGAGAGGATCTCATGGCAGGCCATTCCAAATGGGCCAACATCCAGCATCGCAAGGGCAAGCAGGACAAGCTGCGGTCCAAGCTGTTTTCAAAGCTGGCCAAGGAAATCACCGTCGCCGCCAAGATGGGCGACCCCGACCCGGAAAAGAACCCGCGGCTGCGGATGGCGGTGAAAGAGGCGCGGTCGAACTCGGTCCCCAAGGACGTGATCGACCGCGCGATCAAGAAATCGCTGGGCGGCGATGCCGAGAACTACGAGGAAATCCGCTATGAGGGCTATGGCCCCGGCGGCATCGCCATCATCGTCGAGGCGATGACCGACAACCGCAACCGCACCGCCTCGAACGTGCGCAGCTATTTCACCAAGCACGGCGGCGACCTGGGGCAGACCGGCTCGGTCAGCTTCATGTTCGACCGGGTGGGCGAGATCATGTATCCGGCCAGCGCGGGCGATGCCGACACGGTGATGATGGCGGCGCTGGAAGCGGGCGCTTCCGACGTGGAAAGCGACGACGAGGGGCACTGGATCTATACCGGCGACAGCGACCTGGCCGAGGTGGCCTCGGCGCTGGAAACCGCGCTGGGCGAATCGGAAACCGCCAAGCTGATCTGGAAGCCGCAGTCCCCGGCCGAGGTCGCCGATCTCGACCATGCGCAAAAGCTGATGAAGCTGATCGACACGCTGGAAGAGGACGACGACGTGCAGAACGTCACCGCCAATTTCGACCTGTCCGAAGAGGTCGCGGCGCAGCTGGGCTGAGCGGACGGGCCAAGGATTCCGGCGGCGCCCGCTGCGGCGCCGCTTTTTCATGCGGGGACGGCAGGGTGATTCAGGCGGGCAGCTATCTGGCGGGGCTGGGGGTCGGGCTGTCGCTGATCATGGCGATCGGGGCGCAGAACGCCTTCGTCCTGAAACAGGGGCTGCTGCGCAACCACGTCTTTGCCGTCTGCCTGTTCTGCGCGGCCTCGGACGCGGCGCTGATCGCGGCGGGGGTGGCGGGCGCCGGCGCCATCGCGCGCAATGCGCCGTGGTTCCTGCAGGCGATGCGCTGGGGCGGGGCGGCGTTCCTGCTGTGGTACGGGCTGCGCTCGGCTCGCGCCGCCTGGCGTGGGGGCGAGGCGCTGCAGGCCAGCGCCGGGGCCGCCCCGGCGCTGGGACCGACGCTGGCGACGCTGGCGGCGCTGACCTGGCTCAACCCGCATGTGTGGCTGGACACGGTGGTGCTGATCGGCTCGATCTCCTCGGCGCAGCCCGACCGGCTGGGGTTTGCGCTGGGGGCGATGAGCGGATCGTTCCTGTTCTTCTTCTCGCTGGGCTTTGGTGCGCGGCTGCTGGCGCCGCTGTTCGCGCGCCCGGTGTCCTGGCGGGTGCTCGAGGCCGGAGTGGCGCTGGTGATGTGGACCATCGCCGCGACGCTGATCCTCGGCGACTGAGGCGCCGCACCCCATCCGGCAACGGATGCGCCCGCGACACGGGAGCCATGGGTATTTGAGCCAGAAAGAAGCCCCCTCGCCCGCCTGAGGCGGCAGCTGCTTCTTTCTGGTCCAAATACCCATGCAGCGGCGACGCCGGACGGCCGATGCAGCTATGTGCGGCCGTTGCCCGGATGCGCCAGCCGCTTGAGCACCCCGGCCCTTGTTACCCGGCCGCCGCCGGCGACCGGCAGCGCCTCGGCCGTGGTCAGCGCGGACATCACCTCGCGCGCGGGCAGCGTTCCCGGCAGGGGCGCGCCCGGCGCCTCGCCCGGTTCGGTCAGGTCGGCGGCGGTCAGCACCGCCACCGGGTTCATGTGGGCGACGAACTCGGCCACATAGGCGTTGGCCGGGTTGCGCAGGATGTCCAGCGCGGTGCCGGTCTGCACGATCCGCCCCTCGTCCATCAGCGCGATGCGGTCGCCCAGCTTGAACGCCTCGTCCAGGTCGTGGCTGACGAAGATGATGGTGCGCGGGCGGCTGGCCTGCATCGCCAGCAGGTCGTCCTGCAGCCTGGTGCGGATCAGCGGGTCGAGTGCCGAGAACGGCTCGTCCATCAGCAGGATTGGGGCGCGGGTGGCAAAGGCGCGGGCCAGACCCACGCGCTGCTGCATCCCGCCCGACAGGTCGCCGACCCGGCGGTCAGCCCAGTCCGACAGCCCGACGGTTTCCAGCTCCTGCTCGACGCGGGCGCGGCGCTGGCGGCGGGACTGCCCGGCAAGCTCGAGCCCCAGCCCGACGTTCTCGCGCACCGTGCGCCAGGGCAGCAGCCCGAACTGCTGGAACACCATCGACACATGGTCCAGCCGGATCCGGCGCAGCGTCTGGGGGTCGGCGCTGGTGACGCTGGTCATCGCCTCGTCCATGCGGATGCGGACATCGCCGCGCACCGCCGGGTTCAGCGCGTTCACCGCCCGCAAGAGCGTCGATTTCCCCGAGCCGGACAGCCCCATCAGCACCACGATCTCGCCCGCCCCGACCTCGAGCGAGCAGTCGTGCACCCCCAGCACCTGCCCGGTCGCCTCGCGGATGGCGCTGCGGTCCAGCCCCTCGTCGGCCAGCGGCAGCGCCCGTTCCGGCCGGTCGCCGAAAACGATGGACACGCGGTCGAAGACCACGGCCGGCGGGCGCGGCGGCGGCGGTGCCGAGGGCGCGGGGGCGGCCTGGGTAAAGGGGGACGGGGCGGTCATTTCTCTCTCCGTGGTGCGGCCAGCAGCCGGTCGAGGATGATCGCCACCACCACGATCACGATGCCCGATTCGAACCCCAGCGCCGTGTTCACGCTGTTGAGCGCGCGCACCACCGGCACCCCCAGCCCCGCCGCCCCGACCAGCGCCGAGATCACCACCATCGACAGCGACAGCATGATGGTCTGGTTCAGCCCGGCCATGATCTGGGGCGCGGCACTGGGCAGCTCGACCTTCCACAGCAGCTGCCGGCGGGTGGCGCCAAAGGCGCGGGCGGCCTCGACCAGCGGCAGCGGCGTCGAGGCGATGCCCAGCCGCGTCAGCCGGATCGGCGCCGGCAGCACGAATATCACCGTGGCAACCAGCCCCGGCACCGTGCCGATGCCGAAGAACACGATCGCCGGGATCAGATAGACGAAGCTGGGTAGCGTCTGCATCAGGTCCAGCAGCGGCCGCGCCAGCCGGTAGAGCCGCGGCCGGTGCGCCAGCGCGATTCCCGTGGGCACCCCCAGCGCCATGCAGACGATCCCCGCCGCCAGCACCAGCGACAGCGATTCCATCGTCGGCTTCCAGTAGCCCTGGTTGAGGATGAACAGGAATCCCGCCGCCACCCCCGCCGCGACCGCCAGCCCGCGCCGCAGCAGCAGCGCCAGCGCCGCCGCCGCCGCGGTGAACAGCAGCGGATGCGGGAACACCAGCACCGCGTGGATCGCGTCGACCAGCGCCCCCAGCCCGCTCGCGACCGCGGCGAACACCGGCTCGGCGTGCAGCTTGAGCCAGTCGAACACCTGCCGCGCGATCCTGCCGACCGGCAGCTTGCTTTCGGTCAGGACCGCGGTCAGACGGTCCATCACCCTTCCAGCGCCGCGGTCAGCGCCGCCTGCGCATCGCCCCCGTCGATGGTGGTGACGCCCTCGAGCCACTGCCCGGCGACCTCGGGATGCGCCTTGAGCCAGTCGCGCGCCGCCGCCTCGGGGTCGCGGCCGTCGTCGAGGATCGCGCCCATGATCTCGTTTTCCATCGCCAGGGTGAACTCGAGATTCTGCAGGAGGCGACCGACGTTCGGGCATTCGGCGACATAGCCGGCGCGGGTGGTGGTGCGCACCTCGGCGCCGCCCAGGTCGGGGCCGAAGATCTCGTCGCCGCCCGGCAGATAGGTCATCTCGAAGCGTTCGTTCATCGGGTGCGGCTCCCACCCCAGGAACACCACCGGCTTGCCGGCGGCATCGGCGCGGGCGACCTGCGCCAGCATCCCCTGTTCGCTGGATTCGACCAGTTCGAAGGTGCCCAGCCCGAACTGGTCGGCGGCGATCATGTCCAGCAGCAGCCGGTTGCCGTCGTTGCCCGGCTCGATCCCGTAGATGCGGCCTTCCAGCACGTCGCGCTGCGCGGCGATGGAGGCGAAATCGGTGATCCCGGCCTCGACCCCGGCGCGGTTGGTGGCCAGCGTGTATTTGGCGCCGGTCAGGTTGGTGCGCACCGTGTCGATGGTCCCGGCCTCGGCATAGGGGCGCAGGTCGGCGATCATCGACGGGTGCCAGTAGCCCAGGAACACGTCAAGGTCGTCGCTGGCCAGCGAGGCGAAGGTGAAGGGCAGCGACAGCACCGTGACCTCGGGTTCATATCCCAGCGCCTTGAGCACGGTGGTGGTCAGCCCGGTGGTGGCCGAGATATCGGTCCAGCCGGGGTCCGACATGCGGATGCTGCGGCAGCTGTCGGGCTCGGCCGCAAACGCGGCGGGCGCGGCCAGCGGCAGCGTCGCGGCGGCAAGCGCCAGCAGGCTGGTGCGGAAGGTCATGGCTCTCTCCTTCTTCGTCGTTTCCGTGGCAGCGCCGGGGCGTTTGTTGATTGACGAGTCAATCAGGCTGCGCTATTCCTCACGGCACTTGGTGATTCTGCCGAGGGTCCTCTTATGCCTAAAATCGGGGCCGAGGCCAGCCGAAAGGCGGCCCTGGTGGATGCCGCCATCGCCGCCGTCGGGCGGACGGGCACGCAAGAGGTGACCGTGGCCCGGATCGCCCGCGATGCGGGGATGTCACCGGCGCTGGCCCATCACTATTTCGGATCGAAATCGCAGATGCTGGTTGCGGCGATGCGCCACATCCTGATCCGCTACGGCGAAAGCGTCCGGCAGGCGCTGGCTGCGGCCCCGCCCGACCGCCGGGCCGAGGCGATCGTCGCCGCCAGCCTCGACAGCGCCCATTTCGACCGCGAGACCACCGCCGCCTGGCTGAACTTCTATCCGTTGGCCCTGACCGAACCCGAGGCGGCGCGGCTGCTGGCCATCTATCACCGCCGCCTGCGCAGCAACCTGCTGCACGCGCTGCGGCCGCGCGCGGGCGCGGATGCGGCGCGGCTGGCCGAGACGCTGGGGGCGCTGATCGACGGCATCTATCTGCGCGCGGTCATCGACGCCCGCGGCCCGGTCCCGGACCAGGCGCACCGGATGGTGCAGCAATGGCTGTCCGACGCGCTGCGCTGAGCCCGGATCACCCGGCCCGCGCCGCGCGCCTGCGGGTCACTTGCGCCATTTGTCCAGGCTGACCACCTCGGCGCCGCCGCCGGTGCCGCCAGCGGGTCCGTCGTCGTTATCGTCGCCGTTGCCGTCGCCGCCCTCGGCCTCGGGCGGGGTGTCGTCGTCGCCCTCGCCCTCCTGGGTCTCGAATCGCAGCCCGAACTCGACCGAAGGGTCGACGAAGGTGCGCACCGAATCGAAGGGGATATACAGCGGCTCGGGCGAGTTGCCGAAGTTCAGGGTGATGGTGAAGCCCTCGTGCGTGACCTTGAGGTTGTCGAACCAGTGCTGGATGACGATGGTCATTTCCTCGGGGTAGCGCTCGCGCAGCCAGTCCGCCATCTCGACGCCCTCGTCGCGGGTGTCGAAGGTGATGAAGAAATGATGCTCGCCCGGCAGCCCTTCCTCGGCCACGACCTGCAGCACGTCGGCGATCAGCCCCTGCATGGCACGGTGCATCATGCCGCCATAATCGATTCCGCGCGCCATCAGCCTCTCCTTCGCAACGGGGTCAGCATAGGGATGTGACGCGGGATGAAAAGGCCCGCCGCACCGGCGATTTCGGCCGCCGCAGCCGGGACATCCCGCCGGCACGGCAGGAAAAGCGACAGGATAAAGGGGGAAGGTGGCGCGGTTGACGGGGCTCGAACCCGCGACCCCCGGCGTGACAGGCCGGTACTCTAACCAACTGAGCTACAACCGCGCATTACCCGGTGGCGACCGTCTGGTGGTGGATGGCGCGGTTGACGGGGCTCGAACCCGCGACCCCCGGCGTGACAGGCCGGTACTCTAACCAACTGAGCTACAACCGCCCACACCACACCCAGATCGCCTCTGGGGTGACGGGGATGTACGCATCGCCGCGCAGGAGGTCAAGCGACAAAGCGCGCCGCGGGGAAGGAATGGCGAAAAACCTGACGGCGGCGGGGGATGGGCGAGGTCGGAGATGGTCCCGAGGGCGCGATGCGGGGCCACTCGAACTGGGGCGCCGAAGGTAAGACCCCAAGCGTCGGCCGCCCCAAATGACCGCCCCTCGCCATGACGAAAACCGGGCGGCAGTCCCGCTGCCGCCCGGCCGTTCATGTCGCCTGCCCGGCCGGTGGTGCCGGGGGCTAAGTCATTCCTCGGGCAGGTATTCGGGCAGGTTCTGCACCTCGGCGGCGGGGGTGCCGACATAGGCGCGCAGGTCACTGCCATCGGGCTGGCGCTGGAACGACACCTCGTCGAAGGGATAGGCGAGGTCGCGTTCGCCGATGCCCAGGAAGCCGCCGACGCCGACGATCACCTGCTGGATCTGCCCCGAGGGGTCGGCGATCACGTCGCGGATGTCGCCGATATGCTCGTCGCCGGCCGCATAGACCGGGGTGCCGGTCAGCGCCTCGGCCGACAGCTCCTCGACCGGGACCGCGGCATAGCCCTCGCGGATATCAAGCTCGGACGCGCGCAGCCGCGGGGTCGCCGGGGCGGGCGCCGGGCCGGTGACCTCGACGGCGGGCTGGTCCTGCTGGACCTCGACCTGCGCCTGGCCGGCGCCCTCGACCTCGACCTGCGGCGCGGGGGCGTCCTGCATCTGCACCTGCGCGTCGCCGGCCTGCTCGACCGCGATCTCGGGCTGGTTCTGCCGGATCTCGACCTGCGCCTCGGTGGCGCGGGTGACGTCGATCTGCGGCTCGGCCTCGGTCACCTGGACCTGGGCCTCGGCGCCCTCGACGGTGATCCGGGGCTGCGGCTGCACGAAGGACACCACCGGCTCGGGCACCTCGACGGTGACCTCGGGGCGGGCCTCGTCCACGGTCACCTCGGGGTCGGCCAGGGCGACCGAGACGATGGGCTGCGGAATGTTCACGGTCACCGTCGGCTCGGCCTGGGTGACGGTGATCCTGGGGGCGCATTGCTCGACCGTGACCTCGGGCGGGGCCTGGGTGACGGTAACGGTCGGCTCGGGCTGCTCGACGGTGACCTGGGGGGCGGGCTGGCTGACATGGACCCGCGGCGTGGGGGCGTCGACGGTCACGGTCGGCTCGGCCTGCTCGACCACCACCTGCCCACCCAGCCCGGCGGCGCCGGCGGCAGCATCATCGGCAGGCGCCGCATCGGCGGGCGCGTCGGCCGCGGCTTCGGTTCTCGCGTCCGTCGTCGCCTCGGCCGGTGCGGTGGCGGCATCCTGATCGGTTGCGGCGTCGGTATCGGTCTGCGCCATCGCCCCCGCGGCGACGAGTGACAGCACTGCGGCCGTCCCCAGAAGATGCTTGCTCAGCATGGCATGAGATCCTTGTCCTGTGGTGTGCTCCGGGCATCGCCGGATCAACCCGGGCGGCCAACCAGGGTTCCGGCCGCGACGAAAAAGGGCGCCCCGAAGGGCGCCCCGTCTGGCCGTCAACGGGCCGGATCACTGCATGACGGTGGATTTGTCGAAATCCGGCAGCGCCTCCAGCTCTTCGCGGGTGAAGTTGGTGGCAAAGAACGCATCGTCGCCGATGCGGACGAAATGCAGCGCGTCCTTGCCCAGCAGCACCTGCTTGGCGCCGATGCCCAGGAAGCCGCCGATATCCGCGACATAGCCCAGCACGTTGCCGTCGGCGTCGACCACGATGTCGCCGACCTTGGCGATGTCGGTCCACTCGGCCGGACGCTCGGCCAGCACCGGATCGTCCCAGACAGTGGACGAGGGCTGGTTGGTGGTCCAGATCCGGCGATTGAGCAGCCACGACCCCAGCATCCCGGGGTTGTCGGCGCTGAGCGCCGGCGCATCGACATCGGGGGCGACCACGACGGCGCCGGTGGTGTCGGTGGTGGTCATGTCGGTGGTCGTGGTGGTGGTGCCGTCCGCCGGGGTCATCGGCGCCGGCGTCACGTCCGAACCCGGCGCATCCGTGCCCATGGTGTCGGTGGTCGTGGTGGTATCGGTGGTCGTGGTAGTGGTATCGGTCGTGGTGGTGACGGCGGCGTCGCCCGAACCGGCGGTCACGGCCTCGTCCGCGGCGCTTTCGGCGCTGTCGGCGGCATCCTCGACCACATCGGCGGCGCCGGTGGTCACGGTCTCGTCAACCGCGCTTTCCGCGCTGTCGGCCCCGTCCTCGAGCTGATCCGCAGCACCCGCGGCCGCATTGTCGAGGTCCGTCGCCGCATCCTCGACGATGGTCGTCGATTCGGTGGTCGTGGTAGCGGTGCCGTCCGGGGCCGGGGTCTGGGCCATCGCAAAGCCGGTCAGGGCAAGCGACGACGTGGCGGCAAGAAGCAGGGCTTTCATCGTGGGCCTCCTTTGTCGTGGCGAACATGGGGAACGCGGTTCCCCGACTGTGCCGGCCCAACGCGGACCCGCCGCAACCGTTCCGCCCGCCGCGATTTTCCGCCCGTCCGCCGGCGTCATCCCGCCGGGGCGCTGATCCTGCCGCCGCAGATCGCCCGCGGCGCGCCGGTGGTGCCGGGACCCGAGGTCGGCAGCCCGCGCAGCACCCGCGCGGCCAGCCAGGCGAAGCCCTGCGCCTCGATCATGTCGCCGTCCAGCCCGGCGGCCTCGACCGGCCGCACCGGCAGCCGGCTGCGCGATTCGAGCGCCGCCATGATCGCGGCATTGTGACGGCCGCCGCCGCAGACCAGCAGCATTTCCGGGCGCGAGGGCAGCAGCCCCAACCCGCTTGCCACCGCAGCTGCCGCAGCATGGACCAGCGTCGCCGCCGCATCGGCGTCGGCCAGAGCCGCCACCGCCGCCGACAGCCCGGCGAACGCATCCCGGTCCAGCGATTTCGGTGCCGGGCGGGTGAAATATTCGTGGCGCAGGAAAGCCTCGACCACGGTTTCATCCGGCGTGCCCGCAGTGGCCAGCGCCCCGCCCTCGTCCCGCGCCAGCCCGCGCCGCGCCCGCATCAGGTCGTTCAGCGGTGCGTTCGCGGGGCCGGTGTCAAAGGCGATGCAGGCGCGCAGCGGATCGGGTTGGCGCGGGTCGCACCAGGTCAGATTGCCGACCCCGCCCAGGTTCAGGAACACCACCGGCGCGGCCGCAAGCCGCCCCTGCGCCACCGCCCAGCGGGCCAGCGCGTGGTGGAAGAACGGCACCAGCGGCGCGCCCTCGCCCCCCTGGCGCACGTCCTCGCGCCGGAAATCCCAGACCACGCGGCGCCCGGTCGCCCGCGCCAGACGCCAGCCCTGCCCGGCCTGATGGGTGCGGCCGCGCGCGGGGTCATGGGCCAGGGTCTGGCCGTGATAGCCGATCAGGGCCGCCTCGGGAAAATCCGCCGCCAGTGCTGCATGGGCGACCACCGACAGCGCCGCGGCTTCGGCCACCCCCTCTTCGCCCGGCCAGCGGCCAAGTGCCGCGTGCAGCACCGCGGCCTCGGCGGCGCAATAGGGGCGATAGGCGCTGCGGCCGAAGCCGTGGATCGCCTCGCCGTCCGTCTCGACCACCGCCGCGTCCACCCCGTCGAGCGAGGTCCCCGACATCATCCCCAGCACCAGCATCCGCACCCCCCGCCAGTTCGCTTTTCCTTGCCCCGCGCTGGCTGTATAGGCGGGCGCAGTGAAAGGAAAAAGCCGATGACCTACCGCCCGAAATCCGAGTTCCTGACCGTCATGGTCGAACGCGGCTATCTGGCCGACTGCACCGACATGCAGGCGCTGGATGATGCCCTGATCGAGGGGCCGGTGACGGCCTATATCGGCTATGACGCAACCGCGGCCAGCCTGCATGTCGGCCACCTGCTGAACATCATGATGCTGCGCTGGTTCCAGAAGACCGGCAACCGCCCGATCACCCTGATGGGCGGCGGCACCACCAAGGTCGGCGACCCCTCGTTCCGCAGCGAGGAACGCCCGCTGCTGACCCCGGACGCGATCCAGTCGAACATCGACGGGATGCAGCAGGTCTTTGACCGCTACCTGCAATACGGCGACAGCGGCGCGATGATGCTGAACAACGCCGAGTGGCTGGACAACCTCAACTACCTCGATTTCCTGCGCGACATCGGGCGGCATTTCTCGGTCAACCGGATGCTGTCCTTCGAATCGGTGAAATCGCGGCTGGACCGGGAACAGAGCCTGTCGTTCCTCGAGTTCAACTACATGATCCTGCAGGCCTATGACTTCCTTGAACTGTACCGCCGCTACGGCTGCCGGCTGCAGATGGGCGGCTCTGACCAATGGGGCAATATCGTCAACGGGATCGACCTGACCCGCCGGGTGCTGGATGCGGAGATCTGGGGGCTGACCTCGCCGCTGCTGACCACCTCGGACGGGCGCAAGATGGGCAAGTCGGCGGGCGGCGCGGTCTGGCTGAACGGGGCAATGCTGAGCGCTTACGAGTTCTGGCAGTTCTGGCGCAACACCACCGACGCCGACGTGGGCCGGTTCCTCAAGCTTTATACCGAGCTGCCGGTGGCGGAATGCGATAGGCTGGGCGCGCTGCAGGGCGCCGCGATCAACGACGCCAAGATCATCCTGGCGAACGAGGTCACCACCCTGCTGCACGGGGCCGACGCCGCCGCCAGCGCCGAGGCCACCGCGCGCGAAGTGTTCGAGCAGGGCGGCACCGGCGCCGATCTGGAGCTGGTCGCCATGCCCGCCGCCGCCTTTGACGGCGGGCTGTCGGTGGCGCAGATGCTGGCGCAGACCGGGCTCACCTCCAGCGGCAAAGAGGCCAAGCGCCTGATCGCCGAGGGCGGGCTGCGGCTGAACAACGACCCCGTGACCGACCCGCAGCGGCTGCTGACCGCGGACGAGGTGGGCGAGGGCATGAAGATCAGCCTGGGCAAGAAAAAGCACCGGATGCTGCGCATCGCCGGCTAGGCCGCCTGCCGCAGGCGCCCGTCCCGGGCGCCTGCGACAACCGGGCCGCGCCCGTCCCGCGCGGCTGCTCTTGACGTGCCCGGTCGCCCTGGCGCTTCATCCTCGGGACCCTACCCCGAGGAGCCCCCGATGACCGACCTGCCGCTGAGCTTCACCCCCGAGGTCCGCGAGGCGCTAGACGCGGGCCGCCCCGTCGTGGCGCTGGAATCGACGATCATCACCCACGGGATGCCCCACCCCCGCAATCTGGACATGGCGCGCGAGGTCGAGCGTGCGGTGCGCGACGCCGGCGCCACCCCCGCCACCATCGCGGTGATCGGCGGGCAGATCCGCATCGGGCTGGACGACGCGACGCTGGAACATCTGGCCGCGGCCGAGGGGGTGATGAAGGTCAGCCGCGCCGATCTGGCCGTCTGCCTGACCAGCGGCCGCACCGGCGCCACCACGGTCGCCGCGACGATGATCTGCGCGGCGCTGGCCGGCATAAGGGTGTTCGCGACCGGCGGCATCGGCGGCGTCCACCGCAACGTCGAAGAGACCATGGACATCTCGGCCGATCTCTACGAGCTCGCGGCGACGCCGGTGACGGTGGTGTCCTCGGGGGCCAAGGCGATCCTCGACCTGCCGCGGACCTTCGAGTTCCTGGAAACCCTCGGCGTGCCGGTGATCGCGGTCGGGCAGGATGCGATTCCCGCCTATTGGTCGCGCGATTCCGGCCTGCCCGCGCCCTTGCGGCTGGACGACCCGGCCGAGATCGCCGCCGCCGCAAGGATGCGCCGCACGCTGGGCCTGCCCGGCGGGCAGCTGGTGGTGAACCCGATTCCGGCCGAGGCCGAGATCCCCCGCGCCGAGATCTTCCCCGCCGTCGAACGCGCCCTGGAAGAGGCCGCTCGCAAGCGCATCGCCGCCAAGGCGGTCACCCCCTTCCTGCTCGATCGCGTCTACGACCTGACGCAGGGCCGCTCGGTCGAGGCCAATATCGCGCTGGTGCTGGCCAACGCCCGGCTGGCCGCAGAAATCGCGGCGCAGGACGCCTGAGCGCGCTCGCGCGCCCCGGCTCTTTCATCTTGCGCAAATATCCCCGGGGCTTCCGAGCGCCCGGAAACAGTCCGGTGGACTGTTTTCAGCGAGGACGGCCACGGCAGTGGCCAGGGGCTGGCCCCGCTCCGGCAGCGCCGCGAATGGAAGGCGGATAAGAAAAACCACCCCCCAAAGCTGCTTTTCTGCCGAATGGCCCGGTGGCGCCGCCCCGACCGCCGCTAGCCGTAAAGCCGCGGCAGATCCACCGAATCGCGGCTGCCCACATTCGCCAGATCGCCGCGCAGGAACGCCTCGGCCGCCTGTCGCCCGGCGGTCTTCATCCGCCCGATTAGCCCCGGCCCCGGCATCAGCTTGCTGTGTGCGCCTAGCGAGTTCATCAGCGCGTCGTCGGAAATCAGGTGGATCAGCGGCGATTTCATGCCGCGGCCGGACAGCCGCCCCTCGGCGGTCAGGCGCTTGACGAACTGGATGGCGCGCAATTCCCGCTGCAGGGATGAATTGAAGCTGATCTCGTTGATCCGGTCCTGGATCTCGACCGGGGTGCGGGGGATGCCGTCGCGCTCCATCGGGTTGATGGCCACGATCACGATGTCGGCGGGCAGCTCGGGCTCGAACAGCGGAAACAGCGCCGGGTTGCCGGAATAGCCGCCGTCCCAGAACGCCTCGCGCCGGCCGGTCTGGGGGTCCTCGATCTCGACTGCGCGGAACAGCGTCGGCAGGCAGGCCGAAGCCATCACCGCGTCGGGCGTCACCTCGCCTCCGGAAAACACCCGCACCCGGCCGGTGCGCACATTGGTGGCGGTGACGAATAGCGCCGGGGCGCGGCCGCCCTGCCCCGCGCCCAGCGGATGCGGCATCCGGGCGATCACCGCGCCCAGCGGGTTGCTGTAGAACGGGCCGCTGTCATAGGGGCTGAACACCCGCGCGATGCCTTCAGCCCAGGCGGCGGGGGAAAACATCTCGGCCCAGCGGTGCCAGGCGGTCGGCACCGGCGCCAGGCTGGACATCCAGCGCACCAGGCGGTTGTCGGAATAATGGCTGACTTCGCGCCACACATGGTTAAGGTTCTCGCGCGCCGCCTGCCGCCCGGCGCGGCCCTCGGCCACCGCCAGCCCGGCGGCCAGCGCCGCGCCGTTCAGCGCCCCGGCCGAGGTGCCGCTGATGCCGGCGATGTCGATCTCGTCGCCTTCCAGCAGCCGGTCCAGCACCCCCCAGGAAAACGCGCCATGCGCACCGCCGCCCTGCAGGGCCAGGTTGATCGGTTTCGCCATTGCGCGCCTCTGCTGGTTTTGCGGGTCAGGCGTCCGAATTCGCCTCGGAACGGCTTTTCCCTGACACGTCCATCGCCAGCGTCGCCGCCATGAACCCGTCCAGGTCGCCGTCCAGCACCCCCTGCGTGTCCGAGGTCTCAAAGCCGGTGCGCAGGTCCTTCACCATCTGGTAGGGTTGCAGCACGTAAGAGCGGATCTGGTTGCCCCAGCCGGCCTCGCCCTTGGAATCATGGGCGGCGTTGATCGCGGCGTTGCGGCGGTCCAGTTCCAGCTGATACAGCCGCGACCGCAGCGCGTTCATCGCGATCTCGCGGTTCTGGTGCTGCGACTTCATGCTGCTGGTGACGACGATATTGGTCGGCAGGTGGGTGATGCGCACCGCCGAATCGGTGGTGTTGACGTGCTGCCCGCCCGCGCCGGACGACCGATAGGTGTCGATCCTGATCTCGTTGTCGGGGATGACGATCTCGATATTGTCATCCACCACCGGATAGACCCAGACCGAGCAGAACGAGGTATGCCGCCGCGCCGAGCTGTCGAAGGGGCTGATCCGCACCAGCCGGTGCACGCCCGATTCCGATTTCAGCCAGCCATAGGCGTTGGGCCCGGTGATCTTGTAGGTGACCGAGCGGATCCCGGCCTCGTCCCCCGCGGTCTCGGACTGCAGCTCGACCTTGTAGCCCTTTTTCTCGGCCCAGCGGGTGTACATCCGCGCCAGGATCGCGGCCCAGTCGCAGCTTTCGGTGCCGCCGGCGCCGGCGTGGATCTCGATGAAGCTGTCGTTGCTGTCGGCCTCGCCGTCCAGCAGCGCCTCGAGCTCTTTCTGCGCCGCGGTCTCGGCCAGGGATTTCAGCGTCGCCTCGGCGTCGGCGACGATCTCGGCGTCGCCCTCGGCCTCGCCCAGCTCGATCAGCTCGACGCTGTCGCGCAGGTCCTGGTCCAGCCGACGATAGGTTTCCACCTTGTCCGACAGGATCTGGCGGTCGCGCATCAGCTTCTGCGCGCGGGCCGGGTCGGACCAGAGGTCCCCGTCCTCGATCATCGCGTTCATTTCTTCCAGCCGGTGCGGCGCGGTGTTCCAGTCCATGCGCTGCGCGAGCAGGCCCAGCGACTTGCGGATGGACTCGACGGTGGCTTGGGTTTCGGCACGCATGGGCGGTCCCTGACAGGCGAACGGCAATTCGGATGAAAGCGGCTGATACCGCGGCCCGGCCGCCGGCACAAGCAGGACGGCGGCCCTGCCCCCTGCCGCGGTGGGCCTAGTAGAGCCCGCCCGAACTCATGCTGCCGAAATCGGCCTTTTTCGGGATCACCTTGCGCTTGCCGGTCGAGGTGGTCACCGCCTTGTCCGCGGTCTCGGTCACGTCCGAGCTTTGCTTGCGGCCGAAACCGCCGTCGATCACATAATCGCTGGCGGTGGTGCCGTTGCGGAAATATTCGGCGATGGTGTATTTTCCATAGGACACGTCGGCGAAATACCCGCCCGGCGGCACCTTGAAGGCGCTGCCCCCGTATTGCTTGACCGCTTGCCGCATGAAGGCGTTGAACACCGGCACGCACATGGTGCCGCCATAGGCGTTCGACCCCAGGCTGCGCGGCTCGTCAAAGCCGATATAGCAGCCCGCCACCAGGTTCGAGGTGAAGCCGACGAACCACACGTCCTTGGCGTCGTTGGTGGTCCCGGTCTTGCCCGCCACCGGCACCGGCAGCTTGACCCCTTTGCCCGAGCCGCGGCTGACCACCCCTTCCAGCATCGAGGTCAGCTGATAGGCGGTCACCGCATCCATCACCCGTTCCCGGTCCGAGGCGATCACCGGCGCCTGCCCGGCGGGCAGGTTGCCCATGTCGCAGGTGGTGCAGCTGCGGCGGTCGTGGCGATAGACGGTGCGGCCGCGGCGATCCTGCACCCGGTCGACCAGCGTCGGCTCCACCCGCTCGCCGCCGTTGGCGAACATGGCATAGGCGGCGACCATCTTGAACAGGGTGGTTTCCTGGGCCCCCAGGCTGTTGGCCAGGAACGGCGACAGCCGGTCGTAGACCCCGAAACGTTCCGCATAGGCGGCCACCGTATCCATGCCGATGTCCTGCGCGATGCGGATGGTCATCAGGTTGCGCGACTGCTCGATCCCGGTGCGCAGCGGCGTGGGGCCATAGAAGCCGCCGCCGGCGTTCTTGGGGGTCCACAGCCCCTGCGGGGTGTTCACGGTGATCGGTTCATCTGCAACGATAGTGGCGGGGGTATAGCCCTTGTCCAGCGCCGCCGCATAGACGAAGGGCTTGAAGGACGACCCCGGCTGCCGCATCGCCTGCGTCGCGCGGTTGAAGACCGAGCTTTGATAGCTGAACCCGCCCTGCATCGCCACCACGCGGCCGGTGTTCACGTCCATCGCCATGAACCCGCCCTGCACCCGCGGCACCTGCCGCAGCGTCCAGCGGATGAAGGCGCCGGTATTGTCGTCGGTCATCTGCCGGACCAGCACCACCTCGCCCACTTCCAGCAGGTCCGAGGCCACCCTGGCCTGCGGCGCCCGCTGGGTGCCGGGCAGCATCTTGCGCGCCCATTGCACGTCCTTGGCCGGGATCAGATGCGGCTCGTCGCCCTGCGGGACGCCCTCGATCCCGATCACGGCGTCGGTCTCGGTCAGCTCCAGCACCACCGCCGGGTGCCAGCCCTCGATGTCGCGCGGCACCTTGGCGCGGGCCAGCGCCGCGCGCCAGTCCGGTTCGGCCGCCAGCTTGTCCGCCGGGATGGTGATGCCGGTGCCGCGCCACAGCCCCAGCCCGCGGTCATAGCGTTCTAGCGCATCCTGCAGCGACTTGGCGGCGATCGCCTGCAGCTGCGGGTCGACGGTGGCGCGGATCTGCAGCCCGCCGCCGAAGAACTCGTCCTCGCCGAACTGCGCCGACAGCTGGCGGCGGATCTCGTCGGTGAAATAGCCGCGCGGGGGCAGGCTGTTGCGGAATGCCGGGAAATCGCCGTTCTGCACGGTCCGCAGCGGCTGCGCCGATTCGGCGCGGAACACCGCTTCGGTCAGATAGCCGTTCTGCCACATTTCGCGCAGCACATAGTTGCGGCGCTCGGTGATCCGCTCCTTGTCGCGCACCACCGACCGCGAGGGCGCCTGCGGCATCGCCGCCAGCATCGCGGCCTCGTGCGGGGCCAGCTCGGTCAGCGACTTGTTGAAATAGGTCTGCGCCGCCGCCGCCACGCCCGAGCTGTTCTGCCCCAGGAAGATCTCGTTGAGGTACAGTTCAAGGATCTGGTCCTTGCTCAGCGTGTTCTCGATCCGCGTGGCCAGGATCAGCTCGCGCACCTTGCGTTCCACGCTGCGCGACGAATCGAGCAGGAAGTTCTTCATCACCTGCTGGGTGATGGTCGAGGCCCCGCGCACGCTGGCCCCGCGGGTCTGCACCGCCTGCACCGCCGCACCGATCATGCCGCGCGGGTCGTAGCCGTGGTGCTTGTAGAAGTTCTTGTCCTCGGCCGAGATGAAGGCCTGTTTCACCAGATCGGGGATTTCCTCGATCGGGACGAAGATCCGCCGTTCCTCGGCGAATTCGTCGATCAGCTTGCCCTCGCCGGAATAGATGCGGCTGATGGTCTTGGGGGCGTAGCTGGCCAGCGCCTCGTGGCTGGGCAGGTCGCGGGCGTAGATCCAGAAGATCCCGCCGATCCCCAGCGCGACGAACAGCGCCGCGGTGACGAACCAGGAAAAGATCGCGCCGACGAAATTGAGCAGGAAACGGATCAAGCGACAGGCCCACCATAGCCAAGCAGAGGGTTTCCTATACCGCCTGTCGCGCCCGGATCAAAGCGGCGTTGCATCACCCGGGCGGGGTCTTGTGCGATCCCGGCGCCTTGCTGCCGCTGCCCGGGGCCGGGGTTTCGGCGGGCTTTTCCGCGGGGGTCCAGGTGGCGGCCCAGTCGACGATCCCCGCCGCCAGCGCCGCGGCGACGCGGGCGCGCCAATCCGGGTCGAACAGGTTGCTGCGGTCGTCGGGGTCGGTCAGGAACCCCAGCTCGATCAGCACCGAGGGAATGTCGGGCGATTTCAGCACCGAAAACGCCGCGCCGCGGATCGGCACCCGGTGCATGTCCACCCCCGCCGCATCCATCTGCGCCACCAGCATCCGCGCCGCATCGGCGCTGCGGGGCTGGGTGTCCAGCCGCGCCAGGTCGATCAGCGCCCGGCTGACATCCTCGTCGGTGTCCGACAGGTCGAGCCCGGCCAGCATGTCGCTGCGGTCGTGCAGCAAGGCCAGCTGCCGGGCGGCGCGGTCGTTCGAGCGCGCGTCCCAGGTATAGATGGTCGCGCCCGCCGCCTCGCCCGCCGGCAGCGCATCCGCGTGCAGCGAGATGAACAGGTCGGCCCCCTTGGCCCGCGCGATGGTGGTGCGCGCCTCGAGCGGCACGAAGTGGTCATCCTCGCGCGTCAGCACCACCTCGATGCCGCGGTCGCGCAGCACGGCGGCGAACTCGCGCGCAAAGCCCAGCATCAGCGCCGCCTCGGAAATGCCGCCGACCTGCGCGCCGGGGTCGATGCCGCCATGGCCGGGGTCCAACACCACCCGCAGTCGCTCCCCCGCGGGCGCGGCGGGCGGGCGGGCGGTGTCGGCGGGTTCCGGCAGGCCGCGCAGCACCGTCAGGCTGTCGCGGCGAGGGCGGAACTCGGCCGGCTTCACCGGCACCAGCCGCAAGGACAGCGCCGGCGCCGGCCCGCCGGTCAGCTGCGCGCTGTCCAGATTCATCGGCCCGGGCAGGGTCAGCACCGCCCGCGCGCCGCCCTGCGGCGCCGGCCCCCAGCGCAGCGCCAGCGCCGCGGCGGGGTCGGCATCCGGGTCGGGTTCAGCGTCAGGGTCGGCAGCAGGCGGCATCTGGGGAATCTCGGTGTCGCGCAGGTCCACCACCAGCCGCGGCGGCGCGTCGATCACCGCCACCGCATGGGCCACCGCCCGCGACAGCCCGATGGTCAGCGCGATCGGCCGCGGCCGCCCACGGTCCCTGCCCTCGAACCCCAGCATGACGCGGCCCTGATCGACCTCGGCCAGCGTTTCGGCCACGACCGGCCCCGGCCGCGCCACGACCGCCAGCGCGGCCAGCAGCAGCACTGCCGCCGCAAGGCGCAGCATGCCCACCGCTCAGCGCCCGGCCATGAAGGCCGCCAGCCGGTCCAGCCCCTCGGTGATCTCGGCGGTGGACTGGGCATAGGACAGCCGCAGCGTCCCCGCCCCCCGGATCGGGTCGAAATCCAGCCCGGGCGTCACCGCGACGCCGGCGCGGTCGAGGATCTCGGCCGCCAGCGCCCGGCTGTCATCGGTCAGCGCCGAGACATCGGCATAGATGTAGAAGGCCCCGTCCGGCGGCGCGATGCGGTCGAACCCCATCGCCGGCAGCCGTTCCAGCATCAGCTGCCGGTTATGCGCATAGACGGCCAGGTTCGCCTGCGCCTCGGCATCCGCCTCGGGCGACAGTGCTGCCAGCGCCGCCACCTGGCTGGCGTGGGGGGCGCAGATGAACATGTTCGCGGCCAGCCGGCCGATGGTGCGCACCATGTCGGGCGGCACCACCATCCAGCCCACGCGCCAGCCGGTCATGCTGAAATATTTGGAAAAGCTGTTGATCACCACCACATCGTCGGTCAGCTCCAGCGCGCTGACCGGGCGGGCGCCGTAATCCAGCCCGTGATAGATCTCGTCCGAGACCAGCGCCGCGCCGATCTCTTGCGTGCGGGCGACCAGCGCCGCCAGCGCGTCGCGGTCCAGCATCGTCCCCGAGGGGTTCCCGGGCGAGGCGATCATCACCCCCTGCACATCGGCGGGAATGTCCCCCGGCACCGGCTGATAGCGGTTTTCGGCGCGGGTCTGCATCCCCACCGGCTGCACCGACATGGCGCGCAGGATCTGGCGATAGCTGGGATAGCCCGGCTCGCCCACCGCCACCCGGTCGCCGGCATCGAACAGCGCCGAGAACGCCAGCACGAAGGCCCCCGAGGAGCCCGGCGTCACCACCACCCGCGCGGGGTCGAGGTCGATCCCGTACCAGCGCCGGTACAGCCCGGCGATGGCGGCGCGCAATTCCGGCATCCCCAGCGGGATCGTATAGCCCAGCGGCTGCGACAGCGCCTGCCCCAGCTTATCCAGCGCGGCGCGGGGGGCGGGGGTCGAGGGCTGGCCGACCTCCATATGCACGATGCGGCGGCCCTGCGCCTCGGCGCGGCTCGCGGCCTCCATCACGTCCATGACGATGAAGGGGTCGACCTGACCCCGCTGCGATTGCCGCATCCGACTGCGCCCCATGGTTTTTTGCTTGGCGCCCTTTTGGCCCCGCCCCCGACCCCGGTCAAGAGACGGCGAGCCCGCCCGCAGGGGGTGGACAGACCGCGCACCGGCGGGGCAAATGCCTCCGGCACCGGAAGGGCCGAGACCGGAAAGGACCCCGTGATGAAATCGCTGATGACCGCTGCCGCCATGGCAGCGCTGCTGGCCTCGCCCGCAGCCGCCTTCGACCCCGCGAACATGACCGAGGCCGAGCGCGAGGCCTTTGGCGAGGCGGTGCGCGGCTACATCATGGACAACCCGCAGGTGCTGGTCGAGGCGATCAACGCCATGGAGGCCCGGCGGCTGGAGGCCGAGGCCGAAAACGACAAGCTGCTGGTCGCCGCCAACAGCGCCGCGCTGTTCGAGGACGGGTTTTCCTGGATCGGCGGCAACCCCGAGGGCGCGCTGACCATCGTCGAGTTCATCGATTATCGCTGCGGCTATTGCCGCCGCATCGCGCCGGAGCTGGACAAGGTGGTGGCCGAGGACGGCGATATCCGCCTGATCCTCAAGGAGTTCCCGATCCTCGGGCAGGAAAGCGACCTGGCCTCGCGCTATGCCATCGCGGTGCGGCAGATCGCCGGTGGCGACGCCTACAAGGCGGCGCATGACCGGCTTTACGAATTGCGCGGCGGCGTCACCATCGAGACGCTGAATGCGCTGTCGGCGGATCTGGGGCTGGACGCCGACGCGATCGTGCAGCGGATGAACACCGAGGAGGTGTCCTCGGAAATCCGCCAGAACCGCCAGCTGGCCGAGCGGATGCAGATCATGGGCACGCCGACCTTCGTCATCGGCCCGGAACTGCTGCGCGGCGTGCCGACCGCCGGGCTGGCGGCGGTGATCGAGACCATCCGCGCCGAGGCGGGCTGAGGGCCGCCGCCGGGCATGTGGCGGCGCTGCGCCCGTTCGTCAGCGGCACCAATCCGCGCCGGCTGGTTCTGGGGATGCGCCGTCGGACCGGGGCTCTGCCCCGGACCCCGGGATATTTGAGACCGCCCGAGGCGCGTTAACCGAATCTTCAGCTTTTCGAGGCAATATCGGAATTGCGGTACAGGCGGGGACGCCGATGACCGCACCGACCGAAAGCCGCCCCCGTCCCTGTGGCGGGGGCGTGCCGCTTTCGGGCGGTCGGAAAATATCCTCGGGGGTGAATGGCGGCCCGAAGGGCGCCAGAGGGGGGCGGAAAGCCCCCTGACCATAGTGCGCCAGGCGTTATTCGGCCGCTTCGGCGGCGCGGGAAAGCTCTTCGGCGCGGCGCTCGACCAGCTCGACGATATGGTCGATCATCTGGTCATTGGTCATCTTGTGGTCCTGCTTGCCGGCCAGATAGACCATGCCGCTGCCGGCGCCGCCGCCGGTAAAGCCGATGTCGGTCATCAGCGCCTCGCCGGGCCCGTTCACTACGCAGCCGATGATCGACAGGCTCATCGGGGTCTTGATGTGTTCCAGCCGCTGTTCGAGGATCTCGACGGTCTTGATCACGTCGAACCCCTGCCGCGCGCAGCTGGGGCAGGAGATGATCTGCACGCCGCGGGTGCGCAGCCCCAGCGATTTCAGGATCTCGTAGCCGACGCGCACCTCTTCCACCGGATCGGCCGACAGCGACACCCGGATGGTGTCGCCGATCCCGGCCCAGAGCAGGTTGCCCATGCCGACCGCGGATTTCACCGTGCCGCCGCGCAGCCCGCCGGCCTCGGTGATCCCCAGATGGATCGGCGCGTCGGTGGCCTCGGCCAGCGCCTGATAGGCGGCGGCGGCCAGGAACACGTCCGAAGCCTTCACGCTGATCTTGAACTCGTGGAAATCGTTGTCCTGCAGCAGCTTGATATGGTCGAGCCCGCTTTCCACCATCGCGTCCGGGCAGGGCTCGCCGTATTTCTCCAGCAGGTGGCGTTCCAGGCTGCCCGCGTTCACCCCGATGCGGATCGAGCAGCCGTGGTCGCGGGCAGCCTGCACCACCTCGCGCACCCGCGCCGGCTCGCCGATATTGCCGGGGTTGATGCGCAGGCAGGCGGCGCCGGCCTCGGCGGCCTCGATGGCGCGGCGATAATGGAAATGGATGTCGGCGACGATCGGCACCGGGCTTTCGCGGGTGATCTCGCGCAGCGCCCGGGTCGAGGCCTCGTCGGGGGTCGAGATGCGCACGATGTCGGCGCCCGCATCCGCGGCGGCGATCACCTGCGCCAGCGTCGCGCGCACGTCCGAGGAATCGGTGTTGGTCATGGTCTGGACGCTGATCGGGGCATCGCCCCCGACCGGGACCGAACCGACCATGATCTGCCGCGACCGGCGGCGCTGAATATTGCGCCAGGGGCGGATCGGGTTATGCGTCATCGCTGGACCTTTCGGCTGTCGCCGCCACAGATAGGCGCTTGGCCCCGCCGGGGCAACCGGCCGCCGCGGGGTTTCCCCTGCCCGGCCGCGCGGCCTATTCCTGGGGCGCGGCGTCCTCGCCCACCAGCGGCGCGGCCGAGGCGATCGCGAACATCGTCGCCAGCGCCGGGTCGGCGGCCGGGTCGGCCAGCGCGAACTTGCCGGTCAGGGCGTCGGGCGACAGCTCGATGTTGCGCACCACCTGCGGCCCGGGCGCGGCCGGGCCATAGGTCTGCCCGTTCACCGCGAAATACACCGCCCCCGAGTTGCCGGTCCGCAGCAGCGGCGGCTGTTCGCTGGCCGGCAGCACGAAGCGTTCGCCCGCGTCGAGGGTCTTTTCCAGCAGCACCGAGCCGTCGGCGGCGCTGACCCGCACCCAGGCGGGCCGGGTGGCAAGGATTTCCACCTGCGGCGGCTCGGGGCCCAGGGTGCGCACGGACGGCGCCTCGGCCACGGTCTGCGCGCCCGGCGCCTGCACGCCCGGCAGGTTCAGCGGCACGGTGGGGGTCAGCGCCAGTTCGGTCGCCTCCGATGGCATCACCGCCTGCGGTGCGGCATCTGCGGGGTCGGGCAGGCCCGGGTCGATCGCGGCGATGGGGGTGTCGCGCGGGGTCAGCACCGGCACTTCCAGCGCGCGGGGGCGGTAGATGCGGTCCATCGCCTCGGGCTGCGGCAGGTCGATCGCGCCTGCATCCGCCACCCCGACCGGCGCGGCCTCTTGCACCGGGTCCAGCGCCGCGATCACCGCCGGCGCCTGGTCCGAGGGGGTCAGGTTGACCTTCTGCACCTCTTGCAGCACCGCCCAGCCGCCATAGCCCAGCCCCAGCGCCAAGGCGCCCATGACCAGCACCGAGCCGATGGCCCGCGGCTCGATCGAGGACCAGAAGCTTTCCGGCTGCGGGATGAACAGCGCCCGCGGGTTGGCCAGTGCCTCGGCCGGGTCCGAGGGGCGGCGGGTCGGCTTGGGACCGGCAGCGGCGGGGGCCATGCCGTGCACCGGCTGGAACCCCGATTCCTCGCAGAAGCGGCGGAACACCCAGTCCTGGTCCATGCCCAGATAGCGCGCATAGGACCGCACATAGCCCGACACGAAACTGGGCGCGTCAAAGGCCGACAGGTCGCTGTTCTCGATCGCGGCAACGTACGAGGCGCGGATGCGCAGCTCGCGCTGCACATCCAGCAGCGACTTGCCCATGGTGGCGCGTTCGCCACGCATGATGTCGCCCAGCCGCATCTCGAAATCGTCGAACCCCGGAGCCGAATCCCGCCCGTTGACGGAATCATCCGGCCCTGCGGGCGCTCTCGTCCCGATCATTTCCTGCCTGCCCCATTTCTAGCCGTCCCGGATTCGCCTGTGCCTCAACGCGAATCTGGCGTGATTTGTTTAAATTAATGCTATCACGCTGGCGAGAGGGGGGACACTACTTCTTGGGCGTCAAGCCACTGCATGCGCACGATTCAGCGCACAGCGCGACCACAGCGCATCCATGGCATGGACCAGATGGTCGATCTGCTTGGGATCGTGCACCGGCGACGGAGTAAAGCGCAGGCGTTCGGTGCCGCGGGGCACGGTGGGGAAGTTGATCGGCTGCACATAGATGCCGAACTCGTCCAGCAGCATGTCGGACAGCATCTTGCAGTGGACCGGGTTGCCGACATGGACCGGCACGATATGGGTGCCGCGGTCGTCGATGGGCAGGCCGAGCCCGCGCAGGCGCATCTTGAGGATGCGCGCGTGCAGTTGCTGGGCGTCGCGCAGCTTCTGCCCCTCTTCGGTCTTCAGCAGCGCGATCGAGGCCGCCGCCCCCGCCGCCACTGCCGGCGGGATCGAGGTGGTGAAGATGAACCCCGGCGCGTAGGAGCGGATCGCGTCGCACATCTTGGCCGAGGCCGCGATATAGCCGCCGAACACCCCGAAGGCCTTGCCCAGCGTGCCGTTGAAGATGTCGATGCGGTGCATCAGCCCGTCGCGCTCGGCCACGCCGCCGCCGCGGGGGCCGTACATGCCGACCGCGTGCACCTCGTCCAGATAGGTCAGGGCGTTGAACTCGTCGGCGAGGTCGCAGATCGCCTCGATCGGGCCGAAGTCGCCGTCCATCGAATAGATCGACTCAAAGGCGATCAGCTTGGGCACAGCCGGGTCGTCGGCGGCCAGCAGCTCGCGCAGATGCTCGACGTCGTTGTGGCGGAAGATGCGCTTGGCGCCGTCGAAACGCTTGATCCCCTCGATCATCGAGGCGTGGTTCAGCTCGTCCGAATAGATGATCAGGCCGGGGAACAGCTTGCGCAGCGTGGAAAGAGTCGCGTCATTGGCGATATAGGCGCTGGAAAACACCAGCGCGGATTCCTTGCCGTGCAGGTCCGCCAGCTCGGTCTCGAGCCGCTTGTGATAGATGGTGGTCCCGGAAATGTTGCGGGTGCCGCCCGAGCCGGCGCCGGTGGCGTCCAGCGCCTCGTGCATGGCGCCCAGAACGGCGGGGTGCTGGCCCATCCCCAGATAGTCGTTGCCGCACCAGATGGTGATTTCCTGCTCAGTCCCGTCGGGGCGGGTCCAGATCGCCTGCGGGAAATGCCCCTTGCGACGCTCGACGTCGATGAACACGCGATAGCGGCCTTCGTCATGCAGGCGCTGCAGGGCCTGGTCGATTGCGGCATCGTAGTTCATCAGCTTGCTCCTTGCTTGCCATTCGGCGGGCTTGCGTCACGGGCCTGCGGCGATCATGGTCGCCGGTGGGGCCGCTCGTCATTGATAAGGATCAATGGCAGGAAAATACACCCTTTAATCCCCGATGGGACGAAAAGTCGTACCGTCCGGGACATGCTCTGCGGGAAAGGACGGCAAATGGCAAGGATGGCGCGGCTGGACGAGGTATTGACGACGCTGGACGAGGGGCTGCCGGCGGCGCTGGACCGGCTGATGGCGTTCCTGCGCATCCCCTCGATCTCGACCGACCCGGCCTATGCCGGGCGGGTGCGCGAGGCGGCGGGCTGGCTGCAGGGCGAGCTGGCGGCGCTGGGGTTTCAGGCGACGGTCGAGGACACGCCGGGCCACCCGATGGTGGTCGCGCGCAGCCAGCCGGGCCCGGGCCGCAGCCTGCTGTTCTATGGCCATTACGACGTGCAGCCGGTCGACCCGCTGGCACTGTGGGGCCGCGACCCCTTCGACCCGGCGATCGAGGACACCCCCGCCGGCCCGGTGATCCGCGGCCGCGGCGCCAGCGACGACAAGGGCCAGCTGATGACCTTTATCGAGGCCTGCCGGGCCTGGAAAACCGTGCATGGTGCCCTGCCCGCGGGGCTGGTGCTGCTGTTCGAGGGCGAGGAGGAATCCGGGTCTCCGAGCCTCGAGGGGTTCCTGCGCGACAATGCCGAGCGGTTGCGCGCCAGCCTGGCGCTGATCTGCGACACCGGCATGTATGCCGACGGACGCCCGGCGATCACCACCCAGCTGCGCGGGCTGCTAGGCGAGGAGATCGTGATCCGCGGCGCCGACCGCGACCTGCATTCCGGCAGCTTCGGCGGGCTGGCCGCGAACCCGCTGCAGGTGCTGGTGAACGCGCTGGCGGCGCTGAAGGACGCACAGGGACGGGTGACGCTGCCCGGGTTCTACGACGGGGTGCCCGAGCTGCCTGATGCGCTACGTGCCGACTGGGAGGCGCTGGGGTTCGATGCGGGCGACTTTTTGTCGCAGGTCGGGTTGCGCCATCCCATCGGCGAGCCGGGACGCAGCGGGCTGGAAATGGTGTGGAACCGCCCGACCCTTGAAATCAACGGCATCGCCGGCGGCTATGCCGGTGAGGGGTTCAAGACCGTGCTGCCGGCCGAGGCCCGCGCCAAGGTCTCCTGCCGGCTGGTCGGCACCCAGGACCCCGAGGCGATCCGCGAAGCCCTGCACGCCCATGTCCGCAGCTTCCTGCCCGCGGATTGCAGCGTCGAGTTCCACCCCCACGGCGGCTCGATGGCCAGCGTCATGGATATTTCGGACCCGGCCTTCGGCGCGGCGCGGCAGGCGCTGACCGAAGAATGGGGCCGCGAGGCGGCCTTCATCGGTGCCGGCGGCTCGATCCCGGTGGCGGGGGATTTCAAGCGGCTGCTGGGGATGGATTCGCTGCTGGTCGGCTTTGCCCGCGACGACGACCGCATCCACTCTCCCAACGAGAAATACGACGTGGAAAGCTTTGCGAAAGGCGCGCGCAGCTGGGCACGGATCCTGGCGGCGCTGGGTTGAGCGGCGCGGTCGGAGCGGGGGTTTTCCACCCCCGGGCCGCTGCTGTGGTCTTCCTTGCTGAAAACAGTCCACCGAACCATCCGGCGGGAAAACAGCTTGGGGGCTGTTTTCTGATTCGCCTCTATTCCGGGCGCTCGGAAGCCCCCCAGGATATTTGGGGCAAGCTGAAAGGGGGACATTGCCGAATAATCCGCGCAGACGGATTGCCGGGGTTTTACTGGCGCTGGCAGCGTTTTCGCCTTGCGGCGCCGTGGCCGAGACCCCGGATTACGCCGCGATGATGGCGGAAGCTGCCTGGGACTGGCGCACGCTGCTGGCGTCAGGCAGGCTGGAACAGGTTTATCCCTAGGGAAGCCCGCGGGACGGTCCCTGCCGGTCGGGCAAAGGACCGCCCTGCCATGGACGGTCAGGCGGCGCGGGACATCAGCACCGATTCGACCTTTTTCTGGGCACCGCCCTCGTCGATGCCGTTCACGGCGGCGACCTCGCGGGTCAGGCGGTCCAGCGCGGCTTCGTAGAGCTGGCGCTCGGAATAGGATTGTTCGCGCTGGTCGTCGCTGCGGTGCAGGTCGCGCACCACCTCGGCGATGGACAGCAGGTCGCCCGAGTTGATCTTCTGTTCGTATTCCTGCGCCCGGCGCGACCACATCGCGCGCTTGACGCGGGCCTTGCCCTTGAGCGTTTCCAGGGCGCGGTCCACCAGGTCGGGCGAGGCGAGGCCGCGCATCCCGATCTCGGTCGCGCGGGCGGTCGGGACACGCAAGGTCATCTTGTCCTTTTCAAACGAGATCACGAACATCTCGAGCTTGAGGCCGGCGACCTCCTGCTCTTCGATGGACACGATCCGGCCGACGCCGTGGGCCGGATAGACCACGAAATCGTCGGGGCGGAACTCGTTCTTCTTGGTCTTCGACATCTTGCTTCCTTCCAGATCGCGCCGCGGATGGCGCAAAAAGACCCCTGGGGGGTTGCCCTCCCGAGGTCCCTGTGGTTGTTGTCGGTCAGCCGGATGGGCAGACATCCGGGCGCACTACGGCTGGCCAGTGTCCATGACCCTGCCGGTGCAACAATCTTGTATCACGAATCACCCCCTTTTAGAAGGGGTTTTTCCCGGACGCGAATCGCGGCCGGCCCTGGCGCCCGGCCGGACCGGCGCATGGACCCGGGCCGGCACTGGCGCGGCCGGCCGGGGCGCCGATTGGGATCAGTCGCCCTCGCCTGGGATCAGTCGCCCTCGCCGGGGTTGGGCGAGAAGTATTTGTCCAGCTTTCCGGTCACGCCGTCCATTTCCTCGGCGGTGGGCAGCGGGTCCTTCTTGCGGGTGATGACCGGCCATTGCTCGGAATAGGTGCGGTTGAACTCGACCCAGGCTTCCATGTCGGGCTCGGTGTCCGGGCGGATGGCGTCCGCCGGGCATTCCGGTTCGCAGACCCCGCAGTCGATGCATTCATCCGGGTGGATCACCAGGGTGTTTTCCCCCTCGTAGAAACAGTCGACCGGACAGACCTCGACGCAATCCGTGTATTTGCACATGATGCAGTTGTCGGTCACGACATAGGTCATGGTCAGCCTCGTGGGGGAAGTTGCGAGGCTCACCTATGCCTTTCGCGCGGGGGGTTCAAGCCGGGGCTGTCCGGTTCCCCGGCGTCCCCCACCTGCGCCGTGTCGTCGCGGTCGAGATCCTGGAACAGCGTCTGCGCCTCGGCCGCCGGGCCACGGCGCAGGCCGGGGGCCAGCACCCGCAGGCTGCGCACGCCTGAAGGCGCCGCCACGGTCACCACGTCGCCGGGCCGGACCTCGTGACCCGGCTTGCGGCAGGGGGCGCCGTTCACCCGCACGCCGCCCTGCGCGATTCGGTCGGCGGCCAGGGTGCGCGACTTGAAGGCGCGGGCGTGGAACAGCCAGCGGTCCAGCCGGATCGCCTCTGACGGCTGCGGCAGGTCGTCGCCGCCCGGGCGACTGCCCCTGCGCGCCATCAGCCCGCCTGCATGGCTGCGGCGCTCACGTCTTGTTCTTCAACGCGGCGAGCACGGCAAAGGGGCTGTCGGGATCCACCGGCTTGTCGTGGCGGGGCGGCCGGGCCTCGAAGCTGCGCTCGGGCTTGCCGCCCTTGCCGCGGTTCTCGTTGCGCTCGCCCCGGCCCTCGCCCCGGGGTTTTCCGCCCGGTTTGCCGCCGGGTTTCCCCTGCCGCTGCGGGCGCTGCCCGTCCTCGCCCTCGCGCCGCCGGTCCCCGCGGGGGCGGTCAGAGCGGTCGGATTGGGGGCGATCCGATTGCGGCCGGTTGCCGCGGGCACCCTCGGGCTGGCCGGGGGCGGCGCCGCCATCGCGGCGCGGGCGGCGCTGGAAGCGCCCCTCGGCTTCGGCGCCGCGGCGCGGGCCGCGGGGGCGCGGGGCCCAGGTGAAACTGTAGAAGACTTCCATTTCGGGGGCGGGCGTCTCGGCAGCATCCCCGTCTGCCGGGGCGCCCCCGGCCTCGGCAGCCTCGGCCCCAGTGCCATCGGCGCCGGTATCCTCGGCCTCGGCCCCCTCGCCTGCTTCCGCGGCAGCGGCAGCCTCGGCTTCCGCCGCAGCAGCAGCCTCGGCGGCGCGTTTCTCGGCCTGCTCGGCTTCCCAGCGGGCGCGGGTCTCGGCGGCGAGCACGCTTTCCTCTTCGGTCAGCGGCGCGTCCGATACCGGCGTATCACCGCCCTGCTCGCCCGTTTCCGGCGTGGTGGCAGCCTCGGCCGGGGCCGGAACGGCGCGGGTCTTGACCCGCTCGCCGCGTTCGGCGCGATAGCCCAGCCCGCCCATCAGATCGGCGAATTGCTCCAGCGTCATGCCGGTGATCGACAGCATGTCAGCGGTGGCCTCGAAGCCGCCGCGGCTGTCCTGGCCGCGCAGCATGTCGGCCAGCCGTTCCAGCATGTCGATGCGGATCGCGCGCTCGCCGGCCGGGTGATAGCCCGACAGCGTGTAATAGTCGCGCGGCACCTCGGGCAGGTTCGGGATGGTCACCAGCCCGGGCGGCGGTGATTCGGGGAACTCGTCCGCGCCCGCCCACAGCGCCGACAGCAGCAGCCGCAGCCGGGTCGGCGCCGGCTTCAGCAGCGCCGGCTGGAAGACGGTGTACTGGCCGAAGCGCACCCCGTGCTTGCGCAGGCTGCCCCGCGCGTCCTGGTCCAGCGCCTTGATGTCGGCGGCCACCGCGTCGCGCGGCAGCACCCCCAGCGCCTCGACCAGCCGGAACGCCACGCCGCGCGCCAGCCCGGCCAGCGTCTCGTCGGCCTGCATCGCCAGCAGCGGCTCGAACCCGGCGGCGATCTTGCGGTCGATGAAATGCTGCAGCCGGCGGCGGACCTTTTCGGCCACCTCCTCGCCCGCATCCTCGTCCACGAAGACCTCGATCGCGGGTTTCAGCGGCTCGGAACCCTTGACCAGCTTGCCCACCGCCGAGGCGCCCCACATCAGCCCGCCCTGCTCGGTAAAGTCGAGCTCGGTATCGGGCGCGTTGTAGAAGCGGTCGGCGCGCAGATGGAACTCGGGGCGCAGCGCCTCGTATGCGGCGCGGGTCAGCATCCTTGCCTCGTCGCCCTGGGCGGCGGGATCGGTCCGAAAGCGGAACCCGTCCAGCCGGCCGGCGAACTCGCCCTCGACCGTCACTTCGCCCTTGTCGTTCACCTCGGCCACCAGGCTCTCCTTCTGTTTGAGCCGGCGCAGCAGCACGGATGTGCGCCGGTCCACGAATCGCTGCGTCAGCGCGGCGTGCAGCGCATCAGACAGACGGTCTTCTACAGCCCGCGTCTCGCCGCGCCAATGGGCTTCGTCGCGCACCCAGCCGCTGCGCTGCGCCACATAGGTCCAGGTGCGGATATAGGCCAGCCGCTTGCTGATCGCGTCGATGTCGCCGCCGGTGCGGTCGATGCGGGCGACGGCGCGGGCCAGCCAGTCGCCGGGAATGCCGCCGTCCTGCAGGAAACCGTAGATCCGGGTCAGCAGCGTGGTGTGTTCGGCGGGCGAAATGCCGCGGAAATCCGGGATCCGGCAGACATCCCACAGCAGCCGCACATCCTTGGGGTGGGTCACGCGGTCGCGGATCTCGGGCAGCCCCGACAGCACCTTGAGCGCGGCAAGATCGTCGGCCTCGCGCCCGCGACCCAGCCATTCGCTGCCCGAGGGGCGTTCCAGCGACTGGATCAGCCGGTCAACGGTGCCGAACTCCAGCGCCGAGTTGCGCCACACTAGGCGCGAAATCGGCTGGAAACGGTGGTTCTCGATGGCGTCGATCAGCCCCTCGTCCAGCTCGCGCGCCTCGCCGGTGACGCCGAAGGTGCCGGGCTCGGTGTGGCGGCCGGCGCGGCCGGCGATCTGGCCCAGCTCGTGCGGGAACAGCGGCCGCATCCGGCGGCCGTCGAACTTGCGGGTGGACTCAAAGGCGACGTGGCGGATGTCGAGGTTCAGTCCCATACCGATGGCGTCGGTGGCGACCAGGTAATCGACCTCGCCTGCCTGATACATCGCCACCTGCGCATTGCGGGTGCGGGGCGACAGCGCCCCCATCACCACTGCGCAGCCGCCCTTGAGCCGGCGCAGCAATTCCGCGGTCGCATAGACGTCATCGACCGAGAACCCGACGATGGCCGAGCGCGCGGGCATCCGCGACAGTTTCTTCGACCCCGCCCAGCTGAGCGTGGAAAACCGCTCGCGCCGGATGAAATGCGCCTCGGGGACCAGCGCGGCGATGGCGGGGCGCATGGTGTCGGACCCGAGGAACAGCGTCTCGTGAAGCCCGCGCATGTGCAGCAGCCGGTCGGTGAAGACATGGCCGCGTTCCGGGTCGGCGCACAGCTGGATCTCGTCGATGGCGACGAAATCGGCCAGCACCTCGGGCATGGCCTCGGTGGTGGCGACCCAATAGGCGGCGCGTTCCGGGACGATGCGTTCCTCGCCGGTGATCAGCGCCACGACCGAGGGGCCGCGCGCCTTGACGATGCGGTCGTAGACTTCGCGCGCCAACAGCCGCAGCGGCAGGCCGATGACGCCGGTGCGATGCGCCAGCATCCGCTCGATCGCGTAATGGGTCTTGCCGGTGTTGGTCGGCCCCAGCACGGCCGTGACGCGCCCCGCCACCTCAGACGCCCTGCCCCGGCGTCACCGACAGCCGCGCGGCGCCGTCAGCCGCGTCGGGCTGATGCGGATTGACGTCCAGACTTTCGCGATAGGCGGCCAGCGCCCGCGCCGTATCGCCGCTGTCCTCGAGGATCGCCGCCAGCAGCGTGATCGAGGGCCAGTGCCGCGGTTCAAGCTGCAGGGCGCGGGCCAGGTCGGCCATGGCGGGGCCGGTCTGCCCGGCCATCTGGAACGCCGCCGCCCGCGCTGCCCAGCCGGCGGCGAAATCCGGCGCGTGATCGGTCAGCGCGGTCAGATGCCCGATGGCGGCCGCGGTGTCCCCCGCATCCAGCGCCGATTCGCCACGCATTAGCAGCAGGTCCAGCGCGGCCGAGCCGGACCGCGACCAGGCCCGCTCGATATCCGATTGCGCCCGCATCCAGCCCTCGCCGTCGGCAGCCAGTTCGCTGAACAGCGCCTCCATGTCGTCGGGGGGTTCCGCGGGGCTCTGGGCGGCCAGCGGCGCGGCGGCCAGCGCCGCCGACAGCAGGGCCGCGGCAAATGCCGTGGCGACAGGGTGGAACTGGGGCTTGGGCGCGCGCATAAGGTCGATGTAGACACTCGAGCGCCGCGGCGCCAGCATGGGAGACAGGGACAGATGAGTTCAGTGATCGAAGGCGCCATCAAGGCACTGGCCGCGCGGATTTCCTCGTTCGACGGCACCGCCAAGTTCGTGATCGACGGTGTCGGCGCGATCATGATCGACGAGAACGGCGTGCGCGCCGGCGACGACGAGGCCGAGGTGACGCTGACCGCCAGCCGCGACACCTTCGAGGGGCTGCTGAACGGCGAGACCAATCCGACCATGGCCTATATGACCGGCAAGCTGAAGATCGACGGCTCGCTGCCCACGGCGATGAAGCTGGGCTCGGCGCTGTCCTGAGCCATGGCGCCCGAACGCGCCGCACCGATCATGCCGGGGACCGCCGCCTGCCTGCGGCGGTTCCCGGCCGCGCCGCTGCACCGCCTGCCGGATGAGCCCGACAGCGGCGGGCAGGCGTTCTGGGTCACCACCAGCGACGGGCTGCGGCTGCGGCTGGGACTGTGGCAGCCGGCGGGGACGGCGCGGGGCACGGTGCTGCTGTTCCAGGGCCGCACCGAGTATCTGGAAAAATACAGCCCCATCGCCGCATGGCTGGCGGCGCAGGGGCTGGCGGTGATCGCGCCGGACTGGCGCGGACAGGGGCTGTCGGACCGGCTGCTGGCCGACCCGCGCCCGGGCCATATCGGCGATTTCGCCGATTACCGCGCCGATGTAGCCGCCGTGGTCAGCGCCGCCGAATCGCTGGCGCTGCCGCGGCCGTGGCATCTGCTGGCGCATTCCATGGGCGGCTGCATCGGGCTGGCGGCGCTGCTGGACGGGCTGCCGGTGGCGCGGGCAGCGTTCTCGGCCCCGATGTGGGGGCTGCACCACCCGCTGGTGCCGAGGGGCGTGATCAGCGCACTGACCTCGGGCGCGCAGCTGCTGCGCCGGAGCGGCCGCGCCGCGGTGGGCACGGGCGGCGGCGGCACCTATCTGCTGGACACCAGGTTCCGGGGCAATGCGCTGACCTCGGACGCGCGGCAATGGGCGCGGCTGGTGGCGCAGGCCGGCAGCTGGCCCGAGCTGACGCTGGGTGGCGCCACCTATGGCTGGATCGCCGCCGCGCGCCGGGAGATGGCGCGGCTCGCCGCAATGCCTTCGCCTGAAATCCCGGCGCTGATCGGGGTCGGGGGCGCCGAGGCGGTGGTGTCGCCAGCCGCGATCCGCCGCCGCGCGGCCAGCTGGCCACAAGCCCGGCTGCTGGACCTGCCCGGGGCGCGGCACGAGCTGATGTTCGACCACTCCGCCCCGCAATTCCTCGCCGCCGTCGAACAGCTTTTCGCCGCCTGAAGCTGCTTCTTCATCATCCAAATATCCTGGGGGAGCCGGTCGCAGACCGGCGGGGGCAAAGCCCCCTGCTACGCCCCCTCGCCCCGCATCCGCCGTAATTCGGCCACCAGCGCCCGGGTCGAGCCATCCTGCCCGCCGCCCTCGCCGCCCTCGAGCAGCGGCAGCACCTCGCCCGCCAGCTCCTTGCCCAGCTCGACCCCCCATTGGTCGAAGCTGTTGATGCCCAGGATCGCGCCCTCGACGAACACCCGGTGCTCATACAGCGCCACCAGCTGCCCCAGCGTATAGGGGTTCAGCGCCGGGATCAGCAGCGTGGTCGAGGGGCGGTTTCCGGGGAACACCCGATGCGCGGCCTGACATTCGGCCTCGGGTCCGGTCAGCCCCATGGCGGCGACGATCTCGCGCGCCTCTTCCATGCTGCGGCCGCGCAGCAGTGCGCCCGATTGCGCCAGGCAATTGGCGATCAGCAGCCGCTGGTGGTGGTCCAGTTCGGGTTCCTCGCCCCGCGCGGCCACGATGAACTCGCACGGCACCACGGCGCTGCCCTGATGCAGCAGCTGGAAGAAGGCGTGCTGACCATTGGTCCCCGGCTCGCCCCATACGATGGGCCCCGAGGGCCGCGCCAGCGCCTGCCCGTCCATGGTGACGCCCTTGCCGTTCGATTCCATCTCCAGCTGTTGCAGATAGGCCGGCAGGCGGCGCAGGCGCTGCGCATAGGGCAGCACCGCGCGGGTCGGATAGCCGCAGATCTGGTGGTGCCAAATCCCGACCAGCGCCAGCATCATCGGCAGGTTTTCCGCCAGCGGCGCGGCGCGGAAATGCGCGTCCATGGCACGGCCGCCGGCCAGGAACTCGTCGAAGCGATCCGGCCCGATCCCCAGCATCAGCGACAGCCCGACCGGCCCCCAGACGGAAAACCGCCCCCCCACCCAATCCTCGAAGCCGAACACCGCCCGGCGGTCGATGCCGAAATCCGCGGTCCGCGCCAGCGCGGTCGAGACGGCGGCAAACTGCCGCTCGGGCCGGGCGACGCTGGCCGCCATCCAGCGGCGCACGGTGTCGGCGTTGGTCATGGTTTCCAGCGTGGTGAAGGTCTTCGAGGCCACGATCACCAGCGTGGTTGCCGGGTCCAGCCCGCGCAGCGTGTCGGCGGCATCGGCACCGTCGACATTGGACAGGAAATGCAGCCGCGGCCCGTCCGCCCAGGGCGCCAGCGCCAGCGACGCCATCGCCGGGCCAAGGTCGGAGCCGCCGATGCCGATGTTGACCACATCGGTATAGCGCCCGCCGTGCCCCGCGATCCGCCCCGCGCGCACCGCCCTTGCAAAGTCCCGCATCCGGTCCAACGTGGCGTGCACGCCCGGCAGCACGTCGCTTCCGTCGACCTCGATCGGCCCATCCTGCGCGCGCAGGGCGACATGCAGCGCGGCGCGGCCCTCGGTCTCGTTGATCCTTTCGCCGGAAAACATCGCCTCGCGCCGCTCAGCCACGCCCGCGGCCAGCGCCAGCAGCAGCCCGAGCGCCCGCGCGTCGATGGCGGTCTTGGACCAGTCGAGCCACAGCCCGTCTGCCGCCACCGCACAACGCCGCGCCCGCTGGGGGTCGGCGTCGAACAGGGCGGTGATCGGGCGGGCCGCGGTCGCGGCCCGATGCGCGGCAAGCTGCTGCCAGAGCTCTGTCATCTTCACTACTCGTTACCTGTCACCCGGCCGATGCAGCCAAGGCCTATTCGGCGTAATGGACCCGCAGCCCCTTCAGAAACGCCCTTATCGGCGCCTCTTCAACCGGCAGCGAGGCGGCGCGTTCCAGCGCCGCGCGCTTTTCCGGGCCGGTGATCATCAGCAGCGCATCGGTGGCCGAGGTCAGCGCCGGCAGGGTCAGCGTCACCCGCGGCTCGGGCGCGGCCGGGGCGGTGATCGCCAGCACCGGCGGCGCCGAGGGCTCCAGCGCGGCACCGAGCCCCTCGGCCCCCGGGAACAGGCTGGCGGTGTGCATGTCCTCGCCCATGCCCAGCAGCAGCACCGACAGCGGCAGCAGCGGCGCCACGCGCGCCGCAGCCGCCGCGGCGCCCGCGTCGGGGTCCAGCTCCTCGGTGTACAGCGGCACCAGCTCTGCCGCCGCGCCCTCGTCGATCAGGTTGCGCCGGATCAGCCGCGCATTCGAGCGGTTGTGGTCCGGCGCCACCCAGCGCTCGTCGCCGGGCAGCACCACCACCCGCGCCCAGTCCAGCGGCGCCGCCGCCAGCGCCTTGTAGACCGGCACCGGGGTCGAGCCGCCGGGCAGGCACAGCACCGCCCGGTCGCGGGTCTTCAGCGCCATGCCCAGCGATTCGGCGATGTCCTGCGCCACGGCCAGCGTCAGCGCCTCGCGGTCGGGATGCTCGGTCAGTTTCATGGTCTCATGTCCCCAGTCTGCATCTCTGTTGCGTGTTGTGCGTGGTGGCTCATGCCCGGATCTCGCGCCAGCGCCGCCCGTCGCGGTGCATCAGCGCCAGCGCCTCGTCCGGGCCGCTGCTGCCGGGCTGATAGGGTTCGGGGCGGGCGGTGCCGTTTTCCCAGGCGGCGATGATCGGGTCGATCCAGGCCCAGGCGGCCTCGACCTCGTCCCCGCGCATGAACAGGGTCTGGTTGCCGCGGATCACGTCGGTGATCAGCCGCTCATAGGCGTCGGGCATGTCGGCGCCCTCGGGGCCCAGCGCCTCGGCAAAGCTCATGTCCAGCGGCACCTCGACCAGGCGCATGCCGCCGGGGCCGGGTTCCTTGATCATCACCTTGAGGTTGATGCCCTCGTTCGGCTGCAGGCGGATCACCAGCTGGTTGGCCTTGTGCCCGGCCGAATCGTCAAAGATCGAATGCGGCGGCTCGCGGAACACCACCGCGATTTCGCTGCTGCGTTCGCGCAGGCGCTTGCCGGTGCGCAGGTAGAACGGCACCCCCTGCCAGCGCCAGTTGGCGATGCGCAGCTTCAGCGCGACGAAGCTTTCCGTGCGGCTGTGGGGGTTGTCCACGTCCTGCGCGTAGGAAGGCGCCGCCCCGGCCGCGTATTGCCCGCGCACCACATCCGCCGGCGAAACGGGTTCCAGCGCCCGGATCACCTTGAGCTTTTCGTCGCGCACCGCGTCGGGGTCGAAGTGATACGGCGGCTCCATCGCGATCAGGCAGACCAGCTGCATCAGGTGGTTCTGCACCATGTCACGCATGGCGCCGGCGTGGTCGTAATAGGCGCCGCGCCCGGCGACGCCCACGGTCTCGGCCACGGTGATCTGCACATGGTCGATGTAAAGCGCGTTCCACAGCGGCTCGAACAGCATGTTGGCGAAACGCACCGCCATCAGGTTCTGGACGGTTTCCTTGCCCAGGTAGTGGTCGATCCGGTAGATCTGCGCCTCGGAAAAATGCCGTACCAGCGTGCGGTTCAGTGCCCGCGCGGTGTCGAGATCGCGGCCGAACGGCTTTTCGGCGACGATCCGCGCGTCGGGCCCGGCGATGGAATGGTCCGAGAGCCGCCGCGCGATGTCGCCGAACAGCGACGGCGCCACCGACAGGTAGAACGCCTGCACCACCCCCGGCCGCATCCGCACCGCGAGTTCCGGCCAGCCGGACTCGCCGGTGGCGTCGATGGCCAGATAGGACAGCCGGTCGAGGAAGCCCGGCAGCTCGGGCGATTGCGCGCGGGGCGGGTCGAACTCGGCGATCGCGGCGGCCACCTCGTCGCGAAAGGCGGCGTCGTCCAGCGGGCTGCGGGCGGCGCCGATGATGCGCGCCTCCGGCGGGAACTGCCCGGCGGCATGGCGGCGAAACAGCGCGGGCAGGATCTTGCGGCGGGCAAGATCCCCGGTCGCCCCGAAGATGACGAGATCGAAATCATCGACCTGGATCAGACGCGATGCCATCGCGGAACCTTTCGGACTGGTGATCAGGTGGTAGAGGCTGCGGGCCGACGCGGCAAGCGCCCAGCCGCCCTGCGGCAAGGGTCCGCCCGGCATTTGCCACGCGTTTCCCGCTAGCGTCCTGCCCGTTCCAGCGCCTTGCCCAGCCGCGGCAGCCGCGCCCGGCCCATCAGCTCGCGCAGCGCGACGGGGCCGCCCAGCGCCTGCGCGCGGTCGTGGGCGGCATGGACGCTGGCCGCGACCGGGGCGGCATCGCGCTGCCACAGATCCAGCAGGAACGGGTCGGGATGCACCGCCCGCAACCCCAGCGCCGCCAGCGTGCGCGCCGGAAAATCGCGCAGATTGGCGGTGACGATCACGCTCGCCCCCGCCGCCAGCGCGGTTTCGACGACATGGCGGTCGGCGGGGTCGGGCCAGTCGTAGCCCGCGGTCGTGCCGGGCGGCTCGGGGGTCTCTGCCGCCGGATGGCCCAGCCGCAGCAGCGCGATCTCGGCCCCGGCGACGGCGGCGTGCTGCGCGCCCAGCCGCGCGGCGGCGTGGCGCCATTCGGCCAGGATCCGCGCCGACCACAGCGGCGCATACAGCCCCGCCTCGGCCGTGCCGATCAGGATCTCCCGCAGCACCGTGGGGTAAAGCACGCAGGCATCCAGAACCGCCCTGACCATCATCCACCTTGTTTTCCGCGCGCGCCTGCGCCGCCTGCCCCTGCATGTCGTCGCCCCAAAGCCGCGCCGCAAGGGGCGGTTGCCGGACAAGGCCCCGGCCGGATGCACCAAAGGGCCTGCTTGACTATCCCGGACCGCCGCGCCACCTGTCCCCGGATTACGACCTCGTGAGGGCCACATGTCCATTCCCCAGCAGGGCGGCGGCCCGATCGAGCGGCGCGAAGAGCTGGCCGACTACATCGCCTCGGGCGAGAAACCGCGCGATGCGTGGCGCATCGGGACCGAACACGAGAAGTTCGGCTTTCTGACCGACACGCTGGAACCGCTGCCCTATGAGGGTCAGCGTTCGGTGCTGGCGATGCTGGAAGGGCTGCGCGACCGCTTCGGCTGGTCCGAGCTGCGCGAAAACGGGCATCTGATCGGCCTGTCGCGGGACGGCGCCAATGTCAGCCTGGAACCCGGCGGACAGCTGGAGCTGTCCGGCGCGCCCCTGTCCGACATCCACCAAACCGACGCCGAGACCCGCCAGCACCTGGCCGAGGTCAAGGCGGTGGCCGAGCCGCTGGGCATCGGCTTCATGGGGCTGGGGGCGGCGCCGATCTGGCGGCAGGACCAGATGCCGATGATGCCCAAGGGTCGCTATGCGCTGATGACCCCCTATATGCAGCGGGTCGGCACGCTGGGCACCCAGATGATGTATCGGACCTGCACGGTGCAGGTGAACCTCGACTTCGCGTCCGAATCCGACATGGTGCAGAAGCTGCGGGTGGCGCTGGCGCTGCAGCCGGTGGCGACGGCGCTGTTTGCCAGCTCTCCGTTCCTGGACGGGCAGGTGAACGGGATCAAATCTTGGCGTGCCCATATCTGGCAGAACCTGGACGCGGCGCGCACCGGACTGTTGCCTTTCGTGTTCGAGGACGGGTTCGGATACGAACGCTGGGTGGACTATGTGCTTGATGTGCCGATGTATTTCGTCTACCGCGACGGGCAGTACATCGACGCGCTGGGGCAGAGTTTCCGCGATTTCCTGAACGGGCGGCTGCCGGCGCTGCCGGGGGAAATCCCCACGCTGTCGGACTGGGCCGACCACATGACCACCGTCTTCCCCGAGGCGCGGGTCAAGAAATACATCGAGATGCGCGGCGCCGACGCCGGCCCGCTGAGCCATCTGAACGCGCTGCCAGCGCTGTGGGTGGGGCTGACCTATGATCAGGGCGCGCTGGACGCCGCCAGCGAGCTGATCCGCGGCTGGAGCGCCGAGCAGCGCGAGGGGCTGCGTCGCGCCGCCGCCCGTGACGGGCTGGCGGGCGCATACGACGGGCTGCGGCTGCGCGATCTGGCGGCCGAGGTGCTGGGCCTGGCCGAGGCCGGGCTGGCGGCGCGCGGCCAGCTGGCGGGGGGCGCGGACGAGACCGGCTTCCTTGCCGTGCTGCGCGAGCGGGTGGAGCGCGGCGCGACGCTGGCCGACGACCTGCTGGCGAAATACCACGGCGAATGGCAGGGCGACCTGACCCGCATTTACGCCGATACCGCCTACTGAAACGGGCTTACTGAAACGGGGCCCGCATCGAACGGACCCCGCGAAAGATCAGGGCGGGGCTGGCCCTCAGCCCTGGCGGCGTTCTTCCATGAACTGGTCGAACTCGGCCTTGTCGCGGGCTTCGCGCAGCTTTTGCAGGAAGTCGAGGAAGGCGCTGTGTTCGTCCTCCAGCCGCTTCAGCGTCTCGTCGCGATAGGCGTCGAAGGCGGCGTTGCCGGTGGTTTCGACGCGGTTGAAGCGGCCGGGGCCGGCGTGGCGGCGGGTGCAGTTTCCGAACATGCGTTTGCTCCAGATCATGTAGCCGAGGATGGCGAGGCCGACCGGCCAGGCAGCGACGAAGCCCAGGATCATGGCGATGATCCACGCGGGCTTGCCGCGGGCGTCAAGCCAGTCGCGGGCCTGCATCAGCACCCGCTTGACCGACTGCACGAAGCCGTCGGCCGGCGCGACCGGGGTTGCGATGGGGGGATAGGCATGGGGCATGGGGTGCTCCGGGGCATGTTAATGTTAATCACATTAACAATGTGGAACGCAGCCGGCCCGCGTCAATCCCCCGCCCGCAGTTTTTTTCATTCGGGGATCACGCCCAGCCCGCGCAGATAGATCAGCACCCCGCTTTCCAGCATCTCGGCGGCGCCGATGGGGCTGCGGGTGCCGGGACGGCCGCGGCCGAACAGCTCGACCACCCCATGCGACAGCGCCCAGACGTGGTTCGCCACCATCGTCGCGGGCGGGCGGCGGCCGGGGGGCAGGCGCGCAAACAGCGCCTCGGCGGCGCGGACCAGCGCCAGCTCGGCGCGCTCGGCGGCGGCGGCCAGATCGGCGTTGCCGGCGATCGACAGCCCCGATTCGAACATCGCCATGTAGAACCCGGGCCTTGCGGCGGCAAAGCCCAGATAGGCCTCGCCCATGCGCAGGAACGCCGACAGCGCCGAGGGCCGGCCGCCGTCGAACGCCGCCTCGAGCCTGGCGGCGAAATCGAGGAACCCCTGCCGCGCCACCTCTTCCAGCAGCTGGTCGCGGCCCGAGAAATGCCGATAGGGCGCGGCGGCGCTGACGCCGGCCTGACGCGCGGCCTCGGCGAGCGTAAAGGCCATCGGCCCCTTCTGCTCGATCAGCGCCACGGTCGCGTCGACCAGCGCCTGCCGCAGGTTGCCGTGGTGATAGCTGTCGCGGGCCATGGGCGCGGCGCCGCCCTAGCCGCCTTCGCCGAAATAGCCGTCGACCAGCTCGGTCAGCGCCTGCATCAGCGCCTCGGCATCCGGCCCCGAGGTGGTGACCTGGATGGCGCTGCCGCGGGGGGCGACCAGCATCAGCAGCCCCATGATCGAATCGCCCGACACCCGCTCGCCATCCTTTTCGACGATGGCGCGGGCGTCGAACTGCTCGACCGTTTCGACGAAGCGGGCCGAGGCGCGGGCGTGCAGTCCCTTTTCGTTGATGATCCGCAGCTCGCGGCGCAGTTCCGTCACGAAACCGCCCTTTGCGCCTGCGGGGCTGCCGGGCCGGGGGCGTAGCAGTCGATGTATTTGCGCCCGGCCTCGCAGGCCAGCATCGCCGCCTGTCCCACGTCCAGATGCCGCGACTTGGCCAGCTTGACCAGCAGCGGCAGGTTGGCGCCGTACAGGATGCGGCGCTGTTCCGGCAGGCAGGCCGGCATCGACAGGTTCGAGGGCGAGCCGCCGAACAGGTCGGTGACGATCACCACCCCCGCGCCGGTGTCGACCGCATTCGCGGCGGCGCAGATCTCGTCCTGCTTGGCGGCGCGGTCGTGATCTTCCTCGATGGTCACGGCCACGATGCCGGCCTGAGGGCCGACGACATGCTCAACCGCCGCGAGGTATTCACGGGCCAGCCCGCCATGTGCAACGATGACAATTCCGATCAATTGTGTTCCACCATCACGACGGATCGGCCTTGCCCGATCCCCCCAGATACGCCCCCGACAGAGTTGCCGCGCCGGCACCGGCTGCCGGAAGGGGCGCCCGGGAACGTCGCTCTATCTCTCGATGTCGTTTAGACACCTGCCAACATTTTTTAGCAAGGTCGTCAGCCATCAACTCGACCAAAGTGACCGAGCGGTGTTGCCCGCCCGTGCAGCCGAAGCCGATGGTCAGATGGGCCTTGCCCTCGTCCACCTGCGCCGGAAGAACATAAAGGATAAGATCTCGCAGCTTGTCAAAAAAGGGCTGGAACCGCGGGTCTGCCGTCACGTAATGCTGAACTGCCGGATCGCGCCCGTCCAGCGGACGCAGCGCGGGTTCCCAATGCGGGTTGGCCAGGAAGCGGCAGTCGAACATGAAATCCAGCCCCCGCGGCACCCCGCGCTTGTAGCTGAAGGATTCCAGCGACACCGACAGCCCCGGCCCGCCGCGGGCATCGAAGGACTGCGCCAGCTCGGCCCGCAGGTCGTGGGGGGACAGCTCGGTGGTGTCGATCAGCACGTCGGCGCGGTCGCGCACCGCGGCCAGCAGGTCGCGTTCGGCGGTGATCGCCTCGACCGGGGGGATGTCGCCGGCCAGCGGGTGGCGGCGGCGGGTTTCGGAATAGCGGCGCACCAGCACCTCGGTGGCGCAGTCGAGATACAGCACCTCGGGCAGGAAGGCCGGGTTGCGGGTCAGCGAATCGATCAGCTCGATCAGGTTGGCCGCCGAGAAATCGCGGTTGCGCACATCCAGCCCCAGCGCCAGCGGCACCGGCCGGGGCGGCCCGTCCAGCAGCCGCGGCACCAGCGACAGCGGCAGGTTGTCGATCGCCTCGAACCCCATGTCCTCGAGCGCGTGGATCGCGGTCGAGCGCCCGGCGCCGGAGGGCCCGGTGACCAGCACCAGCCGCTGGGCATCGACGATGCCGCCTGGGGGGGCCTGCGGCACGGTGCCTTCGGCCGCCGCGCCCTGCGCGGTCTCGCCGCTGCTCCCCCTGCCCTCCTCGCCGTTCATCTCGGTTCCCGTCCGGTTGCGCCGCGGCGCGTCAGTCGCTGCGCCCGCCCAGCAGCAGCTGGCGCAGCGCCGGGGCAAGGTGCGGCCCCATCGGCCCCAGCACAAGGGGCAGCGCGATCCCCAGCAGGGTGATGCTGCGCCGGGGCGGCAGGCGCATGGTCTCGGCCCGGCCCAAATCGACCACCTGCGCCACCGGCACCGGGTCCGCGGGCGGTGCCGAGAGGATCCCCACCCCCCGCGCCTCGATCCGCCCCGCCAGCGGCGGCGGGCAGGCGGCGATCAGCCGGCCGTCGCGGGCGTCCAGCAGCACCCGGTCGTCGGCGACCAGCAGCGCCCCCTGCGCCATCAGCGCCAGCGCGAGCGAGGATTTCCCCGCCCCTGACGGCCCCAGGATCAGCAGCCCCCGCCCCTCGACCGCCACCGCGCTGGCGTGGATCGTGGTCACCGCCGCCGCCCCGGCCGCGGGCGGATTGCAACATCTGCAAAGATGGTATCGCTAACTTCCGATGGTTGCGCTAACTGTGGCCTTTGCCGGTCTATCATCGTCAAATCCCCATGTTATTAGATGCGCCCAGCGACAGCGCCCTTATGGAGTACCGGCATGGCACAGACCCGCGTCAACCCGAACTGCAAACTCGAAGACCAGGGAATCGTCGGGCTGGGCCAGGTTCACTATAACCTGCTCGAACCCGCACTGGTCGAGGCCGCGATCCGGCGCGAGGAAGGCAAGCTGGGTCTGGGCGGCGCGTTCCTGGTGTCGACCGGCGCCAAGACCGGCCGCTCGCCCAAGGACAAGTTCGTGGTCCGCACCGCTTCGGTCGAGGATTCGATCTGGTGGGACAACAACCCGCCCATGGACCCCGAGGCGTTCGAGCGGCTGCACGCCGACATGCTGGACCACATGAAGGGCCGGGAATATTTCGTGCAGGACCTGTTCGGCGGCGCCGATCCCGAACAGCGGCTGGACGTGCGGGTGGTCAGCGAACTGGCCTGGCACAGCCTGTTCATCCGCCACCTGCTGCGCCGCCCCGAGGCCGAGGAGCTGGCCGGCTTCACCCCCGACTGGACCATCATCAACTGCCCCAGCTTCAAGGCCGACCCGGCACGCCACGGCTGCCGCACCGAGACGGTGATCGCGCTGAACTTCGACCGCAAGCTGATCCTGATCGCCAACACCGAGTACGCGGGCGAGAACAAGAAGGGCGTGTTCACCCTGCTGAACTACATCCTGCCCGGGCGCGGGGTGATGCCGATGCACTGCTCGGCCAACCATGCGCCGGGCGACACCAACGACGTGGCGATCTTTTTCGGCCTGTCGGGCACCGGCAAGACCACGCTGTCGGCCGAGCCCTCGCGCACGCTGATCGGCGATGACGAGCACGGCTGGTCGGACAAGGGCGTCTTCAACTTCGAGGGCGGCTGCTACGCCAAGACCATCAACCTGTCGCCCGTGGCGGAACCGGAAATCTACGCCACCACCTCGCGATTCGCGACCGTGGTGGAAAACATGGTGTTCGACCCCGACACGCTGGAACTGGATTTCGCCGACAGCTCGATCACCGAGAACATGCGCTGCGCCTATCCGCTGGAGGCGATCTCGAACGCCTCGGAAACCGGCATCGCCGGGCAGCCGAGGAACGTCATCATGCTGACCTCGGACGCGTACGGGGTGATGCCGCCGATCGCGCGGCTGACGCCCCAGCAGGCGATGTATCACTTCCTGTCCGGCTTCACCTCGAAGACCCCGGGGACCGAGGACGGCATCGTCGAGCCGGTGCCGACCTTCTCGACCTGCTTCGGCGCCCCGTTCATGCCGCGCCGCCCCGAGGACTACGGCCGCCTGCTGGCCGAGCGGATTCGCAAGTCCGGCGCCACCTGCTGGCTGGTCAACACCGGCTGGACCGGCGGCCCGTTCGGCACCGGCAGCCGGATGCCGATCAAAGCCACCCGCGCCCTGCTGGCCGCGGCGCTGGACGGCTCGCTGAACGGGGTCGAGTTCCGCTGCGACCCGAACTTTGGCTTCGAGGTGCCGGTCAGCGTGCCTGGCGTCGACGACAAGCTGCTGGACCCGCGCGCGACCTGGGCGGACGGAGCCGCCTATGACGCGCAGGCGGAAAAGCTGAAGGGGATGTTCCGCGACAACTTCACCAAATACGAAGACAAGGTAGACCAGGACGTGCGCGACGCAGCGATCTGACCCGACGCCCGGATGCGAGGAAAGGCCGTCCCTGCGGGGGCGGCTTTTTCTTTGGGCCGGACCGGGGCGCCGCCTCCCTCGGGCTTCGCCCCTTTCTCGCTGAAACAGTCCACTGGACTGTTTTCCAGGCGCTCGAAAGCCCGGGGGATTTGGACCAGAAAGAAGCGGGCTTTTCGGCGGCGGATACGAAACCCGCGGGAATGGAATAATTGCCAGCCGGCCACACGCCTGATGGCGCGTTATCTGCCGGACGCCTTCATCCTTCCGATGATTCTGGCGATGGCGGCGATGGCGGCGCCGCGCCTATTTGCGGCGCAGGCGCGAGCGTTTGCGTTCCGCCGCGTCCGCGCGCAGCTTGCCGCGGATGAAACCGCGGCGGGCGGCCTTGCCGCGGGGGCCGCGGGGGGCGGGCAGCGGCGCGCCCTCGACCTCGACCAGTTCCAGCGTCAGCCCGCCGGTGGTGGGCACCGCCTCGGCCAGCCGCACGGTGACGCGCTGGCCGATGCCGATGCGCAGCCCGCTGTCGGCGCCGATCAGCGTCTGGTTATCGGGGTCGTAGTGGAAATACTCGCGCCCGATCTCGCGGATCGGCAGCAGCCCGTCGGCGCCGGTCTCGTCCAGCCGCACGAAGGCGCCGAAGCGCTGCACCCCGTTGATGCGGCCGGAAAACTCGGTCCCCACCCGCTCGGACAGATAGGCGGCCAGATAGCGGTCGTTGGTGTCGCGCTCGGCCGCCATGCTGCGGCGCTCGGTGTCGCTGATGTGCTGGGCGGTCTGTTCCAGCGTCTCGATATCCTGCGCCGACAGCCCGTCCTTTCCCCAGCCATGCGCCGAGATCAGCGCCCGGTGCACGATCAGGTCCGAATAGCGCCGGATCGGCGAGGTGAAATGCGCGTAGTTTTTCAACGCCAGCCCGAAATGCCCAAGGTTTTCCGCGTTGTAATACGCCTGCGTCATGGATCGCAGGGTGCTGATGTTGATCAGCTCGTCGAAATCCGTGCCCTGCGCCTGCGCCAGCAGGCGGTTGAGCTGGCTGGTCTGCAGCACCTGCCCCTTGGCCAGGCTGAACCCCGAGGCCTGCGCCACCTCGCGCAGCGCATCCAGCTTTTCGGGGCTGGGTTCCTCGTGGACGCGGAACAGCAGCGGCCGGCGCAGGCGGGTCAGTTCCTCGGCGGCGGCGACATTGGCCAGCACCATGAACTCTTCGATCAGCCGGTGCGCGTCGTAGCGTTCGCGGAAGGCCACCGATTTCACCCGCCCGTCCGGGGTCAGCTCGATCTTGCGCTCGGGCAGTTCCAGGTCCAGCGGCTGCCGGCGCGCGCGGGCGGCCTTGAGCAGCTCATACCCCGCGAACAGCGGCCCGATCACCTCGTCCATCAGGGCCGCGGTCTGCTCGTCGGGCTGGCCATCGGCGGCGGCCTGCGCCTGTTCGTAGGACAGCGAGGCGAGGCTGCGCATCATCCCCCGGCAAAAGCGGTGCCCGATCTTGTTGCCCTGCGCGTCCAGCCGCATCCTGACCGCGATCACCGGCCGGTCCACACCCTGGTGCAGGGAACAGAGATCCCCCGACAGGATGTCGGGCAGCATCGGCACCACCCGGTCGGGGAAATAGGTCGAGTTGCCGCGGTTGCGCGCCTCGCGGTCCAGGGCCGATTGCGGGCGCACGTAATGCGCCACATCGGCGATGGCCACCCACAGCACCACCCCGCCCGGGTTGCCCGGGTCGTCGTCCAGCATCGCCGCCACCGCGTCGTCGTGGTCGCGGGCGTCCTCGGGGTCGATGGTGACCAGGGGCAGGTCGCGCAGATCCTCGCGCTCGCCCATGGGGGCGGGTTTCTGGGCGTCGGCCTCGGCCATCACCGCGTCGGGGAAATCGTCGGGGATGCCGTGCTGGTGGATGGCGATCAGGCTGACAGCGCGGGGGGCCGACGGATCGCCCAGCCGCTCGATGATGCGGGCCTGCGGCAGGCCCAGGCGGATGCGGGTGCCGATCTGCTCGGCCTCGACCAGCTCGCCGTCCTGCGCATCCAGCGTGGCGTCGCCGCGCACCCGCCAGGTCTTGTCCGCGCCCTTGTCGATGGGCAGGATGCGGCCGCCCTCGGTTTCCTTGCGGAAGATGCCGACGATGCGATGCGGGGCGGTGCCGATGCGGCGCATCAGCCGCGCCTCGTACTGGTGGTCCTCGCCCTCGGTCTCAGCCAGCCGGACCAGCACCCGCTCGCCCGCGCCCACCGCCGGGTCGGTGCGCCGCGGCAGGAACAGGATGCGCGGCATCGGCGCCGCGCCCTGCCATTCCAGCGGCCGCGCGAACAGGTCGCCGCTGTCGTCGGGGGGCAGGATCTCGACCACGCTGACCGGGGGCAGCCGCTCGTAGTCGCGATAGCTGCGGCGGCGGCGTTCCAGCAGCCCCTCGGCCTCCAGCTCGCGCAGCAGGCGCTTCAGCTCGATCCGGGCGCTGCCCTTGATGTTGAAGGCCTTGGCGATGTCGCGCTTGGCGGTCGCGTCGGGGTTGTCTGCGATCCAGTCGAGGATCTGCTGGCGGGAGGGGAGCATCTGGACCATGGCGACACGCTTATCACGCCGCCCGCACCGGCGGCAGAGGGGAAAGCACGGCCCCGCGCCACAAGTTCCGCCCGGCCCGGTTCAGGCGGCCGAGGTCTTCAGCGCCCGTACCCGTTCCGCCAGCCCGGCCATGTCGTTGTCGGGGATGCCCAGCTCGGCCAGATGGGCGACGGTGTTGAACAGGTAATCGGCATTCGGCCCGCGCCCGCCATGGGCGGCGGCGATGATCGCGGCCTGTTCGTCGGCCGACAGCCCCGCCGCATATTGCCGATGCTCGGGGCGCATCACATAGGTGACCGCGGCGACGCGGCGCCCGTCGGCCAGCGTCAGGTTGATGCTGGCTTCGCGATAGGCCTCGGTCACCAGCTCGCGGGTGCGGATGGCGGCGATGACTTCGGGCCACAGCGCATCCTCGATTCGCAGCGCCAGCCCGGTGCAGGAGGCGCCCGCGCAGCGTTCCAGCCCCAGCACCAGCCCCGGCTGCGCCAGCGTCCCGCGGTGGCAGACCGACAGCAGGCAGAAGCTGCGCCGCCAGCCGTCGCTGCGCGCGATCACCCGCTCGGCCACCGGGAAATCCGGCGCCCACATCAGCGAGCCATAGCCGAAGACCCAGAAACCCTTGTCCATCCGCTTGCCCTTTCCACCGGGCAAAGGTTAGGGCGGACGCGCGGTTTTGCAAGTGAGGTCCCGATGCGGTTCCTGTCGATCCTGCTGCTGGTGGGGGCGGCGCTGGCCGCGACATGGCTGGGCGGCGAGACATGGCTGGCCGCAAGGGCGCAGCGCCTGATCGCGCAGGATCCCCGGCTGGAGGCAGCGGCGGTGGCGCCGCTACGGCGGCTGGACCGGATCGGGCTGCATCTCTCCGAGCTCTCCGTCCAGACGCAGGGCGGCGCGGCGCTGCTGCCCTCGGTCGAGCTCTGGGCGGCGCCGAGTGCGCCCACCCATTTCCATGCCGAGCTGCCGGCGCAGATGCAGCTGCCGCTGCTGGGAAAGGCCCGGCAGGTCGCGGCGCAGGATGCGGGGCTGGGGCTGCGGGTGTCCCCGGGCAGCGGGATGGCGGTGGGGCTGATGGCGGCAAGCAGCGGCCCCGTCACCGTCGACGGCGCGCCGCTGCTGGCGCAGCTGGAGGCGCAGGCGCGGCTGGCGCCGATGGGGGCGCAGGCCCCGCAAGCCGCCCGCGCCGCCTATGCGGTCGAGGCCGAATGGTCCGGGCTGACCCCGGGTGCGCTGCTGGACCTGCCCCCGGCGCTGGCCGCGCAGGCGCTGTCGGGCAAGGGCAGCGCGCAGGTTTTTCTGACCGGCCCGCTGCGCCCCCGCGGGCCAGAGCCGCAGCTGGCCGGCATCGCCTCGCCCGGCTTCACCCTGACGCTGGGGCCGCAGACGCTGCGCATCGCCGGGCAGTTGGCGGCGGACGCGGACAACCGGGCCGAGGGCGCGCTGTTCCTTTACACCGCCGACGCCCGCGCCTGGATGCAGCTGGCGGGCGATCTGGGACTGATCCCGCCCCGGCTGGTCATGCTGGCCGGCACCGCCATGGAACAGGCCGCCGCAACTGAGATCGACCTGCCCGCGACCACCCAAGCCCCGGACGAGCCGGCCCCGGGCGAGCTGCGCATCCCGCTGATCTTCCGCGAGGGCCGCATGTTCCTCGGCCCGCTGCCGCTGGGCGAAGCGCCGCGCCTCAGCCGCTGACCCTCACGGGCGCCGCAATTCCAAAGGGCTTCCATCTTGCCCTAAATATCCCCGGGGTCCGGGGCAGAACCCCGGTCCACGGGCCGTTTTCAGCGCGAAAGGCCGCGGCCCGGGGCAGAGCCCCGATCCGTCAGTCCTTCCCCGCGCGGCCAAAGTCGGGGGCGGCAGTGTCCTGCCCGGCCTCGATGATGCCGCGGCGGATGGCGCGGGTGCGGGTGAAGTAATCATGCAGATGCTGGCCGTCGCCCATGCGGATGGCGCGTTGCAGCACGAACAGCTCTTCGGCGAAGCGGCCAAGGATATCCAGCGTCGCCTCGCGGTTGTGCAGGAACACGTCACGCCACATGGTCGGGTCCGAGGCGGCGATGCGGGTGAAATCGCGGAAGCCGGCGGCGGAGTACTTGATCACCTCGTCGTCGGTGACCCGGCGCAGGTGGTCGGCGACCCCGACCATCGTATAGGCGATCAGGTGCGGCGCGTGACTGGTCACCGCCAGCACCAGGTCGTGATGCGCGGGCTCCATCGTCTCGACATTGGCGCCCAGCGCGCGGACCAGTTCCGTCAGCCGCGCGACCGCCGCGGGGTCGCTGTCCGGCAGCGGCGTCAGCAGCCACCAGCGGTTGCGAAACAGCGAAGGAAAGCCCGAGCGCGGGCCGGAATGTTCGGTCCCCGCCAGCGGGTGGCCGGGAATGAAGTGCACGCCCGCAGGGACATGGGGCGCCACCGCCTCGATCACCGACTGCTTGACCGAGCCGACGTCGGTCAGGATCGCGCCCGGGGCCAGATGCGGGGCGATCTCGGCTGCGATCTCGCCCATGGCGCCGACCGGCACCGCCAGCACCACCAGATCGGCGCCGGCAACGGCATCGGCGGCGCTGTCGGTCACCTCGTCCACCAGCCCGATCTCGCGCGCGGTGGCGCGGGTCTCGTCCGAGCGGGCATAGCCCACGATTCGCCCCGCCAGCCCCGATTCGCGCATCGCCAGTGCCATCGAGCCGGCAATCAGCCCCAGCCCGATCAGCGCCACGCGCCGGAACATCGGCGCGGCTGCCGGCGCGCTCATGTCGCCACCGCGGCGCGGCCGGCCATGAACTGGCCGATGACATGGGCCACGCGGCGGCAGGAGGCCTCGTCCCCGATGGTGATGCGCAGGCATTGCGGCAGGCCGTAGCCGCCGACCCGGCGCACGATGATGCCTTCGCCGCGCAGCATGGCGTCGCAGGCCTCGGCCGTCGCCGCATCCTCGAACCGGGCGAGGATGAAATTGGCAAACGACGGGTCCGAAGGCACGCCGCGTTCCGCCAGCGCCGCCGCCAGCCAGTCGCGCAGCCGGGCGTTCTCGCTGCGGGAATGTTCCAGATGCGCATGGTCGCGCACCGCGGCCTCGGCCCCTTCCAGCGCCAGGCTGGACAGGTTGAATGGGCCGCGGATGCGGTTGAGCACGTCGATGATCTCGCGCGCGGCATAGGCCCAGCCGACCCGCAGCCCGCCCAGCCCGTAGATCTTGGAAAATGTCCGGGTCATCACCACGTTGGGCAGCCGTTCCGCCAGCCCCGCGCCGCCGTCGAAATCGGGGCTGACATATTCGGCATAGGCCCCGTCGATCACCAGCAGCGCCTGCGGCACGGCATTGGCCAGCCGCGCAAGCTCTTCCTCGCTCACCATGGTGCCGGTGGGGTTGTTGGGGTTGGCGACAAAGATCAGCCGCGTGTCCGGGGTCGCCGCCGCGATCAGCGCGTCGATGTCGGTGGTCCGCTCGCGCTCGGGCGCGGCGACCGGGGTCGCGCCTGCGGCCAGCGCGCTGATGCGATACATCAGGAACCCGTGTTCGGTGAACAGCACCTCGCACCCCGGCCCGGCATAGGCCTGGCACAGGAAATGGATGATCTCGTCCGAGCCGACGCCGCAGATGATCCGGTCGGGGTCCAGCCCGTGCACCTCGGCGATCGCCCCGCGCAGCCTTGCGTGGTCGGTCGAGGGGTAGCGGTGCATCGAATGCGCTGCCCGCGCCACCGCCTCGCGCGTCTTGTCGCTGGCGCCGAACGGGTTCTCGTTCGAGCTGAGCTTCAGCACGTCGCTGCGCCCCGACAGCGTGGCGGCCCCGGCCTCGTAAAGCGCGATCTCCATGATGCCGGGCTGCGGCTGGATCACGGGGCGGGGCTGGTCGGAACCGGGCTGGCTGGGGCTGGGCGGCTGCTGGCTCATGTCGTGCTCTCGAATGGGTCAGGTCGTCTTAGGCAAGCGGCCGGGCGATGGAAAGGGGCAGGCGCGGCGGCGGCTGCCCATGCCGGGCGGCGGCAGGGACAGCGGCGCCGTGCCGCCCGCTCGCGCCGGTTTGCGCGGACAGGCAGTTGACCCGGCGCGACGCCGGGCCGACAACGCCATCATGCGCCTGTCCGATTTCGATTTCGACCTGCCCGAGCGACTGATCGCCACCCGCCCCGCCCGCCCGCGCAGCGCCGCGCGCCTGCTGGTGGCGCAGGGCGATACGATCACCGATGCCCATATCCGCGACCTGCCGGCGTTCCTGCGCCCGGGGGACCTGTTGGTGCTGAACGACACCCGCGTGATCCCGGCGCGGCTGACCGGCACCCGCACCCGCGCGTCAGAGCAGGGCCCGGCCACCGCCCGGATCGAGGTCACGCTGCTGGAACCCGCCCCCGGCGGCAGGTGGCGGGCGCTGGCCAAGCCGCTGCGCAAGCTGCGCGAGGGCGAGGTGATCCGCTTTGGCGACGCGCTGTCCGCGCGGGTGGATCGCATCGACGAGGGCGCGCTGCTGCTGGATTTCGACGCGGCGGGCGCGGCGTTCGACGCGGCGCTGGCGCAGGTCGGCGCCATGCCCCTGCCCCCCTATATCGCCGCGCTGCGCCCGCCGGACGAACAGGACCGCACCGATTACCAGACCGTCTGGGCCGAGCGGCCCGGCGCCGTCGCCGCCCCCACCGCCAGCCTGCATTTCGACGACGAACTGCTGGAAACGCTGGCGGCGATGGGGGTGCAGACCACCCGCGTCACCCTGCATGTGGGGGCGGGCACGTTCCTGCCGGTCAAGACCGACGACATCAGCCAGCACCGGATGCACGCCGAGCGCGGCATCGTATCGGCCGCCGCCGCCGCCGCCATCAACGCCGCGCGGGCCGAGGGTCGCCGCGTGATCCCGGTCGGCACCACCGCGCTGCGGCTGATCGAATCGGCGGCCGCGCCGGACGGGCGGGTGAGCCCCTATGACGGGATGACCGACATCTTCATCCGCCCCGGCTACCGCTTCCGCGTCACCGACGGGCTGATGACCAATTTCCACCTGCCGAAATCGACGCTGATGATGCTGGTGTCGGCGCTGATGGGGGTGGATCGTGTCCGCGCGATCTACGCGCACGCCGTTGACGAAGACTACAGGTTCTTCAGCTACGGAGACGCATCCCTGCTGCTGCCCGAGGCGCCATGCTGACCGTTCTGCGCACCACCTGGCCGCTGCTGCTGGGCATCCTGCTGTTCATGGTCGGCAACGGCATGCAGGGCACGCTGCTGGGCGTGCGCGGCGGCATCGAGGGGATCCCGACCTCGCTGATGTCGGTGGTCATGGCCGGGTATTTCGGCGGCTTCGTGCTGGGCAGCCTGGCGGTGCCGCCGATGATCCAGCGGGTCGGGCATGTGCGGGTGTTCGCGGCGCTGGGGTCGCTGATCTCGGCGGTGCTGATCCTTTACGCCGCCGCGCCGCACTGGATCGCCTGGGCGGTTCTGCGGCTGCTGATCGGCTTCTGCTTCTGCGGGGTCTACATCACCGCCGAAAGCTGGGTGAACGCCAGCGCCACCAATGAAACCCGCGGTCAGGCCATGTCGGCCTATTTCATCATGCAGATGCTGGGGCTGGTCACCGGCCAGGCGCTGCTGAACGTCGGCGACCCGGCGGGGTGGATGCTGTTCGTCATCCCCTCGGTGCTGGTGTCGCTGGCCTTCACCCCGATCCTGCTGGCGCAGGTGCAGGCTCCGCGGTTCGAGCAGATCAAGCCGATGAGCCTGCCCCGGCTTTACCGCGCGTCGCCCCTGGGGTGCGTCGGCATCTTCCTGGTGGGCGGGGTGTTTTCGGCGCTGCTGGGCATGGGCGCGGTCTGGGGGGCGGTGATCGGGCTGGACGTCAAGCAGATCTCGGCCTTTGTCGCGGCGATCTCGCTCGGCGGGCTGCTGGCGCAATATCCGATCGGCTGGCTGTCGGACCGGCTGGACCGCCGCAAGCTGATCATCGCGCTGTCGGGGTTCGGCGCGGTGGTGGCGGCGGTGGTCGCGGTGGCCGAGCTGGGTATCTGGGGCTATCTGCTGGCCGCGGCGCTGGTCGGCGGGGTCGCCAACCCGGTCTATGCGCTGCTGATCGCCTATACCAACGACTTCCTGGACGCCTCGGACATGGCGGCAGCCTCGGCCGGGCTGCTGCTGGTCAACGGCGCGGGCTCGGTGTTCGGGCCGATCCTGACCGGCTGGCTGATGACCCTGATCGGCCCCGAGGGGTTCTGGATCTATATGGGGGTGCTGCTGGCGATGCTGACCGCCTATGGCGGCTGGCGGATGACGCAGCGCGCCACGCCCAGCCTGGACCAGAACTTTGCCGTGCTGATGCCCGCCGCCACCCCGGTTGCGGTCGAGGCCGCGCTGGCCGAGGCTGGGGACAGCCATTCCACCCACCCGCAGGATGACGAGACATGACCCACAGCGACGCCCAGGCCGACCCGACACCGGAAGACATCATCCGTTTCTGGATCGACGAGACCGGGCCCAAGGGCTGGTACCAGCAAAGCGACGATCTGGACCGGCTGGTGCGCGAACGCTTCATGGCCGCCTGGATCGACGCGCCGCGGCTGGCCGAGGCATGGGCCGGCAGCGCCACCGGCGCGCTGGCGGCGCTGATCCTGACCGACCAGTTCCCGCGCAACATGTTCAGAAATGACGCCCGCGCCTTTTCCACCGACCCGCTGGCGCTGCGCATCGCCCGCGCCGCGCTGGACGCCGGCCACGACCTGGCCACCCCGGAACCGGCGCGGCAGTTCTTTTACCTGCCGTTCGAGCACAGCGAAGAGCCGGCCGACCAGGAGCTGGCGGTCGAGCTGTTCGCCCAGCGGATGCCGGGCGAGAACCTGCTGCACGCGCAGATCCACCGCGACACCATCGCGAAATTCGGCCGCTTTCCGTGGCGCAATGCCGCACTTGCGCGGATTTCCACGGAATCCGAGCGCATAGTGATGGATGCGGGCGGCTATGGGGCGCTGGTCTCGGGCAGTCTGTCGCTTGCCGATCTGCCCTGAGCCTGCAAATGTGAACCGGCCGGCAGCGACGAGGGGAAAGCGATGGCGCAGAGTTTCGACGTGGTGGTGATCGGCGCCGGTCCCGGCGGCTATGTCTGCGCGATCCGCGCCGCGCAGCTGGGGCTGAAGACCGCGGTGATCGAACGCGAGAACCTGGGCGGCATCTGCCTCAACTGGGGTTGCATCCCGACCAAGGCGCTGCTGCGCTCGGCCGAGGTGTTCCACCTGATGGGGCGGGCCAAGGATTACGGGCTGAAGGCCGGCGACCTGGGCTTTGACCTGGGCGCGGTGGTGCAGCGGTCGCGCGGCGTGGCCAAGCAGCTGGCCGGCGGCGTCGGCCACCTGCTGAAAAAGAACAAGGTCGCGGTGGTGATGGGCGAGGCGACGCTGACCGCGCCCGGCAAGCTTTCGGTCAAGACCGACAAGGGGGTTGAGGAGGTCACGGCCAAGAATATCGTGCTGGCCACCGGCGCCCGCGCCCGCGAGCTGCCGGGGCTGGAGGCCGACGGCGAGCTGGTCTGGACCTACCGCCATGCGCTGGTGCCCAGGCGGATGCCGGAAAACCTGCTGGTCATCGGCTCGGGCGCGATCGGGATCGAGTTCGCCAGCTTCTTCAACACGCTGGGCGCCAGGACCACGGTGGTCGAGGTGATGGACCGCGTGCTGCCGGTCGAGGACGCCGAGATTTCCGCCTTTGCCAGGAAGCAGTTCGTCAAGCAGGGCATGACGATCATGGAAAAGGCCACGGTCAAGCAGCTGGACCGCAAGGGCAAGACCGTGACCGCCCATATCGAGACCGGCGGCAAGACCGTGACCCAGGACTTCGACACGGTAATCTCGGCGGTGGGCATCGTCGGCAACGTCGAGGGGCTGGGGCTCGAGGCGCTGGGGGTCAAGCTGGACCGCAGCCACGTGGTAACCGACGAATACTGCCGCACCGGCGTCGACGGGCTTTACGCCATCGGCGACGTGGCCGGCGCGCCCTGGCTTGCCCACAAGGCCAGCCACGAGGGCGTTATGGTGGCCGAACTGATCGCCGGGAAAAAGGTCCACCCGGTCAAGGCCGCGAACATCCCCGGCTGCACCTATTGCCAGCCGCAGGTGGCCTCGGTCGGGCTGACCGAGGCCAAGGCGAAAGAGGCCGGGCACGAGGTGAAAATCGGCCGCTTCCCCTTTGTCGGCAACGGCAAGGCCATCGCGCTGGGCGAGCCCGAGGGCATGGTGAAGACGGTGTTCGACGCCAAGACCGGCGAGCTCCTGGGCGCCCATATGGTCGGCGCCGAGGTCACCGAGCTGATCCAGGGCTATGTGATCGGCAAGACCGCTGAGCTGACCGAGGAAGACTTCATGCACACGGTCTTTGCCCACCCGACCCTGTCGGAAATGATGCATGAATCGGTGCTGGATGCCTATGGGCGGGCGATCCATTTCTGAGCGGCGGCCTCCGGGGGCCTTGCCCCCGGACCCCCAGGATATTTGAACACCAAAGACAGGCTGCGGGCCGGTTTATCCTAACTCGCCCCGCCGAGGTTGACAGCGGCCACGCTGTCGCTTTTCGGGCGCGGGTCTTCGGGCAGGGTGCCGTGGACCAGATACAGCACCTGCTCGGCGATGGATGTCGCGTGGTCGCCCATGCGCTCGACGTTCTTGGCGATGAAATGCAGGTGCATGCAGGCGGTGATGTTGCGCGGGTCCTCCATCATGTGGGTCAGGAACTCGCGAAACAGCGCATTGTACATCTGGTCGACCTCGATGTCGCGGGCGCGGACATCGGCCGCCAGCGTCGCATCGCGGCGCACATAGCTGTCCAGCGCGTCGCGCAGCAGGGTGCTGACGGCTTCCGTCATCCGCCGCAGCGCCAGGCCGGCGCCGGGAATCGTGGGCATCTGCGCCAGCAGATGGGTGCGCTTGGCCATGTTCTTGGCGTAATCCCCCACCCGCTCCAGCGCCGAGGCGACCTTGATCACCGTCAGCACCAGCCGCAGGTCGGTCGCACGCGGCGCGCGCAGCGCGATCAGCCTTGCGGCGGATTCGTTGATCTGCACCTCGAGATGGTCGATCTCGCGGTCGCGGCGGCGGACTTCCTCGGCCAGGGCCTCGTCGCTGGTTTCCAGCGCCCGGGCGGCATCGGCGATCGCGGTCTCGACCAGCCCGCCCATGCGCATCACCTCGGCCTGGATGCTTTCCAGGTCGCGGTCAAAGGCGGACATGATGTGCTTGTCGCGTTGCATGGCAAACGTCCTTTCCGTCAGCCGATCCGGCCGGTGATGTAGCTTTCCGTCCGCGGGTCCTTCGGACTGGTGAAGATGTCGTCGGTGCTGGCGTATTCGACCAGATGCCCCAGATGGAAGAACGCGGTCTTCTGGCTGACCCTTGCGGCCTGCTGCATCGAGTGGGTGACGATCACCACCGAATAGCGGTCGCGCAGCTCGTCGATCAGTTCCTCGATCTGGGCGGTGGCGATGGGGTCGAGCGCCGAGCAGGGTTCATCCATCAGCAGCACCTCGGGCGAGGTGGCGATGGCGCGGGCGATGCACAGCCGCTGCTGCTGGCCGCCGGACAGGCTGGTGCCGGTTTCCCCCAGCCGGTCCTTGACGTCATCCCACAGCGCCGCCCGGCGCAGGGATTTTTCCACCACCGCATCCAGATCGGCGCGGGTCGGGGCCAGCCCGTGGATGCGCGGGCCATAGGCCACGTTGTCATAGATCGACTTGGGGAACGGGTTCGGCTTCTGGAACACCATGCCGACGCGGGCGCGCAGCTGCACCGGATCGACGCGGGGGTCATAGATATCCTCGCCGTCCAGCAGCATCTGCCCGCCGACCCGCGCGGCGGCGATGGTGTCGTTCATCCGGTTCAGGCAGCGCAGAAAGGTGGACTTGCCGCAGCCCGACGGGCCGATGAACGCCGTCACAGTCTTGTCGAGGATGTCGACGCCCACGTCCTTGAGCGCGTGTTTTTCCCCATACCACACCTGCACGTCGCGGCATTCGAATTTGACGTCCCGGGTCTCGGTCTGCACGCTGCGCTCCGCCTGTGTCATCTGGTTCATGGATATGGTCTTTCCGGCCGCGGTTACCAGCGGCGCTCGAACTTGCGGCGCAGCCAGATGGCGATCAGGTTCATCGCCAGCAGGAAGGCCAGCAGCACGATGATCGCCCCCGAGGCGCGTTCGAAGAAGGCCGGGTCGGCGCGCTGGGTCCAGTTGTAGATCTGCACCGGCAGCGCCGAGGCCGGATCGAACAGCCCCTGCGGCGGGGCCGAAGGATAGGTAGTTACGAACGCAACCATCCCGATCAGCATCAAGGGCGCGGTTTCCCCCAGCGCCTGCGCCAGCCCCAGGATGGTGCCGGTCAGGATCCCCGGCATCGCCAGCGGCAGCACGTGATGGAACACCGTCTGCATCCGCGACGCCCCCACCCCCAGCGCTGCATCGCGGATCGAGGGCGGTACCGCCTTCAGCGCCGCACGGGTCGAGATGATGATGGTCGGCAGCGTCATCAGCGTCAGCACCAGCCCGCCGACAATAGGGGCCGAGCGCGGCAGCCCGACGAAATTGATGAAGGCGGCCAGCCCGAGGATCCCGAACACGATCGAGGGCACGGCAGCGAGGTTCGAGATATTCACCTCGATCACGTCGGTCAGCCGGTTCTTGGGTGCGAACTCCTCAAGCCAGATCGAGGCCGCCACTCCGATCGGCAGCGCCAGCACCAGCACGATCAGCATCATGTAGAACGAGCCGAGGATCGCGACGCCCAGTCCCGCGGCCTCGGGGCGGCTGTCGGAGCCGTCGGGCGCAGTGATGAAGCGCCAGTTGAAACCGGCGCGCACCACCCCGCGGTCGCGCAGCGCCATCGCCAGGTCATATTGCGCGACCGAGGTCCTGGCGTCCCGCGCCGCCATCTCGCGAGTGATGCGGCCCTTGAGCATCGCATCCACCCGCGACGAGGTCATCATCCGCCACTCGATTTCCTGCCCGACCAGCGAAGGGTCGGCCAGCACCGCCCGGCGCAGATCGGCGCGGGCCTGCGCCGACAGGAAGCCGGCGATGTCGCGCTGGGTCAGGCCCTCGACCTGAATGCCGCTGCGCGCGATCTCGCGGGTCAGGGCCTGGTCCAGCAGCCGGCCGTAGCTCATGGTCAGGATCTTCGCCATCTCGGCCGGGTCGCGGTTGCCCTGGGGGTCGACGACATCGGCCGCGATCACCACCGGGATCGTGGCGCGGGCCTGCACAAAGGCCGAGGCGCCGTCGCGGAACACGGTGAACATCAGCACCGCCAGCGCCGCCATGGCGGTCAGGATCGCCGCGGCGCCATAGGTGCGGAACCGCCGCTCGGCCGCATTGCGGCGGCGGGTGCCGGCGTCGGTCTGCAGCAGCGAGCGGCGGGGGCGCGGGGCGGTCTGGGCCGGATCGCTCATTCGTATTGCTCCCGGTATTTGCGCACGATGTAGAGGGCGAGCACGTTCAGCCCCAGCGTCATCACGAACAGCGTCAGCCCCAGCGCAAAGGCGACCAGCGTCTCGGGCGAGTTGAAGTCGTTGTCGCCGGTCAGCTGGCCCACGATCTTGACGGTGATGGTGGTCATCGCCTCGAACGGATTGCCGCTGATCCGGGCCATGGCGCCGGCGCCCAGCACCACGATCATGGTTTCACCGATGGCGCGGGATGCCGCCAGCAGCACCGCGCCGACGATGCCGGGCAGCGCCGCCGGGATCACCACATGGCGGATGGTTTCCGAAGGGGTCGAGCCCAGCCCCAGCGCCCCGTCGCGCAGCGACTGCGGCACCGCGTTGATGATATCGTCCGAAAGCGAGCTGACGAACGGGATCAGCATGATCCCCATCACCAGCCCGGCAGTGGCGACCGAGGCGCCGCTGTCCCCCAGCCCCAGCGGCTGCGCCAGCCAGGCGCGGATCAGCGGGCCGACCGTGACCAGCGCGAACAGCCCGTAGACGATGGTCGGGATCCCGGCCAGCACCTCGATCGCCGGCTTGGCGACCGCGCGCACCCGGCGCGAGGCGTATTCCGACATGTAGATCGCCGCGAACAGCCCGATCGGCACCGCCACCAGCAGCGCGATGAAGCTGATATACAGCGTCCCCCACAGCAGCGGCAGCATCCCCAGCTTGGATCCGCCGCCGAAGCGCGGGGTCCATTCGGTGCCGAACAGGAACTCGTGCCAGGGGTAAAGCCGGAAGAAGCTGGCCGATTCGAAGACCAGCGACAGCACGATGCCCAGCGTGGTGGCGATGGCGATCAGCGAACACAGGATCAGCAGCAGCCCGATCACCCGCTCGACCGCGTTGCGGGCACGGAAGCCGGGCGAGATGCGGGCAAGCCCCACCCCCAGCCCGGCCAGGGCCAGCAGTGCCGCCGCCGGGGCCAGCAGCGCCCCCGCGCCGTGAGTCGCGCCGGGGATCAGCGGCCGCGCCAGCCCGCCCAGCACCAGCAGCCCCAGCGGCGGCAGCGCCGCCAGCAGCGCCACCAGCCAGCCGTGATAGGCGGGGCGCGAATGCAGCTGCCGCGTATCCCCCGCGACCAGCGCCACCGCACGGCGCCGGCCCAGCAGATAGCCGAGCCCCGCAAGCCCCAGGATGATGATGAGTGTCGTAAGAGGTGACATGGATCCTCGAAAGCAGCGCCGGGCGCAGGACCGGACGGCGCCGGCCTGCGGGCGGTTGCGTGGTCAGTCTGCGCCCATGACGTGTTCCGCGGCCACCGCCGCCTGCACCGCGGCCAGCTCCGGGTCGGGCACCAGCCCGTAATCCGCCAGCGGTCCGCCGGGTCCGGCGATGGCATCGACGACGAAGAACTCGGCGAACTCCTTCAGCCCCGGCACCAGCCCGAAGTGGTCCGCCTTGACATAGAAGAACAGCGGCCGCGACACCGGATATTCCCCCGAAGCGACGCTGGCGACCGTGGGCACCACCCCGTCGATCGGCGCCACCTTCAGCCGGGTGGTGTTGTTTTCATAGAAGGACAACCCGAACACCCCCATGCCGTTGGGGTTGCTGTCGACGCGGGCCAGCGTCTCGGTATAGTCGCCGTCGATGTCGACCGCGCGCCCGTCGCTGCGCAGCGCGGTGCAGGCGGCACGGGCCGCCTTGTCGCCGTCCAGCGCCGCCAGTGCCGCCCGCGTGCCCGAGGCGTCGCAGCCCGCCGCCATTACCTTTTCCTCGAACACCTCGCGGGTGCCGTGCTTGGTGCCGGGAACGAACACTGCGATTTCCTGCGCGGGCAGCGCGGGGTTCACATCCGCCCAGCGGCGGGCGGGGTTGGCGGTGCGGCGCCCGTCCACCACCACCTCGGCGGCCAGCGCGGCGTGGATGTCCTGCGTGCTCAGCGCGAAATCGGGGCCGCCTATCCCCGAGGCGAAGACGATGCCGTCATAGCCGAACCGCACCTCGATCACCCGGGCGACGCCGTTGGCGTGGCAGTCGGCCAACTCGGCCGGGGTCATCGGGCGCGAGGAATTGGCGATGTCGATGGTGCGCGGGCCGACCCCGGCGCAGAACTGCTTGATCCCGGCGCCGCTGCCGCCGCCCTCGACCACCGGGGCGGCGAAATCGGTATTGTCGGCAAAGGCTTCGGCGGCGATGGTGGCATAGGGCAGCACGGTCGACGAGCCTGCCACCTGAATCTGGTTGCGGGCCGCGGCCGGCAGGGCCGAGGCCGCCAGCAGCGCCAGAGCCGCGGCGGACATTCTCATCATGCTCATCGGCAGCTCCTGCTGTTTGCCATGAGTTCGGTATCCGGGCCGTGCCGTCTCATAGCGTCCCCGGAACGGCAAGGAAAGAATCGGCCGCCATGGGAATCGGCCCGCCGGGGGAATTGCCGCGGCGGCATCCGGTTCCCGCCGGCCCGGCCCGCAGCGGAGGAATCGCCCGGCAGCGGGAATTGCCGCCGCGGCCCCGGTTCCCGCCACACCGGCCCGACCCGCAGCGGGGAATCGGACCGAAGGGAATCAAGAAGGGGACCGGCACGCGGCCGATCCCCCTCCGATACCCCCCGGCCCGGACGCCGGGCCCCCGATCAGTACGCGGGGGCGCGGCCCGGCGCTCAGTTCGACAGCCGCTCGATCTCTTCCTTGAGCCGCAGCTTTTCCTTTTTCATCGCCGCGATCGACAGGTCGTCCGAGCCCGGAGCGCGTTGCGCGCGCTCGACTTCCTCCGAAAGATGCTGGTGTTTTCTGCGCAGTTCCGCGACATGCGACTGAACCGACATTCGATCCTCCTGCTATGGGTCGATGGAATCAGTGCAGCATGTTTCGGCGCCGCTGTCACCCGAAACCTCGCGTTCCCTTTCGGCCCCGGCGACGATGGCGGCGCCGTCGCGCAGCACCGCCCGGGCGGCGGCGCTCAGGTCCTCGCAGTCGCGTTCATGGGCGGGGCGGGCGTGCAGGACAAAGGGCGCGTGCAGCCGCAGCCCGCCGCGGGCGCCCTTGCGCGCGGTGACGATCACCCGGCCCGCGTCATGGCCCTGCCGCGCGGCCAGCGGCAGCAGCGATACCGCCCCCGCCCGCCCGGCCAGCGCCACCAGAATGCGGTCCAGCGCCTCGGCCCGGTGGATCAGCGTCAGCCCGCCCCCCGGCCGCAGCCGCCGCAACCCGGCGTCGATCCAGGATTCCAGCGCGGTGTCCTCGTGCCGGGCGGCGGCGCGGGCCGCATCGGGCGCGCGGGTGCCGCTGGCAAAGAACGGCGGGTTCGCGATGACGTGATCGAAGCTTTCCGCCCGCAGCGCCGCCGGCATCTGCGCCAGATCGCCGGTCACGATCCGCGCCGCGATGCCGGTCGCGGCGACGTTATGCCGCGCCAGCGCCGCCAGTTCCTCCTGCCGCTCAAGCCCGGTCAGCGCCACGCCCGGCACCCGCGCGCCCAGGCAGAACAGCGCCACCCCTGCCCCGCAGCCCAGTTCCAGCACCCGCTCGCCCGGCCGCGCGGGACAGGCGGCGGCCAGCATCACCGCATCGGTGCCGGCGCGATAGCCGCGGGCGGGCTGGCGCAGCACCAGCCGCCCGCCCAGGAACCCGTCGTCCCGGGTGGTCGCGCCGTTCATCCGATACCGTGGTCGCGCAGGATGGAGGCCGCCATGAAGTGATCGCGGTCCGCCACCATCAGCCGCCGCGGCAGCACCCCGATCGAGCCCTCCAGCACGCTCATGTGCTGGTCGAACTGGAACGCGACGATTCCCTCGGCCTCCAGCAGGCCGCTGGCGCGAGTGATGGTCAGCGGATCGGTGGTGCGCAGGACTTCCTTCATCCCCGCAAGCTAGGGCGCAGTTGCGCAACTGTCCACGCCGTGGCAATGGGCAATCGCGCAAGACGCATGGCAGCACAGGCGTGGAACGGGTGCGGAAACGGGACGCGAAAGGGGTATCTTCATGGGTGTGAACGAAACCGTGGCCAAGCCGCTGGACCGGCTGTCGACCCTGCTCGCCCCCGAGATGGAGGCCGTGAACGCCCTGATCCGCAGCCGGATGGAAAGCCGCCACGCCCCCCGCATCCCCGAGGTGACCGCGCATCTGGTCGAGGCCGGCGGCAAGCGCCTGCGCCCCATGCTGACGCTGGCCGCGGCAAGGATGCTGGGCTACCGCGGCACGCATCACCACCTGCTGGCCGCCACGGTCGAGTTCATCCACACCGCCACCCTGCTGCACGACGACGTGGTGGACGAAAGCCGCCAGCGCCGCGGCCGCCCCACCGCCAACCTGCTGTGGGACAACAAGTCCAGCGTGCTGGTCGGCGACTATCTGTTCGCCCGCAGCTTCCAGCTGATGACCGAGACCGGCAACCTGCGGGTGATGGAGATCCTCTCCAACGCCTCGGCGGTGATCGCCGAGGGCGAGGTGCTGCAGCTGACCGCCGCGCAGGACCTCGGCACCGACGAGGCGGTCTATCTGCAGGTGGTCCGCGGCAAGACCGCGGCGCTGTTTTCCGCCGCGACCGAGGTGGGCGCGGTGATCGCCGGCGCCCCGCCCGCGCAGGTGCAGGCGCTTTACGACTATGGCGACGCGCTGGGGATCGCCTTCCAGATCGTTGACGACATCCTCGACTATAGCGGTGCGGCCGAGACCATCGGCAAGAACGTCGGCGACGATTTCCGCGAGCGCAAGCTGACCCTGCCGGTGATCAAGGCGGTGGCGCAGGCCGATGCCGGGGAACGCGAGTTCTGGCAGCGCACCATCGAAAAGGGCGACCAGCAGGACGGCGACCTCGACCAGGCGCTGGCGATCCTCGCCCGCCACGGCGCGATCGAGGCTGCGCGCGCCGATGCACTGTCCTGGGCTGCCGGCGCCCGGCAGTCGCTGGACGCGCTGCCCGAGGGCGAGATCCGCCAGCTGCTGGCCGAACTGGCCGATTTCGTCGTCGCCCGCGTCGCCTGAACCGCCCCTCGGCCCGGGAAAACCCCCGCCAGGACTTCTTTCTGGCCCAAATACCCCTGCGACCGCGCCACCTCGCGCGGCGCCTGCCCATCGGCAGCAGCTTGCCCACCGGGTCACGTCTCGGTCACCGGCGCGCGGTAATCGTTTCTAAATCATTTGTCGTGCTATATGTGGTTCCCGGAAAAAGGCCCAGAAACGGTCCCAGGATGCAGGCATGAAGACACCCGAACGGTCCCGGCGCATCGCCGCCGACAAGCGCTATGCCGCCCCCTCGTCCCCGCAGGGCCCTGCTGCGGCCGGCGGCGGGCTGCCGCCGCAACAGGCGGCGCGCCGCGCCAAGCCGGCGCCGAAGAAGCCCCGGCGCGGGAACTTCGTCACCCGCGGGGTGGCGGGGGCGGTGTCGCTGGTCTGGCGGGTGATCTGGGGCGCATTCTGGCGCACCGGGCTGGCGCTGGCGCTGATCCTGGGGCTGACCGTCGCCTATTACTATTCCACCCTGCCCGACCCGCAGGCGCTGTTCGACGCGCGCGCCCGCGGCTCGGTCACCATGCTCGACCGCGAGGGGCGGGTCTTCGCCTGGCGGGGCGAGACCTACAACACCGTCAGCGCCGACCAGATCTCGCCCCATCTGCGCAACGCCGTGGTCGCGACCGAGGACAAGCGCTTCTACAGCCATCTCGGCATCGACCCGCGCGGCATCGCCGGCGCCATCCGCATCAACCTGTCGCAGGGGCGCAGCGCGCTGTCGGGGCACGGCGGCTCGACCATCACCCAGCAGGTCTCCAAGCTCCTGTGCCTGGGTGAGGGGTTCGATCCGATCAAATGGAAGGACGAGGCCGAATACGAAGCATCCTGCCGGGTCGGCTCGTTGTGGCGCAAGGTCAAGGAAGTCCCCTACAGCCTTGCCCTGGAAGCGAAATATTCCAAGTCCGACATTCTCAACATCTACATGAACCGCAGCTATCTGGGCGCCGGCGCCCGTGGGTTCGAGGCTGCGGCACAGCGCTATTTCGGCAAGTCCGCGGCCGAGGTGACCCCGGCCGAGGCCGCGATGCTGGCCGGGCTGCTCAAGGCGCCCAGCTATTTCTCGCCCACCTCGAACCTGCAGCGCTCGCAGGACCGGGCCGGGGTCATCCTCGGGCTGATGCATGATCAGGGCTATCTGACCGACACAGAGTTCGCCCAGGCCAAGGCCAATCCGGCGGTGCTGTCCAAGGCCGCCGCCGCCCGCGCCGGCGGGTATTTCGCCGACTGGGTGATGGAATCGGGGCCGGGCTTCCTGACCTCGGAAACCACCGAGGACGTGACCATCACCACCACCTTCGACCAGACCATCCAGCGCCAGGCCGAACGGGCGCTGAAGCGGGTGTTCGAGGAAAAGGTCAAGGACGGATCGCAGGCGCAGGCGGCCGTGGTGGTGATGTCGGCCGACGGCGCGGTGCGCGCGATGATCGGCGGGCGCGACACCACCGCCGCGGGCACCTTCAACCGCGCGACCCAGGCCAAGCGGCAGACGGGTTCCGCCTTCAAGCCCTTTGTCTATGCGGCGGCGCTGGACCAGGGGTTCTCGCCCAACGACACCATCCTGGACGCGCCGATCACCATCCACATCAAGGGCTCCAAGCCCTGGACGCCCAAGAACTACACCCGCAACCACCTGGGCCAGATCACCCTGACCACGGCGCTGGCCAAGTCGATCAACACCTCGACCATCCGCCTGCAAGAGGCGGTGGGGCGTGAAAACGTCCGCCGGGTGGCCCGCGATTTCGGCTTTGCCCATGACCTGACCGCAGGGCCTTCGATGGGGCTGGGGGTGTCGGAAACCACGCTGCTGGAAATGACCGGCGCCTATGCCGGCATCCGCAACGGCGGCACCGCCGTGCGCCCCTATGGGCTGGTCGAGCTGCGCATCAAGGGCGACGACAAGCCCCTGATCGGGCAGGCCGGCGGCATGGGGCAGCGGGTGATCTCGACCAAGGCGGCGTCCGAGCTGATCTGGATGATGAAGCAGGTGGTGGAAAGCGGCACCGGCACCCGCGCAAGGCTGCCCGGGCGCGAGGTCGCTGGCAAGACCGGCACCACCTCGTCCTATCGCGACGCCTGGTTCATCGGCTTTACCGAGCAGTATGTGACCGGCGTCTGGATGGGCTACGACGACAACACGCCGCTGTCCGGGGTGACCGGCGGCGGGCTGCCGGCCGAGATCTGGCAGGCGGTGATGGAGGAGATCCACGAGGGGCTGCCGGCCAATCCGCTGGATGTGGTCGCACCCGACGGCGGCGGCAGCATGATCGTGGCCAGCGACATCGTGTCGGCCGATTCGGACGACCCGCTGGCGGCGGCGCTGGCCGCGGCGGTGGCGGCGGCGCAGCCGGTGGGCGGCGATTACGGCGGCGCGGTACCCGCCGATGCCCCGCCTCCGGTCGCGGTGACCATGCCCGACGGCTCGGACGATCCGCTGTCGGCCGCGCTGGCCGAGGCGATGGGCCCCGGCGCGGCGCCGCCGTCCGACCAGATGCAGCTGCTCGACCCCCAGGCCGCCAACCCGGCCCCCACCCCCACCCCGGCCGCGCCGGTCCCGGCGCCGGTGCCGGTGCAGGCGACGCCGCTGACGCCGTCGCCGGTCGGCGCCGCCCCGCCGCCCGCCCGCGCGCCGCGCAGCCCCGGCTCCACGGTCAGCTCTTCGCCCACGCCCCGCAGCGAGGCCGCGGCGGCGGGGGCCGCCCTGGCCGAGGCGCTGGTCGGCGGCCCGCAGGCCAGCGGCGCCCCACAGGCCGCCGCCGTCGGCGCCGCCCTTGCCGAGGCCCTTGCCGGAGAGGCGTCGGCGAACCTGACCACCGAGCGCGCGGTCAACGACGCCCTGACCGAAGCCCTGCGCGGGATCACCGGCACCAACTGACGCCCCCGGGCACGGAGGCCCCTGCGCCGGGTCGCCACAGCTGCCGACCCCAAATGAAAAAGCCCCGCCACGGCGGGGCTTTTTCATGTAATCACGGCAGCGGGTCCCGCATCTGGACCTCCGGCCATGCCCGGCCGAAGCAGCGCGACCGCTTCACCCCGCCCGTTGCAGATCCGCGATCAGCCCGCGCACGTCGCCGCGGCGGCGGGCCAGCATCGCCCCGATCTCTTCGCGCTCCGAGGCCAGCATGTTCACCCCCTCGATGATCAGGTTGAAGAACCGCGCCTGCCCGCTGCGGTCCGAGACATGCCACTCGACCTTGGTCGGGGTCTGGCCGCGCAGATAGGCGGTGGAATCCACCGTCCAGAAGGACTTGAGCTGCCGCGCCGCGCCGATCTCGATCCGCGCGCCCAGGAACTCCTGGAAACGTTTTCCGTATTTGCGCGAGACATAGCCCGACATTGCCTGCCGGAAGGCGGCGAACTCCTGCGCGCCCAGCTGGCGCGCCGCCGGTCCCAGCGCCGCCCGCGCCATCGCGTCGATGTCGGCGCGGCGGGTGAAGATCCGCTCGAAGGCCGGGTACAGCTGCGCCGCCGGCCGGCCCGAGTTGACGGTGGCCAGCACCTCCTGGACCGTGGCGCTGACCAGCGCCACCGCCTGGTTGCCGTTCAGCGCATGGGCCGGCATCGCGGCCCAGACCGCGCCGCCCCCGATCAGCCCCAGGATCCCGCGGCGGGTGCTATTCGTCGGAATACGGGTCAATGACCTCTCCTTCCTCGTTCAGCTCATATTGGCGGTGCTGCGTGTACAGCAGCCGCGTCTGCGCGTAACTGTCGGCACTTTCGTGCAGAACCGAGTCCAGGGTCGAGCCGAATTGCGCCCGCTCACCCGCTTTTGACAGCACCCGCGCCGCCAGCCCGGCGCGCCGCACGTCCCGGTGCACCACGCCATCCAGCGGGTCGATCAGCAGCACGTCCACGATGTCGCCGACCAGATCGCGCTGGGTCGAGGGGCCCAGCACCGGCAGTTCCAGATAGGCGCCGGCCGGAACCCCCCAGACATGCAGGGTCTCGCCGAAATCGGTATCGACCTCGGGCAGGTCGAAATCCTCGGTCGCCAGGTCGAACAGCCCGCCGATGCCCAGCGTCGAATTGACCATGAAGCGGAACATGTTGCGGGCCGCGGGCTCGGGGCGGCCCTGCAGCAGGCTGTTGACCACCTTGCCCGGCAGCGCCAGGTTCGCGCCGAAATTGCCGATCATCTCCACGGCGCCGGGACCCTCGGCGGGCTGGCCGCTGGCCAGCGCCTGCGACACCGGCCGCAGCACCGCCGCATCCAGCGACTTGTTGAAGCCGTGGACCCGGCGGTTCATCGGCTCGAACGGGTCCGCGATCTCGCCCGGAGGCGCCGAGGCGCAGCCGGCAAGGGCCAGACTCAGCAAAAGCGGGGCAGCGCGCATCAACTTCTCCTCAATCTTTTCGTGCGAGAACACGAATCAGCGGTGCCGGCGGCCGTCTGCGGCCAGCCCGGCGCTGCTTTCCCGGGGATAGACAGGGGCGGCTGCCACGGCAACCGCGCTGAACAAGGGGGCGTGCGCGTGGGCGGGGAATGGCACGACGGTTTTGCCGAGCTGCGCGCGGCGCGTGCGGGCAGCCCCGGGCTGCTGGCGGCGGTCGCGGTGTTTTCCGTGGCGGTCAACCTGCTGGCGCTGACCGGGCCGCTGTTCATGCTGCAGGTCTATGACCGGGTGCTGGCCAGCCGCTCGGGTCCGACCCTGGCGGCGCTGTTTCTGCTGGTGAGCTTTCTGTTCCTGATGCTGGGGGTGATCGACCTGGCGCGCAGCCGGGTGATGGCGCGGATCGCACTGCGGTTGCAGGACCGGCTTGAACCACGGGTCTTTCAGGCGGCACTGGCGCAAGGGGGCGCGCCCGCGGCCGGGCTGCGCGACCTTGATTCGCTGCGGCAGCTGCTGGCCTCGCCCTTGGCGCTGGCACTGTTCGACCTGCCCTGGGCGCCGCTGTTCCTGGCCGGGCTCTATCTGTTCCACCCGCTGCTGGGCGGGGTCGCGACGCTGGGCGGGCTGGTGCTGGTGGCGGCCAGCTGGCTCAACCGCTGGCAGAGCCGCGCGCCGCTGCGCGCCGCCGCCGCGGCCGAGCATGACGCCGACCGCCTCGCCACGCTTTACCGCGACGAGGGCGAGCTGATTGGCGCGCTGGGAATGCGCGGGGCCAGTCTCGCGCGCTGGCGCCACGCCCGCGAACGCATGGCCGATGCCGCGCTGGTGGCGCTGGATCGCGGCGCCGGGTTCACGGTGTTTTCCCGCAGCTTCCGGTTGTTCCTGCAATCGGCGCTGCTCGCGGCCGGCGCTTGGCTGGTGCTGCAACATCAGCTGACCCCGGGCGCGATGATCGCCAGCTCGGTGCTGATGGGGCGGGCGCTCGCCCCGGTCGACCAGCTGGTCGCCGGCTGGTCGGCGGTGCAGCGGGCGCTGGACGGCTGGGACCGGCTGGGGCAGCTGCTGTCCCGGCACCCGCCGCCGGTTCCCCGCACCCCCCTGCCCCGCCCGGCCGTGCGGCTGGAGGTGACGAATCTCGCCCTCATCCCCCCGGGGCAGGATCTGCGCGCGCTGCGCGGCATCGGGTTCTCGCTGGCGCCGGGGCAGGCGCTGGGGGTGATCGGCCCCTCGGGCGCGGGCAAGTCGACGCTGGCGCGCGCCCTGACCGGCACCTGGCCGGCGGCGGGCGCGATCCGGCTGGATGGCGCGGCGCTGGATCAGTACGACCCCGACACGCTGGGCGGGCTGATCGGCTATCTGCCGCAGCGGGTGACGCTGTTCGACGGCACCGTGGCGGAAAACATCGCGCGACTGTCGCCGCAGCCCGACCCTGCAGCGGTGGTGCGCGCGGCCGTCGCGGCCGGGGCGCACCGGATGATCCTGGGGTTGCCGCAGGGCTATGACACCCCGCTGACCCAGGCGGGGGCGCCGCTTTCGGGCGGGCAGGTCCAGCGCATCGGTCTCGCCCGCGCGCTTTACGGACAGCCGGTGCTGCTGATCCTGGACGAGCCGGATTCGCATCTCGACGCCGAGGGGGCGGCGGCGCTGAACCTGGCCATCCGCGCGGTGAAGTCGCGGGCGGGCGCGGTGGTGATCATCGCCCACCGCCCCGCCGCCATCGCCGATTGCGAGCTGCTGCTGCGGATGGATGCGGGTCGGCAGACCGCCTTCGGCCCGCGCGACGAGGTTCTGGGCAGGGCCCCGCGCAGCGCCACAGCCCGCCGCGCCTCTGGCGGGGGTGCGGCATGATCCCTCCTCCCGCTGCCATGCCGCCGGAAACCGCCCTGGGCCGCGCCCCGGTGGCGGTGATTGGCCCCAGCGCCCGGACGCCTGCGGCTGCTGTGCCCCACCGCCGCTCGGCCCGCGGCGCGCTGTGGTTGGGGCTGGTCGGGCTGGTGCTGCTGCTCGGCGGCTTCGGCAGCTGGGCGGTCGCCGCCCGGATCGCCGGCGCGATCATCGCCCCGGGCCAGGTCGAGGTCGAGCGGCACAACCACACCCTCCAGCATCCTGTCGGCGGCGTGGTCGAGACCGTCGCCATCCGCGACGGCCAGCTCGTCGCGGCGGGGGATCTGCTGCTTCGCCTCGACGGCACCCTGCCCCGCAGCGAACTTGTCATCGTCGAGGCGCAGTATTTCGAGCTGCTGGCCCGGCGCGGCCGGCTCGAGGCCGAGCGCGCCGATCGCCCCGACATCGGCTTTCCCGCCGAGCTGACGCTGGCCGCGGCCACACGCCCGGAAATCGCGGCGCTGATGCAAGGGCAGGCACGGCTGTTTTCCAGCCGCCGCGAGACGCTGGCGCAGGCCCGTGGGCAATGGGACCAGCAGTCGCAACAGGTCCGCAACCAGATTTCCGGGATCGAGGCGCAGGCCCAGGCGCTGCGCGACCAGCAGGCGCTGATCGGGCAGGAGCTTTCCGCCCAGCGCAGCCTGCTCGAACGCGGGCTGACCCCGGCCGCGCGGGTGCTGGCGCTGGAACGCGAACAGGCGCGGCTGGCCGGGCTGATCGGAGAGATGCAGTCCCAGCATGCCCAAGCCGGCACCCGGCTGACCGAAATCGGCATCGCCAGGCTGAAGGCGGCCGCTGAGCGCCGCGAAGCCGCCGAGGCCGAGCTGCGCCAGTTGGCCCCGCGCGAGCTGGAGCTGGCCGAGCGCCGCCAGGCGCTGGCCGCCCAGATCGCCCGGCTGGAGATCCGCGCCCCGGTGGCGGGCGTGGTGCACCAGCTGCGCGCGCCCGCGCCCGGCGCGGTGCTGCGGCCGGCCGAGCCGGTGCTGTCGCTGGTTCCGCTGGACCGGCCGCCGGTGATCGCCGCCCGGATCCCCCCGGCCCGGATCGGCCATATCGCGCCGGGCCAGCCGGCGGTGCTGCGCCTGCCCGGCGCCCCCGCCCGCCAGCCGCCGATCGAGGGAAGGGTCGAGCGCATCTCGGCCGACGTGGTGACGGACCCGGCGACCGGGCAGCAGTTCTACCGCGCCGAGGTGACGATACCGCCCCCCGGGCCCGACCAGCCGAACGAGGGCGCACTGATTCCCGGAATGCCGGTCGAGGTCCATTTCCAGACCGGCTCGCGCAGCCCGCTTTCCTATCTGCTGCAGCCGCTGACCGACCAGCTCGGTCGCGCCCTGCGCGAACCGTAATACGGTGTCTCGGCCCGCACGCCGTCCCTCGGCCACTGGGCGGGTGCGGGGCGGCTTCCTCTGGTCATTGGTTCAAACCGAACGGGGGTTGCGCAACTCGGGGGCGCGTGCAGGCGGCGGCGGGGCCTCCGGGTCCTAGATGGCGTCGATCGCCCGCGCAACTCGCGAGTGCGTGCGGCCGGCGGCTTGGCTGCGCGGTGTATGGGAAGATCTGCCCACTTAGCTCACGGACGCGCACGAGCGGCGCCGTGCCTGACGCCCCAATCATGTAGTCGTCGGCGCTCGAATCGTCGGCGCGGGCGAGAGGCGGCGCGCATCTTCCTGCATAGCGCCGCACTGCTGGTCGCTCGGTTCGCGGGCGGTGGTGGCTGCTCCGCGTCAGAGTGTCCATCTTCTCGGCGCTGTCCGCTCGGCTCGCGTGCGAGCGCGAGGGGGCGGCAAACACCAGCGGCGGCGCGGGTGATGGGAACCCCGCCCGGCTCGCGCGCGCGAGTTGGGGGCGGGCCTCTGCGCACTGGATCTTCACGGGCGGGACCGCTCGGCTCACGCGCGCGCGAGTGGGGGCGGTAGCCATGTAGAAATCACCGTCAAGGCGAGTCGCTCCACTCGCGCGCGCGCGAGTGGAGGTTGAATATCTGGGACTGGGCCGCGGCTGAGATGCTCGGCTCGCGCGCGCGCGCGAGTGGGGGCCCACCCTGTCACCGCGCGCGCCGGTCATGCTGGTCGCTCGGCTCGCGCGCGCGCGAGTGGGGGCGATGGGCTGGGCGGCGGCTCGGGTGGTGCGCGCCGCTCGGCTCGCGCGCGCGCGCGAGTGGGGGCTGCTTGTAATTTCTAGGGAATGGAAATCGGCGAAGCTCAGCTCGCGTGCGCGCGCGACAGGCGGTTGCAGATGCGCACAATCACTTGCACCTGCCCGACGCCGTTCAACTCGCTGGCGGGCGCGAGAGAGATGGAGACATGCGCTGGATGTCAACGCTGCGCACCGCTCAGCTCGCACGCACAGGAGAGACGCGGCAGCGCCCCTGCACCAGCCCCATCCATCCCTCCGCCCCCAAGCAGCGGGTCGGCGGCCCACGCGAACGGCACCGCCTCGGATCTCGGCCCTCGGCGCGGGACCGCGCCGCGGCCTCCCCTTCCTGCCCCGCCATTTGCGCCCCCCATTGCCGCGCCGCGCCGGGGGGCCTATGGCTTGCACTTCGGGTTCCACCGCGGGGCGGGTTCATGCGGATCATCATCTGCGGCGCGGGACAGGTCGGCTGGCAGATCGCCCGGCAGCTTTCGCGCGAACGACATGACATCGTGCTGATCGACCGCGACGAGCGGCTGATCCAGCAGGCCAACGACGCGCTGGACGTGCAGGGAATCACCGGCCACGCCAGCCACCCCGACGTGCTGGAAAGCGCGGGGGCCGAGGATTGCGACCTGCTGATCGCCGCCACCGCCAGCGACGAGGTGAACATCGTCGCCTGCGAGGTCGCCCATGCGCTGTTCTCGGTCCCGCGCCGCTTTGCCCGGCTGCGCGGCCATGCCTATCTGCTGCCGCAATACGCCGATCTCTACCAGGCGCAGAACCTGCCGATCGACGTGGTGATCAGCCCGGAACAAGAGGTCGCGCTGGCGGCGCTGTCGCGGCTGGACGTGCCGACCACGCTGGACACCGAAACCTTCATGGAGGGGCGGGTCCGGCTGCTGGCCATGGCGCTGACCGAGAACTGCCCGATCCTGAACACGCCGCTGCGCCATCTGGACCAGACCTTCTTCGGGCTGCGGGCGGTGGTGGTGGGGCTGCGCCGCGCCGGCCGCTTCTTCGCGCCCGAGCCGAACGACCAGCTGCATGCGGGCGATCACGCCTATGTGGTGGCGGCGGTCGAGGACGTGGCGCGGACGCTGGACATCTTCGGCCTGCCCTCGCGCCCGGTGGAACGGGTGGTGCTGATCGGCGGCGGCAATATCGGGCTGGCGGTGGCGCGGGCGCTGGATGCGCGGCCCGGCATCTCGCTGAAGCTGATCGAGCGCGACCGCGACCGGGCCGAGGCCGCGGCCGAGGCGCTGCGACGCACGGTGGTGCTGCACGGCGACGGCATGGCCGCCGACCTGATGGCCGAGGCGGGCGTGCCGCGCGCCGATGCGGTGCTGACGCTGACCGCCGACGACCGCACCAACCTGCTGGCCGCGGTGCGCGCCAAGCAGGCCGGGGCGCGGATGGTGGATGCGCTGATCAACGACACCACGCTGATGCCGCTGGCCGCGAACCTGGGGATCGACGGGCTGATCAGCCCGCGCGCGGTCACGGTGTCCTCGATCCTGCGCCATATCCGCCGCGGCCGGGTCCGCGACGTCTACGCCCTGGGCGATTCCGAGGCCGAGCTGATCGAGGCGCAGGTCCTGCCCGGCTCGGCGCTGGCCGGGCAGCGGGTGCGCGAGATCCAGTTGCCCCGGGGCGCGCTGGTCGCCGCGGTCGAGAAACAGGGCGTGATCCTCAAGCCCCGCCCCGACACCCGCATCGACCAGGGCGACCTGGTGCTGATCTTCGCCCTGTCCGGCGACATCGAAGAGGTCGAGCGCCTGTTGCAGGTCTCGGCCGACTGGTTCTGATGGACCGGCTGCTGGGACGCCTGCCGGTGCTGGTGATCGCGGGGCTGGTGCTGGCGCTGGCCATGCTGATCCCCGCCGCCCATGCCGAGGCGGTGGGCGAGCGCCGGCTGGCGCTGATCTTTGCCGCCTCGGGCGCGGGGCTGCTGGTGCTGTGGCTGATGCTGGGCATCGCCACCGCCGCCGCCCCCGAGGCGCCGCTGTCGCGCGGGGTGCTGGTGACGCTGCTGGGGGTGTTCGCGGCCCTGCCGCTGCCGGCGGCGCTGCCCTTTGCGGCCGCCATGCCGGACACGGGGCTCTTCAACGCCTGGTGGGAAATGCTGTCCTGCCTGACCACCACCGGCGCCTCGCTTTACGCGGCCGAGCTGGTGGCCCCGACCCTGCATCTGTGGCGCGGCATCCTGGGCTGGCTGGGCGGGCTGTTCATCCTGACCGCCGCCATCGCGCTGATGGCGCCGATGCGGGTCGGCGGTTTCGAGATCATGGACCGCTCGACCGGCAGCGACGAGCGTTTCGACCGCATCGGCGGCACCGCGAGCGCTGAAATGCGCCCCGGTCGTGATGAGCATATGAAGGATCCGGCGCGGCGGCTGATCCGCTGGGGGATGGCGATCGCGCCGGTCTATGCCGGGCTGACGGTGGCGCTGTGGGCCGGGCTGGTCGTCACCGGCCAGGGCGCGCTGGGGGCGCTGCTGCGGGCGATGGGCACGCTGTCGACCAGCGGCATCGGGATGGATGCGCGCCCGGTGGGCAGCACCGGCGGCATCGCGGCCGAGGCGCTGGTGGCGCTGTTCCTGCTGGCCGCGCTCAGCCGCCGCGCCTGGCCGGGGGGTGACGAATTGCGCACCACCGCCCGGCTGCGCCACGACCCCGAGCTGCGGGTGGCGGCCGGGCTGGTGGCGCTGGTCACGCTGACGCTGGTGCTGCGGCCGTTCCTGGGCGCCTTCCTGGCCGAGTTCCAGCCGGTGCTGGCGCCCGAACCCGCGGCCCCCGACGTCGGCGGCGGGCTGGCGCGGGCGGCGGGGGCGGCCTGGGGCAGCCTGTTCACCGCGCTGTCGTTCCTGACCACCACCGGCTGGACCTCGATCCAGTGGGAAGGCGCGCGCGCCTGGGCCGGGCTGACCGCGCCGGGGCTGATGCTGGCGGGGCTGGCGATCATGGGCGGCGGCGTCGCCACCACCGCCGGCGGCGTCAAGCTGCTGCGGGTCTTTGCCCTGGCGCTGCACGCGCGGCGCGAGCTGGACAAGATCGTGCACCCCGCCTCGGTCGCCGGCGGCGGGCCGGTAATCCGGCGGCTGCGCGGGCCGGGGGCCTATCTCGCCTTCATCTTCTTCATGGTGTTTGCCATGTCGATCATGGCCACGATCGCGCTGGTGTCGCTGCGCGCGGTCACGCTGGAAACCGCCACCATCCTCAGCGTCGCGGCGCTGACCAACACCGGCCCGCTGGCCGAGGCGATCCCCCTGATCCCGGTCTACGAGGGCAGCGTCGGCATTGCCGGATCACCCTGGCAGGGCTGGGCCGGGCTGGCGCCAGCCACCAAGGCGGTGCTGGCGGCGGCGATGGTGGCCGGGCGGCTCGAGATGCTGGCGATCCTGGCGCTGCTGACCCCGGGGGCGTGGCGGCGCTGATCCCAGCAGCGGGGCAGCAGGATTTGCGGATGGCCGGGAAATCGGGCATTGTGCGGCGATTCCCGCACAGGGTCCCCGCTGCGCATGACCGAAGAACCGCTTTGCCTAGGCGACGCCCGGCTGGGCCCGCCGGTGTTCCTGGCCCCGATGGCCGGGATCACCGACCTGCCGTTCCGCCGCGCCGTCGCCCGCCACGGCGCCGGGCTGGTGGTCAGCGAAATGGTCGCCTCGACCGAGATGGTGACGCCGCGCCCCTCGACCCGCGCCTCGGTGCGGGCGAAGGCGATGATCGAGGAAAACCTGGTGCCGGTCAGCGTCCAGATCGCCGGGCGCGAGCCGGGGCCGATGGCGGAAACCGCGCGGATCGTGGCCGGGATGGGCGCGGGGATCATCGATATCAACATGGGCTGCCCGGCGCGCAAGGTCACCGGCGGGCTGTCGGGCGCCGCGCTGATGCGCGAACCCGACCGGGCGCTGTCGCTGATCGAGGCGGTGGTGGAGGCGGTGGCACCGCTGCCGGTCACGCTGAAGATGCGGCTGGGCTGGGACGCGGACTGCCTGAACGCGGCCGATCTGGCCCGCCGCGCCCGCGATGCGGGCGTGCGGATGATCGCCGTCCACGGGCGGACGCGGGCGAAGTTCTACACCGGCAGCGCCGATTGGGCCGCGATAAGCGCCGTGCGCGCGGCGGTGCCGGACCTGCCGCTGGTCGCCAACGGCGACGTGGTGGATGCGGCCTCGGCCCGCACTGCCCGGGCGCTGTCGGGGGCCGATGCGGTGATGGTGGGACGCGGTGCGCAAGGCGCGCCCTGGCGGCTGGCCGAGATCGCGGCGGCGAACCACGGCGCGCCCGCGCCGGTGATCCCGCGCGGCGCCGCGCTGGCCGAGGCGGTCGCCGACCACCACGCCGACATCCTGTCCCATTACGGCCGCGACCTTGGCCTGCGGGTCGCGCGCAAGCATCTGGGCTGGTATCTGGCCGCCTCGGACCTGGAGGACGCGGCGCAGGCCCGCGCCGCGCTGATGGCGGCAGCCTCGCCCGAGGCCGCACGCGCCGCGATCCGCGCCGTCTTTTGCGGGGCCGAGGCCCGCGCCGCATGAGCGCGCCCCTTGCCGCCGCGCCTGTCCCCGATCCCGCGCTGGCGCTGGAATCGCTGCCGCTGCCGGTCGCCTGTTTCGACGCCGAGGGCCGCTGGGCCAGCCTCAACGAGGCGGCCGAGGAATGGCTGAACCTGTCCTCGACCGGGGTGCGGGGGCTGGCGCCCGAGGACCGCGCCCTGATCGCGCGACTGCGCACCGATCCCGGCTTGGGGGCGCTGGTCGCACAGGCAGCGGCCGCGGACGAGCCGGTGCTGCACGCCGCCGTGCAGTTCCAGACCAGCGACCGCGCCGACCGCTGGACCACGCGGCAGGCGGCGGTGCATCTGTGCGCGCTGCCGGGCGGCGGCGTGGTCGCGGCGATCCTGCCCGCGGCGACGGGCGACGCCGCCATGCCGCGGCGCGCCGCCCGCAGCGCCATCGGCATGGCCGAGATGCTGGCGCATGAGATCCGCAACCCGCTGGCGGGCATCCGCGGCGCCGCGCAGCTGCTGGCCACCGACCTGTCCCCCGACGACCGCGAGCTTGCCGATCTGATCGTCGCCGAAAGCCGCCGCATCGTGGCGCTGCTGGACGAGGTCGAGCGTTTCGGGGACACCTCGCCCCCGCGGCTGCAGGCGGTGAACATCCACGATATCCTGGAACGTGCCCGGCGCAGCATCCTGCTGGCCGACGGGGACGCGGGGCTGCGGATCGTGACCGACTATGACCCATCGCTGCCCCCGGCGCTGGCCGATCCCGACCGCATCATGCAGGTGGCGCTGAACCTGTTGCAGAACGCCGTGCAGGCGATCTCCGGCGCCCCCGGCGCGGTTCCCGGCACGATCCGCCTGCGCACCGCCTGGGACGGCGCGCTGCGCAACCCGGACGGCACCCCCCTGCCCATCCAGCTTGAAATCGAGGACGACGGCCCCGGCATCCCGCCCCGCATCGCCGACCAGGTGTTCGAGCCCTTCGTCTCGGGGCGCGAGAACGGCACCGGGCTGGGGCTGGCGCTGGCCGGCAAGATCGTCACCGACCACGGCGGGCTGATCCGCGCCGAAAGCCGCCCCGGGCGGACGGTGCTGCGGGTGTCGCTGCCGCAGGCGGGCAAGGGGGGCGGCTGATGGACGGGACCGTGCTGATCGCCGACGACGACCGCGGCATCCGCATCGTGCTGACGCAGGCGCTGACCCGCGCCGGCTGCCGCGTCCACGCCACCGGCAGCCTGGCGCAGTTGATGCGCTGGGTCGAGGAGGGCGCGGGCGATCTGGTCATCACCGACGTGATGATGCCCGACGGCAACGGGCTGGACCTGATCCCCGCCATCGCCCGCGCCCGCCCCGACCTGCCGGTGATCGTGATCTCGGCGCAGAACTCGATCGTGACCGCGATCCGCGCGACCGAGGCCGCGGTCTTCGACTACCTGCCCAAGCCCTTCGACCTGCCCGAGCTGATGGCGCGGGTGCGGGCGGGGCTGGAACGCCGCCGGCAGCGCACACCCGCCGCTCCGACGCCGCCCCCGGTCGCCGCCCCTGCCGCGCCCGACGGCGCCGCGCTGATCGGCGCCACCCCCGCCATGCAGGCGCTGTTCCGCGAGGTGGCGCGGGTGGTGGCCACCGACCTGCCCATCGTCATCGCGGCCGAGCCCGGGGCCGGGCGCAGCACCCTGGCCCGCGCCCTGCACATGCTGGGCGAACGCCGCGGCGGGCCTCTGGTCACGCTGGTGCCCGGCGACCCGCCCGAGACGCTGGCAGCCCGGCTGGCCGAGGCGCAGGGCGGCACGCTGATCGTCGAGGACCCGGCCGCGCATGACCCGGCCACGCAGCTGCGGCTGGCGGTGCTGCTGGACGCGCCGCCCGCCGGGGGGGCTTCGCCGCGGCTGGTCGCCACCACCGGCCCCGATCCGCTGGCCGACATCGCCGCCGGGCGGCTGAGCCCGGAACTCTACTACCGGCTGGCCGGGGCGGTGCTGGCGCTGCCGCCGCTGCGCGAGCGGCTGGACGACCTGCCCGCGCTGGCGCGGCTGATGCTGGAACGTGCCGGCGGGCAGGCGCGCGAGCTTTCCCCCGCGGCGCTGGAGCTGCTGCGGGCCCATCTCTTCCCCGGCAACCTGCGCGAGCTGGACAACCTGCTGCGCCGCCTGTCCCTGACCGCCCGGGCCCCGCGCATCGAGGCGACCGAGGTCGCCGCCGCCCTGGCCGCCACCCGCACCGCACCCCGCGCCCCCCGCCCCGACCCCAGCCAGCCGCTGGCCGAGACCGTGGAGCAGCATCTGCAGCGCTATTTCGACCTGCATGGCAACGACCTGCCGCCGCCCGGGCTTTACGACCGGATCATGCGCGAATCCGAACGGCCGCTGATCCAGATCGCACTGGATGCCTGCAACGGCAACCAGCTGCGCTGCGCCGAATTGCTGGGGCTGAATCGCAATACCCTGCGCAAGAAGATCGCAGAGCTCGATATCCAGGTGACACGGCGCCGTCGTGTGATGTAAAAGCGTCACAGAGGGCACAGGACTCCGTAACTCCCGTGCAACAGCAACGCCGCGGCAACAGCGGCGCGGAAACAAAGGCGAGGCGGCAGGTGGTGGCATACGCCCTTGCGGGACGATCATGGGAAAGGCTGGCGCGGCTGCGCCGGCAGCGGCGCGTGCAGAACGCGGCGACGCTGTCTCTCGCTGTGCTGGGGCCGGTGCTGGCGGTGGCGACCTATGGGGTGATGGGGCCGCTGTCGGGACAGGCCGACAGCACCGGGCTGCGGCTGATCCTGCTGGCCGATCTGGTCTATATCCTGCTGCTGACCGGAATGGTCGGCTGGCGGATGGCGGCGATCCTGGCCGCGCGCAAGGCCGCGACCGCCGGCTCGCGGCTGCACATGCGGCTGGTCGGCGTCTTTACCGCGCTGGCGCTGGTGCCGACGGTGCTGGTGGCGCTGTTCGCCGGGCTGACGGTGAATATCGGGCTTGAAGGCTGGTTTTCCAGCCGGGTGCAACAGGTGGTCGCGACCTCGCTGTCGGCGGCCGAGGCCTATCAGGACGAACACCGCCGCGACCTGACCTCGGACGCCAATCTGCTGGCGCGGGTGCTGAACGACGCTGGCCGCGCCGCCCCCTTTCTGGACGACGGCACCCTGCGCGGGCTGCTGACCGAGGCGCAGGGCCTGATCCAGCGCGGCCTGCGCGAGGCCTATGTCATCGACGCCACCGGCGACATCCGCGCCCGCGGCGACCGCAGCTATCGCTTCTGGTACGAGCAGCCGACCGAGGACCAGTTCCGCATCGTCGACCGCGACGGCATCCTGCTGGTCGAGGACTGGCAGAACAACGAGTTCCGCGCCCTGGTGCGGCTGGACCGGCTGGTGAACCGCTATCTCTACGTTACCCGCGACGTGGACGGCAGCCTGCTGGGGCTGCTGGACGACACCCGCGCCACGGTCGGCGAATACCAGCGGCTGGAACAGACCCGCAGCCGGGTGCTGTTCGAGTTCTCGCTGCTGTATCTGGCCTTTGCGCTGCTGCTGGTCGCAGGCGCGATCTGGCTGGGGCTTTGGTTCGCCGAACGGCTGAGCCGGCCCATCGGGCGGCTGGCGGCGGCGTCCGAGCTGGTGGGCGAGGGCGACCTGGACGTGCGCGTCCCCGTCCCCGACACCGGGGATGAAATCCAGACCCTCGGCCTCAGCTTCAACCGCATGACCGAGGCGCTCAAGCGCCAGCGGGTCGAGCTGGTGGAAAGCTACCGCGCCGCCGACGACCAGCGACGGCTGTTCGACAGCGTGCTGAGCTCGGTCACCGCCGGGGTGATCGGGCTGGGAAGGGACCAGCGCATCGATTTCGTCAACCGCTCGGCCCTGCGGCTCTTGGCGCTGACCCCCGACGCCGCCGACGACCGGCCGCTGCTGGAGGTGGTGCCCGAGTTCGAGCCGCTGTTCCAGCGCCTGCAGGGCTCGGTCGCCGACAGCGTGCAGGACGAGGTGCGGCTGCACCGCGGCGGCCATATCGAAAGCCTGCTGGTGCGCATGGCCGAGCGCCTGGCCGAGGACGGCAGCGTCGCGGGCTATGTGATCGCCTTTGACGACGTGACCGAGTTGGTCACCGCGCAGCGCATGGCCGCCTGGGGCGACGTGGCAAGGCGCGTGGCGCATGAGATCAAGAACCCGCTGACCCCGATCCAGCTGTCGGCCGAACGCATCCGGCGCAAGTTCGGCAAGCTGGCCTCCTCGGACGAGGACCGCGAGGCGCTGGCGCAATACACCGACGTGATCATCCGCCAGACCAGCGACCTGCGCCGCATCGTGGACGAGTTCAGCCGCTTTGCCCGGATGCCGGAACCCGACCGCCGCGAGACCGACATCGCCGCGCTGCTGCGCGAGGCGGTGGTGCTGCAGCAGGATGCCGTCTCGGGCGGGATCGCCGCCGAAATCCCCGCCCAGCCGGTGATCGTCGATTGCGACGCGGGCATGATGGGGCAGGTCTTCACCAACCTGCTGAAGAACGCCGCCGAGGCGCTGGCCGACCGCCCGCCCGGCGACTGGACGCCTCGGGTCGAGGTGACGCTGGACGCCCGCCCCGATGCCGTCGCCATCCGCATCTGCGACAACGGCGTCGGCCTGCCCGAGGACCGCGGCCGGCTGTTCGAGCCCTATGTGACGCTGAAACAGGGCGGCACGGGGCTGGGGCTGCCGATCGTCAAGAAGATCGTCGAGGAACACGGCGGCACGCTGATGCTGGCCGACGCGCCCCCCGATGCCAGCGGCCACCGCGGCGCGATGGCCGAGATCCGATTGCCCCGCGAACGCCAGCCGGTGCGGCTGCCGCCATCGCGCAAACACAAACCAGAAGAGGCGACAGGCAAATGAGCGACATTCTGATCGTCGACGACGAACGCGACATCCGCGAACTCATCGCCGATATTCTCGGCGACGAGGGGTTCGCGACCCGGACCGCCGCCAATGCCGACGAGGCGCTGGCCGCGATCAATGCCGAGGAACCGGCGCTGATGATCCTGGACATCTGGCTCAAGGACAGCCGGATGGACGGGATCGACATCCTCAAGCAGGTCAAGCGCAACAACCCCTCGGTGCCGGTGGTCATCATCTCGGGGCACGGCAACATCGAGATCGCGGTCGCGGCGATCAAGCAGGGCGCCTATGATTTCATTGAGAAGCCCTTCAACATCGACCAGCTGATGGTTGTGATCACAAGGGCGATGGAGACCTCGCGCCTGCGCCGCGAGAACCGGCAGCTGAAGAAAAAGGAAACCGCCGCCGCCGAGATGCTGGGCCAGTCCGCGCCGTTCCGGCGGCTGCGCGACAACCTGGACAAGGTGGCGCGCTCGAACGGGCGGGTGATGCTGACCGGCGAGCCGGGTACCGGCAAGGAGCTGGCGGCGCGCTACATCCACGCGCAGTCGCCGCGCGCCGAAGGGCCCTTCGTCGCCGTCCCCTGCGCCACCATCGAGCCCGAGCGGATGGAAGAGGTGCTGTTCGGCCGCGAATCGGCCGAGCGCGGGGTCGAGCCGGGGCTGCTGGAACAGGCCCATGGCGGGGTGATCTATTTCGACGAGGTGGCGGACATGCCGCTGGGCACCCAGCCCAAGATCCTGCGGGTGCTGACCGAACAGCAGTTCCAGCGCGCCGGCGGCACCGACAAGGTGCGCGTGGACCTGCGGGTGATCTCCTCGACCACCCGCGACCTGGGCAGCGAAATCGCCGCCGGCCGCTTCCGGCAGGAGCTTTACGACCGGCTGAACGTGGTCCCGGTGGCTGTCCCCGGCCTGGCCGAGCGCCGCGACGACATCGCCGCGCTGGCCGAATATTTCGTCGAGCAGTTCCACGCCGGCCAGGGGCTGCCGCTGCGCGCGATCCCCGAGGAAACCGTGGCGGCGCTGCAGGCGATGCGCTGGCCGGGCAACATCCGCCAGCTGCGCAACGTGATCGAGCGGGTGCTGATCCTGGGCGAGGGCAGCGGCCCGATCCAGCCCGCGGAACTGGAACCCCAGGGCGCCACCCCCGAAAACGGCGAGGCCCTGGCGCTTGGCCCCCAGATCACCGCGCTGGCCCTGCGCGAGGCGCGCGAGCTGTTCGAGCGCGAATACCTGCTGGCCCAGATCAATCGTTTCGGCGGCAACATCAGCCGCACCGCGCAATTCGTCGGCATGGAACGCTCGGCGCTGCACCGCAAGCTCAAGTCGCTGGGCGTCGTCGGCGGGATGCGGGTCGAGGAAGAGATGATGGCCAAGTAAGTCCGACAGGGCCTCGGCGCCGCGCCCGCGGCACCGCTCCGACGCCTCCGGCGGGGATATTTGGGGACAGAAGACGGGGCTGTCCGCCGAGCTTCCGGCTGGAAATATCCCCGGGCTTTCGAGCGCCTGGAATAGAAGCGCGGATCAGAAAGCAATCCATAAGAACTGCCGCAAGGAGCTGCTCGTGCCGGGCAACAGCTGCGCGGACGTCGCCCGAGAACTGAACGACCGTTTCCGCTGGAACGACCGTTTCCGCTGGATGGTCCTTTCAGCGAGAAAGGGGCGAAGCCCGTAAGGGGCAGAGTCCCGGTCCGGCGCTGCGGCACAAGCTGCCGGTGAGAATGGCAGCCGGACGGCTCCCGCAGCGGGTTTTCTGCGAGTAAAGGATCCCGTTGGCGCCCGCCGCGCTCTGCCGTCCTAGTCGTTGGCCAGCGGGTCCCAGCCGCCGAGGCGGCGGGGTTCCTCTTCGTCGTCCAGGTCAAGATCGTCGGGGCGCGGCTGGTCGCCGTCCAGCGCCTCGAAGGCCTCGCGCTGGCGGCGGGTCCAGCGGACGGTCAGGCGTGTGCCGCTGGCGCCCGGTTCCTCGCGTTCCACCACCCCCGCGGCGTGCAGCCAGGCGCGGCGGCGGCCGTCGGCGTGGTCCAGCGTCACCACCCCGGGTTCGCGGTGTTCGTTCAGCACCTCGGCCAGCCGGTGGTCGATGGCGGCGATCAGGTCGGGCAGCCCCTCGCCGGTCAGGGCGCTGACCGCCTGCACGTCGGCGCGGCGCGCGTCGGTGCGGCGCAGGGCGGCGCGGGTTTCGGGCGACAGCGCGTCGATCTTGTTCCAGACCTCGATCAGCGCCACGTCCTCATCCACCCCCAGCCCGTCGAGGATGTCGCCGACATCCGCCGCTTGTTCCTCGGTTTCCGGGTGCGAGATGTCGCGCACATGCAGGATCAGGTCGGCCTCGAGCACCTCTTCCAGCGTGGCGCGGAAGGCCGCCACCAGCTCGTGCGGCAGGTCCGAAATGAAGCCCACGGTGTCGGACAGGATGATCCGCCGCCCCCGCGCCTCGCCGTCCGGCGACGGCAGGTGAATCGCCCGCATCGTCGGGTCGAGCGTCGCGAACAGCATGTCCTTGGCCAGCACCTCGGCCCCGGTCAGGCGGTTGAACAGCGTCGATTTCCCGGCGTTGGTATAGCCGACCAGCGCCACGATCGGATAGGGCACCCGCGCCCGCGCGGCGCGGTGCAGGCTGCGCGTGCGCACCACCTTTTCCAGCTGCCGGCGCAGCCGCACCACCTGGTCGTCGATGGCGCGGCGGTCGGCCTCGAGCTGGGTCTCGCCCGGGCCGCCGACGAAGCCGAAGCCGCCGCGCTGGCGTTCAAGGTGGGTCCAGGCCCGTACCAGCCGCGTGCGCTGGTAGGACAGCGCCGCCAGTTCCACCTGCAGCACGCCCTCGCGCGTGCGAGCGCGGTCGGCGAAGATTTCCAGGATCAGCCCGGTGCGGTCCAGGATCTTGACGTCCCAGTGCTTTTCCAGGTTGCGCTGCTGGACCGGGGTCAGCGGGCCGTCGATCAGCACCAGATCGGCCTCGGCCGCGGCGATCTCGGCCCCCATCTCGTCAAGCTTGCCCGAGGAAAACAGCATCCCCGGCGCCGGCTTGCGCAGCCGCGCGACCGCAGCGCCCACCACCTCGATCGCCGGCAGGGCGCGGGCCAGCGCCACGGCCTCTTCCAGCGCCAGATCGGGCGAGCGGCGCTGGTCGCGGCGATCGCCAAGGTCGGGGTGGATGACAAAGGCGCGGGCGGGGGCGGTGCCGGTCTGGTGCGCCTCGGGCAAGATCAGTCCTCGCCTTCGTAGAGGCTGATCGGCTGCCCCGGCATGATGGTCGAGATCGCGTGCTTGTAAACCAGCTGCGACTGGCCGTCGCGGCGCAGGAGCACGCAGAAATTGTCGAACCAGGTGATGACGCCCTGCAGCTTGACGCCGTTGATCAGAAAGATGGTGACCGGGACCTTGGCCTTGCGGACATGGTTCAGAAACGCATCCTGAAGGTTCTGTTTGTCGCCGGCCATGCGGGACACCTTTTCTTTTTATGTGCGGTTTGTCGGGCGGTCCTGGTTCACGTTTAGGTCAGCGCAGCCGGGGTGACAACCGCCCGCGCCCGGTTGTCGCAAGGGTGTTTCCCTTTCGCCACGCTGCTGCGGAACCCGGCCCGCAAGGCCGTCCGCGCCCCCGCCGGGGGCTTGCGGAAACGCTGGCGCAGGCCCGGGCGCGCGGCTAGCCTGCCCGGCGAGGGCGAGGCGGAATGGAGGAGTCCCGGATGTTCCTGTCGGTGTTCGATCTGTTCAAGGTCGGGGTGGGGCCGTCGTCGTCCCATACCATGGGGCCGATGGTGGCGGGGGCGCGGTTTCTGGACCTGCTGCGGGCGGCGCCGTTCCAGGCGCGGGGGCTGCGCGCCAGCCTGCACGGCAGCCTGGCCTTTACCGGCAAGGGCCATGCCACCGACCGGGCCACGATCCTGGGGCTGGCCGGGTTCACCCCCGACACCATGGACCGCACCGCCGCCGACGCGGCGCTGGCGGCCAATCGCGACACCCTGCTGCTGCATCCCGAGGGGCTGGGGGCGCTGCACTTCGACCCGGCGGCGGATCTGGTCTTCGACTACGACCGCCCCCTGCCCGGCCACGCCAACGGCATGATCCTGATGGCCACGGACTCGCAGGGCGACGTGATCCTGCGCGAGACCTATTACTCCATCGGCGGCGGCTTCGTGCTGACCGAGGCCGAGCTGGCCGAGGCCGCGGCCGAGCGGCGCAGCGATGCCTCGAGCAGCGTCCCCTATCCCTTCGCCACCGCAGCCGAAATGCTGGCGATGGCCGCGCAATCGGGGCTGTCGATCGCGCAGATGAAGCTGGCCAACGAGCGCGTGTTCCGCAGCGAGACCGAGATCCGCGCGGGGCTGTCGCGGATCTGGCAGGTGATGCGCGACTGCATGGACCGCGGGTTGGCGGTGCAGGGCACGCTGCCGGGCGGGCTGAACATCCGCCGCCGCGCCCATGCGATCCACCAGGCGCTGCTGGCCGAGCGCGGGCAGAACCTGACCGCGCCCCATGTCATCAACGACTGGATGTCCACCTATGCCATGGCCGTGAACGAGGAGAACGCCGCCGGCGGGCAGGTGGTCACCGCCCCCACCAATGGCGCCGCGGGGGTGGTGCCGGCGGTGATCCGCTACTGGCTGGACCATGTGCCCGGCGCCTCTGAACGTGATCTGGGCATGTTCCTGCTGACCGCGGCGGCGGTGGGCGGGCTGGTCAAGCACAACGCCTCGATCTCGGGCGCCGAGGCCGGCTGTCAGGCCGAGGTGGGTTCAGCCAGCGCCATGGCCGCCGCCGGGCTGGCGGCAGTGCTGGGCGGCACCCCCGCGCAGGTGGAAAACGCCGCCGAAATCGCGCTGGAGCATCACCTGGGCATGACCTGCGACCCGGTGCGCGGGCTGGTGCAGGTGCCCTGTATCGAAAGGAACGGGCTGGGCGCGATCAAGGCGGTCAGCGCCGCCAGCCTGTCGCTGCGCGGCGACGGCGCGCATTTCGTGCCGCTGGACGCCGCGATCGAGACCATGCGCCAGACCGGCCGCGACATGAGCGAGAAATACAAGGAGACCTCGCTGGGCGGGCTGGCGGTCAATGTCCCGAACTGTTGATGGCGAAAACCCCGCCCACCTGCGGCTTGCTGCTGCGCAAATGCTTGTCACTGGCGGGGCTGCTGGCTAAGGCTGGGGGAAAAACCGGCTGTGGGACAGTATCGAGATGACCTTGCGCCCTAACCTGCGCCCCCTTGCGCGCCCCTTCATGCGCGCAGCCCTGCTGGCGGCACCGCTGGCGCTGGCCGCTTGCGGCGACGACATGCGGATGCCCTGGGACAAGTCCGAGCCGGTGGCAGAGACCCCGGCCGAGCCCGCGCCGCCGCATATCCCGGAACCGACCGGCGGCTCTCCGACCCAGCAGCCGCTGGAAATCCCCGGCCCGACCGCCAAGGTCGCCACCGCCGAGGCCCGCACCCTGGCCGTCACCGATCTGGTGGCCGGGGGCGAGGGCTGGGCGGCCTCGGTCAGCGGCAGCACGGCGCGGTTCCAGCCCGAGGGCGCGGCCGCCCGCCAGGTCGAGGTGCGGCGCATCCCGTGGTCGGGCGGCGTCGAATATATCGGCACGCTGGGCGGCCAGCCCTTTGTCCTGCGCATCCAGAGCGCCGATTGCGGCAAGCAGAAGCTGAGCGCGCTGGTCCGCGCCGGCGGCCAGACCTATAACGGCTGCGCCGCACCGGCAGCCCCAGCCGCGGCTGCCCCCGCCTCGGGCGCGCCGTCCGCCAAGGCCGCCGCCACCCCGGCCGCGCCCAAGCCCGCCGCCTGACAAGGACCCGGGCGGCGCGCCGCGCGCGGCCCGGGGACCCTGCCGACCGACCGACCGCCCCCCGGACGCATCGCCCCCCTGCAAGACCGCCGCAAAAGGACAGCCCCGCATGACCAAGCGACGCCCGACCCCCACGACCCGCCGGCTGCTCGCCTCGGCGCTGCCGGTGGTGGCGGCGCTGGTGCCGGCCGGGGCCGGGCTTGCCGATCCGGGCATCGTGCTGAACCGCTATGCCCTGCCCGGCGCCATCGACACCCCCTCGGCCGAGATGATGCCAGACGGCACGCTGGGCGCGGTGCTGGGCTATTCCGGCGTCGGCGGCAACGGCGTGGGCGTCAGCTTCCAGGTGCTGCCCCGGGTCAGCGCGGTGCTGCGCTATGGCAAGTTCGACAACGAGGCGATGGCGCACGGCTATACCCGCGAGCGCTCGTTCGACCTGCGGCTGCAGCTGCTGACCGAGGACCCGGACGGCTGGCGCCCTTCGGTCGCGGTCGGGCTGCAGGACATGATCGGCACCGGCTATTATTCCTCGGAATATATCGTTGCCACCCGGAACCTGGCCCCGCGGCTGCGGGTATCGGCGGGGCTGGGCTGGGGGCGGCTGGCCAGTTCCGGCGGCATCGGCTCGCTCAGCGACGACCGGCCGGTGCCGGATGCGAGCGACCGCGGCCGGCTGACCAACGCCAGCTGGTTCCGGGGCGAGATGGCGCCCTTTGCCAATATCGCCTGGCAGGCGACCGACAAGCTGACGCTGCTGGCGGAATATTCCGGCGACGATTACGCTTGCGAGACCGGCGATGACAGCTGCCCCGTGCCGCTGTGGCGCAGCGACGACGAGGCGCTGAAGAACAACCTCAACCTCGGGCTGAACTATCGGGCCGGGCAGCATTACAACATCGGCGCCTATGTGCTGGGCGGGCGGCATTTCGGCATCCAGGCCAGCCTGGCGCTGAACCCGCGGCAGGCGCCCTACCCCTCGGGGCTGGAAAAGGCCCCGGCGCCGGTCCGTCCACGCGTTGCCCCCGCCGCCGACCCCGAGGGCTGGTCGGGCCGCTGGTCCGCCGACCCCACCGCCCAGCCCGCCATCCAGAAGGCCCTGGGCGACGCGCTGGCGAAAGAGGGCCAGACGCTCGAATCCATGGCGCTGACCGCGACAAGGGCCGAGGTCCGCATCCGTAACACCCGCCACATCCAGCAGGCCGAGGCCATCGGGCGCACCGTCCGGCTGATGACCCGGGCGCTGCCGCCGTCGGTCGAAACGCTGGTGGTGACCTCGGTCGAGGGCGGGATGCCGGTCTCGTCGCTGACCTTCCGCCGCTCGGACGTGGAACGGCTGGAGAATACCGAGGCCGGGCGCATCGCCGCCGTCGCCACCCTGACCGACCCCGCCGCGCGCAACGATCTGCTGGTGCAAAGCCCCGGCATCGCCCCCCGTTTCCAGTGGTCGCTGGGGCCGTCCTTCACCGTCGGCCTGTTCGACCCCGACGAGCCGCTGCGCTACGAGGTCGGCGCCGCGCTGAACGGCAGCTACGAGCTGACGCCGGGGCTGACCGTCAAAGGCACGCTGCGCCAGCGCCTGTTCGGCAACGCCGACCAGAAGGCACCCGGCACCTGGACCATCGATGATTATCGCAACGCGACCTGGGACCAGATCGTAGACGAAAACGGCGGCATCCCCCGGGTGCGCTCGGACAGCCGCATGTATTCCGGCAACGACCGCCTGCAGGTGCCGCAGCTGGTGCTGAACTGGAACGCCCACCCCGCCCCCGCGATCTACACCCGCGTCACCGTCGGGCTGCTGGAAACCATGTATGGCGGCATTTCCACCGAGGTGCTGTGGAAGCCGGTGGAGTCGCGGCTGGCGCTGGGGGCCGAGGTCAACCGGGTCCGCAAGCGCGACTATCGCGACGCCTTCGAGTTTCTGGATTACGAGGTCACCACCGCCCATGCCTCGGCCTATTACGAGCTGGGCGACGGCTTCATGGGCCAACTCGACGTGGGGAAATACCTGGCCGGCGACACCGGCGCCACGCTGAGCCTGCGGCGCGATTTTGCCAGCGGCTGGTCGGTCAGCGCCTATGTGACGAAAACCGACCTCAGCGACGACGATTCCGGCGAGGGGTCGTTCGACAAGGGCGTCTCGGTGCAGATCCCGATGAACTGGGCGCTGGGGACCCCGTCGAAGCGCAGCGTGGGCGGCAGCATCAGCTCGAACACCCGCGACAGCGGGCAGCGGGTGCGCACCGAGCGGCTTTACCACGTCATTCGCGACAGTCATTCGACCAAGGTTTACGACGGCTGGGGGAGGTTCTGGCGATGAGCAGGCATATCCGACAGGCGGCCGCGGCGCTGGCGCTGCTGGCCGTGGCGGGGTGCTCGGGCGGCTCGGGCGGCACGCCCGCCGACAGCGACGGCCCCTCGATGCTGGGCGTCGGCAGCGCCGTGCTGCGCGACACCGTCAGCGCGCGCAAGGCCCCGGCCGCGGCGACGGCCCGCGACCCGCAGGCCATGGCCGCCGAGGCGCTGGCTGCCAACCCGGGGCCGCTGATCCTGGTCGGGCTCGAGGACCAGGGCACCACCCAGGTGCTGGCGATGGTGGGCGAGAACCGCGGGATGCGGACCTATATGACCAAGACCGAGCAGGCGCTGATCCTGCGCGGCGTCATGCTGACCGGCACCCGCGGGCTGGGGCACGACCTGTCGGTGGCCGAAGCCGATGGCGCGGCCGCACTGATCGCCGCCGGGCGCTCGGGCCAGGCGCGGCGGGTGATGCGCTATTACAGCGGCGACGGGCTGGAACGGCCGCTGGAATTCGCCTGCCGCGTCGGCCCGGGCCCGAACGCCGGCGTGATGGTCGAGGACTGCGCCGGCCACGGCATCAGCTTTCAGAACAGCTACCTGCCCGCGGCCGGGGTGTCGCGGCAATGGATCGGCCCGGGCCTGGGCTATGCAACCATCCAGGTGCTGCGCAACTGACGCGCTGCGAAGGAAAAAACCCGCCGTCGGCGGGTTTTTCATGGGTGGGAGAGAGCCGGTCCGTGGACTGGTTCTGGTTCAGCGCGGGGATCAGCCTCCCCCCCCTCCCCCACCTTCGGAAGTCGCCGGACTGTCATCGTCGTCGTCCGAGGCGATGACGGCGATCACGCCCAGCAGCAGCAGCGCCGGAATGATCAGCCCGGCGTTGGTCGAGGCGGGCCTGGTATCGACGACCACCGGCTCGACCTCGACAACCGGGGCGACATAGCCGCCGGCGAATGCCGAGGACACCGACAGGCCAAGGGCAGCGGCAAAGGCAGTGAATTTTGTCATGATCATGCTCTTATGACTGGTTGCGCACCGTCGGTCGCCCGGCAGCGTATTCCGAATCTCTCACAGGTCACGAAAACTTGAAAGAAATAAATAGGACCAGTCCGAAGACTGGTCCTGGGTCAGCGCAGGAATCAGGTGAGATCCGCCGGCGCAGGATCGTCATCGTCGTCCGAGGCGATGACGGCGATCACGCCCAGCAGCAGCAGCGCCGGAATGATCAGCCCGGCGTTGGTCGAGGCCGGCTTGGTGTCGACGACGACAGGTTCGACCTCGACGACGGGGGCGACATAGCCGCCGGCCAGCGCGGTGGACGCCGACAGGCCGAGGGCCACGGCGAAAGCAGTGAATTTCTTCATGATGATCCTCATGCGTTCGGAACCTGCCGTCTGCACGGCATTAACCAGGATCACTCGCACATGTCATTAAAATTGGAAAGCTGTAAAACAACTTACAACAAAAACATCGGAAAAGTTCGGCCGTTCGGGTCTTAACCATCACATGCACGCAGGATTTGCAGAGTTCCGGGTCACGCAAGCGGGCACGGCGTCACAACTGGCCCAGAAATCCCGCGCCAAAAACCCCCGGACCGGCGCCTTCCCGAGCCAAGCCGCAGACCGCAAAAGGAAAGGCCGGTCGCAAGGACCGGCCTTTCGTATTCCCATTGAAACCAATGGTTTGTCGGATCAGTCCGAAGCCACCGCGGCGATGACGCCCAGCAGCAGCAGCGCCGGGATGACGAGGCCGGCGTTGGTCGAGGCCGGACGGGTGTCGACGACGACGGGCTCGACGTCGACGACGGGGGCAACGTAGCCACCGGCGAAGGCGGACGAGGCGGTCAGGCCGAGGGCAACGGCGACGGCAGAAAGTTTGGTCATGATCATGCTCCGTATTTCTTTTTGAAGTCTGCCGGTTGCCCGACAGCATCGCAGCGACAGTCGCATAAAGCCGGACCCTAGAAAAGCGGCACGGACGGCCGCGGTAGCGGGTCCGCCGCCACTGTTGCATATTGGCCAACACCGGCATCGCAGCCCAGTTCCGCGGCAGCGGAAAGCAGCCGGCACCGTGGCAATTTTGCATCGCCCGACGGAAAACTCCGGCAAGATGCTGCGCATTTTTCCCGCGCCCGGCGCGGCTTGCCGCCGATCCTCGGACCCGGTTCAGCCGGGCCGCATCCGCACCAGCCGCGGGGGCGCCGAATCACCGGCGCGGCCACGGGCGAATCGCCCCGGCGCCGCGCCGAAGTTCCGCAAGGAAATCAGGCTGCGCGGTAACTTAACCCCGCGCGCCGCCTTTCGGGCCCGGCTTCGGCCCGCCCCGGCCCGGGCCTGCGCCCTTGGGGCCGCTGCCGCGCGGTCCGCCGCTGCGTGGGCCGGTATTCGCCGGACCGCTGCGCCCCGGACCCGAGGACTTGAACCCGGGCTTGAACCCGCCGCCCTTGCGGGGGCCACTGCCTTCGGCCCTGCCCGCTTCGGGCCGCGGCGCCCCGCGCGCGCCGAAGCTCTTCCCGCCCGGCCGGGCGTCGCCACGTTCTGGCCGCGCGGAAAACCCCTTGCCCGCGGCGCGCTCGGACCGATCCCCCTCGGCACGGCGGAGGGTAAACGGACGCCGTTCTTCGCCGTCACGGCCGGCATACGGGCGCCGTTCTTCGCCGTCACGCGCCACACGTGGCTTGCGATCAAACCCGCCCTCGCGCGCGGGGCGCGGCCCACGTTCATCCCGCTGCGGCCGCTCGCCGCGAGGGCTGTCATCGCGGCGGGCATAAGGACGCCGCTCGTCCCCCTCCCGCGCCACACGCGGCTTGCGGTCGAAACCGCCCTCGCGCGCGGGGCGCGGCCCGCGTTCGCCATCCCGCTGCGGCCGTTCACCGCGAGGGGCATCATCGCGGCGGGCATACGGACGCCGCTCCTCCCCTTCCCGCGCAAAGCGAGGCTTGCGGTCGAACCCGCCCTCGCGCGCCGGACGCGGCCCACGCTCATCCCGCTGCGGCCGTTCACCGCGAGGCGCATCATCGCGGCGGGCGAAGGGCCGCCGCTCATCCCCATCCCGCTGCGGGCGCTCGCTCCGGAACTCCGGCCGCTCACCGGCAGCCTTGCGCATCCGCGGCTTGCGCTCGGGGCGCTCGCCCTCGGCGGCATCGCGGCGGGGCGGGCGGTCGGGGCGCAGCCCCATGTCGCGCGCAGCGCCCGAGGCGCGGGGCCGGCGCGGGGTGTTGTCCTCGCCCTCGGTCTCGCCGGTGTAAAGCCCGCCCAGCTGGTCGCGCAGGATGCGGCGCTTGACCTCGCGCACCTCGTTCACCTCGAGCCCGGCCAGCTTGAACGGGCCGTAGCTGATGCGGATCAGCCGGTTCACCTGCAGCCCGACATGGGCCATGGCGCGGCGAATCTCGCGGTTGCGGCCCTCGCGGATGCCGACGGTCAGCCAGGCGTTGGCGCCCTGCTGGCTGTCCAGCTTGATCTCCATCGGGGCGAAATCCTCGCCGTCGATGGTGGCGCCGCGGCGCAGCGGGTCAAAGGTCAGCTCGGTCGGGTTGCCGTTGACGCGCACCCGATAGCGGCGCAGCCAGGCGGTGGCGGGCAGTTCCAGCCGCCGCTTCAGCTCGCCGTCGTTGGTCAGCAGCAGCAGCCCTTCCGAGTTGAGGTCCAGCCGCCCCACGCTCATCACCCGCGGCAGGTCGCGCGGCAGCGCGTCGAACACAGTCTGCCGGCCCTTTTCGTCGGATTCCGAGGTCACCAGCCCGACCGGCTTGTAATAGAGCCACAGCCTTGTTTCCTGCGGCGCCTCCATCGGCTTGCCGTCGATGCGCACCTGGTCCGTGGGCAGGATGTCCAGCGCCGGGCTGGCGATCTTGCGGCCGTTCACGGTGACGCGGCCCTCGAGGATCATGCGCTCGGCCTCGCGGCGGCTGGCAACGCCGGCGCGGGCCATCACCTTGGCGATGCGTTCGCCCTCGGGGGTCTCCGGCTCGGGCGCGCTTTCGGTGCTGTCGCCGGTCGGCTCGGCCTCCGGCGCGGTCTCGGTCGGCTCCATCGCCGGGGGCGGCTTGGGAATCTGGTCGTCGTTGTCGGGGGTGGGCTGGTCGGTCATGGCGATCTCCTGCGCATCGCTGCGGTGGTCAAGTGGCCCAGAGTATCCGCAGACGGGCGCCGCGGAAAGCCGTCCTTGCAAGAACGCTGCGGCCGGGGCATCGGTGGGCATGTTTCACAGCCAGATGGACACAGCACTTTCCGAGGCCAGCGCCGCCGCCGCCCGCGGCGAGGTGCCGGTGGGCGCGGTGCTGACCGACCCCGCGGGCCGCGTCGTCGCCCGCGCCGGCAACCGCACAAGGGAATTGTCCGACCCGACCGCACACGCGGAAATCCTGGCGATCCGCGCCGCCTGCGCCGCCGCGGGCTCGGAACGCCTGCCCGGTCATCGGCTGTGGGTCACGCTGGAGCCCTGCCCGATGTGCGCCGCCGCGATCTCGGCCGCGCGCATCGCGGTGCTGTATTACGGGGCGCCCGACCCGCGCATGGGTGGCGTTGCGCATGGGGCGCGGGTGTTCGACCATCCGCAATGCCACCACCGCCCCGAGGTCTACGAGGGCATCCGCGCCGGGGATTCGGCCGCGCTGCTGCGCGCATTCTTCGGCGCAAGGCGCTGGGGTGGTCGATAACCGCTTGCAGCCGCGCAGCCCTGCTGAAAGGTTGCGCGCGATACGGCTGATGGAGGCAACGGTCGATGTTCCAGAAAATCCTTGTCGCGAACCGCGGAGAGATTGCGATCCGGGTTTTGCGGGCGGCGAACGAGCTGGGCAAGCGCACGGTCGCGGTCTACGCCGAGGAGGACAAGCTGAGCCTGCACCGCTTCAAGGCGGATGAGGCCTATCGCATCGGCGAGGGGCTGGGGCCGGTCGCCGCCTATCTGTCGATCCCCGAAATCATCCGCGTGGCCCGCGAATCGGGCGCCGACGCGATCCATCCGGGCTATGGGCTGCTGTCGGAAAACCCCGATTTCGTGGATGCCTGCGTGGCGGCCGGGATCGCCTTCATCGGCCCCACGGCCGAGACCATGCGCGCGCTTGGCGACAAGGCCAGCGCCCGCCAGGTGGCAATCGAGGCCGGGGTGCCGGTGATCCCCGCGACCGGGGTGCTGGGCGAGGATTTCGACGCGATCCGGCGCGATGCCGCGCAGATCGGCTATCCGCTGATGCTCAAGGCCAGCTGGGGCGGCGGCGGCCGGGGGATGCGGCCCATCGCCTCGGCCGACGAGCTGGTGGAAAAGATCCGCGAAGGCCGGCGCGAGGCCGAGGCCGCCTTCGGCAACGGCGAGGGCTATCTGGAAAAGATGATCCAGCGCGCCCGCCACGTCGAGGTGCAGCTGCTGGGCGACGGCCACGGCGGGCTTTATCACCTGTATGAACGCGACTGCACCGTGCAGCGCCGCAACCAGAAGGTGGTCGAGCGCGCCCCTGCCCCCTATCTCAGCGACGAGCAGCGCGCCGAGGTCTGCGGGCTGGCGCTGAAGATCGGGCAAGCCGTCGGCTATCGCAACGCCGGCACCGTCGAGTTCCTGCAGGACATCGACTCGGGCGCCTTCTATTTCATCGAGGTGAACCCGCGCATCCAGGTCGAGCATACCGTGACCGAAGAGGTCACCGGCATCGACATCGTGCAGGCCCAGATCCGCATCGCCGAGGGCGCGACGCTGGCGCAGGCGACCGGCATGGCCTCGCAGGCGGCAATCACGCTCTCGGGCCACGCGATCCAGTGCCGGGTGACCACCGAGGACCCGCAGAACAACTTCATCCCCGACTACGGCCGCATCACCGCCTATCGCAGCGCCACCGGCAACGGCATCCGCCTGGACGGCGGCACCGCCTATGCCGGCGCGGTCATCACCCGCTATTACGATTCGCTGCTGGTCAAGGTCACCGCCTGGGCGCAGACCCCCGAGGCCGCGATCCGCCGCATGGACCGGGCGCTGCGCGAATTCCGGGTGCGGGGCGTCTCGACCAACATCGACTTTGTCATCAACCTGCTGAAACACCCGGTGTTCCTGTCTGACCAGGCCACCACCAAATTCATCGACACCACGCCCGAACTGTTCGAGTTCGCCCCCCGCCAGGACCGCGGCACCCGCATCCTGAACTATCTGGCCGACATCAGCGTGAACGGGCACCCCGAAACCGCCGGCCGCCCGCGCCCCGCCCGCGCCCGCGCGCCGGTGCCCCCCGCGCCGCGGACCGGAGCCACGGGCCAGCCGCCCGAGGGCACCCGCCAGATTCTGGAACGCGAGGGCCCGCAAGGGGTGGTGGCGTGGATGGAGCAGCAGCGCCGGCTGCTGATCACCGACACCACCATGCGCGACGGGCATCAGTCGCTGCTGGCGACACGGATGCGGTCCATCGACATGATCCGGGTCGCGCCCTCTTACGCGGCGAATCTGCCCGGGCTGTTCTCGGTCGAATGCTGGGGCGGGGCGACCTTCGACGTGGCCTATCGCTTCCTGCAGGAATGTCCGTGGCAGCGGCTGCGCGACATCCGCGCAGCGATGCCCAACGTGATGACGCAGATGCTGCTGCGGGCGTCGAACGGGGTCGGCTATACCAACTATCCCGACAATGTGGTGCAGGAATTCGTGCGCCAGGCGGCCGAGACCGGGGTCGATGTGTTCCGGGTGTTCGACAGCCTCAACTGGGTCGAGAACATGCGCGTCGCCATAGATGCGGTGATCGATTCGGGCAAGCTGTGCGAGGCCGCGATCTGCTATACTGGCGACCTGCTGGACCCCGCCCGCGCCAAGTATGACCTGAAATACTACGTCGCCATGGCTCAGGAGCTGCGCGCCGCCGGTGCCCATGTGCTGGGCGTCAAGGACATGGCCGGGCTGCTGAAGCCCGAGGCCGCGCGGGTGCTGTTCGCCGCGCTGCGCGACGAGGTGGGACTGCCGATCCATTTCCACACCCACGACACCAGCGGCATCGCCAGCGCCACCGTGCTGGCGGCGGCGGAAACCGGGGTGGCGGTGGTGGATGCGGCGATGGACGCGTTCTCGGGCGGCACCTCGCAGCCCTGCCTGGGCTCGATCGTGGCTGCGCTTTCCGGCACCGACCGCGACACCGGGCTGGATCTGGCCGCGATCCGCGAGATTTCCAACTACTGGGAACGGGTGCGCGATCTCTACTGCGCCTTCGAGGCCGGCAGCCGCGCCCCGGCCTCCGAGGTGTATCTGCACGAGATGCCGGGCGGCCAGTTCACCAACCTCAAGGCGCAGGCGCGCTCGCTCGGGCTCGAGGACCGCTGGCACGAGATCGCGCAGGCCTATGCCGACGTGAACGCGATGTTCGGCGATATCGTCAAGGTCACCCCCAGCTCGAAGGTGGTGGGCGACATGGCGCTGATGATGGTGGCGCAGGGGCTGACGAGGGCGCAGGTCGAGGACCCCGCGGTCGAGGTCGCCTTCCCCGATTCGGTGGTCGACATGATGCGCGGCAACCTGGGCCAGCCGCCCGGGGGCTGGCCACCGGCGCTGCAACGCAAGGTGCTGAAGGGCGAGGCCCCGATCACCACCCGCCCCGGCGCGCTGATGCCGCCGGTCGATCTGGCCGCCGCCCGCGCCGAGCTGGAAGCGGCGCTGGAACGCCCGGTCGACGACGAGGACCTGAACGGCTGGCTGATGTATCCCAAGGTGTTCACCGACTATGCCGAGCGTCATCGCATCTACGGCCCGGTCCGCACCCTGCCCACCCCGGCCTTCTTCTACGGGATGGAGCCGGGCGAGCAGATCAGCGTCGAGATCGACCCCGGCAAGACCCTGGAAATCCAGCTGCTGACGCTGGGCGACCGCGACGACGCCGGCCACGTCAAGGTGTTCTTCGAGCTGAACGGGCAGCCGCGCACCGTCCGCGTCCCCGACCGCGGCGCCAGCGCCACCGCCGCCGCCCGCCCTCGTGCGGAATCCGGCAACCCTGCCCATGTCGGCGCGCCGATGCCGGGGGTGGTGGCCAGCGTGGTGGTCCAGCCCGGGGCCAGCGTGCAGCCCGGCGACCTGCTGCTGACCATCGAGGCGATGAAGATGGAAACCGCCATCCACGCCGACCGCGCCGGCCGGATCAAGGCGATCCATGTGGCGCCCGGCGCGCAGATCGACGCCAAGGACCTGCTGGTCGAGCTGGAGTGAAGCAAGGGGGCACTCGCGCCCCCTCTGCCGCGCGCGGGCGCGCGGCATTCACCCCCTGAGGATATTTGCGACCGCCCGAAGCCCTTGGCGGTGCGGGTTGCGCTCAGGCGGGGGCGGCGGCCGGCGGCGCCGGCTGCGGCCGCGCGGGCAGCGTGTAGATCAGGCAGTCGCCGTCGCGCCGCTCGCCGCCCCAGCGATAGGGAGGGTCGGCCGGGGGCAGCTCGAATGCGGCGCAGAGCCGGTATTTCCCGTCGGCGAGCGGCTCGATCCGATAGGGTTCGCCGCTGCGGCTGTCGGTCAGCGGCACCGGGCCGGGGCAGCCCTCGGTCGGGGACAGATCGGCGGGCAGCTCGCGCGGACCCGAATCGCCGACCAGGCACGAGATATGGCTGGACAGGCGCGACAGATCGGCGGCGCGCGCGTCGTCGCGGAGTTCCTTGCGCGCATGCACCGGCCCGCCCGCGATCGCCAGCCCGGCGACCACCGCCCCCGCCGCCAGCGCGGCGATGGCCCAGCTGGCCCAGCCCTGCCCCTGTCTGCGCCCGCCCGGCTCAGTCATCCAGCTCTCCCCGGTAATAGGCGAACACCAGCGTGCCCACGGCGGCGATCAGCGCCGCCTTGGCGGCAAAGCGCGGCGTCAGATCGCCGTTCAGCAGCGAATAGATCACCGCCACCAGATCGCCCAGCAGTGCCAGCGAGGCCAGCAGCAGCGTCATCGCCGCGAACCACTTGCGCACCAGCGAGCGGCGGCGGCCGCTGTCCTGCGCGGTGTCCCGCATCACCCTGCGGTTGAGCAGCAGGAACAGCGGCACGGTGGGAATCAGCGTCGCCATGCTCCACCGCATGGACGAGGTGGAGGGATAGTAATAGCGCTGGTCCGGGTCCGGCAGCAGCGCCTCGATCACCTCGAAGCCCAGCATGGTGACATGCCAGCAGATCAGCCCCAGCAGCAGGAACAGCAGCCCGTAGATCAGCCCCTCGCGCGCCGAGACATAGGCGCGGGGCCGCGGCACCGGCGGCAGCCCGGGCGCCGCGGGCAGCCAGGCGGCCAGTGCGGCGGCGATCTCGCGCCCGCTCCACCCCGCTTGCGTCAGCGCCCCCGCCAACTCGTCGCCGCTGCGCCCGGAGGCCAGTCCCGCGCGCACGAAATCGTTCAACTCGTCGCTTCGCGCCATGTATTGCCGCCCCTGTGGTCCGCCGCCATTGGCCAGCAGCACGCCGCCCGCGTCAAGAGCCGCCCCCCGGCGGCAGGCATCTTCTGTCCCCAAATATCCCCGCCGGAGGCTCCGGCCGCGCCAATGGGCGAGACGGTGCATTTTACCTCTTGCACCCCCCGGCAAGCTTGTCTAAATCCCCCTCCACCGGCAGCGGATGCTACCGGGACGGGGCGCGGGCGTAGCTCAGGGGTAGAGCATAACCTTGCCAAGGTTAGGGTCGTGAGTTCGAATCTCATCGCCCGCTCCAATCGAAAAAGGCCGGTCCTGCGGGGCCGGCCTTTTCCGTTCCCGGATCGTCCACGCGACCACGCGCAAGAAAACGCCCCGCAGCAGCTGCGGGGCGTGTGTGTCGACTTACAGCATCGAGGGCAGCACCATGTCCGGCGGGCGGTGGCCGTCGGCAAAGGTCTTGATGTTGATGATGACCTTTTCGCCCATCTCGTTGCGCCCCTCGACCGTGGCCGAGCCCATATGCGGCAGCAGCACCACGTTCGGGGCCTCGCGCAGCCGCGGGTTGATGTCGTGGCCGTGCTCGAACACGTCGAGCCCCGCCCCCGCCAGTTCGCCCGCGCGCAGCATCCTGGTCAGGGCGTTCTCGTCGATCACCTCGCCGCGCGAGGTGTTCACCACCACCGCCGTCGGCTTCATCAGCTTCAGCCGCCGCGCGTTCAGCAGGTGAAAGGTCGAGGGGGTGTGCGGGGCGTTGATCGACAGGATATCGATGCGCGCCAGCATCTGGTCGAGGCTTTCCCAATATGTCGCCTGCAGGTCGGATTCGACCTCTGGGCGCAGCCGGCGGCGGTTGTGGTAATGCACCTGCATCCCGAAGACATTGGCCCGCCGCGCCACCGCCTGCCCGATCCGGCCCATGCCCAGGATCCCCAGCCGGCGCCCGCCGATGCGCCCGCCCAGATGCGCGGTGGGCGACCAGCCCTGCCAGCGGCCGGACTGCATCTCGGCCAGGCCCTCGGGGATGCGGCGGGTCACGGCCAGCATCAGCGCGATCGCCATGTCGGCGGTGTCCTCGGTCACGACCCCGGGGGTGTTCGTGACCTGGATGCCGCGGCTGCGGGCCGAGGCCACGTCGATGTGATCGAACCCCGCCCCGTAGTTGGCGATCAGCCGCAGCCGCTCGCCCGCCTGCGCCAGAAGCCCCGCGTCGACCTGGTCGGTGATGGTGGGGACCAGAACGTCGCTGTCCCGCATCGCCCGCGCCAGTTCCTCGCGGGTCATCGGGGTGTCGGTTTCGCGCAATGACACGTCGAACAGCTCGGCCAGACGCGCCTCGACCGCCTGAGGCAGGCGGCGGGTCACGACGACCTTGAGCCGATCACGCTTGGGTGCGATGTCAGCCATGTGACCTCTCTTCCAATGCCGGATTACGTTTGGCAAACTGCCCGCAAGCCGGGGCTTGCACAAGACCCCGGACGGGCGGGCAGACATGCCGCGGTGCTTTCCGCGGCCGGCAAGGAAGACGACATGACCAAGCGATCCGGGGCAGAGGCTGCACGGACCGGGTATCCGGGTTGGGCGGCGCTGCTGGCCGCGGCGGTGACCGCTGCCGCGCTGTGGGGGGCGCCGGCCGCCGCGCAGGACGGGGGCGCCGACCCGGCGATCGAGATCGACCGCAGCGACGTGACCGCCGATTCCCTGATCAGCCGCCATCAGGCCACCCCGCGCGACCCCAATCGCGGCCCGGTCACCAACCTGCCGCTGCCCCGCTACGTCAGCCTGAAGGGGGGCGAAGGCAACGCGCGGCGCGGCCCCTCGCTGTCGCACCGCATCGACTGGGTGTTCCGCCATCCGGGGATGCCGCTGCTGGTGGTGGCCGAGTTCGGGCACTGGCGCCGGGTCGAGGACCAGGACGGCGCCGGCGGCTGGGTGCATTATTCGCTGCTGTCGGGGGTGCGCACCGCCATCATCACCACCGACATGGCCGAACTGCGCAGCCGCGCCGACCTGAACGCCTCGGTGCTGGCGCGGGCCGAGGCCGGCGCCATCGTACGGCTGCACGAATGCACGCCCGACTGGTGCCGGGTGTCGGGCGGCGGGGAAAAGGGCTGGGTGCCCAAGACCTCGCTGTGGGGGGTGGATCCCGACGAGATCCGCGACTGAGCCCGCAGCCGGGCCGGCATTCCAGCGCCGGCGCGCCTGGGGACGGCAGCCCCGTGGACGGCACCGGCGCCGGCTGGCCGGTCAGGGCGTGACCACCGTCACGGAATCGCCGCCGGGCGGGGTGACGACCTTGACCGGATCGCTGCTCGGGGTGGTGATGGTGGTGGTGGTCGGCCCCGGGGTGCAGGCCGCCATCGCCAGGATCGCGGCCACCGCCAGGGCGGGCTTGATGCAGGACATGTCGGGTCTCCTTCCTGTGATGAGGGTGCGGCGGATCGCCGCCTGATGGAAACGCCGGACCCCCCGGTTTTCGTTCCCCCACCGTGGCATACGGGGTTGACTTCGCGGCGCCGGGGCGGCAGGAACCCGGCTTTCGGCCCATGGACACCGGGGCGGCAGGCCATGGCGGCCCGCGCGCAAGGGGCTAGGTGCCGTCCCACGGATGCGCGCCATCCCCTTCAGGCTGATTACAATGACCGATCACGAACTCGCCGCGCCGCTGGCCGCGGCCTTGGCTGCCAAGGGCTATGCCAGCCTCACCTCTGTCCAGCAGGCGGTGCTGACCCCCGAAACCACCGGGCGCGACCTGCTGGTGTCGGCGCAGACCGGCTCGGGCAAGACCGTGGGTTTCGGGCTGGCGATGGCCTCGGACATCCTCGACGACGGGCAGCTGCCGCTGGGCGGGCTGCCGGTGGCGCTGGCCATCGCCCCCACGCGCGAACTGGCGTTGCAGGTGGCGCGCGAGCTGGGCTGGCTTTACGCCGGGACCGGGGCGCAGATCGCTACCTGCGTAGGCGGCATGGATTTCCGCACCGAGCGCCGGGCGCTGGACCGCGGCGCGCAGATCGTCGTCGGCACCCCCGGGCGGCTGCGCGACCATCTGGAACGCGGCAGCCTGGACCTGTCCACCCTGCGCGCCTGCGTGCTGGACGAGGCCGACGAGATGCTGGACCTCGGCTTCCGCGAGGATCTCGAGTTCATCCTGCAATCCGCCCCGGCCGAGCGCCGAACGCTGATGTTTTCGGCCACCGTGCCGCCCGCCATCGCCAGGCTCGCGACCGAGTTCCAGCGCGACGCCCTGCGCGTGGTCGCGACCGGAGAGGCGCGCCAGCACGGCGACATCGCCTATCGCGCCGCCAGCGTCACCCTGCGCGACCGCGAGAACGCCATCTTCAACCTGCTGCGTTTCCACGATGCCCGCACCGCCATCGTGTTCTGCAAGACCCGCGCCAATGTGAACCACCTGCTGGCGCGGATGGGCAACCGCGGCTTTCGCGCCGTGGCGCTGTCGGGCGAGCTCAGCCAGCAGGAACGCACCCACGCCCTGCAGGCGCTGCGCGACGGGCGTGCGCAGGTCTGCATCGCCACCGACGTGGCCGCGCGCGGCATCGACCTGCCGGGGCTCGAGCTGGTGATCCACGCCGACCTGCCGACCAATTCCGAAACCCTGCTGCACCGTTCGGGGCGCACCGGCCGGGCGGGGTCCAAGGGGATCTCGGCGCTGATCGTCACGCCCGCGGACTACAAGAAGGCGCAGCGGCTGTTGCAGGGGGCGCGGGTGACGGCGGAATGGGGCAAGGCGCCCTCGGCCGACGAGGTGCGGGCGCGCGACGATGCGCGGATGCTGGACCACCCGGCCCTGATCGCCGACGCGGATGACGAGGCCGAGGCCGCCGACCGGCTGCTCGAGCGTTTCGACGCAAGACAGGTCGCCGCCGCCTTTGCCCGGCTGTGGCGCGAGGGGCGTCCGGTCCCCGAGGAACTGGCCGACGCGCCCGTTCCCGGCGGCCCGGCCCCTGCCCCGCGCGAGCGCGGCGATTTCAGCGATGCCGCCTGGTTTTCGCTGTCGGTCGGCCATACCGGCCGCGCCGAGGCGCGCTGGCTGCTGCCCAAGATCTGCGAGGCCGGCGGCATCACCCGCGACGCCATCGGCGCGATCCGCGTGCGCGAGACCGAAAGCTTCGTGCAGATCGCCGCCGCCATGGCCTCGCGCTTTGGCCCGCTGACCGAGATCGAGCCGGGGCTGGTCATGCGCCGCATCGACGGCGAACCCGCCGATGACCGCGCCCCCCGCCCCCGCACCGCCGCACCCCGCCGCAGCGCCGCCCCCGAACCCTCGCACCCGCCGCGGTGGCAGCCGCTGCCGGACGCCGACGGCCAGCCGCCGCAGGCGCCGGCGAAATACGGCGCGAAGAAACCCGGTGCGGGCAAGTTCGGCGCCGAGAAATACGGCACCCCCAAATACGGGGCCAGGAAATACGGCGCCGAGGACCCGCGGCCCGACGAGCAGCCGGACGCACGGCCCGCCACTCCGCGGGCGAAACGCGCCGCCGCGGCGGCGCCCGGGGCCAGGCGCCCGGCCAAGCCTGCGGGCGGTGCGGCACGGCCGCAGCGCCCGGGCAAGCCGCGGGGACCGGGCAAGCCGCCGCGGCGCTGAGCCGGGGTGCCGTTCAGGCGGCGGTATAGCCGCCGTCGACCACCAGCGCGGCGCCGGCCATGAAGCTGGCGCCCTCGGACAGCAGGAACGCCGCCGCATGGGCGATCTCCTCGGCCCGGCCCAGCCGTCCGATGGCGTGCTGCCCGACCAGTGCGGCGCGGGTGTCGGCGTCCAGCGCGTCCAGCAGCGGGGTGTCGACATAGCCCGGGTGGATCGAGTTGATCCGCACCCCCTGCGCCGCATAGGCCAGCGCGGCCGAGCGGGTCAGCCCGGTGACCCCGTGTTTCGCCGCCACATATGCGGGCGCACCGGGATTGCCGACCAGCCCCAGGATCGAGGACATGTTCACGATCGCCCCGCCCCCCGCGGCCAGGATCGCCGGGATCTGGTGGCGCAGCCCGTATTGCACGCCGCTGAGGTTGATGGCGATGACGCGCTGCCAGTCCTCGGGGGACAGCTCGCCCGCCGGCAGCAGCGTGCCGCCGATGCCGGCATTGTTGAAGGCCATGTGCAGGACGCCGAACCGCTCGACCGCCAGCGCCACCGCCGATTGCGCATCCTCGGGGCGGGACACGTCGCCCGCATGGGCCACCGCCTGCCCGCCCGCGTCCCTGATCGCGGCGGCCAGCGCCTCGGCCTTGCCCGAATCGATGTCCGACACCACCAGCCGCAGCCCGTTGTCCGCCAGCAGCCGCGCCGTCGCCTCGCCGATGCCGGAACCCGCGCCGGTGACAAGGACGGTATCGCCTTTGAAGCTGTATTTCATGGAAATCTCCGTGGTTTGCCGGGTGCTCGGGCGCCGGATGCCGGCCGCGGCCGCTTTGGCGCGGCCGGATGATGCGCCCGCGCCCCAGAATAACTCCGCCCCCGCCCGTGGCCAGAGCATCGCGCCGCCTGCGTCGATATGTGGCCACCCCCGTCCCCGCACCGGCGGCGCACCGCCCGCGCCGGGATGAATCGTTGCGGCACTGCGGCCCGTGTGCAAGATAATCGCGAGTGCACGGACCGTTTGTCAGGGGAGGGGCTGATGGTCGCCAGCATTTCGAAATCCGATTGGGAAAGTTTTCGTGCTGTCGGGCGGGTGCCCCCCAGCATCCGCGAAGTCGTGTTGCAAAGCTGGAAACGCTCGTCAAAGCTGGCCATGGCTTCGCCGAAATACGCCCCGATGCTGGCGCCTGACGACCTGCATACGACCCGGACCCGCGCTCGGCGCCTGCGGCAGGCGGCACAGGCGGCGCTGTCCAAGGCCGATTTCCTGCTGCGCCAGTCCGGCAACATGCTGCTGCTGTGCGATCACGATTGCGTGGTGCTGGATGCGGCGGGTGATTCGGACACCATCGCCCGCGGCCGGGAAAACCACCTGCATCTGGGCGGGAAATGGTCCGAAACCGCCATCGGCACCAACGCCATCGGCACCGCGATCCACCTGGGACGCTCGGTGCAGGTCGACGGGCCGGAACATTTCTTCGAGGAAATCCAGCGCTGGAACTGCGCGGCCAGCCCGATCAAGGACCCCGGCACCGGGCAGCTGCTGGGGGTGCTGAACATCTCGTGGTCGGCGGGGCAGAAACAGCCGGGCAGCACGGCGCTGTCCTCGGCCTTTGCGTTGCAGGTGGAAAGCGAGCTGGCCCACCGGCTGGCGCAGGACCGCCAGCTGCTGCTGCAATGTCTGCACCAGCGCCGCCTGTCGGAACCGGTGCTGCTGCTGGACCGCACCGGCGCCGAGATCTTTTCGTCGGGCGAGTTCGCCCATGCGCCCGAGTTTTCGCAGGCGCTGGCCGGGCTGCGCCAGCGCCTGCCCGAGCTGATCGAGCTGGGCGCCGACCGCGCCGCCGAGGCGCTGGCCGGCCATCTGCCCGACGCGGCGCTGGACGTGATCGAGCCGCGCGCCGATGCGATCGGGGTGGTTATCTCGCTGAAAGCCCGCCGCGCCCGGCGCAAGCCCGAGGCGCTGGACCTGGCGCAGCTGGGCCGCACCGGCGCCACCATGGCCGAGCTGGTGGCGCAGGCGCAGCGGCTGCTGGACACCAGCCTGCCGATCCTGATCGAGGGCGAGACCGGCACCGGCAAGGCCACGCTTGCCCGCGCCATGCACGACGCCGCGTCCGCCGCCCGCGCCGGCCGCTTCACCATGCTGGAATGCGCGCTGCTGTCGGACGAGGGGCTGCGCGCGGACATGGCGCGCGGGGCGCTGGCGCTTGACGGCGGCACGCTGTGCCTCGACAGCCCCGGCCGCGCCAGCCCGGCGGTGCAGAAGCTGCTGCTGAGCGTGATCGAGACCGCCGAGCGCGCCGGCTGCCGGGTCATCACCCTGGCCTCGCGATCGCTGTTCCAGATGATGCAGGACGGCAGCCTGCACCGCGAGCTTTACTATCGCATCGCGGGCGCAAGGCTGACCATCCCGCCGCTGCGCGACCGCCCGGCGGAAATCCCGCTGTATCTGCAGGCGATCCTGGCCCGGCACCGGCAGGAAAACGGCGGGCGCGAGCTGCGCTTCACCGCCGGCGCCATGGCGGTGCTGCGCGCGCATTCCTGGCCCGGCAACCTGCGCGAGATGCAGAATCTGGTCTCGGCCCAGTCGGCGCTGTCGCGCAGCGCGCTGATCGACGCCCGCGACCTGCCGCCGGAAATCGGCCGCCCCCCGGCCGAGCCCCTGCGCGAGGACAGCCTGCTCGACGTCGAAAAGGCCGAGATCATCGCCGCGCTGGACGCCACCGCCGGCAACATGACCGAGGCCGCGCGGCGGCTGGGGATCGCGCGCTCGACCCTCTATCTCAAGCTTGACGCCTACGGGATCGCGCGGCCGCGCAGCAAGCCGTAAGGCGCGTCCGCAGCATGTCCGTCAGCCTGTCCGAATATCGGACACCCCGCCGATCACGCCTGATTCCATCCTGACCCCGACCCGCCAGCCATGGCGGGCCGGTCAAAGGGAGGAGTGAGACGTGCCACTTGACAGCAAGAACAAGCGGTCCGTGCAGGTGCTGGGCATCGACGCCGGCGGGACCATGACGGACACATTCTTCGTGGATGCCGACGGCGATTTCGTCGTGGGCAAGGCGCAATCGACGCCGCAGGACGAATCCATCGGGCTGATCGAATCCTCGCGCGAGGGGCTCGAGGCCTGGGGGCTGAACCTGTCCGACGCGCTGGCCTCGTTGCAGACGGGGGTCTATTCCGGCACCGCGATGCTGAACCGCGTGGTGCAGCGCAAGGGGCTGCGCACCGGGCTGATCGTCAATGCGGGGATGGAGGATTTCCACCGCATGGGCCGCGCGATCCAGGCCTATCTGGGCTTCGCATACGAGGACCGCATCCACCTGAACACCCATTACTACGACGACCCGCTGGTGCCGCGCCACCTGACCCGCGGCGTGATGGAACGCGTCGACATGTTCGGCACCGTGGTGATCCCCCTGCGCGAGGAGGGCGCAAGGAAAGCCGCGCGCGAGCTGATCGAGCAGGATGTGGAAGGGATCGTGATCTCGTTCCTGCACAGCTACAAGAACCCCACGCATGAGCGCCGCGTCCGCGACATCGTGCTGGAAGAGGTCAAGGCCGCGGGCAAGGACATTCCGGTGTTCGCCTCGGTCGACTACTACCCGCTGCGCAAGGAAACCCACCGCACCAACACCACCGTGCTCGAGGCGTTCGCGGCGGAGCCCTCGCGCAAGTCGCTCAAGCAGATCTCGGCCGCGTTCCAGGAACATGGCGCAAAGTTCGACATGCGGGTGATGGCCACCCACGGCGGCACCATCAGCTGGAAGGCCAAGGAGCTGGCGCGCACCATCGTGTCCGGCCCCATCGGCGGCGTGATCGGGGCGAAATACCTGGGCGAGACGCTGGGCTATTCCAACATCGCCTGCACCGACATCGGCGGCACCTCGTTCGACGTGGCGTTGATCACCCAGAACGAGCTGACCATCAAGAACGACCCCGACATGGCGCGGCTGGTGCTGTCGCTGCCGCTGGTGGCGATGGATTCGGTCGGGTCGGGCGCCGGCACCTATATCCGGCTGGACCCCTACACCAAGGCGATCAAGCTGGGACCGGACAGCGCCGGCTATCGCGTGGGCGTCTGCTGGGCGGAGTCCGGGGTGGAAATCGTCACCATTTCCGACTGCCACGTCATCCTGGGCTATCTGAACCCCGACAACTTCCTGGGCGGGCAGGTCAAGCTGGACCGAGAGCGCGCCTGGAACGCGATGAAGGAACAGGTGGCCGACCCGCTGGGCCTGTCGGTCGAGGATGCCGCCGCCGGGGTGATCGAACTCTTGGACAGCGACCTGCGCGACTATGTGCGCTCGATGATTTCGGGCAAGGGGTCGAGCCCCAGCAACTTCGTCTGCTTCAGCTACGGCGGCGCGGGGCCGGTCCACACCTACGGCTATACGCAGGGGATGGGGTTCGAGGACATCATCATCCCGGCCTGGGCCGCGGGCTTCAGCGCCTTCGGCTGCGCGGCGGCGGATTTCGAATACCGCTACGACAAGTCGCTGGACATCAACATCGCCACCGATGCCGCCGACGGCGCCAAGGCCGATCAGGCCCGCATCCTGCAGGCGGCCTGGGACGAGCTGAAGGAACGCGTGCTCGAAGAGTTCGCCATCAACGGCTATTCCGCCGACAGGGTGACGCTGCAACCCGGGTTCCGGATGCAGTACCGCGGCCAGCTGAACGACCTTGAAATCGAATCCCCGATCTCGTCGGCCGCGACCGCCGAGGACTGGGACAAGCTGGTCGAGGCGTTCAACGACACCTACGGCCGGGTCTATGCCGCCTCGGCCCGCTCGCCCGAGCTGGGGTATTCGGTCACCGGCGCGATCATGCGCGGCATGGTGCCGATCCAGAAGCCCAAGATCCCGCATGAAGAGCTGGGCCCGGAAACCCCGCCCGAGGGCGCGAAACTGGGCACGCGCAAGTTCTACCGCCACAAGAAATGGGTGGATGCGCAGCTGTACCAGATGGAAACCCTGCAACCCGGCAACCGCATCACCGGCCCCGCGATCATCGAATCCGACGCCACCACGCTGGTGGTGCCCGGCGGCTTCGAGACGTTCCTGGACGGCCACCGCCTGTTCCACCTGAAAGAAATCTGAGGGGAGGAAAGACCAATGAACATCCAAGCCAATTTCGAGGGCATCGTCCGCGGCGGCGAGACCCTGAAACAGCACCGCGACCGGCTGATGGAGGCCACCAAGCGCACCGGCCATTACGCCGGCATCAAAAAGCTGGAACTGCGCGACAGCCAGCCGATCCTGTACAACAAGCTGTTCTCGCGGCTGCGGGCCGGGGTGGTGGACGCCCGCGAGACCGCCAAGAAGATCGCGGCCAGCCCGATCGTGGAGCAGGAAGGCGAGCTTTGCTTCACGCTCTATAACGCGGCGGGGGACGCGATCCTGACCTCGACCGGGATCATCATCCACGTCGGCACCATGGGCGCGGCGATCAAGTACATGATCGAGAACGACTGGGAATCGAACCCCGGCATCAACGACAAGGACATCTTCTGCAACAACGACAACCTGATCGGCAACGTCCATACCTGCGACATCCACACCATCGTGCCGCTGTTCCACGAGGGCAAGCTGATCGGCTGGGTCGGCGGCGTGACGCACGTGATCGACACCGGCTCGGTCGGCCCGGGCTCGATGTCCACGGGACAGGTGCAGCGCTTCGGCGACGGTTATCAGATCACCTGCCGCAAGATCGGCCAGAACGACACGCTGCTGCGCGACTGGCTGCATGAAAGCCAGCGCTCGGTGCGGACCACGCGCTACTGGATGCTGGACGAGCGCACCCGCATTGCCGGCTGCCACATGATCCGTGATCTGGTCGAGCAGGTGATCGCCGACGAAGGCATCGATGCCTATATGAAATTCGCCTATGAATCGATCGAGCACGGTCGGCAGGGCCTGCAGGCCCGCATCAAGGCGATGACCATCCCGGGCAAATATCGCCAGGTCGGTTTCGTCGATGTGCCTTACGAGCACGAGGATGTGCGGGTGCCTTCGGATTTCGCGAAGGTCGACACGATCATGCACACCCCGTCCGAGATCACCATCCGCCCCGACGCAACATGGCGGCTGGACTTCGAGGGCTCGTCCCGTTGGGGCTGGCATACCTACAACGCCCATGCGGTCAGCTTTACCTCGGGTATCTGGGTGATGATGACGCAATCGCTGATCCCGACCGAGATGATCAACGACGGCGCCGCCTACGGGACCGAGTTCCGGTTGCCCAAGGGCACCTGGATGAACCCCGACGACCGCCGGGTGGCCTTCAGCTATTCGTGGCACTTCCTGGTCAGTTCCTGGACCTCGCTGTGGCGCGGGCTGTCACGCAGCTATTTCGGGCGCGGCTATCTGGAGGAGGTGAACGCCGGCAACGCCAATACCTCGAACTGGCTGCAAGGCGGTGGCTTCAACCAGTTTGACGAAGTTCACGCCGTCAACTCGTTCGAATGTGCCGCCAACGGGGTGGGCGCCAGCGCCCACAAGGACGGGATCAGCCACGCCGCAGCCATCTGGAACCCGGAAGGCGACATGGGCGACATGGAAATCTGGGAGCTGGCCGAGCCCCTGATCTATCTGGGGCGCGAGATCAAGGCCTCGTCGGGCGGCGCGGGCAAGTATCGCGGCGGCTGCGGCTTCCAGTCGCTGCGCATGGTCTGGAACGCCAAGGACTGGACGATGTTCTTCATGGGCAACGGCCATATCAGCTCTGACTGGGGTCTGATGGGCGGTTATCCGGCGGCATCAGGCTATCGCTTCGAGGCCCATGACACCAACCTCAAGCAGATCATCGCGGATGGGGGCGAGATCCCGCATGGCGGTGACCACGACCCGGAAAACCCGGTCTGGGACAGCCTGATCCCTGACGCGCTGATCAAGCGCGACAAGCAGGCCATCACCACCGAAGCGATGTTCAAGGATTACGATCTTTACCTGAACTACATGCGCGGTGGTCCTGGCTTTGGCGACCCGCTGGACCGCGTTCCCCAAAGCGTGGCCGACGATGTGAACGGCGGCTATCTGATCGAGCGTTTTGCGAACTCGGTCTATGGCGTCAAGCTGGTCAAGGGCGAAGACGGGCTGTTCGGCGTAGATGAGGCCGGAACCGAGGCACGCCGCGCGGAAATCCGCAAGCAGCGGCTGGCCCGCGCGGTTCCGACCCGCGACTGGATGGCCGGCGAACGCGAACGCATCCTGGCCAAGGACGCCGGCGTCCACGTCCAGCAGATGTTCGCCGCCAGCTTCAAGCTGGGGCCGCGCTTCGAGGAAAGCTTCCGCAAGTTCTGGGACCTGCCCGCCGACTGGCAGCTGCAGGAGGCCGACCTGCCGATCCCCTCCTACGGGCGCGAATACTCGATGGACATCTCGGAACTGCCGGATGTCCGCACGGTCAAGTTCGTCGACGAGTGATGCCGCGTGCCGCCCCTGGCGGGCGGCACCCCCTTGAACCCGAAAGGAAATCACGATGGCTTACACAAAGAACAAGATCCGGGACCTGGTGGAAGGCACCATCGACCGCGACACCCTGCACACCATGCTGTCCACCCCCAAGGACAAGGAGCGGTTCGAGATCTACCTGGAAATCCTGCAGGAACAGGTGCCGTGGGACGACCGCATCATCCTGCCGCTGGGGCCCAAGCTGTTCATCGTCCAGCGCAAGTCGGACAGGAAATGGGTGGTGAAAAGCCTGGCCGGGCATGAGTTCTGCGACTGGCGCGACAACTGGAAACTGCACGCGGTGATGCATGTCCGCGAAACCGACGCAGAGATGGAGGAGCTTTATCCCCGGCTGATGGCCCCCACCACCAGCTGGCAGGTGATCCGCGAATACTACTGCCCGCTGTCCGGCGACCTGCTGGATGTCGAGGCGCCGACCCCGTGGTATCCGGTGATCCACGATTTCGAGCCCGACATCGACAGCTTCTATCAGGACTGGCTGGGGCTGGAACTGCCCGAACGCGCCGCCTGAGCCGCTGCCCCCCGCATCAGATGCCGCGCCCGGTCCCCGCCGGGCGCGGCCGCTGCATTCGGTCACGGTTGACCTGCCGGCCCGGTTTCGTCACCTTGCCCGCGAGAAAAACGAACGAGGTCAACATGCGCGCCGTCGCCGCCGCCACCGCCATCGCCCTGCTGACCGCGCTGCCGGCCGGGGCCGAGACCCGGGGCTTCATCGGCTTCAACTGGAGCTTCGACAGCTACGGCTCGACCCCGGAAGGGGTGCTGGGCATCGCCAAGATCCGGCTGGATTCCGATGGGGACGCGCGCGGGGCGAAAGCCTCGGTGCATCTGCCGCTGGCCGACGGGCTGTCCTTCGGCAGCGCCAAGCTGGTGGGCGTGCGCGGCAAGAGCGACCGGATGATCGAGGCCGGGGTCGGCTGGTCGGCCGCGACCGGCTCGGTCATCGGCACCGCCGGGCTCTGGGCGCCCTACGTGGACGCGGGGCTGGACTTCGACCTGTCCGGCGTGCGCGGCTATGGCGGCATCAACAGCCTGAAGGAGTGGGACTGATCTCTGCCGCCCGAGCGGGGACCAGCCTGCGTTCGGCCGGGCTTTCCAAGGCCGGGTTTTGTGGGGATCGGTCGCATATGACGGGCTGCGCCGCGGGCCGGGCTTGACCTCGCGGTCGCATCGGGACCACATCCCCCCTGCCCCACCCCCGCCTGAAGGAGAGCCCGATGCCCCGTCTGTTCACCCCGCTTGCGGTCGGCGGCCTGCAGCTTTCCAACCGCATCGTCATCGCGCCGATGTGCCAGTATTCGGCCGAGGACGGCTGCACCACCGACTGGCACCTGATCCATCTGGGCCAGCTGGCGCTGTCCGGCGCGGCGCTGCTGACCATCGAGGCCACCGCCGTCCTGCCCGAGGGCCGCATCTCCTACGCCGATGTCGGGCTGTGGGACGACCGGACCGAATCGGCGCTGGCCCGCACGCTGGAGGGCGTGCGCCGCTGGTCCGACATGCCCATCGCCATCCAGCTGGCCCATGCCGGGCGCAAGGCCTCGACCGACCTGCCGTGGCTGGGCGGCAGGCAGATCGCGCCCGATCATCCGAACGGCTGGCAAACGGTCGCTCCCAGCGCCGCGGCGTTCCAGGACGGCGAGATCCCCCCCCATGCGCTGGACCGCGCCGGGCTCGACCGGGTGCGCGACGCCTTTGCCGCCGCCGCCGCGCGCGCCGGGCGGCTGGGGCTGGACGCGGTGCAGATCCACGCCGCCCATGGCTATCTGCTGCACGAGTTCCTGTCGCCGTTGTCGAACCTGCGCGACGACGACTATGGCGGCAGCCTGGAAAACCGGATGCGCTTCCCGCTTGAGGTGTTCGAGGCCGTCCGCGCCGCCTTTCCCGCCGAACGCCCGGTCTCGGTCCGCGTCTCCGGCACCGATTGGGTCGAGGGCGGCTGGGACATCGCCCAGACAGTGGCCTTTGCGCAGGCGCTGGAGGCAAGGGGCTGCGCCGCGATCCACGTCTCCAGCGGCGGGCTGGACCCGCGCCAGCAGATCCCGGTCGGGCCGGGCTATCAGGTGCCGCTGGCCCGCGCCGTGAAACAGGCGGTAGGCATCCCGGTGGTCGCGGTCGGCCTGATCACCGGCTACGACCAGGCCGAGGCCATCGTCGTCACCGGCGACGCCGACCTGGTGGCGCTGGCCCGCACGGTGCTTTACGACCCGCGCTGGCCCTGGCACGCCGCCGCGCATCTGGGCGCCAGCGTCAAGGCCGCGCCGCAATACCTGCGCTGCCAGCCCCGGCAATTCCGCGAGCTGTTCGAGGCATAGGGGCGCCGCGGCTCCAACCGGGCCGTGAGGCCGCTGCAAACCGACCGATACTGACATGTCCGGGACGCCCGCCGGGGTGCGAGATCCGCCGGGTCGCGGGGGGCGCAGTCGTCATTGCCCCACCGGGCCACGGCGCCGCCCCGGCCACCGCCAACTAACCCACAGTCGACATGGGAACAATCCGCCCCGCCGCCGGTTACCGCGTCCCAGCAAAAGGAGGATGCCATGCCGGTCCATCGTGCCCTGGCCCCGATCTGCGCGGCGTTGTTGGCCGGCGCGCAGCCCCTGCCCGCCGCCGCCGATCCCTTGCCACCGGACACCACCTATCGTCCGCTGCCGGTGATGCCCCCCTCTCGCGCCCGCGTCATCGACGAGGCGCAGAAGCCCGCCGTCATGGCCCGCCAGCGCGAGCTGCTGGACAGCCGCTACGACCTCGCGGACCGGCCCCTGCCGGGGGCGATGATGTCGGGCGGAACCAAGCCGGTGCAAGAGGGGGTGCGCGTGCGCCTGCCCGACGGGCAGGACTGGGACTCGCTGGCCGCCATGACCCCGGCCGAGATCCGCGACGGCGACCTGCTGCCGCAGGGCTTCCTGCCGCTGCCGCATGTCAAGCAGGCCACCGGCGGACAGGTGTTCCCGCAAAACCAGATCGACCGGATCGCCGCGCAGGAACAGCGCGACCTGCGCCGCTTCGACGTCGATTTCGACCTGCCCGACCATCTGACGCCCGAGTTCCCGCCGCCGATCTTCCTGACCACCCAGCCGCATCTGGGCGATGTGTCACGCGGCGAGCTGCTGACCATCCGCAACTATTACGAGATCATGAACGGGCTGGTCACCCCCGTGCAGATGGAAGGGCTGCGCCTGCTGCTGACCCCGTTCCCGCAGGAAGAGTTCAACCAGACCGAGGACCGCAAGGTCGGCGACCCCTCGCTGGGGGTTGCCTGCCTCGACTGCCATTCCAACTTCCACAGCAACGCGGCGTTTCACCAGACCCCGGACGTGCGCCCGCAGGCCAGCCGCTTCCGGCTGGACACGACCAGCCTGCGCGGCATGTTCAACCAGCAGATCCACGGCTCGAAACGCTCGCTGCGCTCGATCGAGGATTTCACCGAGTTCGAGCAGCGCACCGCCTATTTCAACGGCGACCACGTCAGCGCCACCCGCAAGGGCGTGCATCTGCCCGACCGCGCCAACCAGGTGGCGATGATGGCGCAGATGCAGAACATCATCGACTTTCCCCCCGCCCCCAAGCTGGACCCGTTCGGGCGGCTGGACCCCACGCTCGCGACCGAGCAGGAACTGGCCGGCGAGGCGGTCTTCATGGGCAAGGGCCGCTGCGCGGAATGCCACAACCCGCAGACTGCCTTCATGGACAACCAGATGCACGACCTGAAGCTGGAGCGGTTCTACAAGCCCGGGCAGGTCCATAATGACATGGCGACGCTGCCGGACGGGCCGATCAAGACCTTCACCCTGCGCGGCATCAAGGATTCGCCGCCCTATCTGCACGACGGCCGCCTGATGACGCTGGCCGACACGGTCGAGTTCTTCAACCTGGTGCTGGGGACGGGGCTGAGCGGCGACGAGAAAGAGGCGCTGACCGCCTATCTGCTGACGCTTTAGGAAAGGATGGACATCATGTTCCCCAGGATGATCGCGGCGGGGTGGGTGCTGCTGGCGGCCCCGGCGCTGGCCCAGATCGGCAACCCCGGCAATCTGGCCCCCGACACGGCGATGCAGGACGCGGCCACCCCGGCGCCGCATCAGCGCAACGCCCACGACACCTTGTCCTATCAGCTGCTGGCCGCCGGCGGCATGGCCGAGGTGGCGCTGGCGCAGCTGGCGCTGGACCGCGCCGGCTCGGACGAGGTGCGCGGCTTTGCCGAGATGATGGTGCGCGACCACTCCGACGCCAACCAGCGGCTGGCCGCGCTGGCCGAGGACGCGAACGTGCCCCTGCCCGAAGGGCCGGACCCCGAGCATCAGGCGATGCAGGTGCGGCTGGCCGGGCTCGAGGGCAGTGATTTCGACCTGGCTTATATCCGCGGCCAGATCACCGACCACCAGAAGACCGTGCAGCTGCTGTCGGCCGAGGTGACCGGCGGGCAGGACGCCGAGCTTCAGCGCCTTGCGGCCGAGCTGCTGCCGGTGGTGCAGGGGCATCTCGACCACGCCCGCGATATCCACGCGCGGCTGGCCGGCATTTCCCCGGCCGTGTCCCCCGCACCCGTGGCGCGTCCCGACCCTGCCGCGACCCCCGACACCGCCGCTTCTCCTGCCCCCGGCGCTTCTCCCGACCCCGCCGCGGCTTCGCCAGCGCCCCCTGCGGCGCCGGCGGCGCCCGAGACGCCCTGAGCCCACCATGAAGCTGCTGGTCACAGGGGCAAGCGGGCTGATCGGGCAAAGCGTCTGCACCCGGCTGGCGGCAGACGGGCACGAGGTCTGGGGCGCCACCCGCGGCGCCCCGCGCCCCGGGCAAGGGGCGGTCGCGGGCTGGCTGCGCATGGATTTCACCCGCCCCGATCCCGCGGGCTGGCGCGCGCAACTGCAGGGGTTCGAGGCGGTGGTGAACTGCGTCGGCGTCCTGCAGGACAGCCCGCGCGAGGATACCGCCGCCGCCCATGACAGCGGCGCCGAGGCGCTGTTTCGCGCCTGCGCCGAGGCGGGCGTGCGCCGCGTCCTGCATTTCTCGGCCATCGGGGTCGACCGCCACCAGCTGTCGGGGTTTTCGGCCAGCAAGCTGGCGGGGGATCGGGCGCTGATGGCGCTGGATCTGGACTGGGTGATCCTGCGCCCCTCGGTGGTGCTGGGCGGCCCGGTCTATGGCGCCAGCGCCCTGATCCGCGGGCTGGCGGCGCTGCCGCTGCTGCCGGTGATGCCCGCGACCGGCCCGCTGCAGGTGGTGGCGCTGGAGGACGTGGCCGAGACCGTGGCCTTTCTGATCCGCCCCGAGGCCCCTGCCCGGCTGGTGCTGGAGCTTGCCGGCCCGGAACGCCTGTCCTTTGCCGAGGTGGTGGCGCGGCATCGCGCCTGGCTGGGCTGGCGCCCGGCGCGGCGGATCGGGGTGCCGGGGTGGCTGGCGGGGCTGCTTTATCGGCTGGGCGATGCGGCGGCGCGGCTGGGCTGGCGCCCGCCCCTGCGCAGCACCGCCCGGCGCGAGATCACCCAGGGCGCGGTCGGCGATCCCGCCCCGTGGATGGAGGCGACGGGGATCTTTCCGCTGAGCCTGTCCGAGGCGCTGGCCCGGCGCCCGGTCTCGGTGCAGGAACGCTGGTTCGCGCCGCTCTATGTCATCCAGCCGGTGCTGATGGTGGTGCTGGTGCTGTTCTGGACGCTCACGGCGGTGATCTCGCTGACCACCGGCTATCACAACGGGGTCGAGCTGATGCACCGCGCCGGCACCGGGCCGCTGGCTGGGCCGGGGGTGGTGGCCGGGGCGCTGGCCGATCTGGCGGTCGGGCTGTCGATCGCCTGGCGCCCCAGCGCGCGGCGCGGGCTGTGGGCCGCAATCGCGCTGTCGGCGTTCTACATAGTCTCCGGCACCCTGCTGCTGCCCGAGCTGTGGAACGAGCCGCTGGGGCCGCTGCTGAAGATTTGGCCGATCCTGATGGCGCATTTCGTCGCGCTGGCCATCCTGGACGAACGCTGATGCTGTATTACGCGCTGAAATACCTGCATGTCATCGGCGCCTCGGTGCTGCTGGGGACGGGGGCGGGCATCGCCTTCTTCATGCTGCTGGCGCATTGGACCGGCAGCAAGCCGCTGATCGCCGGGGTGGCGCGCATCGTGGTGATCGCGGATTTCCTGTTCACCGCCACCGCGGTGGTGGCGCAGCCGGTCACCGGGCTCGCGCTGGTCTGGGTGATGGGCTACGGGCTGGGCGAGCACTGGATCGTGCTGTCGATCCTGCTTTACATCGTCACCGGGGCGTTCTGGCTGCCGGTGGTGTGGATCCAGATGCAGATGCGCGACATGGCCCAGGCGGCGCTGCGCGACGGCACCGAACTGCCCGCCCGCTACCACCGCCTGTTCCGGGTCTGGTTCGTCTTCGGCTTTCCGGCGTTCTTCGCGGTGCTGGGGATCCTGTGGCTGATGATCGCCCGCCCGGCCCAGATCTGGTAGGTGGGCCGCGATTTTCGCGCCCCCACGCAGGAACAATCCGCCCCGCTTCCGGTTGTCCGCCCCCGCCATCGCCGATGGCAGGGATCAATCCGTGACACAGGAGGACAGCATGGCAGATCGCTGGAGGGATGACGAGCGCAGCCGCTGGGACGAAAACCGCAACCGCGGCAGCTACGGCAGCGCGTCCAGCAGCCGCTACCGCGAGGGCTATGGCTCGCAGGGCCAGGGCCGCGTGGCCCGTCAGGAGGATTACTGGCGCGCCGGCCAGGGCAGCCTGTCCCGCAATACCGGCAGCTACGGGGGCTCGTCCGGCAGCCGGGATTACGACCGGGGGTATGGCGCGGGCTACTCGGGCTCTTCGAACTATGCGGGCCGCGCCGGGCGCGACACCGACTATGGCTCGGGCTATCGCGGCTATCGCAGCTATGACGATGACGACCGCCGCAGCGGCTATCGCAGCGGGGATTACCGCAGCGGCGACTATCGCAGCGGCGACCGCGGCTGGATGGAACGCGCGGGCGACGAGGTGGCGTCCTGGTTCGGCGACGACGAGGCCGAGCGCCGCCGCCGCATGGACGAGCTGCGCGACGACGACGACCGCCGCGGCGCTTATTCCCGCAGCGGCTACAACCGGATGGGCGGGCGCTACCGCGACGACTGGTAAGGCGCCACAAGCGCGCCCGCCACAGGTGACGGGCAAGGGGCCGGATTGCCGCGGGGCGATCCGGCCCCTTTTGCGTCCCGCCCCTTCCGATTCCCGGCCGGCGGCGGGGAACCGCGGCCGGGCCGGCGCGCTTTCCCCCTGTCGGCGAAACGGGCGGGTGCGGGTGCCCGCCCGCCGCCCCCGGTATGAAGAAGGAGCGGGATCTTGCGGAGTCTGGAGCGGGGGAATGGCAACCGCGCCGCCGCACAGCCGGCAGGCGAGATCACCGAACCCGACCCCGGCATCTCGCCGCCGCTCGCCGGCCACAAGGGCGCGAGCCCCTGCCCTATGGTCCCCGCCGCCGGGCTCGGGGACATCCGGTTCCAGTCGCCGCCCGTCCCCCTGCCCGCGCCCACGGCTGGAAGCCTGGAACAGATCATCCGCGCCATGCTGGCCGAGGCGCGCCCGGCGCTGCAGGACCCGGCTGCGGCCGAGCGGCTGGTGGCCGCGGTGCTGGAACGCGCGATCCGCAGCTGCCGGCGCGGCGAACTGGGTGAGGCGGCGCTCGAGCAGCCGGGCCCATGGCTTTTCCGGTTGCTCGCGCAGGAAATCCAGCGCCGATATCCGGGCTGACTCGGGCACCAGTCGGGCGGTGGGGCGGCACGCGGTTCCCCCCCTGCTCCGGCGCCCGCAAGACGCGCGGAAAAATCCCGCCCGTCCCCGGCTTCGCCGCTTTTCTTCTGGAACATTTGCCTCCGCCGCCGGTTCAGGGCGCCCACAGCATGGAGGCGACCACATGGCACGCGAAGCAGAGCCATCCGGGAAAAAGAAGGATGGCGATCAGCCGGGCGACACCGCGCAGGGCAGCGCGACCCAGGGAAGCACGGCTTCGGGGAACCAGGACCAGACCCAGGGCCAGGGCAGCCAGAGCCAGTCGGGTCAGGGTCAGGGTCAGTCGGGTCAGGGTCAATCGGCCCAGGGGCAGTCGGGCCAGTTCGGCCAGAAACCGGCCGCCGGAACCCAGACGCGGAGTGCCGTCCAGGGGCAAGGCGCGCGGTCGCAGAACGACGACACCGATGATGACGACGATGACGATGGCGACATCGCCAATGATGGCTTCGCGCAGCTGCGGGCGCATCACGGCACCTTGCGCGCCCTGCTGGGCGAAGCCTCGAAGGTGACCGACGGCGAAGAGGCCGAGGAGCTGCTGGACCGCCTGTCCTCGGCCTGGGCCCGCCACGCCGCGGCGCATGAGCTGCTGTACGAATCCGCGACCGACGCCGGGCTGCGCGAGTTCCCGGCGCTGAACGAGACCGCCATCGACGGCGATCTGGTGTCGTTCCTGCTGCGCGCCGGAGAGCAGCTTTACGGCCCCATGGCGCTGGCCGCGCTGCGGGTCGCCGCACGGCTGATCGGCGAGATCATCGAACGCGAGGAGAAGCCCCGCAGCGGGCTTCTTGCAAAGGCAAAGGCGGCCGGGGTCGACCCGGCGGCCCTGGGCAGGGACCTCGGTTCCTACCTTACGGCGCCATCCCGACGGGGTGGCATGAGATCGCCGCGTCTGCGGCACCTTACGGCAATTCAGGAGGACAACATGCCGAGGAATTCGAACATGCCTGAGCGCGACGAATACGGACGTTTCGTCAGCGACGACGATCGTGGGGGCCGGGGTCGCAGCTCTGGCCGGGACAGCGACGACCGCGAACGCGACAGCCGCGGCCGCTTCATGAGCGACGACGACCGTGGCGGTCGCGGGCGCAGTTCCGGCCGCGACAGCGACGACCGTGAACGCGACAGCCGCGGCCGTTTCATGAGCGACGATGACCGTGGCGGACGCTCGCGCTCGTCGCGCCGGGACGACGACGACGACCGCCGCTATTCCTCGCGCGGGCGCGACGACGATGACGACCGCGGCTATTCGCGCGACCGTGGGCAAGGCGGCTGGTTCGGCGACCCCCGCGGCCATTCGGAAGCCGCTCGGCTTGGCTGGGAACATCGCCGCGACGATGACGACGACGATTACGGCCGCGGCCGCTCGCGCTCGTCCAGCCGCTACGATGACGACGACCGCCGTTATTCCTCGTCCTCGCGCGGTGGGCGTGATCGCGACGACGACCGCGGCTATTCGCGCGACCGCGGGCAAGGCGGCTGGTTCGGCGACTCCCGCGGCCATTCGGAAGCCGCGCGGCTTGGCTGGGAGCATCGCCGCGACGATGACGACGACGATTACGGCCGCGGCCGCTCGCGCTCGTCCAGCCGCTACGATGACGACGACGACCGCCGTTCGTCCTCGCGCGGCCGCCGCTGACCGACCCGGACGACGACAGGCAGAAAGGGGGCCGCGAGGCCCCCTTTTTCATGCGCCCGCCGTGGGGGCGGTCAGCAGGGGCGCGACAGTTTCTGCCGATGCCACAGCCGCTCGATCAGCATGACCAGCAGCGCCCCCACCTCGGCTTCAGAGCCGAGCGGCGGCACATAGGCCAGCGCCTGCACCATCGCCTCGGCCAGCAGGTCGTCGGCCAGCGCCGCATCCGGCACCAGCACCCGCGCCATCGCCCGCAGCCCCGGCACCATCTCGATCAGCGACATTCCGGGGCCGGACAGGTCCGGGGTGACCGGCAGGCCCGAGCGGAAGATCGCCACATGCAGCAGCACCGCCGAGGCCAGCGCCTCGGGCCCGTCCTCGCTGTGGACGCAGCTGCCGGCAGGGTAATGTTCAAGGCAGCGTTCCGGGTGGTCGGTGAAGATCACGAAGGGAACCCCCGTCGCCTGCAACCGCCGCGCCAGGGGGTTCGGGTCGCCCAGGTTCACCACCGCGGCGTCGAGTTCCAGCACCGCCGCGCCGCCCGGCTGGCCGTTCACCGCAGACAGCCCGCCTTCAGTCTTCGCGCCTCCGGCACTAGGCGCGCAGCGGGCGCGCAGCGGCAGCGGCGGCATGCCCTGCCCTGCCCCGTCACCGGGCGGCAGCACCTCGACCGCCGCACCGGCCTCGCGCAGATAGGCGGCAAGCGAGGCGCTGCCCGCATCCTCCCACAGCGCCAGCCGCAGCCCGGACAGGTCGCTGGCGCGGTAGTAATGGCTCAGCCCCGCCGGGATTGCAGAGGGGGCAGCCGGGCGATGGGTCATGGTCGCGCTCCGTCACATGTGGCTGGCCGCGGGGGCGGGACGCCCGGCGGCCGCTGGCCGGTCGGGGGGCGCCTGCCCCTCATACCGGCCAGCTGTCGAGGATTTCGTCAAAGGGCGCGGTCTCGATCTGCTGGGACAGCCGGGTGCGAAACAGCGTCATCGCCGCGTCATGGCCGGTGTCGGTGGACGAGCACACCCCGTCGCTGACCAGCACCACCCGGTAGCCCAGGTCCACCGCCCCCATGACGGTGGCCATGACGCAGATGTCGGTCTCTCCTCCGGTCATCACCAGCGTGTTGATTCCGGCGCCGCGCAGGAAATGATGCAGCCGCCCGTCGTGCCAGGGCGAATACACCGGTTTGTCGATCACCCGCGCCGGCGGCACATGGCCGGCCAGCTCGGGCAGCAGCTCCAGCCAGCTGGGGTCCAGCCGCTCGCGCAGCATCTCGGGCCATTCGGCGTAATAGCGCGCCCAGGCGCCGCCGGTCTGGGCATGGCTGGCCGGGGGGACAAAGCGGGTGAACACGGTGCGCTCGGTCCGCGCGGCCACCAGATGCGCCACCACGGGGCGGACCTTTTCGATCCACGGGATCGCCCAGGGCGAACCGGCGCCGAACAGCCTTTGCATGTCTATGCAAAGATGCGCCGCCTCATCGCCCAGGGGGCCGAATCTCAGGGTGTCCTGCATGTATGTCCGCCGGGTCGGAATGGTCGGGGGATCGGGATGATCTGGGGGACGAACCGGAATCCGGCAGGTTTCGTTCCGCTGCCGCCGAATTATTGGAACATCGGACAGGCTGGCCGGTTGGAGGGTCCGCATCGAGCACGAGGAGGATGCCCCGATGAACCAGAACAACCAGAACAATGACAAGAAGGGCCAGGGCCAAGGCGGCCAGGGCGGCGGTGGCGGTCAGGGCGGCGGCAAAGGTGGCGGCCAGGGCGGTCAGGGCGGCGGCCAGGGCGGCGGTCAAGGCGGCCAGGGTGGCGGCCAGGGCGGCGGCCGCAAGGACGACGATCAGCGCCGCGGCTGATTCCTGCCCAAAGCGGTGACCGCAAGGTCATCGCCCCTCACGATCGTGGTTTTCCGCTTCTGGCCGGGCGGTTACCGCGCTATCATCCGGTTGCGCTCGAACGTCCCGACGGATGTGCCTCGCACCGGATCCGGCCCCGTCTTCCAAAGCCTGCATTCCGTGATGCGTCGCATCCCCCGGGAAAAGGGTGTTCAGCGAAGGGGGGACGGATGGCCGGTTTGCACTTTCTGGACGGCGGCGGCGAGATGGCGCAGGCCATCCGGGCCAAGGACTGGTCCGCACATGAGCTGGGCCCCCCCGAGGGCTGGCCCTCGGCGCTCAAGGTCACGCTGGGCATGGCGCTGAACTCGAAGTTCCCGAAATGCCTGGTCTGGGGCCCCGGTCTGGTCACGCTTTACAACGACGCCTTCCGCCCCATCCTGGGGGACAAGGGCGATGTACTGGGCGGCTCGTTCGCCGAGATCTGGCACGAGGTCTGGGACGAGGTCGGTCCCATCGCCGCGCGCGCCTTTGCCGGCGAGGCGACCTTTATCGAGGACTTCCCCCTGACCATCGACCGCTACGGCTACCCCGAGCCCTGCAACTTCACCTTTTGCTACAGCCCGATCCGGGACGAGAACGGCGTGGTGCGCGGCATGATGGACACGGTGATCGAAACCACCCGCACGGTCGAGACCGCCCGCCAGCTGCAACTGCGCAACAGCGAGCTGGCGCACCGGATCAAGAACACGCTGACCGTGGTGTCCGCGATCGTCAACCAGACCCTGCAAAGCCACGAGGGCCCGGACGCCGGCGACCACCTGCGCCAGCGGATCGGCGCGCTGGCCCATGCGCAGACCCTGCTGACCCGGGCGCAGGTCCAGAACGCCCGCATGGGCGAGGTCGTGCTCGAGGCGCTCAAGCCCTTCCGCAGCGGCCAGGGCCGGTTCCACATCGACGGCCCCGCCGTCGGCGTCAGCGCCAAGCAGGCCCTGACCCTGGCGCTGGCCATCAACGAGCTGGCGACCAACGCCCTGAAATACGGGGCGCTGTCGGCGCCCGAGGGGCGGGTCGAGCTGCGCTGGACCGCCGGCCGCCCGGGCAGCGACGACGACTTCACCCTGGTCTGGACCGAAACCGGCGGCCCGCCGCCCAAGCCGCCCGCCGGCCGCGGCTTCGGCTCGCTGATCATCGAGGAGGTGCTGCCCGAGGATTTCATGGGCGAAAGCACCATCTCGCATGATGCGCCGGGGCTGTGCTGCCGGCTGCGGACCCGGATGCGCCACCTGGGCACCTCGGGGCCGGATGACGCCGGCGACGATCACGGCAAACACCCCCGTTCCGCCAGCATGTAAGGGGGCGCGGGACCGCGCCGGACCGGCGGGATACGGCCGCCGCCGCCGGTCCGCGCAAGGGCGTCGGAACAACTGCGCGCCGGGCAGGTTGTCGGGCCGTCCGCGTCCCGGCGGGCAGGCCCCATGGGAAAGATTGATTTGTTTTCGGATTTTGTTGTCACAGGGGCGGAAAATCTGATGCGGACGGGCTGCCCCTGAGGAACGGGTTCGACTAGACTGGCCCTGCTGACGACAGAGACATGGAGTTCCCGATGGCCAACAGCGACTGCGGCCCGGTTGTCGATCCCGAGCTGGACAAGGCCCTGTCCGAGCTGCTGGCACAGACGGCGAAAGAGCCGATCTCGCCCCGGCTGCGCGAACTGGCGCAGCAGCTCGAGGCGGCGCTTGCCCAGGCGCGCGAGCGGCGGGGCCGCGACGCCTCCTGACGCACCCCGGCCAGTTTTCGCCAAACCCGCCCCCGCGGCGATTTCCGGCGGAACCGCCTGCGCGCCCCGGCATTGAGCCTCCGATACACTCGGACTTGCAGGGGAGCGCCCATGTCGGACGATATTCTCGGATATATCCCGGCGCTCCGCGCCTATTCGCGCGCCCTGTGCCGGTCGGTCCCGGATGCCGAGGACCTGGTTCAGGAAACCCTGCTTCGCGCCATCGAGAACGTGCACCAGTACCGCCCCGGCACCAACATGCGGGCCTGGCTGTTCACCATCATGCGCAACCGTTTCCTGACCAACTGCCGCAAGTCGGCGCGCGAGCGGACGGGGGCGGCGGATTGCGTGTCAAGCTCGGTGCGGGTGCAGGTGAAGCCGGGGCAGGACTGGCACATGCAGGCACGCGAGATGCAGGCGGCGCTGCGCGAGATGCCCCCCCATTACCGCGAGGCGATCGTGCTGGTCGGCGCCCTGGGCGAGAGCTATCTGGACGCCGCGCGCATCCTTGGCTGCGACATCGGCACCATCAAGAGCCGGGTGAACCGCGCCCGGCACATCCTTCAGGACCGGCTGGAACCGGCGCTGTAGGCGGCCGGGGGACGCAGCGCCTTCGAAAAGACAGCCCCTTGAAAATGACAAGGGCGGCCCACCGGCCGCCCCTTTTCGCATCCGCCCCGACCGGCCCCGCCCGGCGGCCGCCCGGCGGCCGCCGGACAAAGCCGCCGGGTGCAGGCGTCAGGCGGGCGCCGCCGCCTCGACGTTCGCCTCGCTCTCGGCGATCTCGGTCAGCAGTTCGTCGGTGTCGGATTCCTCGGTCAGCGTCTCGTCCAGCAGCGCGGCGGCATCGTCCAGCCCCAGCTGCCGCGCCCATTGCCGCAGCGTGCCATAGCGGGCGATCTCGTAATGCTCGACCGCCTGCGCCGCCGCGATCAGCCCGGCGTCCAGCGCCGGCGAGCCCTTGAAGGCCGCCATCACCTCTTCGCCCTCTTCGATGATGCCGTCGATGGCCGGGCAAGTCTTGCCGCGGGGGGACTTGCCGATGATGTCGAACACCTGCCGCAGGCGCTCGACATGGGTTTCCGTCTGGTCGCGGTGCTTTTCGAAGGCCTGGCGCAGATGATCCGACTGCGCGCCGCGCGCCATCTTGGGCAGCGCCTTCAGGATCTGGCGCTCGGCGTAATAGATGTCCTTCAGCGTGTCGTGGAACAGGTCGTCAAGAACCTTGTCGGGCATTGGATTTCTCCCTTCCGTTGGCGCCGGCGGGGGCCGGCGTCGGTTTCGCGGGGGCTGAACCGGCACGCCCGGGGAATGTTCCCGGGAACATTCCGCCCCGCCGCGGATTGCCGTCTTTTGAGGCAAGGGAAGAACCGATGACCCGTCCGATCGCGATGGCACGTTTCGACCGCGGCTGGCCGCTGGCCGGGGGTGCCGCCACGGTGCTGTCGGTGCTGGTGCTGGGGCTGGCCGCGATGGCAGCCGGCCTGCCGTTCTGGATGCCGCTGAACGCCACCAGCCACGCGCTGCACGGCCCCGAGGCCGGGCAGTTCGCCGGGCTCGACCTCGCGCATACCGGGGTTGGCGCCGTGATCCATGTCGCCGCCTGCTTCTTCTGGGCGGCGGTGGCGGTGCTGATGCTGCGCGCCGCCGAACGGGGCAGCCCGATGCTGGCCTGGGCGGCAGGGCTGGCCACCGGCGCGCTGGCCGGGGTGGTGGATTACGCGCTGATGCCCGCCCGCCTGACCCCGGGGTGGGAACTGGTGCTGCCCGCCGCCGGGGTGATGGCGGGGCTGGCCGCGATGGGCGTGGGCATCGCGCTGGGGCTGCGGGCCGCGCATGTGCCCGACACCCCCGCCCACCTGCACGCCACGCCGCCGCCCACCGCCGCCGACCAACCCGGCATCGTCCACGAGGACTGACGCAGGCAGGCCCCTGCCCGCGCCAGCTGCTTCTTTCTGGCCCAAATACCCATGCTGCGGCGACGCAAACCCCTCGCCGCAGCCCCGGGGCCCGGCCTAGATCGCCAGATAGCGGTTGCGCAGATCGGCGTCGTCCAGCAGCTCCTGCGCCGAGCCGGTGAACACCAGCTCGCCGGAATCGAGGATCACCGCCCGGTCCGCCAGCCGCAGCGCCGCCACCGCGTTCTGTTCCACGATGATGGTGGTGATGCCGCGGGCCTTGATGTCCTGCACGATATGCTCGATCTCGCGCACGATCACCGGGGCCAGCCCTTCATAGGGCTCGTCCAGCAGCAGCAGCTTGACCTCGCGCGCCAGCGCCCGGGCGACCGACAGCATCTGCTGCTCGCCCCCCGACAGGGTGACGCCCTCCTGGTTGCGGCGCTCGGCCAGGCGCGGGAAATGCTCGTAGATCTGGGCGATCTCCCAGCCCTTGTTGGGGGCGACCTGCGACAGGATCAGGTTTTCCTCGACGGTCATGCCGGGGATGATGCGGCGGTCCTCGGGGACCAGCTGGATGCCCGCCTGGCTGGCCTGCCAGGATTTCATCTGGTGGACCGGCTGCCCCTCCAGCCAGATTTCCCCGCGCATCACCGCCGGGTTGTCGGCCCGGGCGATGGCGCGCATGGTCGAGGTCTTGCCGGCGCCGTTGCGGCCCAGCAGGGCCAGCACCTCGCCCTTGCGCAGCTCGAGGCTGACGCCCTGCACGATGTAGCTTTCGCCGTAATAGGCATGGACGTCGCGCAGCGCGAAGAACGCATCCGGCGCCGGGCCGGTCACTGGTGCCGCATTCATTCCGCCGCCCCCCCGAGATAGGCTTCCTGCACTCTGGGGTCCTCCTTGATGTCCTGCGGCAGGCCCGAGGCGATGATCCGCCCCTGCGCCAGCACCGAGATCTTGTCGGCCAGCGAGAACACCACATGCATGTCGTGTTCGATGATGACCTTGGTCATGCCGCGCAGCTTGATCTTCTTCAGCAGCTCGATGGTGGTGTTGGTGTCGTGGCGCGACATGCCGGCGGTGGGTTCGTCCAGCAGCAGCAGCCGCGGATGCTGGATCAGGCACATGCACAGCTCCAGCCGCCGCTTGTCGCCCCGCGACAGCGCGCCGGAATGGTCGTCGCGCCGGTCCCACATGCCGAAATCGTTCAGCAGGCTTTCGGCCTCTTCCCGGATCTCGGCTTCGCGGGCGGTGGTGCGGAACATGTTCAGCCGGAAGGCCCCGTCGCGGCGGGCGAAGGCCGGGGCCATGACATTGTGCAGCACCGACAGGTCGGCGAAGATCTCGGGCGTCTGGAACACCCGGGAAATCCCCAGCTGGTTGATCTCGTGCGGGGCCTTGCCGGTCAGCACGGTGCCGTCGAACACCACCGCCCCCGAGGTCGGCGCGATCCGCCCGATGATCACGTTCAGCAGGGTGGACTTGCCCGCGCCGTTCGGCCCGATGATCGCGTGGGTCTTGCCCTCTTCGATCTGCAGGTCGATGTCGGACAGCGCGCGCAGCCCGCCGAAGTTCTTGATCACGTCCGCGGCGTGCAGGACGATGTTCTTGCCGTTCGCGGCCGTGCCGGCCGCTGCGTTTTCGCTCGTCACGCTCATTTCCCGCCAGCCTCCGGTTTGGTGCCGCGCCCGCGCCGGAACCGCGCGACCAGCTTCAGATAGCCCTCGACCAGCCCGCCGGGCAGGAACACCACGATCAGCACGAACAGCAGCCCCAAGGTCAGGTGCCAGCCCTCGCCCACGAACTTGGACAGCACGGTGACGGCGACGTTCTGCACCCCGTCAGGCAGGAAATCGAAGGCCGCGTTCAGCATGTTCTTGTTGATGGCCGAGAAGATGTTCTCGAAATACTCGATCACCCAGGCGCCGATCACCGGGCCGATCAGCGTGCCCACCCCGCCCAGGATGGTCATCAGCACAATGTTGCCCGATTCCGTCCAGCGCATCCGTTCCGCCCCGGCGATGGGGTCGGTGACCGACAGCAGCCCGCCGGCCAGCCCCGCGAACATGCCAGAAATCACGAAGGCCGCCAGCATATAGGGCCGGATGTTGAAGCCGGTATAGATCATCCTCGTCTGGTTCGACTTGATCCCCCGCAGCGCCAGCCCGAAGGGCGAGGCAAAGATCTTCTGCGAGATGAAGAAGGCCAGGATCAGCAGCGCCGCACAGATGTAGAAGCCGAAATAGCCGCTGACGGTGTTGCCCAGCAGCGCCGGCGTCGGCAGCCCGGCGCCCCCCACGGTCCCGGCCCCCAGCGCCGCGTCGATCACCCGCGGGTCGTTGCGGGCCAGCAGCAGCCCGGTTTCGCCGTTGGTGATCGGGGTCAGCACCGAATAGGCCAAGCTGTAGCACATTTGCGCGAATGCCAGCGTCAGGATCGAGAAATAGATCCCCGTCCGCCGCAGGCTGAAGAACCCGATCACCAGCGCGAACACCCCCGCCAGCAGCGTCGAGAAGATCAGCGCCGGCACGATGTCCATGGTCAGCAGCTTGAACGACCAAACCGCGGTATAGGAACCGACGCCCAGGAAGGCGGCGTGACCGAAGGACAGATAGCCGGTCAGTCCGAACAGGATGTTGAAGCCGATGGCAAAGATCGCATAGATCGCGAATTTCTGCATCAGCCCCGGATATGCGGCGCCCAGCGGCGCCAGCCAGATCGGCATGGTGACGACGACCAGGGCAAAGATCGCCAGCTTGATCTGGTCCTTGCGGGAAAGATGGAACATCGGATCAGCCCTCCATCACGCCGCGCCGGCCCATCAGGCCGCGGGGCCGCACCAGCAGGATCACCACCGCCACCAGATAGATGATCACCTGGTCGATGCCAGGGATCAGCGACTTCACCTCGGTCATCGAGGCGAAGCTTTGCAGGATGCCCAGCAGGAACCCGGCCAGCACCGCGCCCGGCAGCGAGCCCATGCCGCCCACCACGACGACGACGAAGCTGAGCACCAGGAAATCCATGCCGATCTGGTAGTTCGGCGGCAGCAGCGGCGTGTACATCGCCCCCGCCACCCCGGCGACCACGGCCGCGAGGCCGAAGACCACGGTGAAGCGCTTGTCGATGTTGATGCCCAGCAGCCCCACCGCCTCGCGGTCAGCCATGCCGGCACGCACCACCATCCCGAAGGTGGTGAAGCGCAGGAAGGCGAACACCGCCGCGATCACCCCCAGCGAGAACATCAGATAGATCATCCGCCACCACGGATAGGTCAGGGTATTCGGCTCCATCCCCAGCCAGCGGCCGATGTCGGCGGCCGAGCGCAGGTCCGAGGGGATCGGCTGCGGCCAGGGGTTGGGGCCGTAGATGCTTTTCACGATCTCGCCGATGACGATGGCCAGGCCGAAGGTCACCAGGATCTGTTCCGCATGGGTGCGCTTGTAGAAATGCTTGATCAGCCCGCGCTCCATCCCGATGCCGATGGCCAGCATCACCGGGATGGTCAGCAGGATCGAGAACGGCACCGAGTAATCGACCAGGAACAGCCCGAAATCGCCCAGCCAGTCCTGGACGATGGGGGCGCGCACCTCGAGCGGCTGCCCCCAGGGCGACAGCTGCGTCGGGTCGGTGGTGACCTTTTCGATGGTGATCAGATAGCGGAAGGTCACCGCCATGAAGCAGCCCAGCATGAACAGGGCGCCATGCGCGAAATTGACCACGCCCAAGGTGCCGAAAACCAGGGTGAGCCCCAATGCGATCAACGCATAGGCCCCCCCCTTGTCCAGCCCATTGAGCAGCTGCGCGAGAAACGCGTTCATTTTCCCCCCTGCGGGTCAGACCCCGGTATTTTCTTGTGATTGGTGACGGCAGGGCCCGGCCCGCTGACGCGCGCCGGGCCCCGGATCACTGCGCGATCAGCACTGGTTGGGCTCGTAGGGGCCCAGCTCGCCGCCGAAGATCGCGGGGTCATAGGTGACGTCTTCGCGCGCCGAGCGGCCGATCACGTTCAGCACGTCGAACTTGCTGGTGGGGGCGTCGTTGCCGCGCACGACCAGCACTTCCTTGAAGCACTGGTGATCGCTGTCGCGATACAGCGTCGGGCCGTTGCCCATGCCGTCGAACTCGTGGCCTTCCAGCGCCTTGATGACCTCGGGCGGATAGAAGGACCCGGCGCGTTCCACCGCATCGGCGTAAAGGATGGCCTGCACATAGCCGGTATGGGCCGACTGCGAGGGCGGCGCGCCGTAAGCCTCGCCGTAGGATTTGGTAAAGGCCTTGGTGCCCTCGTCCTCAAGCGCCCAGTGCCAGTTCGAGGTGCCGATGATGCCCTTGACCGCCTCGCCCGCGCCCACGGCCATCAGCTCCGAGAACATTGGCACCACGATCTCGAAGTTCTTGCCGTTGGCCTGGCGGTCGCGCAGCCCGAACTGCACCGCCTGCGGCAGCGAGTTCACCATGTCGTGGCCGTAGTGGTTCAGGATCAGCACGTCGGCGCCCGAGTTCAGCACCGGGGTCAGGTATTGCGAATAATCACCCAGCCCCAGCGGCGTGCGCACGGTGGCGACGGTTTCCCAGCCCAGCGCCTCGGTGGCGTTCTTGATCGATTCTTCCTGCGTCCAGCCCCAGGTGTAGTCGGCGGTCAGGTGATAGGCGCGGCGGTCGCGGCCATAGGCCTCGGCCAGATGCGGGGCGATGGCGACGCCCGACTGATAGGCGTTGAAGAAATGCCGGAACCCGTAGCGGCGCTTGTCCTTGCCGGTGGTGTCGTTGGAATGGGTCAGCCCCGCCATGTAGATCACGCCGCGTTCCTGGCACAGCGACTGCACCGCGATCGCCTCGCCCGAGGTCACGGACCCGGTGACCATGATGGCGCCGTCACGCTCGATCATCCGGCGCGCGCCGTCGCGGGCGGCGTCGGTGTTGGTCTGGGTGTCGCCGGACACGAAGGCGACCTTCTGCCCCAGCACCCCGTTGCCCTTGAGGCTGAGCGGCTTGAGCGTGTTGAGCAGCCCGCCGTCGCCCTCGCCGTTGATGTGCTTGACCGCCAGCTCGTAGCCCTTGAGCTGGTCCAGCCCCTCTTCGGCATAGGATCCGGTCTGCGGCACGTTGAAGCCGAACACGATCTTGCCGCTGGCGGTGGGGTCGTTGCAGAAGTTCTGCGCCCATGCGCCGCGGGTGAAGAACATCGGCGAGGCCAGCGTCGCCGCCGCCCCCGCCCCCATGGTGCGCAGCAGCCCGCGCCGGTTGATGATCAGTTTCGACATTTCATTCCTCCCTGGTGCGACTTTTTGTCATTGTTACTTGCATCAAGAGGACATGGATGGAACGATTTCAATAAGAACCTGATTGCAAACAGTTTTTTTGTAAACCATCAAACGATTTACAAGAAATCCTGTCAATGATTGACTCAGGGACGGGAAGACAGGGGGGACATGATGCGCGCGCCGGTCGGCATCAGGATACGTCGGCAGCGGCTGGACCGCGGCATCTCGCAGGCGGCGCTGGCCCGGATGGTCGGGATCTCGTCCAGCTACCTGAACCTGATCGAGAACTCGAAACGCGACGTCGGCGGCGCACTCTTGCTGCGCATCGCGGAACATCTGCAGCTGGACATCGACGCGCTGTCCGGCGACCAGGAGCAGAAGACCCTGCAGAACGTGCAGGAGATGCTGCGCGACCCGGTGCTGCAGGGGCTGGATTTCGGCCAGACCGATTTCCGCGACCTGCTGGCCCGCTTCCCCGAGGTGGCGCAGGCGCTGATCCGGCTGCACCGCATGGGCGCCGAGGCGATGGCCGAGGTCGAGGCCTTCACCAACCGCTTCGCCTCGGACCCGCTGCTGGGGCAGATGCTGCACGAGGTGCTGAACCGGCTGACCGGAATGCGGTCCAGCGCCGAGATCATCGCCCGGGTCGAGGATCTGAGCGAGGCCGACCGCCGCCGCTTCACCGTCGCCATCAACCGCGAGGCGCAGGAGCTCAGCACCACCATGCGCGGGCTGGTCGGCTATTTCGACCGCGCCACCATCAAGCGGCGCACCATCTCGCCGGTCCGGCAGGTCGAGGACGCGTTCATCGCGGCCAACAACCATTTCCCCGAGCTGGAGGATCTGGCCGAGCAGTTGCGCGCCAGCATCCCCCGCGCGTTCGGGGAAACCGCGCTGGCCACTGTGCTGGCCGAGCGTTTCGGCCTGCGCTGCCAGCGCTGGCCCGAGGCCCCCGGCGCCCCCGCCCCGCGGCTGGCCGAACGCTCGCGCGCCGATGTCGAGGCCGGGGTGCTGTGGCTGCGGGCCTCGGCACCGCTGGCGACGCGGGTGTTCCGTATGTGCCGCCAGATCGCGGAACTGGCCGCGCCCGAGCTGCTGGACCGGACCTGCGCGGCGCTGGAACCCGCCTCGGACGAGGCGCGGCAGCTGATGCGGGGGGCGCTGTCATCCTATGTCGCCGGGGCGATGATGATGCCTTACGAGCGGATCAGTGCCACCGCCGCCGAACACCGCTACGACATCGACCTGCTCAGCCATATCCACGGCGCCAGTTTCGAGCAGGTGGCCCACCGGCTGGTGACGCTGCGCCGTCCGGGGGCCGAGGGCGTGCCCTTCGGGTTCCTGCGCGCCGATCCCTCGGGGCGGCTGACCAAGCGGTTCCCGCTGCCCGGGCTCAGCCTGCCGGGGGGCGGGCATGGCTGCCTGCTCTGGCCGATCTATCACACCGCGGCGGCGGGCGGGGTGATCCGCCAGATCGCCGAGTTCCCGAACGGGGCGCGCTTCCTGATGATCGCGAAATCGGTGCCCAAGCGGATCTCGACCTGGGCCGAACAGCCGCTGGTGTTTTCGGTGATGCTGGCCTGCGACATCCACCACGCCGACCGCACCGTCTATGGGCAGGGGCTGAACCTGTCGGACACAAGCACGCAGCTGGCGGTGGGCCCGTCCTGCCAGCTGTGCATCCGCCAGAACTGCAGCCACCGTCAGGAGGATGCGCCCGCCTGACAGGACCCCTCAAGGGCCGGCTGCGGCGCCGGGCACAGCGGCAGCGAGATGCGGAAACACGCGCCGGGCAGCGCGCCCTCGACCAGCTCGATCCGGCCCTGCAGCTTGCGCACGATGGTGTGGCTGATGTTCAGCCCCAGCCCCAGCCCCGGAAAGGCACCGCCGGTGTTGCCCGCCTCGCCGATGCGGACGAACTTGTCGAAGATGGTGGCGCGGAACTCGGGGGCGATTCCGGCCCCGTTGTCCATGATCTCGACCTGATATTCCGTCGCCGTCACGCGCGAACGCACGTGCACCCGCGGTTCAGGGTCGCGGTTGTGGGCAATGGCGTTGGCGATGATGTTGATGAAAACCTGGCACAGCCGGTCGCTGTCCCCCGCCACCACCACCGGCACCGGCGCGTGTTCTCGCGAAAACCCGATGTTGCGCTGGCGGGCGATGGCGTCGCAGACCTCCATCGCGCGGCTCAGCGCCGCCTCGGGGTCGACGGGGTGGTTTTCCCAGTCCCGCTCGCCATGTTCCAGCGCGCTGAGATCCAGGATCTCGTCCAGCAGCCGGGTCAGCCGCACGCTTTCGTGGTGGATCAGCCCGACGAAGCGGTCCCGCTGCGCCTCGTCCAGATCGGGCTGGCGCATCAGGATTTCGGAAATCGAGCGGATCGAGGTCATCGGCGTGCGCACCTCGTGGCTGACCTGGCTGAGGAAATCGTCCTTCTGCCGGTGCAGCGCGTGCAGCTTTGCGTTCGCCTCTTGCAGCTGCCGGGCGGTCTGGCGCAGCTCGTTGGATTTCTTTTCCAGCTCATTGGAGTGCGAGATCACCTGCAGCGTCTCGTCGGCGATCTGCATCACCTCGTCCAGCGACAGCGCGTCGCCCCGCACCACCTTGGACAGCAGGATATGCGCCGAGGCCGCGCCGATGGAACTGGCCAGCTCGCGTTCCAACCGGATGACGAAGGCGGGAGGCGCGTCGGCGCCGCGGGCGTGCGCACCATGGCGGATCCCCGCATCCTCGAACAGCGCGCGGGCGCGCTGCCAGCCCAGCACCCGCTCGGCCAGAAAGAACAGGTCGTCGGCGGTGGCGGTGCTGCGGATCGCCCGGCCGGTGCCGCCGTGCCCCTGCCCGCGCTGCCCCGAGCGGAACACGTCCACGAACACCCCGGCCTGGATCCGCTCCAGCCGGTCCTGCCTTGTCGCCAGCGAGGTCAGCACCAGCGTGCCCGCGTTCAGCAACATGCTCCAGAACAGCGAATGCACCAGCGGGTCGGTGTCGCCCATCCCGAACAGCGCCTGCGGGCGCAGCGCGGCGATCCCCCAGGGCCCCTGGGCCAGCAGCGCCGCCACCATGTCGCTGCCGGCGGCGAAACTGGGCAGGAACAGCGTCCAGCCCCAGACCGCGAACCCCAGCCCCATCCCGGCCAGTGCGCCACGTACCGTGGCGCCGCGCCAGTACAGCGCCGCCAGCAGCGCCGGCAGGAACTGCGCCACCCCGGCGAAAGAGATCAGCCCGATCGGCGCCAGCGCCCCGCTTTCCCCGGTCAGCCAGAAATAGATGAACCCCAGGAACAGGATCACCGCGATCGAGGTGCGCCGGCTGACCAGCAGCAGCCGCGCGATGCCCTGCGCCTCGTGCGCGGCCAGGTCGCGGGTAAAGCGCAGTGCCAGCGGCAGCACGATATGGTTCGACACCATGATCGACAGCGCGATGGAGGCCACGATGATCATCGAGGTGGCCGAGGAAAACCCCCCGATAAAGGCAAACAGCGCCAGCGCATTCTGGTCGGCCGCCATCGGCAGGGTCAGCACGAACATATCCGGGTTCGACCCCGCCGGCATGGTCGCCAGCCCGTAAAAGGCGATGGGCAGGGTGAACAGGCTCATCAGCAGCAGATAGGCCGGGAACGCCCAGGCGGCGGTGCGCAGGTGGTTTTCGTCGGCGTTTTCCACCACGGTGATCTGGAACTGCCGCGGCAGGCAGATCACCGCGCAGGCCGACAGGAACAGCACCGTGACCCAGCGGCTGCCGAAGGGGCCGGGCTCGTGGATGGTGAACCCGGCCTCGGCGGCGCGGGCGTAGATCTGCGCGGGGCCGTCGGACAGGCCGAAGACCACGAACAGCCCCACCGCCACCAGCGCCACGAACTTGACGCTGGCCTCGAATGCGATGGCGGCGACCACGCCCGGGTGCTGTTCGCGCGCGTCCACGTTGCGGGTGCCGAACAGGATGGTGAACACGGCCATGCCCATCGCCACCGCCAGCCCCAGCCCCGCGTCGCCCAGCCCCGCCAGCCGCCCGCGCCCGTCCGCGGTCGAGATCACTTGGATCGAGGTCGTCACCGCCTTGAGCTGCAGCGCGATATAGGGGGTGATCGTCACCACCGCGATCACCGTCACCAGGATCGCCAGCTTGCTGGACTTGCCGAAGCGCGAGGACAGGAAATCCGCGATCGAGGTGATCCGCTGCCCGTGCGCGATCCGCAGCAGCTTGCGCAGCAGGAACCACCAGCCGACGAAGACCAGCGTCGGCCCCATATAGATCGCCATGAACTCCAGCCCGTTGCGGGCCGCGGTGCCCACCGCGCCGTAGAACGTCCAGCTGGTGCAATAGACCGAGATCGACAGCGTATAGACCAGCGGCGAGCGCAGGAACCCCGCCCGCCCCTGCCGCGCCCGCAGGTCCGAGACATAGGCCAGCGCGAACAGCAGCCCGACATAGGCGACCGCGGTCAGGATGACGAAATCGGGCGACAGCATCAGCCGTCATCCCCGGGCGCGGGGTCCTCGGCGGTGTCGGGGCGGCGCCTTGTCATCGCAAAGGCGCCCAGGATCAGCGCGAGCCAGACGGTGAACAGATACACCGCCTCAAGCGGGATGCCGAACACCAGCAGCCCGCGGTTGAACAGGTTCAGGAACGGCGGCAGCAGCAGCAGCGTGCCGAAGGCGGGCAGGACAAAGGCCGCGTCCCGGCGGCGCGTGTCCCCGGCGGGGCGGTTCGGCGACCCGGCCACGCCCGTGCCTTAGCCCGGGGTGGTGATGCGGGCGGCGCGCTGCCCCAGCAGGCGCTGCACCTCGTCCACCACGTCGTCGTTGGCGAAGGGCTTGGAAATGAAACCGTCGGCCTTGAGATCCAGCGCCAGCTGCCGGTCGTGGCTTTGCCCGCGCGCGGTCAGGATCAGCACCGGCATGTCGGCCTGTTCCGGGTCCGCACGCAACGAGCGCAGGATGTCGAGCCCGCTGCGCCCAGGCAGCATCACGTCCAGCACCAGCATTCCCGGGCGCGTGCGCCGCACCATGTCCAGCACCGCCGCCCCGTCGGTGACCGAGGCCACGCTCCACCCCGCGCGCCCCAGCAGGAAGCTCAGGGTTTCGAGTATGGTGGGCTCATCCTCCGCGATCAGGACATCGCACATCTCGGCCGCTCTCCTCCTCGTCCGGGGCTGGATGCTAGGACGGGCCGCGGCGGTCTGGCAAGGGTCAAGGGCGGCGGGCAAAGCCGCCGCCGGGGGACGGGGCGCCCGACGGGCGCCCGCGCCTAGAACTTGGCCACCAGGTTCAGGAACAGCCCGTCGCCAAGATAATCGAGGTCGGTCAGGTCGTCCGAGACCTTGCCCCATTCATAGCCGACCCCGATCTTGGCGTGGTTGCCGAGATGGCGATAGACGCCCAGCAGTGCGCCGGTTTCGTCGATCTTCAGCTCGCGCGTACGCAGGATCCGGCCCTCGGCCAGGATGTCCCACATGTGGACGACGTGCCAGTCCAGCCGCAGGATCGCCAGATCGGCGGAGGAGGTCACGAAATCCTCGGTCCCGCGATCCGCCACCTTGGAGCGGCGATAGCCGTATTTGCCGCCGATGGTCAGCTTGGGCGTCAGGTCGTAGTTGGCATCCACCGAGAACACATGGCTTTTCTGCGTCGGCCCATCCTCGGACCCCGAGGCGGTGACCTGATCCTCGCCCGGCAGGTCGTGCAGATAGGTGTATTTCAGCAGCATGTTCAGGCGGTCGTTCAGCACCGCAGGCGCTGACCCGGGCAACCGCGCCCTGTCGCCCCTACCGCCCGCGCAGCCAGCTTTGCGGGGGGCTGCCGAAATGGCTGCGGAAGGCGGCGACGAAGGCGCTGGGGCTGCGCCAGCCCAGCGAATGGGCGATGGTGGTGCTGCTTTCGCCGCGCTCGAGCCGGCCGACGGCGGCCAGCAGCCGCACCCGCACCCGCCAGTCGCGGAACGACAGGCCGGTCTCGGCGCGAAACAGCCGCGCCAGCGTGCGCGGGCTTGCCCCCACCTCGGCTGCCAGCACCGGCAACGGCCGGGGGTCGGCCGGGTTGCGGCCCAGATGCGCGGTCAGCCGGCGCAGCCGCTTGTCGTGGCCGGCGGGCAGGTCCAGCGGCGCGGGCCGGGCGGATGCGATCTCGTCCAGCGCCACCGCCCCCAGCCGGGCAAGTCGGGCGGGATCGGTTTCCTCCACCATCCGCAGGATCACCTCGCGCAGAAGCGGCGCGACCGGCAGCACCTCGCACCCCTGCGCCCCTCCCTGCGCCCCGGGCCGCAGCGGGCACGAGGGATCGACGTAGAGATTGCGCGTCCGCGCCCCCGTGCCGGGGCGAGAGACCACCCGCATCTCGTGCCTTGTGCCGCCGGGGATCCAGATGCCGAAGCCGGGCGGGACCAGCCACACGCCATCGTCCGCGCTCAGCCGCAGCAGCCCCTCGGCCGCCCACAGCAGCTGCCCGCGCGGGTGGGCGTGGGGCGCGACATGGGCGCCCGCCGCCAGGTCGCGCCCATGCGCCAGCACCGGCCGCGCGGGGTCCAGCACATAGGCCGCGCCGCTGGGGTCAAAGCGCAGCTGTGGCGACTCGGCGATATCCTTTGTCATGATGGCGATCTTACGCAGGTGCCCGGGACTGGTCCAGAATGTGGCGAACCTAGTCCACGCCCCGGCACGCCCATGTCCCACGTCCTTCCCCTTGCCCCGCGCCGCCTGTCGCCCCGGCCGCTGATCCTGCTGGCCAGCCTGCTGGCGGCGGTGGCGCTGGGGCTGGCGCTGCCGCAGCCGATGGGCGCTACCGCCGCGGTGGTGCTGGCGACGCTGGCCCTGTGGAGCACCGGGGCGATCCCGCCGTTCCTGACCTCGCTGGTCTTCTTCGCCGCCGTGCTGATCCCCGGGCTGGCCCCGCCCGAGCTGGTGTTCGCCGGCTTCGGCTCGGCCGCGGTGTGGCTGATCGTCTCGGGCTTCGTGATCGGGGCGGCGATCACCACCTCGGGGCTGGGCGCGCGGCTGGCCGAGGCGCTGGTGCCGCTGGCCGGCCACAGCTATCCGCGGCTGGTCGCGGTGCTGACGCTGGCAGCGATGGCGCTGGGGTTCGTGATGCCGTCCTCGGTCGGGCGGGCGGTGGTGCTGGTGCCGGTGGGCATGGCGCTGGCGCAGCGGCTGGGGCTGGCGCCGGGCTCGAACGGGCGCATCGGGGTGGCGGTGGCACTGACGCTGGCCTGCAACATGCCCAGTTTCGCGATCCTGCCGTCGAACATCCCCAACATGATCCTGGCCGGCGCGGCCGAGGGGCAGCACGGCGTCTCGTTCGGCTATCTCTCCTATCTGCTGCTGCATTACCCGGTGCTGGGCATCGTGAAATCGGCGCTGACCGTGGCGCTGGTGGTGTGGCTGTTTCCCGACCGGCTTGCCGCAGGCCCTGCAGAGACGCAGGCCGGCCGCACCAGGCTTTCGGCGGCCGAGCGGCGGGTGGCGCTGATCCTGGCCGCGACGCTGGCGCTGTGGATGACCGACCGGCTGCACGGCATCGGCCCGGCCTGGATCGGCATCGCCACCGCCGCGGCGCTGCTGATGCCGCGCCTGGGGGTGGTGGCGCCGAAACAGTTCAACGCCTCGGTCGATTTCGGCATGGTGCTGTTCGTCGCCGCGGCCCTGGCGCTGGGGGCGGTGGTCAACGCCTCGGGGCTGGGGGCGCTTGCCGGGGGCGCCCTGCAGGAGCTGCTGCCCCTGCGCGAGGGCGCCAGCTTCACCAACTTCCTGTCACTGACCGGGATGGCCGGGCTGATGGGGCTGGTCACCACCATGCCGGGGGTACCCACGGTGCTGACGCCGATGGCCCCCGATCTGGCGGCGGCGACCGGGCTGTCGCTGCAGGCGGTGCTGATGACGCAGGTGGTCGGCTTTGCGACGGTGATCTTTCCCTATCAGGTCGGGCCGCTGGTGATGGCCATGCAGCTTTCGGGGGAGCGGCTGGCGCATGTGCTACGCGCCACCCTGCCGCTGGGGGTGCTGACCTTCGTGGTGCTGATGCCGATGGACTGGCTGTGGTGGCGGCTGCTGGGCTGGCTGTGACGCCGCCCCGCAGCGCCAGCCCTTCCGTCGCCCACGTCTTGCCGCAGTCCCCCCCGTGCAACCATATCGGTGGAACCCCGGCCCCCCGTTTTCCCGCAACAGCTTGATCGGGGGCGGGCTGCTGACGCTGATGGGGCGGATCACCACCCTGCCGCTGGCGGTGACGCCCGGAATGGTGCTGTCGGTGCTGGCCGGCACGCTGGTGTTTTCCATCCTGTCGGGCGCCATCGCCACAAGGCGGCTGGCCGGCGCCGACCCCGCGGACCTGTTCTGATGGGGGACGAGGATTTCCCCGTGCAGGCCCGGGCGCTGAACCACTGGTTCGGCCGCGGCGAGGCGCGCAAGCAGGCGCTTTACGACATCAACCTGCGCATCGCGCGCGGCAGCCTGACGGTGCTGGTCGGCCCCTCGGGCTCGGGCAAGACCACGCTTCTGACGCTGCTGGGATGCCTGCGCGAGGTGCAGCAGGGCTCGGTCGTCCTGCTCGGCCATGAATTGCACGGCGCCACCCCGGCGCTGGCCACGGCGCTGCGGCGGCGGCTGGGCTTCATCTTCCAGGCGCATAACCTGCATGAAAGCCTGACTGCGGCGCAGAACGTGATGATGGGGGTGCAGGTGCTGGGCCGGGTGGACAAGGCCCAGGCACAGGCGGCCGCGGCGCATGTGCTGGGCCTGCTGGGCCTGTCCGAGCGGCTGGACTATCTGCCCGCGAACCTTTCCGGCGGGCAGAAGCAGCGCGTCGCCATCGCCCGCGCGCTGGTCGGAACCCCGAGCTGGTGCTGGCCGACGAACCCACCGCCGCGCTGGACCGCGACAGCGGCGCCAATGTGGTGGAGCTGCTCAAGCGACTGGGGCAGGCGCGCGGCACCACCACGATCATGGTCACCCACGACAACCGCATCCTGGACCGCGCCGACCGCATCCTGACGCTCGAGGATGGCCGCATCGTCGGCGACGAGGCCCGCGGCGGCTGAGCCGCTGCGGCAGCCGCCAACCCCGGCTGTCCGGGCGATTTCGGCACGGATTCAGCGCGCTTTCGCGACCCGCCCGCGCGCAACCGAAGCGCGACCCCCGCTTCGTCGCCTGCCGGGGCGCGGAATCTCGCCTTTTCCCTTGCCGGATTTGAGCGGAAAACCACTTGATTCGACATGATTCGCCCCAAAATGGGCAGCAACAGCGTTGTGCGGGCCAAATCGCCCGAATAACCCGGTTCAGTCAACAGGCGCATCCCAGCGGAACCCTCCCCCGGCGGAGCGTTCCCCGGCCGCGTCTCCGTGGAAGGCAAGGATGGCGGACGCGCTCGCGCTCCGCACCGGCCGGTGCAGCCGACAGGCGCCCGGCCCCTGACTGCGCATGGCCGCCCGGCAGCGACGCCGGGCCCCCGCGACCCCGGTTGCGACGGCCGGCTGCGCGGGCGCCGGTGGGCTCCGCGGGGCGCTGTGGATGGCGCGCAGGGTCGGCAGGCAACATCGTGGGAGTGAGACCATGGCTGAAAGGACTGGCAGGCGCGGGGTTCCGCCGCAGGCGGCGTCCGGCGGGAAACGGGCGCGGGTGCTGGCCGCGCTGCTGTGCGGGGCGGCGGTGCTGCTGCCGGCCGGCGGCGGCAGCTGGGCGCAGGGTGTCACCGATGCGCATCCCTTTGCCATGCGGTCGATCGACACGATCTCGGTCCGGATCACCAACCCCACCGGGGACCCCGCCTATGACGACCGCATGGTCGACAACGTGCGCCGGGCGATGGGGCTGTTTCCCGGATCGGCCTTCTCGGACGACCGGATGCGGTTCGCGCTGGCGGCGGTGCGCCGCAACCCCGCCGTGCAATCTGTCGATTACGATGTGCTGCCTTCTGCCACCGGCGGGGTCGATCTGGCGGTCTCGTTCTCGCTGGGCGACCAGGCGCAGCCCGCCCGGGGCCGGGGCATGGCGGTCAGCGGCGATCCCGGGGATTTCCCGCTGATCGTCGATCACAACGGCACCATGCTGCGCTTCAAGCTGGATGCGCTGGGATTGTACTACGCCAACAACAACGCGTGGTATGGCCGCCCCGACCTGATGCTGAGCGGCAATCCGATGGTCGAGGGCCGCCCCTCGGGCCGCGGCTATGACGACTGGACCGAGGCGTATCTGCATTACGGCGTCTATGGCATCACGCCGCTGAGCGAATCGCTGTCGCTCTATGGCGGGCTCAGCGCCATCACCTCGGGCTCGTTCGGGCAGGAGCTGTTCACCGACGAGACCCGCAGCTACACGTTCTTCGAGGACGCCTATGTCGGCATCGTCGGCGGCGGCGTCGATGCGCGCGGCAACCGGCTGGCCTTCAACGTCACTGCCGGGCGCCAGCGCTTCACCCTGTCCAACGGCTTCCTGATCGCCAACACCGCCGCCAACGGCGGGGAACGCGCGGCCTTGCAGGCCAATGCCCGCTGGGCCTCGGATTTCCTGGCGCTGGCGCAGATCTCGTACAACGACACCAAGTTCGAGGCGTTCTATCTCGACCCCGACGAATTGCCGATCCTGGACACCAAGACCCGGATCCTGGGGCTGAACCTTGAAACCCGGCCGCTGTCGGGGCTGAGCCTGGGCACCAGCTATCTGTCGGTCCCCCGTTCGGACAGCCGCTATTTCGGCCCCACCGGCACCGTGGTCGGCACCCGCGAGGGTGCTGGAGCTTTACGACGTACGCCTCAACTACCAGCCGAACCCGGCGGGCAGCGCCGGCCCGTTCTTCGGGGCCGAGATCGCCCGGCAGACCAACCGCAATTTCGACATGGACGCCCGCGCCGGCTGGGTCGAGCTGGGCTACAACCTGCCCGAGGCGCGCTGGTCGCCGACCGTCAGCTATCGCGTGTCCTATTTCTCGGGCGACGACCCCGCCACCTCGACCTATGAGCGCTGGGACCCGCTGCTGTCGGGCGGCACCGGCGAGCAATGGGTGCAGGGCGCCAACCATTTCAAGGTGGTGCAGGACAGCAACGTCATCGCCCACCGCCTGCAGGCCCGGCTGAAGGTCGCGCCCCGGGTGGAACTGGTGCCGCAGCTCTGGGCCTTCAAGGCCGACCAGCTGAACAACATCGGCGGCAACCCGGCGCTGTCGCTGCTGGACGACGACGAGCTGGGATACGAGGCGAATCTGACCGTCAAGTGGTTCAAGTCCAAGAACGTCTATGTCCACGGCCATATCGCCTACACCATCCCCGGCGACGGGGTGCGCGAGGCGCTGGACGGCTCGGCCAAGGATTGGCTCAGCGCAATGGTCTTTGTCCGCTACGCCTTCTGACGGCGCAGCGGACCCCGATTTCTGCAAGCAAGGAACCTGCCCCATGTGCAACGATGATGAAACCCGCGACGGTATCGAGCGCCGCGACTTCCTGAGGGTGATGGGCGTAGCCGCCGCCGGCGGGCTGGCCGGCAGTGCGGTGGCATCCCCCGCCGCCGCCGCGACCGAGGCGCCCGCCGTGGCCGCTGCTGCTGCCGCCGCACCCACGCCGCTTGGCGCCTATGCAATGCCCTGGGATCCGGCCGACCCCGCCATTCCCGGCCGGCAAAGCTTGGTGCCGGTGCCCGAGGATTATTTCGTCCCCAACCGCTTTGCGGGCAAGACCGCGCTGGTCACCGGCTGCGCCCGCGGCATGGGCCGCATCGCCGCGATCCGGCTGGCGCGCGAGGGCGCCAATGTGGTCGGCGTCGACTGGCTGGCCGACGAGGGCCAGGCCGTGGTCGACGCGATCAACGCCGAGGGGCTGAAGGCGGTGTTCGTCGAGGGCGACATCTCCGAAACCGCGGTTTGCGATGCCATGGTCAAGGCCGCGGTGGACAGTTTCGGCGGGCTCGACTGCGCGCTGAACAACGCGGGCGTGATGGACGCGATCTTCCCCGGCGATCCCATCGACTATGCCAGCCAGAAGGATCTTGTAATGTCGCGCATCGACGAGGCCACGGACGCCTATTGGGACGTGGTGATGCGGGTGAACGCCACCGGCACCTTCCGCTCGCTGCGGGCCGAGCTGCGGCAGATGCTGGCGCAGGGCCGCGGCGGCAGCATCGTCAACGTGGCCTCGGTGGCCGGGCTGCGCGGCTTCGGCGGCACGCCGTCCTATGTCGCCTCGAAACACGCGGTTAACGGGCTGACCAAGAACGCGGCCATCGACTATGCGCCTTACGGCATCCGGGTGAACTCGGTCTGCATGGGCACCACCGTCACCCCGATGTACGAGCGCGCCTTTGAACTGCTGGGCCAGCGCGCCCGCAGCGGCTTCAAGGATACCGGGGTCGGCATGGCCAAGGTCAAGAGCCTGCTGGAGATGAGCAACCAGCAGGGCCGCGGCTCGACCCCGGCCGAACAGGTCGCGGTGATGCTGTTCCTGCTGTCGCCGGAATCCTCGAACCTGACCGGGGCGAATTACGCCACCGACGGCGGCTTCACCACCTACTAGGGCCGCCGCGGCCGCGGGCGGGGTCCGCGCGCGGCCGCGTTCCAGACCAACACCAGATGAAGGAGCGGCCATGGATCGTCGCGATATCCTGAAAACCATGGGCGCCGCCGCCGGGCTGGCCGTCACCGCCGCCACCGCCGCCGCGGCCCAGGCGCCGGGCGCAGCCGGGACGCCGGCGGGCGGCGCGGCAGCAGACGCTGCGGGCAGCACGGCCGGCAAAGCGGGCGGCAATGCGCTGGTGCCGATGGTGCCGCCCCGCCCCGACCATCACATCCCCGGCCGCTTCGCCGGCAAGACCGTCATCGTCACCGGCTCGGCCCGCGGCATGGGCGCGGCAGCGGCGCTGCGGCTGGCGCGCGAGGGCGCCAATGTCGTCGGCGTCGACTGGCTGCGCGACCAGGGCGAGGCCACCGCCGCCGCCATCCGCGCCGAGGGCGGCAACTGCATCTTTGTCCATGGCGACATCGCCGATCAGGGCACCGCCGAGGCCGCCGTCGCCGCCGCGGTGGCGCAATTCGGCGGCCTCGACGGGGCGATCAACAACGCCGGGGTGATGGACGGGGTGTTTTCCGGCGACGAGCCCGACTACGCTGCCCAGAAACCGCTGGTCTTCGCCCGCATCCACGAGGCGACGCAGGAATACTGGGACAAGGTGTTCCGCACCAATGCCCTGGGCACCTTTCTGGCGCTGCGTGCGCAGCTGGGCTGGCTGGTCGAACAGGGTCGCGGCGGCACCATCGTCAACGTCGGCTCGATCGCCGGCATGACCGGGCTGGCGGGCAACCCGGCCTATGTCGCCTCCAAGCACGCGGTAAACGGGCTGACCAAGAACGCGGCGGTGGATTACGCGCCCTACGGGATCCGGGTGAACTCGGTCAACATGGCCGCGACCGACACGCCGATGATCGCCCGCGCCGGGGCGCTGGTCGCCGCCTCGATGCGCGAGGCGCAGGGCCCGCAGATGGGCCGCATCAAGACCGACAGCATCCTGTCCTGGACCGACCCGCACCACCGCCCCGCAACCGTGGCCGAGCAGGTATCGATGATGCTGTTCCTGCTGTCGGACGAAGCCTCGAACCTGACCGGCGCCATCTACGCCACCGACGGCGGCTGGACGGGGTACTGAGCGGCTGTGGGGGGGCGGAGGGGCGAGGGGCCTGCAGCGCATTGCCCCAAGCGTCCCGGCGTCGGTGTGACGCTTCCCCATTGCTCCCGCCCGGTCTCCGCATCCAGACCCAACGAACACTCCTCCCGGTCCGCAACTTGCGGTGGCCCGCCTGCACAAGCCGCCCGCGGCGCCTGCCGGGGCGTGGAGCAGTAGGACCGTAGGGCGCAGAATGGCAAGCGGCCCGTAACTGTTTCATGCGTCGCCAGTCGGTGGGACTGGCCGTCTCCTTTGCCCGAGCGTGGCCTCCGCCTCCCGACCTTCCGAACACCCTCCCGGCCGCGCAACCTGTAGCCTGCCGGCCTCCACCTGCAGGGGGTTACCCGCCGCCGAGGGAGGTGCGGGGCCGTATTGCACAGAATGGCCAGCAGCCCGCAGCGTCTGGCCCAAGCGGCACCAGGTCGGTGTGACTGACCGTCCCTTCTTGCCCTCGCATGGTTTCTGCCCCCGGCTCCCGTCCTTCCCTCCGGCCGCCCCTTGGCTTGCGGTCGGGCAATCCTGACTGCACAAACTCACCCGCCGCGCCTGCCGGGGCGTGGCCCCTCGGGCGCAGAGTGGCAAGCGGCGTAGCGCCTTAGCCCGAGCGTCGCAAGTCGGTGTAGCTGGCCTCGCCTTTGCTCCAGGGTTTTCTTGCCGCCGCCCGCCTCTTCCGGTCCCGCCGCCTACGGCAGGGCAGTCCCCACCTGCACGGAGTCGCTCGCCCCTCGGGGGCGTCCGGGGTCCTGCGGCACAGCATGGCTGGCGGGCCGCGGCTGGTCCGGGAGTCGCCAGGTCAGTGTAACTGGCCCCGTTTGCTCCAGCCCGCCCTCTCCGCCCCTTCCCCCAGATCCCGCAATCCGCGGCCCCACTCCAGCTGCTCCCACGCCCCCATTCTCGCGACTCCCTGCCCATATTGGGCAGGGGGCGCTTTCGTTTGCGGGGCATCGCTGGTAGAAGCCGTCTGATCCCGCGCCCCGAATGGGAAGAGGTTGACATGTCCAGCTCTGCATGGGCGGCCGCGCCGGTCGCCGGCCACGACACCGCGCCTCCGCGCATTTCCCCGCCCCGGTCCGCCGAGGTCGAGCGGGCGCTGCGGCAGAACTATCCCCGCTTTCAATACTGCTTCGTGGATTTCCTGGCCGAGCAGCTCGCCGACATGAGCCGCAGCTTTCAGGGCGACCTGCAGATGGTGGTGCTGCTGGCCACCGTCGGCCAGGTCTCGCTGAGCGCAGCGATCGCGGCCGAGGCCGGCGGGCGCAGCCCCGCCGAGCTGGCGCCCGAGCGCCGCGGGATGACCACCAACCGCCTGGCCGACTGCACCGGCATCCCGCGCGAGACCGCGCGCCGCAAGCTCATCGCCATGGAAAAGAGGGGCTGGCTGACGCGCGAGGATAATTTCTGGTACCTGACCACCAGCGGCGAGGACACGGTGGCCCGGCAGGCGCTGGCCGCGCTGGACGACCGCGCCCTTTCGCGCACCGCGCGGCTCTACAGCAGCCTGTCGCGGCTGATCGACCCGGCGACCTGATCCCTCGGCCAGCACGCGGCCGGGGTGGTTTACGCGGGGAACCGCAGCCCGGGGCCGTTGGCCTTGGCGGGCTTGCGCAGAGGTCCCGCAACAGGCACTCCATAAGAATGTCTGTATAAACCCTTGCCCCCGCAACCCCGGCTTGCAATGCCCCCGCGGCAGCCGTCCCTTCGGGACGGCATCAGAGCCACCGCACCACCTCCAGAACAACACGGACGACATGACGCTGGATTATCTCGCGGTGCTGATGGCCGGGGCGGTGGCCGGCGGCTTCATCAACGGGCTGGCCGGGTTCGGGACGGCGCTGCTGGCGCTGGGGCTGTGGCTGCAGATCATGCCCGCGCAGCAGGCGGTGGCGGTGGTGGTGGTGATGTCGGTGGTCAGCGGCCTGCAGGGGCTGTGGGTGATCCGGCGCGAAATCCGCGCCCAGCCCGGGCGGCTGTCCCGGTTCCTGCTGCCGGGGCTGGTCGGGCTGCCGAGGGGGGTCACGCTGCTGGGCATGGTCAGCGTGCTGGCGCTGAAGCTGGCCATCGCCGGGTTCATGGTGGCCTATGGCGGCTTCTTCAGCCTGCGCCGCTCTCTGCCGCGGTTCCAGCGGCCGACGCCGGTGCTGGATGCGGGCATCGGGTTCGTGGGCGGGGTGCTGGGGGGCGCGGCCTCGCTGTCGGGGGCGCTGCCGACGATGTGGTGCGCCATGCGCCCCTGGCCCAAGGGCGAGACCCGCGCGGTGCTGCAGCCCTATAACGTTGGCATCCTGGGCGTGGCGGTGCTGCTGTTCGCCCTGCAGGGCATCTATGACCGCGAGACCTTGCTGCTGGTCGGCCTTGCCCTGCCGGGCACGCTGATCGGCGCGCAATTCGGCATCGCCCTGTTCCACAGGCTCAGCGATGCGCAATTCCGCCGGCTGCTGATCCTGGTGATGTTCGGCTCGGGACTGGCGCTGGCGCTGCGCGAGCTGGTCTGAGCGGCGCTTGCCGCCCGCGCCTGCCGGGGGACGGCAGGGTCAGATGTGCAGCAGCTCTATCGCCGCCAGCGCGAATGCCGCCAGCAGCACCGTCAACCCGCAGACCATGGCGATGGCGCCGCCGCCGACCTCGCCCAGCTTCTTCAGCGAGGTCTTCATTCCCAGCGCCGCGATGGCGATGATCAGGCACCAGCGCGACAGTTCCAGCAGCAGCGCGGTCGCCTCGGGCGGGATGACATTGGCGCTGCCGACCAGCACCAGCGCGGCAAAGCCGATGACGAAGAACGGGATCGGCAGCCCGCGGGGCTGGCCGGGCGCGCGGCCCTTGCCGAAGACCACCGACAGCCCCACCACCACCGGCACCAGCAGCGCCACCCGCAGCAGCTTGACGAAGGTGGCAGTGGCCCCGGCCTCGTCCGACACCGAATAGCCTGCGCCCACCACCTGCGCCACGTCGTGGATGGTGGCGCCGAAGAACACCCCCATCGCGTGGTCCGACAGCCCCAGCGCCGCGCCGATGATCGGGTAAAGGATCATCGCCAGCGTCGACAGCGCGGTGACGGCGATCACGGTAAAGATGGTGTCGCGCTCGTGGTTGGGGTCGGTCTTCGGCAGCACCGAGGCGATCGCCAGCGCGGCCGAGGCCCCGCAGATCGCCACCGCGCCCCCGGCCAGCAGCCCGAAGGGCAGCGACCGCCCCGACAGCCGCGCCAGCACCACCCCGCCCGCGATGGTCAGCGCCACCCCGGCCAGGATGACGAACACCACCTCGACCCCCGCCGCGGCAATCTGCTGGACGGTGATCCCCAGACCCAACAGCGCCACCCCGAAGCGCAGCAGCGCTCTCGAGGCGAACTCGATGCCCGGCTCGGTCGGCGCCCCGGGCTCGGCCAGAAAGGCAAAGGCCATGCCCAGCAGCAGCGCCATCAGCATCACCGGCGCGCCGTAATGTTCCGAAACGAACTTGGCGGCCAGCGCCACGGTCAGCGAGGACACCAGCCCCGGAAACAGCAGCCGCAGGCGGCGCGGCATGGAGGCGGCAAATTGCATCATCAGATCATCTCTTTCCGGCGGTCGTCCGTTTCGCCCGGGCACCGGGGCACCGCCGGTTACATGCCCGCATCGACGCGTTCAAGCTTGCCGGCGATGCGTCGTCCCGCGTGGGGCAGCGGGGCTGCCGGTCCGACATCGGGGCACCGCCGGCGGGATCACCCACATCGCCCGCAGCGAGCCCCGGCCCCCCGTCCCCAGACCGGGCGAGCGGCGTCGCAACCCGGCAACGCGCCAGCGCCGCACGCTAGGACGAACACCCGCGCTGCGCCACCAGCGCCGACGTATTTCCCACAACCATGCGACGAGATGCCGCCCTTGCAGGAGCGGGAACGAAGGGCAGTCGTGGGAAAAGGCGGAGGCTCCTGATCGTGCAGCCCGGCAACGGCGCCGACAGCCAGCCAAACCGACAGCAGACTGCGGGACTAACGGCAAGGCGAGAAGGAACACTCTCCACCCAACCGGCTGGCAACCGGAGATTGCCGAACGGCCAGCCCCAGCCAGCACCAGCAGCAGGGCAAGCGCCGCAGCAAAGAACGTTCGCTGGCGCTGCGCCTCCAGCCAGCGACCGCCGGTTTTCCCGTCTGCCGCGCGCATGGTGCTGGCAGCAGGCTTAACAGTGGGACTGCCGGATCCGGCGGCCGAGTTTCTCGGGAAGGGACGCCCTCTCCCTACCCGCAAGCCGGCAATCGCAGACTGCCGCGAGAGCCTGCCTCCTCAGGTTGTCGACCGCAGCTTCCGATATGCCAGCAATACCAACAGCAACTCGGCCAGTGTCCGCGGCAGCCGCAGCCCCCGACACGCCGCGTCCGCCCTACCCCCGCAGGCTGGCGACCGGGGGTTGCCGGTAGGCGAGCCAGGCGGGCAGCGCGGACAGCAGCGCCGCCAGGGCCAGCAGCAGCGCAAGCCCCGCCAGATCGCCCGCGGTCAGCGTGACCGGCAGCTGGAACCCCTGCCGCTGCGCGATCGCGGCGGACAGCAGGCGGGCGGCGATTATGCCGGCAGCAAGGCCCAGTGCGATGCCGGTGGCAGCCAGCGCGAACAGCTCGCCCCAGACCATAGCAAAGATCGCCCCGCGCGGCGCCCCCAGCGCCCGCAGCGCCCCGATCTGGCGCCGCCGCTGGCCGACATGGGTCAGCGTCACCAGCAGCAGCGCGACCGCCACCAGCGCCTGCGCCGCGGCGGCGACAGCGGCCAGCACCTGCCGCGCATCGCCGAGCGTGGCGTAAAGGCCGGTCAGCACCTCGGCCGGGAACACCGCCATCGTGCCCTCCTGCGCGCGGTAATCCTGCCGCAGCTTGTAGGCGTCGGCGATGGTGGCGGGCTTGACCAGGATGGCGGGAACGCCGGGGGCGCCGTGCCAGTCCTCACCCTCGGGCAGGGGCGCGTCGGGGTGGAAGCTGCCGTGGCCCTCGTCCTGCGCATGTTCCTGCTCAGCGGAGTCAAGGTCGCCATGGCCCTCGTCCTCGGCGAGGTGCTGCGCAGCGGCGTCGGGGTTGTCGTGGCCCGCGCTTTTCCCCGGGCGCTCCGCATTAGGGCCAAGGTCGCCATGGCCTTCGTCCTCGGCGTGGTCATGCCCGGCCGCCATGCCATGCACCCGCCACACCGACTGGATCGGCACCATGATGGCGCGGTCCCAGGGGGTGTTGGTGGGCGCGAGCCGGCCGGTGATGCGGTAGCGGACGTTCTCGTGGTCGTGGCCCAGCTCGCCGTGGGTGGGGGTGATTTCGTCGCCGGGGGCAAGGCCGGTCAGGGCGCCGGCCACGGCCTCGCCCTCGGTCGCGAACATCCGGCCCTGGGCCATGCTGGGGGCGGTTTCGGAAATCAGGCGGGCGGTGGTGCCGATCACGGGGGTGCCGTCGTGGAAATCGCCAAAGCCCACCGGCGCGGCCCAGGCGACGCGGGGGTCGTCGTGCAGCGCGGCCAGCACGTCGCCGCCCACCAGCGGCAGCGCCGCCGGCTGCAGGAAGACGGTGGAGAGGACCAGCTGCGTCTCGCTGCCCGGGGCGCCGATCACCAGCTCGAACTTGTCGGCGGCGCGGGCGCTGCCCAGCCGCAGCGCGCGTTCCTGCAGGGTGACCGCGACCCCCAGCGCCACCGCCAGCGCCACCAGCGCCACGATGACCAGCGCGCCCGCCTTCATGCGGCCCATATCGGCAAGGATGAAACGCAGCATCAGGCGGGCTCCGTCACGTCGTGGTGGACCACGCCGCCGGCCAGGGTAAGGCAGCGGGGCAGCAGCGCGATCAGCGCGGGGTCGTGCGAGACGACGATCAGCGTCGCCCCGCTGCGGCGCGCCAGCCCGACCAGCAGCGCCCCGATGGCGGCACCGTTGGCGGGGTCGAGGCTGGCGGTCGGTTCATCTGCAACGATCACCCCGGGGCGGCGCAGCAGCGCGCGGGCGACGGCGACGCGCTGCATCTCGCCGCGCGACATGGTCTCGACCTTCTGCGCGGGACGGTGCAGCCCGACCTCGGCCAACAGCCCGGCCGCGCGGGCGGCCAGCGCCCGGTCCGCCACCCGGGCCAGCCGCGCGGGCAGCAGCACATTTTCCAGCGCCGACAGCCCGGGGAACAGGTGGAAATCCTGCATCACCAGCCCGACATTGGCGCCGCGCCAGCGGTCGCGGGCGTTTTCGGGCAGGCGCGCGATGTCGGTGCCGTTCCACAGCACCTGCCCGGCGCCGGGGCGCTCCAGCCCGGTGATCACGTTGACCAGCGTCGATTTGCCGGACCCGGACGGGCCGGCAATCGCCAGCTGCCCGCCCGCGGCGACGCTCAGCCGGGGAATGCTCAGCGCCGGGGTGTCGAGGCCGGGGAACCCGACCTCGACCCCGGTCAGGGCCAGTGACAGCATCCCGGATCAGACCCTGGCGAAACGCGCGCCGCGCAGGCGCAGCTGGCTGACAAAGCCGGTCTCGGGGTCGGTCCAGGACCCGCGTTCCAGCGTGCCCCGGGCCTCGATGCGCTGGTTCGGGTCGGTGAAGGTCTGCTTGCGGTCCAGATAGACCACAAGGATATTGTCCGGCCAGTCCGCATCGGTCGAGCAGAACGGGCACAGCGCCATCGGGATCTCGGTCAGGACGAAGAACTGCGCCTCGGCCTTCAGCGGCGGGGCCATGAAGCCCTGGATGCTGACCTTGCGCCCGGTCAGCTGCTTCACCTTGTCCGAGAACTCGAGCCCCAGCGCGCTGAACGAGCTGTAAAGCTCGGCAAAGGACAGATCGGGCGAGGCCGCGGCGGCGGGGCGCAGCGCGGGCAGCGACAGCGCGGCGGCCAGCAGCGGCAGGCAGGAACGGCGGGTCAGGTTCTGGGTCATCACGGGTATCGCTTTTCAGGTTGCGGCCGCCCGGACGCCCCGGGCAGCCGCGGTCAGGGGGTCATTTCTGGTCGGTGCCCAGGGCAAGCACGTCGGCCAGCACCTTGTAGACGTCGGACTGTTCCATGTAGCCCTTGAACGCCTCGGCCCCGGGGCCCGAGGCCTGCAGCACCACATCGTCCACCGCGTGCACGGCGGTGTCGTTGTCGCGCGGCAGGTTGCCGGTGCGCAGCACCGCGCCGGGCACGTCCTTGTAGGCCTCGTTCGCGACATAGCGACCGTCGCCGTCCTGGATCGCCGGGACGAAGGGACCGTCGAGCTTGGCGCCCCAGGTCTCGTAGTAATCCGGGAAGTTCGACGAGAAGATCGCCAGCGGCCGCTTGACCTCAAGGCTGTCGGGATAGCCGTCGCCATCGGCATCGACGTAATCGGGGAAGCCCGCGTCGTCGTAGACGGCAAGTTTTTCGCGCATGTCGTCGCCGGGCTTTTCGGTGTCGATGGTGCCGATCAGCGACAGCCCGTGGGTGTGGTCGCCGGTCAGCACGACCAGCGTGTCGGGGTTCCGGGCGGCGAAGTCGCGGGCCAAGGCGACGGTGTGGTCCAGCTCGATCGTGTCCAGCACCGCGCGTTCCCAGTCCATCGGGTGGGACATCTTGTCGACCGAGGCGGCCTCGACCATCAGGAAGAACCCGTCCTCGTTGCGCGACAGCTGGTCCAGCGCGGCGGCGGTCATCTCGACCAGCCCGGGCTGGTCGGGGAACTTGTCGACCGTGCCCTTGCCCAGCTGGTTGCGGTCCAGCCAGGTGTCCATGTTGCCGGTGTGGAACAGCCCCAGCAGCCGCCCGGCGTTGGTGCCCGCGGCCAGTTCCTCGCGCGTGGTGGCGATGGCATAGCCCGCATCGCGGAACAGCTGGATATAGTCCTTGTCGTCCTTGCGCTTGGAGCCGGGCACATCGGCGTTCAGGAAATAGGCCGAGCCGCCGCCCAGCATCACCTCGGGCAGCACCTCGTGGAACATGCCGGTGATCTCGGCCTTGTCGCCGCGCCGGCGGGTGTGGGCCACCACCGCCGCCGGGGTGGCGTCCTGCAGTTCCGAGTTCGAGACGATGCCGATCGCCTTGTTGGTGGTGCGGCGCAGCGCCTCGGCGATGGTCTCGACGCGGGGGTCGTCCAGGCTGTCGGGGGTGCGGTCGGCATAGACGCCCAGCGCGTTCACCCGGCTTTTGTGCCCGGTCATGTAGGCCGAGGCGGTGTTGGCGGAATCGGTGGCGATGGAATGCGTCGAGGAGGTGCCGATGAAGGCCATGTGGTCCAGATCGTCCATCGCCAGCCGGCCGTCGGCCTTGCCGCCGGTCATCCCCCGCGACATGATCCGGGCCGAGGTGCGATGCGCCACCGACAGCCCGTCGCCGATGATGAAGATGACGTTGCGGACGCGCGGCGCCTCGGCGGTGGCATAGACCTCCCACGTCGCGGATTTCGTCTCGTCCCCGGCCCTGACCTCGACGGTGTAGCGGCCCGGCTCGGCCAGCGACAGGTCGCGCAGGATCAGCGCCGATCCCAGGGCGGCGCCGTCGGCGTCCGTTTCCTCGGCAACGAACTCGGCCGGCTGGCCGAACACCTCGGCGTAGGGCTTGCCGTTCACCGTGACCGCAATGTCGGCTTCGCCATGGGCGGCGTCGAGCTCGACCTTGAAGTCGAACGGCGATTTCGCAAGGATCGTCGCCCGGTCCAGCGGATAGATCTCGGCCGCGCCGGCGGCGCCCGCCAGGATGGTGCTGGCCGCAAGGGCGGAAACGATAGTGCGCATATGGTCCTCATCGGAGTTTCGTGCAGGGCGGCTGGCCCTGCGGCACCGTCTAGCGGGGTTGTGTGACAGCGGCGGCACGGGGGCGTGACAGTTCGGTGAAATCGGCGCTTCCCGGGTGGCAGGGGCGGTCGGAGGGCGGCCAGCAGTTCGGGGAGCCACGGCTGATGGCGGCGGCGCCGATCCCTCGGCCCCGGGCGATGCTGACGCTGCTTTTGCGGCAGCGTGAGAGCTGGTGACAATTCGTCCCCGCCGCGCGCCGCAGAAACGAAACCGGGCGGCACCGGCGCTGGGACCGATGCCGCCCGGCAAGGGGGCGGTCAGGGGGTGCCGGTTCAGCCCAGCGCGTAGCCCGCGCCGCGGACGGTGCGCAGCAGGTCGTCGCCGCCGTGCTGGCACAGCGCCTTGCGCAGCCGGCCGACATGCACGTCGACGGTGCGCGATTCGACGTGGATGTCGCGGCCCCACACCCGGTCCAGCAGCCGTTCGCGGCTGAGCACCTGCCCCGGCTTTTCCATCAGCGTGGCCAGCAGGCGGAACTCGGTCGGGCTCAGCTCGACCTCGTGGCCGGCGCGGGTGACGCGGTGGGCCTCGGCGTCCAGCCGCAGGTCCCGGAACTCGAGCACGGCACCGGCCGCGGCCGGGTGCACCCGCCGCAGGTTGGCGCGGATGCGGGCCATCAGCTCGGCCAGGGAATAGGGCTTGCCGACGTAATCGTCGGCGCCGGTTTCCAGCCCGCGCACCCGGTCGGGCACGTCCAGCCGCGCCGACAGCATGATCACCGGGATCGCGCGGGTGTCGGGGTTGGACTTGAGCCGGCGGCAGACCTCGATCCCCGACAGGTTCGGCATCATCCAGTCCAGGATCACCAGGTCGGGCGGGTTTTCCGCGACCAGCAGCATCGCCTCTTCGCCGTCGCCGGCCTCGGCCACCTGATAGCCCTCGGCCGCGAGATTATAGGCGATCACGTCGCGCTGCGCCGGCTCGTCCTCGACCAGCAGGATCAGCGGCTTCACGGCGACTGCCATGCGCCCTCCTGCTTGTGGGCGTGGGCGGCCAGGGCGGTGTGGTCGGCCTTGGGGCGTTCGTCGTCGGGCAGGTTGCCGGTCACCAGATAGATCACCTGCTCGGCGATCGAGGTCGCATGGTCCCCCATCCGCTCGATGTTCTTGGCGATGAAATGCAGGTGCATGCAGGCGGTGATGTTGCGCGGGTCCTCCATCATGTGGGTCAGGAACTCGCGAAACAGGGTGTTGTACATCTGGTCGACGTCATGGTCGCCCAGCCGCACCCGCTCGGCCAGCGCCTCGTCGCGCTGGATGAAGGCGTCGAGCGCGTTCTTCATCTGCAACCGCACCGCGTCGCCCATGCGCCGGATCGACCCCGAGGCGCCGTCGATCGCCGGCATCTGCGCCAGCACGGTGGAACGCCGCGCCAGGTTCTTGGCATAGTCGCCGCAGCGTTCCAGCGCCGCCGCGATCTTCATCGTGGCCAGCACATAGCGCAGGTCCGACGCCGTGGGCGCGCGCAGCGCGATCAGCCGCGCGGTCTCGACGTCGATCTGCTCTTCCAGCGCGTCGATGGCCTTGTCGCCGCGGCGCACCGCCTCGGCCAGATCCTCGTCGCGGGTTTCCAGCGCGCGGATCGCGTCCACCACCGCGGCCTCGACCAGCCCGCCCATGCGCGCCAGCAGCGCCTCGATGGTTTCCAGGTCACGGTCGAAGGCCGTGACGATATGCTGTCGCCTGTCCATCATGCCCTCCGTCACCCGATCCGTCCGGTAATATAGTTCTCCGTGCGCGGATCGACAGGGTTGGTAAAGACCGTCTCGGTGTCGCCGTATTCCACCAGTTCGCCAAGGTGAAAGAAAGCCGTGTGCTGGCTGACCCGCGAGGCCTGCTGCATCGAGTGGGTGACGATCACCACCGAGAACTGGTCGGCAAGCTCATGGATCAGCTCCTCGATCTGCGCCGTTGCGATGGGGTCCAGCGCGGAACAGGGCTCGTCCATCAGCAGCAATTCGGGCGAGGTGGCGATGGCGCGGGCGATGCACAGCCGCTGCTGCTGCCCGCCCGACAGCCCGGTGCCCGACTCGTGCAGCCGGTCCTTGACGTCGTTCCACAGCGCCGCCCGGCGCAGGGATCTTTCCACCACCACGTCCAGATCGGCGCGCGAGGGCGCCAGCCCGTGGATGCGGGGGCCGTAGGCTACGTTGTCGTAAATGGATTTCGGGAACGGGTTCGGCTTCTGGAACACCATCCCCACCCGCGCCCGCAGCTGCACCGGATCGACGCGCGCGTCGTGGATATCCTCGCCGTCCAGCCGGATATCTCCCAGCACCCGGCAGCCGGGGATGGTGTCGTTCATCCGATTCAGGCAACGCAGAAAGGTGGACTTGCCGCAGCCCGACGGGCCGATGAAGGCCGTCACCGCCCGGTCGGCAATGTCGATATCGACGTCGCGCAGCGCGTGGGTGGTGCCGTAATAGACCTGCACCCCCCGCGCGCTGACCTTGCCGGCCGCCTCGGCCGCCACGGATTGCGCCATCCCCATGTCGTACATCAGAGTCTCCATCACCAGCGGCGCTCGAAGCGCCGGCGCAGCAGGATCGCCGCTGCATTCATCACCAGCAGGAACCCCAGCAGCACGATGATCGCGCCCCAGGCCCGCTCGACGAAGGCCGGGTCCGCGCGCTGGGTCCAGTTGTAGATCTGCGCCGGCAGCGCCGGGGCGGGGTCGAAGAAGCCTTCGGGCGGGGCGGCGGGAAACTCGCGCACGAATGCGACCATCCCGATCAGCAGTAAGGGCGCGGTCTCGCCCAGCGCCTGCGCCAGCCCGATGATGGCGCCGGTCAGGATGCCGGGGGCGGCCAGCGGCAGCACATGGTGGAACACCGCCTGCATCCGCGACGCCCCCAACCCCAGCGCCGCATCGCGGATCGAGGGCGGCACCGCCTTCAGCGCCGCGCGGGTGGCGATGATGATGGTGGGCAGGGTCATCAGCGTCAGCACCAGCCCGCCGACGATGGGGGCCGACTGCGGCAGCCCGGCAAAGTTGATGAAGATGGCCAGCCCCAGCACCCCGAACACGATCGAGGGCACCGCCGCCAGATTGGCGATGTTCACCTCGATCAGGTCGGTCCAGCGGTTCTTCGGCGCGAACTCTTCCAGATAGATCGAGGAGGCGACGCCCAGCGGAAGCGCCAGCCCCAGCACGATCAGCATCATATAGGCCGAGCCGAGGATCGCGACGCCCAGCCCCGCCGCCTCGGGGCGCAGGTCCGAGGCATCGGGGGCGGTCAGGAAACCGGGGTTGAAGTCGCGCGACATCATCCCCCGCGCCACCATCCGGTCCGCCAGCAAAAGCTGCTGCGGGGTGACGTTGCGGTCCAGCTGCGCGCTGTCCATGGTCACGCGGCCCTTCAGGTAGCCGTCGATGCGCCCATTCGCCAGCAGCGAGACCTCGACCGTGCTGCCCACCAGTTCGGGATCGGCCAGCACCTTGTTGCGCAGCTGCGCCGGAGCTTCTTTCGAGACCATCGCGGCGATTTCCGCATCGGTCAGTTCAACCGTGATGCCGGCTTCCGCAATCGCTTGCTTCAGCGCGGCGTCGATCACCTTGCCATAGCCGATGGTGGTGACCTTGCGCATCGCCGCCGGGTCGCGGGTCCCCGAGGGGTCCAGCGCGGACTCGGCCAGCATGACGGGGATGTGGATCTGGGTCTGCCAGAACGCCCCCAGCCCCGAGGACAGCACCGAGGACAGCAGCAGCAGCAGCGCCGCCACCCCCACCAGCACCGCGCCCATGCCATAGGCGCGGAACCGCGCCTCGGCCGCGCGGCGCCGCGCGGTGCGGGGGTCGCGGGCGAACAGCGATCCCGCCCCTGCGGTTACGGGGGTCATGCTCATTCGTATTGCTCCCGATAGCGGCGCACGATGGCCAGGGCCGCCACGTTCAGCCCCAGCGTGACAAGGAACAGCGTCAGCCCCAACGCGAATGCGACCAGCGTTTCCGGGGCGGCAAAGTCGTTGTCGCCGGTCAGCTGGCTGACGATCTTGACGGTGATGGTGGTCATCGCCTCGAACGGATTGAGGCTGAGCCGCGCGGCCGCCCCTGCCCCCAGCACCACGATCATGGTCTCGCCGATGGCGCGGCTTGCTGCCAGCAGCACCGCGCCGACGATGCCGGGCAGCGCCGCGGGCAGGATCACCTGCCGGATGGTTTCCGAACGCGTGGCCCCCAGCGCGAATGCCCCGTCGCGCAGCGACTGCGGCACCTGGCTGATGATGTCGTCCGACAGCGACGACACGAAGGGGATCAGCATGATCCCCATCACCAGCCCCGCCGTCATCACCGAGGACGCGCTGTTGCCCAGCCCCAGGGGCTGCGCCAGCCAGTCGCGCAGCAGCGGCCCGACGGTTATCAGCGCGAACAGCCCGTAGACGATGGTCGGGATCCCGGCGAGGATTTCCAGCGCCGGCTTGACCACCGCCCGCATCCGCCGCCCGGCGTATTCCGACATGTAGATCGCCGCGAACAGCCCCACCGGCACGGCGAATGCCAGCGCGATCAGGCTGATATACAGCGTCCCCCACAGCAGCGGCAGGATGCCCAGCTGCGAGCGTCCCTGGAACTGCGGCGCCCAGGTGGCCGAGAAGAAGAACTCGCGCCAGTCGTAAAGGGAAAAGAAATGCCGCGTCTCGAACAGCATCGACAGCACGATGCCCGCGGTGGTGGCGATGGCGATGGTCGAGGCGAGGATCAGCACCGCCATCATCCCGCGCTCGACCGCGTTGCGGGCGCGGAAATCGGGGGTGTTGCGGCGCAGCGCCCAGACCAGCGCCGCCAGCGCCAGGGCCAGCGCCGCGGCGGCGGCGAGCGGCCCGGCCTGCCCGGCCAGCAACAGCAGCAGATACAGCAGCAGCGCCGGGCCCAGCGTCAGCTGCACCGCCGCCCAGCCGTAATGCGCCGGCAGCGAATGCAGGGCGCGGTGGTCGCCCGCGGCCGCGGACAGCACCCGCGCGCGGCCAAGGACATAGGCAGCGCCGGCCAGCGCCAGCACCGCGGTGACAAGCCAGAATGGGGACACGGGGACCTCCGGTCGGCAGGGCTCGGCGATCCGGCATGACGCCGGATCGCCCTGGTTTCGGCCTTGGGGATCAGTCCAGCGTGGTCTCGTCCGCGACCACGGCCTGCGCTTTCGCCAGCTCGGGGTCGGGCACCAGCCCGTATTCGGCCAGCGGGCCGCCGGCACCGGCGATCTCGTCCGAGACGAACAGCTCGGCGTAGTCCTTCAGCCCGGGGATCACGCCGATATGGGCCTTCTTGACGTAGAAGAACAGCGGCCGCGACACCGGGTATTCGCCCGAGGCGATGGTCTCGGTCGAGGGCGTGACCCCGTTCATCGTGGCGACCTGCAGCTTGGAGGCGTTGTTTTCGTAGAAGGACAGGCCAAAGACGCCGATGCCTTCCTTGTTGCTGTCGATGCGCGACAGGGTCTCGGTATAGTCGCCGTCGATCTCGACCGCGCGGCCGTCGGTGCGCAGGGTGGTGCAGGTCTTGGCGGCGTCGTCGCCGACCAGCGCGGCCAGCGCCTCTTCGGCGCCGCTGTCCTTGCAGCCGCGCTCGATCACGTTCAGGTCGAAGACCTCGCGGGTGCCGTGCTTGGTGCCGGGGATGAAGGCCATGATCGGCTGCGCCGGCAGTTCCGGGTTCACCTGGTCCCAGCTGGTGGCGGGGTTCGCGACCAGCTTGCCGTCCACGATCACCTGCGCGGCCAGCGCCTTGTACCAGTCGGCCGGGGTAAAGGCGAAAGCGTTGCCGCCGATATCCGAGGCAAAGACGATGCCGTCATAGCCGAACTGCACCTCGATGATGTCGGTAACGCCGGCGGCCGCGCAGGCCTCGATCTCGCTGTCCTTGATGCGGCGCGAGGCGTTGGCAATGTCGACGGTGTTTTCGCCCACGCCTTCGCAGAACTTCTTGAGCCCCGCCGAGGAGCCGCCGGATTCGACGACCGGGGTCGGAAAGCCGGCGCTTTCGCCGAAGATCTCGGCGACGATGGTGGCATAGGGCAGCACGGTGGACGACCCCGCCACCTGCACCTGGTCGCGGGCGGCGGCAGCGCCGGCCGACACGGCCAGAATGGCAAGGATCGAGGCAGTCTGTCTGATGCAGGACATACGGTTTTCCTGTTCGTATCACGCACGACCGTCGGGGTGACGGTCGATGCGGGCAGGTCTACCGCCGGGGCGCAACGGTTTGACGACGGTTCTGTAACGGTTTGATGAAGATTGCAGCCGCAGCAAAAGCCGCGTCAGGCGGTCGGCAGGAACACCGAAACCGTGGTGCCGCGGCCGCGTTCGCTGGCGATGGCCAGCCGGCCGCGGTGGCGGTTGACGATATGCTTGACGATGGCCAGCCCCAGCCCGGTGCCGCCCTGCCCGCGCGAGCGCGAGCGGTCCACGCGATAGAACCGCTCGGTCAGCCGCGGCAGGTGCTGGGGCTCGATCCCCTCGCCCTGGTCGACCACGTCGATGCGCAGCATCTCCTCGGCCTGCTCGGGGTGGACCCTGACGGTGACCTGCCGGCCCAGCGTGTCGTATTTGACCGCATTCTCGATCAGGTTCTGCAGCACCTGCGTCAGCTGGTCGGCATCGGCGGGAATCGGGGGAAGGCCCGGGGTCGCCGCCAGTTCCAGCGCCACCCCGGCCGCCTCGGCCTGCGGGCGCAGGGTGTCGGTGACGGCGCGGGCCAGCTCGGCCACGTCCACTTGGGTGGTGGGGCGGCGGCGTTCCTCGGCCTCGGTCCGCGACAGCGACAGCAGGTCGCGCACCAGCCGCGCCATGCGCTGCGCCTCGTGCTGCATGGCGGTCAGGAAGCGTTCGCGCGCCGCCGGGTCGTCGCGGGCCGCGCCCTTGAGCGTGTCGATGATGCTGACCAGCGTGGTCAGCGGACTGCGCAGCTCGTGGCTGACATTGGCCACGAAATCGCGGCGGAAGGCGCCGATAAGTTCCTGTTCGGTCACGTCCTGAAAGGCGCAGAGCGCCTCGGGGCGGCCGGCGTTCGACAGCGGGGTGACGGTGACCAGCCAGGTGACGGTGGCCGAGGGGCCGATGACCTCGTAGGGCGCCTGCCCGGGGACGCCCTCGCGCAGCGCCGCGCCGATGGCGGCCAGCAGCGCGGGCTGGCGCAGGCCGATGGCGTAGTGCCGGCCGATCTGCCCCTCGCCCAGCAGCGCCCGGCCTGCGGCGTTGGCGGTGGTGATCTGTTCCCGCGCCCCGATCAGCACCATCGGCAGCGGCACGGCGGCGAGGATGTCGTCAAGCTGTCGTCCGTCCACCCTTGCCCCCTGCGGCCGCACCGCCCGAGCCTGCCCGCCCCGGCACCGTCGAGGGGATATCTATCCGCTGGACGCCGCCTTCGCCACCGGCGTCGTGGTTCGCGACGCTTGCGCGGCAGAGAGGGGCCGGGGCGGAGGCCTATCATTTCCACCCGAACCACCTGTCCAACCCGGACGACGCGCCGCACCGCCGGCAGGTCGAACCCGCCTGCCCCTTGCCCGCCGCGCGACCTGCACCCTGCGACATTGCGGGCAGATGATTGTTCCTTGTTTATACCTTCAAATATGCGCACATTGAAAAGTACCCTCAAGCAGGAGAATCGCTCATGACCCTTGAAAACGCCGTTCGCGCCTTTGCCGGCATCATGGTCCTGGTTTCGGTCGCGCTGACCGTCTGGGTGTCGCCGCATTTCGTCTGGCTGACGCTGTTCGTCGGCGCCAACCTGCTGCAATCGGCCTTTACCGGCATCTGTCCCGCGGCCAACATGCTGCGCAAGCTCGGCTTTCGGCCCGGGCACGCCGCCTGAACCACAGCCGAACGGAGGCCCGAAACCATGCGTTCGCTGCTGATCGCGGTCCTGGTCACCGCTGCCTCGGCCGTCAGTGCGGCCGAGACCCTGCTGCTTGCGCCACAAGACATCCCGCAGTGGAAGGCCGTCTATGGCCGGGTCGAGGCCCGCGACCTGGTGCCGGCGCGGGCGCGGATCGGCGGCACGGTGGTCGAGCTTTCGGTCAGCGAGGGCGACAGCGTGGCGGCGGGCACGCAGATCGCGCTGGTGCGCGACGACAAGATCAGCTTCCAGATCGCGGCGATCGACGCGCAGCTGCGCGCGCTTGGGGCGCAGCTGGACCGTGCGCAGGCGGAGCTGACCCGCGGGCGTTCGCTAGTCGAGCGCGGGGTGTCCACCGCGCAGCGGCTCGAGCAGCTGGAAACCGACGTCAGCGTGACGCAGAACCAGATCGCCGCGGCAAAGGCGCAGCGCGACGTCGCCCTGCAGCAGGCGGAAGAGGGCGAGGTGCTGGCCCCGGTCGACGGGCGGGTGCTGACCGTGCCCGTCACCCGCGACGCGGTGATCATGGGCGGCGAGCCGGTGGCGACCATCGCGGGCGGCGGCTTCTTCCTGCGCCTGGCCATTCCCGAACGCCACGCCCCCGACCTGCGCGAGGGAGCGGAATTGCAGATCACCTCGAACGGTGCGGTGATGCCGGGCCGGCTGGCCAAGCTTTACCCGCAGATCGAGAACGGGCGCGTCATCGCCGATGTCGAGGTCGAGGGGCTGGACGCCAGCTTCGTCGACGCCCGCGTGCTGGTGCGGGTGCCGGTGGGGGTGCGTCAGGCGCTGCTGGTGCCGCAGGCGGCGCTGAGCTCGCATTCCGGGCTGGATTTCGTGCGCATCCGCCAGGGCGATGCCGAGGTCGAGCGCGCGGTGGTGCCGGGCGAGGTGCTGGAGCTGGACGGCGCCGCCCTTGTCGAGATCCTGACCGGCCTGCACGCCGGCGATACCGTGCTGCTGCCCTGAGATGACTGCCAACGCCCCCCGCGACCGCGGCCCGCACGACGATGGACCCCGCGACGACGCCCCTCGCCTTGGCCTGGCGGGGCTGCTGACCCGCGCCTTCATCGCCTCGCCGCTGACGCCGCTGCTGCTGATCGCCTCGCTGGCCTTCGGGCTGATCGCGCTGATGGCGCTGCCGCGAGAGGAAGAGCCGCAGATCTCGGTGCCGATGATCGACATCCAGGTGCAGGCGCCGGGGCTCAAGGCCCCCGATGCGGTCAAGCTGATCACCGAGCCGCTGGAGCAGATCGTCAAGGGCATCGACGGGGTCGAGCACGTCTATTCCCAGACCCGGGACGACGGGGTGCTGGTCACCGCGCGCTTCCTGACCGGGACCTCGGCCGACACCGCGGTGCTGCGCGTCCACGACAAGCTGCGCGCCAACATGGACCGGATCCCGCTGGGCATCCCCGAACCGCTGATCGTCGGGCGCGGCATCGACGACGTGGCGATCGTGTCGCTGACCCTGGCCCCCGCGCCCGGCTCCGCCGGGCAGGTCACCGCCAACGACCTGACCCGCATCGCCCGGCAGTTGCAGACCGAGCTCACCAAGATCGAGGATGTCGGCCTGACCTATCTGGTCGGCGCCGTGGACGAGGCGATCCGCATCGCCCCCGACCCGGCGCGGCTGGCGCTGTACGGGCTGACCCTGCAGCAGCTGGCCGGCAAGGTTCAGGGCGCCAACCGCGCCTTTCCCACCGGCCATATCCGCGACGCCGGCCAGCAGATCATGCTTGTGGCCGGCGAAACCCTGGCCACGCCCGAGGCGATCGGGAACCTGCTGCTGACCACCCGCGACGGCCGCCCGGTTTACTTGCGCGACGTCGCCGACGTGACGCTGGCCACCGACACCGCCGACTCGATGGTGGCGACCGTCACCAACGGCGCGGACGGCCAGCCCCTGCGCGCGCCCGCGGTGACGCTGGCCGTCGCCAAGCGCGCCGGCTCGAACGCGGTGACGGTGGCGGAAACCATCCTGCACCGGGTCGATGAATTGCAGGGCCGGCTGATCCCCGCCGATATCACCGTCGAGGTCACCCGCGACTATGGCGAGACCGCCAACGAAAAAGCCAACGAGCTGCTGTTCCATCTGGCGCTTGCCACGGTGTCGATCATCGCGCTGGTCTGGCTGACCATCGGCTGGCACGAGGCGCTGGTGGTCGCGGTGGTGATCCCGGTCACCATCCTGCTGACGCTGTTTGCGTCCTGGATCATGGGCTACACGCTGAACCGGGTGTCGCTGTTCGCGCTGATCTTTTCCATCGGCATCCTGGTCGACGACGCCATCGTGGTGATCGAGAACATCGCCCGCCACTGGGCGATGAACGACGGCCGCCCCCGCGCAAGGGCCGCGATCGAGGCGGTGGCCGAGGTCGGCAACCCCACCATCGTCGCCACGCTGACCGTGGTGGCGGCGCTGCTGCCGATGCTGTTCGTGTCGGGGATGATGGGCCCCTATATGAGCCCGATCCCGGCCAATGCCTCGGCGGCGATGATCTTTTCGTTCTTCGTCGCGGTGATGGTCACGCCCTGGCTGATGATGAAGATCGCCGGGCGCGCGCCGATGACCGGCCACGCCGGCGCCGCACATGGCGGGGGCGCGCTGGGGCGCGCCTATGCCATGGTGGCGCGGCCGCTGCTGGCCAGCAAGGCGCGGGGCTGGCTGTTCCTGGCGCTGGTGCTGGCGCTGACCGCGGGGTCGCTGTCGCTGTTCTACACCCGCGACGTGACGGTCAAGCTGCTGCCCTTCGACAACAAGTCCGAACTGGCGGTGATGATCGACCTGCCCGAGGGCGCCTCGGTCGAGGATACCGACGCGGTGGCGCAAGAGGTCGCGGGCATCCTGCTGGGGATGGAGGAGGTGGTCTCGGTGCAGACCCATGCCGGCACCGCCGCGCCCTTCGATTTCAACGGGCTGGTGCGCCACAGCTTCCACCGCAGCCAGCCGCAGCTGGGCGACGTGGCGGTGAACCTGCGCCCCAAGGCCGAGCGTGACCGCGCCAGCCACGACATCGCGCTGGAGATCCGCGAGCGGCTGCGCGCCGCCACCATGCCCGCCGGCACCGTGCTGAAGGTGGTCGAGCCGCCGCCCGGCCCGCCGGTCATGGCGACCCTGCTGGCCGAGATCTACGGCCCCGACGCCGCCACGCGCCGCGACGTGGCAGCGCGGGTCGAGGATGCGTTCCGATCCGTCCCCTTCATCGTCGACATCGACAACTCCTACGGCACCGCGCCGCGCAAGCTGCGGGCGGTGATCTCGACCGACGAGCTGGAGTTCTTCCGCGTCGAGGAACGCGACGTGCTGGACACAATCGGGCTGCTGAACTCGGGCGCCTTGGTCGGCTATTCTCATCGCGGCGAGGGCCGCCCGCCGATCCCGATCCGCATCGAGCGCCCCCGCGCGCAGCGGGTGATGGACGAGGATTTCCTGACCACCCCCATCCCCGCCAACGTGCTGCCGGGCGACCGCGGCGTGGTCGAGCTGGGCGACGTGGTCGAGGTGGTCGAGGAACGCGCCTCGCTGCCGATCTTCCGCCGCAACGGCCGCGCGGCGGAAATGGTGACGGCAGAGCTCGCCGGCGATTTCGAGGCCCCGCTTTATGGGATGCTGGCCGTGCAGGACGCGCTGGAAGCGCAGGACTGGACCGACCTGCCCCGCCCCGTCATCAGCCTGCACGGCCAGCCCGCCGACGAATCCGCGCCGACGCTGCTGTGGGACGGCGAATGGGAGGTCACCTGGGTTACTTTCCGCGACATGGGCGCGGCCTTCATGGTGGCGCTGCTGGGCATCTATATCCTGGTGGTGGCGCAGTTCCGGTCGTTCAAGCTGCCGCTGGTGGTGCTGACTCCGGTGCCGCTGACCTTCATCGGGATCATGCTGGGGCACTGGCTGTTCGGGGCGCCGTTCTCGGCCACCTCGATGATCGGTTTCATTGCGCTGGCAGGGATCATCGTCAGGAACTCGATCCTGCTGGTGGATTTCATCCGCCACACCCAACGCGATGGCCGCCCGCTGACCGAGGTGCTGATCGAGGCCGGGGCCATCCGCTTCAAGCCGATCCTGCTGACCGGCATCGCGGCGATGATCGGCGCGGCGGTGATCCTGGCGGACCCGATCTTCCAGGGGCTGGCGATCTCGCTGCTGTTCGGGGTGGCCAGCTCGACGCTGCTGACGGTGCTGGTGATCCCGGTGATCTACCGGGTTCTGCGGGGGTAGCGGAGGGGCGCGGCCGCGTCTGGCAATGACGGACTCTGCCGGACGAACCGCAACCTTGAGCGGGGTCAGTACACCGCGCCCCGGGCCGGTCCCTCCGGCCCCGCTCAGCCGCCCAGGTCTCGCAGCGTTGCGCCGATGCGGCGGATGCCCTCGGGAATATGCTCCGAGGGGATCGACGAATAGGCGAGGCGGAAGAAGCCCTGCCCCGCGGCCGGCTGGTGGAAGAACGGCGCGCCGGGCTCGATCAGCACCTCGCGCTGCTTGAGCCGCGCGGCGAGTTCCGCGGAATCCACGCCCCCCGGCGCCGCCAGCCAGAAGCTGGACCCGCCCGTCGCCTCGGGCGAGGCCAGCCGCAGCCCCTCGGCCGCCATGGCGGCCAGCATCACCTCGCGCCGCCTGGCATAGGCGCGGCGCATCCGGTTCGCCTGCGCGTCGTAGTGCCCAAGCGACAGGAAATGCGCCAGCGTCCGCTGCATGTGGCCGGGCGGGTGGCGCAGCATCATGCCGCGCAGCGCCCGCGCCTCGGCGATGACGCGCGGGTCGGCCACCAGATAGCCCAGCCGCAGCCCCGGAAACACCGATTTCGAGAACGAGCCGACATAGATCACCGCCCCTGCCCGGTCGATGGCCTTGAGCGCGGGCGACGGCGCGCCGGCAAAGGACATCTCGAATTCGTAGTCGTCCTCGACCACGGCAAAGCCCTGCGCCTGCGCACGCGCCAGCAGCTGCTTGCGGCGCGCCAGCGGCATGGTGGAATTGGTCGGGCACTGGTGGCTGGCGGTGGTGAACACGACCGCGACCCCGGTCGGGATGGCGTCGGGCGGCAGGCCGCTGCCGTCGACGGGCACCGGCAGCACCCTTGCCCCCCGCGCCGCAAGGATCTCGCGCAGGCCGGGATAGCACGGGTCCTCGATGGCGCAGGCGGTACCGGCGCGCAGCAGCACCTGCGCCACCAGCCACAGCGCGTTCTGCGCGCCCATGGTCAGCAGGATCTCGTCGCGCCCGGCACTGATGCCGCGCCGGGGCAGGATCTGGCGGGCGATGTGGTCGACCAGCTCGGGGTCGTCGGCGTCGTAGAGATCGCCGGTGACGGCATCGAACTCTCTCCGTCCCAGCGTGCGCATGGCGCAGTCGCGCCAGGCGGCGTGGTCGACCAGCGTCGGGTCCGCCTGGCCGTAGACGAAGGGATAGGCAAAGCGACGCCAGTCGTGGTCGCGATCCCGGCGTTGCGCCCGCAGGAAGCGGCCGTCGATCCGCTGCCCCCAGTCGAAACCCGCCGCCGCCGGGGCCGGCGGTTCGGCCTCGAGCCGCCGCTCGACGGTGTCCGAGATGTAATGCCCCGAACGGTCCCGGCTGCTGAGGTAATCGGTCGAGACGAGCTCGGCGAACGCCTGCGCCACCGTCACCCGCGCCACCCCCAGATGCCTGGCCAGCGCGCGGGTCGAGGGCAGTTTTTCCCCCGGGCGGAACCGGCCGGCCGCCACCGCGGCGATGATCTGGCGCCGCAGCTGCACCTGCAGGGGCAGGCCGTCGGCGTGGTCCAGAAAGAAGGCGTCGGTGGGGATGGGCATCAGGGCGATCCGCGGCGGTGTCGGGGTCCATCAGTCCCCGGAATACCGCCGCGGATCAAGCGTCAGGCCGGCAGCCGCCCCAGCGCCGCGTCGATGGCGTCGGTGATGCGGTCGATGTCGTCGGGGGTGGCGATCAGCGCGGGCGACAGGCACAGCGTGTTGTTCAGCCCCGGCAGCGAGCGGTTGGTCGCCCCGATGATCACGCCCTGCGCCAGGCAGTCGGCCACCACCGCCTGCACGCGCTTTTCGTCCAGCGGCTCTTTCGTGGTGCGGTCGGCGACCAGCTCGGCCCCCAGGAACAGCCCCTTGCCGCGCACGTCGCCGATCACCTTGTGCTTGTCCATCAGCGCCTGGAGGTTGGCCAGGCAACGCTCGCCCATCGCCTCGGTATTGGCCAGCAGCCCCTCGTCCTCGATGATGCGCATGTTTTCCAGTGCCGCAGCCGGACCCGAGGTGCAGCCGCCAAAGGTCGAGATGTCGCGGAAATAGCTCATCGGGTCGGCGGGGTCGTCCTTGAACATCTCGAACACCCGCTCGGTGGTCACGGTGCAGGAAATCGCCGCGTAGCCCGAGGCCACCCCCTTGGCCAGGGTAACGAAATCCGGCTCGATCCCGTATTGCTGATAGCCGAACCAGCTGCCGGTGCGGCCCAGCCCGCAGACCACCTCGTCGATATGCAGCAGGATGTCGTATTTGCGGCAGATCTCCTGCACGCGCTGCCAGTAGCCCTCGGGCGGCACGATCACGCCGCCGCCGGCGGTGACCGGCTCCAGCACGATGGCGCCGACGGTATCGGGGCCTTCGCGCAGGATCACCTCTTCGATGGCATCCGCGGCGCGCTGGCCGTAATTCTCGACATCCCATTGCTTGCGGTATTCAAGGCAGTGCGGAACCATCACGAACCCGTCGGGATAGGGGCCGTATTGCTCGGCCCGCTGCGGCTGCCCCGAGGTGGCGAGCGTGCCGATGGTGGTGCCGTGATAGTCCCGCTCGCGGTAGAGGATCTTCCACTTCTTGCCGTTGTAGTGGCGATGCGCGATCTGGCGCACCATCTTGTAGGCTTTCTCGTTCGCCTCGGAGCCCGAGTTGGAATAATAGACCCGGGTCAGCCCCGGCATCCGTTCCACCAGCTTTTCGGCGAACAGCGCCGCGGGCACGTTGCCGGCGGCCCCGGCGTAATAGTTCAGCCGCAGCAGCTGGTCGCGCACCGCGTTGGCGATGCTTTCGCGGCCGTAGCCCACGTTCACCGTCCAGACGCCGCCCGAGACGGCATCGAGGTATTCCCTGCCCTTCGTATCCCAGAGCCGCATCCCCTTCCCCTCGACAAACACCCGCGGGTCCAAGGTTTCATAGGGTTTGTGCTGGCTGAGATGGTGCCAGACATGGGCGCGGTCGGCCTCGACCACATGCGACAGGTCGTTCTGGGAAAGGTCAAGGGACATGGCTGCGGTTCCGACGAATGAAAGGGGGGCCACCCTTGATTGCGCCGAAACCGGCCGGGAAGATAGAGCCAGATTGCCGGATGATATGGGGCCAGAATTGGGGCCGGCTTTCGGCATGACCGCGCCGGCGGGGCGCGGCCGCAAGCGTGGCCTCATTTCCGGCGCAAGGCCCGTGTCACAGCGCCCGCGGCGCGATCTCGGCTGCGTCCCGCGCCGGGGCGGTGGTGACGCTGTTGCGCAGGGCGACGCCGAAGCCGGGGGCCGAGATTTCGAAGACATCGCCCGGCAGCACCCTGACCCCATCGGCAAACGACAGCGTTGCCGTGCCGAAGAAATGCACATGCACGTCGCCGGGCTGGCGGAACAGCTCGTATTTGAAATGATGATGTTCCAGATTGGAAAGGCTGTGGGACATGTTGGCCTCTCCGGTCAGGAAGGGCTTTTCCCAGATCGGCCGGTCGTCGCGCAGGATCCGGCTGGTGCCGCGCACATCCGGCGGGCAGTCGCCCAGCCGGATTTCCGGGCCGAAACTGGCCGGGCGCAGCTTGGAATGGGCCAGCCACAGGTAGTTGCCGCGTTCGGTGACGTGATCCGAGAACTCGTTGGCCAGCGCGAACCCCAGCCGCCACGGCCGGCGGTCCGGGCCGACCACGTAGATGCCGGCCAGTTCCGGTTCTTCGCCCAGATCCTCGCCGAAGGCCGGCGACACCAGCGCCGCACCCGGCGCCGCCAGATTATGGCCGTTGCCCTTGTAGAACCATTCCGGCTGCACCCCCACCTCTCCGCCGGCGGGCTTGCCACCCTCGAGCCCCATGCGGAACATGCGCATCGAATCCGTCATGTCGGTTTCCTGCTGCAGCTTGCCATGCATCTCGGCCCGTGTGGCGGCCGAGCCCAGATGGGTCAGCCCGGTGCCGCTCAGATGCAGATGCGTCGGATCGGGATGGGTCAGCGGCGGCAGGTAGCGGTTGTCGCGGGCCAGCTCCTCGGGGTCGTGGGCGGCGCCTTGCGCAAGACCCTCGATCAGCGCGGCCAGCGGGATGTCCCGGGCGATCGCCTGCATCGCCAGCGCATAAAGGCTTTCGGCCTCGGGCAGTTCCCGGGCGGGTCCGCCGTCCTCGCGCAGCAGGACCCTGATCGTCCCCTCGGGGGTTCTCATTTGCGACAGCAACATGGTCGGTGGCCTTTCATATCCGTGCCGGGATCACATCCGCAGGACGATCTTGCCGAAATTATCGGCGGTTTCGAGAATGCGATGCGCCTCTGCCGCATCGCGGAAGGGCAGGACCGCGTGGATTTCCGGCGCGATGCGGCCGGCGACCAGTTCCGGCAGCCAGCGCTGGCGGAACCGCGCCACCACCGCAGCCTTTTCCGCCGCCGAATGCGGCCGCAGGGTAAAGCCGCGCAGCTGGATCATCCGGGTCAGCACCCGGGCAATATCCAGTTCCGCCGCGCCCTGGCTGAGCAGCCCGACAAAGGCCAGCCGCCCGCGCCAGCGCAGCAGGTCGATATGGCGCGCCAGATAGGCGGGGCCGACGAAATCCTCGATCACGTCGACGCCCTCGGGCCAGATTTCCCGCAGGGCCGTCGCAAAGTCGCCTTCGCGATAGTTCAGCACATGCGGCACGCCCATCGCCCGCAGCCGTGCCGCCTTGTCCTCGCGGCCGGTGGTGGTGGCGATCTCGGCCCCGACCGCCTGCGCCATGCGGATCGCGGTGCTGCCGACGGCCGAGCCGCCGGCGTGGATCAGCACCCGCTCGCCCGGGGCCAGGCGCGACAGTTCGAACAGGGTTTCATGGGCGGTGCAGAAGGTCTCGATGACCGCGGCCGCGCGGATATCGTCCCAGTCCGGCGGCACCGGGACGACGTGGCGATAATCGGCGCGGGCGAACTCGGCATAGCCGCCGCCCTCCAGCAGGGCCGCGACCCGCATGCCCACGGCGATGCCGCGGACCTCGGGGCCGGTCGCGACCACCTCGCCGCCGACCTCAACCCCCAGGACCGGGTTGACGCCGGGCGGCAGCGGATAGTTTCCCGCCCGCTGCATCGCGTCCAGCCGGTTCACGCCCACCGCGCCGACCCGGATCAGCACCTGAGCGGGGCCGGGCTGCGGGCGCGGCGCGGTCAGAAAGCGCAGCGCTTCCGGGCCCCCCGGCTGCGGGGAATGGCAGATCCACATCGTGTTCATCCTTGCTCCTTCGCGCAGGGCGGCTGCCAGACCGCGGGGTCGTGGCCGTGGTTGGGCGCGTGGAACCATTGTTCCTGAACGAAACGGAACGCGCCCTCGTGGCCCCTGCGGATCCGGGCAAAGCCGGGGAAATGGATATGCATCCCCGCGACCAGCAGATCCTGATCGACGCAAAGCTGCAGGATGCGCCGCCGGGACAGCGCCGCGGCGGCCGAGTCGCTGTCGAAGATCATCCCCACGCCGGGATCGCCCAGCTGGACCTCGGGGATATGGACGGTATCGCCCCAGACGATCATCGCCTCGCCGCGCGAGCGCAGGACATAGCAGCTGTGCCCCGGCGTGTGGCCGGTCGAGGGCAAGGCGGTGATTCCGGGCAGCACCTCGTGCCGCTCGGTGAAGGGGCGGGCCGAGCCATCGGCAAGCCAGGGGCCAAGCTGGATGCGGGCCGCGTCGAAATAGACCCGCTTCTGCCGCTCGGTGGCGCGGGCGCGGGCCGCGTCGTCGTACCAGTGGTCGATCTCGGCCCGGTGCAGGTGCAGGCGCGCATTCGGAAATAGTTTCCGCCCGCTTGCGGGATCGGTCAGCCCGCAGGAGTGGTCGGGGTGGACATGGGTCAGCAGGATATCCGTGACCGCCCCGGGTGCCACGCCCAGATGCGCCATGAGCTCGGGCAGCCGCCCGCAGGTCGGCCCCATGATCTCGCCCGAGCCGCAATCGACCAGGATCACCCGCGCCCCGTCGCGGATCAGGAAGCTGTTGATCGAGACCACCGGCGGGCAGACGCGGGTCTCGGCCTCAAGGAAGCGGCGCAGCTTGGCGTGGTCGGCGTCGCGCATGATTTCCAGCGTGTCATAGGCCATGTAGCCGTCGCAGATCGTGGTCACGAGGCAGTCCCCGACCAGGCGGTGATAGACGGCGGGAACCTGCTCGAACCCGGTCATTGCTCGGCTCCGGCATGGCGGGGACGCAGTTGCGGCCGCGGCTGTTCCACAAGCTGGTAATGCGCGCCGATCCAGCGGCGCAGCTGGGCGCGGGCGATCTTGCCGATGCTGTTGCGGGGCAGCTCGTCGATGGTGACGAACAGCCGGGGCCGCTTGTAGCCGGTCAGCTGCTTCAGCGCCGGTTCCAGGCGGTCCAGCCAGTCCGGGGGCGGGCTGGCGGCCACCAGCGTGACGATCTCGCCCCAGTAGTCCGACGGATAGCCCAGCACGATCAGCTCGGTTTCCGGCAGATACGGGGCCAGCACGCGTTCGACCTCGTCGGGCGAGACCTTGTAGCCGCCGGTCTTCATCATGTCCGACTGGCGCGAGACCAGAAACAGCCGCCCGCGCGCGTCGATGCGGCCAAGATCGCCGGTGTCGTGGTATTCGCCGGGCGCCAACATGCGCGCACCGTCCAGCGTCATGTAGCCCTGCGACAGATGCGGGCTGAGCAGGTGGATGCGGCCGGTCTCGCCCGGCGGCAGCGCGCCGCCCGCCTCGTCGCGGATGGCGATACGCACCCCGCTGGCCGGCCAGCCGACGCAAAGCCCCTCGCCCGCAGCCTCGCCCTCGGCATAGACCTCGGCCGTCTCGGCGGGATCGAGGACGGTGATCGGGTTGAAGATTTCGCTCTTGCCATAGGTGACTCGGATGATCGGGCCGAAGCAATCGACCGCGCGCCGGTAGATCAACGGCGTCAGCGGCGCGGTGCCGGTCAGGATCATGCGCAAGGGCCAGCGCCGGCCGGCATGTTCCGGCGCGGCTGCGGCGGCGGTCAGCTTTGCCAGCACGGTGGGCGGCGCAAAAACCTCGGTGATCGACCCCGAGGCCAGCAGCGGCAGCACCGTTTCGGGATCGACGCCGCTCAACAGATGCACGCTGGCCCCCTCGGCCAGAAAGGCAAAGGTCAGCAGCGAGCTGCCATGCGAAAACGGCGTCATCAGCAGGATGCGGTTCGCGCCGTCCGGCAGCAGCGGCAGCGCCGCGCGCAGCATCAGCGTGCCCGTCCAGCGCCCACGATGGCTGTGGATCGCCCCCTTGGCCGGGCCGGTGGTGCCGCTGGTGAAGACGATCCGCGACGGCGCGTCCGGTGCGACATCGGGCCAGCCCTGCGCGGTCAGGGCCCGCGGCGCGATGGCGCGTACGTCCAGCAGCCGCGCCGGGATGGCGGGCAAGGGGTCCGCCCCGTCGACCAGCGCAAGGCGGGCGGTGCTGCAGGCCATGACATGGGCCAGCTCGGCCTCGCTCAGCGCGGGGTTGGCCGGGACCTCGGTGGCCCCGGCCAATGCGACGGCATAGCTGGCCGCGGCGGCAAGGGCGGAATTATGAAACACCGTGGCGACGAAATCCCCCGGCCCGAACCCGAGGCGCCGCAACTCGTCCGCGATGCCTGCGGCCCGGTCGAGCACGTCGCCGATGCGGTGCTGGCCGTCCGCATCCACGATGCCGATCCGCGCGCCATAGCGTTCCCGCATGGGCGCGAGTTCCTCGCCCCAGTTCATCATCACGGCTCCTCCGGCGGGAAATGCTCGGGCCCGAGGGGGTCTTCCCCGGCCGCGGCCAGCGCCCGCGCCCATTTGTCCAGCCACCAGCCATAGGGTTCCGGCCAGTCGGCAAAGCCCGGATCGACCCCCATCTGCCAGGCGGCGTGGCGCGCCCAGAACGGATTGAACAGCATCTGGCGGCCGATGCAGATCAGGTCGGCCTTGCCCTCTTGCAGCAACCGCTCGGCATAGGCGGGGCTGCGGATCATTCCGACCGCCGCCGTCGGCATCCCGGTCTCGCACCGCAGCCGGTCGGACAGCGCGACCTGATAGCCCGGCCCGCGCGCAAGGTTGGAATTGGTGGCCCCCGCCCGCATGTTACCGCCCGAGGAACAGTCGATCAGATCGACCCCGGCCGCCCGCAACTCGCGCGCCAGCACGATGCTGTCGTCCTCGGTCCAGCCGCCGTCGATCCAGTCCGTCACCGACAGCCGGGCGAACAGCGGCATCGAATCCGGCATGATCCCGCGCAGCGCCCGCACCACCGTCAGCGGCAGGCGCATCCGGTTTTCCAGGCTGCCGCCCCAGCGGTCCTGGCGCTGGTTGGCCAGCGGCGACAGGAAGCTTTGCAACAGATAGCCATGCGCCAGATGCAGCTCGAGCAGGTCGAAGCCGGCCAGGATGGCACGGCGCGCCCCGGCGACAAAGGCGTCGATCACCCCCTCGATCTGCGCCTCGCTCATCGCGGCCGGGGTCAGCCAGCCCTCGGCCAGCGGCAGCGCCGAGGGGCCGATCGGGAACAGCCGCTCGTTTCCGGCGGCGAGATCGCGCTCGCCGATCGGGCCGTTCCCTTCGTGCGCACGCTGCTGGCCGCCCTTACGGCCGCCGTGGCTGATCTGGATGGCGGTTTTCGCGCCGTAGCGCTTCATCTCGCTGACCAGCCGGGCCATCGGCTCGATATGGCTGTCGGCCCAGAGCCCCGGATCGCCGTTCGAGACCCGCCCGGCCCGGGTGACGAAGGTCTGCTCCATGATGACCAGCCCGGCGCCGCCCATCGCCATGCGCTGGTAATGCGCGAACTGGAACGGGGTCAGCCGGCCGTCCTCGGCGCTGTAGGTGCCCATGGGCGACACCACGATGCGGTTCTTCAGGGTCACGCTGCGCACCGTCCAGGGGCGGAACAGCAGCGGGGTTTCGGCTCTGGCGATCATGTTCATGCCCAGAGCCCCCGGATCGCGGCCAGCGCCGCGCTGGCCGAAAGATCCCCGCCGCCCTCGGCAAACAACGTCTCGCCAAGCGCCCGGCCCGCCCCCGGGGCGGCGCCTGCCGCCGCCAGCCGCGCGTCAAAGACCGACAGCGCGCGGTCCCGGGTCAGGAAGATCAGCTCGCGCGGGACATCCGCGGTCACCGCCTCGCGGCGGCTGCCGTCCTTCATCACCAGCACCACCCGCGCATCCAGCGGGCCGATCGGGTCGTCCGGGATCACCGTGGTGCGCGCGACGAGGTTCAGGACCGCCGGATCGGCGCGCAGGCTGTTGCCCATCTCATAGGTGATGTCGCCCTGGGTCAGCATGGTCGCGACCGCAAAGGCGGTGCTGGCCTGGCATTGCACCAGCCGCTCGAACGGGCCCTTGTAGTTGGTGCCGGGATATTCGGTGAAGGGCTTCCACAGCGTGACCTCGATCGCCTCGATAGCACCGGGGTCGACGCCATCCCGGAAATGCTTCTGCGCCGCCATGGCCGCCGGCATATTGTCGCCCAGCGTGGCATAGGGCTTGCACAGGATTTCCAGCATGATCGCGGGGTCGGGCGGGCTTTCCCAGACATCGGGGCGGGCGTCCATCCCGGCCAGCGTGGCCAGAAAGCCCTTGGGCCCGTCCAGCGCCTCGGGGGCGCCCTGCACGCCGGCCTGCGCCAGCAGCGCCGCGATCAGCCCGCCTTGGGCGGCCCGGCCGTTCTGGACGCGCCATTCGTCGGCCCCGGCCCGCACCGGCTCAAGCGTGCCGCCGGTGGTCGAGGCGGCGATGGAAACAGCTGAGGCCGCCTGCGCCGGATCAAGCCCCAGCACCACCGCCGCCCCGGCAGCCGCGGCGATGGTGCCGAAACTGGGGCTGGTGCGAAAGCCGCGCGCGATCAGCCGGCGCGCCACCACCTCGTCGCGGCCCAGCCAGTTGATGACGCTGTAGCCGGCGATCAACCCGCGCAAGGCGGTTTCCAAGCTGGCGCCTTCGCGCTCGGCCAGTGCCAGTACCGCGGGCGGCACCAGCGAGCCGGGATGGGTCCAGGACGGCATGTCGGTATCGTCCTGGAAATGGGCGTGCGCCGCGACGCCATTGGCGAAGGCCGCCTCGGACGGCGACAGCCGCGCGCCCGAAATCCAGGCCCCGGCAGTATCGGGGCTGCCCTCGGGCAGCGGCCGGGACAGGGCCAGCGCCGCCCGCCCGGTCGGTTCGTCCCGGGCCGACACCGCAAGGCCGAGCGTATCGAGCAGGCACATCAGCGCCTTGTCGCGGACCGGCGGCGCGATCTCGCGCCCGGCGAAATCCCCCAGATACGCGCCAATCATGTTTCCGGCAGATGCCATGTTCGGGTTCCTCCTCCCCGCTTCGTTTCAGTTGCCGCCCCGGCTGTAGGCCCAGGCGCGGCTGACGGTGACCGACAGCCCGCGCCGCAGCCGCACAAGCCCCAGCGCCTGCACCCAGGCGGCGGCGAACACATCCAGCACGACCGCATCGTCGATCCTCGTCAGGCCGTGGGCGGCCAGGATTTCGGCCATGACCCCCTCGGCCGGCACGATCACCTCGGCGCCCTCGGCGATCAGTTCCCGGGCGCTGCGGATAAAGGCCGCAATCAGCGCCGAGGGCTCGTCGCGGGCGGCGATCAGCGCGTATTCGTCCATGCCCGGCACCAGCGAGGTGACAGCGCTGACTCGCGCCTCGAGATGATGCTTGGCCACCGACAGCCGGGTCATGTAGGCCACATTGGGCGCGTTCGAGATCAGCCCGATCCTTGTGCCCAGCGCGCAGCCGGTCAGCAGCGCCGCCTCGGTCAGCGACACCACGGGGATATCGACCGCCGTGCGCATCTCGCGCAGATAGGGTTCGCTGAACGAGCCCATGACGAAGGCGTCGTAGCCCTGGCGCTCGGCCTCGACCGCCTGCTCGACGATCGGGCCCAGGACGCGGTGGTAAAGATAGGCGTTGCCCAGCGCGTCGCTGGGGCTGAGCTTGCCATAGGTGCCCTCGGCTAGGCCGTGGACGTGTACCTCGGCATCCTTGCCCAGAAAGCGGGCGGCATGGTCTTCGATGCCGCGCTTGTAGGCCGCGATGCGGGTCAGTTCGTTGACGGACTGGTGCCAGATCCTGATGGTCATGTCAGGCCTCCGCGTTGGCGGCCCGAGGGAAGACCTCGGGACCCATGGGCGATTCACCATTGGCGGCCAGCGCCTTGGCCCATTTCTCCAGCCACCAGCCATATTGCGGCGTCCAGTCGGCAAAGCCCTGATTGACCCCCAGCGTTTCGGCCGCGTGATGCGCCCAGAACGGATCGAACAGCGCCTGCCGGGCGATGCAGATCAGATCCGCCTGCCCGGCCTGCAGGATGCGCTCGGCGAACTCCGGGGTGCGGATCATGCCGACCGCCGCGGTGGCCACGCCCGCCTCGGCGCGGATGCGGTCGGCAAAGGGCACCTGATAACCCGGGCCGCGGCCCAGGCTGGAATTGGTTGCACCGGTGCGCAGGTTGCCGCCCGACGAGCAGTCGATCAGGTCGATCCCGGCCTCTTGCAGCGCCCGCGCCAGCACGATGCTGTCGTCGATGGTCCAGCCGCCCTCGATCCAGTCGGTGGCCGAGATGCGGGCGAACAGCGGCATGGACGCGGGCACGACCTCGCGCACGGCGCGGACCACCTCCAGCGGAAAGCGCATCCGGTTTTCCAGGCTGCCGCCGTAGCCGTCCTGGCGCTGGTTCGCCAGCGGCGACAGGAAGTTCTGCAGCAGATAGCCATGCGCCATGTGGATCTCGATCAGGTCGAAGCCGGCAAGAACCGCCCGCCGCGCCGCCGCGACCCAGGCGTCGCGCAACCCGTCGAGCTGCCCGGCGGTGATTTCCTCGGGCATCTGCCAGCCCTCGCCCAGCGGCAGGGCCGAGGGCGCCAGCGGGGTCCAGATCTCTTCGCCGGCGGCCAGGTCGCGCTCGGTCAGCGGGCCGTTGCCGCGGAACGCCCGCTGCATCGCGCTTTTGCGGCCCCCGTGGTTCAGCTGGATGCCGATCCGGGCGCCGTAGGCTTTCACATGGCTGGCAAGGGCGCGCATCCCCTCGATCTGCCCGTCCTCCCACATGCCCAGATCGCCATTGGTGATCCGGCCGCGCCGGGTGATCGAGGTCTGCTCGACCATGACCAGCCCGGCGCCGCCCATGGCAAAACCGGGATAATGAGTGTGATGGAACGGCTGAAGCCGGCCGTTCTCGGCGCAATAGGTGCCCATGGGCGAGATGACGACACGATTTTTCAGCGTCACGCCGCGCAGGGTGAAAGGGGTGAAAAGTCTGATTTCGCTGGCCATTGCAACCTCTCCATTCAGCGCTGCGTCACCGCGAACGCAGATATCCGTTCCGGGCGACGCAGAGGCCGCCCGGTTCCGCCCGCCCCGCAGGGCGCCCGGCATGTGCAGATCTTGGCGTTACGCCGGGCTCAGCGGCCGCGGCGCTGCCCCTCAGTCCCGGCCTTCCGCCTGGCGCGGCGGCATGCAGGACCCCTGGGGGTCGAAACTCGTGGGTATGATGACACGGCGCGGCTCCTCCCTCTTGCCGTGGGTGATCAGGTCGAGCAGCAGCGACGCCGCCGTTGCCCCCACCTCGTTCTGGTCCCAGCCGATGACCCCGATCGGGGGCTGGTGCAGGTCGCTCAGGTCGTTGCGCCCCGATCCGACCACGGAAATATCGTCGGGAATCGTCAGGCCGCGGGTCCGGATGGCGCGCAGCACGCCCGACAGCATGTCGATGCCGCCGGCGATGATCGCGGTGGGCGGTTTCGACAGCCCCAGCAGCGAGGATGTGGCGCGATAGGCATGGTCGCGCAGAAAGCTTTCCGCCACGATCAGCGCGGGGTCCGCCTCGATGCCCATGTCGGCATGGGCCTGCAGGAACCCCCGCACGCGGGCGGCACCGGGGTGCAGCTGGCGCGGGCCGGTCAGGATGGCGATGCGGCGATGGCCCAGGCGCAGCAGGTGGCTGGTGGCCTTGCGGGTTCCGCCCTCGTGGTCGGCATAGACCGCCTCGCACCACGCCGGCTGGTCGCGGTCGATCATCACCAGCGGCACCGGCAGGTCGCGCAGGATCTCTTCGAACTCGCCCTCGATGGGGGTGTAGGGGCCCATCAGCACCCCGTCGACCTGGCCCGAGGAAAAACTGCGCAAAAGCTCGATCTCGCGCTGGCGGCGCCCTTCGGAATTGGCGATCAGCAGGGCGTAGCCCGCCTCCATGAACGCGTTCTGCGCCGTCGAGACGAAGCCGCCCAGCTGGGCGATGTTGATCTCGCGCAGGATGCACCCCACCGTGCGGCTGCGCCCCATCCGCATGGATTTCGCGGCAGCATTGGGCACGTAGCCCAGTTCCTCGATCGCGCTTTCGACGGCCTTGCGGATATGCGGGGTCACGTCCGTCGCCTCGTTGATCACCCGCGACACCGTGCCGATCGACACTTTCGCCAGTTTCGCGACCTCGCGGATGGTGGGGGTTCTTGCCATGTCCTGCTCTTTTCCGCTCAGATCTCGAAGGCCCATTGCTCGGTCGCGATGCGCCAGCCGTCGCCGTCGCGCATAAGCCATCCGAAGCCGGGAAAATGGATATGCATCCCGGCGACCAGCATGTCCTCGTCATGGATGCGCTGCAAAAGCGCGATCCGGTTGCGCGCCGCCAGGTCGGGATCGTGATCGAAGCTCATCGAGACGCCGGGCCGCGCCACCTGCACCTCGGGAACATGGGCGAGATCGCCCCAGACGATCATCTGCTGCCCCTGCGAACGGATCGCCCAAGTGGAATGGCCGGGCGTGTGGCCGGCGCATTCCACCAGGGTGACGCCCGGCAGCACCTCGTCGCCGTCCCCGGCCTCGTCCAGCAGCCCGGCGTCGCGATAGGGGCCGACCTGCGCGCGCGTCCAGTCGAAATAGCGCAGCCGCTTGCGTTCATCCGCCCGGTCGCGTTCCTCGTCGGAAAACCAATGCGCGATCTCCTTGCGGTTCACGATCAGCCGGGCATTGGGGAACAGGCGACGCCCGTCCCGCGTATCGGTCAGCCCGGCGGAATGGTCCGGGTGGCAATGGGTCAGCAGCACATGCTCGATGCTGGCCGGGTCGACCCCCGCGGCGGCAAGGTTTTCAAACAGCTTGCCGGCGGTGGGGCCGAAATTGTCCTGCGAGCCGGTGTCGATCAGCACCCGCCCCATCGGGCCACGCAGAAGAAAGCAATTGACCGAGATGCGCGGCGGCGAGATCCGGTGGTCGCGCGCCATCATCCGGTCCACCTCGTCGCGCGAGAATTCGCGGAAGATGTCGTAGCCCATCTCGACGAAGCCGTCGGACAAGGCGGTCACCAGCACCTCGCCGAAGCGACGATGGTAGACGCCGGGGATTTGTCGTGTCGGCAGGTCGTTCATCTTGGCCTTCGCATCTTGACTGCAGAGGGGTGCCCCGCCGTCCGAACGGCGGGGACGCGAAATCATATCAGTGCTATCTCACGCAAATCGCGGATATCTTCCAGCGTCCAGAGCCTGTCGAACAGCTGCCCCGCACGCGCCTGCGGCAGCTTGCGGCTGGCGCAATCCAGGAACTTGTCGCGGATCTCCGCGCGCTCCAGCGGCAACTGCCAGCTGCCGCGCGCGTGTGCGACCGGCTCGTAGCGCAGGACCCGGCCGTCGGTGGTATCGACCCAGACCAGATCGAAGGGCGCATTCGGCAGGTCGGCGCCGGCCTTGTCCTCGCTGGCGGTGACCTCGACCCGTTCCAGCAGCGCCTGGACATCGGGGCGCTGCACGAAGCGGTCGGTCAGCTCGTCCAGCCCCAGCCGGCGCTGCACGATGGCCCCCGCCATGGCGAACTCCATCGAGAACTTGGCCTCCAGCCCGGTCTGCGGGCGACTGTTGCGCAGCATCAACTTTTGCGTAGCGCCGGTGTGGACGTGGATCGTTTCAACCGTATCGGGTGCAAGATCGTGCTGCCGGACCAGGTCCAGCATCGCGTCAAGCGCGCGGTGGGTGGCGTAGCAGGTCGGATAGCGCTTGAGATTGACCCCGTATCTTTCGGCCAGAGAGACCTCTCCGATCCGAAACCCGGCCGGGTCCAGCTGCGGCGTCCCCGAGGGCGAAAAGGCGCGCAGGAACCCGGTGCGATGCTCGAACACATCGGCGCTGCCGGTATAGCCGGCGCTGGCCAGCCGCGCGGCATGGATGCCCGATTGCGCGGTGCGCCCGGCGTGCAGCGATTTCGTCATCGAGCCGAAGTTCGCCACCAGCCCCGCGGCCAGCGAGGCCGCGATCGCCAAGGCGTGGCGGGTCTGCCCGACATCCAGCCCCAGCAGCCTTGCCGCCGCCGCGGCGCAGGCCAGCGTCCCCATCACCGCGGTCGGGTGAAAGCCGCGGTCGTGCAGATGGCCGGGCTCGATCTCGTCCAGATGCGCCCAAAGCTCATAACCGGCCAGCCAGGCGGCCAGCGCCTCGGCGCCGGTCGAGTGCTGCTCGTGGCCCAGCGCCAGGATCGTCGGCACCAGCACGGTGCTGGGATGGCCGGCCAGCGCCACATCATCGAAATCCAGCACATGCCCGGCCACGCCGTTGATCAGCGCCGCGTCGCCGGCGCCGTAGAACCTGCCGTTGACGGCCGGGGCGGCCTCGTTGCTGCCCGGCATGGGCGTGGCGATCACCGCCGCCAGATCGACGGCGGGTTCGGCCGCGCCGGCCAGCATACAGCCGATGCAATCGACAAAGCCGATCCGCGCCGCGTGCCGGGCGGCCTCGGGCGCCGTGCCGGCATCGAAGCCGGTGACGAATTGCGCAGCCTTCAGGGTGATGCTGTCCATGGCCGCCTCAATAGGACCGCGGCAGGCCGAGGACGTGCTGCCCCACGTAAGCCAGCACCAGGTTGGTCGAGATCGGCGCGGTCTGGTAGATCCGGCATTCGCGCCATTTGCGCTCGATCCCGTATTCGCTGGCGTAGCCGAAGCCGCCAAAGGTCTGCAGCGCGGTATCGGCGGCCTTCCAGGTCGCCTCGGCGGCCAGATGCTTGGCCATGTTCGCCTCGGCCCCGCAGGGCTGGTGGGCGTCGAACAGGGCCGCCGCCTTGCGGGCCATCAGGTCGGCGGCCTCAAGCTCGACATGGGCGCGGGCGATGGGGAACTGCACCCCCTGGTTCGCGCCGATGGGCCGGCCGAACACCACCCGCTCGCCGGCGTATTCCACCGCGCGCTTGACCATGTAGCGCCCGTCGCCCACGCATTCCGAGGCGACCAGGATCCGCTCGGCGTTCATGCCGTCGAGGATGTAGCGAAAGCCCCTGCCCTCTTCACCCACCAGCGCCGAGGCGGGGACCCGCAGGTTCTCGATGAAGACCTCGGTGGTGTTGTGGTTCATCAGCGCCCGGATCGGGCGGATCTCGACGCCATTGCCCCGCGCCTCGCGCAGGTCGATCAGGAAAACCGAGATGCCGTCGGTCTTTTTCGCCACCTGGTCCAGCGGCGTGGTACGCGCCAGCAGCAGCATCAGGTCGGAATGGAGCGCGCGCGAGGTGAAGACCTTCTGGCCGTCGATCACGTAATGCTCGCCCTCGCGCACCGCGCGGGTCTTGAGTTGGGTGGTGTCGGAACCCGTAGTCGGTTCGGTCACGCCGAAGGCTTGCAGCCGCAGCGTGCCCGCGGCGATTTCCGGCAGGTATTTGCGCTTCTGTTCCTCGGTTCCGTGGCGCAGCAGCGTGCCCATGATATACATCTGCGCATGGGCGGGGCTGGCTTGACAGCCGCTGGCGTTGATCTCCTCAAGGACCACGGCCGCCGCCCGCAGGGGCAGGCCGGCGCCGCCATATTCCTCGGGGATCAGCGCCGCAAGGAACCCGCCTTCGGTCAGTTCCGCCACGAACTCGGTCGGATAGCCCGATTCTTCATCCAGCCGGGCCCAGTAGTCCAGCGGATAGCGGGCGCAGATGCGGCGGATCGAGTCGCGAAGTTCGGGATAGTCTTCGCCAAGGTCGAGGCTGACGGGGTCCTGGTTCATTCCTGCGGGTCTTTCATGCAACGGGCTGATAGGTCTTGGGCAATCCGGCGCGGGCGATGGCGCCGCTATAGCGCTCGTCGCCCAGCCAGCTTTCGACGTCGCGGCGCAGTTCCAGCAGGGCGCCGATGTCGATCCCGGTGGCAAAGCCCATGCTTTCCAGCATGAAGGCGGTGTCTTCGGTGTTGATGTTGCCGGTGGCGCCGGGGGCGAAGGGACAGCCCCCCAGACCGGCAAGCGAGCTGTCGAACGCCCGCACCCCGGTTTCCAGCGCGGCCGCGACATTGGCGAGACCAAGGCCCCGCGTGTCGTGGAAATGGCAGATCACCCGGCGGCCGGCGGCGATGTCGATGATCGGCGGCAGCATGTCGCGCACCTGCGCCGGATTGCCGTAGCCGACCGTATCCGCGACGATCAGCTCATCCGCGCCGCCCGCGACCACGATCCGGGCCACGTCAAGGACGCGCCCGGGATCGACCGCCCCCTGCAGCGTGCAGCCGAAGCTGGTCGCAAGCCCCACCCCCAGCACCATGCCGCGCCCGGCCGGCGTGTCCTTCAGCGCGGCGATGCGGTGGAACTCGGCGATGGCCTCGTCGGTGGTGCGCCGCACATTGGCAAGGCTGTGCGCCTCGGAAATCGACAGCACGAAATTGAGATGCCTTATCCCCCCCGCAAGGGCGTTTTCCGCGCCCTTCAGGTTCGGAACCAGCGCCGAGGCGACCACCCCGTGCAGTTCCGGGACGATCCGGGCCAGCTCTGCCGCATCGGCGAATTGCGGCACCACCCGGGGCGGCACGAAAGAGGTCAGCTCGATCTCGCGCAGCCCGGCATCGCGCAACCGGAACGCCCATTCGCGCTTGCGTTCGGTGGGAAGGAAGCTGGCCGCCATCTGGATGCCGTCGCGCAGGCCGACCTCGCGCAAAGTAACCCGCTCTGCCATCTCAGACCCCCCGGAACTGCGGCTTGCGCTTTTCGTTGAAGGCGCGGATGCCCTCCAGCCGGTCCTCGGTGCTGACCATGCGGTTGTAGCACTCGATCTCGAAGGCGAGCCCGTCGGCCAGCGACATCTGCATCCCGCGGCTGATCGACTGCTTGGCCTGCCGCACCGAGATCGGCGCATTGCCGGCGATGCGGCGCGCAATGGCCAGCGCCGCCTCCAGCAGTTCCGCCTGCGGCAGGACGCGGTTGACCAGCCCCCAGTCGCAGGCTTCGGCGGCCGTGAACGGCAGCCCGGTCAGGATCACCTCCTTGGCGCGCCGCTCGCCCATGGCGCGGGGCAGGTTCTGGGTACCCCCGGCGCCCGGCATGATCCCCAGCGTGACCTCGGTCAGCGCAAAGCGGGCGTTGTCCGCGGCATAGGCGAAATCCAGCGCCGCCGCGATCTCGCAGCCGCCGCCATAGGCCGCGCCGTTGATCGCGCCGATCACCGGGATCGGGCAGGCGATGATGGCGCGCAGCATACGCTCGAACATGGCGTGCTGGCGCAGCCATTGCGCATCGCTCATGCCGTTGCGCTCTTTCAGGTCGCCGCCGGCGCAGAATGTCTTGTCGCCGGCCCCAGTCACCACGATGGCGCGCACCCCGTCGCTGTCCAGCTGAAAGCGCTCGAACAGGTCCATCAGCTCTTCGCCCATGCGGGTGTTCATCGCATTGGCAGCCGCGGGCCGGTTCAGCGTCAACAGCAGAACATGGTCGTCGACGCGTTCGACCAGAAGGGTTTCATATGCGTGTGTCATTGCAATTCCTGCCGGATTGTCTGGTCCTGCGCGCCAAGCCGCGGCGCCACCCCGCCCGAGGACGGGCGATGGTCGTCGATGGAAAAGGGCAGCCCCACCCAACGGTGACCGCCCGCCGGGGTCAGGATGCCGACCGCCTCGGTCTGGGGATGGGTCCAGACCTGATCGACGCGCAGAAGCGGGCAGTTCGGCACCTGCGCGGCGTCAAGCAGCGCCGCGACCTCGGCCACGCGCAGCCGCCCGATCGCCGCCTCGATCTGCGGGATCAGCTCGTCGCGCAGCATCACCCGGCCGCGGTTCTGCCGGAAACGCTCATCCGCGCCCAGCCCGGCAAGGCCGGGGATCGCTTCGCACAGGCGGGCGAACAGCCGGTCGTTGCCGGCGGCGATCATCACCTGGCCATCGGCGGCCTCGAACGCCTGATAGGGCACGATCTCGGCCAGCCCCGAGCCATGCGGCTTGCGCACCTCGCCCGAGACGGCATGGGCGGCCAGCGGGATGGTCATCCAGGCCAGCCCCGTCTCGAAAAGCGAGGTCGCGACATGCGCCCCCTGCCCGGTCTTCTGCCGCTCGACCAGCGCGGCGAGCAGGCCGATTACCGTCCACATCCCCGAGCCCATGTCGACCAGCGACACCCCGACCCGCACCGGCGGCCGGTCCGCCTCGCCGGTCACCGACATGATCCCGGACGAGGCCTGCGCCAGCGGATCGTAGCCCGGCTTGGCCGCCAGCGGCCCCGACTTGCCGAACGCGCCGATGTCGCACCAGATCAGCTCGGGGTGCTCTGCCCGCACTTCCGCCACGTCGATGCCGAACTTGCCCAGCAGTCCGGGGCGCAGGTTCTGGATCACCGCATCCGCCCGGGCGATCAGCCGGCGCAGCAGCCCAAGCTGCTCGGGGTCCGAGAAATCCAGCGTGACGCTTTCCTTGCCGCGGTTGAGGGCGTGGAAGGCGGTGGCGTCGTCGTCCAGGAAGGGCGGGCCCCAGCCGCGGGCGTAATCGCCCGTCTCCGGGTTCTCGACCTTGATCACCCTGGCCCCCAGCTCGGCCAGGATCAGCCCGGCATAGGGGCCGGCCACCGAGTGTCCCAGTTCCAGAATGGTCAGACCGGCGAGCGGTGCGGTATTTGTCAAAACATCGTCTCCTTTGCGGGGCGGGCGGGGATCAGAGGTATTCCTCTGCCAGCGCCGCCCCCCTGATCTCTGACGTCAGCCCCGAGCGGCGGATCTGCCCCGAGCGCATGACATGTCCGTAATGGGCGATCTTCAGCGCCGGCCGGGCCATCTGCTCGGTCATCAGCACCGCGATCCCCTCGTCCTGCATCTGCCGCACGGCGGCCGAGATCTGCTGGATCCAGACCGGCGCCAGCCCCAGGAACGGCTCGTCGAGCAGCAGAAGCCGGGGCACGCCGCCCATGGCGCGGGCGATGGCGACCAGCTGCTGCTGGCCCCCGCTCAGCTCTCCGGCCGGCTGCGACTGGCGTTCGCCCAGAAAGCGGAAGCTGGCGACCATCCGGTCCCAGCGGGCCGCCTGTTCGCGCGCCGACAGCCGCGCGGCCCCGGCCAGCACATTGTCCTTGACCGACATCGAGGCGAAGACCCGCCGGCCCTCGGGGGAATAGCCGATTCCCGCCCTGGCCCGGGCATCGCTGGACATGGCGGAGACGTCGCGCCCGTCAAAGCGGATGCGACCGCGGGAATGGCGCACCAGCCCGATTACCGAATTGATCAGGCTGGACTTGCCGGCCCCGTTCGCGCCGATCAGCAGCACGGTCTGGCCCGCCTCGACCTGCAGCGTCACCCCGTCGACCGCCCGGGTGCCGCCATAGGCGACATGAAGATCCTCAATGCTCAGCATCGCCGTCCTCCTCGTCGCCGCCGCCCAGATAGGCGTCGATCACGTCCTTGCGGTTCAGCACCTCGTCCGGAGGGCCGGTGGCGATCAACCTGCCGCCGTCCAGCACGATGACCTCGGGGCACAGGCGGCGGATCAGCTCCATGTCGTGTTCGACCAGCAGCACGCCGCAGCCGAACTCGCGCTGCGCGAAACCGACATAGGCGTCGATGTTGCTGCGCTCGGATTTCTCGAGCCCCGCCGCCGGCTCGTCCAGCAGCAGGATCCGGGGCTGCGTCGCCAGCGCCATGGTCAGCCCCAGCATCTTTTGCAGCCCGTAGGGCAGCACCTCGGCGTGGCGGTCCCAGTTCTCGACCAGGCCGAACTGCTCCAGCAGCGGCGCCAGCCGCTCCAGCACTGACAGATCCCTGCGGGCAAAGCGCACGGCCGAGCGCAGGTTGTCGCTGACGCTATGGCCGCTGAAGGTGGCGGTCTGCTGAAAGCTGCGCACCAGACCGCGGCCGGCATTGTCATAGACCGGGCGGCCGTCGATCCGGGTCTCGCCCAGCCGCACCTGCCCCGAGCTGGCGGCCAGCCGGCCCGAGATGATGTTGATCATCGTGGTCTTGCCGGCGCCGTTGGGCCCGATCACCCCCAGAAGCCCGCCGGGCTGCAGGGTGAAGCTGACATCGTGAAAGACCTTCAGCCCGCCGAAGGACTTGGACATCCGCTCGGCGTAAAGCGCCTCGGCCGGAAGCTGGGGAACCGCGGTCATCGGATATCCCCCTTCGGCGCCTTGCGGGCGGGGCCATTCCCCACCCAGCGGCTTCCCCTGGCGCGCAGCGACCCGATCAGCGTCGTCACGGTGCCGATCACGCCGCCGCGGGCCAGCAGGGTCACGACGATGATCAGCAGCCCGAACAGCCCCGGCGACAGCTCGCCGCGCAGCGCGAAGTAGTCGGTGGCCGAGACCAGCAGGATCGCCCCGACCAGCGTGCCCAGGATCGAGCCCTTGCCGCCCACGATCGTGTAGGTGATGTAGTTGACCGAGGACATGGGCGCGAAAGAGGTCGGATGCGCCGTCATCAGCATGTTGACCAGCGCAAACCCCGCAAGCCCGGACACCCCCGCCGCGACCGCGAACGCCATGGCCTTGTATTTCCAGCAGGCCAGCCCCAGGCTTTCGGCCAGGACGTCGTTCTTTTCGATGGCCGCGAATTCGTAGCGGAACCGCCGCGTGAAGATGGCGGTGACGAGAAAGCCGGCAAAGGCCAGCCCGGTCGTGGTCAGCAGCACATGCGAATTGTCCCACAGCTCGAAGCCGAAGAAGCGGACCGCAGGCATCCCCACCAGACCGTTCGAGCCGCCGGTCAGCGGCGCCGCCTCGAACAGCAGCAGCTGCACGATCTCGGTGAGGACAAAGGTGACCAGCACGAAATAGACGCCCTTGAGCCGCAGGATCAGCCAGCCCAGCGGAACCGCGCAAAGCGCCGGCACCAGAAAGGCCGCCAGCCCCAGCACGACCACATCCGTCACCCCCAGCCGCAGCGACAGGACCGCCACCGTATAGCCGCCGATCGCCATGAACGAGGGGACGGCAAAGCTCATCAGGTCCAGCCGCAGCATGATGTAGACCCCCAGCGCGGCCGTGGCGGCGATCAGGATCAGATTGGCCTGGGACAGGGCCTGCGGGTTGGTGGTCAGCGCCGGGATGGCAAAGGCCAGCAGAACCAGCCCCAGCGTGATCCATTCATGGCTGCCGAAGAACGGCGCCTTCTGTTTCAGATAGCCCGAAATCGTTGCTGCGGCGGTGGTCATGCGCGACGGACCTCCTTGCCCAGCAGGCCCTGCGGCCGGATCACCAGGATGATCAGCACCAGGACGAACAGCGTCAGCGCCCCCTTGGAGCCGCCCAGATAGACGGCGGCATAGGCTTCCACGAGGCCGACGATAAAGGCGGCGACGGTGGCCCCGGTCACGCTGCCAAGGCCGCCCAGGATCACCGTCAGGAACGAGAACGCCAGCACCGGGTCGCCGACATGCGGCGCCAGCGCCAGGATCGGGGTCACCAGCGCCCCGGTCAGCCCGGCAAGCCCGGTCGCCAGCGCGAAGGCAAAGGGGAACAGCACTTTCGTCCGCATCCCCAGCGCGCTGGCCACCGCGCGATCCTCGGCCATGGCGCGCATGGCGCGGCCGAGATTGGTGCGGTAGACCAGCCAGTAGACCAAGACGATTGCAGCAAGGCAGACCCCCAGCACGACCATGTTCGCGTAAGGGAAATAGACGCCGCCCGCCCGCCAGACCCCCGCGATGGGGAAAGAGAACTCGGGTGATTCAGCCCCGAAGATCATCAGGATCGCGGTGGCCATGACAAGGTAGAACCCCATCGTGACCATCAGCGTGGCCTGGTGATCCTCGATCACGCGCTCGAGGATCAGCGTCTCGAACAGCCATCCCAGCGCCGCGGTGCTGCCCACCGCGATCAGCAGCGCCACCGGGTAGGACAGGCCTAGCATGGCGGTGCAGTAATAGGCGACATAGCCGCCCATCACGTAAAAGCCGCCATGCGCGAAGTTCACCACCCCGAGGATGCCGAAGATCAGCGTGAACCCAAGCGCGAGCAGGGTGTATTGAGACCCCAGGCTGATGCCGATCAGCCCCGTTGCAATGAAGCCTTCCATGGTTCCTCCCGGATCCGTCAGCCTTCGCTGACAGCTTCAGCGCGGATGAAATCCTTTTGCTCGCCGCCCTGGATCACGCCGATGGCAAAGGGATAGGACAGCTCCTGGTTGATCCCGAAGAAGCTCTCGCCGATCCAGTGACCGGCGCCGATATGCTCGTCATCAACCGGCAGCGCGCGCATCGCCTCGGCGATCTTTTCGGAATCGTCCACGGTCTGCGCCGCCTGCACCGCCTTGATCATCATCCGCGCCGCATAGACCCAGCGGAAGAAGTCGCTGTTTTCCGGGCGCGGCCCGCCCATCAGCTCGACATGCTTCTGTTCCAGCGCGCGCAGGTTGTCGTCCATGGCGACCGGCTCGAACCACAGGAAGTCCTGCAGCACGTTCAGCCCGCCGGCCACGCGGCCGATTTCCTCGGTCCCCGGCCCGCCCAGCCGGAAGATCGGCCCGGTGAACCCGGCCTGGCGCAATTGCTTGACGATGATGCCCGCGTCCCCCGCCGGCGACGAGGCCAGATCGACCGCGCCGGGATCGGCCGCCAGCAGGCGGGTGACGATCGGCGCGAAATTGGTGGTTCCCCGCTGGTAATATTCCTCGACCGCGGTGACGCCCTTTTCCGTGAAGATCTGCGCATTCACGCTGGCGATATCGGTGCCGCCCTGATCGTTCGGCGCGACGATGGCCACCTTGTCGAAGTCGTAGAGCTCAAGCCCCTTGTCGATGATCGGCGCCGCCCAGCCCGACGGACCGGGCCCGATGTGGAACACGTTGGGCCATTGCGGGCCGATGGCGTCCTTGGCGAAGCTGTTGACCATCGCCACCATGCGGTTGCGGTTGGCCACCGGCTTCATCCCGGTCACCTCGGGCGATCCGACGGCACCGACCACCACCTTGATGCCTTCGGCCGCCAGCGCGTTCATGGCCGAGGCCGCGCCCTCGGCGGTATATTTGGAATCGATGACCACCGGGGTGACGGTGCAGGGCGTGCCGTCGATGACCAGCCGCTCCTCCGCCATCGTTTCCTTGGCAACGAACTCGAGCGCGCCGCGCAGGGCCAGGCCCCACTGGGCAGCCGGCCCCGACAGAACCGCCGGAGAGCCGATCTTCAGTTCGCAGGCGAAAGCCGTTCCCCCGAACACCAGCGATGCAAGCAGAGTGCCGCCCAAAAGGCGACCAAATCCCGAAGCCATCATCCATCCTCCCCAGTTGGTGGCTTGGCGGCCCGCAACCGCGATCCTTGGGGCACCCCTCCTCCGAAGCGCCCATGACTGCCGCCACGCCGGAGCTTATGGCGGGCAAAACCGGCTTGTCAATAAAACGTTTCATTGAAGGTTGGGATGGGTGACAGTGATGGCAGACCGTTGGAGACTGGAAAGAATATTAATTATATTCAATGTATTATAAGGTATATCTAGATGAGATCCCCAACGGGATCCCTTTCCGCGGCCTGAACTACAAGCGTTTCCTATGCGCGAGAGCCATCATTTATGAACCGTTATTCCGACATCAAGCGTAGCCGTCCTACCAGCTACATCCTGGGTGATTCCCCTGCCCCGCCCCCGCGCCAGAGACGAAAAAGGCGCTTCCGGTCGTGAAGCTCGACTGCATCCCGACACGCCCGGCAAGCGCGACAGCACCTCCGCGTGCAGCGTTCACAGTCATCCAGATCACCGCTCTCGATGCACGCCCGCCCATCCGCACCGCCTCATGCCAAGCACCCACGCCCGGCGCAGCATCCCGGCGTCGGCCCTGCCCCGAAGGGCCGCATTTCACCGCCGCTCGCTCCGCTTGAGCACCTCGACCACGCGGTCGGCCATGCGGGCGCAGCAGGCGCCCTCGAAGGGGAAGACCGTGTCGAAGCCGCCGCGCCGGCGGGTTTCCGGGGTGGCGCGCAGGTGGCGGCGGGCGCGGTACAGGCGGGTGCGCACGGTGATCGGGTTCAGCCCCGGATCGCGGGCGACGGCAGGCACGGGCAGCCCCTCGGCCTCGCGCATCAGGAACACCAGGCGCAGCTCGGCCGGCAGGCCGGCCGGCGTCTCTTCCAGCAGCTCGCGGACCTCGTGGCGGCCGGCGCCGGTCTCGGCTTGTCCGACGCCCCCGGCCGTGGCCCGGCTCAGGCGCGACTGCGGCCGTTGGAACGCAAAACGCGGCGGGAAAGGACCCGCCGCGTGGTGGGGCAGCGCCTATTGCGCCTGCGCAAAGGCCGCCGCGGCGGCTTCGGCGCTGGCGGTCATCCCGTCGATGCCGCCGGTCATCAGATACCAGACCTTGCTGTCCAGATGGATCACCCGACCTTCCTGCCACGCGCTGGTCGCCGTCACCCGTTCGTCCGCGGCCAGGCGGTCGGCCAGCGGCGCGACCTCGGTATTGCCCACGGCGGCGTTGCGGTCGATGGTGAAGATCCAGTCGGGGTCGGCGGCCAGCGCGGCCTCGAGCGCTTCCTGCTGGCGCTGCCGGGCGGCCGCGGCCTCGGGGGTGCCGGGCTCGGGGCGGGGGCCGGGGGCGGCCTCGGACGGGCCGATCGCGGGCTCGATCCCGGTCAGGTCGTAGACCCCGCCGAAGCGAGAGCCCGGGGGCTGCGCGCTGAACCCCTCTCCGGCGCCGAACAGCAGCAGGCCGGTCCCGGCCTTGCCGCCCAGCTCGTGGGTCCGGGCGATGGTTTCCCTGAAGGCGGCGATGCGGGCGGCCGCCGCATCCTCGGCGCCAAGCAGCCTGCCGAGGTTTTCGGTGCTGGCGATCACGTTCGACACCATGTCGCCGTTGCCGGCGCTGAGGTCGATCGTGGGCGCGATCGCGGCCATCTGCTCGAACTGGGCGGCAGAGCGCCCGCCGACGACGATCAGGTCGGGGGCCAGGGCTTTCAGCGCCGCGGCATCGGGTTCGAAGAGGGTCCCGGCCGGGGCATGGCGGTCCTCGGCAAAGCCCATCAGATGCGCGGGGAAGTTCGCCGGCCCGTCGGCAGATTTCGGCACCGCGACCACCAGATCGGATTTGCCAAGCGCGTTGACGATATCCAGCGTCGGCAGGTCGAAGACCGCGATCTTCTGCGGCGCGGCCGGCAGCACCGTTTCCCCTTGGGCATGGGGAATGCGGACTTCCTGCGCCAGTGCAGGGGCGCCCCCGAGGGTGAGGGCAAGGGCGACCGCCAGCGGCAGGCCAGGGATGATTTTCTTCACGGACAGTCCTCCGAGGTCCCGGCAGGGGGCTCCGGCCCCGTCCGAGGCGCAGGAAACCTGCCAAGCGATTGTTTTTCCCGATGGGTGGCGGAGAGGGATCCCGGCTGCCTGCTGCCGGCTTAGGCCATAAGCCCATGTCGGACAAGGGAACATTCCCGCAAGGGGGTAGCGAGAGCTGTGCGGCTTGTCACCGAGGGCACCGGAGGGCAGCGCGGGACGTCGCGCGAGAGCGTCGCCGGCCGAAAGTTGCGCCGGTGCAGTCCACATGAGCCCGACGAGCGCGTCTCCACCGAGAAGAGCCTGCGACGCACGAAGGCGACGGCGTCGCAGCCGGTGATGCCCAGCGACCGGCTTGCCCTTGAGGTTGTACGCCGTCAGCAGCGGCGTGCCGGGATCAGGTTCAGCAAATAGAGGTCGAGCCCGTCGAGCCCGAGTGTGGCGCAGAGCCGCACGTCGTCGGCCACGTCCTGCGGGGTCTGCCCGGGCAGGCCGTAGATCAGGTCGATGACGATCGCGCCGCGGTCGAGCGCGACCAGGTCGCGCAGGAAGCGATCCACCCCGGCCCGTGTCGCGTCGCGCCCGAGCGGCTTGCGGATCGCGTCGGAAAGGCTCTGCGCCCCGAGCCAGCGAGGCCCGCACAAGCGCCAAGGCGCGGGCGGCAAAGGCCGCCCGCAGCCGGTCATTCGATGTCGAACACGACGCCCTGCGCCAGCGGCAGCTGGGTGGAATAGTTGATCGTGTTGGTCTGGCGGCGCATGTAGCCCTTCCACGCGTCCGAGCCGCTTTCGCGCCCGCCGCCGGTCTCTTTCTCGCCCCCGAACGCCCCGCCGATCTCGGCGCCCGAGGTGCCGATATTGACATTGGCGATACCGCAATCCGAGCCGGCCGCCGAGACGAAGGTTTCCGCCTCGCGCAGGTCCAGCGTGAAGATCGACGAGGAAAGCCCCGCGCCGACCGCGTTATGCAGGCGGATCGCCTCGGCCAGATCGCTGTATTTCATCACATAGAGTATCGGGGCGAAGGTTTCCTCCAGCACCGGGCCGGTCTGCTCGGGCATCTCGACCAAGGCGGGACGGGCGTAGAAGGCGGTATCCGGCCCGACCGAAACGCGCTCGCCGCCATGGACGGTGCCGCCGGCCGCCTTTGCAGCCTGCAGCGCGTCCTGCATCGCCTGAAAGGCCTGGCCGTCCACCAGCGGGCCGACCAGCGCGCCGCTGTCCAGCGGATTGCCGATGCTGACCGAGCCGTAGGCCCTGATCAGCCGCGGCACCAGCGCATCATAGACGGAGTCGTGGACGAACAGGCGGCGCAGCGTCGTGCAGCGCTGGCCTGCCGTGCCCATGGCGCCAAAGGCGATCGCGCGCAGGGCCATGTCGAGATCGGCCGAGGGGCAGACGATGCCGGCATTGTTGCCGCCCAGCTCCAGGATCGAGCGACCGAAGCGCTCGGCCACCTTGGGCCCGACGATCCGGCCCATGCGGGTCGAACCGGTCGCCGAGATCAGCGGCACGTCGTGGCTGGCGACCAGCGCCTCGCCGATGTCGGGGCCGCCGATCAGCACCTGGCTGAGGCCCTTAGGCGCGTCGCCGAAACGGGCCAGCGCGCGGTCGAAGATGGCCTGGGTGGCCAGCGCCGTCAGCGGCGTCTTTTCCGAGGGCTTCCAGACGACCGCATTACCGCAGACCAGCGCCAGCGCGGCGTTCCACGACCAGACCGCGACCGGGAAGTTGAAGGCCGAGATCACGCCCACGACGCCCAGCGGGTGCCACGTCTCCATCATCCGGTGGCCGGGGCGTTCCGAGGCGATGGTCAGGCCGTAAAGCTGTCGCGACAGGCCGACGGCGAAATCGCAGATGTCGATCATCTCCTGCACCTCGCCCAGCCCCTCGGACGGGATCTTGCCCGCCTCGATGGACACGAGCCGGCCCAGATCGTCCTTGGCGGCGCGCAGCTCCTCGCCCAGCAGGCGGACCAGCTCGCCCCGGCGCGGGGCGGGGACGGTGCGCCACGCCTCAAAGGCGGCGCGGGCGCTGGCGATGGCCTGCCGCGTATCCTCGGCGCTGTGGGGCTTCAGCCGGGCAACCTCCTCGCCGGTGACCGGCGAAAAGCTGGCCAGGGTGCCGCCGGTATAGGCATCGCTTTCAACGCCAAGGCGGGTCAGCAAGTCGGTCGTGCGGGCGGCGATGGATTGCGACATGGGTTCTTCCTCTTCTGTCATCCGTATTTCACCACGCCGGGCCCGGCGGGTGCGATCTGTGCAAGCAGGCTGCGCAAGCGGCGCTGCGGCGCCCCGGCCCCGACCGGGGATGATGTCGGCGCTCATGCTCGCGCGGCTCCTTCGTGTGTATGACACCGTGGATAGCATGGGCGATCCGGGGCGGCCTGCGATGATTGGGGCTGACCTCATGCCAGCCGGGAATGACGGCGCCCGGGGCGAGCACCCGGAAAACCGGCGCTACATCGCACCCTGATAGCGGCGGGTGACGCAGGCGCGTTCGACATGATGGATCATGCTGTTGAAATCGAAGACCGGCCGGCCGGTGACGGCCTGGACCGCCTGTGCATAGGGCGGCAGGTCCGAGCATTCCAACAGGACCGCCCCGATCTCGGGATGGCGCGCGACCAGATCGGCGGCGACGGCGCTGACCTCGGCTTCGATCCGCGTGCTGTCGAGCGTGCCCTTTTCCTCGAGGATGGCGCTGCGGAACTCTGGCTGCTCTTCCATCCCGGCGACATGCAGCGGGATGCCGGGGCCGACACCGCAGGCGGCAAAATGCGCCGGCGTCAGGCGCGAGGCGTTGGCGGTGATGACGCCGACCGGGCGGCCGGTGATCCGGGCGATGAACGGAATCTGCAGCAGGGGCGACAGAAAGACCGGGACCTCGACCGCCGCCGCAACCTCGCGCTGAAACAGCGCCATGAAACCGCAGGCGCCGGTGATCGCCTTGACGCCTTCGGCCTGCAGTTTCCGCGCGCCCTCGACGAAGGGCGTCACCAGCGCCGGGTCGGCCTGATTGAGCAGCCGGTCGATCGACGCGCCCTCGACCCGGTGATAGCGCACCGGAAAGGGATAGGTGGTGGCGTTGCCGACATTGCCGGGAACCCAGGGATAGGCGGCGTCCAGGATTAGGATCCCGATGCTTTCGCCATACCATGACTGGGATTTGCGACCGATCTGGAACATCATCGAGCCCATCAGATGGCAAAGCGTTTCAGGATGCGCTTTTCAAGCCATGTCACCAGCCGGGTCATCGGGAAGGCGACGACGAAATAGATCAGCGCGACGGCGGTGAAGACCTCGACCGGGCGGCCGGTGCGGTTCGAGATGGTGGTGCCGATGAACATCAGCTCCATCATGCCGATGGCCGACACCAGCGAGCTTTCCTTGAAGATGCCGATGCCGTTCGACAGCAGCACCGGGACCGAGCGCAGCGTGGCCTGCGGCAGCACGATCCGGGTGGCGCGCGTCCACGGGGACAGGCCAAGCGCATGACAGGCGTCGTATTGCTCGCGCCCGATGGATTTCATGCCGGCCCGGAACGTCTCGGACATGATCGCGCCGCCGTAAAGCGTCAGGCACAGCACGGCGGCGGTAAAGTTCGACAGGTCGGTGCCCAGAAAGATCGGCATGCAGTAGAAGATCCAGAAGATCTGGATCAGCACCGGCGTGCCGCGAAAGAACTCGACATAGACGGCGGCGATCCAGCGCACCGGCGCGATGGATGAATTGCGCAGCAGCGCCAGCACAAAGCCCCAAACGATGCCAAGGGCAAAGGCGATCAGCGTCAGGCGCAGGGTCATGCCCAGCCCCATCAGCAGGGCATCCTGATAGCGGGCCAGGAACGAGAAATCGATGGTCATGGCAAGGCTTCCTCAGGCCCGTGCGGCGTCAAGCCGCTGTTCGACCCACGCAGCGACCCGCGACACCGGGAAGGAAATGGCGAAATAGATCAGCGCGACGGCGGTATAGGTCTCGATCGGGCGATAGCTCTGGGTGGCGACCTGCCGGCCCATGTACATCAGGTCGCTGAGCGCCACGATCGCCACCAACGCGGATTGCTGGAACAACGTGATGCCGTTGGTGATCAAGACCGGCAGCGCGGCGCGGAAGGCATGGGGAAACACCACATAGCGGACCCGCTGCAGCGGTGAAAACCCCAACGCCACACCCGCATCCAGCTGTTCGCGCGGCACCGCCTGGATGGCGGCGCGGTAAGCCTCGGCGTTGAAACAGGCAAGGTTGATGCCCAGCGCCAGAATGCCCATCGGCAGCGGCGCCAGATAGATCCCGAACAGGATCGGCACGCAGTAGAAGAACCACAGGATCTGGACCAGAACCGGGGTGCAGCGGAACAGCTCGATCATCAGGGCAAAGGGCGCCCGCAGCAGCCAGTATTTCGAAAGCACCAGCAGCGCGATCACGAAGCCCAGCGTCAGCGCGATGATATTCGCGATCACGGTCAGCTGCACCGTGACCTTCAGCCCCTCCATCAGGACCGGCCAGGCCTGGAGGATGTAATGAAACTGGAACTCATACTCCATCGCCGCGCCTCATGTCTTGATATGGAAGACGCGCTCGATGAATTCGCGCGTGCGCGGGTTCACCGGATCGCCCAGCACCTGCTCGGGCGGGCCATCCTCGACCACGACGCCGCCGGCGCAGAAGATGACGCGGCTGGCGATGTTCTTTGCAAACCACATGTCATGGGTGACCAGCATCATCGGCATCTGCTGTTCGGCCAGTTCCAGCATCACCGCCTCGACCTCGGCCACCAGCTCGGGGTCCAGCGCCGATGTCACCTCGTCGAACAGCATCAGCCGCGGGTCCAGCATCAGCGCCCGCGCGATGGCCACCCGCTGCTTCTGGCCGCCGGAAAGCTGGCTGGGATAGCTTTGCGCCTTGCTTTCCAGCCCCAGCCTCGTGAGAAGCTGCATCCCCTTGTCCAGCGCCGCCGGTTTCGACATGCCGCGCGTCTTGATCGCGGCCAGCGTCAGGTTGCTGATGATCGTCAGATGCGGGAACAGCGTGTAGTGCTGGAACACCATCCCCACCTGCTTGCGCAGGGTGCTGTCGATCCGGGTCTTGCCCGATTGCTCGTGCCCGGTGATGTAGCGCTTGCCCAGAAGGTCGATTTCTCCGCGGCGGATATCCTCCAGCCCCATCATGATGCGCAGAAGGGTCGATTTCCCGCCGCCCGAGGGGCCGATCACGACCAGCCGGTCGCCGGGTCGCATCTCAAGGTCGATGCCCGACAGGACCTGAAGCGTCCCGTAATTCTTGTGAACGCCGCGCATCTCGACGAGGGGCTGAATCTCGGTCATTCATCGCTCCGGTAAAGCCGGGCCATCGTCCCGCAGGCAAAAAGCCGCGGAACGACAAGGCCCTGATCATGTTGCAGGAAACCAGGCGGTTACTGGTTCTCGTCGATGATCTGCTGGACGGCGGCTTGCAGCATTGCGTCGATCCGGCCGGTTGCGCGCAGCTCTTCCAGGAAGAAGTTCAGCGACTGCAGATCCTGGTAGGACATCGAGCGATTGACGCCCATGGCCATCCCCTGCCGGGACAGGGCGGGCTCGGGGATGATATGCGTGGCCCAGTCCTCGTTCGAGGCGACATAGACGGTGTTGGAATCCACCGGATCGGCCAGCACATCGCCGCGCCCCGACATCAGCGCCAGCCGCGCCTCGTCCCCCGACGGCAGGCGCAGGATCTCGGCATTCTTGGCCGCGTCCGTCACCGCGCGGTCCATGTAGGTGCCCGAGGTCACGATGACCGTCACCCCGTCCACGTCGAAATCGGCAAAGCTGGCCGGGGTGGCCGGGATCTTGTTGTTGCCCTGGCGATAGGCCAGCGAGATCTGGTCGGGGATCGCGGCATCCGAGAACCCCACCGCCAGCGCGCGCTGCGGCGTCTGGTTCAGTGCCAGTGCCAGATCCCAGCGGTTGGCCTGAAGCCCGGCGACGATATTGTCCCAGGTGGTGTCCACGAAATCGGCCCGCACGCCCAGCACGTCTTCGGCATACATCCGGCACAGATCGGCAAACAGGCCCGAATATTCGCCCGTCAGCGGATCGAAGCTGACGAAGGGCGGATAGACGGCGGCCCCGCAGCGCAGCACGCCCGATTGCTGGACATTGGCCCAGCTGGCGGCTCCGTCCTGGGCAACTGCGGGCGTGGCAAGACTTGCGGCAAGCAGCAGCCCGCCAATCAGGTTCGTGGTTTTCGACATAGTCCTCTCCCTCGTCGCAATACGACGCCCCGTGGAAATCCGGGGCTTTTTGTTTACCGTCCTCCAGCGCCCCGGCTGGCGGGGCTACGGTCTGTCGTTGAAAGCGAGAGTGAGGCAGAACCAGCCCTGCTGAAAATCAAGGAATCGGTCTGAACTCATGTCGGAATGGAATGATTGCCCGTGGCGCTTCAGGGGCGTTCCGCGGCCATTTCTTCCGTCAGCCAGTCGCGGAACAGGACCAGCGGATGATGCGTGCCGCGATCCTCGGGCCAGCACAGGTGATAGGCATCGACGCTTTCCAGGGCCAGGGGCAGCGCCTCGACGATGCGGCCCTCGCGCAGCTCGTCCCCGAACATGAACCGGGGCAGCAGGGCGACGCCCAGTCCCGCCGCCGCCGCCTCGAACAGCGTGGTGAACTGGTCGAACAGCATTCCGTGAACGGCCTGGTCATCCACCCCGTAATGGCGCAGCCAGCGTTCCCATGCATCCGGTCTTGTGGTCAGATGCAGCAGCGGCGCCTGTCGGATGTCGGCGGGCTCGCGGAACCGGAAACGCTCTATCAGTTGCGGCGCGCAGACCGGCAGGATGATCTCGTTGCGCAGCGCCACCATCTGGACGCCGGTCCATTGCGGGGGGCCGAAATAGATGGCGGCGTCGATGATATCCTGATTGAAGTCGAACTTTGCCGGCCGGCTGAGGACGTTCAGCATCACCTCGGGGTGGCGCGCGACGAACCGGGGCAGCCGCGGCGTCAACCAGCGCGCCCCGAATGTGGGCGGCACGCCCAGCGTCAAAGAGCCGCCGGACGGATTGGCCCGCAGGTTCAGCGACGCGTTCGAGATCTTGGTCAGCGCCTCGCGGATTTCGCGCGCATACACCATGCCGCCCAGCGTCAGGCGGATCTTCTGCTTTTCACGCACGAACAGCTCGACACCCAGCTGCCCTTCCAGCGCCTTGATCTGTCGCGAAACCGCCGACTGCGTCAGCGACAATTCATCGGCCGCGCGGGTGATCGAGCCGGTTCTGGCGGCAGCCTCGAACGCCGCCAGCAGCGGTAATGACGGAAGGAACCTTCGGGCAGAGAAGATGGCTATGACTCCACGGTATGATGTCATGCAAAACGCTTGCTAGCGTAAGCCCCTCCGGGCCCTGAATAAAGATGCAAAACACCGGGCCGGCACGCACCGCCCGGCCATTCAGGACAAAACGGGAGGGATGATGCTCAACGATCCGCGCTCGCACGGTCTGTGGGGAAAAACCGCACCGGCCCCGCCGCCGACCCGCGCGCTTGAAGGCGAGGTGATGACCGATGTGGCGATCATCGGCGGCGGCTATACCGGCCTTTCCACCGCGCTGCATCTGGGCGAACGCGGCATCGGCTGCATCGTCGTCGAGGCCGAGCAGATCGGCTTTGGCGGCTCGGGCCGCAATGTCGGGCTGGTCAATGCCGGCATGTGGGTGATGCCAGAGGAATTGATCGCCACGCTGGGGGCGGATCATGGCAGCCGGCTGCTGGACCTGCTGGGCAACGGGCCGGCGCAGGTCTGGGACATCACCCGCCGCTACGACATTGATTGCGAGGCTACGCCGGTCGGAACGCTGCATGCCGGTGTCGGACGCAAGGGGTTTGGCGAACTGGCCGAACGCGCCCGGCAATGGCAGAAACGCGGCGCCCCGGTCGAGCTTCTGGGCAAGGCCGAGGCCGCCAGGATGCTGGGCACCCATGCGTTCGAGGGCGCGCTTCTGGACCGCCGGGCGGGCACCATCCAGCCTCTGGCCTATGCGCGCGGGCTGGCGCAGGCCGCCATCGGCAAGGGCGCGGCAGTCCATACCGACACGCCGGCCCTTGCGCTGGAACGCAGCGGCAACGGCTGGCTGGTGCGCACCCCGAAAGGCGCCATCCGGGCGGGCCGGGTGGTGGTGGCAACCGACATGTACACCCGCTTCGTGATGGCGGAAATCGCCCGCCAGCAGGTCGTCCTGCCCTATTTCAACATGGCGACGACGCCCCTGCCCGAGGATGTGGCGAAAACCATCGTGCCAGGCCGCCAGGGCGTCTGGGACACCAAGGAGGTGTTGCTGTCCTATCGCTTCGACCGGATGAACCGGCTGATCTTCGGCTCGGTCGGGGCGCTGAAGAACGGCGGCGCGGCCGTGCATCGGGCCTGGGCAAGGACCGCGCTGCGCCGGCTTTATCCGCAGATCGGCCCGGTCGATTTCGAACAGGAATGGTTCGGCAACATCGGCATGACCTCGGACAACCTGCCGCGCTTTCATCGGCTGGATGACGGGGTTTTCGCCTTTTGCGGCTATAACGGGCGCGGCATCGCGCCGGGCACGGTCTTTGGCCAGTGCATGGCCGCCCTGCTGGCCGGCGAGATCGCCGAATCCGATCTGCCCTTGCCCGTCACCCGCCCGGCCCCGGCCGCCTGGCGCGGGTTGCAGCAGCTCTTTTACGAAACCGGCGCGCAGGCGGTCCATCTGGCCGAGGCCGGCCGCAATACCTTCCTGAAATCCGCTTCGTTCCCCAAAGGTGCCCCATGACCGGCTTTATCCGCGCGCCCCGGATCGCCAATCTCGAAATCTCGGAAATCGTCCAGCTGACCGAGAAGGCGGCGGTGCTGAAGGCGCAGGGCCATGACATCGTTGCCCTGTCGACCGGAGAACCGGATTTCCCGACGCCCCCGCATGTGATCGACGCCGCACACCGGGCGGCGCTGGCGGGCAAGACCCGCTATCCGGCCACCTTGGGAACGGCCGAACTGCGCGCCGCCATCGCCGCCGCCAACGGCGTTTCCCCGGCCGAGGTGATCGTCTCGACCGGTGCCAAGCAGGTGCTGGCGAATGCGATGCTGGCCAGCCTTGCCGATGGCGACGAGGTGATCATCCCGGCCCCCTACTGGACCAGCTATTCCGACATCGTAGCGCTGGCAGGGGGCAGGCCGGTGGTGCTGCCCTGCCCGATGGCGCGGGGGTTCAAGCTGACGCCCGAGGCGCTGGAGGCCGCGATCACTCCCCGCACCCGCTGGCTGATGCTGAACTCGCCCTCGAACCCCTCGGGCGCGATCTATTCGGCGGCCGAGATCCGCGCATTGGCCGAGGTGCTGGCGCGACATGAGCAGGTCTGGGTGCTGTCGGACGAGATCTATGAGCACCTGAGCTATGTCCCTTTCACGCGCTTCCGCGACGCCGCGCCGGAACTGGCCGACCGCACGCTGGTGGTGAACGGGGTGTCCAAGGCCTATTCGATGACCGGCTGGCGGATCGGCTGGGGCGTCGGGCCGGCGGCGCTGATCAAGGCGATGGGCGCGGTGCAGGGGCAGATCACCTCGGGCGCCTCGTCGGTTTCGCAGGCGGCGGCGCTGGCAGCGCTGACCGGCGATCAGGCGCTGCTGGATACGCGACGGGACGCGATGCGGGCGCGGCGCGATCGCGTGGTGTCGGGGCTGAATGCGATACCGGGCGTCGCCTGCCCCGAACCCGAGGGCGCATTCTACGCCTTTCCCGACCTGTCGGAGGCCATCGCGCAAGGCGGTTTCGGGTCGGACGCGGCGCTCTGCGCCTGGCTTCTGGATCAGGCCGGCGTCGCCATCGTGCCGGGCCGCGCCTTCGGCCTGCCGGGGCACGCGCGCCTGTCCTTTGCCTATGCCGAGCGGGATCTCGAAGAGGGTCTGGGCCGCATTCACGCGGCGCTGGACGTGCGACTGGGCGTCACGGCCTGAAGCCGGCACATCAGGGAAGAAAAGGAAACGGGATGGGCCGTTCGGTCATCGTGCATGAAAACTTCCTGCGGCGGGTCGCCGCCGGCGATCTGCCGGCGGGGCGCGCGCCTTCGGGACCGCTGCCCCCGGCTTTAGCGGTGTCGCTGTATCGGTCCGGCTGCCTGACGCGGCATCTCGACCGCACCAGCCGGGCAATGCAGGCGGCGGGCACGGGGTTCTATACCATCGGCTCGTCGGGGCATGAGGGGCTGGCGGCGGTGGCAGCGGCGCTGCGGCCGACCGACATGGCCTTCCTGCATTATCGCGACGCCGCATTTCAGATCCAGCGTGCCGAACAGGTGCCGGGCCAGACCATCGCCTGGGACATGCTGCTGTCCTTTGCCTCGTCCTCGGACGATCCGATCTCGGGCGGGCGGCACAAGGTGCTGGGATCAAGGGCGCTATTCATCCCGCCGCAGACGTCGACCATTGCCAGCCATCTGCCCAAGGCGGTGGGCGCGGCCTATGCCATCGGCGCGGCGAAACGCCACCGGCCGGAACATGCGATCCTGCCTGACGACGCCATCGTCTATTGCAGCTTCGGTGACGCCTCGGCCAACCATTCGACCGCACAGGGCGCCTTCAATGCCGCGCAATGGACTGCGTTCCAGTCGATCCCGATGCCGCTGCTGTTCTGCTGCGAGGACAACGGTATCGGCATCTCGACCAAGACCCCGCGGGGCTGGATCGCCGCCACCTTCGCGAACCGTGAGGGGCTGAAATATTTCGCCTGCGACGGGCGGGACATCTACGAAACCTATGCCACGGCGCTGGCCGCGGCCGATTATGTCCGCCGGCGCCGCAAGCCCGCCTTCCTGCATGTCCGCACCATCCGCCTGTACGGCCATGCCGGCGCCGACATGCCGACGACCTATCTGCCCAAGGCCGAGGTCGAGGCCGAAGAGGCGCAGGATCCGCTGCTGCATTCGGTGCGGCTGTTGTCGCAGGCGGGCGCGCTGACCCCACCCGCGGCGCTGGAAATCTATCGGGACACCGCCGACCGCGTGACGCGGGTGGCCGCCGCCGCCGTCAAGCGCCCGCGCCTGCGCGATGCGGCGGGGGTGATGGCCAGCATCGTCCCGCCCGCACGCGCCTGCCGCCCGACCAACGGCCCCACCACGGCGGCCCGCGCGGCCGCCTTTGGCGGCGACCTGAGGGCGATGGAGGAACCGCAGATCATGTCGCGCCTGATCAACTGGGCGCTGACCGACCTGATGCTGACCCACCCGGAGATCGTGATGATGGGCGAGGATGTCGGCCGCAAGGGCGGGGTCTATGGCGTGACCCAGAAGCTGATCCAGCGCTTTGGCCCCGACCGGATGATCGACACGCTGCTGGACGAACAGTCCATCCTGGGCCTTGCCATCGGCATGGCGCAGAACGGTTTCATGCCGATGCCGGAAATCCAGTTCCTCGCCTATCTGCACAATGCCGAGGACCAGATCCGGGGCGAGGCGGCGACGCTGTCCTTCTTTTCCAACGGCCAATACACCAACCCGATGGTGCTGCGCATCGCCGGGCTGGGTTACCAGAAGGGGTTCGGCGGGCATTTCCACAACGACAACTCGGTGGCGGTGCTGCGCGACATTCCCGGCGTGATCCTGGCAGTGCCGTCGGACGGCGCCGATGCGGCGCGGATGCTGCGCGAATGTGTGCGGCTGGCCCGCGAAGAGCAGCGCGTGGTGGTGTTTCTGGAACCCATCGCGCTTTACCCGATGCGCGACCTGCACGAGGACAAGGACGGGCTGTGGATGCGCCGCTATCCCGACCCGTCCGAGGTCATCGCGCTTGGCGAGGTCGGCGTGACCGGCACCGGCGAGGATCTGGCGATCGTGACCTTCGGCAACGGCGTCTATCTGGCGAACCGCGCCCTCTCGCGGATCGCGGCTGCCGGGATCAGGGCGCGGATCGTCGATCTGCGCTGGCTGTCGCCCCTGCCCAAGGAGGGGCTGACCCGCGCCGTCGCCGGCTGCCGCAATATCCTGATCGTGGACGAAACCCGACATTCCGGCGGCGTGTCCGAGGCGCTGATGGCGCATTTCCACGAAGCCTCGCAGGCGCAGCTGGCGCGCATCACCGCCGAGGACAGTTTCATCGCGACTGGCCCGGCCTATGCCGCAACCATGCCTTCGGCCGAGGGCATCGCCGAGGCGGCGATCTCGCTGGCGGGCAAGGTCGCCAAGAACCGGGCAAGAGGAAAAGCATGAAAACCGCAGTGGTGATCTGCCCCGGCCGGGGCACCTACAATACGGCCGAGCTGGGCTATCTGCGGCGGCATTTTCCCGACCCGCGCCTGCTTTCCGCCTTTGACGACGAGCGTGCGGCGCGGGGGCAGGAAACGCTGACCGCATTGGATAGCGCCCGGAAATTCGTCATGTCGCACCATACGAAAGGCGACAATGCCTCGGGGCTGATCTTCGCCGCCTCGCTGGGCGATTTCATGGCAATCAGCCGCGAGAAGGTCGAGGTCGTCGCCGTCACCGGCAACTCGATGGGCTGGTACAGCGCGCTCGCCTGCGCCGGTGCGACCACGCCCGAGGACGGGTTTCGCATCGCCAATACCATGGGCACGCTGATGCAGCAGGCGATGATCGGCGGCCAGTTGATCCACCCCTGGGTGGACGAGGACTGGCGCCCCGACCCCGCCCGCCGGGCCGAGCTGCTGGCGCTGATCGCCACCATCGCCGGCCGCCCCGATCACCGGCTGTTCCTGTCGATCGATCTGGGCGGAATGCTGGTCATCGCGGGCAATGCCGCCGGGCTGAAGGCATTCGAGGCCGCCGTGACGCCGGTTCAGGGCCGCTTCCCGATGCGGCTGGGTAATCACGCCGCCTTCCATACGCCGCTGCAAGAGCCGGTGGCCGAGCAGGGCCGCGCCGCCCTGCCCGTCTCGCTGTTTTGCCAGCCGGCGTTGCCGCTGATCGACGGGCGCGGCGCGATCTGGTGGCCCGGCGCCACCGACCCCGAGTCGCTGCGCGCCTATACGCTGGGCCATCAGGTCGTCGAGCCCTACGACTTCACCCACGCCGTCGCCGTGGCGGCGCGCGAATTCGCGCCCGACCTGTTCATCGTCACCGGCCCCGGCACGACACTTGGCGGCGCGGTGGCGCAAAGCCTGATCCTGGCAGATTGGGCGGACCTGCCCGACAAGGCGAGCTTCCAATCCCGCCAGAAGGCCGCCCCCCTGCTCATCTCGATGGGTATGCCGGATCAGCGCCCGCTGATCATGTGAGGAGGAGCTGTGCATGGCAACGGGGCAGCAGGGAACGGCGGGCCCTTGTGCAGTTCTGCGAAGAACTTAGCGGCCTCGGCTGATGCCGGGGATGACGCGGGTCGCCGCTCCCCCTCGAACCGGGCGCGCGATCATCGTTCTGGCGCCTCTGCAGTTTTCGCGCCCCTGAGCTTCCGTCTCGCAGTCCCATTGCCGGCCGGGTAGCATCCGGATTGTCGCGGCGGCGGCCTCCGGCTATCGGTTCCCCTACCGGCTTCCAGCAAGCGGCCGCCCCCGGTCAGCAATTACCCAGCGGACTGAAACGAATGAGGCTCACGGCGCTTTCCCTTGTCATTTCGGCACTGGCCCTGACGGCGTGCAGATCCGAGCCGGTGGACCTTGGCCTGATGTGCGGCGACGATGCCGAAGCGACGGTTCGCGAGGCCAGTGCCATCGTCTATGGGGCCGAGATCCCGGCCCCGCAGGTCCGGGACGCGCATCCTCTGGCCGAGGCCGATCTGCTGGGGCTCGACATCGGCGATGCCGATCGGCTGGGGCTTCTGGCCTCGGATGCGGGCGGCGGGCTGTATCATCGGCGCTGCTCGAATGAGCTGCTCTGTACCGCTGACGATGCGCGCAAGACGCTGGCCGCCTGTGCCGACAAGGCGGGCTGCAAGATCGTCGGGGCGGTCAGGCTTGGCAGCTTCCATCCGCTCTATCTGGCGGACACCGAGGGCGGGCATGTCTGTGCCCCGAGGTGGCAGTAAGACCCGGATATTCAGGTTTCCGCTGCGTGACAAATGATGACTGCACCGACGAGGCCAGCGTCCGCCGTGCAGTGAGCGGCGGAAATGTCAGGGCCCGGAGGGCTGCGCCGCGGGCTCGGGCGGGCCGCACCACGCCCGCAGGGACATGATCGCGGCACAACCTGCGAGCAATCTCGATCAAAACTGTCGAGCGCTGCTGTCGCATTGGTCCGCGCGGCAGAAGCGTTACACAGGCTGCAGCAAGACAGCCAGCCACCCAGACGGCAGCCAGCGTCCCGCCACCTACCCCGACGCGTCAGCCATCCAGCACTCTGGTGGCCAGGCAGTCATCTCCCCAGACCGCTCCGTGACTCGAACTTTGGACGGCTGGGCAGTGCCGGTGGTCGCCATCCCATGCCTTTCTCCGCTCCAGGCAGCCATACCCTTAGGCGTTCCGCAGCAACCGTGATGTGCAGCCAGTGCACCGGCACTCTGATCCCGCATCCGCCTGTCGACGGGCTGTCACGCTACGCAGCTGCCCTGGCGCGGTCAGCCCCTTTCTTCCAGCCGGTCGAGGCGCAGACGGTGCCGCTTGTCGGTGACCGACGCGAGGCAGAGCTGCGTCGCCAGGATCACGCCAAGCGCCCCCGCCCCGGCCAGAAGCAGCATCAGCAGGATCTGGTATCGGGCGGCATCCAGGGGATCCATGCCGCCCAGAATCTGCCCGGTCATGATGCCCGGCAGCGTGATGATGCCTGCGCCCGCCATCTGGTTGATGACCGGGATCAGGCCGTTATGGGCGGCCGACAGGCGGAGTTCGCGCAGGGCGAGATGGCTGTCGGCGCCCAGGGACAGCCGGGCCTCTGTCGCGCGCCGCTCGCGCTGGATGCTGCCAAGCATCGTGTTCAGCGCCAGGCTGGTGCTGTTCATCACCGTGCCCAGGATGATGCCGACCAGGGGGATCGTGTGCCGGGGGTCAAGCCAGGTTGCCTCGCGCAGCGCCGTCGCCAGCGCCATGCCGGTCACGAAGATCGTAGCAGTCACTACCGGCAGCCCGCCAAGGCCGAAACGAAGCCAGCCGCGCAGCTGGCGCTTCTGCCGGGACTGAACTTCCCAGGTTGCAGCCAGGATCATGACCGCAGCAAAGCCCAGCGTGACCAGAGGCGACGACAGCGCGAAGATGTAGCGCAGCAGCAGCCCGACCAGCACCAGCTGCGCGACCATCCGCAAGACCGCGATGGCCATCGCCCGGTGAAACCCCAGCGACAGCAGCAGCGAAAGCCCCGAGGCGATCAGCAGGCTGAGGGCCGCCAGCAGCAGGTCGAATGCGGAGAGGGTGATCGGCGTCACGAAACGACCTCGGCCAGCCCGCAGTCCGACAGCGCGTAGTGCCGATCTGCGATGCGGGCGACCTGCTCGGGATCATGCGATACCACCAGCAACCCCATACCATCCTGCTTCGCCCGGGCCAGAACCCTTTCCACCATCAGCGTCGCAGCAGGGTCGAGGGCAGAGGTCGGCTCATCCAGCAGAAGGAAATGCGGCTGCAGGATCAAGGCCCTGATGAGGGCCAGACGTTGCCGCTCGCCGCTGGAAACCTCGTCGGGCGCCGCGTCCATGAGCTTGTCGGGAAGGGCGAGATCGGGAAACAGCCGCCGCGCCGGTGCCTCGTCCGACATGTGCAGCGCAACGCGAGAGGCCCACCACCCGGAATCTGCCGGCACATAGACCACCAGCCGGCGCCAGTGGTTGGCGGGAACTTCCTCTCGCACCAGCTTACCGATCCGTGCGGTGCCGGATCCCGGGTCCAGGTCCGCGATCAGCCGCAGCAGCCGGCTCTTGCCGCTGCCTGAAGGTCCGGTCAGCACGACGCACTCTCCGGGCGCGACCGTCAGGCTGCAGCGCGGAAATCCCTCGCCCCTGGACAGGTTCTCGACGATCAGCGGGGCCGTCGGCGCGGCAGTTGCAGACACTGGGTTTCCTGGTCGGACAAGGGATGGCATCTGCCCATATGCTCCGGTATGGTAGCGAACGCTACATCCGCCGGGTGGGAGACGCAAGCCGACCATGACCAAGACGCGCAGGAGTGGCCCGGCGCCAGCACGGGATCTCTTCACACAGCGCCATGCGCGCTGCCGTGATCGCCTGTCGCCGGCCTTCAAGAGGGTCGCGGACTATATCGCAGCCAACCCGATCGAGACCCTGACCCTTTCGGCGCTCGATCTGGGGCGCGCGACCGGAACCTCGGACGCGACCGTCGTGCGCGCCGTCCAGGCGCTCGGGTTCGACGGGCTGCACGATCTGCGAAGCGAGCTTGCCTCCGCCTACAGGGAAAGAAGCGCCCCGGCCGACAATCTGGCCCGGACCTGGGCCGAGGTCGGCGAGGATACCGAGGCCGCGATGGACAGGGTGATCGCCTCGCTCAGCGATGCCCTGGCGGCGCTGCGCGATGGCCCGGTGCGCCGCGCCATGCCGGATGCGCTGAAGATCCTGCATGTCGCTGAAAGGATTGCTGTCTTCGGCGTCGGCCCCACCGCACATATCGCCGCATATTTCGCCGCCCGATTGCGTCGCAAGGGGCGGCGGCAGCTTGTCCTCGACCAGATGGGAACGGCCCTTGCCGACCAGCTGCTGGAACTGGAGCGTGGCGATGCGCTGGTGATGCTGGCCTATGGCAAACCCTACCCCGAGGCCGAGGCCGAGGCAACCATCTTCGAGGCCCGCCGCCTGCAGATCCCGGTCATTCTGCTGACAGACGCCCCGGACGAAAAACCGGCGCGATCCGCAACTGTGGTCCTGCCCGTCCCCCGGGGCCGCAGCGGGCAGGTGGCGCTGCACAGCGCCACCGTGGCCTGCCTCGAGATGCTGCTGCTGGGGCTGGCGACCACGGATCGGGAGACCGCCGCCACCGCCCTGGCGGAACTGGAGCGTCTGCGGGAAACGACCGGCCCCGCCCGACGCGCGGCGCGGACGGAATCCGATACGGAAGAATGAGCACGCAGGGAGCGGTTTTCGGACCTGTCCCATCTGCTGTGAACGCGGCGGGCCAAGCTCTGGTCGGAATAGCCACAAGCCAGCGCGATCTGCGCCGCCCGGCCGTCGTTTGCGGCAGGTCGGCTTCGGCCCCACCATAATCCAGCCCCTGTCAGATATTGATCTGTTGGCCCAATTCGACGACCCGGTTCGATGGCAGTCGATAAAAATTGGTGGGCTCGGAGGCCGAGCGGTACATTCCCGCATAAAGCCGCGAGGCCCAGAGGGGCATCAGCCGCGCCTTGCCCACCCGCAGCGTGCGGCGGTTGAGGAAATAGGACGTGGACATCACGTCGAATCTAAGCCCCTGCGCCTTGGCCCCCGCCAGCGCCTTGGGGACATTCGGCTGCTCCATATAGCCAAAGCGCAGCCAGACCCTCCAGAACCGGGGAGCGAGTTGTTCGACCCGGATGCGGCGGTCCTCGGGGACGCGGGGCGTGGTCGCGGCCTCGACCGTCACGACGAAGTTGCGCTCGTGCAGGACGCGATTGTGCTTGAGATTGTGCATCAGCGCCGGAGGGGCGATCGTCGAATCCGCGGTCAGGAATACCGCCGTGCCCGGCACCACGGTCGGCGGGCTGTCGGTCAATTGCTCGACCAGGAAATCCAGCGCCACGCTTTCCGCCGACAGCTTGCGCTGCAAAAGCAGCGTGCCCCGCATCCAGACCAGCATGAAGGTCACCACCACGGCCGCGAACATCAGCGGGACATAGCCGCCATCCACCACCTTCATCAGGTTGGCTAAAAAAACACCAGCTCGATGGCCAGGACCGGCAGCATGATCCCCAGCACGGCAAGCCAGTTCCATTTCCAAGCATAGCGGAACACGATGACCGCCAGGATCGAGGTGATCACCATGTCCCCGGTCACCGCGATGCCATAGGCGCTGGCAAGCCGCTCGGACGAGCCGAAGGCCAGGACCAGCGCGCAGACCCCGGTCATCAGGATCAGGTTGACGCGCGGCAGATAGACCTGCCCCTGCTGGGTGTCGGAGGTGTGCTGGATTTCCAGCCGCGGCAGCAGCCCAAGTTGCACCGCCTGCTGGGACACGGAAAACGCCCCCGAAATCACCGACTGGCTGGCGATCACCGTGGCCGCCGTCGCCAGCACCACCAGCGGCAGGGTGAACGCCGCGGGCGCCAGCAGAAAGAACGGATTGTCGGCATTTTCCGGGTGGGACAGCACCATCGCCCCCTGTCCCATATAGCTGAGCGTCAGGGCCGGAAACACGATGGCCAGCCAGGAAATGCGCACGGGCCCGCGCCCGAAATGGCCCATGTCGGCGTATAGCGCCTCGGCTCCGGTCACTGCGAGGAAGACGGAACCCATCACCGGCAGCACATCCAGGCCGTTCCGGGCAATGAAGCCGGTGGCATAAAGCGGATTCAGCGCCTGCAGGATGCGGGAATCGTCCAGCAGATGCATGGCCCCAAGAACACCGAGGGTCAGAAACCAGATCAGCATCACCGGGCCGAAAAACCGGGACACCGCCTCGGTTCCTGTCCGCTGCACCCAGAACAGCGCCACCACGATGATCAGCGTGACCGGCACCACCCAGTTGCCGAACCCGGGCAGGACAAGGGTCATGCCCTCGACCGCCGACAGCACCGACATCGCCGGGGTGATCATCGAGTCGCCGAAGAACAGCGACACCCCCACGATCCCCACAAGATACAGCCACCAGGCCCGGCGGTGCAGCGCCCCCTGGGCCTTGGCGACCAGCGACAGGGTGCCGCCCTCGCCGTTGTTGTCGGCACGCAGGATCAGGACGACATATTTCAGCGTGACGATCAGCACCACGGTCCAGAACAGCAGCGACACGATGCCGATCACCGCGGTTTCCGCCATGTGGTGTTCATGCGCATGCCGCAGCGATTCCCGAAGCGCATAGAGCGGCGAGGTCCCGATGTCGCCATACACCACCCCCAGGGTTGAAAGGATCAGCCCCGGGGTCGGGGAGGCCTGGATCTCGGCATGATCGCCTGACACGGCATCGGGATCGGGCCGATCAGCGGAGTCGGGCGTCCGGTCGCCGCCGCTGCTGGCAACAGGCTCGGTCATGATCTGTGCCCCCCTTTAGGGCAGGACGGCTGTTAACGCGCCCGCCACGCGCCGGCAGGATTGAGAATGCCGGTCTGGCGGAAAGGTTCCGTGTCACGTCCTTTGGACTTGCCATGCAGGTGAGGCGATCTTGCCGCTTCTTGACGGCTTTCGAAACCTGGCCGACCCCGAGAGGCGGGACGGCACGCAAAGGACGCTAAACCTGACCATCGCAGATTATTCGACAAAACCCTTCATCGACGCTGGCGTCGAAGACGAGGCCGGCGCGGGGAGACGATGGCCGGACCACGGGCGACGATGATGCCGCAGGCGTCGGCCAGCGTGGCGTCGACAGGATAGAGCAGTACCGCAGCTGCGGTCTCCGTGCCGTCCGAGCCGGTGGCGGCCGAGAGCATATACTTCCCGTTGGCGGTGATCTTTCCCGGCACCGCGCCGACCGGGTAGTCGGTGCCGGCGAGCAGGGTCACCACCTCGCGGCAATAGTTCGGGTTGAGCTCATATTTGAGGACATCGCCCATGCCGGGCGGTTGCGTCAGGACGGCCATGGTTCGGTCTCGGGTTGTGGGGATGGGGGGCGGCGATCAGCGCGCGGCGGCCGACTTCTTCGCCGCCGCCACGATGGGGCTTTCCTTCGCCCCGGTCGCCGGGGTGGTGGCGATGATGCCGGCGGCATCGCTGCGGGCGGCGAGGTCGGCAGGACCCTCGCCCGCAGGGCTTCGGGCTTAATGCCCCGCGTCAGGGCATCGGCGGCGTCGATGGCCACGCCGAGCCGGGCGGCCTGCGCGCAGACCTGCGCCACTTCCGCCGCCTCGGCACGGATGGCTTCGGGTGAGGGTGCCGCTTCCGCCTGTGGCGGTGCGGCCGCCGGGGTCGGGATCGGTTTCGGCGCCGGGTTCGCGGCAGGCTCCGGCGTCGGTTCGGCATGGTCTTCGGGAGTAGTGGTCATCAGAAAACCCTTTCCTCTTGGGCTGGATGTGCCGCGGGGTGCGGCGGCGAAGGCGCGGAAGGCGGTGACGGGATCGGCGACCTCATCGGCGAGACCGGCGAAGACCGCCGCCTCTCCGCGGAAGACGGCGGCTTCGGTGCCCAGCGCCTGCAGCGTGTCGAGGCGCTGGCCCCGGCCTTCAGCAACGGTTCTGGCGAAGAGCTGGCGCAGATCCTCGAGCTCGTCAGCGATCCGGGCGCGCACAGACTCGGGCAGCGGCTGGTAGGGGTTCGCATCAACCTTGCGCGCCCCGGCATGGATCAGGGTGACGGCAATGCCCTGTCTGTCGAGCGGCCCCGCTCATGTCGCTGTGCATGGCCACCACGCCGATGCTGCCCACCGCGCCGGTGCGGGGCAGGATGATGCGGTCGGCCTGGGAGGCCAGCGCATAGCCGGCAGACAAGGCGTGATCGGCAACGAAGGCCTGCACGGGTTTGACCTGACGCGCGGCGCGGATGCGGTCTGCCAGATCGAAGGCGCCGGCCACCTCGCCACCGAAGCTGTCGATGTCGAGGGCGATGCCGCGAATGGCGGGGTCGGCGAGCGCCGCCTGCAGCTGCGCCGCGATGTCCTCATAGGAGGTCAGCCCCGAGGATTGCCCGATCCAGGCGCCGCGATGCACCAGCGTGCCGGCGATCTCGATCACCACGATGCCGTCGACGACGGCGAGGGGCTGGCTGCCGCCCTGCGCCTGGCGGCGGGTGAGAGTGTCGCCGAACAGCGAAGACCGCGCGGGCAGGGTGACTGCGCCTTGATCCCCAGCTGCCAACTCCAGCCCTTGGAAGGTGATGTCCTTCCCGGTGATCCGGGGGCCGAGACCCATGACGAAGGCCAGCGCCTTGGCGGGATCGACTATCAGTGGCGTGTTGAAGAACGCGCTGGGCGATCTGGCTGTGGTGCATCATCCCTCCTCCGGAAGCCGGGGTTTCCGGTCCTTGTCCTCATCGTCCCGATTGTCATTGTCCTGTGCGTCGGCCTGCTGGTCCTCGGTGTCGCTGGTCCCAGAGCCGCTCCCCGCCGCCTGCGCCGGTGATCCCGGCCGCCGGAAGTCGAGCCCCAGTTCGGCCTCGCGTTTGCGTTCCGCGGCGATTTCCCGGTCGACCTGTTCGGCATGAAAGCCGCGTTCGGCGATGGCCTGGCTGCGAGATTTGAGCCCGGCCTCGATCTGCAGGATCTCCGCCGATGCATCCTTGGCGGGGTCGATCCAGTCCCATTTGGTCGGCAGCCAGTCGCAGGCGAGGGATGCGCGCCGATCCCGCCCATGGCCGGGCAGGTCGCGCCGACCTGCGCGGCTTTCATGAAGCTGATCCGCTGCGCCGGATGGCTGGGCGACAGCGCATCCATGATGCCGCGCAGATAGGGGGTGCGGGCGGTGCGATACCGCCCCGGATCGGCTGCGGCGCGCGAACTGAGCCGGCGATGCGCATCGGCCCATTCCGACACCGTCAGGTCCGGATCGGGGCGCATCCCATTGCGCCAGACCCGCAGGATGTCCTCGGCCCCGTCAAAGCCGAGGTCGAGATCGGCGGTCAGGTCGTCGCTGGTCAGGTGGTGGCCTGTCTCCCCGCCACCCGAGGGAAACCCGGAGATCGGCGAGGGCGTCGAGTTGCGCTCTGACATGGGTTTCCAGCACCCTCTGCAGGATCGCCGCCTCGATCGTCACCGGTTCGCCGGATTGCTGTTCCACCTCCGCCGCCACTTCGGCCGCCATCACGGCCGCCACCCGGGCCGGCCAGGTCACCCCAGACACCGCGCTCCTGCCGCGCGAGACGGAACACCAGCGTTTCCGCCCGGGCGCGGTCAACCAGCGCGCCCTTCTTCTTCTGGATCGCCAGCTGGCGTTCCTGCGCCTGATAGACCGTCAGCGCGGTGCGGGCTTTCGATAGGACGAACTGTCGGCGGGTCCGGAAAACCCGGAATCTCCGCCGGTGCTGCGGCGCTGCTGGTCGGGGTCGGTCATTTGCGCCCGGCGCACATCAGACGCGGCAGCATTGATCGAGCCGTCGCCATAAACCACCAGCCGCCCGTTCTTGCGCGCCTTCTGCACCCCGCCACGCGACAGGCCCGAATGGGCCGCATATTCCCGTTCGCTCATTCCCTCCATGGTGCCGTCAGATCCGACCAAGCCAATGATATTAATGACTATTCAGTTGATTACACTTCGCGGTAGAGCGATTCTGATGGTACGGAAAAGATGCAACTCATCGAAAGGACGCCCGCCCATGACCCGCGCCGAAAGAGCCGAACGCAACCGCGACGCCGCCGTTAGCGCCTTCATCACGAAGAAAGCCGAAATCGACGCCATGCTCGCGCGCCTCGCCGCCCTCAGCGCCGACCATTTCAACGCCAGCCCCGAGGAGGTGAACTGGGGCGATGTCGGCACGCTCGAGCATTACGCCAACCTGCTGCGCCAGATCACCGATGCCGCCTTCCACGAAAGCGAGTATACAGAATGACCGCCCTCACCAAAACCCAGCGCCTGATCCTCTCCCGTGCCACGACCCGCGCCGGGACTCTTGCCCTGCCGCTGCCCAACGGGCTGGCCGGCGCTGCTGCCAAGATGGCCGTCGGTCGGATGCTTTCCCATGGCTGGCTCAAGGAGGTCGAGGCCAACCTGCGCCGGGGTCAACCGCTCTGGCGCGAGACCGGCGATGGCCATGGCACCACGCTGATCGCCACCGAGGCCGGTCTCGAGGCCATCGGCATCGAGCCGGATGCGGCCAGCGCCCCCCGGATCGCCGACACCGTGAAATCCGTCGCCATCCGCGCCGGCACCAAGCAGGCGCAGATCATCGCCATGCTGCAGCGCCCCGAGGGCGCGGCCGTCGCCGAGATCGTCGAGGCGACCTCGTGGCTGGCGCATACGGTTCGTGGCTCGATCTCGGGCGCGTTGAAAAAGAAGCTGGGATTGCCCATCAATACGGAAAAGGTTGAGGGCAGGGGGACGGTTTGTCGGGCGAGGTGACGTTGCGGAGAGCCCTTAGCAGACAGTCGAAGTTAATTTTCTCTACGCACAGCATTCGCCTCGAATACCGTTAGATGTGCGCCCACAAATCGTCTGCGCTACTAGAAAAATCTTTGATCCTAAGCTAGCTTATACTTCTTGGCGATATCGCTCGCTGCCTTCTCGATCCCCGGATATATTGTGCTTGCCTTGATGTTGAGCTTGGCAAGCTGAGCAAGTATCCCTGCCTTGTTTCGAATTCTTATACGAGATACCTTGATGCTGCTATGCCCGGTTTCAGGGAGAATTGCGTCCTTGCTAAAGAGCAGAAACGCGCCGGACTGTGAAATCATCCGCTCATGTGTATGGCACGCTCGTACGAATAGGATTTTCTGCAGATCCTCAGGAATAATGCGGCCCTCGAAATAGGGGCTTCTCTCCCTTAATGAAATGAAGTAGCTTCTTGACAATTGGATCTTCGTTGAAGGTGACCCCGTCCAGACTCAGGTCCATCGCGTTCTTCTCTTCCTCCTTCATCAGGCAGAGGTTAGATATGCAACTTACGCGGTCAGAGTCCGAATGGAGCACCTCATTGCTGGGCGAGCGGAGAATGATTACCTCACCGTCTATTTTGTTCCCCTCGGCATCCGTCTTGGCCGAGGAGCAGGCGAAATAAAGCGCCACAAGTGGGTTGGAGCTGACGTCGAGAAGACGGGTCGGAAGCCCGAAATGCTGCATTCGCACCAACCTGTCAAGCATTGATCGATCATTAGCAAACTGCGCGTCCTGGACGCTCAGCAGTTCACGAACCATAATCTCTTCTTTTGGAAAGTGCTTGTAGCTTCCAGCCTTATTTCGACGGAGCAACGGGGGTACAAGCAGATAAGAAGAATCCGAATGCCCACGGTAAAATATCTCTTCGCCGGGGTTCTCCTCTAGCGCAAGTACGTTTGCCAAGAATGATTGCAGCGTATCCACAGCATCGACCGGCATTTGGGTTGGCACTGGCGGAGCCGAAATCGCCGAGATGCCATTTATGTTTGGTGGGTAGGGGAGAAATTTGGATAAAATAATGCTCAGGTCAGCCGCTTTGATTGCCCAGTGGGTGCGGTGCAATTCAAAAGCGTCCATCCTGTATGCCTTACGGAAGTCCTTCCGGTCCTCAACAGGCACCCGTCCGAAATCATGCGAAAGTTCAAAAGTGTAGTGGATCTCACCCGCGACTACAGATGACTGCAAAATCTTACCGAGGCGGATGCGAAAGACTTCGTTCTTGTCATCATCACGATAGATCTCACTCATGAAGATAGTGGGAAAGCTCGACTAGTAAGATAGAGTTTCGGCCGTAATTGGTTCAAAACTCGTCACGATCTAGGGATCCGTGTATCCAAGGAATACGCGACAGCGGAAAAGTATCGTTGCGCAACTCCCCGATCGGAACGCCCCAAACTGAATTAGTCCCTGCCATGATTAAACTGAACATGCTCGCCACACTCTGCTCCGGAAATGATTCAGCCGTTCACTGGTGTTACTGCGACTACGGGCCGCCATCCGCCACCACGGTGCTGCGTCTGCAGTCCTCTGTCCAGCGTGAACGGCAGAAAGGTCCGCAAGGCAGTCACTCGCCGAACTCCGCTTGAGCGTCAATTCGTGGCGATTGTGGCCTTCCGTCCCGTCGCCAGTTCCCACCGCCGCACCGCGACGTCGCAATAAGATCGGCCTGTTCCGTTTCGAAGGCGTCAGCCAGCGCTCGGTCATCATCGAGCAATATGAGGGCACCCTCAGCCTGCTGCCCTCGGTCCCGCTCGGCGGTCCTGCGACCATCGGCACGCGCGAAGGCCGGTCCATGCGGTCCTTCGCCCTGCCATGGATCCCGCATGACGATGTCATCCTACCGGCCGATATCCAGGGGGGTCCGGCGCTGGGGGTCTCGGACGCCGCCGATCCACTGGTCGGCGTGATGAGCCGCAAGCTGATACTGATGCGCCGCAAGCATGCCCAGACCCGCGAATATATGGAGATGAACGCGCTCCGAGGCATCGTGAAGGACGGCGCCGGCACCACGCTTTACAACTACTTCACCGAATTCGGCCTGACCCAGATCTCGGTGGATTTCCTGCTCGGCACCGCCGGCACCAATGTTCAGGGAAAGGTGCGCGAAGTGCTGCGCGCCATCGAGGACAACCTTCTGGGTGAGGCGCTGGTCAGCCGCGAGTTCTTCGACAAGCTGATCAGCCGTGCCAAGGTGGAAGAAGCCTACAAGTTCTACGCTGCCACCGGCGCCCAGCCGCTGCGCGAGGACATGCGCCGCAACTTCCCCTTCGCCGGCATCCTGTTCGAGGAATATGCCGGTGCGGTGACGCTCTCCACCGGCGCGGCGGAACGGCTGGTCCCCGCCAACGAAGGCATCGCCTTCCCCTTGGGCACCATGGACACCTTCACCACCTATGGCGGCCCGGCGAACCTGCTGGAGGCGGCGAACACCATCGGCCTGCCACTTTATGCCCGCCAGCATCTCGACGAGAAGGGCCGCTGGATCGACCTGATGACCGAAGCCTCGATCCTGCCGGTCAACAAGCGCCCCCGGCTCGCCGTCCGCCTGCATACGTCGAACTGACGCCACGCGGAAATCGTCATGTCCGTCTTCGTCGCCGCCATGGACCGTATCTTCGCGCATGCCGCTATGGCGGTCCCCGTGCTCTGGATCTCGGCCACCAGTTCGGAGGAACGGAGGGTCCGCATCATCCGCCGCGCCCCGGATCGCATCACCGATTTCGGTGCCGGGCGCTTCGTCAGCGACACCATGGTGGTGGGATGTGCGCGTCGCCGACCTGCCTGATCCCCGTCCGGGCGATCTGATCGTCATCGGCACGGGCAGCCATGTCATCCAGGGAGAGCCAATCCGCGACCGGGAACGGCTGATCTGGACCTTGGACCTGCGACCGGCATGAAGCTGAAGCTCGAGATCACCGATATCGCCAGGCTAATGCAGGCGGAGATCGCTGCCGGGGAAAAGGCTGTATCCGTCGCGATCAAAGATGCCGGCACCGGCTTGAAATCCGCCTGGCGCGCGCAGATCACCGGCGCAAGCCTCGGGCAGCGACTTGCGCGCACCATCCGCTCCGAGACCTATCCGAAAGCGAGGCCCAGCTTGAACGCCGCCGCGCTGGTCTGGTCGAAGGCCCCGGTGATCATCTCCGCGCATGACACCGGCCCGCTGATCCGGTCCCGGGGCGGGCTGTGGCTGGTGATCCCGACCGAAGCGGCCGGCAAGGGCCGGGGCGGCAAGCGCCCAACCCCGCGGGAATGGGAAGCCAGGACCGGGCTGACACTGCGCTTCATCCCACGCCGCAACGGCCCCAGCCTGCTGGTTGCCGAGGGGCGGCTGAACACCAAGGGCCGGGCGGTGGCATCACGGTCGAAAACCGGGCGCGGGCTGACCAGCGTGCCGATCTTTCTCATGATCAGACAGGTACGCCTGCGCAAGCGGCTCGATCTGGCGAGGGACGCCGAGCGGGCAGTGAATGGTCTGCCGGGGCGGATCGTGGCGGGGTGGGTGGATGGAAAGGCCTGACCGTCCTTTACCTCGTCAATAACCCGCCTCGCGCTGATGGCGCACGGCCAATACCACCGCCGTTTCGCCATCAAACCGGTAGAGAGAAACGTAACCGCTGTCGCCGAAGGGGATAAGCCATTCGCGGAATTCAGGCTCCATGTCCTCGACCGGCCGGCCAGCGCCCGGTTGATCGCGCAGGATGTTCATGCCCTCGCGGATGGATTTGGCCGCACGGCGGGCGGCATCAGGGTTCTTGTCGGCAAGGAAGCGGTAAAGCCGCTCAACATCCCGCAGGGCTGCGGGCGACCAGATCAGTTGTGGCATTCAGGAGCTGCCGCCTCTTCGCCGGCTTCCAGCCTCGCAAGCCAGGCATCGGCCTCATCATGAGTGACGTGCTTGCCGGTCGCCTGATACTCTTCCCACGCATGAAGCCCCGCCTGACGAAACGCCTCACGCTTCTCTTCACGCTCGACAAACTGCGATACGGCCTCGCGCAGCATCCAGTGGGTGGAGCGGTCCTTCGCATCCGCCAGCCGCTTGAGGCGGTCGCGGGTATCCTGATCGAGCTTCACGGCAACGGGACGGACGGCATTCATCGGGGCGGCTCCGAGTGAGTATTCACAGGTATTACCTTTAGCATATCCGTGATGCCCGCAGAAGTCACAATCAAGCCAAGGCCCGCAAAATGCCCACCACCCGTGAAACTGTCCTCGCCGCGCTGCATACGCGGCTGCAGCCACTTGCCGCCACTGTCCTGCGTGACGAAGCGCTGCCCGAGCGAATCCCGCCTTCGGGGCTGATCATCCTGCGCGATGGCGAGCCGGGCGAGCCGGAGATGACGTTGTCGCCGCTGCGCTACCATTACCAGCACCGGGCCGAGTTGGAGGTGATCGTTCAGGCCGGAACCGGCCGGGCCAGCACCTTTGACGCACTGATCGCCGCCATTGGCGCGGCGCTGGCGGCTGACCAGACACTGGGTGGGCTCTGCGACTAGGTCGAGCCGGAGGCCCCGGCCACGGTCGATCTGCCCGTCGAGGGCGCTGAAGGCGGCGGTGATCACCGTCGTGTTACACTACGCCACCACCGGCCCCCTGGCCTGACTCCCCACATTAACAAGAGGTTCCCCATGGCACGCGCACAAAGCGCGCGATCGCAACTCGCGGCTGCGTTCGAGACTGTCTATGGCACGGCCCCGGCCGGCGGCTTCACCCGCATGCCCTTCGCGGCATCCACGCTCAGCGCCGAACAGCCCCTGCTCAGTTCGGAACTGCTGGGCTATGGCCGCGATCCGCTGGCTCCAATCAAGGATGCGATCACCGCGGATGGCGATCTGACCATCCCCATCGACGCCGAAGCGTTCCTGTTTCCGCGCCCGGCACCTGCCCCGCGCAAGAAGAAGTCCTGATCCATGGCAACAATCGTTCTCGGCGCAGTCGGCACCGCCATCGGCGGCGGCTTCGGTGGTGCTGTCCTCGGGCTTTCCGGCGCGGCCATCGGCGGCATGATCGGGTCCGGCATCGGCTCGATGGTGGATAGCTGGATCGTTTCGTCGCTGCTGCCCGGCCAGCGCATCGAGGGCGCGCGCATGGACAGCCTGCGCCTGACCTCGGCTACCGAGGGTGTGGTGATCCCGCGCCTCTATGGCCGCATGCGGATCGGCGGCAACATCATCTGGGCGACCGATTTCCGCGAAGAAACCAACACCCACCGGCAGGGCGGCGGCAAGGGCGGCGGCCCGAAAGTCACCACCACCGAATATCTCTATTACGCCAGCTTTGCGGTCGCGCTGTGCGAGGGGCCGATCACCGGCATCGGGCGCATCTGGGCGGATGGTGAAGTGGTGGACCTCAGCGATGCCACCTGGCGCTGGTATTCGGGCAGCGAGACGCAGGCTGCGGATCCGTTCATTGCGGCGAAGATGGGCGCGGCCAATACACCCGCCTATCGTGGCACCGCCTATGTCGTGTTCGAGGAACTGGCGCTGACGCGCTTCGGCAACCGCCTGCCGCAGTTCACCTTCGAGGTGTTCCGCCCGCTTGATGATGCAGACACCGCCGAGGGTCTCGTGCCCGCCGTCACCATCATCCCGGCCTCGGGCGAATTCGCCTATGCGACCGAAATCGTGCGCAAGGGCGGCGATGGCGAAAGCGATGCGGAAAACGTCAACGCCATGGCGCAGACCGCCGACATGGCTGCTTCCCTCGACCGGCTGGAAGCGATGGTGCCCTCGGTCGAGAGCGCCTCGCTGGTAGTCTCGTGGTTCGGTGATGATCTGCGCGCAGGGAACTGCACGATCCGGCCCAAGGTCGAGATGGCCGAGAAAGTCACGACGCCCGCATGGATCGTCAACGGCGTGAACCGCGCCAATGCGCTGGTGGTCAGCCAGGACGATCAGGGGCGGCCGGTCTATGGCGGCACCCCCGCCGACTGGTCGGTGATACAGGCGATCCGCGACATGAAGGCACGCGGGCTGCGCGTCACCTTTTATCCGTTCCTGATGATGGACGTGCCGGCCGGCAACATGCTGCCCGATCCGTGGTCGGACAATGCGGCGAGCATCGGCCAGCCGGTGCTGCCGTGGCGAGGCCGGATCACCTGCTCGCCCGCGGCCGGTTTCGCCGGGACGGTGGACAAGACCGGCACCGCCGCCGCGCAGGTCAGCGCCTTTTTCGGCAATGCACAGCCATCGGATTTCACAGTCAGCGGCACAACGGTCACCTGGACCGGGCCAGCGGGCGATTGGGGTTTCCGGCGCATGATCCTGCATTACGCCCACCTCTGCGCGGCGGCGGGTGGCGTGGACGCCTTCCTGATCGGCTCCGAGATGCGCGAACTGACGCAGATCAGGTCCGGGGCCTCCGTCTATCCAGCCGTGACCCAGCTTCGGAACCTCGCCGCCGCCGTGCGGTCGGTCCTCGGGCCAGGCACAAAAGATCAGCTATGCCGCCGACTGGTCGGAGTATTTCGGGCATCACCCTCAGGATGGCAGCGGCGACGTGTTCTTCCACCTTGATCCGCTCTGGGCGGATGCGAATGTGGATTTCGTCGGCATCGACAATTACATGCCGCTCAGCGACTGGCGCGACGGCTGGGATCATGCGGACGCGCAGCAATGACCCTCGATCTATGACCGAGCCTATCTGCAATCGAACATCGCGGGCGGCGAAGGATTCGACTGGTTCTATGCCAGCGAGGGCGACCGGATCAGCCAGACCCGCACCCCGATCGAGGACGGCGCGGCCGGCAAGCCCTGGGTGCCGCGCGTGGTGGGCAAGCCCGCACCATAACCGCCCCGGCGGCAGCGAGGCCGGATCGCCGACCGCATGGGTGCCGCAGTCAAAGCCAATCTGGTTCACCGAACTTGGCTGCCCTGCGGTTGATCGAGGCCCGAACCAGCCCAACGTGTTCTATGACCCGAAATCATCCGAGTCGTTCTTCCCGTATTTCTCGCGTGGCTGGCGTGACGACGCGATCCAGCGGGCCTATCTGGAAGCCACCTATCTGTTCTGGCCCGATCCAGCCAATAACCCGGAATCCACCGGATATGCCGGGCACATGGTCAATGTCGACGAATGCGCCGCCTGGACATGGGATGCGCGGCCCTATCCGTTTTTCCCCGAACTGTCGCACCTCTGGGCCGATGGCGAAAACTGGCGGCTGGGGCATTGGCTGACCGGGCGGCTGGGCGCGGTGTCGCTGGCGGCGCTGGTGCGGCACCTCTGCCGGCGGGTCGGGCTACAGGATGCGTGGATTGATGTGTCGGGCCTCACCGGCGCGGTGGATGGCTATGTGATCTCGGCGCTGGAATCGCCCCGCACCTCGATCACCATGCTGGCCCGGCATTTCGGTTTCGATGCGGTCGAGAGCGAAGGGCAGCGCGCCGGCCGTCACCATCGCGCCCGACGACATGGTTTCGGCCGGCGCGGGCGATGTGATGGACCTGACGCGCGGGCAGGAAACCGAACTGCCGCAGGCGCTAAAATGGCAGGTCGCCCGCGCCGACGAGGATTATGACGGGATCACGGTCGAATCCCGCCGCATCACCGTCGATGCCAGCCGGGTCTCATCGGACAGTTTCCCGATGGCGGTACCACCCGAGGAAGCGGATCGGCGCTGCCGCCGGGCGCTGATGGAGGCATGGGTGGGGCGCGAGACCGGATCCTTCCGGCTGCCGCCCTCCATGCTGGCGCTGGACCCCGCCGATGTGATCCTGCTCGATCATGACGGCCGGCTGGCGGAAATGCGCATCCTGACCGGACCGCGCCGCCTATGATCTGCCGCCGGGCAGCCCGCGCGCGGCGCATCTGGCCCGACCGGTGGTATTCGGTGCGCCGCTCGCCCTGATCATGGACCTGCCGCAACTGCGCGAGGATCCGCGCCGCACCACCCGCTGGTCGGGCCTATGCCCGACCGTGGCCCGGCCTGATGGCCGCCTATCGCAGCCCCGAGGATTCGGGGTTTGAATTGCTGACCACCTTCAGCAGCCGGGCGGGCATCGGGGCGCTGGTTGCGGATCTCTATGCCGGGCCGACCTCGCGCTTCGATCATGGCAACTCGGTCTATCTGGAACTGCTGACCGGGACGCTGGAAAGCGTGACCGACCTGCGCCTGTTCGGCGGCGAGAACGCGCTTGCCATCGAGCAGCCGGGCGGGGCCTGGGAGATCCTGCAATTCGGCGCAGCGGAACTGCTGGCCCCCGGCCGCTACCGCCTGTCGCGGCTGCTGCGCGGCCAGCGGGGCACCGAGGCCGACATGGCCCCCATGGTTCCAGCCGGGGCGCGGGTGGTGGTGCTGGATGCCACGCTGGCCCCGCTGCCGGTCAATGAGGCTGATCTGGGCCTGCCGTGGAACTGGCGCATCGGCCCGGCGGTGCGGCCGGTCAGTGACGACAGCTATACCGCCCTGCCCTTCACCCCGCGCGGGGTCGGGCTGCGGCCGTTCTCGGCGGTCCATATCGAACAGCCATGGCGCAGATCGCGCGGCCCCGGTGATCTGACGATCCGCTGGGTGCGCCGCGACAGGTCGCTTGCGGCCGACAATTGGAACGCGGTCGAGGTGCCCATGAGCGAGGCGTGGCAGGTCGATATCCTCGACGGTGCAACCGTCAAGAGAACCTTGACGGTTGGCACCACCAGCGTGGTTTACACCACCGCGCAGCAGGTCACCGATTGGGGCGCGCCGCTCGGCCCTGGCGCATCGCTCAATATCCGCATTGCCCAAATCGGGCAGGCGTTCGGCGCGGGCGCGGCCCCCGTCACCACCCTCTGGTTCTGATCAGGAGTCACGCATGACCGAGACAACGGCGCACCTCGCGCTGCCCTTCATCATGGCCGCACAGGCGCAGAAGCATGTCACCCATAACGAGGCGCTGCGCCTGCTCGACGGCATCGTGCAGCTTGCGGTTCTAGACCGCGACTTGACAACGCCACCCGCCAGCCCCGCCGAGGGCGATCGCTATATCCCGGCCACCGGCGCAACCGGCGCATGGGCCGGATGGGACGGCAGCGTGGCCTATTGGATCGACGGGGCGTGGATGCGGATCCTGCCCGCCCCCGGCTGGCTGGCGTGGATCGAAGCCGAGGCGCAGCTGGTGGTCTGGACCGGCGGCAGCTGGTTGCCGGTGATCGATGCCATGGGCTTCATCGCGCAAGCCGCCGCCGTGGCCGTGGCGCGGGAAGCAAACGGTGCCAGCACCGGCATGGCGGTGCGGGAGGAAACCCTGACCGGGCTTTCCGGGGCTTCGGTCGACAGCAACATCGCGATCCCGAACCGCGCCATCGTGCTAGGGGTCTCCACACGCACCATCACCGCGGTGATGGGCGCCAGTTCCTATGATTGCGGCATCGCCGGCGAGGTCTCGAAGTTCGGCGGCTCGCTCGGCGTGGCTGTCGGCAGCAGCAATATCGGCGTCATCGGTCCGACCGCCTTCTATGCCGACACGCCGGTGCGGCTCACGGCCAATGGTGGCGGTTTCACCGGCGGATCGGTGCGCATCGCCATCCATTACCTGACCTGCGGGGCACCCGCCTGATGGACACGATCCGCGAATGGTGGGCCGCGATCATGGCGGCGACCGGGCTGGGCGTCTGGCTGATCCGGCTCGAGGGGGCCAGCAAGACGGCGCTGCGCGAAGTCGAACGGCTGGAAAAACAGCTCGATACCGACCGCAAGGCCATCTTCGAGGCCCGCCGTGAACAGAACGAGATGCTGCGCGAGATGCGCCGACATCAAGCGCCTGCTGGAACGCAGCGGACCCGCACGAGACTGACCGAGGCCCAACCCGATCACCCCCCCCACCCCGCCATCGCGCGGGTTTTTTCATTTGGAGATCCCGATGACTTCCTATCAGCATTGGCGCAATGTTCCGGCGAAGGAATGGCACTGGCCGAACTTCTCGCCGGCCGAAATCGCCTGTCGCGGCACCGGCAAGCTGCGCGTAAACGCGGATGCCCTCGACCGGCTGCAGGAGCTGCGCGTGACCTTGGGCAAACCCCTGATCGTGAACTCGGCCTATCGCAGCCCCGAACACAACAAGCGCTTCGGCGGGGCCAAGGCATCGAAACACCTCGACGGCACCGCCTTCGACATCTCGATGGCGAACCACGATCCCGTCGCATTCATCGCGGCGGCGCGGCGGGTCGGGTTCATGGGCATCGGCACCTATCCCCGCTCCAACTTCGTCCATATCGATACCGGCCCGACGCGGAACTGGGGCGAGCCCTTCCCGCCGCGGGCCAGTTCCTTCGCCACAGATATCCCGCTCGCCCGCGAGTACTTGGCCGAGAGTCGCACCTTCAAGGCCAGCGGTGCTGCCGGTGTCGGCACCCTCGGCGCGGCGGGCGTCGAGGTCGCCCAGCAGGCGCTGGCCGAGGCACAGGGCGCAATCCAGCTGTTGAGCCCGTATCTCGACAGCCTGCGCTGGCTGTTTGTCGCCCTCGCGCTTGGCGGGATCGCGGTAACGATCTACGCCCGGCTGGACGACTGGAAACGGGGGCAGCGATGATCGCCGTTCTCTGGACTGCCCTTGGCGCGGCAGGGCGGCGGGTGCTGCCCTGGCTCACCCTCGCCGCCGCGATCCTCCTCTTCATCCTCGGCGCGCGCCGCAGCGGCGAAAGAGCCGGGCGCGCGGCCGAGCGACTGGAAAACCTCGAAAGGACGAACGATGCGCACCGCCGGATGCTGGAAGCCGGGGCGGATCGCCCTCGGGATCGTGATGATCTTCTTGACCGGCTGCGCGAGGGTCGCTTCTGACCACGCCGCCTGCCCGCCCGTGGTCGCATATCCCGCCGCGTTCCAGCACCGCGCGGCGGCAGAGGTCGAGGCACTGCCGACCGGATCGGCGCTCGAGACCATGCTGGCCGATTATCACGTCATGCGGCGGCAGGCACGAGCGTGCAGGTGAAGGCCGGGCCGGGCATCGGCTGGCGGGAAGCACTGAGCGCCTCGACCGCAGCGGCACGCCCGGCCCGGTTCACCGGTTTCACGGTTTCAAAAGCGGCAGGGAATCACTGCGCGGGGATGATCGCATGAGATGCCCGATCTGTCGCGCGCGGAAATGGGCACAGTTGTGCACCGAAGCGGAGGACGCATGGCATGGCGGAGCTCGGCAATGCCGGTGTGCGGTAGCGCAAAAGGTCCTGTCGGGATCCCAATCGGCTATCCCACACTTTGTGCCCCATCGCGTATCTTGCGTTGGGCATTTAGCTGCCAGCAGCTCTCCCTCATGCCGTCCGGACACGCGGCATAGCCGCTTCGCCGTTCGGGTTGTTGCGTCTGACCTTGGCATGCCGATGCCACAGGGGCATGGTTGCGGCGTTCCCTGCCCCAAGGATGACGCATGGCCCATTTCTTCACTGCCGACAGCCACTTCGCGGATGATTCGGTGAGGCGCTTTTTCCACCGCCCTTTCACCTCGGTTGAGGCAATGGATGCTGCGATGATTGCCCGCGCCGGGGTTGTCGAGGCCGATGACGATCTGTGGATCATCGGCGATTTCGCCGCCTGCGAGACCGAGGCCGGGCGCAGGACCGCGCAAGCGGCATTCGCCGCGCTGCCGGGGCGGAAGCATCTGGTGCGCGGCAACCACGATCTCGACTGGCTGGTGCAGACGCTGCCATGGGCCTCGGTTCATGATCTGGTCGAGATCGGCATCGGAGAGCGCCGCTTCGTCTTGTGCCACTATCCGCTGCTCACATGGAATGGCGCCCGGTCCGGCGCGGTCCAGCTTTTCGGTCATGTCCACAGTCGCTGGCGCGGTGCCGAGGGTCAGGTCAATGTCGGCGTCGATCAGTGGGATTTCACCCCCGTCAGCCCCGATCAGGCGGAACTGGAGGTCATGTTGCTGCCGCCCTCGCGCTTGCATGAGATGGCGGAGGGAGTCGGGGCAGCCGTTGAATGATCGGAGTTTGCCGACGGCCGTGATGGGAATGGGTGGCAGCCCAAATGTTCAGCTGCCATCCGTGCTCAAGTTCCGCGCACTAGCCCCTGACGAATACCGTGGAGCATATACCTCTCGCTAGCGATCACCCAACCCTCCATTTATCGGAAAGCAGGAGAGCGCGCAGGTAAACCAGACTTGGACGCGAGTACAGCTATGCGGCTGCATGCTCAACCGCATCCTTAATACGATCAAGAATTTCGCGTGAACTGACAATGCGATCAAGCGCGTCCCCCAAGGGCGCAACTGCGCGTGACAGATCATCGTCTGCGAAACCCCTTGCGATTAGGTCACGATCAAGATCAATCAACAGCTTTAAAGAAAACTTCTCGACATCGAAATAAAACCCAGCATCAAGAAGTTTCTGCAAATCATCCTCGATGGCACTCGCTAATTTCTTCAGGTTCTTCTTCCCGGAAACTGTATTCGTCGCAATGGAAAGATGAACTTTCCTTCCTCCGACACCGGAAAAATGCGCCAGCCAAGTTTGCGATTCGAGCTCATCAAATTCAAGATAGCAATAAAGGTGATATTCCCCCCCCAACAGGCTCGCCATCCGCCCGCCACTCAAGTGGGGCCAGCCAAGGTTCATCGCCGAACTCCGAGCCAAATTCACTTTCCCAACGCAGCTCATCATTTTTCTTTCTCAGCACATCACACGCCGCCTCAAAAAGTGCCGCATCCATCTTGGTTGATGCAAAATTAACTGCGCTCTCAAGCTGCTCGATATTCCTGGCGATCACTTCCGCCGCTTTGCTTTCAGCTTCGTCCACGATATTCTCCTTAGTGTTGTGCGACATGATCGCCAAATTGGGCTATCACATGATGAGCGAGGCTTTTCACGTCGACTTTGCACGCCATTGCCTGTTTAGCAGCAGCAGATACATCGCCCCAAGATGATAACCTCACATCAGAAGTTGCGACCGAAAACGGCGCCAAGAGGATCAGTAGCGGGAACTTTCTTGCATGCCTCGCACGCGCCTCCAATGCCGACGCATAGCGTTCTAGCTGCAGATACCCCAACCCAGCTTTTATCTTGATTTCGATGCCTATTAAATACCGCGTTGTCTCAATCACAAGATCGACACGATCGGACAAGTCCCCAAGCGGATTAACTTCGGTAAAGACACTATAGCCGTTACACAATTCCCAATGCCAATCCACACCCCTGTCAATACGACCGAGATAGAATGCCAGGAAATCGCGCGATACCCCACCTCCGAATTCGGTTCGCCACAATCCGGCAAGGGCACCCGCCGTCCTGACCTCGTTATACTTCAATCCAGCAATCGTCCAAATGTTCAACCGACCCCCTATCAATTTCACTGCCTCAAGCGGAAACCGAACGGCATCAAATAAATGAAGAAGATCAGTATGTGCTGGAGAAGGGGGATTGGACACGGCTTGGTCAGAAGGGATAGTTGGAAGTTCTTCGAAGAACTGCACCAACCTCTCCGCGAAATTTTGTGTCGGAGGTGTCACCTTCGTAGCGTCCGCAAGCGCCGCAAAAAGCGCAGCGAGTTCTCCGCTTTTCAGATTGCGAAGTGTTTCAGCCAACATTTCCCCCAATGTCTCCTATTTTTACCTCCACGCTATCCCCCCAGCGCATCAGATACCATTCCATCTCCTGCTGCCCGCCGGCATGAAAACGCACCAGCAGAGAACCGTCAACCAGGCGCTCCAACTCTTGCTTCGGATGGAATACATATGTCGCCGCCTCGTCGGCGACTTCGGGCAAAAACCGCCATTCCACGTCTTGCGGCTCCTCGCGCCAGATGCCGAAGCTTTCGGCCAGCCAATCCTGCAGGTCGAAGTCCTCGGGGCGCTCGAAAACCTCATCCTCCAGGTCGATCCGCTCGAACCCGGCAAGCGCGAACAGGCGCAGGTCGTCCTGGTATTCGCTCCAAGCCAGCAGGTATTGCCGCCCCTCGCCGAACAGCATGGCAATGGGCCCGAGGCGCGTATTGCGCGAGAGCTTGCCAGAGCCTCGGGCGCGGTGGTCGGCGGAGATCATCACCCCGGCCAGGATGGCCTCGCGCAGCCTGCGCAGGATTTCGGGTTCGATGCGTTCGCGCGGGCCGGGACGGAAGGCGACGCCATCGGCCATCAACTGCGCCTCGAGATCGGCGGCGACGCGACGACGGCGATCCTCACGGAACATCGCCTGAACCTTGGACAGCAGACGTTCCAGCGCCTCTGCCGTGTCGATGTCGCCCTCGCGCCGCGCGATGCTGGCAGCGCGGTGTCCGGCTGTCAGTTCGTCGATGGTCGTTTCCACCATCTTGCCCAGGGTACCGGGTGGAAAGCGCCAGTATTTCTGGCCGTTGAGGCCGGGACGCTCCTCGAGTTGAGGATAGGCGCGCAGCACGGCATCGCGCATCCGCTCTGCCGTGCGCCGGGACACGCCGAAAGCCAGTTCGATGTCGGCGATCGACACACCTTCGGCCGAGCCCTGCATCATCACGGCCAGCCGCAGTAGATCTTCCTGACGGGAATAGCGCATGCTGCCTCCTTAGCCTCCGGGCGCGACTCTCGCCTTCGCAGGGCGCCCCCGGTCAACGACCAAAGCCGATGGGACGCGCTGCACCCTCTTTCGCCTCGGATTCGCGACGCAGTTCGGCGAGGATATTGGACGCCTCATTTTGACCGAGCGCGCGCATCCTGCGGGCGACATTGGCGAAGTCGCCCGGAGCCAGCCGGTCCAGCGCCGCAGCCTCGGCCGGGACCGGCGCCACGAAATGCACGGCCCAGGCGAGCGGCACCTGATCGGGACGCAGCCAGTCGAACCGGATGCGGAAGGTGAAGCGCCGCTGCGTGGCCGGGTCGAGCTTTTCAGCCTGATTGGTGGTGCAGACGAAGGGGAGCGGGATGGCTCTCCAACCAGGTCAGCATCTCATTGACCTGGCTCACCTCCCATTGATGCCCGGCATTGCGCCGATCGGCCAGCATACTGTCGGCCTCGTCGAAGATCAGCAGCGCGCCCTCGGCCTGGGCATCGGCGAAGGCGCGGGCGATGGCCTTCTCAGTGCCGCCGACCCACATCGACAGCAGGTCCGAGGCGCGCTTCTCGATCACCGGCAGGCCCAGTTGCCGCGCGAGGTGACGCGCCCACGCGCTCTTGCCCGTCCCCGCCGGGCCGTCGAGGCAGAAGGACAACCGCGGCGGTTCCGTGGTGGCACGAAGGCGCGCTTCTAGCAGGGACAGGCTGGCATCGGTGTTGGCCAGTGCCGGATCCCACGGGGCCTCGGAATGGTAACGCGGCGGAGGCGCGACACCACCATTGGTCAGCTTGGCCGACGCCCCGAGGACATGCTCGAAGGTCTTAACACCGCCGCCGCAGGTCCGCACGACCCGCATCGCGTCGGCCACTAGCGCGGGGGGCTGATCGTGGGCCTCGGCCAAGGCCGTCATCGCCACTGCATCCTCGGTCGGCACATGCCGATCCGCGAGGGGTTGCCAGATCCGCTTGCGGATGCATCCCGCAGGAGGGCGCATTTCGGCCGAAAATGTTATCCTGCGCAGAAAGGCCGGGTCGCAGGCTTCAATGGAATTGGTCGTCCAGAGGGTCGGGACTGGATTGGTTTCCAGCAGCCGATTGGCAAAGACCTTGGACATCCGTTCCTGACGGAAGAACAGTGAGGCCTGGCCACCCGAACAGGTCTTCCATCTCATCAAGCAGCAGCACGGTATCGCGACGCGCCGCCAGCATCCTGCCCGCGATTCCCAGTTCGGCCAGTCGCTCGCCCCGCGACGGTTCCTCGCCGCTACTGTCAGCTTCGCCGACCGCGCGCAGGCTGGCGCCCAGTTCACGGGCCAGAACCTTGCAGAACTCGGTCTTGCCGGTCCCCGGCGGCCCGTAGAGCAGGATGTTCACCCCGGGCGCACCCTGTTCCAGCGCGTTCCGCAGGAGCTTGCGCATGATGTCCGCGCTGTCGCCCATCCCCGTGAAGTCGCTCCATTCCGCTTCGGGCGATGGGGCGGGCGGAAACAGCAGCGCGACGAGTTCCTCGATGTCACTGATGTCGGCCATCAGCGCACTCGTAAGGCGATCCGATACCATGAAGGGAATGGTCTGGCGCGACCAATTGCGCCCGTCACTCTGCAGCAGACCCGAGGTCCGCAGGCGGGCATCCGGCCGAAGCGTATCCCGACCGGTCGTGTGCTCGGCATCCGAGAATTGGGCGATCAGGAACGGCAAGGTCACGTCCCGCGTCTGCAGTGCCTGGTCGACCACATGCTCGAACATGTCGAAGCTTTGATAGCTGGCGAAGAACTCGAGGATCCTCGCTTCCGCATCGGACAGGCCGAAGTGCTTCCCGATGCGCGCCGCATTGATCCTGATGAGATTTTCCTCGTGCGCGTCGTGCCCCACACGCTGTTCCTCCAGCAACCCCCGCACCCTTCCCCACCATGCGGCACCCGGCCGGGTCCGCGGCCGCTCAGGGCATTCGACATCGGTCAGGTATTCGATCCAGCCCGGCACCTCCCTGGCAACCTTGCTGTCGGGGCCGAAGCGATCGGCGAGGGCCGCGACGAGTTCGAGCGCGACATGTCTTTCCGTGGTCATCTGTTCCCTCCGTTGGTGAAGAGAAGATAACCAGCGCTTACGTCAGAGTCGGACGTACATCACGAGAGCGACATCCCCAAGGCTACCGGCTGCGCGCGCTGCTGCGCATGGCCCAATCCGCGCCGCCATAGGTGACAGTGTAGATCAGCACCTCTCGTGCATCATCATCAACCAGGAACGCGATGACGGCTTTCCGGCCTGCCGGGATGGCACGCAGGCCAGGAGCGATTTCATCTCGGAGGCTGCCCTTGTGGGGCGTAGCCTTCAGCGTGGCGATGGCCGCCTCGATCTCGGCCAGCTTTCGCGCCGCCGCGTCGGGCCCGGCATAGTCCGATATCCACTGCGCGATGGCGTCGAGGTCGCGCGCCACGAGCGGATGGAACCGGATGCGGTAGTTCACGCGCCGCGAGCCGCCGCAATAGTACGCCGGGCAGTGGCAAAAACGTCATCCTGGTCAAGGAACGCCTCCCGCGGTGTTTCCATGCGGGCACGGATTTCCTGCGCAAGGGCCGTGAGGGCCACGTCGCGCTCCTGTTCATCCTGCATCATCTGTTCCAGCGCCGCCGCGACTGCCGCGCTCTGGGTCGCGAAGACGCCCTGCCGAACTTTTTCCGAAAGGAACTGGTGGTGGCGATCGGTGAAGCTGAGGGTGGTTTTGACGGTCATCCGCGCCTCCGTGGTATGACTGAGTCATATATTAGATCAGAGCGATGGCTTCAACCGTGGCAGATGCGGCGCAGTTGTTGAACCCGTCAAAATACAAAAAGTCCCCCTGGGTTTCAGGGGGACATGTACGAGCTCCAAGTATGACTTGGTAATCTACTGCGTTGGGCCGCTCGTTTCAAGACTGCTTGGGCAGAGTCCCGGCGCAGGTCAACCTTGCCCACCGCCGTTGAATGTCGGCGACCGCGGGCGACTGCGGTTTTTCTGTTTTGGTGTTGATGTGGCGTTGATGTAAACTGCGCATGCAGAAAGCTCCGCGGGAATGCGGCGCGTAGGCGTTTGATAACGCGGTAGATTTTGGTTGCGGGGGCAGGATCTAATCTTCACTTGCGCCCCGAGCAAGTAAAGATGGTTGCGGGGACCGGCGTCGATCATAACTTGCAATCGACGCCAGCAAAGATGGTTGCGGGAGCGCGCAACCATCTTTATCGGCGCTCCCCCGCACCAAACGTAATCCTCCTAATAAAACAACTTGAACCAGATGGTTCTGCACTTTTCAGAGCTGCGGCTTAGCTTTCGTTAGACGAACTTACGTGTTGTCTTCCGTATTCGCCGCGTCGGGGGCAGAGATAGGCCGGCCTCCCTCTTGCCCACCTAGTTCCCGGTGTCGCGGCAATCAATGCATGCAGAAAATGATGCCCAGTGATTGACGCATCGCATGAGGCTGCCTAAATATGTTTGTGACTACTCACTAACTAACGGAGTGCCCCGTGCGAAAGTCAGCGGAGCTTCGCAAGGCCGAGATCGTGGCCACCGTGCTCGACCTGGCCGACCGGATCGGGCCGGACCGGGTGACGACGGGGGCGGTCGCGTCGCAGATCGGCGTCACGCAGGCCGCGCTGTTCCGGCACTTCCCGACCAAGGCGGCACTCTGGCAGGCCGTTGCCGAGCATGTGGCCGAGGGGCTGGCAACGGCGTGGGAGGATGCATTGCGCCTCGGAGACACCCCGATCGTCAGGTTGCGTGCACTGATTTCCGCACAGTTCGCGCAGATCGCTGCCACCCCTGCCCTTCCCATGCTGCTGTTTTCGCGCGAACTGAACGTCACCAACGCAAAGCTGCGCGCCACCTTTCACGGCAGGCTCACGACCTTCCACGGCCTTCTGGCGATGGAGGTCGGGGCCGGCCAGAACATCGGCGCGTTGCGCGGCGACATCGCCGCAAACGATGCGGCGGCGCTACTGACGTCGCTCGTGCAGGGCGTGGCGATCCGCTGGGCGCTCGGCGCCCGCGATTTCGACTTGCGAGCCGAGGGGCTGCGCCTGTTCGACGCACAGTGCCGGCTTTTGGCTGCGGAAGGAGAATAGACGATGCGGCGCATTTGGCTGTCGGGTCTTCTTCTGGCGGCGGCTGTCGCTGCCGGCTTTCTGTTCTTCACCGAACGCCCGCTGACGGTGGTGGTCGTTCAGCCCGAACATGATGTGGACCTTCGCATCTACGGGCTCGGCACCGTCGAGGCGCGGATACTCAGCCGTGTCGGCTTCGAGGTGGGCGCTGCCTTGACCTCGCTGGCCGCCGATGCCGGGGACAGCGTGGCCAAGGGGCAGGAACTGGCCGTCCTTCACTCCGCCGAGCAGGAAGCGCGCGTTGCCCGCGCGGACGCAGCGGTGACGGCCAATGAGGCCAATCTTGCCAAGGCCACCGCAGCCGTGGTGCGCGCCCGTGCCGTTCTGGCCGAGCGCGAAGCGGCGAACCGCCGTCAGCAAGGGTTGGTACAGCGTGATATCGCGTCGGTCCAACGCGCCGAGGAAGCGCAACGCGACGAGGATGTGGCCCGCGCCGATCTGGCCGTGGCCGAGGCTGATGTGGCAGTGATCCGGGCACAGAGCCTTGACGCGGCTGCCGCACTGCGGCAGGAGGAAGCCGTTCTCACCCATCACCGGCTGCTTGCGCCCTATGACGCACTGATCGTCGCGCGCCATGCCGAGCCGGGCACAGTGGTGAAGGCCGGCGATGCGATCTTCACCCTGATCGACCCGGCCACCATCTGGATCCAGGCGTACGTCGACGAAGAACGTGCCGGCCAGCTTGTCCGGGGCCAGCCGGGCACGATCCGGCTGCGATCGCAGCCTTCGGCCGAATTCCATGGCACCATCGCCCGCATCGGCATCGAAAGCGACCGGGTGAACGAAGAACGCCGCGTCTGGCTGACCTGCGCCGACTGCCCCGCCGAGATGTTTCTTGGCGAACAGGCCGAAGTGCGCATCCTGACCGGCACACGAACGACCGCGCTGATGGTGCCCGAGGTCGCGATCACCGGCTTCGACGGCCATCGCGGCACGGTCTGGACGGTGCGAGACGGCCGTCTCGCGCGGGTGGAGTTGACCCTCGGCGTCCGCGATGATCGCGGTCGCGTCGAGGTCACGGGCGGACTGCCCGAGGGAGCCGCCATCGTCGCCCATCCGCCCAAGGGCGCGGCCGAGGGTCGGCGCGCCCGCGGCAGTGAGGCGCCATGAACCTCGCGCTCAAGGACATCCGCCATGGCCTGTTCCGGTTCGTGCTGACCTGTTTCGGGTTGGGGCTGCTGATGACGGTCGTGCTGGCGATGATCGGTATCTATAACGGCCTCGTCTCGGACGCGCTGGCGGTGGTAAAGGCACCGGCCGCAGATGTCTGGGTGGTGGAGGCCGGTACCAAGGGACCGTTCGCGGAAGCCTCCAGCATCCCCGCCGACACGCGCGACGCGGTGGCGCGGATGCCCGGCGTGGCCGAGGCCGGCGCGGTCAACTATCAGAACCTCGAGGCGCCGCATGGCGGGCGCACCCTGCGGCTCTATGTTGTCGGCTACGAGCCGGGTCGCCCGGGCGGGCCGCGGGCAATCGCCGAGGGGCGCGGCATTGGCGCCGGTCATTTCGAACTGGTGGCCGACCACAAGACCGGCCTGCTGCCCGGCGAGACGATCCGGCTCGGGCGCAACCGCTTTACCGTGGTCGGCCTGGTCGAAGGGGCGATGAACTCGGGCGGGGATCCGGCGGTCTATGTGACGCTGGCCGACGCGATGGCGCTGCAAACTGAACTCGACCCCGCCGCCCAGCGGGTGCAGGCCGCGCGCGGGGCTGTCTCCGTCAAGTCCGCATCGGTCGCCGCCATACTTGCCCGCATATCGCCGGGCGCCGATGTCGATTTGCTGACCGCGACCGTGCGCCAATGGAAGCACCTCGCCGCCATGACCCAGGCCGAACAGGAGGAACTGCTGCTGGCCTCGGTGGTCGACAAGGCGCGCCGCCAGATCGGGCTGTTCCTCGGCATCCTTCTCTCCGTCAGCGCCGTGGTGATCGCGCTGATCATCTACACCATGACCATGGAGAAGCTGAAGCAGATCGCCACGCTGAAGCTGATCGGCGCGCCCGACCGCACCATCATCGCGCTGATCGTGCAGCAGGCGCTGATCCTCGGCGCCTCGGGCTGGGGGATCGGCCTGATGCTGATCCTTGCGGTGAAGGACTATTTTCCCCGTCGCGTGGTGCTGGAGCCGTTCAACGTCATGGTCCTTGCCGGCATCATCGCCGCCGTCTGCCTTCTATCCTCGGCGCTCGGCGTGCGGGCGGCGATGAAGGTCGACCCGGCCACAGCGCTCGGGAGCTGACCGACATGGCGCTCGGCGACATCCTCATCGAGGTCTCGAACGTGGCCAAGCATTTCGGCGAGGGCGAAACCCGCGTCGATGCCCTGCGCGCGGTCGATCTGACCGTGCGGGCCGGCGAGGTGATCGCGCTGCTCGGTCCGTCCGGTTCGGGCAAGACGACGCTGCTCAACATCATTGGCTGCATCCTCGCCCCATCGGCGGGACGGGTGGTGCTGGACGGCGAGCCGGTCTTCGACGGCAAATGGCTACGGCGCGACCTGAGGCGTCTCAGGCTCGACAAGATCGGCTTCATCTTCCAGAGTCACAACCTGCTGCCCTTCCTGACGGCGCAGGAGAATGTCGCGGTCGTGCTCGATCTTACCGGTCTGCCCGCCGAGGAAGGCCGGACGCGGGCGCGTGAACTGCTGGACTATCTGGAGGTCGGCCATCGCGCGATGGTCAAGCCGGCGCTGCTGTCGGGTGGCGAAGCGCAGCGCGTGGCGATTGCCCGCGCGCTGGCCAACCGCCCCCGCATCATCCTTGCCGACGAACCCACTGCCGCGCTCGACGGCGCGCGCGCCGGGCTGGTGATGGACCTCATGCGCAAGCTCGCGGCCGAGCAGGAAGCCTGCATCGTGACCGTCACCCATGACGAGAAGATCTTCGACCGCTTCGACCGCCTGATCCACCTGCGCGACGGCCATCTGGTTAGCGCGTGATGGTCAGGAGTCAGGAGGCAGACATGACCCAAGCCCTCACACGCCGATCCTCGCCACCGTCATGCCTGCGGCGGATCGGATGTCGCACGACAGTGGCCGATACCACGCGACCTTGAAAAGGTGTAACCAAGATGCAACCGACATCCTATTCCAGAGCCCAGATCATCCTGCACTGGACGATTGCGGCCCTCGTCTTTTTCCAGATCCTCATGCATGACGGCATCGTCAAGGTATGGGACGGGCGGATGGACGGCATGCTGCCGAACCAGCCGACGATCAATCCTCATGCCGTTGCCGGCGCGCTGATCCTCGTTCTCGTTCTGTGGCGGCTGGTGCTGCGCCGCCGGCGCGGCGTTCCGGGCCTGCCGGAAGGCGAGCACCCGGCCCTGAAAGTTCTGGCCACGGGCATGCATGCGGCTCTCAACCTCCTGCTGATCCTGATGGCGCTTTCCGGCATGGCGGCGTGGATTTCCGGCGTCGAGGCGATCGGCGAAGCCCATTCCATCGCGCGGCTGGCGCTGGTTCCGCTGGTCCTCCTGCATATCCTCGCCGCACTTTACCATCATTTCTGGCTCAAGACCGATGTGCTGCGGCGCATGTTTGGCCGGGCCTGAGGCGGGGTCCGTTCCGCGCGCCGCAACCCGCAACCCATGGCAGGCCGGGCCACGCCCGCCCGGCCGCTCCCCAAACCCCGAACTCCGGAGGCAGACATGACGAGAAGACCGCGCAGCCAGACCGTTGCCGCCGCCGTCGCGGTGATCTTCGGCCTGCTGACCATCGTTTCGGGCGGCAGGGCGCTGTTCGGCGGCGTCGATATGGGCGCAGTGGTGCCATTCGTGCTGTGGTTCAACTTCGTCGCGGGATTTGCCTATGTCCTGGCCGGGATCGGCCTGTTGCGCGGCGCAGGGTGGGCGCCGCTGCTGTCGCTGGCCATCGCCACGGCCACGGTGGCCGTCTTCGCCGCCTTCCTGTGGCATGTCGGTGCCGGCGGCGCATGGGAGGCACGCACCATGGGCGCGATGATCCTGCGCAGCGCCATCTGGATAGCCATCGCGGCCTTTGCATTTCGGTGACATAAGCCATCCGATTGATCCACTCACCCAGCCAGCGATGGCGGCTGCCAGCCGCGACCTCGCCAGCCAGGAACCTGACATGAAGCGATTTCCAACTATTGACCTGTCACTGACCCTTTCGCTCGTCACCGTGCTCGGCATGGCAATGGCGGCGGCCGGCAGGTGGCTGCCAAGCGGAGCTTTCGACGCTCTGGAGCTGCCGGGACTGGTGCTGGTCTATCTGGCTGGCGGCCTGCCCACCGGCTGGCGCGCGCTGTCGGAACTGTGGCGCGCGCGCGTGCTTGACATCGACCTGTTGATGATCGTCGCGGCAATCGCCGCCGCAATCGTCGGCGCCCCGTTCGAGGGTGCGGTGCTGCTGACGCTGTTCAGCATCTCGACCACGCTGGAGGAACGCGCGCTTGGCCGGGCCCGCCGCGCCATCGAGGCCTTGATGGCGCTGCGCCCCGAGACCGCCTTGCGCAAGACCGCGGGCGGCGATGTCGAGGAAGTTCCCGCCGAGGTGCTGACCGTCGGCGATGTAGTGGTGCTGCGCCCCGGCGCCCGGGTGCCCAGTGATGGCGTGGTCGTCACCGGGCGCGGCGGCATCGACGAGGCCAATATCACCGGCGAATCCATGCCCGTGTCGAAAGAGGCCGGTGCGCAGGTGTTCGAGGCCACGATCAACCTCGACGGCGTGCTGGAGGTCGAGGTCACGCGCAGCGTCAGCGACAGCACCATCGCCCGCATGATCCGTCTGGTGACCGAGGCACAGGCCGCCCGCGCGCCCTCCGAACGGTTCAGCGAATGGTTCGGCCAGCGCTACACGGTCGCGGTGCTGGCGGGTGCGGTGATCGCCTTTGCCACGTTCTGGTGGCTGGGCGGCGACTGGGAACTGGCGCTTTACCGCGCCGCCACGCTGCTGGTCGCCGCCAGCCCCTGCGCCATCGTCATTTCCGTCCCCGCCGCGATCCTGTCGGCCCTTTCGGCGGCGGCGCGGGGCGGTGTTCTGTTTAAGGGCGGCGGCGCGCTGGAGACGCTGGCCGAGGTCGATATCTTCGCCTTCGACAAGACCGGCACCCTGACCACCGGCCGCGCCGAGGTGACGGAAATCGTCGCGCTGGATGGCGACGAGGCCGGGTTCCTGTCGCTGCTGGCGGGGCTGGAGGCGCATTCCGAGCATCATATCGCGGCCGCGATCCGCCGTGAGGTCGCCAGCCGCGGGCTTGATCCGGCGCAGGTGGCCGATGTGAACGCCCGGCCAGGCATCGGCATCGAAGGGTCCGATGCACTTGGCCCGATTTGGGCGGGCAATGCCTATCTTGCCGAGGACATGAAGGCCGCAACGGATCACCCCGCGTTGCAGCCGCTGGCGGATGGCACCAATACGGTCGTCTATCTGGGTCGCGGCGCCACCGTGCTGGGCGCCGTCAGCGTGGCGGATGAGGCACGGGCCAGTTCCGCCGGGGCGATCGCGGCCCTGCGCGACAGTGGTGTCCGCCGCATCGTCATGATGACCGGGGATCGCAGGCCGGTGGCGCTGCGCATCGGCGCTAGCCTTGGGCTGGAACCGGACGAGATCCATGCCGGGATGCTGCCGCAGGACAAGGTGCGTGAAGTCGGCGAACTGGCCGCAACCGGCCGCATCGCCTTTGTCGGCGATGGCGTGAACGACGCCGCGGCGCTGGCCCGCGCCGATGTCGGCATCGCCATGGGCGCGGCCGGGTCCGAGGTGGCGCTTCAGGCCGCCGATGTGGCGCTGCTGTCCGAGGATATGGAGCGGCTTGCGGACGCGCACCGCCTGTCGCGCCGAACGTCAAGGGTGATCCGGCAGAACCTGACCTTCGCCATCGGCGCCATGGTGGTTCTGGTCATCGGCGGGCTGTTCTTCGATCTGCCGTTGCCGCTGGTGGTGATTGGTCATGAAGGCGGCACCGTGCTGGTGGTGCTGAACGGGCTGCGGTTGCTGTCGGACCCGATCCGCCGGCTGAAGGCGTCTGTTGCCGGACAGGCGCTGACGGGTGTCGCGCAGCCCACCTGACCCGTGGGGATGCGCTCACCCCCGAAAGGCGCGCAGATGCGGAAACGCGCCCTTTTCCAGATATGCTTCCTCCTCGGGCGTCGATCTGCGACCAAGGATGGCGTTGCGGTGCGGGTGGCGGCCAAAGCTGGCGATGATGCGGCGCACCTGCCCCGCTTGATCGACGAGCGAGGCATAGAGCGGCCGCAACGGCGTCGGCGCACGGGCGGCAATGTCACGGCGCAGGGCGGTCAGCCGATCAATGCGGGCCAGATGGTCCGACCCCTCTGCATGGCCCAGGGGCTGGGTGAAAGCGATCTGGAACCACGGCAGGCCAAGTGCCGCCCAGTCTCCTTTTTCCAACCCTTCCAGCGCCTGCGCCAGGGCCGCCGGGTCTTGCGCCCAGGCCCGCTTGCTGCCCCGCCACAGCGAGCGCGGGAACTGGTCCAGCACCACGATCAGCGCCAGCCGGCCCCTGGGCGTCCCGGCCCAATGATCCAGCGCCCTCGCCGCGCCGCGTTCGGTCAGCGGGCCAAAGCGCGCCGCAATCGCACCGTCCGCGCCGCCATGCATCCGCCAGCGCCACAGCTCGGCATGGCGGTCAGGGTCGATATCCAGCGCGCGGCCCTCGGGGAACCAGAAATCCAGAACCTCGCCGATCTGTCTGGCATCATTGCTATCGGTCATGTCATCCCCCATGAAAACGCCCCCGCGCCATGGACACGGGAGCGGAATTGTCGACGAGGCACAAGCGCCTAGGCGGTCGCGGGCACCGCTGCCTGCGCAGGCCGGCGTCCGCCGGGACCGCGCGGGACGCGCAGCAGGCGCATGGCGTTGGCGATCACCACCAGCACCGAAAGCTGGTGGATCAGCATGCCCTCGGCCATATGCACATCGCCGCTGAACACGCCAAACAGCAGCCCGGCCACGGTCAGCAGCGCAATGACGAGGTTCTGGCGCATATTGCTCAGCGTCGCGCGGGAAATCGCCATCGCCTCGGGCAGTTTCTCCAGATCGTCGGCCATCAGCGCAATGTCGGCGGTCTCGATCGCCACGTCCGAGCCCGCGGCCCCCATGGCGATCGAGGTATCAGCGGCAGCCAGCGCTGGGGCGTCGTTAATGCCGTCGCCGATCATGGCGACATGGCGGCCCTCGGCCTGAAAGCGGCGGATCAGGTCAAGCTTGTCCTCGGGCAGCAGCCCGGCATGAACCTCGTCGATGCCGATTTCCGCAGCGATGGCGTGGGCGGCCTGCGGCTGGTCGCCGGTCAGCATGGCGATGCGCCCGACCCCGATGTCGCGCAGCCGGGCAATTGCGCCCTTGGCCGAGGGGCGGGGCTGGTCGGACAGGCCAAAGATGCCCGCGATGCGCCCGTCCAGCGCCACGATGATCGGCGTGCGCCCGCGCCCCAAAACCCCGGACAGCGCGGTCTCGGCCTCGGGGTCGAACGCGATGCCCAGCCTGTCGAACAGCCGCCGGTTGCCGGCCGCGACCTGCCGGCCCGCGTGGTTCACCACAAGGCCCATGCCGGCCACTTCCTCGACCGCTTCCGGCGCGGGAATGTCACCCTCGGCACGACCAGCGGCCACGACGGGCCGACCCAAGGGGTGATCCGAGCCGGATTCGGCGATGGCGGTCCAGTGCAGCAACTCGGCGCGGTCCATACCCGCCAGCGGCAGCACCTCGACCAGACTCGGGCGGCCCTCGGTGAGCGTCCCGGTCTTGTCCAGCGCCAGCATGTCGATGCGGCCCGCGCTTTCCAGATGCTGCCCGCCCTTGATCAGGATCCCCGACCGCGCCGCCCGCCCGATACCGGCGACGATGGAGACCGGCGTCGAGATCACCAGCGCGCCGGGGCAGGCCACGACCAGCAGCGTCAGCGCGAGGCGAATGTCCTGCGTCACCGCCCAGGCACCCAGCGCCAGCACCATGATGCCGGGCGTATACCATTGCGCGAAACGCTCGATCATGCGCTGGTTGGGGGCGCGTTCCTCCTGCGCCTCTTCGACGCGGCGGATGATCCGGGCCAGCGTGGTATCGGCGCCGATGCCGGTGGCGCGGATGCGCAGCACGCCATTTTCCGCGATGGTGCCGGCATGGACGTGGGATCCGGGGGCTTTCTCGGCCGGGATCGGCTCGCCGGTGATGGCGGCCTCGGACACGGCGGCGTTGCCGTCGATCACCTCGCCATCGACGGGGATGCGGTTTCCGGCGCGCACCAGCACGACCTCATTCGGCTGGACAGCACTGGCGGCGATCTCGACCGGCTGGCCGTCGCGGATCACGGTGGCGATCTCGGGCGCGGCCTTCAGCAGATCGGCCAGCGCGCCACGGGTCTGGCGGAGCGTCCGCGCCTCAAGCCAGGCGCCGAAGCTGAACAGGAACGTAACGGCGGCGGATTCCCAATATTCGCCGATGAACAGCGCGCCGATAGCCGCAACGGTCACCAGCAGTTCAATCGAGAAATGGCGAATGCGCAACGCGTGGAACGCCCGCCAGGCGATGTCAGAGCCGGCGACAAAGGCCGCCGCCAGCATGGATGCCGCCCAGAGCCCACGCAGGCCGAACCCGTAAAGGGCGATCAGGCCCAGCACGATCAGGCTGCCGCTGATGATGGTCAGCCACTTCCTGCGGCTGGCCGGCTGGCGAAGGATTGTCAGGATAGGGGTCAACATGCGGGGCCTCATGATGTGAAGGCCCGGCCGCGCGGGCAGGCACGGCCGGACTGGAAGGGATCGGTCAGAATGCGGCGGGGCGGGCCTCGTAGCCGGTGGATTTCACCACCGAGACAAGGGCCTCGACCGGGGCGGATGCGGGGTCATGCTCGACCTCGATGCGGCCGGTGTTGAAATGCACCTTGGCGGCGGTCACGCCGGGAGTTGCCGCCAGCGCCTTTTCGATCTTGGTGACGCAGGAGGGGCAGGAAAATTCGTCGCTGCGCAGGATGGTCTTGGTCATGGCTGGTTCCTTTCATGTCGCCGTCCGGTGGGGCGGTCATTGCTTGTGACCTCAAGATATGCTGTTCTTTCAGGATCAGGAGTGGCAATTTCGACAAGGGATCATTGCATGAATGCACAGGCGCAGGATTGGGACGATCTGCGGTTGTTTCTGGCCGTGGCGCGGGCGGGGTCGCTTTCAGGAGCGGCGCGCAGCCTTGGCGTTACCCATTCCACCGTCTTTCGCCGCATCGGCGCGTTCGAGGCGCGGTTGCGGGTGCGGCTGTTCGACCGGCTGCCCGGCGGCTATGCTCTGACCCAGGCTGGCGAGGAGATGCGCGATTCCGTCATCCGCATCGAGGAAGAAATCACCGCGCTGGCGCTGAAGGTTACCGGACAGGACCAGCGGCCCACTGGGACGATCCGCATCACCACGACCGACCTGCTGGCGGTGGGTGTGCTGCCCCGCCATGTCGCCGCCTTCCGCGCCGAATGGCCCGAGATCGAGATCGAGGTGGTGGTGGCGGATAGGGTGCTGGACCTGACCCGGCGCGAGGCGGACGTGGCCCTGCGCATCGGCAATCCGGGACAGGAGACGCTGATCGGGCGGCGGGTCGGGCGGTTGGCCTTTGCCGCCTATACCGCGGCGGACCGGCCGCTGGGCGATCCTGCCGAGGGTGACTGGATCGGATACGGCTCTGCGCATGGCCCGCTCAGCCGCAATCTGGCCCGCTGGTGGCCGGATGCGCGACAGGTTTACCGGACAAACTCGATCATCGCCGCCCATGCCGGTGCGAAGGCGGGGATCGGACTCGCTGCCTTGCCTTGCGTGATCGCTGATTGCGACCCCAGCCTGATCCGCGCCGCCGCGCTGCCCGAGGACTTCATGCTGGACCTGTGGTTGCTGATTCACGAGGATCTGCGCCAGACCGCGCGCATCCGCCTGTTTCTGGACTTCATGGCGACGGCCCTGACGGCCGATGCCGACCTGCTGGAGGGGCGCTGCCCGTGCAAGACAAGGCCGGCGCAGGCGTGACGCCCGCGCCGGCCCATGCCTGCGCCCATGGCGTCAGTCGATCATCTGCCAGCCCGGATGCTCGAAATGCTCGCCATAGGCGTTCAACGCCTGAACGATCGTCACCGCGCCAGTCTCGACCTCGCCGGCCTCCAATGCCGAGATGCCGGTCATCACCTCACCAAGGACGATATGGAACTGCTCGTCTACCTCGGGTTCCAGCACACAGTTCTCGACCATGAAATCAACCTGCTTCTGGACATCGGCAGCGACCCCATTCGCGGCATCGGCAGGCAGGGTGCCGTTGTGGATCGCGTCCAGGTTCGCGGCCATGGTTCCGTGAATCGCGGTCATGCCGGTGATCATGTTCTGATCGCCCTGCCATTTGGCGCCATCGTTCAGCGTGATCTCGATAGCCCCCGCGCCATGGCTGTCATGATCATGGGATTGCGCGGCGGCAATGCCAGCTGACCCAAGCGCGAGGGCGAGAGCGACAGCGACGGTGGTGAAAGATTTTACAGTCCGCATAGTGATCTCCTGTATCTGCCAAGTGGTTCTGGCCGCGGCGGGCATCGACAGACGCCGCCGGGCTTGGGATAGACATAGGCTGTCCGTTTTCGCACGAGAATTGACGAAACCTGCAAAGACCTATTGCACGAATGGACAGACTTCAGGCACGAACCAGACCCTCTCGGCCTGCCGCCGATACCATCGGGCTGTCGAACAGCGCCCCGACGGCATGGGGCCGGATGCCGTCTGCCTCGCGCATCAGAAACAGCGCATCGAGGGAAAGGTGTGCGGCGAGTTCGCCGCCAGCCTGCGGACCCAGCACCATCAGCGCGGTTGCCCAGGCATCAGCCTCGGCACAGCTGCCCGTGACGACCGTGACCGAGGCCGGCGACGACCGCAGCGGGCCGCCCGTCGCCGGGTCCATCGTATGCGACAGGCGCTGGCCCTGAACGGTGACATGATGCCGGTAATCGCCCGAGGTGGCGACGGCGGCATCTTGCAGCATCAGGACCGAATGGGGCGCGCGGCGTTCGGGATCGGGCGCCTCGACGGCGACGGTCCAGGGCATGCCGTCGGGCCGCAGCCCGGAGGCTCGCATCTCGCCGTCGATGCCAACAAGGAACCCGGTGATGCCGAAGCCCCGTAACATTTCGGCCAACCTGTCGACGCCGTAGCCCTTGGCGATGCCGTTCAGGTCGAGCGTGATGGGTGCATGTTTCCTGACCAACCCGGCCGCGCGGTCGATCTCCAGCACCTCATGCGCGGGCGGGCGCGTGGTTACCATGGCCCAGCGGATGGCTTCAGCGCTGGCTTCCTCGGGGCCAAAACCCCAGGCGCGCACCGCATCGCCCATGCCGATATCGAACGCACCGCCCGATGCCGCACAGATCCGCAGCCCGAGGTTCAGCACCTCGGCCAAGCCGGCAGGAACGGCCACCCAGGCGCCAGTGGGCGCCCGGTTCAGGCGCATCAGGTCGCTGTCGGGTTGCCATGTCGACATTGCGGCATCAACCTCCGCCACGGTCGCTTGCAGGGCAGCCTGCACCGGGGCGGGGTCCAGCCCGGCATCGGCGTGGAAACGCGCCGACCAGCGAGTGCCCATGGTCGGGCCGTTCAGCGCGTGGCGGCCCGGGTCAGTAGATATCTTCGGCATAGCGCCCCTCCGCTTTCAGCGCGAGCGGGGTAAGACCCGTCGGCGCGAGGATGTCGGTCAGCGCCTCGGCCACGCCCGAGGCCATGTCGCGCCCGCCGCAGACCATGATGCGCGCGCCTTCGTGTACCAGCCGGATCAGTTCAGCGCTCTCGGCCCGCAGCGCGTCCTGGACATGGCGCGGCTTTGCCCCGCGCGAGTTCGCGGTGGTCAATCGCGCCAGACGGCCATCGACCTGCCAGCCGGCCAGATCGTCGCGATACAGGAAATCGCTGTCGGGGTGGCGCATCCCGGAGGCCAGATGGATGGGCCGCTTGCGGCTGTTGCCCCGGATGAAGCCCGCAAGCGGGCCGATGCCGGTGCCGGCGCCGATCAGGATCAGCGGCGAGCGTCCTGCTGCGGCATGGAAAGCCGGATTGTGCCGGACGAAGGCGCGGATCGCCTGGCCCGGCTTCAGCGCCAGAAGCTGACCCGAGCAGAGGCCGCCGGGATGCTTGCGCACCACGATCTCGACGAACCCGTCGCGCCGTCCGGAGGCCAGCGAGTAGAAGCGCGGCAGATCCGCACCCTCGGGCAGAACGCCGAGGAGATCACCGGCCTGAAACCGGCCAAACCCCCGACCTGTCAGCCGTTGCAAAAACGTCGCCTCGGGTAGGGCAAAGCGCAGGATCGTGGTCGGCGCCTGCACCTCCGCCCCGTAATCACGGCGCGAGATCAGGGTGAGCCGCCCCGTCACGGGCGGGGTTGGCACATGTTCGAGCGTAAGCTCGATCCCCAGCGCCGCCCCCAGGGCGCGGCCCCAGCGGGCGAAATCCTGCGGCGACTGGCGATCGACCGTGTCGAAGGGCATCAATTGCGCCCAGCCTTTGGCAGCAGCCCGACTCCCGACTTCATCGGCGAACGCGCAGAACGCGGGAAAGCTGCGATCGCCGAAACCAAGCACGACAAGCGGGGCCTCAGGGACAGATTCCAGCGCCGCGAGGCGTTCAATGAACCCCTTCGCCGTGGCGGGAGCCTGTCCCTCGCCCCAGGTGGCGGCGAGAATGACGAACCGTTCGGCCTGCGGATAGCGCGCCGGCTCGAAACCGGACATTGGCGCGACATGAACATGCTGGCCCGCCGTGGTCAGCGCATGTTGGAGCGTCGCAGCGAAACCCCAGGTGCTGCCGCCGTCCGAGCCCACCAGCAAGATGGTCGCAGCGCCGTTTGCAGGATGATTGCCACGGAGACGCGGCCTTGACCGCCGCCCCGCGAACCAGAGCACAAGACCACTCACCCCCATTGCCGGCACGCCGAGCGCCAGCACACCCAGCACGAGGCCGAGAGATGCGGCCCCCTGCCCGGTATGCAGCATGTAGATGGTTTCAGATATCTGTTCCCACATCGTCAGCTCGGCCCAGGCCAGAAGCTCACCCGTCCCCTGATCGAGATAGCCGGTGCCGCGATCCGTCTTCAGAGTGAAGGCGTCCGTGGCGTCGCCAGGATAGGGAAAGAATGTCGCGGTATGCATCGGGCCTGTCTCCGGGTTCGGGGGCCGATTTGTCCAACCCCTTCCGCTGACCCGACCCCGCGTTGCGGGGAGCATGGCGGCGGTCGGTGACGACCACCCGCGCGCCTTACGAATAGTCTAGCAAAAACAAGGCCTTGACGCAAGCGAATTGTGAATTTTATCCATTATTTTCAGCCTGTTAGCGGGGATTCTGCTTTCTTCCGCAGCCGCCGAAACGCACACGGGTGTCCACCCCGTTCGCCGGTGGACACCCACTCCCTTCGTCTCCGAAGCAAAATGCGCCGTTCCCGCCCACGCGCCGATGATCATGCGATGCCCATCGGTGGCGCTGTTGCGCTGCCCGTTCCCCAGCCTTCTTTCCCAAGCCTCTGTTTTCCCTGTTCAGGGAGAAGGATGGGTCTGGGGAAGGAAGGAGGGAACCGTCTCCTTCCCCAGGGGGAGGATGTTTGAAGGAGGGGGCTTTCAGCCCCTTCCTTCATGGGGGTGAGCGCGAGAGGGGCGGCGGCACGCCCCCCTTTCGTCAGCGCCGGCGGCCGGTCGATCCGGCCGGCGGCGCTTCTCCTGGCAGCGGCGGGAACGGAAGGCGGCCGGGGCCGCCTTCCGTGGGTCTCAGTCGGTGTCGGGTCCCCAGAGCGGATTGCGCGCCGGATCCTCGGCGAAGCGGGCCGTGCCGTCGAGGTCGCGGATGACGGCATCGACGGCGCACCAGCCGATATGGGTGCGGCCCTGGGCGGCGAGGATGCCGACCGCCGTGGGATCGGCCTCGATCGCGCGGATGGCTGCGATCAGGTCGTCCTCGGGCGCGAGGTTCTCGATGGCGATCACGTCGCCGTCCTCGTCGTAGCCGCCGTGCAGATATTGCGGCGCCTCGGCCTGGCGCTGCAACGCGAGGTCGGCTTCGCGGATCAGCCGGAAGGCGCGCTGGCGGTCGCGCCAGTAGGCCGGGCTGCCGGGGTCGATGGGGCTGTGCGTGCGGGTGGTCATGGCGTGTCTCCTTTCGGTCTCTGACGGGAGGAGGCAGCACCGTCGCCGCAAGGTGTCGGGGATCGCGAAGCGACCGCCCTCGGGCGGCGAGTGGGGGAACCGATTTTCTGGCGACGCCCATCGGGCGGCGGCGGAAAATTGGGGGGACCGCTCGTCCTCGACTCCGCAGCGGCAGGTGCAAACCTCCGGACGACAGAGACCGAAAGGAGACATTTCTGACCGGGGAGGCCCGGAGGGGTGACCCCGCCGGAGGCTTCCCGACCGGTCGATCCGGACGGGGAAGCCTTCTCTTGCCGGCGCGATCCGCAGCGGACATGGGAAAACCCGGCGGCTGGAACCGCCGGGCCTCCGGCCTCCCGCTCAGGAGGGGATGTCGTCTTCGTCGATGAACCGGCCCTCCTCCTCGTCGTCGGTCTCGGACTGCGGCGCCCGGCTCAGGAAATCCACCGTCTCGGCGACGATCTCGCAGCCGTAGCGGTCCTGGCCTTCCGCATCCTGCCATTTCGTGTAGTGGATGCGGCCGCGCACCAGGACCTTCGTGCCGGACTCGCAATATTGCCGGATGGTCCGGCCCAGGCCGTCGAAGGCGACGACGCGGTGCCATTCCGCGTCCTCGACCCGATAGCCCTTCTCGTCCCGCACGACGCGGCCTTCCGAATAGCGCGGGCGCGAGGTGACCAGCTTGAAGCGGGTGATATCGGTGCCGGTGCGGGTGGTGCGGGTTTCAGGGGCCTGGCGGACGGTACCGGCGAGGATGACGATGTTCTGCATTGTCTGTCTCCGTTGCTTCACCGGAGGGACCATTCCCTCCGACGAGACCCGGCCAAGTCCGTCGGGAGGCACCTGCAACTGACGCCCCTGGGCGGCAGCTTGCCCGCAAGGCTTCGGAGTGGGGCGGGCAGCCGCGCCCCGCGCGGCAACACGGTCCGGAGCCTTGGGGGTTGTTGGTGAAAACCGCACGGAGTTAGGGGCTCGGACAGGCGGAGGGATTGGTTCGTCCGGGGGGCATGACGGGGACAGATCGCAGAACGGCGGCGTCCTTGCCGGTGCCGTCCTGTCGGCAAAGCCCCTGGGACCGGCACCACCCGCGGCGGTGCCGCTTCGCTTCCCCTGGCTGGTCAGCCTTGCGTCCGCCGCCGGAAGGTCGGGGTCGTTCGGGGCGGGAAGGATCGGGCTGTCGGGCCGGGGGCGCGGAATGGCATGGCTGCCGTTGCCTCGGCTCTGGGTTGGACCGTTCGGCACTATTGCGAGTCCGGCAGGAAGTCGGTCGCATCGCGGCGGGCATTCATGGCACGAAATGGCAGGATGCGGACGGCAGGGACCGGTATGGCAGCGGGATCATTGCAGATGTGGGATTGCCGTGCCGGGTGCGGCGGGCCGGGACCAACGAAGACGAGGGCCGTTTCATTGGCGATGACATCCCCTCCTGAACGGGAAGTCCGAGAGCCCGGCGGTTCCAGCCGCCGGGTTGTCCCGTGGGTGGGGCAGATCGCGGGCGCCCGCAGCGGCCCAATCGCGCTACGGGATGATCTGCCGCCAGGCCGGCGGCCGATAGCGAAGATGGATCAGCGGATAGGGTCTTCCTTGCCCGTCGCAGGGCGAGCGGCCGGTGCGCTCGAAGCCGATACGCTCATAGAACCCGAGCGCTTCGGGGTTCTGTTCGTTCACATCGGTCGTCAGGCCCGGATGATCGGCGAGCGCGGCACGGATGAGCGCGGTTCCCATGCCTCGGCCATGATGATCCGGATCGATGAAAAGGGCCTCCAGATGGCCTTCGTGCAAAAACATGAAGCCCAGCGGATTGTCGGTGCGATCGACGGCGAGCGACAGGCGCACCCGCGGGAGGAAGATCGAAAGCTCGTCCTCGATCGCGGCGCGGTCATGCGGCGCGAGAAAGTCATGGGTGGCATCGACAGCCCTGCGCCAGATGTCCATGACCCGGGCCGTATCCTGATCGGTGGAGGTGCGAATCTCGAACATGCCCGTGCTTACCAGCACCGGAATCCATGCGCTACAGGGGCCGCACCTCGTACCGCCTCCGGCATGATCCGGCCGGGCTCCGATATCCGGCGTCTCCGCCCGACCGGATCATGCCGCGCCGTTCGTGCCTGTCGCGTCAGCTATATGCGCATCCGCCAATTTCTGCGCCCTGCCTTCGCGAGCCGGGCCATGCCCGGCGAGCGCGATTTTTTCGGTGCCGCTCGTGGACCCCGCGCGCGACGGCCGCCGATCCGATGGCCCGGCGGCCGTGAGGTTTGGGGCTGTGGCGTCTTGCCTACGGGCGCAGCGGGCGCCAAGGTTCATCTGCCCCGGCGGGGCGCCAGGTCAAGCGGCGGCAGCGGAACGTGGCCCAGGCATAAAGCAGCGGCTCCATGCCGTGCCACCAGTCGGCTTCTATGTCGCCGCAACGGCCTTCGAACAGCAGCCTGCCGCGCGCGGTGTAAAGCCGGAACTCCACCGGCAGCGCGTCGCCATCTTCCGGCTTGCCGCGTGCGGGAACGCCGTCGGCGTCCTCGCCGAGTCCGATGCAACCGCCGTGATGGTCCTTCGTGACAATCCAACGCATGTCGCAATCCTTTCATTGAAGCTGTGGGGGTGTGGCGCCCGCCGCGTGGACGGGCGCTTGGGTCGCAGGACTGGCCTATGCCGCCGCCTTCCGGTCCCGCTCTTGCAGGGCCGCCATCCGCCGGCCGGCGGTCTGGTAATGCGCCACGTCCAGCTCTACGCCGAGCCAGTCGCGGCCCAGCAGATGCGCCGCCGCCAGCGTGGAACCGCTGCCAGTGAACGGGTCCAGAACCAGATCGCCGGGCTGGGTGAACGCCCCGATCAGTCTGCGCAGCGCCGCCACCGGCTTTTGCGTCGGGTGCAGTTTGTTCCCGGTATAGGGGAAGTCCAGCACGTCGGACACCGGACGGGCGGGAAGCGCGGGATCGCCCTTCGCCAGCAGATAGGCCTGTTCGTGCTCGTAGCGCAGGAAACGGGCCGAGGAGGCGTAACGCTTGCGGAACACCAGATGCCCGACGATGCGGAAGCCCGCCGCCTTCCACGCTTCAACGAACAGATCGACTTTGTTCCAGCCGTAGAAACTGACGCAGAAACCGCCCTGCTTCAGGACCCGGTGCATCTGGGCGAAGGCCGGGCGCAGCCAGTGGGCGTTGTCGTCATTGGCGACGGTGCGGCCCTGCCGGTCGCGGAACCGGGTCACATAGGGCGGATCGGTGAGGATGAAATCCACCGAGCCGGTGTTGAAAGCCTGCATCGCCTCGATGCAATCGGCATTGATGACGAGGTTGCGGGGGGTGGTTGCTTTGCCGGTCATGTCTCTGTCCTTTCGGGTTCGGGGCGGACGGCCTTTGCCCTGATCCGCCGATGGGCCGCGCCTCGCCGGTCTGACTTCGGGAAACGCATGTTTCCCCCAAGGCAGAGCGGAGAGGGCGCAGCCCGACCCGCGGCCGCATGGCTGGCGGTCATGGGTCGGGGCGCAGGGGTGGGGCGGCCCGCAGCCGCAGGCGAGGACACGGCCCTGCGCCCCGACGACGCCCTCGGGCGGCGCCTGCCCTTTGACGGCCAGACAGGCGGATGCGTGGCGGACAAATCCTTGAGACAGGAAAACCGTCGGGTCAGGGGTGAGCCGGGCAAGGCCCGGTCGAAGCCCCAGCCCGGCTTCTGGGCAGACGCGATCCGCGCCGGCGCGCGGATCACAATGCCTCAATGCGACAGGACAGGGAGCTGCTGGCGGGAATGACCGTCAATATCAGGCTTGTGGCGCCAGTTCTCCGAAGCCATTCAGGTTCATCAGCGCGGCGATGCCGGTGACCAGCCCGGCGATGCCGCAGAGCAGTTTCAGCGCGATGACGGAGTCGATGGCGCCATGGGTGACGCCATGGACGACGGCATATCCGGCGATCATCGCCGGAATCACGAAGACGGCCCGCGCCAGCAGGCAGAGAATCGGGTTCTTCGCCTTGAACAGCACCAGAAGCACCATGCCAACCGACAGCAGCGCTGCGGTAACTGCGGCGAAGGCCGAGAGCAGGAACCCCGTCTCCGTCGCGTGAATGAGACGGAATGTCTCGACCGCGACCATCACCGGCAGAGCCCATATGGCCAGATACCAGGCGATCACACAAAGCGCGGCGGCGAGCATGATGGCGAGCAGGATCAGCGTCATGGAAGCCTCCAGACCGAAGGGTTCAGGGATCGTTCACGACAGGCTGCCAGATGATGATACGCTCCGCCTGCGACCAGGGTTCACTACGCCGTTGCTGCGAAAAACAGCATTCCCAACACCCGCCGATGGGTCAAGCGCACAGGCGAAGAGCAGCGAAGACTATGCGGTTCTCTGCCGGAAATGGCCAATGGCCTGCGACAAGCCGCCGGATGCCCGCAGGCACGATGAATCTTCCACCGGAGCACCCGTCACGGACGTTTCCGTCAGTCCTGGCAGTTGCCGAGGTCGCGTCCCCGGTTCTTCCAGATCAAGCCCTTCGCGGTGCCTCGCGACAGCCTCACCTCAAGCGCTTCCCTCGCCAACCGTCGGTCAGGCCGCCGCAAGCAGCGGCCCTTCGAGCAGGTCCATCAGACGCCCGAAATGCCCGTCCGACCGGGCAGGCGCATTCGGGTCCGAGGTGATGGCGACAGCCAGATCGCGTTCGGGATGCGCGGCGATGATCTGGCCGCCATAGCCGCGGGCGATGATGAAGCCGCTATCGCTCAGGAACCAGCCATAGCCGTAATCCAGCCCCGAATAGGGTGACCGGGTATGGGGCCGGACCGAGGCCCGCACCCAGTCAGCCGGAATGACCTGCCGGCCCTCGAACCGTCCGCCGTCCCGCATGAGAACGGCGATGCGCAGCATGGCGCGCGGCGTCAGTGCCATCTCGTTGCCACCAAAATAGAAGCCCTGCGGATCGCGGGTCCAGGCGGGGATCTCGATGTCCAGAGGGCGGCCAAGAACCGCGCGCGCCTGTTCAAGCAGGCTCTCGCCCGTCGTGACCGCAAGGGCCGCGCCGAGGATATGGGTGATGCCGGTGGAATAGATCATGCGGGTGCCCGGCCTGGCGACCATCGGCCGCCGCAGGGCAAAGGCGACCCAATTGCCGGAATTGACCCAGGCGCCGTAATTGCCGCCCGAGGTCCCCTCAAGGCCGGCGCGCAGGGTCACCAGATCCTCGATGGTCAGGTCCGCAACGCCGGGGGTCGCGTCCGATGGAATGATCGAGGGCGCGACCGCACCCAGCGTCGCATCCACGGATGCGATCGCCCCACGCGCGATCGCGCTGCCGGCAAGCAGCGCGACGATGCTTTTCGAACAGGACTTGATATTCGCGACGCTGTCGAGGCCGGGGCCGCGAAAGGCCTGCGCGAGGACGATATCCTCGCCGCGTTGCACCATGATCGCATGAAGCTGAGGCAGATCCTTGGCGAGTGAACCTATCTCGCTTGCGGCCTGAGCGGCCGCCCGGCCGACGAGCGGGGCGGCCAGTGCGGTCAGAAGAGCGGTCGAAAAGGCCCGTCGGCTCAGCATCGGCAATCGGCCCTCGCGTTTACTGTGCGGGTCTCCACCTTCGCACATGTATGGCCTGCGTCAATCGGACCCATCACCCACTGTAATCCTGATCCGAGACCTTCTCCATCCAGGTGACGGCCGATCCGTCGATGGCTTCCTGGATGGCGATATGGCTCATGGCGGTGTCGGGGGCGGCGCCGTGCCAGTGCTTCTCGCCGGCCGGGAACCAGACCACGTCGCCCTGGCGGATCTCCTCGACCGGGCCGCCCTCGCGCTGCACCCGGCCGCGGCCGAAGGTGACGATCAGGGTCTGGCCGGCGGGATGCGTGTGCCACGCGGTGCGCGCGCCGGGCTCGAAGGTGACATGGGCGCCGGCGGCGCGGCCCGGCGCCTCGGCCGCGAACAGCGGGTCGATGCGGACGGTGCCAGTGAACCAGTCGGCCGGGCCGGCGGTCGAGGGCGTGGCGCCCGCGCGGGCGATCTTCATCTGCGGATCCTTTCAACTGGCCATGGTGGAGATGTCCATGACGAAGCGATACTTTACGGCGCCCTTCAGCATCTGGGCATATTATGTCCTCTCCGAGCTCGTCTGCGCGATTGGCAACCTTCCATGTTTCACCTATTCTCCGTATCGGAGGTCGCGCGGAGCATAATGTCGAACACAAAGCAAATTTTGTCGATGCTGCGCAGCCGCGCGGAAGGCGATGAGGACCAGTTCCTGGCTATCGCCTTACAGGTCGCGGCTGGCGAGGCTCGACAGGGCCACCGGACGAGCGCGGAGCAGATCCGCGCCGCCGTGGAGGCTTTGCGCCAGTCGAGACGTGACCGACCGACCGTCCATGTCGCGCTTGCACGCCCCCGTGGCGAACTCGAGGGGCTGCTCGATCTTCGAGAACCGACGCTTCGCCTCTCCGATGTCGTGCTCTCCAAACGGCTACGCGACCGCCTGGACCGGGTCGTCCTGCAACAAGAACGAAGAACCTGGCTCCGCGAGGGAAATCGGCTTCCTTCGCGTCGGCTTCTCTTCGCCGGCCCGCCCGGTTCGGGCAAAACGATGACGGCGGAAGCGCTGGCCGGTCAGTTGCGGCTGCCATTCCTCGTCGTCCGCCTCGAAGCTCTGATCACGCGATATATGGGTGAAACTTCGGCCAAGCTTCGCCTCGTCTTCGACGAGACCATCCGCCGCCGCGGAGTGTATCTGTTCGACGAGTTCGACGCGATCGGCGGCCGACGCGCAGCCACGAACGATGTGGGCGAGATGCGTCGGGTACTCAACAGCTTCCTGCAGTTCATGGAAGAGCCTGCATCCACCGACAGCCTGATCCTCGCTGCGACCAACCATGCCGAGCTGCTGGATCCGGCACTCCAGAGGCGGTTCGATGAGGTGTTGCGCTTCGAGATGCCCTCCGCGGACGAAATCCGGGAGGTGATCGGCAGCCACCTCAGGCCGATGAAGTATCCCCGGATAGCATGGAAGCGCGTCGTTGCCGCTGCCGGAGGGCTTAGCCAGGCGGAACTGGCGCGGGCTGCCGACGAGGCCGCAAAAGCGGCGCTCCTGTCGGAAAGCGACAGCGTGACGACCGACGATCTCCTTCAGCAGATCAATGCACGCCAAGAAATGCGTGAGGTTTTCGCTTCCAATCCTGAAGACGAGCGCTGACACTTGCCTGATTATGATCGCGGTCACATTGACATTACTTCTCTTCTGACTGACCGGACCTACACAGCCCATCAGCCAAACATCCAGCGGGTCTATGCACGGAACCGCGATCAGCATGGCGCCCGGCTGAGCGCTGGCCTCGCAGCCTCATTACAGGCGGCCGACGACCGTCGTCCCCCGCGTGAACAGCTCCCAGAGGGCATCGAGCCCTCTCAGGGCGCGTTTATCACGGTAGAGCTACATCCTAAGGCCCCGAAGGATTTTGACGTTGCACGCGCCAGAGAGGGGACGCGGCAGAGTGCCGAACTGGTCCGGGACGACGGCGAAGACCGTACGCTGGTTCTCTACGTCCCCGACGAAGAAGCGCGTAACAAGCTCACCCACGCGATCAATCAATACTGGTCGGGGAAACTGACAGAGACGGATAAGCCGCCTCTGGCATTGCGCATGGAGCCGATCGAAAAATTCCAGCCGGCACGGTTGGAAGACCTCTGGCGCGAGGTTCCCGCAACCTTGCCTGGAACCGGTTCTCCGCCGTCCTGGTGGGCGCTCTGGTGCTGGGAAGACTTCGTCGACGATGTTTGCGACCTGGCGCGTGCTCTTGGGATGCAGATCGCACCGGACGATCGGTGGAGCAAGTTTCCCGATGTCGTCATCGTGCCCGTCCACGCAACACGCGAACAGATCCAGTTGATCCTGGATATCGGTGCGCCGGGTCTCGCCGAACTTGGTCACGCCACCGATGATCCGGCTGTCCTCGTCGATCTGCCCCGCCGCGATCAGGACGGTCTCGTCGAGGATCTTGCCGGCCGCATCATCTGGCCAGGCGCCGATGTTCCTGCGGTTTGCGTCCTCGACACAGGCGTAAATCGCGCACATCCGCTGATTGAGCCCGCACTGTCGCCAGCCGAGACCCAAGCGATTGACCCGAGATGGGGTGTGGATGATCACCATCGCCCCGGACATGGCACGGCTATGGCCGGGCTGGCGTTGCACGGGGACCTGACCGGCATATTAGCGGACAGTTCCACGCCAGAACTGCGACATCGGCTTGAGAGCGTGAAGGTTCTGCCTCCCGACGCGATGGCCCAGAATGGTCCTGCGAACTACGGTGCGATCATTCAGCAAGCCGTTGCCCTCGCCGAAACCAGCAATCCTGATCGGGAACGCGTCATCTGTTCGGCGGTCACGAACGACGGTCGTGTAGGAGACAGACCTACGCGCTGGAGCGCGGCTATAGACAGGCTTGCCGCAGGTGCGGATGCCGCCGAAGCCGAAGAACCCCCACGTCGCCTTTTCATCCAGGCCATCGGGAATGTCGCGCATTCTCCCGATTGGAGCTCGATTGCGGATGCCGACCTTCACCCAGGCGAAGATCCCTCGCAAGCATGGAACGCGCTTGGCGTCGGCGGCGTCACATTCAAAGACGCCATAGAGCCGAGGGATCAGGCCGAGTGGTCGGCATGTGCCGATGTTGGCGATCTGAGCCCTTACAGCCGCACCTCCTGCGCCTGGCCAGACGGGACTCTGCCGATCAAGCCCGAGATCGTATTCGAAGCTGGAAACCGGGCGAAGAATGGTGCTCAGGATCAGGTCACCGATGCGATGCCTTCCTTGTCAGTTGTGTCCACCGGCAAGGGCGGTGCCGGAGACGCGCTCATGCCATTTTACGCGACCAGCGCGGCGACGGCGCAAGCTTCTCGCATGGCCGCGCGGATCATGGCCGAGCATCCAGACTACTGGCCGGAAACCGTGCGTGCGCTTATGGTTCATAGCGCGCGTTGGACACCAAACATGTTAGCCGAGATCGAAGCGGCACAGGGCATGACAGGCCGGAAGGCGCTGCGGCGTCGGTTTGGCTACGGATTACCCGACCTCCCACGCGCTCTGGCCTCGGCTTCGAACGACCTCGCTCTTGTCGCACAGGCCGATATCCAGCCCTATGACCGGCCCGGGCGAACCAGACGCAACCAGCCCACCGGCCCCATCGGCTATGGAAAGGCCCATTATTACGATCTGCCTTGGCCTACCGAGGTTCTCGAAGAACTCGAGAACAGCCCCGTCAAACTCAAGGTGACACTTTCCTATTTCGTCGAACCCTATCCGTTGGCCGGCTCGATGCTTGATCCGGCCCGTTATCGATCATTCGGCCTTCGTTTCGACCTCAAGCGTAAACGTGAAACCGAATCGATATTTCAACGACGCAGGAACGCGGCGATGGGCACTCGGCCGGGGAGCGATGAAGCCGACGAGGGATGGCTTTTCGGAGAAAGGGCGGTTGCCGCCGGCTCGCTTCATATGGACATCTGGTCCGGCACAGCCGTAGAGTTGGCCTCGCGCAATCAGCTATGCATTTATCCTGTCATGGGATGGTGGCGAGATCGCGCAAGCCTGCATCGCTATCTCGACAAGGCTCGCTACGCCCTCGTCGTTACCCTGGAGGCACCGGAGGTTCGGATTGATCTGCAAGCGAAAGTCGCTGCAACAGCCAAAGTGATGATCGAGGCGCGGACCGCCGTCGACGTCAAAATCGGCGAAGGCGGCACAAGCTGACCGTTCAGTCTGCCTAGCGGTTGTAGTGAAGATTAGCAGGCAAAAGGTTACGTATTGTAGGGAAGTAAGGAATGTCGAAAGTTAAGGTCGGAAATTCACAACAGCCGACAGCTACCAAACTTGCCTCATTCCCTCCACCGAAGCCGAAAGGATAATATTGTGACTGACAAGAAGAAACCTGAGACAACCGGACAGCAAGTGGAACGACAGCTGGGGGTTCGGATAAACGATAACGACTCGGACAGGGTATTGGGTTCCGTCCAGCGCACGGCGGAATTGAGGCCCGTAGAAACCAAGCCCAAACCCAAAGAGTGAAACGTCAGATGCAAAAAATCATCAAGTCGGAGCAGCCGGTGTCGCAGAAGCCGAGTTCTTCGCCTCCGCCGAAGCCGAAAGGATAGGCTCCTTCCTCTGAAAGGCTTCCTGATAGCGCTTCCCTGCCTTGAGAGACGCGGCATCATGAAGGCTGATCCTGACCTCCGCTATCTCAGAGGCTGGAATAAAGGTCATGTCATAACCCCAATCAGGCCTTGCCGAGTCGAACACCTCCCGGGTTTCCCACTCCGTTTTTTCGCGCGGCATGATGTCGGTTACGTACATTCCTACCGAGCCATCCTCCCCCAGAAGACATGTTCCGAGAGGCGCATTAGAAAAATCCGCCAAATTGAATGTCATAACGCGATCACCGTTCTTTTTGCGAACTACGAGCCGCTGCGGGCTGCGGCTTCTGTGCAGCATGGACTCCCAAGCTGTCGTGCATCTGTCGGACGCCGAAACCCCCATAGTCCGCAAAACTTCGAACGTCTCATCCGCAAGCCATTTCCGCCAGGCACAAGCAGCGCCAATCGCGGATGTGATCGCAACAACGAAAGCCGCAACCGTTCGAAGGGCGCCAGCATCTTCAGTCGCGATTATAGCAATAATTGACTTGGCAATAAAGCTGAACACTAAGGTGATAAAAACAACGTCCAGAGGCCCATGTTTCGTGTCTTTCCCCGTATATGCTATCCTGTAGCCGAGATAGCCGCTGGCAAGTGCAGCGAGTGTGCCCAAGGGAAGATCGAGAAGATACTGCGCATTTTCAGGTGGCATGTGGAACCCCGTTTTTCTTCATATTGCCAGGTCGCCCCTGCAAACATAGGGTGCATCTGGTTCGACCCCGAAAAATCTCGGCATTTCGAGACTATTCTTGCAACCTGAGTGGTGGGGACGGTTCACCCAGATGCTGCGATCTTACCAGAAGTTGACGACTGTGGGGTCATTCCGATGAACTGGCTTGCCCCTGTCGACGCCTATTGCGAACGGACCGGCCCCGACTACTGGTCCGAGCCGATCAATGCGCTGACCAACCTGGCCTTCCTGATCGCCGCCCTGGTCCTGTGGCCGCGGCTGAGGGGGCCGGGCATGGCGATGGGCCGGGTGCTGGCGGCGGCGCTGTTCGTGATCGGCATCGGCTCCTGGCTGTTCCACACCCATGCCAACCGGCTGACCGGGCTGATGGATGTGCTGCCCATCGTCGCCTTCATCCTGTTCTATGTCTTCGCCGCCACCCGCGACTATTTCGGAGCGCGTCCCTGGATCGCCGCCCTGGTGACGGTCGGCTTCATTCCCTATGCCGCCGCTACGGTGCCGCTGTTTTCGATGATCCCCGGCCTCGGCTCCTCGTCCAGCTATGCGCCGGTGCCATTGCTGATCCTGATCTATGCGGTGCTGCTGCGCAGACGCCTGCCGGACACGGCGCGCGGCCTCGCCATCGGCGCCGGGATCCTGATCGTCTCGCTGACCTTCCGCACGCTCGACCAGCCTCTGTGCGATGCCCTGCCCTTCGGCACGCATTTTCTGTGGCATGTCCTCAATGCGGTGATGCTGGGCTGGATGATCGAGGTCTGGCGCCGGCATCGGTTGCGCTGATCCCGGATTCCGGCAAGTCATTGCACGACGCTGGAGCGCGCTGCTCTACGCCACCCTGCCCTGCCGCATCCTCCTCAGCACCATTCGCCACCGATTATTCCATAGCGATTTCCATTGCTTATGCTGATTTCGGCGCCGATGCTGGCGATTATGTCCTTGCCAGCTTCCCGAACCCAGGCCACGATGACGCGGAGCGAACGCGAGGCGCTGCTCGACGCCCTGCTGCTCGGCGAGCCGGAACTCGGCTTCACGCCCCGCGGCAATCCCGACCCGCGCCTCGTCAGACTGGTGCGCCTGCTGGGCAGGCAGGCCGCCAGGGACAATTTCGAGGCGCAGAAAAAGACCAGGGAACCCGGCGCCTCCTGATCCGACAGGGAGAGCCGCCATGAAGGTTGCCGTCTACGCCCGCTATTCCTCCGACCAGCAGCGCGATGCGTCCATCGCCGACCAGTTCCGCATGTGCCGGCTGCGCGCCGAGAAGGAGGGCTGGACGGTGGTCGAGGAATATTCCGACCATTCCATCTCCGGCGCCAGCATGATCCAACGCCCCGGCATCCAGGCGCTGGTCGTGGATTCGACGCGCGGCCGCTTCGACCTGGTGCTTGCCGAGGCGCTGGACCGGATCAGCCGCGACCAGGAGGATATCGCCGGCATCTACAAGCGCATGCGCTATGCCGATGTGAAGATGTTCACGCTCTCCGAGGGCGAGATCAGCGAGCTGCATGTCGGGCTGAAGGGCACGATGAACGCGCTGTTCCTCAAGGACCTGGCCGACAAGACCCGGCGCGGCCAGCGCGGCCGCGTCGAGGCCGGTAAATCCGGCGGCGGCAATTCCTACGGCTACGACGTGGTCAAGAAGTTCGATGGTGATGGCGAGCCGATCCGCGGCGACCGGATGATCAACGCGGTGCAGGCCGAGGTGGTGCGCCGGATCTTCCGCGACTACGCGGCCGGCAAATCGGCCAAGGCCATCGCCGTCGCCCTGAACAGGGACGGCATCCCCGCCCCCTCGGGCGGCGACTGGGGCTTCAGCACCATCAACGGCAACCCGCGGCGCGGCAACGGCATCCTCAACAACGAGATGTATGTCGGCAGGCTCGTCTGGAACCGGCAACGCTTCGTCAAGGATCCCGATACCGGCAAGCGCCAGGCCCGGCTCAATCCGGAAGAGGACTGGGTCATTCAGGAGGTGCCGGAACTGCGCATCCTCGACGACGGCCTCTGGAGCGCCGTGAAGGCACGGCAGAAGGGCAATACCGCTGCCCGCGACGCGCGCGGCGTCGCCGATGTCCGCACGGTGAATCATCGCCGCCGCCCCAAATACCTGTTCTCGGGACTGACGAAGTGCGCCTGTTGCGGCGGCGGCTATTCGGCGATCTCGAAGGACCTGATCGGCTGCTCGACGGCGCGCAACAAGGGCACCTGCGATAACCGGATGAACATCCGTCGCGACGAGCTGGAGGCGCGGGTATTGAACGCGCTGCGCACCCGCCTTGTCGATCCCGATCTCTTCGCCGAGTTCTGCGACGCCTATACGAGGGAGACCAACCGGCTGCGCATGGAAAGCGGCGCCGGCATCGACAAGGCCGAGGCCGAGCTGAAGCGGATCGCCCGCGAGGAGGAGAAGCTGATGGATCTCTACATGCGGGACGCCATCTCGATCGAGGCGGTGAAGGAGCGCGGCGACAAGCTGCGCGCCCGCAAGGTGGAACTGCAGGACTTCCTCGCCAATGCCGACGAGCCCCCGCCCCTGCTGCATCCCTCGATGGCGCTGCAATACCGGGCACGGGTCCAGCAGCTCTACGAGACGCTGCAAGGCGACGACGAGGCTCAGCGCATCGAGGCGGCGGAGATCATCCGCTCGCTGATCGACCGGATCGTGCTGACGCCGGGAGAGGACCGGATCGAGATCGACGTCCAAGGCGATCTGGCCGGAATCCTTACGCTTTCCGCGCAACGCAAAAACCCCGCCGGAGAGCGGGGTGGATCGCAAGTAAAGATGGTTGCGGGGGCAGGATTTGAACCTGCGGCCTTCAGGTTATGAGCCTGACGAGCTACCGGGCTGCTCTACCCCGCGACTGTTGCTGCGTTTGTGCAGCGGTCCCCGCTGGATCTGGGCTGCGGGGGTGTGGTCATCGTTTCAGAGAGACTTGCGTTTCTTTCCAGGTCTGGCGGTGACCTACTCTCCCACGTCTTGAGACGCAGTACCATTGGCGCGACGGCGCTTAACGGCCGAGTTCGGGATGGGATCGGGTGTTTCGCTCGTGCTATGGCCACCAGACCGGGGAAGAAACGCTCAGCGTTGCCCCTTTCGGGGCAGGTGTTGTCCAAGGATGCTTTGGAGAAGACGGACTGTCTTCTTCCGGATCAAATCAAGCCAATCGAGCCATTAGTACCAGTCAGCTGAACGCATTGCTGCGCTTACACCTCTGGCCTATCGACGTGGTGGTCTTCCACGGCTCTCAAGGGATACCTTGTTTTGAGGGGGGCTTCACGCTTAGATGCCTTCAGCGTTTATCCTGTCCGTTCATAGCTACCCTGCTGTGCCGTTGGCACGACAACAGGTCCACCAGTGGAACGTTCACCCCGGTCCTCTCGTACTAGGGGCAACTCCTCTCAAGTATCCTACACCCACGGCAGATAGGGACCGAACTGTCTCACGACGTTCTAAACCCAGCTCACGTACCTCTTTAAACGGCGAACAGCCGTACCCTTGGGACCTGCTCCAGCCCCAGGATGAGATGAGCCGACATCGAGGTGCCAAACGATGCCGTCGATATGGACTCTTGGGCATCATCAGCCTGTTATCCCCAGCGTACCTTTTATCCGTTGAGCGATGGCCCTTCCACTCGGGACCACCGGATCACTATGGCCGTCTTTCGACTCTGCTCGACTTGTCAGTCTTGCAGTCAGGCTGGCTTCTGCCATTGCACTCAACGAGCGATTTCCGACCGCTCTGAGCCAACCTTCGCGCGCCTCCGTTACTCTTTGGGAGGCGACCGCCCCAGTCAAACTACCCACCACGCAGGGTCCCGGATCCGGATAACGGACCGCGGTTAGACATCAAGAGTGCGAAGGGTGGTATCTCAAGGGAGGCTCCGCCGGAACTGGCGTCCCGGTTTCAAAGCCTACCACCTATCCTGCACATCACAATCCTGATGCCAGTGCGAAGCTATAGTAAAGGTGCATGGGGTCTTTCCGTCTAACCGCGGGAAGTGTGCATCTTCACACACAGTTCAATTTCGCTGAGTCCACGTTTGAGACAGCGGGGAGATCGTTACGCCATTCGTGCAGGTCGGAACTTACCCGACAAGGAATTTCGCTACCTTAGGACCGTTATAGTTACGGCCGCCGTTTACCGGGGCTTCAATTCAGGGCTTGCACCCCTCCTTTTAACCTTCCGGCACCGGGCAGGCGTCAGACTGTATACGTCGCCTTGCGGCTTCGCACAGCCCTGTGTTTTAAGTAAACAGTCGCCACCCCCTGGTTTGTGCCCCCGGCCACCGCTTGCGCGACAACCGGGCCTCCTTCTCGCGAACTTACGGAGGTATTTTGCCGAGTTCCTTAAACGTGGTTCTCTCAAGCGCCTTGGTATTCTCTACCAGTCCACCTGTGTCGGTTTCGGGTACGGTCTCATGGAGGGCTATTTCCAGGGACCCCGCAGCTGCCCGATCAATCCGTTAAGATCGAACAACCCTGAGGATCCGTCACCATCTCCTGGCCCAGGAATATTAACCTGGTTCCCATCGACTACGCCTTTCGGCCTCGCCTTAGGGGCCGGCTTACCCTGCTCAGATTAGCTTTAAGCAGGAACCCTTGGACTTTCGGCGACAGGGTCTCTCACCCTGTTTGTCGCTACTCATGTCAACATTCTCGCTTCTGATCACTCCACCGGATGCCTTACAGCCCGGCTTCACAGTCAGAACATTGCCTCCGCAGCATCTTGCGATGCTGAAGAGGCAGCGTTCCATATCACAGAACGCTCCGCTACCGCGCACATACGTGCACCCAAAGCTTCGGCTCGTGGCTTGAGCCCCGTTACATCTTCGCCGCAGGATCTCTTGTCTAGACCAGTGAGCTGTTACGCTATCTTTAAAGGATGGCTGCTTCTAAGCCAACCTCCTGGTTGTTTTGGAAATCCCACATGCTTTCCCACTTAGCCACGAATTGGGGGCCTTAGCTGTTGGTCAGGGTTGTTTCCCTCTCCACGACGGACGTTAGCACCCGCCGTGTGTCTGCCGATCAGTTCTTCCCGGTATTCGGAGTTTGCTTAGACTCAGTAAGGCTGTGGGCCCCCATCATCCATGCAGTGCTCTACCCCCGGGAGAATACAATCGACGCGCTACCTAAATAGCTTTCGCGGAGAACCAGCTATCTCCAGATTTGATTGGCCTTTCACCCCTAGCCACACGTCATCCGGACCCTTTTCAACGGGTGTCGGTTCGGCCCTCCAGTTGGTGTTACCCAACCTTCAGCCTGCACATGGCT
>NZ_CP136681.1:2262500-2940000 GCF_047716885.1 Paracoccus sp. SJTW-4 | reverse complement strand
CTCGCGCGCCAGGAACGACTCGATCTCATGCGCCTGCATCATGCTTTCCCCCCATGCCGTTGCGCCCTACAGTCTGGCCCAGGGGATACGGAGGATACAATGGCAGAGAGCTTGATCCGGCAGGAAAATCATGGGGCTGTGGCGCGGCTGGTGATGACGGGGGGCGCGAATTACAACGCGCTGTCGGTCCAGATGCTGGCGGCGCTGGGGCAGGCGCTGGACCGGATCGCCGCGGAGGACAGCGTGCGCGCCGTGATCCTGGCGGCCGAGGGCAAGGCGTTTTCCGCCGGCCACGACCTGCGGCAGATGCAGGCGGCGCGAGCCGACGCCGACGGCGGCCGCGCGGCCTATGAGGAACTGTTCGCCGATTGCGCGCAGGTGATGCAGAAGATCGCCACCCTGCCCCAGCCGGTGATCGCCGAGGTGCAGGGCGTCGCCACCGCCGCCGGCTGCCAGCTGGTCGCCAGCTGCGACATGGCGGTCGCGGCCGAGGGCGTGCGCTTCGGCGTGAACGGCATCAACATCGGGCTGTTCTGCACCACGCCGATGGTCGCCCTGACCCGCGCCATCCCGCCCCGCGCCGCTTTCGAGCTGCTGGTGACGGGCGAATTCATGGATGCGGCCCGCGCCCGCGAACTGGGGCTGGTCAACCGCGTCGTGCCCGCGGCCGAGCTTGCCGAAAGCACGATGGAACTGGCGCAGCTGGTCGCCTCGAAGCTGCCCAGCGCCGTGCGTTTGGGCAAGCGCGGCTTCCGCGAACAGCAGGGGCTGTCGCTGGCCGATGCCTATCAGCGCGGCGGCGCCATCATGTGCGAAAACCTGATGCTGCCCGAGACCGACGAGGGCATGGCCGCATTCCTGGAAAAACGCCCGCCCTCCTGGGCGAACTGAGCGGGCGGGGTGGGCCGGCCTAGCCGATCTGCCCCAGCGCCGGGAACGTCTCGAGCAGCCAGTAGCTGATGACCCCCATCCAGCCGGTCAGCAGCAGCAGGCCCACCGCGATCAGCAGCACGCCCGACACCCGCTCGATCACGCCCATGTGGCGCTTGAGCCGGTTCATCAGCCCCATCGAGCGCTCGATGAAGATCGCCGACAGCAGGAACGGGATGCCCAGCCCCAGCGCATAGGTGCCCAGCAGCGTGGTGCCGCGCGCCGGGTCGGTCGCCGCCAGCGTCAGGATCATCGACAGTTGCGGCCCGATGCACGGCGTCCAGCCGAACGCAAAGGCCAGCCCCAGGAAATACGCCCCCAGCGCCGAGCCGCCCTTGTCGCCGGTGTCCAGCCGCGCCTCGCGGTCCAGGATCGGGATGCGGAACACATGCAAGAAATGCAGCCCCAGCAGGATCACGAAGATCCCCGAGATCGTCACCAGCCACGGCTGATATTGCAGGAACGCCCGCCCGAAGGCCGAGGCCGCATAGCCCATCAGCAGGAACACCGTCGACAGGCCCAGCACGAAGAACAGCGCCGGCAGCACCGCGCTGCGCTGGCCCTCGCGCAGGTCCGAGACCTTCACCCCGGTCATATAGGCCAGATAGGGCGGCACGATCGGCAGCACGCAGGGCGACAGGAAGGACAGGATCCCGGCCGCCACCGCGACAAGCATGGCGGGCAGGATGGCGGCATCGACGAGTTCAATTCCAAACATGGCGGCACCTTGGCGAAAACTTCGGGGCCGGGGAAGACCCCGGCCCCGCAACGAATGGTCACAGTGGCGTCATGTCCGCAGCGGCCCGATCAGCCGGCCGACCACCAGCCGCGGCGCTTGGGCCGCGCAGCCTCTTTCGGCTCGGCGGCGACGGGCTCGGGCTGGGCCTCGGCCGCAGCGGGCTCGGCCACAGGCTCGGCCACGGCTTGCAGTGCCGCGGCCTCCTCAGCCTCGGCTTCCGCAGTCGCGGCTTCCACCGCTTCCGGGGCAGTTTCGGGGGCCGCAACCTCCACAGCCGCCTCGACGGGCTCGTCCTGCGACAGGGACACGGCGGGCTCGGCGACAGCCGCGGCAGCCTCCCCGTTGCCATCACCGTCCGTCTCGGCAGCCTCCGCCTCAACGACCTCGGCCGCGTCGTCGCCGGGCGAGCGGCCCAGCAGATCATCGGCCAACCCGTCGGCATTGGCCGGGATGCCGCCGGTTTCGACGGGCACGCCTTCCCCGGCCGGGGCGTCGCGGCTTTCGTCGATCACCGCCGGGGTCGGGTTCTGGCCGTCGGCCTCGCCCTCGCCATTGCCCCGATCCTCGCCACTGCGCCGCGACCGCGAGCGCGAGCGGGACCGGCGCGAGCGTCCCGAACCCGTGGCCTCCGGCGCGGCTTCGCCCGCCCCGGCATCGGCCTCGGCCGCAGCGGTTTCGCCGCTTTCCTCAGCCTCGGATTCCCCGTCCTCGCCCGACAGCGTGGCGAAATCCTCGTCCCCCGACTCCTCGCCGTTGCGCCGGCGGCGCCGGCGACGGCGGCGGCGGGTCGAGGAACCCGCGTCCTCGCCATTGCCCTCGTCCGGCGCGGCGGGGGCTTCGGTCGCGGTCGCCTCGACCACCTCTGCCTCATCCTCGACCGAGTTGTCGGATTCGTCGATTTCCGCCATCAGCCGCGCATCCACCGACAGCGCCGCGGTCGATTGATCCGGGATCGCCCGCGTGGCGGTCTTGAACTTCTCGAGCGAGTAGTCGGGCGAGATCAGCGCCGGATCCGCCTCGATCCGCACCGACAACCCATAGCGCGTCTCGATCCGGGCGATATGGTCGCGTTTCTGGTTCATCAGGTAGTTGGCCACCGCCACCGGCACCTTGACCAGAACCTCGCGCGACCGCTTGCGGGTGCCTTCTTCCTCGATGGCGCGCAGGATGGTCAGCGCCATGGAATCGTCGGACCGGATCAGCCCGGTGCCGTGGCAATGCGCGCAGGGCTGGGTGGTCGATTCCAGCATCCCCGGCCGCAGCCGCTGGCGCGACATCTCCATCAGGCCAAAGCCGGAAATCCGCCCGACCTGGATCCGCGCCCGATCGTTCTTCAGCGCCTCCTTGAAGCGTTTTTCCACGGCGGCGTTGTTCTTGCGCTCGTCCATGTCGATGAAATCGACGACGATCAGCCCCGCCAGATCGCGCAGCCGCAGCTGCCGCGCGATCTCGTCCGCGGCCTCGCAGTTGGTCTTGAACGCGGTCTCCTCGATCGAGCCTTCCTTGGTGGCCCGGCCCGAGTTCACATCGATCGCCACCAGCGCCTCGGTGATGCCGATGACGATATAGCCGCCGGATTTCAGCTGCACGACCGGGTTGAACATGCCGGCAAGGTAGCTTTCCACCTGATAGCGCGCGTAGAGCGGCGTCGAGTCGGTGTAATGCTTCACGTTGCGGGCGTGGGTCGGCATGATCATCGCCATGAAGTCGCGGGCGGTGCGATAGCCGCGCTCGCCCTCGACCAGCACCTCGTCGATGTCCTTGCTGTACAGATCGCGGATGGTGCGCTTGATCAGGTCGCCTTCCTCGTAGATCGGCGCGGGCGCGATCGACTTGAAGGTGCGTTCGCGGATCTGTTCCCACAGCCGCATCAGATATTCATAGTCGCGCTTGATCTCGCTGCGGGTGCGCTGGCTGCCGGCGGTGCGGATGATCAGCCCGGCGCCCTGCGGCACCTCCAGCTCGGCGGCGATCTCTTTCAGCTTCTTGCGGTCGGCGACATTGGTGATCTTGCGGGAAATCCCGCCGCCGCGCGCGGTGTTCGGCATCAGCACGCAATAGCGGCCGGCAAGGCTCAGATAGGTGGTCAGCGCAGCGCCCTTGTTGCCGCGTTCCTCCTTGACCACCTGCACCAGCATGATCTGCCGGACCTTGATGACCTCTTGAATCTTGTAGCGGCGGGCGCGGGGCTTGCGCGAGGGGCGGATTTCCTCGGTCACGTCCTCTTCGGCGATCGATTCGATATCGTCGTCCGAATCGCCGTGGTCGTCGCCGTGATCCTCGGCCTCTGCCGCAGTCGTATCACTCGCAACGTCCGCGGTCTCGACCGCTGCCCCGGCTTCCGGGGTCGCGACCGTGGTACCCTGATCGGCAGCCGCGCCACCCACATCCGCGGCGTCGTCAGAGCCGGCGTCGATGATCTCCATCCCCGGCACGTCGTCCGAGCGGCTTACCGCATCGTCCTGCACCGCCCGCTCGGCGCGTTCCTCGCGGCCCCCCTCCCGGCTGCCATCGCGCGAGCCGTTGCGGCCCCGCCCCCGGCTGCGCGAGCTGCGGCGTTCCTGCGTGCCCTCTTCGGCCTCGGCCTCGGCGGCGGCGGCGCGATCCTCTTCGATCAGCGCGGCGCGGTCGGCGGCGGGGATCTGGTAGTAATCCGGGTGGATTTCCGCAAAGGCGAGGAAGCCGTGGCGGTTGCCGCCGTAATCGACGAAGGCCGCCTGCAGCGAGGGCTCGACCCGCGTCACCTTGGCCAGGTAGATGTTCCCGGCCAGCTGGCGTTTGTTCAGGGTTTCGAAATCAAAGTCTTCGACCTTGGTTCCGTCCGCCACGACCACCCGGGTTTCCTCGGGATGGGTGGCGTCGATCAGCATCTTCTTTGCCATGTAATGTTCTTTCACGCAGCCCGTCCGGGCCTGTCACGCGACAGGACGACCGGGCGGGGCTGCGACATGATGCGGACGCCATGGTTGCGGCAGAACAGGCGGCACCCCCAACGGGTATGGGGGCGGACAGGATCGATTCCCGCCGCCCCCTTGCGTCACCTTGCCTTGCGCGATCCATCGCGTCTGTTTCCTTTTGGCCGCATGCGGACCCGCAGGGCCCGCCGCGACGGCTGATATTCAGGCCCGACGCACCAAGAGGATACGCCTGAGGACCGGCTTTCTTCCGCGCGGCCCGACCTGCTGCCCCCAAGGGGTCCACGGCCGGCACCACGCTGCGAAACTGGCTGCGGCGCATGGTCGCCAGATCGGACGACCGCACCCGCATGGGGTGAACATAGGGGCATGGCATCTTGGATTTCAATGCGAAACTGTCGCGTCCCGCATCGAACTGCGCCGCGGGCGCCGCGATCAGCGGTTGTCCTGACAGGTTTCCGGGCTGAGCAGGCAGACGAACACGCCCAGAACCGCCCCCGTCCGGGCAAGGTCGTTCACGGTCGATTCATCGCGCGAGATCAGCCGATCGGCCGACACCCATTCCGACACCCCATCCGACATCCGCCGCACCTTCACTCGTCCGTTCGCCTGGTCGATTTCCTGAATGATCGAAGGTGAATCGCTGAGGATTCCCTGCACATGCACCCCGTCCCCGACTGTCAGCCCGCGCACGGTCGGCGGTCCGGTGTAAGCCGGCGGCGCAACGGGAACAGGTGCAGCCGGAGCGGGGGCGGCCGGAGCAGAAGGGGCGCCAGCCGAACCCTGCCCGCGCCATGCCTCGAACCGCGCCAGAACCGCCGGCCGGTCCCGCTCTGCCACCAGCGCAAAGGAAACACGCTTTGTTTCAGGGGCAACGAGGTGTCGGGCCAGATCCTCAAGATCCGACACTTTGGTCGGATTCGGCGGCTGGACCCATTCCACATGGGTGCTCCCGAACGAAAACGGGAAATACTGAAATCCTTCGCTTTCGCTGCCCGCGCTCGCTTCTACCGGTGCCATGGCAACATAGGTGCGATCGGGAAAACTGGTGGACCCAAGCACGGCAATGATCGTCGCCGCCATGGGCGGCCATCCCTGCAATTGATAGCCCAGCGCGGCCTTATCCGGCCCGACGACCAGCGCCAGAATGGCGTCCTGTTCGGCCGTCTGGAACAGATATTCACCCTCGGGGTAAGCGCCGGTCACCGAATAGACAGAGGCCGACGGCCGCAGGTCTGCAATGCTTTCGTATCGACACCCAGCCAGCACCAGGGACAGCAGTGCCAGAACGATTCGCATTTGCATGATCGCCCTCCCGTTCCCCTGATGATAACAGAAACGAGAGCGCCACGGTCATGTTCCGGCCTGTCTTTTCGACGGGCCACCGTTTTACAGGTAATCGCCGCGGCTCAGCCCGTATTTCGCCATTTTCTCGTTCAGGGTGCGGCGCGGCAGGCACAATTCGTCCATCACCGCGCTGATCGAGCCCTTGTGGCGGCGCATGGTGTTGTCGATCAGCATCCGTTCGAAGGATTCGACATATTCCTTCAGCGGCTTGCCCTCGGTGGTGGTGGCGTCGGTCTGCGCCTCCTCGCCGTCCCCCAGCAGCAGAGAGGTGATCGAGCCGGTGCCGCGGCGGTTCTGCAACACCGCGCGCTCGGCCACGTTGATCAGCTGGCGCACGTTGCCGGGCCACGGCGCCTGCAGCAGCTGCGCGGCCTCTTGCGCGGTGATCTGCGGCGGCTCGCAACCGTATTCGTCGGCGAACTGCTCGGTCATGCGGGTGAACAGGGCCAGGATATCCTCGCCGCGCTGGCGCAGCGGCGGCAGGGTGATCTTCAGCGCCGACAGGCGATAGAACAGGTCCGGGCGCAGGCTGTCCTCGGCCCGCCGCCCCTCGCCGCGGGCGTTGGAAATGGCGATGATCCGGGTCTCGGCCGGGCTGCCCTGATCGGCGATGAAGGCCAGCAGCCGCGCCTGCAGCGGGTCCGACAGTGCCTCTATATCCTCAAGGCACAGCGTGCCGCCGCGGGCTTCCTCGACCGCGGGCAGACCGTCCTCGACCGGGCCAAACAGCCGCGTGGCCAGAGCTTCCTCGTTATAGGCGGCGCAGGAAATCGGCACGAACTTGCGCGAGGCCCGCGGCCCCACCGCGTGCAGCGCGTGCGCGACCAGGGTCTTGCCGGTGCCGGTCTCGCCGTCGATCAGCACATGGCCGTCGGCCTGACCCAGGTCCAGGATATCCTCGCGCAGCCGCTCCATCGCGGGCGAGGTCCCGACCAGCTTGGACATGACCTGCTGACCCTCGGACAGGTCGCGGCGCAGCGCTCGGTTGTCCAGGGTGATCCGCCGCGCCTGCAGCGCCTTCTTGGCCAGCTCGGTCATGCGGTCGGGGTTGAAGGGCTTTTCCATGAAATCCATGGCCCCCAGCCGCATCGCCTCGACCGCCATCGGCACGTCGCCGTGGCCGGTTATCATGATGACCGGCAGCGCCGAATCCTGCCCCATCAGCCGCTTGAGGAACGCCATCCCGTCCATGCCCGGCATCCTGATGTCGGTGATGACCGCGCCGGGCCAGTCGGGGCCGATCACCTTCAGCGCCTCTTCGGCGCTGGCGAACACCTCGGTGGTGAAGCCCGACAACGTCAACCACTGGCTGATCGATTCGCGCATGTCCGGTTCGTCGTCCACGATCGCCACGGTCATCGTCTGCGTCATGCCATCATCCTTTCGTCACTCGGCAGCCAGCGGCTTGGCGCCATGCCGGGCAGGTTCGTAAAGCGGCAGGTCGACGTCGAACACCGCACCGCCGCCCTGGCGGTTGTGCGCGGTCAGCCTGCCGCCGAAATCGGCCACGATCCCGGACGAGATCGCCAGCCCCAGCCCGGTTCCCTCGCCGGGGCTCTTGGTCGTCCAGAAGGGTTCAAAAAGTTTTTCCAGATCGTCTACGCCGGGGCCGTTGTCCCGGACAGACAAATGCGCGTGTGACAGCTTGTTGACCACCAGCTCGATCGAGGCGTCGCGCACGGTCTTGGTGGCGTCCAGCGCGTTGCGCACCAGGTTGATGATGACCTGTTCCAGCCGGATGCGGTCGCAGAACACCATCACCGGCTCGGACGGGACGCTGCGCTGCAGCCGCACCCGGCGGGTGCGCAGCTGCGGCTCCATCATGGTCAGGGCGCTGGACAGCGCCGCGCGCAGGTCCACCGGCTCGAACGCCTCGCCGCCCTTGCGGGCATAGGATTTCAGCTGCTTCGTGATCGCGCCCATCCGGTCCAGCAGGTCGTCGATGCGCTGGAACGAGGTCATCGCCTCGGTATCCCGCCCCCGTTCCAGCAGCAGCCGCGAGCCGGCCAGATAGGTCTTCATCGCCGCCAGCGGCTGGTTCAGCTCGTGGCTGACGCTGGCCGACATCTCGCCCAGCGCCGCCAGTTTCGAGGCCTGCTGCACCGTCTGCTCGGCCACGCGCAGCTCGCGCTGCACCCGCTCGCGCTCGGCGATCTCGCGGGTCAGGCGGGTGTTCAGCGCCCGCAGGTCGGCGGATTCGCGGCGGTAGCGGGCGGACTGCACCCGGGCGCGGCGGGACAGCAGATAGAACCCCAGCGCCAGCAGGATCGCGAACCCCATGATTTCCAGCGCGAGGAAGGTGTTCACCCGGTCGCGGATCGAATCATAGGTGGTGAACAGGGTCATCCGCCAGCCGCGGAACGGGATGCGGGTCTGGGTCTGCATCACCGCCTTGCCGCCGACATAGGCGTCGGCCGGGCGGTTGGTCCAGTCGGCGGTGACCTGATAGGCCCGCTCGATCGCCGAGGGGGCGGATCGCACCGCCAGCGCATCATCCAGCGTGCGCCCGCGCCAGCGCGATTCGGTCGCCAGGATGATCTGCCCCGAGCTGTCGGTGACCGCGACCGCATCCTGCACCCCGCCCCAGGACCGTTCCAGCCGCCCCAGATCGGCGCCGACCACGATCACCCCCAGCGAGCGTCCCTCGCTGACCACGGCGCGGGAATAGGCGAACTCGAACCCGCCGCTGTCGGCAGGTGACACGGTGAACACGGTGTCATTGGTGCGCAGCGCCTCGACGTAGAACGGCGACAGCACGTAATTCGCGCCCAGCAGCTTGCGGTCGGTGGCCCCCACCACCCGACCCGAGTTGTCCAGCAGCCGGATCGAGGCGACGGCGATTTCCTTTTGCGCCGCGATCAGCCGGGCCGAGATCGTCGCATAATCCTTGTTGCTCAGCGAGCCGATCAGCGCCGGGTCGCGCGCCAGCAGCAGCGGCACCACCGAGGTGCGCTGCAATTCCGACAGCAGGTTACCGGTGAACAGCGCCGATCGCAGCTCGGCCCGCACCCGGGTGCTTTCGGAAAAGCGGTCGGTCAGCCAGACATTGGTCCACCAGATCGCGCCGATGGCGGCGATCAGCAGCCCCAGGATGCCGATGCGGTTGACCAGACGCGCCCTCGCCGTCGCCCGGACACGTTGCGCGGCGGGATCGGTCGGTTCGTGCTCAATCTCTCGGCCGCTGGCTGCCATGGTTGCAATCTAGGTAAAACCGGCTGGCCGCTCAAGCGGTTGCAGGGCTGCCGCGCCCCTCGGCGACAGCCCGCAGCGGCCCGAGCGCAAGTCGCGGCTCAGACCGCGACCGTGGAATCGATCAGGCCGCGGAACAGCCGCGCCCCGTCGGCGCCGCCATGCGCGGCCTCGGACGCGCGCTCGGGGTGCGGCATCATCCCCAAAACCCGGCGGTTTTCCGACAGAACCCCGGCGATATCGGCGACCGAGCCGTTCAGTTTTCCCTGATAGGTCAGGGCGATACGCCCCTCGGCCCGCAGCCTTGCCAGCCCCTCGGGGTCGATCTGGTAATTGCCGTCGTGATGGGCGACGGGCAGGCTGATCTCTTCACCCTCGGCAAAGGCCGACAGGAAATCGTTCTCGCGCGAGGCAACCCGCAGCGGCGCATCCTTGCAGATGAAGGTCAGCCCGGCGTTGCGCATCAGCGCGCCCGGCAGCAGCCCCAGCTCGGTCAGCACCTGGAAACCGTTGCAGACCCCCAGCACATAGCCACCCCGCGTCGCATGGTCGCGGATCGCGCGGGCGACAGGCGAGCGCGCGGCGATGGCGCCGCAGCGCAGATAGTCCCCGAACGAGAACCCGCCCGGCACCGCCACCAGATCGGTGCCCTCGGGCAGGGCGTCGTCCTTGTGCCAGACTCGCGCCACCTCGGCGCCGGCGGCCTCCAGCGCCACCGCAAGGTCGCGGTCGCAGTTGGAACCGGGAAATGTGATGACGGCTGCTTTCATCGGGCACGCTCCACTCTGGCCATGGGATGCAGATAGCGTGTGCGGCCCCCCGGGAAAAGGGTGGCCGGGGGAACTCGGACCGCCGCGCCGCGGTTTCCGCAAGCGGAGCTCCAGCCAAAGGACGATCCCATGGACCTGAATCGACGCCAGACCCTGGCCGGCGCGCTGGCCTGCACCGCCGCCGCCGCGCTGCCCGCGGCACTGCGGGCGCAGGCAGCAGCCCCAACCCCTGCTACCGCGCCCGGTTTCCTCACCCCCTTTGAACATGCCAGCCTGATGCTGACGCTGGCCGGGCAGAACATCCTGGTCGACCCGGTGGGCGGGGCCGACCGCTATGCCGCGGCCGGGCCGCTGGCCGCGGTGCTGGTCACCCATGAACACGGCGACCATTTCGACCCCGAGGTGCTGGCCGCGGTGGTGACCGACGGGGTGGCGCTGGTGGTGAACCCGGCGGTGGCCGAAAAACTGCCCGAAGACCTGCGCGCCCGCGCCACCGTGATGGCCAACGGCGACAGCGGCGAGATCGCGGGCATCAAGATCGAGGCGGTGCCCGCCTACAACATCACCCCCGAGCGCACCCAGTATCACCCGCAGGGGCGCGACAACGGCTATGTGCTGACCTCGCCCGAGCACGGCCGCATCTATATCGCCGGCGACACCGAGGCGACGCCCGAGTTCATGGCCCAAGCCGACATCGCGCTGGCCTTCGTGCCGATGAACCTGCCCTATACGATGAGCATCGACCAGGCGGTCGAGGGGGTGGCGGCGATGGCGCCGCGGCTGGTGATTCCCTATCACCACCGCGGCAACGACCCGGCCGAGTTCGCGGAAAAGCTGCGCGCCGCCGGCTCGCAGACGCAGGTCGCCATCGTGGACTGGTATCCCGGCAGCGACGACCCCAAAGGTCCCGCCGACTGAAACGCAAGACGGCCGGGCAATTGCCCGGCCGCCTGTCACTTTTGCCCGCCGGTCTTAACCAGCCAGCGCCTTGTTCAGGTATTCGTCGACCTTTTCCAGGTAACCCATGGTCGACAGCCACTTCTGTTCCGGCCCGACCAGCAGCGCCAGGTCCTTGGTCATGTGGCCGTCCTCGACCGCCTGCACGGTCACCCGCTCCAGCGTTTCGGCGAACCGCATCAGCGCATCGTTGCCGTCCAGCTTGGCGCGGTGCTTCAGCCCGCCGGTCCACGCATAGATGGACGCGATCGAGTTGGTCGAGGTTTCCTTGCCCGCCTGATGCTGGCGATAGTGGCGCGTCACCGTGCCGTGCGCGGCCTCGGCCTCGACGGTCTGCCCGTCCGGCGTCATCAGCACCGAGGTCATCAGGCCAAGCGAGCCGAAGCCCTGCGCGACGGTATCGGACTGCACATCGCCGTCGTAGTTCTTGCAGGCCCAGACATAGCCGCCCGACCATTTCAGGTTCGAGGCCACCATGTCGTCGATCAGCCGGTGCTCATAGGTGATGCCGGCCTTCTTGAACTTGTCCTCGAACTCGGCCTCGAAGACCTCCTGGAACAGGTCCTTGAAGCGGCCGTCATAGGCTTTCAGGATGGTGTTCTTGGTGGACAGGTAGACCGGATAGTTGCGGAGCAAGCCGTAGTTCATCGAGGCGCGGGCAAAGTCGCGGATCGAATCGTCCAGGTTGTACATCGCCATGGCCACGCCCGAGGACGGGGCGTCGAACACCTCGTGCTCGATGGTCTCGCCATCCTCGCCGACGAACCTGATCGTCAGCTTGCCCTTGCCGGGGAAGCGGAAATCGGTGGCCTTGTACTGGTCGCCGAAAGCGTGGCGGCCGACAACCACCGGCTGGGTCCAGTGCGGCACCAGCCGCGGCACGTTCTTGCAGATGATCGGCTCGCGGAAGATCACCCCGCCCAGGATGTTGCGGATGGTGCCGTTCGGCGACTTCCACATCTTCTTCAGGCCGAACTCTTCGACGCGGGCCTCGTCCGGGGTGATGGTCGCGCATTTCACGCCGACGCCGTATTGCTTGATGGCGTTGGCGGCGTCGATGGTCACCTGGTCCTCGGTGGCATCGCGATGCTCGATGCCGAGGTCGTAGTATTTCAGGTCGATGTCGAGATAGGGCAGGATCAGCTTCTGCTTGATGAAGTCCCAGATGATCCGGGTCATCTCGTCGCCGTCGAGCTCGACGACGGGGTTGTCTACCTTGATCTTGGTCATGTGGCGCCCCTTGCAGTGGAAGTCGGTCTGCGGCGCCTATAGCCCAGAACTTGCGCGAGGGGAAGGCTTGTATGCCGTGGTATACATTTATGCCGCAGCCCGTCGTGGCATGGCCCGTGCAGGCGGGCGGCGCAACCTTGGGCTGCGCCGCCGCCGGTCGTCAGCGGGTGGTCTCGGTCAGCCGCCGCCGCACATAGGCCTGCACCGAATCGATCATCGGCTTCATGTGCGCCTCATCGTCACGGAAGAAATGATCGGCGCCCTCGATGGTCTCGTGGGTGATGGTGATGCCCTTCTGCTCGCGCAGCTTGCCGACCAGCCCCTCGGTGTCCTTGGGGGGCGCCACCCGGTCGGCGGTGCCATGGATGATCAGCCCCGAGGCCGGGCACGGCGCCAGGAAGCTGAAATCATACATGTTCGCCGGCGGCGCCACGCTGATGAACCCGGTGATCTCGGGGCGCCGCATCAGCAGCTGCATCCCGATCCAGGCGCCGAAGCTGAACCCCGCCACCCAGCAGTGTTTCGAGTTCGGGTTCATCGCCTGCAGGTAATCCAGCGCCGAGGCGGCATCGGACAGCTCGCCCACGCCCTGGTCGAATTCCCCCTGGCTGCGGCCCACGCCGCGGAAGTTGAAGCGCAGCACGGTGAAGCCCATGCGGTGAAAGGCATAGTGCAGGTTGTAGACCACCCGGTTGTTCATCGTGCCCCCGAACTGCGGGTGCGGATGCAGCACGATGGCCAGCGGCGCATCGGGCTTGGGTTGCGGATGGTAACGGCCTTCCAGCCGACCCTCGGGACCGGGAAAGATAAGCTCGGGCATGACACTCCTAATCGGCTGGTCGCCGCGTGGACGGGGTGCGATCCGCGACCCGCCCGGTTTCCTTGACGCAGCAGAACGCAATCATTAGACCGCAATCTGGTGTGCGCGACCGGTTTTCGCAAGAAACGGCCCCAAGGGCTTAGCGCAGGCTCCGCGCAGGCGTCAACGCCCGCCCCCGGCCTGCGGCGGGGATCGGTCGGGCGGGGACTGGCAGTCGAGGGGGCGCCGATGAAGCTTTCCACAAAAGGCCGCTATGCCATGGTCGCGCTGGTGGATCTGGCCACCAGCCCGGGTAATCTGACGACCCTGGCCGAGATCTCGCGGCGGCAGAACATCTCGCTGCCCTATCTCGAACAGCTGTTCGTGCGGCTGCGCCGGGCGGGGCTGGTCGAAAGCGTGCGCGGCCCGGGCGGCGGCTACCGGCTGGCGCGCGCGCCTGAATCCATCCGCATCGCCGATGTGCTGGGCGCGGTGGACGAAACCGTCAGCGCGCTGCATGTCGGCGCCGGGGCCTCGGGCGGCAGCAGCGGGACGCGGGCACAATCGCTGAGCAACCGGCTGTGGGAAGGGCTGTCGGCGCATGTCTACGTGTTCCTGCACAGCAACACCCTGGCCGATGTGGCGGGCAACACGCTGCTGCCCTGCCCGGCCGTGCCCGCAATCCTGTCGGTCGAGGACGAGGCCGACGCCCCCGCCTGACCGCGCGCCCGGCCGGGGGTGCAAGGATGCCACGCCCCGGCCGCAAGCGCGCCGGATCACGCAATCCTGCATTTGAAGCCTGGCGCGCAGCCCGATAATCGGGCGGAAGTTTCAAGGACGGATGCACCAAGATGACCAAGCTGACCCTTGCCGCCGGCATCGCGCTGATGATGACGCTGTCGGCCTGCGCCATCGCGCCCCCGCCCCAGATCGGCCCGGACGGCCAGCCGATCCCGACCGCCTATCGCATCACCCCGATGGACCAGGCGCAGATCCCGAACCGGGTGCTGACCCAGATCAACCTGCTGCGCAGCCAGCAGGGGATGCAGCCGCTGACCCTGAACCCGCAGCTGGCCGCCGCCGCCATGGCCCATTCCCGCGACATGTCGGCGCAGAACCGGGCCTGGCATTTCGGCTCGGACGGGTCGTCGCCGCTGGACCGGGTACGGCGGCAGGGCTACGCCGGCTCGTTGCTGGGCGAGGATATTTCCGAGACCTACGAGAACGAGATCGCCACCCTGAACGCCTGGATGCAGACCCGCGACACCCGCGACCTGATCATGGACCCGGCCGCGCGCGAACTGGGGATGGGCTGGTTCCAGGAGCCGTCGAACAAGATCTGGTGGACGATGCTGATCGGGGCCTGAGCCGCCCCGCTTATGGCGGCGCCGGACCCCGGGATATTTGGGCAAGGAAGAAGCGCGAAGCGTCAGGCGTTGCCCTTGCGGCGGCGGGTTTCCCAGCCTTTCTTCGCGGCTTTCGAGCGTTCCTCATGCGTGGACGAGCGGCCCGAGCCGGATTTCTTGCCGCCGCCGTCCTGCTTGTTGACCGTGGCCCAGGCAATCTCCTCGGCCCGTTTCTCGGACGCGCCGCGGTCCTCGTAGCTTTCGGCGATATGCTCGGCCTTGCGCTTCTGCTTGTCGGTATAGGCGTCCTTGTCTCCGCGTGGCATGGATGGTTCCTCCTGCTGCGGGCGGCATCTGCCGCCTGCGGGGGAAACCATCCGCCCGGGGGCGCGGTTCCGGCCTAGATGGTGACGTTCAGCGCGCCGCCGTCCAGCAGCAGGTTCTGCCCCACGATGAACCGCGCCTGCTGCGAACACAGGAAGGCGCAGGCAGCGCCGAAATCCTCGGCCCTTCCATAGTCACGGGTCGGGATGGTGGCCTCGCGCCGGGCACGGGCCTCGGCCGGGGTGATCCCCTGCGCATCGGCCACCCCCTGATCCAGCGAGGTGGCGCGGTCGGTGTCGTGGATGCCGGGCAGCAGGTTGTTCACGCAGACGCCCTTTTCCGCCACCTGCCGCGACATCCCCGCGACAAAGCCGGTCAGCCCGGTGCGCGCGGTGTTCGACAGCCCCAGCTGCCCGATGGGCGAGCGCACCGCGGCCGAGGTGATGTTGACCACCCTGCCCCAGCCGCGATCCATCATCCCCGGCACCAGCGCCTGCATCAGCGCGATCGCCGACAGCATGTTGGCGTCGATGGCGCGGATGAAATCCTCGCGCGACCAGTCGGTCCAGTGGCCGGGCGGCGGGCCGCCGGCGTTGGTCACCAGGATGTCGGCCTGCCTGCCCAGCGCCTCGAGCACCTGCGCGCGGCCCTCGGGGGTGGTGATGTCGGCGGCGACCGGGGTCACTCGCACGCCATGCGCCGCGGCGATCTCCTGCGCGGTGCGGGCCAGGTCCTCGGCGCCGCGGGCGTTGATGACCAGCTCGACCCCCTCGGCCGCCAGCGCCTCGGCGCAGCCGCGGCCCAGCCCCCTGGACGCCGCGCAGACGAGCGCCTTCCTGCCCCTGATCCCCAGATCCATCGCCGGTTCCCCCTTGTTGCGGTCGGTGGCACCCAAGCGCCGCGCCTTGCCGGGGTCAAGCCCCGGGCGGGGGCGGCGTCAGAAACAGAGGATCTCGGCCTCGGCCTCGGCCCGGTGCAGCTCGGCCACCAGCGCCTCCATCACCGGGCTGCCGCGGAACATGGCGCTGCGCTCGCCGGTGGTCTGGCGCATCCGCAGCACGGTTTCCGCCTGCACGTAGGAATCATACGGTAGCACATCGGCAATGGCGTCGATGGCGCAGGAACAGCGGCGCAGCGATTCGGGGGTTTCGCCGTTCACCGCCATGCAGGCCAGCGCGTATTCCACGCGCGTCTCGGTCGGGTAGTCGTTGACCGCCTGCGCGTAGGCGGGCAGCACGGGCCAAAACCCCGGCGCGGCCAGCAGGCAGGCGAAAAGCAGGTTGCGCATCATCATTCCAGCACCATGGCGTGGCGATAGGGGGCGGGGGCGATCGGCTGCGGCGCCATCCCCTCGGGCGGGACCGCGGCGACCGGACCGTCGGTTTCGGCCACCAGCTCGCGGATCGGGTCGGAGGGGTCGTCGCCAAGGCGGAACCGCAGCCGCAGCGTCTCGAACCCCTTCATGCGGTCGCTGGCGGGATCGCCGTCAAAGGGGCGCAGCTCGACCGAGATCCCGTCGTCGCCACTTGTCGGCGGCCCGGCCTTGGCCAGCGCGTCCTTGATGCGGTTGCGGATATAGAACGGGCTGCCCCCGGTCAGCGTCGCCATGTCGCGGGCGGTGTTTTCCAGGAAGATCACCACCACCGGATCGGCCATCGAGACCGGGAACCGCCCCAGCAGCCGCGATTCCTCTCCCGCGGTCTGGCGGACTTCCAGCAGCTTCTGCCCGTCGGCGGGGTCGGTGGTCTCGGCCAGCGTGACCCGCCCGTCGCTGATCTGCTGAAAGGCGGGCGACTCGGGGCCCTGATGGTCCAGCCGCCAGTTCAGCTCTTGCGTGCCCAGCGCCCAGGGGCCGCGGTCGGTAAAGATCAGCTCGGCCGATTCGCCGGCCGCAGCCGGCGTCAGCGGCAGGGCCGCGCCCAGCGCCAGCACCAGCGCCAGCCGCCGGGCAATCCGCAGCGTCCCGCCGGCAATTGGGCCGGATGCGGGAACATTCCGAAGTCGTGTCATCCGCTCTCCTCTCTTTGCGGCAGCATGGGCGGGGCGGCGGCGCCTGCCAACCCCGGGCCGCCCCGCCTCGGCCATCAGGATGAGATGGCGCGCAGCAGGATCGCGCCCAGCTCGTCGGCACGCACCGGCTTTTCGACCAGCGGCACCCCCAGCGCGGCGCTGGCGCGGGCCGGGCCGGGGCCGCGCTGCGCGGTCACCATCACCGCCGGGATATGCTGGCCGGCGGCGGCACGCAGCGCCTCGATGGCGCCGATGCCGGTGTCGCCGTTGTCCAGGTTGTAATCGGCCAGGATCACGTCGGGCGGGTCGTCCTGCCCCATCGCCGCCAGCGCCTCGGCAATGCCGCCGGCAGCGCGCACCACCATGCCCAGCCGGTCGCCCAGCATCAGCTCATACCCCCGCCGCATCGCCGCGTCGTTTTCGACGATCAGCGCCACGCGGGCACGCAGTCCGTGCAGCGCCACCTGGCGAAAGCCGTTCTCGGCCCCGCCCGGCGCCGCCGGGGCCAGCCCGACGCGGAACACCGTACCGCCGCGGGGCCGGGCCGCGACCTCGAGCGGGTGGCCCAGCTTGGCGCAGGCGCGGCGCACGATGGACAGGCCCAGCCCCATCCCCTGCGGCCCGCCCTCGCGCACGGCGCGCTGGAACTCGTCGAAGATACGGGCGCGGTCGGATTCGCCGATGCCGACGCCGCTGTCGTGGATTTCCAGCCAGACCAGCCCGGCACGGCGGCGTACCCCCACCACCACCCCACCGGTCTCGGTATATTTGATCGCGTTCGAGACCAGGTTCTGCGCAATCCGGCGCAGAAAGGTCGGGTCACTGTCCACCACCGCCGAGGTCGGCACAAAGCTCAGCCGCAGCCCCGCGGCCTCGGCCATGGGCGCATATTCCGCGCCCAGCCGCCGGAACAGCGCGTCCAGCTCGACCGGCTTGCGGTGGAACTCGATGCGCTGGCTGTCCAGCCGGCTGATGTCGAGCACCGCGTGCATCAGTTCCTCGACCGATTCGAAGGCGCCGGCCAGCCGCCCGGCCAGTTCCTGCTGCAACGGGTCCAGGTCCGTGTCCGACAGCGCCGACAGGAACAGCCGCGCCGCCGACAGCGGTTGCAGCAGGTCATGGCTGGCCGCGCGCAGGAAGCGGGTCTTCGAGCGGTTGGCCTCTTCAGCGGCGGCGCGGGCCACGGCCAGGTCGCGGTTCTTTTCCGACAGGTCGGCCAGCGCCTGTTCCAGGTCGCGGGTGCGGGCCAGCGCCTCTTGTTCCAGCGCGACGGCGGCCTGGAACATCGACCAGGCCGAGCCGCGCCGTTCTTCCAGCCGGTCCACCCGGTCGATCAGCACCGAGACGATGCGTTCCAGCCTTGCGGCGCGGCGGGCGGGGTCTTCGTCGCGGGTCAGCATCAGGCGGCAGGGTCCGGTTCCATCAGCGCCAGCCCGACGAAGGTCTGGTTCACATGCATCGCGCCCAGCTGCTCGCCGAAGGTGTTGAAGCCGAAAATGCGGTAGCGGTCGAACAGCTCGGCCATGGCGCCGGTCATGCCGGCCTGCTCGACCGCCAGCCGGCGCAGGATGCAGTCGAAGCCCAGCACCATCAGCGGCAGCCGCGGCAGCGCGTCCAGCGTGTCGGCGAAACCGGCGGTCACGTCGCCGGCCTGCCCCAGCGTCAGCACCGCGCCGGTTTCCACCGCCGACATCAGCTGCAGCGCGCCGCCCTGTCCCACGCCGCTGATCGCGCGGACATGGTGGCGGCGCCCCGTCTTCAGCAGAAGCGGATGGCGGGCGAAATCGGCCCGGTCCAGCCGCGCCGGGTCCAGCCCCGCCAGCCGCGCATATTCCTGCGCCGCCGGCTCGGCGTTCAGTTCGTGGATCACCCGCCCGCCGGGGTCGGCGCTGGTGACCACCGCGCGTTTCTCGGTGGGGGTGAAATGGGCAAAGCTGACCTCGGACACCGCGAGGCTGGTTTCCACCAGCACGAAGATCGCGGCGCCGGGGATCACCGCCCCGTCGAGGATCTGGCAGCTCTGCCCGAAATCCACCCCCTCGCCGGCCGAGCCGCCGACCACCGGCACATCCGGCAGCGCAGCATCCAGCGCGGTGACCAGAACATCCTCCTGGCTGGCGCTGCCGTCGGCCAGCAGGATGCCGAATTGCGACCAGCCGGGGCGCGGCGGAAGCTCGTCGCGCAGCTGGCGCAGCTGCGACAGCCAGGCCGACACCGGGATCAGCCGCTGGTTGCGCAGCGCCACCGCGCCCACCCGGAACGAGCTGCGCGGAAACCCGACGGCGACCACGGTGTCGCGCTGATACCCCGCGGCGCCGATCTCTCCGGCCGAGGAACAGCCGGCGATCCGCACCCCCGCCAGCCGGTCGCCCAGCCGCTGCGCAATCGGCCCCAGCGCGGCGCGGGGCGAGCCGAACAGCAGCACCAACGCCGGATCGCATTCCGCCAGCCCCGCGACCAGCGTGTCGGCGCCGGCGGCGTCCTCCGCCGCCACGCTCAGCGCCACCGGCGCCTGCGACCCGCCCGACCCCGCGCCCGGCCCTGCGTCGTCCAACGAGGTTTGCGCCACGTCAGCCCGGCTCGAACAGGCGGGCGCTGTTGGCCAGCAGCACCGCCTGGGTGCGGCGGCGGGCGTTGATCTTGGACATGATCGCGGTGATGTGGGTCTTGACCGTAGCCTCGGCGATGGACAGCTCGTAGCTGATTTCCTTGTTCGCCTTGCCCTGGCAGATCAGCCGCAGGATCTTCATCTGCTGCGGCGTCAGCGTGGCAAAGCGGCGGGCCAGCTCGGCGCGGGCGTCCTCTTCGGAACCGGCGGCCTCGGGCTCGTAGCCCTCGGGGGTAACGCGCTCGCCCTCCCACATGCGGCGCAGGCTGTCGACCAGCGCCTCGCGGCCCAGCGACTTGGCGATATAGCCCTGCGCCCCCGCCGCCATCGCGGCCGAGATCATCGCGTTTTCCAGATCGGCCGAGATCATGGTGATCGGCACGCCCGGCAGCTGCCGGCGCAGGGTCACGATGCCCTCGGCCCCGCGGGCGTCGGGCAGGTTCAGGTCCAGGATCACCGCGTCGGGGGCGCCGTGGGTGCGGATCTGCTCGATCGCGGCGGCCAGGCTGCGGGCGGTGCGCACGGTCTTGCGCCCGAAACTGATCTTGAGCGTCAGCGCCAGCGCGTCGCACATCAGCGGGTGGTCGTCCACGATCAGGATGTCCTGCACCTGATCGGCGGAACGGCGCGGCGCGGCTGGGGTTACGGCGGGCTCGGCGCCTTCGGCCCCGGCCGCCGGTGCCCGGATGGGTGTGGTCATGATGTCGTCCTCCCACCAAAGATGCGACACCGGGCCGCATCCTGGTGCCCCCAGTCTACGACCAAAGCCCCGTCGCGCAAGCCGCTTGCCGGTATAGACTGCCCCGGTGATTGCCAGCCCGGCGGGATGCTGCCACGCTGGTCCCGCCGCCACCCGCCGGAGGTTCCGCCATGATCCCGCTGCGCCGCATCGCCCTGTCCGCCTGCCTGGCCCTGGGGTTTTCGCTGCCCGCCACTGCGCAGGAAACGCTACCCGAACTCACCGTCGGCACGCTGGAAGGCGGCACCGTGACATGGGAGCTGGAAACCATCCGCACCCACGGGCTGGACCGCGCCCACGGGTTTTCGCTGAAGCTGCTGGCGCTGGCGGGGAACCCCGCGACCCATGTGGCGATGCACGGGGGCGAGGTGGACAGCATCGTTTCCGACTGGCTGTGGGTGGCGCAGCAGCGGGCGGCGGGGGCGGATTACGTGTTCCTGCCCTATTCCACCGCGGTCGGCGGGCTGATGGTGCCCGGCGACAGCGCGGTGCAAAGCCTCGCCGATCTCGAAGGCCAGACCATCGGCGTCGGCGGCAGCCCGGTCGACAAGAGCTGGCTGATCCTGCGCGCCTGGTCGATGAGCGAGCACGGCCGGAACGGCGGCCGCGACCTGGCCGACACCACCCGCCAGCTGTTCGGCGCCGCGCCGATCATCCTCAACGCCTTTGAATCGGGCGAGGTCGCGGCGGCGGTGAACCTGTGGCATTTCCAAGCCAAGATGGAGGCGAGGGGCGCGCGCGAACTGGTCGACGTGGTGACCGCGGCCCGCGATCTGGGGCTGGACCCCGACACGCCGCTGCTGGGCTATGTGCTGCGCGAAAGCTGGATTCAGGCGAACCCGCAGGCCGCGCGCGGGCTGGCGGAAGCCTCGGCCGAGGCCAAGCGCATCCTGGCCACCGACGATTCCGCGTGGGAGGCGCTGCGCCCGATCATGAACGCCGAGGGTGACGCCGAGTTTACGGCGCTGCGTGAGCGCTGGCGCGCCGGCATCCCCTCGGGCCGCGGCGTCGACCCCAAGGCGGCGCAGCAGATGTTCGCGGTCATGGCCGAGCTGGGCGGCGAAGAGCTGACCGGCGGGCTGACCGAGCTGCCCGAGGGGCTGTTCTGGACGCCGGACCCTGAGTCTGGGTCTGAGCCCCTGCCCGAACCCGAAGCGAACCCCGACGCCAAGCCTTGAGCGACCGCCCGCCACCTGCCCCGACCGCCCCCGCCCGGCGCCCGCGCTGGGCGGCGCTGGCCCCCGGGCTGGTCTCGGCCGCGCTGGTGCTGGGGCTTTGGGCGGCGCTGGCCGCAATCGGCGACGATCCGCGGCGCCTGCCCTCGCCCATGGTGGTGCTGGAACGGCTGTGGGCGCTGGCCGCCAGCGGCGAGCTGTGGTTCCACACCGGCATGACGCTGGCGCGGGTGCTGGCGGCCTTTGCCGTGGCGATGGTGGCCGGGGGCGCGCTGGGGCTGTGGATGGGACGTTCCGCCACCGCCGACCGCTGGCTGAACCCGACGCTGGTGGTGCTGCTGAACCTGCCGGCGCTGGTGGTGATCGTGCTGTGCTATATCTGGATCGGCCTGAACGAGACCGCCGCGATCCTGTCGGTCGCGCTGAACAAGATCCCGGTGGTGGCGGTGCTGCTGCGCGAGGCCGGGCGGGCGCTGTCGCCCGATCTGGACGACATGGCGCGGGTGTTCGGGATGCGGCCGCTTTCGCGGCTGCGCCATGTGGTGCTGCCGCAGCTGGCCCCTGCCATCGCCGCCGCCGCCCGTTCGGGCATCGCGCTGATCTGGAAGATCGTGCTGGTGGTCGAGTTCCTGGGCCGCTCGAACGGGGTCGGCTTCAAGCTGCACATGCATTTTTCCAATTTCGACGTGGCGCGGGTGCTGGCCTGGGCGCTGGCCTTCGTCGTGGTGATGCTGCTGATCGACCTGATGATCCTGCGCCCCTGGCAGGACAGCGCCAACCGCTGGAGGCAGGATGCGGCTTGAGCTTGCCGGAAAGCAGTTCGACGGCCGCCCGGTGCTGGGGCCGATGACGCTGGAGCTGACGCCCGCGCAGCGGGTGGCTCTGCTGGGGCCATCCGGCGTCGGCAAGACCACGCTCATGCGGATCATCGCCGGGCTGGACACGCGGTTTCAGGGCCGGCGGCAGGTGCCGGAACGGCTGGCGATGGTGTTCCAGGAACCCAACCTGCTGCCCTGGCGCACGGCGCTGCAGAACATCACCCTGCCGACCGGGGCGACGCCCCAGGCCGCGCGGGCGCTGCTTGCGGAAGTGGGTCTGGCCGGGCGCGATGCCGCCTGGCCCCGGCAGCTGTCGCTGGGCCAGCAGCGGCGGCTGGCGCTGGCCCGCGCCTTTGCCACGCGCCCGCAGATCCTGCTGATGGACGAGCCCTTCGCCTCGCTGGATGCGGACACCGCCGGGCGGATGCTGGAGCTGACCGCCCGGCTGCTGGACGACAGCGGCGCCGGGCTGGTGCTGGTCACCCACGACCCGGCCGAGGCCGCGTTCCTGCGCGCGCAGCCACTGCTGCTGCGCGGCAATCCGGCGACGCTGGGCGCGGACGAGGCGGGGACGCCACCCCCGCACCCCCGGGATATTTGAGCACCAAAGACCGGGCATGGCGGCACGGTTTCGCCGCCCGTCGCCGGCGGGTCAGAGCGCGGTCCAGCCGCCGTCCACGGAAATCGTGGTGCCGGTGATCTGGGCAGCGGCCTCCGAGCACAGGAACACCGCGGTGCCGCCGATCTGTTCGACCGTCGCGAACTCGCCCGAGGGCTGGCGCTGCAGCATCACCTTGGCGATGACCTCCTCGCGGCTCATGTTGTGGGTCTTCATCTGGTCGGGGATCTGCTTTTCCACGATCGGGGTCAGCACATAGCCCGGGCAGATGGCGTTGCAGGTGATCGGGTCGGTGGCGGTTTCCAGCGCCGTGACCTTGGTCAGCCCCACCACCCCGTGCTTGGCCGCCACATAGGCGGATTTATAGGGCGAGGCCGTCAGCCCGTGCGCCGAGGCGATGTTGACCACCCGCCCCCAGCCCGCCTGGCGCATCATCGGCAGCGCCACAGCGGTGGTGTGAAACGCGCTGCTGAGGTTGATGGCGATGATGGCGTCCCATTTCTCGGCCGGGAAATCCTCCAGCGGCGCGACATGCTGGATGCCGGCGTTGTTCACCAGGATATCGCAGCGCCCGGCCTGCTCGATCAGACGGCGGCAGTCGGCGGGCTTGCTCATGTCGGCCTGGATATAGCGCACGGCGACGCCGTGGTCGCGGGCCAGGCTTTCGGCCAGCGCGTGATCCTCGGGCGTGTCGGTGAAGCTGTTGATCACCAGATCCGCCCCGGCCGCGGCCAGCGCCTGCGCCACCCCCAGCCCGATGCCGCTGTTCGATCCGGTCACCACCGCCGTCTTGCCGGCCAGGATTTTCTCGGCCATCTGCACGCCCCCTTCGTGTTGCTGCGGGGGCAGGATAGCGCGGCGCCCGCGGCTGCGCCAGAAATCGGCGGGCCTGCGCCTGCGGGCAAAAAAAAGGCGCCCGCACAAGGCGGGCGCAAGTCATGAGGCAGGTTTCATACAGGCAAGAAACCTATCGAGCAGTGCCTTTGGTATACGCCCAAGCCGCCACGAGTCCAAGGGCCGAGTTTGCGTCAGGGTGAACGCATGGGTAGTCTTTTGCGACAGAACCGGGCCTGAACCCGGACGAAGCAGGACAGGCGCCCCCATGCGAATCTTCAAAATCGTTAACGATTCCGCGATTACGACCATGCTGCGCGTGATCTTTCTGGGGGCCGCGACTGTTGCAGGGATGCCGCTGACAAGTGCGGCGGAACCCTCTCATGCCCTTGCAATGTTTGGAAAACCCGCCCTTCCGGCGGACGCGGCACAGCTGCCCTACACCAATCCCGATGCCCCCAAGGGGGGGATGATTCGCTTTGCCGAGCCGGGCAGCTTCGATTCGCTCAAACCCTGGGTGCTCAAGGGCAACCCAGTTTGGGCAGTAGGGGTCCATATTGCCGAACCGCTGATGCTCAGATCGCTCGACGAGCCGTTCACGCTTTATTGTCTGTTGTGCGAATCCGTCGAGACCGACGCGGACCGCAACTGGGTCGCCTTTACCCTGCGGCCCGAGGCGCGGTTTTCCGACGGCACCCCGGTCACGGTCGAAGATGTGATCTGGTCGTTCGAGACACTGGGGACCCAGGGCCACCCCCGCTACGCCGGCGCCTGGGGCAAGGTCGCCTCGATCACCCGGACCGGCGAGCGCGCGCTGCGCATCGAGTTTTCCGAGCCCGACCGCGAGCTGCCGCTGCTGATGGGGCTGCGCCCGGTGCTGAAGAAGGCGCAGTGGGAGGGCAAGGATTTCCGCGCCTCGGGGCTCGAGGTGCCGATCGGCTCCGGCGCCTATGTGGTCGATCGGGTCGACCCCGGCCGCTCGATCAGCTTCCGCCGCAATCCCGATTACTGGGGCCGCGACCTTCCGCTGCTGCGGGGCGTCTATAATTTCGACGTGATCCGCTATGATTATTTCGCTGACACCAACGCCATGTTCCAGGCGTTCAAGGCCGGCGAGGTCGATATCTGGCGCGAGACCAGCGCGGTGAAATGGGCCACCGAATACGATTTCCCGGCCATCACCGCGGGGCGGGTGGTCAAGTCGGAAATCCCGCATCGCCGGCCGTCGGGGATCATGGGGCTGGTGATGAACACCCGCTCGCCGCTGTTTCGCGACTGGCGGGTGCGCGAGGCGATGATCCTCGCCTTCAACCACCAGTTCATCAATGCCACCCTGACCGGTGGCACCGACCCGCGGATCACCAGCTATTTCGCCAACTCGGAGCTGGCGATGCGCCCCGGCCCGGCGACCGGGATCGAGGCCGAGCTGCTGGCCCCCTTTGCCGACCAGCTGCTGCCCGGCACGCTGGACGGCTACGCCCTGCCCGAGGGGGCCGCGAAGATGCTGGACCGCGATTCGCTGCGCCGGGCGGTGGCGCTGCTGGAAGAGGCCGGCTGGACCGTGCAGGAGGGCGTGCTGCGCAACGCCGATGGCGCGGCCTTCGCGCCGGAAATCCTGCTCAACCAGTCCGGAAGCGCCATGCGCGCGGGCAGCGAGATGCAGCAGATCGTCGATATCTATGTGCAGGCGCTGCGGCCGCTGGGGGTGGTGCCGCGGGTGACGGTGCTGGACAGTGCGCAATACGTCCAGCGCACCAACCGCTTTGCCTTTGACATGACCTGGTATGAACGCGGGCTGTCGCTGTCGCCGGGCAACGAACAGGCGCTGTACTGGGGCAGCGCCAGCGCCGGGCAAGAGGGGTCGCGCAACTGGATGGGGGTGCGCGAGCCGGCGGTGGACGCGATGATCGCGGCGGCGGTGAACGCGCCCGATGATCAGACCCATGTCGCGGCAGTGCGGGCGCTGGACCGGCTGCTGACGGCAGGGCGCTATGTGATCCCGGTCAGCTATTCGCCGCTCAGCCGCATCGCCCATTCCGCCAGGCTGCATTACCCCGACACGCCCACCGCCTACGGCGACTGGCCGGGGTTCCTGCCCGATCTGTGGTGGGAGGAGGCGCCGCGCCCCGACTAGACCCGGCCCAGATTGTCGCCGTCGTCGGGATAATCGTCATCATCCCCGAAGCGGGCATCGTCGGCGTATTCGTCCTCGCCCTCGGAGACGTATTTCCCCGACAGCGCGATCGAGTGGTTGTCATGCGCCGGGTCCATCACGACATCGGCGGGGATCTCGCCGGCGAGCCATTCCTTGATCTCGTCGCGGGCCTCCGAGATGTCCTGCTCGGTCACTTCGGCGATATAGCGGACAAAGGCGCGCTGGTCGCCGTCGATCTCGTCCAGCATCGCCTCGTCGACATCTTCCCATTTTTCCTGGATCGCCTCGTAGAAGGCGCTCCAGTTCGCCTGGACATGTGACCATTTCATGTTGCCGTCTCCTGCATCGCGAGCCTCTGGCCTATTCTACTGCCTCAAGCGACCGGCAGGGAACAGGGTTCCGATGACGCAGGCGACTTCGGCGGGCTTGCGTCAGACCGGCCGGATCAGCTTGCGCTCCAGCACGCGCAGCACCACCGCCAGATCATGGCCGCGGCGCAGGATCTGCCCGTCCATGCCGACCACCGCATACATGCCCTGCGCATTGCGCAGCCGCGGCCGCTTTTCGATGCGGTAGAGCGGATGTTCCGCCGCGCGGCGGAACACCGAAAACACCGCCATGTCGCGCAGAAAGGACATGCCGTAGTCGCGCCACTCTCCGGCCGCGACCATGCGCCCGTAAAGCGACAGGATCACCGCCAACTCGCGCCGGTCGAAGGCGACGACATCGGGGGCGGGAAACGGCGGGGCGGCGGGCTGGATCGTCATGGGGCCAGCGTGACACCAGCCAGGCGCCCGATCAACGGGCAAAACGCAGAGATGGGGACGCCGCCCCCGCCGCGCTGCGCGCGGCTCCCCCGGGGTATTTTCCAGAAAGAAGCGCGCCCGCGGAACGCTGCGTGGGGGCTTCTTTCTGGTCCAAATACCCATGCGGCAGCGACGCCGGGCGGGCGCGGGCAGTTCATGCGCCGCCCGGAAGCGGGTCGATCAGTAGCAGGCGACCCGGGCGATATTGCCGTCGGCGCCGATCTCGATGTTCAGCCGGTCGCGGCGCAGGTCGCGGGCCACCGGATCGCCGGGGTTGATGATCCGCGTGCCCGCCGGCAACTGCATGGTTCTGGCGACCTCGGCCGGCTGGCCGACCAGACCCGCCAGCGCCGCGGCGCCACAGAGATCCTCATCGTCGGCGGCCGGCGCGGGCGCCGTCTCGATACAGGCGGCCAGCGCCAGCATGGGCAGGGCGCGCAGCGCAACTCGGGGAAGCTTGGTCATGGGGCGGTCCTTGGTCCGGCGGGCCCGCGCCTTCCCGAGCCTTGCCGGGAAGGGGCGCGGGAATCGCGTCAGTAGCAGCCGATCTTGGCGATGCGGCCGTCGGTGCCGATCTCGATGTTCATCCGGTCGGGGCGGAAATCCATCGTCACCGCGTCGCCGGGGTTGATCACCCTTGTGCCCGCGGGCAGCAGCATCGTCTTCAGCACGGTCGAGGGCTGCCCGATCAGCCCCGACAGGGACGAGGCGTTGCAGGCATCGGCGTCGGGCGCCGGGGTCACCGGCTCGGGCTGGACGCAGGCGGTCAGCGCCACCAGCGGCAGCGCGGCCAGGGCGAGTTTCGCAGAGATGGTCATGGCAGGCGGTCCCTTTCGATCAGCCGCAGTCGATGTTCTGGATGTTGCCCGCCGCATCCAGCCGGAACACGATCCGCAGCGGGTCGTATTCCTGCGGCTCGATTCCGCGGTATTCCACCACGCGATAGTCCCGCGTCACGCCCAGCGAGGGGATGACCGTGCCCGGCTGCCCCAGCGCGTGGCGATAGCTGCCGGCGTGGCAGGCGTCCGGCTCCCGCGACTGCAACCCGGCGATGCCGGTCACCTGCGCCGGCGCCGGATCGAACACCGGGGCGGCGGCGGTCTGCGCCACGGGCGCGGTCTGCAGCGGGATCGCCATGCAGGCGCCAAGCGCCAGCGTGGACAGGGCAAGTGCGGTCAGTCTGATCATCGGGCAACCGTTCTTGAATCGAATGTCCTTCAGCGGGCACGGGGTTCCGCGCGCCTGAACTGGCCGCATCATAGGCCCGGCCGGCGCGCACGGAAAGCCGTCGCCGCATTGAAGCGCAAGCCCGGGGAAATGTCACCGCGCCACGGGCGCCCCGGCGATCACGTTCCCGCCAAGCCGCTGAAACCCCGCGACTTGTCCGGGTGCAGCAGCCCCTCGCTCGCGATCAGCGCAGGATCGGGACCGGCATGTCCTTGCGCGACCGCGGGCGCGGCGCGGCGGGCGCATCCTCGGCCGGGGCTTCCGGCGCGTGTTCCCAGGCCGCCATCGGCTGCATCCCCAGCCGCGCCAGCAGCTGCATGTCCCGGTCCTCCGAGGGGTTGGCCGCGGTCAGCAGCGTATCGCCCATGAAGATCGAGTTCGCGCCGGCAAAGAAGCACAGCGCCTGCATCTCGTCCGACATCCCGGTGCGGCCCGCCGACAGCCGCACATGGCTTTGCGGCATCATGATCCGGGCCAGCGCGATGGTGCGCACGAAGTCGATGGGATCGACCGGGGCCGCCCCTTCCAGCGGGGTGCCGGGAATCGCGATCAGCATGTTGATCGGCACGGAATCGGGCGGCTCGGGCAGATTGGCCAGCGTCACCAGCATCTCGACCCGGTCCTGCTGCCCCTCGCCCAGCCCCAGGATGCCGCCGGAACAGACCTTGATGCCGCTGCCCCGCACCACCGCCAGCGTGTCCAGCCGGTCGGCATAGCTGCGCGTGGTCACGACGCTGGAATAATGCGATTCCGAGGTGTCGACGTTGTGGTTGTAGTAGTCCAGCCCCGCGTCCTTCAGCCGCCGCGCCTGCCCCGCGTCCAGCATCCCCAGCGTCATGCAGGTTTCCATGCCCAGCGCCTTGACGCCCTCGACCATGGCGATCACCGCGTCCATGTCGCGTTCCTTCGGGCTGCGCCAGGCGGCGCCCATGCAATAGCGGGTGGCCCCGGCCTCCTTGGCCTTTTTCGCCTCGGCGATCACCCGCTCGACTTCCAGCAGCTTCGAGGCCGACAGGCCCGAGCCATAACGGGCGGACTGGCTGCAATAGCTGCAATCCTCGGGGCAGCCGCCGGTCTTGATCGACAGCAGCCGCGACAGCTGGATGCGGTTGGGGTCGAAGTTCTGCCGGTGCACCGACTGCGCCAGATACAGCAGCTCCATGAACGGCAGTTCCATCACCTTGCGGGCCTCGTCGGCGGTCCAGCGGATGCGGCCGGTCGCGGCGGCAGGGTCGAGGTCTTTCATGGCGGTCTCTCAGCTCAGGATGTTGCCGGGCGAGTTTGCAACGGCGGTTAGCAGCGTTGCAACCGCCTGTCCACGCACGGCCCCGGCGCCGCCCGCCCGGCCGGGCCGCACTTGGGCGGCAAATACCCGCCCTTTCCGGCAATCCGCCGCGCAAACCGGGCAAACCCGCAAAATCTTGTGGTTTGCCGTGACATTGCCCGGGCGGCGCTCTATATGATGCGCATCAATCGCAGGATACCAAGACGTATGAGCGCAGCCACCGCGCAGCCGGTCGAATACGGCGCCGACTCCATCAAGGTTCTCAAGGGCCTCGAAGCCGTCCGCAAGCGGCCCGGTATGTATATCGGCGACACCGACGACGGATCGGGTCTGCACCACATGGTGTATGAGGTCGTGGACAACGGCATCGACGAGGCGCTGGCCGGTCATGCCGATTACGTCCGCGTCACCATCCATTCCGACAGCAGCGTCTCGGTGCGCGACAACGGCCGCGGCATCCCGGTGGACATGCACCCGACCGAGGGCGTGTCCGCGGCCGAGGTCATCATGACCCAGCTGCATGCGGGCGGAAAGTTCGATTCCAACAGCTACAAGGTCTCGGGCGGTCTGCACGGGGTCGGGGTGTCGGTGGTCAACGCGCTCAGCGACTGGCTCGAGCTGCGGATCTGGCGCAACGGCAAGGAACATTTCGTCCGCTTCGAAGGCGGCGAGACGGTCGAGCATCTGCGCGTGGTCGGCGACGCCGAGCCGGGCGAAAAGGGCACCGAGGTGCGGTTCCTGGCCTCGAGCCGCGCCGATGGCGGCACGGGGACGTTTTCGAACCTCGACTATCAGTTCAAGACGCTGGAAAACCGGCTGCGCGAGCTGGCGTTCCTGAACTCGGGCGTGCGCATCCTGCTCGAGGACGAGCGCCATGCCGAGCCGCTGCGCACCGAGCTGTTCTACGAAGGCGGGGTGCGCGAGTTCGTGCGCTTCCTCGACCGCTCGAAATCGGCGCTGATCCCCGAGCCGATCTTCATGACCGGCGAACGCGGCGGCATCGGGGTCGAGGTCGCGATGTGGTGGAACGACAGCTACCATGAAAACGTGCTGCCGTTCACCAACAACATCCCGCAGCGCGACGGCGGCACCCATCTGGCCGGCTTCCGCGGCGCGCTGACCCGCGTGATCACCAAATACGCGCAGGACAGCGGCATCGCCAAAAAGGAAAAGGTCGATTTCACCGGCGACGACGCGCGCGAGGGGCTGACCTGCGTGCTGTCGGTCAAGGTGCCGGACCCCAAGTTCTCCAGCCAGACCAAGGACAAGCTGGTGTCCAGCGAAGTCCGCCCGGCGGTGGAAAACCTGGTGGGCGAGAAGCTGGCCGAGTGGTTCGAGGAAAACCCGGCCGAGGCAAGGATCATCGTCGGCAAGATCGTCGAGGCGGCGCTGGCGCGCGAGGCCGCGCGCAAGGCCCGCGAGCTGACCCGCCGCAAGACCGCGATGGACGTGGCCTCGCTGCCCGGCAAGCTGGCGGATTGCCAGGAAAAGGACCCGGCGCTGGCCGAGCTGTTCATCGTCGAGGGTGATTCGGCCGGCGGCTCTGCCAAGCAGGGGCGGGCGCGGCAGAACCAGGCGGTGCTGCCGCTGCGCGGCAAGATCCTGAACGTGGAACGCGCGCGTTTCGACCGGATGCTGTCCTCGGACATGATCGGCACGCTGATCACCGCGCTGGGGACCGGCATCGGGCGGGACGAGTTCAACCTGTCGAAGCTGCGCTACCACAAGATCATCATCATGACCGATGCCGACGTGGACGGCGCGCATATCCGCACGCTGCTGCTGACCTTCTTCTTCCGTCAGATGCCGGATCTGATCGAGGCCGGGCATCTCTATATCGCGCAGCCGCCGCTGTACAAGGTCGCGCGCGGGCGCTCCGAGGTCTATCTCAAGGACCAGGCCGCGCTTGAGGACTACCTGATCCAGCAAGGGGTCGAGGGCACCACGCTGCGGCTCGGCTCGGGCGAAGAGATCACCGGCGCCGACCTGGCCCGGGTGGTGGAAGAGGCGCGGCTGGCCCGGCGCATCATCCAAGCCTATCCCACCCATTACCCGCCCCATATCACCGAACAGGCGGCGATCGCCGGGGCGCTGCTTCCCGGTGCCGTCGATGCCGATGCGGCCGGGGTCGGTGCGGCGGTGGCGCAGCGGCTGGACCTGATCGCCGCGGAATACGAACGCGGCTGGACCGCCCGCCCCACCCAGGACGGCGGCATCCGCCTGTCGCGGGTGCTGCGCGGGGTCGAGGAATCGCGGCTGCTGGACGGGCCGATGCTGCGGTCGGCCGAAAGCCGGCGGCTTGGGCAGATGACCGACGCCCTGCGCGAAATCTATGCCGGCCGCACCCTGCTAGTGCGCCGCGACCGCGAACAGCCGGTCTCGGGCCCGCTGGCGCTGCTGGAGGCGATCTTTGCCGAGGGCGAAAAGGGCCTGTCGCTGCAGCGCTACAAGGGCCTGGGCGAGATGAACCCCGAACAGCTGTGGGAAACCACGCTGGACCCCGATGCCCGCACCCTGCTGCAGGTCAGGGTCGAGGATGTGGCCGAGGCCGACGACATCTTCACCAAGCTGATGGGCGACGTGGTGGAACCGCGCCGCGACTTCATCCAGCAGAACGCGCTGAGCGTCGAAAACCTCGACGCGTGACATTCCGGCAACAGGAACGTTTCCGCGGATAAGGGAAATTTACCTGCGGAAAATCAATCTGTTGCCGGAAATCGCGCGACTATTTCCCCTTGAAGCCGGCCAAACGCCCGCTCCTGACCGTCTTGTCCGCAAGGCGGGCGGCGGCTTTGTCGCCGCATGTGCGCCGCCGCCGTTGTGAAATCGCGATTTCTGTGCAATTTTATATTTGTTAACAGGCAGAAGCCTGAAAACACCTGCATTTCTCGACTCGAGGTCCAACGTGCGTATCCAGTTCATCGCAGCCGCTGCCGCTGCCACCGTTTTCACGATTTCCGCGGCCCATGCCGGCGGCTATGTCGCCCCGATGATCGAGGTCGAGCCGCTGGTCACCGCCGCCCCCTCTTGGCAGGGCGCCTATGTCGGCGCGACGCTGGGCTATGCGTTCGGCGGCGACGACCGCATCGGCAACCGCCCGCCGGGCGCGGATCTGGGCAAGGCCGAGCTGTCGGGCGCCAATCTCGGGCTGCGGCTGGGCTATGCCTGGCAGCGCGGCCGCTGGGTCTACGGGCCGGAACTGGGCATCACTGGCGGCAGCATCAAGGATTCCTTCGATTTCGGCAGCTACCGCTTTGAATCCAAGGTCAACCACATGCTCGCGCTGCGGCTCAAGGCCGGCTATCTGGTTCAGGACGACCTGCTGGTTTACGGGATCGCCGGCTGGCAGCGGGGCGATTTCACCTATGATGTCGGCGGAACCGACGTCGATTACGACGCCGACGGCTATGTCATCGGGCTGGGCGTGGAAAAGCGCCTGTCCGAGCGCTGGTCGGTCACCGGCGAATATGAATACGCCAATTTTGGCAAGACCGACGTGACTCTGCCCACGACGACCGTGCCCTCTGGCGGGGTCTCGGTTGCGACGCCCGAGCATTCCAACATCAAGCTGGGCATGAACTACCGCTTCTGACGCGGGCTGTCCGCGTTGCCATGGGCCGTCGGGACCATTCCGGCGGCCCGTTTCGCGTCCGGGTTCAGCCGCCGGAGGTCACCGGAATAGCCTCGGTCCGCGGCACCCGCGCCAGCTGCACCATCAGGATCCCCGCCGCCACCACGGCCGAGCCGATCACGTCCGACCAGCCGAAGCTTTCCCCCAGCCACAGCGCCGCGATGGCGACGCCCAGCGGCGGCGACAGGAAATGGAACGCCGCCGCCCGCACCGCCCCGATGCGGGTGACCAGCCGGAACCAGATGAAGGTGGCGAAAATCCCCGGCACCAGCACCGAATAGGCCAGCGCACCGATCAGCCGCCCGCTCCATTCCCACGGCCGGCCCCATTCCAGCACGGCCGAGGGCAGCGCCAGCGCCGCCGCCCCCACCGCCATCTGCAGCCCCACGATCATCAGCACATTCGCGCCGCCGCCGGCGTTGCGCACCGCCATCGTGGCCACCGCCAGCGCCACCACCGCCGCCAGGCACATCAGCAGCCCGACCAGATGCATCCCCTGCGACAGCCGCACGCTCATGATGATGACGACGCCGATCACGCCGACCACCAGCCCCAGCGCCGCCTGCCGGCGCAGCGGCTCGCCCAGCACCGCCCAGCCGGCAAAGGCCACCATCAGCGGCATCATCGAGGCGATGATCGAGGCGGCCGAGGCCTCGACCCACTGCATCGCGGTCCAGTTGAGCCCCAGATAAAGCGCGTTCTGGCACAGGCCGAACACGATCACCGTGCGCCACTCGGCCCGGCTCAGCCGCAGCGACTGCCCCATCGCCCAGGCCAGCCCCATCGCGATCACGGCCGAGGCGCCGAAGCGGATCACCAGCGCCAGCAGCGGCGGCATCTCGATCACCGCGATCCGCGTCGAGGTGAAGGCCGAGGCCCAGATCGCCGCAAAGCCCAGGCCCATCAGGGCGGATTTCAGGTCCATCACCGGGCTTTCGTCATCAATTTGGGGTCACGGTGTGCCCGCCAGCATCGCACGGGCGGTTTCCAGATCGGCGGGGGTGTTGATGTTGAAGAACGGGTCCGCGCCGTCGGGTTCCGCCGGGAACTCGACCCGCGCCGCGCCCTGCACGTCCATCCAACCGCGCATCCGCCGCGTCCCCGCCAGCAGCGCCGCGCGCAGATCCTCGCGCAGGTTCACGTCCCAGGCGGCAAAGGCGGGGTGGTCCTGCCCGCCGCAGGTCGCCATCGCCACCGGCGCCTGCGTCCCCGCCAGCCGCGCGGCCAGGTCGGGCGGGAAAAACGGCGTGTCGGCGGCGGCGGTGACGATGCGCGCGATGCCCCGCGCCGCCGCCCAGTCCATCCCCGCCAGCACCCCGGCCAGCGGCCCGGGCCAGTCCGCGATGCTGTCGGGCAGCACCGCAAGCCCGAACCCCGCATAGCGCGCCGGATCGCCATTGGCGCTGATTGCCCGCGCGCAGCCCAGACGCGCGATCACGTGGCCGATCAGCGGCTGCCCGCCAAGGTCCAGCAGCCCCTTGTCGCCGCCGCCCATCCGGCGCGACTGCCCCCCGGCCAGCACGATTCCCGCAATATTCCCGTCCATGCGCGGCACTCTGCGCCGGGGCCGCGGGGGCTGCAAGCGGCTGCGGCCTCGCGTCCGCTTGCCGTGCCGCCGGGCGGGCCGTAGGATCGCCGCCATGCTGGGCTATGTGATCCATGACGAGACCGACGGCAGCGACCGCATGGCCGCTCTTGCCCGCCTGCTGGCCGCGCGCGGGCTGCGGCTGGGCGGCGCGGTGCAGGTCAACAGCGGCACCGGCGACTGCACCTGCGACATGGAGCTGTCGGTGATGGGCGCGGAGACGGCCCCGATCCGCATCTCGCAGGCGCTGGGGCCGGGGTCGCGCGGCTGCCGGCTGGACCCGGACGCGCTGGAACGCGCGGTCGCACTGGCGCTGTCGGCGCTGGCGGGCGCGGATCTGGTGCTGGTCAACAAGTTCGGCAAGCAGGAATCGCTGGGCCGCGGCTTTCGCGAGCTGATCGCCGAATCGCTGGGCCAGGGCATCCCGGTGCTGACCGCGGTTGCCCCCGACTACCTGCCCGCCTTCCTTGAGTTCACCGGCGGCGAGGCCACCCTGCTCGACTGGGACACCGCCGCCGACTGGTGCCTGCGCCCCCGCGACGCGGCGGCCTGAGCCCCCATGCCCGCCCCTGATCCTGTGACGACCCCCGGACCGGTGGCCGAGATCGACGCCCGCCACCTGCTCTGCCCGCTGCCGGTGCTGCGGCTGCGCCGGGCGCTGCAAGGCGCCGCCCCGGGCGCAGTGGTGGCGCTTGAGGCGACCGACCCGGCGGCGGTGCTGGACGTGCCGCATTTCTGCGCCGAAGCAGGGCACCAGCTGCTGTCCTCGGCCCCCCTGCCCGACGGCGCCCGCCGCTATCTGGTCCGCCGCGGCTGATCTTGCACCCGCGCGCGGGGAATGGTTCTGTGCGCCACCAAGTGACGGCCGAGGCGAAGGAGGGAACGCCATGCTGGCGATCTTTCTGCAGACCCTGCCGTTCTTTGCGCTGATCGGCACCGGCTGGGCCGCGGGCCGGATCGGGATGTTTTCCGAACCCGCCACCGCGGCGCTGACCCGTTTCGTGTTCTATTTCGCGCTGTCGGCGATGCTGTTCGGCTTTGCCGCGCAGCTGGACATCGCGGCGCTGTTCGACCTGCGATTCGCGCTGGCCTATGTGGGCGGCTCGGCCGCGGTGTGGCTGCTGGTGGCGGCGATCGCCCGCAACCGCGGTGCGGGCCCGGCGGAATCGGCGATGCTGGCCCATACCGGGATGATCGGGAACACCGGCTTTCTGGGGGTGCCGATGCTGGTGGTGCTGCTGGGGCCGGCGGCGGTCGGGCCGGTGCTGATGGTGCTGACGCTGGACCTGGTGGTGTTCTCGACCCTCATCACCCTGATCGTCGCCGTCGCGCGGCACGGGCGGATCGGGGTGGGGATGCTGCTGCCGGTGCTGCGCGGCATCGCCGGCAACCCGATGATCGTGGCGATGGCGGCGGGGCTGGCCTGGTCGGGGCTGCGCCTGCCGCTGCCAGAGCCGGCGGCGCAATACATGTCGCTGCTGGGGGCGGCGGCGACGCCGGGGGCGCTGTTCGCCATCGGCGCCTCGCTCGCGCATCGCCCGGCGCGGCGGGTCGGCCCGGCCGCGTGGCTCAGCGCCGCCAAGCTGGTGCTGCACCCGGTCATGGTGGCTCTGGCCGCCTGGGCGCTGGCGGTGGATCCGATCGCCGCGGGGGTGATGGTCGCCGCCGCCGCGCTGCCGGTGGCGGGCAACGTCTATATCCTCGCCCATCACTTCCAGCTGGCCGAGCAGCGGGTCTCGGCCGCGATCCTGATCTCGACCGCGGTCAGCATCCTGACCATTCCCTATGTCATCCACCTGATTCCGAAAGGCTGAAACCATGCGCAACCTGTCCGATCTCAAGCTTGAAAACCTGGCTGTCGCGGTGGACGACGACGGTATCGCCACGGTGTCGCTGAACCGCCCGACCAAGCGCAACGCCCTGGACGCCGCCACCATCGAGGAACTGGTGGACGTGTTCTCGCTGCTGCCCCGCGCCGGGGTGCGCGCCTGCGTGCTGCGCGGCGAGGGCACGCATTTCAGCGCCGGGCTGGATCTGGTGGAACACTACCACGCCGACCGCAGCGCCGCGGATTTCATGCATGTCTGCATGCGCTGGCACGAGGCATTCAACAAGATGGAATACGGCGGCGTGCCGGTGATCGCGGCGCTCAAGGGCGCGGTCGTCGGCGGCGGGCTGGAACTGGCGTCCTCGGCCCATATCCGGGTCGCGGACCAGACCACCTATTTCGGCCTGCCCGAGGGCCAGCGCGGGCTGTTCACCGGCGGCGGCGCCACCATCCGCGTGGCCGACCTGATCGGCAAGGCAAGGATGATCGACATGATGCTGTCGGGCCGGCTCTACCGCGGGCAAGAGGCGGTGGACGTGGGCCTTGCGCAATATCTGGTCGAGGATTCCGAGGCGAAAGCCTATGAGATCGCCCGCGCCGCCGCCCAGAACCCGCCGCTGTCAAACTTTGCCATCTGCTCGGCCATCAGCCACATGCAGAACATGAGCGCGCTGGACGCCGCCTATGCCGAGGCCGTGGTCGCGGGCGTGGTCAACACGCAAGAGGCCGCCAAGGCCCGGCTGGAGGCATTCGCCAAGGGCACCGCCGCCAAGGTCAAGCCGGAATGAGCGGCCGCGAACCCGGCGTCGCGCAGATCGCCGACTGGGACGACGCCTATGCCAATATCGCCCATATCGCGGGCGGCGCGGGGTTTCCCGATGCCTGGGCGCAGGCGGCCGCGGATTTCCGGGAACGGCAGCGTGGAACCGGGGGCCAGCCCCCGGGCCCCCGGGATATTTTCGGACAGAAGAAAGAGCATCGTGATGCCGAGTTCTACCTGCCCGCCGGCCAGCCGCGCGGGCTGATGGTGTTCGTCCATGGCGGCTACTGGATGAAGTTCGGCCCCTCGTGGTTTTCGCATCTGGCGGCAGGCGCGCTGGCGCTTGGCTGGGCGGTGCTGCTGCCCTCTTATCCGCTGGCGCCCGGCGCCGGCCTGCGCGAGATGCGCGACCGCATCGCCGCGCAGGTGGCGGCAGCGGCGGGCGAGGTTTCCGGGCCCATCGCGCTTTGCGGCCACTCCGCGGGCGGGCATCTGGCGGCGCGGCTGGTCTGCGACGACAGCCCCCTGCCGGCGCCGGTTCTGGCGCGGGTGGCGCGCTGCCTGCCGATTTCCGGGCTGTTCGATCTGCGCCCCCTGCAGCTGACCGCGATGCGCGGCGATCTGGGGTTGGATGATGCGGTGGTCCGCACGGAAAGCCCGCTGTTCCACCTGCCGGCTGCGGGGTGCGAACTGCATCTGTGGGTCGGCGGCGATGAGCGGCCGGTGTTCATCCGGCAGTCGCAGCTGCTGCAGGCCGCATGGGCCGGGATTCCCCGCCGAACGACCCTGACCGTCGAGCCCGGGCGCCACCATCTGGACGTGATCGCCGGGCTGGCCGACCCCGCACATCCGCTGACCGAGGCGCTGCTGGGCGGGTTGTGATCGGGGGCGCCACGGCGCCCCCCTTTTCGCCCCTGGCTTAGCCGCGGGCGGCGCGGATCGAATCTTCGAGAATCCCCAGCGCCTCGTCGAACACCGCGTCGGGCACGGTCAGCGGCGGCAGAAAGCGGATGACGTTGCCGTAGACCCCGCAGGTCAGCAGGATCAGCCCCCGCTCAAGCGCCTCTTCCCGCACCCGGTTGGTCATCTCGGGGTTCGGGCGGTCGCTGCCGGCCACATTGAACTCGACCGCGTTCATCAGCCCCGGGCCGCGGATGTCCACGATTTCCGGCACGTCGTCGCGCAAGCTCGCCAGCCGCTGCTTGAGCCGCTGGCCCAGCCGCTCGGCCCGGTCGCACAGGCCCTCCTCCTCGATGATGTCCAGCACCGCATGGGCCGCGGCCACCCCCAGCGGGTTGCCGGCATAGGTGCCGCCCAGCCCCCCGGGGTTCGGTGCGTCCATGATCTCGGCCCGCCCGGTCACCGCCGAGATCGGCAGCCCGCCGCCCAGCCCCTTGGCCATGGTGGTGATGTCGGCGGCCACGCCGTGCAGCTCCATCGCGAACAGCCGGCCGGTGCGGGCAAAGCCGGTCTGCACCTCGTCGGCGATCAGCAGGATGCCGTTGTCGTCGCAAAGCGCCCGCAGCTTCTGCATGAAGCCCGAGGGCACCGGATAGAACCCGCCCTCGCCCTGCACCGGCTCGACGATGATCGCGGCGACGCGGGCGGGGTCGACATCGGCCTTGAACAGCTTGTCGAGCGCCGCCAGCGCGTCGTCCTGGCTGACGCCGTGCAGCTCGTTGGGGAACGGCAGGTGGAACACGTCGGGCATCATCGCCCCGAAGCCCGCCTTGTAGGGCTGGACCTTGCCGGTCAGCGTCATCCCCATGAAGGTGCGGCCGTGGAACGCGCCGGTAAAGGCGATGATCGCGCTGCGCCCGGTGGCAAAGCGCGCGATCTTGACCGCGTTTTCCACCGCCTCGGCGCCGGTGGTGGCGAAGATGGTCTTTTTCTCGAAATCGCCGGGGACCAGATCGTTCAGCCGCTCGGCCAGGGCCACGTAGTTTTCATAGGGCACGACCTGGTGGCAGGTGTGGGTAAAGCGGTCGAGCTGGTCCTTGACCGCCTGCACCACCTTGGGATGGCGGTGGCCGGTGTTCACCACCGCGATCCCGGCGGCAAAGTCGATGTAGCGCCGGCCCTCGCGGTCCCAGATCTCGGCGTTTTCGGCGCGTTCGGCATAGATCTGGGTGGTCATTCCCACCCCCCGCGAAATCGCGGCGTTCTTGCGGTCGGTCATGGTGGTCATGGCGGCTCGGCCCTCCTCCGGCTGGGGTTCACGCGCCATGTGTAGAACACCTGCCGGGTTGCACAACAGCCCCGTGCCGTGACACTCAGGCGCAGCGCCGCCCGGACCCCGCAGCACCATGTTCCCGATCCGCGACCACAACCCTTCGCAAACCCGGCCGGTGGTCACCATCGCGCTGATCCTGGCGAATGTCGCGATATTCCTGCTGACCCTGCCGCTGGACGAGGCCGGGGCCCGGCTGTGGACCCAGCTGGCGCTTTACCCCGCCGCGGTCGCGCAGGGAGAGCTGCTGTGGGGGCTGCTGACCCATATGTTCCTGCACGCCGGGCTGCTGCACCTGGCCGGGAACATGCTGTTCCTGTGGATCTTCGGCGACAATCTCGAGGATCAGTTCGGACGGCTGGGGTTCCTGCTGTTCTATCTTGCCTGCGGGCTGGCGGCGGCAGCGGCGCAGATCGCGGCCGAGCCCGATCCCGGCGTGCCGATGGTCGGCGCCTCGGGGGCGATTGCCGGGGTGATGGGCGGCTATCTGCTGCTGTTTCCGCGGGCGCGGGTGGATGTGCTGGTCATCGTGGTGGTGCTGGTGCGGGTGGTCACCCTGCCCGCCTGGCTGATGCTGGGCATGTGGTTCCTGCTGCAGCTGGCCTCGGGCTATGCCATGGCCGGGGTGGGACCGGGCGTCGCCTATTGGGCCCATGCCGGCGGGTTCGCCGCCGGGGTGGCGCTGACGCTGGCGCGGTTCCTGTGGCTGGGCGGCCCGGGCTACTGGCGCCGCACCCACGGGCACCCGCCGCATCCGCCCAGCCAGTTCGCGCCCAGCCGCATTCCGCCGGTGCGCCGCCCCTAGCGCAGGATGCCGCGGCTCATGTGGCGCTTGCCGGCAAAGCCGGGGCTGCGCGCAACCTCGAACCCCGCGGCCGCCAGCGCCCGGCGGACATGGCCGGCGGCGGTATAGGTTGCGAAACTGCCGCCCGGCGCGGTGTGGCGGCCGATTTCGGCCAGCAGCGCATCCGACCACAGCTCGGGGTTGCGGGCGGGCGAGAACCCGTCAAGGAACCACGCATCGGCACGCCCCGGCCACGCAGGCAGGGTTTCGCGCGCATCGCCCAGGATAACCTCGGCCGTGACCTGCCCGACCTGCAGCCCCGCCGCACCCCAGCCGGCACGCAGCCGCGCCGACAGCCCGGCAAGCTCGGGGAAGGCCGCATGGGCACGGGCCAGCTCCTCCACCCCCAGCGGAAAGGCCTCGAAACTGGTGAAGCGCACCGGCACCTCGGCCACCTGCGCCAGCGCCAGCAGGTTCAGCCCGGTGCCGAAGCCGGTCTCGGCCACGTGGAACCCCGGGCGCAGCCGCTGCGGCAGATCGTTGCCGGCCAGGAACACATGCCGCGTTTCCGCCAGCCCCCCGGCCAGGCTGAAATACGGGTCGTCGAAGCGGTTCGAGACCGGGACCGCGCCCCGCCATTCGATCCCGCTTTCACGGGGCATCTTTTCGTCGCCGCCCATAAGCGTTACCCCCTCGTGCCGACAAATCCTGATGACGGGGGACGACGGCCATGGCAAGACATCTGACGGTGGTCGGCGCCGGCATCTTCGGGCTGTGCTGCGGCTGGGAACTGGCGCGGCGCGGGGCGCGGGTGACGGTGATCGAGGCCGAGCGTATCGGCGCGGGCCCCAGCGGCGGCACGGTCGGCGCGCTGGCCCCCCATGCGCCGGGGGCGTGGAACCCCAAGAAGCAGACCCAACTGGACGCACTGATCGCGGCGGAAAGCTGGTGGCAGTCGGTGGGCGATGCCGGCGGCGCCGATCCCGGCTATGCCCGCAACGGACGGCTGCAACCCGTGGCCCCGGGCGCCGAGGATCAGGCACGCGCCCGTGTTGAGGCGGCGGCGCAGGACTGGCCCGCGCCCTTCCGCATGACGCTGACCGATGCACCGACGGGGGCGCTGGTGCCCGACAGTGCCTCGGGGCTGTGGCTTGCCGACAACCTCACCGCCCGGCTGTCGCCCCGCGCGGCCGGCGCTGCGCTGGCTGCCGCGATCCGCGCCAGCGGTGGCGAGATCATCGAATCCGCCGGCCGCCAGCGCCCCGAGGATCTGCCGCAGGGCGCGATCTGGGCCACCGGCGTGCAAGGGCTGGCGGATCTGGGCCGCGACCTCGGTCACAAGGCCGGCGACGGGGTCAAGGGCCAGTCGGCGCTGCTTGCCCACGCCGCCCCCGACGCGCCGCAGGTGTTCGCCGAGGGGCTGCATGTGGTCCCGCACGCCGACGGCACCACCGCCATCGGCTCGACCAGCGAGCCGGGGCGCGAGGATACCGCCACCGACGAGCAGCTGGATACGCTGATCGCCCGCGCCCGCGCGCTGTGCCCGCAACTGGCGGGGGCCGAGGTGCTGGAACGCTGGGCCGGCATCCGCCCCCGCGCCGCCAGCCGCGCGCCGCTGGTCGGCCCCTGGCCCGGCCGCCCCGGTCATTTCGTCGCCAACGGAGGCTTCAAGATCGGCTTCGCCATGGCCCCTGCCGTTGCCGCGATGCTGGCCGATCTCATCCTCGACGGCACCGACCGCATCCCGACAGGCTTCCGCCCCGGCTGATCCGGCAAGGGCTTCTTTCTGGCCCAAATACCCGACTTGGGGCACCGCACGGGCCGCCCGGCACCACCGCCGGGCCCCCGCACGAATGGGCCTCACATCGCCCGCAACTGCTCCAGCGCCGCGCGGGTGCGGGCGATTTCCTCGTCCAGCGCCGCCAGCTTGCCGCGGGTTTCCTCGATCACCTCGGCGTCGGCGTTTTCCACGAAACGCGGATTGTCCAGACGACCGCGCAGGCCGCCGGCGTCCTTTTCGCTGCGCGCCAGCGATTTTTCCAGCCGCGCCGCCTCGGCCGCGACGTCGATCACCTCGCCGATGGGCAGCGCAAAGGACGCGCCCGGCGCCGCCACCGCGATCATCCCGCGCCCGGCCGTGCCGTCCACGGGCGCATTCACCCGCGCCAGCCGCTCGATCAGCGGCGCGTTCGCCGCCAGCGCCTCGCGCGCGGCCGCATCCGCCTGGGTCACGATCAGGTCGAGCCGTGCCGCCGCCGGAACCCCCATCTGCGCGCGGGCCGAGCGGATGTCCTCGATCAGCCCGATCACCCAGTTCATCTGCCGGTCGGCACCGGCGTCGATCAGCTCGGCGCCGTATTCGGGCCAGTCGCCATGCACCAGCATCCGGTCGCGGGTGCCGGTCAGCGCCCAGATTTCCTCGGTCACGAACGGCATCACCGGATGCGCCATGGTGATTGCCTGCTCGATTACCCAGCGCATGGTGGCACGGGTTTCCTCGGCATGGTCGCCGTCGAACAGGGGCTTCGCGAACTCGACATACCAGTCGCAGAGCTTGCCCCAGATGAAGCCGTAAAGCCCCTGCGCCGCCTCATTGAAGCGATAGCCCGCCAGCGCGTCGTCCAGCGCGATCCGCGCCCGCGCGGTCTCGCCGATGATCCAGCGGTTCACGGTATGGGCGGGCTGCGGCTGGCCTGCGGGCGCGGCGAACACCCCGTTCATTTCCGCAAACCGCACCGCGTTCCAGATCTTGGTGACGAAGTTGCGGTTCGCCTCGACGTGTTTCGGGCCCAGCTTGGGGTCGCGGCCCATCGCCGCCATGCTGGTCAGGGTAAAGCGCAGCGCGTCGGCGCCATAGGCGTCGATCAGCTCCAGCGGGTCGATGACGTTGCCCTTGGACTTGGACATCTTGGCGCCTTTTTCGTCGCGCACAAGCCCGTGGACATAGACGGTGCGGAAGGGCACCTCGCCCACCACCGCCAGCTGCATCATCATCATCCGCGCCACCCAGAAGAAGATGATGTCGAAGCCGGTGATCAGCGTGTCGGTCGGAAAATATTTCCGCAGCTCTTCGGTATCCTCGGGCCAGCCCAGCGTCCCGATCGGCCACAGCCCCGAGGAAAACCACGTGTCCAGCACATCCGGGTCGCGCCAGACCGGATAGACCAGCCGCGTCGGGTCCTGCGTCAGGTTATAGTCGGCCAGCGCCTGCGCGAAGGCATCCACCGCGGCCTCGCGGTCAGCGACCTCGATCACGCGGCAGACCTGCAGGGGGTGCGGCAGCCCGGCGATATCGGCGCGGAAGGCCTCGACCAGATCCTCGAAATGGGCGGCGGCGTGATGCAGGTCGCCCGCCCTCACCAGCTGGTCGTCGTTGAGCAGCCGCAGCAGCTCGATCGGGCTCAGCGCGTCGTCGCCTTCGTCGTCGGTAAAGCTGTCGGCGGCCAGGTTCAGCCCATACCAGACCGGGATCTGGTGCCCCCACCACAGCTGGCGAGAGATGGTCCACGGCTCGATATTCTCCAGCCAGTGGAAATACACCTTTTCATGCTGTTCCGGCAGGATGCGGGTGCGGCCGTCGCGCACGGCGTCGATGGCGGGCTGCACGATGGCGGCGGTGTCGACGAACCACTGGTCGGTCAGCATCGGCTCGATCACCACGCCCGAGCGGTCGCCAAAGGGCTGCATGATCTTCTTGCGCTCGACATAGGGGGTGCCGTCGGCATCGGTGACCGCCAGCCCCTCGGCGTTGATGGCGGCGACCACGCGGGCGCGGGCCTCCAGCCGGTCCAGCCCGCGCAGATCCTCGGGGACGAGGTTGACCGCGGACACGTCGCCCACATCCACCCCGGCCGCGGCGCGGGTCGCGATGGCGGCGGAATCGGCATAAGGCAGCCCGTCGCTGCGCATCCGCGCCCGCCCGTCCATCAGCGCATACAGCGGGATGCCGTTGCGCAGCGCGACGCCATAGTCGTTGAAATCATGCGCCCCGGTGATCTTGACCGCGCCCGAGCCGAAATCGGGGTCGGGGTAATCGTCGGTGATGATCGGGATCAGGCGGCGATGCGCCTGCGGCCCCACCGGAATCTCGCACAGCTTGCCGACGATGGGGGCATAGCGGGCGTCATCCGGATGCACCGCGACCGCGCCGTCGCCCAGCATGGTTTCCGGGCGGGTGGTGGCGATACTGATATAGTCCCGGGTCTCGCGCAGGGTCACGTTGCCGTCGGCGTCGCGTTCCACGTATTCATAGGTCTCGCCCCCGGCCAGCGGGTATTTGAAATGCCACATCTGGCCGTCGACCTCGCGGCTTTCGACCTCGAGGTCCGAAATCGCGGTCTCGAAATGCGGGTCCCAGTTGACCAGCCGCTTGCCGCGATAGATCAGCCCCTTGTCGTACATGTCGACAAAGACCCGGATCACCGCGTCGTGGAAATTGCCCTGTTCGCCCGCTGGCGCGCCGGGGGCGCCCGACATGGTGAAGGCATTGCGCGACCAGTCGAGGCTGGCGCCCAGCCGCTTGAGCTGGCCGATGATGGTGCCGCCGGACTGCGCCTTCCAGTCCCAGACGCGGCGCAGGAACTCCTCGCGCCCCATCTCGGCGCGGGTGGGGTTGGCGGGGTCTTTCGCCAGCTCGCGTTCGACCACCATCTGGGTCGCGATGCCGGCGTGGTCCTGCCCGGGCTGCCACAGCACGTCGAAACCGCGCATCCGGTGCCAGCGGGCCAGGATGTCCTGCAGCGTGTTGTTCAGCGCGTGGCCGATATGCAGGCTGCCGGTGACGTTCGGCGGCGGGATCACCATGGAAAACGCGGGCTGCCCCGGCCTGGCGTTGGCACCGGCGGCAAAGGCGCCGCCATCCTCCCACGCTGCCGCGATGCGGGCCTCGGCGGTGGCGGCGTCGAAGGTCTTTTCCATGCTCATGCGTCAGGTCCCCTTGCTTGGTCCCCGCAATAGCGCGCGCGCGGGCCGAGGCCAAGGGATCAGGGCAGGTCCGCGGCCGGCGGAATCGGGTGCAGATGCCGCCAGGGCCGGGCCTCGTCCACCGCCCGCGCGACCGAGGGCCGCGCCATCAGCCGGCGGAAATATCCGGCCAGCACCGGCAGGCCCGCAGGGATCGGCTGCAGCCAATGCGCATAGAACAGCGCCGGGGCGGCGGCGCAGTCGGCCATGGAAAACCCCGCCCCCGCCGCCCAGTCGCGCCCGGCCAGGCGGGTGTCCAGCCAGCGATAGCTGGTCGCCAGATCCTGCCGTCCGCGTTCGACCCGCGCCGGGCTGCGCTGGTCGGGCGGAGCCAGCGCGTCGGCGACCGCCGCCTGCATGGGCCCCTGCACCCACAGGTCGAACACCCGGTCCATGAACCGCAGTTCCAGCGCGTCCGGCGGCACCAGCGGCGCCGGTCCGGGATGGGCGCGGTCCAGATACTCGATGATGATCGAGGATTCCGCGATCACCCGGTCCCCGTCCTGCAGCACCGGGAACCGCGCCAGCGGCCACAGCTCGGCCAGCGCCGCGCGCTCTTCGGGCAGTTCCAGCCGCACCAGCCGCGGCTGGAACGCGGTGCCGTTTTCGTAAAGCGCGATCAGCACCTTCTGGCAGAAGGACGAAAACGGATGCATCCACAGGGTGAGGGTCATTCAGCCGCCTCGTCGCGGGCAGCGAAATGCGCCATCTGGGCGGCGTGGGCGCGGGCGAATGCCGGTCGTGCCGTCGCCCGCGCCACATAGGCCGCCAGCGCCGGGACCTCGGCCAGCGCGCCCGCGTCGTTCACGATGCGCAGCACGTCGGCCATGATCAGGTCGGCGGCGCTGAAGCCTTCGTCCAGCAGCCAGTCGCGGCCGGCCAGAACCGCCTGCATCTGCCCCAGCCGCGCGTTCATCTGCGGGACCGCCTTGCCGGTAGCGGCCTCGTCACGCTGGAAACGCGCGATCAGCCACGGAAAGATCCAGCTCTCGACCGAGTTCAGCGCCGCAATCACCCATTGCGTGACCTCGGGTCCGCGGCCGGGCGGCATCAGCGCCGCCGAGCGCCCGGCCAGATACAGCACGATGGCGCCGCTTTCGAACAGCACACGCCCGCCGTCGCGCAGGATCGGCACCTGCGCAAAGGGCTGGCGCGCGACATGATCGGGCGTGCGCGGGTCCAGCGGCACGGTCTCGACGCGATAGTCCAGCCCGGCTTCCTCGCAGGCCCAGCGGACCCGCAGGTCGCGGACATAGCCGCGCGCCGCCTGCGGCACGCGGTCAAAGGTGGTGATGGTCAGCATCCCGCCGCCTCAGCGTGGCCCGACCACGGCGAACCATGCGCCCTGCGGGTCGGTCGCCACCGCGATGAAGGCGCCGCCGGGGACTTCTTGCGGGCCATGGGCCACCCGCCCGCCCGCGGCGGTGATGCGGGCGATGGCGGCATCCACGCCGTCGACGCCGAAATAGGGCAGCCACGCCGGCTGCGGCGACTCGCCCAGGCCCATCACCGCGCCGATGTCGGTGCCGCCGCGGCGGAACAGCTGGTAGATGCCCATCTCGCCCATGTCCATCGCCTGCCCCTTGGTCCAGCCGAACAGGGAGGAATAGAACTCGAACCCCGCCTCGGGGTCCCGGGACATCAGCTCGATCCAGTTGCCGTGCCCGGCCTTGCGCTGGTTGAAGGCGCCGCCTTCGCGGGCCTTGCGCAGCTCGGCCTCGGACATGCTGCTCATGTCGGGTTGCAGGATGCCGAACACCGCGCCCTGCGGATCAGAGGCCACGGCAAAGCGGCCGGTGCCGGGGATATCGGCCGGCCCTTTCAGCACCGTGCCGCCGGCCGCGGTGATCAGCTCTGCGCTCTGGTCGCAGTCGTCGACGGCAAGGTAGATGGTCCAGTTCGGCGGCGGCGCGCCCGCCTGCCGCTCCAGCGCCATCATCCCGGCCACCATGTCGCCATCGGCCTGCGCTAGCAGATAGGTGAAGCCCTCCATCCCCGCATCGGCGACCTGCCAGCCCAGCACCTCGGCGTAAAAGCGCCGGGCGCCGTCCAGATCGCCGGTGCCCAGTTCGAACCAGCAGGGGTTTCCGTGGAAATCCGTCATGGTGCCCCCCTCAGCCGCGGTCGCTGTCGAAGATCGGGGCGAAGCCGCCCCACATCATCCGCTGCCCGTCAAAGGGCATGTCGGGCATCTCCTGCCCCTGCATGGAGGCCTCCATCGCCTTGCCCGCAGCCTCGTAGGTGGCACGATCGGGCCAGGCGGTCCAGGAAAACACCACCACCTCGCCGTCCTCGGCCTCGACGGCGCGATACATGTCGGTCAGCTTGCCGCGGGGCACGTCCTCGCCCCAGTTCTCGAATGTGCCCATGCAGCCGTTGGGGGCGAACATCTCCTCGTGCGCCTCGCGGGCCAGCTTGGCATAGGCGTCGCGCTTGTCGGCAGGCACCGCCAGCAGGAAGCCCTGGAACCAGCCCGCGCCGCGGTCGGTGCCGTCGGCGGTCAGCGGCGCGAAGCCGCCCAAGATCATGCGCTTGCCGTCGAAGGGCACCTCGCCCATCCGCTCGGGGAAGCTCTCGTCCGCCATCATCCGCTGGAATGCCGCGTCGCAGGTGGCGCGGTCGGGCCATTCCATCCAGGAAAACACCGGCACCTCGCCCTCTTGCGCCTGCACGGCGCGATAGAAATCGGTGCGCTTGCCGTGGGGGACGTCCTCGCCCCAGGTCTCGACCATCCTGGTGACGCCCTGCTCGCGCATGAGCGGCCATGCGCGGCGGACATGTTCCAGATAGGCGTCGCGGTTCGCGGCCGGAACCGCAGCGACCGAGCCGCTGTAATAGGTCATGGCTGATCCTCCCTTTGTCTTTCTACGCTGCCACAGTGCTTGCATTTTGCAAGCAAGAAATTGTAAAGCAGAACAAGAGAGAAAGGGGACCGGCAGGAAATGGCTGACCGCAAGACCTATGGCGAAGGCTGCCTGGCCGCCCATGCGCTGGACCTGATCGGCGACCGCTGGGCGCTGCTGATCGCGCGCGAGCTGATGCTGGGCCCCAAGCGATTCGGCCTGATCCGCGCCAGGCTGCCGGGCATCGCCACCAACATGCTGGCCCGCCGGCTGGAAGAGATGGAAGCGGCCGGGCTGCTGACCCACCGCACCCTGCCCGCCCCCGCCAACGCCCCGGTCTATGAGCTGACCGCCCACGGGCTGGGGCTGCGCCCGGTGCTGCTGGCGCTGTGCCAGTGGGGGGTGGCGGTGCCGGGCCACGACCACCGGCTGCCGATCAGCCCGACCTCGCTGATGCTGTCGATGGAATCGATGCTGCGGCCCGGGTCGGGGGACGTGCTGCACGCCGGGTTCGACATGGGCGCCGAGATCTTCTCGACCACGCTGACGGGCGCCGGGATGCACACCCGCCGCAGCGACCGCCCCGAGGGCGATGCGATCTTTCGCGGCCCCGCCAACGCCATGGCCATCGCCGTCTATGGCCCGGCGCCGCTGGCGCAGCTGGTGGCGCAGGGGCTGATCGGTTTCGACGGCAACGAAGCACTGGGGCAGGCGGTCGTCGACCGTTTCCGGCTGGGTCCACCGGGCTAGTGCGCTAAAGCGCCCGGTCCAGCTTGGTCGACAGATGCACCAGGCTTTCCGACGAACGCACCCCGGGCAGATTGCCGATCCGGTCCAGCACCTCGTCCAGTTCCGTGGTCGAGGCGCAGCCCAGTTGCAGCAGCAGGTCCACCCGGCCGCTGGTGGTGTGCACCCGCTCGACCGCCGGCATCGCCCGCAGCCGCGCCAGAATCGCCGGCTGGGCGCGCGGCTCGATCGTCAACATGCAGGTGGCGCGGATGCGGGTGACGCGCGCGGCCTCGCCCAGGCGCAGCGTATAGCCGGCGATGGCGCCCGAGCTTTCCAGCCGCTCCAGCCGCGCCTGCACGGTGGAACGCGCCAGTTTCAGCCGCCGCGCCAGCACCGCCACCGACATGCGCGCATCCTGTCCAAGCTGCGCAATAATCGCGCGGTCGGTGTCATCCATGGTTTTTGTCGTCTTTTCGCCGGTGGTTCCGGTCATTTTAACCGAGCCCACGCGACAATCCATCCTTTCAATCGCAATATTTGCGCCCCATAGGGCGCGTCTCGCGTTGTGCGGTGGTATACCCCGGTCAGGGAACGAAAGGATTGCGCATGGGACTGAGCGAAGGCCAGCTGGCCGTGACCGTCTGGGACAACCCCGCCGAGATCATCGGCAGCCTACAACCGGAAAACCCGGTGCTGGTCTTTGCCCCCAGCGTGCTGCAGCAGCGCGCGAGAGAGTTCATCGCCGGCTTCCCCGGGCTGGTGACCTATGCGGTCAAGTCGAACCCCGACGCGGCGGTGATCCGCAATCTGGTCGCCGCGGGGATCACCGGCTTCGACGTGGCCTCGCCGTTCGAGATCGACCTGATCGGGCGGCTCGCCCCCCATGCCGCGCGGCATTACCACAACCCGGTGCGTTCCCGCGCCGAAATCGCCCATGCGGTCGCCGCCGGCATCAAGGCGTGGTCGGTGGACAGCCGCAGCGAGCTGGACAAGCTGTTCGAGCAGGTCCCCCCCGAGGGCTGCGAGATCTCGCCCCGCTTCAAGCTGCCGGTGCCGGGCGCGGCCTATGACTTCGGCTCCAAGTTCGGGGCGACGCCGGAACTGGCGGCCGAGCTGCTGCGCGAGGTGGCGGCGCGCGGCTATGTGCCGTCGCTGACCTTCCACCCCGGCACGCAATGCACCGACCCGGCGGCCTGGGAACAATATATCCGCACCGCGGCCGAGATCGCCGCCATGGCGGGCGTGGCCCCGCGGCGGCTGAACGTCGGCGGCGGGTTTCCGTCCTGGCGGGTGCACGGGGTGGAACCCGACCTGCGCGCGATCTTCGACCTGATCCGGCGCACCACGGCGCAGGCCTTTGGCCATGACGCGCCCACGCTGGTGTGCGAGCCCGGCCGCGGCATCTGCGCCGACGCCTTTGCCATCATCACCCGCGTCAAGGCGGTGCGCGACGGGCAGGCGGTGTTCCTGAACGATGGCGTCTATGGCGCGATGAACGAGCTGCCGGTGATCGGCAACCTCGACCGCATCGAGGTGCTGACGCCCGAGGGCGAGCCGCGTGGCGAGAACGGCCCCGGCCGGGTGGTCTTTGGCCCGACCTGCGATTCGGTGGACCGGCTGCCGGGCGAGGTCTCGCTGCCCGAAAACATCGCCGAGGGGGACTATGTCATCTTCCACGGCGCCGGCGCCTATTCGGTGGTGACCAACACCCGCTTCAACGGCTTCGGCGAGCTTGCCCAGATGACGGTGCGCCGCTTCTACTAGGGCGCCCGGAATTGCCGCTCGGGTAAACCGAATCGCAACATTCCGGGTTGATGATGGGATCATGCCGCTGCACCGCCCGCCCATCGCCCATGTCGTCCTGCTGGACGGAACCCTCGCCTCGCGCCGCGGGCGGCGGGCGACGCATATCGCCACGATCCGGCGGCTGGTGCTGCGGGCCGGGTCGCAGCGCGGGCCGGGCGGGCGGATGCCGGTGCGGGTGCACTACGGGCGCGGGCTGCAATGGGACGACTGGCGGTCGGTGATGACCGGCCGGGGGATCGAGGATCGCATCGCCACCGCCTATGGCTGGCTGGCCAGCAGCTGGCGGCCGGGCGACCCGATCTTCGTCTTCGGCTATTCGCGGGGCGCGTTCGCGGCACGGTCGCTGGCCGGGATGATCGCCCGGGTGGGGCTGCTGCGCCCCCGCCATGCGACGGAACGCAACATCCGCGTCGCCTGGCGCATCTATCGCGACGGGGCCTCGGAGGCGGTGCGCGCCGGGCTGCGCCGGCGCTGCCACCCGCAGGTGCCCATCGACATGCTGGGGCTGTTCGACACGGTGGCGGCGCTGGGGGTGCGGCTACCGGTGCTGTGGATGCTGACCGAGGGCAGCTACCGCTTTCACAGCCACGGGCTGGCGCCGCATGTCCGCTTTGGCGCCCATGCGCTGGCGCTGGACGAAACCAGGGCGGCGTTCTTTCCGATCCTCTGGGCCGACCATCCTAAAGGGCGGGTCGAGCAGCGCTGGTTCCGCGGCTCTCATGCCGATATCGGCGGCCAGCTGGACGGGTGCGAGGAATGCCGGCCGCTGGCCAATATCCCGCTGGTCTGGATGCTGGACAAGGCTGCGGCGCAGGGCCTGCCGCTGCCGCCGGACTGGCGCGAGGGGCTGGCGACGGACGTCACCGCGCCCTCGATGGGGACCTGGTATCGCTGGGGGCGGGTGTTCCTGCTGCGCGCGCCGCGCACGGTGGGCACCGCAGGCGACCGGCTGCACGAATCGGTGCCGCTGCCCTATGGCGGCCCGGCGCTGGTCATCGACCCCGAGCGGATCCGCCGCAGCCCGCGCGGCGCGCCCGAGCGCGCGCGAACCCGCTTCGGCAGCCGGCTGCGGGCGATGCGGCACCGGCTGCGGCGCCGGTCCGGGGCAAAATCGGCAGAGACCGCCGCGCCCTCGCCCGATCAGGCGACCTGAGCCTGCCGCGCCTCGATCCCCAGCGCCTTGCAGACCGCCAGCGTCATGTCGGGGCGGTTGACGGTGTAGAAATGCAGCCGCTCCACCCCGCCCTCGATCAGCCGCTGGCACAGGCCCGCCGCCATGTCGATGGCCAGCGCCCGCTCGCCCTCCGGTCCGGCGGCGGCAAAAGCCTCGTCCGCCCATTGCGGGACCGAGGCGCCGCAGCGCGCGGCAAAGCGCTTGGCGCCCGCCCAGCTTTGCACCGGCAGGATGCCCGGGAGGATCGGCGCCGCGATCCCCGCCGCGTCGCAGGCGTCGCGAAAGCGGAAATACACGTCGGCGTCAAAGAAGAACTGGGTAATGGCGCTGCTGGCGCCCGCGTCGATCTTGCGCTTCAGCCAAGTCACGTCGGCGGCGGTATCCGGGCTTTCGGGATGCGGCTCGGGGTAGGCGCCGCAGCGGATGGTGAAGCCGCCGCGCGCGGCGATGGCGCCGATCAGCTCGACCGAATCCGCAAAACCATCGGGATGCGGGCGGAAACGCTCGGCACCCTGCGGCGGGTCGCCCCGCAGCGCCACGATTTCCGTCACACCCGCAGCGGCATAGTCGTCGACGATCTGCATGGTCTCGGCCCGGGTCGCCTCGACGCAGGTCAGATGCGCCGCCACGTTCAGCCCGTAATTGGCGGCCAGCGCCGTCACCGCCTCATGCGTCAGCTGCCTTGTGGTGCCGCCCGCGCCATAGGTGACCGACACGAAACCCGGCCCCAGCGGCGCCAGCGCATTCGCGGTTTCCCACAGCTTGAAGGACTGGTCGAGGTTCTTCGGCGGGAAGAACTCGAAGCTGATGCGGGGGACGGTAATGGTCATGGGCGGGCTTCCTTTCGCGGCCCTTGTGCCACGCGCCGATGCGTGAGACAAATTCAACTTACACAAGTTTCACATGAATCCCATGCATCTTGAACTGCGCCACCTGCGGACGATCCGCGCCATCCACGACCAGGGCGGGCTGGCCCGCGCCGCCGAGGTGCTGAACATCACCCAATCGGCGCTGTCCCATCAGGTCCGCGCGCTCGAGGAACAGGCCGGCACCACGCTGTTTCTGCGCCAAAGCAAGCCGATGCGCCTGTCCCCCGCGGGGCTGCGGCTGCTGGCGCTGGCCCGGCAGGTGCTGCCGATGGTCGAGGCCGCCGAGGCCGAGATCCGCGGCGTGACCCAGGGCCGCGTCGGCCGGCTGCATATCGCCATGGAATGCCACGCCTGTTTCAACTGGCTGCTGCCGGCGCTGGACGCGTTCCGGCACGGCTGGCCGCAGGTCGACATCGACGTGCGCGCCGGGCTGGCCTTCACCGCGCTGCCGGCGCTGGTCCGGGGCGAGGCCGATCTGGTGATTTCCTCGGACCCCGAGGAATTGCCGGGGGTGATCTTCGAGCCGCTGTTCGACTATCAGCCGCTGTTGGCGGTGGCCGCCGCCCATCCGCTCGCCGGGCGCGACTTCGCCGAGCCCGCCGATCTGGCGACCGAGACCCTGATCACCTATCCGATGGACCGGGCGCGGCTGGACGTGTTTTCCCATTTCCTCGGCCCCGCCGGGGTGCAGCCGGCGGCGGTGCGCGAGATCGAGCTGACCGACGTGATCCTGCTGCTGGTCGCCTCGGGCCGCGGCGTGGCGGTGCTGCCCGACTGGGTGATGCAGCGCGAGGCCGACAACCCCGACCTGGCCACCCTGCGCCTGGGCCGGCACGGCGTCACCCGCCGGCTTTATGCCGCCATCCGCGAGGAAGACCGCGACCAGCCCTTCATGCAGGACATGCTGCGACTGGCGCGAGGCGCCCGGGCGGAGGCGTAGCACCGGGGGTTTTCCACCCCCGGGCCACTGCCGTGGCCTTCCTCGCTGAAAACAGTCCACCGGACTGTTTTCCGGGCGCTCGGAAGCCCGGAGGATATTTCCAGACAGAAGATTTCGAAGGTGAGAACGCGGCTGCCCGCGGCCCCGCTTCACTTCCCCCCCGCTTCGGACTAAAGGGGCCTGCCCCAGATAGGACCGGACCGATGGCCAGCGCCAACCTCAACGTCATGATCAAGGCCGCGCGCAAGGCCGGCCGCAGCCTCGTCAAGGATTTCCGCGAGGTCGAGAACCTGCAGGTCTCCTCCAAGGGCCCGGGCGATTTCGTCAGCCGCGCCGACCGCGAGGCCGAGCGCATCATCAAGGAAGAGCTGCGCGGCGCCCGCCCGAACTACGGCTGGCTGGGCGAGGAAACCGGGATGGAGGCGGGCGAGGATCCCACCCGCCGCTGGATCGTCGATCCGCTGGACGGCACCACCAATTTCCTGCACGGGCTACCGCATTGGGCGGTGTCGATCGCGCTGGAGCACAAGGGCGAGATCGTCGCCGCCGTGGTCTATGACCCCGCCAAGGACGAGCTGTTCACCGCCGAAAAGGGCGACGGCGCCTTTGTCAACGACCAGCGGCTGCGGGTGTCGGGGCGGCGCGACATGGCCGGCGCCATCTTTGCGACCGGCGTTCCCTTTGGCGCCGGCAAGACCCTGCCCGCCACGCTGAAGGACCTGGCGCGGCTGATGCCGGTCTGCGCCGGGGTGCGGCGCTGGGGCTCGGCGGCGCTCGACATGGCCTATGTCGCGGCCGGGCGCTACGATGGCTATTGGGAACGCGGCATCCGCGCCTGGGACGTGGGCGCCGGCATCCTGCTGGTGCGCGAGGCCGGCGGCTTCGTCGAGCCGCTGCGCCCCTTCGACGGCCCCATCGCCGACGCCGGCAACATCGTCTGCGCCAACCCCGCCCTGTTCGAGGGCTTCGTCGGAATCGTCCGCAGCCGCGACTGAGCGGGGGCTGCGCCGGGGCGCTTGGCGCCGATGGGCGACGGTCGTTGCGCTGCCGCTGTGGGACTCGACTGCCAGAGAGCGTCGAGGCGGCCCGCCCGGTTCTGTTCCAATGTAGGCGGTTTCTCCGCATCGACTGCGGATAGTTGAACGCCGCAAGACGCGACTGCCGGAGGGCGTCAAGGCGGGCTCGCCCGGTTCCGTTTCAAAGCAGACGGCTTCTCCGCACCGACTGCGGCTCGTTAAGCGCCGCGGGGCGCGGCTGCCCGGAAGCCGTCGAGTTGATCTCGCCTCGGTGCCGTTCCAATGTGGGCGACTTCCCCCGTTCCATCTCCAATGCGGACGATTTCTCTGCACTGACTGTGGATCGTCAGGCGCCGCGGGGCGCGACTGCCCGAGGGGCGTCGAGGCGGCCCCCGCCTCGGCTCTGTTCCAAAGCGGGCCGTTTCTCCGTACCGACTGCGGATAGTTGGACGCTGCGGGACTCGGCTGCCGAAGCGTCGAGGCAGGCTCGCCCGGTTCCGTTTCAAAGCGGGCGGCCTCTCCGCACCGACTGCGGCTCGTCAAGCGCCGCGAGGCTCGACTGCCCGGGAGCTGTCGAGACGGTCCCCGCCCGGTTCCGCCCATGTGGGCGGTTTCTCCGTACCGACTGCGGATCATCGAACGCTGCGGGACTCGATTGCCGGAAGCTGTCGAGGCGTCGCGCCCTGTTCCGTTCAATGCGGGCGCCTCCCCGGGCAGACTGCCGCGCAGAACCCGCCGCAGCTCGCCCCCGGTACCCGGCCAACACCACCGCGCCCGCGTTGTGCGGCGCGCAACCGGGCGCAGAGTTGCACGACTTCGGTCGTAACTGCCGCAATCGAGCTTGACACCCCTCCGGCGCGGGGCGAGTCGCTGGGCGTGCGCCCGGATTCGTCCCGGCCAGTCCCCCCTGTCCCGCGGTGGTTCCAGATGCCTCACTCCGCCTCTTTTCCGCCTGCCGCCGTGCCGGCCCCGGCCGCGGTCTCGCCTGCGGCGCGTAGGGGCGACCGGCCGGCGCTGGCGATCCTGCTGATGATCCTGGTCAGCCTGATCTTTTCACTGCAGGACGCGCTGTCGCGGTATCTGGGGTCGAATTATCCGCCGGTGCTGGTGGTGATGCTGCGCTACTGGTTCTTTGCGCTGTTCGCGATCGCGCTGGCGGCGCGGCAGCCGGGCGGGCTGCGCGCCGCGGTCCGCACCCGCCACCCGTGGTTGCAGATCGCGCGCGGGCTGCTGCTGGTGACGGAAATCCTGGTGATGCTGGTCGCCTTCGTCAAGCTGGGGCTGATCGAGTCCCACGCCGTCTTCATCGCCCATCCGCTGATCATCGTCGCCCTGTCCGGCCCGGTGCTGGGCGAGCGGATCGGCTGGCGCCGCTGGGCGGCGGTGGCGGTGGGGTTCGTCGGGATCCTGATCATCCTGCAGCCGGGGGTGCGGGTGTTTTCGCCCTGGGCGGCGCTGCCGCTGCTGTCGGCGCTGATGTTCGCGGTCTATGTGCTTCTGACCCGGATGGTCTCGGCCAAGGACGACGCCACCACCAGCCTGTTCTGGACCGGCATCGCCGGGGTGGCGGGGATCACCGTGGCCGGGCTGGGGCAGATGCAGCCGCTGGCGCCGGCCGACTGGCTGCCGATGGCGACGCTGTGCGTGACCGGGGTGGCGGGGCATTACCTGCTGATCCGCGCCTATTCGCTGGCCGAGGCGTCCAGCCTGCAGCCCTATTCCTATACGCAGCTGATCTGGGTGTCGCTGATCGGGCTGCTGTTCCTGGGTGAGACGGTCGGGGCGAACGTCGTGATCGGGATGATCATCATCGTCGCCGCCGGGCTGTTCACCTGGTGGCGAGAGCGCCAGAAGCGCGCGCAGCTTCCGCCGGCCTGAGCCGGTCCGGGACCGGCAGGATCCCCTCTGGCCGCAAGGGCGCGGCGGGGGATTGCGCTTCCGCTGGCGGGGCTCCGGTCGGGGCGACGGCAGAGGGCGGCGAGGTGGGAGCGGCAGTCGCGGCAGGTCCGGCCTCGACAGCAGCGGCTCCGGCAGTTCCGACGCGAGTAGCGGCACCCCCGGCAGCGGTTGTGTCGGCGCCAGCATTGGCAGGCTCGGCCCCGGCGGTCATGGCGGTCTCGCCGTCAGCAGCTGTCCCGGCAGCGTCGGAAGCGGCGGTTTCAGCCTCGGCAGCAGCGGGCTCGGCAGTAGCGGCCGCGTCAGTTCCGACGCGAACGGACGCACCCCCGGCAACAGCAGCCTCGGCGCCAGCGGTGGCAGGCGCTGTCCCTGCGGTCACCGCCGCCTCGCCGCCAGCGGCTGTTCCGGCAGCGTCGGGAGCGGCGGTTTCCGCCTCGGCAGCGGCGGGCCCGGCAGACTCGATGCCAGCAGCGGCGGCGGGAACAGCAGCGTCCTCCCCGGCGGTCACGGCAGTCCCTGTGCCAGCAGCGGTCCCGGCCGCGGCCACATCGGCAACAGCCCCCACCGCCCCCGCAGCAGCCTCGCCCTCACCCGACCGCGCGGGACGGCTGGGCGGCGCGGTCGAGGCCGTGATCGCGGGCGGGCCGATGGCGCGGGCGATCTCGGCGATTTGGGGGCCGGGCCGGGGGGCGGCCTCGTCCGGGGTGCCCGCGGCCTCGACCAGCCGGGCGATCCCCGCCGCATCCCCGTTCAGCGCCAGCTGCACCGCCTGCGCAAAGGCGCCGGTCACCCAGTCGGGCGCCGGACGCGGGGGCGCCGATTGCGCCAGTTGCAGCGGCCCGGGGCTGACCTGCGGGGCGGAAACCCCGCCGCTGAGGTCCCAGCTGGGGACAAAGGGCACGCTGTGCCCGGCGATGCGGGCGCGATAGATCGGCAGCGCCTCGGCCACGCGCATCACGTAGTTGCGGGTCTCGTCGAACGGAATCATCTCGACCCAATCCACCGGGTCGGGGCCACCCTCGGCCCGTAGGTCGCCGAAATCGCGCAGCCAGCGCGAGGACCGCCCCGGCCCGGCATTGTATCCCGCCGCCACCAGCGCGATCGAGTTGCCGAAGCGGTTGCGCAGCCCCGCCAGATAGGCCGCGCCCAGCCGGGCGTTATAGGCGGCATCGCGGGTCAGCCGGGGCAGCTCGAAGGCCTCGCCGATCTCGCCGGCCATCTGGCGGGCGGTGTCGGGCATCACCTGCATCAGCCCGCGCGCGCCGACGCGGGACATGACGGTGTGGTTGAACTCGCTTTCCTGCCGGGCGATCGCCATCACCAACTCGGGCGGCAGGCCGAAGCTGCCGCGCTCCAGCCCGGTCAGCGGGTAATGCAGTGCCGGGTGGACCAGCCCCTTGGCGGCGGCGGCCTTGGACAGGCGCAGCGCGTCCCAGGGACGGTGCATTTCCGCCATCAAGCGGCCCATGCGCAGGATGTCCTGCGGTTCGGCGGTCTGGGCCAGATGCAGGAAGAACCGCTGCGCCTGCGTGCCGTCGCCCGCCGCCAGCAGCCACAGCCCGGCCTGGAACAGCCGGTTGCCCAGCAGCGCCGAGCCGCGCCAGTCGGGCAGCGTCTCGGCCCCCGCCAGCACCAGCGCCGGGTCCATGGGGGCGCCGATCCGCTCGGCCGCGAGCTGGCCGTAATAGGTGGCCTGATGGGCGGCAGCGCGAGCGTAAGCGGCCGTGGCGGCGGCGCGGTCGCCCTGCGCCTCGGCGGCGCGGCCCTGCCAGTAATGGCTGCGCGACAGGGTGATCCCGGAACGCCCCTCGACCGGCAGCCGGGCGAAATACGCGGCCGCACGGTCGGCGGCCCCCGCCCGCAGCGCCGCATAACCGGCCAGCCAGTCCAGATCGACGGCATCCGCATGGCCCTCGGGCAGGAAGTGGTTGGCGGCCAAACGCTCGGCCAGCGCCCAGTCGCCGGCGCGCAGCGCCGCGCGGGCATGATCGCGCCGCGCCCCCACCCAGGCGGCGGGGTCGCGCAGCGCCTCGGCCGAGGTCGAGCGTTCCAGCATCAGCGCCCGCGCCAGGTCGCCCTGTTTCGCCGCCACCCGCCAGCGGAACCGGTCCAGCGCCAGCCCGGCGTCGTCACGCTGCGGCTGCGGCAGCGCCAGGATCAGCGCGTCCACTCCCGGGCGCTTGGCCTGCACCGCGATGCGGGCACGGGCCAGATCGGCGTCCGGGCCCGGGGGAATGCGCGGCAGCATCCGCTCGGCCGCGGCCCATTCGCCGGCGTCGAGCAGCGCGGCCAGCCGCGCCGCATGATGGGAGGCCAACGCCTTGCCATGAGCGGCGAGGAACGAAGTTTCAGAGGTTTCGTCCAGCGGCAGGGGCTGGGTCCAGAACCGCACCGCGGCGGCGGCACGCTGCTTGCGCGGCTGCGCGGCGATCCATGCCTGCGCGGCGGCGAGGGTTTCGGGCAGACGCGCGCCAAACCACGCCAGCACTTCGGCCGCGGGGGCGTCGGGGGGCAGTGCGGCTTCGCCCCGGCGATACAGCAGCTCCATCCCCGGCCAGTCGGAATTGCGCCGGGCAAAGTCGAGATATTCCGCCCACACCCCCTGCCCGGCCCGCAGCCGCTGCCAGGTCACCAGATCGAGGGCCAGCGCGCCGGACTGCCGGGCACTCGCCTCGGCGGCCACCCAGTCCTGCGCCCCGGCCGCGGCCAGCGCCCGCGCAACCGCGGCGCCATCCTCGGCCCGTGCACCGGGCAGCGGCACGGTCACGCCGGCGACCGCCAGCGCCAGCACGGCCAGTCTGAATCTCGTGCGGTCCATGGCGGCCAATCTGGGGGGATGGCCGCGGCATGGCAACTCACATCCGCGGCAGCCCTGCTTGGCATTGCCTGCGCGCGGTTGTATGCCGCAGGCAAACAGCATCGTCAGGATCGAGTCATGTTCCAAGGATCTCTCCCCGCCATGGTCACGCCGCTGACCGACAAGGGGGCAGTCGATTGGTCGGCGCTCGAGCAACTGGTGGACTGGCTGATCGAGCAGGGCAGCAACGGACTTGTCCCCGTCGGAACCACCGGCGAAAGCCCGACCCTGACCCATGACGAACACCGCGAAGTGGTCGAGGCCGTGGTCCGCCACGCCGCCGGCCGGGTGCCGGTGATCGCCGGCGCCGGGTCGAACAACACGCAAGAGGCGATCGAGCTGGCCCGCCACGCCTGCGAGGTCGGGGCCGACGGGCTGCTGATCGTGACGCCCTATTACAACAAGCCGACCCAGGCCGGGCTGATCGCGCATTTCACCGCCGTGCACGACGCCACCGACCGTCCGATCATCATCTACAACATCCCCGGCCGCTCGGTCGTGGACATGACACCCGAGACGATGGGCGAGCTGGCGAAGCTGCCGCGCATCGCCGGCGTCAAGGACGCCACCGGCCGGCTGGAACGCGTCAGCTGCCAGCGCATCACCTGCGGGCCGGATTTCATCCAGCTGTCGGGCGAGGATGCGACCGCGCACGGCTTCAACGCGCAAGGCGGCGTCGGCTGCATCTCGGTCACCGCCAATGTGGCGCCGGCGCTCTGCGCGCAGATGCAGGCGGCCTGTCGCGCCGGCGACTATGCCGAGGCGCTGCGGCTGCAGGACCTGCTGATGCCGCTGCATATCGCGATCTTCCTGGAACCGGGGCTGGTCGGGGCGAAATACGCGCTGTCGCGGCTGGGGCGCTGCGGGGAAACCGTGCGGCTGCCGCTGGTGCCGCTGACCGATGCCACCCGCGCCCGCATCGATGCCGCCATGGCCCACGCCGGGCTGGTCTGAGGCACGTCATGGGTTATCCGGTCCTGCTGGTCGCGATCGTGCTCGAGGTGATCGGAACGTCGTTCCTGATGGCCTCGCAGCAGTTCACCCGGCTGGTTCCGACCGCGATCATGGCGCTGGCCTATCTGGCCTCGTTCTATTTCCTGTCGCAGGCGTTGCGCTACATGCCGCTGGGCATCGCCTATGCGATCTGGAGCGGGCTGGGAGTCGTCCTGACGGTGGCCATCGGCATGGTGGTGTTCCGGCAGGTGCCGGACTGGCCCGCCGTGGCTGGGGTGTCGCTGATCATCCTGGGCGTGGTGGTCATCAACGGGTTTTCCAGCGTCGCCGGGCATTGAGGGATGGTGCGTGCAAAGCACGCACCCTACGGCGCCGCATCGTTTGCCCTGACGCGCAGGGTGCGTGCTCTGCACGTACCGCTCACCCAAGCGCGCAGGCGAGCGCCTCGGCAAAGGCATCGAGTTCGCCATCGGGGCCGCAGCTGACCCGGATGCAGCGGTTCTGCGGCGCGACCCAGGGCATCCGCACGAACACCCCGCGCGCAGCCAGCCCCTCGACGATCCGGCGGGCGAAATCCCCGTCGCCGCCGCAATCGACCGCCACGAAATTGGTGGCCGATGGCAGCGCCGCCAGCCCGTTCGCCGCGGCGATCTCCGCGATCCGCGCCCGTGCCGCGGCGACCTGCGCCCTTGTGGCGTCCAGATGGGCAGGATCGCCCAGCGCCGCCAGCGCTCCCGCCTGCGCGACGCTGTTGACCCCGAAATGGTTGCGCACCCGGTCGAAGGCCGCGACCAGCGAGGGCGCGCCGATGGCATAGCCGATCCGCGCCCCCGCCATGCCGTATGCCTTGGAAAAGGTGCGCATCCGCAGCACCCTCGGGTCGGCCGGGTCGATCCGCGGCAGCGCCGGGGCGAACTCGACATAGGCCTCGTCGAGGATCATCAGCATGTCGGCGGGCAGCGCGGCCACCGCGGCCTCGATCACCTCGGGCGGATGCCAGCCGCCCATGGGGTTGTCGGGATTGCACAGATAAACCATGCGCGCGCCGGCGCTGGCCGCGCGCGCCACCAGCGCCGCAGGGTCCTGCATGTCGTCGCGATAGGGCACCCGCAGCAGCTGCCCGCCAAAGCCGGTGACGTGGAAATCGAAGGTCGGATAGCCGCCGCCCGAGGTCACCACCGCATCGCCCGCGTCGACCAGCAGCCGCACCGCCAGCCCCAGCAGCCCGTCGATCCCCTCGCCGACCACGATATTTTCGGCCGCGCAGCCGCAATGCCGCGCCAGCGCCTGTTTCAGGTCGTGATTCGTCGGGTCGCCATATTTCCAGACCTCGGCCGCCGCCGCCCGCATCGCCGCGATGGCCTGGGGCGAGGGGCCAAAGCCGTTCTCGTTCGCACCCAGCCGGGCGCGGAACGGCGCGCCGCGACGGCGCTCAAGCGTCTCGGGGCCGACGAAGGGGACCGAATCGGGCAGGCTGGCGGGGATGGGGGCAAGGCGCGGTGTCATGGTGGCAGGGAAAGCCGAAAGCCGCCGCTGCCGCAAGCCCCGCCCACAGGACGTCGCCGCCGCGATGGCGGCAGGGTTGCATGGGTATTTGAGCCAGAAAGAAACCCCCGCCGCTTCTTTCTGGCCCAAATACCCCGGGGTGAGCGCCGCAGGCGCGAGGGGCAGCGCCCCTCCCTGCCGCGCCGCCCCGGCCGCCGCTTTACACCGGGCGCGGCTCTGCCTATCTCTCGCCGATCATGGCCCAGGCAAAATCCGATCCGAACTACAAGGTGATCGCCGAGAACCGGCGCGCGCGTTTCGATTACTTCATCGAAAGCGATCTCGAAGTCGGGATCGTGCTGACCGGATCCGAGGTCAAGGCGCTGCGCACCGGCCAGTCCAACATCGCCGACAGCTATGCCAGCGTCGAGAACGGCGAGCTGTGGCTGATCAACTCCTACATCGCCGCCTACAAGCAGGCGGGTGTCTTCGGGCATGAAGAGCGGCGCCACCGCAAGCTGCTGGTCAGCCGGCGCGAGCTGGCGCGGCTGTGGCAGGCGGTCGGGCGCGAGGGGATGACGCTGGTGCCGCTGGTGATGTATTTCAACCACAAGGGCCGGGTGAAGCTGAAGCTGGGCATCGCCAAGGGCAAGAAGGCCCACGACAAGCGCGCGACCGAGGCCAAGCGCGACTGGGGCCGCGAAAAGCAGCGTCTGCTGAAACAGGGCTGAGTCCCGGCGCGGGAGGGCCGCGGCGGGACCACAGGGCTGCGCGTGGCGCGTTGCAGGCCCGTGCTGGGCGCGTTAAGGCATCAGGCAGACAGGCGGGCCAGCATACGGAGGAAGCCGTGACCGACGATTCCAGAACGGACGATCCCAGGACGCTGGTGTCCACCGACTGGCTGGCCGCGCATCTGCACGACCCCGACCTGCGCATCATCGACGGCAGCTGGCACATGGAGGCCACCGGCCGGGACGCCCATGCCGAATACATGGCCGCCCACATCTCCGGCGCGCGGTTCTTCGACATCGACGCCATCGCCGACACCCGCAGCCCCCTGCCCCACATGGCGCCGCAGCCGGAAATGTTCGTCAGCCGCCTGCGCGCCATGGGCATCGGCGACGGGCATCAGGTGGTGGTCTACGACAACTCGGACGTCCGTTCGGCGGCGCGGGTGTGGTGGACCTTCCGGCTGATGGGCAAGACCGACGTGGCGGTCCTGGACGGCGGTTTCGCAAAATGGCGGGCCGAGGGGCGCGAGGTCGAGGACCTGCCCCCGATCACCCGCGACCGGCACATGACCGTGCAGCGGCAGGCAGCGCGGGTGCGCGATGTGACCCAGGTCGCCGCCGCCGCCAAGCTGGGCGATCATGTGATCATCGACGCCCGCGGCCCCGGCCGTTTCCGCGGCGACGAGCCCGAGCCGCGCCCGGGGCTGCGCCAGGGCCACATCCCCGGCTCGCGCAACGTCCCCTTCACCCTGCTTTACAATGACGACGGCACCATGAAATCCGTGCCCGAGCTGCGCGCCGTGTTCGAGGCCGCCGGCGTCGACCTGTTGCGCCCCGCGATCACCACCTGCGGCTCTGGCATCACCGCCGCCAGCCTTGCGCTCGCGCTCGAGCGGCTGGGCAAGCGCGACTGGTCCGTCTACGACGGCAGCTGGACCGAGTGGGGCAGCTACCCCGACCTCAAGATCGAAACCGGAGACGCCTGAATGTTCGGCACCCTCAAGCCCCAAGCCCCTGACAAGATCCTGGCCCTGATGGGCGAGTTCCGCGCCGACCCGCGGCAGGGCAAGATCGACCTTGGCGTGGGCGTCTACAAGGACCCGACCGGGCTGACCCCGGTCATGCGCGCCGTCAAGGAAGCCGAGCGCCGGATCTGGGAAGCCGAGACCACGAAAAGCTATACCGCGCTGTCGGGCGAGCCTGCGTATCTGGAGGCGCTGTCGGCGATGGTGCTGGGCGGCGTGCGCGACAGCGCCCGCACCGCGATGCTGTCCACCGTCGGCGGCACCGGCGCGATCCGGCAGGCGTTCGAGATGGCGCGGATGGGCAACCCCGAGGTGACCGTGCATGTGTCGGACCCGACCTGGCCGAACCATGTCTCGATGCTCAAGTTCATGGGGCTGCCCTTCGTCGAGTACCGCTATTTCGACGGCGCCACCCGCGGCGTCGATTTCGAGGGGATGAAGGCCGATCTCGCCCGCGCGAAAAAGGGCGATCTGGTGCTGCTGCACGGCTGCTGCCACAACCCCACCGGCGCCAACCTGACGCTGGAGCAATGGTCCGAGGTGGTGGCGATCCTGGAACGCACCGGCGCCGTGCCGCTGGTGGACCTGGCCTATCAGGGCTTCGGCGACGGGCTGGACGAGGATGCGGCCGGCACGCGGCTGGTGGTGTCCTCGCTGCCCGACGCGCTGGTGGCGGCCTCGTGTTCCAAGAACTTCGGCATCTACCGGGAACGCGCCGGGCTGCTGATGGTGCAGGTGGCCGATCCGGCACAGCGCGACCTGGCGCAGGGGGCGCTGGCCTTCCTGGGGCGGCAGACCTATTCCTTCCCGCCCGACCACGGCGCGCGGATCGTGCAGACCATCCTCGAGGACGGGGCGCTGGCCGCCGACTGGCGGGCCGAGTTGGAACAGGTGCGGCTGGGGATGCTGTCGCTGCGCCAGCAGCTGGCGGCCGAGCTGCGCAGCCTGACCGGCAGCGACCGCTTCGACTTCATCGAGCGGCACCGCGGCATGTTCTCGCGCCTGGGCGCCACGCCCGAGCAGGTGCAGAAGATCAAGGACGACAACGCCATCTATCTGGTCGGCGATTCGCGGCTGAACATCGCCGGGCTGAACCGCGACAGCGTGCCGGTGCTGGCCCGCGCCATCGTCGAGGCCGGCGTCTGAACAGGCTGGAACGGCAAGGGCCGGGCCGGGGATCATCCCCGCGCCCGGCCCTTCGCCCCCGGCAGCTGCCTTGGGCCTTCATGGCCCCTGCAACCCGCCTGCCGTCCCGGCACCGGGCCGGATGCAGGCATGAAAAAACCGGGGCTCGCACTGCAACCGCGCAGGCGCACCCCGGCTTTTCTGGTTATGCGTGGATCGGCTTAGAGGCCGCGGGCCACGCGCTCGATATCCCCGCGGGTCAGGCCGATATCGCGCAGTTCGCGATCGGTCAGGCGGTTGAGCTCGTTGCGGGTCGCGCGGACATCCGCCCAGTAGCGGAGGGTCGCGGCGATGTTTTCGATGATCCCGGCGGGACGGTTGGCCGGAATGACGCGGATGGTGTCGATGGCCGACATTTTCTTGGAACCTGCCTTATTGTAGCCCGCATCTCAGCGGGCGGGGTACGGAAGTGACTGTGATATAGGCAGGAACTCCGGAAGCGACTACGGATAGGGTCAGGATGCTGCTATGCAGCAATCGCATGACACCGGGGCTCCGGGGCGGTGCTGGCACAGCTCGCAACCGCGTGAGGCTGCGAATATTCGCGCGTCGCTCCCACGCTGCACCGCAGAATATCTCGGCACCCGGCCGTTGCAGGACAGAATCTGTCACAACCCCGGCTTGGGGCGCGACAAGTGCGGTCACTTGTCGCGGGGCGGGTTCCAGTCGCCCAGCACCGCCTGCCACATGGTCAGCGCCGCCACAGCCGCAGAATCAGCCCGCAAGACCCTTGGCCCCAGGCTGATCCGCTGCACGAAATCGAGCCCCCCGAGTCGCTGACGCTCCGCCTCTGACCAGCCGCCCTCGGGGCCGATCAGGATCGCCCACGGCCCCCGCGGCAGCCCTTGCAGCATCTGGACCGGCGCCGCGGGTGCCCCCGCCAGCGCCTCGTCCGCCCACAGGATGCGGCGCGCGGGGTCCCAGCCGGCCAGCAGCCGCGGCAGCGCCACCAGATCCGCCACCGGCGGCACGAAGGTGCCGCCGCATTGCTCGGCCGCCTCGACCGCATGGGCCTGCAGGCGCTCGCGCGCGATGCGCTCGGTGTTGCTGTGGTCGGTCTGCACCGGCTGGATGCGAGCCGCGCCCAGCTCGGCGGCCTTTTCCACAATGAAATCGGTGCGCGCCTTCTTGATCGGCGCGAACAGCAGCCAGACATCGGGCGGGTCCACCTGCGGGGCGGTGGAGGCGATCAGCCCCAGCTCTCCGCCGCGCTTGCCCAGCGATTGCAGGCGCGCCGACCATTCCCCGTCGCGGCCGTTGAACACCGCGATCTCGGCCCCGACCGTCTGGCGCATGACGCCGCCCAGGTAATGCGCCTGCGCCGCATCCAGCGGCACGGGTTGTCCCGGGGCAAAGCCGTGATCTATGTAAAGCCTGATCTTTCCCATGCTGGCGGACCTTATGCAGTCTGACGATCCCACGCCACCGGTTACGCCATCGGCCGCGGGCGGAACAGCCCGCCCCGCCGCCGCCACGGTCGCCGACGCGCCCGGTGGCAACTGGGTCGACCGCCATGCGCCCCCGGCATGGCGCCCATGGCTGCGGCTGAGCCGCGCCGACCGCCCCATCGGCACCTGGCTGCTGCTGCTGCCCTGCTGGTGGGGGACGGGGCTGGCGATGATCGCCGACCGGCCGCGCTGGGTGGACCTGTGGGTGGTGATCGCCTGCGGCATCGGCGCGCTGGTGATGCGCGGCGCCGGCTGCACCTGGAACGACATCACCGACCGCGACATCGACGCCTCGGTGGCCCGGACCCGCTCGCGCCCGCTGCCCTCGGGGCAGGTGACGCTGCGGGGGACCTATCTGTGGCTGGCCGCGCAGCTGGCGCTGGGGGCGCTGATCCTGCTGACCATGAACGGGGCGGCGATCGCGCTGGGGTTTGCATCCTTGGGGCTGGTGGCGATCTATCCCTTTGCCAAGCGCTTCACCTGGTGGCCGCAGGTGTTCCTGGGGCTGGCCTTCAACTGGGGGGTGCTGCTGGCCTTTGCCGCCCATGGCGGCAAGCTGCACCCGGCGCCGCTGCTGGCCTATGCGGCCGGGATCCTGTGGACGCTGCATTACGACACCATCTATGCCCATCAGGACGCCGAGGATGACGCGCTGATCGGGGTGAAATCCACCGCGCGGCTGTTCGGAAACGACAGCCCGCGCTGGCTGCTGGGCTTTGCCGCGGGGTCAGTGCTGCTGCTGGCGGCGGCGGTGGCGGCGACGCGCCCCTCGGCGGTGCAGGCGGTGCTGGCGATGCTGGGGATCGCGGGGTTCGCCGCGCATCTGCTGTGGCAGCTGCGCCTGTTCGACCAGCACGACAGCGCCTCGTGCCTGCGGCTGTTCCGCGCCAACCGCGACGCCGGGCTGATCGTGGCGGGGGCGCTGCTGCTGGCCGGGCTCGCCCAGGTTTGATTGCGGCGCGGTCCGGGCGCACCCATCTGGGGCAGGACCGCTGACGACAAGGAAAGACCCGGCATGGCCGATACGGACCGAAACGCGACCCCCTCTCCCTCCGTCCGCCGCCACCGCCGCTGGCGGGGACGGCTGGCCGGGCTGGGGCTGCTGGGGCTGGCCGCGGGCGCGGCCCTGACGGCCGGGCAATGGGCCACCACCCGGATCGAGGACCGGCTGGCCGCAAGGGTCCGGGCCGAGCTGGCCCAGCAATCGCTGGACTGGGCCCGGATCGCGGCCGACGGGCTCGAGGTGCGGCTGACCGGCACTGCCCCCGACGAGATCCAGCACCTGCGCGCCGTCGCCGCCGCCTCGGGCGCCGCCGCCAGCGTCACCGGGCTGTCCCGGATCAGCGATGCCGTCACCGTCGCCAGCGCCGACCGGCCCGCGCCCCCGCCCTTCCGGCTGGAGATCCTGCGCAACGAACAGGGCACCTCGGTGATCGGGCTGGCGCCCCGCGCCATGCAGCGGCGCCCGCTGATCGAGCGGCTGGGCCGCGCCGCCGGTCCCGCGCGGTTGACCGACCTGCTGGAGCTGGCCGACCATCCCGTGCCCGACCACTGGGACGCGGCGGTGGGCTTTGCCGTGGCCGCGGCCGAACAGATGCCGCGCGCCAAGATCGCGGTCACGCCAGGGCGGGTGGAAATCACCGCGGTGACCAACGGTCAGGCCGAAAAGACCCGGCTGGAACAGGCGCTGTCGCTGGCGCTGCCCGCGGGGGTGGTGCTGGCCACCCATATCACCGCGCCGCGTCCGGTAATCGCCCCCTTCGTTCTGGAAATCGCCCGCGATGCCGAGGGCACCAGCCTGAGCCGCTGTTCCGCCGACACCATCCCCAGCCGCGACGCCATCCTGGCCGCCGCGGCCGAGGCCGGGGTGGCCGGCACCCCGGGCTGCCAGGTCGGGCTGGGCGCCCCCTCGCCGCAATGGTCCGCCGCCGCGGTGGCGGGGATCGAGGCGCTGGCGGCGCTGCCCGCCGGGCGGCTGACGATCACCGACACCCAGGTGGTGCTGGATGCCCCCGCGCAGGCGGCCGAAGGTTTCGCTGCCGCCCGCGACGGGCTGGCGCAGGCGCTGCCGCGCAGCTTCGCGCTGACCGCCACGCTGGCCCCGCCCGCCCCGGGCGATCCCGCGGCGGGGGACGGGCCGCTGCAACTGCTGGTCAGCACCGGCCCGCAGGGGGTGCGGCTGCAAGGCGCGGTTCCCGACGAGCGCATGGGCGCGGCGCTGGCCAGCCTGGTGGCGGCGCGGCTGGGACCGGCGGATGCGGCCGGGCTGACGGTGCGCGGCGACACGCCCCCCGGCTGGGCCGCCCGCGGCATGGCCGCGGTCGAGGCGCTGGACGTGCTCGACCGCGGCACCGCCACAGTAACGCCGGCGCTGATCGCGCTGGACGGCACCACCGGCAACCCCGCCGCCGCCGCCGAGATCGCCGCGCGGCTGGGGATGCGGCTGGGCGCCGGCGCCGCGTATGAGCTGGCGCTCAGCTACGATCCCCGGCTGGATCCGGCCTCTGACCTGCCCGACGGGCAGCAATGCGTCGATGCGCTGAACACCGCCATGCAGCAGGCCGAAATCGGGTTCGAGCCGAACCGCGCCGCCCTGGCCGGCGAGGTCGGCCCCAGCATCGCCGCGCTGGCCGAGCAGTTGGAGCCCTGCAGCGATTTCCGCATCGAGGTCGGCGGCCATACCGACTCGCAGGGCTCGGCCGAGTTCAACCGCAAGCTGTCGGCGGATCGCGCCCGCGCGGTGATCGCGGCGCTGGCCGAGGCGGGCGCCGACACGCGCCACTTGTCCGCCGTCGGCCACGGCGCCGACCGGCCGGTGGCCACGAACGCCACCCCCGAGGGCCGCGAGGCCAACCGCCGCATCGAGTTCCGCCTGCTCTCGCCCGAGCCGGTGACGACCGAGCCCCCGGTGCAGATCACCACCCGCGGGGTGACCGTGGCCGTGGCAGCGGCGAACGGGGCGGCAGCGCCCGACCGCGGCGCGGAGGGGCAGGATGCCCCGCCGGAGGGTGCAGGTACGGGCGAGGATGGCGGGGCAACGACGCCGGACAGCGAGGCGGAGCGGCAGGATGCTCTGCCGGAGGGCGCGGTGGCAGATGGCGGTTACGCGCCACAGGCGCCGCCGGAGGAGGCCGCGGAGGGTGGCGCGGCAGAGGCGGCGTCGGAAGCTGCCGCGGAAGGTGACGGGGCAGAAGATGCGGCTGGAGCCACGGCAGAGGATCCGAGTGGCGCGGCAGCAGATGATGCTCCCAGCGCCACCGGAGACGCAGGCGACGATACGCCGACCCCCGCAACTGCCGCCCCGGCACCCGAGGCTGCATCGGGCGGCTCTGCACCCGAGGATTCTGCGCCGGAAGCCTCGGCAGCGGACACACCTGCCGGCGAGGCTTCTGCGGCAGACAGCCGGCAGCCGGGCGCACCGGAAGACGCCGGAGCGGACGGCACCACCCCACCGCAGGACGGCGCCGATGCTGCCGCAGCGACAGCCCTCGCAGGTGACACCGGCGCACCGGAAGACGCCGGAGCGGGCGGCACCACCCCACCGCAAGGCGGCACCGATGCTGCCGCAGCGACGGCGCCCGCAAGGGAAGCCAGCGCCCCAGAGGACACCGAAGCCGGTAGCATCACCTCGCCGCAAGACGGCGCCGATGCTGCCGCAGCGACAGCCCCCGCAGGTGACACCGGCGCACCAGATGACGCCGAAGCGGATACCACTACCCCACCGCAAGACGGCACCGATGCTGCTGCAGCGACAGCGCCCGCAGGGAAAGCCGGCGCACCGGCGGGTGCCGAAGCAGACGGCACCGCCTCACCGCAAGACGACGCCGCAGCGGCACCCGTGGGAACCGCGCCGCGGCCGCCGCCCGCGCGGCCGTCGCGTTAGAGACTGCAGCGCGGGCCGGAACCCGTCGGCGGGGGTTTGCCGGGGCGGGGCGTCGGGCGGTCTTGGCTCTCGCCCGGCCGCGGCGGGCGGCGTAAGCTCGGGGCATGAATCAGACCGAATTGATGATCGCCATCGCCGGCGGACTGTTCGCGGCCTTCCTGCTGGGCTGGCTGGCCGGCTGGCTGGCGCTGCGGGCCGGCGACTCGGGCGCTGACCGGGCGGTGCCGCCCCCGCCCACGGGCTTTGCCGACATGGAGGCCCGGATCGCCGCGGCCGAGGATGCCGCCACCCGCGCCGAGGACGACCTGCGCGTCGCCCAGATCGAGATCGAGGAGCTGCGCAACTATATCGAGCGCAAGCTGGCGCAGACCCCCGGCCAATCCTGACCGGCCCGCAGAGGCGGGAAAGGCGGCGGGCTCAGCCCTCGGCCGGGCGCCCCACCACCAGCGTCGCCCAGTCCCCCAGGTCGTCGCGGCGGATCAGCGGCACCCCGGCGGCGGCATAGGCGGCGGCCACGTCGTCCGCCTGCCCGGTCAGGATGCCCGACAGGATCGCCCGCCCGCCCGGCGCCAGATGCCGCGCCATTTCGGGCGCGAGGTCGATTAGCGGCTGCTTGAGGATATTGGCAAAGATCAGCTCATACGGTCCCGCATCATGCAGCAGCGGGTGCGAGAACCCCTCGGCCATCACGCATTCCACCCGCCCGTCCAGCCCGTTGGCCAGCACGTTGGCCTGGGCGGTCTCGACCGCCACCGGGTCGATATCGGACGCCAGCACCAGCCCCGGCAGCACCCGCGCCGCCGCCATCGCCAGCACCGCGGTGCCGCAGCCGATATCGGCCACGCGCTGCGGGGTCTCACCGGCCGTCAGCATCCGGTCCAGCGCCAGCAGGCAGCCGCGGGTGGTGTCGTGGTGGCCGGTGCCAAAGGCCATCGCGGCCTCGATGCACAGCGCTTCCGCCCCTTCGGGCACGCGGTCGGCGTCATGGGCGCCGTGGACGAAGAACCGGCCGGCCTCGACCGGCGTCAGCTCGCGGCGGACATGGGCCACCCAGTCGACCTCGGGCAGTTCGGACACCGCAAAGGGCTGCGCGCCATGGGCGGCGGCCAGCAGCGCCAGCGTGATTTCGTCAGGGGATTCGGTGAAATAGACCCCGACCTCCCAGCGGTCGGAGCCGTCCTCGATCTCGAACACGCCGCTGCCCACGGGCTCGGGGGTCAGCATGTCCTCGCACGCCTCGGCCAGCGCCTCGGCGGCGGCGCGGCCCTGCGCATGGGTCAGCGCGGTCCAGGTCGCCATTACAGCACCCCCGTCGCCACCGAGGACCCGCCCGCCGAGGAGGACGAGGGTTCCGGGTTGCCGTCGCTTTCGCCGCTTGCAGCCTCGTGCACCGCGGCGGCGCTGGAGGCCTGCACCCCGGTACCGCGCAGCCCGCAATAGCCGTCGGGAACCTTGTGCAGATATTGCTGGTGGTCCTCTTCCGGGGCGCGCCAGAAGCGGTCGAGCGGCGCGATCTGCGTGGTGATGCGCCCGTAGCCGTTCACCGCCAGCCGGTTGTCATAGTCGATGCGGCTGGCCTCGGCCGCGGCCAGCTGGCTGTCGGAGGTGGTGAAGATCACCGAGCGATACTGGTCGCCGACATCGTTGCCCTGCCGGTTACCTTGGGTGGGATCGTGGTTTTCCCAGAAGATCTTGAGGATCTGTTCCGTGCTGATCCGGCTGGGGTCGTAGACCACGCGCACCACCTCGGCATGGCCGGTGCCGCCGGCGCAGACCTGGCGATAGGTCGGGTTCTCGGTGCTGCCGCCGGCAAAGCCGACCTCGGTCAGGAACACGCCCTCCTGCTGCCAGTAGAGCCGCTCGACCCCCCAATAGCAGCCCATGCCCAGCACGATATCCTCGAACCCCTTGGGCGTGGGCGTGTCGAGCGGGCGGCCGAAAATGGCGTGGATCGGGGCTTGCATGGCGTGCTCCTGTCGGTTGGTCCCTGATCTAGGGCGCGGGGCGGGGTTTCACAACGCCTTGCGCGGCGGTCCGGTTCTGCGACAGGCTGGGCCGCGCGGCGAGGCCGGACCGGGGGCCAGCCCCCGGGCCCCCGGGATATTTTCGTAATGGAGAATGGCATGAAGGCGGGACCGTTGAACCTGATTACCGATGTCGCCGGGCTGCGTGTCGGCAATGCCTCGGACCCGGCGCTGAAATCCGGGGTGACGGTGCTGACCTCGGACGCGCCATTCGCCTGTGGGGTGCATGTGATGGGCGGCGCGCCGGGCACGCGGGAAACCGACCTGCTGTCCCCGGACCGGCTGGTGCAGGCGGTGGATGCGCTGGTGCTGGCCGGCGGCTCGGCCTTTGGGCTGGGCGCGGCCGAGGGCGTCGTGGCCGGGCTGCGGGCGGCGGGGCGCGGCTTTGCGGTGGGGGACGCGCGCGTGCCGATCGTGCCGGGCGCGATCCTGTTCGACCTGCTGAACGGCGGCGACAAGGGCTGGGGCGACAACCCCTATCCGGCGCTGGGGGGCCGCGCGCTGGAGGCGACCGGGGTCCGGTTCGCGCTGGGGTCCGAGGGCGCGGGGACCGGGGCCTTGACCGCGCAGTGGAAGGGTGGGCTCGGCTCGGCCTCGGCGGTGCTGGACGACGGCACCACCATCGGCGCGCTGGTGGCGGTGAATGCGCTGGGGTCGGTGACCGCGCCCTCGGGGCAGTTCTGGGCGGCTCCGTGGGAGCTGGGGGACGAGTTCGGCGGGCTGGGCCTGGCGGGCCCCTATGATCCGGGCCATGAGCCCGCACCGGAAAAGCGGCAGGGCGAGGCCACCACCATCGGCATCATCGCCACCGACGCGGCGCTGGACAAGGCGGCGCTGACCCGGCTGGCGGTGGGGGCGCATGACGGGTTCGCCCGCGCCATCGTGCCCTCGCACACGCCCTTCGACGGGGATCTGGTGTTCGCGGTCTCGACCGGGGCGCGCAAAGGGGCGGACCCGTTCCGGCTGGGCCATGCCGCCGCCTGCACCATGGCGCGGGCCATCGCGCGGGCGGTGTTCCTGGCCACCCCGGCCCCGGGCGATCTGCAGCCCTGCTGGCGGGCCGCGCGGGGCTGAGGGGCGCGCTTGCGGCGGATGCACGCCCGCGCCCGGTCTTGCGGCCGCCGGCACTGGACAATGGCGGCGGCTGGTGTTCACGTCGCGCCTGACCGATGCCCGGCCAGTCATACCGGAGGAGACCATGACCGCCCATTCGACCGATCTGAAGACCCTGCTGCGCGACCCCTCGCTGCTGGAAACCCGCGCCTTCGTGGCGGGCGAGTGGGTGGAGGCCGACGACGGCGCGACCTTCGAGGTGAAAAACCCCGCCCGCGGCGACGTGATCGCCCGCGTGGCCGACCTGTCGCGGGCCGAGGTCGCCCGCGCCATCGAGGCCGCCCACCGCGCCATGAAGGACTGGGCCGCCCGCCCCGCCAAGGAACGCGCCCAGGTCATGCGCCGCTGGTTCGAGCTGATGATGCAGAACCAGGACGACCTGGGCACCATCCTGACCGCCGAACAGGGCAAGCCCCTGCCCGAGGCCAAGGGCGAGATCGCCTATGGCGCCAGCTTCATCGAGTGGTTCGGCGAGGAAGCCAAGCGCGTCTACGGCGAGACCATCCCCGGCCACATGGCCGACAAGCGCCTGACCGTGCTGCGCCAGCCGATCGGGGTGGTCGGCTCGATCACGCCGTGGAACTTCCCCAACGCGATGATCACCCGCAAATGCGGCCCCGCGCTGGCGGTGGGCTGCGGCTTCGTCGCAAGGCCGGCGGCGGAAACGCCGCTGTCGGCGCTGGCGCTGGCGGTGCTGGGTGAACGTGCCGGGCTGCCCAAGGGGATCCTGTCGGTGGTGACCAGTTCGCGGTCCTCGGACATCGGCAAGGAGTTCTGCGAGAACCCGCTGATCCGCAAGCTGACCTTCACCGGCTCGACCGAAGTCGGGCGCATCCTGCTGCGCCAGGCCGCCGACCAGGTGCTGAAATGCTCGATGGAGCTGGGCGGCAACGCCCCCTTCATCGTCTTCGACGACGCCGATCTGGATGCGGCGGTGGAAGGGGCGATGGCGTCGAAGTTCCGCAACAACGGCCAGACCTGCGTCTGCGCCAACCGCATCTATGTGCAGGCCGGGGTCTATGACGAGTTCGCGCGCCGGCTGGCGGCGGCGGTGGACAAGCTGACCGTGGGCGACGGGCTGGAGACCGGCACCACCACCGGCCCGCTGATCAACGCCGATGCCGTGGAAAAGGTCGAGGAACATATCGCCGACGCGCTGGACCGCGGGGGCAAGGTGGTCACCGGCGGCAAGCGCCACGAACTCGGCGGCTCCTTCTTCCAGCCGACGGTGGTGACGAACGTGCCGGCCGACGCCAAGGTCTCGACCGAAGAAACCTTCGGCCCGCTGGCGCCGCTGTTCCGCTTCGAGACCGAGCAAGAGGTGATCGACAAGGCCAATGCCACCATCTTCGGCCTGGCCGCGTATTTCTATGCCCGCGACGTCGGCCGCATCACCCGCGTGCAGGAATCGCTGGAATACGGCATCGTCGGCGTGAACACCGGCATCATCTCGACCGAGGTCGCGCCCTTCGGCGGCGTCAAGCAGTCGGGGCTGGGCCGCGAGGGCTCGCGCCACGGCATCGAGGATTATCTGGAAATGAAATACGTCTGCCTGTCGATCTGAACCGGAAAAAGAAGGGGGCTGTCTGCCCCCCCATCGCCTGACGGCGATTCCCCCCGAGGATATTTCTGCACCAAAGACCTCATGGAGCTGCAGGCGCGGTCTTTGGTGTGAAAATATCCCGGGGTCCGGGGCAGAGCCCCGGTCCGGCGCGGCCCGTGATCAGACCAACTCGACCGCGATGGCGGTGCCCTCGCCACCGCCGATGCAGATGGCGGCGACGCCGCGTTTCTTGCCCTGCGTCTTCAGCGCGTTGATCAGCGTGACCACGATACGCGCCCCCGAGGCGCCGATGGGGTGGCCCAGCGCGCAGGCGCCGCCGTTCACGTTCACCACCTCGGGCGACAGGCCCATCTTCTGCATGAAGGCCATGGGGACGACGGCGAAGGCCTCGTTCACCTCCCACAGGTCGACGTCTTCCTTGCTCCAGCCCAGCTTCTCCAGCAGCTTTTCTGCGGCGGGGACCGGGGCGGTGGGGAATTCGGCCGGGGCCTGGGCGTGGCCGGCATAGCCCATGATGCGGGCGATGGCGCCCTCGGCCTTGTCCGACAGCACCAGCGCCGCCGCCCCGTCCGAGATCGAGGACGAGTTCGCCGCCGTCACCGTGCCGTCCTTGCGGAACGCCGGCTTCAGGGTCGGGATCTTGTCGGGGCGAGCGTTGCCGGGCTGTTCGTCGGTGTCCACCAGCGTCTCGCCGCCGCGGGTCGCGACCTTGACGCCCACCACCTCACCGGCAAAGCGGCCCTCGTCGATCGCGGCCTTGGCCCGGGTCAGCGAGCGCAGCGCGTATTCGTCCTGCGCCTGCCGGGTGAACTGGAACTCGGCGGCGCAATCCTCGGCGAAGGTGCCCATCAGCCGGCCCTTGTCATAGGCGTCTTCCAGCCCGTCGAGGAACATCGAATCCATCACCTGCCCGTGGCCCAGCCGGGCGCCGCCGCGCATCTTGGGCAGCAGATAGGGGGCGTTGGTCATGCTCTCCATTCCCCCCGCGACGATGGTGCGGGCCGAGCCGGCGCGGATGGAATCGGCAGCCGACATCAGCGCCTGCATCCCCGAGCCGCACATCTTGTTCAGCGTGACCGCGGGCACCGACTGCGGCAGCCCCGCCCCCAGCGCCGCCTGGCGCGCGGGCGCCTGCCCCTGGCCCGCGGGCAGGACGCAGCCCATCAGCACCTCGTCGACCTGCTCGCCGCCCACCCCGGCGCGGGCGATCGCCTCGGCGATGGCGGCGGCGCCCAACTCGGGCGCGGTGAGCGGAGCAAGGGCGCCCTGCATTCCCCCCATCGGGGTGCGGACGGCGGCGTGGATATAGACCTCGGGCATGGCACTCTCGGCTGTTTGCGATTTGGTAACGAGTTTCGGCTAACCATGGGGCAAAGGACGGATTCGCCGCAAGGGTCAGGGATGCAATTCCATACAGATCTCATCGACGACGGGGTCAGGGTGCGGGTCGAGGAACCGCGGCTGGACGCCGCCATCGCCATCCGCTTCAAGGACCGGCTGCGCGATGTGGCGGCGCGGCACGGGCCACGGATCCTGCTGGACCTGACGCCGGTGCAGTTCATGGACAGCTCGGGGCTGGGGGCGGTACTGGCGATCCGCCGCATTCTGCCCGAGGGCCACCGGCTGGAACTGACCGGACTGACCCCGAACGTGGACCGGGTGTTCCGCCTGACCCGGATGGACACGGTGTTCACCATCCACCGCGACCCGGATGCGCTTCCTCCCCCTCCCGCCCCGGATGATGAGGCCGACAGATGATCGACGACATGCCGTTCCCCCCTTGCGGCGACCGCCGACCGCGCGGGGCGCCGATGTTCCACCGCATCCTGGCGGCCGAGCCGCTGACCGTGCAGCAGGCGCTGATCGACCTGCGGGTGCGCTTTGCCGGCGCCGTGCCCGCCGATGCCCTGGACCGGATGGAGCTTGCGATGGCCGAGGTGCTGAACAACATCGTCCAGCACGGGCGCCATCCCCCGGGCGTCGCGCCGCGCGGGCGGCCGCCCCCGGTCACCATCCACCTGACCGTGACCAGCCACGCCGGCGGGCTGGCCTGCGCGGTCGCCGACGACGGCACCCCGCTGCCGCCGTCCTGCCTGGTCCCGGCCCGGCTGCCCCCGCCCGAGATCGCGGCCCTGCGCGAGGGCGGGTTCGGCTGGTTCATGATCCGCGACCTAACACAATCGCTGTTCTATTTCCGCGAGCAGCGGCGCAACGTGCTGTGCTTCCACATCCCCCCGGCCGAGGACGGGCGCCGCCCCTCGGGCACCGCGGTGGTGGCCTGAGGGATGCGCCCTGCCCCGGCACCGGCCCGCCCCTGCCGCGCCCGCCGGACGGTCCGCGGACGCCGCCGGCACCTGCCGCGACAGGCGCCTGCGGCCCGGAATCGCGGGTTTTCAGGCCGCTGCCGCCGGCGCGTCGAAAATCCCACACTGCGGCCAAATGCGGCACTGGCGGCGCGGCTCGGTGCTGGACTGACGGAATGTTGACCGCTAGAAACGCGCCTGCGAGGGCTGTCCAGAGCGGCGGCCCGACCTGTCGTATCGGCCCGGCTCACCCGCGCTGGCCCCGAATTGGAGAATGACCGTGTCCCACGCTGAAGACCACGCAGGAGACCACGGCGCCACCCGGAGGGACTTCCTCTATTACGCAACCGCCGGTGCCGGCGCGGTTGCGGCCGGGGCAGCCGCCTGGACCCTGATCAACCAGATGAACCCCTCGGCCGACGTGCAGGCCCTTTCCTCGATCCAGGTGGATATCAGCGGCGTCGAAGAGGGCACCCAGCTGACCGTCAAGTGGCTGGGCAAGCCGGTGTTCATCCGCCACCGCACGCAAGAGGAAATCGACCGCGCCCGCGCCGATGACGGCGCCACGCTGATCGACCATCAGTCGCAGAACCCCAACAAGCCGGGCTCGAACGCCGACGACATCAACCGCACGCTGGACGACGAGGGCCGCTGGCTGGTCCAGATCGGCGTCTGCACCCATCTGGGCTGCGTGCCGATCGGCGACGGCGCCGGCGACTACCAGGGCTGGTTCTGCCCCTGCCACGGCTCGCACTATGACGCCTCGGGGCGGATCCGCCGCGGCCCGGCCCCGCAGAACATGCATATCCCCGTCGCCGCCTTCCTGGACGACACCACCATCAAGCTGGGCTGAGGAGCGCGACGATGTCCGCCGGTATTCCGACCGATCACTACGAACCCAAGACCTCAGCCGAACGCTGGATCGACCGCCGCCTGCCGATCGTGCGGCTGCTGGTCGATTTCGTCACCCTGCCCACCCCCAAGAACCTGAACTGGTGGTGGATCTGGGGCATCGTGCTGACCTTCTGCCTGGTGCTGCAGCTGGCCACCGGCATCGTGCTGGCGATGCACTACACCCCCCATGTCGACCTGGCCTTCGGCTCGGTCGAGCATATCATGCGCAACGTCAACGGCGGGTATTTCCTGCGCTACCTGCACGCCAACGGCGCCTCGCTGTTCTTCCTGGCGGTCTATATCCACATCTTCCGCGGGCTGTACTACGGCAGCTACAAGGCCCCGCGCGAGATCACCTGGATCGTCGGGATGCTGATCTACATCGCCATGATGGCGACCGCCTTCATGGGCTATGTGCTGCCCTGGGGGCAGATGTCCTTCTGGGGCGCGACGGTGATCACCGGCCTGTTCGGGGCGATTCCCGGCGTCGGCCCGGCGATCCAGACCTGGCTGCTGGGCGGCCCGGCCGTGGACAACGCCACGCTCAACCGCTTCTTCTCGCTGCATTATCTGGTGCCCTTCGTGATCGCGGCGCTGGTCGTGGTGCACTTCTGGGCCTTCCACACCACCGGCAACAACAACCCCACCGGGATCGAGGTGCGCCGCACCTCGAAAGAGGAAGCCAAGCGCGACACCCTGCCCTTCTGGCCGTATTTCGTCGTCAAGGACCTGGTCGGGCTGGCCATCGTGCTGGTGATCTTCTTCGCCGTGGTCGGCTTCATGCCGAACTACCTCGGCCACCCCGACAACTACGTCGAGGCGAACCCGCTGGTCACCCCCGCGCATATCGTGCCCGAATGGTACTTCCTGCCGTTCTACGCGATCCTGCGCGCCTTCACCGCCGACGTCTGGCTGGTGATGGCGGTGAACTGGGTCACCTTCGGCATCGTGGACGCCAAGTTCTTCGGCGTGATCGCGATGTTCGGCGCGATCATCGTGATGGCGCTGGTGCCGTGGCTTGACACCTCGCGCGTGCGCTCGGGCCGCTACCGCCCGCAGTTCAAGTGGTGGTTCTGGCTGCTGGCCGTCGACTTCGTGGTCCTGACCTGGGCGGGGGCGATGCCGGCGGAAGGGATCTACCCCTATATCGCCCTTGCCGGCGCCGCCTACTGGTTCGCCTATTTCCTGGTGATCCTGCCCCTCCTCGGCGTGATCGAGCGGCCGCTGCCGATCCCGAACACCATCGAGGAAGACTTTGACGCGCACTACGGTCGCGCTACCCACCCCGCCGAGTAAGGAGAGGCGCGAATGTCCCTGAGAAACGTCACACTCACGGCGGTCGCGGCCCTGTCCCTCGGGATGGCAGCGAACGCGCAGAGCACGACCACCGTCACGGTGCCGCTGAACGAGCCCGGCACCCAGGCGCCGGTCCCGACCGGCCCCGGCACCACCGTCACCCGGCTGCCCGACGGCTCGAGCACGGTCGAGACCACCGGCGCGACCCCGGAGCCGCAGGCCGCGGCCCCCGCGGCCCCGGCAGCTGCTGCCCCGGCGGCTCCGGCCGCCACCGCTGCGCCGGTCGCCGCGGAACCGGCGCCGGTGACTGCCGAACCCGAGCCGCAGGCCGCGGCCGAGGTCACCGCCCAGGCGGCCGACACGGCTACACCGGCCACGACCGAAGAACCTGCCGCGGAAGAGGCTGCGGCCGAACCGGTGGCAGAGGAACCCGCGGCCGAGGCGCCGGCGGAAGAAGCTCCCGCGGAAGAAGCCGCGGCCGACGAGGCCCCGGCCGAGGAAGCCGCCGAAGCCGAAGCCGCCGCCGAGGACGAAGCGGTCGAGGAAGCCCCCGCCGAGGAAGCTGCCGCCGACGAGGAAGCCGCCCAGGACGAGGCGACCGAGGACGAGGCCCCGGCCGAGGCTGTCGAGGACGAAGCCGCTGCGGAAGATCTGACCGAGGATGTTGCCGTCGCGGAAGACTCCACCGAGGAGGACGCCCCGCAGATCGACGAGGCCGCGGAAGCGACCGAGGCCGCCACCCACGACCAGGTCATCCACGACGTCTCCTTCAGCTTCGAGGGTCCGTTCGGCACCTACGACCAGCTGCAGCTGCAGCGCGGCCTGCAGGTCTACACCGAGGTCTGCGCCGGCTGTCACGGGATGAAGCAGGTGCCGCTGCGCACCCTCTCGGACCCCAACGGCCCGCAGCTGCCCGAAGACCAGATGCGCGCCTATGCCGGCGAGCTGTCGATCTTCGACCCCGAGCTGGACGACGAGCGCCCGCGCGAGCCGACCGACATGTTCCCGACCGTCGAGGGCGAGGGCATGGGGCCGGACCTGTCGCTGATGGCCAAGGCCCGCGCCGGCTTCCACGGCCCCTACGGGACCGGGATCAACCAGCTGTTCCACGGCATCGGCGGGCCCGAGTACATCTACTCGATCCTGACCGGCTACACCGGCGAAGAGATGGAGCAGGCCGGCACGGTGCTGTACGAGAACACCGCCTTCCCCGGCGGCTGGATCTCGATGGCGCCGCCGCTGTCGGACGATCAGGTCACCTACGAGGACGGCGCGCCCACCGACCTGAACAGCATGGCACAGGACATCTCGGCGTTCCTGATGTGGACCGCAGAGCCCAAGATGATGGAGCGCAAGCAGTCCGGCCTGGTCGCGGTCCTGTTCCTGATCGTGCTGACGGTGCTGCTGTACCTGACCAACAAGCGCCTGTGGTGGCCGATCAAGCACCGCGACGAGGTCACCGGCAGCGACCGCTGACCGCTCTTGGAAACCAACCGAACGCGCCCCACCGGGGCGCGTTCTGCATTTCGGAGCTGGCGGGCCCAGCCGGGGATACCTCCAGACGACAGGCGGGAGCGGGAACCTCCGGACCACAGACGGGACAGCACGGCTGCCTCCAGACTCACCACGGCTGCACCGGCAACCCCACCTCGCCGCCATCAGCTCCGTTTCGGGCCGGCGCGGCGGCGATGGACGCTTAAAAGGACGGCACGCCGGCAGAGCAGACAAAGCCGCAATCCGGTCCGCACCCCAATGGTCGCCAAAGCTCCGCTCCGCATCCCTCCTCTGCACGTCGCACGAGCCGTCCTCTCGGCAATGCTCCATCAGGCTACGCCGATAGCCAGCCATTATCGGCCCGATCCGCACAAGCTCGGCGGCGATGGGCGCCTGAGAAGACGATACGCCGCCAAGTCAGACGACGCTGCAGCCCGGCCTGCGCGTCAATGATCGCCAAAGCGCGCCCCTTCCGATGCGGCGGGGCATTCCACTTCCTCTGTACGTCGCGGTGCCAAGCCTTCCTCTGGACAATGCTCCATCCGGCTACGTCGATAGCCCATTCCAGCCATCATCGGTCCCCATTTCGCGCCGGCGCGGCGATGGACGCCTGTCGAGAAGACAACAGGCGGGGAGAACCGGCGACCCTGCAGCCCGGACCGCGCCTCGATGGTCGCTAACGTGCGCGTCTCCGCTGCGGCGATGCATTCCACTCCTCGCAAGTCGCTGCGCCAAATCTCCTCTCGGCAATGCTCCCTAGACTGCACCGATAGCCATTCCCGCCACCATCACCCCCGTTTCGCGCCACCTCGGTAGCGACGGAAGCCCGTCAAGAAGCCGATAAGCCACCAGGGTTAGGCGACGCTACAGCCGGCCTGTGCCTCGATGTTCGCCAAAGCACGCCCTCCGCTGCGACGATGCATTCCACTCCTCGCAAGTCGCCGCGCCAAGCCTCCTCTCGGCAACTACGCCGATAGCCCGCATCAGCCACCAATCGCCCCCATTACGCACTGACACGGCGCCGATGGGCGCTTAAGAAGAACGGTTCACACCTGAAAACGATAGACCACCGGCGACAGGCAACACTCCAGCCCGGCCCACGCCTCGATGGTCGCCAAGGCGCGCCCTCGACGGGCCGCATCCACCCTCGCACGTCGCGGCACCTAGCTTCCCTCCTGGCAACCTGTTCCGACACCGCTGGCGCATTACCGCCCGCCCAGCCTCTCTCAGAGCCCCCGCCCCCGCCCGCTCCCCCATCACGACGCTTGCGGGCAGCTCTGCCGACGCTTATCTGGCTTGCCATGCGCATCCCGTTCCTGTCGCCGCGGCGGCCCGTCGTTTCTGTCATCCGCCTGCAGGGCGCCATCGGGGCCGCGGCCCGTGCGGGCGCGATCGGGCTGTCCGATGCCGGGCTGGCGCCGCTGCTCAGCCGCGCCTTCAGGCGCCGCAGCCCGGCGGCGGTGGCCATCGCGCTGAACTCGCCCGGCGGGTCGCCGGTGCAGACCTCGCTGATCGCCGCCCGCATCCGCCGGCTGGCCGAGCGCCACAAGGTTCCGGTGCATGTCTTCGTCGAGGATGTGGCGGCCTCGGGCGGGTACTGGCTTGCGACGGCCGCGGACAAGATCTGGGTCGATCATTCCTCGGTCATCGGCTCGGTCGGGGTGATCTCCTCGAGCTTCGGGTTCGCGGATTTCATCGCCCGCCACGGGATCGAGCGGCGCATCCACACCGCCGGCACCGCCAAGGCCTGGCTGGACCCGTTCCGCCCCGAACAGCCCGAGGATGTCGCCCGGCTGCACCGGCTGCTGGAGCCGATCCACGCCGCCTTCAAGGATCAGGTGCAGTCGCGCCGCGGCGACCTGCTGCCCGCTGACCGCGACCTGTTCACGGGCGAGGTCTGGGTCGGCCAGCAGGCGGTCGACCTCGGGCTGGCCGACGGCATCGGCCATCTGGAGCCGGTCATGCGCGACCTGTTCGGCCAGGATGTGCAGTTCCTGACCTATGGCCTGCGCACCCCGTTCCTGCGCCGCTTCGGCATCTCGGCCGAGGACCTGCTTGACGCGGCGGCCGAACGGGCGGCCTTCGCGCGCCTGACCCCGGGGGGCTGAGATGCTCAAGATCGTCGTCCTGTTCCTGCTGATCATGCTGGCCTTGGCGCTGGCCTTCGGCCCCGGTTTCCGCCGGGTGATCGCCCGTATCCTGGGGCTGCCCCTTGGCCGCTAGGGGGGTGGCACTGGTCACCGGCAGCGCACGGCGGCTGGGGCGGGCAATGGCGCTGGCGCTGGCCGGGCGCGGCCATGACGTGGCGGTCCACTACTTGGGCTCGCAGGCCGAGGCCGAGGCGACCGCCGCCGAGGCCCGTGCCCTGGGCGTCAATGCCCGCATCTTTCGCGCCGATCTGCTGGACGAGGGCGAAACTCAGGCGCTGATCCCGGCCGTCGCCGCGGCGATGGGGCCGCTGACGGTGCTGGTCAACAACGCCTCGATCTTCGAATACGACAACATCGCCACCGCCACCCGCGACAGCTGGGACCGGCATCTGGGCTCCAACCTGCGGGCCCCGTTCATCCTGACGCAGGCATTCGCCCGGCAGCTGCCCCCCGCGCCCCAGACGGGACCCGAGCCGCAGGCCCATGGGCTGATCGTCAACCTTGTCGACCAGCGGGTGCTGAAGCCGACGCCCGAGTTCATCACCTATTCGCTGGCCAAGGCCGGGCTGTGGGCGCTGACCCGCACCTCGGCGCAGGCGCTGGCGCCGCGGATCCGCGTCAACGCCATCGGCCCCGGCCCCACCCTGCAGGGCGCCCGGCAAAGCGCCGGGCATTTCGCCCGCCAGCGCGCCGCCACCATCCTGCAACGCGGCGGCGATGCGGATGACATCGCGCGCGCGCTGCTGTATCTTCTGGATGCGCGGGCGGTGACGGGGCAGCTGATCTGCGTCGACGGCGGCCAGCACCTGGCCTGGCAGACCCCCGACATCATCGGCGACTAGCCCGCCCGCGGCGGCACCCCGCGGCACTTTGTCCACCATCGCTGCGGCAGCCCGCCGATTGTCACGAATCCTTCAAGGGAATCATCCGCTTGTGGCGCATACAAAGAAAAACGATGAAAAACAGCCCCTTGCAACACTGCCTGTTTTTTGAGCAAACCCGGGAAAGCCTAGGAATCCCTGATCCGGGGGCCATGGTTTCGCAGCCGTTCCACAGAGTTATCCACAGATTCCGTGGATGCATATCTGCTTGCATCCCACCCCGTCTTGCGGGCTGAAAACGGAATCACTTCGTTAACGCCATGGACGATACCGCACCCCCCGCCGAACGCCCCGTTCCGCCCCTGACCGGCCACCGGCTGATCGCGGATTACTGCCGCCGGCTCGATTCCAGCCCCGGGGTCTACCGGATGCTGGATGCGGGCGGCGCGGTGCTTTACGTGGGCAAGGCGCGCAACCTGCGGGCGAGGGTGTCGAACTACGCCCGCCCCTCGGGTCATTCGGTGCGGATCGCGCGGATGATCCGCGAAACCGCCAGCATGATGTTCCTCAGCACACGGACCGAGACCGAGGCGCTGTTGCTGGAACAGAACCTCATCAAGCAGCTCAAGCCGCGCTACAACGTGCTGCTGCGCGACGACAAGTCGTTCCCGAACATCCTGGTCACCCGCAACCACCCGTTCCCGCAGATCAAGAAGCACCGCGGCGCGAAATCGGAAAAGGGCGATTACTACGGCCCCTTCGCCAGCGCGGGCGCGGTGAACCGGACGCTGAACCAGCTGCAGCGGGTGTTCCTGCTGCGGTCCTGCACGGATTCGACCTTTGCCTCGCGCACCCGGCCCTGCCTGCTTTACCAGATCAAGCGCTGCAGCGCGCCCTGCGTGGGGCGCATCTCGGAAACCGATTATGCCGGGCTGGTCGCGGATGCCGAGCGGTTCCTGCAGGGGCGCTCGACCTCGGTGCAGCTGCGGCTGGCGGCCGAGATGGCCGAGGCTTCGGCGGCGATGGAATACGAACGCGCCGCGGCGCTGCGCGACCGGATCAAGGCGCTGACCGCGGTGCAGTCGGTACAGGCGATCAACCCCAAGGGCGTCCCCGAGGCCGATGTGGTCGCCCTGCATCTGGACGCCGGGCAGGCTTGCGTGCAGGTGTTCTTCATCCGCGGCAACCAGAGCTGGGGGAACCGCGATTTCTATCCGCGCACCGGCGGTTCCGAATCCCCAGCCGAGATCATGCAGGCGTTCCTGGCGCAGTTCTACGCCGACAAGCTGCCGCCGCGGCTGATCCTGCTGAGCGATGCGGTCGAGGATGCGGATCTGATGGCGCGGCTGCTGTCGGACCGCGCCGGGCGGCGGGTGGTGCTGGGGGTGCCGCAGCGCGGGGAAAAGGCCGAGCTGGTGGCCAACGCGCTGCGCAACGCCCGCGAAAGCCTGGCCCGCCGGCTGGCCGAAAGCGCGACCCAGCGGCGGCTGCTGGAGGGTCTGGCCGAGGCGTTCGAGCTGCCGGTGGTGCCGCGCCGGATCGAGGTTTACGACAACAGCCACATCCAGGGCGCGGCCCCGGTCGGCGGCATGATCGTCGCCGGCCCCGAGGGCTGGATGAAAAGCCAGTATCGCAAGTTCAACATCAAGGGCACCGAGATCACCCCCGGCGACGATTTCGGCATGATGCGCGAGGTTCTGACCCGGCGGTTTTCCCGGCTGCTCAAGGAAGACCCCGACCGCGCGTCCGAAGCCTGGCCCGACCTGCTGCTGATCGACGGCGGCGCCGGGCAGGTGTCGGCGGTGGGGGGGATTCTGGCGGAACTCGGGGTCGAGGACATCCCCCTGATCGGCGTCGCCAAGGGCGAGGACCGCGACCACGGCAAGGAGGTATTCCACCGCCCCGGGATGCGCCCCAAGGCGCTGGCGATGAACGATCCGGTGCTGTATTTCACCCAGCGCCTGCGGGACGAGGCGCACCGCTGGGCCATCGGCACCCACCGCGCCCGGCGCACGAAACAGGCGATGGCGAACCCGCTGGACGAGATCCCCGGCGTCGGCGCCGCCCGCAAGCGCGCGCTGCTGGCGCATTTCGGCAGCGCCAAGGCGGTGTCGAACGCGGGTCTGGCCGATCTGCAGGCGGTCGAGGGCATCTCGGGCGCGCTCGCCCGCACCATCCACGACCATTTCCACCCCGAGGGATGAGGCGGGGCAGGCCGCCTGCCGCGGGCTTCACAGCCACCTAGCCCTCGGCGGGCAGATCCTCCCCGGCCGTATCCTCCGCAGGGGTCTCCTCTGCAGGGGGAACGGGTTGCGCTTCATCGTCTGGCGCTGCCCCCACGCCGCCCGCCGGCAGCTCGGCGGAACCGCCCGGCACCTCCGGTTCGGCAGGCACGGCGCTGCCCTCGGCTGCAGCGGCCGGGGCGTTCGCATCTTCCTTCAGCTGGTCGTCGCGCCATTCGCCCTCGGTCACGCGGCCGCTGGCATAGCGCATCACCCCGGCGCCCTGCCGCTTGCCGGCGACGAAGCTGCCCTCATAGACGTCGCCGTTGGCGTAGCTGGCCACGCCCTTGCCGTCGATCTCGCCGGCCTTCCAGCCGCCTTCGTAGCGGAAGCCGTCGGGGGTCATCAGCACGCCCTGCCCATCGCGCAGCCCGCCCGCGAAACCGCCGCGATAGGTGGTGCCGTCGGTATAGGTGGCCGCGCCTTCGCCGTGGCGCTGGCCGTTGACCCAGGCGCCGGTATAGACATAGCCGTCCGGGTGGGACATCGTGCCCAGCCCGTGGTTGCGCGCATTCTTGAAGCCGCCCTCATAGGACATGCCGTTGGCATAGGTGGCGCGGCCCTGCCCCTCGATCACCCCCGCCACCCAATCGCCTTCGTAGCCGGAGCCGTCGGGATAGGTGATGCGGCCGCGGCCGTCGGGCTGGTCGGCCTTGAGCGTGCCTTCGTAGACCGAGCCGTCGGGATACTGGATGCGGCCCTCGCCCTCCATCCGGTCGTCGACCCAGCCGCCCTCGTAGCGATAGCCGTCCTTGCCGGTGAACACCCCCTGCCCGTGGCGCTTGTCGGCGCGGAAGCCGCCCTCGTAGACGTCGCCGTTGACATAGGTGGCGCGGCCCTGCCCCTCGCGCCGGTTGGCGACCATGGTGCCTTCGTAGATGTCGCCCGAGGGCTGCACCAGCCGCCCCGGCCCCGACATCTGGCCGCTGGCCCAGACGCCTTCGTAGACCAGCCCGTCGGGCATGGTCAGCTTGCCCTGCCCCGCGCGCATCTCGGCCAGCATCCCGCCTTCGTAGACCGAGCCGTCGGGATAGGTGATCTTGCCGTGGCCCTCGCGCGCGCCGCGCACCCAGTCACCGTCATAGCGATAGCCGTTGGGCTGGGTCAGCACCCCCTTGCCGTGGTGCAGCGCCTTTTCGAACCCGCCCTCGTAGACCGAGCCGTTGGCATAGGTGGCGCGGCCCTGGCCGGTGATCTCGCCCTCGACCCAGTCGCCTTCGTAGCTGCCGCCGTCGGCATAGGTGATCTTGCCCTTGCCATGCGGCTTGCCACCGTCGAACTGTCCCTCGTAGACCGAGCCGTTGGGATAGACCGCCCGCCCCTGGCCGCGGATCTCGCCGTCCACCCAGTCGCCTTCGTAGCGATAGCCCGAGGGCAGGCTGTAGCTGCCGCGCCCGTGCTGGCGGCCGTTGCGGAACGTGCCCTCATAGACGCCGCCGTCGTCATATTGCTTGGTGACGACCGCCGCGGCCTGCGCCACGGCAGGCGCCGGCACCTGGGAAAGCGCCAGACCGGCCAGCGCCGCGGCAAGGACTGCGGGTTTCATCGCCAGAGCCTCTCAAGCCTGTGGGTGGATGCGGGCCGCGCCCGCTGCTGCGCTTGGTTTAACGCAGCCGCCGCCCGGCGCAAAGCCCAAGGCGACCTCTGCCGCCCCCGCGCGCTTTGGGCTTTCACCGTGCCGCAAATATCCTCCGGGGGTGCGGGGGTGGAAAACCCCCGTTCCGGCGGCGCCATCACCCTTTCCCTCGCCCCCCGCAGGCCCTATCTTTCCACAGCCCTGCACGGAGCCCCTGCCATGACCGACCGTTTCCGCCTGACCATCGCCCAGCTGAACCCAACGCTCGGCGACCTGCCCGGCAACGCGGCGCTGGCATTCGGGGCCTGGCAACAGGCCCAGGCCGCCGGCGCCCAGATGCTGGCGCTGCCGGAGCTGTTCCTGTCCGGCAGCCCGGCGGGGGACCTGGCGCGCAAGCCGGCGTTTCTGGACGACTGCCGCCGCACGATTGAAAAGCTGGCCGAGGATTGCGCGGAGGGGCCGGCGATCGGCATCGGCGCGCCCTGGCGCGTGGGCGGGCGGGTACATGACGCCTGGCTGGTGCTGCAATCCGGGCGCATCACCGCGCAGGTGCTGCGCCATGGCGGCGACGCCAGCTTCGACCCGGCGCCGGTCAGCGGCCCGTTTGCGGTGGACGGGCTGCGGCTGGGCTGCGTGATCGGCGCCGACGCGCTGTCGCCCGAGGTGGCCGAGACACTGGCCGAGACCGGGGCCGAGATCCTGCTTTGCCCTGCCGCCGACCCCTATCACCGCGCCCGCCACGACCAGCGCATCACCCATATGGTGGCGCGTGTGGTGGAAACCGGGTTGCCGCTGGTGCATCTGAACCTGACCGGCGGTCAGGACGAATGGGTCCACGACGGCGCCTCGTTTGTGCTGAACCCGGGCGGGCACAAGCAGCTGCAACTGCCGCCGTTCGAGGATGCGGTGGCCCATGTCGACTTCATCCGCGGTGATGACGGCTGGCAGGCCGAGCCCGGGGCGATGGCCCCGCAGCCCGACGAATGGGAACAGGATTACCGCGCCATGTGCGTGGCTCTGGGCGACTACATGCGCAAATCCGGGTTCCGCCGTGCGTTGCTGGGGCTGTCGGGCGGGGTCGATTCGACGCTGGTCGCCACCATCGCCGCCGACACGCTGGGGCCGGAAAACGTGCGGGCGGTGCGACTGCCCTCGGTCCATTCCACGCAGCATTCGCTGGACGACGCCGCGGAACAGGCGCGGCGGCTGGGCATCCGCATGGACACGCTGCCGATCACCCTTTCCCAGCAGGCGGTGACCGAGACGCTGGCCGAAAGCTTTGCCGGCACCACCCCCGACCTGACCGAGGAAAACATCCAGTCCCGCCTGCGCGGGGTGCTGCTGATGGCGCTGTCGAACAAGTTCGGCGATATGCTGCTGTGCACCGGCAACAAATCCGAGGTCGCGGTGGGATATGCGACCATCTACGGCGACATGGCCGGCAGCTATAACCCGCTGCGCGACCTCTACAAGACCCGGGTGTTCCAGACCTGCCGCTGGCGCAACGAAAACCATCGCGACTGGATGCGCGGGCCTGCGGGCGAGGTGATCCCCCCCGCCATTATCTCCAAGCCGCCCTCGGCCGAGCTGCGCCCGGGGCAGACCGATCAGGACAGCCTGCCGCCCTATGACCTGCTGGACGCGATCCTCGAAGGGCTGATCGAGCGCGACGAATCCACCGCCTCGCTGATCGCGCAGGGGTTCGACGCGGACACGGTGCAGCGGGTGGTGCGGCTGGTGCAGTTCAGCGAATGGAAGCGCTATCAGGCCGCGCCGGGGCCGCGGCTGTCGCCGCGCGCCTTCGGGATGGACCGGCGCTATCCGCTGGTCAACGCCTGGCAGGATCGGGGCTGAGCGGGCGGGCGGGCTGAGCGGGCTGGGCTGAGCGGACGCCCTAGACGATCACGTCGAACCGCTGCCCCTCGGCCGCATCGAACACGCGGCGGTAATGCGCCACCAACTCGGCCGGGCCAGTGGCTTTTTCCGGGTTGTCGGACAGTTTCACCGTCGGGCGGCCGTTCGCCGCCACCGCCTTGCACACCAGGCTGAACGGGGCCAGCCCGTCGCCGGGCACGAAGCCGCGGAAGTCGTTGGTCAGCAGCGTCCCCCAGCCGAAGCTGACCTTGACCCGCCCGTGGAACCGCGAAAACAGCGCGGCGATGGTCTGTTCGTCCAGCCCGTCGGAAAAGATCACCAGCTTGCCCTGCGGATCCTCGCCGCGGCTTTGCCACCAGCGGATCGCATATTCCGCCATCTGCACCGGATCGCCGGAATCGACGCGGATGCCGGTCCAGCGCGCCAGCCAGTCGGGCGCGCTGTCCAGAAACCCCGGCGTGCCATAGGTGTCGGGCAGGATGATACGCAGGTTGCCGTCGTGTTCCTCTTGCCAGTCGGCCAGCACGCGATACGGGGCCTGACGCAGCTCCGCGTCGCTGTCGGCCAGCGCCGCATAGACCATCGGCAGCTCATGGGCGTTGGTGCCGATCGCCTCGATGTCGCGGCGCATGGCGATCAGGCAATTCGAGGTGCCGGTGAAGCAGTCGCCCAGCCCCTCGATCATCGCCTGCACGCACCAGTCCTGCCACAGGAAGGAATGCCGCCGCCGTGTCCCGAAATCGGCGATGCGCAGGTCGGGGCCCAGCTTGCGCAGATGCTCGATCTTTTCCCACAGCCGGGCCATGGCGCGGGCGTAAAGCACCTGCAGCTCGAACCGGCCCAGATCCTTGAGCACGGCGCGCGAGCGCAGCTCCATGATGATCGCCAGCGCCGGGATTTCCCACAGCATCACCTCGGGCCAGCGGCCGTGAAAGGTCAGCTCGTACTGGCCGTCGCGGCGTTCCAGCTGGTATTCCGGCAGGCGCAGGTTTTCGAGGAACTCCATGAAATCGGGCCGGAACATCTGGCGCTTGCCGTAGAAGGTGTTGCCGCGCATCCAGGTGGATTCGCCCCGCGCCAGCGACAGGCCGCGCACATGGTCCAGCTGCTCGCGCAGCTCGCCCTCGTCGATCAGCTCGGCCAGGCGGATGGATTTGCTGCGGTTGATCAGGCTGAAGGTGACGTCCACGTCGGGCCGGTTGCGGAACACCGACTGGCACATCAGCAGCTTGTAGAAATCGGTGTCGATCAGCGAACGCACGATCGGGTCGATCTTCCACTTGTGGTTGTAGACCCGCGTCGCGATGTCGATATGGGGGATCATCATGCCAGCGTCACCCCGGCAGCGCGCATCGCATCGCGCGCGGCGTCAAGCGAGCCGTTCAGGTCGATGGCGCGGGTGGCGGTCTCGATGACCGTGGCCGCGAACCCCAGCCGCACCGCATCCATCGCCGACCAAGCGACGCAGAAATCCTGCGCCAGCCCGACGAAATGCAGGTCGCTCAGCCCGCGGTCGCGCAGATAGCCGGCCAGCCCGGTGGCGGTGCTGCGGTCGTTTTCGAAGAACGCCGAATAGCTGTCGATCCCCGGCCGGAACCCCTTGCGCAGGATCAGATCGGCGCGCGACAGGTCAAGCCCCCCGTGGAAGGCGGCGCCGTCCGAGCCGATCACGCAATGCCGCGGCCACAGCACCTGCGGGCCGTAGGGCATCTGGGTGGTGGAATAGGGCGCAGCGCCGTGGTTGTCGGCAAAGCTGGTGTGGTCGGCGGGGTGCCAGTCCTGCGTCAGGATCACCGCGTCGAACCGGGGCATCAGCGCGTTGATCGGGGCGATGATCTCGTCCCCACTTGCCACCGCCAGCGCGCCGCCGGGGCAGAAATCGACCTGCATGTCGACGACGATCAATGCGCGCATGACGCTCCTCCTGCGGACGGGGAACCCTAGAAAGCCCGCCGGTCGAGGTCAACGGGAGGGCGACCTTATGCCCCTCCTCCATCCAACCGCTTGCCTTTGCCGACGCGCCCGGATTACGCGGGCAGGATGTTCACCGTCGCCGCGCTTTACCACTTTGCCCCGCTTGCCGACCCCGCGGCCGCCCGCCTGCCGCTGCTGGCGCTGTGCCGGGCGGAAGGGGTGCGCGGCACGCTGATCCTGGCGCGCGAGGGGGTCAACGGCACCATCGCCGGCCCGCGCGAAGGGATCGAGGCGGTGCTGGCGCATCTCCGCGGCTGGCCGGGGTTCGCGGCGCTGGAGTGGAAGGAAAGCACCGCCGCCACCCTGCCCTTCGGCCGCATGAAGATCCGCGTGAAGCCCGAGATCGTGACCATGGGCCGGTCCGGCATCGACCCCACCGCCCGCGTCGGCCGCCATGTCGCGCCCGAGGACTGGAACGCGGTGATAAGCGACCCCGGCACGGTGGTGATCGACACCCGCAACGCCTATGAAATCGCCATCGGCAGCTTCCGCGGCGCCATCGACCCCGGCACCGCCAGTTTCCGAGAGTTCCCCGGCTGGTGGGCCGAAAATGCCCACCGCTTCGCCGGCAAGCGGGTGGCGATGTTCTGCACGGGCGGCATCCGCTGCGAGAAATCCACCAGTTTCCTCGTCTCGCAAGGAGTCCCCGAGGTGGTGCATCTGCAGGGCGGGATCCTGAAATACCTCGAGGATATCCCGGCGCAGGACAGCCTGTGGAACGGGGCCTGCTTCGTCTTCGACCGGCGGGTCAGCCTGACCCACGGGCTGGAACCGGGCGGGCATCTGCTCTGCCACGCCTGCCGCCGCCCGCTGTCCCCGGCCGACACCAGCCGCCCGGAATACGAACCCGGCGTATGCTGCCACCTGTGCGCTGACGAATATTCCGACGCCGACCGTGCCCGTTTCCGCGACCGGCAGCGCCAGGTCGAACGCGGCGAGCTGTTTGCGGAAAGCGACCCGGGCTGAGCCACCCCTTCCGCGCCGCGCCCCCCGTCGCTGCTGCATGGGTATTTAACCAGAAAGAAGCCCTCACCCCGCCGCAGCGGCGTGCTTCTTTCTGGTCCAAATACCCATTGCAACGGCGCGGCCAGGGGTGAGTGCGCCGGTGTCGCGCTACCTCGCCAGCCCCACCCCGCCCGCGGCGATCGCGGCCATGTTCAGGATGTCGTTCACCGTCGAGGTGGTCGAGCAGATCTGGATCGGCTTCGGCACCCCGGTCAGGATCGGGCCGATCACCGTGGCGCCGGCCATTTCCTGCATCAGCTTGACGCTGATCGAGGCCGAGTGCCGGGCCGGCACCACCAGCACGTTCGCGGGGCCGGTCAGGCGGCTGAATGGATAGCGCGCCGCCTGTTCGGGGTTCAGCGCCACGTCCACGGTCATCTCGCCTTCGTACTCGAAATCGGCGCCCATCGCATCCAGCACCCTGGGCGCCTCGGCCATCTTGGTGGCGCGTTCGCTGACCGGATAGCCGAAGGTCGAAAAGGACAGGAAGGCGACCCGCGGGTCCATCCCCAGCGCGCGGGCGACCTGCGCGCCGCGGGTGGCGATCAGCGCCAGGTCCTCGGCCTCGGGCCATTCGTGGACCAGCGTGTCGCCCATCAGCACGATCCGGCCCTTGTGCAGGATCGCGGTGACGCCGACCGCGCCGTCCTGCGGGCGCACGTCGAACACCTGCCCGATCTGTTCCAGCACATGCGCCGACTTGCGGGTGACGCCGGTGACCAGCCCGTCGCCATGCCCATGCGCCAGCATCAGCGCCGCGAACACATGGCGGTCGCGGTTGGCGAGCTTCCCGGCATCCTCGCGGTCGACGCCCTTGCGTTGCAGCCGCGCGTAAAGCGCCTCGTGATAGCGGGACTGGTGCGGGGAGTTGGCGGCGTTCACCACCTCGATTTCCTGCAGCGCATCCGCAAGCCCGGCGGCAGAAAGCTTTTCCGCCACGTCGGCCTCGCGTCCCACCACCAGCGCACGGCCCAGCCCGCTGCGCTGCCAGGCGACGGCGGCGCGCAGCACGCGCGGGTCGTCGCCCTCGGCAAAGATCATCCGCGCCTGTGCACGGCGGGCGCGCGCATGGATCCCCTGGAGGATCGAGGCAGTGGGGTCCATGCGCTGGCGCAGCGACTGGACATAGCCCTCCATGTCGATGATCGGGCGGCGGGCGACGCCGGTGTCCATGCCCGCCCGCGCCACCGCCGGCGGCACCACATGGATCAGCCGCGGGTCGAAGGGCGTCGGGATGATGTAGTCGCGGCCGAACACCAGCTTGCGGCCGTAGGCCACCGCCACCTCGTCCGGCACGTCCTCGCGCGCGAGCTCGGCCAGCGCGCGGGCGCAGGCGATCTTCATCTCGTCGTTGATGGCGCGGGCGTGGATGTCCAGCGCGCCGCGGAACAGATAGGGAAAGCCCAGGACGTTGTTGACCTGGTTGGGATAGTCCGAGCGCCCCGTGGCGACGATGGCGTCGGGGCGGACCTCATGCGCCTCTTCCGGGGTGATCTCGGGGTCGGGGTTGGCCATGGCGAAGATCACCGGGTTCGGCGCCATGCTGGCCACCATTTCGGGCGTCACCGCGCCCTTGGCGGAAACCCCCAGGAACACGTCGGCGCCGACCAGCGCCTGTTCCAGCGTCCGCGCCTCGGTTGCGACGGCGTGGGCGGATTTCCACTGGTTCATACCCTCGGTCCGGCCCTGGTAGATGACCCCCTTGGTGTCGGCCATGATGCAGTTTTCCGGGCGCGCGCCCATTGCCTTGACCAGTTCCAGACAGGCGATACCGGCGGCGCCGGCCCCGTTCAGCACGATCCTGACGTCCTCGATGCGCTTGCCGGACAGGTGCAGCGCGTTGATCAGCCCGGCGGCGCAGATCACCGCGGTGCCGTGCTGGTCGTCGTGGAACACCGGGATGTCCATCAGCTCTTTCAGGCGCTGCTCGATGATGAAGCATTCGGGCGCCTTGATGTCCTCAAGGTTGATGCCGCCGAAGGTCGGGCCCATCAGCCGCACCGCCTGGATGATCTCGTCCGGGTCCTCGGTGTCCAGTTCGATGTCGATGGCGTTGACGTCGGCAAAGCGCTTGAACAGTACCGCCTTGCCCTCCATCACCGGCTTGGAGGCCAGCGCGCCGAGATTCCCCAGCCCCAGGATCGAGGTGCCGTTCGACACCACCGCGATCAGGTTGCCCTTGGTGGTATAGTCATAGGCGGTTTCCGGGTTGGCCGCGATCGCCTGCACCGGCACCGCGACGCCGGGGGAATAGGCGAGGCTGAGGTCGCGCTGGGTCACCATCGGGGTCGAGGGCACCACGTCGAATTTTCCCGGCCGCGGTTCCAGGTGATAGGCCAGCGCTTCTTCCGGTGTGATTCGCGCCTTTTGCGGCTGGTTCTTCGCGGTCATAGTTCCTCTCTCGTCCCTGGGTTCGGCCACAGCTTTGCCGGGACCGGCGGCAAAGCGCAACGTGCGGCGTGGCAGGCGGGGGCCAGCCCCCGCGCCCCCGGGGTATTTTCACCAGAAAGAAGCAATGGCGGGCGGTTCTCTTTGCGGATGGCGCACCCTAGAAGAGGGGCGACCAGAAAGGACCGCCGATGACCGACCAGCCGACCCCGATGATGGCCCAGTATCTCGCGATCCGCGAGGCCAATCCGGGGGCGCTGCTGTTCTATCGGATGGGCGATTTCTACGAGATGTTCTTTGAGGACGCGGTGGCCGCCGCCGCGGCGCTGGACATCGCGCTGACCAAGCGCGGCACCCATCTGGGCGAGCCGATCCCGATGTGCGGGGTGCCGGTCCATGCCGCGGAATCCTATCTGCTGACCCTGATCCGCAAGGGCTTCCGCGTCGCCATTGCCGAGCAGATGGAGGACCCGGCCGAGGCCCGCAAGCGCGGCTCGAAATCGGTGGTGGCGCGCGACGTGGTGCGGCTGGTCACCCCCGGCACCCTGACCGAGGAATCGCTGCTGGAGGCGCGACGGCACAACTTTCTGGCCGCCTGGGCGCAGGTGCGGGACGAGGCGGCGCTGGCCTGGGTCGATATTTCCACCGGCGCGCTGCGGGTGGCGCCCTGCCCCCTGCCCCGGCTGGCGCCGGAACTGGCCCGCCATGCACCGCGCGAGTTGCTGGCGCTGGACGGGTCACGGCTGGACGACATCGCGCATGAGGCCGGCGCCGCCCTGACCGAGCTTTCGGCGGCGAGTTTCGATTCCACCGCCGCCGTGCGCCGGCTGGGGGATCTTTACGGGGTCGGCACGCTGGACGGTTTCGGCCAGTTCACCCGCGCCGAGCTGTCGGCGATGGGGGCGATCGCCGACTACCTGTCACTGACCCAGCGCGGGCGGATGCCGCGGCTGTCGCCCCCGGTGCGGGAAAGCGGCGCCGGCGTCATGCAGATCGACGCCGCGACCCGGCGCAATCTGGAACTGACGCAGGCGCTGTCGGGCGGGCGAGAGGGCTCGCTGCTGTCGGCCATCGACCGCACGGTGACGGCGGCGGGGGCGCGGCTGCTGGAACGGCGCATCTCGGCCCCCTCGCGCGACCTGGCGCTGATCCATCGCCGGCAAGAGGCAGTGGCGGCGCTGGTCGATGATTCCCGGCTGACCGCCCGCCTGCGCGAGGCGCTGGCTTCGGTTCCCGACATGGACCGGGCGCTGTCGCGGCTGGGGCTGGACCGCGGCGGGCCGCGCGATCTGGCCGCGATCAGGGGCGGGCTGGCGGCGGCCGAGCGCATCGCCGCGATGCTGGCGGGGGCCGAGGGGCTGCTGGCCGAGGCCGCAGGAGATCTGGTCGGTCATCAGGCGCTGACCGGGCTGCTGGACCGGGCGCTGGTGGCAGAGCCGCCGCTGCTGGCCCGCGACGGCGGTTTCGTCGCCGCGGGGTTTGACGCCGAACTGGATGAAACCCGCGCCCTGCGCGACGAGGGCCGCGGCGTGATCGCGCAGATGCAGGCCGATTACGTCGCGGAAACCGGCATCGCCAGCCTGAAGATCAAGCACAACAACGTGCTGGGCTATTTCATCGAGACCACCGCCACCCATGCGGAAAGGATGCTCGCGCCGCCCCTGAACGCGCGCTTCATCCACCGCCAGACCACCGCCAGCCAGATCCGCTTCACCACCGTCGAGCTGTCGGAACTGGAGACTCGCATCCTCAACGCCCGCGACCGCGCGCTGGAGCTGGAACGCGCGGTGTTCGCCCGGCTGCTGGCGGCGGTGCTGGACCAGTCCGCCCGCATCGGGCAGGCCGCCCGCGCGCTGGCGGAAATCGACGTGGCCGCGGGTTTCGCCGACCTGGCCACGGGCGAGGGCTGGACCCGCCCCCATGTGGACGACAGCCGCGCTTTTGTGGTCGAGGGCGGGCGTCACCCGGTCGTGGAGCGGGCGCTGAAACGCAAGGGCGAACCCTTCGTCGCCAACGACTGCGCCCTGACCGAAGGCGACACTCCGGCGATCTGGCTGCTGACCGGGCCGAACATGGCGGGGAAATCGACCTTCCTGCGGCAGAACGCGCTGATCGCGGTGCTGGCGCAGGCCGGCGGCTTCGTTCCCGCCGCGCGCGCCCATGTCGGGCTGGTCACGCAGCTGTTCAGCCGCGTCGGCGCCGCCGACGATCTGGCGCGGGGGCGGTCGACCTTCATGGTCGAGATGGTGGAAACCGCGGCAATCCTGAACCAAGCCGACGCCGGCGCGCTGGTGATCCTGGACGAGATCGGGCGCGGCACCGCCACCTGGGACGGGCTGTCCATCGCCTGGGCGGTGCTGGAACATCTGCATGGTGCCAACCGCTGCCGGGCGCTGTTCGCCACCCATTACCACGAGATGACGCAGCTGGCCGCCAAGCTGGAGGGCGTGGAAAACGCCACCGTCGCCGTGCGCGAATGGGAAGGCGAGGTGGTGTTCCTGCACGAGGTCAGGAAGGGCACCGCCGACCGCAGCTATGGGGTGCAGGTGGCGCGGCTGGCCGGGCTGCCGCCGGCGGTGGTCGAGCGCGCGAGAGAGATTCTGGACGCACTGGAAGCGGGCGCCCGCGACGGCGCCGCCCGCCCCGCGGCGCTGATCGACGACCTGCCGCTGTTCCGGGCCGCCCCTCCGCCGCCGCCAGCAGCACCCGCCCGCGAATCGGCGGTCGAGGCGCGGCTGCGCGACATCGACCCCGACCGGCTGACCCCGCGCGAGGCGCTGGATCTGGTCTATGAGCTGGCAGCACTGGGGGGCGAGTGAGGAAGGGCGGCGCGGTGAAGCTGCGCCTTGGGCAGGATCCGCGACAGGGCGCCCTTATCTGACCGGCGGTAACAACGGACCGGCGGCGCATCGGCGCCCGCCGGGCCGGCATCGCGCTTAACGCTCGTCTTCGTCCTCGTCGTCGCCGTCCGGCAGGTTGAAGAAGCTCTCGGCGTCCAGGTTCGGTTCGGGCTTGTCGTCGTCGCGGCTCAGGCTGAAGTTTTCCAGCCCGGCGATGGAAGACGGCAGCCGCGGTTCGTCCGGCATCGACAGGCTGGACTGGGTGGACACCAGCTTGCGGCGCTCGTCGTCGGACATCACCTCAGGCTGGGCCTTGGCGGCTTTCTGCACGGCGGCGTCCAGTTCCGACTGCCGGCACAGCCCCAGCGCCACCGGGTCGATGGGCTGGATGTTCTGGATGTTCCAGTGGGTGCGCTCGCGGATGGCGGTGATGGTGGGCTTGGTGGTGCCGACCAGCCGCGCGATCTGCGAATCGGCCAGTTCCGGGTGGAACCGCACCAGCCACAGGATCGCCGCCGGGCGGTCCTGCCGCTTGGACAGCGGGGTATAGCGCGGGCCGCGGCGCAGCTCCTCGCCCTCGGCGGCGGGGTTGTGCTTGAGCTTGAGCTTATAGGCCGGGTCCTTCTGGCCCTTTTCGATCTCGGCCGGGTCCAGCTGGTTCGAGGCCACCGGATCGAAGCCCTTGACCCCGGCCGCCACGTCGCCATCGGCAATGCCCTGCACCTCGAGCTCGTGCATCCCGCAGAAATCCGCGATCTGCTTGAAGCTGAGCGTGGTGTTGTCGACCAGCCAGACGGCGGTGGCCTTGGCCATCAGCGGCTTGTTCATGGGTTGCTCCTTCGCAATGACTCTGTGTCCGGGGAAACCGGGGCGGCCCGGGGACAGGCCATTCCGCAGATTTCGGGGGGAATTGCCTGTCCATATACGACCGCGGCGGCGTGGTTTGAACCCCCTTTTTCGCCGCACGCGGGCCGCATAGGCTGGGGCGCATGAAACGCCCGCTTCTTCGCGCTCTGATCTGTGCCGCCCTGATGCTGCCCCTGCCAGCCGCGGCGGAGGACGTGGCGGGCCGGTTCGACTATTATGTGCTGTCGCTCAGCTGGTCGCCAAGCTGGTGCGCGTCCGGGGGCGGCGACGCGCCGCAATGCGACCCCCGGCGGCGGACCGGTTTCGTCGTCCACGGGCTGTGGCCGCAATACGAACGCGGCTGGCCGGATTTCTGCACCACCGCGCAGCGCGACCCCACCCGCCGCGAAAGCCGGGGGATGGAGGCGCTGATGGGCTCGGCCGGGCTGGCCTGGTACCAGTGGCAGAAACACGGGCGCTGCTCGGGGCTGTCGGGGCCGGACTACTACCGCGCCACCAGCGAGGCCGCGGCAACGGTGGCGATCCCGCCGGTGCTGGCGCAGCTGCCCCGCGATGTGCGGCTGGGCGCGGCGGTGATCGAGGATGCGTTCATCGAGGCCAACCCCGACCTGACCCGCAACGGCATCACCGTCACCTGCAAGGACGGCCGCCTGCAAGAGGTCCGCATCTGCCTGACCCGCGAGATGGAGCCTCGAAGCTGCGGCCCTGACGTCCGGCGCGACTGCCGCACGCCGATGCTGGTTGAAGCGCCCTGAGGCGCTGCCGCAGCGGGGGATTTTCCATCCCCCGCACCCCCTGGAGGATATTTCCAGACAGAAGATCGCCCTTAACCGAATCGTAAGATTTTCCTGCCAGAACGATGGGGCGGTACAGGCGGGGACGCCGATGACCGTGACAGGAGACGCCACACCCTGGCCGGACAAGCGCCGAGCCGGGGTGTGTGCGCTTTCGGGGCGCCCTATTCTCCCGGCTCCGCCCGGACATCTTCTGTCCTTAAATATCCCCGCCGGAGGCTCCGGCCGCACCGCCCAGCAATACGGCGCCTGTATGGGCGCGACAGCGCAAGCCAGCAGACAGAAGCCCGCTCAGCCCGCCACGCGCAGCACGATCTTTCCGATGTGCTCGCCCGCTTCCATATGGGCGTGGGCGGCGGCGGCGTCAGTCAGCGGGAACTCGGCATCCATCACCGGGCGCAGCTTGCCCGCGGCGACCAGCGGCCAGACATGGGCGCGCAGCTCGTCCGCGATCCGCGCCTTGGCCAAGTCGGACTGCGGGCGCAGGGTGGACCCCGTGATCGTCAGCCGCCGCATCATCACCGGCGCAAGGTTCAGCGTCACCTTGGGCCCGCCGAGGAAGGCGATGAACACCAGCCGCCCCTCGTCCGCCAGCGCCTTGAGGTTGCGCGCCACATAGTCGCCGGCCACCATGTCGAGGATCAGCTCGGCCCCGCCCTCGGCGCGCAGGATCTCGACGAAATCCTGCGTGCGATAGTTGATCGCGGTGGCGCCCAGCCGCTCGCAGGCGGCGCATTTCTCGTCCGAGCCGGCGGTGGCCCAGACCCGCGCCCCTAGCGCCGCGGCGATCTGGATCGCGGTGGTGCCGATCCCAGACGAGCCGCCGTGGACCAGGAAGCGCTCGCCCGCCTGCAGGTCGCCGCGCATCACCACGTTGGACCAGACGGTAAAGCAGGTCTCGGGCAGGCAGGCGGCCTCGGCCAGGCTCAGCCCCTCGGGGACCGGCAGCGCGTGGTCGGCGGGGGTCAGCACGTATTCGGCATAGCCCCCGCCCGGCAGCAGCGCGCAGACCGCATCGCCCACCGCCCAGCGTGTCACCCCCGGCCCGACCGCCGCCACATGGCCGGAACATTCCAGCCCCGGCAGCTCCGATGCCCCGGGCGGCGGCGCATAGCCCCCCTGCCGTTGCAGCACGTCGGGGCGGTTCACCCCGGCATAGGCCACGCGGATCAGGATCTGCCCGGCGCCGGGGGCCGGCACCGGGCGGCGGGCCGGGGTCAGCACCTCGGGCGCGCCGGGGCGGGCGATCTCGATGACCTGCATGTCGTGGGGAATGGACATCACGCTTCCTTCTGATGGCCGGGCGCGGCGGCGCGCTGCGGCTTGCGGATCCAGCCGGTAGCCAGCCCGGCCAATGCGCCCGCCCCCGGCAGCTTGCGGGCGGCGGCCTTGAGCTTTTCGACCCGCATCACGTCGTCGATGCGGCGGTCGATGAAGCCGCGGGTATCCTCGTGCCCCGGTGAAGCATCGCCCAGCCAGTAGAGCACCACCGCACCCCAGACCGAGGCCAGCGCCGCGCGCTTGGTCCACCAGTTCACGTCCTCGGAACCGTCGCCGAGCGCGGTCCAGATCGTGTCGGCGGTTTCCCACATCAGCCGCGCGCCAAGGCCCGCGTTCTGCGGCAGCGCCATCACCGCGGTGCCGGCGCGCACCAGTTCCGGGTCCGACAGCGCCAGCCGCGTCCAGATCGCCCCGGCGATGCGGTCGCGGATGCGCCCCGAGGGCGGGGACAGCGCCATCGCCCGCGCCAGCGCCGCGTCCGAGCGGCGGTGATAGGCCGCGGCCAGCCCGGCGCCGCCCTGCGGGAACAGCACCCGCGCCAGCTCCGGCGCGATCCCGCAGTCGCGCGCCCCGGCCAGCAGCGCGCGTTCGTTCATTCCGTCGAAGGGCACATGGGTCAGCGCCGCGTCCAGCAGCCGGTTGCGCTCGTCCTGCATCATCTTGCCTCCGTCAGGGTGGACATCCGCGGGACGTTGCGCTAAAGGGGCGCGTCCTGCAATCAAGTTCAACTCTAGCCTAGGAAGGTGGTGACAACCACATGCAGGTAAGCGTTCGCGACAACAACGTCGAACAGGCGCTTCGTGCCCTGAAGAAGAAACTTCAGCGCGAAGGGGTCTTTCGCGAAATGAAGCTGAAGCAACATTTCGAGAAGCCGTCGGTCAAGAAGGCCCGTGAAAAGGCCGAGGCCGTGCGCCGCGCCCGGAAACTGGCCCGAAAAAAGGCCCAGCGTGAAGGCGCGCTGTAAGGCGTCAGCGAACCGGATGGTTCAAGAAAACCCCCGCGGCCGATGGCTGCGGGGGTTTTCGATTCGGGGACCGCTGCGGGCGGCTCAGACCGAGCGCATCAGCCCGCCATCGACGCGGATGTTCTGGCCGGTGATATAGCCCGCGCCCTCGGACAGCAGGAACGCGACCGTGGCCGCGATCTCGTCCGCGCGGCCATAGCGCCCCATCGGGACCGAGGCGCGGCGTTCGTCCGTTTCGGGCAGGCTGTCGATCCAGCCGGGCAGCACGTTGTTGATTCGGATGTTCTGCGCCGCATAGGCATCGGCGTAGATCTTGGCGAAACTGGCCAGCCCCGCCCGGAACACCGCCGAGGTCGGGAACATCGCCGAGGGCTCGAACGCCCAGGCGGTCGAGATGTTGACGACCGCGCCGCCGCCCTGCGCCTGCATGATCGGGGTCACCAGTCGCAGCGGCCGCACCACGTTCAGGAAATAGACCTCCATCCCGCGATGCCAGTCCTCGTCGGAAATCTCGAGGATCTGCGCCCGCGGCCCGTGCCCGGCCGAGTTCACCAGCGCGTCGATGCGCCCCCAGCGCGCCATCGCCGCGTCGACCAGCCGGCGCAGGTCGTCCTCGGACTGGTTCGAGCCGGTGACGCCGACCCCGCCCAGCTCGCTCGCCAGCGCCTCGCCCTTGCCCGAGGACGACAGCACCCCGATGTGCCAGCCGTCCTGCGCCAGCTTGCGCGCCACCGCCGCCCCCTGCCCGGAACCGCCGGCCGTGACCAGCGCGACTTTCGCCGTGGACATCTGCGCCCCCCTTTTCTTCATGGACGGGGGCAGCGTCTCATGCCGCGGGCGGGGCGGCAAGGCGCCGCTAGACCGGCAGCGCCGTGGTCTGCATCACCGTGCGCAGCGCAAAGGACGAATGCATCTGCGCCACCCCGGGCAGGCGCGACAGGTGCTGGCGGTGGATGCGGGCGAAATCGTCGGTATCCTCGGCCATGATCTTCAGCAGGTAATCCGCGGTCCCCGCCATCAGGTGGCATTCCAGCACATCGGGAATGGCGCGCACGGCCTTTTCGAACACGTCCAGCAGCTCGTCGGCCTGTCCCGAGAGGGTGATTTCCACGAACACCGTGGTGGTGCGGCCCAGCCGCCGCGGGTCCAGCAGCGCCACGTAGCCGGCGATGAACCCCGCCTCTTCCAGCCGCTGCACGCGGCGGTGGCAGGCGCTGGCCGACAGGTTCACCCGCGCGGCCAGGTCGGCGTTGGAGATCCGCCCCTCGCGTTGCAGCACTGAAAGGATCCGGCGGTCGGTCGGGTCGAGTTGCTCTGTCACATGCGGCCTTGCGGTAGGGGTCGGCGCCGACGATAGCCCGGCCCGATGCCGCCCGCCAAGCCGCAACCGCGGGCAGGGGCATCGGAAAACCGACGCCCCGCAAGCGCCGCCCTGGCGGTCAGGCGCGGTTGCGCTGGTCCGCCAGCAGGTCGCGGATCTCGGCCAGCAGCGCCTCTTGCGAGGGGCCGGCGGCGGATTCCTCGGCCTTCTGGGTGTGGACCGCGGCCGCCTTGATCCGGTTCACCATCTTGACCAGCAGGAACACCACAAAGGCGATGATGAAGAAATTGATCACCGCCGACAGGAACGAGCCCCAGGCGAACACATTCGCCCCCGCGTCGCGCGCCGAGTTCAGCGAGGTGCCCGGCGCGACCTCGACCCCGTTCAGCACCAGGTAGTTCCCGGAAAAATCGGTGCCGCCGGTGATGATGCCGATGATCGGGTTGATGATGTCGCCCACCATCGAGGTGACGATGGCGGTGAACGCCGCCCCGACGATGATGCCGACGGCCATGTCCATGACATTGCCCTTGGCGATGAAATCGCGAAACTCCTTGATCATGACCCTGTCCCCTTTGAGCGCCCGCAGGCCGATGCCTTCGGGCTAACACGAGGACTGGAAACCACGCAATTGCGATGAAAGGACAAGCCGCCATGGCCGACACGCTGGACGATTTCCCGATCACCCGCCGCTGGCCGCCCCGGCGCGCGGGCGTGATCCAGCTTTACACGCTGAACACGCCGAACGGGGTCAAGGCCTCGATCATGCTGGAAGAGCTGGGGCTGGACTATGATGCGCACCGCATCAGCATCAACGACCCCCAGGACCAGATGACGCCCGAGTTCCTGTCCCTGAACCCCAACAACAAGATCCCGGCGATGATCGACCCCGACGGGCCGGACGGCAAGCCGATGGGGCTGTGGGAAACGGGCGCGATGCTGATCTATCTGGCCGACAAGACCGGGCGGCTGCTGCCCGCGGGCGGGGCGGCGCGCTATCAGACGCTGCAATGGCTGATGTTCCAGATGGGCGGCGTCGGGCCGATGTTCGGGCAGCTGGGCTTCTTCCACCGCTACCGCGGCGCCGAGATCGAGGACAAGCGCCCGCGCGACCGCTACGTAGCCGAGGCGCGGCGCCTGCTGGGTGTGCTGGACCGCCAGCTGGACGGGCGCGACTGGATCACCGGCGACTATTCCATCGCCGACATCGCCACCGCGCCCTGGGTCGACAACCTGCTGCGCAACTATGACGCCGGCGAGCTGGTCGGCTATGCGGATTTCCCCGTGGTCGACGCCTGGGTGCGGCGGTTCATGGCCCGCCCGGCGGTGCAGCGGGGCATGGTGGTGGGCGCGGCCTGACCGCCCCCCTTCCTTTGCACAGGTTGCGGCCGGGGGCCGGCGCCGTTATGAACCGCCCTCAGCCGCTGCCATCCCGGAGCCCCCATGACGCCTGTCGAACTGGATACCGCCCGGAAATCGGCGGTGCTTGCGAATCTGCCGCAGCCCTTGCAGGAAAAGATGCTGGAAGGCTCGCAGATCCAGACCGTCGAGACCGGCCAGACGCTGTTTTTGCAGGACGAACCGGCGGATGCCCTGTTCATCGTGCTGGAAGGCTGGATCAAGCTTTACCGGATCGCCGCCAGCGGGGCCGAGGCCGTGGTCAGCGTGGTGACTCGCGGCCGCAGCTTTGGCGAGGCGGTGGCGCTGCGCGGCCTGTCCTATCCGGTCGCGGCCGAGGCGATCACCCCCAGCCGCCTGCTGCGGCTGGACGCGGCCCGCATCCGCCACCACCTGCAAAGCGACCCGGTGATGGCGACCTCGATGCTGGCGGCGACCTTTGTGCATCTGCAACAGCTGGTCGAGCAGATCGAGGGGCTCAAGGCGCGCTCGGGCGTGCAGCGGGTGGCCGAGTTCCTGCTGGACCTCGCCCCCTGCGCCGAGGGCGAGTGTTCCGTCGCCCTGCCCTACAACAAGGCGCTGATCGCCGGCCGTCTGGGGATGAAGCCGGAAACCCTGTCGCGCGCCTTTGCCCGGCTGCGCGAACACGGGGTGCGCATCGACGCCGCCCGCGCCCATATCGAGGACATGGACCGGCTGCGCCAGCTGACCGCCGAGGACCCGGCCAAGGCCTGGCTGCGCTGACCCGCCTGCCCGGGCCAGAACGCCCTCAGCCCGCCTGCCCCAGCGCGTAAAGCACCAGCGCCGCCAGCGCGAATGCGCCCAGCCCGGCGCCAAAGCCGCGGCGCGCGCCCGGAACCTCGGCCAGCCCCAGATAGCGATTCAGGATGATCCGCGCCTTGAGCCAGGCGAACCCCAGGATCACCGCCCCCGCCACCGTGCCCGCCCAGGCCGGCGATTGCGGCCGCAGGATCGCCACCGCCGTCGCCGCCAGCGACAGCGCCATCAGCGCCACCCAGGCCCGCACCAGCGGATCGGACCACGACAGGCGTTTCACAGCAGATAGATCACGGGGAACAGGATCACCCATACCAGGTCCACCATATGCCAGAATTGCGCCGAGGCCTCGACCGCATCGGCATTGGCGCGGATCGAGACAATGGCCAGGATCACCATCCCCGCCAGCACATGCGCGGCGTGGAACAGGGTCAGCAGCCAGTAGAAGGTAAAGAAGACATGCGCCTCGAGCCCCAGCCCGCGGCGGGCGGCGTCGGCGTATTCCACCCCCTTGAGCAGCAGGAACACGCCCCCCAGCAGGATCGCCACCGCCAGCAGCCGGCGCACCGCGCGCCGGGCGCCGGCCGTGCCCGTTTCCGCCGCCCGCGCGGCCAGCGCCGCGGCAAAGCCGGAGCTGACCAGCACCATGGTGTTGATCCCGGCCGACAGCCGGTGCAGCTGCGCCTGCGAATCCGCGAACCCCTGCGGGTCGCCCAGCCGCAGCACCAGAAAGATCAGCAGCGCCGCGCCGAACACTGCCAGCTCGCTGACGATCAGCACCCACATGATCAGCTCGCCCGGCAGGCCGCCCGGGTTGCGGCGGATATCCGTGGCCTCGGTCATGCGCCGACCAGCTGCCGGTAGATCTGCGGCAGCGCCTCTGGCAGGCGGTCGGGATGGGGGATCAGCGCGTGGCCGCCCTGCCCGAAGATGCGCGGGAACCACGACTTGCCGTCGCGGTCCACGGTGATGCCAAAGACCGAATGCCCGGCCCGGCGCGCCTCGCGCACGGCCATGGCGCTGTCCTCGATGCCGTGGCGCCCCTCGTAGTGGTCAAGGTCGTTGGGCTTGCCATCGGTGATGACCAGCAGCAGCCGGCGCCGCCGCGCCTGCGCGGCCAGCGTGGCGCTGGCGTGGCGGATGCCCGCCCCCAGCCGCGTGTAGAAAGCCGGGCGCAGCGCCGCGATCCGGGCCTCGACCGCGGTCCCCATCGGCTCGTCGAAACGCTTGCAGGTATGGACGAACACCCGGTCGCGGCGCAGCGAGCAGAACGCCTGGATCCCGACCTGATCGCCGCAGGCATCCAGCCCCCAGGCCAGCGCCGCCAGGGCCTCGCGCTCGATGTCGATGACCGCGCGGCCGGTGACGGCGCTTTCGGTCGACCGCGAGACGTCCAGCAGGATCGACACCGCCAGGTCGCGATTCTGCGGGCGCGACTGTTTCCAGATCCGGTCCGAGCCCTCGCCCGACACGATCAGCCCCACCCGCGACTGCACGGTGGCGTCCAGGTCCAGCTCTTCGCCGTCGCGGTGGCCGGTGGTGACGACCCGCCCCGGGCGCATCGCCTCGAACTGCCGGCGCACGGCGCGGATACGGCGGCGCGCGGCCTCGTCAAAGGGCGCGGGGGCGTCGGCGGGGGTCTCGGGTTCGCTGTCCAGCACCCGCGCGTGCGAGGGCAGATAGCGCCCCGACCGCGCCTCCCACTCGGGATAGGTGAAGACGCCGGAAATCGCCTCGCGGTCCACGTCCTCGGGGGCCAGGTCCAGATGCAGCTTCAGCCGCGTGGCGGGGGCCTTGCTGATCTGGCCCAGCCCCAGTTCGTCCTGGTCGTCCAGAGCCTTGCGGGCGCTGTCGTCGTCGTCATCCTCGACCCGGCGGTTGAGGTTGAGGAACTCGGCCCAGCTCAGGATCGCCTCGAACTTGTTGATGATCAGGCTGTCCTTGCGGTTGGCCTCGTCAGCCTTGCGCCGCCGGGCGCGGATGGTCTTTTCGCCGGCCTCGGTCGAGGGCTCCTCGCCCGCCTCGTCGGCCTCGCGCGTCGCCACCCGTTCGGACGAAACGCTGGCGTCGCCCGCGGCCACCCACAGCGTCACCGGCCGGATCGGCTGGTAAAGCCGCGTGGCGGCGAAGCCCGACAGATCGCCCGCATCGATCGCGGCCAGCATCCCGGCCGCGCGTTCGTCCAGCGGCGCCGGATCGCCCAGCAGATGCCGGGCCACCGCCTCGACCGCGGCCTCGTCCGGGGGCAGCTTGGGCAGCGGCCGCGCCGCCAGCAACAGCGCGCGCAGCTCGTCATAAAGCGGCATCAGCCCCGGCGCCGATTCGGCCACCCGCGCCACCGTGGCGCGGGCCGAGCCCAGCCAGGCCAGATCGCGCCGCAGCGGGTCGTCGCCCACATCCGCCGGCAGCACCAGATGCGCGGCGTGGGCCGCCAGCCACAGATACAGCGCCCCGTTGGCCTCGGCCGCGGGCAGGATCGCCAGCGAGGCCGGCAGCCGCAGGATGCCGCCGTCGAACTCGGCCTGCGGCACGGCTTCGGCCTCGGTGCCCAAGCGGCGCAGCCAGCTCAGCCGGTGCCGGCTGACGCGGTCGGCGGTCGGGCGCATCTCGATCGAGTGATCGCCGCCCAGACCGCGGAACAGCACCGCCAGCCGGCCCGCGACCTCGGACAGCGCCACCCGCGCATCCTCATGTTCGGGAATCGAATCGAATCCGCTCGCCCAGCCGTGCCACAGCTTGCCGATGGTTTCTTCCGGCTCCCACGGCTCGATCTCGCGCCAGTCCACCCGCGCGGCCATGATGGCACCTTTCTTCATCATCCAAATATCCCGGGGGTCCGGGGGCTGGCCCCCGGTCCCAAGGGTTCAGCCCAGAACCGCCACGACCAGATCGGCCAGCCCGCGCTTGATGTCGGCGTCGTCGGTCAGCGGCTCGATCATCGCCGCGGCGATGGCGCGGTCAAGCTCCATCCCGCCGGCGATCAGCGTCGCCGCATAGACCACCAGCCGGGTGGACACGCCCTCTTCCAGGTCCTGCCCCTTCAGCGCCCGCAGCTTGCCGGCCAGACGCACCAGCATCGCGGCGCGGCGTTCGTCGATGCCGCTTTCCTCGATCACGATGGTCTTTTCCTGATCCGGCGGCGGGAAATCGAACTCCATCGCCAGGAAGCGCTGGCGGGTCGAGGGTTTCAGCGTCTTGAGGATATTCTGGTAGCCGGGGTTGTAGGACGCCACCAGCATGAAGCCGGGCGCGGCCTCCAGCTCTTCGCCGGTACGGTCGATGGGCAGGATGCGGCGGTCGTCGGTCAGCGGGTGCAGCACCACGGTGACGTCCTTGCGCGCCTCGACCACCTCGTCGAGATAGCAGATCGCGCCTTCGCGCACCGCCCGGGTCAGCGGCCCGTCCACCCAGACGGTCTCTCCGCCCTTGAGCAGATAGCGCCCGATCAGGTCCGAGGCCGACAGGTCGTCGTGGCAGGCCACGGTGTAAAGCTTGCGTCCCAGCCGCGCCGCCATATGGGTGACGAAGCGGGTCTTGCCGCAGCCGGTCGGGCCTTTCAGCAGCACCGGCAGGTCGTTGCGGGCGGCGGCCTCGAACACCTCGATCTCGTCGCGCTGCGGAAGATAGAAGGGGGCTGCCGCCCCCTCCTTCGTTGTCGTTGCATGAGCGTTCATCGTCTTACTCCGCCGGCTCGATATGGCCGTCCTTGTGGGCCTGAACCGGGCCGGGGGTAAAGACCTCGCGCCGCACCACCGCGATCGAGTAGATGAACAGCAGCGCCCCAAGCACCACGGCCACACCCGACCCGAAGCGCATCCAGTAGAAGATGGCCAACTGGTCCTGCACGTCCATATAGGCTTCGCCGTTCACCCGCTGCAGGTGGGTCTGCACCGTTCCCGCGAAAGTGAGCGTGAAGGTCATGAACAGCATCCCGCCCGACATCAGCCAGAAGGACGCCATGTTCAGCACCTGGTTATAGGGGTCGCGGTTGCGCATGATCGGCATCGCATAGGTGATGATCGCCAGCACCAGGCAGACATAGGCGCCGTAGAAGGCCAGGTGGCCGTGGGCGGCGGTGATCTGCGTGCCGTGGGTGTAGTAGTTCACCCCGTGCAGCGTGTGCAGGAAGCCCCAGATCCCGGCGCCGAAGAACGCCAGCACGGTGCAGCCCAGCGACCACAGCAGCGCGGCCTTGTTCGGGTGGTCGCGGCGGCCCTTCCAGACCATCACGAAGGCGAATGCCATCATCGCGAAGAAGGGCACGATCTCGAAGCTCGAGAAGATCGAGCCGACCCACTGCCAGTATGCCGGCAGGCCGATCCAGTAGTAGTGGTGCCCGGTCCCCAGGATCCCCGAGAACAGCGCGGTGGCGACGATGACATACAGCCACTTCTCCACCACCTCGCGGTCGACGCCGGTCAGCTTCAGCATCAGGAAGGCCAGGATGGCGGCCATCACCAGTTCCCAGACGCCTTCCACCCACAGGTGGACGACCCACCACCAGTACTGCTTGTCCAGCACCAGGTTCGCGGGGTTGTAGAAGGCGAACAGGAACAGCAGCGCCAGACCCCAGAGCCCCAGCAGCAGCACGTTCGAGATCGCGGTCTTGCGCCCCTTCAGCACCGTCAGCGTGACGTTGTAGAGGAAGATCAGCGCCGCAACGACGATGCCCACCTTGACCCATTTGGGCTGTTCCAGGAACTCGCGCCCCTCCTTGCCCAGCAGCCAGTTGCCGTTGAACAGGTCGAACAGATAGGTCACGACCACCCCGGCGGTGCCCAGCACCAGGATCGCCAGCTGCAGATAGGCCAGCGTGGGCGAATGGATGTCACGCTCGGCTTCCTCGGGAACGAGGTAATAGGCCGAGCCGAAGAACCCCAGCAGCAGCCAGACGATCAGGCTGTTGCTGTGCAGCATCCGCACCACGCTGAACGGCAGCGAGTCGGACAGGAAATTGGGCTGCACATAGATATAGCCCATGATCAGGCCCATCGTGACCTGCACGGCAAACAGCGCCATCGCGACCGAAAAATACGCGAGGGCTATGTTCTGAGTACGATATTTCATGTTTTTCGTCCCTCGCTCAGCCCGCGTCGTTCGGCGGCCAGTTCTGGGTGTTGATCGTGCTGGTCCAGACCAGGAAATCGCTCAGCTGGCGAAACTCCTCGTCGGTCAGCGGGAAGTTCGGCATCTGGCGCCGTCCCTCGATGTCGGTGGGCATCGCCTGCATCCAGGTCTTGAGCGCGTCGGCCGCGGCCTCGGGGTCGTCCTGCACGCCCCAGCGCACCATGACGTTGCCCAGCTCGGGCGCGAAATACGCCCCTTCACCCAGCAGCGAGTGACAGTTGATGCAGGTATGCCGTTCCCAGATGTGTTTCCCGGCGGCCACGCTGTCGGTCAGCGTTTCCTTGTTGGTGGACACATTCACGGCATAGATGTGGCTGTGCACCGTCATTGCCACGAATATGGCAATAAAGAACAATGACCCGCCGTAAAAGACGTTGCGGGCCATGCTCTTGGTCATGACGTCGCTCATGGCGGCGGTCCCTTCGAGCAATTTCGACTGTGTGTCACGATAACGATAACGTGGCCCCGGACCTTGCCCAAAGTCAACCGAAACGCGATTCCACATTTATTCTGTCGGAAATCCGTGTCCTGCGTGCCGAATCTGCATCCCGGCCGCCGGCCGCACCCGCGATTCCGCCCCCACCCGGCCGGCGGCCTCAGCCCGCCAGCGCCTCGAGCCGGGCGCCCGGGAAGCGCGCCAGCGCCCGGTCGATCGCGGGCCGGTCCAGCAGCACCGCGGCGGTGGACAACGCATCGGCCAGCGCTGCGCTGTCGGCGCTGATCGAAACCAGCGCCCAGTGCGGCGCTTCCCCCCCGGGGCCGAGGATATGCGGGCGCTGCGCCGGCCCGATTCGGGTGCCCAAAGCCGCAGAGGTCGCCAATGCCCGCTCGCGCAGGGCCAGCTCGCGCACCGGCTGGCCGCCGGGGGCCTCGATCCGCGCCTGCCAGTCGCGCGCGCCCAGCGCCCGGATCTCGCCCGCGTCGATCAGCACCTCGCGCAGGCCGTGGCTGCGGGCGATTTCGGCCAGACGGTCGGCGGCGGCGCCCTGGGCGATGCCGTTCAGGGTCAGCGCCATGCCCGGGCGGGACAGGCGGATCTCCTGCGGGGTGATCTGCACGCCGCCCCACCCGACCAGCGCGCGGGCAGCGGTCTCGTCCCCGCCCCGGCGCCGGGCGTCCCACAGCGGCTGCACCGTGGGGTCAAAGGCGCCGCCGGTGGCGTCATGCACGCGGCCCGCCAGTTCCAGCAGCGCCACCATCCCGGCCGAGGGCTGCGCCAGCCGCCCGATGGCGTTCAGCCGCGTCAGTTCAGAGCCGGTGTAGAGCGAGAACTGCCGCTCGATGTTGCGCAACGCCCGCTCGGCTTCGGCAAAGAAGGCGCGGGCGGCACGGGATTCGCCGCCCGCGACGGTCAGCTGCACATCCGCGCCCAGCGCCACGCCGCGCCAGACATGGCGGTCGGACGCCGCCCGGGCCGCGGCCCCCGGCAGCACCGCCGCCAGCGCGGCCAGCGCCAGAAACCGGCGCCGCGGCAGGCCGGGGGCGGTCATCGCGCCCCGCCTCGGGCACGCGGCGTGGTCCAGACCGGCCACAGCGCCACCAGGAACAGCGCGAACGCCAGCACCCACAGCGCCCCCGCGCCCACGGTGCCGACAAAGTGGAACATCTCGGGCCAAGTCGAGGCCGCCCAGCGCAAGCCCGCCGCCACCGGCAGCAGCACATAGCCCCAGATCAGCGGCGCCGAGGCGCGGATCGGGCGGCCGGAGTGGCCCAGGCTCGCCCGGCTCATGATCGACAGGGTCATGCCGCCGACGGCGCCGACACCCAGCAGGTGCAGCCCGGCGATTTCCGAGCCCAGCCCCAGCAGCGACAGCCCCCAGCCCAGCAGGCCCAGCCCCAGGAACAGGTAGCTGGCGTGCATGGTCCAGACGATGGGGTCGCGCAGCGTGTCCAGCGCCCGCCAGCCCGACAGCCGCAGCAGCGCCGCCAGCCCGGCGACCACCGCCACGGCGCCGGTCAGCGCCGCGGGGACGTCGGCGGTGGCCAGCAGCGCGGTCAGCAGCGCCAGCACGATGCCCGCCATGTCGATGCGGGGCCGCGACACCGGCACCGCCGCGCCCGGGTTCACGCGCAGCAGCGCGTTGCGGGTGAAGGCGGGGGTGACGCGGCCGCCGAGGATGGCGATCATCGCGCAGACGGTCAGCAGCCCGCCGCGGATCCCCTGCGCTTCGGTCCCCGCCAGCCGCATCCAGTCCAGATGTACCAGCAGGTTGGCGACCCCGGCCAGCGTCAGCAGCCCCAGGAACATCAGGTTCTGCGGCTTGGGCCGGACCAGCAGCTGCGCCAGCATGGTGGCGGCCAGCACCGGCAGGAACGTCAGGTCGACCAGCGCCACCAGCCAGCCCGGCAGCACCATCGCGAACCACACCGCCACCCGCCCCGCCAGCCACAGCCCGGCCAGCAGGGTGATCACCCGGCCCGAGGCCGGGCGCGCGCCGGTCCAGTTCGGCACCGCAGTCAGGAAGAACCCGGCAATTGCTGCAAAGGCAAAGCCGAACACCATTTCATGCGCATGCCAGGCGATCGGGGCGGGGGCGAAGGGCAGATCGGCAAGCCCGCCGGCCCAGACCAGCCACACCCCCAGCGCCACCACGGCGTAGATTCCCGCCGCCATGAAGAACACGCGCCAGCCCTCTTGCAGGATGATCGAGCGGCTGGAGGTGGTTTTTTCGTTGAGCACGGCAGTCATGTCCTCTCCTGTTGCGAGCGGAACGAGGGGGGTTGCAGCGGCCCCGGCACTCCGGCCGCGGCAGCATGGGCCGAAGCCGGCACCTGTGTCGGCGTCAGCGGCGGCGGGGCGGGCGGGGATGCGGGCGCAGGCGGGATCGGCGGCGCGGTGAAGCCCCCACCCATGCCGCCGCCCGGCCCCGCCCCGGCGCCGCGGGCGCGGCGCTTGAGCACGGGGCAGGTGTTTTCGTCGTTCATGATCACCTGGCAGCGCAGGCACAGCACGCATTCATTGGCGTTGATGCGGCCCAGCGGGTCGATGGCGCCGACGGTGCATTTCGTCTCGCACAGCCGGCACTCGCGGCCGCATTGCGGGCGGCGCTTGAGCCAGTCGAAGATCTTGAGCTTGGCCGGCAGCGCCAGCCCGGCCCCCAGTGGGCACAGATAGCGGCAGAAGAAGCGTTCAATGAACAGCCCGGCGCCCAGCAGCACCAGCACATACAGCACGAACGGCCAGGCCCGCATGAAGCGCATGGAGATGGCGGTCTTGAACGGCTCGACCTCGGCCAGGATCAGCGCCTGTTCCATCGAATAGAAAGACAGCGCCACCAGCCCGACGAACAGCGAATACTTGATCACCCACAGCCGTTCATGCAGCGCCTGCGGCACGGCGATCTGGCGCACGCCCAGCCGCTGCGCGGCCTGGTTGGTCAGTTCCTGCAGCGCGCCGAACGGGCACAGCCAGCCGCAGAACACCCCGCGGCCCCAGAACAGCATCCCCAGCGCCACCGCCGACCACAGCACGAAGATCAGCGGCGCGACCAGGAAGGTTTCCCAGCGGAAGCCGGACAGCACCGCGTGGATGAAGGCGATCACCTGCACCACCGACAGCTGCGCACCCAGCCCCCAGCCCAGCACCACCAGCGTGGTGGCCAGATAGCCCAGCCGCAGCCACAGCCACAGCCGCTTGCGGCGCACGATCCATTCCTGCGCGAACAGGATCAGCCCCAGCACCGCCAGCATCACCCCGACGACCACGATCTGCGGCTGCTTGTCCTGCCACGCCTGCAGCCACAGCGGCTCTTCGGGCGGCGGCGGCGCAACGCGGAACGGCTCGGGCAGCGCGACCTCGGTGCTGACCGGCAGGACCAGCAGCTCGCCCTCGCGCCCGGCGCGGGCGGTCAGCACGGTGACGCGGAACGGGCGGGTCAGGTCCAGCCCGCCCGCCTCGGGGTCGGCGTTGATGCGAAAGACGCTGGTTTCCTTGAGCTCGGGCGCGCCCTCGATCGAAAGCCCCGAAATCTGGGTGTAATCCTCGGCCATCGGCACCAGCGTCACCGGGCCTTGCGCGATCTCGATCCGCTCGAACCGGCCCGAGCGCCGCCATTTCGTGCCGCGATGCGATTGCAGCCCGCGCGACATCACCGCCAGCAGCGCCTGATCCGGGCCCAGCGCGCCGGCGAGTTCCGTCAGCCGCTGCGCGCCCAGCAGGTTCTGCCCCACGGCGGGGGTGTCGATGATCCCGGTCCACAGCTCCAGCCAGGGCGCGTCCGAGGGGGTGACCGGCTGGCGCGCACCCGCCAGCGCCTCGGCGGCGTCGGCCATGCTCACCCGCACATGCGACAGCGCCCCCATGGATTCCAGCGCCGCCCAGTCGGCGGGGGCATAGGCCACGCGGTCGATCACCCCGCCACCGGTCTGCGCCGCCGCCAGGATGCGGGCGCTGCGCAGGATGCCGTCGCGGATCACCCCGGTCGAGACGGTGGCCCGCGCGATCACATCGGGCAGCCCCTCGGCGCGGGTGGCGGCCTGCGCGGTGTCGTAGCCGGCGAAACCGTCGACATAGGCGGCGATGTCGGCGTCCGAGATGCCCAGCGTCAGTACCGGCTCGTTATGGCGCATCAGCTGCGCACCGGCGATGGTCCCGTCGGGGGCGACGGCGACCAGCACCTCGAGCGGCAGCCCGGAATAGCCGGTCGAACTTGCCAGCTCCCAGGTCGAGCCGATCAACCCCAGCGTGCGCCCCTCGGCCTCGACCCGCCACGAGGGCGCGGGGGTTTCCTGCCGGGTGACGATGACCTGCCCGTCCTGCGGCGCCCCGAACAGCCGCGCCGCCAGCGCCGCGTCGGGCACCGCCGGGGCCACGGTTTCGGCCCCCATCCCCAGCCCCAGCCGGGTTTCCGCCGGGGTTTCGGCGACCGCCGGCATCCCCAGGGACAGCGCCGCCAGCGACAGCGCCAGCAGCCGCGCCAACGCCGGGGCGGCGGCGGCGGCAAGGGCGCGGCGCAAGGGGACAGGCAGTTGCATGGAGGCTCCGTCATGGTTGCAGACACCGCCGATCGTGCCATGGTAAGCGAGGCGTCATCCGAAATCAGCCTGCCGCCGGCCGGCAGCCCCCACCTTAACTGAAGTCAAGGACACCGCACACGCGATCGTTATAATTCTTTTCGCCTCACCAGCTAAACGGAGAGACTTCATGAAGTTCCCAGCGCATACTGCCAGGTCATCGCTCCTGGCATCTGCGGCACTGGCCCTGCTGTTCGCCACGGGTTTCGCCGCGGCACAGACGGCCGAGACCGCACCTGCCGAATCAGAAGCCGCGGCTGCCGATTCGGATCCGAACGCGGTCAGCGGCCCCAAGGCCGGCCCCGACACCGAGGTCCAGGAGCTGCCCCGCTCGCCGGGCGCAGGCATGACCACCGCCGAACAGGCCAAAGCGGAAAGCAAGGTCGAGGATCACACCTCGAAGCCGCAGGACCAGTATGAGCCGGCGCTGACCACGCTGGCCCAGGAATCGATCCCGGTTCCCGGCGCCCCCGAGGGCATCCCCGCGATGACCCAGGCCGAGTTCGACGAGGCCAACAAGATCTATTTCGAACGCTGCGCCGGCTGCCACGGCGTGCTGCGCAACGGGGCGACCGGCAAGGCACTGACGCCGGACCTGACCCGCGATCTCGGCTTCGACTATCTGCACAGCTTCATCACCTATGGCTCTCCGGCCGGGATGCCGAACTGGGGCACCTCGGGCGACCTGTCCGAAGAGCAGGTGACGCTGATGGCGAACTACCTGCTGCAGGACCCGGCGGCTCCGCCCGAATGGGGGATGCCGGAAATGCGCAACTCCTGGCAGGTCATCGTGCCGCCGGAAGAGCGCCCGACCGAAAAGATGAACGACTGGGACATCGAGAACCTGTTCTCGGTCACGCTGCGCGACGCGGGGCAGATCGCCCTGATCGACGGCGGCACCTATGAGATCAAGAAGATCATCGACACCGGCTACGCCGTCCACATCAGCCGCCTGTCGGCCTCGGGCCGCTATCTGCTGGTGATCGGCCGCGACGCCAAGGTCGACATGATCGACCTGTGGATGGAAGACCCGTCGGTCGTCGCCACCATCAAGATCGGCATGGAAGCCCGTTCGGTCGAGACCTCGAAGATGGAGGGCTGGGAGGACAAATACGCCATCGCTGGCGGATACTGGCCGCCCCAGTACGTGATCATGGACGGCGCCACGCTCGAGCCGCTCAAGATCGTCTCGACCCGGGGCAACATCTACGACGAACAGACCTACCACCCGGAACCCCGCGTGGCCGCCATCCTGTCGTCGCACTACCGCCCCGAGTTCCTGGTCAACATCAAGGAAACCGGCAAGATCCAGCTGGTCGACTATACCGACCTGAAGAACCTCAAGATCACCGAGATCGAGGCCGAGCGCTTCCTGCACGACGGCGGGCTGGATTCGACCAAGCGCTACTTCATCACCGCGGCCAACGCCCGCGGCAAGCTGGTCGTGATCGACACCAAGGAAGGCAAGCTGGCGGCGATCACCGAGACCGGGGGCGAGACCCCGCACCCGGGCCGCGGCGCGAACTTCGAACACCCGACCTTCGGGCCGGTGTGGGCGACCTCGCACCTGGGCGACGATTCGGTGGCGCTGATCGGGACCGACCCGGAAGGGCACCCGGACAACGCGTGGAAGATCGTGGACAGCTTCCCGGCGCTGGGCGGCGGTTCGCTGTTCGTCAAGACCTTCCCGGGCTCGAACCACCTGTATGTCGACGCGACGCTGAACCCCGAAACCGACATCTCCGGCTCGGTCGCGGTGTTCAAGATCGACCAGATGACGGGCGACGGCTCCGACCCCGAGTTCACCACGCTCAACATCGCGGAAATGGCCGAGATCACCGAAGGCCAGCCGCGGGTCGTGCAGGGCGAATACAACAAGGACGGCACCGAAATCTGGTTCTCGGTCTGGAACGGCAAGGACCAGGAATCGGCGATCGTCGTCATCGACGACAAGACGCTTGAGCTGAAGCAGGTGATCAAGGACGAGCGCCTTGTCACCCCGACCGGCAAGTTCAACGTCTACAACACGCAGAACGACGTCTACTGATCGTCGGAATGCGAAATCGGGCGCGCGGGCAACCGCCTGCGCGCCCAACCATCCCCAGCAGGCACGGCAAGGGAAAACGGACATGGCAGGCAAGGTATATCTGATTGGCGCAGGGCCCGGGGACCCCGATCTGCTGACCGTCCGCGCGCTGAGGCTGCTGCAATCCGCCGAGCTGGTCGTCCATGACCGCCTGGTCAGTCCCGAAATCATGGCGCTGGTCCCCGCGACCGCGCGCTGCATCCCGGTCGGCAAGGCCGCCGGGTTCCATTCGGTCCCGCAGGACCGCATCAACGAGATTCTGGTCGAGCTGGCGCGCGAGGGGCACAGCGTGATCCGCCTGAAGGGCGGCGATCCGCTGATCTTCGGCCGCGGTTCGGAAGAGGCCGAGGCGCTGGCCGCCGCCGGCATCCCCTACAGCTACATCCCCGGCATCACCGCGGCGCAGGGCGCCTCGGCCTCGACCGGGGTGCCGCTGACCCATCGCGGGCTGGCGACCGGCGTGCGCTATGTCACCGGCCACCGTGCCAAGGACGCCACGCTGGACCTGCATTGGGAAAGCCTCGCCGACCCCGACACCACGCTGGTGGTCTATATGGGCGCGGGCAACATGGCGGAAATCGCCGCGCGGCTGATCGCGGCCGGGATGCCGGTCGACCTGCCGGTGCTGGCGGTGTCCCACGCCACCACCCCGCGCGAGACGCGGCTGCTGTCGGACCTGACCCAGATCGGCGCCGATCTGGCCCGCGCGCCGATGGAGGCGCCGGTGCTGTTCATGATCGGCCGCGTCGCCGGGCTTTACGAAACCGCGGCGCTGCCGCTGCCCCGCGAATTACGCAGCGCGCATCTGCGCGTGGTCAGCAATGGCTGACACCGGCCTGATCGCCGCCGCCTGCGTGGTGGTGATGTCGGTCGGGCTGGTGGCCGCGTTCGCGCCGTCCTACAGGTCCCCGCCGGCACCGTCGCCGGCTGTCGACACCGCGGCCTCGGCCGCGGCCGCCACCCCTGCCCCCGAAACGCCGGTCAGCCCGGCCCGGCAGGCAGAGCTGGAGCACATGGTGATCCAGGACTGCGGCTCGTGCCACGGGCTGACGATGAAGGGGGGGCTTGGCAAACCGATCACGCCCGGCGATCTTGCCGGCTTCGACCCCGAGGGGCTGGCCGCGATCATCCTCGACGGGGTGCCGGGCACGGCGATGCCGCCCTGGCGGCCGCTGATCTCGGAACCCGAGGCGCTGTGGATCGCGGAATATCTGATGAAGGAAAAGACCGAATGATCCGCACGACGCTGACCGCCCTGGCCCTGATCGCGCCCGCCGCCGCGCTGGCGCAGGACGGCAGCACCCTGCGCGGCACCGGCGATCTGGGCGTGGTGATCGAACGCGCCACCGGCTCGGTGCTGGTGGTGGACCAGTCGGACCGCGCCGCGCTGTGCCGGGTCGAGGGGTTGGGGGATCTGTCCCACGCCTCGCTGACCTTTTCCCCGGACGAGCGTTACGCCTATGTGTTCGGCCGCGACGGCGGGCTGTCCAAGGTCGATATCCTCGCCTGCACGCTGGAAAACCGCATCATCCAGGCCGGCAATTCCATCGGCGGCGCGATTTCCGACGACGGGCGGTTGATCGCGGTGTCGAACTATGAGCCGGGGGGCGTCAACGTCTTCGACGCCGACACGCTGGCGCCGGTGGCGGAAATCCCGATGGGCTCGAAGACCGTGGGGCTGGCCGATGTGCCCGGGTCCCGCTTCATCGTCGCCACCTGGGACGATGGCGAGGCATGGCTGCTGGACCATTCCGCCGACCCGGCGAACCCGCAGGTCACCCGCATTCCGGACGTGGGCGCGAACCCCTATGACGCGCTGCTGACCTCGGACGGGCGGACCTATATCGTGGGGCTGTTCGGGGAAAAGGGGCTGACCACCATCGACCTGTGGGCCGACCCGCCCGCGGTGCGCCGCATCCTGCCCGATTACGGCAAGAACGAACCCGACCTGCCGGTCTACAAGATGCCGCATCTGCAGGGCTGGACGCTGGCCGGCGCGACCTATGCGCTGCCGGCGGTGGGGCTGCATCAGGTGCTGTGGGCCGACGCGGCCTCGGGTCAGGAAACCGGCCGCACCGATGTGGCCGGGCAGCCGGTGTTCGTCACCGCCCGCCCGGACGGGCGCGAGCTGTGGGTGAACTTTGCGCCGCCCGACAACGGCAAGGTGCAGGTGATCGACAGCATGACGCATGAGGTCAAGCAGACGCTGGAACCGGGCCGCGGCGTCCTGCACATGGAGTTTACCCCCCGCGGGCGCGAGGTCTGGATGTCGGCCCGCGACGACGATCGCGTGGTGATCTACGACAGCCGCACCTACGAAAAACTGGGCGAGATCGAGGCCAAGGCGCCGTCCGGCATCTTTTTCACCGCCCGCGCGCATCGGACCGGGCTATGACCGAACTGGCGCCCGACTGTCTGGACACGCGGCTGCTGGACGAGTTCCAGCGCGACCTGCCGCTGGCCTCACGCCCCTTCGCCGTCATGGCCGAGCGGCTGGGCACGACGGAAGCCGACGTGCTTTCACGGCTGGCGCGCTTGCAGGATTGCGGCCGGATCAGCCGTGTGGGCGCGACCTGCCGGCCGAACACCGCCGGGGCCTCGACGCTCGCCGCGCTGGCGATCCCCGAGGACCGGATCGAGGAGGTCGCCGAGATCGTCGGCGCCGAGCCGGGGGTGAACCACTCCTACCTGCGCGAGGATCGCTGGAACCTGTGGTTCGTCGCCACCGCGCCCTCAGACGCCGAACTGGTGCAGTCGCTGGCGCGGATCGAGGCGGCCTCGGGCTTGGCCGTACTGTCGCTGCCGCTGGTGCGGCCGTTCAACATCGACCTGGGGTTCCGGCTGCGCGGGCCGCGGGTGGCACTGGGGCTGGACCGCGACGCCGACATGAGCGTGCTGCGCGATGACGACCGCCCGATCATGCAGGCGCTGTCGGACGGGCTGGAACTGGTGGCGCAGCCGTTTGCAGCGCTGGCCGAACAGCTGGGCCGCAGCGAATCCGACATTATCACCCGCATCAAGGCGCTGGCGGATGCCCGCATCCTGACCCGCGTCGGCGTCATCGTGCGCCACCGCGCGCTGGGCTGGGCCGCGAATGCCATGGTGGTCTGGCAACTGCCCGACGACGCCATCGAGCCCGCCGGCATCGCGCTGGCGCAGGTGCCGGGCGTCACCCTGTGCTATCAGCGCCGCATCTTGCCCGGCGTCTGGGACTGGCCGCTGTTCTGCATGATCCACGCCCGCTCGCGCACCGAGGCGCTGGCGGTGCTGGAGCGTGCCCGCGCCCTGCCGGAACTGGCCGGGGTGCCGCACAAGATCCTGTTTTCCACCAGATGTTTCAAGCAGCGCGGCGCGCTGATCGAGGCCGCATGACACGACCATCTCGCCAGGTCCTGCCGCAGGATGCGCTGGACGACACCGACCGCGCCATCCTGAACGCGTTGCAGGACGGGTTCCCGCTGACCCCCCGCCCCTATGACGACGCGGCCAGGCCGCTGGGGATCGCAGGCAGCGAGCTGATCTCGCGGCTGACCCGGATGCGCCAGATCGGCGCCATCACCCGCTTTGGCCCGTTCTTCGACGCAGCCGCGATGGGTGGCGCCTTCTGCCTGTGCGCGATGGAGGTGCCCGAGGACCGCTTTGACGAGGTGCTGGCCCAGGTCAACGCCCACCCCGAGGTCGCGCATAACTATGAACGCACCCATGCGCTGAACATGTGGTTCGTGCTGGCCACCGACCGTCCCGACGGGATCGAGCGGACCGCGCAGAAAATCGAGGCTGAGACGGGGCTGAAAGTGATGCTGTTTCCCAAGCTCGAGGAATATTTCATCGGTTTCCGGGTGCAGGCATGACCGCGGCGCTGGACCCCACCGACCGCCGCATCGTCAAGGCGACCCAGGCCGGGCTGCCTCTGACCCCCGCCCCCTATGCCGCCGTGGCCGAGGCGCTGGCCCTGACCGAGGCCGAGGTGATCGCGCGCCTCGCCTCGATGCAGGAACGCGGCATCGTCCGCCGCATCGCCGTCGCCCCCAACCATTACGCGCTGGGCATGACCGCCAACGGGATGAGCGTCTGGGACGTGGCCGACGACCGCATCAGCGAGTTGGGCGCGCAGGTCGGCGCCCTGCCCTTCGTCACCCATTGCTACCAGCGGCCGCGCGCCCTGCCCGGCTGGCCCTACAACCTGTTCGCGATGCTGCACGGCGGCAGCCGCGCCGAGGTCGAGGCCAAGCGCGACGAAGTGGCCGCCCTGCTTGGCACCGCCTGCCGCAGCCACGATATCCTGTATTCCACGCGTATCCTGAAAAAGACCGGATTGCGCCTGCGCGACGAATGAAAGGGGGCAAGGATGTTCCGCCTGACCCAATACATGCACCAGCTGGTCGAGCCGACCCCGGTCCGCCGCCGCGGCACGCCCGGCTCGGTCAAGCCGGTGGTGATCTGGAACCTGACCCGCACCTGCAACCTCAAATGCCGCCACTGCTACACGGTCAGCTCGGACCACGTGTTCCCGGGTGAGCTGACCCACGAACAGGCGCTGGGGGTGCTGGACGACCTGTCGCAGTTCCGCATCCCGGCGCTGATCCTGTCGGGGGGCGAGCCGCTGAGCCGCTTCGACTTCTGGGAGCTGGCCGAGCGCGCGCGGGCGCTGGATTTCCGGCATCTGTCGCTGTCCACCAACGGCACCAAGCTGGGCGAGCCCGGCGTGGCCGACCGGGTGGCGGCGCTGGGCTTCGATTACGTCGGTATCTCGCTTGACGGGATCGGGGCCACCAACGATTGGTTCCGCGGCGTCGAGGGCGCATTCGACAATGCGCTGGCGGGCGTGCGCGCCTGCAAGGCCCGCGGCGTCAAGGTCGGCCTGCGCTTCACCATCACCAAGGACAACGGCGACCAGCTGCCGCTGATGCTGGACCTGTGCGAATCCGAAGGGGTGGACAAGTTCTACCTGTCGCATCTGGTCTATGCCGGGCGCGGCGACAAGCACCGGGGCGAGGACCAGGAACACGCCCACACCCGCCGCGCCATGGACCTGCTGATCGAACGCGGCTGGGACGCGGTGTCGAACGGCCGCCCGCTGGAGATCGTGACCGGCAACAACGACGCCGATGCGGTGTGGTTCATGCGCTGGGCGGAACGCAATTTCGAGCCCGCCGCGGTGGCCCATATGCGCGAGCATCTGGTGGCCTGGGGCGGCAATTCCTCGGGGCTGGGGGTGGCCAACATCGACCCGCAGGGCAAGGTCCACCCCGACACCTACTGGTCGGACTACACCGTCGGCAGCGTCAAGGAAAAGCCGTTCAGCCAATGGTGGACCGGCGACGACCCGATGCTTGCCACGCTGCGCACCCGTCCGCGGCCGCTCAAGGGCCGCTGCGGCGCCTGCGCGTTTCAGGATGTCTGCGGCGGCAACACCCGCATCCGCGCCTTGCAGCTGACCGGCGACCCCTGGGCCGAAGACCCGGCCTGCTATCTGTCCAATGCCGAGATCGGGGTCGAGGGCGACCTTGAGCGGCTGACCGTCACCCCGTTCCGTGGAAAGAGCCATGACCCCGCGCATCGTTTCTTCTGAAAGACGCCTCCGGCGGGGGTATTTGGGCCAGAAAGAAGTCCTGTGGGCAGCAGCCCTTGCGCTGGCGCCGCTGGCGGTTGCGGCTGACCCGGCGGCGGATTACGCCGAGCATTGCGCCTCGTGCCACGCCGAGGACCGGCTGGGCGGAACGGGCCCGGCGCTGATCCCGGAAACGCTGGGCAGGGTGAAGGGGCTGGACGAGGTGATCGCCCACGGCCGCCCCGCCACCCAGATGGAGGGTTTCGCCGACCGGCTGTCCGAGCCGCAGATCGCCGCGCTGGTCGAGTTCATCAAGGCGCCGCTGGCCGAGACGCCATCGTGGACCGTGGCCGATATCGAGGCCAGCCGCGAGATGGAGGCGGACTATACCCCCGCCGAGGCGCCCGTCTTCGACGCCGACCCGATGAACATCACCCTGGTGGTCGAGACCGGCGACCACCACGTCAGCGTGCTCGACGGCGACACGCTGGACGTGCTCGACCGCTTTCCTACCCCCTATGCGGTGCATGGCGGGCCGAAGTTCTCGCCCGACGGGCGCTATGTCTTCATCATGTCGCGCGACGGCTGGGTGCAGAAATACGACATCTGGTCGCTGAAAGAGGTCGGGCGGGTGCGCGCCGGGCTCAACAGCCGTAACATCGCCATGAGCCATGACGGCAAATGGCTGGCGGTCGCCAACTACCTGCCGCACACGCTGACCATCCTGTCGACCGAGGACCTGACCCCGGTGAAGGTGCTGGAGGTCAAGGCCCGCGACGGCAGCGAATCCCGCGTCTCGGCCGTCTATCAGGCGCCGCAGCGGCGGTCCTTCATCCTGGCGCTGAAGGACGCCCCGGAAATCTGGGAAGTCGCGACCGACCCCGAGGCCGGGCCGTTCCACGACGGTTTCGTCCACAGCCACGAGAAGGGGATGGAGGAATCGGTCGGCGCCCAGAAGGGCCTGTTTGCCCGCCGCCGCATCGTCATCGAAGAGCCGCTGGACGATTTCTTCTTCGACCCCGACTATCGCCACCTGATCGGCACCAACCGCGAGGGCACCAAGGGCGTGGTCGTCAACCTCGACGTCGGCCGCGAGATCGCCGAGCTGCCGCTGCCGGGAATGCCGCATCTGGGATCGGGCATCACCTGGGACCGCAACGGCCACAAGGTCATGGCCACCCCGCACCTGAACGAAGGCGTGCTGTCGGTGATCGACATGACCGACTGGTCGCTGGTCAAGGCGATCAAGACCAACGGCCCCGGCTTCTTCCTGCGCAGCCACGAGACCAGCCCCCATGTCTGGGCCGACGTGTTCTTCGGCCCGCACAGGGACGAGGTGCATATCATCGACAAGCAGACGCTGGAAATCGTCAAGACGCTGAACCCGGCGCCGGGCAAGACCGTGGCCCATACCGAGTTCACCCGCGACGGCAAATACGCGCTGGTGTCGATCTGGGAAGACGACGGGGCGGTGGTCGTCTATGATGCCGCCACGCTCGAGGAGGTCAGGCGCCTGCCGATGCGCAAGCCTTCGGGGAAATACAATGTCTGGAACAAGATCACCTTCTCGGACGGGACCAGCCACTGAGGCGGCCCGACCGCAGCCGCGCAGCCGCCTGCGGCTGGCGCTGATCCTCGCGCCCTTCGTCTGGGGGGCGGTGGCGATCAACCTGTTCATGCTGGCGCTGATCGGGCGGGCGCTCGGCTGGCCCAGCCTGTCGCCGGTGGCGACGATCCTGGTGGCGCTGCCGCTGACGTTGCCGGCGACCTGGCTAGCCACGCGCTGGATCGGCGGGCTGATCGACGAGGCCGAGCGCGACAGCTGACCGCTGCCGCTCTCACGCTCTCACGCTCTCACGCTCTCACGCTCTCACGCTCTCACGCTCTCACGCTCTCACGCTCAGACGGCCATGCATCGCCGCTGCCCGGCAAGCCCGGAAGCGGCAGCGGCTTTCTTCCTTGCAGAAATATCCTCGGGGGCGTGGGGGAGCGGAAAGCCCCCCGGCTCCGGGGTCGCGCAAACGGCGCGGCGGATTATGCCTTGGGCCGGCGCACCAGCGGCCGGGCCAGCGACTGCGCGGTATAGACCAGGATCGCGATCCCCACCGCGCCCATCGCCGCCACCCCCAGCAGCGCGATCACGTCGATCGGCCCGCCGATGTCGCGCAGCCCCGAGCGGGTGATCCACAGCACGAACGCGACCGCCGCCACCGCGCCGAAGGGCATCGAAATCTGCGCCCACAGGAACTTGTGCATCGACATCGCGCGGTCGCGGACCAGCACATACAGATAGGCCGCAGTCACCAGCAGCGCCGCCGCGACCATTGCCCAGAACAGCCCGCGGCCGAACATTTCCTCGAACACCGCGATCAGCGTGCCCAGCGTCATCTCTTGCATGGCGCGTTCCTCCTCAGGCCTTGCCGCGCAGCATGGCGTTATAGGTGGCCTTCAGCGCCACCTCCTTCATCAGCCAGCTGATCCACAGCTCTTCCAGCGGCGCAATCAGGCCGGGGAACGAGGGGACCAGGTTGTTGTCATAGTCGAACTCGACCAGCATCGCGCGGCCGACGCGGGTGATCATCGGGCACGAGGTATAGCCGCCATAGACCGCCGTCCCCTCGCGCCCCTGGATCGCGGCGACCAGATGGTCCTCGACCACCGGCACCTGCCATTTCACGCTGGCGGCGGTCTTGCCCTTGGGCACACCGGCGATGTCGCCCAGCGCGAAGATCTCGGGGTAGCGCAGGTGGCGCAGGGTCTTCATGTCGCATTCGACCCAGCCCTGATCGGTCCATTTGTCGGCCCAGCTCAGCCCGGACTCGCGGATCACCTGCGGGGCGCGCTGCGGCGGGATGACGTGCAGGTAGTCGTAGGGCATCTCGACCGTGGATTTCGTGACCTCGCCGGTCGCGGCGTCGGTGGCCGAGGTCTCGAACCGGGCGATGCGGCGGCCCGGCTCGATCCCCTTCAGCGTGTGGCCGTAATGGGTGGCGATGCCGCGTTCGCCGAACAGCATCCGCACCTTTTCCGACACGATCGGCACCGAGAACAGCACCGGCTGCGGGCAGACGTAATGCGCCTCGTACCTTCCCGCGGCGCCGTTGCGGCTGGCGATGTCGTCGATCAGAAAAGTGTGTTTCAGCGGCGCGCCGGCACATTTCATCTCGGTCGCCGGGCGGGTGAAGATGCCGACCCCGCCGGTTTCGGTGAACTGCGAGGCCGCCTGCCAGGTCCGCTGCGCGTAGTCCGGCCCGGCGTAAAGCGCGCCAAGCCCGTCCCTGCCGACCAGATCCAGCGAGAACCCCTCAATCGCGTCGTGGTCCAGCACCAGCCCCGGCGCGACGATCAGGAAATCATAGTCCAGCCGCTGCCCGCCCGCGGTGGTGACGGTCTTCGCCTCGGGGTCGATTTCCGCGGCCTGTTCGGTCACAAGCGAGATGCCGCGCGGCAGCCAGTCGGCGGTGCGCGACACCACATAGCCCGGCGGCTTCAGCCCCGCCGCCACCAGCGACAGCCCGGGCTGGTAAAGATGTTCGGCCCGCGCATCGACCACGGTGATCTGCGCCCCGTCCAGCCGCTGCACCAGCCGGTTGGCAAATGCGGTTCCCGCCGCGCCCGCGCCGATGATCACGATCCGGGCGCTGGTCTGGACCCTGGCGGCCTGCGCCGGGGCGGCGCCCAGCCCGGCCGCGGCGGCACCGGCCAGCGCCATGCCCAGCACCCCGCGGCGCGAGGTCATCAGTTCCACCCTTCGGTTCATCGCGCCATTCCTCCGTGCATTCATTTTCGCCTGTCCCGGACGGCAGGGATTCCCCGTCGCCGATGCATTGAGCATACATATCACTTACTTTCGATGTTATGAAGATACAGGATTGCGGCCATTTGTCCCACAGACCCGGATTCTCGCAACAAATCCTTGTCGTTAGCACAGCCGCCGGCGCTTTGCCGGCCGCGCCCGCCCCGGCGAATTGACACTCCTCAAATACGCGGGTCCGCCGGTCTGCTAAGTCCGGCCGGAAACAGCCGGATTGCCAGCCATGAACATTCTTCGCCTGATCGTCCTTCTTTGTGCCTGGCTGGCGATAACCGGCCCGGCACATGCCGAATCGGTGCTGGCGCAGTTCCTGCCCGAGCAATCCGCGGGTGAGCTGGTCGAGGGCGCCGACGGCTTCGGCCCGATCCGCGACGACCTGCCGGTCGCGCCGGTACTGCGCGGCGGCGAACGGGTGGCGTGGGCCTTCATCACCACGGATTTCGTCGGCACCACCGGCTATTCCGGCAAGCCGATCCACACGATGGTCGCCGTCGACGACGAGGCCAGGATCGCCGGCGTGCAGCTGGTGCACCATTCGGAACCCATCGTGCTGATCGGCATCCCCGAGGCGAAGGTGCAGACCATGGTCGAGGGCTACCGCGGGCTGGACCTGATCGCCGAGGCCAAGGCCGGCGGCACCGGCCATGATGTCGAGATCATCTCGGGCGCCACGGTGACGGTGATGGTGATCGACGATTCCATCGTCCGCTCGGGGCTCAAGGTGGCGCGCACGCTGGGGCTGGGCGGGCTGGCCGCGCCGGTGGCGCAGGCCGGTCCCAGCTTCGAGATCAACCCCGAGGCCCCCGCCCCGTCGAGCTGGACCGAGATGGAGGGCGACGGCACCCTGCGCCGGATGGTGATCGAGGTGGGCCAGGTCAACGAGGCCTTCGCCACCAACGCCGACCCCCGCGCCGTCCGCCGCGCCCTGACCGAACCGCCGGAAACCACCTTCATCGAGATGCAGGTGGCGCTGGCCTCGGTCCCCTCGATCGGGCAGGCGCTGCTGGGCGAGGCGCAGAACACCAACCTGCAAAGCTGGCTGAAACCCGGCGAACAGGCGATCGCGGTGGTCGGGCGCGGGCTCTACAGCTTCAAGGGCTCGGGCTATGTGCGCGGCGGCATCTTCGACCGGATCGTGCTGATCCAGGACGACGTGTCGGTGCGTTTCCACGATCGCGACCACCGGCGGATCAACGGGCTGGCCCCCGAGGACGCGCCGGATTTCCCGGAAATGGACCTGTTCAAGATCCCGGCCGAGTCGGGCTTCGACCCCGGCAAGCCGTTCCGCATCCAGCTGCTGGTGCACCGCGATGTCGGGCCGGTGGAAAAGGTCTTCACCACCTTCGACCTGGGCTATCAGCTGCCGCAGCAATACCTGCGCGCCGTCGCACCCCCGCCCGCCCCGCCCGAGGCCGTGGCCGCGGCGGATGCCGCAGCCGCCATCGCCGAGCCCTCGGAAAGCCGGGCCCAAGCCGAGCTGTGGAAGCGGATCTGGATGGATTCCGAGGTCAAGATCGCCATTCTCGGTGCGATGCTGGCCGTGCTGACGCTGGTGTTCTTCTTCCAGCATTTCGCGGTCAGGAACGAGCGGCGCTTCTACATCTTCCGCATGGCCTATCTGACCGTCACGCTGGTGGTGCTGGGCTGGATGTTCAACGCGCAGCTGTCGGTGGTGAACATCATGGCGCTGACCGGCAGCTTGGTGTCCGGCTTCAGCTGGCAGGCGTTCCTGTTGGACCCGCTGACCTTCATCCTGTGGTTCGCGGTGGCGGCGGCGCTGCTGTTCTGGGGCCGCGGCGCCTATTGCGGCTGGCTGTGCCCGTTCGGCGCGCTGCAGGAACTGACCAACCAGATCGCCCGCAAGCTGCGCATCCCGCAATGGACCCTGCCCTGGGGGCTGCACGAGCGGCTGTGGCCGATCAAATACATGATCTTCCTGGGGCTGTTCGGGGTGTCGCTGGCCTCGATCGAGCAGGCCGAGCGCCTGGCCGAGGTCGAGCCGTTCAAGACCGCGATCATCCTGAACTTTGTCCGCGCCTGGCCCTTCGTCGCCTATGCGGTGGCGCTGCTGGTGGCGGGGCTGTTCGTCGAACGCTTCTACTGCCGCTACCTGTGCCCGCTGGGTGCGGGGCTGGCGATCCCGGCGCGGCTGCGGATGTTCGACTGGCTCAAGCGCTATCGCGAATGCGGCAACCCCTGCCAGACCTGCGCCAATGAATGCCCGGTGCAGTCGATCCACCCGACCGGAGAGATCAACCCCAACGAGTGCATCAACTGCCTGCACTGCCAGGTGCTCTACCAGTCCGAAACGAAATGCCCGGTGGTGATCCGGCGGCTCAAGCGGCGGGAATCCGTCGCCGCCAGCCCCGCGCCGCGGCTGGGGCCGGCCCCTGCGGGCCATCCCAACGCAACCCCCCGACTCAAGACCTGAAACAGAGGAGGTCGAACATGGAAACCAACGACAAGAAGGGCGTCAGTCGCCGCGCGCTGCTGGGCGCTACCGCCGGCGGCGCCGCCGTCGCGGGCGCTTTCGGCGGCAGGCTGGCGCTGGGGCCGGCCGCACTGGGGCTGGGCACGGCCGCGGCCGTGACCGGCGGCACCGCCGGTGCGGCGGGCGCTGCGGAAATCAACGTCGCCCCCGGGCAGCTCGACCAGTACTACGGCTTCTGGTCCTCGGGGCAGACCGGCGAGGTGCGCATCCTCGGCATCCCCTCGATGCGCGAGCTGATGCGGATCCCGGTGTTCAACCGCTGCTCGGCCACCGGCTGGGGCCAGACCAACGAGTCGCTGCGGATCCTCGAGCGCTCGATGACCGAAAAGACCCGCAAGCATCTGGCGGCCAACGGCAAGCGCATCCACGACAACGGCGACCTGCACCACCTGCACATGTCCTATACCGAGGGCAAGTACGACGGTAAGTACCTGTTCATGCAGGACAAGGCGAACACCCGCGTCGCCCGGGTCCGCTGCGACGTGATGAAATGCGACGCCATCCTGGAAATCCCGAACGCCAAGGCGATCCACGGGATGCGGCCGCGGAAGTTCCCCAGCTCGAACTATATCTTCTGCAACGGTGAGGACGAGGCGCCGCTGATCAACGACGGCACCACGATGGAAGATATCTCGACCTACGTGAACGTGTTCAGCGCCGTCGACACCGAGGCGATGGAAGTGGCGTGGCAGGTGCTGGTGTCGGGCAACCTCGACAACACCGACTGCGACTACGAAGGGAAATGGGCGTTCTCGACCTCGTACAACTCGGAAATGGGGATGAACCTCGCCGAGATGAGCGAGTCCGAGATGGACCACGTGGTCGTCTTCAACATCGCCGAGATCGAAAAGGCGATCGAGGCCGGCCAGTACGAGGAAATCAACGGCTGCAAGGTGCTGGACGGCCGCAAGGACGCCAACAGCCAGTTCACCCGCTACATCCCGATCGCCAACAACCCCCATGGTTGCAACATGGCGCCGGACAAGAAGCACCTGGTGCTGAACGGCAAGCTGTCGCCCACCGTCACGGTGATCGACGTGACCAAGCTGGACGCGATCTTCTACGAAGGCGCCGAGCTGCGCAGCGCCGTGGTGGCGGAACCGGAACTGGGGCTGGGCCCGCTGCACACCGCCTTTGACGGGCGCGGCAACGCCTATACCTCGACCTTCATCGACAGCCAGGTCGTCAAGTGGAACATCGAGGACGCGATCCGCGCCTATGCCGGCGAGGACGTGGACCCGATCAAGCAAAAGCTGGACGTGCACTACCAGCCCGGCCACCTGAAGACCACGATGGGCGAGACGCTGGACGCGCAGAACGACTGGCTGGTCGTGCTGTGCAAGTTCTCGAAGGACCGCTTCCTGAACGTCGGCCCGCTGAAGCCGGAAAACGATCAGCTGATCGACATTTCCGGCGACCAGATGGTGCTGGTCCACGACGGCCCCACCTTTGCCGAGCCCCACGACGCCATCGCCGTCGATCCGGCGATCCTGTCGGGCGTCATCAAGTCGGTGTGGGACCGCAACGACCCGATGTGGGCCGAGACCCGCAAGCAGGCCGAGGCGGACGGCGTCGACATCGACGAATGGACCGACACGATCGTCCGTGACGGCAACAAGGTCCGCGTCTATATGTCCAGCGTCGCCCCCAGCTTCTCGATCGAGAGCTTCACGGTGACCGAGGGCGACGAGGTGACGGTGATCATCACCAACCTGGACGAGATCGACGACCTGACCCACGGCTTCACCCTGGGCAACCACGGCGTCGCCATGGAGATCGGGCCGCAGATGACCGCGTCGGTGACCTTCGTCGCGGCCAATCCGGGCGTCTACTGGTACTATTGCCAGTGGTTCTGCCACGCGCTGCACATGGAAATGCGCGGCCGGATGCTGGTCGAGCCGAAGGCGGCCTGATCCGATGCGCTGGCTGTCCCTGATCCTTGCCCTGGCCCTTGCCCCGGCCGCCACCCTGGCGGCCGAGCATGAGGTCGCGCCGGGTGCGGGCAGCCTTGCGCGCGCCATTGCCGGGGCTGCCCCCGGCGACGTGCTGAAACTGGCGGACGGGGTCCATGCGGGCCCCGTCACCATCGACCGCCCCCTGACCATCACCGGCAGCCGCGATGCCGTCGTGGACGGCCAGGGCCAGGGCACCGTCATCACCATCGAGGCGCCCGACGTGCGGCTGGAAGGGTTTTCCGTCACCGGCTCGGGGATGGTGAACCAGGACCTCGATTCAGGGATCAAGATCCGCAAGGGCGCCGACCGGGCGCAGGTGCTGCGGCTGGCCCTGACCGGCAACATGCACGGCGTCGACGTCCACGGCGGCCACGACGCGCAGGTGATCGGCAACGAGATCACCGGCACGCAGGTGCTGCACATGAACGAGCGCGGCAATGGCGTCTATGTCTGGAACAGCCCCGGCACGGTGGTCGAGGGCAACACCATCCGCTATGGCCGCGACGGCATCTTCTCCAACACCAGCGCCGACAGTTTCTATCGCAACAACCTGTTCCTGGACCTGCGCTTCGCGGTGCATTTCATGTACACCCGCAACACCGAGGTGTCGGGCAACATCTCGGTCGGGAACCACCTGGGCTATGCGATCATGTTCTCGGACCGGCCGGTGATCCGGGGCAACCTCAGCCTGGGCGACCGCGAACACGGGATCATGCTGAACTATGCCAACAGCGGCGATGTCAGCGGCAACCTGGTCCGCGGCGGCGCCCGCAAGTGCCTGTTCATCTACAACGCCCACAAGAACCTGATCTACGACAACCGCTTCCAGGACTGCGGCATCGGCATCCACTTCACCGCCGGGTCCGAGCGCAACGTGCTGACCGGCAACGCCTTTCTGGGCAACCGCGAGCAGGTGAAATACGTCGGCACCAAGCACATGGAGTGGAGCCTCGAGGGCCGCGGCAACTACTGGTCCGACCACCCCGCCTTCGACCTGAACGGCGACGGCATCGCCGACGGCAGCTATCGCCCCAACGACCTGATGGACCATATCCTGTGGTCGCAGCCCGCCGCGGCGCTGCTGACCGGGTCGCCCGCCGTCCAGCTGATCCGCTGGAGCCAGAGCAACTTTCCCGCCACCCTGCCCGGCGGCGTGCGCGATTCCGCGCCGCTGATGCAGCCGCTGGCCATTCCTGTCCCCGATGACGTCGCCGCCATGGAGGCCGCCGTCGCCGGGCGCTGGGACAAAGGTAACTTCGATGACTTCGACGCTGAAAATCTCACATCTCACTAAACGCTACGAATCGGTCGAGGCGCTGCGGGATGTGTCGCTGACCCTGGAACCGGGGATGCGCATGGCACTGCTGGGCCACAACGGCGCCGGCAAGTCGACGATGATGAAGATCATCCTGGGGCTGATCCCCTTTGACGGGGGCGAGGTCTCGGTCTGCGGCGGCGCCCCCGGCTCGGCCGCGGCGCGGGCGCAGGTGGCCTATCTGCCCGAAAACGCGGCCTTCCACCCGGCCCTGACCGGCGAGGAACAGATCCGCCATTACCTGGCGCTGCGCGGCGAGGATGCCGGGCGCGCGGGCGAGCTGCTGGAACGGGTCGGGCTGGGCCACGCCAAGCGCCGCCGCATCGGCACCTATTCCAAGGGGATGCGCCAGCGCGTCGGGCTGGCGCAGACGCTGATCGGGCGGCCGCGGCTCTTGGTGCTGGACGAACCCACCTCGGGGCTGGACCCGGTGTCGCGGCGCGATTTCTATGCGCTGCTGGACGGGCTGGCAGCCGAGGGCGCCTCGATCCTGCTCTCCAGCCACGCGCTGACCGAGGTCGAGGCCCGCACCGACCGCATCCTGATCCTGGCGCGCGGCCGACTGGTGGCCGAAGGCACCCTGCCCAGCCTGCGCCACGAAGCGGCGCTGCCGGTGACGCTGCTGGTCACCCCCGCCGCCGGCGCGGCCGAGCCGCTGGCCGCCGCCCTGCCCGGCGCCGAGCCCACCGCCGACGGGCGCCTGCGGCTGGATTGCACGCAGGCCGACAAGCTGCCGCTGCTGGCGCGGATCACCGCGCAGGGCGAGCGCGTGGCCGACCTGGACGTGATCCCGCCCAGCCTGGAAGACATCTACACCCATTTCGGTCACGGAGAGGCGGCATGAACCGCATTCTTGCCACCGCGGCGTCCGAGTTCCGCATCGCCTTCCGCAACCGCTGGGTGCTGATCGCCACCGCGCTGATGGTGCTGTTCTCGCTGGTGCTGGCCGCCGCCGGGGCCGCGCCCACCGGCGACGTCGGCGTGGACCGGCTGTCGATCACCGTCGCGTCTCTGACCTCGCTGGCGGTCTATCTGGTGCCGCTGCTGGCGCTGCTGATGAGCTTTGACGCCATCGCCGGCGAGGTCGAGCGCGGCACCCTGCCCTTGCTGCTGACCTATCCGGTGTCGCGGCTGCAGATCCTGCTGGGCAAGCTTCTGGCGCATCTGGCGATCTTGGCCTTGGCGCTGGTGCTGGGCTACGGCGCCGCCGGCGTCATGGCCTTTGTCACCGATCCCGCCTCGATCACGGCGCTGCCGTCGCTGTGGCGGCTGATCTGGACCTCGGTCCTGCTGGGCGCGGCCTTCCTGGGGCTGGGCTACACGCTGTCGTCGCTGTCGCGGCGGCCCTCGGGGGCGGCGGGGCTGGCGATGGGGCTGTGGCTGCTGTTCGTGGTGCTTTACGATCTGGGCCTGCTGGCGCTGGTCGTGACCGACAGCGGCGGCGCGCTGACCACCCATGTGCTGCCGGTGGCGCTGCTGGCCAACCCGGCCGATGCGTTCCGCCTGTTCAACCTGTCCGCAGCCAGCGCCGTGGCCGAGGCCGGCGGCATCGGCGGCGCCGCAAGCGCCATCGCGCTGTGGAAATCCGCGGCCTCGCTGGTGCTGTGGCCGGTGGCGGCGCTGCTGCTGGCCTGGGCCGCTTTCCGCAAGGTGACGCCATGAAGCTGCTGCCGCTTGCCCTGCTGCTGGCCGCCCTGACGCTTTCCGCCTGCAAGGAGGAGGTGGCGCAGGACATCGGCCCGCAGGAGTTCACCGCCGAATCGCTGGGGCATTACTGCCAGATGAACCTGCTGGAACACCCCGGCCCCAAGGCGCAGGTGGTGCTGGAAGGCATGCCGACGCTGTTCTTCAGCCAGGTCCGCGACGCTATCGCCTATACCCGCGCGCCCGAGCAGATGGCCCCGATCCTGGCGGTCTATGTCAACGACATGGGCGCGCCCGGCGCCACCTGGGACGTGCCCGGAGAGGGCAACTGGATCGACGCCAAGACCGCGTTCTATGTCGTGGGCTCGGGCCGCGAAGGCGGCATGGGCGCCCCTGAAACGGTGCCGTTTTCCACGCGCGAGGCCGCGCAAGGCTTTGCCGATGCCGAGGGCGGCACCGTGCTGCAGCTGGACGCGATCCGCGACGACATGGTGCTGGCCCCCGTCGACATGGGCGACGAGGACGAAGACGATTACCTGCGGCGCCTGCGCGCCCTTTCCCAACCCGCCGGAGGTTGAACATGCTGACCCGCCGCCGCCTGCTGACGATTTCCGCCGCGCTGGCCCTGACCCCCGCGGCCCTGCGCGCGGGCACCCCGCCGCCCGCCGCGCGACTGTGGTCCGGGCAGGCGCTGGGCGCGCGCGCCTCGATCCGGCTGGCCCATCCCGACGCCGAGGCGATCTCGGGGCGGGTGCTGGCCGAGATCGACCGGCTCGAGGATATCCTCAGCCTCTATCGCGAGGACAGCGCGCTGGCGCGGCTGAACCGCGACGGGCAGCTGGACGCCCCGCCCTTCGAGCTGCTGGAATGCCTGTCGCTGGCCGGTGCCGTGCATGGCGCGAGCGGCGGGCGTTTCGACCCCACGGTGCAGCCGCTGTGGGCGCTGTGGGCCGAAGCGGCCGCGGCCGGACACCAGCCCGCCCCTGCCGAGATCGCGGCGCGGCGCGCCGTCGTCGGGTGGGAGGGGGTGACGCTCGACAGCGACCGCATCAGCCTGCGCCCCGGTGCCGCGCTGACCCTGAACGGCATCGGACAGGGCTATGTCGCCGACCGCGTGGCGGCGCTGCTGACCGCCGAGGGGCTGAGCGAGATCCTGATCGACACCGGCGAGTTCCGCGCCCTTGGCGGCCAGCCCGGCGGCGGCCCCTGGCAGATCACCCTGGCCGCCGGCGGCCAGCTGGGGCTGTCGGGGCGGGCGCTGGCAAGCTCGTCCCCGCTGGGCACCACCTTCGACCAGGCGGGGCGCAACGGGCATATCCTCGAGCCCGCCAGCGGCCGCCCCAGCGCCGCGGCGTGGCGCGAGATCGCGATCTCGGCCCCCTCGGCCGCGCTCGCCGATGCGCTGAGCACCGCCGCCTGCATGATCCCCGACCGCGAGGAAATCGCGGCGATGGTCGCGCAATTCCCCGGCGCGCGGGTCGAGGCTGCGGTCTGAGCGCCGGGGCTAGCCCCCCACCGGCTCGAAGGCGCCGAAGCGGCCGGCGGCAAAGACCAGCGGGTGATCGTCCGGTCCGGCGATGGTCACCTGCGCCACCCGCCCGACCAGGATCGAGTGGTCGCCGCCGTCATGCACCGCATGGGCGTGGCAGTCGAACCGCGCCGCCACCCCCGGGATCTCGGGCGTGCCCAGCAGGGTCCGGCCCAGCGCGATGCCCTGGAACCCTGCCCCGCCGCGGGTAAAGCGCAGGCAGATGTCCAGCTGCTCGGCGCCCAGCACGTGGATGGACCACGCCGGCGCCTGCGCAAAGATCTCGTGCCGCCCCGAGGCCCGCGCCGGGCACCACAGCACCAGCGGCGGGTCCAGCGACACGCTGGTGAAGCTGTTCACCGTCATCCCCTGCGGCCCGTCCGGGCCCTCGGCGGTGACGATGGTGACGCCGGTCGCGAACCGGCCCAGCGCCTCGCGGAACAGGCGGGCGGCCTCGGTGTCGGGGCGAAAGCTGATGGCGTCGGCCAGCCGGTCCAGCGTCTCGGGGGTCAGTCTCGTCATTCGGCGGTCCCTTCATTCCGGCCGGGCGGCAGCACCACCAGCGCGCCCAGGATTTCCGCGTGCAGCGCCGGCGCCGCCACGATCAGCCCGTCGCCCAGCGGCGGCGCCTGGTTGAAGCGGAAGCGCTGCCCGCGCCGGTCGGTCACCACGCAGCCCGCGCATTCCGCGATCAGCGAGGCCGCCGCCACGTCCCATTCCCACACCGGCCGCATCGACAGCACCGCATCGAACTGCCCGTCCGCCACCATGCAGAACCGCGAGGCGAGCGAGGGGCGGAAGCCCCGCTTGACCGCAGGCACCACGCCGTCGCGCCAGAACCCCGGGTCCAGAGAGGATTTTGCAGTCAGCACCCGGGCGCCTGCCAGCGGCACGGCGGCGGCGTGAATGGGTTCGTCGTTGCGGGTGGCCGGGCCGCCCGCGGCGGCGGCATAGGTGACGCCGCGCGCCGGCTGGTGGACCACCCCGGCGATGGGACGGCCGTTTTCCACCACCGCCACGGCGACGGCGAAACCGTCCTGCCCCTCGATAAAGGCGCGGGTGCCGTCGATCGGGTCGATGATGAACACGCGGGCGGCGGTGGCGCGGGCGGGGTCCTCGGGGCTTTCCTCGGACAGCCAGCCGTAGTCCGGGCGGGCGGCGCGCAGCACCCGCTCAAGCTCGGTGTTCACGGCCAGGTCGGCCTCGGACACCGGTCCCGCGCCCTGCGGCTTTTCCCAATGCCGGAAGCGGCCGCGCCAATGGGCCAGCGCGATCTCGCCGGCGTCCACGGCCGCCTGCCGGATCAGGGCAAGGTCACTCTCCGGCAACGGTCATGCCCTCGACAAGCAGGCTGGGCACCCGCAGGCTGCGCCAGTCGGGCAGGTCGTTGGCGGCGACCATCAGCATCAGCATCTCGCGCAGGTTCCCGGCAATGGTGCATTCGTTGACCGGATAGGCGATCTGGCCGTCTTCCACCCAGAACCCGGCGGCGCCGCGTGAATAATCGCCGGTGGTCGCGTTGATCGAGGCGCCCAGCATCGAGGTCACCACCAGCCCGCGCCCCATCTCGCGGATCAGTTCCTCGGGCGTGGCCTCACCTGCGGACAGCGTCACGTTGCTGGTCCCCGCCGACGGCGGCGACGAGGTGCCGCGCATGGCGCTGGCGGTCGAGGCCATGCCCAGCTTGCGCGCGGTGGCCAGGTCCAGCGTCCAGCCCTGCAATTCGCCCGCCTCGACGATCAGCCGCGGCGCGGTGCGCAGCCCCTCGCCGTCGAAGGGGCGCGAGGCGGCATGGCGGGGGCGGCGCGGATCCTCGGTCAGGTTCATGCCCGCGGGCAGTACCTGCTGGCCCAGGTCGTTGCGCAGCCAGCTGGACCCGCGCGCGACCGCGCTGCCGTTCACCGCCCCCAGCAGGTGCGAAATCAGCGTGCCCGCGACGCGTTCGTCGTAAAGGATCGGAAAGGCGCCGGTCGGCGGCTTGCGCGCGCCCTGCCGCGCCACGGTGCGTTCGCCGGCCAGCCGCCCGATCTCTTCGGGGGTAGGCAAGTCCTCGGCCCAGACCCGCGATTCGCCGGCCCAGTCGCGTTCCATCCCCAGCCCCTCGCCGGTGATGGCAACGGCGGAAATCCCGTGGCTGCTGCGCCCGTAGCCGGCCGAAAACCCGTTGCTGGCCGCCAGCCAGATGCGGCGCTGCACCGCCGAGGCGCTGGCCGATTCGGCCATGCTGACCCCCTTGACCGCCAGCGCCGCCGCCTCGGCCCGCAGCGCAAGTTCCAGCAGCGCGGGCGGTTCGGGCAGCGGCTGCCCGTCGTCCAGCTGCAACGGGCCCGCGTCGGTATCGCCGTCGCTGGCCAGCTGGTCGGGATGGGCCAGCCCGACATGATCGTCCACCGGCGCCTCGCGCGCCATGGCGACGGCGCGTTCCGCCATCTCGGCCAGGGTGCGATCCGAGGTATCGCTGGCCGAGACGCAAGCCTGCCGCCCGCCCAGGATCACGCGCAGGCCGATCTCGATCCCCTCGGCGCGCTCGGCGTGTTCCAGCGCCCCCTGCCGCACCTCGACCGACAGCGCGGTGCCTGAGGTGGCGATGGCGTCGGCCTCGTCCGCGCCGGCGGCGCGCGCGGCCGCGATCAGCGCATCGGTCAGCCGGGCAAGATCAGAGGCAGAATCGGATCTGGTCATGAGAGGGCGCCTTCCTTCCGAAGCGAAAGGGCCGGACACGCGCCCGGCCCCCGCAATTTTCGCCATGATGGCGCGGTGTTATTTCACCTGCTGCCCGTTGGCAAAGATTTCGCCGCCTTCGCGGAACTCGAACTCGCTGACCAGCGCGTCGCCGCCTTCGGGCGCGGGGCGGGCGAACATCGCCAGCATCATGCGATAGCCGGCCACCTCATCGCTGTTCAGCACACCCAGCTGCACCAGCCGGTCGATCAGCCCGTTCACCCCCTCGATGCGGGCATTCAGCGTGCCCACCGGCTGGGTCATGTCGCCGCTCTCGGGGACCCGCAGCTCGCCCGAGCTGTCGAAGCTGGCCCCGACCGCCGACAGCGCGATCTTGTTCAGCGAGATCTCGGTCGGCTCGAAGGGGTTGGGCGTGGCGTCATCGCCGGTCGCGTCCATGCCGTCGCTGCCCGCCGCGTCGTCGCCCGCGGCCTCGGCCGCCTTTGCCAGCGCCGGGTCGAACAGGTCCATGGTCAGCCGCATCAGCCCGGTGATGTCGATGTCCAGGCTGGCGGGGTCGCGGGGCAGCACCTTCTGGGGGTCGAACATGTCCCAGATGCCGTCGGCCAGGGACAGCCCGCCGATCGAATAGGCCAGCTTGAAGGGCGCCGGCTCGTCCGATTTCAGCACCGGCATCTGCACGTCAAAGGTGGTCTCGGCCATGGAATAGCTGATCGGCGCGGGCAGCCCGGTCACGGTGAACTCGGCCGCGGTCGAATCGATGGCGCCCTGATATTTCAGCCCGTCGGCGCCAAAGCCGAAGGAGACGTCGGTCCCCTCGACCGTGTAGTGCCCGGCAACGTTTTCGGGCTGGCCCTCGGCGTCGGTGCCGGCCACGTCCAGTTCGAACCTTCCCGCACCGGCGGCAAGGTTGCCGCTGACGTCCAGACCGGCGCGCAGCGCCGCCGCCATGTCCGTGCCCGGGTCGGCATCCAGCGGCATCACCCCGGTCGAGGCGCCGCGCAGGTCGTTCACCACCCCCGACAGCTTGACGCGGGTCGGCCCGTCGCTGCCCTCGCTGCCGTCATCGCCGGTGCCGGCATCGCCCGTGCCGGCGTCGTCGAGGTCGGCCAGGTCGGCCTCCAGATTCAGCCGCTCGGCCGCCATCTCGACGTCGAAGCGCATCGCGTCGGTGCGGGTCACGTTCTGGCGGCTGGTCAGGTTGGCGATGGTCAGCGTCACCGGCAGGTCGCGGGTGGTGGCGCCGGTCTGCATGGTCTGCAACGCCAGGCTGACCTCGCCCATGCGGCTGTCGTGGGTCATGTCCTCGGCCGAGCCGCTGGTGACGATCTCGCTGTCGCGCAGGGTCAGCGCGCCGGTCAGGGTGACGTCCTCGCCATCCTCGGTGAAGCGGACGCTCATCGGGATGGTGTCCGCCAGCGTGGTGCGCACCCGCCCGTCGCCGGTGGCCAGCAGCGAGATCTCGGGCGCGACGAAGCGCAGGTCCAGTTCGTCGCCGGGGGCGGCATAGGTGATCGCGACATCGCGCAGGATCAGCGTATCGCCGGCTTCCTCGCGCGTGCCCTCGGTGACGTTGTATCCGTTCGCCTGGTAATATTCGATCCAGTTCTGCCACACTTCCGCGGGCGACACGTCGCCGAATGCAGGCACCGTCAGCGCAAGGACGGCAAGGGTCGAGGTGGCGGTCCGCAAAAACATGAATCCTATCCTTTGGAATGTGTGGCGTTGCGACGCGGGGCGAACATCGCATAATCCGGCGCCGTGACCAAGGGAGGCAGTCTTGATTCAAACACACGGCCCGCAGGATGGGTTCACCACGATCACGCTGGACCGCGCGGACAAGGCCAATGCGCTGACCGCAGCGATGATCGCCGATCTGACCGAGGCGTTTCGCGCCGCCATCGCGCAGGGCGCGCGCGCGATCATGCTGACCGGCCGCGGGCGGGTGTTTTCGGCCGGCGCCGATCTTGAGGCGGCGCGGGCCGGGCTGGCGACCTCGCCCCTGTGGGAGGAGCTGTCGGCCACCATTGCCGAGGCCCCGGCGCTGACCATCGCGGCGCTGAACGGCACCGCGGCGGGGGGCGCGCTGGGGATGGTGCTGGCCTGCGACCTGCGCATCGCGGTGCCGGGGGCGAAGATCTTCTACCCGGTGATGAAGCTGGGGTTCCTGCCGCAGCCCTCGGACCCGGCGCGGCTGCGGGCGCTGGTCGGTCCGTCGCGGGCGGCGATGATCCTGATGGCCGGGCAGCGGATCGAGGCGGAAACCGCGCTGTCCTGGGGGCTGCTCGACCGCATCGTCCCCGAGGACGGGCTGGAGGCCGCGGCCCGCGAGCTGGCGGCGGATGCGCTGGCGGCGTCCAGCACGCATGTCGCGGGGATCAAGCGGCTGATCCGGGGGCGTTGAGCGCGCTGCGGTTCTTTGGAGGGGGCGGGTTGCGCCGTCCCCTGCCCATGCGGGCGCGGCGTAGATGGCGCGGCCGCATGGGTATTTGGGCCAGAAAGAAGTCCCTGCCGGGGTTTAAGCGGGTGGCGCGTTGCGGCGCCCGCGCGGGACTACATCGCCGGCGGGGGGTTGGCGCGGGTCAGCACGAATGCGGCCGCCACCGCCAGGATCGACAACTGGATCGTCCAGTAGAAGGGCGGCAGGATGAACCAGCTGATGCTGAGCCCGACCACCATGCTGGCCACCGCGATCAGCTTGACCCGCGGGTCGATGGCGCGGTGTTCCTGCCATTCGCGAATCTGCGGGCCGAGGATGCGGTGGCGCATCAGCATGTTGTGGAAGCGCGGCGACGAGCGGTTGAAGCTGAAGGCCGCCAGCAGCGCAAAGGGCACGGTGGGCAGCACCGGCAGCACCATCCCGGCAAAGGCCAGGATGACGCCCAGAACTCCGACCGTGCCCCAGAAGATCCGCATCAGTAGCGGTAATGCTCCGACTTGAAGGGGCCCGCGACCGGAACCCCGATGTAATCCGCCTGCTCTGGCCGCAGCTCGGTCAGCCGCACCCCGATCTTGTCGAGATGCAGCCGCGCCACTTTCTCGTCCAGCGCCTTGGGCAGGATATAGACGCCCGGGCGGTATTCGTCACCCTTGGTCCACAGCTCGATCTGCGCCAGTACCTGATTTGTGAAGCTGGCTGACATCACGAAGCTGGGGTGGCCGGTGGCGTTGCCGAGATTCAGCAGCCGGCCCTGGCTCAGCAGGATGATGCGGTTGCCCGAGGGCATCTCGATCAGGTCCACCTGGTCCTTGATGTTGGTCCATTTATGGTTCTTGAGCGCGGCGACCTGGATCTCGTTGTCGAAATGGCCGATGTTGCCGACGATCGCCATGTGCTTCATCTCGCGCATGTGCTCGATGCGGATCACGTCGCGGTTGCCGGTGGTGGTGACGAAGATGTCGGCGGTGGCGGCCACGTCTTCCAGCCGCACCACCTCGAACCCGTCCATCGCCGCCTGCAGCGCGCAGATCGGGTCGATTTCGGTGACTTTCACCCGCGCACCCGCGCCTTGCAGCGAGGCGGCCGAGCCCTTGCCGACGTCGCCGTAGCCGCAGACCACCGCCACCTTGCCGGCCAGCATCACGTCGGTGGCGCGGCGAATGCCGTCGACCAGCGATTCCTTGCAGCCGTATTTGTTGTCGAACTTGGACTTGGTGACGGAATCGTTGACGTTGATCGCCGGGAACGGCAGCTGCCCCTGCTTGTGCAGCTCATACAGGCGATGCACGCCGGTGGTGGTTTCCTCGGACACGCCGCGGATGGCGTCGCGCTGGCGGGCGAACCAGCCGGGAGTTTCGGCCAGGCGCTTGCGGATCTGGGCGAACAGCGCCTCTTCCTCTTCCGAGGTGGGGGTGGCGATCAGGGCGGTCTCGCCGGCCTCGACACGGGCACCCAGCAGCACATACATGGTGGCGTCGCCGCCGTCGTCGAGGATCATGTTCGCGGTGCCTTCCGCGAACTGGAAGATGCGGTCGGTATAGGACCAGTATTCCTCCAGCGTTTCGCCCTTGATGGCGAACACCGGCACCCCCGATTCCGCGATGGCGGCGGCCGCATGGTCCTGGGTCGAATAGATGTTGCAGGAGGCCCAGCGCACATCCGCGCCCAGCGCCACCAGCGTCTCGATCAGCACGCCGGTCTGGATGGTCATGTGCAGGCTGCCGGCGATGCGCGCGCCTGCCAGCGGCTTTGCCGTGCCGTATTCCTCGCGCAGCGCCATCAGCCCCGGCATCTCGGTTTCGGCGATGTCCAGCTCCTTGCGGCCGAACGCGGCAAGCGACAGATCGCGGACGATGTGATCTTGGGGGGCAGCCTGGCTCATCTGGACCTCGCACAATGGAACTGCGGCGGCATTGTCACAGACGGGCTGCGAAAGCAACGCGGCTGCGCTCAGCCCAGCCCCACCCTTGCGTAAAGCGCGCCCGGGTCCACCCCGTCGCGATAGCCGATCCCCGAGGCGATGACGCATTGCGTGGCGTCGGCCCGTTCCAGCAGCACCGTCCAGGTGCCCATGGTGTCCGAGCCCCACAGCTGCGTGCCGTCGGCGCGGCGGGCGACCATCGCTTCCTCGAACTCGGCGCTCAGCGCGGATTGCACCACCGGCGCGGCGTCGCACCAAGGCTTGTCGCCAGCGGGGTCGGTCTCGACCGGCAGGTGGCGGGCCAGCTGGACCACCTCGGGGCCGCTCATCCCGGCGACGGCGGTCCAGCCGCGCACCAGCGCGGTCTCGGCCGGGGCGGCCAGCAGCGCCGCGCGGGCTTCGGGGACCGTCAGAACTACCGCCGGCAGCGCTGCTGCGGCGGCGATCAGGGCGAGGGCGGGGCGCAGCAGGGGGCGCATGGGACAGGTCCTTCCTTGGGCGGTGCGGCCAGGGGGGCGCAGGATCGCGCCCGGCGGCCGCATGGCTTGCAATGGGTTACCGGGAAAACGCCTCGCCCGCCGCAGGGTTCCGCCCCGCCCCGACAACGCGGTCTGACAGCCGCGTGAGGGAGCGGCGCTGCGGTCGCCCGGTCACAGCCGCGCGCTATCGCCAAAAGTTAACCCGGCCGAGGGTGGAAATCCTTGCGCCACCCTGCAACACTCGCGCAAAACCCCGGCGCGCGGCGACGGCACGGAAGACCAAAGGGGGGGCAGGAGATGGCCGGTTTCGTGAACAGGGCGGTCGCGGCCGCAACGGCGGGCATCCTGCTGGCCGGCCCCGCCCTGGCGCAGACCACGGGCAGCGGCTCCTCGGCCTCGTCGCCGTTCTCGGGGCTGTTTTCCGGGGCGGACCCTGTGAAAAATTCCCCCGTCGACCTGCAATTCCGCGTCAGCAACGGCGATGCCGGGCTGGAGCGGCGGCTGAGGAACGCCTCGCGCATCACCGGGGCGCTGGCCGAGGGGCGCTATACCGCGCAGGACGTGCTGGCAGCGGCGCGGGCGGATTATTCGCGGCTGCTGGGGCTGCTTTACGACGAAGGCTATTACGATTCGGTCATCGACATAAGGCTGGACGGGGTCGAGGCGGCTGGGATCGCGCCGCTGGACGCGCCGCAGATCGTGCGGCAGGTGGTGGTCACCGTGAACCCGGGCAATGCCTTTCGCTATTCGCGCGCCGATATCGCCCCGATTGCCCCCGATACCGAGCTGCCCGAGGATTACCGCGTGGGCGAGATCGCCCGCACCTCGGACATGCGCAATGCGGCGCGGCGCGGGGTGGACGGCTGGCGCGAGCACGGCCACGCCAAGGCCGATGTCGCCGCGACCGAGATCATCGCCGACCATGCGGCGCGGCGCATCGACAGCCGCATCGCGCTGACCCCCGGCCCGATGGTCCGCTTTGGCCAGCTGCACGCCACCGGCAACCAGCGGCTGAGCACGCGGCGGCTTTACAAGATCGCCGGCTTCCCCGAGGGTCAGCGCTTCGACCCCGAAAAGATCGAGACCGTCCGCCGCCGCCTGCGCCGCTCGGGCGTGTTCTCGGCGATCACCCTGGAAGAGGCCGAGGCGCTTGGCCCCGGCAACACGCTGGACGTGAACCTGACCGTGGTCGAACAGAAGCTGCGCCGCGCCGGCGCCGGGTTCGAGATCAGCAGCAACGACGGCGCCATGATCTCGGGCTACTGGATGCACCGCAACCTGCTGGGCGGGGGCGAGCGGCTGCGGGTGGATACCGAGTTGAAGGACATCGGCTCGGGCACGTCAGAGCGCGACTTCAAGGCCGGGGTGCGTATCGACCGCCCGGCGACGCTGAACCCCGACATCACCGCCTCGGTCGAGGCGCGGGGCGAAAGGCTGCGCGAAGAGGATTACGACCTGGACCTGGGGGTGTTCGGCTTTGGCCTGACCTGGCTGCCCAGCGAGCGGCTGACCGGGGAAACCAAGCTGGAATACCGCCGCTCGCGCGTGCGCGACGACAGCGGCACCACCAACTTTGAAATCCTCGCGCTGCCGACCACTGTGACCTGGGACCGCCGCGACGTGCCGACCAACGCCAAGCGCGGCTTCTGGCTGTCGGGGACGGCGACCCCGTTCACCGGGCTGGACGACACCGGCTCCGGCCTGCGGGTGGTGACCGAGGGCCGCGGCTATCGCAGCTTTGGCGAGGACGAGCGGGTGACGCTGGCCGCCCGCGCCCGCGTCGGCACCATCTGGGGCCCCGAGATCGAGGAAACCCCGCGCGACTATCTGTTCTGGTCGGGGGGCGGCGGCTCGGTCCGCGGACAGCCGTTCGAATCGCTGGGGGTGCGCGCCATCGCCGGCGGCCCCGAGGGCACGATCCGCACCGGCGGGATGAGCGTGGCCAACGTGACCGGAGAGGTCCGCTTTCAGGTCCGCCCCCGCATCGGGGTGGTGGCCTTTGCCGACGCCGGCCGGGTCTGGGCCGACAGCGGCTTTGGCGGCGACACCGACTGGCACGCGGGCGCCGGGCTGGGGGTGCGCTACGACACCCCGGTCGGGCCGCTGCGGCTGGACGTGGCCGGGCCGGTCGGCGGCGACACCGGCGAAGGGGTGCAGCTTTACCTTGGTCTGGGGCAGGCGTTCTGATGCGTAAGCTGTTTGCCGCCGCCGCTCTGGCGCTGTTGCTGCCCGCCGCCCCCCTGCCGCTGGCCGCGCAGGATGCCGCGCCGCCGCCCCCTGCCGCCGAGCAGCCCGCCGATCAGGACATCGCCGCCGCCGCCGCCGAAATCTCGGCCGAGGTCGAGGATGACCGCGGCTTCATCACCCGTTTCCTGGAACGCAACCTCTCGGACGCCGGGCGGCAGGTGGTGATCCGCGGCTTTCAGGGGGCGCTGTCCTCGCGCGCGACCTTCGAAGAACTGACCATCGCCGACGACAAGGGCGTCTGGATCACCCTGCGCAACGGCGCGATCCAGTGGGACCGCTCGGCGCTGTTCGCCCGCCGCATCCAGATCCGCGAGCTGTCAGCCAGCGAGATCCTGCTGCCGCGCCTGCCGGGGGATCAGGGCGACGACGGCCCCACCCCCGAGGTGCGCGAATTCGCGCTGCCCACCCTGCCGGTCGCGGTCGACATCGCCCGCATCGCCGCCGAGCGCGTCGAGATCGGCGAGGCGGTGATCGGCGAGGCCGCGGCCGTGCGGCTGGACGGCGCCATGAACCTAGCCGGGGGCGAGGGCACCGCCAAGCTTTCGGTCGAGCGGCTGGACGGCAAGCGCGGCCTGTTCACCGTCGATACGGGCTATTCCAACGCCACCACCAATCTGGACCTGGACCTGACGCTGGACGAGGACCGCGACGGGCTGTTCGCCAATCTGGTCGGGCTGTACGGCCGACCCTCGGTGCGCGCGGAAATCCAGGGCAGCGGCCCCTTGCGGGATTTCGCGGCCCAGTTCCGGCTGGCGACCGACGGGCAGGACCGGGTGACCGGCCTGGCCTCGGCCCATGCCGAGCCGGGCGAGGACGGCGCCCCCGGCACCGGCTTCCGGCTGGAGCTCAGCGGCGACGTGGCCAGCCTGCTGCCGCCGGACAACCGCGCCTTTTTCGGGCCGGAATCGCTGCTGCTGGCGCAGGGCTGGCGCGGCGAGGACGGGCGGCTGTCGCTGCCGGCGCTGATGATCGACACCCAGGCGCTGAAGCTGACCGGCTCGGCCCGGATCAGCGACGAGGGCGCGCCGCAATCGCTGGTGCTGCTGATGACGCTGGGCGCGGACGCGGGCGCCACCACCCTGCCTGTGCGCCTGCCGCTGCAGGGCGACCCCGAGGTCCGCTCGGGCAGCCTGCAGATCAGCTATGACGCGGAAAAGGGCGACGAATGGACCCTGCGCGGCCGCATCGAGGAGCTGGCGACCGGCGGCAACCGCATCGGTGCGCTGCTGCTGGACGGCGGCGGCAGCGTGGAGCTGGCGGGCGACGAGTTGCGCGAGGTGCTGGGCCGCATCAGCTTCGGCGCCGAGGGGCTGGCGCTGGCCGATCCCGGGCTGCAGGCCGCGCTGGGGCAGGACATCCACGGCGACACCGGCTTTGAGTTCGCGCCGGGCAATGCGCTGGAACTGGCCGGTTTCAGCCTGTCGGGCCGCGATTTCGGGCTGTTCGGCGACATCCGCGCCGACGGGCTGCGGTCCGGGATCACCATCTCGGGGGCGCTGGATGCGGCCTATGAGGATGCCTCGCATCTGTCCACCCTGGCCGGGCGGCCGCTGAGCGGGCAAATTTCGGCCGAGATTTCCGGGCTGTACACGGTGCTGTCGCGCGGCTTCGACGCAGAGCTGGCCGTGAACGGGCTGGACGTGACCGTCGATCAGGAGCAGCTGGACCGGCTGCTGGCCGGCGAAACCACCATCACCGCCAGCGCCCGCCGCGACGAGACCGGAATCGAGCTGCGCGAGCTGTCGGTCGATGCGCAGCGGCTGGTGGCGCAGGCGCAGGGGACGATCAGCTCCACCGCCACCGACCTGCGGGCCTCGCTGCGGCTGGCCAGCCTGACCGACGCCGACCCCGCCATGGCCGGCTCGCTGACCGCCGAGGCCGCGGTGACCGGCGCCCCGGGCACCCGCCGCGTGACTCTGACCGGCGAGGCAGCGGATCTGGTGCTGGGCATCGCCGAACTGGACCGCGCCCTGCAGGGCCGCACCGACCTGGACCTTGCCGCGCAGGAACGCGAAGACGGCTTCGTGGTCGAGCGTTTCCGGCTGGGCAACCCGCAGCTCACCGCCGAGGGCCAGGGCAGTTTCGGCACCGAGCTTGACGCCGCGTTCACGCTGGACATCCCCAGGCTGACCGCGCTGCGCCCCGAGTTTTCCGGCGCCCTGCACGCCACCGCCCGCGCCACCGGGCAGGCGGGCGAGCGCCGCATCGAGGTCACGGGCAGCGGCGAGGACCTGCGGCTGGGCCAGCAGGATCTGGACGGCGCGCTGACCGGCACCACCGATTTCCGCCTTGCCGCCCTGCAAAAGGGCGATGTGATCACAATCGACGAGCTGCGACTGACCAATGCGCAGATGGCGGCGAATGTCGCCGGGGTCTGGGGCGAGAACGTCGCGGACCTTGCCGGCCATGCCGAGATCCGCTCGCTCGCCGCCTTCGGGCGCGGCTGGCGCGGGGCGCTGGAACTGGACGGCAGCCTGCGCGACGACGGCACCGGGCAGCGGCTGTTCCAGCTGGACGGCACTGGCCAGGACCTGTCGCTGGGGCAGGACGCCGTGGACGGCGCATTGGCGGGCGAGACGCGGCTGTCGGTGCGGGGCAGCCAACGCGGCGAGGTCGTCACCATCGAGCGCGCGGTGCTGGACAACGCCAGCGCCTCGGCCGATGTCGCGGGCAGCATCGGCAACGGCCAGACCAATATTTCCGGCAAGATGGACCTGCGCGACCTGTCGGCCTTTGGCATGGGCTGGCGCGGGTCCTTTGCCGCGACCGGCAGCTTTGCCGACGATGGCACCGGGGTGCGGCGGCTGGTGGTGGACGGGCGGGGCCGCGACCTGTCGCTGGGCCAGGCGCAGGCCGACGCCGCGCTGGCGGGCGAGACCCGGCTGACCCTGCGCGGGTCCGAGCGTGCGGGCGTGCTGACGCTGGAGCAGGCGGTGCTGGACAACCCCAGGCTGCACGCCACCGCGCAGGGGACGGTGGGCGGCGGCGGCACCGATGTGACGGCCGATCTGCGCGCCGACAGCCTGGCGTTCCTGGGCAACGGCATCGGCGGCTCGGTCACCGCCACGGGGCGGCTGACCGACACGCAAGGGGGGCGGCGGATCACCGCGAACGGGCAGGCCGACGGTCTGCGCGTCGGCAATCCTCAGGCCGACCTCCTGCTGGCCGGGACCACGATCTTTGACCTGGCCGCGCTGCTGCCCGAGCGCGGGCCGGTCGCGATCGAGCGGCTGAACGCCCGCAACGGCCAGCTGAGCATCCGCGCCGAGGGCTCGGCCCAGGCGCTGAACCTGGACGCCTCGCTGGCCAATCTGGCGCTGCTGGTGCCGGGGCTGCCGGGCGCGGCCACGGTGACCGGCAGCGTGCGGCAGGGGACCGGCGGCTATGCGCTGGACCTGGCGGCGACCGCGCCGGGCGGCACCCGCGCCACCATCGCGGGCACGGCGGCGGCGGACCTGTCCACCGCCGATATCCGCGTGGCCGGGGTCAGCGACGCGGCGCTGGTCAACCCGATGCTGCGCACCCGCTCGGTCGAGGGGCCGGTGAATTTCGACCTGCGGCTGAACGGGCGCCCGGCGCTGGAAAACCTGTCGGGGCAGGTGCGGCTGCCGGGGGCACGGCTGGCCGACCCCAACCTGGGGCTGCGGGTGGAAAACCTGACCGGCATCGCCGATATCGCCGGGGGCGTGGTGTCCATCGACGCGACCGCGGCGGTGGCGGCGGGGGGCACGCTGCGGGTCACCGGCCCGGTGGACCTGCGCGGGGGGGCGATTTCGCTGGACCTGCGCGCGGTGCTGCAGCGGGTGGTGCTGCGCGACCCGAATCTTTACGAAACCATCGTGGACGGCGCGGTCTCGATCACCGGCAACCCCGCCGACGGGCCGCTGGTCACGGGCGAGGTCAACCTGGGCCCGACCGAGTTCCGCATTCCGACCAGCAGCCTGGGCGGCCACCCGATCCCCGACATGGTGCATCTGAACGACGGCGCCGAGGTGCGGGCGACGCGGGCCAAGGCCGGGCTGTTGCCCTTTGCCAGCGCCGACGCCCGCATCGCCGGGATGGTGGCCCCCGCCGCCACCCCGCCCGCCAACCCGGCGCGGCTGGACCTGACCATCAACGCGCCGAACCAGGTGTTCGTCCGCGGCCGCGGCGTCGATGCCGAGCTGGGCGGCCAGATCCGCCTGACCGGCACCGCCCGCAACATGGTTCCCATCGGCCAGCTGGAACTCATCCGCGGCCGCGTCGACCTGCTGGGCCGCCGCTTCACCCTGACCGAGGGGCTGATCGAGCTGCAGGGCTCGATGGTGCCGGTGCTGCGGCTGGTGGCCGAGACCACCCGCGACGCGATCACCACCCGCATCATCATCGACGGCGACCTGCGCGACCCGGAAATCCGCTTTGAATCCGTTCCCGGGATGCCCGAGGAAGAGGTGCTGTCGCAGCTGCTGTTCGGGCGCGGCCTGGACAGCATCTCGGCCCTGCAGGCGGCGCAGCTGGCCAATGCGGTGGCGGTGCTGGCCGGCCGCGGCGGCGAGGGGCTGGTCGGCAACCTGCGCAACGCCGCCGGTCTGGACGACCTCGACCTGACCACCGACGAGGACGGGCAGATCTCGGTCCGGGCCGGGCGCTACCTGTCGCGCAACCTCTACACCGACGTCGAGGTCGACGCCGAGGGCAAGTCGCGCATCAACCTGAACCTTGACGTGAACGACGCGGTGACCGCCCGCGGCTCGGTCAGCAGCGAGGGCGAAAGCACCATCGGCATCTTCTACGAGCGCGACTATTGAAAAACCCCGCCCCGGCGGCAGCCGGGACGGGGGGTGAGGGAGGCCGAGAGGGAAGCAGCCGCCCCCGCCGGGCGGTTCAGAAATCCATCTTCACGCCCAGGGTCACGGTCCGCCCGGGGGCGTAAACAGGCTGCACGCCGCGCGGGTCGAACTGGACGTAGCTGGACCGCTCGTAATAGGTCTCGTCCAGCAGGTTATCGACATTCAGGTGAACCGCGATGTTCTGGTAGTTCTGCGGTCGCCATTCGCCATACACATTGACCACAGTATAGGAGTCGTGGTCCTCGAACCCGGCTGCCCGCATCTCGGCAGTGGACAGCTTTCCGGCCCACTCGAGCGTGGCCCCGACCTTGAGATTGTACTGCGGGATCTCCTGGTCGACGAACAGCGTCGCCAGCTTGCCGACCGGCACCACGGTCCCGCCCTGCGGCAGGATGCCGTTGCCGTCATAGCTCACGTCCGCCTTGGTGAAGCTGGCGCCGACACGCCCGGTCCCCCAGCTGTAGTTCCCTTGCAGGGTAAAGCCCTTGCTGCGGTATTCCTCGGCATTTTCCAGCCGGTAGTCGCCCGGCGTCGGGCTGGTCGGGCGGGCTGTGTCATAGATGCCCAGCCCCCGCAGCCTGGTGTCGAAGAAGGTCAAGTTCCCGGTCCAGTCGCCTTGGTTGACGTTCAGCCCGACCTTGGCGTTGGTAGCCGTGGCCGGCTCGAAATCGGGATCCACGCCGAAATCCGCCTCACGCGCGTGCAGCAGCCCGTATTCGCCGATGCTGTAGCCCAGCCAGGTCCGCGACGCGCCGCCGAAGACCTCGTATCCTTCAGCGAACTCATAGGCCACGGTGCCGTTCACGCTAGCGCCGCTGTCGGTGTGGCGCGCGCCGTTCCAGTCAGTGAAACGGTGGTGGTCCAGCCGCAGGCCGGTGGACAGGTCGATGCCGTTATCGAACTCGAAACGACCTTGGACGAAGGCGCCGATCTGCATGGTCTCGATCGACCACAGCCGGCGGTTGGTGGCACCGTAGTTGTCGATGTCGTAATCGTCATAGGCCCAGTCCAGCCCGGCGGTGATCTTGCCCTGGCCCATGGTGTAGGTGTTCTTCAGCACCCCGCCGACGGAATGCGAATCCAGGATCATGTCGCCGTTGAAGCCCGTGGCATAGTCGTTACGCCAGTATTCGTTGCGGGCGAAATACAGCATCGCTTCGGGGTCCCAGACATCGGTGGGCGCGGTCGAGCTGTATCTCAGCGACACGGTACTGCGCGTCACCTTCAGCGGATAGACATTGCGATCGACCGGCCGCTCGGGGCTGGTCGGATACAGGTCCATGTTCATCTTGATGACGCGATCGGCGTCGTCCTTGCTGTATTCATAGGCCAGCTCGACGCGATGGCTGTCGACCTCGTAGCCCAGCTTGGCCACGGCGCCCTGGGTCGCCGGCTCGCTGCCCAGAACCTCGTAGCCGTCGCCGTTCTCGTAGTTCTTGCCGTTGGCGGCGTGGAGCATCACGAACCAGTCGAAGCCGGCATGAATCCCGTAACCGGCAAGTGAGCCCGCGACGCCGCGCCCGTTCGAGCCGTAGGAGAGGCCCGCCCGGCCACCTTGGGTGCGGCCATCGGTCAGCATGTCGCGCGCGCCGACGGTTTCATAGCGCAACGCCCCTGCCGCCGCGGCGAAACCGGCATCGGCAGCGGCGGCCCCTGCCTCGACCTCGACCGACCTCAGGAACGCCGGGTCGATCACGTTCGAGCCGGTATGGTGCCAACTGGTGACGCCCTGCGGTACCCCGTCCACGGTCACGGCGAGGTTCGACTGTTCCATCCCGAACACGTGGATGCGCTTGGACGGGCCGGCGCCGCCGGACACCGTCACCGCCGATTCGCGGGCGAACAGCTCGGACGGGTCGGCGGGTTGCAGCGCCTCGATGTCCTCGCGGGTGACGACCACGCCGCCGGTGGCCTCGATGTTTTCCTCGCCATCCGCGACCAGCGTGATCGGGGCCAGGACGATCGGCGCGCCGGTGGCGGGCTCTTGCGCGAGCGCCGCGCTTTGGACCAGCGCCAGGGTCGAAACCCCCGCCAGCGGCAACAGTCGGTGAATCAGCATGACTTCCCTCGTCGTTGTGATGGAAGGCGTGGCTGGAAACCCGTAGCTGCGTATTCCTGATTGATTGTGTCAGATACAGATGCAAGGGACGCGGCGCAAGAAATTCCTGCAGGCGCGGAACCCGGCTGATTTCCGCCGGTTAGGGCTGCGTGCGGCGGCGTTTCGTTGCCGTCCGGCGCCGGACTCAGCGGCAATCTTGCGGCCATGGGGGGCATTCACTAATGGTCGCGGGCGGTTGTGAAATTGCAGGCAGGATTCGGGTGAAGCGGCGTTATTTCCTGGGCAGCATGACAGCGGCGTTTGCGGGCGCCGCCCTGTCGCCGCAACTGGCGGCGGCGCAGGATGCGGCGCTGGACGCCGCACCCGCCCCGGCCCCCGACCCCTTCGGCTTCGAAGAGGTGGCGCGGATCGCCGGCGACCTGGCGCGCGCGCCTTATGTCGAACCGCCCTCGACCCTCGCCGCGCCCTTTGCCGATCTGGGCTATGACGCCTATCGCGGCATCCGCTTTCGCCGCGACGCCGACCCCTGGGCCGGGATCCCCGGCTTTGGTCTGGACCTGCTGCCGCCGGGGATGCTGTTCACCCGTCCGGTGCGCATCAACCTTGTGGACAAGGGCGTGGCGCGGCCGCTGCCCTTCGACCCCTCGGTCTTCGACTTCGACGCCAACAGCTTTCCGCCCGACGCCGCGCAGATGCCGGCCGGCGACATGGGCTGGTCGGGGTTCCGGCTGCGTTCGGCGCTGAACCGGCCGGGCTATCTGGACGAGCTCGCGGTGTTCCAGGGCGCCAGCTATTTCCGCGTGCTGGGCCGGGGCAACCGCTACGGGCTGTCGGGGCGCGGGCTGGCCCTTGGCACCGCCAGCCCCGAGGGCGAAGAGTTTCCCGCCTTTGACGAGTTCTGGATCCACACCCCCGACACCGATGCGGGCACCGTCACCGTGCACGCGCTGCTCAACAGCCGCTCGGTCGCCGGCGCGTTCGAGTTCGTGATCCAGGGCGGCACCGACACGCTGGTCGCCACCCGCGCCGCGCTGATTCCGCGCCGGGACCTGACCGAGGTGGGGATCGCGCCGCTGACCTCGATGTTCTGGTTCGGGCCGGGCGACCGCGGCAATTTCGACGACTATCGCCCGGCGGTCCACGACAGCGACGGGTTGCAGATGCTGACCGGCACCGGGCAGCAGCTGTGGCGAGTGCTGGCCAACCCCGCGACATTGCAGATGTCGGCCTTTGCCGACCGCGATCCGCATGGGTTCGGGCTGATGCAGCGCGGCCGCGACTTTGCCCTCTATCAGGACGCCGAGGCGCGGTATGAGCTGCGCCCCTCGGCCTGGATCGAGCCCTTGGGCGGCTGGGGCGAAGGCTCGGTGGTGCTGGTCGAGATCCCGCTGCATTCCGAGTTCCACGACAACATCGTGTCCTTCTGGCGCCCCGCGCAGCCGCTGGCCGCCGGGGTGCGCCATGATTTCGCCTATGTGCAGCATTTCGGCGCCGCCCCGGGCGAAGGTCCGCCGGTGGCGCGGGTGGTGCAGACCCGCTCGGGCCGGGCGATCAACGCCGAAGGCGCGCGCAGCTTCATCATCGACTTCGAACTGGCAGCGTTCGAGGGGCAGCCCGATCCGGTGGCGGTGGTCAGCGCCTCGGCCGGCACGGTGGAACATCCCTATGTGATCCGCCTGCCCGAACAGGGGCTGATGCGGCTGGCCTTCGAGTTCCGCCCCGAGCGTGCCAACCTGGCCGAGCTGAGCGCCCGGCTCGAGGTCGACGACTACGCGGTCAGCGAAAGCTGGCTGTTCCGCTGGACGAGGGAATGACGCGGTGGCGCGCCTGCCGCCCGACAGACCGGCCGCGCCGGCCGGCCGGGCCCGCCCGACGGGGCCGGGGCAGGACGGGTCCGGCCCGGATGGCGCCGCCCGCCGCGCGGGGGCGATGATGTCCGCAATGCCGCTCAACCCGGCGCCCCTGCCGGGGGCGCCGCTGCCGACGATGCTGCCGCCGGTGCCGCCGGAATCGCCGCTGCCGATGCCGGTGCAGGATTTCCGCGCCCTGCCCCCGCCCGGGGCCGGCCCCGCCGGCACCATCGGCCGCGCCCCCCCGCGCCCCGAGGTGCTGGCCGCCCGCACCATCGTCTTTGGCGGCACCGCGCTGATCTCGGCCATCGGCTGCTGGCAGATGCTGGTGGTCTTCGGCAGCGAGATCCAGCCGCTGCAATGGCTGCTGCTGGTCCTGTTCACCCTGACCTTCGGCTGGATCGGCTTCAGCTTCTGCTCGCTTCTGTCCGGACTGGTGGCGCGGCCCCCGGTCACGCCCGCGGACCCCGGCGCCGCCCGCATCGCCATCGTGATGCCGGTCTATCACGAGGACCCCGCCGACAGCCTCGCGCTGCTGGGGGCCCTGGCCGATGAGCTGGCGGCCGAGGGCATGGCTGGCCGCGCCGAGATCTTCGTGCTGTCCGACAGCCACGACCCCGAGGTGTTCGCCGCCGAGACGCTGGCGGTTGCGACGTTGCGCGAGACCTGCCCGCTGCCGGTCTGGTATCGCCGCCGCCCGGTCAACACCGGCCGCAAGCCCGGCAATATCGCCGATTTCATCCGCCGCTGGGGCGGGCGCTACGACCAGATGGTGGTGCTGGACGCCGACAGCGTGGTCAGCGGCCGCATGGTCGCGGAAATGAGCGCGCGGATGTCGGCCGACCCGGCGCTGGCGCTGATCCAGACCATCCCGATGCTGGTCGGCGGGCAGACGCTGTTTTCGCGGGTGATCCAGTTCGCCGGCCGCGTCTACGGCCCGCCCATCGCCCGCGGCGTCGCCGCCTGGTCGGGCGACAACGGCAATTTCTGGGGCCATAACGCGATGATCCGCGTGGATGCGTTCGCCGCCTGCTGCGGCCTGCCCGACCTGCCGGGCGCGCCCCCGTTCGGCGGATCCATCCTGTCGCATGATTTCGTCGAGGCCGCGCTGCTGCGCCGCGCCGGGTGGAAGGTGCGGCTGGACTGGGACCTGCGCGCCAGCTTTGAGGGCAGCCCCCCCACCCTGCTGGACATGGCGCTGCGCGAGCGCCGCTGGGCGCAGGGCAACCTGCAGCACCTGCGGCTGCTGGGCGCGCGCGGCTTTACCGCCGTCAGCCGGGTGCATTTCATCGTCGGCATCCTCGGGTTCCTGATGAGCCCGATCTGGCTGGCCATGATCCTGGTCGGGCTGGCGCTGACCGCCAACGTGATCCTGTCGCGGCCGGAATATTTCCCGCACAGCTACCAGCTGTTCCCCGACTGGCCAACCTTCGATTCCCGGCGGATGATCTGGATCTTTGCCGCCTCGATGACGCTGCTGCTGCTGCCCAAGCTGGTCGCGGTGATCCGGGCCTGGAGCAGGCCGCTCGCCTCGAACGCCGGCGGCCGCTCGCGCGTGCTGGCCAGCGCGCTGTTCGAAACCGTGATGTCGGCGTTGATCGCCCCGGTGCAGATGCTGATCCAGACCCGCCAGATCGCCGAGATCCTGCAGGGGCGCAACTCGGGTTGGGAAAGCCAGGTGCGCAAGGGGGTGATGCCGCCTTGGGGGCTGGTGCTGCGCCGCCATGCCATCCACGTCCTGTCGGGGCTGGCTACGCTGGTGGTGGTGGCGATGCTGTCGCCGGGGTTGGGGATCTGGCTGTCGCCGATCCTGGCCGGGCTGATCCTGTCGCCCGCGATCTCGCGCTGGACGGCCTCGCCGGTGTTCGGCCGCTGGGCGCGGATGGCCGGGCTGCTGGTCACGCCCGAGGAACGCACCCCGCCCGAGGTGATGGCCGCCGCCGTCGCCCATGCGCGGCGGCTGCGCCAGGCCGAGGGCTCGACCGCGCTGCTGGGCCGCGACCCGCAGGCGATGGCGCGCCATGTCGCGATGCTGCCGCCGGTCCCCGAGCTGCCGCCGGCCGAGCGGCTGCCCGCGATCTCGGCCGCCGCCAAGATCGCCGCGGCGGATTCGCAGGCACAGGCGCTTGGCTTTCTTGACCGCAGCGAACGCGCAGCGCTGCTGTCGGACCCGGAACTGCTGCAACGCTGGGCGGCCCTGCCGGCATGAAGCGGGTTCTGGCGCTGGATATGCTGCGCGGCTACGCGCTGGTCTGCATCATGCTGGACCACATGCCGCTGGGCTATCTGCGGCAGGTGACGCTGACCAATTTCGCGCTTTACGACGCGGCCGAGCTGTTCGTGCTGCTGTCGGGGTTCCTGGTCGGGCTGGTCTGGATCAAGGTCGAGGCCGAATCCGGCCTGCGCACCGCGCAGTGGCGGTTTGTCCGCCGCGCCGGGCAGGTGTGGCTGGCGCTGGTCCTGGGCGGCATCCTGCTCGCGCTGGTGTCGCGCGGGCTGCTCGAGGCCGGGCTGCCGCACAAGGCGATCTGGAACCGCTATGCCGAATGGGTGATCGAGGCGCCGCTGAACTATGCTGCGGTGCTGGCAGTGATGTGGCTGCAGCCCAACCTGCTGGATGTGCTGGCGCTTTACGTGGTGCTGCTGGCCTCGGCGCCGGTGCTGGTGCCGCTGCTGCTGCGCTGGCCCTGGGCGTTTGCCACCGGATCGCTGGCGCTGTGGTGGGTGGCAGTGCCGCTGAACGCCATGCTGCCCAACCACCGGGTGCAGGGCGGGCTGCTGTTCAACCCCTTCGGCTGGCAGCTGCTGTTCTATAGCGGGGTGGCGATGGGGGCGTTCCGCCACCGCTTCATGCCGGTGCTGCGCCGCCATTCCGGCTGGCTGACCGCGGTGTCCGCGGTGATCACCCTGTGGTCGCTGGCCATGGTGGCGCTGTGGCGGCTGGGCCCCGAGGGCAAGCAGCTGGCCGACACGATGTGGGAGATGGTCGGGCGGGTCGACAAATGGTCGCTGGCCGGGGCCCGCTTTGTGGCGATCATGGCGGCCAGCTGGCTGGTGGCAGTGCCGCTGGCGGGAATCTTCGCCTGGATGGCGGCGAGCCCGCCGGGGCGGGCGCTGGCCCGGATCGGCCGCGGCGGGCTGCTGGCCTTTGTCGCCTGCGTGATGCTGTCGGTGCTGGGCGATGCGGTGGCGGGCGCCCTGCCCCGGACCATTCCCGCGCGGCTGGCGGTCGACCTGTGGACGATCGCGATCCTGTGGCTGTGCGCGGATCTGTGGCTGACGCTGCGCGAACGCCGCGCGTGCCGGGTAAGGCCCGGGAACCCAGGGACGCGGGACTCGATGTCGCGGGGGTCCGCCTCTTAAAGCCCCGGGCCGCGAGGGCCCGGATCCTCCGGATCAGCGCCTAGTGTTCCCGGAACGGCTTCCGCCCGGCCATAGACGCCCGGGCCAGCTGCGGGCTTTGCTTTCCCACGCTTGGGCCGCCCGCCGGCACCGGCCGGGATCGCAGGAACCAACTGAGTGTCGCGACGCCCAGACAGGCCACGGCGCCGCCCAGCCCATATGCCACCAGCACCCAGAACCACCCCGCCCCCAGAAGCCAGGCGACGAGGGCGGACAGGATTCCGACGGGGATACTGGCCAGCAAGGCAGCCATCAGCGTCTCCGATTCATTCAAGCTCTGGAACAAGACTAGGCAACTGGAGGATGGCTTTACAACTGCTGCTTGAGTAGGATATTAAATATATTGCGCAATTTATCATTCTGACTGTTGCAGTGGTGATACATACGCAAAAACGGCCCGGTAACACCGAGCCGAAACCATCCGAAATCTTGCGATCTGGTGGAGCCGAGGGGAATCGAACCCCTGACCTCATCATTGCGAACGATGCGCTCTACCAACTGAGCTACGGCCCCACAGGCGCGCTATGTGGCGCAAGCCGGTGCCCATGTCAAGCGCCTGTCTTTCGTCGCGATGCGGGGGCTTTCCGCCCCCCACCCCCGAGGATATTTCCCCACCAAAGACGCCCCGCCGTTAACCGGACGTCAAGGAATCGCTGCTAGAGAGGAAGGGCGGTACAGGCGGGGACGCCGATGACCGCCACCGAAGACGCCACTGTCCGCGGGAACGCGTGCCCGCGCGGACAGTGTGCGACTCCGGCCCGTCTTTGGTGCCCCAAATATCCCCGCCGGAGGCATCGCCGGAACGGCGATATCCTCGCGCCGGGACGGTGGTCAGCCCTGCTGGCGCACCCACTCGACCAACTGGCCCGCGGGGCCGGCGCCGGACAGGCGGGCGCGCTCTCGCCCCTCGCGAAACAGGATGAAGGCGGGGATGCCGCGGATGTTCCAGCGTACCGTAGCATCCGGGTTGCGTTCGGTGTCGATCTTGGCCAGCCGCGCCTGGCCCTTGAGCAGGCCGGCGGCCTTTTCGAACTCGGGCGCCATCATCCGGCAGGGGCCGCACCACGGCGCCCAGTAATCCACCAGCAGCGGCAACTCATCGGATTTCGCCGCCTTTTCCAGCGTCTGAAAGTCGACGGAAACCGGTTTTTCCGGGATCAGCGGCGCACCGCAGACCCCGCATTTCGGCCCGGCGGCCAGCCGCTCTTCGGGCAGGCGGTTCATCTGACCGCAGCTCAGGCAGGTGAGTTTCAAATTACCCTCAGAAAATACCGACCAGGTAAAGAAGAATGATCACGACGATCGGAACGCCGAGAAGCCAGGCGATGATCCCCTTCATGTCCGCTATCCTTTTGTTTTCCCATGTCACTCAGGCGCAACGCGGGACCGGACCGGCGGTTCCGCGGGGATCACTCGGCACCCTCTGCATAGGCCTCGACCGGCGGGCAGGTGCAGATCAGGTTGCGGTCGCCATAGGCATTGTCCACCCGCCCGACCGGGGGCCAGTATTTGTCCACCCGGAACGCCCCGGGCGGGAAACAGCCCTGTTCGCGCGAATAGGCGCGGTCCCAGTCGGCGACCAGATCCTCGACCGTGTGCGGGGCATGGCGCAGTGGGCTGTCCTCGGCGGTGATGCGGCCGTCGGCGACCTCGGCGATCTCGTCGCGAATCGCCAGCATCGCGGTGATGAAGCGGTCCAGCTCGGCCTTGGTTTCCGATTCGGTGGGCTCGACCATCAGCGTGCCGGGCACGGGCCAGCTCATCGTGGGGGCGTGAAAGCCGTTGTCGATCAGGCGCTTGGCAATATCATCGACGGTGACGCCATGGTCCGCGAACACCCGCGTGTCCACGATGCATTCATGCGCGACCCGGCCGCGATTGCCCATGAACAGGATCGGGTAAGCATTGCTTAACCGGCTGGCGATATAGTTGGCGTTGAGAATCGCCACCCGCGTCGCCTGGGTCAGCCCGGCCCCGCCCATCATCAGGATATACGCCCATGAAATCAGCAGGATCGAGGCAGAGCCCCAAGGCGCCGCCGACACCGCGCCCTCACCCAGCCGCGGGTCCGCCGGCAGATAGGGCGCCAGATGCGCCTTGACCCCGATCGGCCCCATGCCGGGCCCGCCGCCGCCGTGCGGAATCGCAAAGGTCTTGTGCAGGTTCAGGTGGCTGACGTCGCCGCCGATCTCGCCCGGCTTCACCAGCCCGACCAGCGCGTTCATGTTGGCGCCGTCGATATAGACCTGCCCGCCATGGTCATGGGTGATGCGGCAGACCTCGCGCACCGTGTCCTCGAACACCCCATGGGTCGAGGGGTAGGTGATCATCACCGCCGCCAGCCGCTCGCCGGCCTTGGCCGCCTTGTCGGTGAAATCCTCAAGGTCGATGTCGCCGTTCGGGGCGGATTTCACCACCACCACCTTCATCCCCGCCATCTGCGCGCTGGCCGGGTTGGTGCCATGGGCGCTGGTCGGGATCAGGCAGATGTCGCGGTCCTCGCCGCGGGCCTTGTGATAGGCGGCGATGGTCAGCAGCCCGGCATATTCGCCCTGCGCGCCGCTGTTAGGTTGCAGGGAAAACGCGTCATAGCCGGTGATCTCGCACAGTTTCGCGGTCAGGTCGGCGAACATGCGGTGATAGCCCGCCGCCTGCGATTCGGGCGCAAAGGGATGCAGCGCGCCGAACTCGGGCCAGGTCAGCGGCATCATCTCGGCCGCCGCATTCAGCTTCATCGTGCAGGAGCCGAGCGGGATCATCGCCCGGTCCAGCGCCAGGTCGCGGTCGGACAGGCGGCGCATATAGCGCATCATCTCGGATTCCGCCCGGTTCATCTGGAACACCGGATGGGTCAGGAAATCGCTGTCCCGCAGCAGCTCATCGGGAATCGCGGGCGCAGTGGCGGGCGTGGCCGGGTCCGAGATCCCGAACGCATCCAGCACAAGCGCGATCACCCCCGCGTCGGTGGTCTCGTCGACGCTGATTCCCACGCGGTCGCGGCCGACGCGGCGCAGGTTGATCCCGCGCTGCTCGGCGGCGGCAAGGATGCCAGCCTGCCCCACCCCCACGCGCACGGTGATGGTGTCGAAGAACGCCTCGGGCGCAACCTCGGCCCCCGCCTCGCGCAGCGCATGGGCCAGCGTGACCGCGTTCAGATGCACCCGCTGCGCGATGGCCCGCAGCCCCACAGGCCCGTGGAACACCGCATAGAAGGACGCCATCACCGCCAGCAGCGCCTGCGCCGTGCAGACGTTCGAGGTCGCCTTCTCGCGGCGGATATGCTGCTCGCGCGTCTGCAGCGCCAGCCGATAGGCCTGCCGGCCCGCCGAATCGATGGACACGCCCACGATCCGCCCGGGCATCGCCCGCTTCATCTCGTCGCGGCAGGACATGAAGCCGGCGTGCGGACCGCCATAGCCCATCGGCACCCCGAACCGCTGGGCCGAGCCCACGCAGATATCCGCCCCCATCGCGCCCGGTTCCTTCAGCAGGCACAGCGCCAGCAGGTCGGTCGCCACCACCGCCACCGCGCCTGCATCATGCAGCGCCGCGCAATCGGCGGTCAGGTCGCGGACATGGCCGAAGGTGCCGGGATACTGGAAGATCGCGCCGAACACCGCAGAGGGGTCGCAGTCGCCGGGCTGGCCGCGGATGATCTGAATCCCCAAGGGCGCGGCGCGGGTCTCGATCACGCTGATGGTCTGCGGGTGCAGATGCTCGCTGACGAAGAACGCACGCGCCTTGGATTTCGCGACCCGCTGCGCCATCGCCATCGCCTCGGCCGCCGCGGTGGCTTCGTCCAGCAGGCTGGCATTGGCCACCGGCAGCCCGGTCAGATCCGCGACCATGGTCTGGTAGTTCAGCAGCGCCTCGAGCCGGCCTTGCGCGATTTCCGGCTGATAGGGGGTGTAGGCCGTGTACCAGGCCGGGTTTTCCAGAATGTTGCGCTGGATCGCGGGCGGCGTGACGGTGCCGTAATACCCCTGCCCGATCAGGCTGGTCATCACCTTGTTCTGCGCGGCCACCTCGCGCATCAGTGCCAGCAACTCGCGCTCCGACAGCGCCGGCCAGTCCAGCCGCGCCTGCTGCCGGATCGAGCCGGGCACCGTCTGCTCGATCAGCTGGTCGAGGCTGTCGGCCCCCACCACCTTCAGCATCTCGGCCATCTCGGCGGGCGAGGGGCCGATGTGGCGGCGGTTGGCGAAATCGTCGGGGTCGTAAGAGGTGGGGTTCCAGCGGCTCATGTTTCACTCGCGCAGACAGGCCAGCGGCCGGTTCGATCACGACGGGCACCTGGTCGCGCCCGCCCCTTCTTCCTTGCCGAAATCTCCCGGGGCTGGTGAGCGCCCGGAATAGCAGGCGGATCGGAAAACAGTCCACGAGGCTGTTTTCCCGCCGAACGGTCCGGTGGACTGTTCCCAGCGAACCAGGCGACGGCAGCGCCCGGTCCGGCGGCCCGCTCAGCCGATCAGCGCCTGATAGGCGGCCTCGTCCATGAAGCCGTCCAGCGTCACGCCATCGGCCGGCTTGATACGGAAGAACCAGGCGGCCAGCGCGTCCTCGTTCACCTCGCCCGGCGCATCGGCCAGCGCGTCGTTGACCGCGGTGATCACCCCGGCGATCGGGGCCGCGATGTCGGATGCGGCCTTGACCGATTCGATCACCACGATCTCTTCGCCCGCCTCGACCTCGCGCCCGACCTCGGGCAGCTCGATGAACACCACGTCGCCCAGCTGCTCGCTGGCATGGGGGGTGATGCCGACGACGATCTCGTCGCCCTCGGCGCGCAGCCATTCGTGGTCTTCGGTGTATTTCAGCATGTCTCGCCTCGGGTTGGATCAGCGTTTGTAGGTGGTCTTGACGAAGGGCATGGGCACGACACGCAGCTTCTGCCGCTTGCCGCGCAGCTCGGCGTAAAGCACGGCGCCGTCGGGGATCCCGGAGGGCAGCGTCGCCATCGCGACCGGCCCGCCGACCGAGGGGCCGAAGCCGCCCGAGGTGACATGGCCCAGGGGCTCGCCGCCCTCGGCCCCGGCAAAGATCGCCACCCCCTCGCGGATGGGGGCGCGGCCCTCGGGCATCACCCCGCGGCGGGAATGGGCGGCCGCGCCCAGCTCCGGCAGGATCACATCGGCGCCGGGGAACCCGCCCGCCCGCACCCCGCCCGCCCGGCGGGCCTTGGGGATGGCAAAGCTCACCCCCGCCTGCGCCGGCGTCACATCCTCGCCCATGTCGTTGCCGTAAAGCGGCAGCCCGGCCTCGAGCCGCAGCGAATCGCGCGCCCCCAGCCCCACCGGCGCCACCTCGTCCAAGGCCAGCAGCGCGCGGGCGAAATCGACGGCGCGATCCTCGCGCAGGCTGATCTCGAACCCGTCCTCGCCGGTATAGCCCGAGCGGCTGACCCACAGCCGCGCCCCGTCCCATTCCAGATCCGCCACGTCCATGAAGCGCATCTCGGCCACCCCCGCCACCAGCGAGGCCAGCGCCGATTCCGCCGCCGGCCCCTGCAGGGCCAGCAGCGCGCGGTCGCCAACCACCTCGGGGTGCAACCCGTGGGCGGCCAGATGCGCGATGTCCTTGTCGGCGCAGGCCGCGTTCACCACCAGCAACAGGTGGTCGCCCTTGTTGGCGATCATCAGGTCGTCGATGATCCCGCCGCGGTCGTTGGTGAACAGTCCGTAACGCTGCCGCCCGGGGGCGAGGCCCACGATATCGGCGGGCACCAGCCGCTCCAGCGCCTCGGCCACGCCGGGGCCGCGCAGGATCAGCTGGCCCATGTGACTGACGTCGAACAGCCCGGCGGCGGCGCGGGTGTGCTGGTGCTCGCCCAGAACGCCCAGCGGATACTGCACCGGCATTTCCCAGCCGGCATAGGGCACCATGCGGGCGCCCAGTTCGATATGCAGGTCGTAAAGCGGCGTCCGGCGCAGCTCGGTCATGGCATCCCCCTTGGCGGCCAGCGGCCGCGTGTCGATGCCCCCTCTGTCCCTGCCCCGGTCAAGGACCGCGGGGCGCCTGAGATCGTTATCCCTTCGGCGGGCCGGACGGCCGCTCTTCAGAGTTCTATGCGGAAACGGTCTTTTTGCCTGAGAGTTTACCGGGGCGGTTGCTCCTTCGGCCCTGGCCTGCGCCAGCGTCTCCCGATTTCCACGACTTTGGTATCAGCCGAACTGCCGCTGTGGCAAGGTTTTTTTAGGCGCCCCGCGCCAAGCAGAGCCTGCGGCGCGCCCCCGCCGCAGGGCTTCTTTCTGGTCCAAATACCCAACTTGGGCACCCCCGGGGCCGGCCGCACCGCGGCGGCACCCCGGGCAGGATGGTCACGGATAGATCACGATCGGGACCCCGACCCGCACCATCGAGAAGATCTCTTCGATCTCGTCGTCGTTCACGGCGATGCAGCCGGCGGTCCAGTCGCGCGCCTTTTGCTGGCGCCCCCAGGGGCCACGGCCGTGAATCATGATGTCGCCGCCCGGCGGCTGGCCCAGCAGCATGGCGCGGTCGCGGTCGTCCTGCTGCGGATAGGAAACCCCCAGCGACAGGTGATACTGGCTGTTGGGGTTCTGGCGGTCGATGAAATAGACCCCCTCGGGGGTGCGGCCATCGCCCTCGCGCTGCTTGTGCCCGACCGGCTGGAACCCCAGCCCGATGTCGTACTGCTTGATCGCCTTGCTGCCGCTGAGCAGATACATCTTTCGCTCGCCCTTCTTGACCGTGATCTGCGTCACGGGCGGGCCGTCATAGCTGCGGAACTTGCCCTGCGGCTGCGACTTGGAGGAACAGGCCGCCAGCCCGCCAAGCGCCGCCAGCGCAATAAAACTGCGTCGTGTGGTTCTCATCACTGCCCCAGATTCGCTTTATGCGAGTTATTGGTTCAGGGAATACCACGACCGGCGGTTTTTCGCCAACGACAACTCGTCGCAATTTTCACTATCTCGACGGGCGCTGTCGCATGAAGGCCGCAGTCAGCTCGACATGCGGCGACCAGCGGAACTGGTCCACCACCCCCACCGGGCCGATCGCATAGCCGCCCTCGATCATCCGCCGCGCGTCGCGGGCGAATGTCACCGGGTCGCAGCTGACCCAGGCGACCAGCGGCACCAAGGATTCGGCCAGTGCTGCCGCCTGCGCCGCCGCCCCGGTCCGCGGCGGGTCGATCACCACCGCGTCGAACCGGGCCAGTTCGTCGGGCAGCAGCGGGCGGCGGGCAAGATCGCGGGTCTCGGTCGTCACCCGCCGCAGCCCCGGCGCCGCGCGCCAGCCCGCATCCAGCGCAGACAGCGGCGCGGCCAGCCCCTCGACCGCATGGACCTCGGCCCGCTCGGCCAGTGGCAGGGTGAACGTGCCCGCCCCGGCGAACAGGTCGGCGATTCGCGCCGCATCGCCGACGATGGCGCGCACCGCGGCCAGCAGCGCCGCCTCGCCCTCGGCGGTCGCCTGCAGGAACCCGCCCGGCGGCAGCACCACCCTTGCCCGGCCGAACTGGACCTCGGGCGGGCGCAGCAGCAACGGTTCATCCCCCCAGACCAGCCGCGCCCAGCCGGCCTCGCGCGCGAGCGCCGCCAGCTGCGCAAACAGCCCCGGCTCCATGGGTTTGCCGCCCTGGACCGCCACGTCCAGCCCAGCCAGCGTCTCGGTCACCGTCAGCGCCAGCTCGGCCGAGCGCGAGCCGCCCATCACCACCAGCCGCCGCAGATCCGGCAGCGCCGCGATTATCGCCGGCCGCAGCACCATGCAGTCGGCCAGATCGACCACCACATCCGAAAAACGCCGGTGAAACCCCAGCAGAGCGCCCTTTTTCGTGCGCCGTCCCGACAGCACCGCCCGCCGGCGCGAGCGCGGGGGCGAGACATGGGCCAGCGCGACCGGCGCCGCGATCCCCTGCGCCGCCAGCGCAGCCTGAACCACCCCAACCTTCCAGCTCGCCACGAAATCGTTGCTGCCGTGCATCAGCGCGCAGCCGCCGCAGGCGCGGTAATGTGGACAGGCCGCCGCCACCCGCTGGGCCGAGGGCGCCACGGTCCGCGGCGCCGCGATGCGGCCGTCCTCGGCCTCGCCCTCGATCTCTTCGCCGGGCAGGGTCAGCGGCGCCAGCGCCCGCGCCTCCCCCGCGACCGCGACCGCGACGCCATCGCCGCGCCTTCCCAGCCGCTCGATCCGCCAGCGGGTCATTCGGCGGCCCGGCTGTCCGCCTCGGCCGCAGCAGCATCCTCGTCCGGCTCGGTCCCCAGGAACCCGCCCGACTGCCGGTTCCAATAGCGCGCGTAAAGCCCGCCCAGCGCCAGCAATTCCTCGTGCGTGCCCTGCTCGGCGATGCGGCCCTCGTCCATCACCACGATCCGGTCCATCTCGGCGATGGTGGACAGGCGGTGGGCGATGGCCAGCACGGTCTTGCCGCGCATGACGCGGGCCAGCGAATCCTGCACCTGCGCCTCGACCTCGCTGTCCAGCGCGCTGGTCGCCTCGTCCAGCACCAGGATCGGCGCATCCTTGAGGAAGGCGCGGGCCAGCGCGATCCGCTGCCGCTGCCCGCCCGAGAGCTTGACCCCGCGTTCGCCCAGATGCGCGTCATAGCCCTGGCGTCCGGCCGAATCCTGCAACCGCAGGATGAAGTCATGCGCCTCGGCCGCGCGGGCGGCGGCGATCATCTCGTCCTCGGTGGCGCCGGGGCGGCCGTACAGGATGTTGTCGCGGGCCGAGCGGTTGAACATCGCGGTTTCCTGGGTGACCATGGCGATGTTGCGGCGCAGGGATTCCTGGGTGACCTCGCGCACATCGGCGCCGTCCACCCGCACCGCGCCACTTTCCACGTCATGCAGCCGCAGCAGCAGCGATACCAGCGTCGATTTCCCCGCCCCCGAGGCGCCGACGATGCCGATCCGCTCGCCCGGCGCGACATGCAGCGACAGATCGTCGATCCCGCCAGAGCCGCGGCCATAGGCAAAGCTGACGTGATCGTAGACCACATCCCCACGCAGCCGGTCCAGCCCGACGGCATCGGGGGCATCGACCAGCGTATGCGGGGGCGACAGGGTCTGCATCCCGTCCTCGACCTCGCCGATCGAACCCCAGATCCCCATCAGCGCCATGCTGACCCAGCCGGTCATCTGCGCCAGCCGCATGGCAATGGCGCCCGAGGCCGCGACGTCGCCCGGCGTCGCCAGCCCCTGCCGCCACATCAGCACCGTGCCGCCGACCAGCAGCACCGGCAGGAACCCCGCCACCACGGTCAGCGACAGGCGGAACCAAGTGTTCAGCCGGCCAAAGTCGATGGCGCGGTCGCGGAACGTCTCCATCGCGCCCAGCGCCACCTGATCCTCATAGTCGGCGCTGGCGAACAGCTTGACGGTCTTGATGTTGGTGATGGTGTCGACGACCTGCCCGGTGATCATCGCCCGCGCGCTGGCCCGCCCCTTGGACTGCGCCCGCACCCGCGGCAGGAAGAACCGGATCAGCGCCAGATAGGCCAGCAGCCACACCACCAGCAGCAGCGCGCCCCAGCTGTCCACCGACACCAGATAGATCGCCGAGCCCAGCACCGCCGACAGCGCAAAGGTGGCGGTGTTGACCATCTCGCTGGCCACGTCGGTCACCGCGCGAGCGGTCTGCATCTGCTTTTGCGCGATGCGTCCGGCAAAGTCGTTGTCAAAGAAGGTGACCGAATGGCCCATCGTCCAGCGATGCAGCCGCGACAGCACCAGCGGCAGCACGTTCGGCCCGATGATCACGTTCGAGGTCGCAGAGGAAAACCCCATGATCGCCGGGCGCACCACCAGGAAGAACCCGGCAAAGGCGGCCATGATCCAGAAATGCCGGGCGCCCAGCGCCCCGCCCGCCTGCGCCACCGAATCGACGACCAGCCCCAGCAGCATAGCCGAGGCGACCTCGGCCGCCCCCGACAGCGCCGAGGCCAGCGCCGCCACCCCCAGCCCCGGCCAGGCCCCCGACAGCGCCCAGCGAAAGAACGCCAGCAGCGTGCGCGGCGGCGGGCCGTCGGCGGGACGGAAGGCGTCGATCAGCCGCTCAAAGGTGGCGTGCAGCTTCATGTCCCGTCTCCTGCCTGCAAGGCCACATCCACCAGCGCCGCGGCGGGCAGCCGGAACCCCGAGCCGATCCACGCCACCTCGGCAGCCTTGAGCCCGCGCCCCAGCGCCGGCCCCGACAACCGCCCCGCAAGATCGGCGGCCGAGATCGGCAGCACCTGCGCCGCGGCAAAACCGATGCGCTCGCGCCAGTCCGCGGGCAAGCCCTCGCCGCGCGACGCGCGCAGCAGCGCCAGTTGCACCGCCCGCGCCTCGCCCAGCCGATAGGCGGCCTCATCCAGCGGCAGGGTCGAGTGCAATTCTTCCTGCACCCGCGCCTCGGCCCGCGACAGCCGCAGGGCGCCGGCCGCGTCCTCTGCCCCCAGCGCCGCCAGCCGCAGCTGCCAGTCCATCTTCTGTCCGGAAATATCCCGGGGCTTCCGAGCGCCAGGAAAACAGTCCGGTGGACTGTTTTCAGGGAGGAAGGCCGCGGCAGCGGCCCGAGGGCAGCGCCCCGGTCCGGCGGCGCCGTCAAGCGCCACCGCCTCCAACGCGGAAAGCCTCGCGGCGTCCGCCCCCGGCAGCAGCTGCGCCAGCACCCCGGCCGCCTGCATCAGTGCCACCGCCTCGACCGGATCCGGTGCCGACAGCAGCTTGCGCATCTCGGCCCCGATCCGCTCGCGCGAGATCCTTGCCAGACCCGCCGCGTGGCGGGCGCAGGCGGCCAGCGCCGCCGGGTCGGCGCCGCCCTTGCGCCCATACCAGGCGTGGAAGCGGAAGAAGCGCAGGATGCGCAGGTAATCCTCGGCGATGCGCTGGTCGGGGTCGCCGACAAAGCGCAGCCGGCGCGCGGCCAGATCGGCGAGCCCGCCCACGGGGTCGATCACCTCGCCCTCGGCATCAGCGTAAAGCGCGTTGATGGTGAAGTCGCGGCGCGAGGCGTCGTCCTCGAGCCGGTCGGAAAACGCCACTTCGGCACGGCGGCCATCGGTCGCCACATCGCGGCGAAAGCTGGTGACCTCGAAGCCGCGGCCGTCCGCCACCACCGTGACGGTGCCGTGGTCGATGCCGGTCGGCACCGGCTTCAGCCCGGCGGCGGCGGCGCGTTCCATCACCAGTTCGGGGCGGGCATCGGTGGCGATGTCGATGTCGCTGACCGGCTCGCCCAGCAGCGCGTTGCGCACGGCGCCGCCGACGATCAGCGCCCGCGCGGGCGCCAGCGCCGCCAGCACCCGGCGCAGCGCCGGATCGCCGGTGATCGCCTCGGGCAGCGTCGTGCCAGCCGGGGTCGCGCCCGCAGTCGTCATGCCCGCAGCCTTCGCGCCAGCGCCAGCAGCACCCGCGCCGTCGCGCCCCAGATGTAATGCGGGCCATAGGCGGCGACGTGGTAGGAGCGCCAGTCGCCCCGCCACTGCCGCCGTTCCAGCCGATAGCGCGCGGGGTCGGCAACGTGGTCGAAGGGAACGGTGAACACCTCGTCGACCTCGCCCGCCTCGGGGATGGGGGTGAAGGGGCCGCGGATCATCGCCAGCACCGGGAACATGGCGAATCCGGTGACGGTGCGGTGGGGGGACAGCACACCCAGCACCTCGACCTGCGCCGGGTCCAGCCCGACCTCTTCCCGCGCCTCGCGCAGGGCGGCGGCGACCACATCGGCGTCGCCGGGATCGACCTTGCCGCCGGGCAGCGCGATCTGGCCGGGGTGGTGGCGCAGGCCGCTGGCGCGCTTGGTCAGCACCAGCCGCCCGTCGTCATGGAACGCCGCCAGCACCCCCGCCGGGCGCTCGCCCAGATCCGCGGGGATCGGCCAGTCGGTATCGAAATCCGAGGTCGGCCCCACCGCCGACGAGGCCGCCGTGGACAGCGCCGTCAGCAGCCTGTCGCGGACCGCCGGCGGCCGGAAAGCGGGCGGACTGGCAGGCGGCGACATCAATCCCGCCCCTCCTCCTGCATCGCGGGCAGGGGGTTGCCGTCGGCGTCCACCGTCGCCTCGAACCCCAGCGAGGCCGGGTCGAATTCGTAATGCGCGCCGCAGAACTGGCAGTCGGCGGTGACGGTGCCGGCGTCGGTGGTCATGTGGGCGATGTCCTTGGCCGAATAGATCGACAGCGTGCCGCGCACCCGGTCGGCGGAGCAGGAACATCCGAATTCGACCCGTTGCGGGTCGAAGACGCGCGGGGTTTCCTCGTGGAACAGCCGCACCAGCAGATCGGTGGGCGCGACGGTGGGGCCGATCAGCTCCATCGGCTCGACGGTGGCCAGCAGGTGGTTGGCGCGGTTCCAGTCCTCGGATTCCGCGCCCTGCAGGATGTCGGCGGCCTCGATCAGCCCGCCCTCGCCCGAGCCGCCCTCGCCCGCCGGCATCGGCTGCGCCGGCAGCGTCTGCAGCATCACCCCGCCCGCACGCCACTGCGTCGATACATCCCCCGCCATCCGGCTTTCCCCATAAGCCAGCGTGAAGGTCGAGGGCAGCTGCTCGGACTGCGCGAAATAGCTGGCCGCGCAGGCCGAAAGCGAGCCCCCGGCCAGCGGCGTGATCCCCTGATAGGGCAGATTGCCCGCGCCCTGGTCGATCAGGATGGCGAAATACCCCTCGCCGATCTGTTCAAAGGGCGGGCGGCCGTCCAGCCGCTCGGCGTCGAAGCTGGCCCAGCCGCGGATGCGCGCGGGCTCGCCCTCGCCCGTGGGGGCGTAGTAGTCGGCGGCCAGCGTGCGGATCGCGCCATTGCCCCGCACCTGGATCGACAGTTTCCAGCGCAGCTTGATGGTCGGGCCGATCAGCGCGGTCAGCAGCGCGACCTCGGCCACCAGCGCCGCCACCTGCGGCGGATAGTCGTGGCGGGTCAGCACATGGTCCAGCACCCCGTCGAGCCGGGCCACCCGGCCCCGCACCCCCGAACGGTCGAGCTGGAACGGCAGGACGGTATCGTCCCAGGCGATCTGGTTGATGCTGCTCATTCTGGCCTTTCGGAAATCCTGCGCGCCCGGCGGGCGCGGCGTCGCTGCCCTATATAAGCGACTTGCGCGCGATCCCAAGCCGGGACGTATCCGCAGCCGCGGCCAGACCCGCCGCAGCTGCGTCCGCCCCGGGGCCTACTCCACCCAGCCGGCCAGATTTTCCGCGATGACCTCGGTCAGCACCTGGATATGCGCATCGTCGTCGTTCAGGCAGGGGATATAGGTGAAGCCATGCCCGCCCGCGGCCTCGAACGCCTCGCGGATCTCGCCGTTGATCTCCTCCAGCGTTTCGATGCAGTCGGCGCTGAAGGCGGGCGAGATCACCGCGATGTCGGTGATGCCGCGCCGCGCGAGTTCCGCCACATGCTCGACCGTATAGGGGCGCAGCCATTCCTCGGACCCGAAGACCGACTGGAAAGTAGTGTCGATGGCATCCTCGTCCCAGCCCAGCCGCTCGCGCAGCAGCCGCGTGGTCTTGTGGCACTGGCAGTAATAGGGGTCGCCTTCGTGCAGATAGCGCACCGGCATCCCGTGATAGGACGCTACCAGCTTTTGTGGGCGCCGCCCGGCCAGCGTGCGTTCCACCGATTGCGCCAGCGCCTCGATATAGTCGGGGCGGTCGAAATAGGGCGGGCAGACCCGGGCCGAGGGCTGCCATTTCTGCGTCATCAGCGCCCGGAAGAACTGGTCGTTCGCCGTGGCCCAGGTGGCGCCCGCATATTGCGGATACATCGGCAGGAACACGATGCGGTCGCAGCCTGCCTCGACCATCCGGTCCACCACGGATTGCGTCGAGGGGTTGCCGTAGCGCATGCAGAAATCGACCATCACCCGGTCGCCCCAGCGCGCGGCCGCGGCCTGTTCCAGCTTGGCGACCTTCTGCTTGGTGATGGTCATCAGCGGGCTTTCGTCCGCCTCGTTGTTCCAGATCAGCTTGTAGTTCGCGCCCGAGGTGAAGGGGCGCTTGGTCAGGATGACGGTCTGCAGCAGCGGCTGCCACTTCCACGCGGGATAGTCGATCACCCGCTTGTCGGACAGGAACTCGTTCAGATAGCGGCGCATCGACCAGTAATCATGGCCGTCGGGGGTGCCCAGATTGGCGACGAGGACCCCGATCTTCGGCTGCGGCAGCGCCGGGTGGTCGGGGGGGGCGTGCTCGGGTCGGCGGGCGTCGTGCGGGCGCGATGGCTGGCTCATGTCGTCCTCTTGCTCAGCGCATCGGCAAGGCGGATCTGGGCCGAGCCGGGGCGCAGGGGTTTTTGCTGGTTCTCGGCCGGCGCCCAGCCGGTCAGGAACACCAGATCGAGGCCGAGGCGGATTCGCCCCGGGTTGTCGGGGTCGGGCGCGGTGGTGGCAAGGATCTCGGCCGCGCGCAACATCACCGCGCGCGCGGTCGGGCGGCGCAGGCGGCGGTCCAGCGCGTTGCCCTCGCCCATGGCGCGCAGGTCGCGGGCCAGGTGGAACAGGTCGCGATAGCTGACCGCCTGGGTGATCTGGTCGGCGACCGGTAGCGCCAGCCCGCTGCGCTGGACCAGCGCGCCCAGATCGCGGATCTCGCCAAAGGGGGCGATGCGCGGCGACAGCCCGCCGGTGACCTCGACCTCGGCCTGCGCCAGTGCGGCGCGCAGCGGCGCCAGCGTCTGCCCGCCCGGCAGCACCGCCAGGAACAGCCCGTCGGGACGCAGCGCCCGCGCCGCCTGCACGATCTGCCCCACCGGGTCGTCGGCCCAGTGCAGGGCCAGCGCATGGATCACAAGGTCGTGCGCGGCAGGGTCAAGGTCGAGTTCCGGCCCATCCGCCACCACCCGCGCCCCCGGCATCGCTGCGTGCCAGAAATCCGGATTTCCGGTCACCACGGCGGCGGCGGTAAACCTTCTGTTAATGTCTGCGAGTCTATCCTGCACCTCGGCCAGGGCCAGCTCGTGCAGCCAGTCCTCGCGCCCGGCACGGTCGGCGCGGGCGCGGTTGCGCAGCAGCGCGGCGCGGTCGGTCAGGCGCGGCGGGGCCGTGGGTTGTGAGGGGTACGACGCAGACATGAGGCTGGACATTAAGGCGCTTCGCCCGGCGATGAAAGCCACGGTCGCGACAGTGTTTCCACCGCAATGCCTTGATTGCGGCGGGCCGGTGGCCGATTCGGGGGCGCTTTGCCCGACCTGCTGGGGCGAGGCCGATTTCATCGGCGGCTGCATCTGCGACCGCTGCGGGGCGCCGCTGCCCGGTCTCGCGGCCGAGGGGGAGGAGCCGCTGGCCTGCGACGAATGCCTGGCGACGCCGCGGCCCTGGGCGCAGGGCCGGGCGTCGCTGGTCTATGCCGGCACCGGCCGGCGGCTGGCGCTGGCGCTGAAACACGCGGACCGCCCCGACCTGGCCCCGGCCCTGGGGCGCTGGCTGGCGGTGGCAGCCGCGCCGCTGGTCGGGCCCGAGACGCTGGTCGTGCCGGTGCCGATGCATCCGCTGCGGCTGCTGCGGCGCAAATACAACCAGGCCGCGCTGCTGGCCGCCGCGGTGGCGCGGGCACATGGGCTGCGCGTGCTGCCGGCGGCACTGCGCCGCCAGCGCCACACCCCGATGCAGGACCACCGCTCGGTCGCCGACCGCTTCGCCAATGTCAGCGGCGCCATCACCGTGGCGCGACGGGCGCAAGCGGCACTGGCCGGGCGGCCGGTGCTGCTGATCGACGACGTGATGGCCTCGGGCGCAACACTCGCCGCGGCGGCAGAGGCGCTGGAGGCCGCAGGCGCCGGGCCGGTCGCGGTCGCAGTGCTGGCGCGGGCGGTGAAGGACGGCGCGATGCGCCACGACTCGCTCGGCCATGGCCGAGCGGCCTGAGCATGTGCGCTTGGGAAATCCCGGCTTTTCCGGCGCCGTCCGTACTCGCGCCGCCCGGCTCTGCAGCCGCCGCATGGCCGCCCCTGCGCCGCGGCCTTTCCGGATCGCCACCGCTGGGCCTACACCGCGCGCCCGGCCCGGGGGCTGCCGATGTCCCTCTCGCACATCCCCGCCCGACCCGACCTTCCAGAACCGTTCGCCGGCATGCGCCCACGCTCTCCCCCATGTCCGTCGCACTTCAGACCCCCGGCACCACACCGGCTCCACGCCGCTCCCGGCGCCCTGCCGCCCGCTGCGCCCGCCCGGCCGCAGGCGCACAGATTGCCGCCCGCCTGCCCAGCCCGCACAATATTCCCCGCCGCGCCCCTTTCCATTGTCACGGCGCGCCCGCATCTTGCCTCCATGCTGCGCATCAACGACACCATCACCCTTGCCGATTGGGAGCTTTCCGAGCAGTTCACCCGTGCCCAGGGGCCGGGCGGGCAGAACGTGAACAAGGTCTCGACCGCCGTCGAGCTGCGGTTCGAGGCCGAGCGCTCGCCGCATCTGCCCGCGCCGGTCAAGGCGCGGCTGCGGCGGCTGGCCGGGCGGCGCTGGACCTCGGACGGGGCGATCGTGATCGCGGTGCAGGACACCCGCAGCCAGGCCCGCAACCGCGAGATCGCGCGCGAAAGGCTGGCCGAGCTGATCCGCAAGGCGCTGGTCGCGCCCCGCCCGCGCATCCCCACCCGGCCGACGCTGGGCAGCCAGCGCCGCCGGCTGGCCGCCAAGACGATCCGCGGCACCATCAAGTCGCTGCGCGGCCCGGTCGAAAGGGACGGCGAATGAAGTCCTGGGGGCGCCGTCTGCGGCGGCTGCTGGCGGGGCGCGACCGCGCCCTGCAGGTCGGCGCGATCTGCCATGATCCAGAAACCGGACAGGTGCTGATGATCACCAGCCGCGGCACCGGGCGCTGGATCATCCCCAAGGGCTGGACCATGCCCGACCGCAGCCTGGCCGAGGCCGCGCTGCAAGAGGCGTGGGAGGAAGCGGGCGTCCGCGCCGAGGACGCGCAGGAGATCGGCAGCTACCGCTATGACAAGATCCCGGACGACGGCCAGGGGCCGCCGATCCCGGTCGAGGTGCGCAGCTTCCTGGTGCCGGTGCTGGAACTGGCCGAGGACTTTCCGGAACAGGGCCAGCGCACCCGCCGCTGGATGCCGCCCTCCGAGGCCGCGACGCTGGTGGCCGAAGCCGAGCTGGCCGAGTTGCTGCGCAGCCTCGACGCGCCTGGCCCCGAACGCGCGGCCTAGAACGCCCGAAAGGTCATGGTGGTCAGCGTCCGGCTGATGCCGGGAATGTCGAACAGCCGCTCGGACAGGTAGTGGCCGACGTCCTGATCCTCGGGGACATAGACCTTGGCCAGCAGGTCGTATTCACCCGAGGTCGAATAGAGCTCGCTGACGACCTCGCGGTCGTAGATGGCGTCGGCAACCTCATAGGTCTTGCCGGGGGTGCAGCGGAACTGGACGAAGACGGGGCGCATGGGAACCTCGGATGGCGGGACGCGCCCAGTCTAGCGGGGTTGCACGCCCCGGACCAGAGCGGCGGCGCCATCGAGCCGCGGCGCCGCGCGCCAGAACCGCGTCATCAGCAGCACCGCCGCCGCGCTCAGCCCGCACAGCAGCCCCAGCCACAGGCCGGGCGGCCCCATCCCCAGCAGAAACGCCAGCGCCCAGCCCGCGGGCAGCCCGACCAGCCAGTAGCTGAAGATCGCCAGCCACATCGGCACCCGCGTGTCCTGCATCCCGCGCAGGATCCCCAGCGCGATCGCCTGCATCGCATCGACCAGCTGGAACAGCCCCGCATAGACCATCAGCGAGGCTGCCAGCGCCACGATCTGCGGCGCCCGCGGGTCGGACGGGTTCAGGTAAAGCCCGGTCAGCAGCTCGGGGATCGCGAGGAACGCGGTCATCGGCAGCACCGCGAACCCCGCCGACAGGATGATCGCCGCCAGCGCCGCCTGCCGCAGCCCGGCCGCGTCGCCGCCGCCATGCGCCGTTCCCACCCGGATCGTCGCGGCGTTCGAGATGCCCAGATGCACCATGAAGGTCAGCCCGGCGATCTGCAGCGCGATGCCATGGGCGGCCAGCGCCTCGGCCCCGAACCAGCCCATCAGCACATTGGCGCCGGTGAACATGCCGGTTTCCGCCACCAGCGTCAGCCCGATCGGCAGCCCCAGCGCAAGGACGCCCCGGAACGCGGGCCAGTCGGGGCGCCACAGCCGCTGGAACAGATGATATTCGCGCCCCTCGGGCAGCCAGGCGGCACAACCCGCCAGCGCCGCCAGCTGCAGCCAGTTGACCGTCAGGCTGGCCAGGCCAGAGCCGCGCACCCCCAGTTCCGGCAGGCCCCAGTGGCCAAAGATCAGCAGCCAGTTCAGCAGCGCATTGACCGGCAGCCCGATGACGGTGATCGCCAGCACCAGGTTCGGCCGCCCCAGCGCCGCGAGGTAGCTGTTGAACACCATCCCCGCCAGCACCGGAGGCATGGCAAACAGCATTACCCGCAGCCACAGCTGCCCCAGCGCCGCCACCTGCGGTTCCTGCCCCAGCGCGATCAGGATCGGCCCCGACCACCACATCAGCGGCGCGATCACCACGCAATGCAGCACCGACACCCACAGCGCCATGCGGGTGGCGCGGCGCAGCTCGGTCGCCTCGCCTTGCGCGCGGGCGCTGGCGATCACCCCCATCACCCCCAGCGCATAGCCCGAGCCGAGCATCACCAGGATGAAGAAATACGAGGTCGCCAGCACCAGCGCCGCCAGCTCGACCACCCCGTAGCGGCCGATCAGCACGGTGTCGGTGACGCCGATCAGCATCCGGCCGACGTGGGTGCCGACCAGCGGCAGGCCAAGCAGGAAGGTGGCGGTCAGATGGGGGCGCAGGCTCATGCCTGCCCGATAGCCCGGAACGCGCGGCGCGGGAAGCCCGCCGCCATCAGTCCAGCCGTCAGTCCAGCCTGGGCGGCAGCGCCATGCCGCGCAGCGCCTCGGCAGCGGGGACGGCGCGCCGCCCCTCGCGCTGAACCTCGGTAATGTCGACCGCGCCCTCGCCGCAGGCGACGGTGAAGCCGCCCAGAACCTCGCCCGGCGCGCCCGACCCCGCCACCACGCGCGAACGCAGCAGCTTCAGCCGCTCGCCCGCCGCCAGGCACCAGGCGCCGGGAAAGGGCGACAGGCCGCGGATCAGCCGGTCCACCTCGGCGGCCGGGCGGGTCCAGTCGACCCTGGCCTCGGCCTTGTCGATCTTGGCAGCATAGGTCACGCCCTCGGCCGGCTGCGGCAGCGCGGGCAAGGGCAGCCGGTCCAGCACGTCGACGATCAGCGCCGCCCCCATCGCCGCCAGCCGGTCGTGCAGATCGGCGGTGGTTTCCTCGGCCCCGATGGCGGTGCGTGCCTCGGCCAGCACCGGGCCGGTGTCCAGCCCGGCCTCCATCTGCATGATGGCGACGCCGGTTTCGGCATCGCCCGCCATTACCGCGCGATGGATCGGCGCCGCCCCCCGCCAGCGCGGCAACAGCGAGGCGTGGATGTTCAGGCACCCCAGCCGCGGCGCGTCCAGCACCGGCTGCGGCAGGATCAGCCCGTAGGCCACCACCACCGCCACATCGGCGCCCAGTGCCGCAAACTCCTCCTGCGCCTCGGCGTCCTTCAGCCGCAGCGGCGTGCGCACCGCGATCCCCAGCGTCTCGGCCGCCGCCTGCACCGGCGAGGGCCGCGGCTTCTGCCCGCGCCCGGCCGCCCGCGGCGGCTGCGAATAGACGCAGACCACCTGATGCCGCGCGGCGATCGCACGCAGGGCGGGGACGGAAAACTCCGGCGTTCCCATGAACACGACGCGCATCGCCCGCTCCTTCTTCATCATGAAAATATCCCGGGGTCCGGGGCAGCGCCCCGGTCCGACAGCACCTATCCGCGCGAAAACTTCGCCGATTTCGCGACCAGCATCCGCCGGCGCAGCGGCGACAGGTGGTCCACGAACATCCGCCCGTCCAGATGGTCGATCTGGTGCTGCACGCTGGTCGCCCACAGCCCGACGAAATCGCGTTCCTCGACCTCGCCCTCTGCGTTCAGGAACCGCACCGTCACCGCCCGCGGCCGCTCGATTGTCGCCGAGACGCCGGGCAGGTTGGGCGAGGCTTCCTCATGCGCGCGCAGCTTGACCGATTCGTGCAGCACCTGCGGATTGGCCATGCGCACCGCCTGCCCGCGCTCGGCCGAGGCATCGACCACCGCCAGCCGCAGCATCACCCCGATCTGCGGCGCGGCAAGGCCCACGCCCGGCATCGCTTCCATCGTGTCGATCATGTCGGCCCAGATGGCGCGGATCTCGTCCGTCACCGCCTCGACCGGCGCGGCCGGGCGGTGCAGGCGCCGGTCGGCATAGGGGATGCAGGCGCGGACGCTCATCAGGCGCGCGCCAGTTCGCGCTTCATCTTGGTCATGCGGCGCGAGATCATCTGCCGCTTCATCGGGCCGATATGGTCGATGAACAGCCGCCCGTTCAGGTGGTCGAGCTCGTGCTGGGCGCAGGTCGCCCACAGCCCGTCAAAGTCGCGCTCATGCGTCTTGCCGTCGAGCCCGGTCCAGCGCATCCGCACCTCGGCCGGGCGGGTGACCTCGGCATATTGATCGGGGAAGGACAGGCAGCCCTCCTCATAGGCGTTCAGCGCCTCGGATGCCGAAACCACCTCGGGGTCCACCATCACCACCGGCGCGCGCGGCGCCTCTGGGTCCTTGTTGCAGTCCATGACGAACAGCCGGCTCAGCACGCCAACCTGCGGCGCGGCCAGCCCGACGCCGGGCGCGGCATACATCGTCGCCAGCATGTCGGCGGCAAGGGTTTCGATCTCGGGCGTGATCCGGCCCACGGGGGCACAGGGCTTGCGCAGGCGGGGGTCGGGGAACAGAAGAATGGGGCGCGTCATGCGTGGCAGATAGGCCATGGCTTCCGGCCGCGCAACAACCCGCTATGCTCGGACCGCGACAGGAGAAGCCGATGACCCCCCAGAACCGCCCCGTTCACGCCGAATCCGATTTCCCCGCCCCCGATTTCGACACGCCGATCGAGCGCCGCGGCACCATGTCGAACAAATGGGACGACATGGCCCATGTCTTTGGGCTGGACACGCCCGACGCGCTGCCGATGTGGGTGGCCGACATGGATTTCGCCGCACCTGCCGGCGTGCGCCGGGCGCTGGAACGCACCGTCGCCCATGGGGTCTACGGCTATCCGGGCGAGAATGCGCCCTATCTGGACGCGATCCGCTGGTGGATGCGGACCCGCCACCACTGGCAGATCGGGCGCGAGGACATCCTGACCGTGCACGGGCTGGTCAACGGCACCGCCCTGGCCGTCGACGCCTTCACCCAGCCGGGCGAGGCGGTGGCGCTGATGACGCCGGTCTATCATGCCTTTGCCCGCGTCATCAAAGCCGCGGGGCGGCAAGTGACGGAACTGCCGCTGGCGCTGCGGGACGGGCAATATGCGCTGGACTGGCAGGGCTGGGCCGCGCGGCTGAGCGGCCGTGAAAAGATGCTGATCCTGTGTTCGCCGCACAACCCCGGCGGGCGGGTCTGGTCCGCGGATGAGCTGCGCGAGATCGCGGATTTCTGCCGCGAGCGCGACCTGATCCTGGTCTCGGACGAGATCCACCACGACCTGGTGTTGCCCGGCGCGCCGCGCCACACGGTGACCGCGCTGGCCGCGCCGGGGGTCGCGGACCGGCTGGTGACGCTGACCGCGGCCACCAAGACCTTCAACATCGCGGGCGCGCATACCGGCAATGCCATCATCACCGATCCCGGTCTGCGGCAGCGATACGTGGCGCGGATGATGGCGCTGGGGATTTCTCCGGGGTTGTTCGGGCTGCCGATGGTCACCGCGGCCTATTCGCCCGAGGGCGCGGCCTGGGTCGATGCGCTGACGGGCTATATCGCCGGAAACGCCGAGATTTTCGACCGCGGGCTGGCCGGGATTCCGGGGGTGCGGCCGATGCAGTTGCAGGCGACCTATCTGTCCTGGGTCGATTTCACCGCCACCGGCATGCCCCCCACTGAGCTGCATCGCCGCATCGAGCAGGGCGCGCGCATCGCCGCCAACCACGGCGAAAGCTTCGGTCTGGGCGGCGCGGGGCACATGCGCTTCAACCTCGCCACGCCGCGGGCACGGGTGGTCGAGGCGGTCGAGCGGCTGCAGGCGGCATTCGCCGATCTGCAATAGCGGTCACGTCCCCCGCGGCTTGGCGCGCAGCGTCGGGTCGGCGGCGGTCGGGTCCTCGGGCCAGGGGTGGCGCGGATAGCGGCCGCGCATGTCCTTGCGCACGTCGCCATAGCCGCCGCGCCAGAACCCCGGCAGGTCGGTGGTCACCGCCACCGGCTTGCCGCCCGGCGACAGCAGCTGGATGCGCAGCGGACGGCTGCCGGCCATGGGGTGGGTGGTGACGCCGAACAGCTCTTGCAGCCGCGCCTCGATGGTGGGCGTCTCGGCGTCATAGTCGATGGGGATGCGCCGGCCCAGCGGCGTGGTAAAGGCAGCGGGCGCGGCGTGGTCCAGCAGGCGCTGGCCATCCCAGCCGATCAGCGCCTTCAGGGCGTCGGTCAGGTCCAGCGCCCGCAGATCGGCGGCGCTGCGCATCCGCCCCAGCCACGGCAGCAGCCAGCCGGGGTCGGCCAGCAGCGCGGCGTCAGAGACATCCGCCAGCCCCTCGACCAGCGCGATCCGCGCCCGCAGCCGCGCGGCCGGGCGGGTCCAGGGCAGGCCGAGGTCAACCAGCCCCTGCCACGCCGCCAGCGCCACCGCATCCGGGTCGGGGTCGTCCAGGGCGCGGTCCGACAGCACCAGCGCACCGAAAACCTCCTGCCGGCGGGCGAGGATGCGGCCCTCGCGCCGCGACCAGCTGACCGATTCGACGGTCTCGATCCGGTCGCCGTAAAGCGCGCGCAGGTCGGATTCCGCCAGCGCCACCCCGCCCCGCACCCGCGATTCGCGGGGATCTCCATCAAGGTCGGTGGCGACGATCAGCCGCTCGGCCCCCAGCGGGTCGCCCTCGGCCAGCACCGCGCCCTTGCCGCCCGACAGCACGTAGCGCGGCGCCTCGCCCTTGCGGCGCAGGCCGATGCGGTCGGGATAGGCCAGCGCCGCCATGGCGCCCGCGGGCATCGGGGGGCGGTCGGGAACCAGCCGGCGCAGCCGTGCAGCCTCGGCCCGGATACGCTCCAGCACGCTGCGATCCAGCGGCCAGGGGTGGCGGTCGGCATAGGCGCGCGGGTCGCGCAAGGCTGCCAGCCGCAGCGCCAGATCGGCGGGCGCTCCGCGCAGCGGGTCACGCTCGGCCAGCAGCGCGGCCAGATCGGCGGCGCGACGGCCCGCGCGCAGCAGCATATGCACCAGCCGCGGATGCACCGGCAGCGCCACCAGCGCCCGCCCGTGGCCGGTGATCCGCCCGTCCCGCAGTGCGCCCAGCCCGGTCAGCAGCGCCCGCGCCTCGGCCAGCGCGGCGGCGGGCGGCGGGGTCAGGAACGCCAGCCCGCTGTCGGAACCCCAGGCCGCCAGCTCCAGCGCCAGGGCGGCCAGATCGGCGGTGGCGATCTCGGGCGGCGCGAAGGCAGGCAAGACGCCCTCTTCGGCCTGCGCCCACATGCGATAGCAGATGCCCGGCGCCACCCGCCCGGCGCGGCCGCGGCGCTGTTCGGCCTCGGCCCGGCTAACCCGCTCGGTCACCAGCCGCGTCATGCCGGATCCCGGATCGAACCGCGCCCGCCGCGCCCGCCCGGCATCGACCACCACCGTCACCCCCGGAATGGTCAGCGAGGTTTCCGCAATCGCCGTCGCCAGCACGATCCGCCGCGCCTTTGCAGGGGCCAGCGCCGCCCGCTGCGCCGCCAGCTCCATCGCGCCATAAAGCGGCACCACCTCGGCCGGCACGTCCAGCATGGCGGCGACACGGCGGATTTCGCCCTCGCCGGGCAGGAAGGCGAGGATGCTGCCGCCAAGCGCGCGGGTCTCGGCCTCGGCCTGCGCGATCAGCCGCGCCGCCTCCGGCACCAGCCGGGCGCCAGCGGGCAACGGGCGGGGCAGAAAGCGGGTTTCCACCGGAAACGCCCGCCCGTCGGATCGCACCACCGGCGCCCCGTCCAGCAGCGCAGCGACCGGCGCGGCATCCAGCGTCGCGGACATCACCAGCAGCGCCAGATCGGGGCGCAGTGCCGCGCGGGATTCCCAGACCAGCGCCAGCCCCAGATCGGCGTTCAGGCTGCGCTCGTGGAACTCGTCAAAGATCACGCAGCCGATGCCCGAGAGTTCAGGGTCGGACTGGATCATCCGGGTCAGGATGCCCTCGGTCACCACCTCGATGCGGCTGCCCGGCACCGATTCGCCGCGGATGCGATAGCCGACGCGCCCGCCCACCGCTTCGCCCAGGGTCGCGGCCATCCGCTCAGCCGCCGCCCGCGCCGCCAGCCGCCGCGGCTCCAGCATGACGATGCGGCCGGGGATCATGTCCAGCAGCGCCAGCGGCACCCGCGTGGTCTTGCCCGCACCCGGCGGCGCCACCAGCACCGCCCGCCCCTGCGCGGACAGCGCCGCCCGCAGCGCGGGGATCACCTCGTCAATGGGCAGTCTCTCGTCCATCCGCCTCTGGTGACGGAAATCGCCCGCGGCTGCAAACCGGCGAGCATCTTCTGTCTGTAAATATCCCGGGCTCCCGAGCGCCCGGGAAATGGTCCGGCGGACCATTTCCAGCGAGGAAGGGGCAAAGCCCCCGGGGCAGCGCCCCGGTCGCACCGTCGCAACCCGCCGCGGCATCTGGCCGTTACCCCCGCGACCGCCTATCTGAAACCCATTGATTTGACCGGAGCACCGCATGGCCCTGACCGATACCGCCGGCAATCTGATGCGCGGCCTCGGCCTGTCCGACCCGGTGATCCGGCTGGGGGTCACCGGGCTGTCGCGCGCGGGCAAGACTGTGTTCATCACCTCGCTGGTCGCCAATCTGCTGGACCGCGGCCGGATGCCGGGGCTGCGGGCGGCGGCAGATGGCTCGATCACGGCGGCCTGGCTGCAGCCGCAGCCCGACGACACCGTGCCCCGCTTCGACTTTGAACGCCACCTGGCCGCGCTGACCGGCCCCGACCCCCACTGGCCCGAGGGCACCCGCCATGTCAGCGAGCTGCGGCTGTCGTTGCGCCTGCAACCACGCGGCGTGCTGTCGGGGTTGAAGCGCACGCGGAACCTGCATCTGGATATCGTGGACTATCCCGGCGAATGGCTGCTGGACCTGCGGCTGATGGACCGCAGCTTTGCGCAATGGTCGGCCGAAGTGCTGGAACGGATGCAGGGCCGGCCCGGCGCCGACGCCTTCCTTGCTGAAATTGCCCGCATCGACCCGGCCGCGCGGTTCGACGAACCGGCCGCCCAGCAGCTGAACCGCGCCTATGTCGCCCATCTCGCCGCCGCCCGCGACGCCGGGTTTTCCGACACCACCCCCGGCCGCTTCCTGCTGCCCGGAGAGATGGAGGGCTCGCCCGCGCTGACCTTTGCCCCCTTGCCCGAGCAACCCGATTCGCCCCTGTGGCGCGAGTTCCGCCGCCGGTTCGAGGCGTATAAGTCCCGCGTCGTGCGCCCGTTCTTCCGCGACCATTTCGCCCGCATCGACCGGCAGGTGGTGCTGGTCGACGTGCTGGGCGCCGTCCACGCCGGCCCCCGCGCGGTCGAGGACATGCGCCGCGCCATGGCCGACATCCTGTCCGCGTTTCGCCCGGGCCGGGCGGGCTGGCTGGCGCAGCTGCTGGGCACGCGGCGGGTGGAACGCATCCTGTTTGCGGCGACCAAGGCCGACCACCTGCACCACACCCAACACCCGCGGCTGGCCGCGATCCTGACCGCGATGCTGCGCGAGGCCCGCGACCGCGCCGATTTCCAGGGCGCCCGGACCGAGGCGCTGGCCATCGCCGCCCTGCGCAGCACGACTGAGGAGATCCTCCACCAAGACGGCCAGGATTTCCCGGCGGTCCGCGGCACGCTGATGGACGGGCGGCAGGCCGCGCTCTACCCCGGGGAACTGCCCGACAACCCCGCCGAGCTGCTGCGCCCGGCGGCCGAGGGCGCCAGCCACTGGCTGGACGCGGATTACGAGGTGATGAACTTCGCCCCCGCCCCCGACACGCTGCGCCCCGGCGCCGGGCCGCCGCATATCCGCATGGACCGCGCCGCCGAGTTCCTGATCGGCGACCGGCTGTAGAGGGGAGCAACTCACATGGAAATGATTTCCGTATCCGGCATCGACAAGGCAGGACGGCGCGCCCATGGCTGAGCCCTCCGCCCCCCGCCGCGGCCCGCTGCTGGTCGAGTACACCCCCGGGGCTGCCCCCGACGCCGGCCACGGCGGCGCCCCAGGTGCGGCCCCCGGCGCCAGCCCAGCTGCACCGGATTCTGCGCGACATCCGGCTCCACATGACAGCGATGCGCCCCCGGCCGGCTCGCCCAACTCCCCGGCCGGCGCAGCGCCCGCACCCTCCGCACAGCCCCCTCTTCTGTCCCCAAATATCCCCGCCGGAGGCTCCGGCCGCACCACAGAAAACCCCGGCGCAGACCCTGCCACCACCGCCCCGCAACGCGCCCGCAACGCGCGCGCGCCGCGTCTCAAGGATGCGCCGCCCGGCCCCTCCCCCGCCGATGCGCCCGCGATCGACGACGGGCCACTGCCCCTGCCCGATCCAAGGGCGATGCAGGTTATGATGCGGATCGCCGGCACCCGCTCCTCGGCGGTGACGCGGTTCTTCCTCAACAGCCTCGCCGCACTGCTGACCTTCGTGCTGTCGATGGCGGCGCTGCGGTTCTTCGACGGGCTGCTGGCGCGCTCGCCCATCCTGGGCTGGATCGGGGTAGGGCTGTTCGCCGCCTTCACCGTTGCCACGCTGATGGTGGCGGTGCGCGAATATGCTGCCTGGGCGCGGTTCGGCCGCATCGACGCCATCGCCCGCGACGCAGGCGCGGCGCTGGCCGCGGCCGATCTGGCACAGGCGAATGCGGTGGTGGACCGGCTCGACGCGCTCTATGCCCGCCGCCCGGAACTCTCCCGCGCCCGCGAAACCCTCGCCGCCCACCGCGCCGAGCCGGTCGATGCCGAGCTGGTGCTGGCCCAGGCCGAGGCCGCGCTGCTCGCCCCCCTCGACCAACAGGCGCGGCGCGAGATCGAGGCCGCCGCCCGCACCGTCGCCGCCGCCACCGCGCTGATTCCGCTGGCGCTGGTCGACATCCTCGCCGCGCTGGCCGCCAATCTGCGGATGATCCGGCGGATGGCGGAAATCTATGGCGGCCGCGCCGGGGCGGTGGGCGGCTGGCGGCTGGCCCGCACCGTCATCGCGCATCTGGTCGCGACCGGCGCGGTGGCCGCGGGCGACGACCTGATCCACACCGTCGCCGGCGGCGGCATCCTCGCCAAGGTCAGCCGCCGCTTTGGCGAGGGCGTGGTCAATGGGGCGCTGACCGCCCGCGTCGGCATCGCCGCGATGGAGGTCTGCCGCCCCCTGCCCTTCATCCGCCAGCCCCGCCCCCGGGTCGGCAATCTGATCGCCCGCGGGCTCAAGGGGCTGTTCGGGGACGACGATGTCGCGACGAAGAAGTGATCGAGGGGACTTTCGTCCCCGCCGCCAAGGCACTAGCCTGTCGCCATGAGATGGACCGTACCCAATATCCTGACCCTGCTGAGGCTGCTCGCAGCCCCGGGCGTGCCGCTGATGTTCTTGTACTTCAGCCGTCCCTTTGCCGATTTCGCGGCGCTGGCGCTGTTCGTGGTCGCCGCGATCACCGACTGGATCGACGGGCATCTGGCGCGCAGCTGGCAGCAGGAAAGCCGCTTCGGCGCCGCCATGGACCCGATCGCCGACAAGGCGATGGTGGTGATCGCGCTGGTTGTGATCACAGGCTATTCCGGCATGAACCCCTGGCTGATCCTGCCCGCCACGGTGATCCTGTTCCGCGAGGTCTTCGTCGCCGGGCTGCGCGAGTTCCTCGGCTCGGATTCCCGGCATCTTGCGGTCACCCGGCTTGCGAAGTGGAAGACCACCGCCCAGATGATCGCCATCGCCACCATGTTCATGGGCACGGGGCTGGACTACTATGAAACCGGGCACCCGCCGCGGGTCGGCGAACGCAGCCTGCCCTGGTCGACCGACTGGTCCGACCTCGCGACCCAGGCCGGGCTGCTGCTGATGTGGATCGCGGCGATCCTGACCGCGATCACCGGGTGGGATTATTTCCGCAAGGCCCTCCCCTGGTTGAAGGACGCGAAATGACGCTGGATATTCTTTACTTCGCATGGCTGCGCGAACGGATCGGCGCCCCGCGTGAGCGGGTCGAGACCTCGGCCGAAACCGTCCGTGAGCTGGTGGCCGAGCTGATCGCCCGGGGCGAGCGCCACGCTGCGGCGCTGTCCGACCTGGGCGCGGTGCGGGTGGCGGTGGACCAGGTGCTGTCCGACCTCGACGCCCCCCTGGGGGGCGCGCGCGAGGTGGCGTTCTTCCCGCCGATGACGGGGGGCTGATGCGGATCCTCGTGCAGACCGAGCCCTTCGACGCCGCAGCGCTGACGCAGGGCTTTGGCGCCGGCGCCGGCGCGGTCGTCACCTTCACCGGGCTGGTGCGCGGCGATGACGGGCTCAAGGCGCTGGAAATCGAGCATTATCCGGGCATGACCGAGGCCTCGCTGGCCCGCCACGCCCAGGCGGCGGTCGAACGCTTCGGCCTCAGCGACGTGCTGATCGTGCACCGCCACGGCCGCATGGCGGTGGGCGAGCCGATCATGATGGTGGCCACCGCCGCCCGCCACCGGCGCGCCGCATTCGACGCAGCGGATTTCCTGATGGACTGGCTGAAATCCCGCGCCCCGTTCTGGAAACAGGAAATCAGCCCCGACGGCCCGCGCGGCTGGGTTGCCGCCCAGGAAGCGGACGAAGCTGCGCTGGACCGCTGGGCCGACGCCAGATGACCCGCCGGCCGGGACCTGCCCCCTAGAGCGCCCGCGCGCCCGATTGCCGCGTGCCCGGCGATGCCGGGCTCTTGCGTTGCAATCCGCGCCCGGGGCCATCATAAAACCAGCCGACCACCGAGAGGCGCGACGATGACCTATCTGGAGTTCGAACGGCCGCTGGCCGATCTCGAAGGCAAGGCCGAAGAGCTGCGTGCGCTGGCCCGCAAGGGCGAGGGCGTGGACCTGGAAAAAGAGGCCGCGGCCCTCGACCTCAAGGCCGAGGACATGCTGCGCAGCCTGTACCGCAACCTGGATCCCTGGCGCAAAACCCTGGTCGCGCGCCACCCCGACCGGCCGCATTGCATCGACTATATCAAGGCGCTGATCACCGAATGGACACCGCTTGCCGGCGACCGCGCCTTTGGCGACGACCATGCGGTGATGGGCGGGCTGGGGCGGTTCCGCGACCAGGCGGTGGTGGTGATCGGGCATGAAAAGGGCAACGACACCCGCTCGCGCATCCACCGCAACTTCGGGATGGCGCGCCCCGAGGGCTATCGCAAGGCGATCCGGCTGATGGATCTGGCCGACCGTTTCGGCCTGCCGGTGATCACGCTGGTCGACACGCCCGGCGCCTATCCGGGCAAGGGTGCCGAGGAGCGCGGCCAATCCGAAGCGATCGCCCGCTCGACGGAAAAATGCCTGCAGATCGGGGTGCCGCTGGTCAGCATCATCATCGGCGAGGGCGGGTCCGGCGGCGCGGTCGCCTTTGCCACCGCCGACCGCGTGGGAATGCTGGAGCATTCGATCTATTCGGTGATCTCGCCCGAGGGCTGCGCCTCGATCCTGTGGAAGGACGCCGACAAGATGCGCGAGGCGGCCGAGGCGCTGAAGCTGACGGCGCAGGACCTGCGCAAGCTGGGCGTGGTCGATTCGGTGATCCCGGAGCCGACGGGCGGCGCGCAGCGCGACCCGGAGGAGGCGATCAGGCAGGTCGGCGACGAGATCGCGCGGCTGCTGGGCGACCTGCGCAAGCTCAAGCGCCCCGAGTTGATCCGCAAGCGGCGGCAGAAATACCTCGAGATGGGGGCGCGCGGCCTGGCCGCCTGAGGCCGGCGCCATCACCCGCCCCCCTGATAGCCGCGGACCAGCGCCGCGGCGATCAGCCCCCAGCCGTCGACCGCCACGAAAAACGCCAGCTTGAACGGCAGCGACACCACCACCGGCGGCACCATCATCATCCCCATCGACATCAGGATCGCCGACACCACCAGGTCGATGATCAGGAACGGCAGCGACACCAGAAACCCGATCGCAAAGGCGCGCTCGATCTCGGTCAGCATGAAGGACGGCACCAGCAGCGACAGCGGCGCCGTTTCGGGGTCAAGGCTGGCCGGCTGGCCTGCGGCGGGCCGCGGCGCGACCTCGGCCAGCGCCAGCATGGTGTCGGGGTCGATGCGCTCGGCCATGAAGCGGCGAAAGGGCTCGATCCCGCGCTCGAAAGCCGCGTCCAGTGCGATTTCGCCGCGCTGCAGCGGCGCCCCGGCCAGCTGCCAGGCATCGCGCAGCACCGGGTCCATGACGTACCAGCTGAGAAACATCGCCAAGCTGACGATCAGCATGTTCGGCGGCGACTGCTGAAGCCCGATCGACTGGCGCAGGATCGACAGCACCGTCACGATGAAGGGAAAGCAGGTCACCATGATCGCCAGTCCTGGCGCCAGCGACAGCAGCGTCAGACCGGCCAGCAGCAGCACGGCGTTCTGACCGATCCCGTTAGCGGCGCCGGCGGCGAAATTGCCGAACTCCTGCGCCGCCGCGGGTGCAGCCGCCAACAGCAGCATCGTCAGCAGGGCCGGAACACGCAGCCGGGCCCGAGGGCTCATGGCTCGACCGGGCCGAGGATCCGCACCCCCAGCCGGCCCTCGCCGCCGTGGTCGACCAACTCGCCGCGCGCGACCACGCGGTCGCCGACGCAGATCTCGACCCCGTCCATCGCGTCCTGGTCCAGCGGCAGCACGTCGTCGGCCTGCAGCCGGGCGAGCTCGGCCACCGACAGCCTTGTGCGGCCGATGCGGATCGCGATCTCGACCTGGATCTGATGCGTGGGGATGAGCGTGTGTCCAAGGTCCATGTCAGTCCGTCTCCATCATGTCTTCGATCAGCCGGCGCAATTGCCCGGCCAGCGCGGCCTCGTCCCACAGGATCTCTCCGCCGGTCATCTCGGCCTCGACGCTGCCGTCGGTGCTGGTGTCGTCGACCTGCACGGCGGATAGCCCCAGCCGCGCCAGGTTCGCCGACAGGAAGGCCCCGGTGTCAGGGCCGCAGCGAATCCTGACGCCCAGCGGCGAGACCGTGCCGGCAAGCTCGGCAAGCTGCGCCAGCACCGCATCGCGCAGCCTGATCCGCGCCACTGCCGGCAGCAGCTGGTCGAACAGCGCGTCCAGCAGCGGCGCCAGCGCCCGCATCTGCTCGGCCTGCGATTGCGCCCGCAGCGCCCGGCCGGTGTCGAGGCTGGCGGAAAGCTCGGCCAGCACCTCGCACAGCCGGTCGGCGCGCTGCGATTCCGCGCGGCGCAGCCCCTCGGCCACGCCCTCGGCAAAGGCCGCGTCCAGTTCGGCCTGCCGAAAGACCGGGGTCGCCATCGCATCCCGGTCGAATCGTTCGAGTTGCAGGACGGCGCCCATCACGCTTCTTCCTTCTGCCGGATCCAGCCCGAGAGGATGCGGACGCTTTCCTCTTGCCGCTCGCGCATCAGCTCACGCAGCCGCGCCACCGCATCGGCCTGGGCCACGGGGGGCGGCAGCTCGAACTCGGCCGGGGTGATGGCGACGCTGGGGGCCGGCAGCCGGGCCGCGCCGTCGCCAAGCTCCGCAGTTGCGGCGGGCAGCGCCGGCGCCAAGGCCGCGCGCGGGGCGGGGCCCGAATCATCCAGCGCAACCAACGGCGCCCGCGCGCGCAGCACCGGGCGCAGCACCACCAGCGCGACCGCCAGCGCGAACAGCCCGATCAGCGCCAGCCGGGCCAGGTCGTTCAGCGCCAGGCTGGCCAGGATGCCGCGCGGCTCGGCCAGGGTGCCGTCGCCGCCGATCGCCGAGAACGGCAGCGACTTGACGGTGATCACATCCCCCCGCGCCTCGTCGAACCCCACCGCCGAGGCCACCAGCTCGCGCAGCGCCTCCAGCTCGGCCTCGCTGCGCGGGACGATGGCTGCAGTGCCGTCGGCGGCCTTCTGCTCGGTGCCGTTCACCAGCACCGCCACCGTCAGCCGCCGCGTCGCGCCGGGCTGGCGCAGCACCTCGCGGGTGACGCGGCTGACCTCGAAGTTCTGGCGCTGCCGGGTTTCCGAGCTGCTGGTCTTGCTTTGCTCGCCGCCGGCGCCGGTGCCCTCGGGCAGGTTCGAGGACGCGGTCACCGCCCCCTGCTCGGCGTTCGAGGACTGGTCGCTGGTTTCCTCGCTTTCCTGCGAGACCAGCGCGCGCGCATTCGGGTCGAAGGTCTGCTCGGACAGCTGCTCGGTCTCGGTGACCAGCTCCAGATTCAGTTCGACGATGGCATTGCCGGGGCCGACGTGAGGCTCGAGAATCCGCTCGACATTGCGCTTCATCTCGCTGGCGCGGTCGGCGGCCACAGTTTCCTCGCCGGTCGAGACGATGCCGCGGGCGCTGTCGATGACCTTGACCCGCTCGGGGTCGAGCCCCGGCACCCCCGAGGACACCAGGAATTGCAGCGAGCGCGCCTGCCGCGCGTCCAGCGTGCCTGCACCCATGGTCACGGTGACCGAGGCCGCGCCCCCCGCCTGGCTGCGATAGCCGCGCACCGCGGGGGGCGCGATATGCACCCGCGCCGCCTTGACGTTGGGCACGGTCAGGATGGTGCGCGCCAGCTCGCCCTCCTTGGCGCGCCAATAGGCCGCGTCGAACATCTGCGAGGTGGTGCCGAAACCGGACATCCCGTCCAGAATCTCGTAGCCCGCGCCCCCGGCCGAGGGCAGCCCCATTCCCGCCAGCGTCATCCGCATCCGGTCGCGCTGCCCCGCGTCGACCCAGATCGAATCGCCGCGGATCTCGGATTTCACCCCGGTACGGTCCAGTTCGGCCATCACCTCGCCCGCGCGCGCCGAATCGAGCCCGCCGTAAAGCAGCGCCATCGGCGTGCGGTTGGCCAGCCAGGCAAACCCCGACACCGCCAAAAAGGTGATCAGGAACGCAGCGACGATCAGCTGTTTCTGGCTGCCGCTGCGTTCATTCCAGTATTCGGCCAGCTTCTGCATTCCCCGGCGCCCTTTCGAATCGTTTCTCGCTTCGACGGGATGGTGATTGCACGGCGCCGATTAAGAATCGGTTAGTGGGAAGCTGTTATCCGTTCCTCACAGGACGGAGAATCAGATGACCGACATCAGCGAACCGATCGAAGACTCGCCGCCGCGGCCGCTGGGCAGGCGGCTGCTGCCGATACTGCTGCCGGTGCTGGCACTCGCGGCGGGATTCGGCGTCACCTATACGGGGCTGCTGTCGCCCCTGTCCCTGCTGGCCCCCGCAGCGTCGCCCCCGCAGGCCGCGCCGGTCGCGGTGTTCCTGGACGTGCCGCGAATCATCCTGACCATCCCGGGCGAGCGCACGCAGACCTTGGCGCTGGCGGTGGTGGTCGAGATCGACCCCGCCGCAGCCGACACCGCCCGGCTGCTGATGCCGCGAATTGCCGACAGTTTTAACGGCTTTCTTTCCCAGGTCGATCCGGTGGCGTTCAGTCGCCGCGGCATCCTGGAAATCATCCGCGAGGAGCTGGCCACGCGGACCGGCTTCATCCTGGGCGAGGCCGCCGTCCGCGACCTGCTGATCACCGAGTTCCGAATCCAATGACCATGACGCTTTTCATTCAGGCCGCGCTGGTGGTCGCCGGGCTGTCGGTCGCGGGCTTCTGCCATCTTCTCGCGCGCAGGCTGCGCAAGCTCAACGATCTCGAGACCGGGCTGGGCGGGGCCATCGCGGTGATGGCGGCCGAGATTTCCCGGCTGGAAACCGCGCTGGCCGCCGCGCAGGCGGGGGCCACCCACGCCTCGGACGGGCTCGCGCGCGAGATCGAGAAGGCGAAATCCGAACGCGCCTATTGGGCGCTGCAACAGCAATTCATGCCGCCGGCCGCCCAGTCGCGCAGACTGCGCCGCCGCCGCGCAACGGAGGTGGCGGATGCCTAGCCGGCTGTTCTGGACCTGTCTCACCCTGCTGGCCGTCGGCATGACCGCGGCGGCCGGCGGCTGGCTTGCACGCGCGCCGATGGCGCAGGCGGCGCCCGGCGCGCTGCTGGGCGGCTGCACCGACGTACCCGAGGCGGTGGCGCTGTCCGAGACGCTGCGGCTGCGCGGCATCGCCGTGGACCGGGTGCTGGCCGATCTCGACCGCCGCAAGGATGATCTGGCCGCCGCCGAGGAACAGCTGCTGCGCCGCCTGGCGGCGCTGAAACAGGCCAAGGCGTCGATGGGCGATGCCCGCACGGCCCGCGACAGCGGCACCGCCGCTGGAATCGAGCGGCTGATCGCCGTCTATGACGCGATGAAACCCGCCGATGCCGCGCTGATCCTGGCCGCGCTGCCCCCCGATTTCGCCGCCGAGATCCTGGCCCGGGTCCAGCCCGACGCCGGCGCCCGCATCATCGCGCGGATCGAGCCGGCCCATGCCGCGGTGCTGACCGCGCATATGGGCTCTCGCCGCCTGGGCGGGAACTGAGCCATGGCCGGGTTTATCGGAATCGCGCTGACCTTCGCCATGGTCTTCGGCGGCTATATCCTCGCCGGTGGCAAGATGGCGGTGATCACCCACGCGCTGCCCTTCGAGATGATGATCATCGGCGGCGCCGCAATCGGATCCTACCTGCTGTCGAACAGCGGCGGGGTGCTGAAACACACGATCCCCGGGATCATCCGCGCCTTCAAGGGCCCCCGCTGGACGGAATCGGACAACACGCAGATGCTTTGCCTGCTGTTCCGGCTGCTGAGGATCGCCCGCGCCAACCCCATCGAGCTGGAGGAGCATATCGAGGGCCCGGCCGATTCGGCGATCTTCCAGGCCTATCCCTCGATCCTGGCCGACGAAAACGCGGTGACGCTGATCACCGACACGCTGCGCTCGGCCAGCCTCAACTACGACGACCCCTATCAGGTCGAGGACATGCTGAGCCGCCGCCTGAACCTGATGAAGGAAGAGGCGATGCACGTTCCCCATGCGCTGCAGCACATGGCGGATGCGCTGCCCGCGCTGGGAATCGTCGCGGCGGTGCTGGGGGTGATCAAGACCATGGGCTCGATCGACCAGCCGCCCGAGATCCTCGGCGGCATGATCGGCGGCGCCCTGGTGGGCACCTTTCTGGGGGTGTTCCTGGCCTATGGGCTGGTGGCGCCGCTGTCGCAGCGGCTGGCAGCGGTGATGAAGCAGGACCTCGCCTTCTACGACGTCATCAAGTCGGTGCTGATCGCGGGGCTGCACCAGCACGCCACCACGCTGTGCGTCGAGGTCGGCCGGCAGGCCGCGCCGGAACATCTGCGTCCCAGCTTCCTCGAGGTCGAGGATGCGCTGCGCGAACTGAAAAAGGTGGCATGATGCTTCAGGCGCTGGTCCTTGCGGTTGCGCAGGCGCTGAGCCCCGCCACCGCCGAATTCATCGAGGATGCGACCACACGGCTGCTTGCCGGGGAAGAGCTTGCCGCGGACTTCCCGGTCCGGCTGCAGGCGCTGCCGCCCGACCAGCGGCTGCTGGCGATCGTGCATCTGCGCCGCGCGGGCTATCTCTCCGACGTGGTGATGCCGCTCGACTGGATCCTGTCGCCCGCCAGTCCTGCCGAGGTCGCCGAATGACCGCCGTCGCCCCGATCAGCCGCATCCCCGCCTCGGCCCGGCCGCTGGCCATCACCGGCGGGCTGGTGCTGGTGGTGATGTCGATGGTGATCCCGATTCCCGCGGGGCTGCTCGACGTGGGATTTGCCCTGTCCATCGCCACCTCCACGCTGATCCTGGTCATGGCCAGCGTGGTGAACCGGCCGACCGATTTCCTGGCGTTTCCGGTGATGCTGCTGATTTCGCTGCTGATCCGGCTGTCGCTCAACGTCTCTTCCACGCGGCTGATCCTGACCGAGGGCCACACCGGCCCCAACGCTGCCGGAGAGGTGATCCTGGGCTTCTCGCGCTTCGTCGCCGGCGGCTCGCTGATGGTCGGGATCACCGTGTTCGCGGTAATCTCGATCGTGAACTTCATGGTCATCACCAAGGGCTCGGGCCGGATGGCTGAGGTCTCGGCCCGGTTCGCGCTCGATTCGCTGCCCGGCAAACAGCTGGCCATCGACGGCGACCTCAACTCGGGCGCGATCACCCACGAGGAGGCCAAGCGCCGTCGCGCCCAGGACCAGCGCGAGATCAGCTTCTACGGCTCGCTGGACGGTGCCTCGAAATTCGTCAAGGGCGACGCCGTCGCCGGGCTGCTGATCACCGCGGTAAATTTCTTCGTCGGGCTGGGCGTCGGGCTGTTGTCGCACGGGATGCCGATGGCCGAGGCGCTGTCTACATACTCCAAGCTGACCATCGGCGACGGGCTGGTCACGCAGGTGCCGGCGCTGATCACCTCGATGGCGGCGGCGCTGCTGCTGTCTCGGGGCGGGGCGACGGAATCAACCGCCGACATGCTGTCGGGGCAGCTGGCCCAGGGCTGGCATGCGCCGGCGCTGGCCGCAGCGGCGATGGCGGTACTGAGCCTGGTGCCCGGAATGCCGACGCTGGTGTTCCTGGCGATCGCGGCAATTGCCGGGCTGTTTGCGTGGCGCAACGCCACAAGGCGGGCCAGCGAGGTGTCCGAGGGCGACGCGGCGCCGGCCGCACCCCCCGCAGATCCCCGCCCCCGCATCGGCGACGTGATCGACACCGACGAGATCAGCGTCGAGATCGGCACCGAGCTGATCGCCGCGGCGCTCGATCCGGCACGCGGGCTGGGCAGCCGCATCAACAACCTGCGCATCCACATCGCCCGCAGCTACGGGGTGATCCTGCCCGAGGTGCGGATCACCGACGGGCCCGGGCTGGCAGGGGGCGAATATGTCATCCGCATCCACGGCGTGATCCGTGCCCGCGGCCTGCTGGTACCCCACCAGATCCTGGCGCTCGGCAGCGAAGAAACGCTCGCCCCGATCGCGGGCGAGCGGACCCGCGAACCCGTCTACGACAGCCCCGCCCGCTGGATCGACGCCGCGCGCCAGGACGAGGCCGCGATTGCCGGCGCCAGCGTGGTTACCCCGATGGAGGTGCTGTCCACCCATCTGATGGAAACGGTCAAGGCGCAGATGCCGGCGCTGCTGACGCTGGGCTCGATGCAGCGGCTGATGCAGGAGCTGCGCTCGCTCAGCGACGACAGTCGCGCGCAGTCCTATCAGCGCGTCTTCGACAGCCTGATCCCCGACAAGGTCACGCCCGAGCAGCTGCTGTCGGTGCTGCGGCTCCTGCTCGAGGACCGGGTCTCGATCCGCAACCTGCCGCTGATCGTCGAGGCGATCCACGAAAGCCGCGCCCCCGACCCCGGCACGGCGGCCGAGTTCGTCCGCCGCCGCCTGCGCGGGCAGATCACCGAGCAGCTCTCGGACCCGGACGGGCGGCTGGACGTGATGCAGCTGCATCCCGGGTGGGAGGCCGAGTTCCACCGCGCCGAATCCGAGCCCGGCCGTGCGCAGGGGGCCCTGCCGCCGCCGCTGATGCAGAAGCTGGCCGAAAGCCTGCGGCTGGCGGCGGGTGCGCTTTCGCCGGGGGCAATGCCGGCGCTGGTGGTGCCCGACCACCGCCGCCGGCTGGTGCGGGCGGTGATGGCCGGCACCGGGCTGGGCTGGCCGGTGCTGGGCATCGACGAGGTCGATCCGCAGGCGCGGATCCGGCTGGTCGGGACCGTCGAGCCATGACGGACATCCCCCTGCCGGCGGGGCTACCGGACTGGCTTGCCCCGCTTCTGCTGATCTACGCCCGCATCCAGGCCTGTCTGATGACGATGCCGGCCATCGGCGAACGGGTGCTGCCGGTCCGGGTCCGCGTCGCGGCCGCCGTGGCGCTGGTGCCGCTTTACGCGGCGGCGGCCCCGCCCTTGTCCTCGCCCGCGCCGCTGGCCCTGGCGGCGCTGATGGGGGTCGAGATCCTCTCGGGCCTGGTGCTGGGGCTGTTGGTCCGGGTGGTGGCCATGGCGCTTGACGTCGCCACCACCGCGATCGCGCAAAGCGCCTCGCTATCGGCGATGCTGGGGGTGTCGGACGAGATGGCGCCGCATCCGATCGGCAACCTGCTGCACATGGCCGGGATGGCGCTGCTGATGGCGCTGGGCCTGCCGCTGCTCATCTGCCAGGTGCTGACCGACAGCTTCGCGCTCAAGCCCGCCGGGCTGTGGCCGGATATCACGGTGATCTGGCCCGAGTTCTGGCAGCTGGTGATCCATAGCTTCACCCTGTCGATGCTGATCGCGGCGCCCTTCATCCTGGGCGGGCTGCTGTTCCAGATGCTGTCGGGAGTGGTGGCGCGGGTGATGCCGGCGATGCCCATCGTCTTTGTCGCCGCCCCCGCGGCGATCCTGCTGGCGCTGGCGGCGCTGGCGCTGCTGGTCCCCGGGCTGCTGGGCATCTGGGCGCGCGACGTGCTGTCGCTGCAGCCGGCGGTGCTGCGATGAGCGAGCCCGACAAGGACGACCGCCAGCACGAACCGACCGAGCAGAAGCTGCGCAAGGCCCGCGACCAGGGCGACATCCCCCGCTCGACCGAGCTGACGGCGGCATTGTCGTGGCTGGGCTTCCTGCTGGCCTTCATGGGCGGCTCGGCGCTGATCCTGCCGGCCTGGCTGGGACTGGCGCAGCGGCTGATGGGCGGCGAACGCTTGCCAGAAGGCGGCGCGGCGGTGGTCTGGTCGCTGGGGCTGTTGTCCTCGGGCTCGGTGGTGGGGGTGGCGCTGGCTGCGGCCGCGGTGGTGCTGACGGGACTGGTGGCGCAGCGCGGGCTGGTGTTCACGCCGTCGAAACTCGCGCCGGATCTCAAGCGGATCAACCCGGTGAAGAATTTTGGGCAGAAGTTCGGCAAGTCCGGGCTGGTCGCCTTTGCGATCTCGGTCGCAAAGCTGGCGGGGGTCGGTGCCGGGGGGGTGATGCTGTTCACCAGCCTGGGCCGGACCATCGCGCAATCGTCCAGCATGGGCAGCGCCGCCTGGATCACCGCGATCCCGCTGCTGATCCGGCAGGTGCTGGTGCTGGCGCTGGCCGTCGCCGTGGTGTTTGCGGCCGTGGACCTGCTGTGGAAGCATTACGATTTCCGCCGCCGCAACCGCATGACCCGCAAGGAGGTCGAGGACGAGCACAAGGACTCCGAGGGCGATCCCCACATGAAGGCGGCGCGGCGGCAAAAGGCGGTGGATCTCGCGCTCGGCTCGATGCTGGCCGATGTCGAGCGGGCCGACGTGGTGATCGTCAACCCGACGCATTACGCAGTGGCGCTGGAATGGAAGCGCGGCAGCGGCCGGGCGCCGGTCTGCCTGGCCAAGGGCGTGGACGAGATCGCCGCCCGCATCCGCGAGCGGGCGCGCGACCATCGGGTACCGATCTGGTCCGACCCGCCCTGCGCCCGGGCGCTGCACGCCACCACCCGCCTCGGCGAGGAAATCCCGCACGAGCAATTCGGCCCGGTCGCCGCCGCCATCCGCTTTGCCGAGGCCATGCGCGCCAAGGTCCGCCGCGGCTACGAGGGTGGGCTGGAGGGGACGGCGAGATGAGGGGGTTCTGGCGCGGGAGGATGATCGGACCAACGCCGGCGTCGAGGCGGCTGGCTTGTGCGCGCCTGGACTGGGTTCCGCTCCGGCAACATATGGCCTCGCTCTACCGGCACCGGTGGCCGATCCCGGCGTCACAGAGTCCGAGTTGGCTTTGGGAAGGCCGGAACCTGGCCGTAATGCATACGGCTGCGCATGAATCTGCGGCTGTCTGCCGCCGCCTGGCGGCGAACAACGCGCCGCTCACGGGGCGCTTGACATGACCCGTGGCGCAGAGCGGCTGGGGCAGCTTGCCCGGATCGCGCGGGTCAAGGCCGACGGGGAATTGCGGGCCTATTCCGCCCGCCGCGCGCAGGCCGAGGCCATGCAGCGCCAGCTCGATGCCGTTCGCGCCGAGCTGGCGCAGGCGATTGCCGCGCCCACCGCCCCCGACGCGCCGGCTGAGTGGCGGCAGACCGCGGCGCTGGTGGGCTATCGCTCGGAACAGCTGCGGCAGGCGGAAATCGCGCTGGCCCGGATCCGGCCGGGACTCGAGGCGGCGCGGCAGGCCGCGGTGCGGGCCTTCGGCCGCTCCGAGGCGCTGGCGCAGTTGCAGGCGCTGACCCGCGCGCAGGCACAGCTCGACCGGCAGCGGCGCGAGGAACGGTGATGGGTTCAGTCCAGATCGTGGCGCATCACCAGCGCGTCCAGCCCCGGCGCGTAATAGCTGCGCCGCTGCCCGACCTGGCTCCAGCCGGTCGCCCGATACAGCCCGATCGCCGCGGTATTATCCGCCGCAACTTCCAGAAATACGGCCGCCGCCCCCCGGACCGAGCAATCCTTGAGGAAACGGCGCACCAACGCGCGGCCTTCCCCCTGCCCCCGCGCCTCCGGAGCGACGGCGAGGGTCAGCAACTCGGCCTCGTCCCCGGCGATCCGGCCCAGCAGGAAACCCTGCGGGCTTGTATGGAGCATGGTGCCCGAGTCCGGCAGCAGCGAGGCGAATTCGGCGGCGGTCCAAGGGCGGGGCACGGTGAAGCAGCGGCAGTGCAGCGCGGCAAGTTCCTGTGGAGTCACCAAGACGGCCCCCGGGGAACACCGGCCCGGCCGTGGTCCTGCGCGGAAATGCCGCGCCTTGGCGCCCCCGTTTCCGCACGCCTGCTCCAGCCGCGGCAGGAAACAACCGCGCGGCGCTTCGCAGCGACGGCCCGTTCCCGTCCATCACCCAGGAATCGCTCTCCTCTCCTGCCCCCGAGAGTCACGGCAGGATCACCGGCGGCGGATCGCGGGGCGGGGCAGCGTCGGCCGGGCGCAGATACAGCGGGGCCGGCCGCGCGATTTCCGCATCCGCGGAGGCCCCGCGCTCGGCCACAGCGGCCACGCGTCGGGCGGCCAGAAGCGCGATCGCCACCGGCAGGGGATGCGGCGAGCAACAGGGGGCGGGCCCCGGGGGCAGTGCTTCGCGCCGGGCCAGTGCCGGACCTGCCGGGGTCCCGTCCTGCCTTGGATCTAATGCAGCCGGGGCTTTCGCTGGCAGTGCTGGGAAATCTTGCCAGACCACCTCGTCGCCGCGCAGCGCCACGATGGCGCGGCAGGGACGCGGGGCGTCGCAGGCCGCGGCCTCGGTCACCGTCACCCCGACCGCGGGGATGCCCAGCGACAGCGCCAGCCCGCGCGCCGCCGCGACCGAGATGCGGATGCCGGTGAAATTGCCCGGCCCCTCGCCCACGCCGATGGCGTCGAGATCGGACCAACCCAGACCGGCCTGGGCCAGCAGCTCGGCCAGCAGGGGAAACAGCCGCTCGGCTTGGCCCCGCGCCATCGGCTCGATCCGCTGCGCCAGCACCCGGCCGCCGCAAACGACAGCGGCCGCGCAATGCGCGGCCGACGTATCGAACCCGAGGACCCGCAGACTGTCAGGCAACGGGGCGGACCTCGACCACCTCGGGGATATAGTGGCGCAGCAGGTTCTCGATCCCCATCTTCAGCGTCAGCGTGGACGAGGGGCAGCCGGCGCAGGCGCCCTGCATGTGCAGATAGACCACGCCGCGGTCAAAGCCGTGGAAGGTGATGTCGCCGCCGTCCTGCGCCACCGCCGGGCGCACGCGCGTGTCCAGCAGCTCCTTGATCTGGTTGACGATTTCGGCGTCCGGCCCGTCGTGGTCAGCATGGCCGCCACCCGCGGGCTGCGCCTGGCTCATCACCGCGTCGCCGGACTGGTAGTGGTCCATGATGGCGCCCAGGATCGAGGGCTTGATCTGGTCCCAGGCCGCCGCGTCGGTCTTGGTCACCGTCACGAAATCCGAGCCCAGGAACACCCCCGCCACCCCCGGCACCGCAAAGATGCGCCGCGCCAGCGGACTGCCCGCGGCCTGTTCGGCAGCAGGGAAGTCGGCGGTGCCGCTGCCCAGCACGGTTTCCCCGGGCAGAAATTTCAGCGTCGCGGGGTTGGGGGTCGTCTCGGTCTGAATGAACATGGGAGGCTCCTCGGTCCCGGAAGATATGGTTGCGAGGGGGGGCACAAGTCAAGGTCGGCCCGGGTTCCGCCGGCCCGCGGGTCAGGTGATCTGCTCGAGCCGCTCGCGCGAGATGTCGCCCGGCACGATGGTCAGCGGGCAAGGCAGTGAGGTCAGTTCCCGGGTCAGCCGCGTCACCAGCGGCCCCGGCCCGCCGCTGTCGACCGCGGCCGCCAGCACCACCGCGGCGATGTCGGGGTCGGCCGAGATCTGCGCGACCAGCTCGGCCCCCGGGTCGCCCTCGCGCACGACCAGCTCGGGCTCGACCCCGGGGCGGTCGCGCATCCATTTGGCAAAGACCTCGAACTGCGCCTCGATCCGCTCGCGCGCCTCGGCCCGCATCACCTCGGCCACGCCCATGCCGTGCTGGATCTCGCTGGCCGGGATCACCGAGAGCACCTGCACCGTACCGCCGGTCGCGGCCGCCCGCAGCGCGGCAAAGCGAATGGCGTTCAGGCATTCCTTGCTGTCGTCCAGCACCACCAGAAACTTGCGCATCGACTGCTCCTTCTGCGGCGCAGAGGCCGGCCCGTCCGCCAGCGTCGCAAAACCGCCGGGCTGCGACAAGGCCGGAATCTGCCGCGGATTAGCGATTCCTTCATGACTCTGCGTTACGCCGGACAGGAAACGGCGTGGAATCAGGGTGGCGCGGATGGCGATCCATCACGGCTGGCAGGCGGGGGCGGTGCGGGAGCCGCCGGGCATCGGCGTGCGGGCGCCGGACGGCAAGCGGCTGTTCGACATCCTGCTGGCGCTGGCGCTGCTGCTGCCGCTGTCGGCGGTGATGCTGGCGGTGGCCGGGCTGCTGCTGCTGATGCAGGGGCGGCCGCTGCTGTATCTGTCCAGGCGGATGGGGGCGTCGGGGCAATCGTTCCGGCTGCTCAAGTTCCGCACCATGGTCCCGGTCGCCGAGGATGGCGGCGCCACGGGCGGGCATAAATCCTGGCGGATCACGCGGCTCGGCCATCTGTTGCGACGCAGCCGCATCGACGAATTGCCGCAGCTTTTCAACATCCTGGCCGGCGACATGAGCTTTGTCGGCCCGCGCCCGCCGCTGCGCGAATATGTCGAGCGTTTCCCGCACCGCTATGCGCTTGTGCTGCGGATGCGGCCGGGCGTGACGGGGCTCGCGACGCTGGTCTGCCACGCGCATGAGGATCGGATCCTCGCCCGCTGCCTGACGCAAGCCGCCACGCAGGCCGCCTATGACCGGCGCTGCCTGCCGCGCAAGCTGCGGCTGGAGATGGTCTATCAGCAGCACCAGTCGCTGGCGCTGGACCTGTGGATCATCGCCAATACCCTGGCGACGGTCATCCGCCCGGGGTGGCGGTATTGGCGGCGAAGGGGTCGGCCGGGTAATCCGCGCCCAGCAGATACAGCCCATGCGGCGGGCTGACCGGGCCGCAGGCCGCACGGTCGCGCGCCGCCAGCGCCTGGGCCACCCGCTCGGGCGGCCAGGCCCCGGCGCCGACGCGCTCGAGCGTGCCGACGATCGAGCGGACCTGGTTGTGCAGGAACGACCGCGCCGCCAGGTGAAAGCGGTATTCCGCACCATGGGGGACGGCGATTTCCTCGATCTCGATGCGGTCGAGCGTCTTCACCGGGCTTGCCGACTGGCACATGGTCGAGCGGAAGGTGGTGAAATCATGCAGCCCGACCAGCGCCGCGGCGCCGCGGCGCATCGCCTGGGCGTCGAGCGGGTGCACGACCTGCCAGACCCGGCCGCGGTCATGGGTCGCGGGCGCCTGGCGCGACAGCAGCCGGAACAGATAGCGCCGCCCGATGGCCGAGAATCGGGCGTGGAAATCCTCCTCCACCCGCGCCACCGCCAGCACTGCCACCGGCGCCGGTTTCAGGTGCCAGTTCAGGGCGCCCGCCAGCCGGAACGGGTCCCAGTCGCGTTCCAGATCGGCATGGGCGACCTGCCCCAGCGCATGGACGCCGGCGTCGGTGCGCCCGGCGGCCGCGATCCGCGCCCCCGCGGCAAAGCCGGGATCGAGCCGCGACAGCGCCGCCTCGACCGTCGCCTGGACCGAGGGCTGCCCGGCCTGCGCCTGCCAGCCCGCAAAGGGGCCGCCGTCGTATTCGATCTTCAGGGCGAAACGCGGCATTGCCTAGCGGGTGCGCTCTTTGGCCTGCAGCAGCTCGGCGGCGGTGGGCTCGCCGCTGCGGTCCTCGAGCGCGGCGCTGGCGGGCGGGCGCACCCCTTCGCGGGCAAGCCGTTCGCGCAGCACCTCGATCTCGATATCCATATCGGTGCGCACCCCGTCGTGCAGCCGCTGGCTCAGCGCCTGAAAGCTGGTTTCCAGATCCGCCAGCAGCGCCTCGTAATCGCGCTGCGCCGCGGGGTAGGGGCTTTGCGCATAAAGATCGACGAACTTCACCGTCGCGTCGCGGGCGCCGATCAGATAGACGCCCAGATAGCGCCGGGCCGAGGCCAGCGCGCCGGGGTTCTGCTCGACCCGCTCGAACAGCGCCCGGGCGGTGGTCGCAAACGAAGCCACCCGCGCCTGCAGCTTGCGGTCGCGGGTGCGCTGGATCGCGTCGGTCATGCCGCGCAGATGGGTCTCGGCCTCTTCGATCATGCGGGCGGCGCGGTCCTGCTGGAAACTGTCGACACCCTCCATCCCCTTGTCGCGCATCGGGTCGGGGCCGAAGGCCAGCCAGTGCAGCACCGCGCCGGTGAAGCCCAGCACCGCCGCCCCGGCAAAGGCGCCCGGCTCCGAGGCGCCGATCGCGATGCCCAGCCCGGTCAGGATGCCGCCGAACAGCTTGCGCGGGATCGCCGGGCGGCGCGCAACGCGGCGGGCGTCATAGGCGGCCTCGGCCTGCAGCCCCTCGCGCGTCATCCACATGCCGCCGGCAAGGATGCCAAAGCCCAGCAGGCTCGTCGCCATGCCCAGCGGATCGCCCTGGAAGAACGCCCCCAGAAGCAGCGGCGCCCCCATCAGCGTCACCCATTTCGTGCGCGATTCCAGCGGGTGGCGCGCCTGACCCGGCGCGGGACGTCCCATCCCTGCCCCGGCCTCGCCACCTGCCGCGGGCCGCCCGCCGGGCGAATATTTACCGCCGAACCTGATCGCCATCGCCCGCCGCCCCTCAGCCCGCGCCCACCAGCGAGGCATAGAGCGTCACCCCCATCAACAGGAAGAACGACAGGCGCTGCATCGCGGGACGGGACATGGGCAGGGTCTTTCGGTAGCGGTCAACGGGCCTCTTTGCGGTCGCACGGGTCCGGCCGCACGGTCAACCCCCGCAAGCCACAAGTCGTTCCGCAACGGAGAGGGAGGGAGGTGGAGCGGGTGATGGTCACACGCCGGCAAAGACCTTGGAGGTCTATACAGAAGGGGGCGAGCGCCTACCCATGGCGCGAGCCGCCACCTCCGAGATGGAGGCCATGGATTGGCGATGTGTTCCATGGACGTTTCCGGCGCGGGACACATCCGCATCTACGCGATTGCTGCTGCTCGACAGTCTGGAGGATATTGGAGCGGGTGATGGGAATCGAACCCACGTATTCAGCTTGGAAGGCTGCTGCTCTACCATTGAGCTACACCCGCGTTCGGGCAGGATTACCCGACCGCGGATCATGGCGCAAGCGGCGCGCTTGACCGGCGGCGGCGGCGGGGGCACTGAGGCGGCATGATCGACATTCGCCCCGTGGTCCACGCGATCTCGAAACTCTGCGTTGCGATGGGCGTGCTGATGCTGGCGCCCGCGGTGATCGACTGGGCGAATGGCGACCCGAACTGGCGGGCCTTTGCCATGGCCGGCGGCGCCACCATCGTGCTGGGGCTGCTGGTTGCGGTGGCGACGCCGGGCGACGGCAGGCCGCTGGTGGTCGAACAGGCGTTCCTGCTGACCACCGGGCTGTGGGTGGTGCTGCCGCTGCTGGGGGCGATGCCGTTCATGCTGGGCGCCCCGGCGGCGGGCTGGACCGACGCGATGTTCGAATCGATGTCCGGGATGACCACCACCGGCACCACCGCCTTTCCCCGGCTGGACCACCTGCCGCTGGGCACGCATCTGTGGCGCGGCATCCTGCAATGGTCGGGGGGGCTGGGCATCGTGGTGGTGGCGATGGTGTTCCTGCCGGTGATGCGGGTGGGCGGGATGCAGTTCTTCCGCTCCGAGGGGTTCGACACCATGGGCAAGGTCATGCCCCGCGCCGGTCAGATCGCCGCCGAGATGACGCAGCTTTACCTGGGCATCACGCTTGCCTGCGCCGCGACCTATACGGCGCTGGGGATGGGCGGCTTCGACGCGGTGATGCACGCGCTGACCACCTGCTCGACCGGCGGCTTCGGGCGCTATGACGCGAGTTTCGCAGCCTTTCCCGGCTCGATCGAGCTGGCCGCCTCGTTCTTCACCATCCTCGCCTCGATCCCCTTCGTGCGGATGCTGCAGCTGGTGCATGGCGACCCGGCGCCGCTGTGGCGCGACAGCCAGATCCGCGCCTATCTGGGCATCATCGCCGCCGTCTGCCTGGTGATCCTGGTCTATGAGGCACTGTGGCGCTCGGTCCTGCCCTCGGCCGATCTTGCGCGCGAGGTGATCTTCCACGTCGTCACCATCACCTCGGGCACCGGCTTCGCCTCGACCGACGTGACGCAATGGGGGTATCTGCCCTTCGTGCTACTGTTCTTCATCGGGCTGATCGGGGGCTGCACGGGATCCACCGTCTGCTCGATCAAGGTCTTCCGCTACCAGGTGCTGTTCGAGGCGCTGCGCGGGCAGCTGACCCAGATGCAATCGCCCCACCGCGTCCGGCCGCTGCGCCTGCAGGGACGGCGGCTGGACCCCGAGGTGGTGAACTCGGTCATGGCCTTCTTCACCATGTTCGTGCTGAGCTTCGGGGCGCTGATCGTGGCGCTGGCGCTGACCGGGCTGCACCCGCGCACCGCGCTGACCGCCGCCTGGACGGCGATCGCCAACATCGGCCCGATCTGGGGCCCCGAGGTCACCGCCAACGGCAGCGTGGCCGATTTCCCGCCCTCGGCCAAGTGGCTGATGATCGCAGGGATGTATCTGGGCCGGCTGGAGCTGATCACCGTGTTCGTGGTGCTGATGCCGCGGTTCTGGAGGCAATAAGGCGCGGCAGTATCAGCCACTCCGATCGCGGGCAGCGGTGCCGGGTGGGGTGATCCGGCGCGTGGGCGCTGGCCTGCAAGCCGCGGGGCTGGCGGATCAATCCGCAGCGGCGTCTGCGGTGGACCCGGGCGTCTCTTCCGCCGCGCCCCCGTCTGCCGCATCGTCGGCCGAGGCATCGCCTGCGACAGGGGCATAACGCAGGCTGTCCAGCATCTCGGCGGCGATGCGGGGCTGGTCCTCGGCGTCCAGCACCGGCCAGATCAGCACCAGCCCCTCGACATTGCCATCGACGACCCGCGCTTCGGCTTGGCCGATATGGGTGTCGTTGCGGCCGATCAGGCTGGCGCTGCCCTGCGAGACCTGGCGTTCCGGCGAGGGCACCCAGCCCAGTGCCGTCACCAGCCCGGTGAAATCCAGCATCTCCTGCTGGCCGCCGGGGGCGCGATAAAGGATCAGCGCCGCGCCCGATTCATTGCGCGGGCCATAGATCGACAACCCCTGTTCGTTGCGCAGGAACTCAAGCCGGTCCATCGGCGCGGTCAGGCTCAGCCCCGATTGCGGGTCGTGCAGCGTGGTCAGGCCCATCTCGTCGCGCCAGGCCGCCCGGCGCTCGATCAGCGCCTGCATCGCCGAACCCGCGTCGGGGGCGGCGCGCAGCGCCAGCACCTCGGCGGCGATGGCGGCGTTGGTCTGCGGCCCGGCGGTGCCGTCGATCTCTCCGTCATAGCGCCCGGCCCAGCGCAGGGCGCGCTGCACCTCGTCCAGCGGCGGCATCGCGGCCTCGCCCGCGGGGGGCAGCTGCGGATCGGCGCCCTCGTCCAGCACCTCGCCCAACTCGGCCGCGGGCAGCACGGCGGCAAAGCGCCCGACCCGCTCGGCGGCACGGAACGCCTGCAGCCAGGCCTCGCCCACGCCGGACGCCACCGGGCCCAGCGTGATCGCAAACCCGCCGTCGGGCTGCTGCCAGAGCCCCGCCTCGGGGAAATCCGCGCGCCACTCGGCCAGCGCCGCATCGGCCGATTCCCGGGTGTCATAGCGCTGAAGCCGCAGGTAGTCGCCGGCCGGCAGCTCGGCCGGTGCCTCTGCCGCAGGCGGTTCCCCTGCCTGGGATGCGGGCGCAAAGGTCGAGGCGCCGGCCGCCAGTCCCGCCCGCGGGCTGGCATCCTCTACGGCCGCGTCCTCTGCATCGGCCCCGGGTGCTTCCGCATCGGCGCCGCCCGCGGCCGCGGCCACGGGAACCGCTCCGGCCGGCACCGGCACGATGAAACTGTCCCGTGGAATCCGGCCCGCCGCCTTCAGCCGCGCCATCTCGGCCTGCGCGTCCTCGCGTTCCATGGGGCCAAGGCCGATGCCGGTCCAGCCGCCCGACAGCGGGAATGTCATCACCTCGGGGAAGCGTGCGGCCCAGCTTTCGACCACCGCGGCGGTGTCGGGGCCGCGCTTGGCCTCGACCCGCAGCACCACCGGCTCGGCCCAGGCGAGGCCCGGCAGCATGGCGACGATCAGAAACCCAAGCCTGCGCATTGGCGGTCCCCCTGTTCCGGCGGTCTGATTGACCCGGCCCCGGCCGCCCCCTATTAGCGGCCTGCATTCGCGTCAGATATGCGAAAGGACGCAGGGATGACCAGCCCCGACCCGACCCGCAGCGCAACCATCGGCAATTCCGCCCCCCCCCCGGCTGCGGACCGGCCGCGCTGTTTCCAGGACGTGATCCTGCGCCTGCAGGGCTATTGGGCGGCCGCCGGCTGCGCGGTGCTGCAGCCCTATGACATGGAAGTCGGCGCCGGCACCTTCCACCCGGCGACGACGCTGCGATCCCTGGGCGCGCGGCCCTGGGCGGCGGCCTATGTGCAGCCCTCGCGCCGGCCGACCGACGGGCGTTACGGCGAAAACCCCAACCGGCTGCAGCATTACTATCAGTATCAGGTCATCATCAAACCCTCGCCGCCCAACCTGCAAGAGCTGTATCTGGGCAGCCTGCGCGCCATTGGACTGGACCCGCTGCGCCACGACGTGCGCTTTGTCGAGGACGACTGGGAATCGCCCACGCTGGGCGCCTGGGGCCTGGGGTGGGAGGTCTGGTGCGACGGGATGGAGGTCAGCCAGTTCACCTATTTCCAGCAGGTCGGCGGGCATGACTGCCGCCCCGTCTCGGGCGAGCTGACCTACGGGCTGGAGCGGCTGGCGATGTATGTGCTGGGGGTCGAGCATGTGATGGACATGCCCTTCAACGCCCCCGACGCGCCGATCCCGCTGAGCTATGGCGACGTCTTCCGCCAGGCCGAGCGCGAATATTCCCGCTGGAACTTCGAGCAGGCCGACACCGACATGCTGTTCCAGCATTTCAAGGACGCCGAGGCCGAATGCCACCGCATCCTCGATGCCGCCGAAACCGACGCCGCCGGCCGCCGCATCCCGATGGCGCACCCGGCCTATGACCAGGCGATCAAGGCCAGCCATCTCTTCAACCTGCTGGACGCGCGCGGGGTGATCTCGGTCACCGAGCGGCAGGCCTATATCGGCCGGGTGCGGGCGCTGGCCAAGGGCTGCGCCGACCTGTTCCTGACCACCGAGGCCGCCACCGGCGCCGACAAGGAGGATGCGGCATGAGCACCGGCAAGATCATGGTTTCGATGCTGCTGCTGGTCGCGGTGCTGACCGGCGCGGCGATCTGGTATCTGCAGGTCTACGGCTTCTACGAAGAGGTGGACGAGATCACCGGCGCCAGCGAAATGGTGGTGACCCTGCCCGACGGCGTCACCCGCCAGGTCGCGGTCGAGGGATTCCGGGCGATCGACGCGCAGTCCTCTCCGATCCGCTGGCGGGCGTGCTTCACGCTGGACCCGGCGCAGATCACCGACGCCGTGCCCTATGAGGGCGCGACGCCGCTGAACGGCCCCGGCTGGTTCCGCTGCTATTCCGCCCGCGCGCTGACCGCCGATCTGGCCGCCGGCAACGCGGTCGCGGTGCTGGGCCAGTCCGAGATCCGCCCCGACGTGGACCGGGTGATCGTGGTCTATCCCGACGGCCGCGCCTTTGGCTGGCACCAGTTCAACGAAAAGAACCCTCCGCGCGGAGTCATGGACTGATGGACCTGCTGATCGAGCTGTTTTCCGAAGAAATCCCCGCCCGGATGCAGCCCCGCGCGCGCGAGGACCTGAAGCGCCTGGTCACCGACGGGCTGGTCGAGGCCGGGCTGACCTACGTATCGGCCGGGGCGTTTTCGACGCCGCGCCGGCTGGTGCTGGCGGTCGAGGGGCTGACCCCGGAATCGAAACCCGTGCGCGAGGAACGCAAGGGTCCGCGCACCGATGCGCCGCAGCAGGCGATCGAGGGTTTCCTGCGCGCGACCGGCCTGACGCTGGAGCAGCTGGAACGCCGCCCCGAGAAAAAGGGCGAGGCGTATTTCGCCGTCATCAAGCGCCCCGGCCGGGGCGCCCCCGAGATCGTGGCCGAGGTGCTGGACACCGCGATCCGCAACTTTCCCTGGCCCAAATCGATGCGCTGGGGCAGCGGCAGCCTGCGCTGGGTGCGGCCGCTGCATTCGATCCTCTGCATTCTGAGCGACGCGGCGGGCACGCAGCTGGTGCCGCTGACCGTGGACGGCATCACCGCCGGCGACACCACGCGCGGCCACCGCTTCATGGCCCCCGACCCCATCCGCGTATCCAGCTTTGACGATTACGCGGCCAAGCTGCTGCGCGCCAAGGTCATGCTGGACCCCGCCCAGCGCGAGGCCGCGATCCGGCAAGAGGCCGCCAATCTCGCCTTTGCCCGCGGCTGGGAAATCGTCCCGGACGATGGGCTGATGACGGAACTCGCCGGTCTGGTCGAATGGCCCGTGCCGCTGATGGGGGTGATCGAGGACCGTTTCCTCGACCTGCCGCCCGAGGTGCTGCAGACCTCGATGCGCGAGCACCAGAAGTTCCTCTCCGCCCGCAACCCCAAGACGGGGCGGATCGAGGGCTATGTCACCGTCGCCAATATCGAGACCCCCGACCACGGCGCCACCATCCTGCACGGCAACCAGCGGGTGCTGGCCGCCCGCCTGTCGGACGCCGCGTTCTTCTGGGAGAACGACCTGCGGGTCGCAACTAAAGACATAAAATCTTGGCAAGACGGCCTTGCGGCGATGACCTATCATCGCGAGCTTGGCTCGCAGCTTGAGAGAACTGGTCGGGTAACAGCACTTGCGGTTGAAATTGCCAACCGCCTTGGAGCCGACGCCGAAGATGCGCAGCTTGCTGCTGCGTTTTGCAAGTTAGACCTTGTGTCTCAAATGGTCGGAGAATTTCCAGAGCTGCAAGGAATTATGGGCGGGTATTATGCTAAAGCCTATGGTTTAAGTGACGTGGTTTCAAAGGCCGTCGCCGAGCATTACGCACCCAAAGGCGGCTCTGATGCTGTCCCCACCTCTGCAATCAGCAGAATTGTTAGCTTGTCTGATAAGGTCGATAGTTTAGTTGCTCTTTGGGCGGCGGGAGAGAGAGTAAAAGGATCCGGTGATCCATTTGCTCTTCGCCGGCAGGCGCTGGGCATTATTCGCATGATCCTCACCTCCGAATTTCGTTTAGAGCTGAAAAACGCTATATCGATATCCAACAGAAGAGCGTGGGCTTCGATGCTCCGTACTGGTGTTAAGCGCCTCAACCATGTTTTGCCACTTTCGCTACTTCGCAGCCTCAATTTGTTAGCCACAGATACACCTATTGAGAAGGCAGAAGTTGACGCCGCCAAAGCGGCCGATCTATTGGAGAAGGGCTTCGGCTCTGGTGTTCCGTTACAAGAGTGGGAAATTGCCGTAGCGTCGGAGATACTCGCCTTCCTCCACGACCGCCTCAAAGTCCATCTGCGCGACCAGGGCATCCGCCACGACATCATCGACGCGGTGCTGACCATGCCCGGCAGCGACGATCTGGTGCTGGTGGTCAAGCGGGCCGAGGCGCTGGCGGCGTTCCTCAAGACCGAGGACGGCACCAACCTGCTGCAGGGGCTCAAGCGCGCCGCCAACATCCTCGCGCAGGCCGAGGACAAGGACGGCGTCGAATACTCCTTCGGCGCCGACCCGAAATACGCCGACACCGATCAGGAACGCGCCCTCTTCTCCGCGCTCGACGCGGCAGAACCGGCAATCCGCGCCGCCGTTCAGGCCGAGGACTTCCCCGCCGCCATGACCGCCATCGCCGCGCTGCGCACCCCCGTCGATGCGTTCTTCGAGGCCGTGCAGGTCAACAGCGACAATGCGATCCTGCGCCGCAACCGGCTGAACCTGCTGTCGCGCATCCGCGAGACCGGCCGCCTGATCGCCGATTTCGGCCGGATCGAGGGGTAACCCGCAGCTCCGCCGGACGGGGGCCGTCTGCCCCCGCGAGGCCTGCGGCCTCTTCCCCCGAGGATATTTCAAAACCGCCCGAAGCTCCCTTTCGGGCGGTTCTCAAATATCCTGGGGGAGGCCCGGCACGGGCCGGGGGCAAAGCCCCATCTTGCAGCGGCGCCACAGGCTGCTAGCGTCCGGGCAGGAGGAACCGCATGACCGATTTCACCGCCACCCGCCGCGCCTTTCACCTGCCCCCGGGCATCACCTATCTGGACGGCAACTCGCTGGGGCCGATGCCGCGCCACGCGGTGGACCGGGTTGCCGCGATGATGCGGGACGAATGGGCGGAAATGCTGATCACCGGCTGGAACCGCGCCGGCTGGTATGTGCAGCCGCGCCGCGTCGGCGACCGGATCGCGCGGCTGATCGGCGCGGGCGAGGGGCAGCTCGTCATGGGCGACACGCTGTCAGTCAAGGTGTTTCAGGCGGTGTCCGCCGCGCTGCGGCTGCGTCCGGGACGGCGGGTGATCCTGTCGGACAGCGGCAATTTCCCCTCGGATCTCTATGTCGCGCAGGGGTTGGCCGATGCGGTAGGGGCCGAGCTGCGGGTGGTAGCCCCCGAGGATGTCGCGGCGAATATCAACAGCGATCTGGCGGTGCTGATGCTGACCGAGGTCGATTACCGCACCGGCCGGCGCCACGACATGGCCGCACTGACCGCCGCCGCGCATGACGCCGGCGCGCTGGCGGTCTGGGACCTGGCGCATTCGGCGGGGGCGGTCGATGTCGACCTGCTGGGCGCGGACGCGGATTTCGCGGTGGGCTGCACCTATAAATACCTCAACGGCGGGCCGGGGGCGCCTGCCTTCATCTGGGCGCATCCACGCCACGCCGATGCGGCGCAGCCCTGCCTGCAGGGGTGGATGGGACACGCGGCGCCCTTTGCCTTCGACCAGAGCTACGCCCCCGCCCCGGGGATCGAGCGGATGCGGGTCGGCACGCCGCCCGTGATCGCGCTGGCGGCGCTGGACGCGGCGCTGGATGTGTGGGACGGCGTGGCGCTGCCCGACCTGCGCGCCCGCTCGGTCGAGCTGTCCGAGGCGTTCATCCGCGGGGTCGAGGCCGCCTGCCCCGGCGTGACGCTGCATTCCCCGCGCGACCCCGCCCGGCGCGGCAGTCAGGTGGGGTTCCGCCATCCCCATGCCTATGCGGTGATGCAGGCGCTGATCGCGGAAAGGGTGATCGGCGATTTTCGCGCCCCCGACGTGCTGCGCTTTGGCTTCGCGCCGCTTTACAACGATCTGGACGACGTGGCGCGGGCGGTCGACACGCTCGCCGCGATCCTGCGCGACGGGCGCTGGGACCGGCCGGAATACCACCAGCGCGCCGATGTGACCTGATGCGGGGCCGGGCATTGCATATCCGCCGGGCGACGCTGGCGCTGCTGTGGGCCGCCGCGGTCCCGGCCGCCGCGGCGGCGCAGCCCGCGCACCAGCCGGTTGCGGTCGAGTTCGTCGAGGTCCGCCAGCAGCCGCTGGTGCTGGACCTGCGGCTGGTCGGCACCATCGCGGCCAGCGACAGCATCGACCTGTCCTTCCCCGCCGGCGGGCGCATCACCGAGATCACGGTCCGCGCCGGCGACCGGGTGCAGGCGGGCGATCCGCTGGCGCGCACTGACGGGGTGCAGCAGCAGCAGGCGCTGAACCAGGCGCTGGCCGCCGTCGCCGCCGCCGAGGCGACGCTGCAGCAGGCCGAGCAGGCCGCGATCCGCGCCGCCGAGATGCTGCGCCGGGGCGTCGGCACCCGCGCCGAAAGCGACATGGCCAACCAGGCGCTGTCAGCCGCGCAGGGCCAGCTGGCCGCGGCGCGGACCGGCGCCGACCAGGCGCAGCGCGCGGTCGAGGACACGGTGATCCACGCCCCGCAGGCCGCGGTGGTTACCGCCCGCATGGCCGAGCCGGGGCAGGTGGTGGGCGCGGCGCAGCCGATCCTGACGCTGGCGGCGCTGACCGGGTTCGAGGCGGTGTTCAACGTCCCCGATTCGCCGCATCTGGACCAGGCGCACGGGGCGCTGGTGTCGCTGGTGCCGCTGGACCGGCCGGAAACCCGGCTGTCGGCGACGGTCACCGAAATCGCGCCGCTGGTCGATCCGGCCACCGCCGCGGTCACCGTGCGGGCCGAGATCAACCCGCGGCTGATCAACAGCGTGCTCGAGGCCGGGCTGCTGGGCGCCGCGGTCGAGGGGGTGGTCCATCTCAAGGCCGGCACCGGCATCGAAATTCCCTGGACCGCGCTGACTGCAACGGGTGACGGCCCGGCGGTGTGGCGCATCGAGGAGGGCGTGGTGGCGATCACCCCGGTCGAGATCGAACGCTTCGCCAACGGCCGGGTGGTGCTGAGATCCGGGGTCGCCCCGGGCGATACCGTGGTGGGCGAAGGCTCGCAGCTGATGTTCCCCGGGCGCCAGGTCCGGCCCGGCAAGGGACGCTGACCATGCGCAACACCCGCCCTGCCCCTTCCCGGCCCTGCCCGGCCCTGCTTCGTCCGGCGCTGGCGCTGGCGCTCGCCGTTGGGCTGGCCGCCCCCGCCGTGGCGCTGGAGCTGCCCTTCGGCCGCGACGCCGCCCCGGCCGCCGCCCCCGCCCCCCGCCCGGTGGTGACCGAGATCGTGGCCCCGAACGACAGCGCCGCGGGGCGCAGCGTCCCCGGAGTCATCACCGCCGCGACCGAGGTGCAGATGGCGTTCCAGACCCTTGGCCGGATGATCGCGCGGCCGGTGGATGTCGGCGACCGGGTGGACGCCGGGCAGGTGCTGGCGCGGCTCGACCCCGAGGACCTGGCCGGCAACACCCGCGCCGCCGAAGCCTCGCTGGCCGCGGCGCAGGTCAACCTGACCACCGCCCGCAACACCGCCGAACGCGCGCGTTCGCTGTCGGAACGCAACGTCGCCTCGGCCGCGCAGCTGGAACAGGCGGAGCAGGCGCTGTCGGCGGCGCGCTCGGCCGTCGACCAGGCGCAGGCGCGGCTGGAAAGCGCCCGCGACGCCGAGGGCTATGCCGTGATGACCGCGCCGATTTCGGGGGTGGTCAGCGCGGTGCGCGCCACCCCGGGCGCGGTGGTGGCGGCGGGTGACCCGATCCTCACCCTGTCGTCCGAGGATGAGCTCGAGGCCACCATCGACCTGACCGAAGCGCAGTTGCAGGGGATCGAGCGCGGCACCGAATGCCTGATCTTCCGCGACGATCAGGCAGAAGAGCCGGTGCGCGGCCACGTCAGCCGCATCTCTCCGGTCGCGGACCGCCAGACCCGGACCCGGCGGGTCTATATCACCCTGCCCCCCGGCAGCAGCTTCCGGCTGGGCAGCCTGGTGCGGGTGCGCCGCGCCGATGATTCCGCCGCCGCGCTGACCATCCCGGCCGAGGCGCTGGTCGCCGAACCCCCGGGCGGGGTCGCGGTCTGGATCGTGCGCCGCACCGGCCCGGACGCCGCCACCGTGATGCGAAGGCCAGTCACCATCGGCGCCCGCATCGGCGCCCGGATCGAGGTGACCGACGGGCTCGCCCCCGGCGACGAGGTGGTGATCCGCGGCGTCCATTCCCTGGCCGAGGGCCAGCAGGTCGGCAGAAAGGTCGAGCCGTGACAGAACGCCGTTCCTTCAACCTGTCCGACTGGGCGCTGCACCACCGCTCGCTGGTGTGGTTCCTGCTGATCGTGTCGATGGTCGCCGGCACGCTGGCCTATCGCGGCCTGGGCCGCGAGGAAGACCCCAGCTTCACCGTCAAGATCATGGTGATCTCGGCCGCCATGCCCGGCGCCACCACCCCGGAAACGCTGGAACAGGTCACCCACCGCATCGAGACCAAGCTCGAAGAGCTGGACGAGCTGAAGTTCACCCGCTCGGTCACCATGCCGGGGCAGGCGGTGGTCTATGTCGAGCTGCTGCCCACGGTGCGCGGCGACGACGTGGCCCGCACCTGGCAGCAGGTGCGCAACATGATGAACGACCTGCGCCCCGAGTTCCCGCAGGAGTTCGCCGGCTTCCAGTTCAACGACCGCTTCGGGGACGTGTTCGGGAATATCTACGCCTTTACCGCCGACGGCTTCACCCAGCGCGAGCTGCGCGACCGGGTCGAGGCGATCCGCAAGCAGGTGCAGGCCCTGCCCGCCGCCGGCAAGACCGCGCTGCTGGGGGTGCGGGACGAGGAAATCTACCTCGAGTTCTCGTCGGCGCGGCTGGCGGCGATGGGGCTGAACGAACAGCAGGTGCTGCAGACGCTGGCCGCGCAGAACGCCATCGCGCAGTCGGGCATCGTGCAGGCGGGGCCCGAACAGGTGCTGGTGCGGGTCGGCGGCCAGTTCGACACCGCCGAGGCCATCGCCGCCGTCAACCTGCGCGTGGGCGACCGCTTCTTCAACCTGGGCGAGGTGGCGCGGGTGCGGCGCGGCTATGCCGACCCGCCCTCGACCCTGTTCCGCCATAACGGCGCCGAGGCCATCGGGCTGGAAATCGCCATGCGCCAGGGCGAGAACATCCAGAGCTTCGGCGCGGAACTCGACGCGCTGATGGTAGGCATCGCCGCCGACCTGCCGGTGGGCATCGAGATGCACAAGTTCGCCGACCAGCCGAAGGTGGTGGAAAAGGCCGTCGGCACCTTCGTCAAGGCGCTGGCCGAGGCGGTGGCCATCGTGCTGCTGGTCAGCTTCGTCAGCCTGGGGCTGCGGGCCGGGTTCATCGTCACCCTGACCATCCCCTTGGTGCTGGCGATCACCTTCGTCATCATGGAGATCTGGGACATCACCCTGCAGCGGGTGTCGCTGGGGGCGCTGATCATCGCGCTGGGGCTGCTGGTCGACGACGCGATGATTGCCATTGAAACGATGATCTCGCGGCTGGAACAGGGGGCGAGCCTCGAGGACGCGGCCAGCTATGCCTGGACCTCGATCGCCTTCCCGATGCTGACCGGGACGCTGGTGACGGTGGCGGGGTTCATCCCGATCGGGCTGAACAACTCGATGGCGGGCGAGTTCACCTTCTCGCTGTTCGTGGTGATCGCGGTGTCGCTGCTGGTCAGCTGGATCGTCGCGGTGCTGTTCGCGCCGCTGCTGGGCGTCACCCTGCTGCCCGCAAAGTTGAAGCACCACAGCGGCCGCGCCGGCCCGCTGCGGCGCGGCTTTCACGCGCTGCTCAAGCTGGCGATGCGGTTCCGCTGGACCACGGTGCTGGCGACGCTGGCGCTGTTCGTGCTGTCGGTGGTCGGCATGGGCGGGGTCGAGCGGCAGTTCTTCCCGACCTCGGACCGGACCGAGGTGCTGATCGACATTACCGAACGCCACAACGCCTCGATCGCGCGCACCGACGCCTCGATCGCGGCGCTGGACGAGTTCCTGTCGCAGCAGCCCGAGCCGCTGTTCTGGACCAGCTATGTCGGGCGCGGCGCGCCCCGCTTCGTGCTGGCGATGGACGTGCCGACGCCGGGGCCGTTCATGGGGCAGATGGTGGTGCAGACCGCCGACATCGCCGCCCGCGATGCGCTGAAGCTGAAGCTGGCCGAATTCGCCGAGACCTCGCTGGTCGGCACCGACATCTACGTCAAGAACCTGGAAATCGGCCCCCCGGTCGGCAAGCCGGTGCAATACCGGGTCAGCTCGACCGACCCGGATGCGGCCCGCGACGCCGCCCGCGGGCTGGCGGCGGTGCTGGCGACCGAACCGCGGCTGCGCGACATCGCGATGGACTGGAACGAGCCGGCCCGCGTGGTGCGGGTCGAGGTCGACCAGGACCGCGCCCGCCAGCTGGGCCTGTCCAGCCAGGACGTGTCGAACGCGCTGGCGGCGCTGTTTTCCGGCAAGATCGTGACGCAGCTGCGCGACGGCATCTTCCTGATCAACGTGATCGCCCGCGGGGCCGAGGCCGACCGCCAGTCGCTCGAATCGATCCGCAACCTGGAACTGGCGCGCCCCACCGCCTCGCCCATCCCGCTGGGGGCGCTGGCGCGGCTGAGCTACGAGACCGAGCCGCCGCTGGTCATGCAGCGCGACGGCGTGCCCACGGTGACGGTCAAGGCGGCGGTGGCGACCGCCGACCAGCCGGCCACGATCGTGACGGCGCTGGCCCCGCAGGTGGCGGAATACGCCGCCGGGCTGCCGCCCTCGGTCCGCATCGTCGTGGGCGGCACGGTCGAGACCTCGGGCGAAAGCCAGGCCCCCATCGCGGCGGTGGTGCCGATGATGCTGCTGGCCATCGCCACGCTGGTGATGATTCAGATGCAGGGGTTCCGGCTGTCGCTGATCGTCTTTGCGGCGGCACCGCTGGGGCTGATCGGGGTGGTGGCGACGCTGCTGCCCTTTGGCGTGCCGCTGGGGTTCGTGGCGATCCTGGGGATCCTGGCGCTGGTGGGGATCCTGATCCGCAACTCGGTGATCCTGGTGCATGAGATCCAGGTGCTGATCGCCCGCGGCCATTCGCGCTGGGACGCGGTGTTCGAGGCCTCGGACAGCCGCGCCCGCCCGATCCTGCTGACCGCGGCGGCGGCGAGCCTGGCGCTGATCCCGATCTCGCGGCAGGTGTTCTGGGGGCCGATGGCCTATGCGATGATGGGCGGCATCATCGCCGGAACGCTGATCACCCTGCTGTTCGTGCCCGCGCTTTACTGCGTGGTGTTCGGCGTGCGCCCGCCCGCGCCCGATCAGGCACCGCCGGCCTGAACGTCAGCGCCGCAAGCGGGGGTTTTCCACCCCCGCACCCCCGGAGGATATTTCGGACCGCCCGAAATCCTGCGCGTGGTCTTCGGGCGGTTTCAAATATCCCGGGGGTTCGGGGGCTGGCCCCCGATCCCGCGGTGACGTTCACGCCTCAGCGATGAGTTCCGCAAAAGCCGCGCCAAAGCGTTCCAGCGCCGGGGCGTCCAGATAGCGTGCAAGCTCGCGCGGGCGGTCGGTGGCGATGCGGCGCAGTTTCGCGGCGGGCAGCGACAGCGGTTTCTGCGTGCCGTCCTCGCCGCGCACCAGACGTTGCGCGGCCTCGGCCAGACGGTCGTAGAGGGCGCCGGCCTCCTGCCCCGCCAGTGCGCGGCGGGCGGGGTGCATCGGCGCGACCTCTCCGGCGATCACCGACAGGAAGGCCTCGCCATAGCTTTCCAGCTTTTTCGCGCCGACGCCGCTGACGCGGGCCATGTCGTCCAGCGTCTGCGGCCGGGTCTCGGCCATCTCGATCAGGGTGCGGTCGGGAAAGATCACATAGGCGGGCACCCGCTGCGCCTCGGCCAGCGCCCGGCGCTTGGCCTTGAGCGCGGAAAGCAGCGGCGCATCCTCGTCCGAGACCTGGGTGCGGATCACCGCCGCCGGTTTCGCGCGCCGGATCAGGTCGCGGCGCAGCGTCACGGTTTCCTCGCCCCGCAGCACCGGATGCGCGGCGGCGGTGATGCGCAGCCCGCCGTGGCGTTCCGGGTCGGGGCGGATCAGGTCGCGGCCCAGCATCTGGCGCAGGATCGCCTGCCATTCGCCCTTGGGCGTAGCCTTGCCGACGCCAAAGGTCGGCAGCTGGTCGTGGCCGCGCGCGGTCACCTTTTCGGTGGCGTTTCCCAGCAGAACGTCGATGACATGGCCCTGCCCGAACCATTCGCCTGTGCGCAGGATCGCCGACAGCGCCATCCGCACCGGCTGGGTGGCGTCGAAGATATCGGGCGGGGTGTCGCACAGGTCACAATTACCGCAGGGCTCGGCGGTTTCGCCGAAGTACCCTAGCAGGTGCTGGCGGCGGCACGAGATCGCCTCGGCCAGCCCCAGCAGCGCGTTCAGCCGCGCGTGGTCGGCCTCTTTCCGCTCGGGAGGGGCCAGCCCCTCGTCGATCTGGGTGCGGCGCAGGCGGATGTCGTCAGGGCCGTACAGCGTCAGCGTTTCGGCCGGCGCGCCGTCGCGGCCGGCGCGGCCGATTTCCTGGTAATAGGCCTCGATCGACTTGGGCAGGTCGGAATGGGCCACCCAGCGGATGTCGGGCTTGTCGATGCCCATGCCAAAGGCGACGGTGGCGGTGACGATCAGCCCGTCCTCGCGCTGGAACCGCGCCTCGACCTCGCGGCGCTGATCGGCCTCCATCCCGCCGTGATAGGCGACGGCGGCGATGTTTTCGGCGTTCAGCGCGGCCGAAAGGGTCTCGGTGCGGGCGCGGGTGGCGCAATAGACGATGCCGGACTGCCCGCGGCGGGCGCGGGCGAAATCCATGATCTGCCGGCGCGGGCCGTCCTTGGGCTGGAACGCCAGATGGATGTTTGGTCGGTCAAAGCCGCGCAGGAACACCTGCGGCGCCCGCCCGTCGAACAGCCGCGCCACGATCTCGTCGCGCGTCTCGGCGTCGGCGGTGGCGGTGAAGGCTGCCAGCGGCACCCCCAGTGCCCGGCGCAGCTCGCCCACGCGCAGGTAATCGGGGCGGAAATCATGGCCCCACTGGCTGACGCAATGCGCCTCGTCCACGGCAATCGCGGTGACGCCCGCGCGCCTGAGCATCGGGACCGTCGCACTCGAGGCCAGCCGCTCCGGCGCCATGTAGAGCAGCCGCAGGCTGCCGTCGCGCAGGGCGGCGAAGACCTCGTCGCTTTCCTCTTCGGTATTGCCACTGGTCAGCGCGCCCGCCGCCACCCCGGCCTCGCGCAAGCTGCGCACCTGGTCGCGCATCAAGGCGATCAGCGGCGAGATCACCACCGTGACCCCCTCGCGCATCAGCGCCGGCAGCTGGTAGCACAGCGACTTGCCGCCGCCGGTGGGCATGATCGCCAGCACGTCGCGGCCCGCGGCCACGGATTCGACGATTTCCTGCTGGCCGGGGCGGAATCCGTCGAACCCCCAGACTTGCCGCAACAGATCGGCGGGCATCAGTAGCCCAGGAAGAACCCGGCGTTGTTCGCCAGCGCCCGTTGCAGGATGATGATGCCGATGAACACCACCAGCGGCGCCAGATCCAGCCCGCCCATGTTCGGCAGCACGTTGCGGATCGGGCGGTAGATCGGCTCGAGCAGCCGCGACAGCCCGTCCCAGACCTGCGCGACCAGCGGCTGGCGCAGGTTGAGCACGTCGAAATTGATCAGCCACGACATGATGATATGCGCGATCATGATGAACCAGACCACGTCGAGTATCAGCATCAGCGCCTGGAACAGCGTCGTCATTCCTGCCAGCCTTCCCTTGCAACCCGCGCGTCCGAGGTAGGGCAGCGGGCGCGCGTGCGCAAGCGGTCGCGGACGTGCGCCCCGCCGCCCGTGCCCGTTTCCGCAGCGTTGCGGTTGACGCCCCCGGCCCGGTTCACTACCGCCCCAAGGTCAAAGGAGCCGTCATGTATCCCATCCTGCGCTTCATCCACGAGATCCGCTCCGCCCGCCGCGCCACGCCGCTGGGGCCGCTGGACGCGCATGTCTCGACCCACCGGATCTCGCCGCTGGACATCGACCCGTGGCGCGAGCTGAACAACGGCCGCACCCTGACGCTGTACGACTTGGGGCGGATCCCGATGGCGGTGCGGCTGGGCATCATCGACACGCTGAAGCGCAACGGCTGGGGGTTCACCGTCGCCGGCAACACCGTGCGCTATCGCCGCCGCATCCGGGTGTTCCAGCGCATCACCCAGGTGTCGCGGGTGCTGGGCTGGGACAGCCGCTTCGTCTATATGGAACAGTCGATGTGGAGCGGGGGCGACTGCGCCAACCACATACTGCTGCGCGTCGCCATCGTCGGCGGCGCCGCGCGCAAGGGGATGATCCCGCCCGAGGTCTTCATGGAAGCCCTGGGCCACCACGGCCCCAGCCCCGAGCTGCCCGCCTGGGTCGCCGCCTGGATCGAGGCCGACGCCCTGCGCCCCTGGCCCCCGGAACTGCCCGGCGGGATCGCGGGGCAATCGCCCGACCTGCCCGCCACGCAGCCCGGCTGAACGCAGGTCGGCCCCGGCGTCACCACGCGGGGCGCTGCCCCCTAGGGCTCTGCCCCTTTCTCACTGAAAACAGTCCACCGGACTGTTTTCCGGGCGTTCGAAAGCCCGGGGTATTTGGCCCAGAAAGAAGCCATGCCGCCGGCTTGCGGTGCGGGTGTTCTTGCGGTCTTATGTCGCCGGCATTGGCCCGGAGGAGGCATGAACCGCAAACGCATCTGGGGCTGGTGGTTCTTCGACTGGGCGAGCCAGCCCTATGCGACGCTGCTGCTGACCTTCATCTTCTCGATCTATTTCTCGGAGGTCGCGCGCGGGCATTTCATCGCGCAGGGCGCCGATCCGATGCAGGCCGGCGCGCAGGCTCAGGCGCTGTGGGGCTGGGCGCTGGCGGGCGCGGGGGTGATCATCGCCGGGCTTGCGCCGGTGCTGGGGGCGGTGGCCGACCGCTCGGGGCGCCGGCTGCCGTGGATCTGGCTGTTCTCGGGATTCTACGTCGCAGGCTCGGCCGGGCTGTGGGTGCTGCATCCCTCCGGCGCGGGGCTGGTCCCGGCGCTGGTGCTGTTTGGCATCGGGCTGATCGGGATGGAGTTCGCGACCATCTTCACCAATGCGCTGATGCCCTCGCTGGGCAGCCGGGAGGAGATCGGGCGCATCTCGGGCTCTGGCTTCGCCTTTGGCTATCTGGGGGGCGTGGTGGCGCTGGCGATCATGCTGGCGCTGTTTGCCGATGGCGCGGGCGGGCTGACCCTGCTGGGGCGGCCGCCGGCGCTGGGACTGGACGGGGCCGCGCGCGAGGGCACCCGCTTTGTCGGCCCCTTCACCGCGATCTGGTATGCGCTGTTCATGGTGCCGTTCTTCCTGTGGGTGCGCGAACCCGCAGGCGCGCGGCGCGGTGGCGTGCAGCTGGGGGCGGCGCTGCGCGACCTGGGGGCGCTGCTGCGCAGCCTGCCGCGGCGGCGCTCGCTGCTGGCATGGCTGGTATCTTCGATGTTCTCGCGCGATGCGCTGAATGCGCTTTACGGGTTCGGGGGCGTCTATGCCGGCACGGTGCTGGGCTGGCCGGTGATCCTGTCGGGGATCTTCGGCATCGTCACCGCGGTATCGGCCGCGATCATCAGCTGGCTGGGCGGGCGCACCGACCGGCGCTGGGGGCCGCGCCCGGTCATCGCCGCCTGCACGCTGGTGCTGGTCGCGGTCTGCGTGCTGGTGGTGGGGATGAGCCGCGAGCAGATCTTCGGCCTGCCGCTTGCCCCCGGATCGCGCCTGCCCGATGCGCTGTTCTTTGCCTGCGGGGCGGCGATCGGCGGCGCGGGTGGCGTGCTGCAATCGGCCAGCCGCACCATGATGGTGCGCCACACCTCTGCGGCCCGCGCGACCGAGGCCTTCGGCCTTTACGCGCTGTCGGGCAAGGCCACGGCGTTCCTGGCGCCGATGCTGATCGCGCTTGTCACTACGGCCAGCGGCAGCCCCAGGCTGGGCATCTCGCCGCTGATCGTGATGTTCCTTCTGTCGCTGTGGCTGCTAGGGTGGGTAAAACCAGAGGGAGAACCCGAGCAGTGATCCGCAGATTTCTGGCCGCAGTGGCCCTGTCTTTCCTTGCGCTTCCCGCCCAGGCCGAGCCGCTGGCCAAGGATGTGTTCGGCGCCTTCCGCCAGTCGAACGGCGGCCCCGCCGGCGCCTTCGGCGGCTATTCGCGCGGCTGCGCCACCGGCAATGTGCAGCTGCCCGAGACCGGACCCACCTGGCAGGCGATGCGCCTGTCCAGGAACCGCAACTGGGGCAACCCGCAGCTGGTCGATTTCCTGATCGGGCTGTCGCGAACCGCCACCCAGCTGGGCTGGCCGGGGCTGTATATCGGCGACATGAGCCAGCCGATGGGCGGGCCGATGCTGACCGGCCACGCCAGCCACCAGACCGGGCTGGACGCCGATATATGGATGCTGCCCCCGCGCTCGCTGAGCCTGACGCGGGCGCAGCGGGAAAACATCTCGTCGCAGTCGGTGGTGGCCCGGGGCGGGTTGGCGCCCAGCCCGCTGTGGTCGGCCAGCCACCATGCGCTGCTGCGGGCGGCGGCCTCGGACCCGCGGGTGGCGCGGGTGTTCGTCGATCCGGTCGCCAAACTGGTGATGTGCCAGAACGAACGCGGCAACCGCGCCTATCTGCGCAAGATCCGGCCGCTGGGCGGGCACGACTATCACTTCCACGTCCGGCTGGCCTGCACCAACCGCGGCTGCGAGGATCAGGCGCCCCCGCCCCCCGGCGACGGCTGCGAAGAGGCCGCGCAGTGGATCCGCAACCGCATCGACCCGCCGCCTCCCGCCCCCGCCGACCCCAACTATCGCCACCCGCGCAGCTACCGGCTGAGCGAGATGCCCCGCACATGCCAGGCGCTGGCCGGGCGCTGAGCGGCGCTGCAAGAGCGGCGGCGGCAGCGGCGCTGCTGCTGGCCGCCTGCGCGCCGCCGGCCGCGGCGGCGCCGGTGGTGGACTATCTCGGCACCTATGTCTGGGCCGAGGCGGACGAAGATTTCGGCGGCTTCTCGGGGCTGGAGCTGTCGGCCGACGGCAGCGGGTTCTGGGCGCTGTCGGACCGCGGCACTCTGCGCTGGGGCAGCATCCACCGCGACCGGCAGGGGCGCATCGCCGAGCTGACCACCGCCGGCCACGCACGGTTGCAGGACAGCAGCGGCACACCGCTGAAGCCGGGCTATCTGGGCGATGCCGAGGGGCTGGCGATCGACGCGCAGGGCCGGATCTTCGTCAGCTTCGAGGGGCTGGACCGGATCGCGCGCTACGACGATCCCGACGGCCCCGCCACCCGCATCCTCAAGGCGGGCTGGTTTTCCCGGCTGAAGCGCAACCAGGCGCTCGAGGCGCTGGCAATCACCGCGGCGGGCGATCTGCTGACCATTCCTGAATCCTGGCCCGACGAGGGCAAGGGCTTTCCGGTCTGGCGCTTTCGCGACGGGACCTGGAGCAACCCCTTCCATCTGCCCCGCGACAACGCCTGGGCGCCGGTGGGCGCGGACGTCGGCCCGGACGGGCGGCTCTACGTGCTCGAACGGCAGTTCCGCGGCCTGCGCGGCTTTCAAAGCCGGGTGCGGCGCTACGAGTTCGGCGAGGATCACATCAGCCCGCCCGAGACCCTGATCGAGACCAGCCTGCTGCAATTCGACAACCTCGAGGGCATCGCGGTGTGGGAGGACGGCCAGGGCATCCGCATCACCATGATCTCGGACGACAATTTCCTGTTCCTGCAACGCACGGAACTGGTGGAATACCGCATCCGCGACTGACCCCGGCCCGGCTTCATCGCAGCAAGGGGGGCCGTCTGCCCCCGTCGCCTGCGGCGACTCCCCCGAGGATATTTGTGACCGCCCGAAACCCCGGCATGATTCGGGCGGTCACAAATATCCTCCGGGGGTCCGGGGGTGGAAAACCCCCGGTTGCGGCGGCGAAGGACGGGCGGCGTTTCCTTGACTCTGGCCGAGGCGGGCGCTAGCGACCCTGCGTCCCGCATCGAGCGGGGCCGAGTTGTTCCGCCACCTTGTAAAACGGAAAAAATCCATGCGCCCGCTTGTCCCCGCCATTCTGGCGATGGCCGCCACCGTGCTGGCCTCGAACATCCTCGTGCAGTTCCTGCTGGGCGACTGGCTGACCTGGGGGGCACTGACCTATCCGTTTGCGTTCCTGGTCACCGACGTCACCAACCGGGTTCAGGGGCCGGCGGCCGCGCGCAAGGTGGTGATCGCGGGGTTCGTCGTCGGCGTGCTGTGTTCGCTGACCGCGGCCGCGCTGGACGCCACCACGCTGCGGATCGCGGTGGCCTCGGGGACCGCCTTCCTGCTGGCGCAGCTGCTGGACATCAGGATCTTCGACTGGCTGCGGCAGCGCGACTGGTGGCAGGCGCCGTTCCTGTCCTCGCTGCTGGGGTCGGTGCTGGACACGGTGCTGTTCTTCACCATCGCCTTTGCCGCATTCCTGCCCGCCGACGCCAATACCGGCTGGGCGAACGAGGCCGTGCCGATGCTGGGTGCGGGGCCGCTGGCGCCGCTGTGGGCCTCGCTCGCGGTGGCGGATTGGGGGGTCAAGATCGCGCTGGCGCTGCTGGCTCTTGTGCCCTTCCGCCTGATCGTCCGCAAAATCTTGTTATCGCCGCTTCGAAACTGATTGACTTGTGGCCGGCCTGTGGCACCCTCGCCTTACGAGCAACATTGAAAGGAGGTGGTCCAGTGTCGAGAGTGATGTTGGAGAACGGAGCCGGGACAGTCAGGGGGGTCAGCGCCTGAGGGCAGCCCCAAGGGTGCCAAACCCTGTCTGGGACGGATCGAACCATCCCTAACCGGACCATCTTCCTGATCTCGCGGGCCGTCCCCAGGGGGCGGCCCGTTCGAGTTTCCGGGGCTGCGTCAGGATGCAGCGCGCGCCACGGCGATGGCATTCTCGATGGCGCGCCTTGCCTGCGGGCTGTTGGCCCAGCAGGTGGTGCCCAGGCTGGCCGCAACTTGGGCGCAGATCACGCCCGCATCCGCCCGCGCCAGGGTGGCGAGATCCGAAAACCCCGCCTCTTCCAGCCGCTGGACGACCCTGGGACCGACAAAGGGCGCCGCAATCAGCGACGCCCTCTCATTGGCGGGAAAACCCGTCAAAGGTTTTCTCAGATCTTTTCGATCGCCAGCGCGATGCCCTGGCCGCCGCCGATGCACATGGTGATCAGCGCCTTTTTCCCGCCGGTGCGGTCCAGCTCGTACATCGCCTTGACGGTCAGGATGGCGCCGGTGGCGCCGACCGGGTGGCCCAGTGCGATGGCGCCGCCGTTCGGGTTCACCTTGGCGGGGTCGAGCCCCAGTTCCTTGCTGACCGCCAGCGCCTGCGCGGCAAAGGCCTCGTTCGATTCGATGACGTCGAAATCGCCGACCGACAGGCCGGTGTTTTCGCACAGCGCCCGGACCGCCGGGATCGGGCCATAGCCCATCACCCGCGGCGCCACCCCGCCCAGCGCATAGCCCAGCACGCGGAAGCGCGGCGTCAGCCCCGCGGCCTCGGCCGCCGAGGCGGTGGCCAGCACCACCGCCGCCGCGCCGTCGTTGATCCCCGAGGCGTTGCCGGCGGTCACGCTGCCGTCCTTCTGGAAGGCGGGGCGCAGCCCGGCCAGCTTGTCCAGGGTGGTGGCCTTGGGGTGTTCGTCGGTGTCAAAGGTCACCACGCCCTTGCGGGTCTTGATCTCGACCGGAACGATCTGGTCCTTGAAGCGGCCCTCGGCGATGGCGCGGGCGGCGCGCTCCTGGCTTTCCACCGCAAACGCGTCCTGATCCTCGCGCGAGATGCCGCTTTCCGAGGCGACGTTTTCCGCGGTGATCCCCATGTGGCCGGTGCCCATCGGGCAGGTCAGCGCCCCGACCATCATGTCCAGCGCCTGGGTGTCGCCCATGCGCGCGCCGTGGCGCAGCGCGGGAATCGCATAGGGCGCGCGGCTCATCGATTCGGCGCCGCCGCCGATGGCAAATTCCGCGTCGCCCAGCATCAGCATCTGCACCGCCGAGACGATCGCCTGCGCGCCCGAGCCGCACAGCCGGTTCACGTTCATCGCGGTGGCGGTGTCGGGGATGCCGGCGTTCAGCATCGCCACCCGGCCCAGATACATGTCGCGCGGCTCGGTGTTGATGACATGGCCGAACACGACGGTGCCGATCTTGTCCGGGGATACGCCCGCGCGCTCCATCGCCGCCTTAGTCACCGTCGCCGCCAGGTCGATCGGCGGCACGCCCGCCAGGCTGCCGCCAAAGCCGCCGATGGCGGTGCGTGCGCCCGCCAGGATCACCACGTCGTTCGTTGCCATTCGTCCAATTCCCCAAACACAGAAATGTCCCGGGGACATTAACGAGCGCGTTGCCCGCGTGACAAGAGCCGTTGCTGCGATGCGACGGTCCCCGCGTCATCGCGCCCCATCGGGCCGACATGACGCAAAGGCGATTTCACCTTGGGCCCGGAATCTCTACAGTGGGGAAAAAACGACAAGAACCGGGGCAGAGGCATGAACAACTATCTCAAGCTCGCCATCGTGATGCTGGTGGCATCCTGCGGCGGCGGGGGCAGCTACAAGGCGCCGCGCAACCTGGAAAATGCCTGCGCGATCACGGCCGAACGCCCGGCCTATCTGCGCGCCATGCGCGAGACCGAGCGGCGCTGGGGCATTCCGATCGCGGTGCAGATGGCGACGATCCACCAGGAATCGCGGTTCGTGGGCAATGCGCGGACGCCGCATCAGTTCGCGCTGGGAATCATCCCGATGGGGCGGCAAAGCTCGGCCTTTGGCTATTCGCAGGCGCTGGACAACACCTGGGACGAATACCGCCGCGCCACCGGCAATCGCCGCGCCCGCCGCGACAACATCCGCGACGCCACCGATTTCATGGGCTGGTACATGGACGGCACCACCCGCCGGCTGGGAATCTCGAAACGCGACGCGGCCAACCAGTACCTGGCCTATCACGAGGGCCGCGGCGGGTTTTCGCGCGGCAGCCACTTGAACAAGTCCTGGCTGCTGCGGGTCTCGGGCGACGTCCAGCGGCGGTCGGAAATGTATCACGCGCAGCTGCGCTCCTGCGGGCGGCTGTAGGCGCGGCACGGGCGGAAGCGGGGGCCAGCCCCCGCACCCCCGGGGTATTTCCGCCAGAAAGAAGCAGCGGGGCCGCGGCTAGCGGCGCCGGTTCACCTCTTGCGTGATCGAGAATGCCGACGAGGGGATGCTGACCCCCTTCTGCATGTCGCCAAGGATTACCGTGGTGCGCTTGCCGGTGTCGTCGGTGACCACCCATTGCCGCAGCTCGGTCGGGTTGGCGGTGAACACCATCTGGATATTGCCGTACTCGGGGTGCTGCGGGTCCTGCGCCGTCACCACGGTGGTGTTCTTGCTTTCCGCGTGTTGCGTCACCATGCCGCTGCGGCCCAGGTTCACGTTGTCGGCCAGAATGATCGACAGCGGCGTCTTGGCCAGCGGATATTGCTGCGCGCCGCCGTTCGACTTGCGGTCGAAGATGGCGACCGTGCCGCTCGACGCCAGCACCAGCGTGTTGTCGCCGCGGTATTCGAAGCGCACGCGACCGGGGCGGTGGATATAGACCTTGCCCGGCACCACCGACCCGTCCGGGTTCACCTGGGTGAAATCACCCGCCACAGTCTTCAGACTATTGAGATAGCGCGAGATCTCGTTGAGCGGGATTTTCTCGGCCAGCGCGGGCAGCGCGAGGCCAAGGACGATGACGGGCGCAAGAGCGAGAGAGCGAAGGTTCATGTTCAGGATCATACTGCCGTTCCAGACGGTTGCACGTCACGATACCGGGACGGCTGCGCCCCGAACGCTCGCGCCGGGTTGAGGGTTCCGTGTACGAAACGCCGCTACAGCGGCCGCCCGGTCAGCAGCCGCGGCATCGGGTCCAGCCCCAGCCCCGCCGCCTGCCGCATGAAGCCGCGCCGCAGCGCCGGGATCGCGGTGACCAGCCCCATGCCCAGCCCGCGGGCCGCGCGCAGGACCGGGATGTCGTTGGAAAACAGCGCGTTCACCCGGTCCATCCCCAGCCCCATCGCAGTGGCGTCGAACCGGCGCCAGCGCTGATAGCGTTCCAGCACGTCGGGCGCGCCGATATCCTCGCCGCGGCGGGCGGCATCGACCACCACCTCGGCCAGGGCGGCGACATCGCGCAGCCCCAGGTTCAGCCCCTGCCCGGCGATGGGGTGCACGCCATGCGCGGCGTCCCCCACCAGCGCAATGCGCGGGGCGACATAGGAATCGGCCAGGCTGAGGCTCAGCGGATAGGAAAACCGCGGCCCGGCCAGGGTGATCCCGCCCAGGAAATCGCCGAATCGGGGGCGCAGCACCTCCAGGAAGTCGGCATCCGGCAGGGCGGCGATGGTGCGGGCATTGGCGTCGGTTTCCGACCAGACGATGGACGAGCGGTTGCCCGGCAGCGGCAGGATCGCCAGCGGCCCGGTGGGCATGAAATACTGCCAGGCGATGCCCTGGTGCGGCTGTTCGTGGTCCAGCGCGCAGACCAGCGCCGTCTGCCCATACCCCCAGCCGCGCCGCGCGATCCCGGCCCGCGCCGCCACGCCCGAGCCGCGCCCGTCCGCCCCGACCAGCAGCCGCGCCGACAGCGTGCGTCCGTCGTCCAGCGCGACCTCGACCCCGCCGGGCGCCACCGCCTGCCCCACCACCTGCCGCCCCGGCAGATGCGTCACCCGCCCCGCCATCGCGTCGACCAGCGCCGCGTAAAGAAAGCGGTCCTCGAGCATGTGGCCCACGGGGCCTTCCTCGATCTCGGCCGAATCGAAGATCAGGTGGAACGGCCCCGCGCCCTCGCCCGGCTGGCCCTGCGCGGTCTCGACCCGGTTGATCGGCTGCGCATGGGGTTCCAGCCCGCGCCACAGGGCCAGCGCCGACAGCAGCCGCCGCGACACCAGCGCCAGCGCATAGGCGCGCCCGTCAAAGCCTTCCTGCGCGCGGTCGCGCAGGGGGCGGGCGTCGATCACCGCCACCGACAGCCCCGCCTGCGCCAGCGCCAGTGCCAGCGCCGGGCCGTTCAGCCCGCCACCCGCGATGATGATATCGTGATCCACTGCCATGTTGCCCGCACCCTAGCGCGGTCGCCGGCGCCGGTCCATCCGCGGCAGAGGTTTCCCGCTTGCGAAACGCAGATCCCGCCCTCTCCCATTGCCGCGCGGGGACCAGAGGGCTAGCCTGATCCCCGGACAACCCGAAAGGCAGCGGATGGACTGGCTCAAGGCACCGGCGACGGAACAGGGGCGCGCGATCATGGCCGGGCTGGTCAGCCCGGTGGACCTGACCGAGGGCTATCTGGACGCCGCCGCCCGCGCGCCGCTGACGCCGCGTATCTACGCAAGGCTGACCCCCGACCGCGCCCGCGCCGAATCCGTCGCCGCCCATGACCGCGCCCGCGCCGGGCTGCGCCGGGGGCTGCTGGACGGGGTGGCGCTGGCGTGGAAGGACAATATCGACAGCGCCCATGTCGGGACCGAGGCCGGATCCGCCCTGCTCAAGGGGCGCGTCCCCCAGCGTGATGCGGGCATTCTTGATACGGCGACGGCACAGGGCGCGGTGTGCCTGGGCAAGACTCACATGACGGAACTGGCGTTTTCCGGGCTGGGGCTGAACCCGCCGGTCGCCACCGTGCCCAACGCCTATGACGCAGCGCTGGTGGGGGGCGGCTCGTCGGGCGGCTCGGCGGTGGCGGTGGCGCTGGGGCTGGCGGCGGCGGCGATCGGCACCGACACCGGCGGCTCGATCCGCCTGCCTGCGGCGTGGAACGGGCTGGTCGGGTTCAAGCCCACCCCGGGCGCCGTCGACATGACCGGGATCGTGCCGCTGTGCCGCCGCTTCGACGTGGCCGGCCCCATCGCCCGCAGCACCGAGGATTGCGCCGAAATCTTCGCCCTGATCCGCGGCGCCACCGCCCCCGACCTGCGCGGCGCCGAGCCCTCGCGCCTGCGGCTGATGGTGCTGGACGGGCTGCCGTTCGCGCAGGCGCGCAAGGAACCGGTCGCGGCCTTTGAATCCGCCGTGGACCAGCTTGCGGCCGCCGGCGCCAGCATCACCCACGCAGCACCGCCCTGCGTGGAACAGGCGGCCACACTTGCCCCCCTGCTCTTCGCCCCCGAGGCTTACGGGTTGTGGCGCGACCAGATCGAGGCGGCGCCCGAGCTGATGTATCCGCCGATCCTCGAGCGTTTCCGCGGCGGCCGCGACGTGCTGGCCGCGGATTACGTCGCCGGCTGGGACCAGCTCGAGCAGCTGCGCCGCGAATGGGCGGCAGCAGTTGCGGGGTTCGACGCGGTGCTGCTGCCCACCGCCCCGATCCTGCCGCCGGAAATCGCGCGGCTGGAAACCGACCCGGCGTTCTTCGCTTCGGAAAACCTGCTGTCGCTGCGCAATACCCGCATCGGCAACCTGCTGGGCCTGCCGGCGATCAGCCTGCCGACCGCGCAGCCCGCCTGCGGGATCATGCTGCTGGGCGCGGCCGGGGGCGATCTGGCGCTGCTGCGCACCGCCGCCGCCGCGGAAACCGCCCTGCGCGACTGACCGCCGGGGGACCCGCAAAGGGGCTTCTTTCTGGCCCAAATACCCACCGCAACCGCGCCACCCTGCGCGGCGATGCCAAACTGGGCGCCCCCGCCCACCGATTCGCCTTTATCTGGACGCATCCGCGCTTTGCCGATACTGTGGGCGCAAACGGGGCGGCACGACCCCGAATGTGAGGCGCCATGACACCCCCCGAGCGGTTCTCGAACCTGCCGGATTACGCGTTTCCGCGGCTGCGGAAGCTGTTGTCCGATCTGACTCCCGGCCCCGATCCCGTCGTGATGACGATCGGAGAGCCGCGCCATGGCGTGCCGTCCTTCGTCGCCCCGATCATCACCGAAACCATGGGCGAGCTGGGCAAATACCCGCCGAACGAGGGCACGCCGCAGGCGCTGGCGGCGATCTCGGGCTGGCTGGAACGCCGCCACGGTCTGATCGCCACCCCCGAGGAAATCACCTTGCTGAACGGCACGCGCGAGGGGCTGTTCAACGCCGCGCTCGCGCTCTGCCCCGAACGCAAGAACGGCGCGGCGCCGCGGATCCTGGTGCCGAACCCGTTCTATCAGGTCTATGCCGTCGCCGCCGCCGCCGTGGGAGCCGAGCCGGTGTTCGTCAACGCCACCGCCGAGACCGGGCATCTGCCCGATTTCGCGTCCCTCCCCGCCGAGACGCTGGATTCCGCCGCGATCTGCTATCTGTGCTCGCCCGCGAACCCGCAGGGCGCCGTCGCCGGGCATGATTACCTAGAACAGCTGGTGCTGCTGGCCGAGCGGCATGATTTCCTGATCTTCGCCGACGAATGCTATTCGGAAATCTGGCGCGACGAACCCCCGCCGGGCGCGCTGGTCGTGGCGCGCGCGCTGGGGCTCGGGCATCGGGTGGTGATGTTCAATTCGCTGTCCAAGCGCTCGAACCTGCCCGGGCTGCGCTCGGGCTTTGCGGCGGGCGCGCGCGAGCATATCGCCCGGATGCGCACCCTGCGCAGCTATGCCGGCGCACCGATCCCCCTGCCCCACCAGCGCGTGACCGAGGCCGCCTGGGCGGACGAGGATCACGTCGCCGCCAACCGCGCGCTCTACCAGGAAAAATACGCTATCGCCGACCGGGTGCTGGGCAATGTCCCGGGCTATGTGCCGCCGCAGGGCGGGTTCTTCCTGTGGCTGCCGGTCGCGGATGGCGAGACCGCGGCCCGCACGCTCTGGACCCGCGCCGGCGTGCAGGTGCTGCCCGGCGCCTATCTGTCGCGCGACACCGGCGCGGGCAATCCGGGCGCAGGCTATGTGCGGGTGGCGCTGGTCGGCCCGGCCGCGGAAACCGAGGATGCGCTGACCCGCATCCGCGACACGTTGTATCAAGAGGGGTAGCCGACCCATGGCGAGCTGGCAGGCCAAGCAACGCGATCCGCTGTTCGACCAGACCACCCAGGCAGCGCTGGAACGCCGCGTCAAGGAACTGATCGGCGCCGGGCTGATCGTGGCCGGCGTGCTGGTCGCGATGATGCTGCTGTCCTACACGCCCGACGACCCCGGCATCGGCACCGCCACCGACCAGCCGGCGCAGAACTACCTGGGCCGGGTCGGCGCCTATATCGCCTCGGCGCTGAACATGATCCTGGGGCTGGGCAGCTGGGGGCTGGCGGTCGCCGCCGTGGTCTGGGGGCTGCGGCTGATGCTGCACCGGGGCGAAGAACGGCTGATGCGCGGGGTGTTCACCCCCATCGCGATGGTGCTGGTGTCCGCGCACGCCACCTCGATGGTGCCGCCGCAGGACTGGACGCAAAGCTACGGGCTGGGCGGGCATCTGGGCGACATGCTGATGGGCGCCATGCTGGGGCTGATGCCGTTCAGCCCGGCAGTGGGGCTGAAGATCCTCGCGCTGCTGACCGCAGTGGCGGCGGTGGCGCTGGCGGGCTTCGTGCTGGGCTTCGACCGGCGCGAGGTGACTGCGATCGGGCGGTTCCTCTCGGCCGGGCTGGTCACCGCGCGGCAGCTGCTGATGGCGGTGCTGCGGCGCACGGGCTGGGCGCTGGCCACGGCATCCTCGGCCGCCGCGGGCGAGCTGCGCCGACGCGCCGACGCCCGCCGCGACCGCACCGCCGCCGCCCCCACGGCAGAAGAGGCAGAGCTGCCCGGCGGGCTGTTCTCGCGCCTGCGCCGCACCGCTGCCGCGGCGCCGGATGCGGCCGAGCCCTTCCCCTCGGAACTGGTCGAGCCCGACCGCCATTACGACGACGACGCCCGCGCCCCCGACGCGGATGCGGTCAGCGCCCGCATCACCGACGCCATCCGCCACCGCACCGAACCCGAGGCGGACGCCGAGGACGACACCGAGACCCGCTCGGTCCTGTCGGCGGTCACCGCGCGGCTGACCGGGCGCGCGCAAAGCGTGCCGCCGGCGCCGCCCACCGACACCAGCCGCGTGGTGATCCCGCCCGCGCGCAAGCCCGCGCCCTCGCGCCAGGCGGTGGCCGAGGCGCAGCCCAGCCTGGCCTTTGACGCTGCCGCCAGCGGCTATGAACGGCCGCCGCTGGCGCTGCTGGCCTCGCCCGGGACGGTGGAACGCCACGCGCTGTCGCCCGAGGCGCTGGCCGAAAACGCACGGCTGCTGGAATCGGTGCTGGACGATTACGGGGTCAAGGGCCAGATCACCGCCGTCCACCCCGGCCCCGTGGTCACGCTGTATGAGCTGGAGCCCGCGCCGGGGCTCAAGGCCAGCCGCGTCATCGGCCTGTCCGACGATATTGCGCGCAGCATGTCGGCGCTGTCGGCCCGGGTTTCGACCGTGCCGGGCCGCACCGTCATCGGGATCGAGCTGCCCAACCAGCGCCGTGAAAAGGTGGTGCTGCGGGAAATCCTGTCCTCGCGCGCCTTCGGCGACAGCTCGATGCCGCTGCCGCTGGCGCTTGGCAAGGACATTGGGGGCGAGCCGGTGGTGGCCAACCTCGCCAAGATGCCCCACCTGCTGATCGCCGGGACCACCGGCTCGGGCAAGTCGGTGGCGATCAACACCATGATCCTGTCGCTGCTTTACAAGCTGACCCCCGAGGAATGCCGGCTGATCATGATCGACCCCAAGATGCTGGAGCTGTCGGTCTATGACGGCATCCCGCATCTGCTGTCGCCTGTCGTGACCGACCCGAAAAAGGCCGTGGTGGCCCTGAAATGGGTGGTCTCGGAAATGGAGGACCGCTACCGCAAGATGTCCAAGATGGGCGTGCGCAACATCGAGGGCTACAACGGCCGCGTGCGCGAGGCGCTGGACAAGGGCGAGCTGTTCCGCCGCACCATGCAGACCGGCTTCGACGAGGACACCGGCGAGCCGATCTTCGAGACCGAAGAGTTCCAGCCCGAATCCTTCCCCTATATCGTCGTGATCGTGGACGAGATGGCCGACCTGATGATGGTCGCCGGGAAAGAGATCGAGGCCTGCATCCAGCGGCTGGCGCAGATGGCGCGGGCCTCGGGCATCCATATCGTGATGGCGACGCAGCGCCCCTCGGTCGACGTGATCACCGGCACGATCAAGGCGAACTTCCCGACCCGCATCAGCTTCCAGGTCACCTCGAAAATCGACAGCCGCACCATCCTGGGCGAACAGGGGGCGGAACAGCTGCTGGGCATGGGCGACATGCTGTACATGGCCGGCGGCGCCCGCATCACCCGCGTCCACGGCCCCTTCGTCAGCGACGAAGAGGTCGAGGAGGTCGTCAACCACCTGAAGAGCTTCGGCCCGCCGCAATACATGTCGAACGTGGTCGAGGGGCCGGACGACGACGTGGCATCCGACATCGACGCGGTGCTGGGGCTGGGCAGCAGCGACAATTCCGACGACCAGCTTTACGACATGGCGGTGGCGATCGTGGCCAAGGACCGCAAATGCTCGACATCCTATATTCAGCGCAAGCTGGCGATCGGCTATAACAAGGCCGCGCGGCTGGTCGAGCAGATGGAGGATCAGGGCGTGGTCAGCCCCGCCAACCATGTCGGCAAGCGCGAGGTGCTGATCCCCGAGGTGTGACACCCCGGGGCTGCAAGATCGAGGTCGCGATGCCCTATTGGCAGGTCCATTTCCTGAACGCGCGCCACGCGCTGACCAGCGTCATGCCGGAAATCCGCGCCGCCGTGGCCGAGTCGGTGGCGCTGGTCGCCAGCCACGCCGAGCTGCCCGATTTCGACGTGGTGGTGCGCGCGGAAGAGGGCATCCCCGACTGGGGCGTGCTGGCGCATTCACCCGCGCCGGGGGTGGTCGAGCTGGCGCTGAGCCCCTCGCGCTTCGATTCGGCGCTGGTGGTGCGGCGCATGGTGCGGGCGCTGTTTCTCGTCATCCGCGGCGACCGGCCCGGCTATGGCCGCTCACTGGGCGAGGCGCTGGTCAGCGAGGGGCTGGCCGGGCATTTCGTGCAGGCGGTGCTGGGCGGGCGCCCCGACCCCTGGGACGCGACGCCGCTGACCGCGGGCGTGGCCAAGCGGGCGATGACGGAATGGGCCTGGCTCGATTACGACCGCGCGCTGTGGTTCGAGGGCCGCGGCAATATCCGCAAATGGGCGGGCTACGGGCTGGCGCACCGGCTGGTGGCCGAGCATCTGGCCCGCAGCGAAGGGGCCGACGTGCTGTCGCTGGCCGCCGTGTCAGCCGAGGCGCTGCGCCCCGCCATGCGCCGGCTGAGCGGGGCGGATGCGGAGCCTGAGGTTGAGGGTGACGCGGAGGCCGAGCCGGGAACGCCGCAGGCCGAGGCGCCGGAGCAAGAAGGGGGCGCTGCCCCCGTCACTTCGTGACTCCCCCGGGATATTTCCGTGATGAAGAAGGGCGGGCGCCGGGTCAGCGCCGCCGGCGCCGCGGCTGGTAGAGCGCGCCCATCGCCACCCCGGCCAGCGCGCCGCCCAGATGGGCCTGCCAGGCGATGTTCGGCACGGCCAGCGTCAGCGCCACATTCAGCAGGATGAATTGCGCGACCGGCCCGGCCAGCGGGCGCAGGCTGCCGCCCCGCGCCAGCAGGATCCGCCCGGCAATGGCGATTTCCGCCCCCGCCAGCCCGAAGATCGCCCCCGAAGCGCCCACCACCGGCAGCTGGCTGTCCGACAGCCACAGCTGCACCGCCCCTGCGACCAGCTGCGACAGCGCGTAAAGCGCGACCATCGCGCCCCCGGGCATCGCCACCGCCAGCGACCGCGCCAGCACATACAGCGCCAGCATGTTCATCCCCAGATGCAGCAGCCCGCCATGCAGGAAGCCGTAGGTCAGGAACATGGTCACCTGCTGGCCGGGAAACATCGGCCGCACGCCCTCGAACAGCTGCGGCCACAGGGCGCCGTGCAGCAGCAGCCATTCCCGCAGGGCCGGGGCGGCATCGGACAGCAGCTGGATGGCGACACACAGCGCGATCACCGCCAGGAATACGGGCGGCACGGGCGGGCGGTAACGGACGGCGTCGGTCATGGCGCCAGCATAGGGGCGGCAGCGGCGGCGGAAAGACCTATTCCTATTGCCGCTGCGCCACCGCCGCGCGGCGGCCCAGACGGCCAGCCAGCGCGCCCGGCACCAGCAGCCGCGTGCCCGGCATGGCGCGGGCTGCCAGCCACAGCAGGTCGGCGCGGGAAAAGGCGATGCAGCCGGCGGTGGGATGGCGCGGGCGCCGCCACTGGTGCAGGAAAATCGCCGAGCCCAGCCCCGGCTCGGCCCGAGGCCAGTTCCAGTCGGTCAGCAGCACCAGGTCATACAGCGGATCCGCGCGCCGCAGCGCCTCGTGGCTGGCGGGCAGCGGGACGCGGGCCGGCTGGTTGTAAAGCGGATGGCCGGATTCGTCGCACCACAGGTCGCCCGGCAGGATCGGCCGAGCCCAGGGCGCGGGCCGCGGCAGCCGGTCGGGACGATAGAGCAGCCCCACCACCCGGTGCACCCCGGCCGGAGTCGCCCCGTCGCCCTCGCGCTTGTCGGCCACCACCCCGCCCCGCCCCACCGCGCAGGGCAGCAGCCGCCCCCGAAACCGCAGCCCCATCGGGGTCAGCACCATGTCGGCGGGTCCGACGCTCCTTCGGGCTTCTTCATCATCCAAATATCCCGGGCTTCCGAGCGCCCGGAAAACAGTCCGGTGGACTGTTTTCAGCGAGGAAGGCCACGGCAGTGGCAAGGGGGCTGGCCCCCGCTCCGGCGACGAAGCCGATCCAAGGCTCACAGCATGTGACCCGACTTGTCGCGCTTGACCGCCAGATAGGCGTCGTTCCACCGGTTGCGGCCGACGATCAGGGGGACGCGCTCGGTCACGTCGATGCCGTGCGACTGCATCATCTCGACCTTGCGGGGGTTGTTGGTCATCAGCCGCACCGCACTGAAGCCCAGCCGGCGCAGCATCGCCGCGCCCAGGCGGAAGTCGCGCTCGTCATCCTCGAACCCCAGCCGGTGGTTGGCCTCGACCGTGTCGAACCCCTGCGATTGCAGGTCATAGGCGCGCATCTTGTTGGCCAGCCCGATGCCGCGGCCTTCCTGGTTGAGGTACAGCAGCACCCCCCCTCCCTCGGCCCCCATGGCGTTCAGCGCCGCGTGCAGTTGCGGGCCGCAGTCGCATTTCAGGCTGCCCAGCACGTCACCGGTGAAACAGGCCGAATGCAGCCGCGCCAGCACCGGGCGGTCGCGGGGCGGGTCGCCGATCTCGATGGCGTAATGCTCTGCGCCGCCCGCCGCCGGGCGCAGGATATGCAGCCGCGTGCGCTCGGCCGCGGCGATGGGCAGGTGGGCTGCGGCGACCGGGGACAGCGCGGTTTCCGCGGCCAGCTGCGCGATCACCGGCGCGGCGGGCAGGCGGCTCAGGCCCTGCGGGATCTCGCCCAAGGGACCCTCGACCAGCAGCACCGCGGGCAGCAGCTGCGCGGATTTCGCCAGCGCGATGGCGGCCCGGTGGGGCACGACGTCCATCCCGCCCCGCCGTGCGGTCAGCGGCCCCTTCAGCGGCACCCGCAGATCGTCCGAGGGGTCGGCCACCGCCCGCAGCCAGGCCACATCCGCGCCCTCGGGCAGCTCGATCCGCGCCAGGTCGCCGTCATAGGCCGGTACCTTCAGCGTGCTGGCCCGGCGCGCGGTCAGCACCAGCACCGGGCGGCCGAAGGCGCGCAACGCCGCCAGCCGGTCGGGGCTCAGCGTCTCGACCGCGGCGGCCAGGTTTCCGTCGATCACCACCGGCAGGCCGATTCGCAGATCGGTCCGCGCGCGGCTGATGGTTTCGGGCAGGGTGGGCAGCAGGGTCATGGCGGCGCTATTCCTGAAACAATCCGTAACATAAGCCCCGCCCCCGACAACAGCTTGTGAGAAAGATTGCAAGCCGCTGGACCTCACCGGCCTGCGCGCCATCTTGACCGCAATGTGAACCCCCGGGAATGGAGGCTCTGATGGCCGGACTGAAAAAGATCCTGCTTGTGGACGACGAGGACGACCTGCGCGAGGCCCTGGCCGAGCAGCTGGTCGCGACCGAGGATTTCGACGTGTTCGAGGCCGGCACCGGCGCCGAGGCCGTCGAAAAGACCAAGGGCGCGATCTTCGACCTGGTGTTGCTGGACGTGGGCCTGCCCGACACCGATGGGCGCGAGCTGTGCAAGCGGCTGCGCAAGCAGGGGGTGAAATGCCCCATCGTCATGCTGACCGGGCACGACACCGACGCGGATACCATCCTTGGCCTCGATTCCGGGGCGAACGACTACATCACCAAGCCGTTCAAGTTCCCGGTGCTGCTGGCCCGGCTGCGGGCGCAGCTGCGCACCCATGAACAGTCCGAGGACGCAATCTTCCAGCTTGGCCCCTATACGTTCAAGCCGGCGATGAAGATGCTGATCGACCAGAAGGACCGCAAGATCCGGCTGACCGAAAAGGAAACCAACATCCTCAAGTTCCTGTACCGGGCGCAGGATGCGGTGGTGCCGCGCGACGTGCTGCTGCACGAGGTCTGGGGCTACAACGCCGGGGTGACCACCCACACGCTGGAGACCCACATCTACCGCCTGCGCCAGAAGATCGAGCCCGAACCCTCGAACGCGCGGCTGCTGGTGACGGAATCGGGCGGGTATCGGCTGGTGGCGTGATTTCGCCGGGAACCACCGCGCGGCTGCGGCGTTACGCCTGCCGAAGCCCAGTGGTCCGGGGATACGGCCACACCCCCCTCTCTCTGCGGTATCGGGAACCCCGGCATTTCGGTGCCGGGGTTTTTGGTCTGCGCGGGAGTCGCCGGGGGCTCACGCCAAGGCGGCGCGATTCAGCCCCGCCCGTGGGGTTCGTCCCAGTCGATGATCGGGTTGATCGGGATCAGCCCGTGCGGGTTCAGGTCGGGGTGGCTGCGGTAGTAGTGGTGGGTGATGTGATCCTGGCGCACCGTGGGCGCGACGCCCGGCATCTGGTACAACTCACGCGTCCAGGCCCACAGGCTCGGGTAATCGCGCAGCCACTGCCGGTTGCACTTGAAATGGGTGTGATACACCGTGTCGAAGCGCACGGCGCTGGTGAACAGGCGCCAGTCGGCCTCGGTCAGCTGGTCGCCGGCCAGGTAGCGGCTTTGCGACAGCACCCCGTCCGCCCATTCCATGGTGTGGAAGACCGGACCGATGGCCTCGTCGTAAGCCGCCTGGGTCGAGGCGAAGCCGGCCTTGTAGACCCCGTTATTGAAGTTCGGATAGACGCGGGCGTTCACCGCCTCGATGCGGTCGCGCAGCTCCTCGGGCCAGAAATGCACGGCGCTGCCGGTCAGGCCGTCAAAGGCGCTGTCGAACATGCGGATGATCTCGCTCGATTCGTTCGACACGATGGTGCCCCGGGCCTTGTCCCATAGCAGCGGCACCGTGACCTTGCCGGTCATATGGGGGGCGGCGCGCAGATAGATCTCGCGCAGATGGGCGGCGCCGAACAGCGGGTCGCCGGTGGCGCCGTCGAAGTCGGTTTCAAACGTCCAGCCCTCGTCTCCCATCACCGGATGCACCACCGAGACCCCGATGTGATCCGCCAACCCCTTGAGGTCGCGGAAGATCAGCGTCCGGTGCGCCCAGGGGCAGGCGTAGGAGACATAGAGGTGATAGCGCCCACTTTCGGCCGCAAACCCGCCCTGCCCCGACGGGCCGGGGCTGCCGTCCGGGGTGATCCAGTTGCGGAAACCCGCGTTCTGGCGGCGATAGGCGCCCTCGCCCTTGGCGGCGCCGACGCTGCCTTTCACCCAGGCTCCATCCACAAGCTGGTTCATCGGCTTTCCCTTCGTCGCGTGGCAGGTTACATGGACCCCCATGTTCACCATTGCCACCTGGAACATCAACTCGGTCCGTCTGCGGGCCGGTCTCGTCGCCCGCCTGCTGGGGGAAGAGGCGCCCGACATCCTGTGCCTGCAGGAATGCAAGTCGCCGGTCGAAAGCATCCCGGCCCAGGTGTTCCACGAGCTCGGCTATCGCTGGATGGTCGCGCGCGGCCAGCGCGGCTACAACGGCGTCGCGATCCTGTCGCGGCTGCCGATCACCGACGCGGGCGACCGCGACTATGCGGCGCTTGGCCACGCCCGCCACGTCGCGGCGCGGCTGGAAAACGGCGTCACCATCCACAACGTCTATGTGCCCGCCGGCGGCGACATCCCCGACCGCGAGGTGAACGAGAAGTTCGGGCAAAAGCTCGATTTCCTGACCGACATGCGCGACGCCTTCCACGCCGACCGGCCGGAACGCTCGATCCTGGTCGGCGACCTGAACATCGCCCCGCGCGAGGATGACGTCTGGTCGCACAAGGCGCTGCTGAAGGTGGTCAGCCACACCCCCGTCGAGGTCGCCCAGCTGGCCGAGACGCAAGAGGCCGGCAACTGGGTGGACATCACCCGGCAGGACATCCCGGAAGGGCAGCTCTATTCGTGGTGGAGCTATCGCAACCGCGACTGGAACGCCTCGGACCGCGGGCGGCGGCTGGATCATGTCTGGGCCAGCCGCGACATCGCGGCGGCGGGCCATGGCAGCCGGGTGCTGCGCCCGGTGCGGGGCTGGGACCAGCCCTCGGACCACGTGCCGGTGTTCGCAAGCTTCGATCTGGCGCCCTAGCGCCGCGGCCTTTTCCCGCTGCCCCTTTCCGTCCGCCCGCGCAGCGCCCATATTGCGGCCCAAGCGAAAGTAACATTCCGGGGATCAGGACGAGATGCTGCTGCAAGGCTCGGGCGAGACGCCGCCGACCACCGCCGATTTCATCAAGGACGTGTCCGAGGCGGACTTCATGGCCGAGGTGATCGACGCCTCGATGCAGGTGCCGGTGATCGTCGATTTCTGGGCGCCATGGTGCGGCCCCTGCAAGACGCTGGGCCCGCAGCTGGAGGCCGAGGTCGCCCGCCACAAGGGCCGCGTGCGCATGGCCAAGGTCAACGTGGACCAGAACCAGATGATCGCCGGGCAGCTGCGGGTGCAGTCGATCCCGACGGTGTTCGCGTTCTTCCAGGGCCAGCCGGTCGATGCCTTCCAGGGCGCGATCCCGCCCAGCCAGATCAAGCAGTTCGTCGAAAAGCTGGCGGCGATGGGGGGCGACGACGGGGGCCTGGGCGCCGCGCTGGAAGCGGCCGAGGCGATGCTGGCCGAAGGCGCGGCCGAGGACGCGGCCGAGACCTTTGCCGCCATCCTGGGCGAGGAACCGGAAAACGCCGAAGCCTGGGGCGGGCTGATCCGCGCCCGCCTGGCCCTGGGCGACACCGAGGGCGCCGAGTCCGCGCTGGCGCAGGTGCCTGCCGCCGCTGCAAGTTCTGCCCCGGTCGAGGCCGCGCGCGCGCAGCTGGCGCTGGCGCATCAGGCGGCCAACGCCGGCCCCCTGGCCGAGCTTGAAGCGCGGGTGAACGCCGATCCCGCCGACCAACAGGCCCGCTTTGATTACGCCGGGGCGCTGCACGCCGCCGGGCGGGTGGAAGAGGCGATCGAGCAGCTGCTGGAATGTTTCCGCCGCGACCGCGACTGGAACGACGGCGCCGCCAAGGCGCAACTGTTCACCATCTTTGACGCAATGAAGCCCACCGACCCGCTGGTACAGAAGGGGCGGCGGCGGCTGTCGTCGCTGATCTTCGCGTGAAAGGCCCCCTGTCATGAGCGCCGTGCTGGGCGCCGGGCCCCTGCCCGACACCATCCCGCTGTTCCCGCTGCCCGGCGCGGTGCTGCTGCCGCGAACCCGGCTGCCGCTGCATATCTTTGAACCGCGCTACCTGCAGCTGGTCGAGGATGTGCTGAAATCCGGGCACCGGCTGATCGGGATGATCCAGCCGGTGGGCGACGGGCTGGCCGCGGTCGGCACCGCCGGGCGGCTGACCATGTTTTCCGAAACCGACGACGGCCGCTTCATGGTGTCGCTGCGGGCGGTGTCGCGATTCCGGCTGGTCGAGGCGATCGAGGGCTTTACCCCCTATCTGCGCGGCCGGGTCGACTGGTCGGACTGGCGCGGCGACCGGCTGTCCTCGGTCCCCGCCGATCCGGGCTTTGACCGCCCCGCCTTCATCGCGCGGCTGGGCCGCTATATGGAGGAACGCGGCCTGTCCACCGACTGGAACGCCGCCGAAGAGGCCGACGACGAATTGCTGGTCAACAGCCTGTCGATGCTGCTGCCGCTGGGGGTCGAGGAAAAACAGGCGCTGCTGGAAGCCCCCGACCTGGCCGCACGGCGCGCGATGCTGGACGGGCTGCTGGAATACGCGCTGCACGGCGGCGGTGACGACGACGAGGAGACGCTGCATTGACCCAAGACTCCACTGCCGGCACCCCGGCCGCCCCCGGCTTCGACCGCCACATGCTCGAGGCGCTGGTCTGCCCGGTGACCCACGCCACCCTGCATTACGACGCGGCGAAGCAGGAACTGGTGTCGCGCGCCGCCGGGCTGGCGTTCCCGATCCGCGACGGCATCCCGATCATGCTGGTGGGCGAAGCCCAGCAGATTAAGGCGGACTGAGGCGGGACAACGGCATGGGGGCCGCCTGCCCCCCATCGCCTGCGGCGAGCCCCTCGGGGATATTTGCGCAAGGAGGAAGCAGCGGGCGGGGGTTACGTCTCGGCCTTCAGCCGTTGTCGCGCGGCCCGGCCGGTCCCTTGTCATCCGGCGGGGGCAGGCGCTGTGCCAGTTCCTCGATCCGGGTCGCGAGCCGGGTAAGGTCGTCGCGCATCCCGATCAGCTCCAGATGGCGCATCTCGTCCAGCTTTTCATGCAGCGCCATGATCTCGATTTCCGCCTTGAGGTTGACCTCATAGTCATGGGCGGCGTCGATGCGGTCGCGCCGGGCCTGGCGGTTCTGGCTCATCATGATGATCGGGGCCTGGATCGCCGCCAGCATCGACAGCACCAGGTTGAGGAAGATGAACGGATAGGGGTCGAAGGCCTGCCGCCCCAGCAGCCAGGCGTTGCCCACGGTCCACAGCACCATCAGCACGCCGAACCAGATGATGAACGGCCACGAGCCGCCGAACGCCGCCACCGCATCCGCCAGCCGCTCGCCAAACGTACGGTTCGCCCGATAGTCGTGGCTGGTGTCGCGCGCGATCGGGCTGCGCGCGACCGCGCTTTCCAGCACCCGCTGTTCCGTGGCCCCAAGCGCCGAGGGATGCCGCTTCAGCCAGCGCCGCGCCAGATCCTCGACCGAACGGGTCATGGCCGGATCCTTCCGCTGGCGGGCGCCGCTGCCATGCTACAGCCCCGCGGCCTCGTCGGCGCCGATCATCAGGTTGAGGTTCTGCACCGCCGCCCCCGAGGCGCCCTTGCCCAGGTTGTCCAGCACCGCGACCAGCACCGCACAGCCGTTTTCATCGCTGCCGTGGACCGACAGGTGCAGCTCATTCGTGTCGTTCAGCGCGGTGGGGACGACGCGGGGGGCGGGCTCGACCACCCGCACGAAGCGCGCGCCCTGATAATGGGCGGCCAGCGCATCGTGCAGGTCGGCGATGCGGCGGCCGTTCAGGTGCAGCGGGATCTGCACCGTCATCCCCTGCGCGAACTGCCCGACCGAGGGCGCGAACACCGGCCGCCTTGTCAGCCCGGCATGGCGCATGATTTCCGGCAGGTGCTTGTGGCCCTGCGCCAGCGCATAGGTGAAATGCGCAGGCGCGCCGGGGGCCTCCATTTCCGCGATCAGCTCTTTCCCGCCGCCGCTATAGCCCGACACCGCGTTGATCGAGGCAATCTCGTCCGGTGCGACCAGCCCCGCCGCGACCAGCGGCGCCGCCAGCGCGATGGCGCCGGTCGAATAGCAGCCGGGGTTGGACACAAGGGCCGCGCTTGCGATGGCCTCGCGCGCGCCCGGGGCCAGTTCGGGGAAGCCGAACACCCAGCCCGGCGCCACCCGATGCGCGGTCGAGGCGTCGATGAAGCGCACCGGCAGCCCCGCGGCCAGTTCCACCGCCTCGCGCGCGGCGGCGTCGGGCAGGCAGAGAATGGCGATGTCGGCCTCGGCCAACGCATCGTGGCGCGCCAGCGGGTCCTTGCGCCGAGCGGGGTCGAGCTGCACCAGCTCGATATCGCGGCGCGGCGCCAGGCGGTCGCGGATCTGCAGCCCCGTGGTGCCGGCCTCGCCGTCGATGAACACCTTGTGCGCCATGTCGTCCCCTTTCATCCACTGGCCTGCGATGTGGCCTGTCGGGTCAGCGGGTGCAAGTGGGCGGCCGCAGCACGAAATGCCGGTCCAGCACATTGTCGAGGCTGAAGGCCGCCCCCCGCCCCGGCACCGCATCCACGATCAGGTCCGTATCCGCCCATGCGGCGGCCTGCGCGCCGCCGGTCCAGAAGGGCGCGTCGCCGATCTGTCCCAGCTGCACGTCATGGCTGCCGATGCGGAACTCTCCGGCCGGATAGACCATCGGCGCGCTGCCGTCGCAGCAGCCGCCCGACAGGTGGAACAGCACCGGCCCGTGCTGGGCCTCGATCTCGGCCAGCAGCTCCTGCGCGGCCCTGGTGGCGGTGATGCGGTTCATGCGAGGCTTTTCCATGCTCAGTCCCATTCCATCTCGGCATAAGCGGTAGCGGCGTTGCGGGCAGTGGTGGCGGGAAAATCCTGCCAATGACCGGCCAGCGGCTGCATCGCCGCCAGCACTGCGGGCACCGCGTCAGACAGCCCCAGCCCCGCGTCCAGCGCCGCCTGCACCGCGTCGCGCAGCCCCGCCAGATAGTTCGACTGCGCCGCCGCGGCCTCGGCAAACGACGCCGCCACCGGCCCGTGGCCGGGGATCACCGGCGCGCCCTGTGGCGGGGCGTCCAGCCAGCCCAGCCAGCCCTTCAGCGAGCCGTCCACCACCGGGGTCAGCCCGCGAAACACCAGATCGCCGGTGAACAGCGCCCCCGTGGCATCGTCGCGCACGGTCAGGTCGGCGTCGCTATGGGCGCGCGGCGCCGGGGTCAGGGTCAGGCTGCGCCCGCCAAGCTCCAGCGTCTCGGGCGCCGCGATGGTGCGGTCGGGCTGGACCAGCACCGTCCCCGCCCAGGCCTCGGCCCCGATCTGCGCGGGGATCGATTCGGCCCAGGCCTCGCTGCGCGCGGCCAGCGCCTCGGGCAGGCGGGCGTCGGCGATGATTTCGGCCCCCGCCTCGGCAAAGACCTCGGCCCCGGCGATGTGGTCGGGGTGCGGATGGGTCAGGATCACCGGGCCGACGGGCAGGTCGGTCAGCCGGGCGATGGCGGCAAACAGCGCCTCGCCCTGCTCGCGAGAGCCGCCGGGGTCGATCACCGCCACGCGCTCCTGCCCGACGACCACGCCCAGATTGGCGATCCAGCCGCGGTTTTCGGGGGTGAAGCCGGCATCGGCGCCGCGGTGGACATGGACGCCGGGGGCGACCTCGGCCAGGTCCAGCGCCGGCGCCTGAGACAGGGGGGCGCAGCGCCAGCCCTGCCCGGTCAGCGCGGGATGCGCCGCTAGCCAGCGGGCGGAAAGCGCCTCTGCCCCCGCCTCACACGCCGCGGCGTCGGGGGCGCTGCCTGCCGGCAGCAGCCGCGGCGCGCAGCTGTCGGGGGCGGCGGCAAGGCAGGCGGTCAGGATCAGCGCATACATGGGGGCGCAGTCTATGCCGGCCCGCGCGCCTGCCGCCCCCGTTGTCCGCCGCTTACGACTTTCGTCGGGGTCGCGCAGGCGGGCGGCGGGGGTCACCATCGGCAGAGCAGCCGCCAAAGGTTCGCCATGTCCGCCCTGTCCATCCTGCGCAACACCCTTGCCCTGCTGGCGGTGGCCGCCGCCCCGGCGCTGGCCGAAAACCCCCTGCAACCCTCGCCCGCGTGGGAGGATATGCGTTCCGCCGTGATCGGGACCGAGGCGGAACCGCCGCTCGACCCCGCGATCCTGACGCTGGAAGCCCCGCCCCGCGCCGACAATCCGGCGCTGGTCCCACTGCGCATCACCCAGCCGCCGGACGCGCCGCGCATCGTGAAACTGGCGCTGGTGATCGACCAGAACCCCGCCCCCGTGGCCGGCGAGTTCAGCTTTGGCCCCGCCACCGCACCGCTGGATTTCGAGCTGCGCGTCCGCGTCGACGCCTATTCCGACATCCGCGCCATCGCCACGCTGGAGGATGGGCGCCAGATCATGGCCGGGCGCTTCGTCAAGGCCTCGGGCGGCTGCGCGGCCCCCGCGGGCGGGGGGCCCGACCCCTATGCCGGGATCGGAGAGATGCGGTTCCGCAGCGAACCCGCCGACGGGCGCGCCATGGGCACGCTGATGATCCGGCACCCCAATTTCTCGGGGTTGCAGCGCGATCAGGTGACGCTGCTGAACATCCCGGCCGAGTTCGTGCAGACCGTGGTGCTGGAGCAGGGCGGCGAGACCCTGATGACGATGGAGGGCGGGATCTCCATTTCCGAAAACCCGGTGTTCCGGCTGGGCTACCGCCCCAACGGAGCCGAACTGACCGCACGGGCCGAGGATACCGAGGGCCGGGTCTTTCAGGCGACATTCCCCGGCGCCGGCGGCTAGGCCACATGGTTGCGTCCTTGCGTCGCGGCTGACAGGTTGCAGCCGCAACAGACAGGATGAACCATGCTCGACCCCCGCAAGCTCGGCGCGCTGACCATCAGCGGCGTCTGCCTTGGCACGATGACCTTTGGCCGCGACACCCCGGAACCCGAGGCGTTCGCCCAGATGGACCGCGCGCTGGCCGCCGGGATCACCTTCTGGGACACGGCCGAGATGTATCCGGTCAACCCCGCCGTGGCCGAGACCCATGGCCGGACCGAGGAGATCATCGGCGCATGGATCGCCAGCCGCGGCCGGCGCGAGGATGTGCAGATCGCCACCAAGGCCAGCGGCCCCAACGGCGGCCACACCCGCGACGGCCGCGGCTTTACCCAGGACACCATCGCGCAGGCGGTGGACGATTCGCTGCGCCGGCTGCGCACCGATCGGGTCGAGCTTTACCAGCTGCACTGGCCCGCCCGCGGCAGCTACGCCTTTCGCCAGAACTGGACCTACGACCCGCGCAAGACCGGCAAGGCCGAGGTGCAGGACCATATGGACGGCATCCTGACCGCGCTGCGCGACATCGTGGCCGCGGGCAAGGTGCGCGCCTTCGGGCTGTCGAACGAATCGGCCTGGGGCACGATGTCCTGGCTGGCGGCGGCTGAACGCACCGGCGGGCCGCGGGTGGTGTCGGTGCAGAACGAATACGGGCCGCTCTGCCGGCTCTACGATACCGACATGGCCGAGCTGGGCCAGAAAGAGGACATTACCCTGCTGGCCTATTCGCCGCTGGCGGCAGGGCTGCTGACCGGGAAATACGCAGGCGGCGCGGTGCCCGCGGACAGCCGCGCCGGCGGCGATCGCAGCCGCGGCGGCGACGGGATGCTGGGGGGCCGGCGCACCGCGCGGGGCATCGCCGCCGCCGACGCCTGGGGCGAGATGGCGCGCGGGCTGGGGCTCGACCCGATCCACGCCGCCATCGCCTTTGTCCGGCAGCGGCCGTTCCCGGCGGTGCCGATCATCGGCGCGACCCGCCCGGCGCAGCTCGACCACCTGCTTTCCGGCCTCGACCTGCGGCTGGACGACGAGGCGCTGGCCGCCATCGACGCCTTCCACCGCGCGCACCCGCTGCCCTACTAGCGGGCGCGGACTTTCCTCTTGCCGGAAATATCCCCGCGGGCTTCCGAGCGCCCGGAATAGGAGGCGGATCAGAAAACAGCCCCCGAGGCTGTTTTCCCGCCGGATGGTCCAGTGGACTGTTTTCAGCGACGAAGGCCACGGCAGTGGCCGGGGCTGGCCCCCGCTCCGGCTGCACCGCCGGGACTGCGGCTTCCGCAACGTCCCCCCGCCCGCACGGTTGCAGTCCGCCCCCGCCGCGCCATGATCGCGCCAACGCCACATGCAAGGAACAAGCGATGCTGCCTCCGATCCTGTCGAACCTGCGTATCCCCGTCGTCGCCTCGCCCATGTTCATCGTCTCGGGGCCGGAACTGGTCATCGCCCAGTGCAAGGCCGGGATCGTCGGCTCGTTCCCCGCGCTGAACGCGCGCGAAAAGGACGGCGAGCCGCCGCTGCTCGACGCCTGGCTGACCCGCATCCGCGAGGAACTCGACCGCCACAACCAGCAAAACCCCGACCGCCCGGCGGCGCCCTTTGCGGTCAACCAGATCGTTCACCGCTCGAACGCGCGGCTGGAACGCGACATCGAGATCTGCCACCGCCACAAGGTGCCGATCTGGATCACCAGCCTGGGCGCGCGGGTCGAGGTGAACCAGGCCGCCCATGACTGCGGCGGCATCAGCCTGCACGACGTGGTGAACGCGACCTTTGCCCGCAAGGCGCTGGAAAAGGGCGCCGACGGGCTGATCGCGGTGGCGGCGGGCGCGGGCGGCCACGCAGGCGTACAGTCACCCTTTGCGCTGCTGCAGGAAATCCGCGCGTTCTTCGACGGGCCGCTGCTGCTGTCGGGCGCCATCGCCACCGGCCGCGCGGTGCTGGCCGCGCAGGCGGCGGGGGCGGACCTTGCCTATATCGGCAGCCCCTTCATCGCCACGGTCGAGGCGAACGCCCCTGCCGACTACAAGCAGATGATCGTGGATTGCGGGGCCGAGGACATCATCTATTCCCCCGCCTTCACCGGCATCCCGGGCAACTATCTGAAACCCTCGATCCGCGCGGCGGGGATCGACCCCGACGGCCTTGGGGACGCCATCCCCGAGGCGATGGATTTCGGCAAGGACCAGCGCAAGGTCAAGGCATGGAGCCAGATCTGGGGCGCCGGCCAGGGCATCGGCGCGGTTGACGCCATCCAGCCGGTGGCGGGGCTGGTGGACCGGCTCGAGGCCGAATATCTGGCCGCACGGCGCGAGCTGGCGCTGGCCTGACCCGGCGGCGCGGTCGGAGCGGGGGTTTTCCACCCCCGCGCCCCCGGAGGATATTTCCGCCACGATGAAGGGGCGCCGACTGCGACGCCCCTTTGCTTTCAATGCGTATCGGCCTGGGCGGCGGCGCGTGAGACTTCGGCCTTGTCCAGATGGGCGGCGCCGTTCAGGAACCAGTTCAGCGCCACGGCGGCCACCGCGGCCAGCAGGATGCCGGAATGGGTCAGCACCCGGGTCGATGGCGGCAGCCACTGGTCGAAGCTGCCGGCGATCATCGGGATCATCCCCATGCCCAGCGACACCGCCACCACGAACAGGTTGTTGCGGTTGCCGGCGAAATCGACGCGCGACAGCACCCGGATGCCGGTCGCCGCGACCATGCCGAACATCACCAGCCCGGCCCCGCCCAGCACCACCGTGGGCAGCGCCTCGACCAGCGCGCCCATCTTGGGGATCAGCCCCAGCACCACCATGATCGCGCCGCCCGCCACGCAGACATGGCGCGAACGCACCCCGGTCACGCCCACCAGCCCGACGTTCTGGCTGAACGAGGTATAGGGGAAGGTGTTGAATATCCCGCCCAAGAGCGTGCCGACCCCGTCCACCCGCAGCCCGGCCGCCAGCCGCGGCTGGTCGATCTTCTGGTCCACCATGTCGCCCAGCGCCAGGAACATGCCGGTCGATTCGATCATCACCACGATCATCACCATGGTCATGGTCAGGATCATCACCGGGTCGAAACTGGGCATCCCGAAATGGAACGGCCGAATCGGCGCGAACCAGGCCGCGGCGGCGACCTTGTCGAAATGCATCAGCCCCAGCGAGGCGGCCAGGATACCGCCGACCACGATCCCCACCAGCACCGCGATATTGGACAGGAACCCGCGGGCGAAGCGCGCGATCAGCATGATCGTGGCCAGCACGATCCCCGCGATCACCATGTTCCCCGGCGCCCCGTAAAGCGGGTTCGGCACGGTCGGCGCCAGCGCCAGCCCGGCGGGGGCGCCGCCCTCGGCCATGTGCTGTTCCAGCCAGGCTTGCATCACCGGATCGACCAGCCGCGGCGCGGTCGGACCCTGCGGCAGGCCAAAGATCCAGTTGATCCCGATCGGCATCAGGCTGACCCCGATCACCAGGATCACGGTCCCCGTCACCACCGGCGGAAAGAACCGCAGCATCCGGCTGACCAGCGGCGCCATCAGGATCGAGATCACCCCCGCCCCGATCACCGCGCCGAACAGCGCCCTGGCCCCCTCGATCCCCGGCATGGAATTGGCGATGGCGACCATTGGCCCCACCGCGGCAAAGGTCACCCCCATCATCACCGGCATCCTGACCCCCAGCCACGGACCCGCGCCCAGCGACTGGATGATCGAGACCACGCCGCAGACGAACAGGTCGGCCGAGATCAGGAAGGCCACGTCCTCGGGCGGCAGCTGCAGGGCGCGGCCGACGATCAGCGGCACGGCAATGGCGCCGGCGTACATCACCAGCACGTGCTGCAACCCCAGCGCGAACAACCGCGGCGCGGGCAGCATCTCGTCGACCGGGTGGGTCCCGGCCCTGTGGGTCCTGTGCATGGTCTCCTCCCCGATGCATGGCGGTTTCAGGCAGTTTTGCGCATCGTGCGGAACCGACAAAGGCTTTCTTGCGCAATTCCACGATGCGGATGGACCGGGGTTCGGGCGGGGACCGCACCCGTTGCGGCGGGGCCGGGTTTGCGGCAGCTTGCGCGGATCATGGCGCAAGCAGGGGCATCTATGGAATCGACCTCTTCCCGCCCGCGCGGGCGGCCTTCGGGCGGGGGGCCTGCGGCGGGCTCGGCCGTGGTGGACCGGGCGCTGGCGCTGCTCGAGGTGCTGGCCGCGGGCGACGGAGCCTCGCTGTCGGATCTGGGGCGGCGGCTGGGGCTGGCGCCTTCGACCACGCATCGGCTGCTGGCGGCGCTGGCGGCGCGGCGGCTGGCCGAGGCCGATCCCGTCACGCAGCTGTGGCACGTCGGGCCGGGTGCGTTCCGGCTGGGCGCGGCCTTCCTGCGCCGCGGCGGGCTGGCGGAACGCGCCCGCCCGGTGATGGCGCAGCTGGCGGCCGAGAGCGGCGAGACCGCGGTGCTGGCGGTGGCCGATGGCGATGCCGCGCTGGTGGTGGCTGAAGCGCAGGCGGCGGCCTCGCTGCGGGTGGTGCTGCCGGCGGGGACGCGGCTCGCCTATCACGCCACCGCGCCGGGCAAGGCGCTGATCGCGCATCTGCCGCTGGCGCGGGTGCGGGCGCTGCTGGGGTGCGATGCCCTGCCCGCGCTGACCCCGCGCAGCTTCACCGACCAGGGCGAGCTGACCGCCGAGCTTGCCACCCTGCGCCACGGCGGCTGGCTGGCCGAGCGGGGCGAGGCGGTGCCCGGCCAGAACGGCATCGCCGCCCCGGTCTTCGGCGGCAGCGGCGACCCGGTGGCGGCGCTGGGGATCATCGGCCCCGAGGTGCGGCTGGACGAGGCGGCGCTGGCCCGGCTTGGCCCTGCCGTGGCCGCGGCCGCCGCCGGGCTGGGCGCGGCGCTTGGCGGCCCCGCCGCCCTTTCCCCGCAAGCCGCCAGGGGTTAGGCTGCGCCGCGATGGACAGCGCCCCACTTGTGACCGCCTGCATGAGCGAGAATCTCTCCGTGATCGACAGTGCTGACGAGGCCCTGACCGCCGGGCTGGCCCGCGCGCTGGCGGCGGTGCTTGCCCCTGGCGACACGCTGCTGCTGGACGGGCCGGTCGGCGCCGGCAAGACCCATTTCGCCCGCGCCCTGATCCGCGCCCGGCAGGGGGACGCGCCCGAGGACGTGCCCAGCCCGACCTTCACCCTCGTGCAGAGCTATCTGGACACGCGCGGGGTCGAGATCTGGCACGCCGATCTCTACCGCCTCACCGATCCGTCCGAGCTGGTCGAGCTGGGGCTGGACGATGCAATGGACCACGCGATCACCCTGATCGAATGGCCCGACCGGATGGTGCCGCCCCCGCCGGGCGCGCTGACCGTGACGCTGGCAGCCACCGCCGACGACCGCCGCCGCATCACCCTGTCGGGCGATCCTGCCCGCTGGGCGCATGTGCCACGCATGGCGCAGATCGCGCAGTTCCTGCATGGCACAGGCTGGGCGGGCGCGCGGGTCGAACCGCTGGCGGGCGATGCCTCCTCGCGCCGCTATTTCCGGCTGATCGGGGACAGCGGCACGGCGGTGCTGATGGATGATCCGACCAGCAGCGGCCAGCCCGGCAGCGACATGGCGCGCTATCTGGCAATGACCCACTGGCTGCGGGCGCGCGGCTTCCACGCCCCTGAAATCCTTGCCGTTTCGGAACCCGAGGGCCTGCTGCTGGCCGAGGATCTGGGCGACGATCTGGTCGCCCGCGTCCTTGACCGCGACCCGCAGGCGGCGGCGCCGATCTATGACCGCATCGCCGATCTGGTGGCGGAACTGCACCGCCACCCGCCGCCCGATTTCGTCCCGGCGCTGGACGGCCCGGCGCTGGCGCAGCAGTCGGAACTGTTCGCCGCGTGGTATCCCGCCGCCGCCGGCCGTCCCGGCGCGGGCGCCAAGGTCGCCGCCACCATCGCCGCCCTGCACGCGCAGCTTTGCGCCGATGCCTCGCCGGCGCTGTCCCTGCGCGACTTCCACGCGGAAAATCTGGTCTGGCGCGGCGATGCCCCCATCGGGCTGCTGGATTTTCAGGACGCGGTGGCGGTGCATCCGGCGTATGAGCTCGCCTCGGTCCTGCAGGACGCCCGCCGCGACGTGGCGCCCGAGATCGAGGAACGCGCGCTGTCGCGCTATATCGCCGCCACCGGGCAGGATGAGGCGCGGTTCCGCGCCGCCTATGCGCTGCTGGGCGCGGCGCGGAACCTGCGGATCATCGGCATCTTTACCCGGCTGTGCCTGCGCGACGGCAAGACTCGCTATCTGGATTTCATGCCGCGGGTCTGGGACGCGATCGCCCGCGACATCGCGCACCCGGCGCTGGCGCCGCTCTCCGCCGCGCTGCGCGAGGTGCCGCCGCCCTCGCCCGACATCATCGCCGCGCTGCGGGCGCAGGCGGGGGACGTGAGATGACCGAGACCCTGATGCTGTTCGCCGCCGGCAAGGGCACCCGCATGGCGCCCCTGACGGACACCACGCCGAAGCCGCTGATCCCGGTCGCCGGGCAGCCGCTGCTGGACCGCGCGCTGGACCTGGCGCGGGCGGGCGGCGCACGGCGCATCGTGGTCAACATCCACCATCTGGGCGACCAGATCGCCCGGCATCTCTCCGGCAGCGAGGTGATGGTTTCAGATGAAACCGACCTGCTGCTGGATACCGGCGGCGGGCTGCGGCGGGCGCTGCCGCTGCTTGGCCCCGGCCCCGTTTTGACGCTGAACCCCGATGCGGTCTGGACCGGGCCGAACCCGGTCGCCGCGCTGCGCGCCGCATGGGACGCGGCGCGCATGGACGCGCTGCTGATGCTGGTGCCGCTGGACCGCGCCCGCGGCCGCATCGGCGGCGGCGATTTCACGCTGGACGCGGGCGGGCGCATCAGCCGCGGCGGCGATCTGGTCTATACCGGCTGCCAGATCATCCGCACCGAGGGGCTGGCGGCGATCCCGGAACAGGTGTTCTCGCTCAACCTGCTGTGGGACCGGCTGCTGGCGCAGGGTCGGGTATTCGGCATGGTCCACAAGGGCGACTGGTGCGACGTCGGCCGTCCCGACTGCATCCCGCTGGCTGAGGCAATGCTGGCCGGGGGCGGCTGATGCGCGGCCTTTACGCCCTGCCCCCCGGCGCGGATTTCGCCGCCGGTTTCGTGCGCGGCCTGCTGGCCCGGATGCAAGGCAGCCCGCCCGAGGCGCTGGCCGCGGTCACCGTCTGGTGCAACTCGGGCCACACGCTGCGGGCCATCGAATCGGCGCTGCGCGGCAGTGGCCCGCTGCTGCTGCCCCGGCTGCGGCTGATTGCCGAACTGGGCAGCGGCGCCGGGTTTGCGCCCCCGGCCCCGCCGCTGGCACGGCAGCTGGACCTGGCGCAGCTGGTCGCCCGCGCGCTGACCGGGGATGCGACCGGGCAGTCGGTGCCGACACTCGCGGCCTCGCTGTCGGCGCTGATGGCCGAGATGCAGGCCGAGGGGCTGGGCCCGGACGCGCTGGAGCGCATCGACGCCGGCGCCCATGCCGCGCATTGGCAGCAGGCGCTGGCGTTCCTGCGCATCGCCGCCGGTTTCCACCTGCACGGCCCGCCCGTGGACCGCGAGGCGCAGCAGCGCGCGGCGGCGGAACGCTTGGCCTCTGACTGGCAGCAGGGGCTGAACCTGCCCGAGGGGCCGGTGATCGTCGCGGGCTCGACCGGCTCGCACGGGGCCACGCGGCTGTTCATGCAGGCGGTGGCGGCGCTGCCGCAGGGCGCGGTGGTGCTGCCCGGCTATACGCCGATGCCCGAGGGCGCCGCGGCCGCCATGCACGAGGATCACCCGCAGGCCCGCTTCGCGCCGCTGGTCGCCGCCTGTGGGGAACCGGCGCTGTGGGACGATACGCCCGCGCCCGACCCCGCCCGCAATGCGCTGGTGGCGCTGGCGCTGCGCCCCGCCCCGGTCACCGACCAATGGGTGGCCGAGGGGCCCTCGCTGGGCGATCTGCCCGCCGCCACCGGGCGGATGACGCTGATCGAGGCCGACAGCCCCGCGGCCGAGGCCAATGCGCTGGCCACCCTGATCCGCGGCGCCGTGCATGAAAACCGACCCGTGACGCTGATCGCCGCCGACCGCAGCCTGACCCGGCGCGTGGCGGCGGCGCTGGACCGCTGGGGGATCATCCCCGACGACAGCGCCGGGGTGCCGCTGCCGCTGACCGCGGCCGGGCTGTTCCTGCGCCATGTCGCGGAACTGCCGGGGCAGCCCTTTGGCATCGACAGCCTGCTGGTGCTGCTCAAGCACCCGCTGACCGCCACCGGCGCGGGCGACGCGGCGCGGCGCAGCCACCTGCTGCACAGCCGCGAGCTGGAGCTGCATCTGCGCCGCCACGGCCCCGCCTTTCCCGACGGCGCGGCGCTGCGCGCCTGGGGGGAGCGGCCCGCGCGCGGCACCGGCGAGGCCAGCCCCGAACGCGCCGCATGGGCCGGGATGATCGCCGCCGCGCTGGACGTAACCCTGCCGCTGATCGCCGACCCGGCCCCGCTGCCCCTGACCGAACGCGCCGCCCGCCACCGCCGCATCGCGGAAACCTGGGCCGCGGGCGCCGGCACCCCCGATGCTTCAAGGCTTTACGCCGAGGCCGCGGGCGAGAAAGCCCGCGCCGTGCTGGATTATCTGGCCCTGCACGCCCCGCGCGGCCCGGCGATGACGGCGCGCGATTTCGCCCGGCTGCTGGCCGACCAGTTGCAGGCTCAGGCGGTGCGCATGGACGTGGCCGCGCATCCGCTGGTGCGCATCCGCGGCCCGCGAGAGGCGCGGACCGAGGCGACCGGGCTGGTGATCCTGGGCGGTCTGAACGAGGGCGGCTGGCCGCAAGCGCTGGACCCCGACCCCTGGCTCAGCCGCCCGATGCGCGAGGCCGCCGGGCTGACCCTGCCCGAACGCCGCATCGGGCTGGCGGCGCATGATTTCCAGATCGCCATCGCCGCGCCGCAGGTCGTGCTCAGCCGCGCGCGCCGCAATGACGAGGCCGAGACGATCCCGTCGCGCTGGCTCAACCGGCTGGTGAACCTGCTGGGCGGTCTGCCCGGGCAAGGCGGGCCGCAGGCGCTGGCGGCAATGCGCGCGCGCGGGCAGCTGTGGCTGGACCGCGCCCGCGCCGTCGAGGCCCCGGCTCAGGCCGACCTCGCCCCCCTCGCGCCGCGGCCCTCGCCCCGCCCGCCCGCACCGGCGCTGCGCGAGCTGTCGGTGACGGCGGTGCAGACGCTGATCCGCGACCCCTACGCGATCTACGCCCGGCAGGTGCTGGGGCTGTCGCCGCTGGACCCGCTGCGCCCCGAACCCGACGCGGCCGAGCGCGGCAACGTGCTGCACGCGATCATCCAGCGCTTCCTGACCCCGCCGCCCTCGCCGCAGGACCCGCCGCAGGCGTTGCAGGAGCGGCTGCTGGCCGCGGCGGACGAGGTGCTGGCCGCGCAGGTGCCCTGGCCCACCAGCCGCCTGTTCTGGCGCGCCCGCATCGGCGGCATCGCCGCGCAGCTGTGCCGCGACGAACACGCGCGGTTGCAACAGGGCGCGCCGCTGGCGGTAGAAACGCAGCGGCGGCTGGCGGTGGCGGGGCTCGACTTCAGCCTGACCGCGAAACCCGACCGCATCGACCGGCTGCATGACGGCACGGCGGTGATCTATGACTACAAATCCGGCACCCCCGCGACCCGCCCACAGATCCTGCAATTCGACAAGCAGCTGCCGCTGACCGCCGCCATGGCCGAACGCGGCGCCTTTGGCGAGCAGATGCGCGTGGCCGACCTGCGCTATATCCGCCTGGGCGGCGAGGGCGAGACCCGCAGCCACGGCTGGGACGCAGAGATGCAGGCGACCTGGGACCAGTTCGTCGAACTGATCTCGGCCTATCTGCGCGGCGAATACGGCTTTACCGCCCGCCGCGCGATGGAGCGGATGACCCACGGCTCCGACTACGACCACCTGTCGCGCCACGGCGAATGGTCCGAGGCCGATCCCCCGCAGCCGCAAGAGGTGGGCCATGGCTGACGCGATCCCCCACCCGGATGACGCGACCCGCGCGCAGCACATCGCCGCCGACCCCGAGCGCTCGACCTGGCTGACGGCCAACGCGGGCTCGGGCAAGACCAGCGTGCTGACCGACCGGGTGGCGCGGTTGCTGCTGGGCGGCACCCGGCCGGAACGCATCCTGTGCCTGACCTATACCAAGGCCGCCGCGACCGAGATGCAGAACCGCCTGCTGGGCCGTCTGGGCGAATGGGCGATGCTGGACGACACGGCGCTGACCGCGCGGCTGGCGCGGATGGGCATCGCGGCCGGCGCCGACCTGCCCGCCGCGCGCCGGCTGTTCGCGCAGGCGATCGAGGCGCCGGGCGGTCTCAAGGTCCAGACCATCCACAGTTTCTGCGCCGGTGTGCTGCGCCGCTTTCCGCTGGAGGCCGGCGTCCCCCACGGCTTTGCCGAGTTGGACGACCGCAGCGCCGCCATCCTGCGCGCCGAGGTGCTGGACCGCATGGCGCGCGAGAACGTCCCCGAGATGGCGGACCTGCTGTCGCTGCGCTCGGACCACGGGCTGGACGAGTTCCTGTCCTCGCTGACCGGCCATGACGCGCCCCCCGACGTGGCGGCGCTGTGGCGCTGCTGCGACCTGCCGCCCGGTTTCGACGATGCCGCGCTGCTGGGCGATTGCTTCGACGGCGGCGAGGTCACGCTGATCCCGGCGCTGATCCCGCTGCTGGAACAGGGCGGCAAGACCGATCAGGGCGCCGCTGAAAAGCTGCGGCGCGGCAACTGGGCGGCGGCAGCGGTCGAGGAGCTGGAGATCCTCGAATCCGTGCTGCTGAACGGGGGGGGCGCGAAGGAACCCTATTCCGCCAAGCTGGGCAGTTTCCCGACCAAGGCACTGCGCACCGGCGCCTGCGCCGCACTGGTGGACGATCTGGAAGAGCTGATGAGCCGGGTCGAGGCCGCCCGCCCGCTGCGGCTGGCCTTGGCGCAGGCGCGGCGCACGCTGGCGTTGCAGCGGTTCGGCCACGCCTTCTGCACCCGCTACGCGGCGGCGAAACTGGCCGGGGGGTGGCTCGATTTCGACGACCTGATCGCCCGGACGGCGCGGCTGCTGGACAGCTCGTCCATGGCGCAATGGGTGCTGTTCCGGCTGGACGGGGGCATCGACCATATTCTGGTGGACGAGGCGCAGGACACCTCGCCCCTGCAATGGCAGGTGATAAGACGACTGACGGACGAATTCACTGCTGGCGCGGGCGCCGCCGACCGGCCGCGCACGCTGTTCGTGGTGGGCGACCCGAAACAGTCGATCTATTCCTTTCAGGGCGCCGACATCGCGGTGTTCGAGGACCGCCACCGCCAGTTTGCCGAAGATTTCGACGCCGCCGGGGCACCGATGCAGGACGCGGCGCTGCGCCATTCCTTCCGATCCTCGCCCGCGATCCTGCGGCTGACCGACGCAGTATTTTCGGGTGACGCCGCGCAGGGCCTGGGCGACGCGCCGACGCATATCGCCTTTCACGCCGGGCTGCCGGGGCGGGTGGATCTGTGGCCGCCGGTCCCCGAACCCGACAAGCCCGACCCCGCGCCCTGGCACGCGCCGGTGGACAGCGTGGCGGGGAACGCCGCGTCGAAAGTGCTGGCGCAGCAGGTGGCGCTGGCGGCAGCGGATGCGATCGGCACCCCGATCACCCTGCGCGGCGGCCAGACCCGCGCGGTGCGGCCGGGCGATATCCTGATCCTCGTCCAGCGCCGCAATGAAATCTTCCACGAGGTGATCCGGGCGCTGAAACAGGCCGAACTGCCCGTCGCCGGCGCTGACCGGCTGCGGCTGGGGGGGGAACTTGCGGTCAAGGACATCCGCGCACTGCTGTCAGTGCTGGCCCTGCCCGAGGATGATTTGTCGCTGGCCGCCGCCCTGCGCTCGCCCCTGTTCGGGCTGGACGAGGACCAGCTTTACCGGCTGGCCGCCGGGCGCCGCGGCTATCTGATCGAGGCGCTGCGGAAATCCGGGCATGAGCGGGTCAAGGCGATCATCCAGGATTTGCAGGCCCACGCGGATTTCCTGCGCCCCTATGACCTGATCTCGCGGCTGCTGGTGCGCCACGGCGGGCGGGCGCGGCTGGTCGGACGGCTGGGCCCCGAGGCCGAGGACGGCATCGACGAGCTGCTGTCGCAGGCCCTGACCTATGAGACGGCCGAGACGCCCTCGCTGACCGGGTTCCTGGTGTGGCTGGCCGACGACACCGCCGAGGTGCGCCGCCAGCCCGGCAGCGCCGGCGACGGGCAGGGGCTGATCCGGGTGATGACCGTGCACGGCGCCAAGGGGCTGGAAAGCCCGGTGGTGATCCTGCCCGACTGCGCCGCCCGCAAGGGGCCGGGGCGCACCGGCGCCACCATCCTGCCCGACGACGGCCCCCCCGCGCATTGGCGCGCACCCAAGGCGCAGCAGACCCCGCGTCTGGCCGAATGGGTCGAACGCGACCGCCAGCGGCAGGACGAGGAACGCCGCCGCCTGCTGTATGTGGCGATCACCCGGGCCGAAAGCTGGCTGATCGTGGCGGCGGCGGGCGACACCGGCGACGGGCTGGACAGCTGGCACGCAATCGTGGCCGCCGGCTGCACCCGCGATCACGGGCTGGCCGAGACGCATCTGGACTGCGCGTGGAGCGAACAGCCGATCCGCCGGCTGAGCTTCGGCGACTGGCCGGTGGCGGCGCCTACGGCCGAGGTCAGCACGCCCGCAGCCGAGGAACTGCCCGACTGGCTGACTGTCCCGGCACCCCGGCCGCCGCGCCCCCCCGCCCCCGTCGCCGCGACTGCACTGGGGGGCGACAAGGTTCTGGCCGCCGCGGCGGGCGGGGCGCAGGGGGACCAGCAGGCGACGGCGGCGGCCGATCCGGGGGCACAGCCGGCCGACCGCGAGGCAGCCTTGCTGGCGGGCACAAGGCTGCATCTGCTGCTGGAACACCTGCCCGGCCTGCCGCCGCAGGACTGGCCCGCCCGCGCCGCCGACCTGCTGGCCGGGGCCGAGGGCGGGCTGCCCACCGCCCCGGAACTTACCGCGCTGCTGGACGAGCTGGACGAGATCGCCGCGGCCGAATCGCTCGGCCCCCTGCTCTCTCCGCCCCCCGGCGCCACCGTGCTGCGCGAGGCGCCGCTGTCGGCGCCGCTGCCGGGGGGAAGGGTGCTGTCGGGGACCATCGACCGGCTTGTGATCGCAAGCGACCGCATCACCATCGTCGATTACAAATCCAACGCCGCCGTACCCGACACCCCCGAAGCCACGCCCGAGGGCTATCTGCGCCAGATGGCCGCCTATCGCCACGCCGCACGGGCGATCTGGCGGGGGCGCGCGGTGGAGTGCGTGATCCTGTGGACCCGCACGCGGCAGGCGATGCCCCTGCCCGAGCCGCTGCTCGACCTGGCCTGGGCCGCGGCGCTGCGCGGGCTTGAACCCGCCGCGGCCGGGCCATAGCTGTCTGGTGACCCGTCTTATCCCCTCAAGGAGTTTTCCCATGGCCACAGTGAACGCCACCGACGCCGATTTCGACAGTGTCGTGCGCCAGTCCGACATCCCCGTGCTGGTGGATTTCTGGGCCGAATGGTGCGGGCCCTGCCGTCAGATCGGCCCGGCGCTGGAAGAACTGTCGGACGAATACGCCGGCCGGATCAAGGTCGTGAAGGTGAACGTGGACGAAAGCCCCGACACCCCGGCCTCGCTGGGCGTGCGCGGCATTCCGGCGCTGTTCATGTTCAAGGGCGGTGAGGTGGTGTCGAACCGCATGGGCGCGGCGCCCAAGGCCTCGCTGAAATCCTGGATCGACGAATCGGTCTGATCCCACCAGTCCGCGGCGGTCACGAGGCCGCCGCAGCGACCTCGGCCAGTTCCGCCAAGGGGCGCGGGCGGTCGAAATAATAGCCCTGCACCAGCCGCACGCCCGCGCGGCGCAGCACGGCAAGCTCGGCGTCGGTCTCGATCCCCTCGGCCACGACGCTCATCCCCAGATCCTCGCACAGGTTGACGACGTGGCGCAGCACTAGCCAGGCGCGGCGGCTGGCGCAGCAATCGGCGATGAACTCGCGCGACAGCTTGATCCCGTCGAACCGCCCCGAGCTGACCTGCGACAGCGCCGCGTATTCGGTGCCGAAATCGTCCAGCACCAGCCGGAAGCCATGGGCGCGCAGCCGCTCGACCTCGACCCCCAGGGCCACCGTGCTGGCCGACAGGCTTTCGGTCAGTTCGAGCGTCAGCCGGCCGGGGTCCAGCCCGTGGCGGCGCAGGGTTCCGGCGGCGGCATCGGCGAACCCCGGCTCGGCCAGCTGCCGGGCCGAGACATTGACGTTCAGCCGCAGATGCGCGGCGCCGCTGGCCAGATCGTCGCAGGCGCGGTCCAGCACCCAGCGCCCCAGCTCTCCGATCAGGCCGTTTTCTTCGGCCAGGCGGATGAACAGCGCCGGCTCGATGCGGCCGTATTGCGGGTGCTGCCAGCGCAGCAGCGCCTCATACGCTTCGGTGGCGCCGCCATCGACGCGGACGATGGGCTGGTATTCCAGAAAGAACTCGCCGTTGCGGCTGGCGGCGCCGATCGCGTGCAGCAGCTTCTGGCGGGCGTCGGCTTCCTCTTGCATGGCGGGTTGGAACCGCGCCAGCCCGCTGTTGTTGCGCTTGGCGTGATACAGCGCCAGATCGGCGCGGCGCAGCGCGGTGGACACCGGGTCCGGCGCCGCCCAGTCCGCATCGGCGATGCCGGCGCTGATCCCGGTGCGGCAGTTGCTGTCCCCGATCATCAGCCCGGCGCCGCAGATCGCCCCCAGCCGTGCGGCCAGCGCCTCGGCCTCAGCCTGATCGGCGACCACGGCGCAGAACTCGTCCCCGCCCATGCGCGCGCAGACGGCATGGGCGGGGGCGCTGGCGGTCAGGCTTTGCGCCAGCCGCAGCAGGAAGCGGTCGCCTATCTGGTGGCCGTGCAGGTCGTTGACCGCCTTGAACCCGTCCACGTCGATCATCACCACCGTGGCCGAGGCGTCCATCCAGCGCAGCCGGTTGAGCTGTTCGTAGAGGGTGCGGCGGTTGCCCAACCCGGTCAGCGCGTCGCGTTCGGCCAGATAGCGGGCGCGTTCCAGCGCCAGCCGCTCGTCATGGATATCCTCGAAGGTGCCGACCCATTCGGCCGGAAACGCCCCCGAGGCGGCGATCCGCACCCCCCGCGCCCGCATCCACCGCCAGCGGTCGTTGGCGTCGAGCACCCGGCATTCCAGTTGCAGCGTATCGCCGATGTTGCGGCCGCGGAAATCGGCCAGCGGCCGGTCCTCGGGGTGGACGCGGTCCAGCGCCGCCCGCCCCAGCGCCTCGGATTCCGGACGGCCGGTCAGCGCCCCCCAGCCCAGCGTGGCGAGGATCCGCCCGCCGAGGTCGGCGTGCCACAGCACCACCGAACCGGCCTGAAGCGCCGCGGAATAGCGTTCGCGGCCCCGCGCGATGAAGTCCCCGGCCGAGGCCGCGGCCTGTCCCCCTGTCCCGGGGTCGGGGTCGACCCAAGGGTCAGGCCACGTCTTCTTCATCGATTCGCCAACAGAATGACTGCAATATCGCGGCCTTGTCGGATTTCCGCTTCACCGGATTGTTATCGGCAAAAACCTGCCGGTCAACCACGAAACTGCACAAACGGACAGGAGGGCGCCCGGTTGACAAAACGCTGCATCCATGGGCCGCGGGGGCAGAATAAAAAAGGGCGCCGCAAAATGCGACGCCCCCGTGGTTCAGCAGCGGCTGCCCTTGGTCAGCCGCGCAGCGTGCCGCCGGTGGCGCGCGCCACCTTGTCGACGATCTTTGCCGCCACCGCCTCGATCTCGGCATCGGTCAGGGTCTTGTCGCGGGGTTGCAGCCGCACGGTCAGGGCGACGGATTTCTTGCCCGGCCCCATCTGCGCCGCGGCACGTTCGCCCCGGAACTCGTCGAACACCGCGACGCGGGCGATCAACGCCTTGTCGGCGCCCTGCGCGGCATTGACCAGCGCCGCGGCCTCGACCCGCTCATCCACGACAAAGGCAAAGTCGCGCTCGACCGCCTGCAGGTCGCTGATCGCCAGCGCCGGGCGGGTGGGGGTGCGGGTCTTGGGCAGAGGCACGTTGCCGACATGGACGGTAAAGGCGACCGCCGGCCCCTTGATGTCCAGCGCCCGCAGGATGCGGGGATGCAGTTCGCCGAAGCTCGCCAGCCGGTTCGGCCCCAGCGCGATGTTCCCGGCCCGGCCGGGGTGCCACCACGGGTCCAGCTTGCGGTCGATCTGCGCCCGCGCCGGTGCGCCGACAGCAGACAGGATCGCCTCGGCATCGGCCTTGGCGTCGTAAAGATCGACCGGGCGGCGCGAGCCGTAAGGGTCGCGCGGGGCCGAAGCGCCGACCAGCAGGCCAGAGATCAGGGTGGTCTGCTGCCCCGGCTCGCCGCCGGCAAACACCGGCCCGATCTCGAACAGCGCCAGGTCCATGAAGCCGCGGGCCTGGTTGCGCGCCGCCGCCGCCAGCAGCCCGGGCAGCAGGTCGGGGCGCAGATGGGTCATTTCCGAGGAAATCGGGTTCTCGATCCGCACCGCGTCAGAGCCGCCGCCGAACAGCGCCGCCGCCGGCTGGTCGATGAAGCTGTAGGTGACGCATTCGTTGTAGCCCAGCGCCGCCGCCGCCCGCCGGGCAGCAGATTCGCGGCGCTGCAAGGGGGTCAGCACCGGCTGCGGCACGCCCGCGCGGGGACGCGGCAGCGGCTGGCCCGTGAGCCGCGACAGGCTGGCGATGCGGGCGATTTCCTCGACCAGATCAGCCTCGCCCTGCACGTCGGGGCGCCAGCTGGGCACCTGCGCCATGTCGCCTTCCAGCCGGAAGCCCAGGGCCTCCAGCGTGGCGCGCTGCTCGGCCTCGGGGATGTCCAGCCCGACCAGGCTTTGCGTCCGCGCGGGGTCCAGCCGATAGGCGCGGGACTGGTCGGGGGCGGCCCCCGCCTCGACCACATGGCTGGCCTCGCCCCCGCACAGATCGAGGATCAGCCGCGTCGCCAGTTCCAGCCCGTCGCGGGTGAACTCCGGGTCCACGCCGCGCTCGAAGCGATAACGCGCGTCCGAGTTGATGCGCAGCGCCCGCCCGGTCGCCGCGATGCCGATGGGCTGCCAGTAGGCGCTTTCAAGGAACACCTCGGTGGTATCCTCGGTCACGCCCGAGGCCTCGCCCCCCATGATGCCCGCAAGGCTTTCGGGGCCGTGGTCATCCGCGATCACCAGATCGCCCGGGCGCAGGGCATAGGTCTTGCCGTCCAGCGCCAGCAGCGTTTCCCCCGGCGCGGCCCCGCGCACGGTCAGCTCGCCCGCGACCTTGCCCGCGTCGAACACATGCAGCGGCCGGTTCAGGTCATAGGTGAACAGGTTGGTGATATCGACCAGCGTCGAGATCGGCCGCAGCCCGATCGCCTTCAGCCGCCGTTGCAGCCACTCGGGCGAGGGGCCGTTTTTGACGCCGCGGATCAGCCGCCCGGCGAAATGCGGCGCGCGGTCACGCACATCCGCCGCGATGGAGACGCCAAGCGGGCTGTCAAAACTGCCCGCAACCGGCTGGATTTCCAGCGGCTTGAGCGTGCCCAGCCCCCGCGCCGCCAGATCGCGCGCGATCCCCCGCACCCCCAGCGCATCGGGGCGGTTGGGGGTGATCTTGATGTGGATCATCGGGTCGATCTTTTCGGGCGCGTTCTGCGCCAGCCAGTCGGTGAATTTCTGCCCGACCTCGCCCGAGGGCAGCTCGATGATGCCGTCATGTTCGTCCGACATCTGCATCTCGCGTTCCGAGGCCATCATGCCGTGCGATTCCACGCCCCGGATCTTGCCCACGCTCAGCGTCAGGTCGATGCCGGGGACGTAATCGCCGGGCTTGGCCAGAACGCCGATCAGCCCCGCCCGCGCATTCGGCGCGCCGCAAACGATCTGCCTTTCGCCCTCATCCGTCGCGACCCGCAGGACGCGCAGCCGGTCGGCGTCGGGGTGCTGCTCGGCATGGGTGATGCGGGCGATGGTGAACGGGGCCAGCGCCGCCGCCGGGTCGTGGATATCCTCGACCTCAAGCCCGAGATCGGTCAGCGCGTCGGTGATCTCGGTCAGGGTGGCCGTGGTGTCGAGATGCTCACGGAGCCAGGAGAGGGTGAATTTCATCGTTGCTCTTTCAATCCAGCCCCGCCGCCTTGCGGAGCGCCTGATTCATCCGGCTTTGCCAGCCTGCGCCGCCCGCCTTGAACCAGTCCAGAACGTCGGGGTCCAGACGCAAGGTGGTGGAAATCTTCGGCGCATCCGCCGGGGGACGGCCCCGCCGCACCGGCACGGCCTCGAACCGCTCGACCCATTCGGGTGCCGAGAGGTCGGGAATCTCATCCTCATCGAAGCCGGGGGGCATAGGCTTTCTGTTCGCGCTCATTGGCCTTCCTCATGCTGATGACGCGCCTGGCATCACGGCGGGGCGTCCAGACCAGAACGACCATACGTTCGTCCAGACAGCCGATGGTGATGAACCGCGCCTCGCCATAATCGAACCTGTCATCCTCGACCGTCAGGGTCGGCCCGGCGAACACCTCGCCCGCGCGGGCCATGTCCACGCCGCGCTGCACAAGGGTCGTCGCCCGCTTGTCCGGGTCGTAGTCGATGAACAATTTATGTTACTACATTAATTCGATCAAGATGGATTGCGCGAAAAAGACCAAGGCCACAGGTTTCGTGCCGCCTTAACGCGACAATCCCCCACTCACCGACGGCACATCCCCCGCTGCAAACCCGTAATGACGCAGCCAGCGCAGGTCGCTCTCAAAGAACGCCCGCAGGTCCGGGATGCCGTATTTCAGCATCGCCAGCCGGTCGATGCCCATGCCGAAGGCAAAGCCCTGCCACTCAGCCGGGTCGATGCCGCCGGCGGCCAGCACCTTGGGGTGGACCATGCCGCTGCCCAGGATCTCCAGCCAGCTTTCCCCCTGCCCGATCTTCAGCTGGCCGCCGGACCAGTCGCAGCGGATATCGACCTCGGCGGAGGGCTCGGTGAAGGGGAAATGCGAGGCGCGGAAGCGCAGTTCGACCTCGTCGACCTCGAAGAACGCCCGGCAGAATTCTTCCAGCGTCCATTTCAGGTTCGCCATGGAAATGTCGCGGCCGATGGCCAGCCCCTCGACCTGGTGGAACATGGGTGTGTGGGTCTGGTCCATGTCCATGCGATAGACGCGGCCGGGGCAGATGATGCGCAGGGGCGCGCCCATCGCCTCCATCGCGCGGATCTGCACCGGCGAGGTATGGGTGCGCAGCACATGCGGCGGGCGGTCGTCGCCCGCGGCCCGGTGCATGAAGAAGGTGTCGTGTTCCTGCCGCGCCGGATGCTCGGGCGGGATGTTCAGCGCGTCGAAATTGTACCAGTCCGATTCGACCTGCGGGCCCTCGGCAACCGAAAACCCCATGTCGGCAAAGATCGCCGTGACCTCGTCCATCACCTGGCTGACGGGGTGGATGCTGCCCGCCGGTCGCGGCCGCCCGGGCAGGGTCACGTCCAGCCATTCCGCCGCCAGCCGCGCATCCAGCGCCGCATCGTCCAGCGCCAGCTTGCGGGCGCGCAGGCTGGCGTCGATTTCGTCGCGCAGGCGGTTCAGGGCGGCGCCGCGGGTCTGGCGCTCTTCGGGCGTCATCCGGCCCAGCTCCTTCATCAGGGCGCTGATCTCGCCCTTTTTCCCCAGCGCGGCCAGCCGCACCTCTTCCAGCGCGGCGGCGTCGGGGGCCTCGGCCACGCGGGACAGCCATGTGGAACGCAGGGTATCGGTATCGCTCATCTCGGGCCTCGGCTTGGTGCGGGCCGGGCCTAGCACGGGACGCGGGGCGTTTCTAGCGGGCGGGACTAACGCGGCGTGGCGCGCAGCCAGACGCCCCCCTCCGGGCGCAGGGTCAGGATCATCCGCGGCCGCGGCACCGCGCCCGGAACCCGCGCGAAATCGAACCGCGCCAGCAGCGTGGCCAGGATGATCGCGGCCTCTTGCAGGGCGAAATTGGCGCCGATGCAGATGCGGGGGCCGCCGCCAAAGGGCAGGAAGGCAAAGCGGTCGCGCTCGATCCCCGGGGCAAAGCGCTCGGGGTCGAAGGCGTCGGGGTTGTCCCACAGCAGCCGGTGGCGGTGCAGCGCATAGATCGGCAGCATCACCGTGTCGCCGGGGCGGATCTCGCGCCCGCCCAGGGTGTCGGCGCGGCGGGCGGTGCGCGACAGGAACGCGGCCGGAGGATACAGCCGCAGCGTTTCCTGCACGATCTGCTGGATATAGGGCAGCCGCGGCAGCTCGGCCGCGCCGATGCGAGGGCCGGCGGCCTGCGCCTCGGCCGCGGCGCGCGCCTGTACCGCGGGGTCGAAGGCGCAGAGATACAGCGCCCAGGACAGGGTCAGCGCCGTGGTCTCGTGCCCCGCGACGATGAAAGTCAGCAGGTTGTCGCGCAGCTCGGCGGGGTTCATGCTGCGGCCGGTTTCCGGGTCCACGCCTCCCCGCAGCAGGTCCAGCAGGTCCGGCGGCACCCGCGGCCCGCGGCGGGCGCGTTCGGCAATGGCGCGGTCGGCCAGCAGCTTGGTCCGCCGCAGCGCGCCGCCCGACACCAGCCGCCCGGGCCGCGGTACCCATGGCGGCGCGCCCAGCACATCCAGCAGCGACACCCGCGCGGTCGAGGCGATGTAGCGGTCGATCGCCAGATGCACGGCCTCGCGGTCGAACCCCTCGTCGCCGGAAAAGGTCACGTCGCTGATCACGTCAAAAGTGGCGGCGACCATCTCGGCATAGGCGTCGAAGGGCTGCGGCGCGGCGGCGATGCGTGCGGCGGAAGCCTCGGCCGCCGCCGTCATCACCGGGGCCAGCGCCTCGACGTTGCGGGCGGCAAAGGCGGGGGCGGCGGCCAGCCGCTGCCAGCGCCACTGCGCGCCCTCGGCCACGAACAGGCTGTCGCCGATGGCGGGTTCGAGGATCAGCCGCGTCACGTCGGATTTCGGATAATCCTCGACCCGATCCTTCAGCACCCGCCGCAGCGCCGCCGGGTCCATCACCATATGCCAGCGAATCCCCAGCCGCCCCGAGACCATCGGCTGGCGCAAGGCGAGCTCGGGGATCAGTTCCAGCACATTGCGCCGCGCGGTCAGGGCCGAGCCGATGATGCCCAGCGGGCGGCTAGCCAGCGGCACCCGCGGCGGCAGATCGGACGAATGCGCGGTGTCGGTCATGCGCCCTCAACCCCCGTTACCGGACAAGGGTTGCACAGCCCGATGCCAGAGGCCACTCGCCCATGCCGCACCACCTCGCCAAGGCACCCGCTCCATCTTCTGTCAAAAAATATCCTCGGGGGAATCGTCGGATACGACGATGGGGGCAGACAGCCCCCGGCCTTGGGGCACAGCGTCCAGAAACGAAAAAACCCGCGCCACAGGGGCGCGGGTCCATCCATTCCGAACTGCCGAAAGCCCTCAGGCCGCGGCTTTCGCCTGCGCCACGATGGCGTTGAAGGCGTCGGGTTCGTGCACGGCCAGGTCGGCCAGGACCTTGCGGTCCACCTCGATCCCCGCCTTGGTCAGCGCGGCGATGAAGCGCGAATAGGTCATCTCGGCGTCCACCGCGCGCACGGCGGCGTTGATCCGCTGGATCCACAGCGCGCGGAAATTGCGCTTGCGGGTCTTGCGGTCGCGGGTCGCGTACTGGTTGGCCTTGTCGACGGCCTGGGTCGCGGTGCGGAAGTTCCGCGAGCGGTTGCCGTAATAGCCCTTGGCCTGATCCAGGATCTTCTTGTGGCGGGCGTGGGTGACCTTGCCGGATTTCACTCGTGCCATGGTTCAGGTCCTCTCAGCGGTCGTAGGGCATGTATTTCTTGACGATCTTCGTGTCCGCCGCGGACAGGATCATGGTCCCGGTCACGTCGCGGATGAATTTCGTCGAGCGCTTGATCATGCCGTGGCGCTTGCCCGCCGGGCCGGCCTTGACCTTGCCGGTCGCCGTCATCGAGAACCGCTTCTTCGCGGCCGCCTTGGTCTTCATCTTCGGCATTTTCGTCTCCTTGTCAGAGTGAGCGCGCGACTCGGCAATGCCTTACCGGCCGGCCGCGCGGAGTCTTGAAGCGCGCCTGATAGCGGCGCGCCGGCGGATTGGCAAGGGCGGAACCGCCTACAGCCGGATTTCACCGCTCAGCAGCCGCTGCCAGGCCAGGCCCAGGTCCTGCACGCGGAAGGGCGTCGGTTCAAGCCAGGCGCCGGCGAACAGCGCGGCCACCCCGATCACGAAGGCGATGGCGGCGCCGCGCGGCGGTTCGGTCCGCGCCAGCGAGGCGATGGCCAGCACGACCGACAGCGCCATCAGCACGGTGCCCAGAAGGATAAGAAGATCGGACATGCTCGCTCGCTTGCTTGGGGTCCCGGATGCGGGGGCTTTAGTCCGTGTCGCTGCCCGAAAGCAACCTTTCGCCGCAGGAAGCGACGCGCAGGATGTTGGTCGATCCCGCAGTGTTGAACGGAACGCCGGCGATCACGATCACCTTGCGGGTGACGTCGGCGAACTCGAAATGCTGGGCAGCGGTGACCGCATTGTCCACCGCCTGCTTGAAACGCTCCAGCGCCGGGGTCAGCACGCAATGCGCCCCCCAGACCAGCGCCATACGCCGCAGCACCGGCAACTCGGAGCTCATCGCCATGATCGGCACCTTGGGGCGTTCGCGCGCCACCAGCCGCACCGTGGTCGAGGACTGGGTATAGGCGCAGATCACCGCGATATCGGTGGTCTCGGCGATCTCGCGCGCCGCCACGGCCATCGAATCGGCGACGCTGGTGCGGTTGGCGGTCCCGCGCGAGGCGTCGATCACGTCGCGATAGACCGGATCCACCTCGACCGAGCGGGCGACGCTGTCCATCGTCTGCACCGCCTCGACCGGATAACGGCCGGCGGCCGATTCGGCCGACAGCATGATGGCATCGGCGCCCTCATAGATGGCGGTAGCGACGTCGCTGACTTCGGCGCGGGTGGGCATCGGGCTTTCGATCATCGATTCCAGCATCTGGGTGGCGACGATCACCGGCTTGGCCGCCTGCCGGCAGGCCCGCACCAGCCGCTTCTGGATCGGGGGGACCGAGTGCACCGGCAGTTCCACCCCCAGATCGCCGCGGGCGACCATGATCCCGTCCGAGACGGCGAGGATCTCGGCAAAGGCATCGACGGCGGCGGGTTTCTCGATCTTGGACAGGATCGCGGCGCGGCCGCGGACCAGATCGCGGGCCTCGGCCACATCCTCGGGGCGCTGGACGAAGGACAGCGCGATCCAGTCCACCCCCAGCTCGCAGGCGAACTCCAGATCGGCGCGGTCCTTGTCGGACAGCGCCGCCAGCGGCAGCACCACGTCGGGCACGTTCACGCCCTTGCGGTTGGAAATCGTGCCGCCGGTGGTCACCACGCAATCGGCGAAATCCTCGCCGCAATCCTCGACCCGCAGGCGGATCTTGCCGTCGTTGACCAGCAGCCGCGATCCGGGCTTCAGCGCCGCAAAGATCTCCCGGTGCGGCAGCTGCACCCGCTCCGGCCCGCCCGGCGCCGGGTCGAGGTCGAAGCGGAAGCGGTCGCCCTCGTTCAGCTCATGCGCGCCGGCGGCAAAGACGCCCACCCGCAGCTTGGGCCCCTGCAGGTCGGCCAGAACCCCGATGGGGCGGCCGGTCTCAGCCTCGATCCGGCGGATCATCTCATAGCGGGCGCGCTGCTCGGACTGCTCGCCATGGCTCATGTTCAGGCGGAACACGTCGGCGCCCGCGTCGAACAGGGCGCGGATGGTGTCGAGGTCGTTCGACGACGGCCCCAGAGTCGCCACGATCTTGACATTGCGATGACGTCTCATCCCGGTTCCTTCCTGCAAGTTGCGGGCAAGCCGCGCTGTTTGCGCTATCACTACCCCCCCGCAGCGGGACGGGCAACTGGCGGCGGACGTGGCCGCGGGGTATATGGAGCCGCACCATGAGCCCGCACGTCCCCTGTCCCGCCGACCCCGCCGCCTTTACCACCGAGGGCGAGGATCGCCCCTCGCGCTGGCTGGTCACCTGCGACCATGCCACCAACCGGGTGCCGGGGTGGGTGAACGGCGGCGATCTGGGCATCGCAGCGGCGGACATGGCGCGCCACATCGCCTTCGACGTGGGCGCACGGGGGCTGGCCTCGGCGCTGGCGGCGCGGCTGGGGGCGCCGATGATCGCCTCGGATTTCTCGCGGCTGGTGATCGACCCGAACCGGGGCGAGGACGACCCGACGCTGCTGATGCGGCTTTACGACGGCACGGTGATCCCGGCGAACCGCCATGCGGATGCAGCGGAACGCGAGCGGCGGCTGGACCGGCTCTACCGCCCCTATCACCGCGAACTGGCGCGCCTGGCAGCGGCGCATCCGGCCCGCGCGATCTGCGCGATCCACAGCTTCACCCCGCAGCTGCGCGGGCGGCCGCCGCGGCCGTGGCTGGTCGGCATCCTCTATTCCCACCGCGATGAGCGGCTGGGCCCGGCGATGGTGCGGGCCTGCCGGGCGCAGGGCTGGGTCACCGGCGACAACCAGCCCTACAGCGGCCATCTGCAAGGCGATTCGATCGACACCCACGCGCTGGCCCACGGCCGCCCGAACCTGCTGATCGAGGTCCGAAACGACCTGATCCGCACGCCCGAGGCACAAGGGGAATGGGCCGGGCATCTGGCCCCGGTGCTGGAACGGGTGCTTTCCGACAGTGGCCTCTGACGCGGGGCGCTGCCCCGCAACCCGGGGTATTTCCACCAGAAAGAAGACCGGAGGCTGCTTCTTTCTGGCCTAAATACCCATCCGGCAGCACCATCCGGCGATCAGGGCGCACTCGGGGCGCGTCAGAGAAAGCTCTGCGGATCGATGTCCACCGCCAGCCGCAGATTGGCGGGCGCTTTCGGCGCGGTGGCCAGCCAGCGGGCGATGGCGGATTGCAGCGGCGCCTGGCGGGGGGCGCGGATCAGCATCCGCACCCGGAACCGCGCCCGCACCCGCGCGATGGGGGCGGGCGTGGGACCGAACAGCTCGGCCCCGATCTCTGCCAAGGGTGCGGCGCGGCGGGCGAGTTCCTGCGCGTAGCCCTCGACCACCGACTGTTCAGGGTGCGACAGGATGATCCCCGCCAGCCGCGAAAACGGCGGCATCCCGGCGGCGCGGCGCGATTCGGCCTCGGCGTCCCAGAACGCCTCGTCGTCGCCCGACAGGATCGCGCGGATCACCGGGTGTTCGGGCTGGTGCGTCTGCAGCAGCGCCAACCCCGGGCGGTCGCCCGCCTGCCGCCCGGCCCGCCCCGCCACCTGTCGCATCAGTTGAAACGACCGTTCCGCCGCGCGCAGGTCCGCGCCTTGCAGCCCCAGGTCGGCGTCGATCACCCCGACCAGCGTCAGTGCCGGAAAATTGTGCCCCTTGGCGACGATCTGGGTGCCGATGATGATGTCGGCACCCCCCGCGGCGATGGTGGCGATGGTATCCTTCAGCGCCCGGGCCGAGCCGTAGAGGTCCGAGGACAGCACCACCGCGCGCGCGTCGGGAAAGCGGGCGGAGACCTCTTCGGCCAGCCGCTCGACCCCCGGGCCGATGGCGGCCAGCTTGCCCTCGGCCCCGCAGGCGGGGCAGGCGGTGGGGATGGGACGCGAGGCGCCGCATTGGTGGCAGACCAGCCGCCGCTGGAAACGGTGTTCCACCATCCGCGCGTCGCAATCGTCGCAGCCGATCTGATGGCCGCAGCCGCGGCAGGTGGTCACCGGCGCGTAGCCGCGGCGGTTCAGAAACAGCAGCGACTGTTCGCCGCGGCCCAGCCGCTCGGTCACCGCCGCGGCGAGCGTCGGGGAAATCCACTGTCCCGGGGCCATCTGCTCGCGCCGCAGGTCGATGGCGCGCATGTCGGGCAGCTCGGCCTCGCCGTAGCGGGCGCGCAGGTCCAGCCGGTGGTACTTGCCGCTGGCTGCGTTCACCCAGCTTTCGACCGAGGGCGTGGCCGAGGCCAGCACCACCTGCGCGCCCTCGATGCTGGCGCGCAGCACCGCCATGTCGCGGGCGCTGTAATGGACGGTCTCGTCCTGCTTGTAGGAGCCGTCGTGTTCCTCATCCACCACGATCAGGCCGAGGTCGCGGAAGGGCAGGAACAGCGCCGAGCGGGCGCCGACGACCAGCCCGACCTCGCCGCGCCCGGCCATGTGCCACAGGCGGCGGCGTTCGCTGCGGGTGATGCCGCTGTGCCATTCGCCGGGGCGGGCGCCGAAGCGGGCCTCGACCCGGTCCAGGAACTCGGCCGACAGCGCGATTTCCGGCAGCAGCACCAGCGCCTGCCGTCCCAGCCGCAGGCATTCGGCGACGGCCTCGAGGTAAACCTCGGTCTTGCCCGAGCCGGTGACCCCGCGCAGCAGCGTCGTGGCATAGCCGCCGCCGCGCAGCCCCCCGCGCAGCGTCTCGGCCGCCGCCGACTGGTCGGGGGCCAGCGGCTTTCCCGGAAGCGCGGGGTCGAGCCGCGGATAGGGCGCGTCCTTGGGCGCCATGGTTTCCACCAGCGTGCCGGCGGCAACCAGCCCCTTGACCACCGACACCCCCACCCCCGCCAGCTGCGCCAGTTCCGAGGGCGCGAACCCCGCCCCCCCGTGGTCGTTCAGCACCCGCAGCACCGCGGCGCGGGCGTCGGTCATCCGCACGGGCGGCGGGCCGGCACGGTGGATCACCCGGCGCGCGGCCGGCGGCTGGTCCAGATCCGGCGCCCGCAGCGCCATGCGCAGCATCACCGGCAGCGGTGTCAGCGTGTAGTCGGCGGCGCGCTGGATGAACTCGAGCATCGCCGGGGACAGCGGCGCGGCCTCGACCAGCCGCGCGATTGGGCGCAGCTTGGCCGCGTCGAACCCGCCCTCTCCCTTCCCCCAGACCACGCCCAGCACCCGGCGCGGGCCCAGCGGCGCCACCACCGGCTGGCCCAGCGCCACGCCGCCCTGAGGGGAGAGATAGTCGAGCAGCCCCACCGGCTCGGTCGTCAGCACGCCGATGCGGGCGCCTTGGGGGAAATGGGTGGCCATGCGGGTCCTGTCGCCCGGCCGCGGCCGGGCGTCAACGGTCAGATCTGCGACAGGAAAGACCGCTTGACCACGAAGATCGTCACCGCGATGCCGATCACCGCGGGAACCATGGCGCCTTCGGAAAACGCCCAGACGGTCAGGCCGATCGCCACCGCCGTTGCGAGCAGACGCAGGGACAGGGGCCAGTCGGACATGGTCGCCTCCTTTTGCCGGGCTTGCTTCCAGCCTGCACCGGGAGGGGGGTGAAAGGCAAGCCATGCGCCCGGCGCGGGGTGGAAAGCGGGGCTCTGCCCCGCACCCCGGGATATTCGGGGCAAGATGAAAGAGGCGGGCCGGAGCGAGGGCGAGCCATCAGGCGTCAGGCGTCAGCCGTCAGCCGTCAGCCGTCAGCCGTCGACCGGGACCATGGTTCCCAGCAACGTGGCAACGTGCTTGCGGCCGCCGGAATGGGCGGCGCCCTCGGCGAAGACGTCGGCCGCGACGGTGACGATGCGGCGGCCGGGGCGCAGGACGCGGCCCTCGGCGACCAGCCGCTCACCCACGGCGGGCGAGAGCAGGTGGATCTTCATTTCGGCAGTAACGACCTCGGCGCCCTCGGGCAGGGTGGTCAGCGCCGCGTAACCCGCAGCGGTGTCGCCGATGGCAAAGCTGACCGCGGCATGGGCAAAGCCCTGCTGCTGCAGCACATGCGGCGCGATCGGGGCGGCGATGCGGGTGCGGCCGGGGCCGATGTCTTCCAGCGTCGCGCCCAGCGTCTGCATCATGGTCTGGCGCGCGAAGCTGTCGCGCAGGCGGCGCTCGATCGCCTCGGGGGCGCGGTCGGGTGCCTCGCCCAGCCCCTGCCCCTGCCCCTGACCCGTTCCCGGCGTCGCGTCATTCATTCGAACAATCCTCCCTGCGTGCTGTCCTGCGGGCGCGGCGCATCCAGCCCCAGATGCCGCCAGCCCGCTTGCCCCAGCATCCGGCCACGCGGAGTCCGCTGAATCAAGCCCTGTTGCAGCAGATAGGGCTCGATCACCTCTTCGATGGCATCGCGGCTTTCGGACAGCGCTGCGGAAAGGGTTTCCACGCCGACCGGGCCGCCGCCGTAATGCTGTGCCATCAGCGTCAGATAGCGCCGGTCGGCGCCGTCCAGCCCCAGATCATCCACCCCCAGCCGGGTCAGCGCCATGTCGGCCAGCTCGCGGGTCAGCCGGCCGTCGCCCTCGACCAGCGCGAAATCGACCACCCGGCGCAGCAGCCGCCCGGCGATCCGCGGCGTCCCGCGGGCGCGGCGCGCGATCTCGCGCGTGCCGGCCGGCTCGGCCGCGACCCCCATCAGCCGCGCGCCGCGGGCGACGATCAGGTCAAGCTCGTCCACGGTATAGAACTGCAGCCGCGTCGGGATGCCGAAACGGTCGCGCAGCGGGGTGGTCAGCAGCCCCAGCCGAGTGGTGGCGCCGACCAGGGTAAAGGGCTGCAGCTCGATCCGGACGGTGCGCGCGGCCGGCCCCTCGCCGATCACCAGGTCCAGCTCGAAATCCTCCATCGCCGGGTAAAGGATTTCCTCGACCGCCGGGTTCATGCGGTGGATCTCGTCGATGAACAGCACGTCGCGGGATTCGAGGTTGGTCAGGATCGCGGCCAGATCACCGGCCCGCGCCAGCACCGGCCCCGAGGTCATGCGGAAGTTTACCCCCAGTTCGCGCGCCATGATCTGCGCCAGCGTGGTCTTGCCCAGCCCCGGGGGGCCGTGGAACAGCGTGTGGTCCATCGCCTGCCCGCGCATCCTGGCGCTGTCGATGAAGACGCGCAGGTTGGCGCGGGCCTCGGCCTGGCCGACGAATTCTTCCAGCCGCTGCGGGCGCAGGGCGCGGTCTTCGGGCTCGCCCTCGATCGCCTCGCCGCGCAGGGCGGGGTCGGGGGTGGTCGCGGCGGGGATCATGCGCGCGGCACCCGCGGGATGCGGCTGCCGGCAGGCTGCATCTGCGCCAGAAGGTCGATGCGTTCCTGCGTCGACGGGTGGGTGGCAAACAGCCGGTCCATGCGCATCGCCCCCAGCGGGTTGATGATGAACAGCGCGGCCGAGGCCGGATTGCGTTCGGCCGGGATGTTCACCGTGCGCCCGGCGGCATTGGCGATCTTGGCCAGCGCCGAGGCCAGCGCCATCGGGTTGCCGCTGATCTCGGCCCCCGAGCGGTCGGCGACATATTCGCGCGAGCGCGAGATCGCCAGCTGCACCAGCGTCGCCGCCAAGGGCGCCAGGAACATCGCCAGCAGCGCCCCCAGCGCGCCGCCCTGCCGTTCCCGGTTGCCCATGAACAGCATCATGTTGCCCAGCATGGCGATCGCGCCCGCCATGGTCGCGGTCACCGTCATGGTCAGCGTGTCGCGGTGGCGGATATGGGCCAGCTCATGCGCGATCACGCCGGCCAGTTCGTCGCGGTCCAGGATACGCAGCAGCCCCTGCGTCACCGCCACGGCTGCGTGCTGCGGGTCGCGGCCGGTGGCAAAGGCGTTGGGCTGGTCGGTCGCCAGCACATAGACCGCCGGCATCGGCAGCCCGGCGCGGTCGGCCAACTGGCGCACCAAGGCTACCAGCTCGGGCGCCTGCGCCTCGGTCACCGGGGTGGCGCCGTGCTGGCGCAGCACCGCCTTGTCGCTGTTCCACCATGCCCAGACGTTGCCGGCCCCCGCGACCAGCAGCGCCAGGATCGCGCCGCCCTGCCCGCCGATCAGCCAGCCCATCCCCATCAGCAGCGCCGTCATCGCCGCCATCAGCAGGAATGTCCGCAGATTGCCCGTCATCTTGCCGCCCCCGATCCTCGCCTGCCTATTCCTTCGGCGCCAGCAGCCGCAGCGCCGCGCGGATCAGCGAGGGCGTGGCCGCGCCGGGATCCAGCGCCGCGGCCTGCGCCACCGCCGCCGCCGCCTCGGAGGCAGCATAGCCGAGATTGGTCAGCGCCGACAGCGCATCCGCCATCGCCGCCGCCGAGACCGCCGGCGCCGCCGCCGGGGGCTGCGCGGCCGGGGCGGCCGCGGCGGCGGGGGCGGGCTCGACGCCCGGCCCCGCCGCAATCTCTGCCCCGCCGGCGCCCGCGTCCACGGTCAGCGCGCCGCCCATGGCGATGATGCCGGGGGCCTTGTCCTTCAGTTCCAGCACCACCCGCTGCGCCAGTTTCGGCCCGACGCCGGGGGATTTGCGCACCGCTGCCCAGTCGCCCAGCGCGATGGCGCGGCCCAGCCCCTCGGGGCCCAGCGTACCCAGGATCGCCAGCGAGACCTTGGCCCCGATCCCCTGCACACTGGTCAGCAGCCGGTGCCATTCCTTTTCCAGCAGCGACGAAAAGCCGAACAGCTGCAGCAGATCCTCGCGCACCAGCAGCTCGGTATACAGCGCCGCCGCCTGGCCCACCGGGGGCAGCGCCGCCGCGGTGCGTTCGTTGACATGGACGATATAGCCCACGCCGCGCACGTCGATCAGCACATGGTCGGGGGCGCGGTGCAGGATCACCCCGGCGATACGGCCGATCATGCCACCACCTTGATGCGCAGGCTGCGGCCCTGCAGGTGGCGGGCGTGGCAGATGGCGATGGCCAGCGCGTCGGCGGCGTCGGGGCCGGCGATCTCGACCCCCGGCAGCTGAAAGCGCACCATATGCTCCACCTGTCCCTTTTGCGCGTGGCCGACCCCGACCACGGTCTTTTTCACCGCGTTGGGGGCGTATTCCCCGACCTTCAGCCCCGCCTGCGCCGGGGCCAGCAGCGCCACCCCGCGCGCCTGCCCCAGCTTCAGCGTGCCCACCGCGTCCTTGTTGACGAAGGTCTGTTCCACCGCCGCCGCCTCGGGTGAATGCGCCGCGATCACCGCGACCAACCCGGCGTGCAGCTCGCACAGCCGCGCGGCAAGGCTGTCCGCGCGCGAGCGGATGATCCCGTTCGCCACATGCCGCAGGCGCGAGCCGTCGGCGACGATCACCCCCCAGCCCGTGTTGACCAGCCCGGGGTCGATGCCCAGGATTCTCATGCGCCCATCCTCATGCGCAGCAGCCTTTCCTGTGCGGCGCGGCTCCTGCCCAAAGCCCCGGCGCGACCCCGTGCCGCGCCCTTGGGATCGAGTTGCCGCAAAGCCCTGCCGGGTCCGCCCTCATGCCTGCTGCCTTGTGTTGCGTTTTTCCAAGCCGCTAGCACGAAACGCGAACATCGGCCAGCAATTTCGCCCGTGCGCTTGACATTCACCACACAGGTCTGTGACTCACGCCCGAAACGGGGGAACAATGACGCCAGCCTTGATCGTCGCGCTGCCGTTCCTGGGGGCAGCGCTGCCGGGTTTGATGGTCCGGACCAGCCGCAACGCGGCCGCCCTCGCCTGCGGCACTTTCACCCTGCTGGCGCTGCTGGGGCTGATCGTCAACATCCCCGCGGTGCTGGCCGGAGAGGTGGTGGCCACCCGCATCCCGTGGATGTCCCAGATCGGGCTGGATGCGGATTTCATGCTGGACGGGCTGGGGCTGCTGTTCGGGATCCTGATCCTGGGGATCGGGCTGCTGATCATCCTCTATGCGCGGTTCTACCTGTCGCAGGCCGACGCGGCGGGGCCGTTCTTCACCTATCTGATGCTGTTCCAGGGCGCGATGACCGGCATCGTGCTGTCCGACAACATCCTGATGCTGCTGGTGTTCTGGGAACTGACCTCGCTGTCCTCGTTCCTGCTGATCGGTTTCTGGAAGCACCTGCCCGAGGGGCGGCAGGGCGCGCGCATGGCGCTGAACGTGACCGCGATGGGGGGGCTGGCGATGATCGCGGGCGGCCTGATGCTGGGGCAGGTCGCGGGCAGCTATCGCCTGTCCGACATCATCGCGCAGCGCGAGGCGATCCAGTCCTCGGCGCTCTACCTGCCGGCGCTGTTGCTGATCCTGCTGGGCGCCTTCACCAAATCGGCGCAATTCCCGTTCCATTTCTGGCTGCCGCGCGCCATGGCGGCGCCGACGCCGGTCAGCGCCTATCTGCACTCGGCCACCATGGTGAAGGCCGGGATCTTCCTGATGGCGCGGCTGTGGCCGGCGCTGGCGGGCACGCCCGAGTGGTTCGGCATCGTCGCCACCGTCGGGCTGGTCACCATGCTGATCGGCGGCGTGATTGCGCTGTTCCAGGACGACCTCAAGGGGCTGCTGGCCTATTCCACCGTCAGCCACCTGGGGCTGATCACCATGCTGCTGGGCTTCGGGACCGAGGCCGCGACCACCGCCGCCATGTTCCACATCATCGCCCACGCCAGCTTCAAGGCGGCGCTGTTCATGGGCGCGGGCATCATCGACCACGCCGCGCATACGCGGTCGATCCGGCGGCTGGGGGGGCTGCGCACGCTGATGCCGCTGACCTTCGGGCTGGTGCTGATCGCCTCGCTGTCGATGGCGGGGATCCCGCCCTTCAACGGCTTCCTGTCCAAGGAGATGATGCTGGAACAGGCCGGCCGCGCCGATGTGCTGTTCGGGGCGGTGGCGACGCTGGCCTCGGTGTTTTCGGTCGCCTATTCGCTGCGGCTGGTGGCGCATGTATTCCTGGGGCCCGTGCGCAGCGACTATCCCACCGCGCCGCACGACCCCGGCGCGGGGCTGTGGCTGGGGCCGGCGCTGCTGGTCGCGGTGGTGATCCTTAGCGGGCTGTTCCCGAACACCATGCTGGGCTGGATCGTCACCCCGGCGGCCTCGGCCGTCACCGCGCAGGCACTGCACCCGCATTTCGCGCTGTGGCACGGCGTGAACCCGGCGCTGCTGATGTCGGCGCTGGCCGTCGCCGGGGGCGCGGCGCTGCTGCTGCTGTGGCAGCCCGCCGACAGGCTGCGGAGGGTCCTGCCGCGTATCGACGCCAAGGCGATGTTCGACGCCATCGTCGGCGCGGCCGAGCGTCTGGCCGGCGCCTTCACCGACGGGTTTTCCAACGGCTCGATGTCGCGGGCACTGGCCGCGCAGCTGCTGCTGGCGCTGATCTGCGGGCTGGCCGCCTGGCACAGCGGGCTGGCAGGCCCTGCCGCGCGCCCGATGCTGCCGGTCACGCCGGTGGCGCTGGTCGGCTGGGTGATGATGCTGGTCGGCATCGGCACGCTGGTGGCGCTGCACCGCCGCCGCATCCTGGCGCTGGTGCTGGTCGGGATCGTGGGGCTGATCGTCTCGGTCACCTTCGTCTATTTCTCGGCCCCCGACCTCGCGCTGACCCAGATCTCGGTCGAGGTGGTCACGGTGATCCTGCTGCTGCTGGCGCTGAACTTCCTGCCCAAGCGGACGGTGCTGGATACCTCGGACCTCAAGCGCGGCAGCGACGCCTTTGTCGCGGCGCTGGCGGGGCTGGGGGTCGGCGGGCTGGCCTTCGCCATCATGCGCCGCGATTTCGCATTCCCGTCGATTTCCGGCTACATGGTGGAAAACAGCTACAAGCTGGGCGGCGGTGACAACGTGGTCAACGTGATCCTGGTCGATTTCCGCGGCTACGACACCTATGGCGAGATCACCGTGCTGGGCATCGCCGCCCTGACCATCTTTGCCCTGACCGAGACACTGCTGGGCGGGCGCGGCGCGCGCCGGCTGCACCAATGGGTGCGCGACATGCGCCGCGCCGGCGACCGCCACCCGCTGATGCTGGGGGTGGCAACGCGGGCGCTGCTGCCGCTGACGCTGGTGGTCGGGCTCTACATCTTCCTGCGCGGGCACAACGCCCCGGGCGGGGGCTTCGTCGCCGGGCTGATCGTGTCGGTGGCGCTGGTGATGCACTACATGGCCTCGGGCTTCGCCTGGGCGATGCAGCGCCAGTCGATCCCCTATCACGCGCTGATCGCGCTGGGGGTGCTGGCGGCCGGTGTCACCGGCGCAGGCGCATGGTTCGCGGGACAGCCGTTCCTGACCTCGGCCTTCGGCTACGTGCATCTGCCGGGGATCGAGCCGATCGAGCTGGCCACCGCCATGGGCTTCGACACCGGGGTGTTCCTGTGCGTGGTGGGCGCGGTGATGCTGGCGCTCAATTCGCTCAGCCGGATCGCGCGCGAGGCGGGGCGGGACCATGCCGCCGCCGATGCCGCCGCGCCCATTCCAGCAACCCAAGCGTAAGGAGGCCGACAGGATGGAGTTCCTCATCGCCTCGGCCATCGGCAGCCTGACCGCGGCCGGAGTCTATCTGTCGCTGCGCAAGCGCAGCTTTGCCGTCGTGCTGGGCATGACGCTGCTGACCTATGCCACCAACCTGTTCCTGTTCGTCACCGGCCGGCTGGTGATCGACCAGCCGCCGGTGCTGCGTGACGGCGTCACCGCCTATACCGACCCGCTGCCGCAGGCGCTGGTGCTGACCGCCATCGTGATTTCCTTCGGCATGACCGCGGTGGTGGTGATGATGGCGCTTGGCAGCTTCATCGAGGGCGGCGACGACCGCATCGACCTGCCCCGCCGCGACCGCGAGGGGCCAAGCGCATGAACCACTGGCTTGTCGTCCCCGTGGTGCTGCCGGCCTTTGCCGGGCCGCTGATCGTGCTGGCGATGCGGCACGATCTGGTGCTGCAACGGGTGTTTTCCACCGCCGCCACCGCCGCGCAGCTGTTGCTGGCACTGTGGCTGCTGCTGCAATCCATGGGCGGAGAGATCCAGGTCTATCGCCTGGGCAACTGGGCCGCGCCCTTCGGCATCGTGCTGATGCTGGACCGGCTGGCGGCGCTGATGCTGGTGCTGGCCGGGGTGCTGGGGCTGGTAATCCAGCTTTACGCCATCGGTTCCGGCTGGGACCGGCGCGGGCGGCATTTCCATTCGCTGTGGCAGTTCCAGCTGATGGGGATCAACGGCGCCTTCCTGACCGGCGACGCCTTCAACCTGTTCGTGCTGTTCGAGATCCTGCTGATCGCCAGCTACGGGCTGATGATCCACGCGGGCGGAGAGCTGCGGCTGCGCGCCGGCGTGCAGTATGTGGTCTACAACCTGCTGGGATCGTCGCTGTTCCTGGCGGCGCTGGGGACGCTTTATGCCGTCACCGGCACGCTGAACATGGCCGACATGGCCGCCAGGATCGCCCTGCTTCCGGCCGAGGATACCGCCTTGCTGCGGGTGGGCGCGGTACTGCTGATGCTGGTGTTCGCGGTCAAGGCGGCGCTGGTGCCGCTGCATTTCTGGCTGCCGGCCACCTATGCGCGGGCGCCGGGGCCGGTGGCGGCGCTGTTCGCGATCATGACCAAGGTCGGCATCTACGGGATCATCCGCTTTTTCACGCTGGTCTTCCCCTCGGACGACGCGCTGATGCGGCTTGCCGCCGACATCCTGTTGCCGGCGGCGCTGGTCACGCTGATCGTGGGCCAGCTGGGGGTGCTGGGCGCGCGCCACATGGGGCGGATGACCGCCTTCGCCGCGCTGGGGTCGGTGGGGACGGTGATGGTGGCGGTGGCGCAGTTCCAGCCGGCCGGGCTGGCGGCGGGGATCTGGTATCTGGTGCATTCGACGCTGGCCACCGCGGCGCTGTTCCTGGCGGTGGACCTGATCGGCACCCGCCGGCAGGGCGGCAGCCTCTGGCTGCGCCCGGCGCCGCCCATCGTGCAGGCGGGCATCGTCGCCGCGATCTATTTCGCCGCCGCCATCGCCATGGCCGGGCTGCCGCCGCTGTCGGGGTTCCTGGGCAAGCTGGCGGTGCTGCAATCCGTGCGCGAGGGCGACCTGACGGCGCTGATCTGGACGGTGATCCTGGTCACCTCGCTGTTCGGGATCGTGGGGCTGACGCGGGCCGGCTCGATTGTGTTCTGGAAGGCGCATGAGGACGGCACCCCCGCCCCCCACCCCGCCGAAGAGCCGCAGCCGGATGCGCCCGGCTTCCCCTCGGCCGCGCTGGCGCTGACCTCGGTCGGGGCGCTGATTGCCGCGATGGTGGTGCTGACCGTGCTGGCCGGGCCGATGATGCGGTTCGCGCAAGACACCGCCGCGCAGCTGAGCGACCCGCAGCCCTATATCGAGGCCGTCCTTGAACGGCAGGAGGGGGTGAAATGATCCGCCGCATCCTTCCGCATCCGCTGCTGTCGCTGTTCGTGGCGCTGATCTGGATGCTGCTGGTCAACCGCTTCGCCTGGGGCTCGCTGCTGTTCGCGCTGGCGCTGGGGGTGATCATCCCCATCGTCACCGCAAGCTACTGGCCCGACCGCGCCCGCATCCGCAATCCCTTGGCGATCGCGGGCTATGTCGCGATCGTCCTGCACGACATCATCAAGGCCAATATCGACGTGGCGAAAATCGTGCTGTTCAAGCCCTCGCGCGATCTGCAGCCGGCCTGGCTGGTGGTGCCGCTTGAGATCACCACCCCCGAGGCCATCGCCGTCCTGATGGGCACCATCACCCTGACCCCCGGCACCGTCAGCTGCGACCTGGCCGAGGACGGCAGCGCGCTGCTGGTCCACGCGCTGCACTGCCCCGATCCGGCCAGCAGCATCGACGAGATGAAGACCCGCTACGAGGCCCGCCTGAAGGAGATCTTCCTGTGAGCATCCTCAACCTGGCGCTGCTGTTCGCCTTTGGCTGCTTTTCGCTGGCGCAGCTTCTGTGCCTGTACCGGGTGGTGCGGGCCACCGGCTTTTCCGACCGAGTGCTGGCGCTGGACACCATGGCGATCAACATGATCGCGCTGCTGACGCTGTTCGGCATCCAGCGCGGCGCGCAGGTGTATTTCGAGGCCTCGATGCTGTTCGCCATGGTCGGATTCATCTCGACCGTCGCCTTTGCCAAGTTCATCCTGCGCGGGGACATCATCGAATGAGCATCCTCGGCGAAATCCTGATCGCGGCGCTGCTGGTGTCGGGCGGCGTCTTCGGGCTGGTCGGCGCCTGGGGGCTGGTGCGGCTGCCCGACATGATGACGCGGCTGCACGGGCCGACCAAGGCGGCGACGCTGGGGGTGGGGTCGGTGCTGATCGCCTCGATGCTGCATTTCTGGCTGCACCACGGGGTGCTCAGCTGGCACGAGCTGCTGATCACCATTTTCGTGCTGATCACCTCGCCCATTACCGGGCTGTTCATCGCCAAGGCGCATATGCACCTGTCCTGGCAGCGGGGCGAGCTGCCACGCCCGCCCTCGGGGGTGGAGTGGTGCACCTATGGCAGGGGCGCGGAGAACAGCCCCATCGTGACCGTGGACGGGCCGGAGAAACCCTGCGAGTGACGGGCGGCGGCACTGTGTCTGCGCATCTTCGGGCGCGGAGCCGCTTTCCCTGAAAACGCTTCAGCGCCGCGGATGCGCGGCGCGGTGCACGGCCAGCAGATGCGCGTCATCGACGCCGGTATAGACCTGCGTGGTGGACAGGCTGGCGTGGCCCAGCAGCTGCTGGATGGTGCGCAGATCGCCCCCCGCGGCCAGCAGATGCGTGGCGAAACTGTGGCGCAGCGCGTGGGGGGTGGCAGTCTCCGGCAGCCCCAACGACTGCCGCAGCCGGGCCATGGCCCCCGCCACCGCCCCCGGGTTCAGCCGCCCGCCACGCACACCCCGGAACAGCGGCCCATCCGCCGCCAGCGGCCAGGGGCAGAGCCGCAGATATTCCGCCACCGCCTCGCGGGCCACGGGCAGGACCGGCACGATCCGCTCCCGCCCGCCCTTGCCGCGGATCAGCAGCGATTCGCCCAGCGGCCAGTCGGCGCCATCCAGCGCCAGCGCCTCGCCGATGCGCAGCCCCAGCCCGTAAAGCAGCGTCAGCACCGCCACGTCGCGGGCGGCGACCCAGGGGGTGGGGTGCTGCGCACCCGCCAGGTCCAGCACGGCGCGGGCCTGTTCGGGGGCGATGGGGCGGGGCAGGCTGCGAAGGTAGCGCGGGCTGCGGGTGGACAGCGCCCGGCTGGCGTCGAAGCCCTCGCGGTCGCTCAGCCAGCGCAGGAAGCTGCGCACCGCCGACAGCCGCCGGGCCAGGCTGCGCGCCGACAGGCCGCGCCGGCGTTCCTCGGCGGCAAAGCCGCGCAGGTCGGTCTGGGTCAGCCCGGCCAGCGTGCGGGGCAGCGCCGGCGTGCCGTGGTAGAAGCCCAGAAACCCCAGAAATGCCAGCAGATCGGCCTGATAGGCGGTGATCGTGTGTTCGGACCGCCCGCGCAGCGCGCGTTCGCTGTCCAGCCAGCGCGCCAGCGCGTCGGCCATCGCAGGGGCCAGCGCCAGCGGCCCCTGCCCGTTCATTCCCGCAGCCAGCCGATCAGCACCAGCCGCAGCACCTGCGCAAAGAACCGCAGCAGGTCGGTGGCCTGTGCCGGGGAAAACCGCGACGGGTCCAGCGAGCCCATCACCAACAGCGCCGGCCGCGTGTCGGGGCCGAGGTCCAGCGGCAGCAGCGCCTCGGACGCGACCTCGGTGCCGTGGATGCCGCGGGTTTCGGCGCTGGCGCGGCGCAGCACGATGTCGTCGCCGCGCGGGGCCTTGCGCCCGGCGGCGATGATCCGCCCGACGCTGCCCGCGGGCACCACCACCAGCGGCCCGCCGTCGCCGGCCACCGGCGCCGATTCGGCCGATTCCATCACCAGCCGCAGCGTCTCGACCCGCAGCACCGGGGCCACGTCGGTTTCCAGCGCTTCGAGGAAGCTGGCGAAGTCCACCGGCTCCAGCAGCGACAGCACCGCGCGGTGGATGGTCTGCGTCCCCGCCTGGTTTTCGTAGGCGGCCGAGATCACGCTTTCATGCGCCGATTCCAGCCGGTCGAGGCGATGTTCCAGCGCCTCCATCGCGCGGCCGCGGATGTCGATGACATTCTCGCCCAGTTCGGCCTCGCGCGCCGCGACCAGCGCCCGCATCAGGTCGCGGTCCGACAGGATCAGCGCCGGGTCGGCCAGCAGCCGCGCGCGGGTGGCGTCGTCCAGCGGGTCGGTCATGCGCCGATCTTCTGGCCGGTCTTGGCCCAATCGGCGTTGAACAGGTCCAGCCCCTTGTCGGTCAGCACATGGCTGGCCATCGCCTTGATGACCGAGGGCGGGGCAGTGATCACATCGGCGCCGACGCGGGCGCATTCGATCACATGGTTGATCGAACGGATCGAGGCCGCCAGCAGGTTGGTTTCATAGCCGTAGTTGTCATAGATCTGGCGGATGTCGGCGATCAGCTCCATCCCGTCCAGGCCGATGTCGTCCAGCCGGCCGATGAAGGGGCTGATGAAGGTGGCGCCGGCCTTGGCGGCCAGGATCGCCTGCGCGGGCGAGAAGCACAGGGTCACGTTGACCATGTGGCCGTCGTCGGTCAGCGCCTTGCAGGCTTTCAGCCCGTCCCAGGTCAGCGGCACCTTGACGGTGACGTTGGGGGCGATCTCGGCCAGGTGCTTGCCCTCGCGGATCATCCCCGCGGCGTCCGAGGCGACGACCTCGGCCGAGACCGGGCCGGGGACCAGGTCGCAGATCTCGCGGGTGACCTCGGCGATGTCGCGGCCGGACTTGAGGATCAGCGAGGGGTTGGTCGTCACCCCGTCCACCATGCCCAGTTCGTGCAATTCGCGGATCGCGGCGATGTCGGCGGTGTCGACGAAGAATCTCATGGGGGCACCTGTGCTGGCCGGAAGGGTTGGCAGGGGTTTATCGCAGAAGCGGCCGGGCGGGAAGGGCGGCGGCCGGCGGGTTCGGGCATAACTTCGCCGGTCCGCCAAAGCGGCCGGCACGCGCCCGCCCGCCCCACGGCGGGCGCGTTGCGCCCACCCGGGCGGACGCGTGCCTGTGTCGTGCCGGCTTGGCGGGGGTGCCCGGAAACCGGGCCCCACCCCCGTTTCCTTCCGCTCAGGGCGTCAGCCCCTGCGGTTCCGCCAGCCCGTTGACCCGCGCGGTCGCGGTCAGGGTGTTGGCCAGCAGGCAGGCGATGGTCATCGGCCCGACGCCGCCCGGCACCGGGGTGATCGCCCCCGCCATCTTGCGCACCGATTCAAAATCCACGTCGCCGACCAGCCCCGCCTCGGTGCGGTTGATGCCGACGTCGATCACCACCGCGCCTGGCTTGATCCACTCGCCCTGCACGAAGCGCGGCCGCCCCACCGCCGCCACCACGATATCGGCGCGACGGCACAGCGCCGGCAGGTCGCGGGTGCGCGAATGCGCCACCGTCACCGTGGCGCTGTCGGCCAGCAGCAGCTGCGCCATCGGCTTGCCGACGATGTTGCTGCGCCCGATCACCAGCGCATCCTTGCCGGAAAGCGAGCCCAGCCGGTCGCGCAGCAGCATCAGGCAGCCCAGCGGCGTGCAGGGCACCATCGCCTTTTGCCCCGTCGCCAGCCGCCCGGCGTTCAGCACGGTGAACCCGTCCACGTCCTTTTCCGGCGCGATGGCGTTGATCACCGCGGTCTCGTCCAGATGCGCGGGCAGCGGCAGCTGCACCAGAATCCCGTTCACCGCCGCATCCGCATTCAGCCGCGCGATCAGCGCCAGCAGCTCTGCCTGCGATGTCTCGGCCGGCAGCCGATGCTCGTAGCTGTTCATCCCGACCTCGACCGTCGCGCGGCCCTTGGAGCGCACATAGACCGCAGAGGCCGGATCCTCGCCCACCAGCACCACCGCCAGGCCGGGCGTGACCCCGGGGTCGGCCTTGATCCGCGCCACCTCCTGCGCGATCCGCCCGCGCAGCCGTGCCGCAAAGGCCTTTCCGTCGATCAGCGTTGCAGGTTGTGCCAGTTCAACCGTCATCGTCTTCCCCCAGCGCGCGTGCTTCCTGCGCGATGAAATGGTCCATCATCAGCCGCCACAGCGCCTCGGCCAGGTCGGGGTCGTAGCCCGCCTGCAGGGCATTGCGGCGGGCGTTGGCGGCGACTTCCTCGACGCGGGCGTCGATGCGGGCGGGCAGCCCGGCCCCGGCCTTGATCTCGGCCGCGCGGTCGATCAGCCGCGAGCGGCGGCCCAGCAGCGCCGCAAGCTCGCGGTCCAGCCGGTCCATCTCGGCCCGCAGCGCGGTCATGTCGGTCAGATGCGCATAGTCGTCCGTCATGGCGCGCTGATTGCCCTTGTGGCGCGCCCGGCGCAACCCCCGACGCCGCCGCACCCCGCGCGGTCGCCGCGACGGAAACGAAAAACCCCGGCACGGCGGCCGGGGTTTTCGCGGATCGGATGCAGCCTCAGGCGCTGGGGATCGGCTGCGGGCCGCCGGCGGCCGGGGGCACCCGCGGCACCGCCGGGACCGAGGGGATCACCGTCCCGCCCGCAGCCCCGTCGTCGCTGCCGCCCACATCCTCGCCCCGGATCACCCGGCCGATTTCCTCGCCGGTCAGGGTCTCATGCTCAAGCAGGCCCTTGGCCAGACGCTCGAACTCCTCGGATTTCTCGGTGAGGATGCGATAGGCGGTCTCATACCCCTCGTCGATCAGCTCGCGGACCTCCTGCTCGATCAGCTCCTTGGTGGCGGTGCTGACCGAAAAGCCGCCGGTATTGCCGGAATAACCCTCATGCGCCTCGGCGTAATCGACAGCGCCCACCTTGTCGGACATGCCCCAGCGCATCACCATGGCGCGAGCCAGCGCGCTGGCCTGCTGGATATCGCCGGCGGGGCCGTTGGACACACCTTCCTCGCCATATTTGATGATCTCGGCGGCCTTGCCGGCCATGGTCATGGCGATCTTCTGCTTGGCCTCGTCCTTGTGGTAGTTCAGCCGGTCCATCTCGGGCAGGGAAACCACCATCCCCAAGGCCGAGCCGCGCGGGATGATCGTCGCCTTGTAGACCGGATCGCATTTCGGCAAGCTCAGCCCGACGATGGCGTGGCCGGCCTCGTGATAGGCGGTCTTTTCCTTCTGCTCGGGGGTCAGCACCATGCTGCGGCGCTCGACGCCCAGCATCACCTTGTCCTTGGCGTTCTCGAAATCTTCCATGGTGACAAATCGACGGCCGATGCGGGCGGCCATCAGCGCGGCCTCGTTCACCAGGTTCATCAGGTCGGCACCCGAGAACCCCGGCGTGCCGCGGGCGATCAGCCGCAGGTCGACGTCGGGCCCTTGCGGCACCTTGCGGGCATGGACGCCCAGGATCTTTTCGCGGCCCTTGATGTCGGGGTTCGGCACGTGGATCTGGCGGTCGAAGCGGCCGGGGCGCAGCAGCGCCGGGTCCAGCACGTCCTTGCGGTTGGTGGCGGCGATGATGATGATGCCCTCGTTCGCCTCGAACCCGTCCATTTCCACCAGCAGCTGGTTGAGGGTCTGCTCGCGCTCGTCGTTACCGCCGCCGATGCCGACGCCGCGGGCACGTCCCACCGCGTCGATCTCATCAATAAAGACGATGCAGGGGGCGGATTTCTTGGCCTGCTCGAACATGTCGCGCACGCGGCTGGCGCCGACGCCCACGAACATTTCGACGAAGTCCGAGCCCGAGATGGTGAAGAACGGCACCCCGGCCTCACCCGCGATGGCGCGGGCCAGCAGGGTTTTCCCGGTGCCGGGCGGGCCGACCAGCAGCGCGCCTTTCGGGATCTTGCCGCCCAGGCGGCTGAACTTCTGCGGGTTGCGCAGGAACTCGACGATCTCTTCCAGCTCTTCCTTGGCCTCGTCGATGCCGGCCACGTCGTCAAAGGTGACGCGGCCGTGTTTTTCGGTCAGCAGCCGCGCCTTGGACTTGCCAAAGCCCATGGCGCCGCCCTTACCGCCGCCCTGCATCCGGTTCATCATGAAGATCCAGACCCCGATCAGCAGGATGAACGGCAGCCACACCCCCAGCAGCGACATGAAGCCGGACTGCTGCTGGCGTTCGACCTTGACCTCGATGTTCTTGTCGATCAGCCGGTCGGCGATGTCTTCGCCCAGCGGCCGCACCGTCGAATAGCGCCGCCCGTCCGAGCCGGTGATCAGCACGTTCTCTCCGTCGATGGTGACGGCGCCGACCTGATCGTTCTGGACCCGGTGGATGAAATCCGAATAGGGGATCTGCGTGCTGTTCATCTGCGCGCTGTTGCCGCCAAAGGCGTTGAACAGGGCCAGAATCATCAGGAACAGGACCACCCAGAAGGCGATGTTGCGCGCGTTGCCCAAGGGCTTGTCCTCCGCGGGATGGAAAGTCTTTCGGTCAAAATAGGGGCTGGCGGGGCCGGTATCAATGCGATCGCAGGATCGCCGCGAACTCGGGCAGGCCGCGCAGCGGGATGGCGCTGATTTCCCGGCAATCCAGCAGCGGCAAGATCGCCCGCCCGCCCACGGTGACCAGCGGCGAGGACGCCAGCGCCGCCAGCGGCAGCCCGGGCGCGCGCCAGTCCCGCGCCACCACCTCGGCCTCGCCTGCCGCGGAGACCTCGGCCCCCTCGGGCAGCCCCTCCAGCCGCCAGCGCCGGTCCCACAGCAACGTCTTTGGTGCACGAATATCCCCGGGCTTGTGAGCGCCCGGAAAACAGTCCGGTGGACTGTTTTCAGCGAACAAGGCCACGGCAGTGGCTCCGGGGCAGAGCCCCGGTGCAACCCCGCCACCACGCGCGGCGGCGGCGGGTTCGCGCAGGAACTCGACCACGCCGCCCCGCACCCGCGCAATCACCCCTTCCAGCGTCCCCTGCCCGCCCGCCAGCAGCGCCGCGAGCAGCCGCGCCGCATCCTCGCCGCGCGGCGGGTAGTCGGCGCCGGTCACCCAGCGCAGCGCCGCCAGCAGCAGGCGGCGGCGGATCTCGGGGGCGCTGTCCTGCAACGCCGGCAGCGGCAGGCGCAGCATCCCGCGGTCGGCGCTGGCCCCGGCGGCGGCGGCCACGGCGGCTTCGGCCAGCGCCGCGCGGGCATCGGCCAGATGCGCGGCCGAGCGCGCCAGCGCCGGCACCGGCAGCGCCAGCGCGGCGATGGCGCGGCGAACCCGCACCCGCTCATACCCCGGATCGTCGTTCGAGGGATCGTCGGCCCAGGCGATGCCCTGCCCGCGCAGCCAGTCGCGCAGGGCCTCGCGCCGCAGCCCCAGCAGCGGCCGCAGCCACAGGATCCCGCCCTGCTGCCGCGAGTCGGCCATGCCGGACAGCCCGTCCAGCCCCGCGCCACGCGCCAGCCGCATCAGCAGCGTCTCGGCCTGATCGTCCTGGGTATGGCCCAGCGCCACCGCCCCCAGACCGCGCGCCGCGGCCCAACCGGCCAGCAGCCGCAGCCGCGCGCGGCGGGCGGCGTCCATCAGGTTGCCGGGCACGTCTCCGCCATGGTCCCAGACCAGGACCTCATGCGCGATGTCCAGCGCGGCGCAGCTGCGGGCGACGGCCTCGGCCTCGGCGGCGGATTCGGGGCGCAAGCGGTGGTCGACGGTGGCGGCCTCGATGCGCAGGCCCCGGACGCGCGCCCAGGCGGTCGCCAGATGCAGCAGCGCCAGCGAATCGCTGCCGCCGGAGACCGCGACCCCCAGCGCCGGCAGATCGCCGGCCAGCCGGTCCAGCGCAGTCGCCGCGGCCTGCGGCACCGCATCGGCCGAAGAAGCGGGCACGCGCTAGGGCTGGCCCGCCGCCGCCGCGCAGCCGGCCGAGGCGCTGCGGCGCGCGGCCTCGTCGGCCTGCGGCGTGCCCGGGAAGCGCGCGATCAGCTCGTCCAGATACACGCAGCCTTCGGTGGCCGGACGGCCCGCAGCCGACACCCGCGACAGCCCCAGCAGCGCATCCGCGGCGCGCGGCCCGGTGGGGGCGGCGGCGAACGCCTGCAGCCAGGCGGCGGTGGCGCCCTTGGCATCACCCGCGCTGTCCAGCGCCGCGCCTTGCAGATACAGCGCCTCGGTCGCGGCGGGGCTGCCGGCGTGGGTGCTGGCGAAACCGCCGAACAGCTCGGCCGCGCGGGGGAAGTCGCCCGCGTCCAGTGCCGCGCGGGCGCGGTCCAGCTCGGCCTGTTCCTGCGCGGTCAGCGCGCCCGACACCCCGGCCCCCGCAGGCGCCGCCGTGGGGGCCGCGTCGAAGGCCGAGCCCATCAGCGCCGCGCCGCCGCCGTCCAGATCGCCCAGCTGCGTGGTGGTCAGCGCGCCCAGGTCGCAGCCCTCCTCCATCTCGCACAGGCGGAACTCGATGTCGCCGATCCGGTTCGAGCCGTCGCGGACGATGCGGTCGATGCGGTGGCGCAGGCGCTCGGTCTCGCCAGTCAGGCGGGTGATCTCGCGCTCCATGGCGTTCATGCGGTCGATGGCGCTTTCGCCGCCGGCGGCGCGGAACCCCTCGGCGCCCGAGGCGCTCAGCTCTGCCCGCAGCGCCCGCAGATCGGCGCCGACCGCGCGCAGGTCGGCGCGCAGGTCGGCCAGAGTCCGGGCGGCCCCTTCGCCCGCAGCCGCCGCCGCCGGGGCCTCGGGCGCCGCCTGCTGGGCCAGCGCCGCGCCGGCACCCGCCAGCGCGACCGCGGCGCCGAAGATCAGCCCCCGCAGCATCAGACCCCCGCCCCGGGCATCACCACCGTGACCGCACGGCGGTTGCGCACCTGGCAGTCGGGGGTGGAGCAGACCTCGACCGGGCGTTCCTTGCCGTAAGAGCTGGTGCGGATGCGGCCGGGTTCCAGCCCTTGCAGGATCAGGTATTCCTGCACCGCGCTCGCCCGCCGCGCCCCCAGCGCGAGGTTGTATTCACGGGTGCCCTGCTCGTCCGAGTGCCCCTCGATCACGGTCGAGAAACTGCCGTGCTGTTTCAGCCAGGCCGCCTGCCGCGCCAGCGTCGCCCGCGCCGTTCCGTCCAGCGTGGCGTCGTTTTCGGGGAACAGCACGGTGTCGCCGGCGGTGCGGCGGAAGTCCTCGGCCGAGCCGCCGGGCAGCGCGCCGGGCGGCACCGCGCCGGTATAGCGCCCGCCCGCATAGGGGTCGACGGCAGTGGCCGCGGGCGGCGCGGCACAGGCGGCCAGCGCCGCAAGCATGGCCGCGGCAGCGGCGATGCGATACCCGTTCATCGGCAGACTCCTCATGGCAAAAGCGGGCCCCAGTCGGGGTCGGAGGCGGCGCCCTCGATGTCCAGCGGGCGCATGTTGCGGCCGGTGACATCGACGGAATGCAGGCGCGGCGTGCCGTCCCCGCCCGGCGTCTGGCGGGTGAACATCACGACGCGGCCATTGGGCGCCCAGGTCGGACCCTCGTCAAGGAAAGATTCCGTCAGCAGTTTTTCCTCGGTCCCGTCGGGGCGCATCACCCCGATGTGGAACTTGTCGCCGTTGCGGCGGGTAAAGGCGATCAGGTCGCCCTTGGGGGACCACGCCGGGGTGCCGTAGCTGCCCTCGCCAAAGCTCAGCCGCGTGGGCTCGGCCGATCCGTCCGCGGGCATCACGTAGATCTGCTGGCTGCCGGACTGGTCGCTTTCAAAGACGATGCGGCGGCCGTCGGGGGAATAGCTGGGCGAGGTCTCGATCGCCGCGGTCTCGGTCAGCGGCCGCTCGGCCCCGGTCGCCACGTCCATCTGCCAGATGTCGGTATTGCCGCCCTGTTCGCGGGAATAGACGATCCAGCGCCCGTCCGGCGAAAACCGCGGCGCAAAGCTCATGGTGCCGGCATCCTGCTTGAGCGGCCAGGCCGACAGCGTGGCCACATCCATCAGCATCACCTGCGGCAGCCCGTTCTGGAAACTGGTGTAAAGCAGCTGCGAGCCGTCCGGCGAGAACCGGGGCGACACCACCAGCGCGCTGTCGTCGGTCACCCACAGCGGGTTGGCGCCGTCGTAATCCATGATCCCGATGCGCTTGAGCCGCGCGTCCTTGGGGCCGGTTTCCGACACGAACACCACCCGGCTGTCGAAATAGGGCGATTCGCCGGTGATCCGCGCATAGACCTGATCGGCGACCTTGTGCGCCACCCGCCGCCAGCCGGCCTGGTCGGCGTCGAACTGCATCCCGTCGCCCAGCGGCTGCCCGGAAAACACGTCATACAGCCGGAACTTGGCGGTGACCCGCCCGTCACGCAGCGACACCGCGCCGACGATCAGCGCCTCGGCGTTGATCGCGCGCCAGTCGGGATAGGCGACGGGCGCGTCGAAGCCCTCGGGGCGGGCGACATGGGCCGAGACCGGGATTTCCCGGAACAGGTCGGTGCCGGTCAGGTCGGCGGTCACCACCTCCTGGATCCTTGCGGCCAGATCGCCGGCGCCGCCCTCGTCAAAGAACGGCGCCACCGCGACCGGCATCGCCTCGACCTGCCCGCCGGTAATCTCGATGCGCAGCGGGCCGTCGGATTCCTCCTGCGCCATGTTGGTCATGTCAGAGGCGGTCAGCCCCTGCGCCAGCGACGCCATGGGCGCGACCGCCAGCAGCAGCGCCGCCGCCAGCGGGGCCAGCAGCGCGGGCCGGAGGGGGGCGGATCGGGTGATGGCGGGTCGGGCGAGCGGTGACATGGGGAAAACCTAGACTGATTGTCGCATAAAGACCATGCGCGGCCTAACGGATCGCTGCACCGCCCTGCGGGCGGAAATCGACGATGGTATCGCGCCAGCGCGCGTATTTCTCGGCGGGCAGGTCATAGCCCTGCCCCTGCATGGCGCAACGCAGGATGGCGCGGCGGGCGGCCTCGAACGCCTGCGCGGCGGCGGCCTCGGACCCGCCCTGCGATTCGACCAGCCGCACCGAATCAGGTTCCGGCATCCCGTCCGGCGTCATGGAAAACTGCACCGAGACCGAGGTCCGCTGCGCCTCGCGCGACAGCGAGCCGATGTTCCAGCACGCCTCGATCCGCAGCCGCAGCCCGTCCTTTTCGCCCTGGCTCAGCGGCGGCCCCATCGCCGCGCGCCCGCCGCCCCCGTCCGAGCCGGCGCCCTCGGGCAGGTCCATCGCCTCGGCCAGCGCCTGCAGCAGCGGGTCGGGGTCGTCGGGGGCTTGCCGCGCGGCCTCGGCCTGCTCTCGGGCCTCTGCCTCGGCACGGGCACGGGCAGCCTCTTCCGCGGCTTGCGCCAGGGCGCGGGCGGCCTCGGCGGCGGCGGCCTCTTCCTCGGCACGGCGGCGGGCGGCCTCGGCCTGCCGCTGTTCTTCGGCAAGCTGTTCTTCCAGCCGGCGCTGCTCTTCGGCGGCGCGCTGCTCGGCAAGCCGCTGTTCCTCGGCGGCGCGCGCGGCTTCGGCTTCGGCTTCAGCCTGGCGGCGGGCTTCTTCCTGCTCGGCCTCCAGCGCCGCCTGCCGCTCGGCCTCAAGCGCGGCGCTTGCCTCGGCCGCGGCGCGGCGTGCGGCCTCGGCGGCGGCTTGTGCGGCGGCGCGTTCGGCCTGTTCACGGGCGGCGGCTTCGGCGGCGATGCGCGCCTGCTCTGCCTGCCGGGCAGCCTCGGCGGCCTCGGCCTGCCGCTGCGCCTCGGCCGCGGCGGCGGCAGCTGCGGCGGCGGCTTCGGCCTGCGCGATCCGGTCGGCGCGGCGCTGGCGGGCGGCGGCGACGTCGAAGGGCGCGGCCGAGGTGGTCAGCAGCGGCGGCGCCGGCGGGGCCTCGGGCGGCGGCTCGTCAGGAGAAACCGCACCCGGCACGCGCAGCGAAGGCGCGGTGGCGGTGCGCTGCGGATCGGGCATCGGCTGGGGCGGCACCGGGGCGTCGGGCAGCGCCTGCGCATCCGCCGGGGCCGAGGGCTGCTGCGGCGCGGGCGCCACCGTTGCCACCGTCACCGGCACCTGCGGGGTCTGCAGGTCGGACAGGTTCGGCGCGGCCTCGCCCGCGAACTCGGGCGCGGGCAGCGCCAAGGGATCGGCCTCGGGCACGGGCGGCGCCATGGCGGTCGGGCCACCGGCGATCACCTCGGCCGAAGGCGGGCGCGGCTGCGCGGGGGTGGCGGCGGAGTCCTCGCCCAGCGGCCCGGCCCCGCGCGAGGCCGCGGCCATCGCCTCGAAATCGCTGGCCGACATGGTTTCCACCGGCGCCATCCGCAGCGTCGGCGCCTGGGGCGCGCGAAACAGCGCGCCGCCCAGCGCTACCCACAGGATCAGCGACCCGTGGGCGGCGGCCGAGACCCACAGGCCGATGCGACGCTCGCGCGTCTCGAGCGGGGGAAAGGGATCAGCCATCCATCCGCGGGCCACCGGCGTCGGTGACCAGAACGATGTCGTGGAAACCGGCCGCGTTCAGTGCGCCCATCACCTCCATCACGCGGGCATAGGCGACGGCGCCGTCGGCGCGCAGATAGATGCGGCTGGACCGGCGTTCCGCCGCGACCGAGCGCAGGCGGGTGACCAGCTCGTCCGCGGGGACCTCGGTCGTCATCAGCACCAGCGGCCCTTCCGCGGGCAGCGAGATGGTCAGCGGCTCTTCGGGTTCGGCGCGCACGGCCTCGGCCGCGGTGCGGGGCAGTTCCAGCGGCACCCCCACGGTCAGCAGCGGCGCCGCCACCATGAAGATGATCAGCAGCACCAGCATCACGTCGACAAAGGGCGTGACGTTGATTTCCGCCATCGGCGCCATGCGGCGGTGGCGTCCCCGCCCGCGTCGAGAAGCCCCGGCCGCCATCATTCGGCCTCGATCTGGCGCGACAGGATGGTGGTGAATTCGTCGGCGAAGGCCTCATGCCCGGCGCTGATGCGGTCAGCGTCGGTGGCCAGCTTGTTGTACATGATCACCGCCGGGATCGCGGCCAGCAGGCCCAGCGCGGTCGCGACCAGCGCCTCGGCGATGCCGGGGGCGACGACGGCAAGGCTGGTGTTCTGCGACAGCGCGATCCCCTCGAACGCGGTCTTGATGCCCCAGACGGTGCCGAACAGCCCGATGAAGGGCGCGGTCGAGCCGACCGAGGCCAGGAACGGCAGCCCGCGGGTCAGACGGTCGCTTTCGCGCCCGATCGCCACGTTCATCGCCCGCTCCACCCGCGACAGCACCCCCGGGATCAGCCCGCCGTCATCGGTCTGCGAGCGGCGCCATTCCGCCATCCCCGCCGCAAAGATCCGCGCCGCCGCGCCCGAAGGCCGCCCGTTCATCCGGTCGAACACGTCGTCCAGCGGATCGCCCGACCAGAAGCGGCGGTCGAAATCCGAGGCATCGCGGCGCGCGGCGGTCTGCACCATCAGCTTTTGCACGATCAGCGCCCAGGACCAGACCGAGGCCAGCACCAGCAGAGCCATCACGATCTTGACGGTGAGCGAGGCGCGCAGGAACAGCGCGATCAGCGAGAAATCGGCCGGGGCGCCGATTGCGAGGTTTTCCATCGGATTTGCCTGTCCTTGCGCTGGTCGCGCCTCGTGCTTGTCTGCGGTCGGGCGCGTTTGGCATCAAACTAGCAGCAAAGGCCAGTCGCGGCGACAACAAGATTCTGTGCGCCGCGCGTGTGGGGGCCGGGTCAGCGGGACAGCGCCGCCAGCACATCCGGCGGCAGGCGCTGCGGGCGCATGGTGGCCAGATCGACGCAGACCACGGTAACCATGGCCCGGAACAGGGCCGTGCCGTCGCGCTCCACCGCCTGCGCCACGGTGATGCGCGGGCCGGCGGCGTGGTCGAGCGTGGTGACCACCTCGAGCGCGTCGTCGAAGCGGGCGGGGCGCAGGTAATCGGCCTCGACCCGGCGCACGACAAAGGCGAGCCCGCGTTCCAGCAGCACGGACTGGTCCACCCCGGCCGCGCGCAGCCATTCGCTGCGGCCGCGTTCGATGAACTTCAGGTAGTTGGCGTAATAGACGACCTGGCCGAGGTCGGTGTCCTCGTAATAGACGCGGACGGGGAAGCGGTGGGTCAAGGCGGGCTCCTGTAGAATGGGGGCGCTGCCCCCGCCGCCTGCGGCGGCTCCCCCGGGATATTTGCGTGATGAAGAAAGCATCAGAGCCGGGCGGCAAGGCGCAGCGCGTGGCTGGGATCGCGGGCGCATCCGGGCAGCAGCGGGTCATAGGCGGCGCGGATCAGTGCCGCCAGCGGCGCCGAGGGGGTCACGGGGCGCGCCCAGCTGAGCAGTGCGTTGACCGCCACCGATTCCGCCAGCTGCGCCGGATGCGCCTGCGCCAGCGCGCCGCCCAGCCGCAGGAAGGTCAGGCAGGCCCTTATCGCACCCGCGCCGTCAAAGCGCAGCAGCCGGTAGCGGTCGGCGTCTTCTGCCGTAAGACGATCCGGCAGCCCGGTCATGCCGGTCAGCCGGTCGAGATCGGGGATACCGTCCAGTTCCGCCCAGTCCCGGACCGCAAAGATCATCAGATTGGCGCCGGTGTCCGGGTCGGTATCGGTCAGCGGCTGCCGTGCATGGGTGAACGGCGCGATCAGCGCGGCCCGGAACACGGTCAGCGTGGCATCGTCCAGCCCGAACACCACCGGCGCGACGGGGCGCCCCCAGCGGGCGCAGAGAAAGCCGCCGTCCGCCGCGGTGAACAGGGCGGCGATTTCGTCGGCGGTCAGCGGGGCATCGGCGGGCGCTTGCGTCATGGGTCCCAACTAGCGGGTGGCAGCGGCGGGATAAAGTCCTCGGCTGCGGCACTCCGCCCCCGGGCGCGTCGCGCGGCGGAACGAAAAAGGCGCCGCGAAAACGCGGCGCCTCGTGAAGGCTCCGAAAAGCCGGTCAGTCGACGATGGTGGCCTCGGTGGCGGCGCGCAGTTCGGCCTCGGTCACGCCGTCGGCGACCTCGACGATCTTCAGCCCGCCCGGCACCACGTCCAGCACGCCCAGGTTGGTGATGATGCGGTCCACCACCCCCTTGCCGGTCAGCGGCAGGGTGCAGGCCTTCAGCACCTTGGATTCGCCGGCCTTGTTGGTGTGGTCCATCACCACCACCACCCGGCCGACGCCGGCGACCAGGTCCATGGCGCCGCCCATGCCCTTGACCAGCTTGCCGGGGATCATCCAGTTCGCCAGGTCGCCGTTTTCCGCCACCTCCATCGCGCCCAGGATCGCCATGGCGATCTTGCCGCCGCGGATCATCGCAAAGCTGGTGGCGCTGTCGAAATAGGCGGAATGGGGCAGTTCGGTGATGGTCTGCTTGCCGGCGTTGATCAGGTCGGGGTCTTCCTCGCCCTCATAGGGAAAGGGCCCCATGCCGAGCATCCCGTTTTCCGATTGCAGCGTCACGTGGACACCCTCAGGAATGTAGTTCGACACCAGGGTCGGGATGCCGATGCCAAGGTTCACATACCAGCCGTCCTGCAGTTCCTGCGCGGCGCGGGCGGCCATCTGGTTACGATCCCATGCCATGCTCAGGCCTCCTCGCGCTTGCGGGTGGTGCGCTGTTCGATGCGCTTTTCGTGTTCGCCCTGCACGATGCGGTGCACGTAGATGCCGGGCAGGTGGATGCAGTCGGGGTCCAGGCTGCCGGCGGGGACGATTTCCTCGACCTCGACCACGCAGACGCGGCCGCAGGTGGCGGCGGGCACGTTGAAGTTGCGCGCGGTCTTGCGGAACACCAGGTTGCCGGTCTCGTCGGCCTTCCATGCCTTGACGATGGACAGGTCGGTCACGATGCCGCGTTCGAGGATATAGGTTTCCCCGTCGAAGTCCTTGTGCTCTTTCCCCTCGGCGATGACGGTGCCGACGCCGGTTTTCGTATAGAAACCGGGGATGCCGGCGCCGCCCGCGCGCATCCGCTCGGCCAGCGTGCCTTGGGGGTTGAACTCCAGCTCAAGCTCTCCGCTCAGGTACTGGCGCATGAACTCGGCATTCTCGCCGACGTAGGAGGACTGCATCTTGCGGATCTGCTTGCTGTCCAGCAGCACGCCCAGCCCGAACCCGTCCACCCCGCAGTTGTTCGAGGCGATGGTCAGGTCCTTGATGCCCGAGCGGTGGATCGCGGCAATCAGCAGCTCGGGGATGCCGCACAGCCCGAATCCCCCCGCCGCGATCGAGATCCCGTCCTTCAGCAGACCGTCGAGCGCGGCATCTGCCGTTTCATATACCTTGCGCATGGCTCCCCCGTGCAACCGTTCCTCGCCGGTTCTGCACGGGGTGGCTGCGGCTGTCAACGAAGGGCCAGCCGGCCCCGGAATCAGCCCGCCGCGGTGCAGCCGCTGCGCAGCGGCGTTTCCGCGTCGCCGTCCAGCGCCACCAGATCGGCGGTATCGCCCTTGGTCCACAGCTGATAGCGGCCCTCGGGCGCAATCGACAGATAGCGCGCCCCCGAAGCCGAGACCGCGATCTGCATCGGGATCATCCGGCCCTGTTCCAGCACGATGGCATAGCTGGCGCCGGCGGCGGTGTTGACGAACACCACCTGCATCGAGGTGTCGCCGTCGCAGGCATAGCTGACGTCGGTCAGGCTGTCCTGATCCATGGTTTCGGGCTTGGGGGCGGGTTCCGTCACCGGCGGCACCGCGGGTTTCGCGGCGGGGGCCGCGGACTGGGCCGGGGCCGCGTCGGCGGGGGCGGGTTCGGGCGCCGGGCTTTGGGCCAGCGCGGGGGCAGCAAGCAGCAGCGTGGCGGACAGGACGGTGACAAGACGCATGGCGGATCCCCTGATGATACTGGCCTTTCGGGCTACGGCGGACGCGCGCCCCGGACAAGCCGGGGTCCCGTCACCGCCAGCCACAACTGCGCGAGCGGGGCGAGAGTTGCCACCCGCCCCGGGATCAGCCCTCGGCTGGCGCGTCCTTGGCCGTGGATTTCTTGGCCGCAGTCTTCTTGGCGGCCGGTTTCCTGGCCGCCTTGGCCCCGGGCTCTTTCGTGGCGGTCTTTTTCGCCGGCGCCTTCTTGGCCGCGGGTTTGGCCGCGGCCTTGCGGGCGGGCTTGCCGCCCTTGGCCTGCTTGGCGGCGATCAGTTCCAGCGCGCGTTCCATCGTCACCGCGTCGGGTGCAAGGTCGCGGGGCAGCGTCGCATTCACCTTGCCCCATTTGACATAGGGGCCGAAGCGGCCGTTCAGCACCTGCACCGCGCCGCCCTCGGGGTGTTCGCCCAGTTCGGCCAGCGGCGCGGCAGAGGCCGCGCGCCCGCGCTGGGGTTTCGAGGCCAGCACCTCGACCGCGCGGTTCATGCCGATGGTGAACACCTCGTCGACCTCGGGCAGGTTGGCGTATTTCGAGCCGTGCTTGACATAGGGGCCATAGCGCCCGATCCCGGCCTCGACCGGCACCCCGTCCTCGGGGTGGGGGCCGATCTCGCGCGGCAGATCCAGCAGCATCAGCGCCTTTTCCAGATCCATCGCCGCCGGGTCCCAGCCCTTGGGGATCGAGGCGCGGGGCGGTTTCGGCGCATCGGCCGTGGCATCGCCGCGCTGGACATAGGGGCCGAAGCGGCCGTTCTTGAGGCTGATTTCCAGCCCCTGCGCATCCAGCCCCAGCACTGTGTCGCCCATCGCCTCGCCCTCGGGGCCGGACAGCGGGCGGGTATAGCGGCATTCGGGATAGTTCGAGCAGCCGATGAACGCCCCGCCCGAGCGCGCGGTCTTGAGGTTCAGCCGCCCTGCCCCGCAGAGCGGGCATTCCCGCGGATCGCCGCCATCGGCGCGCGCGGGGTAAAGATGCGGGGCCAGCGCCTCGTCGATGGCGGTCAGCACCTCGGAAATCCGCAGCTCGCTGGTGTCGGCCAGCGCGGCGGCGAAATCGCGCCAGAACCGCCGCAGCACCTCGCGATACTCGCGCGAGCCCGACGAGATGTCGTCCAGCTCGCCCTCGAGATCGGCGGTGAAGTCGTAGCTGACGTAGCGCGGGAAATATTTCACCAGAAACGCGGTGACCAGCCGGCCCTTGTCCTCGGGGATCAGGCGGTTCTTGTCCTTGCGGACATATTCGCGGTCCTGGATCGTGGTCACGATGCTGGCGTAAGTGGACGGCCGGCCGATCCCCAGCTCTTCCATGCGCTTGACCAGCGTCGCCTCGGTATAGCGCGGCGGCGGCTGGGTGAAATGCTGCTCCGGCGTCACGCCGCGCTTGTCGGCGGGCTCGCCCTGCTCGATCGCGGGCAGGCGGGCGCTGTCCTCGCCATCCTCGTCGTCGGTGCCCTGGTCATAGACCCGCAGGAAGCCGTCGAACAGCATCACCTGCCCCGTCGCGCGCAGCCCCACCTGCCCGTCGGCCGAGCCGATCTCGACGGTGGTCCGCTCCATCCGCGCGGCCTCCATCTGGCTCGCCAGCGTGCGCTTCCAGATCAGCTCGTACAGCTTGCGCTGTTCGGGTTCGACGTTCAGCCGGTCGGGCGACAGCATCATGTCGGTGGGGCGGATACACTCGTGCGCTTCCTGCGCGTTCTTGGCCTTGTTCTTGTACATCCGCGGCGATTTCGGGACGTAATCGGCGCCGAACCGCGCCTTGATCGCATCGCGCGCCGCCATCACCGCCTCGGGCGCCATGTCGATGCCGTCGGTTCGCATATAGGTGATGTAGCCCGCCTCATACAGCCGCTGCGCCGCAGACATGCAAGCCCGCGCGCCCAGCCCCAGCTTGCGGCTGGCCTCTTGCTGCAGGGTCGAGGTCATGAAGGGTGGCCACGGGTTGCGGCTGGCGGGCTTGCTGGCAACCGAGGTCACCGCCAGATCGCGGCTTTCCACCGCCGAGACCGCCAGCCGCGCGGCCTCTTCATTCGCCAGATCGTAGCGTTCCAGCTTTTTCCCGGCGTAAGAGACCAGCTGCGCGCGGTATTCCTGCCCGCGGGGTGTCGCCAGAACCGCATGGACCGACCAGTATTCGCGGGCGCGGAACGCCTCGATCTCCATCTCGCGGTCGACGATGACGCGCAGGGCCACCGACTGCACCCGGCCGGCGGATTTCGCGCCGGGCAGCTTGCGCCACAGCACCGGCGACAGGTTGAACCCGACCAGATAATCCAGCGCCCGCCGCGCCAGATAGGCGTCGACCAGCGGCTGGTCGATCTCGCGCGGGTTGGCCATAGCCTCGGTCACCGCGGCCTTGGTGATGGCGTTGAAGGTGACGCGGCTGACCTGCGCGCCCTTTTTCAGCACCGGCTCGAGCGCCTCGCGCAGATGCCAGGAAATCGCCTCGCCCTCGCGGTCGGGGTCGGTGGCGAGGATCAGGTTCGGGTCCTGCGCCAGCGCGTCCTTGATCGCCTTGACGTGTTTCCTCGAATCCGCCGCGACTTCCCATTTCATGGCGAAATCGGCGTCGGTATCGACCGAGCCGTCCTTGGGCGGCAGGTCGCGGACATGGCCGAAGGACGCCAGAACCGTGTAGTCGTCGCCAAGATATTTGTTGATCGTCTTGGCCTTGGCGGGGGATTCGACGACGACGACGGGCATGTGCAGACCTTTCGGACGATTCGGGCCGCGAACATGGGCAGGCCGGCGGGGGCTGTCAATGACGGCCCGGCCGGGGCCCTGCGTCCAGCGGCAGGCTCAGGCCGCCGCTTCGGTCGAAAGCTCGACCAGATTGCCGTCCGGGTCCCGGACATAGACCGAGACCAGCGCCGCCGCCGCCCCGGTCCGGGGAACGGGGCCAAGCTCAATCGCGATTCCCTGCTGTTCAAGATGAGCGGTCAGCGCCTCGGGCGGCAGATCGACCAGAAAGCACAGATCGGCGCTGCCCGGTCCGGGGTGGCGCGCATGGGGCGCAATCTCGGCCCCCGCCTGGTGCAGGTTGAGCTTTTGCCGGCCAAACGTCATCGCGACCCGGCCGCCGCTAAAGGTCACGCGCTGCATCCCCAGCGCCTGGTAAAAGGCGACCGTCGCCTCGATGTCGGCGACGGTCAGCACCAGATGGTCCAGCGCCAGGACGCGCATCAGATCCCGTCGCCGACAAAGGCCTTTTCGACCACGAACTCCTTGGGGTCGGAATTGGCGCCCTCGCGCAGGCCGAAGCCTTCCAGCACCTTGGTCACGTCGATGTTCAGCGCCATGCTGCCGCAGACCATCGCGCGGTCGTCCGCCGGGTTCATCGGCGGCAGGCCGAGGTCCGCGAATACCTTGCCCGAGGCGAGGTTGTCGGTGATCCGGCCGCGGCGGGGATAATCCTCGCGCGTGGCGGTGGGGTAATAGAGCAGCCGCGAGGCGAAGCTGTCGCCGTAGATCTCGGTCAGCAGCGGGTCGTCCTTGAGCGCCTCGACCAGCTCGCGGCCGTATTCCAGTTCCGCGACCTTGCGGCAGGTGTGCATCAGGATCACCTGCTCATACCGCTCATAGGTTTCCGGGTCGCGCAGCAGCGAGGCAAAGGGCGCGATGCCGGTGCCGGTGGCCAGGAACCACAGCCGCTTGCCGGGCAGCAGCGCGTCCAGCACCAGCGTGCCCACGGGTTTCGGGCGCAGGATGATCTGGTCGCCGGGCTTGATGTGCTGCAGCCGCGAGGTCAGCGGCCCGTCCGGCACTTTGATCGAATAGAACTCCAGCTCGTCGTCCCAGTTGGGCGAGGCGATGGAATAGGCCCGCAGGATCGGCTTGCCGCGTTCGTCCGGCAGCCCGATCATCACGAACTCGCCCGAGCGGAAGCGCAGGCTGGGGGGCCGCGTCACCCGAAAGGAAAACAGCGTGTCGGTCCAGTGGCGGACCGAGGTGACGGTCTGCGCATCCGGCATCAGGTTGGCAGTCGATTTCGGGGCGTCGGCCACGGGAATATCCAGCGTCATCGTCAGGGTTCCGCAATCAGATAGGTGAAAAGAGCGGCAGGGACTAGCCCGCCAGCCGCGACCTGTGGTCCCAGTCCTGCCAGTCGGCGCGGGCAAGCCATTGCTCTTGCGGCTGGCGACGGGCCAGCTCCGCGGGAATCTGCACCTCGTCGATGCCGACGCGGCGGGCCATGGCATACTGGTCGGCGATCAGCCCGCCGGTGGCGCGGATGCGCCCGGCGAAGCCCTGTTCGCGCAGCAGTCGCGCCAGCGTAAAACCGCGCCCGTCGGTCATCGCCGGGAACTCGACCGCGACAAGCTTTGCGCCCAGATACGGCGCCAGCGCGGCCGGGTCGCTGTCGGGCGGCAGGGTCACGTCCGGGGCGGCATCGACCGGGTGGAACCCGTCGTCGCGGACCAGCACGGGCGCATCGGCGGGGGACTCGGCGGCGGGTGCGGGCTGGGGCGCGGGGGCCGGAGGTGCGGCAGGGGTCATCTCGTCGTCCTTGCTGAGCGGGCCGGGACCGGCGCCGCGCAGGGGCAGCGGCGCGGCCGATGGGCGGGCGGCGGGAACAGCCGCGGCAGGCGCGGCCGGAACAGGGTCGGCAGGCGCCGGCGCCGCGGGGCGGGCCTTGCCGCCGATGAAATGGATGCCGCATTCGGTCTTTTCCGCACCCCGCCAGCGGCCCGCGCGCGGGTCCTCGCCCGGCTTCACCGCCGAGGTGCAGGGCGCGCAGCCGATCGAGGGGAAGCCGCGCGCCACCAGCGGATGCCGGGGCAGCGCGTTTTCCTCCATGTATTCGGCGACGTCCTGCGGGCGCCAATGCGCCAGCGGGTTCACGCGCAGCCGCAGCGGCGGCTCGGGTTCAAAGAAGTCCAGCCCGGTCCGCTCGCCGCCCTGAAAGCGCTTGCGGCCGGTGATCCAGGCGTCGAACCCGGACAGCGCCCGTTCCAGCGGCACCACCTTGCGGACATCGCAGCAGGCGTCGGTGTCGCGCTGGTGCAGCCGGCCGTCGGGGTCCGCCTCGGCCACCGCGGCCGCATCGGCGCGGATCACACGGATATCGGTCAGCGGCAGGGCTGCGGCGATCTGCCGCTGATACTCCAGCGTCTCGGGAAACAGCATCCGCGTGTCGACGAACAGCACCGGCGTGTCGGGCGCGGCCACCGACAGCATGTGCAGCAGCACCACCGATTCCGCCCCGAACGAGGACACCAGCGCCACCCGCCCCAGTTCCGGGTCGGCCAGCGCATGGCGCAGCACCTGCACCGCGGCGTGGTTGCGATAGCGGGCGTTCAGCCTGGCGGCGCGCGCGGCAAGATCCGGGTCGGTCATTTCGCGGCCTTCCCTTCGGGAGCATCGGGGTAAAGCGCGGCACGGAACGGCCCCACGCCCAACCGGCGCAGCGCGTCGATGAAGCGCTCCTCGGGCGATTCGCGCAAGGCGAGATAGGCGTCCAGCAGCCGCCCGATCGCCGGCACCACCTGGTCATAGGGGAAGCCCGCGCCGGCGCGCTCGCCGATGGCGGGGATTTCGTACCCGTCGCCGCCCAGGGTGATCTGGTAGTTTTCCACCCCCGCCCGGTCCAGCCCCAGGATGCCGACATGGCCCAGATGGTGATGGCCGCAGGCGTTGATGCAGCCCGAGATCCGCAGGTCGAAGGGGCCGATGTCGTCCTCAAGATCGCGGGCGCGGACGTAATCGGCCAGCTCGCGCGCGATGGGGATCGAGCGGGCGGTGGCCAGGGTGCAGAAATCCATCCCGGGGCAGGAAATCAGGTCGGTGATCCGGCCCTTGTTCGCCGTGGCCAGCCCGGCATCGCGCAGGGCCGCGTACAGCGCGGGCAGTTCGCTGCGGTGGACATGGGGCAGCACGATGTTCTGGTCATGCGCGATACGCAGGTCGGAATGGGCGTGGCGCTCGGCCAGATCGGCCAGCAGCCGCATCTGCGCGGCGGTGCAGTCGCCCGGCGTCATGCCGGGGGCCTTCAGGGTGACGGTCACGCTGGCATAGCCCGGCACCCGGTGCGGCGACAGGTTGGTGTCGGCCCAGGCGCGGAACGAGGGGTTGGCGGCGCGGGCGATCTCATACCCTGCATCGTCGGGCGCGCGGAACCGCGGCGCGGCGAAACGGGCGCGCAGCTCGTCCAGCAGCGCCTCGGCAGCGCCGCTGCTGAACACGGCCTTGCGGCGGAGGAACTCGGCCTCGATCTCCTCGCGCAGCACCTCCAGCCCGCGCTCGGCCACGGTGATCTTGAGCCGGGCCTTGAACTTGTTGTCGCGCCGGCCCGAGAGGTTATAGGCAGCCAGGATCGCCTCGACATAGGGCAGCAGGTCGGCGGCGGGCAGGAACTCGCGCACCACCTTGCCGATCAGGGGCGTCCGGCCCAGGCCGCCGCCGATCCAGACCTCGAAACCCACCTCGCGCCCCTGCCGGCGCAGGCGCAGGCCGATGTCATGGGCGGGGATCACGGCGCGGTCGCGCTCGCCCCCGGAAATCGCGATCTTGAACTTGCGGGGCAGGAACTGGAACTCGGCGTGGTCGGTGGACCAATAGCGCAGCAGCTCAGCCCAGGGGCGCGGATCCTCGATCTCGTCCGCGGCGGCGCCGGCAAAGGCGTCGGTGGTGACGTTGCGCACGGTGTTGCCGCTGGTCTGGATCGCGTGCAGCCCGACATCGGCCAGCGCGTCCAGCATGTCGGGAATGTCGACCAGCGCCGCCCAGTGGAACTGGATGTTCTGCCTTGTGGTGAAATGCCCGTAGCCGCGGTCCCAGCGCTCGGCGATACGCGCCAGCCCGCGCATCTGCGCCGGGCTGATCGTGCCGTAAGGGATCGCCACCCGCAGCATATAGGCGTGCAGCTGCAGATAGACCCCGTTCATCAGCCGCAGGGGGCGAAACTCGTCCTCGGTCAGGCTGCCGTCCAGGCGGCGGGCGACCTGGGCGCGGAATTGCGCGGCGCGGTGGCGCAGATAGCTGCGCCCGTCGGTGGCGGCGTCAAACATGGGCGGCCTCTTGCGGATGGCGGGAGTTTTGGGCGCGGGAATGGGGGGCGCTGGTCTCGACCGAGGGGCCGGACTGGCGGAATGCCTCGCGGAAATGCACCGGCACCGGCAGGCCGTCGGCATCGCGCCCCGACTGGGTCAGATAGGGACCGACCACGACGCCCGGCTGCGCCTCGGCCGCGGCCAGCGCCGCGTCGGCGCCTTCCGCATCCTCGAACAGCACCGCGGCGCGGGGGTCGGTGTCCCAGCCACAGGGCGTCATCCACACGGACAGACCGTCACGCAGACGGTTGGCCGTCAGCACGGCCGGGGTCGAGGGCGAGGGGACAAAGCTTCTGGACATGGCGTCGACCTGTTAGGGATTGCCGCCATTCTAGAAAATACATGTTGCAAAGCGCTAGATACCGGCGGAAATAAGGACGCAGTATCCTCTGATCCGCCACCGCAAGGAAAATCCGCCCAGATGAGCGACCCGCAACAGAACCCGGTCCGGCTGGATGCGCTGGACCGCAAGATACTGTCCCTGCTGCAGCAGGACGCCAGCCTGCCGCTGGAGGAAATCGCCGCCCGCGCCGGGGCCTCGCGCACGCCGGTGTGGAACCGGATTCGGCGGATGCGCGAGCAGGGGGTGATCCGCGGCCAGGTGGCGCTGCTGGACGCCGAATCGCTGGGGCTCGAGGCCTGTTTCTTCGTGCTGGTCCGCACCACCGAACACGACGCCGACTGGGCCGGCCGCTTTCTGGCCGCCGTCCGCGCCCGCCCCGAGGTGGTCGAGGCGCACCGGCTGGCCGGGGACATCGACTATATCCTCAAGGTGGTGGTGCGCAATGCGCGCGCCTATGACCGCTTCTACCAGTCGCTGATCTCCGAGGTGCGCATCCAGAACGTCACCGCGCTGCTGTCGATGGAAGAGATGAAGGCGACCCACGCGCTGCCGATCCCCCCCGGCTGACCGCAGCGCCGCCCATTCCGGGCACCCTGCCCCGCACCCATCCCGCGGCCCGGCGCGTGCTGCGACGCAAGGGCGGTTGCGCCTCATCCGCGGGAATGCGAAACAGCCGCCCATGAATCTGCGCTACAAGGCCCTTGGGGTCCACCTGCTTACCGCCACCGGTGCCGTCCTGTCGATGCTGGCCCTGCTGGCCGCGGTCGAGGAAAACTGGTCGGCCATGTTCAGCTGGCTGATCGTGGCGCTGGTGGTGGACGCGGTCGACGGGCCGCTGGCGCGCCGCTACCTGGTCAAGGTCAACTGGCCGACCTACGACGGCGTGCTGATGGACCTGATCATCGACTACCTGACCTATGTGTTCATCCCGGCATTCGCGCTGTTCAAGTCGGGGCTGCTGACCGGCTGGACCGGCTGGCTGGCGATCATCGCCATCGTCTACGGCTCGGTCGTCTATTTCGTCGACACACGGATGAAGACGGTGGACAACAGCTTTTCCGGGTTTCCGGCCTGCTGGAACATGGTGGTGCTGGTGCTGTTCGCGCTGAAGCCGCCGGAATGGGCGATCCTGCTGGTGGTGGTGGTGCTGACCGTGGCGATGTTCCTGCCGGTGCGCTTCATCCACCCGGTGCGCACCGCGCGCTGGCGGGCGGTGTCGCTGCCGGTGGCGATGGCCTGGGTGGTGTTTGCGGCCTGGGCGATCGCAGTCGGGTTCCACCCGCAAAGCTGGGCGCTGTGGGGGCTGACGCTCAGCTCGCTGTGGCTGATCGGCGTCGGCGTGGCGCAGCAGCTGCTGCCGCCGCCGGCGCTGCGGGTGCGCTAGGCCGCCATCCTTCTGCGCCGGGCGTTTTCGAGCGCCCCCCGGCGGCTAGTTCTTCAACACCATGCAGCGGCCGCCAATGGCGCGGAACTGGTTGCAGAAGGCGTTCGCCTCGCCGCGCGAGGCATAGCCGATCTGCGCGGTATAGACCCGCCGCCCGCTGCCCGACAGCGTCTTGCGCACATAGCTGACCCGCTTGCCGCCCAGGATCGGGCGCAGCTGCCGGTTCAGCCGGTCGATCTGCTGCTGCGCCCCCGACTGCCTGGGGTGCGAGGCGAGGATCACCCCCCATGGCCAGACCCGGTCGGCCGGCGTGAACTCCTTGAGGCCGCGGTTCGCCGCCAGCTTGACGCAGGCCTCGGCAAAGGGGACGGTCTTGTCCAGCCGCAGGTCGATCTGCGCCGGCGGCTCGTCGCGCCATTTCCAGGCGTTGTGGCCGGTGATCGACTCGACGTAATCCTGCGTCTCGTAAGGCAGCACCTGCCCGCCGCCGACGAAATTGCGTGCCCGCCGCTCGCCGCCGTTATAGGCGACCGCGGCCAGCCCGATATTGCCGAAGCCGTCGATCAGGAACCGCAGGTAGTCGGCCGAGGCATGGATCGCCTTGGCCGGGTTCATCGGGTCGTCCAGCCGGCGGATGCGGGCGGTGCCGGGCATGAACTGCGCGATCCCCAGCGCCCCGGCCGGAGAGATCGCCGAGGGCTCGAACAGGCTTTCCTTCCACAGCAGCCGGGCCAGGAAATTCGGGTCCAGCGCATTTTCCCCGGCCGCGCGCTCGATGGTGGAACAGACATCGGCGACGTAGCTGGCGGCGGAAATGCAGCTGCGCTCGTCCACGGTACAGCGGCGGTCGGCGGTCTCGGGACGGGGCAGGCGCGGGCCGATGAAATCCGCCGGGATCTCGGGCAGGGCCGCGGCGGCGGTGTCGGTCCCGGCCGGGGTCCCGGCAGCCGGATCAGCCAGCGCCATCACCCGCGGCGCATTCGCGGCCCCGGCTGGGGGATCGGCCAGCGCCGGACCGGCAAGGGCGACCATGCCGGCAACCGCGGTCGCAACGAGATCGAGGCAGCAGCGCACCGGGTCCACCCTCTTTCGCCCATCTCTGGCCCGCATAGCAAAACCGGCGGCGAAAGTGAACTGCGCCCGCGCGGTCTGGGCCGGGTTCGGCACCGCCCCGAACGGCAAACGCCCGGCACCAAACGGCCGGGCGTTGCGATCAGCGGCGGCGCAGGATCGGCCGCAGGGCGGCAGCCTTACCAGGCGGCGGGCACGGGCTCGAGCGCGGCGCTTTCGGCAAAGGCGATCGGTTGCGCCTCGGCGGCCACCGGCTCCAGATACCCGTCGGGGGTCTGGCGCAGCGGCCCTTCCAGCCGGCGCGATTCATCGGCGGTGCGTACCTTGACCACGGTGCCGTTCGGGATCCGGTCGTACAGGTCCATCACGTCCTGGTTGAACAGGCGGATGCAGCCGGCCGAGGTCGCCTTGCCGATGGACGAGGGGTCCATGGTGCCGTGGATCCGGTACATGGTGTCGCGGTTGCCCTCGTAGAGGTAAAGCGCGCGCGACCCCAGCGGGTTCGACGGGCCGCCCGGCACGCCCTTGGCGAATTGCGCGTAAAGCTCGGGCTCGGTCGCGACCATGTTGGCGGTGGGGGTCCAGGACGGCCAATGCGCCTTGCGCTTGATGACCGCGGTGCCGGAATAGCCCAACCCGGCCTTGCCGACCGCGATGCCGACCCGGGTCGCCATGCCGCCATCCTCGACCAGATACAGCAGCCGCGCATAGGGATCGACCACCACCGTTCCCGGCGCGTCGGGGCCGTTATAGGGCACGCGGGTGCGGGTGTTGCGGTCGCGCAGATAGGCGGCCTTGATGGCGGGGATCTGGATCGGCTCGCCATTGGGGCCGGTATCGACGCGGGCCTGATAGATCTCGGGGACGAAATTGCTGGTGCTGGGAGCCGCACCCTCGGTCGGAGGAGGGGTCGGGCCGCAGGCCGCAAGGCCCAGCGCGCAGGCCATGAGGGCAGCAGAGGCGAAACGCATCGCGGATAATCCTTCAGTGGTGGCAGGGCAGAAGTGCCGCCGGACGGCCACCGGGTTGGCAACACTGTGGAACCGATTCGCAGGCTGCCCTGCCAACCGCTTCCGATCAGCCCATACGCCGCGAGAGCCGGGACGGCGTCAAGAAACGCCCCAGCGAGCACAACGGATCGTGGCAAAAATGCCGCGCACGCGGTTTTTTGATCACGCGTCATCTTGCCGCGAACGGGGTGCGCTTCCCGCGCATCGGAAAGGCAGCAGCAAAAACAAGGCGGCACGGAACCAAATGGGGGGAAGTCGCCGTTCCTTCCTCATCCGGGCGGCGCCCAGGGCGTTGCCGCACCATGAAAGGACAAGACATGGGCTTTATCGTCGCCATCATCATCGGCGCCATCGCCGGCTGGCTGGCCGGGCAGATCGTCAAGGGCCATGGCCAGGGCGTGGTCATGAACATCGTCGTCGGCGTGGTCGGCGCGCTGATCGCCACCTTCCTGTTCCCGGCCATGGGCTGGAACATCGGCGCCGGCCCCGCAGTGGGCAACACCGTCGCCGGACCCAGCTTCCTGGGATCGGTGGTCTTCGCCACCATCGGCGCGGTGATCCTGCTGCTGATCCTGCGGCTGTTCAACCGGGGCTGACCCGGCGGCCCGCGGAAAGCGCGCCCGGCAGAGCGTCGGCGCCAGAGCCGATCTGGCGCTCGACCTCGGGGCCGATGTCGAGCAGCCCCGCCGGCGCCAGCCGGGCGACAAGCAAGGCCAACGCGTCGGCGTCGATCCAGCCGCCCTCGTATCCCAGCCGACAGCCCCGCCGCAGCAGCCCTGCCGCCCCCGGCCAGAACGGCCACGGGGGATCCCCTTCCCCCGCAAACGCCGCCACCGGCTGCGCCGCCTGTGCGGTCACCACCAGCAGCTCGCCCGGCGCCATCCCGCCATAATGGGCCAGGCTTGCCGGGGCCGAGAGGATCACCGAATCGACCCCGCGCCCATCCATGATCGCGCGCAACGCCATCTGCCGCATCGCCAGCGCCCCCCGCGGCGGAGGGGCGGGCGGCAAAACGGGGGTATCGTCGTGCATCAGGCTCTCCATCAAGGCGCGGCCCAGCATGACCAGGGCCGCCGCGGCGTCAATCGCGCAGGGCCGCAACAGGTGGATTGTCCTTGCCGCCGCATCCGCTAGCTTGAGCAGGCAATGCCGTCCCCAGCCCCCCGCCCCTCTGCCCTGTCCCCGTTCCGCCACAAGGCGTTCCTGACCCTGTGGTCGGCGACGCTGATTTCCAATTTCGGCGGCATGGTGCAGGCGGTGGGCGCGGCCTGGCTGATGACGCAGCTGACCGACAGCGCCACGCTGGTGGCGCTGGTGCAGGCCTCGAACACCCTGCCGATCATGATGTTCGCGCTGCTGTCGGGGGCGCTGGCCGATATCTTCGAACGCCGCAGGCTGCTGTTGATCGCGCTGGCGATGATGGCCTCGGTGTCGCTGCTCCTGGCGGTGGTGGCTTGGGCGGGCGGGCTGAACCCCTACAGCCTGCTGGCGCTGACCTTCCTGCTGGGGGTCGGGCAGGCGCTTTACAACCCGCCGTGGCAGGCGAGCATGGGCGATCTGGTGCCGCGCGCCGACCTGCCGGCGGCGGTCACGCTGAACTCGGTCGGGTTCAACCTGATGCGCTCGGTCGGGCCGGCGGCGGGCGGGCTGATCGTCGCCGCCTTTGGCGCCGCCGCGGCGTTTGCGGTCAACGCGGTCAGCTATGTGCCGCTGATCGGGGCGCTGCTGCGCTGGCGGCCGCCGCCGCCCACCGGCCCGAAGATCCCGCCCGAGCCGCTGGGCCCGGCGCTGGCCGCGGGTCTGCGCTATGTGGCGCTGTCGCCGAACCTGCTGCGGGTGCTGCTGCGGGCGATGCTGTTCGGCTTTGCCGGGGTGGCGGTGCTGGCGCTGCTGCCGCTGCTGGCGGCGCAGCACCCCTCGGGCGGGTCGCTTCTGCTGGGGCTGCTGCTGGGCTGTTTCGGGCTGGGCGCGATCCTGGGCGCGGTGATCAACGCCCGCATCCGCGAGCGGCTGAACAACGAAAACGTGGTGCGGGTGGCGTTCATGGGCTTTGCCATCGCCTGCCTGGTGCTGTCGGTCGGCGGCAATTTCGCCTGGCAGGCGCTGGCGCTGCTGGTCGCCGGGGCCTGCTGGGTGCTGGCGCTGTCGCTGTTCAACGTGACCGTGCAGCTGTCGACGCCGCGCTGGGTGGTGGCGCGCGCGATGGCGCTGTATCAAAGTGCGACCTTCGGCGGCATGGCGGCGGGCGCCTGGCTGTGGGGCGGCATCGCCGGGGCGCGCGGGCTGGACACGGCCTTTGCCTGGGCGGCGGGGATGCTGATCCTGGGCGCGATCATCGGCCGCTGGTTCAGCCAGCCCGAGTTCGGCACCCTCGACCTCGACCCCGCCAACCGCTTCCGCGAGCCGTCGCTGGCCCTGGACCTGCGCGGACGTTCCGGGCCGATCGTGGTGATGATCGACTTTGAAATCGACCTGGAGGACGCGCCCGAGTTCCTGCGGCTGATGTCCAAGCGCCGCGCCATCCGCCGCCGCGACGGCGCCCGCAACTGGTCGCTGATGCGCGACCTGGAAAACCCGCGGCAGTGGACGGAAAGCTACCACATCGCCACCTGGGACGAATATGTCCGCCACAACCTGCGCCACACCATCGCCGATTCCGAGGTGACCGAGGCGGTGCAGGCGCTGCATCGCGGCCCCGGCAAGCCGGTCGTCCACCGCATGATCGAGCGCCACAGCATCAGCCCCGCCGACGACATGCCGCTGCTGGGCAAGATCGAGGTGCCGGGGTCCTGACGAAAAGGGGCGCTGCCCCTCGGCCCCTGCGGGGCCTCACCCCGGGATATTTGGACAAGGAAGAAGGGGCTTGCGGGGGGTTGCGCGGACGCGCCGGCGCCCTAACTGAGGGGAAGCAAACGGAGGACAACGGCAATGAAATGCCCGATGGACGGCGAGACCCTGGTGATGACCGAGCGCAGCGGGGTCGAGATCGACTACTGCCCGAAATGCCGCGGGGTGTGGCTGGACCGGGGCGAGCTGGACAAGATCCTCGAACGCGCCGCCTCGCCCGCCGCTGCCCCGGCCCCGCAGGCCGCCCGCCCGGCCGCCGCCCCCGACCTGCATGTGCCCCGGCAGTACGACCGCGACGACGACCGCTATCGCAAGGACGACGACCGGTATCGCAAGCCCAAGCGCCGCGAATCGTTCCTGTCGGACCTGTTCGATTTCTGAGGCCTTCGGGGTGCGCGGCCTAGCGACCGCCTGCCCCGCTACCGCCTGACACCGGCGGAAACGGGCCCCCAGAATAGGGACAGGCCCCGGGCGTGTGCACGGGACCTGTCGCTCCTCCCCCGAAAACGGCGGCCTCCCCGCCGGCCGTTCCCGGAATGTCAACGTCGGCTTACGCCTCGGCGGCGATCATTTCCGCCTGACGCACGATCACTTCTGCCTGACGAATCGATGCGATGTCAACCAGTCTACCTTTGTATACCGCGGCCCCGGCCCCGGATTTCTGCGCCTGATCCATGGCGGCGATGATCTCGCGCGCCTCGGCCACCGCGGCCTCGCTGGGGGAAAACACCTCATTCGCCAGCGCGACCTGGCTGGGGTGAATCGCCCATTTCCCGACCATGCCCAGCGTGGCCGAGCGCAGCGCCTGCGCGCGGAACCCCTCTTCGTCGCTGAAATCGCCGAACGGCCCGTCCACCGGCAGCACCCCGTGGGTGCGGCAGGCGGCGACGATGGCGGCCTGCGCCCAGTGCCACGGGTCGGACCAGTATTTCTGCCCCTGCCGCGCCATGTAGTAGTTTTCCTGGGTGCCGCCGATGCCGGTGGTCGCCATCCCCATGCTGGCCGCGAAATCGGCAGCGCCCAGGCTCATTGCCTGCAGGCGCGGGCTCGAGGCCGCGATTTCCTCGACATGGGAAATCCCGGCCGCGGTCTCGATGATGACCTCGAAGCTGATCGGCTTCTTGCGGCCCTTGGCGCGCTCGATCGCGGTGACCAGCGCGTCGACGGCATAGATGTCGGCGGCACAGCCGGCCTTGGGGATCATGATCTGGTCCAGCCGGTCGCCGGCCTGTTCCAGCAGGTCCACCACGTCGCGATACCAGTAGGGCGTGTCCAGCCCGTTGATGCGCACCGACAGGGTCTTGTTGCCCCAGTCGATATCGCCGATTGCCTGGATGATGTTCTTGCGCGCCTGTTCCTTGTCGTCGGGCGCCACCGAATCTTCCAGGTCGAGGTTGATCACATCCGCCGCCGAGGCCGCCATCTTGGCAAACAGCTGCGTGCGCGAGCCGGGTCCGAAAAGCTGGCAGCGGTTCAGGCGGGCGGGCGGGGCGGGCTGAAGCCGGAAGGACATGGGCACCTCGGGGCAATGATGTTTCGTCTCGTGCTGGGCGGGTGATAGATTATTGCTGCGCGCGCAGCAAGGCTTTCTGCACCTGCACCGCGCGGCGGCGGTTGATCCGCCAGCCGCATTGGCGCAGAACACCCCGGCAGCTTTCCCGGAGAGACCCATGACCCGCACCGTATTCGTCAACGGCAGCTACCTGCCCGAGGACCAGGCCACCGTTTCCATCTTCGACCGCGGGTTCCTGATGGCCGACGGTGTGTACGAGGTCGTCAGCGTGCTGGGCGGCAAGCTGCTGGACTTCGACGGCCACATGGCGCGGCTGGCGCGCTCGCTCGATGCGCTGGGGATCGCGCAGCCGATGACCGACGCCGACTGGCTGGCGGCGCAGCGCAGGCTGGTCGCCGACAACGCCGTCACCGACGGGCTGGTTTATCTGCAGGTCACCCGCGGCAACCCCGGCGACCGCGACTTTGCCTATCCGCCCGAGGATACCGCCCCCACGGTGGTGATGTTCACCCAGTCGAAACCGGGGCTTGCCGAAAACCCGCAAGCGCGGACCGGACTGCGCATCTGCACCGTCCCCGACATCCGCTGGGCGCGGCGCGACATCAAGACGGTGCAGCTGCTCTACCCCTCGATGGCCAAGATGGAGGCCAAGGCGCGCGGCTGCGACGACGCCTGGCTGGTCGAGGACGGGCCCTCGGGCCAGGTGGTGACCGAGGGCACCTCGAACAACGCCTATATCGTCAAGGGCGGCAGCATCGTCACCCGGGCGCTGTCGAACGACATCCTGCACGGGATCACCCGCGCCGCGGTGCTGCGTTTCGCGCGCGAGGCGCAGATGACGGTCGAGGAGCGCAGCTTCACCGTGGACGAGGCCAAGGCCGCGGACGAAGCCTTCGTCACCTCGGCCTCGGCCTTCGTGATGCCGGTGGTGGAAATCGACGGCACCACGATCAGCGACGGCCGCCCCGGCCCCGTCGCCCGCCGCCTGCGCGAGATCTATCTGGAGGAAAGCCGCAAGGCCGCGATCTGACCTTCCCCGGCCGCGCCCGCCCGGCGCGGCCCGCCTGCCCTGCACCGGCAGGGACTTCTTTCTGGCCCAAATACCCCTGCGACCGCGCCGCCGACGCGGCGCCGCCCCTTAGCGGAACGGCATCGCGTACATCAGCCCGCCCTGGGTCCACAGCGCATTCAGCCCGCGCGGCAGCCCGATGGGGGTCTGTTCGCCGATATTGGCGGCAAAGATCTCGCCATAATTGCCCGAGGCGGCGATGGCGCGCTTGGCCCATTCCCGGTCCAGCCCCAGCATCGCGCCGTAATCCTCGGCGCTGCCCAGCATCCGCTGCACATCGGGGTTGTTCGAGGATTTCGACAGCTCTTCGAGGTTGGCCGAGGTAACGCCGTATTCCTCGGCCGAGATCAGCGCGAAGATCGTCCAGCGCACGATGTCGCCCCAGTTGTCGTCGCCATGGCGGACCGCCGGGGCCAGCGGTTCCTTGGAAATGATCTCGGGCAGGATCACGTGGCTGTCGGGATCGGCAAAGGCCGCGCGGGTCGCCGCCAACCCCGAGGCGTCGGTGGTATAGGCGTCGCAGGCGCCCGCCATGTATTGCTGCTCGCCTTCCGAGTTCGAATCCACCTGCACCGCCTGATAGGTCAGGTTGTTGGCGCGGAACCAGTCGGCCAGGTTCATTTCCGTCGAGGTGTCGGACTGCACGCAGATGGTCTTGTCGTCCAGATCCATCGCCGAGGTCACGCCCAGCTCCTTGCGGACCATGAATCCCTGACCGTCATAGTAATTCACCGCGGTGAAGTCGAACTTCATCGCGATGTCACGCTGAAAGGTCCAAGTCGAGTTGCGCGCCAGCAGGTCCACGTCGCCCGACTCCAGCGCGACAAAGCGGCTTTGCCCGGTGGTGGGGACGTATTTCACCTTGGAGGGATCGCCCAGCACCGCCGCCGCCACCGCCTTGCAGATCGCCACGTCGAAGCCCGACCAGTTGCCGTTGGCGTCCGGGGCGGCAAAGCCGACCAGCCCGGTGTTGACCCCACAATTCAGCACCCCGCGTTCCCTGACCTGCGCCAGCGTGTCGCCGTCGGCGGCGACTGCGGTAGCGGGGCCGATCGCCAGCGCCACCGCCATCAACGGGGCCATCGCTGCGGCCGGGGCCGGGAATAGCTTGTCTCGCATGGACACCCTCTCTGTTGCCGGCCGGATCTGCGCCCGGCGCGTTATGTGCGGACCCGACCGCAGGTGCGACCAGCCGCGCTGGCGCTGAAACAATTTCTCGGGTTCAGGCCATCCGTCAAGCGTTATGGCAAGCGGGCGGATCGCCGCACAATAGACCCAGCAGCCGCTCGGCCACAAGCATCGCGTCCAGCCGCGCGGCAGCGGCGGCATCGGCCTCGGAGTCGCGGCCCCAAAGCGCGGCCTGATGCTCGTCGTCCAGCCGCGACAGCGCGTGCGCCGCCGCCGCATCCAGCCGCCCGTGCAGCACCGCCAGCCCCAGGACCAGCGAGCCGGGCAGCGTCACCAGATCGTGCACCGCCGTCAGCTGCCAGGGCGACAGCGCATCCAGCCGCGCCCGCAGCCGCGCCAGCGCGCCCGGGTCCTGCGCGACCGGGATCACCCCTTGCGTGACCCGCAGCGCCGCCCCCAGTTCCTGCGCTGCCCAGTCGAGCAGCGGGTCCCACTGCGCCGCCTGCTGCGCGGCCAGTTCCGCCGGATGGGCGGCGCGATAGCACAGAAGATCGGTGCCGCCGTATTCCGCCAGCATCCCCGCGACCTGTGCAAATTGCGGCGCGACCCGTTCGACGGCCGAGTTCGCGGCGCGGGTCAGCGGCATCGTTGCAGGTGCAATCACATCCTGCTGCGCATCCCATTCGGCGGCCACCGCCTGCGCCAGCGCCTGCGTCGGCAGCACCAGCGGCAGCTTTCCCGGGGTGCGCAGCGCGCGGTCGTCCAGCCGCAGCTGCCAGCCGTCGCCCACGGGCTCGACGGCGGTGGTCGTCCAGAACCGCCGCGCCTTCCACTCGCCGCTCATGCCGCCCACTCCTCGATCAGCGCGTGCAGCTGCGGGAAATCTGTCGCGACCGAGCGCGCACCGGCGGCGAACAGCTCGGCCGCCGGGTGGTGGCCCCAGCCGACGCCCAGCCCGGCGATGCCGGCATTGCGCGCCATCAGCATGTCGAAGCTGGTGTCCCCGATCATCACCGCATCCCGCGCGCCGGTGTCCGACAGGCAGGACAGGATCATCCCCGGCGCAGGCTTCGACGGATGCCCGTCCGCGCAATGGGTGGCGGCGAAATATCCGCCCAGCCCATGCGCCGCCAGCAGCCCGTCCAGCCCGCGCCGCGATTTGCCGGTCGCCACCGCCATCAGCAGGTCGCCCCGCCCGGCCAACTGCCGCAGACAGTCCAGCGCCCCCGGGAACAACGGCGATTCGGCGGCCGAGCGGGCGGCGAAGTAATGGCTGCGGTAGCCCTCGACCACCTCGGCGCGGGTGGCGGGGTCGGCATCGGGCAGCAGCGTCGCCACCGCCACCGGCAGCGACAGCCCGACGATGCTGCTGACCTGCGCCGCCGGCAGCGGCGGCAGCCCGGCGCGGGTGGTGCCCGCCTGCATCGCAGCCATGATCTGCGCGTGGCTGTCGACCAGCGTGCCGTCGATGTCCCAGATGACCAGCTTCATGTATTCCCCATCAGATCGGCGAACGGGTCGGCCGGCACCTCGTTCTCGTGCCAGCCCAGCGTCTTCCACGTCCGCGCCATGTGTTCGGGCAGCGGCGCGGTGATGGTGATGCGCTGCCCCGTCACCGGGTGATCAAAGGCGATCGAGCGCGCGTGCAGATGCAGCTTGCGGCTGATTTCCCCGCCCAGCTGCGCGCCCCAGCCGTCGCCCAGGTTTTCCTGCCCCGAGCCGCCGTATTTCCCGTCGCCGATGATCGGGTGCCCCAACTCGGCCATATGGGCGCGCAGCTGGTGGGTGCGGCCCGTGACCGGCACCAGCGCACACCAGGATACCCGGCTGCCAAGGCTGTCGAGCACCGCGTAATCGGTGGTGGCGCGCTTGGCGCCCTCGGTCTGGTCCACCTTGGCGGGGTGGACGCAGATCATCTTTTCGCCCTCGCCACCGCGGCCGTGGCCGGGCGCCTTGACCAGGCCAAAGCGGATCGTGCCCAGCTTGGGCGAGGGCACGCCGGCCACCGCCGCCCAGTAGATCTTGCGGGTGGTGCGCGCCCGGAACGCCTCGGACAGGCGGCGCGCCACCCGGTCGGTGCGCGCCAGCAGCAACACCCCCGAGGTGTCCTTGTCCAGCCGGTGCACCAGCTTGGGGCGTTCCTTGTAGCCAAACATCAGCGCCGCGCTGAGCCCGTCCACATGCCGGTCCCCCTGCCCCGAGCCGCCCTGCGACGGCAGCCCGGCGGGCTTGTTCAGGGCGATGACATGTTCGTCCTTCCACAGCACCGCCGCCTGGATCATCTGCGCGTCGGTTTCGCGGATCGCCGCGCGGGGCTGTGCCGGAACCGGCGCAGCAGCCGGCAGCGGCGGGACGCGGATTTCCTGCCCGGCCTCGACCCGTGTCGCGGGCTTGACGCGGCCGCCGTCCACCCGCAGCTGCCCGGTGCGGCAGAGTTTCTCGATCGCGATCTGGTTCAGCTGCGGGAACCGGCGCCTGAGCCAGCGGTCCAGCCGCTGCTCGCCCTCGTCCGCGCCGACGCGGATCACCTGCACCCCGCTCATGCCAGCACCTTTTGCCCAACGGCCAGCCCCGCCAGCAGCGCCGCCAGCGACAGCCCGACGCTGGCCGCGACATAGGCCAGCGCCACCGCGCCCTGCCCGCGCTGCCACAGCGTCACCGTATCCAGCGAGAACGCCGAAAACGTGGTGAACCCGCCCAGAAGCCCGGTCATCAGCAAGGGCGCCAGCGCATTGCCGCGGCCCGCCAGCACCACCACCAGCAGCCCCATCAGGAACGAGCCCGCGACATTCACCGCCAGCGTCCCCGCCGGGAATCCCGGCCCCAACAGCCGCCCCGCGCCGATATTGACGCCGTGGCGCGCCACGGCCCCCACCGCGCCGCCAAGCGCCACCTGTAAAACCGGATGCATCATCGCGCTGACCTGTAGCCGCGCGGGGGCAAAGTCAACCGATCCGCCATCAGCCCCCTCGCTTCAGCCGCTGGCTGACGAACCAGTCCAGCCGCTTTTTCAACTCGCGCTCAAAGCCGCGCTCGACGGGGGTGTAAAGCACCGGGCGGCGCATCCCCTCGGGGAAGTAGTTCTGCCCGGAAAACCCGTCCTCGGCGTCGTGGTCATAGGCGTAGCCGGCGCCGTAGCCCTGTTCCTTCATCAGCCGGGTCGGCGCGTTCAGGATATGGGCGGGCGGCATCAGGCTGCCGGTCTTGCGCGCCTCGGCCCGCGCGCCCTTGTAGGCGGCGTAGCTGGCGTTCGATTTCGGGGCAAGCGCCAGATAGATCACCGCATTGGCCAGCGCCAGCTCGCCCTCGGGCGAGCCCAGCCGTTCGTACATCGCCCAGGCGTCCAGGCAATGGCGCTGCGCGGCGGGGTCGGCCAGGCCGATATCCTCGATCGCCATGCGGGTGATGCGGCGGGCGAGATAGCGGGGATCCTCGCCCCCCTCGAGCATCCGCGCCAGCCAGTAGAGCGCCGCATCCGGGTCCGAGCCGCGCACCGATTTATGCAGCGCCGAGATCAGGTTGTAATGTTCATCCCCCGACTTGTCATATTTCGCCGCCCGCCGCATCAGTCGCTGCGACAGCTCGGCCGGGCCCAGCGGGTGGTCGGTCTTCCACGCCATCACCTGCTCGATCAGGTTCAGCACGGCGCGGCCGTCGCCGTCGGCCATGGAAAGCAGCGATTCGCGCGCCTCGCCGGTCAGGGGCAGCGCGCGGCCCAGCTCGCGCTCGGCCCGCTGGGCGAGCAGCTCCAGATCGGACAGCTCCAGCCGCTTGAGCACGACGACCTGCGCGCGCGACAGCAGCGCGGCGTTCAGCTCGAAACTGGGGTTTTCGGTGGTGGCGCCGACCAGCAGGATGGTGCCGTCTTCCATATGGGGCAGGAAACTGTCCTGCTGCGCCTTGTTGAAACGGTGGATTTCATCGACGAACAGCAGCGTGCCCTGGCCGGTGGCATGGCGCTGGCGGGCGGCGTCGAACAGCTTGCGCAGCTCGGGGACGCCGGAAAAGATTGCGGAAATCTGCACGAACTCGCGATCGGTCTGGTCGGCCAGCAGCCGCGCGATGGTGGTCTTGCCGACCCCGGGCGGGCCCCAGAGGATCAGCGAGGACAGGCTGCCCGCGGCAAGCATCGCGCCCAGCGGGCCGTCCGGCCCCAGCACATCGCCCTGGCCGACGACATCGCCCAGACGCTGCGGGCGGATGCGGTCGGCCAGCGGTCGATGCGCCGGGCGGGCGGATGCGGACCCGCGCGGGGCGTCGCCCCTGTCGCGAGGGTCACGGTCGTCAGGGGCTGGGTTGTCGAACAGGTCGGCCATGGCGGGCAGATTACGCTGCCCGCCACGCGGAGGGTATCCCCCACACCCTACCCCGGCCACCTCAGTGCATCTTGCTGGCGAGGTTGATCGCAACGCACTGGAAATCGCCGTCGTCGATCCACATCACCCGGCCGATGGCCTCGGCCTCGACACCGCAGCGGCCGTACCAGCGGGGCCATTTCGCGTCGGTCAGCGCGACCAGCCGGGTGGCGCCCAGCTCGCGCGCCGCCCGCGTCATCGCCCCGGCCATGGTCATGTGCACCCGGCGGCGAATCGCCATCGGCGTCGCATGGTTCACGAACACCCGCGTGCATTCCCACACCTGCGGATCGACCGGAGCCTCCTCATACAGCAGGTCCTGCGGGATCGACCCGCCCAGAATCCCGCGCTGCGCGTCGCGGATCATATAGGAATAGATCCCGCACTGGGCGGTCGTGGGGGTCAGCCGGAAGCCCCCGAGCACATGGTTTTCGCCATCATGCACGGCCACCCAGCGGCTGGCCGGGGTGTCATACTGGTCGAACTCCATCCCGTCCGCCTGCGGCAGGTCCCAGTTCTTCTGGACGATGAAGCTTTGGCGGCGGGCGCGGAACAGATTGGCGAACAGGTCTCCGTGGTTGTGAAGGTTGCTGAAGGAAAGCGTGGTGGTCTGCATGGTTTTCTCCTGGGGTTGTAAGGGTTGAGCCCCCCCGGAGCGAACGCGGTGAAAGGAACTTTCGAGGCGAACGGTTTACAGCAGACGGTAATCCTTTGCTCGTTGCAGCGCCTCGGCAGTCGTCTTGGCCATCAACCTTTCACGGGCCGAGATCAGACGCGCCTTGAACGCACTTTCGGTAATGCCGAGCTTAGCGGCCGCCGCTGCGTGGCGATCACCCTCCGCGATGCACCGAAGGGCCTCTTGCTGAGCCTTCGTCAGGCTCTCCGGCGGCTCGGTGATGTCATGGAGCCGTCGTACCAGCGCCGAGATCGCTTCGATCTCGTCATCCGTGAATTCGCGGGTGCCGTGGGCAAAACTGGCGATGGTGCGCGACTTGATCGGGCCGCAGGACACCGTCAGACCATAGGTCAACCCATGCCGACCCGCGTCTGCCATGATGCCGAACGGGTCGGGGATCGGCATTGCAGACCACCGGACGGTTCCGGTGGTCGAAAACCCCCAGGCGATGGTCGGATCGCGCAGGGCAAAGGCGTTGGCCGTATAATGTTCCGCCCAGGCTTCGGGGTAGGTCTGGAACATCATGATCGGCGAGGTGAACCGAATATGCAGCCCGATCGAATAGCCGGATTGGGCCAGCTTTTGCAGGCGGGACAGGGTCGCGGTAATCTCGGCTCTCAAGGACATGGCTTTTTAGACAGATTGCTCGGAACTAGATCTCTGTTAACTATGCAGAATGGGAAGGACTATGCCAGAGATGTGGCGTAAATCATGTGCTTTCCACCGAACATTCACGCAGATAAGTGTTAAAAAAGCCCGCACAGCAAACTGTGCGGGCGCGCATGTGACGCAACGTCACTGGACAAATCATGCCGCGCCCGACGGCCGGAGCCACCGGGCGCGCAGTCCGGCCTAGTCTTCCAGCTCGGCTTCCAGGCGGGCGCGGTCGCCGGCGCCCTTGGCCGAGACGTCGCGCTCGACGAACTCGATGATCGCCATCGGCGCCATGTCGCCATAGCGGAACCCGGCCTTCAGCACGCGGACATAGCCGCCCTGGCGGTCCTTGTAGCGCGGGCCCAGCTGCTCGAACAGCTTGGCAACAGGCGCATCCTGCTTGAGCTGGGCAGCCGCCAGCCGGCGGGCGTGCAGGTCGCCGCGCTTGGCCAGGGTGATCAGCTTTTCGATGATCGGGCGCAGTTCCTTGGCCTTGGGCAGGGTGGTCTTGATCTGCTCATGCTCGATCAGGCTGCAGGCCATGTTGGAAAACAGCGACTTGCGGTGCTCGTGGGTGCGGTTGAGGCGGCGATAGCCGCGGGCGTGACGCATGGTGGTCTCCTATCAGCGTTTTGCTTTGTCCGGCGGCCGTGCGTTGCGGACGCTCTCCTTGGGGCGGTATGCCCGGGTGTCGAAGGTGCGTCCACAGGACGCACCTTACGCCGTTATCAGAACTGGTCGTCGAAGCGCTTGGCCAGGTCCTCGATGTTCTCCGGTGGCCAGTCGACCACGTCCATGCCCAGATGCAGGCCCATGCCCGACAGCACTTCCTTGATCTCGTTCAAGGACTTGCGGCCGAAGTTCGGGGTCCGCAGCATCTCGGCCTCGGTCTTCTGGATCAGGTCGCCGATATAGACGATGTTGTCGTTCTTGAGGCAGTTGGCCGACCGGACCGACAGCTCCAGCTCGTCGACCTTCTTCAACAGGCGCGGGTCGAACTCCAGCCCGTCCTCGGCGTCCTGGGTGCGGGCCGATTCCGGCTCCTCGAAGTTGACGAACACCGCCAGCTGATCCTGCAGGATGCGGGCGGCATAGGCCACCGCGTCCTCGGGGGTCAGCGAGCCGTCGGTCTCGATGCGCATGGTCAGCTTGTCATAGTCCAGCACCTGCCCTTCGCGGGTGGGGGTGACTTCGTAGCTGACCCGCTTGACCGGCGAAAAGATCGCGTCGATCGGGATCAGCCCGATCGGGGAATCCTCGGCGCGGTTCTTGTCGGCGGCAACGTAACCCTTGCCCACGGAAACCGTCAGTTCCATGTTCAGCTCGGCGCCCTCGTCGAGGTTGCAGATCACATGGTCGCGGTTCAGCACGGTGATGCCGGCGGTCTCGGCGATCTGGCCGGCCTTGACCTCGCCCGGGCCCTTGGCTGACAGGGTCAGCCGCTTGGGGCCCTCGACGTCCATCTTCAGCGTCACGCCCTTGAGGTTCAGGACGATGTCGGTCACGTCCTCGCGGACGCCGGGGACGGACGAGAATTCATGCAGCACGTTGTCGATCTGCACGCTGGTGATGGCGCCGCCCTGCAGCGAGGACATCAGCACGCGGCGCAGCGCGTTGCCCAGCGTCAGGCCGAAGCCCCGCTCCAGCGGCTCGGCGACGATGGTGGCGACGCGGGCCGCGTCGGCGCCCGGCCGGATATCCAGCTGCAAGGGCTTGATCAGTTCGGCCCAGTTCTTGTGGATCATGCGATTGCCTCCATTCCTGTTCCCGGCCCCATGACCAGCCGCCGGAAACGCCCGAGGTAAAATGCGAAACCCGGCCCGCACCAATCGGCGCGGGCCGGCAGAAAATCCGGTGGATCAGACCCGGCGGCGCTTGGGCGGGCGGCAGCCGTTATGCGCGATCGGGGTCACGTCGCGGATCGCGGTGATGTTGAAGCCGACGGCGGCCAGCGCGCGCAGCGCCGATTCGCGGCCCGAGCCGGGGCCCTGAACCTCGACCTCGATGGTGCGCATCCCGTGTTCCTGCGCCTTCTTGCCGGCGTCCTCGGCGGCCATCTGCGCGGCATAGGGGGTCGATTTCCGCGAGCCCTTGAAGCCCATGGTGCCGGCCGACGACCACGAGATCGCGTTGCCCTGCACGTCCGAAATCAGGATCTTGGTGTTGTTGAACGAGCTGTTCACATGCGCCACGCCGGTGGCGATGTTCTTGCGTTCCTTGCGCTTCATGCGCGTCTTGTCGCGTGCCATGGTCCCAAGCCCTCCTTACTTCTTCTTGCCGGCGATCGGTTTCGCCGGGCCCTTGCGGGTGCGGGCGTTGGTGTGGGTGCGCTGGCCGCGCACGGGCAGGCCGCGGCGGTGGCGCAGGCCGCGGTACGAGCCGAGGTCCATCAGGCGCTTGATGTTCATCTGCGACTCGCGGCGCAGGTCGCCCTCGACGGTCAGGTTGGCGTCGATGTATTCACGGATCTGCAGGACTTCGGCGTCCGACAGTTCGTTCACGCGGCGGGTCGGGTCGATGCCGACGGCCTGGACGATCTGTTCGGCATACATCGGGCCGATGCCGTGGATATATTGCAGCGCGATCGGGACGCGCTTGCCGGTCGGGATATTGACGCCAGCGATACGGGCCAAAGCCGTTCTTCCTTTACGTTGCGGTTCCGTAGTGCCGGAACCTTTTTTCACAACCAATGGCCCTCGGCATCACGCCTCGGGCCATCGCTTCACCCCGAATGGGTGATTCTCGGATGAGATGCCTGCGGTTAAAGTATCGCGCGCCCCGCGTCAACATGCCGCCCGGACGCCCGAGCCGGTTTCAGCCGCCGATCCGGTCCACGATCGCCGCGACCTGGCGCCCGACCTCGTCCATTTCCGCCATGCCGTCGACGGGGGCCAGGGTCTTCTTGGCATAGTAATACCCCACCAGCGGCGAGGTCTTCTTGTAGTATTCCATCAGCCGCGTCTTGAGGCTTTCGGGATTGTCGTCGGCGCGCCGCTTCATGTCGGTGCTGCCGCAGACGTCGCATTTGCCGGGCTCTTTCGTTGGGCGGGTGGTGTCGTGATAGACCTCGCCGCAGTTGCCGCAGGTAAAGCGGCCGCTGATGCGGTCGACCAGCGCCTCGTCGTCGACGCGCATCTCGATCACCGCGTCGATCTTGCGGCCCATGCCGTCCAGCAGCTCCTCGAGCGCGTCGGCTTGGGCCAGGGTGCGCGGGAAGCCATCGAAGATGAAGCCGGGAGCCTCGACCGTATCCAGCTTTTCGCGGATCAGCCCGATCACGATCTCATCGGTGACCAGCTGGCCGCGGTCCATCACATCGGCCACGATCTTGCCCATCTCGGTGCCCGAGCTGCGCGCATCGCGCAGCATGTCGCCGGTGGAAAGCTGCACCAGCCCCCGTTCTTCGACCAGGGTGCGGGCCTGGGTGCCCTTGCCCGCGCCGGGCGGGCCCAGCAGGATGATGTTGATCGTCACGCGGCGTCCCCTTTCCGTAATCTCAGCTGGCCCGTTGAAAGGCTCCGTTATCAATAGGTCGTCAGCGCCGCGCCGGCAGGCGGCGGGGCTTGGGCTCCCCCGGCTTGCGCTTGCCGCGCAGTTGGGATTTCTCGATCAAAGCCTCATACTGATGGGCGAGCAAGTGGCTTTGGATCTGGTTGATCGTGTCCATCGTCACCGAGACCACGATCAGCAGCGAGGTGCCGCCGAAATAGAACGGCACCGAGAACCAATCGCGCACGATTTCCGGCATCAGGCAGACGGCGGTCAGGTAGATCGAGCCGATGACCAGCACCCGGTTGACCACATAGTCCAGATATTCCTCGGTCCGCTTGCCCGGCCGGATGCCGGGGATGAACCCGCCCTGGTTCTTGAGGTTCTCGGCCACGTCGTCGGATTTGAACGACACGTTCTGCGTGTAGAAATAGGTGAAGAAGACGATCATCGCCGCGAAGAACAGCAGATACAGCGGCTGTCCCGGGCCGAAATAGGCCAGGATCGTGGACATCACCGGCCCGGTCTCGTTCCCCGAAAAGGTCGAGATGGTGATCGGCAGCAGCAGCAGCGAGCTGGCGAAGATCGCCGGGATCACGCCCGCCGGATTGACCTTGAGCGGCAGGTGGCTGGACTGGCCGTCATAGACCTTCATCCCGACCTGGCGGCGGGGATACTGGATGCGGATCTTGCGCAGCGCGCGTTCCATGAACACGACGAAGGTCATCACCACCGCGACCAGAACGATGATGCCCAGCACCACCGGGGTCGAGACCGCGCCCGTCCGTCCCTGCGCCAGGAACTGCGCCAGGCTGCCGGGAATCTCTGCCAGGATGCCCACGTAGATGATCAGCGAGATGCCGTTGCCGATCCCGCGCGAGGTGATCTGTTCGCCCAGCCACATCAGGAACATGGTGCCGCCGACCAGCGTGATGATCACCGACGCCTGGAAGAACAGACCCGGGTCCTGCGCCATGCCGCCGGCCTCGAGGCTGACGGCGATGCCATAGGCCTGGAACAGCGCCAGCAGCACCGTGCCGTAGCGGGTGTACTGGTTGATCTTCTTGCGGCCCTGCTCGCCCTCTTTCTTCAGCTGCTCGAGCGAGGGGACCATCGCCGTCATCAGCTGCACGATGATCGAGGCCGAGATATAGGGCATGATCCCCAGCGCGAACACGCCCATCCGCCCCAGCGCGCCGCCGGTGAACATCGACAGGATGCCGCCGATGCCCGACTGCGCCTGTTCCATGAAGTTGCGCAGCGCGCCGCCGTCGATGCCGGGAACCGGGATATAGGTGCCAAGCCGATAGATGATCAGCAGCCCCAGCGTGAACCAGATGCGTTGGCGAAGCTCGGTCGCACGGCCCAGCTGTCCCCAGCTGAGATTCGCGGCCATCTGTTCTGCGGCTGACGCCATGACTGCCCCTTTGTCTGTCGCACGGCCCGCCCCGGCGGGGCCGGATTTGACAGCGCCGCCGACCGTTGCCGGTTCGGCGGCGCTGGAAAAACCTGTCCGCTATCTAGGCGGCGCCGCGCGCCGCTTCAACAGCTATTCCGCCGCTTACTCGGCCGCAGGCTCTGCCGCCGCAACCGGGCGGGTCAGGGTCAGCGAACCGCCCGCGGCCTCGACCGCCGCAGCCGCCGCAGCCGAAGCCCCGGCCAGCGTCAGCTTCAGCGCGGTCTTCAGCTCGCCCTTGGCCAGCAGGCGGATGCCGTCGCGCTTGTGCTTGGTGGCACCGGCCGCGACCAGCGCGTCCTCGTCCAGTTCAGCACCGGCGGCGAATTTGCCCGCCTCAACCATCTTCTGCAGCTGGCCCAAGTTGACCACCGCGAACTCCAGCCGGTTCGGCTTGGAGAAGCCGCGCTTGGGCAGGCGGCGGTACAGCGGCATCTGGCCGCCTTCGTAACCGTTCAGCGCCACGCCGGACCGCGAGGTCTGGCCCTTGATACCACGGCCGCCCATCTTGCCCTTGCCCGAACCCGGGCCACGGCCGATGCGCTTTTTCTTGCGGCTGGCGCCGTCGTTGTCGCGAAGCTCGTTCAGTTTCATGTCGCTATCTCCCTTGCCGGAAACACCCCCAACAGCGACAAAGGGGTGCACACGGACATTGAATCACTCGGACGCCGGGGCACGGGGCCGCGGCGACTGCCGGGGTCTATAGCGCCCGCGCCGGCGATGCAAGCCCCCGGCCGGGCCGCCCTGCCCCTTGCTAGGCGCCGAAGGGCTCGAGCGGCAGGTCCTCGGCCTCGGCCAGGGCGCGGCATTCCGCCATGGTCAGCGCGGCAAAGAACCCGGCCGGGTCGTCGCCGGCCAGCGCGTCCAGCCGCGCCTTGAAATGCGGCTCGAACGCGGCGCAGGCGACATGGCCGTCGGCCAGCGGATAGATCGCATATTCCGGCCGCGCCCCGGACAGGATCCCGCCCGCCACCGTGGCACGGTGCCGCACCGGGGCGGCGAAACGCTCGGCCGCCTGCCGCAGCCCGACCGCGGCGTGACGGCCCGGCCGCCCGCGTTCGCGCCCCAGCAGCAGCGCCGCCGCGGCGCCGGCCGCGGCCTCGGCGCCGGCCAGATCGGCGATCAGCGTGCGCGGCATCGCCTCGCCCTGCAGCAGCCCGACGGCAGCCTGATAGGTCAGGTCGTGGCCGGGCACGTCGGGGGCCTGGGTGTCGCCCACGATCTCGACCCAGCACAGCGCGGGGTTCAGCGCCGCCAGCTCCGGCACGGTGATTCCCAGCCGGGCCAGCGCCGTGCGGCGGTGGCTGGAAATCAGCAGATCCGCCCCGCGCAGCAATTCGTGGAACCGCGCCGTGCCGTCCCCCGAACGCAGGTCCACCGTCTCGACCGTGGCGGCGCGGTTGAGCTCGGCATACCAGCCGGGCATGGCGTGGCCGGTCAGGTCGCCGGCGGGGGGCTCGATCTTGATGATCTCCATTCCCTGCGCGGCAAGGATCGCGGCGGCGGCCGGGCCGGGGACGTTGATCGCCATGCAGATGGCGCGCAGGCCGGAAAGGGGCAGGTCGTCTTGCATCGTCGTCTCCGCTGGGTTTTCCGGCAGCTTGCACGGGCCGGCTGCGGGTTCAACCGCGCGCCGCCGTTCCCCGGCAGGCCGCCCGCAAACCCGCACCCTGCCCATGATGGGCAGGCGGCCGGTCCGGACCTTGCGTCACAGTGGCGCGGGACCTTGCGGCGACCCGCCCGCCCTGCGCAATGTGGCCGCTATCACAGAAGGCAGAGGAAGAGGGAAACCATGCTTCTGGGCAAGATGATGCACCAGCCGCTGACCGTGGGCTCGCTGATCGACCACGCCGCGCGCTATCATGGTGAAACCGAGATCGTGTCGGCGCTGACCGAGGGCGGGTTCGAGCGCAGCACCTGGGCACGCGTGGGCGAAAACGCCCGCCGCATCGGCTCGGCGCTGCAGGGCCGCGGGATGGAGCCGGGCGACCGGATCGGCACGCTTGCCTGGAACAACCGCCGCCATCTGGAACTGTATTTCGGCGTGCCGGGCATGGGCATGGTCTGCCATACGCTGAACCCGCGGCTGGCGCCCGAGCAGCTGGCCTATATCGTGACCCACGCCACCGACCGGATGCTGTTCATCGAGCGCACCTTCGTCCCGATGATCGCGGCGATTCGCGACCAGCTGACCACCCTGCGCGGCGTGGTCATGCTGGGGCCGCGCGACGAGGCGGCGGCGGCCGAGCTGCCGGGGCTGCTGTTCTACGAGGACCTGCTGGCCGAGGGCGACCCCGCCGCCCCCTGGGCCGAGATCGAGGAAACCGCACCCTCGGCGCTGTGCTATACCTCGGGGACCACCGGCAACCCCAAGGGAGTGCTGTATTCCCACCGCTCGACGCTGCTGCACGCGCTTTGCGTCAACAACCGCGACGGGCTGGCGATCGGCGCGGCCGATTCGCTGATGCCGGTGGTGCCGATGTTCCACGTCAACGCCTGGGGCACGCCCTATGCCGCCGCCGCGGTCGGCGCGCGGCTGGTGCTGCCGGGGCCGCGGCTGGACGGCGACAGCCTGGCGCGGCTGATCATCGACGAATCGGTGACCATCGCCGCCGGGGTGCCGACGATCTGGCTGGGGCTGCTGAACGCGCTGGACGGGATGGACGAAAAGCCGGTCAGCCTCAAGCGCACGATCGTCGGCGGCTCGGCGCTGCCGCCCTCGATGCGCGCGGCCTTCCGCGACCGTTACGGGGTCGAGCTGATCCACGCCTGGGGGATGACCGAGACCAGCCCGCTGGGCACGCTGAACGCACCGCTGGCCAAACATGCCGCGCTGAGCCACGCCGAACAGGACCAGATCGGCAACGGCCAGGGCCGCCCGCCCTTTGGCGTGCAGCTGCGCGTGGTCGACGCCGACGGCACCGTGCTGCCAGACGACGGGGTGACCGAGGGCCAGTTGCAGATCCGCGGCCACTGGATCGTGGACCATTACTTCGGCCACGAGAAAACGGCGCTGACCTGGGACGGCTGGTTCGATACCGGCGACATTTCCACCATCGACCCCGACGGCTACATGGTGATCCGCGACCGCGCCAAGGACATCATCAAGTCGGGGGGCGAGTGGATTTCCACCGTCGACCTGGAAAACATCGCCGTCGCCCACCCCAAGGTCGCCAACGCCGCCGCCATCGCCGCCCGGCATCCGAAATGGGACGAGCGCCCGGTGATCTGCGCGCAGAAACGCCCGCAGAGCGATCTGACCGAGGAAGAGCTGCTGGCCTTCTACGACGGCAAGGTGCCGCGCTGGCAAAGGCCCGACCGGGTGATCTTCGTGGAATCCCTGCCGCTGGGCGCGACCGGCAAGGTGGTCAAGGCCAGCCTGCGCGAGATGTATGGCGATGTGCTGTGGGACGAGGCCATGGCCGAGCTGGAGGCCGAAAAGGGCTGAGGCCCCGCCCCGCGGCGTGGTCGGAGCGGGGGGTTTCCCCCCCGGCCACCGCCGCGGCCTCCTCGCTGAAACAGCCCACCGGACCATCCGGCGGGAAACAGCCTTGGGGCTGCTTTCTAATCCGTCTCCTATTCCAGGCGCGCGGAAGCCCGAAGGATATTTGCGGCAAGATGAAGCCGCGGATCAGGGTACAGAGGCCCGTTGGAAGGGGTTCGGGATGCGCGGAAGACTCCGCGCATTGCCGCTTTGGGTGATGCGTCCGACCTCATGCGCGGGACTAAATGTGCGCGATGTGCGAAAGGGTCCCACGCATTACCGCTTTGGATCAGGCGTCCGGTTTCAGCGGAAACCAAGGAGCCGGGATGCACGGAAGGCTCCGCGCATCGCCACCTTGGGTCCGGTGCCCGGGTCCCAGCGGGGAACCTAACGCCCGGAATGCGCGGAGGGGGCCGCGCATCGCCACTTGGGATCAGGCGTCGGGGTCCCAGCCCGAGATCTGCTTGGAGTCCATGAACTCCTCGAGCCCCCAGATCCCGCCCTCGCGGGCGCGGCCCGAGGCCTTGACGCCCCCGAAGGCCGAGCCGCGGCCGCGGCTGGCCCCGTTCATCTCGACCATCCCCGATTGCAGCTGCCTTGCCAGCCGGTTGCGGCGCGCCCCGTCCGCGGTCTGCACGTAGTTGGTCAGCCCATAGGGGGTGTCGTTGGCCATGGCGACGGCCTCTTCCTCGCTGTCGAAGGGGATGATCGACAGCACCGGGCCGAAGATTTCCTGCTGCGCGATGGTCATGTCGTTGCTGACATCGGCGAACACGGTCGGGCGGACGAAATAGCCGCGGTTGACGCCCTCGGGCAGGCCGGGCCCGCCGGCGACCAGCCGCGCGCCCTCGTCGATGCCCTTCTGGATCAGGTCCTGGATCTTGTCCCACTGCTGCTTGCTGACCACCGGGCCGATGTGGCGCCCCTCTTCATGGGCGCTGCCGACGCGGGTGCTTTCGGCGACCGCGCGGGCGCGCTCGATCGCCTTTTCGTAAAGCGGGCGCTCGACCAGCATCCGCGTGGGGGCGTTGCAGGACTGGCCGCTGTTGTAGAAACAGTGCTTGGCGCCGCGTTCCACCGCCTTGTCGTCGGCATCGGCAAACACCAGGTTTGCGCCCTTGCCGCCCAGTTCCAGCGCCACTTTCTTCAGCGTGTCAGCCGCCGCCTTGGTGATCGCGATGCCGGCGCGGGTCGAGCCCGTAAAGGACACCATGTCCACGTCCTTGTGGGTCGACAGATGCGTACCCACCCCTGCCCCGTCCCCGTTCACCAGGTTGAATACGCCCTTGGGAAAGCCCGCCTCGTCCATCATCTCGGCGAACACCATCGAGGACAGCGGCGCGATCTCCGACGGCTTCAGCACCACCGTGTTGCCCGCCAGCACCGCCGCCACCACCTTGAGCGTGACCTGGTTCATCGGCCAATTCCAGGGGGTGATCAGCGCCGTCACCCCGATGGGTTCCCACGCCACCATCGAGGTCGGGGCGTGCGGGCCCAGCGGCCGGATGAACTCGAAATTGCGGAAAGCGTCGATGAAGGTCTCGATATGATACGAGCCCGAGCCGGCCTGGTCGGCCTTGGACATCGAGGTCGGGGCGCCCATCTCGCAGGTCATCGCCCGGGCCACGTCGTCGTTGCGGCGCTTGTAGACCTCGAGCAGGCGCTCGACATGGGCCAGCCGCTCGGCCGGCGGCGTCGCCGACCACGCGGGGAACGCCGCCTTGGCCGCGGCCACCGCGCGGTCGGTATCCTGCTGCCCGCCCAGCGAGATCACCGCAAAACCCTCCTCGGTCGAGGGGTCGATCACCTCGAGATCTTGCGGCGCCGCGGGGTCTACCCATGCGCCGCCGATGTAGAATTTCCGCTTGTCCTCCAGCCCGGCCATCGCCTGCCCTCCGCTATGGGTCTCTGTCGGCGGGCAGGGTCGCACCGCAACCGGCCCGGCGCAAGGTCGGCCGAGCCGGCGATATGGCCGGCATACCGGGCAATCCGACCGAAGACCTCTGGTAATCGGGGTCGCGGGCCCTATCTGGAAAGGTTGGCTCACAAGAACAAGGATCACTGAATTGTCCCTGCGCATCAATGATATCGCCCCCGATTTCACTGCCGAGACCACCGACGGCGAGATCAGCTTCCACGAATGGCTGGGGGACAGCTACGGAATCATCTTCAGCCATCCCAAGGACTTCACCCCCGTCTGCACGACCGAGTTCGGCGCCGTGGCCCGTCTGGCCGAGGAATGGGAAAAGCGCGGCACCAAGGTGGTGGGCGTGTCGGTGGACAGCGCCGACGACCACCGCAAGTGGAAGCGCGACATCGAGACCTTTGCCGGCTGCCCGGCCAACTTCGCCATCATCGACGATACCTCGCTGAAGGTGGCCAAGCTTTACGACATGCTGCCGGCCGAGGCCTATCTGCCCGACGGGCGCACCGCCAACGACAGCGCCACCGTCCGCACCGTCTATATCATCGGCCCGGACAAGAAGGTCCGGCTGATGATGACCTATCCGATGTCGGTGGGCCGCAACTTTGCGGAAATCCTGCGGGCGCTGGATGCCGTGCAGGCGACCGACGGGGTGCCGATCGCCACCCCGGCCGACTGGCGCCCCGGCGAGGACGTGATCGCCGCGCTGTCGCTGACCGACGAGCAGGCCGAGGCCAAGTTCGGCAAGGTCGACCGCAAGCTGCCCTATCTGCGCTTCGTGGCCCAACCGCAGCGCTGAGCCGCACCGCACCAAAGGGAAACGCCCCGGCCGTTGCCGGGGCGTTTTCTTTGGGCGCTCCGTATCGGGCGCCGGGTCCGGTCAGCCGCAGGTGACGTTCACCAGCCGGCCCGAGCGGTTGTATTCGAAATTGACCCGGTTCGGGTTGAAGTCCGCGGTGACCGGATCGCCGGTGCGATAGTGGCGATAGACCGTCCCCGCCGGCAGAGTGATCGCGGGCGACTGCTGGCCGACATACTGCTGGTAATCGGCAGCAACGCAGGTCTCGGGCCCGTCGGGCACGATGACGGTGGTGGTCTGGGGCGGCGGCGCACAGGCGGCAAGCGCGGCAGTTCCCCCGACGGCAGCGATGATGACAGGCAGGCGCATGGCAGACTCCTTTGTTTCCATTACCTCTTCAAGCGTGGCTGCGGGCGGTTGGTTCCATGGCGCGGATTTTTCGGCAGGCTTGCGCCGGTGGAGAAAATGGCGCGGTGGCGCACGGTGGTGGCGGGGGGCTGTCTGCCCCCCATCGCCTGCGGCGATTCCCCCCGAGGATATTTCGGGCAAGATGAAAGAGCGCCGGCAAGGCGGCACGGAGGGCGCCGCTGAACGCTTCCGCGCCGTGCGTCATACGGCGGCCCCGGAGTGGATCAGAACCTGAAACCGGCGACCATCTGGGTGCTTTCGCCGGTGGCGCGCAGGCCAAGGGTGAGCCGGTCGACCGAAACGGTCAGGACGCCGCCGAAATTGCCCTTGTAGTCGGTATCGGGATCGGTGTCGGCGTAGCACTGGAAGCCGAGATAGGAATCCGGGCAATCCGCGGCCGCTTCCCGCACGCCGGCCAGCAGCGCCGCATCAGGGCTTTGAACATCTTCGCAGGATACTCCTCGATACGACTGGAGTATCTGCTAGGCCGTTCCCGCGGGCTTTCCCACTGGAGAATAAGGACAATTCTCGGTAAAAACTAAGGGCGCCGCAGCGCCCCCTTGTCTTATTTCTTTTCTTCGATGATCTGCACCAGATGCGGGATCGAGTTGACCATGCCGCGGACCGCGGGGGTATCCTCGAGCTCGCGGGTGCGATGCATCTTGTTCAGCCCCAGGCCCTTGAGCGTGGCACGCTGGACGGCAGGGCGGCGGATCGGGCTGCCGATCTGCTTGACGACGATGGTTGCCATGCTCAGGCCTCCGCGGTTTCGGCCGCAGGCGCCGCGGCGGGTTTGTCGTGCTGCGGCAGGATGTCGGCGACTTTCTTGCCGCGGCGGCTGGCCACCGAGCGGGGCGAGGCCTCGGCCTTGAGCCCGTCGATGGTGGCGCGGATCATGTTGTAGGGGTTCTGCGACCCCAGCGACTTGGCCACCACGTCCTGCACGCCCAGCATCTCGAACACGGCGCGCATCGGGCCGCCGGCGATGATCCCGGTCCCCGGAACGGCGGTGCGCATCACCACGCGGCCGGCGCCGTGGCGGCCCTCGATGTCGTGATGCAGGGTGCGGCCGTCGCGCAGCGGCACGCGGATCAGGCCGCGCTTGGCCTGTTCGGTCGCCTTGCGGATCGCCTCGGGCACTTCTTTCGCCTTGCCCTTGCCGAAGCCGACGCGGCCGCGCTGGTCGCCCACGACGACGAGCGCCGCAAAGCCGAAGCGCTTGCCGCCCTTGACGGTTTTCGACACGCGGTTGATCGCGACCAAGCGGTCGGCGAATTCCGGGGTTTCCTCGCGCTCTTCGCGGCGGCCCCGGCGGTTGTCACGTTCTGCCATGCGGCATTCCCTATCCTGTGGCGCGCTGCGCGCCGTCAATACCGATCCAAGTGGGCCGCCGCTGAGACGGCCCCCGGATCATCGGGGCGGCGCGCCGCTTGCACGACGCGCCGCCCGCAACCGATCAGAACTTCAGACCGCCTTCGCGGGCCGCATCGGCAAGCGCCTTGATCTTGCCGTGGAACAGGAAGCCGCCACGGTCGAAGACGACCGTATCGACGCCCTTGGCCTTGGCCCGTTCCGCGATCGTGGCGCCGATCTTGGCGGCGGCCTCGACGTTGTTCTTGCCGACCAGACCCAGATCCTTTTCCAGGGTCGAGGCCGAAGCCAGCGTCACGCCCTGCGCGTCGTCGATCAGCTGGACGCTGATGTTCTTGGACGAGCGGTGGACGGACAGGCGCGGACGACCATCGGACATCGCGTGCAGCTTGTTCCGAACGCGCATACGGCGCTTCTGGAACAGTTCTCTCTTGTTCAGTGCCATCTGCGTGATCCTTACTTCTTCTTGCCTTCCTTGCGGAAGACCTGCTCGCCCTTGTAGCGGATGCCCTTGCCCTTGTAGGGCTCGGGGCGGCGCCACTCGCGGATGTTCGCGGCGACCTGGCCGACGACCTGCTGGTCGATGCCTTCGACCACGATCTCGGTCTGCTTGGGCGCGTTGACGGTCACGCCCTCGGGCGCCTCGAAGTTCACGTCATGCGTATAGCCGACCGACAGCTTGAGGGTCTTGCCCTGCATCGCCGCACGGTAGCCGACGCCCTGGATCTCCAGCTCTTTCTTGAAGCCCTGGCTGACCCCGGTGACGAGATTCGCGACCATCGACCGCGACATCCCCCATTGCTGGCGGGCGCGCTTGGACAGGCCGCGCGGCTTGACGCTGACGGCGCCGTTTTCCAGCACCAGGTCCACGTCGTCGGTCGCAGTGAAGCTGCGCGTGCCCTTGGGCCCCTTGACCGAGATGGTCTGGCCCTTGATTTCGGCCGTCACGCCCTGGGGCAGTTCGACCGGTCTTTTACCAATCCGAGACATCCTGCCCTCCTTAGAACACCGTGCAGAGGACTTCGCCGCCGACATTGGCGCTGCGAGCCGCTGCATCCGACATCACCCCGCGGGGCGTCGACACGATCGAGACGCCCAGCCCGTTGCGGACCTGCGGCAGCTCTTTCGCGCCGGCGTAAACGCGGCGGCCGGGTTTGGACACCCGGGCCAGTTCGCGGATCACCGGGGCGCCCTCGAAATACTTGAGGCTGATTTCCAGTTCGGTGTGACCGGCCTCGGTCTTCACCTCTTCATAGCCGCGGATGTAGCCCTCGGCCTTCAGCACGTCCAGGACCCAGGCGCGCAGCTTGCTGGCCGGGGTGCGGACGGTGGATTTCCCGCGCATCTGAGCGTTGCGGATGCGGGTCAGCATATCGCCGAGCGGATCGTTCATCGACATCTTTCCTGCCCCCTTACCAGCTCGATTTCACCAGGCCGGGGATCTGGCCGAACGAGCCCAGCTCGCGCAGCATGATCCGCGACAGTTTCAGCTTGCGATAATACGCCCGCGGACGGCCGGTCAGTTCGCAGCGGTTGTTCAGCCGGGTCGGCGACGAGTTGCGCGGCAGCTCGGCCAGCTTCAGCGTGGCCTTGAAGCGCTCTTCCATCGGCTTCGACTGGTCGTTGATGACTTCGTTCAGAGCAGCGCGCTTGGCGGCATACTGGGCCACCAGACGCTCGCGCTTCTTCTGACGTTCGATCATGGATTTCTTTGCCATATCGTTCTTCCTCGCGCGATCAGCTGTTGAACGGCATGTTGAACTGCTTCAGCAGCGCCTTTGCCTCGGCGTCGGTCGCGGCGGTGGTGCAGATGATGATGTCCATCCCCAGCACCTCGTCGACCTTGTCGAATTCGATCTCGGGGAACACGATCTGTTCCTTGAGACCCATGGCATAGTTGCCGCGGCCGTCGAACGACGTGCCCTTGACGCCGCGGAAGTCGCGGACGCGGGGCAGCGCGATGTTGATCAGGCGATCCAGGAATTCATACATCCGGTCGCCACGCAGCGTGACCTTGGCACCAAGGGGCATCTCCTCGCGCAGGCGGAAGCCGGCGACGGATTTCTTGGCCTTGGTGATCACGGCCTTCTGGCCGGCGATCAGCGACAGTTCTTCGGCGCCCTGGCGGACCTTTTTCGTGTCCTTGACCGCTTCGCCGATGCCCATGTTCAGGACAATCTTGTCCAGACGCGGGATCATCATGTCGTTCTTGTAGCCGAACTCTTCCTTGAGCGCGGCCCGGATGCGGTCACGATATTCCGCCTTGAGGCGCGGGGTGTATTTCGCGGCGTCCAGCATCAGATCACGTCTCCGGTGGTCTTGGCGAAACGGACCTTCTGGTCGCCTTCCATGCGGAAGCCGACGCGGGTCGGTTTGCCGTTCTTGTCCAGCAGCGCCAGATTCGACAGGTGGATCGGCATGTTCTTGGGGATGCGGCCGCCCTGGCTGGTCTGCGACTGGCGGGTGTGGCGCAGCGCGACGTTCACGCCATCCACGATCGCCTTGTCGTCCTTGGGCATGACCTGCAGGATCTGCCCCTGCTTGCCCTTGTCCTTGCCGGTCAGCACGACGACGGTATCGCCCTTTTTCAGCTTCGCAGCCATCACAGCACCTCCGGCGCCAGCGAGATGATCTTCATGAAGTTCTTGGCGCGCAGCTCGCGCACGACCGGCCCGAAGATACGGGTCCCGACCGGCTCGCCCTGGTTGTTCAGGATCACTGCGGCGTTCGAATCGAAGCGGATCGAGGTTCCGTCCTCGCGCTTCACTTCCTTGGCGGTGCGCACGACGACGGCCTTGCGGACGTCGCCCTTCTTCACGCGGCCGCGCGGAATCGCCTCTTTCACCGACACCACGATGATGTCGCCGACGGAGGCGTAGCGGCGGTGCGAGCCGCCGAGAACCTTGATGCACTGCACCCGGCGAGCGCCGGAGTTGTCAGCGACATCCAGATTGGTCTGCATCTGGATCATGGTTTGCTCCCGACCTATGGGGACCGGTTGCAGGCCCGGCCCCAGGGTTTCGATATGTCACGGACGGACCGGATGGCCCGCCGCGGTTGGCGTTCAGGCCTCGGCGGCCTGAGACGCGCTGTCGTCGGTCAGGACGGTCCAGCGCTTGGTCTTGGAAATCGGCGCGCATTCGATGATGCGGACGGTGTCGCCGACCTTGAAATGGTTTTCCGCGTCATGCGCCCGGTATTTCTTGGTCGAGCGGACGATCTTGTTCAGCAGCGGATGCTTGAAGCGGCGTTCGACCAGAACGGTGACGGTCTGGGCGTTCTTGTCGCTGGTCACCTTGCCTTGCAGGATGCGTTTGGGCATGGGTCCGGCTCCTTACTGCGACGCCGCGGCATCGGCCGCTTTCTGGTTCATGACGGTCAGCACGCGGGCCACGTCCTTGCGGACCGAGCGCATGCGCGCGGTCGATTCGAGCTGGCCGGTGGCCTGCTGGAAGCGCAGGTTGAACGCTTCCTTCTTCAGCGCGACCAGCTGCTCGCGCAGCTGCTCGGGGGTCTTGTCTCTCAGTTCCTGCGCTTTCATGCGCCTTTTCCTTTCAACATCACCGGAGGGCCCCAGAACCCTGGGCCACCCTGATTCCCGGTGGAGTTCGAGATGAAGGCCTGCCCATACGCGGGATTTCCCCGGCTGGCAAGCGTTTTCGGCGGGAAACGCCGGGGTGGGCTACATCACCTCTGGGGGCAGGCGGCTGGCCTGGGCCACCCAGTCGACGAACTGCGCCTCGTCCCAGTCCTCGCCCTCGTGGATGTGCAGATAGCGGGTGTCGCCGCTTTTCGAGGGCTCTGGCGGGACCGGCTCCAGCAGCGCCCCGCGGAAAAAGGCGATTTTCACATAGCGGTCGTAGCAGTGGTAGCTGAGAAACCAGCCTTCACCCTCTGGCGCGCCGTAGAAGGGCGAGTTCCATTTCACCGCCTTGCGCACCCCTGGCACCGTCCGGGCGATCAGCGCATCCAGCCGCTCGCCCACCCCGCGCTTCCAGCCTGGCATGGCGGCAATATAGGCCTGCACCGGCGCGTCGCCCTGCCCTTTCGGGATCTGGGGATTGCCGCCGGACAGCAGCTTGGGTTTTCCGTCCTTTGCCATGTCGACACTCTAACATGAAACGCGCGGCGGTGGTACGGCTCCCACTGCGCGAGGCTGCCAGTGGAACCGCGGCACCCTACTGCCCGGCAGGTAGCATCCCGGGGTTCCAGACGATTTCCCACAGATGCCCGTCGGGGTCCTGGAAATACCCCGCATAGCCGCCGTAGAATGTATTCTGTGCCGGCTTCACGATCGAAGCGCCGGCATGTCTTGCGGTCTCGATGATATCATCGACCTCTTCCCTGCGGCTCACATTATGACCGATCGACATCGAGGTCGGGCTTACAGGCAGCGTCGGCAGTCCCGTGTCATGCGCAAGATCCTCCTGCGCCCAGATTGCCAGCTTGAGGCCCCCGGACAGGTCGAAAAATGCGACGGCCCCATGGTCGAACTCACGCCCGACAATGCCGGCGGTCGGCAAGCCCAGCCCGTCACGATAAAAGGAAAGCGAGCGCTCAAGATCGGCGACCGCAAGCGTCAAAACGGAAACACAGGGTTTCATGTCGATGCCCTTCTACCGGTGTCGGCACCATGCCGTCACCTTGATAGTCCTGGGCCGTCACCGTGGTGACAGAAGGACCCGCTTGCGCGGGGGCCGGGCCAACCGTCCCGAGCCTGACCTGTTTCAGACCAATGAAATCTGGGGGGCGCCGCAAGGGATGTCAACAACGGCCTTCGGGAAGTCCGGCAAGAAAAAGCCCCGCCATATTCGGCGGGGCTTCCTGTTTCCGTGCGGCCGGAGACACGCCCGAGAGGGCGCGCCGCATCACCAGTCTTCGCGATGCACGATGCGGGTCAGGACCGGCAGCTTCATCGCGCCAAGGCGCAGCGCCTCGCGGGCGATCTCGTCGTCGACGCCGTCGATCTCGAACATGATGCGGCCGGGATGGACGCGGGCGGCCCAGAAGTCGACCGAGCCCTTGCCCTTACCCATCCGCACTTCCGTCGGCTTGCCCGACACCGGCACGTCCGGGAAGATCCGGATCCAGACCCGGCCCTGACGCTTCATGTGGCGGGTGATCGCGCGGCGGGCCGCTTCGATCTGGCGGGCGGTGACGCGCTCGGGTTCGGTCGCCTTGAGGCCGTAAGAGCCGAAGTTCAGGTTGAACCCACCCTTCGCCTCGCCGTGGATCCGGCCCTTGTGCTGTTTGCGGAACTTGGTCCGTTTCGGTTGCAGCATTCCTGTTTACTCCTCAGCGCGCGTCGCGGTCGCGGCGCGGGCCGCGGGGGGACGGGCCTTCCTGCGCCTCGGCGGCCTTGCGGTCGTGGGCCTGCGGGTCGTGCTCCATGATCTCGCCTTTGAAGATCCAGACCTTGACGCCGATGATCCCGTAGGGGGTCGAGGCTTCCGACAGCGCATAGTCGATGTCGGCCCGCAGCGTGTGCAGCGGCACCCGGCCTTCACGATACCATTCCGTCCGCGCGATCTCGGCACCGCCCAGGCGGCCGCCGACATTCACCCGGATCCCCAGCGCGCCCATGCGCATGGCGTTCTGCACCGCGCGCTTCATGGCGCGGCGGAACGATACCCGGCGCTCGAGCTGCTGGGCGATCGATTCGGCCACCAGCTGCGCGTCCAGCTCCGGCTTGCGGACCTCGACGATGTTCAGGTGCAGTTCCGAATCGGTGAAGTTCGCCAGCTTCTTGCGCAGCGTTTCGATGTCGGCGCCCTTGCGGCCGATAATGACGCCCGGGCGGGCGGCATGGATCGTCACGCGGCACTTCTTGTGCGGACGCTCGATGATGACGCGGCTGACGCCGGCCTGCTTGGCATCCTTGTGGATGAACTCGCGGATCTTGAGATCCTCGAGCAGCAGGTTGCCATAGTCCTTGCTGTCGGCGAACCAGCGGCTGTCCCAGGTGCGGTTGACCTGCAGGCGCATCCCGATGGGGTTGACCTTCTGACCCATTACGCGAGCTCCTCGGCAGCGGCGGCTTGATTGGTGGCGGCGGCACGCTTCTGCGACTTGGCGGCCTTCTTGGCAGCCTCGGCCTCGGCGTCGATCTCGCGCACCTTGATGGTGATTTCCGAGAACGGCTTCATGATCTTGCCGAACCGGCCGCGGGCGCGCGGACGGCCCCGCTTCATCACCATGTTCTTGCCGACCCACGCCTCGGCGACGACCAGCTGGTCGACGTCCAGGTTGTGGTTGTTCTCGGCGTTGGCGATCGCCGACTGCAGGCATTTCTTGACGTCGCCCGCAATGCGGCGCTTCGAGAAGGTCAGGTCGGCGAGCGCCTTTTCCACCTTCTTGCCGCGGATCATGGCGGCGACCAGATTCAGCTTCTGCGGCGAGGTGCGCAGCATGCGGGTCTTGGCCATCGCCTCGTTATCCGCCACGCGGCGCGGATTCTGTTCCTTACCCATGACGGTTTACTTCCTTTTCGCTTTCTTGTCGGCCGCGTGACCGTAATAGGTCCGCGTCGGCGAGTATTCACCGAACTTCTGGCCGATCATTTCCTCGGTCACGTTGACCGGGATATGCTTCTGCCCGTTGTAGACGCCGAAGGTCAGCCCGACGAACTGCGGCAGGATGGTCGAACGGCGCGACCAGATCTTGATGACGTCCGAACGCCCCGATTCGCGCGCCTTCTCGGCCTTGCGCAGCACATAGGCGTCGACGAACGGGCCTTTCCAAACTGAACGTGCCATGGATCAGCGCCCCTTCTTCTTGGCGTGGCGCGACCGCAGGATGTACTTGTCGGTCGACTTGTTGGAACGGGTGCGCTTGCCCTTGGTGGGCTTGCCCCACGGGGTGACCGGGTGGCGGCCGCCCGAGGTCCGGCCCTCACCACCGCCATGCGGGTGGTCGATCGGGTTCATCGCGACGCCGCGGACGGTCGGGCGCACGCCCAGGTGCCGCATCCGGCCGGCCTTGCCGAAGTTCTGGTTCGAGTGGTCGGGGTTCGACACCGCGCCGATGGTCGCCATGCATTCCTGGCGCACCAGCCGCAGCTCGCCCGAGGACAGGCGGATCTGCGCATAGCCGCCGTCGCGACCCACGAACTGCGCATAGGTGCCGGCCGAGCGCGCCAGCTGGCCGCCCTTGCCGGGCTTCAGCTCGACGTTGTGGACGATCGTGCCGATCGGCATCCCCGAGAACGGCATCGCGTTGCCCGGCTTGATGTCGGCCTTTTGCGAGGCGACGACCTTGTCGCCCACGGCCAGACGCTGCGGCGCGATGATATAGGCCTGCTCGCCGTCGTCATAGCGCAGCAGCGCGATGAAGGCGGTGCGGTTGGGATCGTATTCGATCCGCTCGACCGTCGCCGGGACGTCCAGCTTGTTGCGGCGGAAATCGACGATGCGGTAGAGCCGCTTGGCCCCGCCGCCCTTGTGCCACATGGTGATCCGCCCGGTATTGTTCCGGCCACCCGACTTGCTCAACCCGACGGTCAGCATCTTGACGGGGCGGCCTTTCCAAAGCTCCGAACGGTCGATCAGCACCAGCCCTCGCTGGCCAGGCGTCGTCGGCTTGTACGACTTGAGTGCCATGGTTCCTGTCTTCCGTTTGCCTTGGACCAAAGGTCCGTTTCAGTCCGAACTGCGGCCCCCGGACGAACCGGGGGCCGCATCTGCAATCACAGCCCGGTGTTCACGTCGATGCTGTTGCCAGCCTCGAGCATCACATAGGCTTTCTTGACGTCGCTGCGCACGCCGGGGCGGCCGCGGAAACGCTTGGTCTTGCCCTTGGTCACGACGGTGTTGACCGCCTTGACCTTGATGTTGAACAGCGCCTCGACCGCGTCCTTGATCTGCGGCTTGCTGGCCGATTTCGCCACTTCAAAGGTCACCGCATTGGCCAGTTCCCCGGCCATGGTCGCCTTTTCGGTGATGATCGGCTTGACGATCACGTCGTAGTGTTCGGGTTTCGCGCTCATCTCATGCACCTTTGCCCAGACGGGCTTCGAGGGCCTCGACGCCCGCGCGCGTGATCACCAGCGTGTCGCGGCGCAGGATGTCGTAGACGTTGGCGCCCATCGAGGGCAGGACGTCCACGCCTTGCAGGTTGCGGGCGGCGCGGGCGAAGTTCTCGTTCACATCGGCGCCGTCGATGACCAGGACGCGCTTCCAGCCCTGTTCCTTGACCGCCTTGGCGACGGCCGCGGTCTTGGCTTCGGCCAGATCCAGGCTGTCCACGATCACCAGCTTGCCGCGGGCTGCCTTGGCCGACAGCGCATGCTTGAGCCCCAGCGCCCGGACCTTTTTCGGCAGGTCAAACGCGTGGCTGCGCGGCGTCGGGCCGGCATAGACGCCACCCTTGCGGAAGATCGAGGCCTTGCGCGACCCGTGGCGAGCGCCGCCGGTGCCCTTCTGGCGATAGATCTTCTTGGTCGAGTAGCTGACTTCGGACTTGGTCAGCACCGAATGGGTGCCGGCCTGTGCCTTGGCGCGCTGCCAGCGCACCACCCGGTGCAGGATGTCCGCGCGCGGCTCCAGCCCGAAGATGTCGTCGGACAGCTCGATGTCCCCGGCCTTGCCCGAGGAAAGCGAAATCACGTCGAGTTTCATTTGCTCTCGTCTCCCTCAGAGGCAGCGGCCTCGCCCTCGGCGGCGGTCGACGCCTGGGCCTCGGCCAGCGCAGCCTCCTGGGCGGCAGCTTCGGCCTCGGCCGCGGCCAGACGCGCGGCTTCTTCCTCGGCAGCAGCCTGGGCGGCGGCTTCCTCGGCCAGACGCTTGGCCTCACGCTCGGCCGAACGCAGCGCGGCGGGGAAGATGGTGCTTTCCGCGACCGGCTTCTTCACGGCGTCCTTGATCGTGACCCAGCCGCCCTTGGAACCGGGGACCGAACCCTTGACCATGATCAGCCCGCGGTCGGCGTCGGTGCGCACGACCTGCAGGTTCTGGGTGGTGACCCGCGCCGCGCCCATATGGCCGGCCATCTTCTTGCCCTTGAACACCTTGCCGGGGTCCTGGCACTGGCCGGTCGAACCGTGCGAGCGGTGGCTGATCGACACGCCGTGCGAGGCGCGCAGACCGCCGAAGTTGTGCCGCTTCATCGCACCGGCAAAGCCCTTGCCGATCGAGGTGCCGGCGATGTCGACGAACTGACCCGCAAAATAATGCGCGGCGATGATTTCCTCGCCCACATCCACCAGGTTCTCTTCCGACACGCGGAACTCGACGATCTTGCGCTTGGGCGCCACGTTCGCTTTCGCGAAATGGCCGCGCATCGGCGAGCTGACATTCTTGGGCTTCGCGTCGCCCGCGCCCAGCTGCAGCGCCACATAGCCGTCGGTTTCGTTGGTACGCTGCGCGACGACCTGAAGGTTGTCCAGCTGCAGCACGGTCACGGGCACTTGGCGGCCGTCCTCGAGGAACAGCCGGGTCATGCCCAGTTTCTTGGCGATAACACCAGTCCGCATGATGGCCCCCTTACACCTTGATCTCGACATCCACGCCGGCGGCGAGGTCGAGCTTCATCAGGGCGTCAACGGTCTGGGGCGTGGGGTCCACGATGTCCAGCAGCCGCTTGTGGGTGCGGATTTCCCACTGGTCGCGCGACTTCTTGTCGATATGCGGGCCGCGCAGGACGGTGAACTTTTCGATCTTGTTCGGCAGCGGGATCGGGCCGCGCACCTGCGCGCCGGTCCGCTTGGCGGTGTTGACGATCTCGGCGGTGCTGGAATCGAGCACGCGATAATCGAACGCCTTGAGCCGGATACGGATGGTCTGGCTTTGCATCAAGCATCCCTCGGATGGGGATTTCAGTCGAGAGGCTGACAGCGCACCACGCGAAGCCAGCGTCGGACCCTAAACAGAAAAACTGCAAGGCCGCCCCCATAGCGGGCGGCCTGCGCAGATGCAACCGATTCGAGTGCGTGTGGGCGGAACCGGCGGCGATGGCGGCTTATGGCGGTTGGTCGATCAAAGGTCAAGTAGCACTCGGTGGCGAACGTCTCCGGTTGGACCGATACGCTGCTAAATTTCGTTTACTGTTCGTTCATCCAAGAGATGAATTTGTCCCAACTCACGCGAACACCATTCTCCCGACGGACCTTGCCCTCACACCACGTGATACCAGCCTTCGTGATAATGCAATCACCGCGGAACTTGCCATCATTACCATAGACGTCGAACTCGACGCCTTTGTTCTTCACGTCCATCGCGACGTCGAAGCTCTTAATGCTAACTTTCATAATTACCTCTCCCTACACCGGGTTATCTTCTGCCGAGTAGCGACAGGCGCAACATCTTTCAAGAAGGTGCGCATTAGAATCCGAATCACTTGCCGTTTCGTCTACGTGACTTGCACGAAAAAAGCCCGCCCCTTTCGGGGCGGGCCTGTGTCGCGCTGTCCTTGGGGCGGTTGCCCCTTAGATCACTCGATGATCTTCGAGACCACGCCGGCGCCGACGGTGCGGCCGCCTTCGCGGATGGCGAAGCGCAGTTTTTCTTCCATCGCAATCGGGGCGATCAGCTCGACCTCGAACTTCAGGTTGTCGCCCGGCATCACCATCTCGGTGCCTTCCGGCAGCTTCACCGTTCCGGTCACGTCGGTGGTGCGGAAGTAGAACTGCGGCCGGTAGTTGGCGAAGAACGGGGTGTGGCGGCCGCCCTCTTCCTTGGTCAGGATATAGGCCTCGGCCTCGAACTTGGTGTGCGGCTTCACCGAACCCGGCTTGCACAGCACCTGCCCGCGCTCGACGCCGTCGCGGTCGATGCCGCGCAGCAGCGCGCCGATGTTGTCGCCGGCCTCGCCGCGGTCCAGCAGCTTGCGGAACATCTCGACCCCGGTGCAGGTGGTCTTCTTGGTCGGGCGGATGCCGACGATTTCCAGCTCGTCACCGACGTTGACCGCGCCGCGCTCGACCCGGCCCGTCACCACGGTGCCGCGGCCCGAGATCGAGAACACGTCCTCGATCGGCATCAGGAACGGCAGGTCCACCGCCCGCTCGGGGGTCGGGATGTAGTCGTCCACCGCCTTCAGCAGCTCGCGGATCGAGTTCTCGCCGATTTCCGGGTCGCGGCCTTCCAGCGCCGCCAGCGCCGAGCCCTTGATGATCGGCACATCGTCGCCGGGGTAGTCGTAGGAGGACAGCAGCTCGCGCACCTCCATCTCGACCAGCTCCAGCAGTTCCGGGTCGTCCACCTGGTCGACCTTGTTCAGATAGACGACCATGTAGGGGATGCCGACCTGGCGGCCCAGCAGGATGTGCTCGCGCGTCTGCGGCATCGGGCCGTCAGCGGCGTTCACCACCAGGATGGCGCCGTCCATCTGCGCCGCGCCGGTGATCATGTTCTTGACGTAGTCGGCGTGGCCGGGGCAGTCGACGTGGGCATAGTGGCGCGCGTCGGTTTCATACTCGACATGCGCGGTCGAGATGGTGATCCCCCGCGCCTTCTCCTCGGGCGCGCCGTCGATCTGGTCGTAGGCCTTGAAATCGCCGAAGTATTTCGTGATCGCAGCCGTCGTCGTCGTCTTGCCGTGGTCAACGTGACCGATCGTCCCGATGTTGACGTGCGGTTTCGTGCGTTCGAATTTTGCCTTTGCCATCTGCAAAGCTCCTATGATGACGGTGCGTGGACACCACGCACCCTACGGGGTGGGTAGGGTGCGCAGGTTTCCCCACGCACCGCCGGAATTACGCGTATTTCTTCTGGATCTCGTCCGAGATGTTCTGCGGCACGGCCTCGTAATGGTCGAACTGCATCGTGAACACCGCGCGGCCCGAAGACATCGAACGCAGGTTGTTGATGTAGCCGAACATGTTGGCCAGCGGCACCATCGCGTCGATCACGTTGGCGTTGCCGCGGGTATCCTGCCCGCGCACCATGCCGCGACGGCTGGTCAGGTCGCCGATGATCGAGCCGGTGTATTCCTCGGGGGTCACCACCTCGACCTTCATGATCGGTTCCAGCAGCTTGGCGCCGGCCTTCTTCAGGCCCTCGCGCATCGCCGCACGGGCCGCGATCTCGAACGCCAGCACCGACGAATCGACGTCGTGGTAGGCACCGTCGACCAGCGCCACCTTGAAGTCGATCACCGGGAAGCCGGCCAGCGGACCCGAATCCATCACCGACTTGATGCCCTTTTCGACACCCGGGATGTATTCCTTGGGCACCGCACCGCCGACGATCTTGGATTCGAAGGAATACCCCTCGCCCGGTTCGGTCGGCGCGATCTCGAGCTTGACCCGCGCGAACTGGCCGGTCCCGCCGGTCTGTTTCTTGTGGGTATAGTCGATCTCGGTCGCGTGGCTGATGGTCTCGCGATAGGCCACCTGCGGGGCGCCGATATTCGCCTCGACCTTGAACTCGCGCTTCATGCGATCCACGAGAATGTCGAGGTGAAGTTCGCCCATGCCCTTCATGATGGTCTGGCCCGATTCCAGATCGGTCTCGACGCGGAAGGACGGGTCCTCGGCGGCCAGGCGGGCCAGCGCGATCCCCATCTTTTCCTGGTCGGCCTTGGATTTCGGCTCGACCGCGATCTCGATCACCGGATCGGGGAAGGTCATGGTTTCCAGTACCACCGGCTTGGCGGGATCGCAGAGCGTGTCCCCGGTGGTGGTTTCCTTCAGCCCGGCCAGCGCGATGATGTCACCGGCGTGCGCCTCGTCGATCTCCTCGCGCGAGGCGGCGTGCATGACCATCATCCGGCCGACGCGCTCACGCTTGCCCTTGGTCGAGTTCATCATCTGGTCGCCCTTCTTCAGCGCGCCGGAATAGATGCGCGTGAAGGTCAGCGAGCCGACGAAGGGGTCGTTCATGATCTTGAACGCCAGCGCCGAGAACGGCTCTTCGTCCGAGGCATGACGCTCGATGTTGCGGGTTTCCGATTCGTCGCCCGGGGCGAAGCCGACATAGGCCGGCACGTCCAACGGCGAGGGCAGATAGTCCACGACCGCGTTCAGCAGCGGCTGCACGCCCTTGTTCTTGAAGGACGAACCGGCCAGCACCGGGAAGAAGGCCAGCGCCAGCGTGCCCTTGCGGATCAGCGCGCGCAGGGTCGCCTCGTCGGGCTCGTTGCCCTCGAGATAGGCCTCCATCGCGTCGTCGTCCTGCTCGACGGCAAGCTCGATCATCTTGCCGCGCCATTCCTCGGCGACGTCCTGAAGCTCGGCCCGGATCGGCTGACGGATCCAGCTGGCGCCCAGATCGTCGCCCTTCCAGATCCATTCTTCCATCTTCACCAGGTCGACGATGCCTTCCAGCTTGTCCTCGGCGCCGATGGGCAGCGCCACCGGGCAGGGGGTGCCGCCGGTGCGGTCCTTGATCATCTGGACGCACTTGAAGAAGTCGGCGCCGATCTTGTCCATCTTGTTGACGAACACCAGCCGCGGAACCTTGTAGCGGTCGGCCTGGCGCCACACCGTCTCGGTCTGCGGCTCGACGCCGGCGTTGGCGTCCAAGAGCGCGATGGCGCCGTCCAGAACCGCCAGCGAGCGTTCAACCTCGATGGTGAAGTCGACGTGGCCGGGGGTGTCGATGATGTTGAAGCGCAGCTTCTTCGACAGGTCCGGGGTGTAGTCGGCGTCTTCGTGGCGTTCCCAGAAGGTCGTGGTCGCGGCCGAGGAGATGGTGATCCCCCGCTCGGCTTCCTGTTCCATGAAGTCCATGGTGGACGCACCCTCGTGGGTTTCGCCCATCTTGTGGTTCTTGCCGGTGTAGAACAGGATGCGCTCGGTCGTGGTGGTCTTGCCCGCGTCGATGTGCGCCATGATCCCGAAGTTGCGGTAGCGCTCCAGCGGATATTCGCGTGCCATTGTTACCCCCTTACCAGCGATAATGGCTGAACGCCTTGTTCGCGTCGGCCATCTTGTGGGTGTCTTCGCGCTTCTTCACCGCGGTGCCGCGGCCGTTCACCGCGTCGGCAAGCTCGCCGGCAAGGCGCTCTTCCATGGTGTTTTCGTTGCGCTTTTTCGCAGCGTCGATCAGCCAGCGGATCGCCAGCGCCTCGCGGCGGATGGGACGGACCTCGACGGGCACCTGGTAGGTGGCGCCGCCGACCCGGCGGGAACGCACCTCGACCGAGGGCTTCACGTTGTCCATGGCCTCGTGGAAGACCTCGATCGGCTCGCGCTTGAGCCGGGTCTGCACGCGGTCCAGCGCATTGTAGACGATGCGCTCGGCCGTGGATTTCTTGCCGTCAACCATCAGGTTGTTCATGAATTTGGTCAGCACGCGATCGCCATATTTGGCGTCGGGCAGGACTTCGCGCTTTTCAGCGGCGTGACGACGGGACATCTATCTAAACCCTCACTTCGGACGCTTGGCGCCGTATTTCGAGCGGCGCTGACGACGATCTTTGACGCCCTGCGTATCCAGGACACCGCGAAGGATGTGGTAGCGCACACCGGGAAGGTCTTTCACCCGGCCGCCGCGGATCAGCACGACGCTGTGTTCCTGCAGGTTGTGCTTTTCACCGGGAATATAGCTGATGACCTCGAAACCATTGGTCAGGCGCACCTTGGCGACCTTCCGCATGGCCGAGTTCGGCTTTTTCGGCGTGGTGGTGTAGACGCGCGTGCAGACGCCGCGCTTCTGAGGGTTTCCTTGCAGGTGCTGCGACTTGGATCGCTGCACTTTCGGCTGCCGCGGTTTGCGGATCAGCTGCTGGATCGTCGGCATTCGGTTCCCCGTATTGCTTTGCGATACTCGCACCCGGGCCTTGGTGCGCCACTTCTCGACAGCATTCCGCGCCCATCGCGAAACGCCAAACCCATCCGAACCCGGTCAGGGCTGGACGGGACAAATTCCACAGGAGCAAGACAGGCCGCGGTGATGACCTTGCAGGTTCTGGGATTCCCGGGCGCTTTCGCGTCGGGGTGTGCGGCGTATATGGGGAATCGCCCCGCCTGTCAATCTGCGCGCGGGCCGGCGCCGGGGCGGGCGGTCAGCGGCCCCATTTCGGCCGGTCGGCCCCCGGCAGCGCCGCCGCCCGCACCATGAGGTCCAGCGCCGGCAGGTCGACGCCGAAGCGCCGGGCAAGCAGCGGCGCCAGATCCCCGGGCGGGTCGGTCCAGGGGTAGTTCGGCCCCAGCGCGCCTGAATCGTTGTCGTGGTGGACCCCGCGCAGGAACATCGGCCGGTCATTCACGGCAATCCCGTTCATGTGGCTGCCGATGCGCCAGTGCTCATAGTCGATGCAGCTCTGCGGCGCATCCGGCCGCTGCCAGATCACCAGCGCCACCCCGGTGGCATAGACGTGGCGGGGCAGCGGCTCGACCCCGGTTTCCGAGGCGCGCAGGATCACCCCCTTCATATAGTCGCAATAGCCGCGCCCGTCGCGTTTCAGCATCGGAATCAGCAGCCGCAGGTCGCGACGCGCCCGCGCCACGAAATCCAGCGCCACCGCATCGTCGTCATCCTGCTTGAACTGCCCCACCCAGTCGGCCGCGGCCTCGACATGCGGGCGCAGGGCGCGGGCGCAGGCGGCGCGGTGGTGGGGCATGGGGGGCACCAGCTCCACCGCGATCTGCGGGTGGGCGGCGGCGATCTCGTGCAGGCGGCCCAGATACGGCTGCGGCAGGTCGGGGCCGGTCATCACCACCACCCGGTAATCGGGGTCGCTCTGCCCGACCAGCCCCGGCAGGGTCACCGATTCGAACCACGCCCAGCGGCGGGCCAGCCGTGCCGGGTCATAAAGGAACGCCCGGCGGTCCTCGATCGAGCCGTGTTCCACCTGAAAGCCGCGCCCGCCCAGATAGGAAAACCGGCACAGCCCCAGCAGTTGTGCCCGCATCAGGGCCGCACCCCCGGCACCGGCGCCGCCCGCCCCTGCCCCCGCCCCTGACGCAGCCGCGATTCGCGGATGATCGAGTAAAGCCCGGCGCCGACCACCAGCGCCGCCCCCGCCCAGGTCCAGCCATCGGGCCGGATCCCGAACACCGCCAGATCCAGCAGGAACGCGAACACCAGCAGCGTGTAGCGGAAAGGCGACACGAACCCGACCTCGCCCACCCGCATGGCCGAGACCACGGTCAGATAGGCCACGGTCAGGAAACCGGCGGCAACACACAGCGCCGCCAGCTCGGCCGGGGTGGGCAGGCGCCAGTCGGCCAGCCCGCCGGTCAGCGGCGCCGACAGGGTGACGCCGACGGCGGCGCACAGCGCCACGCTGCTCGACCGCACTGCGCGGCTGAAGCCGCGGCTGGCCAGATCGCGCGCCACCACCGCCAGCACCGAGGCCACAGCCAGCAGCGCCACCGGCTCGAACGCCGTGGTGCCGGGGCGCAGGATCAGCAGCACCCCCGCCAGCCCGACCACCGCCGCCGCCATCCGCCGGACCCCCAGCCGCTCGCGAAACAGCAGCGCCGCCGCCACCATGATCAGGATCGGCTGCGCCTGGTTGATCGCCGACAGCTGCCCGATCGACATGAACTGCAGCGCGCTGAGATACAGCAGCGTGGCGGCGACCTCGGCCACGGTGCGGAACGCCAGCAGCCCGCGGTCGCGCCGCCCCTCGGGCAGGGCAAGCCCGCCGTCGCGCCGCACCAGCACGAGCAGCACCAGCGTCACCATCACCCCGCGGATGAAGATCGCCTGCGACAGCGGCAGGGTCTGGATCGCCAGCTTCATCGCGCTGTCGTTCGACACGATCGCCAGCATCGACAGGGTCATCAGCCCGGCGCCCAGCAGGTTTTCGGCATGGCCGGCACGCGGCTGCGGGTCCGGCAGCGGCCCGCGCGTCGGGCCGGTCGAGATCAATGAGGGGCGCATCAGGCTTCCGGGCGGAGAGAGGGACTGTCCGCCCGAGTATCGCCGCGCCGCTGGAATATGGAAGCCTCGCCGGAGAGGCCGCCGCGTATGACCGGACCGGCCGCCCCCTCGCCGCAACGAAGCCGCGCGGCGCAGTCGCCAAGCCGGGCCGCATACGCGGGCGCCAACCGCGTGTCCCGCCGGCAAAACCGCACCCCTGCCGGAACCGCCACCGGGCCCGGGCGCTTTCCCCTCGCGCCGCGGCTCGGCATTGCGGTCCGGCCGCATCATGGTTTTCCCTGCGCCACGATCAGGGTATCAGCGGCACCGGTATCACGGCAGGCGTTCATGTCCGACGAGGCGAATATTCCCGAAAACACCTCGGCTCTGGGATGGCGGCTGCGGGCGGCGGCGCCCTATCTGGCGGCGGTCGCGCTGTTCCTGCTGGGGTTGCTGGCGCTGTATCACCTGCTGGCCCCGGTGGACCTGCACGAGGTCGCGGCCCAGGTCCATGCCACGCCCTGGACGGTAACGGGGCTGGCGCTGGCCTCGACGCTGGCGGGGTATCTGTGCCTTGCCGGCTACGACTGGTCGGCACTGCGCTATCGCGGCAAGTCGCTGCCGCTGCCGGTGGTGCTCAGCGGCGGGCTGATGGCCTATGCCTTTGGCAACACGCTGGGGCTGACGCCGATTTCGGGCGGAGCGGTGCGCTGGCGGGTCTATTCCGGGCTGGGGCTGGACGGCTACGACATCGCCGCGATCTCGACCTTCACCTCGGTGTCCTTCGGGGTGATGACGACGCTGGTCGGGCTGGGGGCGCTGGCGCTGCATCCCACCGCGCTGACGGCGATGGTCCCGGTCGCGCCGGCGACGATCCGGGTCTGGGCGCTATTGGCAATCGCGGCGATCGTGGTGCCGCTGGTCTGGGCCGCCTGGGGCGAGCGTGCGGTGACGCTGGGCCGCTTCACCCTGCGCGCGCCGCGGCTGTCGGTGCTGGCGGGGCAGGTGCCGATCAGCCTGGGCGACCTGACGTTTTCCGCACTGACCCTGTACCTGCTGCTGCCGGACGGGGCGCCGGGCTTCTTCACCTTTGTCGCGGTCTTCGCCGCCGCGACCATGGCCGGGGTGATCAGCCACGTCCCCGGCGGCATCGGCGTGTTCGAGGCGATCATCCTCGCCGCAATGCCCGCCGCAATGCCCGCGGCCCAGGTCGCCGCGGCGCTGCTGCTCTACCGGCTGATCTACTACATGGTGCCCTTTGCGCTGGCGCTGGTCACCATGGCGCTGTTCGAGGGCTGGCGCCTGGTCGGCCGCCCCCTGCCCGGCTCGCGCCTGGGCCGGGCGCTGGCGCTGATCGAGCCGGGGCTGCGCGCGGTCTCTCCGCTGGCGCCGCTGGTGCTGGCGGCGATGACCTTCGGCTCGGGTCTGTGGATGAGCCTGTCGGCGCTGCTGCCGCCGCTGACCGAGGCCGCCGAGACCGCCGAGACCCTGTTCCCGCTGGCCTTCATCGAAAGCTCGGCGCTGCTGTCAAGCACGCTGGGCGCGGCGCTGATCGTGCTGTCGCTGGGGCTGTTGCGGCGCTCGGCCGGGGCGTTCTGGCTGACGCTGGCGGTGATGGCGGGCGGCATCGTGGTGGCGCTGATGCCACCCAGCGACCACCGGCAGGCGGCGACGCTGGCGCTGGCGATCCTGATCATGCAGCCGTTCCGCCGCGCCTTTCACCGCAAGGCGGTGCTGACCCATGCGGTGCTGACCCCGGGCGGGCTGGCGATGCTGGCCATCGCCGCCACCGGTTTCGGCTTTGCGCTGTTCCTGGCCTACAAGAGCACCCCTTATGCCAACGAGCTGTGGTGGCAGTTCGCCACCGACAGCCGCGCGCCAAGGGCGCTGCGCGCCAGCCTGCTGGCGGGGCTGACGCTGGGGCTGGGGGCGCTGGTCATGCTGCTGCGCACGCCGCGCTATCGGCCGCTGCCCCCTTCGGCCGAGGATCTTGCCGCCGCCGGGCGCATCGCCGCCGCCAGCGGCCACCCCGACACGATGCTGGTGCTGACCGGGGACAAGTCGGTGATGTTTTCCCGCGACCGCCGGGCATTCGTGATGTTCGCGCCCTCGGGGCGGTCGTGGCTTGCCTATGGCGGCCCGGTCGGCCCGCCCGACGCCGCCAATGAGATCGCCTATGATTTCGTCGAGGCCGCGCGCAATTCCGGCATGGCCCCGGTGTTCTACGAGATCGGCCCCGACGACGTGACCCTGATGCTGGCGCTGGGGATGACGCTGCACAAGATGGGTGAGGCCGCCGAGGTCGCGCTGCCCGGGTTTTCGCTGGAGGGCCCCGGCCGCAAGCGGCTGCGCGCGGCGCACGCGCGGGGCCTGCGCGACGGGCTGAGCCTCGACCTTGCCGCCTCGCCCCACGATCCGGCGCTGATCGCGGCGCTGCGCGAGATTTCCGACGATTGGCTGGCGGCGCGGAATGCGCGGGAAAAGGGGTTCTCGGTCGGGCGCTTCGACCCCGACTGGCTGGACCGCTGGCCGGTGGCGCTGGTGCGCCAGCACGAGCGCATCGTCGCCTTTGCCAATCTGCTGCCGACCGGGGACGGCCAGGCCGCGACCATCGACCTGATGCGCCACCGCCACGATGCCCCGCCCGAGACCATGGAGTTCCTGTTCACCGCGCTGATGCTGGCGCTGAAGGATCGCGGCTATGCAAGGTTCTCGCTGGGGATGGCGCCGCTGTCGGGGTTGCAGCCGGAACGCAGCCGCCGGCTGTGGGACCGTTTCGGAGCGCTGATCTATCGCCACGGCGGCAGTTTCTACAACTTCGCCGGGCTGCGGGCGTTCAAGGAGAAGTTTGCGCCCGAGTGGCGCCCGCATTACCTGGCCGCCCCCAGCCGCCTGCCGCCGCTGCGCCCGCTGGCCGACGCCGCGCGGCTGATCGCCAGAAAGCCGCCGAACGGACGCGGCTAGCCGGCATAATGGCAGCGCACTTGCCTGCCGCCGGGCAGCGCCCGCAACTCCGGCGCCGCCTGCGTGCACAGCGGTCCTTCCATGAAGCAGCGCCCGGCAAACCGGCAGCGCGTGGCGCAGGGGTTGACCGGGCTCTGCGGCTCTCCGTCCAGCTTGATGCGCCCGGCCCCGCGGGGGCGCAGCGACGGGATCGCCGACAGCAGCGCCCGCGTATAGGGGTGGGCGGGGGCGCGGTAGATGTCGGCCGCCGCCCCTATCTCGACGATCTGCCCCAGATACATCACCGCGATGCGCTGGCACAAAAGCCGCACCACGTTCAGGTCGTGGCTGACGAACAGCAGCGCGATGCCGCGGTCCCGCCGCAGCCGGTCCAGCAGTTGCAGCACCGTCGCCTGCACCGAGACATCCAGCGCCGAGGTCGGCTCGTCCAGCACCAGCAGCTGCGGCTCGACCACCAGCGCGCGGGCGATGCCGACGCGCGCCTTCTGCCCGCCGGAAAGCTGGTGAGGATAGCGGTCCAAGAACTCGAGCGGCAGGTTCACGGCCGCCGCCGCCTCCTCGACCCGCTGGCGCAGGGCGGTTCGCGACAGCGGCCCCAGCAGCCGCCCCGCCGGATCGGCGATCGACTGGAACACCGTCAGCAGCGGATTGAGGCTTTCGGTCGGGTCCTGAAACACCATCTGGATCGCGCGCCGCCGGTCCGAGCGGGCAAAGCGCGACACCGATTCGCGGCTGATCTCGTCCCCGTGCAGGAACAGCTGCCCCCCAGTCGGGTCCAGCAGCCGCGCCAGCAGCCGCGCCAGGGTGGACTTGCCGCAGCCGGATTCCCCGACCAGCCCCAGCGCCTCGCCGGCGTGGATCGTCAGGTCCACCCCATCGACGGCGTGCAGCATTGGCGCCCGGCCGAACAGGGTTTCCCGCCGCAGCCGGAAATGGCGGCTGAGGTTGCGGGCCTGAAGCAGCGCGGTCATGGCAGGTTCCGGCAGGCGGCAAGATGCCCGGGCGCGATTTCTTCCAGCGCCAGCGGCCCGGGCGCATCGCAGCGCGGCAGGCGGCGGGGGCAGCGCTCGGCAAAGCGGCAGGGCGGCAGGTCGGCGCGGCGCAGGTCGGGCAGGCTGCCGGGGACCGCCTGCAACTGCGCGATGCTGCCCGCCAGCGACGGGACCGAGCGCAGCAGCCCCGCCGTATAGGGGTGGCGCGGGCGGCTCAGGATCGCGGCGGTGGGCGCCGCCTCGACCACATGGCCCGCGTGCATGATCACCAGCCGGTCGCAGGTCTCGGCCGCCAGCGCCAGATCGTGGGTGATCAGCGCCACTGCGGTGCCGGAATCGCGCGCGAGGTTGCGGATCAGCTCCATGATCGCCGCCTGGGTGGTGACGTCCAGCCCGGTGGTCGGCTCGTCCGCGATCAGCAGCCGCGGCGCGCAGGCCAGCGCCATGGCGATGCCGACGCGCTGGCACAGGCCGCCGGAAAGCTGGAACGGATAGGCAAGCGCCCGCCGTTCCGGGTCGGGGATTCGGACATGGCGCAGCAGCTCCTGCACCCGCGCGCGGACGGCGCACCGGGACAGGGCGCTGTGGCGGGCCACCACATCGGCGATCTGGTCGCCCACCGTGCGGATCGGGTTCAGCGCCGTGCGCGGGTTCTGAAACACCATCGCCGCACCGCGCCCGCGCCAGGCGTCCCGCGCCCGCGGCGTCATCGCCAGCAGGTTTTCGCCCTGAAACAGGATCTCGCCGCCGGTGATGCGGGCAGCGCGGTCGAGGATCCCCATCACCGCATAGGCCGTCACCGACTTGCCCGAGCCGGATTCGCCGATGATCCCCAGGATCTCGCCCGGCGCGATGTCGAAGAACAGCCGGTCCAGCGCGTGGACGGTGCCGTGGCTGGTGTCGAACTCGACCGACAGGGCGCGGATGGACAGCAGCGGCGTCATCTGCGCAGCCTCGGGTCCAGCAGGTCGCGCAGCGCATCGCCCAGCAGGTTGAAGGCCAGCACCGCCAGCATCAGCGCCAGCCCGGGAAAGGTCACGATCCACCACTGCCCCGAGGCGATGAACCGCGCCCCCTCGGCCACCATAATTCCCCATTCCGGGGTCGGCGGCCGCACCCCCAGCCCCAGAAACGACAGCGCCGCCGCGTTCAGCACCGCCCAGCCCAGATTGACCGAGGCCTGGATCACCAGCGGCGCCGCGATGTTAGGGATCAGGTGGCGCAACAGGATCCGCCAGTCGCCCGAGCCGCCCGCGCGCGCGGCCTCGACGTAGCCCAGCGCCCGGCGCGGACGCACCTCGCTGCGGGCCAGTCTGATGTAGAAGGGCAGGTTCACGATGGCGGTCGCATAGACCACGTTGATGACCGAATTGCCCAGCGCGGCGACCAGCGCCATCGCCAGCACGAACAGCGGAAACGCCATCAGCACATCGACCAGCCGCGACACCACCGTGTCCAGCACGCCGCCCCAATAACCGATGATCGCCCCCAGAGCCGACCCCGCGACCAGCGACAGCGAGACCGCGCCCAGCGCGATCAGCAGGTCCAGCCTCGTCGCAACCACCACCCGCGAAAACAGGTCGCGGCCGATCTGGTCGGTGCCGAACCAGTGCCGGGCCGAGGGCGGCTGCAACGCCGCCGCCGCATCGGTCGCCAGCGGGTCATGCGGAACCAGCAGCGGCCCGAAGGCGGCGGCGAAACACAGCAGCGCGAACAGCACCAGTGCGAACAGGTTCAGCGGGTTGCCCCGCAGCGTGCGGCGCAGCCCGCCTTGCCGCACAGGGTGGACGGGGTGGGTCAATGCCCCGCCCTCGGGTCGATGATCGCCGAGAGAATGTCGACGACCAGATTCACCGCGATGAACAGCGCCGCCATGATCAGCATGAACCCCTGCAACGGCGCGTAGTCCAGGTTGACGATGCTGTCGATCGCGAATGCGCCGATGCCGGGCCAGGAAAACACCCGCTCGACCAGCACATTCGCGCCCAGCATGTAGGAAAACACCATCCCCATGGTGGTTACCACCGGCAGCATGGCGTTGCGCAATGCATAGATCACGACGATCCGGCCCCGCGACAGCCCGGCGGCGCGGGCGGTGCGGATGAACTCGGACCCCAGCGTCGCGATCATCGCGGCGCGGGTCATCCGCGCCAGCGGCGCCAGCGCGAACAGCGCCATGGTCGCCGCCGGCAGCAGCATCTGGTGCAGCGCCGCCCGGAACACCTGCCCGTCCCCGGCCAGCAGCGCGTCGATGGTCAGGAACCCAGTGACGCGCGCCGGCTCGAACAGGAACGGGTCCAGCCGGCCGATGGGCTCGGGAACCACCCCGGCCAGGACATAGAACACATAGATCAGCAGCAGCCCGGTGACGAAGGTCGGCATCGACACCCCCAGCGTCACGACCAGCCGCACCGCATGGTCGACCAGCGACCCCGGCCGCAGCGCCGCCGCCAGCCCCAGCGGCACCGCCACCGAAACCGCCAGCAGGAACGCCAGGCAGGTCAGCTCGGCCGAGGCGGGCAGCCGCCGCGCGAACTCGGCCGCCACCGGCTGCCCGGTCGCGATCGAGCGCCCCAGGTCGCCCTGCACCAGATTGCCCAGATAGATCAGGAACTGTTGGTAAAGCGGCTGGTCCAGCCCCAGGGTTTCGCGCACCGCCGCGATGTCCGCCGCGCTCATCGCCGGGTTCGAGGCAAAGAACACCGCCGGATCGCCGGGCAGCACCCGGGTCAGCAGAAAGGTCACCACCACCACCCCGAACAGCGTCGGAATGGCCGAAAGCAGGCGCAGCCCGACCCGGCTCATGCCGCCCCCCGGGCGCGCGGCGTCGAGGGCGGGGGCGGGGCGGGGCGGGGGCACGTGTCCCGGACAGCGCGGGCAGGCACCGCGTTCGGCAGTTTCCTGCCCCCCCCACCGCCAGCGGGGCGGAACCGGAGAGCCGTTGGCGCGCCCGGGCGCAGGTGCGGAGCCCCCCCCCTTTTGCCAGCGGGCGCGGCAGGGCAGGACCGAAGGGCCGAAATCCGGTGCGGACGCACAGGCCGAACCCGCGCCCCCTTGCCAGCGGGCGCAGCGGGTCCGGAGCAGAGGCCCGATGGCGGGCGCGGGCGCACATTGCCAGCGGGCGCGGCGGGTCGGGCCACGAGAACCGATGGCCGGCCCGCCCGGCCCCGCCCACCGTGCACCCGCCCACCGTGCACCCGCCCGGCCGCGCGCATGGCTCGCGCGACCCCACTCCCTTCGCGCAGCCCCCTGCCCTCGGCCGGCACGGCAAGCGTTGGGCGGGAACCCGAGGCCCGGATGCTGCGCACCGACCCACCCCGTACGCTGCGGGCAGCGGCGGCGGTTGTGCACCTCAATCCCTCGGTCCCTTCGATCATCCCCAGCCCTTGGCATCCACCCCCGATCCGACCGGGGTCTTTTAGCGCGCCTGCCGCGCCGCGGCAAAGCCGGGAATCCGCGGCGACCCAGGCCCGTGCCGGAGCCCCGGCACCCGCCGAGATGCATCAGGGGTTGCCAAGCCTGCCCGCTGCCGGAATGAAAGCGCCACAGTTCTTGCGCCCACCGCGCAGGCCCGGCTGCGGCCGCAACCAGACCAATACGGATGATGCACATGAAACGGCGTGATTTCCTGGCCCTCGGCGGCGCCCTTGGCGCGAGCCTCGTTCTTCCGACGAAATGGGCCCATGCCCAACCGTCGCGCGACGCCATCCTGCGGGTGCTCAGCGAAGGCGCGGCCAATTCCTTCGATACCTTCTCGGTCGGAGTGAACCGCAATTCCATGCAGATCACCTGGAACGTCTATGACCGGCTGGTCCGCTTTGCCTGCAAGGACCGCGGCGACGGCACGGCCATCTACGACTATTTCGACATCGAGCCCGAGTTGGCCGAATCCTATGCGTTTTCCGACGACCGCCGGAGCATCACCTTTCAGCTGCGCCGCGACGCGCTGTTCCATGACGGCACCCCGGTCACGGCCCATGACGTGAAATGGTCGCTGGACCGGGTGGTGGCCAGCCCGATCGGCAAGGCGCAGTTCTCGACCGGCTCGATGACCGAGCCCGACCAGTTCGTGGTGGTCGACGACCACACGCTGCGTATCGAGCTGCCGCAGCCCGACCGCCTGGCGCTGCCCAATCTGGCGCTGCCCTATCCGATCATCGTGAACTCGCGCCTGGCGCTGGAACACGCGACCGAGGACGACCCCTTTGCGATGGAATGGCTGCAGGCCAACCCGGCCGGCGGCGGCGCCTATCGCGTCGCCCGCGCCGAGATGGGGGAACGGATGCTCTTCGAGCGTTTCCCCGACTGGAAATCCGGCCCGCAGCCCGGGTTCGAACAGGTGCTGTGGCAGACGGTGCCGGCCGCCGAAAGCCGCGTCGCCGCCCTGCTGAAGGGCGATGCCGACATCGCCCAGGACCTGCCGCCCAAGGACGTGCAGCAGCTGCTGGAAAATGATGCGGTCAAGGTGGTGGGCGTGCCGACCTCGAGCTTTCAGCTGATCGGGATGAACTGCGGGATGGCGCCCTTTGACGACGTGCGGGTGCGCCAGGCCATCGCCCATGCCCTGCCCTACGAGGCGATGTTCCAGGCGGCGCTGTTCGGCCGCGGCGAGAAGCTGTTCGGCGGCACCCCCGATGTCGCAGAGTCGACCCGCTTTCCGCAGCCGCTGGGCTATGCGACCGACCTTGACCGCGCCCGCGCGCTGCTGGCCGAGGCCGGGCTGGCCGACGGCTTCGACACCAGCTTCTCCTATGAGCTGTCGGTGGCCAGCGTGGCCGAGCCGATCGCCCTGCTCTTGCAGGAAAGCCTGGGCCGGATCGGCATCCGCGTCAGCATCGAAAAGGTCCCCGCCGGGCAGCTGGGCACGCTGCTGCAGGAAAAGAAGGTGCCGTTCTTCTTCGAGGGCTCGATCTCGTATCTGACCGACCCCGATTATTTCTTCCGGGTGTTCTATTCCGGAGAGACGCGCTGGAACTTCGGGTCCTACAACAACCCGGAACTGGACGCGCTGGTCGAGAAGACCCGCTACGAGACCGACCAGGCGACGTATGACGCCGACGTCAGGACCATGATCGAACTGGCCAAGCGCGACGTGCCGGTGATCCTGCTGTGGCACCCGCTGCTGGACGTGGGGATGCTGAAGTCGGTGGAAAACTACAGCTACAGCTTCCACCGCCAGCTGGACTTCCGCCCGCTGCGCCGGGGGTAGCACGGCACGTGGCCGGGAACCCGGAAGCACCGGCGGGCCGCGTCAGCCCGGCGTGGCGATCCGCGCCCGCATGTCCGGCAGGAACCGCGAACCCGACCGGTCGCTGTCTTGGCGCCGCCCCTTGTGACGCCCGCCCCACCCGCCCGGCGGAACCGCGGGGGCTGCCCGGCCATTGATCCCGGGCAGGTTGGGCAGGAGACCGGGCATGGCACCGCGGGCGAACTGGAAGGGCGTGCTGAAGATCGGCGAGGTCGCCTGTCCGGTGGCGCTCTACACCGCGGCCTCGACCTCGGACCGCATCGCCTTTCACACCATCAACCGCGCCACCGGCCACCGCGTCCACCGCGAGTTCGTGGACGCCGAGACCGGCAAGCCGGTCCCGCGCGAGGATCAGGTCAAGGGCTACGCGCTGGCCGAGGGCGAGCATATCGTGCTCGACCCCGAAGAAATCGCCGCCGCCATCCCCGACAGCGACAAGATGCTGGCGGTCGAGGCCTTCCTGCCCTGCGGCGAAATCGACGACGTGTATTTCGACAAGCCCTATTACCTCGCCCCCTCGGACCGCAGCGGGCAAGAGGCGTTTGCCCTGATCCGCGACGGCATGGCGGCGGCAGGGGTGGCGGCCATCGCCCGCACGGTGCTGTTTCGCCGGATGCGCACGGTGCTGATCCGCGCCCATGGGCCAGGGCTGGTCGCCACCACGCTGAACTTCGACTACGAGGTCCGCTCGGCCGAGGCGGCGTTCCGGGACATCCCGGCGCTGGAGATCGGGGGCGAGATGCTCGACCTTGCCCGCCATATCATCGAGACCAAGATCGGCAAGTTCGACCCCGCCGCCTTCGACGACCGCTACGAATCGGCGCTGGAAGAACTGGTGCGCGCCAAGATCGAGGGCCGCGAGATCGCCCCGCGCCCGGCGCCGCGGCGCGAAAAGGTGGTGGACCTGATGCAGGCGCTGCGCGAAAGCGCGCGGCTGGGCGACAAGCCCGCCCGAGGCAAGGCCAAGGCGCCGTCCAAGCGCAAGGCGGGCTGAGCCATGGCGCTGGAAACCTATCGCGAGAAGCGCGACTTCACCGCCACGCCGGAACCCAAGGGACGGCGCGGCAGGAAGGGCGGCAACAGCTTCGTTATCCAGAAACACGCCGCGCGCCGGCTGCATTACGATTTCCGGCTGGAAATGGACGGGGTGCTGAAAAGCTGGGCGGTGACCCGCGGCCCCAGTCTGGTCCCCGGCGAAAAGCGGCTGGCCGTGCATGTCGAGGACCACCCGCTCGCCTATGGCGATTTCGAGGGCACCATCCCCAAGGGCGAATACGGCGGCGGCACGGTGATCGTCTGGGACCGCGGCAGCTGGACCCCCATCGGCGACGCGGCCCGCGGCTATGCCAAGGGGCACATGGAGTTCGAGCTTGCCGGCGAAAAGCTGCACGGGCGCTGGCATCTGATCCGCATGCAGGGCAAGCCCGGAGAGCGGCGCGAGAACTGGCTGCTGATCAAGGGCGACGACGAATTCGCCCGCAACCCGGACGACCCCGACATCCTGACCGAGCGCCCGGAATCGGTGAAGACCGGCCGCGAGATCGCCGAGGTGGCCGGAGAGGAGCCCGGCTGGTCCTCGAAAACCGGGCCGATCCCCAGGCGCAAGCCCCGCGCCCGCAAACCCGAGCCCGAGGAGGAAACCGAAGCCCCGACCCCCGACCCCGGCGCGATCAAGGGCACGGAAAAGGAGCATCTGCCGGATTTCATCGCGCCGATGCTGGCCACGCTGGCGCCCTCGGCCCCCACCGGCAAGCGCTGGCTGCACGAAATCAAGTTCGACGGCTACCGCCTGCAGGCGCGGATCGAGGCCGGGCGGGTAAAACTGCTGACCCGCAGCGGGCTGGACTGGACCGACCGCTTCGGCAAGCAGGTGATCGCCGAACTGCGCGACCTGCCCCTCGGCACCGCGCTGATCGACGGCGAGATGGTGGTCGAGGCGGGCAGCGGCGCCTCGGATTTCTCGGCGCTGCAGGCGGATCTGAGCGAGGGGCGCAGCGATCGTTTCATTTTCTACGGTTTCGACCTGCTGCATCTGGACGGGTATTCCCTGCGCGACCTGCCGCTGGTCGAGCGCAAGGCGCTGCTGGAGAGGGTGCTGGCCGAGGCCGGCGGCCGGCTGCGCTACAGCAGCCATTTCGAGGAAAGCGGCGCCATGGTGCTGCGCCACGCCTGCCGGCTGAGCCTTGAAGGCATCGTGTCCAAGCTGCGCGACGTCCCCTATCGCCCCGGCCGCGGCAAGTCCTGGATCAAGTCGAAATGCTCGGCCCGGCAGGAGTTCGTGATCGGCGGCTATGTGCCCTCGTCCACCGCGCGGCAGGCGGTGGGGTCGCTGGTGCTGGGCGTGTTCGAGGGTGATCGGCTGGTGCATGTCGGCCGCGTCGGCACCGGGTTTTCCACCGCCGTGGCCGAAGAGCTGTTCCAGCGGCTGGAACGCATCCGCGCCGACGCCAGCCCCTTTGCCGGGCGCCTGACCGCCGAGCAGGCGCGGCAGGTGCGTTTCGTGCGCCCCGAGCTGGTGGCCGAGGTCGAGTTCCGCGCCTGGACCGCCGACGGCCATCTGCGCCACGCGGCCTTTCGCGGGCTGCGCGAGGACAAGCCCGCCACCGAGATCGTGCGCGAGACCCCGGCTGAACCAGCCCCGAAAGCCCCGCGCCCGAATGTGATCCTGACCCATCCCGACCGCGTGTATTGGCCCGAACAGGGCATCACCAAGGAGGGGCTGGCCGATTATTACACCCAGGTCTGGCGCCGCATCGCGCCCTTTGTGGTCAACCGGCCGCTGGCGCTGCTGCGCTGCCCCGACGGGATCGACGGCCAGAAGTTCTTCCAGAAACACGCCTGGAAGGGGCTAAACCGCAATATCCGCCTGGTCGAGGACCCCAAGGACCCCGGCGACCCGCTGATCGCCATCGAGGATCTGGACGGGCTGATCGGCCTGGTCCAGTCGGCGGCGCTGGAAATCCACCCCTGGGGCGCGACGCTGGAGGATTGGGAACGCCCGGACATGATCACCATGGACCTCGACCCCGGCGAGGGCGTCCCCTGGCAGCGGGTGATCGACGGCGCGCTGGAACTGCGCGAGCGGCTGCAGTCGGCGGGGCTGGCGGCCTTCGTCAAGACCTCGGGCGGCAAGGGGCTGCATGTGGTCTCGCCCCTGAAACCCCATGCGGCCTGGGCCGAGGTCAAGGCCTTCACCAAGGCGATGGCCGAGGCGATGGCGGCGGACGCGCCCGACCGCTACGTCGCCACGATCAGCAAGGCCAAGCGCAAGGGCAAGATCCTGATCGACTATCTGCGCAACCAGCGCGGCGCCACCGCGGTCGCCGCCTATTGCCCCCGCGCCCGCCCCGGCGCCGCGGTCTCGACCCCGCTGGAATGGGACGAGCTGTCGCCCGAGATCGGCCCGGATCACTTCACCCTGGACAACCTGCCCACAAGGCTGGCAGCCCTGCGCCGCGACCCGTGGGAGGGATATCTGGCCGCCGCGGCACCGTTGAAGCCGGGGAAGTGAGTCCGGGCGGTTTTTGAACGGCAGCGTCGGGGGGCGAACCGGGGGCGCGGCCCCCGGACCCCCGGGATATTTCTGCAAGGAAGAAGGATCATGCGCCCAATTGTTCCGCAGGGTTAACCTGCAGCGCCTGCCATCCTGCGGGATCGAGCGGGATTATCCGGTTGCGGCCAGTTGCTGCTGGGCGGAGGCTGGCTTGGGCGAGAGTGCCGCCCCTGCAAGGCGCGCTGGTCCGGCCATGCTTGATTTCGCTTTCCACCATGGCGATGTTGATCCTGTGGGGTCGTGTGCCAGACTGGTAATGGGGATGAGCCGACAAATAGGCTGATCGATGTTGGTTCGAGGCCAACCCACCCTCACACCCCCTTTGTTTCACGCGCAACCGCTCGATCCGTTCAGCATCTGCCCCGCGCCGTTCCGGTATGCCGCCGCGTGCCGGAGATGGCTGCGCACAGACATATCTGAGGGGCGCGCGAGGCGGGGCCGCATCGGCCCGGTCCGGGCAACGATCAAGCTATTTCTTCCGCTCTGCCGCGAGGCTGCGTTTCAGGGCGTCCATGATGTTGACCACGTTGTCGGGGGGCTCGGCCGCCGTCCTCGCCCTAGCCGGGCGCTTCTGGCGCTTTTTCTTGGCGGCGATGATCTCCAGCAGCCGCTCCTGCACGGGGTCGGTGGCCATCCCGGGGTCCCAGTCGCGCGTGTGTTCGCGGATCAGCTGCTTCATCAGCGCCATCGCCGCGGCGGCGGGTTTTTCCGGCGCGATGGCGTCGAAATAGTCGCGGGGATCGCGCAGTTCGTCGCCATAGCGCAGGGTCCAGACCACGATCCCCCGGCCCCGCGGCTCGAGCATCACCGCGCGTTCGCGCCGGTACAGCACCAGCCGCGCGATCCCCACCATGCCGGTGTCCGCCATCGCCTCGCGGATGACCGAGAACGCCTCTTCCCCGATGCGGTCGGCGGGGGCCAGGTAATGCGGGGTATCGTACCAGATCCAGCCGATGGAATCGGCGGGCACGAACATCTCGATGTCGATGGTGCGGGTGCTTTCCAGCGCGATGCTGTCCAGCTCGTCATCCTCGAGCAGCACGAACTCGTCCTCGCCGCGGGGATAGCCGCGGGCCTGATCCTCGTCGGGGACCGGGCGGGCGGTTACCGCATCGACATAGCGGCTGACCACGCGGTTACCGGTGCGGGCGTTCAGCGTGTGAAAGCGGACCTTGCCGGATTCGCTGGTCGCGGGCGCCATGGTCACCGGGCAGGTGACCAGCGACAGCTTGAGATAACCTCTCCAGAACGAGCGCGGCGCCATGGGTGCAGATCGGTTTGTTGCGGACAGCACCCCAACCCGGCGCGAGGAGGAGTCGTTCCCGGCAACCGTTACTGTCCGACCGGCGAGGCAGGCTCGGCGTCGCGGCGCAGCACCTGCTCGGCGGTGATGTCCCCGCCCCGCTTCAGGATGCGGAAGCTGGGGGCGTCCTCGAGGGTAAAGCTCAGCCGCAGCAGATAGGCGCCGGGCGGGCCGGGAAGTCCCTGATAGGTGACGATATAGCTGCCATTTGGGACCGCGACCGGGGTGGTGTCGAAGATCGTGCCGATCCGCAGCGGCCCGGTCACCCGGAACGGCACCTGCACCGCCCAGAGCGCCTGCGGGTCCAGCGTGGCGGTGGCGCTCAACTCGACCTGGATGCGGGCTTCGCCGTCGTGGTCGGGGACGCCGAAGGACACCAGCCGTTCCGACCAGGCGAAGCCTTGCGCGACGTGATCCTGGGTCCACAGCAGCCCGGGGGCGGGATGGTCGCCGGCCTGCACCACCAGCTGCGCGTGGTCGATGATCAGCGGGAAATCTGCCAGCATCTCGGGGCTCCTTGGTGAAGCGGCGGCGGGCGGGCGGCCGCCATCAGGATTCCGCCAGTGGGGCCACCCCGCAAGCCCTTTTCCACAGGTCCCGCGTCAGCCCGCGCCGAACAGCCGCCCGACCGGCTGCGCCCGGATCGCGCCGTCCTCGCGCAGCAGGAACAGCGCGTCCAGGCCCAGCCGACGCGCCAAGGCCGCGCCGCGCTCTGCCCCCAGCACCAACAGCGCGCTGGCCCAGGCGTCGGCGCTGGCGCAGTCCGGCGCCACCACCGTGACCGAGGCGGGCGGGTCCGGCAGCGGCCCGCCGCGGCGCGGGTCCATGGTGTGCGACAGTTCGCGCGCGCCCACCCGCACCCGGTGGCGATAATCGCCCGAGGTCGCCACCGCCGCGTCCTGCAGCGCAAGCACCGCACGGGCGGCGCGGCGGGCGGGATCGGGGTCCTCGACCGCGATCGGCCAGGCGCTGCCGTCGGGGCGCAGCCCCATGGCGCGCAGCTCGCCGTCGATGCCAACCAGCGCGGCATCGATACCGTGGGCGCGCAGGGTCGCGGCCAGCCGGTCGACGCCGTGCCCCTTGGCGATGCCGTTGAGGTCCAGCACCACCGGCGCGCGCTTGCGGGCGTGGCCGCGGGCTGGGTCAAGCTCCAACAGCTCATGCGCAGGCGGCCGGGGGACGTCCAGCGCGCGGGCGATCCGCTCGGGGTCCGCCGGGGCGGGGCCAAAGCCCCAGGCGGCGACCGCATCGCCCACGCCGATGTCGAAGGCCCCGCCCGAGGCGCGCCCGATCCGCAGCGCCAGCGCCAGCACCGCCATCAGCTGCGCCGGCAGCGCCACCCAGTCGCCGGGCGGGGCGGCGTTCAGGCGCAGCAGGTCGCTGTCCGCCCGCCACAGCGACATCTGCGCATCGACCTCATCGACCGCGCGTTGCAGCGCCGCGGCGACCGGGCTCGGGTCGAACCCGGACGGGGCGAAGAACAGCGCCGACCAGCGCGTGCCCATGGTGGGGCCGTTCAGTGCGTGGCGGCAGGGGTCAGAACACGTCTTCGGCATAGCGTCCCTCGGCTTTCAGCAGCGCCGGGGTCAGCCCGGCGGGGGCAAGGATCTCGGCCAGCGCGGCCCGCACGCCCGCAGCCATGTCGCGGCCGCCGCAGACCATCACCTGCGCACCCTGCCGGACCAGGGCCGCGACCTCGGCCGCGTCCCGGCGCAGCGCGTCCTGGACGTAATGCGGCTGCGGGCCGCGCGACTGCGCGGTGGACAGCCGCGCCAGCCGCCCCTGTTCCTGCCAGCGCGCCAGATCCTCGCGATACAGGAAATCGCTGTCCTCCTTGCGCATCCCGAAGAACAGATGCACCGGGCGGCGGCGGCGGTTGCCGCGGATGAAGCCGGCCAGCGGCCCGATGCCGGTGCCCGCACCGATCAGGATCAGCGGAGAGCGGCCGCGGGGGGCGCGAAAGCCCGGGTTCGGGCGCAGGAACGCCGCCACGCTGTCGCCCGGCGCCAGATCGCACAGCTGCCCCGAGCACAGCCCGCCGGGCTGCTTGCGCACCACGATCTCGACGAACCCGTCGCCCGCGCCCGAGGCCAGCGAATAAAGCCGCGGAACGGAAGAGCCCTCGGGCAGGATCCCCAGCAGGTCGCCGGCGCGATAGCGGGCCAGCCCCTGCCCGGTCAGCCGTTGCCACAGCGTCGGGCGCGGGCGGGCAAAGCGCAGGACCACCGTCGGCGCCTGCACCTCGGCCCCATAGTCGCGGCGCGACAGCAGCCGCAGGGTCTCGGTGCGCGGCACCACCGGCTGGTGGACCAGCTCGAGCGGCCGCCCCAGCGCCTGCCCAAGGTCGCGGCCCCAGCGGGCGAAGTCCTGCGGCGACTGCCGGTCCACCGTGGCCAGCGGCAGCAGCTGCGGCCAGCCCTTGGCGTGGGCGGCCTCGGCCACCGCCTCGGCATAGGCGCAATAGTCCGGAAAGCCGCGGTCGCCGAAGCCCAGCACCGCCAGCGGCGCGTCCGGCGCGCGGTCCAGCTGCGCCAGCCGATCCAGGAACCCCTTGGCCGAGGAAGGCGCGGCGCCGTCGCCATAGGTCGCGGCCAGCACGATGAACCGCGCCGCCTGCGGGTGGCGCGTCGGGTCGAAACCCGCCATCGGCGCCACATGGACGCTGTGGCCCGCCGCGGTCAGCGCCGCGTGCAGCGTGGCGGCAAAGCCCCAGGTGGTGCCGCCCTCGCTGCCGACCAGCAGCACGGTGTCGGCGCGCGCGGCCGGGGCGTTGCCGCGGATGCGCGGGCGGGCGCGGCGGGCGGCCAGCCACAGCACGCCGCCCGTCGCCGCCATCACCGGCACCCCCAGCGCCATCAGCCCCAGCAGCAGCCCCAGCACCGCCGCGCCGCGCCCGGTGTGCAGCATCTTCACGATGCCCGACAGGCGCTGCCAAGGCGACAGCGCCACCCAGGACAGCATCTCGCCATTCCCCTGGTCCAGATAGCCGCTGCCCGCGCTGGTCTTGAGCAGATGCGCATCGGTCGCATCCGCCGGATCGGCCAGCGACAGGCTGCCAAGCTCGGCCACCGGCAGCGCCTGCAGGGCGGGGATGGCGGCAAGCTGCATCCCGGTAGCGCCGCTGACCTCGGCCGGGAACACCGGGGCCGAGGCGCCGTCCGGCAGCAGCTCGAAGGTCGAGGCACTCATCCACAGCGCCGTGGCCGAGGACAGCACCAGCCCCACCACCGCGACGCGGGCGATCTCGACATGCAGCCGGCCGGACAGCGGACCGCGCAGCCGCGCGAACCAGTGCCGCCAGCCGCCGACGCGCCGCGCCACCAGCAGGATGCCCGAGCCCGACAGCAGCAGCATCGCCGCCGCCCCCGCCGCCGCCACCATCCGCCCGGCATCGCCCAGAAACAGCGAGCGGTGCAGCCCGGTCAGCCAGCGCTGCACCGGGTTCGGGTCGGCCGAGCCGACATCCAGCCCGGTCGCCGGGTCGATCACCGCCGATTGCGGCTGGCCGTCGGCGAACCACCAGGCGGTGATGCGTCCCGAGGGCGCGCGGCGGATCTGTTCCAGCCCCGGATGGCTGGCGGCGATACGGCCGGAAAGCTCGGCCACGGTCAGGCCGGCTTCGGCCTGCGGGGCGGCAAGGCGCTCGGCCGCCGGGAACAGCGACAGCGCCGCACCGGAAAGCGCCAGCAGCGTCACCAGCAGCGCGGCGACCAGCCCCGGCCAGCGATGGAATGCGCGGGTCATGGCGAGATCCTGTCCTAGCGGTACGAAAAGCTGGCGATGTAGCGCGTGCCCGCCGCGCTGCCCCCGGCCGAGGTGATCGGCACCGCGATTTCGCCGGGGCTGTCGCGCATGTCCTCGACCGCGGCGTCGATGTGCAGGACGTAGCCCGCGTCGAACAGCGCATCGGCCAGATCGAGGGTGATTTCCAGCGTGCGCCCCGCGCCGACGCTGGCCCCGGTGATGCCGGCGACCTGCGCCGTGTCACCGCCGGTGGCGCGATACCAGCCCGACAGGTGGTCGTAGTATTTCGACTTGGCCCCCGCCATCCACAGGCTGCCCGCATAGGCGCCCTGCGCATCGGTGACGTAAAGCGCCAGATAGGCGCCGTCGCCGCCATAGTTGTTCATGGTGGTGGTCAGCGTGACCGGGCGCGCCAGCGCCAGCCCGGGCAGCACCAGCGCCGTGGTCAATGCCAATGTCGCCAGAAGCGGTTTCATGGTCCTGTGCCTTTCCTTGATCGGCGATTGCCTAGGGCTGCAATGCTGACGCCCCCGGCTGAGCCGTTCCTGACGGCGCCGCGATTTCCGCTTCAGGAAGCCGTCAGGAAAGAAAAAACCGCCCGGCCTGCGGGGGACCGGGCGGACAGGCGGGGCAGGACCCGCCGCCGGAAAGGATGCGAGAACAGCGCCTCGATGGCTTTCCCCCGGGCATCGACGCTCACCCGCGCGCCTCTTCCATGCGAAACCGGCCGGAGCCTGGGGCTCCGGCCGGTCTGCGTGTCCCTGCAATGCCGGCCCCGGGGCGGTCTGGACCGCGCCAGCTTCGCGGCCATGCCGCCCCCCGGATCGTGCCCGGACCCTGCCTTTCCGCCGGCACGATCCGCCGGCCGGCGATTGCCGGGACCGCAGCCCTAGCGCACCGTCGCCGCGGGCGGCGCGCCGGTGCCGAAGACCCCGCCCGCGGGCGGATTGGCCGGGGCGCGCGTCTCGGGCAGCAGCGGCTGCCCGTCGCGCCCGGCGTCGCGCCGGTGGTCCCGGTGCCGGTCGCGGCGGCGATCATCGTCGTCGTCACGGTCGACGTCGCGCCGGTCCTTGCGCTTCCACTCGACCACCTCCAGCGTCTGCGGGTCGAGCTTGGCCTTGAACCGCGCGCCCTGGGCATTCACGCCCCGGATCTCGTAGCAGCCGTCGTCGATCTTGATGCGGTCGACCTGCCAGCCCTGAGTCCGGGCCATCTGCTCGACCGCGGCGCGCGGCTGCCAGCGGTCCATCGGGACCTGGCAGTCGTCGTCATCGGCGAATGCCGCGCCGCCCACGCCGGCCAGCCCGGCGACCACGGCCATCATCAGAATCCGCTTCTTCATTGTGTTTCCCCTTGCGGTAGCTCATCTGTCCGCAAAGATGGCACCCGATCCTGACAGCAGGCTGACAGGAGGGTCACACCAACGTCAGCATCCCGTCAGCGGCGCCGCGGACAGCAGGCCCAACGGGGCCTGGCTGCGACAAGGGCGACGACATGCGGATTCTGCTGGTCGAGGACGACACCATCCTGGGCGCCGCGGTGCGCGACCACATCAGCGCCGACGGCCATTCCACCGACTGGGTGACCCGGCTGGACGAGGCGGCCGAACATCTGGCGGCGGTGCCCTATGATCTGGTGCTGCTCGACCTGATGCTGCCGGACGGGCGCGGCATCGGGTTCCTGCGCGGGATGCGGGCGCGGGGCGACGTGACCCCGGTCATCATCCTGACCGCGCTCGACCAGATCTCGGACCGGATCGAGGGGCTGAACGCGGGCGCCGACGACTATCTGACCAAGCCCTTCGACCTGGCCGAGCTGTCGGCGCGGCTGGCCGCCGTCGCCCGGCGCTATTGCGGCAACCCCAACCCCCTGGTGGAGCTGGGCGAGCTGCAGATCGACCTGGCCACCCGCGGCATCTGGCGCGCGGGCAAGCGCATCGACCTGACCGCGCGGGAATGGGCGCTGTTCGAGGCGCTGCTGCAGCATCCCGGGCAGGTGCTGTCCAAGGGCCAGCTCGAAGACCGGCTCTATGCCTTTGGCGCCGAGGTCGAAAGCAACACCATCGAGGTCCACGTCAGCCGCCTGCGCAAGAAGTTGGGCGCGCGGGTGATCGAGACCATGCGCGGGCTGGGCTACCGGCTGGGGGACGGGCGGTGAGGGCGCCGGCCAGCCTGCAGGGGCGGCTGGCGCTGTGGCTGACACTGGGCGCGGTGGTGCTGTGGGGGCTGGCGCTGGTGGCGGCCGGCCAGCAGCTGCGCCGCGAGATGGGCCAGGTCTTCGACAGCGCGCTTGAGGAAACCGGGCAGCGGCTGCTGCCGCTGGCGGTGGTGGAAATCATCGGCCGCGACGAGGACGACGACGGCGAGCCCGACGAGGAGGAGTGGGAGCCCGGCGACGAGGCCGACGACCCAAGCGATGCCCGCACGCAAAGCGTGGCCACCCTGCGCGCCCATGACGAATATTTCACCTATCTGGTGCGCGACGCCTCGGGGCGGGTACTCATCCGCTCGCACCAGGCCGATCTGGCGGTGTTTCCGCCCTATGCCGGGATGGGTTTTGCCGAGACCGCCACCCACCGCATCTATTCCGACGCGGCCCTGCAGGGCACGATCACCATCTCTGTGGCCGAGCCGCTGGCCCACCGCCGCCAGACCGAGCGCGAGCTGCTGCTGCGACTGGCGCTGCCGCTGGTGCTGATCGTGCCGTTCAGCCTGATCGGGGTGTGGCTGGCGGTGCGCACCGCCATGGCGCCGGTGCAGCGCTTCCGTACCGGGATCGAGGCGCGCAGCGGCACCGACCTGTCGCCGATTTCCGACGCGGGGCTGCCGTCCGAGTTCCGCCCCAACGCCCGCGCCGTCAACCGCCTGCTGGCGCGGCTGCGCAATGCGCTCGAGGCCGAGCGCAGCTTTACCGCCAACTCGGCGCATGAGCTGCGCACCCCGGTCGCCGCGGCGCTGGCACAGGTGCAGCGGCTGGTGATCGAGGCCCCGGACGAGGCGACCCGCGCCCGCGCCCGCCAGGTCGAGGCCGCGCTGCAGCGGCTGGCGCGGCTGTCGGAAAAGCTGATGCAGCTGGCCCGGGCCGAGGGCGGCCGCCTGCAGGCCGAGGCGCCGGCGGATCTGGTGCCGGTGCTGCGGCTGCTGGCGGCCGAGATGGGCCGCGACCCCGCGCACCCGGTGGCGCTGACCCTGCCCGACACCCCGGTCATGGCGCCGATCGACCCCGACGCCTTCGCCATCCTGGTGCGCAACCTGATCGAAAACGCACAGCGCCACGGCCAGGGCGCGGGCACCGACGGCGCCGCGCCCGAGCCGGTGCAGGTCGCGCTGTCCCCGGCCGGTGTGCTGCGCGTCAGCAACGCCGGCCCCGCCGTGCCGCCCGAGCAGCTGTCCCGCCTGCTGCGCCCCTTCGAGCGCGGCACGACCAGCGCCAACGGCAGCGGGCTGGGGCTGGCCATCGCGCACGCCATCGCCAGCGGCAGCGGCGGCACGCTGGAACTGCGCTCTCCCGCCAGCGGCCGCACGGACGGGTTCGAGGCGATATTTTCCGCCGCCCTCGCTCCCCCGGCCCCCACAGCCCGCAGCACGTGAGCCGGGAAGCTGAAGGAAGCCCGAGGGTGACCGAGACGCCGGACACTAACCGGACCGCGTGCGCCGGTCTGGCGCCGGGGCGTCGGCTGTCGCCTGCGATGGAACCCGGCACCGTGAGCCCGAGGCCGAAGGGCCCGAAGGTCAAGCATCGGGGAGCATGGGGCCAACAGAGATTGCGGAGCCGAGAGGGATCGAAATCGAAGGTCGGGCACCATCAGAGCCCATGACCCAGTTTGGAGCCGGGACCCCGGCCCTTGCCTGGGCTGGACCCGGCACCGTGAACCGGGGTCGAAGGAACCGAGGGCCAAGCATCGAGGACCGGGGCCAAGCGTCGGGGAATAGAGGACCAGGCATCGAGGACCCGAGCCAAGGGACCGCGAGGCCGGAGGAACTCAGGGCCGGCAAACGGCGGACCGGAAGCCGGGTAACCGGCCAGGGGACTGGAACCAGACACCGTTGAACCGGAGCCGAAAAACGAAACGCCCCCTCCCGCTGCGGGCGGGAAGGGGCGCTGGAAGGGGCTTCGCCGCCGCCCGTGGGCGGGGCGGGACCCGCAGTGCGGGCGGTTACTGGCGCGGGGCCTCGGTGCTGAACCGCTTGACCTTGCCCTCGACCACGTCGAGCGTCTCGGGGTCCAGCGTGACCTTGAGCACATTGCCGCCCTGGTCGGTCACCCGCAGCTCGTAGCAGCCGTCGTCGATCTCCATCTTGTGGATCGACCAGCCGAAATCATCGGCCAGCTCGGCCAGCGCCACGAAGGACTGCCGCTGTTCCGGCGGGACGTTGCATTCCGCATCGGCCAGCGCGGCGGTGGCCGGCAGCGCAGCGATCAGGGCGAGGGTGGCGAGCGTCGTCTTCATGGGGCATCTCCTTGATCCCGGTTATCCATGAGACGAATATTGGCGCCCGAAACTTGCGCCCCGCTGACGGCGATGCGGAAATCGCTTCAGCCCGGCGTCAGGAAACCCCGCCTTTTCAGGGCGCTTGCCCGGCGCGGGCCCGTCAGACGCAGGCCCGGCCCTCCGGCGCAGGCTCGCCATGCATAGGCCTATTCAGGCGAGGGGCAGCGGGTCAGGCCAGCGACTGCGCATCTCCGTCGATGGCAATCGCCTGCCCCGAGATGGTCCGCCCGCGCGGCGAGCACAGAAAGACGATCTGGTCGGCGATTTGCTGCGGGGTGACCGCGGTGCGCAACGAGATATTGCCCAGGAACTCGGCCCGCATCTCCTCGATGCTGATGCCGCGGGCCTCGGCCTTGCTGGCGATGATACGGTTCACGCGCTCGCCCTCGACCACGCCGGGCAGGATCGCGTTCACCCGGATGCCCTGGGGGCCCAGCTCGATCGCCAGCGTCTTGGTGAAGCCCACCACCGCCCATTTCGATGCGGAATAGGGCGAACGCAGCGGAAAGCCGAAGCGCCCCGCGGCCGAGGACAGGTTGATGATCGAGGGATTCGCGCTTTCCAGCAGATGCGGCACCGCCAGCCGCACGCAGTTGAACTGTCCGGTGATATTGACCGCAAGCGTGCGGTCCCAGTCTTCGGGGTCGACCTCTTGCACCGGGGCGGTTGGGCCGGAAATCCCGGCGTTGTTGACCAGCACGTCCAGCCCGCCCAGCGCGGCGGTGGCATCCGAAAACAGCTGCGCAACGCTGCCGCGGTCGGCCACGTCCGCATGGGACTGCGATATCCCGGGGTCGCTGTCCGCCAGCCGGTCCAGCGCGTCACGGTCCACGTCGCAGACATGCACCCGCGCGCCCTCGGCCCGGAACGCCCGCGCGATCTCGAGCCCGATCCCGCCCGCGCCCGCCGTCACCAGCACCCGCAGCCCCGTGACGCCCAGCTCCATCGTCATCCCCCCTGAAAGCCGTGGAAGAACCGCGTGGCGCAAGCACGCGCCACGCGGCAGCGGATCAGTTCTGGACCAGCGGGCAGCCGCCTTGGTCCAGCGGGCGATAGATCTCGTCGCCCGGCAGCGTGGTCAGGACCTTGTAGTAATCCCACTCGCCGCTGGATTCCGCGGGGGATTTCACCTGCATCAGATACATGTCGTGGACCATCCGCCCGTCGGCGCGCAGCGTGCCGTTCAGGGCAAAGGCGTCGTTGACCGGCGTCTTGCGCATCTGCTCAAGAACCGCCGTGGCCTCGTCCGAGCCCAGGTCCTGGATCGCCTGCAGGTAATGACGCGCGGCCGAGTAGCTGCCGGCCTGGATCATGCTGGGCAGCGTGCCGTGCCGCTGGATGAAGGCGTCGGCAAAGGCGCGGCTCTGCTCGTCGCGGTCGGCATAGAAGCCTTCGACCAGCGCCATGCCCTGCGCGGCCTCGAGCCCCAGCGAATGCACGTCGGTCGGGAACATCAGCAGGTTGGCCAGCGTCTGCCCGCCCTGCGTCACCCCGAACTCCTGCGCCTGCTTGATCGAGTTGATGGTGTCGGCGCCCGCATTGGCCAGCGCGATCACCTTGGCGCCCGAGGACTGCGCCTGCAGCACAAAGGACGAAAAATCCGAAACCCCCAGCGGGTGCCGGACCGCGCCGACGACGGTGGCGCCGCTTTCCTGAAGCACCCGGGTGACCGAGGCTTCCAGCGCGTGGCCGAAGGCATAGTCCACGGTCAGGAAATACCAGCTGTCGCCCAGGGTTTCGACGCCGTATTTCCCCATGCCCTGCGCCTGCCCGTAGGTGTCATAGGCCCAGTGCGCGGTGGTGGGGGAACAGGCCTCGCCGGTCAGCTGCTCGGCCCCGGCGCCCGAGATCAGGAAGGCGCGGTTCTTTTCGCGGGTGATTTCCTGCACCGCCAGCGCCACCGACGAGGTCGGCACGTCCACGATCACGTCCACCTGTTCGGTGTCGATCCAGCGGTTGGCGATCGAGGCGCCGACGTCGGGCTTGTTCTGGTGGTCGGCATAGACCAGCTCGATCGGCATCCCGGCCACCTGGCCGCCGAACTCCTCGATGGCCATGCGCACGGCCTCGACGCTGCCCATGCCGGTGGCATCGGCATAGGCGCCGCTCATGTCGTTGAGAACGGCGATCTTCACCTTGCCGTCCGAAATCTCGGCGCCCGCCGTGGTCGCGGCCAGCGCGACGGCGCAGGCGGCAGCAGCTGCAAAGCTGGTCTTCATGGTCAGTTATCCTCCCGTGGTGTATGACCTGTTCGTCAGAATGCGGCGTCGTCGCCGCCCTTGGCCTGCAATATCGCGCGCGTCCGGGGGGCGGTCGCGCGCTGCAGCCCCAACTCCTCAAGGCTGCGGCGGGTTCGGGCCGGCAGCCCGGCGCGGACACCGCCGCTGCCGGCCGGCACGAGGCGCGTCCGGTGGCGCCCTGCCGCCGGCGCCGGCGGATGATCATCGGCGCCGGACAGCCGGTCCGCCGGGGCGTTCATGTGCATCGGTTTTTCCGGATCCATCCCCATCCCGCCCCTGATCCCGAAGACGTTCCGGGCCAGAAAGGGCAGCTTGACGCAGCCACGATCCGCGAAACGCGGCAGAGTGTAAAGATGGCTCATGCAGTGGCATCCAAACGCCGGCGCACGGGCAGATGCCGCGAGATCTTGGGCCCGTGGACCGACCCGGTGACCGCGCAGAGGGCCGTCGTCGTCCGCTTCATCGGGGCTTGGCCGATGCGTCCGGCAGTGGGGCGGCATCGCGATCGCGAAAACTCTCGATCAGCGCCAGCAGCAGCCGGTCGCGTTCCTGCGCCAGCTCGGCGCCAGAGCGTCCCTGCCGCGCCTCCTGCGCGCCGGCGATCAGCTGGGCGCGGACCTCGGGCGTCAGCTCGGGGGCGCCGAGATCGGCCCACCAGCCCTCCATCGCCGGGCCGATATGGTCCAGAAAATGCGCCATGCCGCCGGCGCCGCCGGCCAGGTCAAAGATCATGTTCGGCCCGAAGATCGCCCAGCGCAGCCCCGGCCCCTGCGCGATCGCGGTGTCCACGTCGCTGACGCTGGCCAGCCCGCTGGCGACGGCGTGCACCGCCTCGCGCCACAGCGCGGCCTGCAGCCGGTTGGCCAGATGGCCCAGCACCTCGCGGTGCAGCCGGATCGGGCGCTTGCCCAGCGCCGCGTAGAACGCCATCAGCCGCGCGATCACCGCCTCGTCGGTGGCCTTGCCGCCCACCACCTCGACCAGCGGGATCAGATGCGGCGGGTTGAAGGGGTGGCCGATGGCAAAGCGCCCGGGCAGGCGCAGCCCCTGCTGCAGGTCGGACATGATCAGCCCCGAGGTGCTGGAGGCGACGATGGCGTCGTCGCCGATCACTTCTTCCAGCGCCGCAAAGATCGCGCGCTTGACGTCCGCGCGCTCGGGGCCGTTTTCCTGAACCAGCGCCGCACCGGCCGCAGCTTCGCGCGGGTCGGCGTGAAAGCTCCAGTTGCCGGGATCGGCGGCGGGGGACAGGCCCAGCCGGTCCAGCGCGGGCCAGGCGCCCTCGATATAGGCGCGGACCTGCGCCTGCGCGGCGTGGTCGGGGTCGCTGACCGCGACCTGCATCCCGCGCGACAGGAACAGCGCCGCCCAGCTGGCCCCGATCGTCCCGGCGCCGATCACCGCCACCCGCATTCCCGCCAGCGGCATCGGTTCAGTATCCACGGTCATGCTGATCGCCTCTTCCCACCCGCAGCCTGTTTGCGGAACTTGTCGCCGTTCGACGGCGGCTTGGCAACCATGCCGCCGCCGGAGGCTGCGGACAATTGCCACCGGCCGGAAATGCACAGACCGGCCACGCGCAACGCCCGGCCGGCCTGCCTGTCATCCGTATGGGCGACCTCGCCCGCGGGACCTTAGCCGTTGACCAGATAGCAGGTCGACTGCTCCAGCGGGGTCGCGGTTTCTTCCGCGGGGATCGTGGCCAGGATCTTGAAGTAATCCCACTCACCCGAGGATTCCGCCGGGGTCTTGACCTGGAACAGATACATGTCGGTGACCATGCGGCCATCCTCGCGGATGCGGCCGTTCGGTGCGAAGGCGTCGTTGACCGGGGTCTCGCGCATCTTGGCGGCGACATCGGTGCCCACGTCGCTGTTCAGCGCATCCACCGCCCGCAGGTAGTGCAGCACCGAGGAATAGGTGCCCGCCTGGATCATCCCCGGCATCCGGCCGGTCCGCTCCATGAAGCGCTGCGCGAATTCGCGGCTGGCGTCGTCGCGGTCATGATAGAACGAGGTGGTGCCGGTCAGCCCCTGCGCGGTTTCCAGCCCCATGGCGTGCACGTCGCTGATCACGATGTTCAGCGCGGCGATGGTCTGGCCCGCCTGGGCGATGCCGAACTCGGCCGCGCCCTTGACCGCGTTCACCGTGTCGGTGCCGCCGTTCGCCAGCCCGACCACCTGCGCGCCCGAGGCCTGCGCCTGCAGCAGGAAGGACGAGAAATCCATGGTGTTCAGCGGGTGGCGCACATCGCCGATGATGTTGCCGCCGTTGGCCTTGACGGTATCGGACAGGCTGGCAGCCATCTGGTGCCCGAAGGCATAGTCGGCGGTGATCAGGAACCAGTCCTTCAGCCCCTGCCCGACCAGCGCCGAGGCGGTGCCCACGGACTGCGAATAGGTGTCCCAGCCCCAATGGAAGCCGGTGGGGGAACAGGCGGCGTTGGTCAGCTCGGTGGTGGCCGGGCCGGTCATCAGCGTGACCTTGCCCAGGTCCTTGGCCATGGTGGTCACCGCGATGGCGGCGGCCGAGTTGGTCATGTCGGCGATCGCGTCGACGCCCTGGGTGTCGAACCACTGCCGCGCGGTCGAGGCCGCGATGTCGGCCTTGTTCTGGTGGTCGGTGGCGATGATCTCGACCTTGAGGCCGTTGGTGCCGCCGTTGAACTCCTCGACCGCCAGCCGCGCCGCCTCGACCGAGGTGGGGCCGCTGAAGTCGGAATAGGGGCCGGACATGTCGGTCAGCACCCCGATGCGCACGACGCCATCCGAGATCTCGGCCTGGGCCAGGGCAGTCGTCGCCAGCAGCACCGCTGCGAAACTCACCGTAGTCTTCATTTACAAGTACCTCCCGTTGGTGGCCGGAAAAACCCCTGCCCCGGCTTGGGGCGGAACTGCCGGCGCCGCATCGGCCGTAACGGCGGCGCCGGCAATATCGGATCAGCTGTTGCTGGGGAAGGACATCGACAGACCTTCGTCCACCGATTCCGGTTCCGGCCAGCGATGCGAGACCGTCTTCATCTTGGTATAGAACCGCGCCGCATCGGGACCGAACATATGCGCCTCGCCGAACTTCGAGCGGCGCAGGCCGCCGAAGTTGTGATAGCCGACCGGGATCGGGATCGGAACGTTGACCCCCAGCATCCCTGCCTCGACTTCGTTGGCAAAGCGCTGCGACGCGTAGCCGCTGCGGGTGAAGATCGCGGCGCCGTTGCCGTATTCATGGGCGTTGACGATGGCGATCGCCTCGTCCAGGTCCTGCGCGCGCATGATGGCGCGGACCGGGCCAAAGATCTCTTCCTGCCACAGCTGCATGTCCATGGTCACGCGGTCGACCAGCGAGGGGCCGCAGAAGAACCCGGCCTCGTGGCCCTCGACCTGCAGGCCGCGGCCGTCGACGACCAGCTCGCCGCCCTCGGTCACGGCGCGCTCGATCGCGTCGTTGACGGTCTTCTGCGCGGCGGCGGTGACCACCGGGCCGTAATCCGCGCCCTTCATGTCATAGGGGCCGACCCGCAGCTTGGCGGTCTGGGCGACGATGCGCTCGCGCAGCTTGTCGGCGGTTTCCTCGCCCACCACCACGCAGACCGAAATCGCCATGCAGCGCTGCCCCGCCGCGCCGAAACCGGCGCTGACAAAGGCCGAGGCCGCCTGGTCCAGATCGGCGTCCGGCAGCACGATCATGTGGTTCTTGCCGCCGGTGAACGAGGCCACACGCTTGTTGTGCGAGGTGCCTTTCTTATAGACGTATTCGCCGACCCGGGTCGAGCCGACAAAGCTGATCGCCGCGATCGCCGGGTGTTCCAGGATCGCGTCCACGATCTCGGCATCGCCGTTCACCACGTTCCACACGCCGGCGGGCAGGCCGGCCTCGGCCCAGAGCTTGCTCAGATGCGCGGCCGCGCCCGGCACCCGTTCCGAGGGCTTCAGGATCACCGCGTTGCCGGTGGCGACCGCCATCGCGGTCATCGCCAGCGGCACCATCACCGGGAAGTTGAAGGGCGAGATACAGGCGACGATCCCGACCGGCTGGCGGAACGAGAACATGTCGATGTTGCCGCCGACGTTGCGGGTGAACTCGCCCTTGGTGACATGCGGCTCGGCGGCGGCGAACTCCAGCGCCTCCAGCCCGCGGCCGATCTCGCCCTTGGCGTCGTCCAGGGTCTTGCCGTTCTCGCGGCCGATCAGCTCGGCCAGGATCTCGGTGTCGCGGATCACCAGCTCGCGCATCTTGAAGATGACCTGGATGCGGCGGGCGTGGGACTGGTTGCCCCATTCGCGCCCGGCCGGGCCGGCGATCTCGCACAGGCGGTCCAGCGTGGCGCGGTCGGCGTAATGCAGCTGATAGGCCACGTCGCCGGTGGCGGGGTTGTAGACGGGGCCGGTGCGCTGGCCGAAGCCGGGCTCGAAGGCTCCGCCGATATATTGCATGGCGCTTTCCATGGTGTCTCCTCCGTTGCGGCTCTCAGCAGGGCCGGGTGAAAATCGTCTGGATGCTGGAAAAATCCGCCCGGCCCGCGTCGGGGCTGCGGCGGTTCTGCAGCATGTACAGGCTTTGCGCCAGCGCGCCGAAGGGCACCGAGGCGCCGGCGTCGCGGGCATTGGCGATGGCGAGGTTCAGGTCCTTGAGCATCAGCCCCAGCTGGAAGCCGCCGGTATAGCCGCGGCTTGCCGGGGCCTCGGGCATCACCCCCGGCCAAGGGTTCCAGCGGTCCAGCACGAAGCTGGCGGCCGAGCTGTTGGCCATGATCCCGGACAGTTTCGCCGGGTCGAGCCCCTGCGAGATGCCCAGCGCCAGCGCCTCGGCCGTGGCGGCCATCACCACCGCGGCGGTCATGTTGTTGCACAGCTTGGCCACCTGCCCGGCGCCGCTGTCGCCGGCATGGACGATCATCCGCCCCATCGCCTGCAGGATCGGCTCGGCGCGGGCGAAATCGGCCTCGCTGCCGCCGACCATGAAGGACAGCGTGGCATCAGTCGCGCCGCCGGGGCCGCCCGAAACCGGCGCGTCGATCATCGCGAAACCCCTGGCCGCGGCTGTGCGGGACAGCGCGCGGCTGGTGTCGGGGCTGATGGTCGAGCAGTCGATCAGCAGCGGCCGCGCCGCCAGCGTCTCGATCAGCCCCTCGGGGCCCAGATGCACGGCCGAGACGATGGCGTCGTTGGGCAGCATGGTGATGACGAACTCGGCGCCCTCGGCGGCCGCAAGCGCGGTGTCGGCGGGAACGGCCCCGGCCTCGGCCAGCGCCGCGCGGGCCTCGGCGCTGACGTCGAAGACGCGCAGCGCGTGCCCCGCCTTCAGAAGGTTGCGCGCCATCGGCGCCCCCATGGTCCCCAGACCGATAAACCCGACGACGGCCATGCGCTCTCCCTGGCAGGTGATCCGACGGCCGCGGCGCGGATTGCCGGGGGCCCCTCCATCCTTCGGGCCGTCCCGGCCGCGACTCTCGCGGCCTCCTGTGTCGTTTCGACCAAGTTAACATCCCGCCCGCCCCGTGGTAGACGGGAAACGTGCAGGTAGGCTGTGCGCAAATGCACACGAGGGGGCGCGCGATGGACTGGGACGACCTGCGCTACTTCGTCGAGCTGGTGCGCGCCGGCACCCTCAGCGGCGCCGCCCATCGGCTGGGGGTCACCCACACCACCATCTCGCGCCGGTTGCAGCGGCTGGAACAGCGCATCGGAGAGCCGGTGTTCAGCCGCAGCTCGCAGGGCTATGCGCTGACCGCCCGCGGCCAGACGCTGTGGACCGAGGCGCAGCGGGTCGAGGCGGCGTTCATGCGCATCGGCGAGCAGCTGCCCGAAAGCCCCGCCACCCTGTCGGGCACGGTCCGCATCGGCTGCACCGAGGCGTTCGGGTCCAAGGTGATCGCGCCGCTGCTGGCCGCGCTCAGCGACCGCTATCCGGCGCTGCACATCGACCTGATCGTGCAGCCGCGCCCGATCCTGCTGGCCAAGAACGAAGCCGACATCGTGATCACCATCGACCGCCCCGAACGCGGCCCCTACACGATCATGCGGCTGACCGATTATTCGCTGCATTTCTACGCCTCGCCCGGCTACCTGGCCAAGGCGGGGCCGGTCGCCCGGCTCGAGGACCTCGAATCGCACCGCATGATCAGCTATGTGGGCGAACACAGCCCGGCGCGCGACCTGCCGATGGTACCGCAGTTCGGGGTGCATGGCGCGGTATCGCTGCGCAGCACCAGCATCGCGGCGCAGGCCGAGATGGTGAAATCCGGCGCCGGCATCGCGGTGCTGCCCGATTTCCTGGTGGGCGAGGACGACAAGCTGGTGCAGGTGCTGCACGAGATCGGGTTCTTCCGCAGCTTCTGGATCATCGTGCCCACGGCGCTGCGCAAGCTCAGCCGGATCCGGGCGGTGTCCGAGGCGATCGTGGCGCTGATGCGCGAACAGCGCCCGGTGCTGATCCGCAAATAAGCGCCCGCCGCCGCGCGCGCTCTTTCATCTTGCCGAAAATATCCCGGGGGCGCGTGGGCTGGCCCACGCTGCGGCCGCGGCGAAAGCAGAACCGCCGCGGATTTCCCCGCGGCGGCTGTCGGTCGATGGTGCGGCCGCAGGCTCAGCCCGGCGGGCGCAGCCCCATGGCGCGGCCAAAGCGGGAATGGGCGAATTCGCCGATCAGGCCGCGGCGGAACAGCATGACGCAGACCATGAACACCAGCCCGGTGATGATGGTGACCGGAAACGCCGAGGTCGCCAGCTGGTTCTGCAGCCCCACCACGATGCCGGCGCCAACCAGCGGCCCGACCATGGTGCCGATGCCGCCGATCAGGGTCATCAGCACCACCTCGCCCGACATCTGCCAGGCCACGTCGGTCAGGGTGGCGAACTGCATGACCAGCGCCTTCAGCCCCCCGGCCAACCCGGCCAGCGTCGCCGACATCACGAAGGCGCCCAGCTTGTACTGCGCCGTGGCATAGCCCAGCGAGGTCGCCCGCGCCTCGTTTTCCCGGATCGCCTTGAGGATCATCCCGAAGGGCGAGTTCACGAAGCGCCAGATGATCAGCAGCCCGATCACGAACACCGCCAGCACAAAGAAATACATGGTGGTCATGTCGTTGAGGTCGAGCACGCCGAACAGCCGCCCGCGCGGCACCGACTGGATGCCGTCCTCGCCATGGGTGAAGGGCATCTGCAGGCAGGCAAAGAAGAACATCTGCGACAGCGCCAGCGTGACCATGGCGAAATAGATGCCCTGGCGGCGGATGGCGATGGCGCCCATCAGCAGCCCCAGCGCCGCGCCGCCGGCCACGCCCACCAGCAGCGCCAGTTCCGGGGACCAGCCCCAGACCTTGGCCGCGTGGGCGGTGAAATAGGCCGCGCCCCCGAAGAAGGCGGCATGGCCGAAGGACAGCAGCCCCGTATAGCCCAGCAGCAGGTTGAAGGCCGCGGCGAACAGCGCAAAGCACAGGATCTTCATGATGAAGACCGGGTACATCACGAAGGGCGCCGCGATCAGCAGCACCGCCGCCCCCAGCAGCAGCGCCAGCTGCAGGTTGCGGCTCATCACCGGGGCCGCGCTCGGCGCGAGCTCGGTGGCCGGCGGCAGTTCCGAGGTTCTGGCCATCTCAGCCCTCCTTCCCGAACAGACCTGCGGGGCGCAGGATCAGCACGATCGCCATGATGACGAAGATCACGATGTTGGATGCCTCGGGGTAGAAGACCTTGGTCAGCCCCTCGGCGATGCCCAGCAGATAGCCGGTGACGATGGCGCCCATGATCGAGCCCATGCCGCCGACCACGACCACCGCGAACACCACGATGATGATGTTCGAGCCCATCAGCGGCGACACCTGGTAGATCGGCGCCGCCAGCACGCCGGCCAGCGCCGCCAGCCCCGCGCCAAGCGCATAGGTCAGCGTCAGCAGCATCGGCACGTTGATGCCGAAGCTCTGCACCAGCGACGGGTTTTCCGTGGCCGCGCGCAGGGTGGCGCCCAGCCGGGTCTTTTCGATCAGCGCCCAGACCGCCAAGCAGACGACCAGCGAGGCCACGATCACCCAGGCCCGATAGATCGGCAGCACCATGAAGCCCAGGTTGAACACCCCGGTCAGCGCCGCCGGCGTCGCATAGGGCTGCCCCGAGGCCCCGAAATACCAGCGGAAGCTGCCCTCGATCGCCAGCGCAAGGCCAAAGGTGAACAGCATCCCGTAGAGATGGTCGAGGTCGTAGAGCCGCGACAGCAGCGTCCGCTCGATCAGCGCACCGACGGCGCCCACCACCAGCGGCGCCACCACCAGCGCCCCCCAATAGGGGACGCCCAGGAATTTCAGCGCCAGGAAGGCGACGAAGGCGCCCAGCATGTACTGCGCCCCATGGGCGAAGTTGATGACCCGCAGCAGGCCGAAGATCACCGCCAGCCCCAGCGACAGAAGCGCGTAGAACGAGCCGTTGATCAACCCGACCAGCAGCTGGCCCAGGAATGCCTGCAGCGGGATTCCGAAGATCATCGTCATCTCAGACCCCCAAAGTTTCTTGCAGCATCCCCATGCGGGCATCCAGCTCGCCCACCGGGAATTCATGCGTCATCACGCCGTGGTCCATGACGTAGAACCTATCGGCGACCTTGGACGCGAAGCGGAAGTTCTGTTCCACCAGCACTACCGTCATCCCGCGCGACTTGAGCTCGCGCAGCACCGCGCCGATGGCGTCGATGATGACCGGGGCCAGCCCCTCGGTCGGCTCGTCCAGCAGCAGGCAGCGCGCGCCGGTGCGCAGGATGCGCGCCATCGCCAGCATCTGCTGCTCGCCGCCCGACAGCTTGGTGCCCGGGCTGTTGCGCCGTTCCAGCAGGTTGGGGAACAGCTGGAAGATCTCGTCCAGCGTCATGCCGCCCGGCGCCACCACCGGCGGCAGCATCAGGTTCTCGTCCACCGAGAGCGAGGCGAAGATGCCGCGTTCTTCGGGCACGAAGCCCAGCCCCGCCCGCGCGGTGCGGTGCAAGGGCATCGCCATCACATCCTGCCCGGCAAAGGTGATCGCGCCGGTACGCTTGCGCACCAGCCCCATGATCGAGCGCAGGGTGGTGGTCTTGCCCATGCCGTTGCGGCCCAGGATGCAGACGGTCTCGCCCTCGGTCACATGCATGTTCACGCCGTGCAGGATATGGCTTTCGCCATACCAGGCGTTCAGGTCCGAAACGTTCAGAAGCGCGCTCATGCCTCGCTCCCCATATAGGCCGTCCGCACCCGCGGGTCGGCGGCAACGGTGGCGTAATCGCCCTCGGCCAGGATCTCGCCCCGCTGCAGCACGGTGACGCGGTGGCAGATGTCGGCCACCACCGACAGGTTGTGTTCCACCATCAGCACCGCCCGGTCGCGGGCGACGTCGCGGATGATCTCGGCCACGGTATGCACGTCCTCGTGGCCCATGCCGGCCATCGGCTCGTCCAGCAGCAGCACCTTGGGGTCCAGCGCCAGCGTGGTGGCGATTTCCAGCACCCGCTTGCGGCCATAGGAAAGGTCGGCGGCGCGGATGTCGCGCCAGGGCATCAGCCCCAGCCCCTCGATCAGCTCGTCCGCGCGCCCGTCCAGCCGCCGCAGCGACGACAGCGGCCGCCAGAACTGCGTGGCCAGCCCGGCCGGGCGCTGCAGCGCGACGCGCAGGTTTTCCAGCACCGTCAGATGCGGGAACACCGCCGAGATCTGGAACGAGCGCACCAGCCCCATCCGCGCCACCGCGTCGGGTTTCATCGCGGTGATGTCGGTGCCCAGCAGGGTGATCCGGCCGCGGGTCGGCGGCAGGAACTTGGTCAGCAGGTTGAAGACCGTGGTCTTGCCCGCCCCGTTCGGCCCGATCAGCGCATGGATGCGGGCGTGGTGGATGTCGAGATTCACGTTGTTGACCGCGGTGAAGCCCGAAAAATCCTTGCCGAGGCCGCGGGCGCTCAGCACCACCTGCGGCTCGGGCGCTGTTTCGGCAGCTCTAGTCATCTTTGATCCGCATTCCTACATCCCATTCTGCGATGACGACGCCGGCAGCCGCCCGGGACAAGGGGCGGCCTGTGATCCGCCGGCTTCTGTCCTGTCCTCGATCCACCCGCGTCTCCTCTGTCCTGATGCCGATACCGGGCGCGTGCCAGCCGGCGCGGCCACGGCCGCCCGGTCCCCCCGGGTCGCCGCAAGGCCATGACCGTCCTGGCAGCCACGGTGATGTCCATCATCCTCCCGCCCCGTGCCGGGGCCGCTTCCTCGGGCACGCGGGAGCGCATCCGCCGACGCGCCGCCCGCCTCCACGCAGCAACGTGACAGGCGCGATACCACACAAGAGCGGCGGGGTGTAGATGCTATGGCGCGCAGGCTTCCTGTGCAAAAATGCGCAGGGGCGGGGGGCGGCAAAAACCCGCCTTGCCCCCTACCCCGCCGCGCCCGCGCGGGGTTGCCGGGGGGCGGGTTGCCGGGCGGGCAGCATGACGGCGGCGGCGGCGGTGGTCATCAGGACCAGGCCCAGCATGTCGGCCAGGGTCGGGCGCTCGGCCAGCAACAGCACCGAGGAGACCACCCCGATCGCCGGGACCAGCAGCAGCGCCAGGGCGACGGTGCCGGCGGGCATCCGGGCCAGCAACCAGTACCACAGCAGGAAGGCCAGCGCCTGCGAGAACACGATGTGATAGCCCAGCCCCACCCAGGTGCTGGCGTGCCAGCCGGCGGGGTCCAGCCCCGCGCGCAGCAGCTGCGGCTCGAACAGCGCGGCGCCGGCGGCGGCGACCAGCGCGCCGGCGACCAGCTGCCACAGGGTCATGGTGATCGGCGGCGCGGCGACCGGAAAGCGCTTGATGACCACGGTGCCCAAGGCCCAGCTCATCCCCGCCAGCAGCGCCAGCACCAGCCCGTAGCCAAAGCTGCCGCTTTGCACCAGCGGCCAGCCCAGGCAGGCCAGCCCCAGGCTGCCCGCGGCCAGCCCGGTCCAGCGGCGGCGGTCCAGCCGCTCGCCCAGCACCGGCCGGGCAAAGATGATGGTCCAGATCGGCATGGTGAAGGTGACGATCACCGCGCGCGAGGTGGGCGCCGCCAGCTGCGCAAAGGACAGCAGTAGGTTGAAGGCGGTGATCGACAGGAACCCCGAGCCCAGCACCGGCAGCCACTCGCCGCGCGCCAGCCGGCAGCGCTTGCCGGTCAGCCGGGCCAGCGCGAACAGGAACAGCGCGCCCGAGCCCATCCCGATCGCCCGCAGCGTCCAGGGCGGGATCTCGTTCAGCGCCGTGCGCACCGCGGGCCAGTTCAGCCCCCAGCACAATGCGACCAGCAGGATCGCCAGCGGCTCGAGCCCGCGCCTCGGCATGTCCCTCCGCCCCCCTCCCCGTCAGCCGGCCAGCGCCAGCACGCTGTCCAGCAGCACCTGCGCCCCGGCGGCGCAGTCCTCGGGGCTGGTATATTCGGCCTCGTTGTGGCTGATGCCGTTGGCCGAGGGCACGAAGATCATCCCCGCCGGCAGCACCCGGGCCATGTTGCAGGCGTCATGCCCGGCCCCCGACACCATCCGCCGCCCGGGATAGCCGTTCCTGATACGCGCCGCCTCGATCGCCGCGATGACGGCGGGGTCAAAGGGCACAGGCGGGGAATCGGCGGTGTTCTCGCTGGAAAACCCGACACCCAGCGCACGGCACTGCGCCTCGATCTCCCCCAGCACCCGGGCCGAAAGCGCGTCGAGCTGCGCCAGATCCTCGTGGCGCAGGTCCAGCGTCAGCTCGACCTGCGAGGCCACCGTCACCTGCGAGCCGTTGGGGCTGGCGATGCGCCCGCAGGTGCCGCGGCCGCCGGGCAGCGCGCGGGCGGCGCGGTCGGCGATCAGCACCGCATGGGCGGCGGCGACCATGGCGTCCTTGCGTGCCTCCATCGGGGTCGGGCCGGCATGGGCGTCCTGCCCGGAAAACCGCAACAGCCAGCGGCAAAAGCCGATGCCGGCGGTGACCACGCCGATCACCTCGCCCGCCTGTTCCAGGATCGGGCCCTGCTCGATATGCAGCTCGAGATAGGCGTGGACGGGGAAGCCGGGGCCGCCGGGGCCGGCGCCGTTTTCCAGCGCGTCCAGCATATCGCCCAGGCGGCGGCCGCGGTGATCGACCATCGCCCGCGCCTGATCCAGCGGCAGCGCGCCGGTGAACACCTCGGATCCCATCATCGGGCGGATGATCGCGCCTTCCTCGTTGGTCCAGTTGACCAGCGTCACCGGGCGGCTTGTGCGGACCCCGCCCGCGTTCAGGCAGCGCATCACCTCGAGCCCGGCCAGAACCCCCAGCACCCCGTCGAAGCGCCCGCCGGTCGGCTGGGTGTCCAGATGGCTGCCGATCAGCAGCGGCGGCAGGTCCTCGGTCCCTGCGCGGGTGGCGAACTGGTTGCCGAAGCGGTCGGCGGACAGCGCCAGCCCCTCGGCCTCGCACCAGCGGCGGAACAGGCCGCGCGCGGCGTCATCCTCGGGCGAAAAGGCCAGGCGGTTGTTGCCGCCCGCCACGCCGGGGCCGATCTCGGCCATCTGCATCAGGCTTTGCCACAGCCGCCCGCCGTCGATCCTGAGCGCGGCCGTCACAGCGGCTCGAGCCCGCACCAGTCGGCGATGAACAGCGCATAGGCGCGGGTCGCCTGTTTCAGGCTGTCCAGCTCGACATATTCGTCGATGCCGTGGGGCTGGCCGCAGACCGCGCCATAGACGATCGAGGGCGTGTCCTGATACAGCCCGAAATACCGCGCATCCGTCACGGCCGAGCTGATGGTGCTGGTGACGGGCGTGCCGAACACCGCCTCATGCGCGCGACCCATCGCAGCCTCGATCTCGCTGCCGGGTTCCAGCACATAGCCGTCGGCCATGAAGCCGTGGAAGGTCGCCTTGGGCGGGTGGTCGCGCAGATAGGGGTCGGCGGCGCAGGCCTCGGCCACGCAGTCCAGGATTTCCTGCCGGATCTGCGCCAGATCCTCGCCCTCGAGCACGCCCAGCCGCACCTCCATCCTTGCCGTGGCCGGGACCGAGGACACCCAGTCGCCGCCCGACAGCTTGCCCAGGTTGACCCGGATCGGGTGCGGATGGTCGCGATAGACCGGGTGGTCGGCCTTGCGGGCGTTCCATTCGGTTTCCAGCCGCTTGAGGAACGGCCAGATGTGGATCGCCTTTTCCAGCGCATTGGCGCCGACGTTCTGGAACGCGGCCGAGGCGTGCTGCGGGTCGCCCTCGATGTCGAGGCACAGCCACATCAGCCCGACCTCGGCCCGCATGATCGAGGGGCCGAAGGGCTCCGGCACCAGCGCGCCGTCAGCCTTGTAGCCGCGCTGGATACAGGCCAGCGCGCCGTTGCCGGTGCATTCCTCCTCGACCACCGATTGCAGATAGACCGGGGCAGCGGGGCGGAAGCCGGCGGCCTTCAGCGCCTCGATGGCGTAGATCCCGGCGGCCAGCCCGGATTTCATGTCGCCGGCGCCGCGCCCGTACATGCGCCCGCCCTCGATGCGGGGCTCGAACGGGGGCGTGGTCCAGCGCGCCGCATCGCAGGGCGGCACCACGTCGATATGCCCGTTGATGATCAGCGAGCGGCCGGTCGCCTGTCGGGGCGTCAGCGTGCCGACGACATTATAGGCCTGCGCGTAATCGACGAACTCGACCGGGGCAAAACCGCGCATGTCGCTTATGTCGTCGACCTCGATCTTCCAGTGGTCCACGTCATAGCCGCGCTCGCGCAGGGCGGCGGCCATGAACTCCTGCATCGCGGCCTCATTCCCGCGGGTGGAATCGAAGCGGACCATCCGGGCGGTAAAGTCCAGCTGCGCGTCGAACCCCGCATCCACGGCGTCGAGGATGCGCTGGCGGGTGGTTGCGTCAACGGCCATGGTCGGCTTGCTCCTGTTGGCGGAAGGTCAGGCGTTCCCGCAGGGTGACGATGCCGCGCGGCAGGAACATCACGATCAGCACGATCAGCAGGCCATAGCCCAGCAGGCGGTAGTTCTCGAGATCGCGCAGCGCCTCGATCAGCACGGTCAGCACCAGCGCCCCGGCCAGCGGCCCCGAGAAGGTGCCAAGCCCCCCCACCAGCACCATGGCGATGATCGAGATCATCAGGTCGACCCCCACCGCCGACTGCGGGGTCAGGATCGACAGGTAATGCGCATAGAACCCCCCGGCGATGCCGACGATGAACGCCGACAGCCCGAACACCATCAGCTTGAGCCGGGTCAGGTTCACGCCCAGGCTTTCGGCGGCATCCTCGCCGTCGCGCATGGCCAGCATTGCCAGCCCGGTCTTGGAGCGCATCAGCCGCACGATGACGAACAGCGTCAGCACGGTCAGCGCCAGCGCCAGGTAATAGAAGGACACCTTGTCCGCGGGGGTGAAGCTGACCTTGCCGACGACCGGCAGGGTAAAGCCCTGGAACTGCGGGATGCCCCACAGCCCCATCTCGCCCCGGGTCAGGCCGGACAGGTTGGCGATGCAGATGCGCACGATCTCGGCAAAGCCCAGCGTCACGATGGCGACATGCGGCATCGAGCGGATGCGCAGGATCGGGGTGCCGATCAGCAGCCCGGCGGCGCCGGCCAGCAGCCCGCCCAGCCACAGCGTCAGCCAAGGCGACAGCCCCAGGTGGATCGACATCAGCGCCGAGCCATAGGCGCCCAGCCCGAAGAACGCATGGTGCCCGAAGGTCTTGAGCCCCGCAAAGCCGGTGACAAGGTTCCAGGCCGAGGCGAAGATCCCGAAGATCATCACCAGCACCATGACGTGCATCAGATAGGGGTCGGTGCTGAGCAGCGGCAGCAGCAGCATCGCGGCCAGCGCGGCAATCATGCCAAGCAGCGCCTGCGGGGTGAACGGCCTGAACATCAGCGGGCTCCGGCGAAATTGGTTGCGGGGGTGGGGCGGGCGGCGGTCAGGCGCATGTCATTTCGTCCCGAACACGCCCCAGGGGCGCCACCAGATCACGGCGATCATCAGCGTGAACGAGATCACGTCGCGCCACTCGGACGAGGTGAGCTGCACGCCTACCGCCTCGACCACGCCAAGGAACAGCCCGCCGATGATGGCGCCAGGGAACGAGCCGAGCCCGCCCAGGATCACCACGACGAAACCCTTCAGCAGGATCGGCATCCCGGCCCAGGGGTTGATGGCGTTGATCGGCGCCAGCATCGCCGCGGCCAGCGCCCCCAGCGCGGCGGCCAGGCCAAAGCAGATCATGTAGACCCGGCGCACCGGGATGCCGACCACCTGCGCCGCATCGCGGTCCTGCGAGGTGGCCCGGATCGACCAGCCCAGCCGGGTGTATTTCAGCAGCCAGGTCATGCCCCCGATGGTGGCCAGCGCCACCAGGAAGATCAGCACCCGCTGCCACGGCAGGCGGATGTCGCCGATCGCCAGCACCCCCGAGACGTAATAGGGCACGGTGTTGAACTGTTCGCCGAACATCAGCAGCGCGGCGTTCTGCAGGATGATCGACAGCCCCAGCGTCGCGGCGATGGTGGTAAAGGCCCAGTTCTCGCGCACGATCAGGTATTCGATGGTCAGCTTCTGGATCAGCATCCCCAGGCAAAAGGCGATGGCCACCGCCAGCGGGATCGCCACGATAGGGGCAAGCCCGATCTGCACGATCAGGTAATAGGTGAAATACCCGCCCAGCATGTAGAACTCGCCATGGGCGAGGTTCAGGACCCGCATGGTGCCGTAGACCAGGGCGATGCCCGATCCGATCAGCGCATACATCGAGCCGGAGATCAGCCCGTTGAGGATCTGTTCAAGGAAGATGGCAAGGTTCATGTCGTGCGCTTTCCCTTACTCGCCCAGATAGACTCGGCGGATCACGTCCGAGTTCATCATTTCGTCCCCCGTGCCGTTCAGCATCACCCGGCCGCTTTCCAGCAGATAGCCATAGTTCGAGATGCCGAAGGACAGCTTGACGTTCTGTTCGTTGAAGACCACGGCGATGCCCTCGGCATTCACCTTGCGGATGATGTCGGCGATCTGGCCCACGATGCGCGGGGTCAGGCCCAGATAGGGCTCGTCCATCAGCAGCAGCCTGGGGCGCGACATCAGCGCCCGGGCGATGGCGACCATCTGCTGTTCGCCCCCCGACATCTTGCCGGCGATCTGGTCGCGGCGCTCGGCGATGATCGGGAACAGGCTTTCCACCCACTCCAGCCGCTCTTTCGCGTGTTTCTGGACGCTTTTATGATAGGCGCCCAGCATGACGTTTTCATAGACGGTCATGCCGGTGAACAGGCGGCGGCGTTCCAGCACCATGGACATGCCGCGCTCGATCATCTCGTGCGCGGGGCGGTTGGTGATGTCCTCGCCGTTGAAGATCACCCGGCCTGACCGCACCGGGGTCAGCCCCATGATCGCCTTGAGGATTGTGGACTTGCCCGAGCCGTTCGGCCCCAGCACCGCCACCACCTGCCCGGCATGGGCCTGCATCGAGACGTCCCACAGCACCTGGTAGCTGCCATAGACAACGCTGACGTCCTGCACGTCGAGCATGAGCGGATCAGTGGTCATCGGCTTTCGCCTCTCCGAGGTAGAGTTCGACCACCGCCGGGTCGGTCGCCACCTGATAGGGGGTGCCCGACACCATGCGGGCGCCGCGGTTCATGAAAATCGCCTCGTCGGCCAGGTCGTTGATGACCTTCATGTTGTGTTCGATCAGCACGATGGTCAGCCCGCCCTGGCGCAGCGACTTGACCAGCTCGATCAGCCCGGGGATCGACTTCATGTCGACGCCGCCGGTCACCTCGTCCATCAGCAGCAGCTTGGGGCGGGTCGCCATGGCGCGCGCCAGCTCCAGCCGCTTGCGCTGGCCGGTGGACAGGCCCTTGGCCGGCGTATCCAGCCTGTCGCCCAGCCCCACCTGGTCGGCGAACGCCTCGGACGCCTTGCGCAGTTCGGCCATCGAATGGTGGAAGGGTCGCGCCCCCACCATGATGTTTTCGGTCACCGACAGCTGCTCGAACGGCTGGGTGATCTGGAAGGTCCGCGCCACCCCCGCCCGGCAGCGCCCGTCGGGGCGCATGGCGGTGATATCCTGGCCCTGGAACAGGATCCGCCCCGCCGTGGGCTTGTGGACCCCGGCGATGACATGAAACGTGGTCGTCTTGCCCGCGCCGTTCGGCCCCATCAGGGCCAGGATCTGGCCCTGCTTCACGTCAAGGGACAGGTTGTCGATGGCCACGATCCCGCCGAAGCGCATCGTGATCGCGTCCACCTGCAAAAGCGGCGCGCTCGCCACATTCGTCATGTATCCGACTCCGGTTGTCGTTGAGGAGGGGGACCGGCCTGCGCAGCCGCGGCAGAGCCCCCGCCGGGCACGAAAGGCGCCCGGTGGGGATTTCGGTCAGACGCTCATTTGAACTCGGCCGTGGCCGAGGTTTCCGGCCAGACCGCCTTGCTGACGCCGTCCTGCACCTGCGCCACCGCGACCGGCAGGAACTCGGCGCCGATCTTGGGGGTGTGGTTGGCGGTGTCGTAGACGAAGCGCCCGGTGTAGCAGTCGAAATCGGTGGTGGCGAAGGCCTCCGACAGCTTCGCCGGCTCGACGGTGCCCGCGCGCTTCATGTTGTCCACCAGCATCGCGAACTGGCAGTAGCCCTGCGCGTGGTCGCCGTTGCCGGTGATGCCCTTGGCGCCCAGCAGCTCGTACAGCGCCTTGTGCTTTTCGTTGTTCACCGGGTCGAACAGCATCGGCGTCCACAGCATGTTTTCGGAATCGGCGCCGACGCCCTCGTGGAACTCGGGGCGCAGCGGGTAATAGATCGCCACATGCAGGGTCTCGAGGCCGGTTTCCTTGATCTGCTTGGTCAGCGCGATCCCCGAGTTGACCGAGGTGAAGATCGACACCAGCACGTCAGGCGCATTGCCGCGCAGCTTGGACAGCTGCGGGTAGAAATCGGAATGGCCCAGCGGCACCGCCTCGTGCCCGGTCTCGGTCCAGCCCGCGTCCTTGAATAGCGGCAGCGCGTATTCGGTGTTGGACTTGCCGTAGTCGGTGTCCTCGAACACGAAGGCGATCTTCTTGTCACCGGGCGAGAACTTGCCCGCCTCGGTCAGCCCCTCGACCGCCTCGAACACCGCCTGCGCATAGGCGTCCGAGTTCCAGCTGGATTTCCAGAAATTGGCGAACTGCTCGGGGTTGCTTTCGACCTTGCGGGCGATTTCCGAGGACACCGGCTGCCCGCTCATCACGAACTTGCCGTAGGAGGCGGCGACATCCATCAGCGCGATGGTCACCGACGACGCAAAGGTGTCCCCGATCAGCAGGTCCACGTTGTCGCGGGTCAGCAGCTTCTGCGCGGCGGACACCCCCATTTCGGGACGCGAGGCGCTGTCCTCGAAGATCAGGTTCAGCGAGTGCTTTTCGCCGTTCATCTCGACGCCGCCCTCGGCGTTCACCTGATCGGCGACGAACTGATAGGCCTCGCGCATGGCGATCCCCGAGGTCGCGGCCGGGCCGGTCAGCGGGCCGACGACGCCGATCTTGATCTCATCGGCCAGCGAAGGCGTGGCGAGCAGTGTGGCCCCCAGCAGGGCGGCAAGGATGGTTCTGGTCTGTTTCATGGTCTTCCCTGTGGTTATGGCCGTCCGGTCTGGCGCCGGACGGGTTGGTGAAGGACGGTTTCAGACAGGTTCGGTGCCGCACCAGTCGGCAATGAACAGCGCCATGGCCTTGGTGACGCTGCGCAGGGATTCCAGGCTGACATATTCGTCGAACCCGTGGATGTTGCGCGAGACCGGCCCGTAGCACAGGGTCGGCACGCGGTTGTAAAGCGCATAGACCCGCGCATCGAGATAGGCCGGCGTGGTCAGCGTCTCGAGGGGCGCGCCAAAGGCGTTCTCATGCGCCCGCGCCAGCGCCGCCTCGGCCTCGGACCCGGGCTCGAGGTAATAGCCCTCGGCGTTGAAGCCGTTCTGGGTCACCCTGGGCGGGTTCTGCGCCAGGAAACGGTCGCCGCGGGCGAATTGCGCCACGTGGTCGGTGATCTCGCGCAGCTTGTCCTGCGCCTTCTCGCCCGGGTAGATCGACACCCGCACCTGGAACCGGCACCACGCCGGGACCGAGGACCCCCAGTCGCCGCCCTCGATGATGCCGATGTTCAGGTTGATCGGCTTCGGTTCGGTCTCATAGCCGGGGTGCTGGTGCTTTTCGGCGTTCCATTTCGCCTCGATCTCGCGCAGTGCGCCGATCACGCGGATGGCGGCGTCGATGGCGTTGGCGCCCTCGCCCATCTCGCGGACATGGACCGGGATGCCGCGGACCTCGACCTCGAACCACAGCACGCCGCCGCAGGTGCGCACCAGCTTGTTGTCCTCGGGTTCGGGGATCAGCACCGCATCGGCGGTATAGCCGCGCAGAAAGGTCTGCATGGCGCCGTTGCCGGTGGATTCTTCCTCGACCACCGATTGCAGATAGACGGTGGCCGCCGGTTGCAGCCCGATCCGCCTGAGCGCCTCGAGCGCAAAGACGTTGGCGCCTGCCCCGGCCTTCATGTCGCCGGCGCCGCGGCCATACATGCGGTCGCCCACCACCGCGCCGCCATAGGGCGCTTGTTCCCACATGTCCTCGGGGCCGACCGGCACCACGTCCAGATGGTGCTGCAGGATCAGCGAGCGGCCGGTTTCCTGTTTCGGATGGTGGATGCCCACCACGATCGGCGCGCGGGAATGGTCGCTGGAAAACGGCGCCCCGCCCTCATGCGCGGTCAGCTGCGCCTCGTCCATGTCGAAGCGGTCCATCTTGAAGCCGCGCGCGGCCAGGTCGCGATACATGAAATCCTGGATCGCGAACTCTTCCCCCCGCTGCGAGGGGTAGGACACCAGCTTCCGGGTATAGGCGATCTGCTCGTCGAAACCCTCGTCAACGGCACGCATGATCGCATCACGCAGTTCTGCGTTCAAAATCGACCCTCCCCCCTTGGTCGTTTCAGTTTTCTCCCGGACCCAGAAAGATCGAATTGACCTTTCCAAGTCAATAGGCGAGTTATCAGTATCAACAGGTGATACATTGCCATGAACAAAGCCGACCGCCCGCTGGATGCCGCCCCCCGTCCCCCGCAGGAAATGCGGGCCGTGGAACGTATTGCGGCGATCCTGCGCAGCTTTTCGATGGCGCAGCCGATGCTGTCGCTGACCGAGGTCGCGCGGGCCGCCAATCTGGACAAGAACACCACCCGCCGGCTGCTGCTGGCGCTGGCGGCCGAAGGGCTGGTGCGCCGCGACGAATCGGAACGCAGCTGGGGGCTGGACATCGGGGTGATGAAGCTGCAGCCCGCCGTGCTGGGGCCGCGCACCCTGCGCGAGACCGCTGCCCCCTTCCTGCAATGGCTGACCGAGCGCAGCGGCATGACCAGCTTTTTCTGGATCGCCGATCCCGACGGCGCGATCTGCATCGACCGGGTGCGGGCAGGGGGCGAGTTCCGCGACGTGTTCTGGTCCACCCCCGGCACGGTGCTGCCGATGAACGTCGCCTCGGGGCCGCGGGTGGTGCTGGCCCATCTGGGCGACGCCGCCCGCACCGCCTGGTTGGCGCGCCCGCAGCCACGCTTCACCGGCGCGACCCAGACCGACCCGGCCGGGCTGCTGCGCGCCGCCGCGCGCATCCGCGCGCAGGGGCACGAGCTGGCGGTGAACGACTATTACGTCGGCATGGCGGGGCTGGCCGTGCCGGTGACCGACCGCAGCGGCGGCTTTATCGGCGCGATCTCGGTCACCTCGAGCGCGGCCGAGTTCGCCGCCGAGGACCGCCAGCAGGAACTGCTGGCCGTGCTGCGCGAGGCCGCGGTGGCGATCGGGGTGCGGCTGGGGCCAAATCCGGGCGTGCCGCTGCATCCGGCGGGCTAGGGCGCGCATCGCTCAGCGCCCCGCCGGACTGTCGGGCCAGAAACGGGTGCCCGCCCGCGCCAGCCCGCCGCCCAGCCCGATGGCCATGCCGTCGGCGCGCCAGCAGGCCGCGCCCTCCATCCCGTCGTCGTCAAAGGCAATGGCACACATGCCGCCGCCGACATGCGGCAGGCGCAGCACCTGCCAGCCCTTGCCGCGCAGCGCGTCCTCGACCGCGGCGGGGAAGCCCTCTTCCAGCTCGAGCTCGGCGCCCTGGGTCCACAGCCGCGGCGCCTCGACCGCCTCTTGCAGGGTCATGCGGTATTCCAGCAGGTTCAGCAGCCCCTGCATGACCGAGCCGAAGATGCGCAGCCCGCCCGGCAGTCCCAGCGCAAAGCGCGGGCGGCCGTCCCGGGTCACGATGGTCGGCGCCATCGAGGTGGTGACCCGCTTGCCCGGCGCGATGGAATTGGCGCGGCCGGGAACCGGGTCGAACAGCGCCATGTAGTTGTTGGGGATGATGCCGGTGCCGGGGATCACCATTCGCGCCCCGAACAGCGCGTTGATGGTCTGGGTGGTGCTGACGATATTGCCGTCGCGGTCGGCGGTGGTGACATGGGTGGTGTGCGCTTCGGCCGGGGCCGCGCCGGGGGCGACGCCAGGCTGCCAGTCCAGCGTCCGGTCCGGGTCGATGCGGCCCCGGCGGTCGGCGGCATAATCACCCGAGATCAGCCGCTCCACCGGCACCTGCACGAAGGCCGGGTCGGCGGTGGCGGCGGCGCGGTCGGCAAAGGCGATGCGCAGCGCCTCGGCGGTCAAATGCGCCGCGGGTGCCGAGCCGAACCCCATGCCGGCCAGGTCGTAGCCCGACAGGATGTTCAGCATCTGGATCACATGCACGCCCCCGGCCGAGGGCGGCGGCGGGCCGAAGATGCGGTGGCCGCGGAACTCTCCCGACACCGGCTCGCGCGCGATGCTGGCGACCCGCGCCAGATCCTCGCGCGTCATCACCGAGCCCGCCGCCTGCAGCTGCGCGACGATGCGGGCGCCCAGCTCGCCCGCGTAAAGCGCCTCGGGGCCCTCGGCGGCGATCTGCGCCAGCGTCTGCGCGTAATCCGCCATCACCAGCCGCTGCCCGGCACGCAGCGGCGCGCCGTCGTTGGTCAGCAGCCGCCGCGCCTCGGGATCGCGGCCAAGGTCGGGGCAGGCCTCGCCCGCGCAGGCGGCCAGATAGGGGGTGACGACAAAGCCGCGGCTTGCGTGTCGGATTGCGGGCTCCATCACGTCGGCCAGCGCCATGGTCCCGAACCGCGCCAGCGCGTCGCACCAGCCGCGCAGCGTGCCGGGGGTGGCGACCGCGGTGGCGCCATGGGTGTTGGCGCGGCCCTCGACCTCATACCCCAGCCCGGTGGGGCGGAACATGTCGGGGCGCGCCGCCGCGGGCGCCTGGCTTTGCCCGTCCAGCACCAGATGGCGCCCGTCGGCCATGCGGATCTGCGCCATGCCGCCGCCGAAGATGCCGACCATCATCGGCTCGACCACGCTCAGCGTGAACAGGGTGGCGATGGCGGCATCGACGGCATTGCCACCGGCGGCCAGCATCTCGGCCCCGGCGGCGCTGGCCAGCGGGTGGTTCGACACCACCATGCCGTCGCGCGACCGCGCCGGGTGCTTTTCCACCTCGAACCGGGCCACGGCCCGCGCGCGCCACTGCAGATGCGTCATTGCAGCCCCTCCAGAACCCGGTCCAGCGTCTCGACGAAATGGTCGACCTCGGCGGGGCCGACGATCAGTGGCGGGCGGATCTTCAGCACGTTGTGGTTCTTGCCGCAGGAGCTGATCAGCACCCCTTCGCGCCGCAGCCCGTTGACGATGGCGGCCGTGGCCGCCCGGTCGGGGTGGCCGTCGCGGCGGATCTCGGCCCCGATCATCAGCCCGGCCCCGCGCGGCGGCGACAGCAGCGCACGGCGGCCGGACAGCCCGGCCAGCCCCGCCATCAGCCGCGCGCCCATGCGCAGGGCGTTGTCCTGCAAACCCTCGTCCGCGATCACCTGCAGCACCGCCAGCGCCGCGGCGCAGGACACCGAATTGCCGCCGAAGGTGTTGAAATACCGCGCATTGCGGCCGAACTCCTCGACCAGCGCCGCGCCGATCGCCAAGCCGGCGACCGGGTGGCCGTTGCCCATCGGCTTGCCCATGGTCACGATGTCCGGCACCACCCCGTGACGCTGGAACCCCCAGAACCCTTCGCCGGTGCGGGCAAAGCCGGGCTGCACCTCGTCGGCGACGAACAGCCCCCCGGCCTGCCGGATCGCCGCTGCCGCCGGGGCCAGGAACCCCGCAGGCCCCGGCCGCACCCCGTCCGAGGTGAACATCGTGTCCACGATCAGCATCGCCGGGCGGATGCCGCGGCGGCGCAGCCGCGCGACCGCCGCCTGAACCGCAGCGCCGAAACCCGCCTCGCCCTCGGCCCCCGGATCGCCGGGGGCGGGGACCAGCTCGACCTGCATCCCCAGGTCCACCGCCGTCCCCAGCGAGGGCGAGAACTGCGCCACCGCGTCGGTGATGCCGTGATAGGCGGTCTCGGTCACGATGACGCCGCTGCCGCCGGTCGCCGCCTTCGCGATGCGCAGCGCCAGGTCGTTGGCCTCGCTGCCGGTGCAGGTCAGCATCATCCGGTCCAGCGCCGGCGGCAGCGTTGCCAGCAGCCGCTCGGCCAGATCGAGAATGCCCTCTTGCAGATAGCGGGTGTTGGTGGCCAGCGTCGCGGCCTGCTGCGCGATGGCGGCGACCACCGCCGGGTGGCAATGGCCCAGCGAGGTGACGTTGTTGTAGGCGTCCAGATAGCGTCGCCCGGCAGCGTCGATCAGCCACGCCCCTTCGCCGCGCACGAAATGCAGCGGCTCATCATACATCAGCCGGTAGGCCGGGCCCAGCAGTCGCTCGCGGCGGGCGATCAGGCGCTCGGTCTCGGGCGGCAGCGCCACCTTGCCGGGCACGAAGGCGTTGGCCATCGCCTCTGTCTGCTGCGTCATGCGGCCTCCTTTGCCAGGCTGGCGATCCATCCGGCGTTCTGCGCCGGGCTGCAGCTGCGCATCTCGGCCAGCGCGGCGCGCGCGGGGGCGTTGTTGCGCAGGATATAGGGCGCGTTCTCGGGGTAGCGGCTGGCGCGGTAGCCGGTGATCAGCAGGGTCAGCGCCAGCCGCGCCTCGATCAGCAGCGGCAGCAGCGCGGTTTCCGCCGCGGTCAGCGGCAGCGCGCGCACCCAGGCGGCGATGAACTCGCCCGCCTCGGCGCGGTTGCCGTCGGGGCCGAACTGATAGGACGCGGCCACTGCCAGGTCGTTGACCAGCGGCGCGGTGACGATATCGCCAAAGTCGATGATCCCGGCGATGCGGTCGGGGTCGCCCGCATCCACCAGCACATTGTGGAAATTGAGGTCGTTGTAGATCACCTGCCGCCGCAGCCCCGGCAGCGCCGGCAGCGCGATGCGGGTGAAATCCTCAAGCACCGCGGCCACCAGCCAGCGCATCTCGTCCCCCCCGACATGGGGCAGCAGATGCCGCATCCGGTGCAGCTTGCTGCTGTCCCATTGCAGATACTGGTCCTGCCCGGGATGGGTGAAACCGGCAAAACCCGCGCAAAGTCGCGCGTGGACCCGGGCCAGCGCCCGGCGCTGCGCGGTCGAGCGCGGGGCGTCGACCAGCGGCAGCCCCTCGACCCAGCCCAGCAGCCGCAGCGCGCTGTCCCTACCGTCGGCCAGCCGCACCTGCACCAGCCGGGCCCCGTCCAGGCTGCGCCGCAGCCGGGGCACCGGCAGCCCGGGGTCCGCCGCTTGAAGATGGCAGATCGCCGCCGCCTGGAAATCGCTCAGCAGCGGGTTTTCGTCGGGGTTGGCCAGCTTCATCACCCAGCGCCCCCCGTCCGCAACGGTCAGCAGCAGGTTCTGGTCGCGCTCGGACGCCAGCGGCTTCACCGTCTCGACCCGCAGGCCATAGTGGCGCAGCGCCAGCGCGCGTGCCTCGTCGGGGCCGATGCGCGGCGGGGCGGAACTGAGGGTCTGGCTGTCGGCGGTCACGGGCAAGGGGCTTTCGGCAGGGCGCGGTTCCGCGGGGTCCCGGGGCAATGGCTTGTCAGCACGCGGGTTCTTGGGCATTTTCGGCGCAACTTGCCGGTGTCCTTCCACCGCGCAGCAACAGGCAGGACGAAAGCGCGATGACCGGACGTCTGGAATACAGGGCGCTGAGCGATCAGGCCTATGCCGCGATCAAGCAAGAGCTGATCTCGGGCCGGTTCGCGCCGCGGCAGATGCTGGTGCTGCGTACGCTGGCGGAAACCTATGGCATCTCGACCACCCCGGTGCGCGAGGCGCTGCAGCGGCTGGTCGGCGAAGGCCTGCTCGAGATGCTGCCCAACCGCTCGATCGCGGTGCCGGACTGGGACCCCGCCAAGTTCAGCGAACTTTACCGCATCCGCTGCGAGCTGGAAGGTCTGGCGGCCGAGCTGGCGACCGGCTATGCCACCCCGGCGCTGGTGGCCGAGCTGACGCAGCTGGTCGGCGCGATCGACGCGGCGCTGGCCGAAAACCGGCATGGCGATTACGTGGCGCTGAACCAGCGGTTCCATTTCGCCATCTACCGCACCGCCCGCTCGCCCCGGCTGCTGCGGATCATCGAGAACCTGTGGGGCGAGGTCGGCGTCTACATGAACGAGCTGTTCGCCGGGTCCGATTTCGGCGGCATCGCCAACGACGCCCACCGCGCGATCCTGTCCCGGCTGGTCGAGCGCGACGCCGCGGGCGTGCGCGCCGAGATGGTGCGCGACATCACCGTGGCGGCCGACGCCATGCTGCCGCGCATCCGCGAACTGGCGCAGGGCGGCGGGCAAGCCGCGTCGCGCACGCAGCTCTAGGCCCGGCCGCCGCCCCCCGTCCCCCTCACAGCTACCGCGATTTCGCATCCCGTCGTCCCCCTCAGGCCCATTCTTCCCCCGGCCTTTGTGATATCATATCACAGATATCAGATCTTGAAGTCAACCGCAGCCGTGGGCGACCATCGCCCTTGCGAACCAAGAGGGAGGAAGACGTGAGACCCCAGGCTGAACCCGTCGTGCATATCGACGACGCCCGCTTTCGGGTGACCGAGTGGCGCTTTGCCCCCGGTGCGGAAACCGGCTGGCACCGGCACGGGCATGATTACGTAGTAGTGCCGCTGACCGACGGGACGCTGGGGCTGGACACCCCCGGCGGCGCGCAGGCCCAGGCGCAGCTGGCCCGCGGCATCCCCTATTCCCGCAGCGAGGGGGTCGAGCACAACGTCACCAACGCCGGCGACGCGCCGCTGTCGTTCCTGGAAATCGAGGTCGTGGACCAGACGCCGGAAGCGGCGCTGACCCGGGCGCGGCTGGCGACGCTGGAGCGGCTGGCCGCCGGTTTCAACGACCGCGACCTGGACGGGGTGATGGGCTGCATGGCCGAGGATTGCAGCTACCGCACCGCTACGGGCGAGCTGCATGAGGGCGCCGCGGCCGTGCGTGCCGCCAGCGCCGCGCTGTTCACCGCCTGGCCCGAGGCCGCCTGGACCGGGGTGCAGCACGCGGTGGCGGGGGACAGCGGCCTGTCCTATTGGCGCTTCCGGGGCCGGGACGCGGCCGGCAACGCGGTCGAGGTCGCGGGTTGCGACCTGTTCACCTTTGACGGCGACCGGATCGCCTGCAAGGACAGCTACCGCAAGGCGGGCTGATCCTGCTCCGGCCCGGCGCCCCCGGGCCGTGGCGCGCTAGCGCACGTAGCGGATGAAGGGCGTTACCTGCGCGATCCGGTCATACAGCTGGCGGCCGGTGGTGTTGAAATCCTGCGTCAGCCAGTAGACCGCGGGGGTGCCGTTGGCGTCGGCCGCGGCATAGACCGCCTCGATCAGTTTGCGGCCCAGCCCGGTGCCGCGCGCCTGCGGATCGACGTAGAGATCCTGCAGGTAGCAGACATTCTCGATCTTCCAGCAGTGGCGGTGGAACAGGAAATGCACCAGCCCCATCGGCCGCCCCCCGACCAGCGCCAGAAACCCGTTGAAATCCTGCGGATCGTCGCCCAGCAGCCGGGAAAACGTGGTGGCATAGACCTCTTCGGGGACGGTGGTCTGGTAGAACTCCAGATAGCCGGTCCACAGGCGGCGCCATTCCGCGGCATCCTCGGGGCGAAGCGGGCGGATTTCGATGTCGGGCATGTGGGGCTCCGTCGGGGTGTCTGCCGGTGGGGACGACGCTAGCGGGGCGGCGCGGCGGTGGGAAGGGGCGGGGCGGTGCAAAGAGGATGCGCCCTTGCCCAAGGCGCCGCGCGGCGGCATGATCGCGGGCGCACACACAGGCAGGCCGATGTACATCCCCCCGCATTTCCAGGAAATCAGCCCGGACGAGATCGCGCGCGTGCTCGACGCGGCGCCGCTGGCCTGTGTCGTCGCCCAGACCGAATCGGGGCTGCTGGCCAACCACCTGCCGCTGCTGGCGGGCCCCGACGGCACGCTGCTGGGCCATGTGGCGCTGGCCAACGACATGCACCGGCTGATCCGCGACGGGCAGGAGGTGCTGGCGATCTTCCGCGGCGAGGACGCCTATGTCTCGCCCAACTACTACCCCAGCAAGCCCGAGCATCAGCGCCATGTGCCGACCTGGAACTATCAGGCGGTGCATGTCCACGGCCCCATCCGCTTTCAGCACGACCTGCGGTCGAAACGCGCCGCGGTCGGGCTGCTGACCCGCCTGCACGAGCGGCGGCTGAACGGGGACCGCGCCTGGCGGATGGCCGACGCCCCCGCCGACTACATGCAGCAGATGCTGGACACGATCGTCGCCTTCCGCATCGAACCGCAGCGCACGCTGGCCAAGTCCAAGCTGAGCCAGAATCGCGAGCCCCGCGACCAGCGCGCGGTGGTCAAGGCGCTGGCCGCCGACGGCCACGCCGCCCTGGCCGCGATCATGGAGCCGCGGCTGCCCGAGGGCTGACGGGGACGCAAGCCCGTTACGCAGCCCCCAGCAGGGCCCAGTCCTCGCCCGGCTCCATCACCAGATGGCCGGGGGCGCATTCGCGATAGCTCCGCGGGGGCGGGATGTGGCCGGGCGGGCGCAGCGGGCTGCGGATTTCCAGTTCCGGCAGGCGGCGCTTGCTGCCCCGCCGCTCGGGGTCCGGGATGGGCACCGCGGCCAGCAGGCGCCTTGTATAAGGGTGCTGCGGGTTGGCAAAGATCGCCGCACGGGGGCCGATCTCGACGATCTCGCCCAGGAACATCACCGCGACGCGGTGGCTGACCCGCTCGACCACCGCCATATCGTGGCTGATGAACAGATAGGCCAGCCCCAGCCGCTCCTGCAGGCGCAGCATCAGGTTGACCACCTGCGCCTTGACCGAGACATCCAGCGCCGACACCGCCTCATCCGCGACGATCACCTTGGGCTGCACCGACAGCGCGCGGGCGATGCAGATGCGCTGGCGCTGGCCGCCGGAAAATTCGTGCGGGAACCGGTTCATCATGTCGGGAGACAGCCCGACCTCGGCCAGCAGCGCGGCGACGCGCTGGCGCGCCTCGGCCTTGTCGGCGATCCCGTTCACGATCATCGGCTCGGCGATCGACTCGCCGATGCGGATGCGGGGGTTGAGGCTGGCGAACGGGTCCTGGAAGATCATCTGCAGGTTCTGCCGCTGCCGCTTCATCTCGGCCCGCGAGGCGCCGGTCAGCTCGGCCCCGTCCAGCAGGATCCGCCCCTGGGTGGGCGCGGCCAGCCCCAGGATCGAGCGTCCGGTGGTCGATTTCCCGCAGCCCGATTCGCCGACGATCGACAGGGTTTCCCCGGCATTCAGGCTGAACGAGACGTTTTCCACCGCATGGACCCGCCCCACCAGCCGGCCCAGCATCCCCTTGCGCACGTCGAAGCGGGTCGAGAGGTTCTGCACCTCGAGCACCGGCCGCGGCGCCGCGGGCGGCGGGGCGGTCTGCGCATCAGGGCCGGCCTGCCCGGTCTCCGGGTCGATGGTGGGGAAATACGCCGGGCGCGGGCGGCCCGCCATCGACCCCAGCCGCGGCACCGCCGCCAGAAGCGAGCGGGTGTAGTTGCTGCCCGGCTGGCGGAACACCCGCGTGGTCCGGTCGCATTCGACGACATCTCCGCGCAGCATGACCAGCGTGCGGTCCGCCACCTCGGCGACCACGCCCATGTCGTGGGTGATGAACATCACCCCCATGCCCTCTTCGTCCTGCAGTGTCTTGATCAGGTCGATGATCTGGGCCTGGATGGTCACGTCCAGCGCGGTGGTCGGCTCGTCCGCGATCAGCAGCCGCGGCTGGCAGGCCAGCGCCATGGCGATCATCACCCGCTGCCGCATCCCCCCCGAATAATTATGGGGATAGTCCGACAGCCGCGAGGCGGCAGCGGGAATGCGCACCTTTTCCAGCAGCTGCACCGCCTCGCGCCGGGCATCGTCGCGGCTGATGTCGCGGTGCAGGCGGATCGCCTCGACCAGCTGCGCGCCGATGGGCAGCACCGGGTTCAGGCTGGTCATCGGTTCCTGGAAGATCATCGCGATCTCGTTGCCGCGGATGGCGCGCATCCGGTCCTCGGGCAGTTCCAGCAGGTTCCGGCCCAGGAACTCGATCCTTCCGCTGTGGCGCACCGACTGCCGCGGGTGCAGCCCCATCACCGACAGCGCGGTCACGCTTTTGCCCGACCCGGATTCCCCGACCACGGCCAGCGTCTCGCGCGCCGAGATGTCGAACGAGATGTCGCGCAGCACCTCGGTCCACCCGTCGTCGGTGCGGAACGAGGTGTGGAGGTTCTGGACGGAGAGGATCGGTGAGGTCATCGGGATTATCCTGTCGGTGGGGGCGCCGGCCGGCCCGCTTCAGCTCTTGCGGCGGGGGTCGAGCATGTCGCGCAGCCCGTCCCCCACCAGGTTGACGGCCAGCACCGTCAGCGACAGCACCACCGCCGGAAAGGCGACGATATGCGGCTTGACCTGCCACAGCGCCCGGCCCTCGGTCATGATGTTGCCCCATGACGGGATGTCGGGCGGGGTGCCGGCGCCGATGAAGGACAGGATCGCCTCGATCACCATGGCCGAGGCGCAGATATAGGTGGCCAGCACCCCGGCCGTGCGATCCAGATCGGGGAAGAACCCGCCACCGCCATCCTGAAGGAATGGGCGCAGCGGATGGCGGCTTCCCGGCAAAAGGCATGACGATATGACGAAGGATCATTGACGATTCCGCCGTTTGCCGCGAGATTGGCTGCCGGACAGACGACCGGCAGCGGTTCGACGCGCGCGGCGGAACCCAGGCCGGCAGCCGGCCGCACAGCCATGAAAGGTAGCCCGATGAGCGAGGTGGTTTCGCCGACGCCGCTTTACCATCGTGTTTACGCGGTGATGCGCGAGCGCATCGTCAACGGCTATTACCCCGAGAACATCCCCGTCCCCAGCGAGGCCGAGCTGGCCGAAAGCTTTGCGGTCAGCCGCATCACCATCCGCAAGGCGATGGAGATCCTGGCGGCCGAGGGGCTGGTGACGCGGATGCGCGGGCGCGGGACTTTCGTCACCGACCGCGCGCAGCGCACGCAGCTGAACCGCACGGTGGTGTCGAACGTCAACGGGCTGTTCAGCTATCTGAACGCGGTGGGGGAAAGCACCCGGCTGCGGGTGATCAGCCTGGACCGGGGCGAAGCGCCGCCGCGCATCGCCCGGCTGATGGGGATCGCCCCGGATGCCGAGGTGGTGCGTTCGGTCCGGGTGCGCGATCTGGACGGGCGGCCCTATTCGCTGTCGATGGCCTATCTGCTGCCGGAAATCGGCGCCCAGATCGGGCAGGAGGAGCTGGCCCGCACCAACATGATCGACCTGGTGCAGCGCGCCGGGGCCAGCGTCGAGCAGGTCGAGCAGGTGCTGACCGCGACGCTGGCCGACGAATACGCCGCGCAGCATCTGGCGATCCCCATCGGCTCGCCGCTGATGCGGCTGATCCGGGTGTTCGTCGACGCGCGGCTGGGGCCGTTCTACGCCGCCGAGATCCTCTATTGCGCCGACCGCTACGAATACCGCGTCTCGCTGAAGCGCGAGCCGGGCAAGGATTTCCTGCTGCACGGCACCCAGCCGGAGTAAGGGGGCGACCGACCCGCCTCAGCCCCCTGTGCCGGTCTCGGCCTCGGCGCCCGCGCGCATCATCCGGTGCAGCAGGTCCAGCCGCGGCTCGACCGGGGCGGGATAGGCGGCGCGGCCGTGGCTCAGGCCAAGCGCCAGAAAGGTCTCGATCAGCTTGTAGCTGAGCGGCCCGGGGTTGACGACCGGCACCGGCAGCTCGGCCGCCAGATATTCCGCCGCCTGATGCATGGTGGTCGAGCCCAGGCAGATCACGTCGGCGCCGTCCTCCTCGATGCAGCGCAGGGCGACGTCGCGCATCCGGGGGAACACCTCGTCTTCCTTCCCGGTCAGCAGATTGGCGAAATCCGGCGGCTGGCCGAGGCTGCGCACCGAGGCGCATTGCCCCTCGAACCCGTATTCGCGGATCACCTTGCGATAGCGCGGTAACGCCGGGTCCCATTGCGCCAGCACCGAGAACCGTGCGCCCAGCGTCAGCGCGTACAGCATCGACGCCTTGCCCGCGCCGATCACCGGAATATCCAGCACGGAACGCAGCGCCGCCATGCCGCCGTCCGACATGGTATCGATGCAGACCGCATCGAACCCCTCGGCCTGCGCGTTGCTGCCGGCCTCGAAGATCGCCAGCTCCATCAGCCCCCAGTCATGCGGCGACATGAAGGACGACGGGCCGCAGGCCACTGGGCGATAGGTCAGCTGCCAGCCCTCGGGCAGCGGCACATGCGCCGACTGCGCCTGACGGTTGGCCAGCCCCGCCGCATCCAGCGCAAACGGGACGATGACAAGGATACGGGTCATTGCGCGCCCTCCAGACAGGCCGCGCCGGCGGCGCCGATGGCGCGGATCATGTCGTGCTTGGGGGCCAGCGGCGCGGGCCATGTGGTCCGGGAATGGCTCAGCCCCAGATCCAGCGCGACCGAGGCCAGCTTGTAGCTGAGCGGGCCGGGATTGATCACCGGCACGTCGACGCGCGCGGCCAGCCAGGCATGGGCCTCGTGCATGGTGGTCGAGCCGAGGATCAGCACCTGCGCGCCGTCCTCGTCGATGCAGCGGCGGGCGGCGGCCAGCAGCAGCGGGAACACCTCGTCCTCTTTCCCCGACAGCAGCGCCTTGTTGTCGGGGGTGACGCCAAGGCTGCGCAGCGAGGCGCATTTATGCGCCATCCCCAGTTCGGCCAGCGTGCGGGTATAAAGCATCCGCCAGCGGTCCCACATCATCAGGATCGAGAAACTGTCACCCAGCATCTGCGCCACCAGCATCGCGTGGCGTCCCGGCCCGATCACCGGGATATCCAGCATCGAGCGCAGCATCGCCATGCCGCTGTCGGACATGGTGTCGATGCAGACCGCGTCATAACCTTGGGCCTGCGCATCCAGCCCGGCGTCGAGGATCGAGAAATCCGCAAGCGCCATGTCGTGCTGGCTGGAATAGTTCTTGGGGCCGACCCGCACGGCGCGATAATGGAACGCGATCCCCGGCCCCAGGTCGACCGCGCCCAGCTGCGCCTGCCGGCGCGCCAGATCGTCGTCGCCCATGGGGAAGGGAACGATCACCAGGACCTTCTTCATCCTCTCCTCCTCCTTTAAGTCACGCGCCGGCTAACCGGCGGCTGCGATGCGCGCGGCGCTGATCCCGGCCAGCCGGCCGAAGGCCGTCGCCGACAGCAGCCCGTTGCCCGAAAGATAGCCATAGTTCGAATCGCCCGAGAGCCCGCGGGCGGCGCCGCCGCCGGCCATCAGGTTGGGCAGGGGGGTGCCGTCCTCGCGCAGCACCCGCGCCTGATGGTCGATGACCAGCCCGCCCTGGGTGTGGAACAGCGCCCCATTCACCTTGACCGCCCGATAGGGCGCCTTGAGCATGTCGCTGTCGCTGAAGCGGCGGCCGAAGCGGTCGGGCGTGCCGCTGGCGGCGGCCGCGGCGATCGCGTCGAACTCGGCCTTCAGCGCGGCCAGCGGCAGGCCGGTCGCGGCGGCCAGCTCCTCCAGCGTGTCGGCACTCTTGACCGCGCCCAGCTTGCGGATCTCGCGGTAGTCGTGGAACTCCAGCGCCGCCGTCTCGCAGCGCGCGTCATAGATGTCCCAGGCGACATGGCCGGGCTGGGCGGCCACCTCGGCGCCGTGTTCCGAATAGCCGCGCATCTCGTTGGAAAAGCGGCGTCCGTCGGTGTTCACCAGGATGCCGCCCTGCGTCACCACCGCCCAGGTCAGCGGCAGCGAATGGGGATGGGCGACCGAGCCATGGCCCTGATAGGCGCCCATGTCGGCCACGGAAGCGCCAAGGCCAAGGCCCCATTTCACCGCATCGCCCGTGTTCGACATATGCCCGCAGCATTCGGCGTCGGCGATCTCGGGGATATGGCGGCGGACCATGTCCGCGTCGCCCGCAAAGCCGCAGCAGGCCAGCACCAGCGCCTTGCAGCCCAGCGTTTCCAGCGCGCCATCGGGGCGGCGGAACCGCAGCCCCCTCACCCGTCCATCCGCGTCGGCATACAGGTCCTCGACCGAGGCGCCGGTGATCAGGTCGATCCCCGCGGCCGACACCGCCGACAGCAGCGCCTGTTCCAGGTCGGCGCCGGTGCGGCTTTTCGGCCCGTGCATCCGCATCCGCGAATGGCCGGGATAAAGGAAACCGGTCACCAGCTCGAACTCGATGCCGTGGGTTTCGGCCAGCCAGTCGATCATCGGGCCCGAGGTCCGCGCGGCCAGCATCGCCATGTCGGGGGGCGTGCGGTCATGGGTCTTGGCGATGATGTCGGCGGCGAAAACCTCGGGGCTGTCGTCGATCCCCGCTTGCGCCTGCAGGCGGCTGCCCGCCGCCGGGATCAGCCCGGCCGAAAGCGAGGTCGAACCCTGCGGGTTCGCGTCGCGTTCAAGGATCATCACCTCGGCCCCGGCATCATGCGCGGCCAGCGCGGCGACCAGGCCGCAGGCGCCGGCGCCGACCACCACGACCGGCATTTCGGCATCGAACTCCACGCGTTCGGCGGAAAGAACAGCCATATCGGACCTTTCACCTTGCAAAGGCGCACGAGGGCTGCGCGCCGGGGTGTCTCAATACTCGGTGCGATGCTCGGGCGACGTACCGTAGCGGGCCTCGAGCTCCTGGATCTCGGCCATGCGGGCGGTGTCGAAGAACTGCTTGAAGCTCATCACCCCCGGCGCGACCGAGGCGATGGTTTCCTCGGCCCTGAGCACCTCGAGCGTGCGCCGCGCCGCTTCGAGCGCCGACAGCAGCAGCCAGTTCGGATAGATGATGAGCTTGAAGCCCAGCGCCTCGATCTCGGCCCGGGTCAGGAACGGGGTCTTGCCCGAGGTCGCCATGTTGTAAAGCAGCGGCACCCCCGGAAACCGGGGCGCGATATGGGGCAGGTCCTCGGGCAGCGGGCTTTCGACGAAGATCACGTCGGCGCCGGCCTCGCGATACATCGCGGCGCGGTCCAGCGCGGCCTCGCGCCCATGGACCGCCAGCGCATCGGTGCGGGCGATGACCACGAAATCGGGATCGACGCGGGCATCGACCGCGGCCTTGACCTTGGCCACCATGTCCTCGGCCGGGATCAGCTGCTTGCCGGCCAGATGGCCGCAGCGCTTGGGCAGGACCTGATCCTCCAGATGCACGGCCGCGACGCCGCCGCGTTCGTAAAGCTGGATGGCGCGGCGCACGTTCAGCGGGCCGCCAAAGCCGTTGTCGGCATCGGCGATCAGCGGCAGGTCGGCGGCATCGGCGATGCGGGTGGCATTGTCCACCATCTCGGTCATGGTCAGCAGCCCGACATCGGGATAGCCCAGCCGGGTGGCCGAGGTCCCCGCCCCGGTCATGTACATGGCCTCGAACCCGGCCTCGGCGACCAGCCTTGCATACATGGCATCGACCACCCCGGGGGCCATGATGGCGCGGTCCCCCGCCAGGGCCAGGCGCAGGCGGCGCGTGCGTGTCAGCGACATGACTTCCTCTCCATTTCCGGGCGACCGGCGGGCGCCGGCCGCCAGCTTCACAGGCCCAGATAGGCCTGCCGCAATCTGGGATCGGCCAGCATCTCGGCCGCCGTCCCCTGCATGACCAGCTGCCCCTGTTCCAGCACATAGGCCCGCCCGGCGACGCCCAGCGACTGCATGACGTTCTGTTCGATCAGCAGCACCGCGACGCCTTCGGCATTGATCCGCGTGACCAGGGCGAACATCTCTTCGACCAGCAGCGGCGACAGGCCCAGCGAAGGCTCGTCCAGGATCAGCAGCTTCGGCTCGGACATCAGGCCGCGGCCGATGGCCAGCATCTGCTGTTCGCCCCCCGACAGCGTGCCGGCAAGCTGGCGCAGCCGTTCGGCCAGCCGCGGAAAGATGGCGCAGATGCGGTCGAAGTTCTGCCGCTTGCGCGCCCCCGCCCGGCGAAAGGCGCCAAGCTCCAGGTTTTCCGCCACGGTGAGGTTGGGAAACACCCGCCGCCCCTCGGGGACCTGGGCGATGCCCATCGCCACGATCTCGCGCGGGCGCCGCCCGGTCAGGCGCTGCCCGGCAAAGCGCACCTCGCCGGCGGTGGGCGGGATGAAGCCGCAGATCACGTTGTTCAGCGTGGTCTTGCCGACCCCGTTCGACCCCAGCAGCGCGACGATTTCCCCCTCGCCGATCCGCATGTCGATGCCGCGCAGCACCGCCATCTGCCCGTAGCCGGCGTGGATTCCGCTGATCTCAAGCATGGGCGGCCTCCTGCAGGCGGGCGGCCGCGCCGTGGCCCAGATAGGCCTCGACCACCGCCGGGTCGCGCACCAGCTGCTGGGGCGTGCCCTGCGCGATCATCTTGCCGTAGTTCAGTACATAGGCGGTTTCGGCCAGGCTCATCACCGCCTGCATGACGTGTTCGATCATCAGGAAGGTGTGCCCCTCGTCGCGGATCTGGCGGATGATGCCGACGATCTCGGTGACCTCGGTGGGGATCAGCCCGGCCATCACCTCGTCCAGCAGCAGCAGCCTGGCCCCGGTCGCCAGAGCCCGGGCGATTTCCAGCCGCTTGCGCCCGGCGATGGTCAGCGAGGCGGCGGGGCGGTCGAGCAGCGCCCCCATCCCCAGCCGCTGCCCGATCCGCCGCGCCTCGGCCAGCGCCTCGCGCCGGCTTTCATGGCGCAGATAGGCGCCGACGGCGATGTTTTCCTGAACCGTCAGCCCGGCAAAGGGCTGCACGATCTGGAAGGTCCGCACCATTCCCAGCCCGCAGATGCGATGCGGGGGCAGGCCGGTGATGTCCTGCCCGTCCAGCCGCACGCTGCCGGAATCGGCGCGGGTAAAGCCGGCGATGATGGTAAAGCAGGTGGTCTTGCCGGCGCCGTTCGGCCCCAGCAGCCCGACGATCGCCCCTTCGGGCACGTCCAGCGAGGCATCCGACAGCGCCAGCAGCCCGCCGAACCGCTTGGTCAGGTTGCGCACCTCAAGCATCGTCGCCCCCCTTTCGGCCCAGGACCCCGATCCGCGCAGCCAGCCCCATCAGCCCCTGCGGCAGGAAACGCAGCGCCGCGATCAGCACCAGCGCATACAGCACGAAGTTCAGCCCCGGCGCGCCGTGCAGCGCCGTCTTGGCGCCCTCGCCCAGCAGATGCAGGCCCAGCGTGCCGACCAGCGGCCCCCAGACCGTGCCCGCCCCGCCGATGATCGGCCCGATCAGCGCGGTGACCGAGATGCTGACCCCGTAGACCACGGTGCTGTCGATAAACAGCCACAGCTGCAGATAGACCGCCCCCGCCAGCCCCCCGAACGCCCCCGAGATCGCCATCGCGGTCACCTTGACCCGATAGGTGTCGATGCCCAGGGCGCGGGCGGCGTCCTCGTTCTCGCGCACGGCGACCAGATAGGCGCCGAAGCGCGAATATTTCAGACAGGCGGTCAGCGCCATCACCAGCGCAACAATGGCCAGCAGCAGCGTATAGGTCAGCACCCGGTCGTTGTTGAACTGCAGCGTCGCGACCCCGGGTTGCAGCTTCAGTTGCAACCCGCGCCCGGCGCCGGTGAGCTCGAAGGCCGAGGCGCAGATGCGCAGCACCTCGGCAAAGGCCAGGGTGACCAGCGCGAAATACGAGCCCTTGACCCCATAGCGGAACGCCAGCGCCCCGATGAACGCGCCCATCAGCGCCCCTGCCGCGATCCCCGCGGCAAAGGCCACCCAGGCATTGACGCCGAACTGCACCTGCAGCACCGCCGAGGCATAGGCCCCGGTGCCGTACATCGCCGCATGGCCAAAGGACGCCATGCCGCCAAAGCCGCCGGTGATGTTCCACGACAGCGCCACGATGGACATGGCCAGCGCGTTGATGGTGAACCCCATCCACACCTGCGAGGGCAGCAGATAGACCGCCAGCAGATAGACGACGACCAGCGCGACCAGCGCCGCCTGGCCAAGCGAGGCAAAGCGCATCATGTCGGCCTCCGGCCCAGAAGCCCGGCGGGGCGGAACAACAGCGTCAGGATGAAGGCCACGAAGATGCCCAGCTGGCCCAGGCTCTCGCCCAGGAACAGCCCGCCCAGCGCCTCGATCACCCCCAGCAGCAGCCCGGCGACCAGCGCCCCCGGCAGGCTGCCCATGCCGCCCATCACCACGGTGGTGAAGGCGACCAGCACGAAGGTGTAGCCAACCTGCGGCGTGACGTAGAAGGTCGGCAGCAGCAGGCAGGCGGCCAGCGCCACGCAGGCCGTGCCGATGCCAAAGCACAGCGCATAGGTGTGGCCGACGTCGATGCCGACGATCTCGGCCCCGCGCTTCTCGATCGCGACGGCGCGGATCGCCGCCCCGGTGCGGGTGCGGGTCATGAACAGCCACATCAGCCCCGCCACCAGCAGCGCCGCGAAAAACGCGATCACCCGGCCCAGCGTCAGATAGGCGCCAAGCACCTCGACGGTATCATAGGCATAGGCGATGTCGGCGGTGCGGGTGTTCGAGGTCCAGAAATACAGCGCCAGGTTGTCGATCACCAGCGACAGCGCCAGCGTCACCAGCAGCACGTTCTGTTCCGACCCCGCGCTCATCGGGGCGATGATGCCGCGCTGCAGGACATAGCCCAGCGCAAAGAACGCCGGCACCACGATGACGATGGCCAGATAGGGGTCGATGCCCCAGAAATGGAACAGGAAATAGGCCGCATACAGCCCCAGCATCAGCAGGCTGCCGTGGGCAAAGTTGATGATGTGCAGCACGCCGTAGATCAGGGTCAGGCCAAGCGCGATCAGCGCATAGACCGCCCCCATCGTCAGTCCGTTCAGCACGGCAGGCAGGATCAGGCTGGACATGGGTCACGAGCTTTCGGGGGTCGGGGCGCCCCCGCCGACTACGCCGGCAGGGGCGACGGTGGTTCAGCCCTGGGTGGGGCGCGGGAAGACCGGCTCGATGGTGGCGTATTCCTTGGGGAAGATCACCTCGATCTTGTCCCCGCGCACCTGCAGGTTGACCGGGCGCGAGTTCACATTGTCGCCGTTGACGAACTTGGTCGGCCCATAGGGCATGATCGAGCCGTCATAGTCCGAGGCCGCCAGCGCCTCGATCATCGCCTTGCGGTCGGCCGAGCCGCTGCGTTCCAGCGCATCGGCGATGACCTGGATCGTTGCATAGGCAACCATCACGTCATAGGTCATGTCGATGCCCGCGCCGGCGGCCGAGGCGGCCAGCGCCTTGGAGGCCTCCTTGTTGGGGTCGTACCAGTGGTTGCAGTCGATGACATACTGGGCGATATCGTTGTTTTCGCGCACGAACTTGATGTTCGACGCCGCCCCGCCCAGGATCGAGTAGATCGCCATCAGCTCGACCCGCTGCTGCTGCAGGGCCCGGGTCATCAGCGTGTATTCGTTGATGTAGTTGGTCGGGATCAGGATGTCGGCCTTGGACGCCTTGACCCGCAGGGCGATGTTGTTGAAATCGCGGTGCGGCGTCGGGTGGGCAATCTTCTCGACGATCTCGATGCCCAGCTTGGGCAGCTCGGTTTCAACGATACCGGCCAGCTGCGAGCCGAAGGGGCCGTCCTCGTGGACGATGGCGGCGGTCTTGACCGGCTTGCCGGCGGCCTCGTTCAGCAGCCCCAGGTTTTCCAGCGCCACCGCGGTGATCTTGGTCACGCCGGGGGTAAAGCGGAAGACGTTGGGCAGGCCGCGCTCGACGATCGCCTCGGCAGTGCCGACCGAGAACACCTGCGCCAGGTCGTATTTCGCCGCCGCCTGCGACGAGGCCAACCCCAGCGCCGAGGCGCTGGCCCCGGTAAAGGCGCAGACCCCGGCCTCGGCCAGCGTGTCCACGGCGGCGGCCGCGACCTCGGGGCGGCTTTCGGCGTCGACGATCACCAACTCGATGGGCGCGCCGCCCATGCTCTTGATGCCGCCGGCGGCGTTGATCGCCTCGGCGGCAAAACGGGCCCCGGCGGCGCACTGGTTGCCGTTATAGGCCAGGTTGCCGGTCAGCGGCTCGAGCACCCCGACCTTGATGGCGGGGGTCTGGGCGCGCAGGATCGCGGGGCTGGCAAGCCCGCTCAGCAGCGCCATGGCCCCGGATGCCTTCAGCAGGCCGCGGCGGTTGATATAGTGGGTCATCGTGGTTTCCTCCCTGGTGTTATCAGCCGTCTGGGGGCCGAGCTTGGTTCGCATCGGTCTCAACGCCCCAGCCACGGGTTCGCGGCGATCCGCGCCGCCTCAAAGGCGCGGATCTTGTCCATGTGGGTCAGCGTCAGCTCGATCTCGTCAAGGCCGCGCAGGATGCAGTCGCGCGCAAACGCGTCCAGCACCAGCGGGTGGCTGCCCAGCCCGCCCGGCAGCACCACCTGCCCCACTGCCAGATCGACCGTCACTTGGGCCTCGGGGTGGTCGGCCAGATGCGCGGCCAGCGCCTCGCACAGCGGCCGGGGCAGCCGCACCGGCACCAGCCCGTTCTTGAGCGCGTTGTTGAAGAAGATGTCCCCGAAAACGGGCGCGATCAGGGCGCGGATCCCGGCATCGACCAGCGCATAGACCGCCCCCTCGCGCGACGAGCCGCAGCCGAAATTATCCTCGACCAGCAGGATCCGCGCCTTGTCGGCGCCGGGGCGGTTCAGCGGGAAATCCGGGTCGAGCGTGCCGGTGGCGTCGCGGCGGATGTCGTGGAACAGGAACTTGTCGTAGCCCTCGGCGCGGTCTGCCTTGATGAAGCGGGCCGGGATGATCTGGTCGGTGTCGCAGTTCATGCCGGGGACAAAGACCACGGTCGAGGTTTCGCGGGTGAACGCCTTCATGCCGGGCCCTCCGCCAGCCGCCGCACGTCTGTCAGCCGCCCGGTGACCGCCGCCGCCGCCGCCATCGCGGGGCTGAGCAGATGCGTGCGCGCCCCCGGCCCCTGCCGCCCGACGAAATTGCGGTTCGAGGTCGAGGCACAGCGTTCGCCCGGCGCCACCACGTCACCGTTCATCGCCGCGCACATCGAGCAGCCCGAATGGCGCCACTCGAACCCCGCCTCGCGGAAGATGCGGGCCAGCCCCTCGGCCTCGGCCTGTTCGCGCACCCGGGTCGAGCCGGGCACGACGATGGTCGGCACCGCCGCCTTGCGCCCGGCCACGATGGCGGCGACCTCGCGCAGGTCCTCGATGCGGCTGTTTGTGCATGAACCGATGAACACGCGGTCGATCGCCAGCCCTTCCAGCGGCGTGCCCGGCACCAGCGCCATGTAGTCCAGCGCCTTTGCCGCGGCATTGCGCTTTTCGGTGCCTGCAAACTGCGCGAGGTCGGGGACCCGGCCGGTGATCGGCACGGCATCATCGGGGCTGGTCCCCCAGGTCACCATCGGCGCGATCCCGGCCGCGTCCAGCGTCACCTCGCGGTCAAAGACGGCGCCGGGGTCGCTGGGCAGCGCCTGCCACTGCGCCAGCGCCATGTCCCATTCCTCGGCGCTGGGGCCGTGGTGGCGGCCGGCGACATAGCGGAATGTGGTCTCGTCCGGGGCAACCATCCCCAGCCGCGCCGCCGCCTCGATCGACATGTTGCACAGGGTCAGCCGCGCCTCGATCGACATGTCGCGCACCGCGCGGCCGGCGAACTCGATGGCGTGGCCGCCCGCGCCGCCCGCCCCGATCTGCGCGATCAGCGCCAGCATCACGTCCTTGGCGGTGACGCCGGTGCCCAGCACCCCTTCCACATTGACCCGCATGGTGCGCGGCCGCGCCTGCCACAGGGTCTGGGTGGCCAGAACATGGGCGTTTTCCGACTGGCCGATGCCGAAGGCCAGCGCCCCCAGCGCCCCCTGGGTCGAGGTGTGGCTGTCGGAACAGACGATGGTCAGCCCCGGCAGGGTGATCCCCTGTTCCGGGGCGACGACATGGACGATGCCCTGGTCGCGGCTGCCCAGCCCGAAATGCCGCAGCCCGCCCCAACCCATGTTGTCGTCGAAGGTGCGGATCATCCGGGCGATGGCCGGGCTGGCCGCGTCCTCGGCGGCGCGCCCCAGCGTGGGCACGTAATGGTCGGCGATGCCGAAGATCTGCAGCGGCCGGCGCGGATGCATCCCCCGGCGCCGCAGGTCGGCAAAGGCGTGAAAGCTGCCCTCGTGGATCAGGTCGCGGTCGATATAGAGCAGCGACTGCCCCGAGGGATGGCGCAGGATCTCATGCGCCTCCCAGATCTTTTCGAACAATGTCCGCGGTGCGGGGGCCCGGGGGTCGGTCATTCGGGTCGTTCCTGTGTCTGGCGCCGCCTGTGGCGGCGATGGCCCGCGCGGGATCTGGCGCGCGGACCGGGGCCGGTCATTCCTGACCGGCAAAGGCCGCGGCGATCTCGCCCGCCGGGGCGGTCCACACGCCGTCATGGGCCAGCATGTAGCCCAGGGCCTCGCGCAGATATTCCACCCGATAGGGCATCCCCGAGACCCAGCTGTGCAGCGGCAGGCTCATCACCCGGCCGCCGTATTCGGCGCTTTCGCGATACAGCACGTCGAAGCGGTCCTTGACCTGCTGCACCCATTCCGGTTCCGAGTGGAAATATTCGTTGGCCACCACCCGGTCGTCGGTCTCATAGGCCAGCGGCATCGCCAGCAGCGGCCCTTCTGCGGTGCGCATCCGATAGGGCAGGTCGTCGTTGGCCCAGTCGAGGCACCAGCGCACACCGTTGCGGGCCAGCAGCTCGGGGGTCCTGAACCCCTGCGCGCGCCCGGGCGACAGCCAGCCGGTCACCGCCTGCCCCGAGCCGTCGCGCAGCAGCCGCAGCGCCTCGGCGATGATCGCGTCCTCGTCGGCCTCGGTCAGGCCCGAGTGGTGGACCTTGCCCATGTCCAGCCCGTGGGCCACCACCTCGTGCCCCCCCTCGACCACCGCCCGCACCACCGCCGGATAGCGGGCGGCGATGCAGCCGTTGATGGCGAAACTGCCGCGCAGCCCCATGTCGGACAGCAGCCGCAGCACCCGGAACACGCCCAGCCGGTTGCCATAGTCACGGTTGGTGAAATAGCGGAAATCCGGATAGGGCATCGACAGCGCGCCCGGCGCCTTGAAGGGCTTGGCCGGCATGTCCAGCGGGAAATGCTGCACATGGGTGACGATGGACAGCGCCACCCGCGCACCACCCGGCCAGCGGATCGGCTTGCGCGCGAACATGTCGGACCAGTCGTAGCGGTCGTGGTCCATGCCATGGCGGCGGGCGGGATAGTCCAGATAGGAATCGGGCAGCGGCATCAGCGTTCCCCCTGCGCATGTGCGGCCGCGGCGGCGGCCATCGCGTCATAGGCACCGCTGGCGTGATAGGCGGCGGCGATCTCGCGCCCCGTCGCCTGCCACACGCCGTCATGGCCGGCGATATATTCGATGGCCTCGGCAAAGGCGTCGATCCGATGCGGCTGGCCGACCAGATAGGGGTGCAGCGGAATGCACATCACCATGCCGCTTTCGTCCGATTCCCGGTAAAGCTGATCGAACTGGCGCCTGATGATCTCGCCATAATGGCGGGGCGTCACCTTCTGGCTGTTATAGACGATGACGTCGTTCATCTCGAGCGAGTAGGGCATGGAAATCAGCCGCCCCGAGGCCACCTTGACCGGCATCGGCTGGTCGTCGTGGAACATGTCGCAGGTGTACTGGATGCCGGCCTCGGCCAGGATATCCATGGTCCACAGGTTGTTGGACAGCGCCGGGGACAGCCAGCCCGCCAGCTCCTGCCCGGTGTGCTTCCTGACCGTGTCGAAGGCGTCGCGGATGATCTCGCGCTCCTGCTCGATGGTCATGTTGTAGACATAGCGGGTGTTGTAGATGCCGTGGGAAAAGAACTCCCACCCGCGGTCGGCGCAGGCGCGGATGATCTCCGGATGGTGGTCGCACAAAGCCACGTTGAGCGAGACCGAGCCACGGAACCCCGCCCGGTCCATCGCCGCCATCATCCGCTGCCAGCCCGCGCGGTTGCCATAGTCGCGGTGCGAATATTGCAGTACGTCGGGGTTGGGCCGCCCCCAGGGGGTGCGGGTCGGATTGTCGGGCGGGTCGTATTCGTAGAACTCGATGTTCGGGGCGATCCACACCGCCAGCTTCTTGCCGCCGGGCCAGGTGATCTTCGGCCGCCCCGGCCAAGGCAGATAGTCGTAAAGCCCCAGGTCGGATTGCATCTGCGCGGCCATCTCAGCGCGCCTCGGGCTGGTGGGCATCATACCAGGCGATGACCTCGGCCACCGGGATCACGTCGCCATATTTGACCGCAATGTCGTAGAGATTGGCGAAATGCGGGCTTTCGTGCTTGTCGGCCACACATTCCTCGGGGACGATCACCCGATACCCGCGCGAGATTGCATCGACCACCGTCGCGCGCACGCAACCCGAGGTCGAGCCGCCAGTCAGCACCACCGTATCGCATTGATGCCAGACCATCAGCGATTGCAGGTTGGTTTCGTGAAAGGCCGAGGCCATGCGCTTGTTGACCACGATGTCCTTGACGTGATCGACCTGCAGCCGCGGGTCGAGTTCCGCGCGGCGCGAGCCGACCTTGATGTTCTGCAACGAATCCGGGGTGTCGGTGCGGGTGCCCCAGACCCCGCAATCCTCGCCCGACTGCATGTAGGCGACATAGGTCCAGGTGATCGGCAGCCCCTTGGCACGGGCCAGCGCCGCCAGCTGGTTGACGTAATCCAGCTGCTGCGGGTCGGTCTCATAAGCCGTCGCGAACTCGCCGACGCCGGTATAGGCCAGCTGCAGGTCGATGTTGATCAGCATCGGCCGCCGGCCGAAGCCGAAGCGGCGCCGGGTGGGGTTGGCCTTGGCGTGTTCGTACAGCTGGCGCGCCGTCAGCGATGACGTTTCCATCGGGGACCTCCTCTGTCTGGCACCGGCCGCCACCCCTCCTCTGGGTCGTGGCTGCGGCCTGTCACGCCTGCTGCTTATATTGTTATTCCTTTATGTCGTTTGTAAAGTGCTTTCCGGTGCGACACGCTGACAAGACGGCGCACGCCAGCAGGGGAGGAGGACCCGATGACCGAACCAACCACCGCCATCGCCATCTGCGAGGCTTTCCTGGGCGCCATGGAGCGCCGCGACCTGGACCGCGCCCGCAGCTTCGTCGCCGCCGACGGGCTGGAGATGGTCTTTCCCGGCGGCGCAAGGTTTTCCGGGATCGAGCAGATGGTCGCCGGCGCGGCCGGCCGCTATCGTTTCGTCGGCAAGCATTTCGACCGCCGCGACAGCTGGGGCGCAGAGGGGCAGGAAAGCGTGCTGATCGCCGGCACGCTGCACGGCGAATGGCTGGACGGCAGCCGGTTCGAGGGCATCCGCTTCGTCGACCTGTTCGACCTGCGTGACGGCAGGATCTGGCGCCAGCAGGTCTGGAACGACATGGGCGAATACAAGCTCAAGGCGCTGGCCGGACAGGGGTGATCCGCGACGCCGGGCTTTCCCGCAGCCGCGGCCGCCGGGCGGCGCGTCCTGCGCCGTCCGGGCACGGAACGCCCGCCCGGACTGCCTACGGCGCGGCCAGTTGCCGCCCGGCGGTCAGCCCCGACACCGCGCGCACGATCGAGCCGGTGTCGATGCCGAAATGGCGGTAAAGCTCGCCGATGGTGCCGGTCTGGCCGAAATGCTCGACCCCCAGCGGGATGGTCTGGTGCCCCGCGACCGAGCCCAGCCAGGACAGCGTGGCCGGATAGCCGTCGATGACCGTGACCAGCCGGCAATGCCGGGGCAGCGGCGCCAGCAGCCGCTCGACCTGCGCGCGGGCGCCGGGCTCTCCGTGCCAGCGGGCGCGCTGCGCCGCCGTCCAGCCGGCGTGCAGCCGGTCGGCCGAGGTCACCGCCAGCACCCCCACGTCGCGCCGCGCCTCGGCGATCAGCCCGGCGGCGGCGATCGCCTCGGGGGCGACGGCGCCCTGATAGGCGATGACGATCTCGCAGTTCGGCCCCGGCGGGCGCAGCCAGTAGCCGCCGTCGATCACCCCCTGCGCCAGCCCCTCGCGCGGCAGCGCCGCCTGGTCGATGGGACGGGTGGTCAGGCGCAGATAGACCGCGCCGCCCTTGGCATCGCGCAGCCAGGTGCGGGGATCGACCACCGCCTCGCCGTCGCGCTGCATGTAGTCGAAGGCCCATTCCATGATGATCGCCAGCTCTTCGGCAAAGGCGGGCTCGAACGCCGCCAGCCCGTCCTGCGCCATCCCGATCAGCGGGGTCGAGATCGACTGATGCGCGCCGCCCTCGGGCGCCAGCGTCACCCCCGAGGGCGTGCCCGCGATCAGGAAGCGCGCGTCCTGATAACAGGCATAGTTCAGCGCATCGAGCCCGCGGCAGACAAAGGGGTCGTAGACCGTGCCCACCGGCAGCAGCCGCTTGCCGAACAGCGAATGTGACAGCCCGGCGGCGGCGAGCTGCAGGAACAGGTTCATCTCGGCGATGCCCAGCTCGATATGCTGGCCCTCGGGGGCAAAGTCCCATTTCGCGGTCGAGGGGATGTTCTGCGCCCGGAACACGTCGCCCCGCGCCTCGCGCGCCCACAGCTTGCGGCGGTTCACCCAGGGGCCCAGCCCGGTGGTGCCGGTCACGTCGGGCGACATGGTAACGATGCGTTCCGCCAAGGCCGACTGCCCGCGGGCCAGATCGTCGAGGATGCGACCGAAGGCCGCCTGGGTCGAGGTCGCCCGCTCGGCCGCCACCGCCAGCGCGGGCACCGGGACGGGGTTGTCGCAATAGCGGCGGGGGCCGCGGGCAAAGAACGGCACCTGCCGCAGAAAGCCGCGCAGCGCCTCGGGGTCGGCGACGCCGGCCATCTTCTCCCACTCCTGCCCCTCGGGGACGCCCATGTGGCGCTGCCATTCGGCCATCTGCGCCTTGGTCATCAGCCCGCCGTGGTTGTCCTTGTGCCCGGCGATGGGGGTGCCCCAGCCCTTGACCGTATAGGCCAGAAAGCAGACCGGCCGGTCGTGGTCGATGGCGGCAAAGCTTTCGGCCATGGTCTCGACGCAGTTGCCGCCCAGGTTTTCCATCAGCGCCGCCAATTCGACATCACTGCGCCGCTCGATCAGCGCCGTCACCTCGCCCTGGTCGCCCAGATCGTCCATCAGCCGCTGCCGCCAGACCGCGCCGCCGGAAAAGGTCAGCGCCGAATAAAGCTGGTTCGGGCAGTCGTCGATCCACTGCCGCAGCCGCTCGCCCCCCGGCTCGGCAAAGGCGGCGCGTTGCAGCACCCCGTATTTCACCCGCACCACGTCCCAGCCAAAGGCCTCGAACAGCCGCTCGATCCGCGACCACAGCCCTTCGCGCACCACCCCGTCCAGCGACTGGCGGTTATAGTCGATCACCCACCAGACATTGCGCAAATCGTGCTTCCAGCCCTCTTGCAGGCATTCGTGGACATTGCCCTCGTCCACCTCGGCGTCGCCCATCAGCGCGATCATGCGGCCGCGCTCCAGCCCCGCGCCCCAGGTTTTCCCGGCGATGTAATCCTGCACGATCGAGGCGAACGAGGTGATCGCCACCCCCAGCCCCACCGAGCCGGTCGAGAAATCCACGTCGTCCACGTCCTTGGTACGGCTCGGGTAGCTCTGCACCCCGCCAAGGCCGCGGAAGTTCTGCATCCTCTCCAGATCCAGGTTCCCCATCAGATATTGCATGGCGTGGAACACCGGCCCGGCATGGGGCTTGACCGCAACCCGGTCCTGCGGCCGCAGGGCCGAGAAATACAGCGCCGTCAGGATCGAGACCATCGAGGCCGAGGACGCCTGATGCCCGCCGATCTTGATGCCGTCGCTCTTGTCGCGCAGGTGGTTGGCGTTGTGGATCATCCAGTGTGACAGCCACAGCAGCCGGCTTTCGATGGTCTTGAGATGCGGGTGGGTCACGCTTCGCCTCCTTTTCGCGCCGGGGTCAGGATAGGGCAGGACCTGCGGGGTTTCCGTGCTATCTCTGCCATCATGGCGCCGTATTTTAGCGAAATCCTGCAAGAATGAAGAAAAACCTGCCCGAAACCCCTGCCCTGGATGAGTTCGACATCCGTATCCTGCGAATCCTGCGCCACGAGGCCCGCATCCCCGTGCAGGAGCTCAGCGACCGCATCGGCCTGTCCCCGACCCCGGTGGCGCGGCGGATGCGCAACCTCGAGGCGGCGGGGATCATCAGCGGCTATGCCGCGATGATCGACGAGGCCGCGCTGGGCTATCCGGTGTCGGTCTTTGTCTCGGTCAAGCTGGATCGGCAGGTCGACCAGGCGCTGGCCGAGTTCGAGGCCGCGATCCGCGACTGCCCCGAGGTGGTCGACTGCTGGCTGATGACCGGCAACCGCGACTATCTGCTGCGCGTGGTCACCGACGGGCTGGCCGGGTTCGAGGCGTTCCTGACCGGCCGCCTGACGCGCTTCCCGGCAGTATCCAGCATCGAAAGCTCGATCCCGCTGCGACGGGTCAAGGCCGGGATCAGCCGCCAGCCTTGAGGTGGGGCGTGTCCCGGCGGGGAGGGGGCGTTGCGGAGAGGCGCACCAGCCAGGGACAGGACGGCGTCGCAGCACCTGCTGCGGGACGAGGCGGATTCCGCAAGGCGGCAACAACATTGCGGCGGTTGCCCGTCCCGCGGGGCATCTTGGCGGCTGCTCGGGGCCCGGTGGCGACCGTAGCGTGCTGGCAGCAACAGCGCACCAGCCATGGGCGTCATCGCGTACCTCTTCCCCCGGGCACGGCAACCAGGGCGTATCAGCGGAAATCCCGGGTCGGGACGCGGATCGAGTCTCCGGGGCGGCGGGGGGCTGTCTCGTGCGGCCTTTCTGTCTGGCCCGCGCCGTCTTGCCGGTTTTCCCCGCCTGCCCAGCCGTGCTTTTCCGTCCCGCCCCTCTCCTCCGGCAAGGCTCCGCGTTCGCCGACGCTGGCAAGCTCGGGGGAAAGATCGGCGATGCGCTGGGCGACCAGGTGCACCACCCCGTCCGCGCTCTGGATGCGGCCGCTGACCGCAATCATGCCGGCGGACAGGATCACCCGGCGGTATCGCTCGAACAGCTTGGGCCAGACCACCACATTGGCGATGCCGGTCTCGTCCTCGAGCGTGATGAACATCACGCCCTTGGCCGAGCCGGGGCGCTGGCGGACCAGGATGATCCCGGCCGCCTCGACCCGGCGGCGGTTGTCCGCGCCCATGGCCTCGGCGCAGGTGACGATGCGGCGGCGCGCCAGCTCGGGCCGCAGGAAGGCGACCGGGTGGCGGCGCAGGGTCAGGCCGGTGTGGCCGTAGTCCTTGACCACCTCGCGCCCCGCGGGCATCGGGCGTAGCGCCACCGCCGGTTCCACCACCTCGGCCAGCATCGCGCCCTCGCGCCGCGCGGCAGCGGCGAACAACGGCAGTTCCTCGTCGCGCAGACCGCGGATCGCCCACAGCGCCTCGCGCCGGGCAAGGCCGAGGGCGGGGCGAAAGGCGTCGGCCTCGGCCAGGGCGGTCAGGGCCGTGACGGGCACGCCTGCCCGGCGACACAGATCCTCGACCGAAGCGAAGGGCGCATTCCGCGCAGCGGCGACGGCCCTGCCATGGGGCTCGGACAGGCCCTTGATCATGCGCAGCCCCAGCCGCACGGCAAAACCCGCCCCCGCCGGTTCCAGCGTGCAGTCCCAGTCGCTGGCATTGACGCAGACCGGGCGGATCCCGACCCCGTGCTCGCGGGCGTCGCGGACGATCTGCGCGGGCCCGTAGAACCCCATCGGCTGGCTGTTCAGCAGCGCTGCGCAGAACACCTCGGGGTGGCGGCATTTCAGCCAGGCCGAGGCATAGGCCAGCAGCGCGAAGCTGGCGGCATGGCTTTCGGGAAACCCGTAAGAGCCGAAACCCTCCAGCTGCCGGAAGATGCGTTCCGCGAAATCCGCCTGATAGCCGCGGGCGACCATCCCGGCGACCAGCTTGTCGCGGAAATGCGAGATCCCGCCCACGGATTTGAAGGTCGCCATGGATTTGCGCAGCAGGTCGGCCTCGCCCGGGGTGAAGCCGGCACATTCGATGGCGACGCGCATCGCCTGTTCCTGGAACAGCGGCACGCCATAGGTCTTGCCCAGCACGTTTTCCAGTTCCGGCGTGGGGTAATCGACGTCTTCCTGATGGTTGCGGCGGCGCAGATAGGGATGCACCATGTCGCCCTGGATCGGGCCGGGGCGGACGATGGCCACCTGGATCACCAGATCGTAATATTTGCGGGGCTTCAGCCGCGGCAGCATCGACATCTGCGCCCGGCTTTCGATCTGGAAGGTGCCCAGCGTGTCGGCCTTGCAGATCATGTCATAGGTCGGCCCGTCGTCCTGCGGGATCGTCGCCAGATCAAGGCGCAGCCCCTTGTGGTCGGCCAGCAGCTTCAGCCCCCGTTTCAGGCAGCTGAGCATCCCCAGCGCCAGCACGTCCACCTTCATGAAGCGCAGGGCGGCGATGTCGTCCTTGTCCCATTCGATGATCTGGCGGCCCGCCATCGCCGCGGGCTCGATCGGCACCAGATCGTCCAGCCGGTCATGGGTCAGCACGAAGCCGCCGGGATGCTGCGACAGATGCCGGGGCGCGCCGCGCAGCTGAGCGGCCAGCTCCAGCGCCAGCCGCAGCCGGCGGTCGCCGGGGTCCAGGTTCAGCTCGGCCAGCTCGCGCGCGCCGATGCCGTCGTTCCAGCGCCCCAGCTGGCGAGACAGCAGCCCGATCAGATCCTCGGGCAGGCCCATCGCCTTGCCGACATCGCGCAGCGCCCCTTTCGAGCGGTAGCGGATCACCGTCGCGGTCAGCGCGGCCCGGTCGCGGCCGTAGTTTTCAAAGACCCACTGGATCACCTCTTCGCGCCGCTCATGCTCGAAATCCACGTCGATGTCGGGGGGCTCGCGGCGTTCCTCGGAGACGAAGCGCTCGAACAGCAGGTCCGAGTGGTCCGGGTCGATCGAGGTGATGCCCAGCACATAGCAGACCGCGCTGTTCGCCGCCGAGCCGCGCCCCTGGCAGAGGATGCCTTGCGCGCGGGCATGGCGGACGATGTTGTTCACCGTCAGGAAATACGGCGCGTATTTCAGCTTGCCGATCAGCGCCAGCTCATGGCGCAGCGTAACCGCCACCTTGTCGGGGATGCCGGCGGGATAGCGCCCGGCCGCGCCCCTCCAGGCCAGAAGCTCCAGCATTTCCTGCGGGGTCAGCGCCGGATCGTCGCGTTCCTCGGGGTATTGATAGCGCAGCTCGTCAAGGCTGAACCGGCAGCGGTCGGCGATTTCCAGCGTGCGGGCCAGCGCCTCGGGCCAGCGGGAAAGCAGGCGGTGCATCTCGGCCGGGGGTTTCAGATGGCGGTCGGCGTGGCGTTCGCGGCGCAGCCCCAGCTCGTCGATGGTGGTGCCCAGCCGGATCGCGGTCACCACGTCCTGCAACCGCCGCCGCCCGGGGTCGTGGAACAGCACGTCGTTGGTGGCGACCGTGGCCACGCCGGCGCGCTGCGCCAGCTGCGACAGCTGCCACAGCCGCAGCTGGTCGTTGGGGCGCCGCCGCAGGGTCAGCGCCAGATAGGCGCGGTCGCCGAACACCTCGCGCAGGCGGCGCAGCCGCAGGGCGCAGCCGTCGTCGGCCAGATCGGGGACCAGCACCGCCAGCAGCCCCTCGGCACTGGCGGCCAGGTCCGGCCATTCCAGATGGCAGGCCCCCTTGCCGGCCCGCGACTTGCCCAGCGTCAGCAGCCGGCACAGCCGCGAATACGCCGGGCGGTCGGTCGGATAGACCAGCACCGACATGCCGCAGGCCAGGTCCAGCCGGCAGCCGACCACCAGCCGCACGCCCGTGTCCTTCGCCGCCTCATGCGCGCGGACGATCCCGGCCAGGCTATTGCGGTCGACCACCGCCAGCGCCTTTATCCCCATGGCGGCGGCGGTGGCGAACAGCTCGGCCGCCGACGAGGCCCCGCGCAGGAACGAGAAATGCGAGGTCACCTGCAATTCGGCATAGCGCAGGGTCATGGGCGCCCTCCGGGTGCGTGTTCGCACGCACCGTCCCCGCGACCATGCCCGCGATCCTGTCCGGGGCCCCGGCTCATCCGAACACCCCGTGCATGAACCAGCGGTGCGAGCCGGTGGCCGCGTCCTCGCCGTCACCGGCGCGGAAGATCCAGAACCGCGCACCGCTGTCGTCCTCGATGCGGAAATAGTCGCGCACCGCGGCCAGCTCGGCGTCGCGCTTCCACCATTCGCCGAACACCCGCTCGGGGCCGTCGGCGCAGCGCACGCTGTGGCGCACCCCGCGCCACGAGATCCAGCGCGGCGGGTGGTCGGGCAAAAGCGCCATGGTCTCGATCGGCTCGGGCCGGGGCAGCAGCCGGGCGGGGCGCGGCCAGTGGCCGGGCCAGCCGGCGCCGGTATCCGCGGCCAGCGCCGGGATGCGGCGGACCGAGCGTTCCGGCACGTCGCTGGCGACCGGCGCCAGCCGGTAGATCGCCCCCGCGCCGACCCGGTTCGCCAGCGTGTCGATCAGCCCCGACAGGTCCGGCTCGGCCACCCCCGCCAGATCGCTGGCCGCCTGTTGCGGCGCCAGCGGCTCGGCCAGCGTGGCGGCCAGGGCCATGGTCTCGATCCCCAGCCCGGGGTCGATGGTCTCGATCCGGTCGCAGAGCAGCCGCGCCAGCCGCGCGGGATCGCGCAGCGGCCGCGCCAGCCCGACGCGGGTGCACAGGATGCGGTTGTCGATGCGGTGGCACAGCAGGTCCAGCCGGCGCGCGCCCAGCCCCCGTTCCCCCAGCGTGGTGCACAGCGACTGGACCAGCAGGGTGATATGGCGGGCGATGGTTTCCGCAGCGGCGATGGGTTCGGCAAAGCTGCGCCGGGCCTCGACCATCTCGGGCGGGCGCAGCGGCTCGATCGGCTCGGGCGCGCGGGCCAGCGCCTGGTCCAGCCGGCGGCAGAGCTGGGACCCAAAGCGGCGGGTCAGCGGCGCGCGCGGCTGGGAGGCCAGATCGCCGATCCGGGCAAAGCCCAGGTCGCGCAGCGCCGCCGGGACCGCGGGCGGCAGCCGCAGCGCCTCGAGCGGCAGGCCCGCCACCCGCGCCGCCGCCGTCCCCGGCGCCGCGACCAGCACCGGGTCGGCCGCGTGGCGGGCCAGCGCATGGGCGGCGCCCCAGCTGTCGGCGATGGCGACGCGGGCGATCACCCCCGACAGGCGCAGCCGCGCGACCAGCGCCTGGGCCAGCGCGGGCTCGCCCCCATGCAGATGCGCGGCCCCGGTCGCGTCGATGACGATGCCGTCCGGCGGATCGACCGCCACGATGGGCGCGATCCGCTGCAGCATCCACAGCGCCAGCCGCTCCAGGCTGGCCGCATCCGCACCGGGGTCGGCGGGTTCCACCCGCAGCCCGGGAACCAGCGCCTGCGCCCGGCCGATCTCGATCCCCGGGTGCAGGCCCAGCGCCTGCGCCGCCGCATTCGCGGCCGTGACCACCCGGCGGCTGCGGTCGCGCCCCGCCAGCACCAGCGGCGTTTCAGCCGGCGGCGTCCTGTCGCCGGTCTTCCGCCGCAGCCGATCCGTCGGCCACATCGGCAGGAAGACCGAGATGACCCGTGCCATCACATGCCTCCAGTTCCATCTCGAAGCCTTCGCCGGCGCGCACGCGCAGCAGCTCGACCCGCCAGCGCGCCCGCCCGACCCCGGGCACCGGCAGCGGCGCCGAGGGCAGCGCCGACACCCGCCAGCGCGTCATCGCCGCCGTGGGCTGCCCGAAATCCTGCGCCCCCGCCGCCCCCTGTCGCCAGCGGCGCAGGGCAAGGCCCAGCGTGCCGCCTTCCTTCGCCGCCAGATGCAGCCGGCGCGAGACCGCCATCGGCAGCCGCGGGGTCTCGGCCACCACCGCACCCAGGGCGCCGTGGCGCAGCGCCTCTTCCATGCAGGCCAGCACCGCCCGGTGGTCGCCGGCCTCGACATGGATCAGCCGGTCGGGCGGCAAGCCCGCCTGTTCCAGCCCGGGCGCGAACAGATCGGGCCGGGCCACGCACCACAGCACCCGACCCCGCGTCCGCGCCGCGATTCCGGCCGCGAAACAGGTGGCCGCCGCCCCGTCGTCGGCGCCCGCGCCGCCCCCCGCGATCTCGTGCAGGCAGCCCAGCGCCAGCCCGCCCCCCGGCAGGCGGCGGTCCAGCCGGGGGATGCCGAAAGGCAGCGTCCCGCGCGCGCCCGCACCGCCGCCCTCGAGCTGCGCGATGCGCGCGCGAAGCCCCGCGAGGGCCGGGCTGTCTGCACGGCTGGACATGCGAAATGGCGCCTCCCGGCCCTGCCCTGAGCGATTCTGCCGCCATGTTCCTTGTTTGTTCCTGCAAGGGGTAGGAGTCAATCTGTCCCGCCCCGCCACCGGGAAAGCGCGGGGGACGGGGTGTCGCCCCGTTTCCGCTGGAAGATCAGGGCGCAGACCCCTGCCGGGCCGGTCCCGGCCTTGTCCTACCCCCGCGGCAGTCGCCGGAATGTGAGCGCAGGGCCTGCCGGGGTCCGGTCTAATGCCCCGGCGCGTCGTCGTCCGCCGGCGCCAGTTCGCGGTCGAAGGCCGCGCGCCAGGCCAGCAGCTGCTCGCTTTCCCCGTCCCGCCGCCCGGCCTGGCGCAGGGCCACGCGAAAGGCGACGCGGGCGGCGCGGGCGTCGGGTTCGCGCAGCTGCGTCGGGCGCAGCCCCTGCGCCAGCGCCTGCCAGACCTGCCGCTTGACCGAGACGTTTTCGGCATCGCCCCAAGCCACCAGCAGACGCTGGAACGCGTCGAAGATGCCCCGGTCAAAATCGCGGTCCCGGCCCAGCGGGTCCATGATCGCGCTGGCGGGGTGGAAACCCGCGACCGGCACCAGCCCCTCGGGGATCGGCATGTTTGCCGAGTGGCTGCGCCGGGCGCGCAACAGCTTCGGCAGCACATGGGTGTGCGGCCCGATGGGCGAGGCGCCACCGGTGTCCGGACCGCCGATCGGCTGATAGACCTCGATCCGCCCGATCCGGCTCAGCGCCACGCGATGCGGATGCGCCCCGAGGATCACCCCCATCGCCGGGTTCTCCGGGTCCATCACCGGACGGCCCAGATTCGCGCGCAGGACCGCCAGCAGCGCCGGGTCGGCGGTGCGGATGCAGAAATCCACCTGCGGCTGGTCCAGCCCCATGTCGAACAGGATCGCCGCGCGGTCCTCGGGGCGGATGGCGTCGCTGTCGGGGCCGATCTCGGTCAGGACGGCGAGCCGCGACATGGCCGAGTCTTCCGCCGGCAGGCACAGGGCGACGCCCTGCTGCCAACGGTCGGGGCGCGGGCTCAGCGCCTCCCACGCGACGGGGCGGATGCGGTCGGGGTGGTCCAGCCGCACGGCGCCGCGCGCAGTCACCACGCCGTTGCCCGGCAGATGTGGCGCGGGGTCGCCGGCGACGTGGTGGAACTCGGCGATGGCGCCGAAAGAGCCCATCGACCAGCCGGCCTCGGGGTCGGAAAACGCGGCGAACAGGGTCTCGGGGACGGAAGGCAGGGTCATGGCAGGTCCTTGGTCAGAATGTCGAGCGGCTGGAACACCGGCCCCTGCGGGGTGGTGGCGAACCAGGCGGTGATGCCGAAGACGCGGGCAAGGTTGTCCGCGTGCAGCACCTGTTCCGGCGGGCCGTCGGCGGCGATGCGGCCGCCGTCCATCAGGATCAGCCGCGTACAGTGGCGCGCGGCCAGGCCGAGGTCATGCAGGGACGCCAGCACCGCCCTGCCCTGCCCCGCGATGCCCGCAAAGACCTGCATCACCTTGATCTGCGCGGCGGGGTCCAGCCCCGCGACGGGTTCGTCCGCGACCAGCAGCGGCGTTTCCTGCGCCAGCATCCGGGCGATCAGGGCGCGGGCCTGCTCGCCCCCCGACAGCTCGGTCGCGGGGCGGTGGCGCAGGGGCTGCAGTTCCAGCGCAGCGATGGCGCGTTCGACGGCGGGGGCATCGGCGGGGCTGCGGCCGTGGGGCGTGCGGCCCAGCGCCACCAGACGCTCGACCGGCAGCGGCCAGGCGATGTCGCGCCCCTGCGCCATGAAGGCGGCGCGGCGGGCGCGGTCCCCGGCCGGCAATTCCGCCAGCGAGGAATGCCCGCCATGCGCAAGCAACCCCAGCGCCGCGCGCAGCAGCGTGGTCTTGCCGGCGCCGTTCGGGCCCAGCAGGCCGATGAATTCGCCCCCCGTCACGGTCAGGTCGATGCCGTTCAGGACCTTGCGGCCGTGGCGCGCGACGGTCAGCCCTTGCAGGGTCAGCAGGCTCATGCCCCGTCCCCCCGCGTGCGCCAGATCAGGTGCAGGAAGAAGGGCGCGCCGACCAGCGCCGTCAGCACCCCCAGCTTGAGATCGCGCCCCGGCGCCAGCATCCCCACCGCGATGTCGGCCGCCAGCACCACCGCCGCGCCCCCCAGCGCCGAGGCCGGCAGCAGCCGCGAGGGGCTGGCCCCGACCGCGCGGCGCAGCAGATGCGGCACCACCAGCCCGACGAACCCCACCGCGCCCGCCACCGCCGTGGCCGAGCCGATCAGCGCGGCCACCCCGATCACCAGCGCCAGCCGCAGCCGCCCCATGCGCAGGCCCATCGAGGCGGCGGTATCCTCGCCCAGCGTCAGCGCATCCAGCCCGCGGCCGCAGGCCAGCAGCAGCCCCGCGCCCAGCGCAAAGAACGGCAGCGTCATCCAGACATGCAGCATCGAACGGTCGGCCAGCGAGCCCATCATCCAGAAAATGATCTCATTGGCCGCGAACGGGTTGGGCGACAGGTTCAGCACCAGCGAGGTCGCCGCCCCCGCCAGCGCGGAAATCGCGATGCCCGCCAGGATCAGCGGCAGCGCGCCGCCGCGCGACCCGGCCAGCAGCAGGATCAGCAGCACCGACACCAGCGCCCCCGCCAGCGCCGCCAGCGGCAGCCCCAGCGGCATCGCCGCGGCCAGCCCGGTCTGGATCGCCAGCACCGCCCCCAGCGCGGCCGAGGCCGAGGTGCCGATCAGCCCCGGCTCGGCCAGCGGGTTGCGCAGGAACCCCTGGATCGCCGCCCCCGCCAGCCCGAGGCTGGCGCCCAGCAGCACCCCCAGGATCGCCCGCGGCAGCCGGATTTCCTGCATGACCATGGCGATCAGGTCGTCCCCGCGCCCGAACAGCGCGGGAACCTCGTCGCGCGGGCCAAGCCCGGCGGGGCCGATCAGGACCGATCCCGCAAACAGCGCCAGCACCAGCGCCGACAGCGCGCCCAGCAGCAGCCGCTGGCTCATCATGACCCCTGCTCCAGCCCCAGCCGGGCGTCGCGCAGCCTTGCGATGGCGCCCAGCACCCGGGGGGTGCCGCAGACCCAGTCCTGATCGGCGATGCCGGTCTGGCCGGCACGTTCCGCCAAGGCCGCGACGGCGGGGTGGTCCAGCACCTCTTCCGCGCGCGAGCGGCCGGCGTAGCGCCGCCCCCGGATCAGCAGGTCGGGGTTGGCCAGCACCAGCTGCTCCAGCGCCAGCACGCCGCTGCCCGACAGCCCGGCATCGGCGGCGATATTGTGCAGCCCCGCTGCCTCGACGATGCGCCCGGCCAGGCTGTCGCGGCCCGAGGTGTAGCTGTTGGCATAGTAAAGCGCCGCGGTCGGGCGCTGGACGGGCGTATCCATCAGCGCCGCAAGCCCCTGGTCGAAAGCGGCGATCTGGGCCTCGGCCTCGGCCTCGCGCCCCAGCAATTCGCCCATCCGGCGCAGATTGCCGCGGATGCCGTCGAAATCGGCCTCGGGCGGAAAGATCGCCACCGGAACCCCCAGCCGCTGCAGCATCGCCACGGTGGCGCGGGTGGTATAGGCCCCGGCCAGCACCAGATCGGGCCGCAGGCGATAGATCTCCTCGGCCAGCCCGTGATTGGCGGGGTAGGCGCGCGCCTGTTCCACCATGGTCGAGGCCTGCGGGTCCTGCGCCAGATAGCTGACCGAGACCAGCTGTCCCGGCGCCGCCAGCAGCATCGCCAGCTGGTCGGTGCACAGGTTCATCGACACCACCCGCTGCGGCGGCGCGGCATGGGCCGCACCCCCAAGCCACAGGCCAAGCGCGATGCACCCGGCCCTGAGCAGCCGCCCTACCATTTCGCCTCGACCCCGACATAGGCGGTGCGGCCCTGGCCGTAATAGCCCCAGGCCTCGGAATATTCCTTGTCGAACAGGTTCACGATGCGGCCCTGCAGCCGGATCTCGTCGGTCAGGTCGTAATGCGCGGCCAGGTTGACGGTGGTGAAGCCGGGCAGCTTGCTGTTGGCCGGGCTGGGGGTGGTGTAGTCCCAGCCGAACCACTCCATGTCATAGGTGCCGCTGACATGGCGGATATCCACCGACGCCAGCCCGCGCCCTGCGGCGAAACCCTGGCTGGCGCGCAGGCCCAGCTGGTGGCGCGGCGCGCGCACGATCGGCAGGCCGTTGGCCTGGGCCGCGTCGACATAGGTATAGTCGGCGCCCAGCGACAGGCTGTCGGTCGCCTGCAGGCTCACGCCCAGCTCGAACCCCTTGCGGGTGCTGGTGCCGGGCGCGTTGACCGCGCTGTCGGCGGTGCCGGTGATCATGTCGTCGATCTTGCTTTGAAAGACCGCAAAGGAGGCCAGCCCGCGTCCACCCGCAAACCCCAGATCGGCACCCAGCTCATAGTTCATGCTGCGCGCGGGCTTCAGGTCGGGGTTCCCTTCCCAGACGCCGGGAACATTGCCGTATTGCTGGAACATGGTCGGGTTGACATGGGCGCGGCCGGCCGCGGCCCGCAGCCGCAGATCCTGCCCCGGCACCTGCCATGCCGTTGCAAGATTCCAGGTCGTCGCATCGCGGAACACGTCGTTGAACTCGCGCCGCACCCCGGCCTGCACCGAGACGCCATCGGCAAAGCGGCCCTGATATTCCAGCGCCAGCGCATGGGTGTCACGCTGATAGGTGCCGCCGGGGTTGTAGCTGGAACGATAGGTCTCGCGCTCGGTTTCGGCTGCAACGATCAGCTTCTGGTCGGCGCTGCTTGCGTCGCGGCCATCCAGCGCCAAGCTGCCGGTATAGCGCAGGCTGCGGCGGGTCGAGCGGTCGTCGGATGTGGCCACGCCCGCGTCGAAATGATCCAGCGTCTGGTTCATGCCCGACAACGCCAGCCGGCTGTGCAGCCTGCCGTCCAGCGCCGCGGCCTCGAGCCAGAGCGCGCCATAGCTTTCGCCCCGCTTCGCGGTCAGCGGCGCGTCCAGCTGATAGTCACGCGGATCATCCACTGGCGAGGTGGTGGTGTCGTAGCCGTAGTCCTGCCAGCTGCGGCGCAGGGTGAAGCCGGCGGTCACCTCGTCGGTCAGCGCGTAGGACCCGCCCAGCGCCGCGGTGGTGAGGTCGTTAAAATCCTTGTCGCCGCCGCTGCGGGAATCGTCGTCGCCGTCGATATTGCGGGCGGACAGCGAAAGGCTCAGCGCCCCGCGCTCGCTGCGCTGGCGGATGTAGGTCGAGGCCGCGCGCGTGCCCAGCCCCCCGACCTCGGCCGCGCCGCCGTAGGACAGGCCCGGCTTGCCCGCCTGGGTGGTGGTGATCGAGATCACCCCCGCGGCGGCGTTCGAGCCGTAGATCGTCGATTGCGGGCCGCGCAGCACCTCGATCCGGTCGATCTCCGCAAGGTCCATGCCGGTGAACAGATACGAGCCGCCGCTGGGCGAGTTCGCCTCGACCCCGTCGATCAGCACCAGCACGTGGCTGAACTCGCTGCCCCGGATGCGGACCTGCGTATAGCTGTCGCCGGTCGAGGTGACCGCCACCCCCGGCACCCGCCGCAGGGCATCCTGCACCGAGGTCACGCCGGCGGCGGCCATGTCCCCGGCCGTCAGCACGGTGTAGGAGCGGGCGTAGTTTTCCGCCGCGAGCGGCGTCAGCCCGCCGGAAATCACGATGGGGTCGAGGGTCAGCGTATCGGGCAGTCCCGCGTCCTGCGCGAGGACGGCCATCGGCGCAAGCGCCGCACAAAAAGCGATCCCTGGGATCTGGGGGCGGATCATGACATTGCCTTTCCCACGCAGGCGGCGCCTGCGGATTACAGATTGGCCGGCGGGAAAAAGGCGCACCTTCCCCGCAGACCGGTTGGGTGTCACCGCTGCGGGAGGCCGCTTTCCATGCGCGCCCCGCGCAGGAAATGGGTGATCGCTTGGGCAGGTCTCCTGGCTCGCGGGTCAGGGCTCGGGCCGGTCTTCCCGGGACATTGGGTCCCAGTGACATGGTCGGCCGTCGCTCGCCGCTTACAGTTGCGGGGGCAGCCGCGGCTTTGCCCTCAGGCGCACCGCAGTTCCCTTTTAATCCAGCGGCAAGCCGCCGGAACCAAAGCTGCCCCTGTCATGGCAAACCGTTCGGCAAAGTCAAGGCGATTGCGCGGGCCGATGGGCGCGGCTTGCTCGGGCCCCTGCCCCGGCCGTTGCGCCGGATTTCAGCCCGGCGGGGCGGGCGGCTCCAGCCGCCGGATCGCGGGCCAGTAGTCGGCCAGCCACAGCAGGAAACCCGCCGCCCACAGGACCACGGCCAGCAGGTGCAGCGGGCCGGGGGGCCAAGGGGCCAGCCCCATGTCCGGCAGCGCCCGCAGCAGCACCGCCGCGGCGGCCAGCGCGAACCCTGCCCGCGTGGCCAGGTTGAGGCCCAGCCCCTGCCCGGTATGGAACCGCCCCGCGATTGCCAGCACCGCCAGCACGCCGAGCCCCAGCCCGCCCATCAGCGCCAGATGCAGCGGCCCGGCCGCGGCCCAAGGGGCGCCCAGCCCGGCCGCGCCCAGTCCCAGAAGCCCCAGCCCGGCAAAGCCCGCGGCCCCCATCAGCACCATGATCTCGGCCCGCAGCGCCTCGGGGCCGACAAAGCCCTCGGCCATGCGGTCCATGAAGGCGGCGCCGGCGGCGATCCACAGGAAGCCGGCGACCGCGGGCGACAGGCCGGCGATCTCTGCGGCCAGCGCCAGCGCCACCAGCCCGGCCGCGAGATTGCGCCGCCCCGGATGCGGCCGGAACGGAGAGCTGCGCTCGGACGGGTCCAGCACGATATTGGTGATCGGGACGGTGATGCGCGACAGCGCCAGGCTCAGCAGGCCAAGGAAGGTCAGCCCGGCCAGCCGCAGCCACTCGGCCGCGGCCACGCCGTCGCCCGCCAGCATCGCCAGCCGCGCCATCATGCAGCCCACCGCCAGCGCGAACAGCCATGCGGCAAAGACCACGACGCGGGTGCTGCGCTGGCGGATGGTCAGCTGCAGAAGATAGGCGATCAGCAGCACCAGCCAGCCCATGTCGGCCAGCATCGCGGGCAGGACCAGCGCGTCGGCGCCGACCAGCCCCGCGACCCGCGCCGCCCCCCACAGCGCCGCCAGCACCCACAGCGCCCCGCCCCGCAGCCGCGGGGTGTCGGTCCATTCCGGCGCAGCCGTGGTCAGGAAACCCAGCAGCGCCGCGCCCCAGGCGCCGAACACCATCTCGTTCGCGTGCCAGACTCCGGGCGGGATGTTCCGCGCAAAGGGCAGGTCGAACCCCCACAGCGCCACCCATGCCAGCGGCCACAGCGCGGCGTAAAGCGCGGCGAGCGGGAAGAAGATGCGGAACCCCTCGTCCGAAAGGACGCGGTGCAGCGGTGTGGTCATGGTCGCAGCCGCTCGTCGGTGTCGTGGATACGGGCGAACAGCGGATCCTCGGTCAGGAACCGCTGGCGCAGGGCAAAGACGGCGGCATCGTCGCGACTGCCGGGGGCGCCGGGCAGGATGCGCGCGCCGGCGATGCCGCGCCCGTTCGCGTCCAGCACAAGGATGCGGTGGCTGATGCGGATCGCCTCGGACAGGTCGTGGGTGATGAACAGGGCGGCAAACCGGGCGCTGGCGGCGGCCGTTATCACCAGATCCTGCATCCGCCGCTTCAACGCCACGTCCAGCGCGGTGAAGGGCTCGTCGAAATAGATGAAGTCGGGGTCCGTCACCAGCGCGCGGGCGATAGCGGTGCGCTGGCGCATCCCCCCCGACAGTTCCGAGGGGTATTTGTCCAGATCCTCGGGCAGCAGCCCGGCGCGCAGCGCCGCCGCGCGGATCGCCCCGTCGCGGCCGCCCCGCCGCACCCCGGCCAGGCGCAGCGGAAAGCCGATATTGTCGCGCGCCGTCGCCCAGGGCATCAGCCGCGGGTCCTGGAACACCATCGTGTGCCGGTGATAGCGCCGGACCACCCGGCCCTCACCCGCATCGACCACCCCGGCGGCGATATGGGCGATGGTGGATTTCCCCGAACCCGAGGGGCCGACCAGCGCCACGATCTCGGCCGCGCCGATGCTCAGCGAGATCCCTTCGAGCACCTTGCGGCCGAAGAAGGAATGGCCGATGCGCTGCAGTTCCAGCACGGTCATCGCTTGACGCCCCAGGGCGCGGCGGCGTCGCGCCAGCGTTCCAGCTCCGACCGCAGCGGCCGGATCAGCACGTATTCCACCACGATCAGCGCCGCGACGGCCAGCCCGACCCAGGCCATCGCCTCGGCGATGTCCAGCATCGCCCGCGCCCGCGCCAGCGCGCCGCCGATGCCGCCGGCGTTGGCCAGCAGTTCCGCCATGATCGCGACCTTGAAGGACGACCCCAGCGCCAGGATCAGCGCCGGAAACAGCTGGGTCGAGATCTGCCGCGCCGCGACATGGGTAAAGCGGCGGATCGGCCCGGCGCCAAAGACCCGGGCCATGTCCTCGATCCCGCGGTCGCGCGTGGTCACCCCCTCGACCGCGCCGATGAAGACGACGGGGGTGGTCGAGACGAGGATCGTCATTGCCACCGTCCGGTCCGAGGCGCCGAACCAGATCATCGCCAGCACGATCCAGGCGATCGGCGGCACCCCCATCAGGACCGTCAGCACCGGCCGCGACAGCCGCAGCGTCGCCGGGGAATAGCCCGCCGCGACCCCGGCCGCGGTGCCGATCACCGCGCATAGCGCGAACCCGGCCAGCGCGCGGCGGGTGGTCAGGGCCAGCAGCTCGACGGCCGTGCCGTCATGCAGCAGCCGCCACCCCGCCGCCAGCGTGTCCAGCGGCGCGGGCAGGATGAAATCGCCGTAAGCCTCATGCCCCGCCTGCCACAGCCCCGCGATCAGGGCGAGCCCGGCCAGCCCGGCCCACCCCGACCACAGGAAGCGGCCGAACCGCGACAGGCGGTCCAGGGCAGAAGGCACCGGCCTCACAGCAGATAGAACCCGTCGTCGGGCAGCTGGCCGCCGATGATCGCGGGATCGCCCTTGGCCATCAGCGACAGCATCGATTCGACGGCGGGGCGGGCCTGACTGGCCGGGCGGGCGACCAGCCGCGAATGCGGGATCGACAGCGCCAGCACCGGCGCCGGCATCTCAAGCGCCGCGGTCGCGTCCGTGCCCGCGCGCACCGGATCGGCCAGCACGGCGGCGGTGGCGCGCTCAAGCACTTCCTGCAACTGCGGCAGCAGCTCGCGGCCCCGGTCCAGGAACGCCTGCGTCGCGGCCAGCCCGGCCTGCGGCAGCACCGGGGCGCCGCCGGTCTGCCGGCCCCATTCCTCTTGCAGGTCGATCACCCGTGCCAGATGCCGCCCGGAGGGGATGCCGCGCATGATGGCGACGGTCGAGGCCGGCTCGGACAGCAGCGCCGCGTCGATCTGGCCGGCCAGCAGCATCTGCGCGGCCTCGATCGGGCTGCCGACCGGCACCTGCTGCACGGCGTCCGACAGCCCCTGCGCCTCGAACAGCGCCCGCAGCACGAAATCCGGGGTGTCGTTGACGAAGGGCACGGCCAGCCGCTTGCCCTGCAACCCGGCCAGATCGGTGACCGAGCCTTCCTCGGCCACCACATGCAAGAGCCCGTCGGTCATGCTGTTGACCAGCCCGACCCCCATGCCGCGGTTGTAAAGATTGGCCGCGACCTGCACCGGCATCACCGACAGGTCGATGGTCCCCGAGGTCAGCCCGGCGCGCAGCTCGTCCGGGGTGCGCCAGGTGGACAGCGTCACCTGGGGCGCCAGCTCGGCCAGCATTCCGGCGGCGATGGCATGGGCCAGCACGATGCTGGGCGCGGCCGGCGGGCCGTAAAGCGCCAGCCGCGCCAGCGGCGCCGCGCGCAGGATCGAGGGCGTGGCGAAAGCCGTCGCCACCGCGGCCGCCCCGGCAAGGACCGAGCGGCGTGAGGGGCGGAAAGCGGTCGGGGACATGCGGGCCTCCTTGGGACTTGCATCGGGTCTCGGGGGGATGGTGCTGGCGAAGGCTGGCATTGATCCAGATGATCTATGGGCAGGAGGGCGGCGCTTCAAAGAGGGTCGTTGTCGCAGCGCCAGTCCGCGACATGGACCAGCGCCGGGTCGTCCGCCGCCGCCAGCATCCGCGCGATCCGGCGCTGCCACAGCGCGGCAAACCGGGCCAGCGCCGCGGCGTCGGCGGTGCCGTCCACCGCCTGCGGCATCAGCTCTCCGATCTCGGGGTCGTGGGGAATGCGGGTGCTGTCGATGTCCAGCACCACCCCCGCGCCGGTATCGCGCCGCCGTAGCGCCATGATGGCGTCGATGGGCGCGCCGAAGCGCAGCAGCCGGCGCCGCGCGAACCGCCGCGCAGGGCCGATGCCGCCGAAACCCGATTCCGCCGCCGCGCCGGTGACCAGCGTCGCGACCGAGGCGGTGACCCCGGTGGTGCCGTGGCTGGATCCGTCGCGCATGTGGACCTCGATCCCGCCGCGCTCGGGCAGGTCGTCGCCGTAAAGCCGGGCCAGCCCGGCCGCCACCATCAGCCAGGCCCCCGCGACCACCGGGCAGGAATGCCCGGCCAGCCGCACCGCATCGGCATAGCGATAGGTCATCACCCCACCCTCGGCACTGCCCAGAAACGCGGCCAGCGGGTCGCGCATCCGGATTTCCGGGGCGTCGTCGAAGAATGCGGGAAAGCTCATGTTGTCCTTACCTTGATCCGCGGGCGGGGCGCGGGCGATGAACCGCCGTCAGAACCGCAGCCTTGTGCCGACATGGATGGCCCGCCCCTCGCCCGGGATGAACGCCGCCTGCCCGGCCGTCGCCACGTCCACCACCAGCGTCGAGGCCGCATAGCGTTCGTCGAACAGGTTGGTGACGCGGGCGAACAGCACCGCACGGTCGTTCAGCGCGTAATCCGCGCCCAGATCGACCACCGCATAGGCATCGTTGAACTTCGTGTTCATGTTGTCGACCGGGGTTTCGTCGGGAATCCAGTGCAGCGTGCCGCCGACGGTCAGCTGCTCGGACGCCTGCCAGTCCAGCGCCGCGGTGATGAGATGGCGCGGCGCCCCGGCGATGCGGTTGTCGCCCCGCACCGGGTCGCCGTCAAAGCGGAAATCCTGCCAGGTCCAGGCCAGCCGCCCGCGCAGACGCTCGCCCAGATCGCCCGACAGCCCCAGCTCCAGCCCGGTGTGCCGCGTCCGGTCGGCGTTGACCGAGGCGAGCGTGGCGCCCGAGATGTCGCGCAGGGACAGCAGCTCGTTCCTGATCCGCGAGTGATAGGCGGTGGCGTCCCATTCCAGATTCTGCCAGCGCCCGCGCCAGCCCAGTTCCAGCGTGGTCGAGGTCTGCGCCTTCAGGTCGGGGGTGGCGAACATCGCTGCCGGGGCCCCGGGATCGGCGGGGTTGGGACGCCCCGGTCCGCTGTTCGGGGTGCCGCCCACCGTGCCCAGCAGGTCGTCATGGGTCGGCGGCTCGAACCCGCGCGAGATCGAGATCCAGGCGAACTGATCCTCGGCCGGTTGCCAGGACAGCGCCAGCGCCGGGGTGAAGCCGCTGTAGCTGCGGTCATAGCTGGTGTCCTGCGCCGCCACCGTGCCATTAGGCAGGGGCATACCAGGGTTCGCTGGGTTGTAGGCCACCGTCGGCCTTGTCGCCGCGCCCCAGCGGTCGTCGTTTTCCCGGTTGGCGTGGTTGAACGCGACCGAGGGCGACAGGGTGAACCCGCCCAGCGGCAGGTTCGCGCCGGCAAACAGCGACAGCGTGTCCGCGCGCAGCCGATTGTGGCCGAAGGCGGGGCCGCGGGTGCCGGACAGGTTGTGGTAATAGTCGCGGTCGGCCTCGCCCACCGACCAGTAAAGCCCGGTCTCGAACAGCGGCAGCTCGCCCTCGCCCATGCGGGAATAGCGCGCGGTCAGGGTGGCATCGGTGCCGTCGGTGTCGCGATAGCCGGCCGAGATCGGAAAGCGGAAACTGTCATCCGTCCGCGACAGGCTGAACCCCAGGTCATAGATGTTGTCGCCGTCTTCCAGCGTGGTGCGCGCGCCGGCAAGGGTCTGCGTGGTCGCCCGCCGGGGCAGGTCGCGCAGCACGTTCGGTCCCGGCTGCAATGGCGGTGTTCCGGGGATCGGCCCGGTATGGTTGCTGGTCGGATCGTTGCGGATCGCGTCCCAGGTCAGCGGCCCCGCCACGTCGAACCGCAGGTCGGTGTGGCTGAAGAACAGCCGCGTGGTCGCCTCGCCCATCTGCAGGGTGGCGTTGCCCCCGACCGACGAGCGGCGCGAGCTGTTGTAGTCGCGATACCCGTCCTTTTCGGAATGCTCGAACCGCAGCAGCGCGTCGCCCTGGTCGTTGACGACCCCGTAGCTTCCGGCAACATCCACCCGCCCGAAGCTGCCGGCGCCAAAGGACAGCCTTGTGCCCGGCGTGGTGGCTCCGGAAGCCGAGATGAAGTTCAGCGCGCCCCCCAGCACATTCGCGCCCAGCCGGTTGGCGGCGGCGCCGCGGAAGACCTCGATATCCCCGGCGGGGCCGGGGGTCGCCAACCCCACCACATAGGACCCGTCGGCCCGGTTCACCGGCATCCCGTCCTGCAGCACCAGCAGCCCGCGCTCGGTCGGGTTCTGTTGCAGCCCCGAGCCGCGGATCTGGATGCGGGGCTGGTCGTTGCCGCCGAAGAACTCCTGCACCACCACGCCGGGGGTTCCGGAAAGCGCGTCGGACAGGGTGGGGGCGGCTTCCTCGGCGGTGGGGGTCTCGCTGCGGTCGATCAGGGCCACGCCGCCGGGGGTGGCGCGGAACCGCGCGGCGGTGGCGTCGCCCTGGATCACCACCGGATCAAGCACGATCACCGAGCCGGGGGCGGCGGACTGCGCCAGGGCACCCGCCGCGTGAAACGTCATGAACGCGACTGTCCCCAGCAGGGAGATCCGCCTGGTCGTGCGGCTGTGGGCCATGGGCTGCAATCCTTTGCATCCGTTCCGGATAGTGCCGCCACGGCGGACGGCGGAATGTCGGGGAACCGGCTGGCGAAGGCTTGCGGCGATGCGTGCCGGGGCGAACCCTGCACGCATCGCAAAATTAACAGGACGCACGGAGATTTGAAATGGAAGATGTCGCCCGCGCGGCGCGCATCATTGTCGCAGGGCGCGCGGTCCGGGGCCTGCGGCCGGGGCCGGCAGGGCGGCGGAACTGGCGTTTCGGCGCGCCGCGTGGCAAGCGCGCAAGCGCCGCCGCCATGGTCAGGAGCGTCCCTTGCCCCGCCCGTTCGCCGATCTCTGGCTGATGCCGCACCGGCCGTTCCTGCTGGCGGCCGCGGCATGGGCGGCGGTGGCGATCCTGTGGTGGCAATGGGGCGCAGCGCTGGGGCTGGCGCCGCCGGTCCTTGGCACCGCCGCCCTGTGGCACGCGCATGAGATGCTGGCCGGCATGGGCGGCGCGGCGGCGGCGGGCTATCTGCTGACGGCGCTGGCCAGCTGGACCGGGCGGCCGGCCCCCTCGGGGCGGGTGCTGAAGCTGCTGGTCGGCTGCTGGCTGCTGCAACGGCTTGCGGTGGCCGCGCCCGGGGTCGTGCCGCCCGCGCTTGCCCTTCTGCCCGGCGCCGGGTTCTTCGGGCTGCTGTCGGCGGTGCTGGCCATCGGCATCCTGCGGGCGGGGGCGTGGCGGCGGCTGGGCCTTGCGGCGGTGATCGCGCTGCTGGGAGGCGGGGACGCGCTGCTGATCCTTGCCGCGCTGGAGGGCTGGGCCCGGCCCGACCCGGCGCTGCTGGCCCGCGCCGGGGTGATGCTGTTCGCGCTGCTGATCGCGGTGATCGGCGGCCGCATGATCCCCGCCTTTACCGACAACTGGCTGCGCCAGGCCGGGGCCGCCGCCCGCTGCCGGCCCACGCCCATCGCCGACCGGCTTGGGCCGCTGCTGATCGCAGCCGCCGCCGGGCTGATGCTGGCCGAGTTGGGCACGGCGGCAGGGGCGGCGCTAGTCGCGGCGGGGCTGGTGCAGGGGTGGCGGCTGGCTGGGTGGCGCGGCTGGAAGATCCGCGCCAACCCGCTGCTGCTGATGCTGCACGCAGGGTTCGCCTGGCTGCCCGCCGGGCTGGTGCTGACCGGGCTGGCGCGGCTGCTGCCCCTGCGGCTGGCCGAGGTCGACATGCTGCACGCCCTGACCATGGGGGCGATGGGCGGCCTGATCCTCGCCGTCGCCGCCCGCGCCGCCGCCCATCGTGCAGGCGGCGCGCTGGTCGCCGGGCGCCTGCTGGCCGCAGCGGCGCTGCTGCTGTGGCTGGCGGTCTGGCTGCGGCTGGCGGCAGGGCCGTGGCCCGGCACGGCTGCGGTGCTGAACGGGGCGGCGGCGCTGGCGTGGCTGGGGGGCTGGGCAGCGTTCCTGGCCGCATTCCTGCCCACCGCCCTCGGCCCCGTCCGCCGCCCGGTGTTCAGCGGCACCCGCGGCTGAGGCGGCGATGGTTTCCGTTTATCCTTCGTTGGGTTTCGGCGCGCTAGAACCGCCGCAGGATCAGGCAGGAAGGCAGGAACATGGCGCTCAGACGCTGGCTCGGCATCATCGTCGTGCTTGGAGTGGTCGCAGGGGCATGGGCGTGGTGGAGCGCCCGCTCGACCGCCGCGGTGGGCGAGCCGCCGGCGACCGCGGCGGTGGCGCGCGCCGATGTGCGGCGCACGGTGCTGGCCACCGGCGTGATCGAGGCGTCGCGGCTGGTGTCGGTCGGCGCGCTGGTCAGCGGCCAGATCCGGGCGCTGCCGGTGGAACTGGGCCAGCGGCTGGCCGCGGGCGATCTGGTCGCCCAGATCGACCCCGAGGACCAGCAGAACGACCTGTTGCGGGCCGAGGCCGCGCTCGCGCAGATCGAGGCGCAGATCGCCGCGCAGCAGGCCTCGCACGCCGAGGCGCAGCTGGCGGTGGACCGCAAGCGCCAACTGGCGCAGCGCGGACTGCTGACCCCGCAGGAGCTCGAGGCGTCCGAGGCGCAGCTGGCGGTGGCCGCAGCCAATGTGAAGGCCAGCGAGGCCTCGCGCGCGCAGGCGAAGATCGCGGTGGAATCGGCGCGGGTGGCGCTGGAACGCACCCGCATCCTGGCGCCGGTGGATGGCACCGTCGTCGCCATCGTGGTGCGCGAGGGGCAGTCGATCAACGCCAACCAGTCCAGCCCGACGCTGGTCAAGATCGCCGATCTGGACACCATGGTGATCAAGGCGGAAATCTCGGAAGCCGACATCATCCATATCCGCCCGGGGCAGAAGGCCAGCTTTTCGCTGGCGGGCGAACCGGGCCGCAGCTATCGCGCCACGCTGCGGGCGCTGGAACCCGCCCCGGCGGCGATCGCCGACAGTGACGAGATCGACACCGGCAGCGCCATCTATTACCGCGCCGCGCTGGACGTGCCGAACCCCGACGGCACGCTGCGCATCGGCATGACCGCCGAGGTCACGCTGATCCTGGACGAGGCCGAGGACGTGCTTGCCGTGCCCAGTGGCGCCGTCCGCAGCGGCCGCGACGGGGGCGCCACCGTGCAGGTCCACGACCCGCACAGCGGCGAGACCAGCACGCGCGAGGTGGAAACCGGCGTCGCTTCGGCCAGCCTGACCGAGATCCGTTCCGGGCTGGAGGAAGGCGAGCTGGTGGTGACCGGCCGCGCCGCGCGCGCTGCCGCCACCACGCAGGGCCAGCAGGGCCGCACGCCCGGCGGCGGCCGCTTCGGCCCGCCGGGGCTGTTCTGACCATGGCGGCGCTGATCGAGCTGCGCGGCATCTCTCGCGCCTTTCCCGCCGGCGACGGGATGCTGACCGTGCTGCACGGCATCGACCTGACCATCGAGGCGGGCGAGATGGTGGCGATCATCGGCACCTCGGGGTCGGGGAAATCGACGCTGATGAACATCCTCGGCTGTCTCGACCGGCCCAGCGGCGGCAGCTATCTCTACGCCGGGCAGGACGTCGGCGCGATGGACGAAGAGGCCCGCGCCCGCCTGCGCCGCCGGCATTTCGGCTTCATCTTCCAGCGCTACCAGCTGCTGCCCGACCTGGACGCGCTGGGGAATGTCGAGGTGCCCGCGATCTATGCCGGCCAGCCGCGCGACACCCGCCGCAGCCGCGCGCGGATGCTGCTGGACCGGCTGGGGCTGGAAAGCCGCACCGGCCACCGCCCCCGCGCCCTGTCGGGGGGCCAGCAGCAGCGCGTCTCGGTCGCCCGGGCGCTGATGAACGGGGGCGAGGTGATCCTGGCGGATGAGCCCACCGGGGCGCTGGACAGCCGTTCCGGTGCGGAACTGCTGGACCTGCTGCAGGAGCTGAACGCCGAGGGCCACACCATCGTCATCGTCACCCACGACCGCGAGGTCGCCTCGCGCGCAGGACGGGTGATCGAGATGCGCGACGGCCGCATCATTTCCGACCAGCGCAATGCCCCGCCGCCCGCGCCGGCGGCGGCCCCACCGCAAGGCCGGCGCCCCGAGGCCGACAGTATTGCCGCCCGCAGCGGCCGGCTGGCCGAGGCCTTCAGCATGGCGGTGCGGGCGCTGAACGCGCATCGGCTGCGCAGCTTCCTGACCATGCTGGGAATCATCATCGGCATCGCCTCGGTGGTGTCGGTGGTGGCGCTGGGGACCGGCAGCAAGGAACGGGTGCTGGAAAACATCGCCTCGCTGGGCACCAACACCATTTCCGTGCGCCCCGGGTCCGGCTTTGGCGACCGGCGGGCGCGGGCCATCGACACGCTGGTCGCGGCCGACGCCGAGGCGCTGTCGGCGGAACCCTATGCCGCCTCGGCCTCGCCCGAGATCCAGACCTCGGCCAATGTCACCTGGCGCGGCACCTCGGCCACCATCTCGGTGCGGGGCGTGGGGACGGAATATTTCGACGTCGGCGGCTTTACCCTGCAGCAAGGCCAGCTGTTCACCCCCGAGGCGCTGGCGGCGCGCCGGCAGGTGGCGGTGCTCGACCCCGATGCGGCGGCGGCGTTCTTTCCCGACGCGGCCTCGGCGCTGGGGCAGGTGCTGACCGTCGGCCGCGTGCCGGTCGAGGTGATCGGCGTGGCGGCGCAAAGCGCGCCCGCACCCGGGCCGCAGTCGCCGCGGATGTTCCTGCCCTATACCACCATCGCCATGCGCATCACCGGGCAGTCGCAGGTCGATTCCATCTCTGTCCGCGTCCGCGACGACGCCGACATGGCCGAGGCCGAAGCCGCCATCGAGGCGCTGCTGACCGAGCGCCACGGCAAGAAGGATTTCTTCCTGACCAATTCGGACACGATCCGCTCATCCATCACCTCGACCACGCAGACGCTGACGGTGCTGATCTCGTCCATCGCGGTGATCAGCCTGATCGTCGGCGGCATCGGGGTGATGAACATCATGCTGGTGTCGGTGACCGAGCGCACGCGCGAGATCGGGGTGCGCATCGCGGTCGGCGCCCGCCGGTCGGACATCGTGGCGCAGTTCCTGACCGAGGCGGTGCTGGTCTGCCTGCTGGGCGGGCTGCTGGGGGTGATGCTGGCGCTGGGGGGCGGCGCAGTGCTGGGGCAGATGCAGGACAACCTGCGGCTGGTCTATTCCGCGCCCACCATCGTGCTGGCGTTCCTGTCCTCGACGCTGATCGGCATCGTCTTCGGCTTCCTTCCCGCCCGCGCCGCCGCCCGGCTGGACCCGGTGGAGGCGCTGAGCCGGGAGTGAGACCCCGCCCTGCCTGCCCCGGGGCCCGGTCCGCCGGGCCCGGGGGCTGCTGCAGTCACTCGCCCGACAGCGGCGGCCGCTCGCGCGCGGCGAGTTCGACCGCCGCATTCGGGCTGATCCCGGTCATGCACAGCAGCCGCACCAACACCTGGTCCTTGATGCTGTCGGGCATCTCGCCGCAGCCCCTGCGCGCGCTGTTGCAGCGCGCCCGGGAAGGGGCCGAGCCCGAGGTGTGACGGAACCCCTGCCCCTAGTCCGGCAACACCGGACCGGGGAAGCCGCCGCGGGCGGGGTGCGGCAGTGCCGTCCGGCTGGCAGCAGCTGCGCCCCCGGGGCGCCGGACAGCGCCGTCCCGGCACCGCCCGGAGCGCAATCAGCCCCAGCGCCTCCCGCGTTCCAGCGCGGCGCGGGACAGCCGGTCGAGCAGCAGCGCGACGGCGACCACGGCCAGCCCGTAGGCATCGACGGCATCGGCCGCCTCGCGCATCAGCCCCGAGCCGGGCTCGATCCCGATGATCTTGCCGCCGAACTTGTCGGCGTTGTCGTTCAGCTCTTCGATCGAATTGATGGTGACGTATTTCGGCACCGCGATCGCCTGATAGAGCCCATGCGAGACCGGAGATATCTTTTCCAGCCGGTTCTTGTTCTTGTTCCAGTAGTCCTGCGCGACATAATCGGTCTGCGAGGCCAGCACCTGCACGTCGCCCTTGGTCAGCGCCGCATAGGCGATGCCCCATTCGGAAAACTCGGTCACCTCGACGGTATAGCCCTTGTCCTCGAGCACCTTCCTGGTGATGCCGGTGATCGGGGTCAGGTCCTCCCAGATGATGGTGCCCATCTTGATCACCTTGTCCTGCGCCATCGCCGGCACGGCAAGTTCCAGGGCAGCACCAGACCGACCACGCCCACCGGCTCGCGCACCACCATGGCGATGTGGTTGTCGGATGCGGGCGAGACCTGGTCGTAGATCTTGTCGATCAGTTCGGCATGCCACTTGATGACATGGATGGTTTCCGGCACGTCCACGGTTTCGCAGTCGAAGATGGTCTTGCCGGCGTCGAGGCTCTCCAGCACCGCCAGTTCGCGGGCATTCTCCTCCATCAGCGCGGCGAGGCGCAAAAGCGTCTCCTTGCGCTCGCCGGGATGCAGGCGCGACCAGCGCCCATCGTCAAAGGCGGCGCGGGCGGCGGCGACGGCGGCGTCCACGTCCTGCGCATCGCAGGCGGCGATCTCGGCCAGCGCTTCACCCGTCGCCGGATTGATGGTGGTGAAGGTCCTGCCCGAGGCCGCGGGGCGGAACTCCCCGTCGATGAAGGCCAGCGTCGGGAAGCTCAGCCCGGCGGCGATGGATTTGTATTCCGCAGTGGTCAGCAGTCCGATCATGTCACCTCCCCTCCACGATCGTGGCGACATCGGCCTTCAGGGCCGCAATGACGGTTTCCAGTTCGGCCTTTTCCCCGGCGGTCAGCCCTTGCAGCGGCGGGCGCATCGGCCCGGCGCGCAGGCCCGAGACCTCGACCCCGTGCTTGACGCACTGGATGAACTTGCCGCACTGTTCCAGCACGCCCATCAGCGGCATCATCGCGGCTATGATCTTGCGGCCCTTGGCGAAATCGCCCTCGATGGCGCAGGCCCGATACAGCGCCACGTGTTCCTCGGGCAGGAAGTTCGAGCCGGCGCAGATCCAGCTGCGCGCGCCCCAGGCAAAGAACTCCAGCGCCTGGTCGTCCATGCCGCAGCTCATCTGGATCTGCGGATAGTCGCAGGCCAGCAGGTGGATGCGGTTCACGTCGCCCGAGCTTTCCTTGATGCCGATGAAGTTCTTCGACTGGCTGACGATGTCCAGGAACTCGCGTCCCATGCTGACGCCCATGCGGCCGGGATAGTTGTAAAGGATGATCGGCAGGTCGGCGGCGGCGTCGATGGCCAGCGCATTCGCCGCGTTCTCGGCCTCGGTCGGGACGGAATAGGGCGGCGTGCCCAGCAGCAGCCCCGCCGCGCCCATCTCGCGCGCGCCTTGCGCCAGCGCGATGGAATCGGGGGTGCGCATGGCGCCGGTGCCGACGATCACCGGCAGCCAGCCGGCGGTGCGTTCGGTGATGAAGCGGGCCAGTTCCAGCCGTTCCTCGACGGTTTCGGCATAGTTCTCGCCGGTCGAGCCGCCCGAGATCAGCCCGTGCACGCCCGCCGCGATCAGCCGCTCGACCAGTTCGGCCAGCGCATCCAGATCGAACGACCCGTCCGTGTGGAACGGGGTGATCAGCGGTGTATAGATACCTTCGAGCTTCAGGAAATCAGTCATGGTGCGGCCTCCTCGACGCAATCCGCACCCCCGGTATTTCATACCGTCCGGGGCGCGCTCCTCTTGCGCCGGAAGGTAATGGAACGCGCCCCTGCCCCGCAAAGGAGAATATTCACGGATCCCGCATTAGAAAAACTATGGCGAATGCCGGCGACCCGGAATTGCGAAAACAGCGCGGCATTCCGGCGAATTGCCGCAATGCCGCGCTGCAGGGTTCCGGCATATTCAGGAACCCGATGTTTTCGCATTGAATTGCCGGCGGCCCGGAATACGGACGCGCCGGCGGGGCAGAGCCGGGGCGTCACCGCCCCGGTGCCGGTCTGGACGGTCTAGCCGCCGTAGATCGGGTACGCTCCGCAGATGGCACGGACCTCGGCCCGCACCTCGGCCTCGACCGTCGCGTCACCCTCGGGGTTTTGCGACAGCGCGTCCAGAACCCGCAGGATCAGGGCGCCGACCTTGCGGAACTCGGCCTCGCCAAAGCCGCGGGTGGTCCCGGCCGAGCTGCCCAGGCGGATGCCCGAGGTGACAAAGGGCTTTTCCGGGTCGTTCGGGATGGCGTTCTTGTTGCAGGTCAGGCCCGCACGCTCCAGCGCGATCTCGGCCAGCTTGCCGGTCACGCCCTTGGGCCGCAGGTCGACCAGCACCATGTGGCAGTCGGTCCCGCCCGAGACGATGCCCAGCCCGCCCTCTTTCAGCACCGCCGCCAGCGCCTGCGCATTGGCGATGACCCGACCGGCGTAATCGGCAAACTCGGGGCGCAGCGCCTCGCCGAAGGCCACGGCCTTGGCGGCGATGACATGCATCAGGGGCCCGCCCTGATTGCCGGGAAACACGGCGCTGTTGAGCTTTTTCGCCAGCGTCTCGTCGTTGGTCAGGATCACCCCGCCGCGCGGGCCGCGCAGGGTCTTGTGCGTGGTCGAGGTGGTGACATGCGCATGCGGCACCGGGTTCGGGTAATGCCCGCCCGCGATCAGCCCGGCGTAATGGGCCATGTCGACCATCAGCCAGGCGCCGACCTCATCGGCAATCTTGCGGAACGCCGCGAAGTCCAGCTTGCGCGGATAGGCCGAGGCGCCGGCGACGATCAGCTTGGGCTTGGTTTCCAGCGCCCGCTGGCGGACCTTTTCCATGTCCAGCACATGGGTGTCCGGCTCGACCTCATAGGACACCACGTCGAACCACTTGCCCGACATGGTGACCGGCGAGCCATGGGTCAGGTGGCCGCCATGGGCCAGCGACAGGCCCATGATCCGGTCGCCCGGCTGCAGCAGCGCCAGGAACACCGCCTGGTTGGCCTGCGCGCCCGAATGCGGCTGGACGTTGGCGAAACCGGCGCCGAACAGCTGCTTCAGCCGGTCGATGGCGACCTCCTCAACCTTGTCGACGAATTCGCAGCCGCCGTAGTAGCGCTTGCCGGGGTAGCCTTCGGCATATTTGTTGGTCAGCACCGAGCCCTGCGCCGCCAGCACATCGGCCGAGACGATGTTTTCCGAGGCGATCAGTTCGATCTGGTTCTGCTGGCGGTCCAGCTCTTCGGCCACCGCCGCGGCGATCACCGCGTCCGAGATGGTGGTCTTGGGAAGGCGGTCAAACATGTGGATTGTCCTTTCGAAAGCTCAGGCCGATTCGGCCGCCAGTTCGCGCGCCCCGATGTCCAGAAGCTGGGCCAGATGCGGGGCGAAGCTGTTCCAGATATCCATGCGGAAGCTGTTGTCCGCATCGCGCCACAGCACCACGGTGGCGCCGTCGAAAACGGTGCGGCGGCCTTCGCCCACGGCGATGCCGTCGATGTCGCGGGGGCAGCCCAGGGTCAGCAGCTCGGCCGCGCGGGGGCCGTCGATGCGCAGCGTCACCTCGCGCCCCGAGATGTCCACCAGGCTGTGCGGCTGGTCCACGCCCGCGCTGGCGGCCATCAGTCCGGCCACGCCGTTGGCAGAGGTCAGGATCGTCCATTCGTCGGGGCCAAGGCAGATCGCCTCGGTCCCGTCGCCCGCCGCACGCTGCCCAATGCGTTCGGGCAGGGTCAGGCCAAGGGCCGCGCCAAGCGCGGGCAGCGCGGGTTTGCGGGCGCGCAGGGACAGGCGGCCCGGCGCGGGCTGGGTGCTGACCCGGGCGGCGCGGGTTTCCACCAGGACGCCGGGGGTCAGCGAGGAAATCTGGATGCTCATCTTCGCCTCCGGGTCAGATTTTCAGGCGGGAGTTTTCGGGATCGACAAAGACCGTCCCGGTGATTTTCGCGGCGATGACGCGGTCGGGCATCGGGATATGGACGGTCTCGCCCATCCGGTCATGCCCGCCCTCGACCAGCGCCAGCGCGATGGGCCGGCCGACCGCGTCCGAGACATAGGACGAGGTCACATGCCCCACCATCGTCATCGGCACCGGCTGCCGCGGATCGAAGACGATCTGCGCGCCCTCTTCCAGTTTCGAGCGGTCCTCGGTCAGCAGCCCGACCAGCTGCTTGCGGCCCTTGGCGGCAAGGTCTGGCCGCGCCAGACCGCGCTTGCCCACGAAGTCGGGCTTCAACTTGCCGACCGCCCAGCCCATGCCGGCGTCAAAGGGCGTGACCGTGCCGTCGGTGTCCTGGCCGACGATGATATAGCCCTTTTCGGCGCGCAGGACGTGCATCGTCTCGGTCCCGTAGGCCACGATGCCGTATTGCTGGCCGGCCTCCCAAAGCGTTTCCCACAGCTTGCGGCCAAGGGGCGCGGGCACGTTGACCTCGAACCCGATCTCGCCGGTGAAGCTGACGCGGAACAGCCGCGCTTGCATCCCCGCGACGGTGCATTCCACGCAGGACATATGCGGGAATGCCGCTTCGGTCAGTTCCACCCCTTCGACGAAGGGCGCCAGCAGCTTGGCGGCATTGGGGCCGTTCAGTGCGATGGTGGACCACTGTTCCGTGGTCGAGGTCAGCCACACGTCCAGATCGGGCCATTCGGTCTGGAGGTAATCCTCCATCATGTTCATGACCCGCGCGGCGCCGCCGGTGGTGGTGGTGACGTGGAAACGGTCCTGCGCCATGCGCCCGATCACCCCGTCATCGCGGATATAGCCGTCATCGCCCAAGAGCAGCCCATAGCGGCAGCGCCCGACGCCCAGCTTGGCCCAGGGGTTGGTATACATCCGCTCCATGAAGGTGACGGCATCGGGGCCGACCACCTCGATCTTGCCAAGGGTCGAGGCGTCGAAGATGCCGACGCTGGCGCGCGTCTGGCGGCATTCGCGGCGCACCGCGGCCTCCATGTCCTCGCCCGCTTTCGGGAAATACCAGGCGCGGCGCCACTGCCCGACCGGCTCGAAGACGGCGCCGTTCGCAGCGGCCCAGGGGTCGATCTGGGTCTTGCGGGTCACCTCGAAATGCGCGCCCCGCTGATAGCCGGCAAAGGCCCCGAAGGTGGTCGGCGTATAGGGCGGGCGGAAGGTGGTCAACCCGACCTGCGGCGCGGGCCGGCCAAGCGCGTCGGCGGCGATGTTCAGGCCGTTGATGTTCGACATCTTGCCCTGATCGGTCGCCATGCCGTTGGTGGTGTAGCGCTTCACATGCTCGATCGAGCGCATGCCTTCGCGCACGGCCAGCCGCAGGTCCTTGGCGGTCACGTCGTTCTGGTAATCGACGAAGGCCTTGGCGCGGCCCGGATTGCGGTCGGTCGGCAGTTCCTTGTGCGACACGCCGCTGCCCGGGCGGTCGTTTTCCACCGACAGCGCGACGGGATTGCCCGGCTTGCCAAGGGCGGCGGCGACCTCAAGCCCGCGCTGGGCGCCGTCCTTCAGCGCCGCCTCGATCCCCCACAGCCCGCGGCCCGCGCCGGCGATCACGCAATCCTCGCGCGTCCAGTCGGGCAGGAAGGTCGAGAGATCGTCGTCCCAGGCCAGCTTGCCCTGCGTATGCGAGAAGAGATGCAGCGAGGGCGTCCAGCCCCCCGACATCAGCAGCGCGTCGCAGGTGATCTGCTGGCCCGCGCCGACCGTGGCGCCGCTGACCGGGTTCACCCGCACGCCGCTGACCCGCAGCCGCCCCGAGGTCGCGGTCACCGTATGCGACAGCTTGACCGGGATGCCCAGCGCGCGCGCCTCGTTCACCAGATCCTCGCGGACATGGGGGCGGGTGTCGACGATGGCCTGCACCCGCGCGCCCGCGCCCTGCAGGTCGAAGGCCGCATACCAGGCGCTGTCATGGCTGGTCACCACCACCGGCGCATTGCCGACCTTGACGCCGTAGCGGTTCAGATAGGTCTGCGCCGCGCCCGCCAGCATCACGCCGGGACGATCGTTGCCGTGGAACACCAGCGGCTTTTCCAGCGCGCCCTGCGCCAGCACCACCTGCCGCGCCCGCACCCGCCACATCCGTTCGCGCGGGGTGTCGGCGGGCAGGGTTTCAAGGTGATCGGTCACCCGCTGGCACAGGCCCAGCATGTTCTGGTGGTAATAGCCGATGGCGGTGGTGCGGGTCATGATGCGCACGCCCGCCCCCTTCAGCGCCGCGACCTCTGCGGCCAGCCAGTCCCACGCCGGGCGGCCGTCGATCCGCGCCTGCGGTTCGGACAGCAGCGTGCCGCCGGGCTCGGCGTTCTCGTCCACGATGACGATCTTCAGCCCCTCGGCCAGCGCCGCGCGAGCCGCTGCCAGCCCCGCCGGCCCCGCGCCCACGATCAGCAGGTCGCAATGCAGATAGCGCGAGGCGTATTGGTCCGGGTCTTCCTCGGTCGGGGCGACGCCCAGCCCCGCCGCGGCGCGGATGAAGGGCTCGTAGACCTTGTTCCAGAAGCTCTTCGGCCACATGAAGGTCTTGTAGTAGAACCCGGCCGAGAACATCATGTAGGCCGCGTCGTTGACCGCGCCCACGTCCCATTTCAGGCTGGGGAACTTGTTCTGCGAGGTGGTCTCCAGCCCGTTCCAGATCTCCTGCACGGTGGCGCGGGTGTTCGGCTCGAACCGGCCCGGACCGCGGCGGGTGCCGATCAGGGCGTTGGGTTCCTCGGACCCCGCCGCGATGGCGCCGCGCGGGCGGTGATACTTGAACGACCGGCCCATCAAATGGACGCCGTTGGCCAAGAGCGCCGAGGCGACGGTATCGCCCTGCGCGCCGCGGTAGCTGCGCCCGTCAAAGGTGAAGTTCACCGGGCGCGACGTATCCACCCGGCCGCGGCCGGGGACGCGATACTGGCTCATTTGCTGGGCTCCGAAGCTGCGGTCAGAGAGGCCAGATCCGGGCGCGGCTGACCTGCGGGATAGGTGGTCAGGAAGCGGTCGCTGACGGTATCGCGCACCGCGTTGAAGAAGCGGCCGCAGCCGTGCACGTGCCGCCAGCGTTCGTAATGCGGGCCGCGCACATTGCTGCGGATGAACAGGAAACCTTCCCATTCGTCGTCCGACAGCGCCGAGGGATCCTGCGGCCGGACGATATGCGCCTCGCCGGCATAGGTGAACTCGGTCTCGGGCAGGGTTTCGTTGCAATAGGGGCAATGGATCAGAAGCATGGGTCTATCCTCAGTGCGCCACGGCGGCGGCGGCGGCCTCGTCGATCAGCCGGCCGGTGCGGAAACGGTCCAGCGTGAAGGGCGCGTTGATCGGGTGCGGCTCGTCCTTGGCGACGGTCCAGGCCAGCACATGCGCGGCCCCCGGCGTCGCCTTGAACCCGCCGGTGCCCCAGCCGCAGTTGACGTAAAGCCCCTTGGCCGGCGTCTTGCCCAGGATGGCCGAGCGGTCGGGGGTCACGTCCACGATCCCGCCCCATTTGCGCAGCATCCGCATCCGGTTGAAGATCGGGAACACCTCGGTGATCGCGGCGATGGTGTGTTCGATCAGCGGCAGCCCGCCGCGCTGGCTGTAGCTGGTGTACTGGTCGGTGCCCGAGCCGATCACCAGCTCGCCCTTGTCGGACTGGCTGATATAGGCGTGGACCGCGTTCGACATCACCACGCAGGGGAAGCAGGACTTCACCGGCTCGCTGACCAGCGCCTGCAGCGGATAGCTTTCCAGCGGCAGCCGCACGCCGGCGCTGTCCATCACCACGCTGGTATTGCCGGCGGCAGAGACCGCAACCTTTTTCGCCTTGATGAAGCCCTTGGCGGTGTCCACCCCGGCGACCGAGCCGTCGGGATTGCGCCGGATCGCCGTCACCGGGCAGTTCTGGATGATGTCGACGCCGCGCGCCGCCGCCGCGCGGGCATAGCCCCAGGCCACCGCGTCGTGGCGCGCGGTCCCGGCGCGTTCCTGCAGCGCGCCCCCCATCACCGGATAGCGGGCGTCGGGCGAGATGTTCAGCGGCGGGCAGTACTCCTTGCATTCCTGCGTGGTCAGCCAGCGGTTGTCGACGCCGTTCAGCCGGTTGGAATGGATGTGGCGCTTGAAGCTTTGCACGTCATGGACGTTGTGGGCCAGCATCAGCACGCCGCGCCGCGAATACATGACGTTGTAGTTCAGCTCCTGGCTGAGGTTCTCCCACAGGTCCACGGCGTGGTCGAACAGCCGCGCGCTTTCGTCATAAAGATAGTTCGAGCGGATGATGGTGGTATTGCGGCCGGTGTTGCCGCCGCCCAGCCAGCCCTTGTCGATCACCGCGACATTGGTGATGCCGTGTTCCTTGGCCAGGTAATAGGCCGCGCCCAGCCCGTGCCCGCCGGCGCCGACGATCACCACGTCGTATTCCGCCCGTGGCTGGCTTTCGGGCCATTGCTCGGTCCAGTGCTTATGCCCGGTCAGGGCGTTCCTTACCAACGAAAATGCGCTGAAGCGTGTCATGTCCGGCCGCCAACTCTAGGGATACAGTGCAATCTACGCTGGAGCGGCGAGCCAGGATGGAATATATGCGCCAGAGACGTTGGATGATTGCGCCATGACCCGCCCTGCCCCCCTGCCGCAGAAGCGGCTGCGCATCGGCTTTCTGCTGGCCGACCGCTTCACGCTGTCGGCCTTTGCCAATTTCGTCGACGTGCTGCGGCTGGCCGCGGACGAGGCCGACAATTCGCGCCCGATCCTGTGCGACTGGTCGGTGCTGTCGCACGACCAGTCCCCCATCCGGTCCAGCTGCGGCATCCGCGTCCAGCCCGACACGCGGCTGCGCAACAGCGGCGGCTATGACTATCTGGTGGTGGTCGGCGGGCTGATCGGCGACTATCGCCCGATCAGCGACGAGGCGCTGGACTACATCCGCACCGCCGCGGCCGCGGGCGTGCCCCTGATCGGCCTGTGCACCGGCGTGTTCATCCTGCAAGAGGCCGGGCTGCTGCAGGGCTACCGCTGCTGCGTCAGCTGGTTCCACCATCAGGATTTCCTGGACCGTTTCGACACCGAAACCCCGGTCTCGGACCAGATCTTCGTGATCGACCGCGACCGGATGACCTGCTCGGGCGGGCATGGCGCGGCGCATCTGGCGGCGTTCCTGGTCCAGCGCCATATCGGCCAGTCCGCCGCGATCAAGAGCCTGAACATCATGATGATCGACGACGCGCTGAGCGGAGAGCGCCCCCAGCCCGGCCAGCAGCTGGCGCAGCGGGCCGCCGATCCGCTGGTCAAGCGCGCGGTGCTGCGGATGCAGCAGAACATCGAGATGCCCAAGACCATCGACGATCTGGCCCGGGAACTGGCGGTGCCGCGCCGCACGCTCGAACGCCGCTTCCGGGCCGATCTGAAACGCTCGCCGCGCCAGGTCTATCTGGAGCTGCGCATCGACAAGGCGCTGCGGCGGCTGCGCTCGAGCTCGGACAGCCTGACCTCGGTCGCGCTGGCCTGCGGCTTTTGCGACGCGCCGCATCTGGCACGCACCATGAAGGCAGAGCTGGGGCTGACCCCCACGGAATACCGGCGGGCGCAGTCCGGCCATGCGGACGGGCAATATGCCACCGGGGTGCTGATCCCGCCGCCGGCGCAGGCCGGTGCGGGAAAGCCGCTTGCGTCCGGGGAAACGGACCCCCCCGCCACCGGCTGACGATCAGAACGTCATGCGGGTGGTCAGGTAGAAGCTGCGCCCCGGTTCCGGGAAGCCCTCGACCAGCTGGTAATTGCGGTCGAGGAGATTGCGCACCCCGAACACCACGCTGGCGCGGTCGGTCGCCTGCCAGTCGAAATCGAGATTGGCCAGCGCGAACCCCGCCATCCGCGTATAGTCGATGTCCAGGTCGCCGCCGGTCTGGACCGCGCTTTCCGACAGGCGCGAGCTGTAGACCTCGACCGAGGGCGAGACCGTCAGGCTCTCGCCCGCCTGCCAGTCCAGCCGCAGGAAGGCGCTGTGGCGCGGCGTATCGGTGGGGCGGAAACCCGGGCGCACCGGATCGCTGACCCCGCGATGCAGCCAGGTGTAGTTCGCCGCCAGCCCCAGATCGGGGGCGATCTGCCAGTTGGCGGCGATCTCGAAGCCCTTGTAGGTGCCGTCGCCGACGTTCTGGCTTTGCACCAGATCCTCCGCCGGATCGCCCACCGGCACAGAATGGATCATGTCCTTGACCTTGCTGTAGAACAGCGCCGACCGGATCGTCGCGGGCCCGAGATCGCCGCCATAGCCGACCTCGACATGGGTGGCGCGTTCGGATTTCAGCTCGGGGTTCGGAACCGCGCTGCCGAAACGGGTGCTGTAGCGTTCATGCAGCGTCGGAAAGCGGGTGCGCGACGAAATGCTGGCATGGTATTCGCCGCTGTCGTGATCGTAGATCGCCGCCAACTGCCAGTTGACCGCATCGGTCGCGCCGGTCGCAAGCCCCGGATCCCCGGCCGTGCGGTCAGCTTTCAGCACCTCGGCCCGGTCATAGCTGATCCCGGCGATGACGCTCAGATCCTCGCGCGCGGCCCAGGTGTTTTCCAGCGCGACCGAGATGGTTTCCTCGTCGCTGGTCTCGGCCGGGTCGAAGGTGTTCGCGCCATCAGGCGCATTATGTTGCAGGCTGACATGGCGGTCGCGGCGGTAATGCAGCGCGCCGCGCAGCGTGTTCGCGGAGCCCAGATCGACCCCGGCCTCGGCGCTGCCCCCCCAAGAGCGGTCGTTGTAGTGGCTGTTGAAGGCGCGGCGTTGTGTCTGGCTGCTCTGGGTGGAATCGTCCCAGGCCGACAGCAGGTTGTCGAAACGGTTGTAATAGGCCCGGGTCTTCAGATAGCCGCCGCCGAGTTCGGTGTGCGAATAAAACGCCAGGCTGTCGATGTCCCATTCCGGCCATGTCCAGTCCCGCTGCGCCCCGCTGGGGCCCCCAGTCTCCGGCCGTCCGCGCATCGGCAGATCGATGTTGTAGGGCGCGCGCTTGGCCCCGGTCTGGCGGGTATAGCTGAGAACATATTCATCCGTCGCGTTCGGCGTCCACCCGGCCTTGAGGTTCAGGCGGCTGTCATCGGTATCGGCGAATTCGCGCAGCCCGGCGCCCTGCTGCGGGCGCGGCACGAAGTCGCGCGACAGATAGAACCCGTCGCTGTCCCGGCGCAGATAGCTGCCTTGCAGGTAGAAATCCTGCTGCCTTGTGCCCAGCGACAGATAGCCGCTGCGGGCGGCGATGTCGCCGCGATTGCCGGCCTCGACGCCCAGCCGGGCCTCGCCCTCGAAGGGTTTCGAGGGCTGGCGCGTCGCCAGGTTCAGCGCCCCGCCCATGCCACCCGGGCCGTTCAGCACCGAGACATAACCCTTCTGTACCTGGATCTCGGCCAGGTCGGGGGTCAGGAAACGCCCGTAATCCAGCCGGTTGTCGGCCGGCAGATAGACGCGGATGCCGTCGATCGACAGCGGCACCTGCAGGCGGTCGAAGCCGCGCACATAGACTAGCCGCTCGTTCCGGCTGCCGCCGGTGTTGCCGATGGCGACCCCCGGCACGGTGCGCAGCGCGTCGTCCAGCGTGACGCGGTTCTGGCGCAGCACCTCTTCGCCCGAGACGGTGGACGAGGTCCCGCCCTGATTCTGCTCGCCCTCGGCGGTGATCACGATCGTGCCCAGCACGAACACATCGCTCGGTCTGTCCTGCGCGCCGGCGCCCAGCGGCATCAGCCACAGGGCCGCCGCCCCCATCAACGCCCGTTTCCCCAGTCGCATCAATCCCTCCTGATCGTCGTTCCCCCTCGGGATGGAGGGAATCGTTATGTGCACGCATACATAACGAGATCGTAACGATGCAACCACCCTTGCGCCGAGCTTGCCAAGGACTTCCGATATGTATCATAATTCACAACGAAACCGCCATGGAAGGGAAGCGCATGGACATCCGCTATGTCTGCTCGGACGAGGAGCAACGGACCGACAGGGTGCTGGGCGGGGTGGCGGAACGCGCCGCCCGCGACGGCATCGCGCTGGCGGGCACGGTGCAGGTGGCGGACCCCGGCGCGCCGCAGGAAAAATGCCATATCATCCTGGCGCTGCTGCCCGACGGGCTGCGCCACGACATCAGCTTTCCGCTTGACCCCGACGTGCCCGGCTGCCGGCTGGACCCCGAGGCGCTGGAGGATGCGGCGCTGGTCGTGAACCGGCGGCTGGCCGCGGCGCAGGCGCTGGTCGTCAACAAGTTCGGCAAGCAGGAGGCCACGGGCCGCGGCCTGGTCCCCGCCATCGGCGACGCCTGCGAACGCGGCCTGCCGGTGCTGGTCGGGGTGGCGCCGCAGTGGCTGGACGCGTTCCTGGCCTTTGCCGGCGGCGACGCCAAGCCGCTGCCCGCCGACGAGGAACAGGTGCTGGCATGGCTGCACGGCGCCTGCAGAGCTGCCGCAGCCTGACCGATTCACGAAAGGGAAATCCCATGAAACTCAGCGCCCGCAACGTCCTGCCCGGCACCGTGACCGAGATCATCACCGGCGCGGTCACCAGCCATGTCCGCATCGACCTGGGCGGCGGCAGCAGCATCACCGCCTCGATCACCAACGAGGCGGTGAAGGAGCTTGGCCTCAAGGTCGGCGCCAGCGCCTCGGCGGTGATCAAGGCGTCGGACGTGATGGTGGGGGTCAATGACTGACCCCGATGCCTTGCGACCGCATGAGCTGGCAGTCACCGTCCCCGACAGTTTCGACGCGCAGCTCTGGTTCATCGGCCGCATCCATACGCCGTGGACCCGGCGCGGCGACTGTCCGCACCGGGGCGACCCCGAGAACGGCCCCGACTGCCGGATCGAGGTCTTCGACCCCTGGGTGCCGGGCCTGACCGGGATCGCGCAGCACGAACAGGTGCAGGTGCTGTACTGGATGGACCGCTCGCGGCGCGACCTGGTGTTGCAGAACCCGCGTTTCAGCGACGAATCCACCGGGACCTTTGCCCTGCGCTCGCCGGTGCGGCCCAACCCGGTGGCCTCGTCGGTGGTGCGGCTGCTGGGCGTCGAGGGGCGCTGGCTGACGGTGCGCGGGCTCGACTGTCTCAGCGGCACGCCGCTGCTCGACCTCAAGGCCGCATTCGGAGCCCTTGCATGAGACCGCTTTCCCGCCGCGCCCTTGCCGGTGCCCTGGCCGGGCTGCTGCTGGCAGCCGCGGCCCTGCCGGCGCTGGCCGGGGACCGCACGATCACCGACGCCACCGGGCGCGAGCTGTCGGTGCCCGACGACCCCGCCCGAGTCTTTGCCGCCGGCCCGCCCGCCGCGGTGCTGCTGTATGCGCTGAAGCCGCAGGCGATGGTCGGCTGGGTCAGCGCCCCCAAGCCCGAGGCGCTGCCGTTCCTGCGCCCCGATGCCGCGGCCCTGCCCGCGCTTGGCCGCCTGACCGGGCGCGGCGACACGCTGAACCTGGAAGTGCTGCTGGCCGCCGATCCCGAGCTGATCGTCGATTACGGCACGGTCAGCGACACCTATATCGACCTTGCCGGCCGGATCCAGGACCAGGCCGGCCTGCCTTATGCGCTGGTCGACGGCCGCTTCGCGCAGATGCCGCAGGGGATCCGGCAGATGGCCGGGCTGCTGGCCGTGCCGGAACGCGGCGAGGAGCTGGCCTCTTACGCCGAACGGACCCTGGCCGATCTGGACGCGCTGCTGGCGACCATCCCCGAGACGGATCGCCCCACCGTCTATCTGGCCCGCGGCCCCGAGGGGGTCGAGACCCCGGCGCGCGGCTCGATCAACGCCGAGATCATCGAGCGGGTCGGCGCCCGCAACGTCGCCGCCGCCGAGACGCGCGGCCTTGCCACTGTCTCGCCCGAGCAGGTGCAGGCCTGGGCGCCCGAGGTGATCATCACCATCGACCGCGACTTCGCCGCCAATGTCGGCCGGATGCGGGAATGGCGGGGCATCCCGGCGGTGGAAAACAACCGGGTCTATCTGGCGCCCTCGGCCCCCTTCGGCTTCATCGACGCGCCGCCCTCGGTCAACCGGCTCGCCGGGCTGATCTGGCTGTCGCACAAGCTCTATCCCGATGCCGCGACGGGCGACCTGCAGGCGAAGATCGCGGAGTTCTACGAGCTGTTCTATGGCATCCGTCCCGACGAGGCCGCGCTGGCGGGGCTGCTGGGTGACTGAACGCAGCCTGACCGGGGCGCTGCTGCTGTCGCTGGGCGCGGTGCTGATCGCGGGCGCGGCGATCGGCCCGTTTCCGCTGTCGCCCGACCGCATCCTTGCGGTGCTGGGCGGCGACCGCTCGGACGCGCAGGCGGTAACGGTGCTGCTGAACATCCGCCTGCCGCGGGTGCTGGCCGCCGCGGTGGTCGGCGCGGCGCTGGCGGCCGCAGGGGCGGCCTATCAGACCACCTTCCGCAACCCGCTGGTCTCACCCGACATTCTGGGAGTATCGGCCGGGGCCGGGTTCGGGGCGGTGCTGGGCATCCTGCTGGGCCTGCCGGTGATCGGCATCCAGATGCTGGGCTTTGGCACCGGGCTGCTGACCGTGGGGCTGGTGCTGGCGCTGAGCCTGGCGCTGCGCGGCACCGGGCAGGTGCTGGTCATGGTGCTGTGCGGCATCGCCATCGGCGCGCTCGCGGGGGCCGGGATCTCGCTGGTCAAGCTGCTGGCCGACCCCGAACAGCAGCTGCCGGCGATCACCTTCTGGCTGATGGGCAGCCTGGCCGGGGTCAAGCGCGCCGATCTGGTGGCGGCGCTGCCGGCGCTGCTGGTGGGCATCGCGCCGCTGCTGGCGCTGCGCTGGCGCATCGGGCTGCTGGCGATGGGCGACGACGAGGCCCGCGCCATGGGCATCGACGCGGCCAAGCTGCGGCTGCTGGTCATCGCCTGCGCCACGCTGATGACCGCGGCGGCGGTGGCCATGGCGGGGGTGATCGGCTGGATCGGGCTGATGGTGCCGCATATGGCGCGGCTGGTCACCGGCCCGCGCTTCGACCGGCTGCTGCCCGCCGCGATCCTGATCGGCGCCGGCTTCATGGTGCTGGTCGACACCGCCGCCCGCAGCATCGCCACGCTCGAGGTGCCGCTGGGCATCCTGACCGCGGTGCTCGGCGCGCCGGTCTTCGTCTGGCTGCTGGCGCGGGGGGCAAGACCGTGGAGCGAGTGACGCCCCTGATCGAGGCGCGCGGCCTTGCCATCGGCCATCACGGCCGGCCGCTGATCGCGGGCATCGACCTGCAGCTTGGCGCAGCCGAGGTGCTGTGCCTGCTGGGCCCCAACGGCGCGGGCAAGACCACGCTGTTTCGCACCCTGCTGGGGCTGATCCCGCCGCTGGGCGGCCGCATCACCCTGGACGGCCAGCCGCTGGCCGGGCTGTCGCGGGCCCGGATCGCCAGCCGCCTGGCGCATGTGCCGCAGGCGCTGGCTACCCCTTTTGCCTTTACCGCGCTGGACATCGTGCTGATGGGGGCGGCCGCGGGGCTTGGCCCCCTTGCCCGCCCCGGTCCGCGGGAAACCGCCCGGGCAAGGGCCGCGCTGCACCGGCTGGGCATCGCCGATCTTGCGGGGGCCGAGGTGACAAGCCTGTCGGGCGGCCAGCGCCAGCTGGTGCTGATCGCCCGGGCGCTGGCGCAGGACGCGGCGGCGATCATCATGGACGAGCCGACCGCCAGCCTCGACTTTGCCAACCGCCGGCAGGTGAACGAGGCGATCCGCTGGCTGGTCGCCCAAGGCACCGCGGTCATCCTGTCCACCCACGACCCGGACCAGGCCGCCGCCCTTGGCGACCGGGCAGTGCTGCTGAACCGCGGCGGCGTGGTCGCGGCGGGCCGGGCAGAGCAGGCGCTGACCGCCGCAAACCTGTCGCAACTCTACGGCATCCGCGTCCACCGCGACCGCACCGCCGACGGCAGGGTTCATTTCTACTAGGCGGGGCGGCGCTGGCGTTGGGCGGGCAGCGGCTCAGCCGCCGGACGCTCGCGCTTTCGACCGGCAGGCCGATCCCGCGCGCGAGGCGGGTCAGCTCCAGCGCAGCCGCATAAATAATCCGGCAGCACCGCTTCCCGGCCCTTGCCTACCCTACCCCTCCTGTTCGCGGTCGATATCCACCCGCGAGGGCCAGAGTTCGGCGCATTTCAGATAGAACGGATGGCCGATCAGTTCGTCCCGGGTCGAGACCTTGAAGATGCCGCGCGCGCTCATCACCGGGGTGTTTTCCACCCGCGCCACCATCTGGGTGAAGCACATCTTCCGGGTCAGGCCGGTGATCTCGACCCGCGCCGTCACCCATTGCCCGGACAGGACCGGCTGCAGAAAGTCGATGGACAGGGTGATCGTGGGGTGACCACCCGGGACAGCCCCACGGCATATTGCGCACCCAGCGCCGCGTAATCCGCAAAGGCCGCGATCGCGCCGCCGTGGTCGCCCCATTTCTGCCTGTCCCCACCGGGCAGGCCTGGGCGCAGGCAGCGCGGGGCCGCCTGCGCCGGTGATCCGCTCAGGATTGCAGCATGTCGCGCAGCAGGAATTTCTGGATCTTGCCGCTGGGGGTGCGGGGCATCGCCTGGATGATCTCGATACGCTCGGGCCAGTATTGCTTGGCGACCTTTTTCTCGTCCATCCAGACGCGCAGATCGTCCAGCGACACGGTGGCGCCGTTTTCCGCCACCACAAAGGCGCAGGCGCGCTCGCCCAGACGCTCGTCGGGATAGCCGACCAGCGCGGCGATGGTGATCGCGGGATGCTCGACCAGCAGGTTCTCGATCTCGACGACCGGGATATTCTCGCCGCCGCGGATAATGACATCCTTGGTGCGGCCGGCGATGCGGATATAGCCGGCGCAATCCCCGTCGGCCAGGCCATAGGCCAGATCGCCGGTGTCCATCCACCCCTCGGCGTCGAAGGTATCCTCGGGGGGGATGCCCATGTAGCCGATATGCAGCTGCGCGCCGCGCACCAGCAGGCGCCCGCGCTCGCCCGCCGCCAGCGTCCGGCCGGAATCGTCGACCACCTTCACCTGCATCCCCGCCACCGGCCGCCCGTCCGAGGTCGCGGACAGCTGCCCCGCCCGCTCGGGCTCTGTCATGGTCGAGGCCAGGCTTTCCGTCATCCCCCAGACCGAGGTCACCGTCGTGCCCAGCACCTCGCTGGCCTGACGGACCAGCACCGGGGGAATCGGCGCGCCGGCGCACAGGAACAGCCGCAGCGTTTCGGGACGCGGGGCGCCGGCCTGAACCTCGCGCACCAGATCGGCCAGAAAAGGCGTGGCGCCGCCGCTGAAGGTGACCTTGTATTCGTCGATCAGCTCCAGCGCGTGGCGGCCGTTCCAGCTTTCCTGCAGCACCATGGTGGCGCGGTTGAAGATCGCCAGCAGCACCCCGGCCGCAAGTCCCAGCATGTGGCCCACGGGCGAGCCGACCAGCAGCACGTCGTCATTGGTCAGATGGCCGCGCTCGGTCATGCTGCGGGCCGCGTTCACCATGCTGTTGACGGTGTGCTGCACCCCCTTGGGCGAGCCGGTGGTCCCCGAGGTGTACATCAGCATCGACGCCTCGCCCGGATCGGTGACCGGCGGGGTACCCGCGGGCGGCAGCTCGACGCGCTCGCCCGACTCCAGCAGCGCCTCGAAACTGTCGGGGCCGGTGCCGTTCGCCACCACCACATGGTCCAGATGGTCCAGCTCGTCGCGCAGCAGCCTTGCGGTGCCGACCAGATCCAGCGAGCCGAAGCCCTGCGGCACGATGAACACCTTGCAGCGCGCAAACCCCAGCATGAAGCGCAGCTCGCGTTCGCGGAAGATCGGCATCAGCGGGTTGGTGATCGCGCCCAGCCGCTGGGTCGCCAGCACGGCCACCACGAACTCCCACCAGTTGGGCATCTGCAGCGCCACCACGTCGCCCTTGCCCACGCCCAGCTTGCGCAGGCCGCCGGCGGCGCGGGCGATGCGGTCCTCGAGCTCGCGGAAGGTCAGCCGGACCACACCCGAGGCGCGATCGCCGACCACCGCCAGCTTGTCGGGGTGGTCCTGCAGCGCCCGGCGCAGGAAATCGTCGTAATGCTCATCCGTCCAGTGGCCCTGGTCGCGCAGCTTGCGCCTGTGCGCGGCGAGGTCGAATCGGGTCATGTGTATCCCTCCCATGAATTGGCGCAGCGCCCCTCCACCCCCGGGGCGATGGCTGCGAAAGCGGCGGCTGCGGTGCGGCCGCGTCAGCTGGCGATCGGGGCGATCAGGCGGCGGACGCCGTCGCTGCCGATGGAATCGTAAAGCGCGAAGGGGCCGCCCAGATATGCGGGGAAGCCGGCGGCGCTGATGCTGTGGAAATCGGCGGCCCGGCGGCTGTCGGCATCCAGATCCCCGCCGTGTTCCAGCGCCGCGACCACGGCCGCGCCCAGCAGCGCGCCGGCGATGACCTGATCCTGCCCCTGCGGCGCGTCGATCCAGATGCCGGTGGGGGCGATGCCCGGATGCTCGCCCAGCACCCCGGCCGAGACCGGCTGCACCGGCCCGCCCGGCAGGATCGTCGCCGACAGCCGCGCCCAGCGGGCCGCGGCCTCGACATCGGCGGGCTCGAACCGGGCGGCCACATTGGCCCAGCTCTGGCGGATGGCCGCGGCAATGCTGTCGTAGACCTCGGGCAAGGCGCCGCTCTTGCGCTGCTTCTGCCAGGTCTGCTTGCCCAGAAACAGGCTCGAGATCATGTCGCGCGGCTCGGGGCGCTTGATCAGATCGGCGAAGATGTCGATTTCCTTGCCGACCGCGGCATCCATCGGCAGCGGCAGGCCGAACTCGACGCAATCGAGGATCGCGGTGATCGCCGGATAATGGCCGCCGGTTTCCTCCTGCCGGGCGCGGCGCAGCCCTGCCAGCCGGGCCGCGACCTCCTCGGCCGGGGGGATGCGGTAGTCCGCGCGGTCCCAGGGTTGTTTCGGCTGGGGGCCGGACCGGATCCATTCCACGCAGGCGGCGATTTCCTGCCCGGCAGGCACGACGCGATGCGCGACCCCGGCGGCGACCGCATCGGCGGCGGTAAAGCGGGCCGCGTCCAGCAGCACCGGCATCGCCGCCTCGATCCCGACCAGCCGCGGCATCCGCTGGGTGCCGCCGCCGCCCGGCAGCAGCCCGACCAGCGATTCGGGCAGGCCGAGCGCGGTCGCGGGCGTGTCGGCCAGCACCCGGTAATGCCCGGCCAGCGCGAATTCGCAGCCGCCGCCCAGCGCCAGCCCGTTGATCGCAGAGGCGACCGGCACGCCCGCGGTTTCCAGCTTGCGGAAGGCGCGGCCGATGGGGGCGAAATGGTCGCGCCCGATCTGCCAGCGCTGGTCTTCAGGGGCGGCGATGATCATCGCATAGGCCTGTGCCAGCTCGCCCAGATCGGCCCCCGCGCAAAAGGCGGTGGCTTTGCCCGAAGAGATCACCAGCCCCCGCAGCCCGCTGCTTCCCAGCCAGTCGGCGACCGCCTCGGCCTCGTGGATGGCGCGATTCGAAAAGACATTCATGGTCCGGCCCGGCATATCGAAGACCAGATGGCCGATGCCGTCCTCGAGCAGCTCATATCGGAACTCGATAAGTTCCGGCGGTTGCGTGGTCATGTCCTGTCCTCCCAGCAGACGGCGGTGCCGGCACGAATATAGTGTGCTGCAATATAGTGCACATGCATACCGGATGCGTCAATTCCCTGAATGCGGGAAGCGCCGGAATATGCGCGCGCTCAGCCGGCGGAGGGCGCGCGCAGGTAGATGCCGGTCGCGATGGTGCGATAGACCGCCACCCCGTCCTGATTCTCGCCCTCCATGCGGAACGAGACGATGCCCCGGTCCGGCTTCGACTGCGACGGCCGCGCGGACAGCACCTCGACCCGCAGCCACAGCCGGTCGCCCGGCCGCACCGGATGCAGCCAGCGCAGTTCGTCACAGCCCGGCGCCGCCAGCCCCGCCCGCGACGGCAGGAACCCGTCGACCAGCAGCCGCATCATCAGCGCCGCCGTCATCCACCCCGAGGCGATGACGGAACCATAGGGCCCGGCCGCGGCCGCCTGCGGGTCGATGTGGAACGACTGCGGATCGTAGCGGCGGGCGAACTCGATGATCTCCTGCTCGGTCACCTCGACCGGGCCGAACCGACAGCGGTCGCCGGGGCGATAATGCTCGAACCAGCGATCTGCCGCCGGTAGCTTGAAACCGGTTTCCGTTGTCATCCGTCCCGCCCTTATCCAGCCCTGCGCGCCGGCAGATCAATTGCTAGCATACTATATGATTGCATATTTATTTGGCATCGTCTAGGCTGGTCCCTGCATCACAGCTCAAGCACCGGAGGAGGGGGCATGGAGTTCCAGGGGCAGTCCATCAGGATGACGATGGAGGACGGGCTTGCAAGGGTGACCCTGTGCCAGGCCGAGCGCGGCAATCCCATCGACGCGACGCTGGGGGCCGAGCTGCTCGAACTCTCGGGCATCCTCATGACCGCGCCCGGCGTGCGCGCGGTGCTGCTGACGGCCGAGGGGCGGTTCTTTTCCGTGGGCGGCGACCTCAACAGCTTCAAGGACCGCATCGACGAGCTGCCCCGGCTGGTGCTCGACTGGACCTCGGATTTCCACACCGCGCTGTCCCGCCTGCGCCGCATGGACGCGCCAATTGTCTGCGCGGTCGAGGGTGGCGTCGCCGGCGGCGCGGTGTCGATGATGGCTTTCGCCGACGTGATCCACGCGGCCGATTCGATCAGGTTCACCGCCGCCTTCCCCGCCATCGGCTTCTGCGCCGACAGCGGCACCACCGTGTCGCTGTCCGAGCGGATGGGCATCGCCCGGGCGCGCCGCTTCATCCTGTGCAACGAAACCATCACCGCGGCCGAGGCGCAGGCCGCCGGTCTCGTCGATCACCTGCACCCCGTGGCCGAGGTCCGCGCCGCGGCCGAGGCGACGGCCCGGCGCCTCGCGCAGGGGCCGACCCGCGCCTATGGCATGATCAAGCGCTGCTTTTCCGGCGCCCTCGGCCGCAGCCTCGACGAGCAGCTCGAGCTCGAGGCGGTGTCGCTGTCCCAAGCCGCCGGCTTTGCCGATGCGCGCGAGGGGATCACCGCCTTCGTGCAGAAGCGCAAGGCGGATTTCACCGGCAGCTAGTTTCGCCGCCCGACCCCGCCGGCCGGGCAAGCAATGGCAAGAAGAAGGAAACGGACGATGAAGGTTCTCGTTCCGGTCAAGCGGGTGATTGACTACAACGTCAAGGCTCGTGTTAAGGCCGATGGTTCGGGGGTTGACCTCGCGAACGTGAAGATGTCGATGAACCCGTTCGACGAGATCGCGGTGGAAGAGGCGATCCGTCTGAAGGAGAAGGGGGCGGCGTCCGAGATCGTGGTGGTGTCGATCGGCGTCAAGCAGGCGGCCGAGACCATCCGCACCGCGCTGGCCATGGGCGCCGACCGCGGCATCCTGGTGGTGGCGGCCGACGACGTGCATCAGGACATCGAGCCGCTGGCGGTGGCGAAGATCCTGGCCAAGGTGGTCGAGGAAGAACAGCCCGGGCTGGTGATCGCCGGCAAGCAGGCGATCGACAACGACATGAACGCGACCGGGCAGATGCTGTCGGCGCTGCTGGGCTGGGGGCAGGCGACCTTTGCGTCTGAAGTGGCGATCGAGGGCGATGCTGCCAAGGTCACCCGCGAGGTCGACGGCGGGCTGCAGACCATCTCGGTCAAGCTGCCGGCGGTGGTCACCGCCGACCTGCGGCTGAACGAGCCGCGCTATGCCAGCCTGCCCAACATCATGAAGGCCAAGAAGAAGCCGCTGGATGAAAAGACCGCCGCCGATTACGGCGTCGACGTCGCCCCGCGGCTGACGGTGGTGTCGGTGCGCGAGCCCGAGGGCCGCAAGGCCGGGATCAAGGTCGGCTCGGTCGACGAGCTGGTGGCGAAGCTGAAAGAAGCGGGGGTGGTGTGATGGCGGTTCTGCTGCTGGGCGAAGTGACGGATGGGCAACTGAACCGCGACGCCACCGCCAAGGCGGTCAAGGCCTTGGCGCCGCTGGGCGATGTGACGGTGCTCTGCGCCGGGGCCTCGGCCGCGGGCGCGGCGCAGGATGCGGCGAAGATCGCGGGCGTCGCCAGGGTGCTGGTCGCCGAGGATGCGCGCTACGGCCACCGGCTGGCCGAGCCCACCGCGGCGCTGCTGGTCAGCCTTGCGGGCGATTACAGCCACATCGCGGCGCCGGCCACCACCGACGCCAAGAACGTGATGCCGCGGGTGGCGGCGCTCTTGGACGTGATGGTGATCTCGGACGTGATGGAGGTGGTCGACGCCAACACCTTCGCCCGCCCGATCTATGCCGGCAACGCCATCCAGACGGTGAAATCCGCGGATGCCAAGAAGGTGCTGACCATCCGCACCGCCAGCTTCGACGCGGCGGCCGAGGGCGGCGCGGCCGCGGTTTCCGACGCGGCACTGGCCGAGGACCCGGGCCTGTCGTCCTGGGTCGAGGACAAGGTGGCGGCCTCGGACCGCCCCGAACTGACCTCGGCCAAGCGCATCGTCTCGGGCGGGCGCGCGGTGGGCTCGAAGGAGAACTTCGCCCTGATCGAGGCGCTGGCCGACAAGCTGGGCGCCGCGGTCGGGGCCTCCCGCGCCGCGGTCGATTCGGGCTATGCCCCGAACGACTGGCAGGTCGGGCAGACCGGCAAGGTGGTGGCGCCGGAACTGTACATCGCCGCCGGCATCTCGGGCGCGATCCAGCACCTGGCCGGCATGAAGGACAGCAAGGTCATCGTCGCCATCAACAAGGACGAGGAAGCCCCAATCTTCCAGATCGCCGACTATGGTCTGGTCGGCGATATCTTCACAGTCCTGCCGGAACTGACCGAGAGACTGTGACCCGACGCCACGGCAAAATCCCCCCGGCGGGGATTTAGCGGTGGCGGCCCCTCAAACAGATATGCATACTGACGATATTGATACGAACGATAATCGCAGCACGTCGCCTGATCGCAATCGCACCCCTGCCGCATGACTGGAGGAGAGCCCCACATGGCAAACGCACCCGCTTTCGAGGACATCATCTACGAGGTCCGCGGCCGCGCCGCCTGGATCATCATCAACCGCCCAAAGGTCTACAACGCCTTCCGCGGCCAGACGCTGGAAGAGATGATCCGGGCGCTGCATCTGGCCGGCAACGACAAGGACGTGGCCTCGATCGTCATCACCGGCGCCGGCGACAAGGCGTTCTGCACCGGCGGCGACCAATCCGCGCATGAGGGCAATTACGACGGCCGCGGCGTCGTCGGCCTGCCCATCGACGAGCTGCAGGGCCTGATCCGCGACGTGCCGAAGCCCGTGATCGCCCGGGTGAACGGCTTTGCCATCGGCGGCGGCAACGTGCTGGCGACGCTGTGCGACCTGACCATCGCCTCGGAAAACGCCATGTTTGGGCAGGTGGGACCGAAGGTCGGCTCGTTCGACGCCGGCTGGGGCACCTGCCTGCTGGCCCGCATCGTCGGCGACAAGAAGGCCCGCGAGATCTGGTATCTGAACGACCGCCTCTCGGCCCGCGACGCCATGAGCTATGGGCTGGTCAACAAGGTCGTGCCGCTGGAGGAGCTGGACGCCGCGGTCACGCAATGGACCGACACGCTGGCGGAACGCTCGCCCACCGCGCTGGCCTTCCTCAAGCGGTCGTTCAACGCCGACAGCGACTCGATCCGCGGGATCTCGAACCTCGCCCTGCATGCGGTCAAGCTGTATTACGCGACGCCGGAATCGCAGGAAGGCGTCAATGCCTTCAACGAGAAGCGCAAGCCCGATTTCTACAACTTCGTGGAATAAGCGGGACCTGCCATGGCACCCTTGCGGATCGGTTCGCACGACATCGCCGGCCATCTTCCCGCCGGCGCCCGCATCTGGCTGCACGCCTGTTCGGGGGAAAGCGCGCTGATCCGCGACGGGCTGGAGGCCGCGGATCTGCGCGGCCTGACCTTTACCGGGATCTTCGTACCCGGGCTGAACCGGCTGGGCGGGCTGCTGGCGGCCGGGGCGCGGATCGACAGCTATTTCATGATGCCGGAGTTCGCGGGAAATGACGCGCAGGTCCGCTTCCTGCCCTTCTGCTACCGCGATATCCGCCTGCATCTGGGCGCGCTGCTGCCCGATGTGGCGCTGGTCATGGTCGCCCCCCCGGATGAACAGGGCATGTGCAGCCTTGGCCCGGTCAACGACTTCATTGCCGATATCTGGCCGCAGGTCCCGCGCATCATCGCGCATGTGAACCCGCTGCTGCCGCGGACCCATGGCCGGGCGATTCCCTACGACCGCTTCCACGCGGTGATCGAGGGCGAGGCGCCGCTGCCGGTGTCGGACCCCGGCACGGACGCGGTGTCCGCCCGCATCGCGGCGCTGGCGGCCGGGTTGATCCCCGAGGGGGCCACGATCCAGGCCGGGCTGGGCCGCACCCCGGAAGCGGTGCTGTCCGGGCTGACCGGCCACCGCGATCTGTCCATCCATTCCGGGCTGATCGGCAACTCGACGCTGGACCTGCTGAACGCCGGCGCCCTGCGCGCCGATGCCCCGATCCTTGCCGGGGTCGCCATCGGCAGCGCCCGGCTTTACGACGCCGTGTCCCGGCCCGAGTTCCGCTTTGCCCCGCCCTCGGTCACGCATGACATCGCGCAGCTGGCGACGATGGGGCGTTTCGTGACCATCAATTCGGCCATCGAGGTGGATCTGGCCGGCAATTCCCATGCCGAGGCCACGCCGAGGGGGCTGGTCTCGGGCCCCGGCGGGGCGTCGGATTTCGCGGCTGGCGCCCGCGGCCTGCAGGGGCTGCGCATGGTGGTGCTGCCCGCGACCGCTGCCGGCGGCAAGATCAGCCGCATCGTGGCCCCCGGCCGGGCCAGCGGCCCGGTGTCGCTGGGACGGTTCGATACCGACGTGGTCGTCACCGAATACGGCATCGCCGATTTGCGCGCCGCCAGCCCCGCCGAGCGCCGCGAAAGGCTGATCGCCATCGCCGCGCCAGAGCATCGGGACCGGCTGGCGGACGGCTGATCCGCCCCGCACCCGGCCTTGCGGCCCCCGCCACACGAAAGGAAACCACATGATCGAACGCAGCCTGTTCAACGAGGAACACGAGCTTTTCCGGGCCACCGTCCGGCGCTTCGTCGAAAAAGAGATCACGCCCTATCACGCGCAATGGGAAAAGGACGGCATCGTCCCGCGCGAACTATGGCTGAAGGCCGGCGAACAGGGCCTGCTGTGCTGCACCGTCCCCGAGGAATACGGTGGGCTGGGCCTCGACTACCTGTTCGACGTGGTGGTGTTCGAAGAGCTGTGGCGCGCGGGCGCCTCGGGCCCCGGCTTCCTGATCCACACCGATCTGGTGGCGACCTATATCCTGTCCTTCGGGACCGAGGACCAGAAGCGCAAGTTCCTGCCAAAGATGGTGACCGGCGAATGGATCGGCGCGCTTGGCATGACCGAGCCGCATGCCGGTTCCGACCTCAAGGCCATCCGCACCCGCGCCACCCGCGACGGCGATGATTTCGTCATCAACGGGCAAAAGGTGTTCATCTCGAACGGGCAGCACGCGGATGTGCTGGTCTGCGCCACCAAGACCGGCCGCGACGCCGGGGCCAAGGGGGTGACGCTGTTCCTGATCGAGGGCGACCGCGAGGGCTTCCGCCGCGGCCGCAACCTGGAAAAGCTGGGGATGCACGCGCAGGACACCTCGGAACTGTTCTTCGACAATGTGCGCGTGCCGGCCGCCAACATGCTGGGGGCCGAGGGCGAGGGCTTCGCCCTGATGATGACCAAGCTCAGCCAGGAGCGGCTGGCCCAGGCCATCCGCTCGGCCGCCGTGGCCGAGACGATCATCGAATGGACGCTGGACTACACCACCCAGCGCGAGGCCTTCGGCAAGACGATCTTCGATTTCCAGAACACCCAGTTCAAGCTGGCGGAACTCAAGACCCAGGCGACGCTGGCCCGGGTGTTCACCGACAAATGCATCGAGCTGTTCATGCAGGGCAAGCTGGACCCGGTCGATGCGGCGATGGCCAAGATGTACACCACCGAGCTGCACTGCAAGGCGGCCGACGAATGCCTGCAGCTGTTCGGCGGCTGGGGCTACATGTGGGAATACCCGATCTGCCGCGCCTATGCCGACGCGCGGATCACCAAGATCGCCGGCGGCTCGATCGAGATCATGAAGACGATCATCGCCCGCGCCATGAAGGCCGAGCACGAGCGGCGGTAAGGGGCGGCCCCGGCGCGCGCGCTGCGCCAGTCCCGGGACACCACTGCCTGCCGAGGTGGCTTGGCGCACCGCCGCCATGACCGCGAGCAACGGTCCCGGACACCCCACACCCTCCTGAGCCGCGCCCCCTGAAAGCAGAAGGGCGCCGCCGGAAGCGGGGCCCCATGCGGCCGATGGCGTTCCGGCGCTCAGCCCCGGTTCTTCAGGATCTGCGGCTGCACTGCGCGGTGAAAGCCGTTGTATTCCGGGATGTTGGTCGCGGGATAGTTCTGGGTCCAGGTCTGCCGGCGGTTCGGCGCGCCGCCGTCGACGCGCAGGCAGCTGCCGGTCACATAGGCCGCCGCCGGCGACAGCAGATAGGTGATCGCGGCCGAGATTTCCGATTCGGTGCCGTAGCGCGGCAGCGGCACCTGCGCCGGATAGGCCAGGATGCGCTCGGTGATCTCGGGGGTGTACTGGTCGAACCCCGAGGACGCGATTCCCCCCGGCGCCACCGCATTCACCCGCACCCCCGAATGCGCCCATTCGCAGGCGGCGGTTTCGGTCAGCGTCCACATCCCCCCGCGCGAGGCGCCGGAGTGCCCCATCTCGGGCCAGCCGTTCCAGATGTCGGCAATCACGTTGACGATGGCGCCGCCGTTGCCCTCCATCCAGCGGTTGTAGATTTCCCGCATGAAGATGAAGCCGCCGGTCAGGTTGTTGCGCACCACCGCCTCGAACCCTTTGGTCGAGATGGTCCTGAGCTCGGCGCGGTATTGCCCGCCGGCGTTGTTGACCAGCGCGTTGATGGCGCCAAAGCGTTCGAGCGTCTGGTCGATCACCCCGATGACCTGGGCTTCGTCGCGGATGTCGCAGGTGGCGGTGTGGACCTTGCCGCCGTCCTCGGTGATCTCTTGCCGGACGGTTTCCAGCTTGTCGGGGTTGCGGCCGACGATCACCACCTGCGCGCCCAGATGCGCCAGCTCGTGCGCGGTGCAGCGCCCGATGCCGCTGCCGCCGCCGGTGACGATGATGGTCTGGTCCTTGAACAGGCCGGGTGCATATACGGAATTATAGGGCATTCGCATCTCGCTGGTGCTGCGGCGGGCGCAAGGCCGGCCTGTTGACATTTCTCCCGCGGCGGGGCTGAAGCATACCGTGCGCTTGTATACTATATTGCCCCGATGACGACGCAACGGTTATTTGCCCCGCCCTACGGGCTGCCGCATCACAGTCCCTGCCCGGCGCGGCGGTAAAGCCGCTCGCTATAGACCGACAGCAGCAGGGCCAGCCCCGCCACCGCGCCGCCGGCGACGCCCAGCCAGTCATAGCCCAGCCCGGCCACTACAAGACCGCCCAAGGCGGATCCCAGCGCAAATCCCAGATAATTCATCGTCGCGTTCAGCCCCAGCACCACCGCCCCCCGTTCCGGGTTGCGCTGCATCAGCAGGATCTGCTGCGGGATCATCATGCCGCCGGCCAGCAGATGCCACAGCAGCGCCTGCACGATCAGCAGCGCCCCCGGCAGCGGCGCGATGCCGATCAGCGGCAGCGACAGCACCGGCAGGATCACCAGCTGCGAGCCGATCGCGATCCTGCGCGCCCGCACCGCCCCCAGCCGCTGGGTGACGCGGCCCATCATCAGCCCGGCCACCACCCCGCCGACACCGAAGGCCCCGACCGTCAGCCCGACATTGCCGCCGTGCCGCATGACCAGCGGCGCGATCAGCCCATAGCACAGGATCAGCGCGCAGGCGTGCAGCGCCATGATCGACACCGCCGCCAGCGCCCTGAGGTCGCGCCCCGCATCCAGCAGCGTGCGCAGCGAAGTGACGGGGACCACCACCCGTCGGGGCAGCGTCCACCACAGCCCGGCCGCCGACAGCATGCCCAGCCCGGCCACGGTCAGGAACGCCGCGGGCCAGTCCAGCTGATGCGCGATGACCACGCCCAGCGGCAGCCCGGCCGCTTGCGACAGCTGCAACCCGGCAAAGACCAGCCCCAGCGCCCGGCCGCGCCGCGGCTCGGGCACGGTGGCAAAGACCACCGATGCGGCGACCGGCGTGTAAAGCCCGCCGCCAAAGGCCGCCAGCGCCCGCGCCGCCAGCATCACCTCGAACGAACGGGTAAGGGCGCAGACCAGCGCCGAGGCCACCACCATCGCCAGGGCGGCAAGCAGCAACCGCCGCCGCCCGATCCGCCCGGTCGCCGAGATCAGCAGCGGCGAGCCGATGGCATAGGCGCCCGCATAGATGGTGAACAGCAGCGCCCCCTGGGCCAGGCTGACGCCCAGCCCGGCGGTGATCTCGGGCAGGATGCTGACGACGATGAAGCCGCTGGTTCCAACGACAAAGTTCCCCGTCGCCAGCAGGACGAGGGCCAGCGGCGATGCGGGCACCGGCTCGTCCCTGCCCTGCCCGACCGCACCCGCCGCGATGCCGGCCTGCCCGCTGGCGGGGCGGGCATTTGGGGCTGCGCCGGATTGGCTCACCCGCAGCGCACCGGCCGGAGCCCTTGAATGGGCTTCCTGCGGGTTGACCGGATCGTCCATCTTTCTCCACCCGTCCGCTGCCGGAGATTTCCGCATATCATACACTTATTGATAATTGATATACATATCAGATGACCGCCGCCATGGTGGGGACCGCCTTCAACCCTCGCTCACAAACAAAGCCCAGCTGCCCGGGTCGGTGTCGTGGCCGATCCCGATGCCCGGCGCATAAAGGATGCTGTCCCGCTCGTCACAGCTTTGCGTGACCTCGGGGATGCGCAGCGCCCTTTCGGGAAGGATCGCCACCCTGCTACCCCGCCGCCGGGGGCGTGGCGCCGTCGCCGCCCAGCCGCTCCCAAAGCGCCTGCGGAAGCCCCCAGTCGCTCCAGATCTCACGGCTGTTTTCACCCGGCGCCGGGGTGGTGCGGCGCAGGCTGCCGGGGGTGCGCGACAGCCGCGGCACGGGCGCGGGGTGGACCAGCCCGCCGAACCGCTCATGGACCGCGCGCGCGCGCATCTGCGGATGCTCCCACGCCTCGGTGATGCTGAGCACCGGAGAGAAACAGGCGTCGCGCCCGGCCATCGCCGCTTCCCACTCGGCGCGGGTCCGCTGCCGGAAGCGGTCGGCGAAAAGCTGTTTCAGTGCAGGCCAGTTCGCCCGGTCGGCACGGTCGGGGATCGCGGCCGGGTCCAGCCCCAGCGCCTCGAGCAGCGCGGCGTAGAACTGCGGCTCGATGGCGCCCACGGCGACATGCTTGCCGTCCGCAGTCTCGTAGCAGCCATAGTCCGGCGAGCCGCCGTCCACGATGTTGTCGGCCCGCCGCTCGGTCCAGATTCCCTGCTGGGTAAAGGCCATGAAGGCCGATATCAGATGCGACACCCCGTCGATCATCGCCGCATCCACCCGCTGCCCCCGGCCCGAGCGCCGCGCCTCGTGCACCGCGGCCAGGATGCCAAAGGCCAGATACATCCCGCCGCCGCCCAGGTCCGCCACCAGATTCAGCGGCGGCGCCGGCGGGCGGTCGGAATAGCCAATGGCGTGCAGCGCCCCGGTCAGCGCCAGATAGTTGATGCCGTGCCCGGCCTCCATCGCCATCGGGCCGTCCTGCCCCCAGCCGGTCATCGAGCCGTAGATCAGCCGCGGATTGGCGGCGGCGCAGGCGTCATAGCCCAGCCCCAGCCGATCCATCACCCCCGGCCGGAACCCCTCGATCACCACATCGGCGGCCGAGACCAGCGCCACCGCCGCCTCGCGCCCCGCCGCGGATTTGAGATCCAGCGCGATCGAGCGCTTGTTGCGGTTGTAGAAATCATATTCAGGCGGCAGCAGCGGCGGGCCCGGACGGTCGACGCGGATGACATCGGCGCCGAAATCCGCCAGCAGCCCGCCGGCGAAGGGCCCGGGCCCCTGCCCCGAAAACTCGACGATCCGCAGATCGGACAATGGTCCGCTCATGTGACTTTCTCCTCCCTACGGCGGACGGCCGCGGAATGGCGGCGTCTCGCCGGAATCTTCCGATGGGCTACCCATTCAAGGACGTAATCAGCGCTTGTGTTTTATATTCGCTTTCATACAGTAACAATGCTAAATATTTTGACAAGCTGGCGTAACATCCAGTCTGCGCGGACCGCACGGCTCTCGGGGGAGGAGGGAACATGCAGGACCTGCACCATCCGACGCCGTCTGCGGACAGCCGGCACAGGACATGTCCGTAACAATTCGGGCAAAGATCGAGGGGGAAAACCACATGCAAGGTACGCTGCTGCTCAAGCAGGCGCTTCACCGCAACCGCGACGGCGTCGCCACCATTTGCGGCTCGCGCAAGCGCCTTTGGCGCGAAGTGGGCGACCGCGTTCCGCGCATGGCTGCGGCTCTGCGTCGGCTTGGCGTGGAAGACGGCGGTTTCGTCGCCGTGCTGGCAATGAACTCGGACAGATATCTGGAACTGTTCTATGCGGTGCCCTGGGCGGGCGGTTGCTTCGCGCCAATGAACGTCCGCTGGTCGGCCCAGGAAAACCTGCTGGCGCTGCGCGACTGCGACGCGGTGGTCCTTTGCGTGGACGACAGCTTTGCTGAGCAAGGCCAACAGCTGCGCAGGGATTTCCCGGGGCTCAAGGCGGTGATCCACATCGGCGACGCACCCACCCCCGAAGGCATGCTGTCCTATGAGAAGTTGATCGCCAGCCATGACCCGATCGAGGACGCCGACCGCAAGGGCGACGATCTTTACGCGGTGTTCTATACCGGCGGCACCACCGGCCAGCCCAAGGGCGTGGCGCTGACCCATAACGCGCTGGGACACGCTGCCACCGCGTGGCTGGCCATGATCCCGGATGTCGAGGATCTGAGCTTTGCCTATGTCGGCGGCTTCTTCCATTTTTCGGGCGCAAGCCCGGTGCATTACATCACCATGGCAGGCGGCACCCATGTGGTGCTGCCCAAGTTCGACCCGCTGCTGATGATGCAGGCGATTCACGAACACAAAGTCACCAACGCGGTGATGGTGCCCACTATCGTCAACATGCTGATCAGCCACCCCGAGTTCGACAAATACGACCTATCGAGCCTGCGCACCTGCGTCTATGGCGGCTCGCCCATGCCCGAGGCGCTGATGGCCGCGGCGGCGGCGAAACTGCCCGACCTGCGGTTCTACCAGATCTACGGCATGACCGAGACCGGCGGCTTCGCCACCATGCTGCGCTGGCGCGACCATGTGTTCAGCGGCCCAAAGGCGGAACGCATCCGCTCCTGCGGCCAGCCCGGACCGGGGGTCGAAGTCAGGATCGTCTCGCCCGACGGCCGGACCCTGCCACCCCGCGAGCTGGGCGAGATCGCCATGCGCTCGGACTATCTGATGATGGGCTATCTGGGCAAACCCGAGCAGACCGCCGAGGTGCTGCGCGACGGCTGGATGTATTCGGGCGATGCCGGCTATCTGGACGAGGACGGTTATCTGTATGTCGCCGACCGGGTGAAGGACATGATCGTCACCGGCGGCGAGAATGTTTATTCGATCGAGGTCGAGCGGGCGCTGTTCCAGCACCCCGCCGTGCACGAGGCGGCGGTGATCGGCATCCCGTCCAAGGAATGGGGCGAGCAGGTCCATGCCGTCGTCGTGCTCAAGCCCGGCGCGACCGCGACGGAAGACGAGCTGATCGCGCATTGCCGCACCCTGATCGGCGGCTACAAATGCCCCAAGTCGGTCGAGTTCCGCTCTGAGCCCCTGCCGCTGGCCCCCAAGAACACCGTGATGAAGAACGTGCTGCGCGACCCCTACTGGGCCGGGCATGAGCGCAAGATCTGATACCGGCCGGTCTGCCCCCGCCGGGGCAGATCCTTCATCCGCCCGTGGCGGCGGCAATATACAGGGAGTATCGAATGTCGTTTTTCAACCGCTCTGGGCTGCTGGCCGGGGTCATGCTGGCGGCCAGCGCCGCCGCGGCGCCGGCGCAGGAGGTCACCCTGCGCTATTCCAACTGGCTGCCCGCCGGCTATGCGCTGGACGCCCAGCTGATGGAGCCCTGGATCGCCGAGATCGAAAAGGTCACCGAGGGCCGGGTCAAGATCCAGAAGACCCCTAAGGTGGTGGGCAGCGTCGCATCGCAATATGACGTAGTGGCGGACGGGATGGCGGACATGTCGCTGATGGTGCTTAGCTATGCGCCCGGCCGCTTCCCGCAGGTCGAGGGGATGGAGCTGCCCTTTGCCAGCGACGACGAATCCCGCACCTCGCCCGCGGTCTGGGCCACTTACGAGAAGTTTCTGGCCGATCAGGAGGTCTTCCCCGATGTCGTGCCGCTGGCGCTGTTCCAGACCGGGGTGTTCCACGTCTTCACCACCGGGCGCGACCTGTCGGTGGTGGACAACTGGGCGGGCGCCAAGATCCGCAGCTCCAGCCCGTCGCTGACCCGGATCATCGAGCTGCTGGGCGGCACCCCGGTCAACAAGCCGGTGTCCGAGGTCTATGAGCTGGCCTCGGGCCGCATGATCGACGGCGCCACCACGCCGCCCGACGCGCTGCTGGGCTTCAAGCTGGACGATGTGCTGCACAGCATGACCTTTGTGCCGGGCAGCCTCGGCTCGACCACGGTGCTGGTGTCGGTCAATCCCGACGCCTGGGCGCGGATCTCCGAGGCCGACCAGCAGGCGATCCGCGAGGTCTCGGGCGCTGCGGTCGCCCGGATGTCGGGCGAGCTGCACCGCAAGGAAACCGAGGCCGCCATCGCCGAGATGCAGAACCGCGGCCGCACGATCCACCGCATGAACGACGCGGAACTGGCCAGGATGAAGGAACGGGTGGCGCCGCTGACCGCGGAATGGCTGGACAAGGCCAAGGCCGCGGGGCTGCAAAATCCGCAGGAAATGCTGGATTTCTTCCGCGCCCAACTGGACCGGCCCGCGCAGTAATTCCCTCTCGTCCTGCGCGGACGGCGGGCGAGCCCCTCGGGGCTCGCCCTTCTTGCTGTGGGAAAGGCGGAATCGCCCTCTCCCGCCGGAAGATGCAGGACGCGCGCCAACCCGGCGCCCGCCCATACGCCCCGGCCGCGGATGCGGGTCCGTGGCGGAAGGCGCGCAAGCCCGAAGGCTGCCGCCATCACGCCGCGGCGGCTGCGCTCAGATATGGTCGGTGGGGCGGATTACCACCTCGGCCAGCGCGACGCGGCGGGGGCGGGTGACGATATGGGCGATGGTCTCGGCCACGTCCTCGGGGTGCAGGTATTCCACCTCGGACAGGCCCGCGACAGGCGTTCCTGCGCCTTTGGGGCCTGATGGTCGAACAGTTCCGTCTGCACCGCACCCGGCTCGACGACCGAGACGCGGACATTGCGCCGGGCGAACTCCTGCCGCAGCGCCTCGCTGAAGGCGGTAACTCCGAACTTGGTCGCGTTATAGACCCCTGCCGTCCGCGACGCCACGCGGCCGGCGATCGAGCTGATGTTCACCACGTCGGCCACGCCCCGCGCGCCCTGCGCCGCCTGAACCAGATGCGGCAGCGCCGCCTTGGTGGTCGCCAGCAGCGCCATCAGGTTCAGGTCGACCATCTGTTCCCATTCCGACAGCGGCCGTTCCAGGGCATCGCCGTTGAGCATCACCCCGGCCGCGTTCACGAGGATGTCGAGCCGCCCTTCCGCCGCGACCGCATCCGCCACCACCTGCGCGGGCACCCCGCGTTCGGCGATGTCGGCGGCCAGCACCCGCGCCTGGCCGCCGGCCGCGGCGATCCTTTCGGCCAGCTCGGCCAGCCGCTCGGCCCGCCGGGCGACCAGCACTACAAGGGCGCCCTGCGCCGCCAGTTCGACCGCGGTCGCCGCGCCGATCCCGCTCGAGGCGCCGGTCACCAGCGCCACATATCCGTCCAGCTTCCCCGCCATCCGCTCCTCCTCGTTGATCGCTCGCCTTCTTGCCCGGCAGCGGCCGCTAGGCCCGGGCCGCGTCGCGGTGGAACACCACCGCATCCTCCAGCCCGGCCCGGCCGACGCGGGCGCGGTTCGCCTCGACCGCCGGGTCCTCGTAGCCGAACGAGATGCCGAAGATCAGCCGGTGCGTCTGCGGCAGGCCCAGATGCTCGCGGATGATCCCCGGATACAGCCCCAGCGCCCCCTGCGCGCAGGAGGAAATCCCGCGCGAGGTCAGCAGCAGCATCAGCGTCTGCGCATAGATGCCCAGATCGACCGCCTCGCGTTCCTCGAACGTGTGATGCAGGAAGATCAGCGCTGCATGGGGCGCGCCGAAGAAATCGAGGTTGCGGCGATAGGCCCAGTCCCGGCGCGGGCGGTCGTGCCGGTCGATCCCATCGCACCGTAAAGCTGGACGGCGGCGTCGATCTGGCGGGCGCGATAGACCCCCTCGAACTTGCGGTCGGCAGAGAAATCCGGGTCCGGGGGAATCCCGGCCTCGGCTGCCGCCACCATCTTGTCGCCAAGGCTGCGCAGGCTGGGCCCGGACAGCACATGGGTGATCCACGGCTGGATATTGCAGTTCGAGGGCGCCATCTGCGCCAGCGCCAGCAGCTCGCGCAGCCTGTCCTGCGGCACCTCGTCGGGCAGATAGCCCCGTACAGAGCGGCGCCCGGCCACGGCCTCGTCGATGCTCATCATCCCCGGTTCCCCCTAAAGCCCGCTGCGGGCCGCGATCTCCATCCCGCGGCGAGCATAGGCGCCGGCAAGCCGGCGGCCAACCTGCGCGGAATCGGGCAGCGTGCTGTTGCCCAGCTCGCCGCGATACGCGACGCCGGCGCTGCCCACCGCGGCGCGGAACATCGCAAAGACGCGGTGGAAATCGCTCAGCCGCTCGGTGGTGCCGGCGGCGGCGTAATAATCCTCCAGATAATCCGCCTCGGCCGGGATCCCCTCGGCCGCCAGCTCGATCCCCAGCAGGCCGCCGTTTTCATCGGGGGCCATGTGCCAGGCCTGGGTATTGAACGCCACGTCGACGAGCGGGTGGCCGAGGGTCGAAAGCTCCCAATCCAGCACGCCGATGACGCGCGGCTCGGTCGGGTGGAACATCAGATTGCCGATCCGGCAATCGCCATGGCACAGCGCCAGCAGCTGGCTGTCGGGGATGCGGGGGCCCAGCCAGTCCAGCATCCGGTCCAGATCGGGGTTGTCGGCATCGCCCTTGCGATACTGCTGCCAGAGCTGCGACCAGCGGCTGATCTGGCGCTCGAAGTAATTCCCCGGCCGCCCGAAATCGCCAAGCCCCGCGGCGCGGAAGTCGAGGCTGTGGATCGCCGCCATCGTCGCGGCCATGGATCGGTAGATCGCGCCCCGCTGCTCCGGGGCCAGCCCGGGCAGCGCGTATTCGGTGAAGATGCGGCCGTCGAGCCACTCCATCAGGTAGAAGGGCGTACCCAGCAGGCCCGGGTCCTCTTCGTAATGATAAAGCTGCGGGACCGGCACGGCGCTGCCCTGCAGCGCCCCGATCACCCGGAACTCTCGGTCGATGGCATGGGCCGATTTGGCCAGCTTCATCCCCGGCTGCTTGCGCAGCACCGCCCGCCAGCCGTCGGCGGTGACGAAATAGGTCGGGTTCGACATCCCGCCCGAGGTGGGCGCGACCGTCAGGTCGCGCACCTCGCGCCCCAGGAAGCCGCCAAGAAAGCCGCGCAGCGCCTCGGGATCGAAATCGGTCGCCGGGGTTGAGGGGGACGCGCTCATTCCGCCCTCCGGCCGCGGAAACCGAACAGCTTCTGGGCGATGCGGCGCTTCTGCACCTCTTCCGAGCCCTCGGTGATCTTGTAGCGGCGGTGGTGGCGGTAGATGTGCTCGAACGGCATGTGCCGGGAATAGCCCAGGCCCCCATGCACCTGCATGGCGAAGTCCGCCGCCCGGCAGACCAGGTTGTTGGCCATGTAGTTGCAGATCGACACCTCGTCCGACATCGTGGCAGAGTCCTGCCGGTCCATCTTCCAGGCGGTGCGGAAGACGTAGTTGCGGATCACCTCGCATTCGGCGTGCAGTTCCGCCAGCGGAAACTGGATCGCCTGCCGCGAGGAAAGGGATTCGCCGAACAGCACCCGTTCTCTGGCGTATTTCACCGCCTCCTGAATGCAGTAGCGGGCGGCGCCAACGCTGCCTGCAGCCTGGCGGATGCGGTTTTCGTGGATGAACATCATCGCGATCTTCAGCCCCTCGCCCTCGACATGCAGGATGGCGCTGTCTGGGACGCGGACATCCTTCAGCTCGACCTCGGAATGGTCGGTGGGCATGTTGAAGGTCCAGTGGTTCATCACGATGCGATGGCCGGGGGTGTCGGTCGGCACGATAAAGGCGGTGATGCCCTGCGCCTCGCCGGGGTTGCCGCTGGTGCGGGCAAAGACCAGGTTCGCCTGCGCGCGGCCGACCTGGCTGTTCCAGCGCTTGCGGCCGTTGATGATCCAGTGGTCGCCGTCGCGGACCGCCCTGGTTTCCAGCCAGGTCGCGTCCGAGCCGTGGCGCGGCTCGGTCAGCGCAAAGCTCAGGTGGCGCTCGCCGGTGATGATGCCCTCGATATAGACCTGCTGGTCCGCGGTCCCGTATTTCGCGATGGCGGGCACGATCGGGAAGTTGCCGACCACCGAGTTCTCGTCCTGCAGGTCGTTGTGCAGCCCCAGCCCCTTGGCGGCCAGATGTTCGCGGATCGCCGCGTTCATCAGGTTGCCGGCCGCCTGCCCGCCGCAGCTTTCCGGCAGGCACAGCCGCAGATGCCCGGCCTTGTCGGCCCGGCGCTCCATCTCCGCCAGCAGCGCGCGCCATTCCTTGCTGGGGGCGCCGTCGTTTTCCCAGTCGGTGCGGTAATATTCGCGCCGGTGGTCGAAGAACCTGGCGTTCTCGCGTTCCAGCGGCCTGATCTCGGCCTCGATGAAGGCGTCAAGCTCGGCGAGCTTGTCGGTGATGGCCTGCGGCAGTTCGAAATCCATGTGACTGTTCCTGCGGGTTTGAGGAATGCGGGGGGCAGACCGTCGCCAGCCGCCTGCGCGAAGCTTTGACCGCGGCGGGGTCCGCCGCCTGTTTGTCGGGCGGCGGGACCGCCCTGCCGGACGCGCGCCGCCTGCAGACATGCGGGTGGGGCCGGGCTAATGTGATATACTAGCTTACGATACTGAAGCATGGCGGAATTGCCGCCGTCAAGCCTTGCATCCGCCCCATGCGAAACCGCCGCACCGGGGCGCGCGGGACCGGCGGTCAGTAGACGAACTTCCCCGCCGGGTGGGTGGCGGAAATCCCCCCGTCCACCGGCAGCAGCTGCCCGTCCATATAGGCCGAATCGTCCGAGGCGAGGAACGCCGCCACCGCCGCCATGTCGTCCACATGGCCCGGGCGCTGCAGGGGGGTGAGCTTGCCCAGCCGGTCCTCTTTCCCCGCGGTGCGGGCCCAGTCGAACATCGGCTTGGTCAGGCCGGTCTCGGTCAGCCCCGGCAGGATCGCGTTCACCCGCACGTTGCGGCCCGCAAAGGCGCAGGCCGCGGTCATGGTCAGGTGGTTCACCGCCGCCTTGGCCGCCCCGTAAGCCTCGGTGCCGCCGCGGGCCCGCAGCGACCCGGTGGAAGAGTTCAGGATGATCGAGCCGCCGCCATGCTCGGCCATATGGCGCCCGGCCAGCTTGCAGGCGATGAAGGCCGGGACCACGTTGTCGCTGAACATGGCCTGCCACTGCGCGACGGTCTGTTCCAGAAACGGGGTGACGGAATCGGTGTTCCCGGCATTGGCGAAAAACACCTCCAGCCCGCCCAGTTCCTGCACGCAGCGGTCGATGGCGACCTGCATGGCGGCCTCGTCGCCGGCGTCGGCGACATGGGCGATGCAGATGCCGCCCGCCGCGCGCGCCAACTCGGCGGTTTCCTGCAGCGGCGCCTCGCGCCGGCCCACGGCCATGACCAGCGCGCCCTCGGCCGCAAAGCGCAGCGCGCTGGCGCGGCCGATCCCGCTGCCGGCGCCGGTGATGATGGCCCTGCGGCCCTCGAGTCGTTTCACGGTACCTCCTCCCGGACCTTTCTCCCCGGTCCGCCAAATCCCGTATCCGGGACAGTGTGAAGCTTAGCTACCATAAAGTAAACAAGCTTTCGATCTTGCGCACCACGCTTGCCATGTTAGTTTGCATGAGCATCATCCTGCGAACCGCAACCCCCCGGCAAAAGAGGCGATCATGCTGCAAGACCCCGTGCTTGTGGACGACACCCATCCGCGCGTGACCGTGATCCGGCTGAACCGCCCCGAGCGGCTGAATGCCTTTGACGACGCGGCGGTCGATGCGTTCTTTGCGGCGCTGGACCGGATCGGCCGCTCTGACGCCAGCGCCGTCATCGTCACCGGCGAGGGGCGCGGCTTCTGCGCCGGCTTCGACCTGAATGCGGCGGCCGAAACCGGCGAGGATCCGGTCGCGACCGCCGCCTATTGGACCGGGCGGCAGGAACATTTCGCCCAGCTGGTCACCCGGCTGCGGGCGCTGCCCCAGCCGGTGATCGCCGCGGTCAATGGCGCCGCCTGCGGCGCGGGGCTGGGGCTGGCACTGGGCTGCGACCTGCGCATCTGCTCGGACCGGGCAAAGTTCAACGCCGCCTTCATCAAGGTGGGCATGACCAGCTGCGATATCGGGGTCAGCTACCTGCTGCCTCGCGCTATCGGCACCTCGCGCGCGTTCGAGATGATGCTGACCGGCCGCATGGTCGACGCCGACGAGGCCGCGCGCATCGGGCTGGTCCACAAGACCACCACCGCCGCGGGGCTGATGCCCGCCGCCCTCGAGCTGGCCGAGACCATCGCTGACAACGGTCGCCTGAACACCTGGCTGACAAAGCGCGGCATGTGGGCCAATCTCGAGGCCGGAAGCCTTGCCGCCGCGATCGAGCTGGAAAACCGCAGCCAGATCCTGATGCAGGGCACCGGCAATCTGGAGCGCGTGGCAAGGGCGCGCGGCTTCCTTTAAGCATTCCCAACCATAAGGACGGCAGCATGACCATGAATCGCAGCTGGGTGCTGGACAGCTATCCCGAAGGCGCCGCGCGGGCCGAGAATTTCCGGCTGGTCGAGAACCCGATTCCCCAGCCCGGCCCGGGCCAGATCCTGATCCGCACCCGCTGGCTGTCGATGGACCCCTATATGCGCGGGCGCATCAGCCCGGCCAAGAACTATACCGCCGGCGTTCGCCCGGGCGAAACCATGCACGGCGGCGGCGTGGGCGAGGTCATCGCCTCGAACCACCCCGGCTGGCAGGTGGGCGAGCTGGTCGAATCGATGAACCTCGGCTGGCAGGAATATGCGGTGATCGCGCCCGATCAGGGCGGCACCGCCGCCGCCAACCGGGTGCTGCCCGATGCGCCGCCGCAGGCCGCGCTGTCATGGCTGGGGATGCCAGGGCTCACCGCCTATATCGGCCTGTTCGAGATCGGCCGGCCGAAGCCCGGCGACACGGTTGTCGTTTCCGCCGCCTCGGGCGCGGTCGGGCAGATTGCCGGGCAGATCGCCAAGTTGATGGGCGCGCGGGTGGTTGCGGTGGCCAGCAGCGACGACAAGCTGGACTACTGCCGCTCGATCGGCTTCGACGCCGGGATCAACTATCGCACCGCGCCGGACCTGGCTGCGGCGGTCGCCGACGCCTGCCCCGAGGGGGTGGATTTCTTCTTCGACAACACCGGCGGGCCGATCCACGATGCGGTGCTGGCCAATCTGGCCAATTTCGCGCGCGTGGCCATCGTCGGGCGCATCGCCGTCATCGACAAGCCCGCGTCCGAGGATATCGGCCTGCGATCGAGCGCCCGGCTGGTGGTGACCCGCGCCACCGTGCAGGGGCTGGTGGTCTTTGACTGGTGGCACCGCCGCGACGAGGCCTTTGCCCGGCTGCTGAAATGGCACCGGCAGGGGCATCTGCAATTCCGCGAGGACGTGCTGGAGGGGATCGAAACGGCGCCCGAAGCCTTCCTGCGGATGATGTCGGGGCGCAACCACGGCAAGCAGCTGGTGCGGCTGTAGAACGCACGGCGGGCCGGGTTGTCACCCCGGTCCGCCTTTGCGCGTGCAGCCTGCCGGGCCGAAGGCCGCTCAGGATGCGCCCTTGTCCCCGTCGCGTTTCCGGCCGATCTTGTAGACCACGCTGGCGTTCACCGAGGGCACGCCGTCCGCGGTCAGCACGCAGCGGCTGAACAGGATGTTGCGGGTGCGGCGCAGGATCTGGGGCTGCGCCTCGACCCATTGCCCCAGCACCACCGGCGCAAAATAGTCCAGCGTCATCGAGATGGTCGGATTGACCTCGCCAAGATCCTCGCGGCGGCTGATCGGGGTGATGTTCATGTCGGCCAGCGTCGCCAGAACCCCGCCGTGGCACATGCCGCCGCGATTGAGGTGCCGGCGATGCACCCTGAACCCGATCGCGGGTGCATCCTCGTCCAGACGCACGTAATAGGGACCCGAAAGAAGCTCGGCCTCGGAACAGGGGTTCAAGGGCACAAAGCCGGGGGGCGGATTGTCCGCCTCCCGGTCGTCGGCCGCCTGCGGCTCGTTGCGCATCTGCGTCAAATCATGTTCATCCCGCCCGAGACCGAGATGGTCTGGCCGGTGATGAACCCCGCGTCATCGGACGCCAGGAAGGCGACGATGCCCGCGTAATCCTCGGGCTCGCCCATGCGGCGCAGCGGGATGCCGCGGACCATGGCGTCCTTCCATTTCACCGCATCCTCGCCCGTGCCCAGCACCGACGCCATCATCGGGGTGTTGGTCGGCCCCGGGCAGACCGCGTTCAGCAGCACGTTGCTGCGCGCCAGTTCCCGCGCCATGGATTTGGTGAATGCGATCACCCCGCCCTTGCAGGCGGAATAGACCGCCTCGGTCGAGGTGCCGACGCGGGCCGCGTCCGAGGCGATGTTGATGACCCGGCCGCCCTTGCGGCCGACCATATGCGGGCAGACCGCCTTGTGGGTGTTCAGCGGGCCGCGCAGGTTGATGGCGATGATCTTGTCCCACAGGTCGCTTTCGGTCTGCAGAAACATCGCGGGCTTGTCCCAGCCGGCGTTGTTCACCAGCACCCAGATCGGGCCGACATTTTCCTCGACATCCGCGACCGCCGCGTTGACCGCGGCCTCGTCGGCCACGTCCAGCCCGTAGACCTTGACCTCGACACCGCTGGCGCGGGCCTCGGCGGCGGTATCCTCGGCCAGCTCGGGTTTCAGGTCGAAGATGGCGACGTTGTAACCTTCGTTGGCAAGGCGCAGGGTGATGGCACGCCCGATTCCCTGCCCGCCGCCAGTGACGATGGCGGTTTTGCTTGTGCTGGACATTGATCTCTCCTCCGATGGCAGGGCCCGGTATCCGGCTGGGGGTCCTGTCCCGGCCGCATGAACTTAATACGGATACGATATGCTAGCATACAATTGCTGGCAACAGTATTTTCCGCCGCGGACCCCGCGCGGCGCTTTACAGATATAGTTTACGTAAATACCATAAGTAAGCAAACGAAATTGGACCCAGGGCCATGGCAGCGCGCCCAGGCCCGCCGTCCCCGAGGAGGAGGAAGCCATGCGCCCATCCAGCAAGGTGATCGTCAGCTGCGCCATCACCGGCTCGATTCACACCCCGACGATGAGCCCGCATCTTCCGGTCAGCGCCGAGGCCATCGGCACCCAGGCCATCGACGCCGCCCGCGCCGGCGCGGCGATCCTGCATCTGCACGCCCGCGTCGAAGGCACCGGCGCGCCCTCGCAGAAGCCCGAGGACTATGCCCGCTTCCTGCCGCGCATCCGCGACAACTGCGATGCGGTGATCAACATCACCACCGGCGGCGGCCTTGGCATGTCGCTTGAGGATCGGCTGGCGCCGGCGCTGGCCTTTGCGCCGGAACTCGCCTCGATGAACATGGGCTCGCTGAACTTCAACATCTCGGGCGCTGCGGCCAAGATCAAGGAGTTCCAGCACGACTGGGAACGCCCCTATCTGGAGATGACGCAGGACTTCATCCTGTCGAACACCTTCACCCAGATCGAGCGCGGCATCCGCACCCTGTCCGAACAGGGCACACGCTTCGAATACGAATGCTACGATGTCGGGCATCTGTACAACCTCGCGCATTTCCTGGACCGCGGGCTGGTCGACGGGCCGCTGTTCGTGCAGGGCGTGTTCGGCATCCTCGGCGGGATCGCCGCGGAAACCGAGCATCTGCTGCACATGCGCCGCACCGCCGACCGGCTGTTCGGCGACCAGTATGTGATGTCGGTGCTGGCGGCGGGCCGCCACCAGATGCCGATGGCGGTGACCAATGCCACGCTGGGCGGCCATGTCCGCGTCGGGCTGGAGGACAGCATCTATATCGCCAAGGGCGAGCTGGCGCGGTCGAACGCCCAGCAGGTCGAAAAGATCACCCGCATCCTGAACGAGCTGTCGATCGAGACGGCCACCCCCGATGAAGCCCGCGCCATGCTGGGCCTGAAAGGTGCCGCCCATGTCAAGTTCTGAGATCCGCGCGCAAAGCCCCTACAAGCCCGACCTGCTGGCGGGCAAGCGCATCCTGGTCACCGGCGGCGGCACCGGGCTGGGGCTGGAAATGTCGCGCGGCTTTTCCGCGCTTGGCGCGCACGTGTTCATCTGCGGCCGGCGCGAGGAGGTGCTGGCCGAGGCCTGCAAGACCATCGCGGCCGAGGGCGGTGCGGCCGATTACCTGATCACCAATGTCCGCGACCCGGAAAGCGTCGATGCGACCGTGGCGAAGATCTGGGACAGCGGCCCGCTGACCGGGCTGGTCAACAATGCGGCGGCGAACTTCATCGCGCCGACCGAGACGCTGAGCCCGCGCGGCTATCAGGCGATCACCCAGACGGTGATGGACGGCTCGTTCTACGCCACACTTTCCTGCGGCAAGCGCTGGATCGCGGGCGGGCTGCCGGGCACCGTGCTGTCGAACCTGGTCACCTGGGTCTGGACCGGCTCGGCCTTCGTCACGCCCTCGGCCATGTCAAAGGCGGCGATTCAGGCGATGACCATGTCGCTGGCGGTCGAATGGGGGCCCAAGAACATCCGCCTGAACGCGATTGCGCCGGGGCCGTTCCCGACCCCGAACGCCTGGGAAAAGCTGAACCCGATCCCCGGCTCGTCGGTGGGCGCGACGCAAAAGGAAAAGGTGCCGCTGCGCCGCTTCGGGCAGATGCATGAATTGCGCAACCTGACCGCCTTCCTGATGTCGGACGCCTGCAGCTACATCAACGGCGCCACCATCGCCGTGGATGGCGGCCACCATCTGGCCGCGCCCTCGACCTTTGCCGATCTGTCGGACATGAGCGCCGACGACTGGGCCGCCGCGCGCGAGGCGCTGCGGGCCTCGGCCGAAAAGGAAAAGCAGGGCCGCAAGGCCTGATGGCGTCACAAGGAAAAGCCCGCCGACCGGCGGGCTTTTTCGTTCCGCGCTTCCAGCCGGTCAGGTGCTGCTGCGCTGGTAATAGTCGGCGTAGGTTTCGCGCAGATCCATCTTGCGGACCTTGCCGGTCGCGCTCAGCGGGAACTCGGCGATCTGCACCACGTCGTCGGGCACCCACCATTTCGCCACCTGCGCACCGATCAGCTCAAGGATCGCCTGCGCATCCAGCACCGCGCTCTCGCGCAGCTGCACGATCAGCAGCGGCCGTTCCTGCCATTTCGGGTGGTTGACCGCGATGGCCGCCGCCTGCACCACATCGGGATGGCTGGCCGCGATCTTTTCCAGATCGGACGAGCTGATCCACTCGCCCCCCGATTTGATCAAGTCCTTATCGCGGTCCACGATCTTCAGATAGCCGTCGGGGTCGATGGTGGCGATGTCGCCGGTCACCAGCCAGCCGTCGCTGTCCAGCGCGCAATCCTCGGGGTGGTTCAGATAGCCCCGCGCCGCCCACAGCCCCCGGACGCGCAGATGCCCGCGGGTGGTGCCGTCGCGGGGCAGGACATTCCCCTCGTCATCGACGATCCTGATCCGGGTCAGCGCGGTCTGGCGGCCGTCCTTCAGCAGATAGGGCATCCGTTCTGCCAGCGGCAGGTCGGCGTGCAGGCTGAGCAGCGCCCCCGAGGTGCCGAACATGCATTCGGTCATCCCCCAGCTGTGGGTGGTGGCGTTGCCATGGTCGTGCAGCCAGGCGATCAGCTTGGGCGCCGCGCCGGCGCCCGAGGTCACGACGGATTCCAGCCGGCCCAGATCCAGCCCGTTGGCGAGCACATGCTCGATGATATTGGTCAGGATCGAGGGCACCATGGCGGCGCAGGTCACGCCTTCGTCCGCGATCACCCTCTGCAGGTTTTCCGGCGACAGGTTGCGGCCCGGCAGCACCAGCGGCACCCCGGCGTAAAGCGCGCCAAAGGGAAAGTTCCAGGCATTGGAATGAAACATCGGCGCGACGGCCAGCAGCACCGGCTTGCCCCGCCGCGTCGGCGGCAGCCACCCCATCGAGGTGAAGGTCATCGTCTGCAGCACCGTGGCGCGGTGCGAATAGACCACGCCCTTGGGCAGCCCGGTGGTCCCCGAGGTGAAGCAGATGGTCGAGGCGGAACGCTCGTCGAACTCGGGCCACTGGAACTGGTCGGATTCCGCGGCCAGCCAGTCCTCGTAGGATTCAAGCGCCAGCGGCCCGCCGTCGGGCAGGTTCCCGCGCGGCTCGAGCACCACGAAGTGACGGACCTGCGGCAGCTTCCCGGCCAGCTCGATCGCGCGGGGCACGAGGTCCGCGTCAAGGAACAGCACCTCGGCCCCGCCTTCGTTGATGATGTATTCCAGATGCTCGGTGGTCAGGCGCGGGTTGACGGTGTGGATGGGGCAGCCCATCCCGGTGGCCCCATAGAAGATTTCCATGTGCCGGTGGGTGTTCCAGGCCAGCGTGGCGACCCGCTTGCCAAGGCCCATGCCCCGCGCGGTCAGCGCATTGGCCAGCCGCTTGCTGCGCCGGTTCATGTCCAGAAAGCTGTAGCAATGGCGCTGGCCGGCCAGATCGTAAGAGACGATTTCCGTCCGCCCGTGCGCCTCGGCGCCATGCTCGTTGATCGCCGAGATCAGCAGCGGCAGATCCATGCTCAGACCCATGAGATGTGACATCGCTTTCCTCCCGCCCGCGGGCCTGTTGCCACGGACCAATTTCTTCAGGTCACGGCCAGGGCCGGGCGCCTACAGCTCGAACAGATGGGCGTTTTCCTCGGCCGCCATGTCGGCGCTGGTGCCGCCGCCCCTGATCTCTCCCTTCGCCATCACCACGAAACGGTCGGTGACCGCCCGGATCAGCGCGTGATGCTGTTCGACCACCAGGATGCCGGTGCCGCTGGCGCGCACCTTCAGCAGCGCCTCGGTCAGCACATCGACCAGCACGGGGGCCAGCCCCTCGGTCGGCTCGTCCAGCACCAGCACCTCGGGGTTGGCCATCAGCGCCCGGCCGATGGCCAGCATCTGCAACTGCCCGCCCGACAGCGCCATGCCCGGCTGGCGGGCGCGTTCGCGCAGCACCGGGAACAGGTCAAAGACCCCTTCCAGCGTCCAGTCGCCCTTGCGGCCGGTCGCCAGGCTCATGCACAGGTTTTCCTGCACCGTCAGGTTGGGCAGGATCATCCGCCCCTGGGGCGAGAACGACACCCCCAGATGCGCGGCGCGGTAGGCGGGCAGCCGGTCGATGCGGGTGCCGGCGACGCGGATCTCGCCGCCGAAGATGCGGGTCTGGCCGAAGATCGACAGCAGCAGCGTCGATTTGCCGGCACCGTTGCGCCCGACGATCCCCACGGATTCGCCGCGATCGACCGACAGCGACAGGTTGCGCAGGATCGTGGCCTTGCCATAGCCCGAGGTCAGGTCCGAGATTTCCAGAAAGCTCATGCTGCGGTTCCCAGATAGGCGGCGACGACCTGCGGATTGGCGCGGATCTCGGCGGGCGTGCCGGTGGCAAGATGGCGGCCAAGGTCAAGCACGGTCACCACATCGGACAGCGCAAACACTGCCTCGACATCATGTTCGACCACCACGGCGGCGATATCGCGTTCGGCTGCCAGCTTGCGCAGATGCCTGAACAGATTGGCGGTTTCCTCGGCCGACAGGCCGGCGCCGGGTTCGTCCAGCAGCAGGATGTCGGGCATCCCGATCAGCCCCAGCGCCACGTCGACCCGGCGTTGCACGCCATAGGCGGCCCTCGCGGCTTCGAGATGCAGCACCTCGCGCAGGTCCATGGTGTCGATGATCGCGCCCAGGTCGGGTTCGTTCAGATGCGCCGCGACCAGATCGAGCTGCTCAAAGATGGTCAGCCCGGGAAAGATCGAGGTCTTCTGGAACGACCGCGCCATGCCGTTCTTGCGGCGCCGCTGGATGCTGTCGCCGCTGATGTCGCGGTCCTTGTAATAGATGCGACCGGCGCTGGGACGGCGCTTGCCGACGATGGCATCCATGAAGGTCGATTTCCCGGCGCCGTTCGGCCCGATGATGGAATGGACCTGCCCGCGCCGGCCCAGATCGACCGAGATGTCGGTCAGCGCCTTGAAGGCGCCATAGGCGACCGTCAGATTCTCGACGCGGATCATGCCCGCCCCCCTTTCCGGCCGAGCAGCCGCAGCGGGTGCAGGATGCCCTTGGGAATGAACAGCATGACCAGGATCACCGCGATGCCGGTGAACAGCTGCGAATAGCCCAGCGCCCCGAACTCGCTGATCGCCCAGGTATAGATGACCCCGCCCATGACCGGCCCGACGACCGAGGACACGCCGCCGGTGATCGCTGCCAAGAGCGCGTTGGTCGAGGTGATGATGCTGAACATCTCGGGCGAGGCAAAGCCGGTGGCCAGCGCCTGGATCACCCCGGCGACGCCCGCGGCCAGCCCGACCCCGGCAAAGGCGAAGACCCGCGGCCAATAGGTGTCGAAGCCGGAAAACCGCATCCGTTCCTCGTTTTCCTTGATGGCGCGCAGGCGGACCCCGAAATGCGAGCTCGCCACGATCAGGAAAAGGCCGGCGATCACCCAGGTCGCGATCCAGATCAGCGGCCAGACCTGCCCGGTGTCCAGCAGGTCCATGGCGTCGATGCCGAACACCCGCCCCTCGGGCATGAACAGCAGCCCGTCGCTGCCGCCGGTGGTCCTGCGCAGGCTGGGCAGCGCGACAAGGTGGCGCATCAGCTCGGCCAGCGACAGGCAGATCATCATGAAGGCCAGCGGCTTCACCCGAATGACGATGGCGCCGACCAGAAACGCCGCGACCAGCGTGACCAGCAGCGCCACCGCCGCCGCGGCCATCGCGGAAAACCCGAAGCTGTTGACCAGGATCGCGCAGGCATAAGCCGCAAGCCCGTAATAGGCGGCGATCCCGAACAGCACGAAACCGCATTGATGCATGATGAAGGCCACGCACAGCGCCAGGATGCCGGTGATCAGCCCGTTGTTCAGCAGCGACTGCAGATAGCCGCCCTCAAGATACCCGGGCAGCAGGAAACCGGCCAGGAAGACCGCCAGCGCGACACCGCCCAGCACGGGCCAGCGCATTGCCGAAGCCGGGCGGCGGGACAGGGGAAGGCTGGTCATTCCGCGCCTCCTCCGAAATTGAGGCCCCGCGGGCGCCAGACCAGGATCGCGACCAGCATCAGATAGGGCAGAAGCACGGAAATCTCGTGCAGGTAGACGGTGCCGAAGGTCTGCACGAAGCCAAGGATCAGCGCGGCGAAGATCGCCCCCCAGATCGAGCCGGTCCCCCCGATCACCACCACGATCATGCAGGTGATGATCATCGCCACGTCCATGCCGGGGTCGATCGACAGATACGGCCCGACCAGCACCCCGGCCAGCCCGGCAAACGCGGTCGAAAGCATCGAGATCAGCAGGCTCAGCCGGTTGGCGTTGATCCCCATCATCGACGACACGTCGGGCGCATGGCTGACGGCGCGGACGAACATGCCGGTCCGGGTGGCGTTCAGCCAGACCGCCAGCGCGACCACGGAACACAGCCCGACCACGGTGATGAACAGCCGATAGACCGGATAATCCGCGCCGAAGATCTTGACCGAGGACGCCAGCAGCGGCGGTGCCGCCACTGACAGCGGGGTGCCGCCATAGATGCGAATCACGACCTGCGCGATCACGATGCCGATGCCGAAGGTGATCAGCGCCACCTCGATCTGCTGACGCCGTTCCAGCGGCCGCAGCACCGCGAGTTCCAGCAGCACGCCAAGGACCGACATCAGCAGCGGCACGATCACCAGCGCCGCCCAGAAGTTCATGCCCGAGGCGATGGTGTAGCCCAGATAGGCGCCGACCATGTAGATGGCGCCGTGGCCGAAATTCATCACCCGCCGCAGGCCGAAAATCAGCGCCAGTCCGCTAGCCATCATGATATAGAGTGACGAGACTGCCAGCGCGTTCAGGATCAATGTGGGTATCATTCCGCCCCTCCCAAAGCGAAAAACTCCCGACCGGCCGGACTGCCTGCGGCCTCCGGCGGTTCCGCTGCGACGTCTCGGCCGCCGGCACCGTCGAGACTTAAATAGCTAGCAAACTATATGCTTGCAGTCAACACGCTGAAGCGGCGGTCTGCGCATGGTGGCGCCCCCGCGGCCCCAGCGGCTATGGAGGGCAAAGAAACCCCTTGTCGGCGCATAATTCGCCAGCATACATCTGGATCGACATGCACGAAAAGCGTGTGGGGAAGCCCATCCATGACGGGCATGGCACGCCTCGCCCGGCGCAGGCCGGCAAGGCATCGGCACATGCACAAATCCAGAAAGGACGGGGCCAAATGCTGCTGAACTTCCGCGAGATCGCCGGCCTGCGGGGCCATGAGGGGCGCCGGATCCGGCCGGGGATGATCTTCCGCGGCGGCGCGGTCACCGATCCGGCCGCGGCCCTGCTGATGGGCAACCACCGGGTGACCACGGTCTATGACCTGCGCAACCGGCGGGAAGAGGCCGACCGCCCCTCGGCCCTGCGCGGGCTGGGATTGCGCCACCCCGTCCGCCAGCACGACATCGACCTTGCCGCGCCGATCCGCATGATGCGCGACAGCACCGCCAGCGCCGAAAGCAACCGTGCCGCGATGCTGGGGATCTACGGCGAGCTGCCCCGCCTGTTCCAGCCGACGTTCGAGGCGGTTTTCTCGGACCTGCTGGCCAGCGACGGGCCGATCTACATCCATTGCGCCGTGGGCAAGGACCGCACCGGGGTCAAGGTGGCGCTGCTGCTGAGTGCGCTTGGCGTCGGGCGCGAGGCGATCGACGGGGACTATCTGCTCAGCAACGATGCCTACGGCGATATCGCCGCCAGCATCCGCCTGCGCCACCCGCAGCTGTCGACGGCAGAGAACCCCGCCCTGCGCCCGATCATTGCAGTTGAAACGGCCTATCTGGACGCCTTCCTGGACCGCATCGAGACGCCCGAGACCTATCTGCGCCAGAAGATCGGCCTGGACGAGGCCGCCCTGACTGCCCTGCGCCGGCGCTTTCTGGACTGACCCTGCAAGCGGGGGCGGTTGGTCTTTCGACCGCTGGCCCCCTCACTCGTGCCTCGGCGCGCCCAAGGCCACGCTGTCAGGACGGCCCGACCGTATAGCGGCTTTCCATTTCCACGAGATAGTCAGACCGGGCGCCCTTGAAATAATCCTCGCGGGCATATGCGTGGAAATCATGGATGAAGAGTCCGGCCAAGCGGATGGTTTCCAGGACCGGCGGCGGGGCGAAGACGACGAAAAACTCGTGGTCGAGCGGTTGCCAGACATAGGTTTCCGCGGACTCGAAGGCGACCAGCACATTTGCGTAACCGAGATCGAAGGACTGTCGACCGGCCTCGTCCAGGCTCAGCCTCGCAAGATGGTGCGGTTGCTGCTGATGCTGACAGCTCCACAGCTCCGCACGCTCTGCCCCCGCCAGCCTGCCGACCGCCACGATGTCGTCGGGGCTTGCCCATTCGGGAAACGGCAGGGCCGCAAGCCCGGCGGCGCGGATCGCCCCGGCGTCGAGTTCGGTCCCGTCCGGGATGAACCGGGTGAAACTATCCATCTTTCCCCTCTCGCATCCTGCCGCCGCCTGCGGCCTTGCAGAGGCGCGCCGGCGACCTTTCGGGCCGGGATCGCCGCCGGGCAGCAGATCCGGGAACTGTCACCCCCTGATGATCCGCCATTTGGTGCCAAGGGCGCAATATCCGTTCCGTCCCAGCCCGGGGGCACCTACTCCTCCTGCCCTCCGCCCGGATCATGGGCCGAGGCTGCTTCCGGCGCCTGCGTTTGATTTCGCCGGTGAGATATCCTAGCCGTCCAGTGACAGGACACGCCCTTCTCGCTGGGCCGCCCGACCAGTTACGATTGGCCCGAATGAAGCATCGGAGCGACACCATGGCCGCAACCCGCCCCGCCCCCGACCTGGCCGGTTCCATGACGCGTGCCGGGCTGTCCGCTGGCGGCGCCCGGCGCGCCACTGTTCCGATGCTTCGGCCACGGGGCTGAGCATGGATCGCCGCACCGATTACGAAAACCTCGACGAGGCGCTGATCCCCCACCGCCACAGCGGCAACCCGATCATGCGCATCGGCCTGCGGACGCAGCTGTTTTTCCCCGGCGGCACCCGGCCGCAGGTGCGGGTCGCGGCGGTCGAGGCGCTGGAGGCCTATGCCCGGCTTGCCGGCCCACATCTCACCCGCATCCTGCCCAACGGCTCCAAGCGCCTGGCGAACATCGCCCGGGCGGATTTCCCGGAACGGCAGCGCCAGCAGGCAGCCAAGGCTGCGCCCGGCGAGGTGTTCGGGATCACGATCTGCGAGGATCGGAAGATCCCCCTCTGGCACGCCGCGGCCCAGCTGCCCGGGGATTATGCGCCAGAGCTGCTGTCCTATTTCACCGCCGCCACGCCCGCCTCGTTCATCAAGGAAGACCCCGACCGCCATGTTGCCGCCGTGGTGGAATGGGCGTCGATGGTCCGGCCCGATTACGGAACCGCCGGTTTCGCGCTGATTGCAGAGCCGGGAATGGAGTTGCAATGGCCCGATGAAAGCTGGCCGGTCCTGTCGCGATTCTGCGGGCTCGACCATCTCGGCGCGTTCAACCTGAACCGGAAGCCGGGCTGCGTCCAGGCGGTGAACTGGCTGACCGTGCTGGGCGAGGCCGCGCTGGCCGCCATCGGCGGACGCGAGCGGCTTGCCGCGCGCCTGTCCCGGGCGTGGTCCGAGATCGCCCCGGCCGCGCCCGGGTTTTCCCTGCATGATTTCGACGGCGGCATCGTCGTCCGCGCCGGGGATCATCCGCAGATGGGCGATCTGCAGCAGGACGGCATCCCCGAAACCTACCGCGCCGCCAGCGCCGCCCTGCGCCCGATCATCTTCGCCGGATACCGGAACCGCCCCGGCGACCTGCTCAAGCTGCCCGCAAAGCTGGATCGTCACCGCGAGACGATGGGCTGGATCTTTCGCTTCGACGGGGACGATCGCGCCGCAGGGTCCGCGCCTGAGGCCACGTGAAAGCTGTGCCAGAGTGGCCGGACGAGGCCGGCGTCCTGTTCGGGCAGACGCGGGCAGCGCGCCGGCTCCAGCGGGCGCAGCGAGCGCCCCACCGGCATGGGTCTGCGCCAGGTTCAGACCGGATCCCAGGTGAACACATCGCCCGACTTGTGCAGCGGGTAGAAGTCGTTGCGGAACATCGGGAACACACGTTCGGCCACGGTTTCCGGGGTCCAGCCGTCCGAGGTATGCGCGGTGCGGATCGGGCGCGGCTGCGAGAACAGGTAGATCTCGTTGTTGCGCACGCCGAAGATCTGGCCGGTGACCTCGCTGCCCGCGTCCGAGGTCAGCGCCACCACGAAAGGCGCGATCTTTTCGGCGACCAGCTTTTTCAACCCCTCGACGCGCTTCTTCTGCTCGGGGGTCTCGTCGGGGATCGAGGACACCATGCGCGTCCAGGCGAATGGCGCGACCGCATTCGAGCGGACGCCGAAACGCTGCATGTCGATGGCGATGGCCTTGGACAGCCCGGCAATGCCCAGCTTGGCGGCGGTATAGTTGGCCTGCCCCAGATTGCCGATCAGCCCCGAGGTCGAGCTCATGTGCACATAGGCGCCCGAGCCCTGTTCCTTGAAATGCGGGGCGGCGGCGCGGCTGACGTTGAAGGTGCCCTTCAGATGCACGGCGACGACGGAATCGAACTCGTCCTGCGACATGCGGTGGAACAGCACGTCGCGCAGGTTGCCGGCATTGTTCACCACCGCGTCAATGCGGCCGAAGGTGTCAAGCGCCGACTGCACCATCGCCTGGGCGCCGTCCCAGTCGGCGACGGAATTTCCGTCGGCGATAGCCTGGCCGCCCATGGCCTCGATCTCGGCCACCACCTCCTGCGCGGGGCTGAGGCCGCTTTCCGAGGCGCCGCTCAGCGCCACGCCCAGGTCGTTGACCACCACCGCCGCCCCGGCTCGTGCCATGTCCAGCGCGATGCCGCGCCCGACGCCGCGGCCGGCGCCGGTTACCAGGACCACCTTGCCATGCATTGCCTTGGTCATGATGGCCCTCTCAGTAGGATTTCGGCAGGCCGAGAACCTTCTCGGCGATGAAGCTGGAGATCAGCTGTTCGGTGATCGGGGCGATGCGGGTCACCGCCACCTCGCGGAACAGCCGCTCGACATGGTATTCCTTGGCATAGCCAAAGCCGCCCATGGTGAAGATGGCGCGTTCGCAGGCCTCGTATCCGGCGCGCGCCCCCAGGAACTTGGCGGCGTTCGCCTCGGCCCCGCAGGGTTTGCCGGCGTCGTAAAGCTCGGCCGCCTTCATCGCCATCAGCCAGGCGGATTCCAGATACATCCAGCGTTCGGCCAGCGGGTGCTGGATGGCCTGGTTCTGGCCGATGGGGCGGTCGAAGACCACGCGTTCCTTGGCGTATTGCGTCGCCCGGCGCAGCGCGTCCTGGCCGATGCCGATGGCCTCGACCGCGATCAGCACCCGCTCGGGGTTGAGGCTGTCGAGGATGTAGCTGAACCCCCTGCCCTCGTCGCCGATGCGGTGTTCGTCGGGGATGAACAGGTCGTCGATGAAGATGGCGTTCGAATCCACCGCCTTGCGGCCCATCTTGGGGATGCGCTGCACGTCGATCTTGCTGCGGTCGAGGTCGGTGTAGAAGATGGTGATGCCGTCGGTCGGGCGCTTGCAGTCCTCGAACCTGGTGGTGCGGGTCAGCAGCATGATCTTGTTGGCGACCTGGCCGGTCGAGGTCCAGACCTTCTGCCCGTTCACCCGGTAGCCGCCCGGCACCTTTTCGGCGAATGTCTTGATGCGGGTGGTGTTCAGCCCGGCGTCGGGTTCGGTAAAGCCGAAGGCGACCTGATCCGAGCCCGCGATCAGCCGCGGGATCCATTCGGATTTCTGCTCATGCGTGCCGTGGACGACGATCGGATGCGGCCCGAACAGGTTGATATGCACCGAGGATGTCGCGGCCATGCCGCCGCCATGGCTGGCGACCTCGTGCATCATGATCGCGGCCTCGGTCACGCCCAGCCCGGCGCCGCCGTATTCCTCGGGCATGGTGATGCCCAGCCAGCCGGCGTCGGCCATGGCGCGGTGGTATTCGCGGGGGAACACCCCGTCCTCGTCGCGCGCCAGCCAGTAGTCGGCGTCGAAGCGCGAGGCGACGGCGCGCACGCCCTCGCGGATCGCGGCGCGGGTCTCGGCCAGTTCCTCAGCGGATTTATCACTACTCTGGGACATGGTTATCCTTTCTGCACACTGGCGAGGGTCCGCCGCGCCTGTTTCAGATGCGGGATGTCATACATCTTGCCGTCGATACCGATGGTGCCCAGCCCGGGGTCGGCCTCGAAGGCGGCGACGATGCGGGCGGCCAGCGCCAGATCCTCGTCCGAGGGGGCAAAGGCGCGGTTGATCGGCTCGACCTGGGCCGGGTGGATCGCCAGCCGGCCGGCAAAACCGTCGCGACGCGACACGCCGCAGGCCTCGATCAACCCGGTTTCGTTGCGGAAGTCGGCGTAAAGCGTATCCAGCGCCGGCACCTCGGCCGCGGCGGCCGCCATCAGGCACAGGCTGCGGGCCAGTTGGTAGGGCTGCGACCAGTCGCCGTCGGCGCCCTTGTTCGAGGTGGCGCCGACCACCGCCGACAGATCCTCGGCCCCCCAGGTCAGCGCCGCCAGCCGCGGATGCGCCGGCGCGTAGGAACCAAGGTTGAACATCGCCTGCGCGGTCTCGGTCGCCACCACGAGGATGCGGATGCCGCCCGCCGGCAGACCGGCGCGGGCTTCCAGCGCGTCCAGATAGTGGCCCAGCTGCGCGACATCCTGCCCACCGTTGGCCTTGGGCAGGATGATCCCGGCCAGCCCCGGCCGCACCACCGCCGCCAGATCGGCCAGCGTCAGGCCGGTGTCCAGCGCGTTGACGCGGACCCACAGCGCCGGGCCGTCCGAGGCTTCGTCCAGCCAGCCCGCGACCATGGCGCGGGCGGCATCCTTGTTGGGCGAGGCCACGCTGTCTTCCAGGTCGAGGATCAGCCCGTCGGCCGCGGTCCCGCGCGCCTTGCGGTATTTCCTTTCGCTGTCGGCGGGAACGAACAGCAGCGATGTCAGCCTCATGTCGGGCGCTTCATCATCAGGGCCAGGCGCTTGCATTCGCAGACCACCTCGTCGCGCTGGTTCAGGCCGCGGTGCAGGAAGGTGACGATGCCCTGCGTCGGGCGCGATTTGGATTCGCGCCGCGCGATCACCTCGGTTTCGGCGCGGATGGTGTCACCGGCAAAGACCGGTTTGGGAAACTTGACCTCTTCCCAGCCCAGGTTGCCGATGGTGGTGCCCAGCGTGGTGTCGCCGACCGACAGGCCCACCACCAGCCCCAGCGTGAAGACGCTGTTGACCAGCGGTTTTCCGAACTCGGTCGTCTGGCAGTAGTCGTGGTCGATGTGGATCGCCGCCGGGTTCATGGTCATCGTCGAGAACTGCATGTTGTCCCAATCGGTGACCGTGCGGCGCACGTCATGGCGGATGACATGGCCGACCTCGAGCTCTTCGTAATACTTCCCTGCCATGCGCTTTCCCCCTGTTATTCCAGCCGGCCCAGCACCGACACTGCCGCGACCGAGTTCGACGGATGCCCGCCCAGGTTATGCGTCAGGCCGAAGTCGATATTCGCAAGCTGACGCGCCCCGGCGCGGCCCTTGAGCTGGGTGTAGACCTCGTAGGCCATGCGCAGCCCCGAGGCGCCGACCGGATGGCCGAAGCACTTGAGCCCGCCGTCGATCTGGCTGGGCAGCCGCCCGCTCGCGTCGAAGGCCCCGTCCAGCACGTCGAACACCGCCCGGCCGTCCTGCGACAGACCCAGATCCTCCATCGTCACCAGCTCGGTGATCGAGAAGCAGTCATGGACTTCGGTCAGGCCCAGATCGGCGGGGGTGATGCCCGCCTCGTCATAGGCGCGGCCGGCGGCGATGCGGGTGTTGCGGACGTAAGAGCCGTCCCATTCGCCATATTGCATCTCCCACCCGTTCGAGGCGCAGACCTGCACCGACTTGACCGAGACCAGCGCGTCCCGGGACAGGCTGCGGGCGATTTCGGGCGTGCAGATGATCGCGGCCGCCGCGCCGTCCGAGACGCCGCAGCAGTCGTAAAGCCCCAGCGGATCGGCAACCATCGGCGCATTCAGGATCGTCTCCATCGTGACCGCCTTGCGCAGGTGGGCCTTTTCGGCATGGACGCCGTTCTGGTGCGATTTCCACGACACATGTGCCATCGCCCGCTTGAGGTCGGCCGCGTCGATGCCGTGGCGCGCCGCATAGGCACCGGCCAGCTGCGCGAAGGTGCCGGGGGCCGAGCCATAGGGCATCCACAGGTCGTTGACCGAGCCCTTGGTGCGGATCGGCAGGCCGCCGAAGCCGGTATCCTTCAGCTTTTCGACGCCCAGCGCCAGCGCGATATCGACGGCCCCCGAGGCGACGGCATAGGTCGCGGCCCGCAGCGCCTCGGTGCCGGTCGCGCACATGTTCTCGACCCGGGTGACCGGCATCGGCGGCAGCCGCAGTGCCGTGGCCAGCGGGATGGCCGAGTTGCCGACGTTCACGTCGTCCAGCGCCGAGCCCAGCCAGGCCGCGCCGATCTGGTCGCGGCTGATGCCGGCATCGGCCAGCGCCTCGTCGAAGGCTTCGGCCATCAGCATGTCGGAACTCATGTCCCAGCGCTCGCCAAAGCTTGTGCAGCCCATGCCGAGGATGACGGCCTTGTCGCGGATGCCTTGCGCCATGGGTTTACTCCTTTGCTGCAAGCTGCGGGCGCGCCAGCGGCGCAGCCTTCCAGAAATAGCTGCGGAACTGGCGCTGCCGGTCGATGGCCTTGATGCGGAACCGCATCCGCAGGGGGGCGCCGACCTGCTGCGCCCCGCCCTCGACGTCGCAATGCTCCATCACCACGCGGGCGCCGTTCTCGAACTGCACCAGGCCGAAATGGAACGGCGGGTCGGGGGTGAAGTTCAGCCGGTCGGCGGTGATCGAGACCACGCGCGCCGGTTCGTCGCGCAGGATGACGTCCTGATAGGCGCCGGGTTCGTCCAGCCCGGGGTTGACCGGCATCGGGGTCTTGGGGAACTGCACGTTGCCGCCCTGGTCGCGGCCACCGACAAAGCCGTGCATCTCGCGCCCGTGGCGGGCCAGCACGCTGGCGGAAACCTTCTGGTTCACCTCGGCGCGCGGGCCCCAGTCGAGGTCGATGCCGCCGGTCAACGACAGCAGACGGGAATAGCTGGTCAGGGCCGCGCCCTCGGCCAGCGCCTGATGCGCGGGGCGCCGGTCGGTGCTGCCGGTCACCTCGAGCAGCAGCACGTCGCAGCCGTTGCCGCAGCCGGCCAGCAGCACGATCTGGCCCGGCTGAGCCTGTTCCAGCGCCAGCGCCAGCCCGAACAGCGGCGCGGCGGTGCCCAGCTCGCCGGCCTCGGCACCCAGCCGCTCGATGAGGTTCGGCGCCGACAGGCCCAGCTTGCGGGCGGCGGCGGCATAAAGCCCCGACACCGGCTCGGGCACCACCGCCAGCGCCACATCGGCGCCTTGCAGCCCGGCCTCGGCCAGCGCGGCCTTGGCGGCGGGAATCAGCGCCTCGGACAGCATCACGTCGCGGGTGAACCGCTCTTCGGCGGCGTAGGGAAGCCCGCGCGCGACCGAGGTATAGCTGTCGAGCAGGTCGAGATTGACCCGCCCCGCGCCCCGCAGCCGCGCAATGCCCGGCCCGTCGCCGACGACGACCGCCCCCGCGCCGTCGCCCCAGTTCAGGTTCGCGGCGCTGCCGGGCTGGGTGGCGCGCTTTTCGCCGGCGGCGATCAGCTCGACCCCCTCGGGCCCGCGCAGGGCGCGCAGCAGGGCCGACACGGCGGACCGGCGGCAGTTGGCCAGATCGACGGTTTCCGCATCGCGGGGCAGATTCAGCGCCTCGGACAGCAGCACCGACTGCGAGCGGTCGGAGAACGCGGCCGAGGTCGAGGCGAACACCACCCGCGCCACCGGCCCCTGCGCGGGCGCAAGCGCCTCGCGTGCGGCCTCGACCGCCTGGGTCAGCGCATCCTCATCCCAGCCGGCGACCGCGCGCCGCCCCTTGCCGTTGCCGCCCAGCCCCGCCCAGGAGAGTTCCGCCCGCGCGGCCTTCCGCTCGAATCGCAGCAGTGGCAGGTAAGCGCCGGTGCTTTGGATAGATCTGTTGGCCATGCCCTCTCCTCCGATGCAGGAAGTATGCACTATTGCATACTATACGCAAGCTAAACATTACGCTTGAACTATATCATTTGCATTATAATATGCTTGCAGTCAAAGGCTGGGCCGACACCGCTGCCGCACATGAAAACTTGCAGACAGGACAATGGGATGGAGTGGAGTTGGACCGAAGCCGACAGCGACCGACTGGTCGCCTGGCTCAAGGCCCGCCAGCTGGTGCCGCAAGACGGCCGGCCGGTGCTGAAGATCATCGGCGAAGGCCATTCCAACATCACCACCCTGGTCGAGCTGGGCGATTCGCGGCTGATCCTGCGCCACCAGCCGGTCATCCGCGCCAATGCGCCGGATGTGCTGCGCGAGGCGCGCCATATCGCCAAGCTCAACACGGCGGGGGCGCTGGCGCCGCTGGTGCTGGCGATGGCCGAAGCGGGCGAGGCGCTGGACGTGCCGCTTTACGTGATGGAGCATGTCCCCGGCATCGTGGTGTCCGGCGACCTGCCGGAACCGCTGCGCCGGGATCCCTGCGGCATGGCCCATGCGATGATCGACGCGCTGGCCGATCTGCACGGCATCGACGCCGCGCGGATCACCTCGCGCCCGCTGGACGACCCCGAGGCCAACCGCACGCATTTCGCCATGATGCGCGGCCTGATCGCCCAGCTTGACGGGCACGAGGGCGAGGCCCTGCGAGCCATGGCGCAGCGGCTGGACGACCGCGTGCCCGACGCCGCCCAGCAATGCGTGGTCCACAGCGATTTCCGGCTGGGTAACCTGATGTGGGCCCCGGACCTGCCGCCCCGGCTGGTGACCGTGCTGGACTGGGAGCTGAGCACCACGGGGGACCCGCGGCTGGACCTGGGCTATTTCATGATCGCCTATCCCGCCCCGGGGATCACCCGCACGCCGCTGCAGGATCTGGGACGGGCCCTCGACCAGGCGGACTTCCCGCCGATTTCAGAGCTGATGGCCCGCTATGCCGGGCGGACCGGGCGGGCGCTGGCGGACCTGCACTGGTTCGCCGCCTTCGTCGCCTGGAAGACGGCGGTGTTCTATGTGCTGTCGCGACAGCGCGGCGAGGATCGCTATTACGACGACGACGCCCATTGCCGCGCCTTCCTGGGGGCCAGCGCCGATCACCTGGCACGTCGGGACAAGTGACGAGAGACGAATGGACATCGAAGCATTGCGTCATTTCCGGTTCGACGAGATCCGGCAGAGCTATTCGAAAAAGGATACCATCCTTTACGCGCTGGGTCTGGGCTACGGCAGCGATCCGCTGAACCCCGACGAGCTGCGCTTCACCTATGAACAGGACCTGCACGCCGTCCCCTCGATGGTCAACATCCTGGCCCATCCGGGGTTCTGGGTGCAGCGGCCGGAACTGAAGCTGAACTGGCGCAAGCTGCTGCACGCCGAACAGCGCTTCGACATTCTGCGCCCCCTGCCCCCCGAGGGCGAGCTGAGCGCGACCTATCGCGTGACCGGCGTCGTCGACCGCGGCGCGGCCAAGGGGGCGTGGCTCTATCAGCGCAAGGATCTGAGCGATGCGGCGGGCCGGCCGGTCGCGCAGGTCAGCTCGACCTATCTGCTGCGCGGCGACGGCGGCTGCGGCATGTTCGGCACCGCCGAACCGGAACTGCCGCCCTTGCCGCACCGGCGGGCCGATCACGTGCTGCGCCAGCCCACCCTGCCGCAACAGGCGCTGCTGTATCGGCTAAGCGGGGACATGAACCCGCTGCACGCCAGCCCTGAGGTGGCGCGGCAGGCCGGGTTCGACCGGCCGATCCTGCACGGGTTGTGCACCATGGGGATCGCCTGCCGGGCGCTGATCTCGGTCCTGTGCCCCGGCGCGCCCGAGCGGCTGCGGCATCTGTCGCTGCGGTTTTCGCACCGGGTCTACCCCGGCGAGACGATCCAGACCGAGGTCTTCGATCTTGGCGCCGGCGAGATCCGCTTCCGCTCGCGGGTGGTCGAGCGCGACGTGATCGTGCTGGATCGCGGCCGCGCCGAGCTGGCGCCGGCAATCGCCCCCGCCCCCGACGAGATGGCGGTGTCCCCGGGCTGATCCGGCCGGGGACGCCAACCCGCGCCGTCCGGGTTGCGAAAACCATCCCCCGGGACGACACCGGCGCACCCGCCACCACGGTCGCGCGCGCCTGATTCCGCGCCGGAGACCGCTCACCTAAGTTCGATAGTGATTTTTATGCAAGCATACCATGCTCAACATATATAAGTCGCTTGGTTACTATAATCTTTGCATGTAACGTCCCCTTCGTGCGCCGAGCTTCGGCACACCACAGATTGGGAGGAGACTACATGTTCGGAAACTACCGATCCCCCGCCGCGGTCGCGGTGGGCATGGCTGCTGCATCCTTGGCCGTGGCGGGCAGCGCCCAGGCCGAAACGCTGACGCAGCTCGAGGCGCGCATCGCCGCGCTGGAGGCGAAAGAGCAGGAACCGGTCCAGGTGACCAACCGCTATGGCATGGCCCTGTCCTTCTACGGCACGGTCAAGGTCGATGCGGTGATGGATAACAATTACGGGCTGGGCAACACGATCGGGGGCATCGCGCAGATCCTCGACGGCACTGCCGAGGAAAGCGATCAAAAGATCCACGCCTTCCAGTCCCGCTTCGGCTTCCGCGGTGAACAGGACACCGAATACGGCAAGCTGCGCTTCAACGTCGAGGGCGACTTCTTCGGCGGCGGCGGCGGCACGTTCCGGCTGCGGCACGCCTATGGGCAGCTTGGCGGCTGGACCATCGGTCAGACCTGGTCGACGTTTTCGGTGCTGGGCGAAGCCCCGGCGGTCTGGGACTTCAACGGCCCCGCCGGTCCGGCCAGCTTCCGCGTGCCGCTGGTCCGCTATTCGCATGATTTCGGCAACGGCAGCAACATCACCGCCTCGATCGAGGAAGACTATGTCAGCTGGGGCGACCGCCCGGCATTTGCCGTGGCGGCCAGCCACAGCTTCGATCAGGGCAGCGTCCGCGTTGCCTATATCAACCGCAAGCTCGACTACGCCGGCGGCACCGTCACCGGCTGGGGTGCGAATGTCGGCGCGACGTACAAGCCGTGGGAAGGCGGGCTGATTCAGGCCAGCTATACCCGCGGTGAAGGGATTTCGTCGATCCTGGGCTTCAGCGGCTATGCCGGCCAGCAGGCCGGTGCCGGCGCCCCGACCTTCTTCGACGTCGACACCAATGGCGACGCGATCGAAATGGACGGCCTCAGCCTTGCGGTCAGCCACAAGATCCGGCCGGATCTGTCGGTGCTGGCGGCCTATGGCCGGCAGAGCTACGATTCCTTCGCGGGCGCACGCGCCACCGATACCGACAAGCTGGAAACGGTGAACATCGGCGGCAAATACAACCTGACGGAAAACTTTGCCGTCGGCGGCGAAGTCATCTGGGCGAACCGGACGCAATTCGACGGCGCGGAAGTGGACAACACCCGCTTGCATCTGGGCGCGACCTTCGACTTCTGACCCACACCCACGGGGACGAGCCGGAACCGGCTCGTCCCAGACTGCAATCCGCTTCCCTGATCCCGATACAAGGATGAATAGGATGTCCGAGGCCCGTTACCTGCACAAGCTGGACCCCGCACTGGCCATGTTGGCGCGCGCCGAGGACGATCTGCGCCACCGCCCTGCGCCGGGGGGGCAGATGCGCGATTCGCTGTTCTGGCAGGTGAGCCTGGCCGAGGAAAAGCTCTGCCTGCAGATCTATTTCTTCGCGACCGAGGACGGCAATGCCGGCTGCAACATCTGCCTGTGGGGCGAAGGCATCGCGCCGGCGGTGGTGGATTTCCATTCGGGCAGCATCCCCGACGACTGCGACTTCTCGGCCATCGACCTGGCGGGGCTGGTGGTGCGGCAGGACATCGCGGCCCAACGCTCGACCCTCTCCTACGAGGGCGCGCGGCTGAAGCTGAGCTTCAGCTTTGCCGCGCTGCACGACGCCTTCAGCTATCACACCAATGCCGACGGACTGCCCGGCTGGATGGCCACGAACCGCATCGAGCAAAGCGGGGTCCTGCAGGGCTGGCTGGACATCGACGGGCGCCGCGTGTCGCTGGACGGGCGGATCGGGCACCGCGATCATTCCTGGGGCCTGCGGGAATGGGCGATGCCGCAGCACTGGAAATGGCTGGCAGCCTATACCCCTGACGGCGCCATCACCATGAACGGCTGGATCTGGATCGCGGGCGGCGAGCGCGGCGTGGCCGGCTATGTGGCCCGCGACGGCAAGGTCAGCCCGATCACCGCCATCCGGGACCGCACCGAATACGATGCCGAGATGATGCAGCAATCGGCGACCCTGAGCATCGACTATGGGGCCGAGCAGCCGCTGGAGCTGCGGCTGGAGACGTTTTCGGCGATTCGCTTCCCCAGTTCGAAACGCAACCCGATCACCATCACCGAGGCGGGCTGCGCCGCGACGCTGGACGGCATCCCCGGATCGGGTCAGTTCGAGACCCACTGGCCGACGCCGTATCTGGATTATCTGCGCCAGCGCAAGCAGGCGTCCGCGGGCTGACCGCGGATGGATGACCCGCGCAGGACAGGCGACACGCCGGGTCCTGCCGCGGGCCGGCCGGGTCAGCCCCGGCCGCGCAGGGCGGCGATCCTTGCCTGGATCTCGGCCGCGCCCACCGCGGAGTTGAGGGCGATGGCGGTCTCACGCTCCAGCGCCAGCGCCTGGTCGAAGGGCAGTCCCGCGCCGTTCCCCAGCAGCGCCTTGTAGGCTTCGACCCCGCCCGCGGGGGCCGCCAGGCTTTGCCGGGCAAGGTCGAGCGCGGTCGGCAGCAGCGCCTCGGGCGGCACCAGATGGTTGATCAGCCCCCAGTCCAGCGCCTCCTGATCGGACAGGAACCGTGCCGTCACCGCCATTTCCAGGGCGCGGGCCATGCCGATCCGCTCGGCAAGCCGGACCGAGCCGCCCCAGCCCGGCAACAGCCCCACCCGGCTGTGGGTATCGGCAAAGCGCGCGCCCTGTGCCGCGACCAGCAGGTCGCAGGCCAGCGCCAGCTCCAGCCCGCCGGTCACGCACAGCCCGTTGATCGCGCCGATCACCGGCCCGGAAAACCCCCGCAGCGCCGCCACCGGATCATGCAGCCAAGCGCCCGCGGCGGGCCCCCCGGCGCTGTCCCATTCCGAGACCTCGAGCCCCGCGGAAAACGCCCGCCCGGTCCCGGTCAGGATCAGCACCCGCACTGCCGGATCCGCCTCGAGCCGCGCCACCTCGGCGACAAGCGCCTTGCGCAGCGAAACCGACAGGGTGTTGAGCCGCTCCGGCCGGTTCAGGCGCAGAACCGCCCAACCCTCGTCTGAAATCTCCGTCAATAGCTCAGAGTCGGACATGAGGCCCCCTATATTCATGCAAGCTTACAATAAGCTTGCATTGCAAATGGGCAAGCCTCGGAAATCAAAGATCCTCGCCGGCCAGATCGTCCTCGCCGACGTTATTCCCATGCAGCTCTTGCATGATATTGGTTTTCATCTTCGCCAGCACCTCTTCGGCCGTGCGGATGGCTTCCTTGGGGATATCCTTCAGGATCAGCTCGTTGAGTTCCTGGCTGACGCTTTGCACCTGCCGCAGCGTGGCCCGGCCCGCCTCGGTCACCACCACCCGTTTCGCGCGGCGGTCGTTCGGGCAGGGCATCCGGCGCACGAAGCCCCCGGCCTCGAGTCGGTCGATCAGCCCGCCGACGGTGACCTTGCCCACGTCCAGCACATTCGCCAGCTCGGTCTGCAACATGCCCTGTTCGCCCAGAGTCTTTTCCGACCGGCCCAGCTGCGCCAGCACCCACCATTGCGAGCGGGTCACCCCCAGCGGCTTCATCTTCTGGTCGAACAGGGTGCGCCGCAGGCGTGAAACATCATGCACGAAATAGCCGATCCGCAGATCGCTGCTGGCGCGGCCGGACTTGTCGATGATGCCGGTGGTGTTGTCGTTCATGGCGGAAGCCCTTGTCATGGAAATATGCTGTTGCCTGTCTGCGAAAGCCGGAGTCTCGATCAGGTTCAAGATCACATGATATCCAAGCTTATGTTGTGCTACCAGCACCAACGCACTACAAGCCGGTAATATGGTTCGCTTGCGCAATGTATCCCAGCATCCCAAGCTGCGCGGCGCCACCGGGGAGGGTTTGCAACATGCTTTTCACCGAAGAACAACAGGCTGTCCGCGACATGGCCATGCGCTTTGCCCGCGAGACGCTGCAACCCGGCTATCTTACCCGCGAAAAACAGGGCGGGCTGGATCGCGATCTGATCCGCGAGCTGGGCCGGCTGGGCTTTCTGGGCGCCGATCTGCCCGAGGATCTGGGCGGGCTGGGCACCGATTCGATCATGGTCGGGCTGATCGCCGAGGCGATGGGTTACGGCGATTTCTCGATCAGCCAGGTGCCGGTGAACGTGTCGCTGAACGCGGCGATCCTGCTGCGCCACGCGCCGCGCGCCATCGTCGAGGAATGGGTGCCGCAGATGGTCCGCGGCGAAAAGATCATGTCGATCTGCCTGACCGAGCCGCGGGGCGGTTCGGACGCGGCCAATATCCAGCTGCGCGCGCGCAAGCGCGGCTCGGACTATGTGCTGACCGGGGAAAAGACCTCGATCACCTTTGCGACCGAGGCCGACATCCATCTGGTATTCGCCCGCACCGGCCCGGCCGACAGCGGCGCGCGCGGAATCTCGGCCTTCTTCATCCCCGAAGGGGTGGCGGGGATCTCCACCACCAGCTTTGACGACGTGGGCTGCCGCCAGATCGCCCGCGGCTCGGTGTTCTTCGAGGATGTGATGGTGCCGGCCGAATTCATGCTGGGCGACGAGGGCGGCGGGTTTTCGCAGGTCATGCAGGGGTTCGACTATTCCCGCGCCCTGATCGCGCTGGAATGTTGTGGCGCCGCGCAGGCATCCCTGGACGAGGCTTGGGACTATGCCCGCACGCGCGAGGCGTTCGGGCGGCCCATCGGGCAGTTCCAGAACGTGTCCGGGCCGCTGGCCGACCACGACACGCTGGTCGCGGCGGCGCGGCAACTGGCCTGGCACACGCTGCAACTGCGCGAGGCCGGCAAGGACCACACCGCCGAGGCCGCGATGTGCAAATGGTTCGGCCCCAAGGTCGCCTTTGACGCCATCCACCAGGCGCTGCTGACCGAGGGGCATTACGGCTATGTCACCGACAGCGCGCATCAGCAGCGGATGCGCGACGTGCTGGGCCTGCAGATCGGCGACGGCACCGCCGGGGTGATGAAGCAGATCATCGCGCGCAGCCGCATCGGCCGCGCCGCGGTCCAGTACTGAGCGTCCCGCGCCCGTTCCGGCGACGTCGGTCCGGCCGAATCCCCCTTTACGGTAGGCACCAATATGATATGCTAGATTACTAATAAATTGGAGGGGGAAAAGGTTCATGCTGCCCAATCGCGCCATCTACGACGATGAACACCAGCAGCTGCGCAACACCGTGCGCCGCTTTGTTGCGGCCGAGGTTGCCCCGAACTTCGCCCGTTGGGAAGAGACCGGCATCGTCGCGCGCGAGTTCTGGGCCAAGGCAGGCGAGGCCGGGCTGCTCTGCCCCACCGTCCCCGAGGAATACGGCGGCATCGGCGCCGATTTCCGCATGAACATGGTGGTCTGCGAGGAAATGGCCTATTCCGGCTTTGCCGGGCCCGCCGCCGACATCTCGGTGCACTCCGATGTCTGCCTGGGCTATCTGATCAAGCACGGCACCCCCGAACAAAAGGCGCGCTGGCTGCCGGGCATGGTGGACGGCTCGGTTGTCTGCGCCATCGCCATGACCGAACCGGGCACCGGCTCGGACCTGCAGGGCGTGCGCACCACCGCGGTCCGCGACGGCGACGATTATGTGATCAACGGGCAGAAGACCTTCATCTCGAACGGGCAGCATTGCGACATCGTGATCGCAGTCACCCGCACCAATGCCGAGCGGGGCTCGGGCTCGATGAGCCTGATCGTGGTCGAGACCGACCGCGACGGCTTCCGCCGCGGCCGCAACCTCGACAAGCTCGGGCAGCTTTCGGCCGATACCTCCGAGATCTTCTTCGACGACGTGCGGGTTCCGGTGGGCAACCTGCTGGGCGGCGAGGGCCGCGGCATGAACATCCTGATGTCGGAACTGCCGCAGGAACGGCTGACCATCGGCGTCACCGCGCTGGCAGCGGCGCAGCGCGCCTATGACATCACCCTGGCCTATGCGTTCGAGCGCAAGGCCTTCGGCAAGCCGATCGGCGATTTCCAGGTCAACCGCCACAAGCTGGCCGACATGAAGACCGAGTTGACCATCGGCTGGGCCTTTGCCGACCAGTGCATCGCGCGCCATGTCGACGACCAGCTGAGCGCCGCGGAAGCCTCGATGGCCAAGCTGTGGCTGACCGAGATGCAGGGCCGCATCGTGGACCAATGCCTTCAACTGCACGGCGGCTATGGCTTCATGCGCGAATACGACATCTGCCGCATGTATGCCGATGCCCGCATCCACCGCATCTACGGCGGCACGTCGGAGATCATGCGCGAGCTGATCTCGCGGGCGCTGTGAGCTGCGACGCGGACGGGGAATTGACAGGATAATAAACTAGGATACGATACTCTATAGAAGCACATAGCCCGCCGCTTGCGGTCCGGCATGGAATGGATGACGCATGACGATCCGCTATCCCGACATCCTGGACTATGGATTTCCGCCGGGGCGGCAGAGCTATGGGCCGCGGGACTGCATCCTCTATGCGCTTGGCACCGGCTTCGGCCGCGACCCGCTGGACCCCGAGCAGCTGCGCTATGTCTACGAAAAGGACCTGCGGGTCTCGCCCACCCTCGCCTCGGTCCTGGGCGAGAATACCGATTGGAGCAACGATCCCCGGCTGGGGCTGACCACCAGCGGCCTGCTGCATGGCGAAGAGCATCTGGTCCTGCACCGCCCGCTGCCGGCCGCGGGCGAGATCCGTTGCCGGACCCGCTTCAGCGAGGCTTTCGACCTGGGGGCGGAACGCGGCGCGCTGCTGGTGATGGATCGCCGGATCGAGACCGCGGCGGGCGAGCTGCTGGCCGAGCTGCGCCGGATCGAGTTCGCCCGCGCCGACGGCGGCTTTGGCGGGCCCGCGCCGGGTCAGGGCCGGATCGAGCTGCCGCCGCTGGCCGCCATGCCCGGCCGGGACCCCGACCAGCGCGTGGTTCTGGACATCGACCCGGCGACGCCGCTGATCTATCGGCTGTCCGGCGATCTGGTGGCGATCCATGTCGACCCCGCTGCGGCCCGCCGCGCCGGCTTCGACCGCCCGATCCTGCACGGCCTGTCCACCTTCGGCTTTTGCTGCCAGGCAGTGCTGGCGGCGGCAGCGGATTACGACGGCGCGCGGCTTGCCCGCATCGGCGCCCGCTTTGCCGCCCCGGTCTTCGGCGGCGACCGGCTGGTCGTCAGCCTGTGGATCGACGGGCCGCAGGTGCGGTTCCAGGCCGATGTTCCCGACCGCCAGGCCACGGTGATCCGCGGCGGCTATGCCGAGCTGACAGGCCCCGCAGCGCCCCATTGATATTCCAGAGGAGGAGAATGGAATGAAACTTGCAGCAGCCGCCCTGTCGGCAGCGGCGCTTTCGGCGGCAGCCGGAGCCGCTTGGGCGCAGGACACGGTCAAGATCGGCGCGCTGATGATCGACAGCGGGCCGCTGGCCGCGTTCTACCAGTATTCGGTGGCCGGGCTGGAAACCGCGGTGGTCGAGATCAACGAGGCCGGCGGCATCAACGGCCGCCCGGTCGAGCTGGTCTTGATGACCTATTCGGGCACGCCCGAGGCCGCCCTGCAGACCGCCACGCGCCTGGTCAAGAACGACAAGGTCGCCGCCATCACCGGCATGATCCCCACCGCGGTGGCGCTGGCGATCGCAGGCCGGGCCACGGCGCTGGACACGATCATCATCGACCCGCTTTCGGCGGCGGGCACGCGCTGCAACCAGAATTATTTCCGGGTCAAGGCATCCAGCGAGATGCTGGGCGCGACCTACAAGGCGTTCTGCAGCAGAACCCGCTGGAATCCTGGGACATCATCGCCGGGGACACCACCTCGGGCCACGACAATGCCGAATCCTTCGCCGAGGACGTGCAGGAACTGGGCGGCGAGGTCCGCAAGCAGCTATTCACCCCGGTGCCCACCCCCGACTTCGGCACCTATATCACGCAGCTGAACCAGGAACCGGCCAAGGGGCTGCTGGCGATCGTCTATGGCGCGGACGGCGTGACCTTTGCCAAGCAGCAGCAGCAGTTCGGCCTGCTGGACAAATACGAGGTCGTGCTGGGCAACAACTTTGCCATTCCCGCCGTGTTGCCGGCGATGGGGGAGGCCGCGCTCGGCGTGATCCAGAACGTCACTTACGTCCCGCAGGTCGAGGGCGACGGGCCCCGCAAGTTCGCGGACGCCTTTGCGAAAATCGCGGGGCACGAGCCGGACGACGTGGCGTTCGACATGTATACCTCGATGATCGCGCTGGCGCAGGCGATGAACAAGGCCGGCACCGAAGAGGCAGCAGCGGTGTCCAAAGCGCTGGAAGGGCTGGTGATCGACAGCCCCGTCGGCCCGCTGGAGATCCGGGCCGAGGATCACCAGATGAGCCGGCCCTATATCTTTGCCGAGGTGGTAGCGGCCGCCCCCGACAGCGGCAAGACCGTCGACTATCAGATCAAGTCGATCATCCCGGCTGCGGACTACATGCCGCCGCCGTCGCCGGAATGCACGATGTGAGAACCCGAAAGCCCCGCCCTCGCGCGGGGCTTTTCCATCGGGACTTGGGCCGGGCGCTACGAAAAACATCGTGACGTGCAAGGATGCTGGATAGCAATATACGAGTTAAAATACCGCGCGCGGCCGTGATCGGGCGATAAGCCCGGGGGTTCCACGCCCGGCCGCGCAACCGCGATCGGGCCCTGCCATCAGCCTGTTCCTGCCAAGGTTTCCGTTCTGAAGGCAGGCAGCGGCGTCAGAACATCTTCATCCGCATCCCGCCGTCGATATGGATGGTCTGGCCGACCGCATAGGCGAACTCGCCCGAGGCCATGGTGGCGACGACCTTTCCGATTTCGTCAAGCTCCCCCCAGCGCCCGGCCGGGACGAAGCCCTCGGCGATCAGTCGGTCGTATTTCTCGCGGCTGGTCGAGGTCATGGGGGTCTGCATCATGCCGGGGCGGATCTCGAAACAGTCGATGTTCTGGGGCGCCAGGCGGGCGGCGAAATGCTGGACCATATGCGCCAGCCCCGCCTTGGACATGGAATATTCCGCCAGCACCCTGCCCACGACGTGATCGACGGCCACCGTGGTGATCGTGACGATCGCCCGGCGGCGCGCGGACGGCGCCGCCAGCATGTGCCGCGCCACCGCCTGCGTCAGGAAGAACTGCGCCCGCAGGTTCACCGCGATGCAGCGGTCGAAGCTTTCCGGGGTCACCTCCAGCAGGTCGCCCCGCGACAGCACCGAGACGCCGGCATTGTTCACCAGCACGTCGAGCCGGCCCATCCGCGCCGCCACCCCGGCGACATAGCCGGGCAGCTGCGCGACCTGCGCGATGTCCTGCGCCATGATCTCGACTCGCGCGCCCAAGGCGCGCAATTCCTCCGCCAGCGCCTCGAGCCGTTCCGACGGCTCGAGGTCGTTCAGCACCAGATCATGCCCGCGCCCGGCCAGCGCCCGGGCGATCGCCGCGCCCAGGCCGCCGCCGGCGCCGGTGACCAGCGCGACCGACGCCGTGCCCATGCTAGGCGACCACCGAGTTGCGGACCGGGCGCGCCCAGGCGGTCTCGGCCAGCTCGCCCGCCCGGATCATGTCGGCCAGCAGGTTCTTCTGGATCTTGCCGGTGGCGGTCATGGGGTAGCTCTGGACGAAGAACCACTTCTCGGGGGTCTTCTGCGGCGACAGGTTCTTGCGGCAATAGGCGTAAAGCTCCTCGGCCGAGGGGCAGTCGTCGCCAGCGCAGGGCAGCACCACGGCCGCCACGATCTCGCCCCAGGTGTCGTCGGGCAGGCCCAGCACCGCCACCTGCGAGACCTTGGGATGGTCGAAGATCACCTCTTCGATTTCCTTGGGATAAAGGTTCATCCCGCCCCGGATGATCATCTCCTTCAGGCGCCCGGCGATGCGCATATAGCCGTTTTCGTCCATCGTGCACAGGTCGCCGGTGCGCAGCCACCCGTCCGGGGTCAGCGCCGCCGCGGTCGCCTCGGGCTGGCCGTAATATCCCTTCATGGTGCCGAAGCCGCGCATCCACAATTCCCCGACCGTGCCGACGGGGACCGTCTCCAGCGTCTCGAGATCGACGATCTTGACCTCGACATGGGGAACCGGGCGGCCGATGGTCTCGGACTGCAACTCGACCGGATCGGTGGTCAGCGTCTCGATGAAGGGGCCGTTGCTTTCGGTCTGGCCGAACATGATGGCGAAATCGACGCCGAACTCTTTCTTTGCGCGATGGACCAGCGCCGCCGGCACCGCCGCCGCCCCCGACAGGATCGAGCGGAAGCTGCTGACGTCGCGGGTCTTCATGTCCGGGTGGTTCAGCAGCGCCAGGATCATGGTGGGCACGATCAGCGAACAGTTCACGCCCTCGGCCTCGATCAGCTCAAGAAACAGCCCGGGGTCGAACTGCTGCATCAGCACGAAGGTGCCGTGGCGGCTGAAGGTGCCGATGGCGGACACGATGCCGCCGCCGATATGGAACATCGGCATCGAGTTGATCCAGACCCCGCCGACGGGGAAATCGGCGCGCTCGACGATCAGCCGAGCCGAGTTGATGACCCCACGGTGATGCAGGCAGGCGCCCTTGGGGAAACCCGTGGTCCCCGAGGTGTACTGGATCTGCATGATCTCGCCGGGGTCCAGCCGCGGCAGTTCGCGGTCGGGGCGGCCCTCGGCCTTGAGCCGGTCCAGATCGGTGATGCAGATGGCATGGACCAGATGCGGGATGCTGGCCTGCACCGTCTCGATCATCGGGCGCAGCGCCTTGCCGCGCGAGGTCTCGGCAAAGACGATGCCCTTGGCCTCGGCGTTGCGCAGGATGAACTCGAGCTCGCGTTCGGTATAGGCGGGGTTCACGGGGACGATGACCAGCCCGGCCATGCAGATCGCGTGCTGGAAGATCACCCATTCCGGCGTTTCCGGGGCGATGATGCCCACCTTGTCGCCGGGGGTGAAGCGTTCAAGCAGCCCGCGCGCCACCGCGGCCGCGTCGTCGACCAGCTGCCGGTAGGTCCAGCGCCGGCGCCGGGTCGGGTCCGCGATCCCCTCCACCAGCGCGATGCGGTCGGGGTGGTCCTTGGCATTCCACTGCATCAGTTCGGGGACGGTCATGTCCCACAGCGGCTCTCCGGGCTCGGCCGGAAAATAGGACATGGTGAACTTGTGGCTCTGGGACATTCCTGGCTTCCTCCCTCGCATTCCGCCGGCTCCTCTCCGGCACTGGAATGCTTGTGTGCGTTGCGGTCGTTGGCGGCAGGACGGCGGCCGCCCTGCCGCGGTGGCGCCTAGGCCGCCGAGATCCCGCCGTTGCAGCTGATCGCCTGGCCGGTGATCTTGGCCGCCTGCGGGCTGGCCAGGAACACGATCAGCGCCGCCATGTCGGCGGGGGTGACGACGCCCAGCTGCGCCATCTTGATCGCCTTGCCGAACAGCTTGCTGGAAAACTCGGCCGCCATGACCTGCTGATAGGTGGCGGTGCCCTCGATGATCGAGGGGGTGACGATGTTGACGCGGATGCCGTTGCGCTTGGCCTCGATCGCCATGGTGCGGCTGAACATGATGATCCCGGCCATGGCGGCGCCGATCACCGATTCGCCCGGCGTGGTCAGCTTGCCCGCGTCCGAGGCGATGTTGACGATGGCGCCGCCGCCCTTTTCGCTCATCCACGGCAGGACGATGCGGCTGGTCAGCAGCGGCGCCATCATCTGCTTGAGCACGATGTCCTGCAACTGCTCGACCGGGATCTTGTGCAGCAGCGTTGGCCCATAGGGCCCGACGGTCGAGTTCACCAGGATATCGACCGAGCCGAAGGCCGCCCGCGCCGCCTCGCAGACAGCATTCGCCTGATCGGCCTCGTTGCAGTCGCCCTGAAGGAACTCGACATGCACCCCCGGCTGGCGGGAAAGGACCGCGTCCCGCGCCGCCTGGCCGCGTTCGGCGTTGCGTCCGACGATGGCGATGCGGGGCACCCCGGCCTCGGCCAGCTGGCAGGCGGTTTCCAGCCCGACCCCCGAGGTGCCGCCGGTTATCAGCGCGCTCGCCTGTTCAAAGGGGATGGGTGTGCGCCTGATCGCGTCGGTCATGTCTGTGTCCTCCCAGATGTGCCGCATATGATTACGATATGCTAGCGTAGTTTACTTTGGTAAAAAAACCCGCCCTATTTGCGGGGGGCGGGTTCATGCCATGCAGTCAGGCTGCACGCGCCTTTGCATCCAGCGCCTCGACCATCGCTTCCAGCCGAACGTTCAGCAGTTCGTCCTTGTAGAAGGATTCGTCGGCCACGTCGCCTTCGAAGAACAGCGCCTGGCGGCCATGGCGCTTGGCGCTGTCGGCGATCAGGAATTGCGAGTTGGTCATGCCCCGGCAGGTGCGCGCCGCGTGCATCACCATCCCGTCGATCTTGAACTTGTCGCAGATCCGCTCGATCTCGCCGATCATGATCGGGGCGCCGTGGTTGTTGGGGCAGATCAGATAGTTCTGCGCCATCCCCAGCACCGGGTTTTCCAGGTCGATCAGCTCGGGTTCCTGCCAGAAGGACATATGCGTATAGATCGGCAGCTTGGGCAGGCCGGCGCGGATCACGTCGGCGGTGCCCAGCAGCCGCACGCAGTAGTCCCCGAACAGGATCGCGTCCAGCACCTCGAACTCGCCCCGCAGCGCCTGGTCGATGATCGAGCGGTTGTAGCCGCAGTAGAAGTTGAACACCTGCGCTGGCCGACGGTGACCAGCTCGTCATCCTCTTGCAGGATCACCGGCAGCGCGCCGGCCGCGTGGGCCAGCTCGCCGGGGAAATGCATCGGGAACAGGCCGATCACGCGGCCCTGCGTCTCTTGCTTCCATTGGCGCGCATAACCCAGGGGGTCACCGGCCACGGCATCCCTATGCCGACATGGGGTCGAAATGCATCCTGCGCGGCTCGCTGTTTCTCGACAACGTGCGGGTGCCCGCCGCGAACCTGGTCGCATCCCACGCCGCCTATCAGCAGGCGCTGGCCGCCCATCAGGGCCGCAAGGAAACCGACATGTGGCCGATCACCGGCTATAACGCCGTCAAGTTCCTGGCCGCCGCCATCGAGGCCGCCGGAACCACCGAGCCGACGGCCGTGGCGGCCGCGCTGGACGGGCTGACCATCCAGACCCCGCTGGGCGAGATCACCGTCGACCCGGAAACGAACCGCGCCAACTCGCCCGAGTTCTACGGCCGTTTCGAACCGCAGGAAGGCTCGGACGTCGCGCGCATGACCGATCTGCGCCTGGTGCGATTTCCGGGCTGATCCTGCCGACGACCGGCAGCATCGCCCTGGAGGGGCAGCGCCTGTCGCGGATGAAGCCGCATGAGATCGTGCGGATCGGCATGGCGCGTTCGTTTCAAAAGGTGAATGTGTTCCCCCGCAAGACCGCCTTTGAAAACGTGCAGGTGGCGCTGATTGCCAATCGCAAGCTGCAATTCAACCCGTTCCGCGCCGCCGCCAGGCTGTTCGGAGACGAGATCCTGCAATTGCTGGAACAGGTCCCGCTGGGCGGCGATTCCGGCCGGCGGGCGGGCGAATTGGCCCATGGCAAGCAGAAACAGCTGGAACTGGCCGTGGCGCTGGTGGCGGACCCGAAAATCCTGCTGCTGGACGAACCCATCGCCGGCATGTCCATCGCCGAAACCCTGTCCAGCATCGCGCTGATCCGCGATATCGTGCAGCAACGCGGAATTACGCTGCTGTTCACCGAACACGACATGAATGTGGTGTTCGAGATCACCAGCACGATTTCCGTCCTGCATCACGGAGAGATCATCGCGACCGGCCTGCCGCATGAGGTCCGCGCGAATGACGATGTGCAGCGCATCTCGCCCCGCTGATCGTCGCCCAGATCGGCGAAAAGATCCGCGAATTGCGCGATGCCGGCGTGTCCATCATTATGGTGGAACAGAACCTGGATTTCGTCCTGAACCTCAGCGACCGCTGCTATGTCCTGGAAAAGGGCGTGGTGGTCTATCACGGAACCGCCGCGGAACTGTGCGACAACGAGGATGTCCAGAACCGCTATCTGCATATCTGAGAACCTTGCGGCTGATCCGGCCGCATCATTCGTCAACGAGGGATTGCAGCCCCCTAACCCGCGGGGGGCGTCATCCTTGCGTTGTGCAATTCATTGGCAAGCTGGCCTGCCATATGCTCGAGCCGCTCGATCATCTCGGTCGTCAGCGGCTTTTGCGTGCTGATACCGTCGAGGATCATGTCCGTGATGCCGCGGGCGGTGACCTCGACGGAAAATTCCTCATCCTCGCCGCGCAGGAATGCCCAAGTGGCGTGTTCGATCGCGCCAAAGATCATGTCGCGCGCAAGCTTGCGGTTCAGATCGGCCCGGATCAGCCCCCGCTGGATGCCAAGGTCGATGACGCTGACCACCGATTTCGCGAAACGCCGGCTTTGCCGATAGGTGGGCAGATTGCGATAATTCGGGTCCGCCCGCAGTTCCATCAGCACGAAACGCGTCAGCGCCGGCTCTCTCTTGATCGACATCAGCGAGCTCCAGATCACCTGGAACAGCTGGTCGCGCAGCGGCTGGTCCTGGTCCGGGACCGGCGCCTCGCTGAGGAATTCCTCGAACCAGTCCTCGGCCACGCGCTCCATCAGCTCGCGCTTGCTCTTGAAATATTTATAGACCATGCCTTCAGAAACGCCGCTGCGCTGCGCGACCTCAAGCGGCAGGAAATTCTCGAAACCCTTTTCGCGAATCAATTCGCGCGCGGTCCGAAGGATCAGCGCAATCCTGTCATCCTTGGACAGACGCCGGGAGCCCGATCTGGATAATGTTTTCGAGCTCAATCGACGCATCCCGAAGCAGCTTCCCGCAGAAGAACCACGGGCCCGGGTGAAAGTCCAGCGCAAGGCGAGGCGATGCGGGTCGACGGCGGGCAGCTGGAACCCCTAACCCCGCCGCGCCATCCACTTCCGCATTTCCGCGAACCACAGCACGACGCTGCCCAGCGCCGCGCACAGCAGCCATTGCCCGGGCGACAGCGGCCTGGTGCCGAAGGCGAGGTTGAGGGGCGGCAGATGGACCACGGCGATCTGCAGCAGCGTCGAAAGGATCACCGCGCTCCACAGCCAGCGGTTCACGAACAGATGCCGAAAGGCGCTGACGGTTTCCGAGCGGGCGCTGAAGCAGTTGAAAAGCTGGGCAAAGACCAGCACGGTGAAGCCGGCGGTGCGGGCCTCCTCGAGCGAGGACGAGCCCTCGACCAGACCGCCCGGCAGGTGCAGGTCGATGGCCAGCAGCGTGGCCAGCGCCATCACCACCCCGGTGGAGATCACGCTTTGCCACATCCGCCGGTCGATGGCGCGCTCGGTCGGGCGGCGAGGCGGGCGGGCCATGACGTCCTCGGTTTCCGGGTCCACGCCCATGGCCAGCGCCGGGCCGGAATCGGTGATCAGGTTGATCCACAGGATCTGCGTCGCCAGCAGCGGCAGCACCAGCCCGTCGCCCCCCGCGGCATCGAGGCCGATCACCCCGGCGCCGACCACGCCCAGGAACACCGTCAGCACCTCGCCCATGTTCGAGGACAGCAGATAGCGCAGGAACTTGCGGATATTGTGGAAGATCACCCGCCCCTCGCGCACGGCGGCGACGATGGTGGCGAAATTGTCGTCCGCCAGGATCATCTTGGCGGCCTCCTTGGTCACCTCGGTGCCGGTGATCCCCATCGCCACGCCGATATCCGCCGACTTGAGCGCGGGCGCATCGTTCACCCCGTCGCCGGTCATCGCGACCACATTGCCGTCGGCCTGCAACGCATCGACGATGCGCAGCTTGTGCACCGGCGCGACCCGCGCATAGACCGCAGTCTCGCGCACCGCCGCGGCCAGCGCCGGCGCGTCCAGCGCGTCCAGATCGGCGCCGGTCAGCGCCACGGCGTCGGGGGCCGCGATACCCAGCTGGGCGGCGATGCGGGCGGCGGTGCGCGGGTGGTCGCCGGTGATCATCATCACCCGGATGCCGGCACGGCGCGCCTCGGCGATCGCCTCGGCGGCTTCCTCGCGCGGGGGGTCGATGATGCCGACGGTGCCGACAAAGATCAGGTCGCGCTCAAGCCCCTCGTCGGCGCTTGCAGCCTCGGCCTCCGACAGCGGCCGATAGGCGACGGCCAGCGTGCGCAGCGCCTCGCCGGACAGGCGCTCGACATCGGCCAGTGCCTCGGCGCGGCTTGCGTCGTCGAAGTCCAGCACCTCGGTGCCGACGCGGATGCGGTTGCAGCGCTGCATCAGCACGTCGGGGGCGCCCTTGGTAACCAGCACCAGCCCGCCGCCCTGTTCCAGGTCGCGCTCGATGCTGGACATCATCTTGCGGTCGGAACTGAACGGGATCTCCTGCACCCGCTCAAAGCGGCGGTGGCGGCGGGCGTCGGTGCCCAGCTTCCTTTCGGCGACCAGGAACGCGGCCTCGGTGGGATCGCCCTGGATTTCCCACGACCCGTCGCCGGCCTGGCGCAGGGCCGCGTTGCCGGCCAAGCTGCCGCCGCCCAGCACCACGACATGTTCGGCCCGCAGCGCGCCGCCGACCGGATCGCCCGCCTCGGTCTCGACCCTTCCCTGCGGCGCATAGCCGACGCCGGTGACGCGCGTGTCCCCCGAGGCGGTGGCGATGCGCTGGATCGTCATCTCGGACCGGGTCAGCGTGCCGGTCTTATCGGAGCAGATCACCGTCGCCGCGCCCAGCGTCTCGACCGAGGACAGATGCTTGACGATGGCATTGCGGGCGGCCATGCGCTGGACGCCCAGCGCCAGCACCAGCGACAGGATGGCAGGCAGCCCCTCGGGCACGGCGGCGACCGCCAGCGACACCCCCAGCAGCAGCACCGTGACCACATCGCCGATGCCGTCGATCTCGGACAGGGCGAGGATCGTCGCCACCACCACCAGCGCGATGACCACCACGGCGATGCCGAGCAGCCGCCCGATCCGCGCCACCTCGCGTTGCAGGGGCGTCGGTTCCTCACGGGTTTCGTCCAGCATGGTGGCGATGGCGCCCATTTCGCTGCGCATCCCCGTGGCGGTGACCAGCGCCCGGCCGCTGCCCTGGACGACGGCGGTGCCCTTGAACACCATCGAGGACCGCTCGGCCAGCGGCGCCGGGGCCGGCAGGGTGGCGGTGTCCTTCGACACCGGCTCGCTTTCGCCGGTCAGCGAGGCTTCCTGGACCCGCAGCGCGGCGGCGGTCAGCAGCCGCGCATCCGCCCCGACGGCATCGCCCTCGTCCAGCATCAGCACATCGCCGGGCACCAGTTCGGCCCCCGGAATTCGCCGCCGCTCGCCGTCGCGCAGCACCGAAGCGGTCACCTCGGTCATCCGCGCCAGGGCGGCGACGGCATTGGCGGCCTTGCGTTCCTGCGCAAAGCCCAGCGCGGCATTCAGCAGCACGACGGCGGCGATCACCACCGCATCGACCGGCCAGCTTTCCTGCCCCTCGATCAGCCAGGCCGCCAGCGCGACGACCACCGCGCCCAGCAGCAGATAGACCAGCGGGTCCCGGAACTGCGCCAGGATCCGCCGCCACACCGGCACGGCGGGCGCGGCCCGCAGCTGGTTCGGCCCGTAGCGGCGCAGGCGACGCGCGGCCTCCTCGGCGGAAAGCCCGGTGTCCGGGTCGACCTGCAGCGCCCGGGCTACCGCCAGCGCGTCGCGGGTCGAGGCATCGTCGATCGTTTCCATGACGCTTCCTTTCAGGCGGCCCGCCCCCGGCCGGGTCCCGGCCCAAGGTTCCTGCCGCCTGATCGGCCGCGCAAGGCCGAGTCGCAACCGTCCCTGCGCCCGGCGATCCGATACCGCGTTGATTGGTCGCGACCCCCCGCCGCTGACGCGCCGGTCAGCGGGGCCGGTCCAGCCGGGCGCCGATCGCCTGCATCTGCTCGATCTCGCGCCGCTGGGCGGCGATGATCTGCTCGCACAGGGCCAGCAATTCGGCGTCCTGCAACGCCGCCTGCCGGCACATCAGGATCGCCCCGGAATGATGCGGGATCATCGAGGCGACGAACTGCCGGTCGCCGATCAGCGCCTGCGCGCGGGTGGCGGCGAACGAGGCCGCGGTCAGCACCGCGAACAGCGCGTAAAGCGCAAGGTTCAGGCGCTTGCGGGGGAACATCCCCGGCATCGTCGCCAGCATGAAGATGCCCATCGGCGCCCACATGGTGACGGCCATGTAGAGCATGTTGAGATTGTGCCGGAAATCCCGCGGCCCGTCGATCATGGTGAACATGACCAGATACATGACCGCCAGCCCCAGCGCCATGTTCAGCCAGAACATCAGATAGGGACGGCCATGGCCGTGGTGCTGGCCGGTGGGTCGAGGCTGCGCCATCTCTGCTTTCCCTCTGTCAGCGCGGGGAACGGCGCCCGCGGGGCCGCCTGCCCGTTTCGCTGCTGCCCGGCGCAGGGCCGGCCTAGCGGGCGGTCAGCCGCTGGACCTGCTGCGCGGTCAGATAGCCGGTGGCACTGAAATCATTGGCGCGCTGCCAGGCGGCGATGGCGTTGCGGGTGCCTCGGCCGAAGACGCCGTCCACCCCGCGGGTGTCAAAGCCGCGCCGCGTCAGCCCGGCCTGGATGGTGGCGCGCTGCTGGCGGTTGAGGCTCAGCGCCGCCTCGGTCTGCGCCGCGCCGGTGGCGCCGCTGCCCGGCTGTCCGCTGGCGGTGCCGCGCAGGATCTCGTTCGCCTGCGCCACACTCAGCGTGCCGGTCTGCGCATAATTGCGGTCCCGCTGCCACAGCGCGATGGCGCGGCGAGTGCCGGGGCCGAAGTTCCCGTCCACGCCGCTGGTGCTGTAGCCCAGCGCGCTCAGCCGGCGCTGGATCTCGGCCCGCTGCTGCGCGGAAAGCGAGGCGGTGTCGCCCACGGGCTGGCTGCCGGTGGCCGGGGTTCCGCCCAGCCGCTGCACGCGGTCGCGCGCCTGTTCGGCATACATCCCGTTGGGGAACTGCCGCAGATAGGACTGATAGGCCGACAGCGTGTTGGCGCTTTGCGCCTGCGCAAAGGCGGCGCGGTCATGTTCCTGTTGCAGATACTGCCGGGCGATCCCGCCCACGATGTCCCCGACATCCTGCGCCTGCACCGGCGCGATCATCAAAGCGGCGGCAAACGCCGACGAAAGCATTGTCCTGACCATCGGTTGGCCTCCTTTCGGTCGATCCGTCGGTCGAAGTCTGGGGGTATAGCGCGGAACGCCGCCCCCGGGTTCCGATCGGGCGAGCAGATGTAGCGCTGGACAACGCAGCCGTGTGGCCGCACTGTGGGGTCACGATGTGACGGCCGCGATGCCGGGCATGTTGCGAGGTTGGCCATGCTGGAACAGTTGGACGCCGTCCTGCTTGCCAGATTGCAGTTCGCCTTCACGATGTCCTTTCACATCGTGTTTCCGGCGTTCACCATCGGCCTTGCCAGCTATCTTGCGGTGCTGGAAACCCTGTGGCTGGCGACGGGACGCGAGGTCTACCGCAACCTGCTGAAATACTGGATGCGGGTGTTTTCCATCGCCTTCGGCATGGGCGTGGTGTCGGGCATCGTCATGTCCTATCAGTTCGGCACCAACTGGTCCGCCTTCACCGATGTCGCGGGGGCGGTGATCGGGCCGCTGATGGCCTATGAGGTGATGACGGCGTTCTTCCTGGAAGCGGGCTTCCTGGGGGTGATGCTGTTCGGCACCGACAGGGTGGGCAAGGGGCTGCACGCCTTCGCCACCTATGCGGTGGCGGTCGGCACGCTGCTGTCGGCCTTCTGGATCCTGTCGGTGAACAGCTGGATGCAGACGCCGCAGGGCCATATCGTCGGCGCCGACGGCCGCATCGCGCCGGGCAGCTGGTGGGAGATCGTCTTCAACCCCTCGCTGCCCTATCGGCTGGTCCATATGGTGCTGGCCGCCTATCTGACCACCGCGCTGGTGGTCGGCGCGGCCGCCGCCTGGCACCTGCTGCGCCGCCGCGCGGCCGAGGAAAGCCGCGTCATGTTCTCGATGGCGATGTGGATGCTGCTGCTGGTGGCGCCGGTCCAGATCCTGGCCGGGGACCAGCACGGGCTGAACACGCTGGAACACCAGCCCGTCAAGGTGATGGCGATGGAGGGGCATTTCGACAGCCACCCCGAGGGCGCGCCGCTATATCTGTTCGGCCTGCCGAACATGCGGGAGGCGCGGATGGACCACGCCATAGCCATCCCCAAGCTGGGCTCGCTGATCCTCAAGCACGACCCGAACGCGCCGATGGAGGGGCTGGAGACCGTGCCCCGCGACCAGTGGCCGCCGGTGCCGATCGTGTTCTGGTCGTTCCGGCTGATGGTCGGCCTGGGCCTCCTGATGCTGGCCGTGGGGGTGTGGAGCGGCCTCGCCCGCTGGCGCGGCCGGCTGCATGACTGGCGCTGGCTGCATCTTGCGGCGCTGGCGATGGGGCCGGCGGGGTTCGTCGCGGTGCTGGCCGGCTGGGTCACCACCGAGGTCGGCCGCCAGCCCTGGGTGATCTACGGCATGTTGCGCACCGTGGACGCGGCCTCGCCCGTGGCGGCGCCGGCGGTGGGGGCGTCGCTCGCTGCCTTCGTCGTGGTCTATACGCTGATCTTCGCCGCCGGCACCACCTATCTGCTGCGGCTGATGGCGCGCCCGCCGCATGGCGGCGAACAGGGCCCAGCCGCGGGCCAGCCCCAGCACGCCGCCGGGATCATGCCGGGGGGCGCCGCGGCCGCCACCGCCGGACCGGAGCTGCGCCGATGATGCTGGACATGCCCCTGCTGATGGCCCTTACCGTCGCTTTTGCGGTGTTCCTTTACGTGGTGATGGACGGGTTCGACCTCGGGCTCGCCATCCTGTTCCCCCTTGCCCGCAAGCAGGACCGCGACACCATGATCAATTCCATCGCGCCGGTCTGGGACGGGAACGAGACCTGGCTGGTGCTGGGCGGCGGCGCGGTGCTGGCCGGGTTCCCGCAGGCCTATGCCATCCTGCTGCCGGCGCTTTACGTCCCGATCATCGCGATGCTGCTGGGGCTGGTGTTCCGCGGCGTCGCCTTCGAGTTCCGCTTTCGCAGCCGCAAGCGCGGGCACTGGTGGGACCGGGGCTTCGTGCTGGGCTCGGTGGTGGCGGCCTTCATGCAGGGGATCGCGCTGGGGACGGTGCTGCAGGGGGTGCGGGTCGTCGACGGCGCCTATGGCGGCGGCTGGTTCGACTGGGTGACGCCGTTTTCGCTGCTGTGCGGGGCCAGCGTCTGCATCGCCTACATGCTGCTGGGCGCCTGCTGGCTGATCGCCAAGACCGAAGGCCATCTGCGCGACGACGCCTATGCCTGGGCGCGCAAGCTGGCCATCGCCATGCTGGCCGCCATCATCGCGGTCAGCCTGGCCACGCCGTTCCTGCTGGGGGAATACTGGCAGCGCTGGTTCGAGTGGCCGGCGATCACCGTCACCGGGCTGGTGCCGCTGCTGGTGGCGGCGGTATGGCTGGGCCTGCTGCGGATGCTGGCCGCGCGCCGCGACCGCTGGCCGTTCTTCCTGGCGCTGGCACTGTTCGCGCTGTGCTTCGTGGGGCTGGGAATCTCGATCTATCCGGACATCGTGCCGGGCAGCCTGACCATCTGGGACGCCGCCGCCCCGGAAAAGAGCCAGCGCTTCTTCATGACCGGGGTGATCCTGCTGGTCCCGGTGATCCTGGTCTATACCGGCTATTCCTACTGGGTGTTCCGGGGCAAGGTCGACCCCGACGCGGGCTATCACTGATGGGCCGCAAGCTGGCCTGGTTCGTGGCGCTGTATCTTGGCGGCGTCGCTGCGGTGGCGGCGGTTGCGGGGGTGTTGCGGATGTGGATTGGGTAGGCTGGGGCGCCTGCTCGGCCTTCCAACCTCTCCCGTTGGAATCCGTATCGCTCCTTCGGTCGCAGCCCGGACCGCAGCCGCCTCGGACAAGCAGTTCCCGGCAGACCGGACGGAACGCAGGCTACGCGCAGATTTCTCTGTACCGGACACTCGCCACGAGCGCGGAGCGCATGACCGAGGGACTCCCGAGCTGACCCCGATCAGGTCATCGGCAGGGTGAGCATCCGGCCCAGCTTTTCGCTGGCCTCGGCCAGCGCTGCCAGATTGTGCTCTTTGTTCGGACCGAGGATGCTGTTCTCGGGCCCGGTCAGGCCGACCACATAGCGCACCTCGCCCGACGGGCCGAAGATCGGCCGCGCCACCGAGGCCAGTCCGTAGACATGCTCGCCACATTCGATGGAATAGCCGCGCTCCGGCACCCGGGCGATATCCTCGACCAGTTCCGCCCGGTCGGTAAGCGTGCGCGAGGTGAAGGCTTCGGGCTCGTGCGCATCAAGGATGCGGTCGCGCAGCTCCGGCGGCAGATAGCTGAGGATCGCCTTGGCCGAGGCCGAGGCATGGGGCGGCATCACCGTGCCGGGAACGATATGCAGCCGCACCGTGGTATCGGGCGCCACGCAGTTCACCGAACGGATCTCGGTCTCGTAGAGCCGGGCGAGGAAGGCCGATTGCTCGGTCGCCGCCGCAAGCTGTTGCAGGGGCCGGGCGCTGATGCGCTCAAGCCAGCTGGTGTCGTTGGCGCCGTGCAGCAGATGCAGAATGCGCGGGCCCAGTTGAAAGGCGCGCGCGCGCCCCGGGCTGGGCGCGATTAGCCCGCTGTCGAGCAGCACGTGAACCATCCGGTTGACGCTCGCCTTGGGCAGATCGAGCGCGCGTTCCAGTTCGGATTGGGTCAGCCCGTCGGCGTGCGGGGCCAGAAGCTCCAGGGTCGTCATATACCGTTCGAGCGGTGTGTCGCGGTTTTCCGATGCGGCCATCGAGCTAATGCCAGCCATTTTCAGGTAAATCCTGTCACGTCTACCCCGAGCCTAAGCCGCCGCGCAACCTGATAGCTGGCCGCGTCGACCGCCCCGCGGGGGCCGAAGCGGCGCCGGAAAGCTTCCGGCGCCGCTTCCTTCTTCGTCCCCGTGCCGGTCTGGGCCGGGGGGCGGGGATCAGTCGATCACGCGGCTTTCGCCGACATCGGCCGCCGACGGGTCGAGGCCATAGGCCGAGAGCACCTCGCCGATCACGCCGGCGCTGCGGTAGTCTTCAATCGAGGCATTGACCGCAGTCACGAACTCCTCGTTGTTCTTGGGCAGCAGGAACGCCGTCTGCGAGGCGAGCGTGGTGGCGGTGATGCGCGGGTCGGCCTCGAGCAGGACGACCTTCACGTCGGTGCCGGCATGCAGCACGACGGCGGCGCCGAAACCCTCCAGCCCGGCATCCAGCCGCCCGGCCTGCACATCCTGCGCCAGGTTCAGCGACGAGGGATAGGTGGTCGAGCCGTCGATGGTGTCCTCCATCTCCATCACCCAGTCGTAGCCCTCGACGGTGCCGATCTTCTTGCCGATCAGCTGGTCGACGGTCGAAAGCCCGTCTTTCGAGGCGACCGCCAGCTGGTCCAGATAGACCGGGGTCGACAGCGTGATCACCTTGTCGCGCGCCGCGGTGCGGTAGAACCCGCCCAGCGCGACATCGGCGCGGCCGGTCTGCACCGCCGAGACCGCGGCCGGATAGGTGAAGATCTCGTAGGCGATCTTCAGGCAGTTCTCTTCGGCGAATTTCGCCAGCAGATCGCCGTCGATGCCGCCGACGGCGCCGTCCTTCTCGGCCGAATAGGGCGGGGTGTTGGTCAGGGCGACCGTCAGCGTGCCCTCGGACAGGGTTGTGAAGCTGTGCTTCGGGGTGCAGTCCTGCGCGAGCGCGAGCCCGGCCCCCGAAAGGGTCAGTGCAATGGCGGCGAGCGAAAGTCTTGCGGTGTTCATGGTCTTCTCCTCCTGTTGGATGGGGTTTCAGCCGAGATGGCTGCCAAGGCGCCGCGCGGCGCGGTTGACGAGCCAGCCGAACGGAATGGTGATGGCGAGGTAGACGAGGCCGGCCAGGATAAGCACGTCGAGATAGAGGTACGTCGCCGCCCCGATCCGGTAAGCCCGGGCCAGCAGCTCGGGGATGGCGATGGTGAAGGTCAGCGCGGTGGCCTGGAAGATCAGGATCGCAAAGCCCATCAGCGCCGGAACCGCGAAGACCACCCCTTGCGGGATCACCACGAAGCGCAGCACGTCGCCCGGCGTCATGCCCAGCGCATGGCCGGCCTCGACCTCGCCCCTTGGCACGGCGTTGATGCCTGCGCGCAGGATCTCGCTGGTATAGGCGCCGGTGGTCAGCGCCAGCGCCAGCGCGCCCGAGACAAAGGCGCTGACGTTGATCCCCGCCGAAGGCAGGCCGTAATAGACCATCTGCAGGACCACCAGCGCGGGCGCGCCGCGGCCCACCTCGACCAGCGCGATCGCGGGCCATTTCAGCCAGGGCGTGCGCGCCGAGGTCAGCAGCGCCAGCGCCAGCCCCAGCGGAAGCCCCGCCGCCAGCGCGGCCCCGGTCAGTTGCAGGCTGATCAGCAGCCCTTTCCACAGCTGCGGCAGCCAGTCGGCCCAGTTCGCCAGAAGCTCGCTCATGCCGCAATCCTCCCGCGCATCCTTGCATCCATCGTGCGGGCCAGCACCGCCACCGGGATCGACAGCAGGATGTAAAGGACCGCCGCCGCGATGAACGGGGCAAAGCCGCCGCCTGCCGCCTGCGCCTGCTGCGTTACCAGCATCATCACGTCGCGCACGCCGATGGTCGAAGCGACGGTGGTGTCCTTCAGCAGGCTGACCAGAAAGGTCGCCATCGGCGCGACCGAGACCCGCAGCACCTGCGGCGCCAGCACATAGCGCAACGTGTCGAGCCGGGTCAGGCCCAGCGCCACCGCCGCCGCATTCTGCCCCGCCGGCAGGGTCAGAAAGCCGCCGCGGTAGATTTCGGCCAGATAGGCGGCCGAGATCAGCCCCATCCCCAGCACCGCCGCCCGGAACGGGCTGAGCGCGATGATGCCGCTACCGAGGCCGAAGAAGATGATGAACAGCCAGACCACCGGCGGGATGCCCCGCATCACGTCGATATAGATCCGCGCGATCAGCCGCAGCAGCCAGGACCGCGCGCGCCGCATCAGCACCAGCGGTATGCCCAGAACGGCGCCGATCAGGAACGCCAGCCCGGTCACCGCCAGCGCGACCGGAACCCCCTTCAGCAGGGCAAGGAAGACCCCGGTCATCAGTGGCGGTCCAGAATGGCGCGGAAGAACTTCTGCGTCCGCGGCAGCTGGGGATTGCGGATCACCTGATCGGGCGGCCCTTGTTCGATGATCTCGCCATCGGCCATGACGATCACCCGGTCGGCCACCTCGGCGGCAAAGGCGATCTCGTGGGTGACGACGATCATGGTCATGCCGTCCGCGGCCAGTTCGCGCATCACCTCCAGCACATCCAGCCCCAGCTCGGGGTCCAGCGCCGAGGTCGGCTCGTCGAACAGCATGACCTTGGGATCCAGCGCCAGTGCCCGGGCGATGGCGATGCGCTGCTGCTGGCCGCCCGACAATCTTGCGGGATAGGCTTTTGCCTTGTCGGCCAGATGCACCCGTTCCAGAAGCCGCGCTGTCACCTTGTCGGCCTCGGCGCGCGAGCGCCCCAGTACCCGCATCTGCGGCAGCGAGATGTTCTTCTCGACCGTCATGTGCGGGAACAGGTTGAACTGCTGGAATACCATCCCGGTCGAGCGCCGCAGCGCCAGCAGCTCTTTCTGGCTGAGCCTGTGGTCGAGCGAAAAGGTGAAATCGCCGACGTGAAGCGTGCCGGAACTGGGCGTCTCCAGCATGTTGATCGCGCGCAGAAGCGTGCTCTTGCCCGCCCCGCTGGGCCCGACCATGGCGACCACCTCGCCGCGCGCGATGTCCAGCGAGACATCGCGGACCGCATGATGGTTGCCGTAGCGGATGTTGATCTTCTTGAGCGAGACGACCGGCGGCCCGGCCGGGGTTTGCGCTTCGGACATCAGTGCTGCTCCTCGTGGTTCGCGGCGGCACTTACGGGGCGGTTCCGGTCGGGTGAAGGCCGCAGCGCCTCCAGCCCCGGGGCCGAGACGACAGCGCCGTGCAGCGCCCAGTCGGCGGCCGCGATGCCGATCACCGGGGAAAGCTGGATGCCATAGCCCCCGCCGCCGCCCGCGGTGATCAGCCCCGGCTCGGACGGATCCACCGGCCCGGCGAAGGGCTTGTGGTCGGCGGTGATCGGATAGAGCCCCGCCCAGCCCCGGCCCAGCCGCGCGCCGGGCAGATCGGGCAGACGTTCCAGCAGCAGCTCCGCCAGATATTCGCGCGATGCGTCCATGCACTGGTCGTTGTAGTCGTCGGGGTCCGAGAATGTGCCGGTCGAGACCTTGTGGATCTCGGAAATCAGTTCGTTCGGCTTTTCGTGGCGGAAATTGAGCCCGGTGCCCTGGCCCTCGATCAGGTCCATCACCATCGGCATCGTATAGTCGAGCGGCTGATCCAGCAGGATCGCCATGGCCTCGTGGCGCTCGGGGAAGATGTGAAGCTCCTGCCCGAACATCGCCGCCACTTTCGGCGCCCAGGCGCCGGCGGCATTGACCACGACATCGCAGTCGAGCCCGCCCTTCGTGGTCTCCAGCCGGTAGCCGCCGCTGCGCCGCGCGATCCCCGTCACCTTGCAGAACTGGCGGATCTCGCCGCCCTGTTCGCGCAGGCGCGCGCCCAGGAAGGTGCAAAGCTCGTAGGGATCCAGAAAGCCGTCGTCCGGCCCGAAGATCCCGCCCGCCAGCCCCTCGACCGACAGATGCGGGATCAGCTGCACCATCTCTTCCGGGGCAAGGACGCGGGCGCGGAACCCCGCCTCTTCCTGCATGCGCTGGGATTCTTCCAGCGCGCGCATCTGCGCAGGGGTGCGCGCCAGCCGCAGATAGCCGATATGGTTGAAGCGGAAGCCCTCCCCTTCCCATTCGCGGAACCGGGCCTGGCCATAGCGCCGCATCAGCAGCTGGAACGGATCGGTCATCTGGGTGCCCACCACCCCGACCGAGCGCCCCGAAGACCCCGAGCCGAGCGCATCCGCTTCCAGCACCGTCACCCTTGCGCCCTGGCGGGCCAGTTCCAGCGCCGTGGCCATGCCGGCCGCGCCGCCGCCGATCACCGCCGCATGAAGTTTCGCTGTCATCTTCTTTTCCGTCCTGTTCCGGCGCCTCAGCCCTCGCGGGCGATCTCGCCGAGCGTGTCTTCGATGGCCGCAAGGATTTCGGCCGCGTCGGTTCGGGTCATCGGGGTCGAAAGCGCGAACAGCCCGTAGCTGGCCGAAAGCACCCCGCGGTCCAGCAGCCCGCGGTGGAAAGCGCCAAGGCGGCGTTTTTCGACCGGGCCGGGGTAGACCGAGCGATAATCGGTGATCGGCTGCGCGGTGAAATGCACCTTGAAGAGCGAGCCGAGCCCGACGCAGCGCCCCGGCAGCGACAGCCGCGCCAGCGCCGCATTGATGCCATCGCGCAGGAAATCGCCCAGTGCGTCGAGATGGGTGAAGGCCGCGGGCGTCAGCGCACGCATCGCCGCCAACCCGGCCCGCATCGTCACCGGATTGGCCGTGAAGGTGCCGCCATGCGGCAGAGCGGGCTTGCCGGAGGTGGGATCGAACACCGCCATCACCTCGGCCCGGCCCGCGACCGCGCCGACCGGAAAGCCGCCGCCGATGATCTTGCCCAACGCGGTCAGGTCCGGCCGGATGCCCCACAGGCCCTGCGCCCCGGAATGGCCCAGCCGGAACGAGATCACCTCGTCGAAGATGACCAGCGCGCCCGCGCCGCGGGCGATCTGCGCCATCGCCTCCAGATAGTCCTTGCGTGCAGGGATCAGCCCGGCGCGGTTCGGCATCGGGTCGATCAGCACCGCGGCTATGGTTTCGCCGTCGCGGGCAAAGACGGCGCGCAGGGCTTCGGTATCGTTGAAGGGTACCACGATCACATCGGCCAGCACCCCCGCCGGAGTGCCCCTGGCATAGGCGGTCGCGGCCGGCATGTCGCCCCAGTTCCCCGGCGCGCTGTCGAGGCTGACTTCGGCGAAATCGTAGGAGCCGTGATAGGCGCCCTCGATCTTGACGATCTTCGGCCGGCCGGTGAAGGCGCGCGCGGCCTTGATCGCCATCATCACGCCTTCGGTGCCGGAATTGGCAAAGCGGATCTGGTCCATCGCCGGCAGGCGGCCGATCAGCAGCTCGGCCAGCTCGATCTCGGATTCGGTGGGTGCGCCGAAGGCGGTGCCAAGCGGCAGCTGCGCCGCGACCTCGGCCACCTGTTCCGGCTGGCCGTAGCCGTGGATCATGGCGGTGAAATTGTTGATGCAGTCGTAGAACACCTGGCCGTCGGCGTCCCAGACCCGGCAGCCCTCGCCCCGGACGGCATAGATCGGGAACGGGTCGAGGAAGACCGTGGTCCGGGTGTTCCCGCCCGGCATCACCTTGCAGGCGCGTTCGAAAAGGCGGCGCGAGGCGGGAAAGCTGTCTGGATAGGTCGGCATGATGATCCGCAGGGATGGAGGTCGGAAAAAAGAGGGCGCCCCCGGGGAAGGGGGGCGCGGACCGCTCAGACGGTCATGATCGTGTGGCTTTGTTCGTGCATGAACTGCGGCAGATACCAGGTGCCCAGCCCGCCCTTGCCGCCGACGCCGGTGCCCTTCCAGCCGCAGAACGGCTGCCCGCCCGGCCAGGCGCCGGTGGTCGCGCCCGAGGCGCGGTTGGCATAAAGCACCCCCGCCTCGGCATGGGTCAGGAAATGGTCGATCTCGGCCTGATCCTGCGAGAAGATCCCTGCCGACAGGCCGTAGGAGACGTCGTTGCCCTCGGCCAGAGCGGCCTCCAGCCCGTCCACGCCCCGCAGGACGAGGAAGGGCATGAACAGCTCTTCCCGGGTCAGGCGCGACGGCCCGTCCATCTCGACCAGCGTCGGGGCGAAGTAATTGCCGGGCAGATCAGCGATCCGCTCGCCGCCCAGCAGGACGTTGCCGGTGGCGCGGGCCTCGGCCACGGCCTGCGAGAAACGCGCGGCGGCGGCATCGTTATAGAGCGGCCCCATGAAGGTGGCGGCATCACGCGGGTCGCCGACCTGCAGCGTTGCGGCAAAGGCCCGGAACGCCTCGATGAACTTATCTTTCACCGCATTGTCGACATAGACCACCGAGCAGGCCGAGCATTTCTGCCCCTGCAGACCATAGGCCGAGCGGGCGACCCCGGCGGCGGCGCGTTCGATGTCGGCATTCTTGGTAACATAGGCCGGATTCTTGCCACCCATCTCGGCGATGACCGGGCGCATCCAGGGACGCGCCGCCATGTGGCGGAAGATCGACATGCCGGTCTTGTGCGAGCCGGTGAAGACCACGCCGTCGATCCCGGGATCGGTGGTCAGCGCCTCGCCGGTCGCGGCACCGCCAAGCACCAGGTTGAACACCCCCTCGGGCAGGCCGGCCTTGCGCAGCGTTTCCGCCAGCAAGAGCCCGGTCAGCTGACATTCGGGCGACGGCTTGTAGACCACCGCATTGCCGGTCAGCAGCGCGCCGCAGAGCATCCCCACCGACAGCGCCACCGGGAAGTTGAAGGGCGCGACCACGGCGAAGACGCCATAGGGCCGCTGGACCGAGATCGCGGTCTCTCCCGGCACCATTTCGATCATCTCGCGGCGGTAGCCGGCGTTCGCCTTCAGTTCGGCCGGGTAATAGTCGAGCATGTCGACCGCTTCTTCGGCCTCGCCGATGGCTTCGGTCCGCGACTTGCCGACCTCGAACAGCGCAGCGATGCCGAGACGGTATTTCGCCTCGTCCAGCGCCGCCTGCCAGCGCGCGGCAAAGGCGAGACGGTCGTCGAGGCTGGCCTGGTTCCAGACCGCCGCGCCCTTGCGCGCCGAGGCGACGGCGGCCTTGACATCAGCTTCGGTCGACACCGGGAAGCGGCCCAGTTCCAGCGCCGGGTCGATGGGGCTGGCCACCGCGGCAAGCGGGCCGGTGGCGAAGGGCGTCGCCCAGTCCTTGCCCAGCATGTCGTTCTGGAACGCCGGGATCTCGCGGTCGAGGAAGGCGTGCAGCGGGGAGAAGTCGGCTCCAATGTTGGAGTAGGTTACCCGGGGCAATGTGTCGGTCATCTGTCTGGTCCTGATTTTCGGGCTTTATATCAGAAATCGGTATATTCGTGATGTTGTCAACTCTTTTTTGCACCTCGTCGCTGGACTTCGTGGGCGGTCACGCGAGCAGCATGGGCTTGCGCGGATGCAAAGGGTTCCGGCACCCTGGTCTGTCGGGTCGCCATGCTGCGGCGGACAAACGGCGGCGGATGGGGCGGGTCCAGAGTCCGACGCGATGGACAGTCGGATTCGATATTGCCGAGGAAGAAAGAAGCCCCTGCAAAAGCTGCCGTCGGATTCCCACAAGATGCCAGAGACCCGCTCACGGCCGAAAGGGCACGGAACGGATCGGCTGGCTGCGCGAAAAGCAATCTGACGGCTATGCGATAAAGCCCCTGTAAACCGCAAAACCGCCATTCCGTTGCGGCGCACATCAGGCGCCTGTTCGTCAAATTCCACTATGCAGTTGGCAAGGCTGCCTTATACAGGTTTCCTGTGTGATCTTCGGAAGGAACACGGCATGTGCCAGGTTTGCCTTGAGGCAGCGACCGACAGTAGGCATTCGAGCTTTTGCCAATGTGGCAGCCCGGCCACTTTCGCCGCCATGCGCAGGATCGAGGCGGATATCTCGCGGCGGCAGATGCTGGGCGGGATGTCAGCGGTGGTCGGCATGTTCGCGGGCTTCGGACTGGCACCGCAGGAGGTCAAGGCGCAGACGCCGGGCGCAGCAATCCTGCTGACCAACCTGCGGCTGTTCGATGGCGAAATCCTGGCGATGCGCGAGGGGGTCGAGATCCTGATCGAGGGCGAGCGCATCACCGCGCTGCCGCCCGTGGGGCAAGGCCCCCAGGATGCGCAGCGCATCGACTGCGGCGGGCGCGCCGTCATCCCCGGGCTGATCGACGCCCATTGGCACGCAACGCTGGTGGGTGTCAGCCAGATCGCCGCGCTGACCCAGGACATCGGCTTTGTCCACCTGATGGCGGGACGCGAGGCCGGGGCCACCCTGATGCGCGGCTTTACCACCGTGCGCGACATGGGCGGGCCGGCCTTCGGGCTGAAGCTGGCCATCGACAAGGGCGCGGTTACCGGGCCGCGCATCTTCCCCAGCGGCGCCATGATCTCGCAGACCGGGGGCCATGGCGATTTCCGCCTGCTCAGCGACTTGCCGCGCTTTCCGGACACGCCGCCCGGCAATATCGAACGGCAGGGCGTCGCGCTGATCGCAGATGGCGTGGACGCGGTGCTGCGCGCCACGCGCGAGCAGCTGATGAAGGGCGCCAGCCAGATCAAGATCATGGCGGGCGGCGGGGTATCCTCGCTTTATGATCCCCTTGACGGCGTGCAGTATACCGAGGCCGAGATGCGCGCCGCGGTCGAGGCAGCCGCCGACTGGGGCACCTATGTCAGCGCCCATGTCTATACGCCCGGCGGCATCCAGCGGGCGGTCCGGGCCGGGGTGAAATCCATCGAGCACGGGCAACTGGCCGACGAGGAATCCGTGGTGATGATGGCCGGTGAAGGCGCATGGTGGTCGATCCAGCCGTTCCTTGCCGACGAGGATTCCAACCCGAAGCCCGACCCGATCCAGCAGGCCAAGCAGGCGCAGGTGTCCGAGGGAACGGTGCGCGCGTTCGAACTGGCAAGGAAACATGGCGCCTTGCTGGCCTTCGGCACCGACATCCTGTTCAACCCGGCCGGCGCCGCCAGCCAGGGGCGGCAACTGGCGAAGTTCGCCCGTTTCATGTCGCCGCTGGAGGCGCTGCACAAGGCCACCGGCGCAGCGGGTTCGCTGCTGGCGCTGTCGGGCGAGCGCGCGCCCTATGACGGACGGCTGGGCGTGATCGCCGAGGGCGCGCTGGCCGACCTGCTGGTGATCGACGGCGATCCCGAAACCGATCTGGCGTGGCTGGACACGCCCGACGCCTCGCTGCGCGTCATCATCAAGGGTGGCCGCATGTTCAAGAACATCCTGTGAAGACCAGACCGGTGATCCGCAACCTTCTGGCGGCTGCGGCCGTCATTGCCCGGGATGGCTTCCTGCATCGGCTGACGACTGGTCGGGCCAGATCACGCCTTATGTCTGGGCGGCGGGACTTGGCAGCGATGTCACGCCGATGGCCGGCGCGCCAACGATTTCCTTTGACAAGGGGTTTTCACGATAGCTCGACTTCATCCGTGCTGACGCCGGCCAGATGACCGCCGCGTTCCATCCGTATTGCAAGCGCGCTTCGGCCTTCCAGATTCACAGCAGCCATTCGACCGGCAGGATGCCGATCACCGCGATGGCGATCTGCTGGACCCATGTTGCGGCGGGTTCTTCCTGATAGATTTCGACCCGGCCTTCCGGCAGCCTCTCGATCCAGACCATCTTGGCCTCGGGCGTCAGCGCGGGCTGGTAGCTGACCAGCGGGATGGGGCTGTCGAAGGCACCGGAAACCTGGGCGGCCATCCTGGGGCTGTCGATCAGGAAGCCCATCTCGCAATTCAGATCGACCTAGCGCGGATCGAAATTGAAGGCCGAGTTGATCCGCGCCATGCAGGACTGGTTGGCCGATCAGTCGGATGGCGACGAGATCCCCGACGAACGCTCGATCCGGCGCCGGGTCAGCGCCATCTGAAAGTCCTTGAGCCAGCTGCGGAAGGCCGGGTAGGCCTCAGCCAACAGCAATCCGGCGAACCGGTGACGATCGAGGCGGCGATCCTGCAGAGGGTGCTGGAAACCCATGTCAGAGCGCAACTCGACGCCCTCGCCGATCTCCGGGTTTCCCTCGGGTGGCGGGGAGACAGGCCACCACCTGACCAGCGACGACCTGACCGCCGATCTCGACCTCGGCTTTGACGGGGCCGAGGACATCCTGCGGGTCTGGCGCAATGGGATGCGCCCCGATCCGGACCTGACGGTGTCGGAATGGGCCGATGCGCATCGCCGGCTCAGTTCGCGCGCCGCAGCCGATCCGGGGCGGTATCGCACCGCCCGCACCCCCTATCTGCGCGGCATCATGGATGCGCTGTCGCCCAGCCATCCGGCGCAGCGGATCAGCTTCATGAAAGCCGCGCAGGTCGGCGCGACCTGCCCGGCCATGGGCGGGATCGGCGCGCATCCCTCGCCTGCGACTGGCTGCCGACCAAATGGGACTGGATCGACCCCGCCAAGGATGCATCGGCGGAGATCCTGCAGATCGAGGCCGGGCTCAAATCTCGCAGCCAGGCCATCGCCGAACGCGGCTTTCATGCCGAACAGGTCGACCGGGAAATCGCCGCGGAACGCAAACGCGAGGCCGAACTGGGGCTCGACTTCCGGCGGCCGGGATCACCGGCGCAGGCGGCGGGGAGCGGCTCTGGGACCAGCGACACCGAGGACCAGCAGGCCGACGCACAGGACAATGACAATCGGGACGATGAGGACAAGGACCGGAAACCCCGGCTTCCGGAGGAGGGATGATGCACCACAGCCAGATCGCCCAGCGCGTTCTTCAACACGCCACTGATAGTCGATCCCGCCAAGGCGCTGGCCTTCGTCATGGGTCTCGGCCCCCGGATCACCGGGAAGGACATCACCTTCCAAGGGCTGGAGTTGGCAGCTGGGGATCAAGGCGCAGTCACCCTGCCCGCGCGGTCTTCGCTGTTCGGCGACACTCTCACCCGCCGCCAGGCGCAGGGCGGCAGCCAGCCCCTCGCCGTCGTCGACGGCATCGTGGTGATCGAGATCGCCGGCACGCTGGTGCATCGCGGCGCCTGGATCGGGCAATCCTCGGGGCTGACCTCCTATGAGGACATCGCGGCGCAGCTGCAGGCGGCGCTCGCCGACCCCGCCATTCGCGGCATCGCCCTCGACATCGACAGCTTCGGTGGCGAGGTGGCCGGCGCCTTCGATCTGGCAGACCGCATCCGCGCCGCGCGTCAGGTCAAACCCGTGCAGGCCTTCGTTGCCGATCACGCCTTGTCTGCCGGCTATGCGCTGGCCTCCCAGGCCGACCGCATCATCCTGCCCCGCACCGGCGCGGTGGGCAGCATCGGCGTGGTGGCCATGCACAGCGACATGAGCGGGGCCGCTCGACAGACAGGGCATTGCCGTCACCCTGATCCATGCCGGGGCGCGCAAGGTTGATGCGAACCCCTACCAGCCGCTGCCCGAGTCTGTGCGCGCCCGGATCGCTGACGAGCTCGAGGATCTGCGCCAGCTCTTCGCCAGAACCGTTGCTGAAGGCCGGGGCCAGCGCCTCGACACGCTGCAGGCGCTGGGCACCGAAGCCGCCGTCTTCCGCGGAGAGGCGGCGGTCTTCGCCGGTCTCGCCGATGAGGTCGCCGATCCCGTCACCGCCTTCCGCGCCTTCGCCGCCGCACCCCGCGGCACATCCAGCCCAAGAGGAAAGGGTTTTCTGATGACCACTACTCCCGAAGACCATGCCGAACCGACGCCGGAGCCTGCCGCGAACCCGGCGCCGAAACCGATCCCGACCCCGGCGGCCGCACCGCCACAGGCGGAAGCGGCACCCTCACCCGAAGCCATCCGTGCCGAGGCGGCGGAAGTGGCGCAGGTCTGCGCGCAGGCCGCCCGGCTCGGCGTGGCCATCGACGCCGCCGATGCCCTGACGCGGGGCATTAAGCCCGAAGCCCTGCGGGCGAGGGTCCTGCCGACCTCGCCGCCCGCAGCGATGCCGCCGGCATCATCGCCACCACCCCGGCGACCGGGGCGAAGGAAAGCCCCATCGTGGCGGCGGCGAAGAAGTCGGCCGCCGCGCGCTGATCGCCGCCCCCCATCCCCACAACCCGAGACCGAACCATGGCCGTCCTGACGCAACCGCCCGGCATGGGCGATGTCCTCAAATATGAGCTCAACCCGAACTATTGCCGCGAGGTGGTGACCCTGCTCGCCGGCACCGACTACCCGGTCGGCGCGGTGCCGGGAAAGATCACCGCCAACGGGAAGTATATGCTCTCGGCCGCCACCGGCTCGGACGGCACGGAGACCGCAGCTGCGGTACTGCTCTATCCTGTCGACGCCACGCTGGCCGACGCCTGCGGCATCATCGTCGCCCGTGGTCCGGCCATCGTCTCCCCGCGCCGGCCTCGTCTTCGACGCCAGCGTCGATGAAGGGCACCAAGATCGCTACCAAGATCACCGAACTGGCCAGCGCCGGCATCATTGCCCGCGACAGCGCCTTCCCCTCATTCCCCGGAGCCTTCCCATGACCATCACCCGCAACCCGTTCGATGCCGGCGGCTATTCGCTGGCCGAGATGACGCAGGCCATCAACATCCTGCCCGATCTCTACACCCGTCTCGGCCAGATCGGCCTGTTCCGTTTCGAAGGCGTCAGCCAGCGCTCGGTCATCATCGAGCAATATGAGGGCATCCTCAGCCTGCTGCCCTCGGTCCCGCTCGGCGGTCCTGCGACCATCGGCACGCGCGAAGGCCGGTCCATGCGGTCCTTCGCCCTGCCATGGATCCCGCATGACGATGTCATCCTACCGGCCGATATCCAGGGGGGTCCGGCGCTGGGGGTCTCGGACGCCGCCGATCCACTGGTCGGCGTGATGAGCCGCAAGCTGATACTGATGCGCCGCAAGCATGCCCAGACCCGCGAATATATGGAGATGAACGCGCTCCGAGGCATCGTGAAGGACGGCGCCGGCACCACGCTTTACAACTACTTCACCGAATTCGGCCTGACCCAGATCTCGGTGGATTTCCTGCTCGGCACCGCCGGCACCAATGTTCAGGGAAAGGTGCGCGAAGTGCTGCGCGCCATCGAGGACAACCTTCTGGGTGAGGCGCTGGTCAGCCGCGAGTTCTTCGACAAGCTGATCAGCCGTGCCAAGGTGGAAGAAGCCTACAAGTTCTACGCTGCCACCGGCGCCCAGCCGCTGCGCGAGGACATGCGCCGCAACTTCCCCTTCGCCGGCATCCTGTTCGAGGAATATGCCGGTGCGGTGACGCTCTCCACCGGCGCGGCGGAACGGCTGGTCCCCGCCAACGAAGGCATCGCCTTCCCCTTGGGCACCATGGACACCTTCACCACCTATGGCGGCCCGGCGAACCTGCTGGAGGCGGCGAACACCATCGGCCTGCCACTTTATGCCCGCCAGCATCTCGACGAGAAGGGCCGCTGGATCGACCTGATGACCGAAGCCTCGATCCTGCCGGTCAACAAGCGCCCCCGGCTCGCCGTCCGCCTGCATACGTCGAACTGACGCCACGCGGAAATCGTCATGTCCGTCTTCGTCGCCGCCATGGACCGTATCTTCGCGCATGCCGCTATGGCGGTCCCCGTGCTCTGGATCTCGGCCACCAGTTCGGAGGAACGGAGGGTCCGCATCATCCGCCGCGCCCCGGATCGCATCACCGATTTCGGTGCCGGGCGCTTCGTCAGCGACACCATGGTGGTGGGATGTGCGCGTCGCCGACCTGCCTGATCCCCGTCCGGGCGATCTGATCGTCATCGGCACGGGCAGCCATGTCATCCAGGGAGAGCCAATCCGCGACCGGGAACGGCTGATCTGGACCTTGGACCTGCGACCGGCATGAAGCTGAAGCTCGAGATCACCGATATCGCCAGGCTAATGCAGGCGGAGATCGCTGCCGGGGAAAAGGCTGTATCCGTCGCGATCAAAGATGCCGGCACCGGCTTGAAATCCGCCTGGCGCGCGCAGATCACCGGCGCAAGCCTCGGGCAGCGACTTGCGCGCACCATCCGCTCCGAGACCTATCCGAAAGCGAGGCCCAGCTTGAACGCCGCCGCGCTGGTCTGGTCGAAGGCCCCGGTGATCATCTCCGCGCATGACACCGGCCCGCTGATCCGGTCCCGGGGCGGGCTGTGGCTGGTGATCCCGACCGAAGCGGCCGGCAAGGGCCGGGGCGGCAAGCGCCCAACCCCGCGGGAATGGGAAGCCAGGACCGGGCTGACACTGCGCTTCATCCCACGCCGCAACGGCCCCAGCCTGCTGGTTGCCGAGGGGCGGCTGAACACCAAGGGCCGGGCGGTGGCATCACGGTCGAAAACCGGGCGCGGGCTGACCAGCGTGCCGATCTTTCTCATGATCAGACAGGTACGCCTGCGCAAGCGGCTCGATCTGGCGAGGGACGCCGAGCGGGCAGTGAATGGTCTGCCGGGGCGGATCGTGGCGGGGTGGGTGACGCATTCAGGTAAAGGGTGATACGCGATGCTCTTGGTTCGCTTGATGGTTGGTGTTCTCGTTGTTAGCCTGCCACCGCATGTAGCAAGATTTCGGAGCAGCTTATGCCATTGAGACCGTTTGTTTTCGCAATTGCACTTGCTGTTGCCAACTCTGCATTTGCACAAGATACCTCACTTCCGACGGAGTTGGCAGAAATCGAGCGCCAACTGACAGAAATTGAGGTTCAGGCTGCGCGCTACGATGGCGGTTTGATCGTGACCCTGCTCGATGCGCGCCGGGAAGCCCTCCTACTTGCGCGGACATTGATCGAGAACCGGATCCATGCGGAAGCCGGTGCCGCCACCGTGGAAGTGACTGTCCCTGCCGTTGAACCCGATGAAGCACGCGCAGCACGTATTCTTGGCGGAATGACCTCCGTTCAACAGCGTATCGAAGAGGCGGAACGTGAAGCTGCATCCGGTGGCGGGCTGATTCAAGCGCTCGCCCTCAGCCGCGCCGAAACCGAACGGCTCACGCTCGCCCAGTTGCAGATGGGCTATTTGCAGGCGAAATACGGGATCGCATTTCCAGTCATGGTACCCCAGCCTGCAGCGTCTGCGGCACCCGCTGCACAACCGGCCGACACGGCAACGGAGTCTGAGGAAGCCGCGCAAACGGTCGCATGGGCGGATTCGCGTTTCCCATCTATCGACTATACCCTGCTCCCGTTCGAGCAGGCCAATCGGGACGGAGACCAGATTTCAGGCTGGTGGACGATTGAATCGACTCGAGCAGCGGTGGATGACAGCCCGCAAAGATCGTTCAGCCAAGCTACCTCATGAGCCCGCGCGTCGGTAAAGCGCAGCGCGACAACGCCGAAGCTCATGTGAACGCTGCGGAATATCTGACCCTCGACATCAAGCAATTCTATCCTTCAACGACGCGCGGTATGATCCGGAACGCTCTGGTCGGGCAGTTTGGAATGGCCGCCGACGTTGCGGGATTGATCGCCCACCTGACCACGGCAGACGACAGGGCGTGCTTCGGCTCCCCGCTGACGCCAGTTTTGGCGTCTATCGTACACCGGCCCATGTTCGATGCGATAGCGAACCTATGTGCAGAGTATGACCTCAGCTACACAGTGTGGGTCGATGACTTAACGATCTCCGGCGATTGCATTCCCGGGGAGTTTCGCGCCAAGATTCGGACCATCGTTTCGAAGAGCGGGTTGCAGTCGCACAAACTTCGAATGCGAACGGGGAACCGTGTCGTGTTCATCACTGGCGTTGGGGTGGTCGGCTCAGAGCTGGTAGTTCCCCGCCGTCTAGAGTTACGAAGCAAGGAACTCTGGAGCGAATTTAAGGCTGCTGGATCATTCGACGCGCTGGACCTGGCGGCGACTCGTTTACTCGCACATCTCGGTGGAATTCGGCACGTTGTGGGCAAGGCATCCCAAAGGGGACGGAAGCTTGCCGATGAAATGAACTCTGTTCGGCAGAAACGCGAAAAGACCGCCGGGCGAATGTAGCACGCTTGACGGCGGAGATGACTGGCCTGAGATACCTTACGGACGAAGAAAAAGAAGAACGTAAGGAAGAGATCGCCGCTATCCCCTTCTAGTGCTGATCGCCCGATGGAAGATTCCGGGGGGCAGGTCACAAGGGATCGTTTAGTCGTCATTGACTTGCGGAGTCGTTGCTAAGACTCTGGCCGACGCAGAGCCCGTCACATGCCGCAGTTGGAGGATCAGCGGGCCGGCGCCGCGAAGATGGGGCATGCGCCAGACGAGTTTGCCCGACCTGCTTTTCATATGGTGCCCCCTGACCCAATGGGTTCTTCGAGGCATGCCTTCACGCTCATCAGCGGACATGTCCCCCTTCATGGCCGCGCCCCGCCTTGCCTAGGGCGATCTTCGTGATGAGCGTGCCAGGAAGCGGCCGAAGACGGAGCCGTCATTCTGCCGCATGATCCCATCCTTCCCCACGAAAGGTGGCACGATGATTATGTTCGCAAGGCGCGCGCGCCTATGCCGGAATCTGGGTCACGAATTTGGTAACCAGATAGGCATCTATCGCCTCGGACCCGCCCTCGGTGCCATAGCCGGATTCCCGTACCCCGCCGAACGGCACTTCGGGCAGCGCCAGCCCCAGATGGTTGATCGTGGTCATGCCCGCGTCGATTTCCAGCCCCAGCCGCTGCATGGTTTCGGCCGAGCGGGTGAACCCGTAGGAGGCCAGGCCGAAGGGCAGGCGGTTGGCCTCGGCGATCGCCTCGTCCAGCGACGTGAAGCGATTGACCACCGCGACCGGGCCAAAGGGCTCCTCGTGCATGATGCGGGCCGACAGCGGCACCTCGGCCAGCACGGTCGGGGCGAAGAAGTTGCCGCTGTCGCCGATCCTTTCGCCGCCGGTGATCAGCCGCGCGCCCTGCTCCAGCGCATCGGCGACCAGCGCCTGCAGCGCGGCAACGCGGCGGTCGTTGGCCAAGGGCCCCATCTGCACGCCTTCGTCAAAGCCGTTGCCGACGCGCGCCCCGGCCAGCGTGGCGCTGAAATCGTCCAGGAACGGTTCATACGCCGCGCCCTGCACCAGGAAGCGCGTGGGCGAGACGCAGACCTGTCCGGCATTGCGCAGCTTGCTGCCGGTCATGATGCTGGCGGCGCGGGCGATGTCGGCATCCTCGCAGACGATGACCGGTGCATGGCCGCCCAGCTCCATGGTGGCGCGCTTCATGTGCTGGCCGGCCAGTGCAGCCAGATGCTTGCCGACCGGGGTCGAGCCGGTGAAGCTGATCTTGCGGATCACCGGATGCGCGATCAGATATTCCGAGATCTCGGCCGGAACCCCATAGACCAGGTTGACCGCCCCCGCGGGCACGCCGGCATCAGCAAAGCAGCGGATCAGCTCGGCCGGCGAGGCCGGGGTTTCCTCGGGCGCCTTGACGATGATCGAACAGCCCGCCGCCAGCGCGCCCGACAGCTTGCGCACCACCTGGTTGATCGGAAAGTTCCAGGGGGTGAAGGCCGCGGCAGGCCCGACCGGCAGCTTCAGCGCCATCTGCGTCACACCCGCCGCGCGCGCGGGGATGATCTGCCCATAGGCGCGCCGCCCCTCTTCGGCGAACCAGTCGATAATGTCTGCGGCGGCCAAGGTCTCGCCCCGCGCCTCGGCCAGCGGCTTACCCTGTTCGCGTGTCATGATGGCGGCGATGGCATCCGCACGGTCGCGCAGCAGCTCGGCGGCCCGTCGCATGATGCGATAACGCTCAAAGACGCCGGTCGCGGACCACAACCGGAAGCCACGCTCGACCGCACCCAGCGCGTCGTCCAGGTCAGCACGCTCGGCATGGGCCAGCCGGCCGATTTCCTCGCCGGTTGCGGGGTCGGCCACGGCGATGGTGCGGCCGGTGCTGCCGGGCCGCCACTGGCCGTCGATGAACAGCAGCGTGTCGGGATAGGCGACGGTCATGTCATTCCTTTCGTGGGTGGCGGGATCGGCAACGGGTCAGAGGGTCAGCCACGTGACATATAGCCCAGCGCAGCCGAGATGGCATGCGCCGCCTCCAGCACCTGCGGCGCGATGTCCCGCAGTTGCTTGCGCTTGATGCGCGAATCCGGGCCCGACATGCCGATGGCGCCCGCCAGCTCGCCCGAGCGGTTCAGGATCGCGCAGGCGCAGGCGGCGATGCCCTCGCGCCATTCGCCCTCGGGGACAACGGCATAACCCTGTTCGCGGGCAAGCCGGATATCCTCACGCAGCTCGGCCAGCGTGGTGCGGGTGGTGTCGGTATAGCGCACCATCTGCCCTTCGAACCGGTCCAGATAGTCGTCGGGCATCTGCGCCAGCATCGCCTTGCCAGTGGCGACAGTATAGGCGGGGGCGCGGGCGCCGACGCTGGTATGGGCGCGGATGTGATGGGCGCTTTCGATCTTGTCGAGATAGACCACGTCGCTGCCGTCCAGCACCGACAGATGCACGGTCTCTCCGGTCTGTTCGGCCAGACGCGACATGGCCGGGCGGGCGATCTGGGTCAGGTCCATGCGGCGGATCACATGGCTGCCCAGTTCCCAGATGCGGGTGGTCAGCGCATAACGGCTCTGCGGCGGCACCTGCCGGACGTAGCCCTGCGCGATCAAGGTGGCCAGCAACCGGTGCACGTTGCTTTTCGTCAGCCCGAGTTCGGCGGCAAGATCGGTCACGCCGCGCGGCTCGTCGCTGAGCGCCAGCGCCTCGATCAGGCGCAACCCCTTTACGAATGCCTTGTCCATGTCCCGCCTGGTCTTTTCCTGCTGGCGCGGGCCAAAGCGGCCCGCGCGATTGTCATTATACATGGCATGAGGCCGGGGCCGACAACCCGGCCCCTACGTCACCCCGCCAGCAGCGCGTTCAGCTGTTCCTGGCCGTATTCCTCGTTGGTGGTGGTGCCATGGCCCGAGGCGGCGCCCCAGTAATCCGGGCTCCATTCGATGGCCTTGGCGAGGTTTTCGGGATTGTTCGCCCAGTATTTGGCGATCTCCGGGTCCGCCGCCTCATAGACCAGCGGCGAGGGCAGCGCGACCGGATAGGCCGAGGTCAGCTGCGCCGCACGTTCTGCATCCAGCCGCCAGGACAGCAGCTTCAGCGCGTTGTCGTAGTTCGGCGCCCCCTTGGGGATCGAGAAGAAGTCGTAGTAGACGAAGCCCTGGTTCCATTCGACCTCGAGCGGCGCGCCCTCGAGCGCCAGGATCGAGGTGGCGCCGGTATAGGCCATGCACAGGTCCGCCTCGCCGTCCAGCAGCAGCTGCGGCGCCTGCGCCGAAGTCGTCCACCATTTCGATACATACGGCTTGATCTCGGCGATCTTCTTCAGCGCGCGCTCCACGTCGACGGGATAGAGCTCGTCCTTGGGCACGCCGTCGGCCATCAGCGCGGCCTCCATCACGAAGCGGGGCCAGGCGGGCATGCAGCGCCGGCCCGGGAACCTCTCGGTATCCCAGAAATCCGCCCAGCTCTGCGGCTGCTCGCCGGAATAGACATCGGTGTTGTAGACCATGGCGACGCCGATGACCTGCAGCGCCACGCCCTTGGGCCGTTTGAGGTTGTCGGGCATGGTCGCCAGCGTCTTCTGCGCCTCGGGCGACAGCTTGGAATAGTCGATGTCGGCCAGGCAGCAGTCGCCCAGCAGCCTGGTTTCCTGATCAAAGATGAAGGTCAGGTCCCATTCCGTCTTTCCCGCGTCGACCTGCGCCTTGATGCGAGGGCCCGAGCGCGCCTCTTGCACGGTCACCACGTCGATGCCGGTTTCCTTCTCGAAGGGATCGTACATCACCTCGCGCAGCGCGTCGCCATAGGCGCCGCCGGGGTCCTGCATGACCACCTCGCCCTCGGCCAGTGCCGGTCCGGCGACCAGCGCGGCTACCGCCAGCGCCGGGACCAGGCCGGCGGCACTCTTGTTCCATGGCAGCATTTCATCCTCCTCCATTGGATTTCGCTTCGGTTCACGCGCCCCGGCCGCGGGCCAGCACCGGCCGGGCCAGGATGATGCCCCCCACGACCAGCAGCACCTCGAGCGTCGAGACCACCGCCAGCACCGGGTTCAGCTGATAGTTGATGTCGCCCCACAGCATCAGCGGCAGTGTCCTCATTCGCGGGCTGGACAGGAACAGCGACAGAACCAGTTCATCGAACGAGTGCAGGAAGGCGAAGAACACCGCCGCCGCCAGTCCCGGCGCGATCGCGGGCAACGTAACCGTCCGCAGCACCGTCAGCGGCGAGGCGCCGTGCACGGCCGCGCCCTGTTCCAGCCGTTGGTCCACCGCCTGCAGCGATGCCGCGACCACCACCACCACAATCGGGATTCCCCCGATCGCATGGGCCGCGGCCAGTCCCAGATAGGTGCCGACCAGCCCCAGTTTCAGGAACAGCGCGTAAAGCGACAGGCCCAGCACCACCGGCGGTACGATCATCGGGCTGACCAGCAGCAGCATGACCGCGGATTTGTAGCGGATCTTGCTGCGCACGATGCCCATCGCCGCCGTCGCCCCCAGCGTGACCGAGATCACCGCCGACAGCGAGGCGATGCCCAGCGAGTTCCAGAACGCCGTCATCCAGTTGCTGTCGGAAAAGAACTTCTCGTACCAGCGCAGCGACCAATCGGGCGGCGGAAAGGTCAGATAGCTGGCCTTGCTGAACGAAATCACCATCACCACCACGATCGGCACGATCAGCGTGGCGATGACACAGCCACCCAGAATGCGCACCGTCCAGCGGCCCCAGCTGGCCGGCAGCCGCCCCAACAGCCGCAGCAGCGGCCAGCCCAGCAGATCGGCCAGCACCATGGCGGGGCCGCGGCGGGGCGCACGGGCGCGGACCGCGGGCGCAGCGGCAAGGGTTGCGGACTTCGGCGGGGCATCGCCCAGCTTGCCGCCGCCCCAGATGAACTCGAACCCGATGATCCGGCCCGCTACGCCAACCACCACCAGGGTGATGACCAGCAGCACCACGCCCAGCGCCTGCAGGAAACCCTCGCCGGTGATGGAATCGGCCTGCTGGGTGATGTGCATGGCAAACATCTGGTCACCCGGCCCGCCCAGCAGCGTCGGCGTGATGAAAAAGCCCAGCCCGGCGACGAAAACCAGCAGGAACCCCGCGCCGATCCCGGGCAGCGTCAGCGGCAGCAGCACCCGCCAGAACACCGCCAGCGGCCCGGCGCCAGAGGCCAGCGCCGCCCGCACCAGCCCCTGGTCCAGCCGCGAGACCGAGGCATAGATGCTCAGCACCATCAGCGGCAGCAGCACCGCGGTCATGCCCAGCAGCACCGAGCCGCGGTTGAACAGCAGCGCCAGCGGCGAATCGATCAATCCCAGCGATTGCAGCAGCTTGTTGATCGGGCCGTTGCGGCCCAGCAGAACCATCCAGGCATAGGTACGAATGAGGATGGCGATGAAATAAGGCAGGATCACCGCAGTCGCGACCAGCACCTGCACGATTCCGCGGGTACGGTGGATCAGAAGCGCGGTCGGATAGCCGACCAGCACGCACAGGCACGCCACCGTAAAGGCGATCTTCATCGTGCGCAGCAGCGATTCCCAATACAGCGGGACCGAGAACACCCGCTCGAAATGCGTGGACCAGCTGGGCCCGGACATGCTGATGCGCAGCAGGTCGATCAGCGGCAGCAGATAGAACAGCAACAGGAACAGCACCGCCGGCACCAGCAGCAGCGCGGGGTTTCTCAGCCGGTGGCCCAGATCGGCGGCGCGGGTGGCGGGGGACAGGCTTGCGTCGGTCACGACAGCACCCAGCTGTCGGCTGCGCCCCAGCCGATATTCAGCCGTGTTCCGACCGGCGGGAGGTCACGCCCGGCAATGTCGGGGCAGCGGATCAGCAGGGTCTGGCCGTCGTCCAGCACCACCTCGATGCGCAGCACCTCGCCCAGAAACAGCGCTGAAGTCACGGTCGCGGGGATGCTGCCCGGCACCGGCGCATCGTGCAGCGCGATGCGTTCGGGGCGCACCAGCACTGTCGCCTTGTCATCCTGGATGCCGTTGCGCGACTCCGCCTCGAACACATGGCCGCCGGGGGTGCGCAGCACCAGGGTGCGGCCGTTGCGGCCGATCACCTGCGCGTCGATCAGGTTGCTTTCGCCGACGAAGGCCGCGACGAAGCGGCTTTGCGGGCGGCGATAGATCTCGGCCGGGCGGGCCACCTGCACGATATGGCCGGCATCCATGACCGCGATGCGGTCGGACATGGTCAGCGCCTCGGACTGGTCATGGGTGACGAACAGGATAGTGCTGCCGATGGTCTGGTGCAGCTCGCGGATCTCGATCTGGATCGATTCGCGCAGGCGGCGGTCCAGCGCGCTGAGCGGCTCGTCCATCAGCACCACACGCGGGCGCATGACGATGGCGCGGGCGATGGCAACGCGCTGCTGCTGGCCGCCCGACATCTGCGAGGGCAGTTTGCCGGCATGTTCGGACAGCCGCATCATCTCGAGCGTCTCTGCCACGCGGCGGTCGCTGGTGGCGCGGTCGATCCGCGCCATGCGCATGGGAAAGGCAACATTCTGCGCCACGGTCATGTTGGGAAACAGCGCATAGCTTTGGAACACCATGCCAAAGCCGCGCCGATGCGTCGGCACGTGCTGAATGGGCACGCCGTCGACCAGGATCTCGCCACCGTCGATGGCCTGGAACCCCACCAGCAGGTTCAGCAGCGTGGTCTTGCCGCTGCCCGAGGGACCCAGCAGGGTGATGAACTCTCCGGGTTCGATGTCCAGGCTGATGCGGTCGGCCGCGACGAAGGCGCCGTATCTCTTAACGACCCGCCGAATCGAGATGCCCGAACCGATCGCCTCCTGCGGGCGGATGGCTCCGGCCGCCTGAGCCCTGGGCGATTCGAGGCGCAATTCGCGCCGCGCCAGTATCTGCGCCATATTTCCCCTCCATCGTTCTATAATACAGAACGTCATTCCGTATTTCATTTTCTGCGCTCTTTCTTGCTTGTCAAGAAAATCCGCACCTCCGCTCAAAACTCAATCAAACATGGCAGAATGAATGGATTGACTTGTCGACCCGCCGCTGCCTAACATGATTTTCAGAATGATGTTCTGCATTTCAGAACATAAAGCGATGGGCGAAGGAAACCACATGCCAGAGGATCTGCGCGCGCTTGCCAGCCGCATTCGCCCAGGCATGTCGCTGGCGCTGCCGGTCGATTACGCCGGGGTGTCCATGGCGATGACCCGGCCCCTGATCGACCATGGCGCGGACGGGCTGCATCTGGTCTGCGTGCCGACCGGGGGGCTGCAGGTCGACCAGCTGATCGGCGCCGGGCTGGTGCGCAAGGTCGAAACCAGCGCCGTGTCGCTGGGTGAAGCCGGCGGCGCCCCTCGCTTCAATCAGGCGGTGCGCGAGGGTAGCATCCAGATCCTCGACGCGACCTGCCCGGCGATCCATGCCGGGCTGATGGCGGCGCAAAAGGGCGTGCCCTTCCTGCCGATGCGCGGGCTGATCGGGTCGGACGTGCTGGAAAATCGCCCCGACTGGCGCGTGATCGACAACCCCTTCGCCGCGGGCGATCCCCTTGCTCTGATCCCCGCCATCCGCCCCGACGTGGCGATCTTCCACGCCCCCATGGCCGACCGTGAGGGCAATGTCTGGATCGGCCGCCGGCGCGAGCTGGCTGCCATGGCCTATGCCGCCTCTGAGACGCTGGTCACGGTCGAACGCATCGTCGACCGCAGCCTGCTGGCGGATGAGCTGACGGCCGCGGGCACTCTGCCTGCGCTTTACGTCACCGCGGTGGCGCTGGCGCCGCGCGGAGCCTGGCCTTATGGGCTCTGGGGCGAATACGCCACCGACACCGCCGAGCTGATGCGTTATGCTGCCGCCGCCCGCACCGCCGAGGGATTTGCCGACTATATGACGCAAGAGGTGTCGGCATGACCGCCCTGCCCCGCGAAATCCTGATCTGCACCATCGCCCGCCTGCTACAGGGAGTGCGTCATATCGCGGTCGGTGCTTCGTCGCCGATGCCGGCCGCCGGCGCCATGCTGCGCCGCGCGCTGGATGACGGGCAGCGGCAGGTGCGGCTGTCGATCCTGGGATCGGTCGAGCATAACTTCTTCACCAACGGCTCGGCCGAGCTGTTTGACAGCGCCGGCCAGGGGCGGCTGGACGCGTTTTTCCTGGGCGGCGGCCAGATCGACGGGCAGGCCAATGTGAACCTGGTGGGCGTGGGCGACTATCCGCAGGTCAAGGTGCGCTGGCCCGGGTCCTTTGGCTCGGCCTATCTGTATTTCACCGTGCCGCGAGTGATCCTGTTCCGCGAGGAACATTCTCCTCGCGTGCTTGTGGACAAGGTCGATTTCATCAGCGCCCCCGGAGTCAGCGCCCCCGGCGTCCATCGCCCCGGCGGGCCGGTGGCGCTGCTGACCAGCAAGGCGCTGTTCCAGTTCGACCGGACTCGACCGGGGTTCACGCTGGACAGCATCCACCCGGGCCACGACCTGGATGAAATCCGGGCGGCGACCGGCTTTGCCTTTGACCATGCCGCAGTGCCCGCCACCACGCCGGCCCCCGATGCCGCCACGCTGTCGCTGCTGCGCGGCCGGGTGCTGGACGAGCTTGCCGAAACCTATCCCGCCTTCGCCGCCGACTGGCGCGGCGCGCTGGCGGCCACGACTTCCGAAAGGGCGCCCGCATGATCTCTCCTGGCTCACTGGCCAATCTCAAGGTAATCGACGCCAGCCGCGTGCTGGGCGGTCCCTATGCCGGCCAGGTCCTTGCCGATCATGGCGCCGACGTCATCAAGCTGGAACCCCCCGCGGGCGACGAGACCCGCGGCTGGGGCCCGCCCTTCCTGGGCGACGCGGCCAGCTATTTCCTGGGGCTGAACCGCAACAAGCGCGGCATCGCCGTGGACCTGTCGCATGACAAGGGGCGCGAGCTGCTGTTGGCGCTGCTCGAGGACGCCGATGTGCTGATCGAGAACTTCAAGACCGGCACGATGGAGCGCTGGGGCCTAGGCCATGACGAACTGGCGCGCCGGTTTCCGCGGCTGATCCATTGCCGGGTGTCGGGCTTCGGCTCGGACGGGCCGATGGGCGGGCTGCCCGGCTATGACGCCGCCATCCAGGCGGTTTGCGGGATCATGAGCGTGAACGGAGAGCCCGGCGGCACGCCGCTGCGGGTCGGGTTGCCGGTGGTGGACGTGGTGACGGGCTTGAACGCCGCCCTGGGCATCCTGATGGCGCTGAACGAACGCGCGGCCAGCGGCAAGGGCCAGTTCGTCGAGGCCAGCCTGTACGATTGCGGCATCTCGCTGCTGCATCCGCATCTGCCGAATTATTACCTGTCGGGCCAGGTGGCGGGGCCCTCGGGCAATGCCCATCCCAACATCTGCCCCTATGACAGCTTCGCCACCCGGTCCGAGCCGATCTTTCTGGCTGTGGGCAACAACCGGCAATTCGCCACGCTCTGCACCATGATCGGTCGCCCCGAGCTGCCGGAGGACCCGCGTTTCGCCTCGAACAGCCAGCGCAACATCCACCGCGACGCGCTGAAGGAGCAGTTGGAGTCCGCGCTGGCCGCCTTTGACTGCGCCGAGCTGGCCGAGCGGCTGATCCGGGCGGGCGTGCCCTGCGGGGCGGTGCGCAGCATCGACCAGGTAGTCGCCGACCCGCACACCGTCCACCGCGAAATGGTGGTGGACATCGGCGACTATCGCGGCACCGGCAGCCCGATCAAGCTGTCGCGCACGCCCGCCAGCTATCGCCGCGCGCCCCCCGCATTCGCCCAGCACAGCGCCGAGGTGATGGCCGAGCGCGCGCTGGACCCCGACAGCTTCCGCGAGGTGCTGCCGGGGCTCGACCCCGCACCGCAAACCCCACGCAAGCAAGCCCAGGGAAAAGCATGACCGACAGGCTGACCATCGGCATCATCGGCGACGGCTTCATGCAGCCCGGTTTCTTTGAAACCGCGCTGCGCGAGAAACTGCCCGGCCGTGAACTCGACATCCGCAGCATCGAGATCGACTGGCCGCTGCGCTTGAAGTCCACCAAATACGACCCCACCCTGCCCGTGGGGGAATTCGTCGGCCGCCCCGAGGATTATTTCGACTTTCTGCGCGATCTGGACATCCTGATCACGCATCTGGCGCCGATCACCGCTGACAGTCTGGACCATGCGCCGCGGCTGAAGGCCATTGCGGTGTCGCGCGGCGGGCCTGTCAACATCGAGATGGCGGCCGCCCGCGCACGTAGCATCCCGGTGGTGAACACGCCGGGCCGCAATGCCTCGGCCGTGGCCGAGTTCACCGTGGCCTCGCTGCTGGCCGAGACCCGCAACCTGATCCGCGGCCATCTCACCGTCGCCAGCGGCAAGTTCGGGCGCGAGTTCTATCACTATGCCAACGCCGGCCCCGAGCTGTGCGAGTTGACCGTTGGCATCGTCGGTTATGGCGACATCGGCACGCGGGTCGCGCGGTTGCTGCAACCCTTTGGCTGCCGCATCCTGATCTATGATCCGTTCAAGGAGCTGACGCCCGAGGAAGCCGCTGCCGGCTTCGAAAAGACCGGCCTGGACGAGCTGATGGCCCACGCCGACGTTGTCACGCTGCACCCCAGGGTCACCCCGGAAACCAGGGGCATGATCTCGGCCGAGCGGATCGCGATGATGAAGCCCGGAGGGTATATCGTGAATACCACCCGCGGGCAGGTCCTGGACTATGGCGCACTTTATGATGCGCTGGTCTCGGGCCATCTCAAGGGCGCGGCGCTGGACACGTTCGAGCCGGAACCCCCACCCGCCGACTGGCCGCTGCTCAAGCTGCCCAATGTGACGCTGTCGCCACATATCGCCGGCGCCTCGCGCTATTCCGCGATCAAGGCCGCGGGCATGATCGCTGGCGACATCGCCCTGATTCTGGACGGCAAACCCCCGCTCCACCCCTGCAAGTGAGGCTCCGATGACCGCCGAAGACCGCGCCCTGCGCATCGAACTGATCGAATCCTGCCGCGCCATGAACCGGCTGGGCATCAACAAGGGCACCTCGGGCAATATCAGCGTCCGTCACGGCGACGGTTTCCTGATCTCGCCCACCGGAATTCCCTATGACAAGCTGGAGCCGGAGCATGTCGTGGCGATGAGCTGGGACGCCACCTATGCGGGCGAGGTCCAGCCCTCGTCCGAGTGGCGCTTCCACCGCGACATCCTGCAGGCACGGCCGGACCTGAACGCCGTCGTCCATACCCATTCCACCCACGCCACCGCGCTTTCGATCATGGGGCGCGAGATCCCGGCGATCCATTACGTCATCGCCGCCGCCGGCGGCAACAACATCCGCTGCGCCCCCTATGAGCTGTTCGGTACCCAGGAACTGGCCAACCGCGTGGTCGAGGCGCTCGAAGGGCGCCGCGCCTGTCTGATGGCGCATCACGGTGTGATCGCGGCCCATGTCAACATCGCCCGTGCGCTGGCGCTCGCCGTCACCGTCGAAGAACTGGCCCGGCAATATCTGCTGTGCCTGCCGCTGGGAGAGCCGCCGGTGCTGTCAGACGAGCAGATCGCCGAGGTGCTGGTCAAGTTCAAGACCTATGGCCAGCAAAGCAGCGCCGCGGTGGAAGGGCTGCGTCAGGCATCCTGACCCATGGCCCCCATGCTTCCATGAACCCCGTGCTTCTCTGCCTCGATTCCGGCACCACATCGGTCAAGGCGGCGGCCTTTGACGGGCAAGGCCGCCTGCTGGCCCGAACCGAGCGTCCGAACGGCGCCCTGCACCGCGAGGGGCTGCGCGTCGAACAGGACATGGCGCAGACCCGGGCCGAGGCGCTGGGCGTGCTGCGTGATTGCGCCGCGCAGCTTGCAGGGCATGTCGCGGGAAAGGTGGCTGGGCTGGTCGTTACCGGACAGGGGGACGGGCTCTGGCCCGTGGACGGCAGCGGCCAGCCGGTCGGGCGGGCGCTGACCTGGCTGGACGGCCGCGCGCGCGAGCTGGCGGCCGGTATGGGCCCGGCGCTCAACGCGGTGCAGGCAGCGACGGGATCGCGGCCGACTGCGGCATCCGCCAGCCTGCAACTCTTGTGGCTGCAGCGGAACGACCCCGCCCGCCAGGCCCGCATCGCCCTCGCCCTGCGGCTCAAGGAATGGTTGTTCCTGTCGCTGACCGGCCGCGCGCTGGCCGAGCCCAGCGTGCTGCTGCCGGTCTGGGGAGATTGGCGCAGCGGCGCGCTGGCGCCCACGGTATCGGACACGCTGGGGCTGTCGCGCGGGGCCGAGCTTTTGCCCGAGCTGGCACCGGTGGGCGCGGCGCGCGCCGGCCTGTCAGCCGAGGCAGCACAAGCCACCGGACTGCCGCAGGGGCTGCCGGTGCTGCTGGGTCCAGGCGACGTGCAATCGACGCTGATCGGCCTGGGGCTGGGAAGCCGGCAAGGTGTTGCGCGGGCCTCGATCTTCGGCACCAGCGCGATCCATGCCTGCCTGCTGGACGACCCCGCGGAGATGCCGCAGGCACCTGCCGGGGCGATGATCCAGCAATTCGTGCTTGGCCCCGGCTATCTGTGTTTCCACCCCTGTTTCAACGGCGCCACGCTGCTGCACCACCTGTCGCGCCGCTTCGCTGACCTGCCCGCTGCCCCCGCGCCCGAATACTCGGCGTTGATCCTGCACCCCTTCCTTGAACCGGGCGGAGAGCGCGCACCCTGGACCGATCCCGATGCCAGCGGCGCGCTGTTCGGCCTTGGCGCGGCCACCACCCCGGCCCAGATCGCCTGGGCGGGGCGCGAGGCACTGGCCTTTGTCACCCGCGCGAGCCACGCCATGATGGGTGCCCCGGACGGGGCGCTGTCGCTGGGCGGCGGGCTGGCAGGCGACGGGCATTTCGCGCAGTTCCTTGCCACGCTGACCGGCTGCACCGTGCAGCGCGGCCCAGGCAGCCACGCCGGGCTGCGCGGGCTTGCCGCCATCGGCGCACGCTTCCTGCTGGATGCCCCCGACCCCGCCGCCTGGATCGGCGACCCGGAACAGAGCCTTGCCCCCGAACCCGGGCCGATCGCCGCCTATGCCGACCGCAAATACCGCCTTTTCTCTGCACTGCTGGATGCTGCGAACCCGTTCTGGGAACCGCTTTCCCGCTTGGGGGCCGAGGCCGAACGATTGATGGAGACCCCATGAACGGCGCCGATCTTCTGTGCGAAACCCTGCTGGCGAACGGCATCGACACCTGCTTTGCCAATCCCGGCACCTCCGAGATGCATTTCGTCGCGGCGCTGGACCGCCAGCCCCGGATGCGCTGCGTGCTGGGGCTGTTCGAGGGCGTGGTGACGGGCGCTGCCGACGGCTATGCCCGCATGGCCGACCGGCCGGCCGCGACGCTGCTGCATCTGGGGCCGGGGCTGGCGAACGGGCTGGCGAACCTGCACAACGCCCGGCGCGCCCGCTCTCCGATCGTCAATGTGGTGGGGGACCATGCCACCTATCACCTGCAATACGACGCGCCGCTGACCAGCGACATCGACAGCCTGGCCCGGCCGATGTCGCACTGGCTGGGACGGGCCCAGACCGCCGACAGCGTGGGCGAGCGCACGGCGCAGGCGATCGCCGCCGCGCAGACCGGGGCGGGCGGGATCTCGACCCTGATCCTGCACGCCGACGCGGCCTGGACCGACACTTCGGCCCCCGTGCCTGCCGCCGTGGTCCCGCCCGCTCCCGCCGCCCCCGACCCCGTCCGCATCCGCGCCGCGGCCGAGGCGCTGCGCGACGGCAAGCGCACCACCATCCTGGTCACCGGCCGCGCCCTGCGCGCGCCGCAGGCCGAGATGCTGGACCGGATCGCGCAACGGACCGGCGCCCGGCTGCTGGCGCAGCAGGCCAATGCCCGGATGCAGCGCGGCGCGGGACGGGTGGCGCTGGACCGCGTGCCCTATGTGATCGACCAGGCGCTGGCAGCCTTTGCCGACACCGAGCAGCTGGTGCTGATCGGCGCGCGGGCCCCGGTCGGCTTCTTCGCCTATCCGGGCAAGCCCGGCTCGATGCTGCCGCCCGATTGCCGCGTGATCGAGGCTGCGGGCCCCGACGACGACCTGCCCGCCGCCATCGCCGCGCTGGCCGCGGAAACCGGCATGGCCCCCGCACCCCGGCTGGCGGAACGCGGCACCCCCGACATGCCGCAGGGCACGCTGACCCCCGACGCCATCGCCATCGCGCTGGCACGGCTGATGCCCGAGAACGCCATCGTCTGCGACGAATCCGTGACCTCGGGGCGGGACTTCTTCCGCTCGACCCACGGCGCCGCGCCCCATGATTTCCTGCAGCTGACCGGCGGCGCCATCGGCGAGGGCATTCCCATGGCTACCGGCGCCGCCGTCGCCTGCCCCGACCGCAAGGTGATCGGGCTGCAGGCCGACGGCAGCGGCATGTATACGGTGCAGGGACTGTGGACCCAGGCGCGAGAGCGGTTGGACGTGGTGACCATCATCTTTGCCAACCGCCTGTACAAGATCCTGCATGGCGAGCTGCGCAACGTCGGTGCGAACGCGCCCGGCGAAAACGCGCGCCGGATGCTGGACCTTGACGACCCGGCACTGGACTGGGTGGATATCGCCCACGGCATGGGGGTCGAGGCCGCCCGCGCCGACACCGCCGAAGCATTTACCGACCTGCTGCGCAGCGCCCTGTCGCGCAAGGGGCCGTTCCTGATCGAAGCCGTGGTCTGAGGAGGGACCGCATGATCCACCGCATCCCCCATTGCAGCCACTGGGGCGCCTACACGCTGCTGGTCGAGGACGGCCGGATCCTTGGCGCCGAGCCCCTGCCCGAGGATCCGGCGCCCTCGGACATCATCCATTCGGTCACCGAATGGGCCAACCCCGAGCGTCGCGTCCTGCGCCCCATGATCCGAGAGGGCTGGCTGGCCCGGCGCGAGGGCAGCGATCGCCGCGGCCGCGGGAACGAGCGTTTCATGGCCGTGCCTTGGGATGAGGCGCTGGACCTGGTAGCGACCGAGATCGTGCGGGTGGCGCAAACCCACGGCAATGCCTCGATCTTTGCGGGCAGCTATGGCTGGACCTCGTGCGGGCGCTTTCACCACGCGTCCTCGCTGCTCAAGCGGATGCTGAACCTGGCGGGCGGCTTTACCGGCCATGTCGATACCTATTCCATCGCCGCCGGACCGGTGATCCTGCGCCATGTGCTGGGCGACGACCGCGCCTGCGGCGGTCAGGCCAATACGCTGGACGATATCGCCGCGCATACCGAAACGCTGGTGGTGTTCGGCGCCATGTCGCCGCGCACCGCGCAGATCGAGGCCGGGGGGATCGGCGCGCATCACCTGACCGGCTATCTGCGCCAGATCGCGGACCGCGGGGTGCGGGTGGTGCATGTCTCGCCCTTGCGCGACGATCTGCCGGACTGGCTGGGCGCCGAGTGGTGGTCGATCCGGCCCAACACCGACGCCGCCCTGATGCTGGGCCTGGCCGGAGAGATCGTCGCAGCCGGGCGCCACGACGCCGGATTCCTGGCCCGCTGCACCAGCGGCTCGGCCGAGTTCCTGGCCTATCTGCGCGGCGAGCCGGACGGGCAGCGCAAGGATGCCGCCTGGGCCGCACGCATCACCGGCCTGCCCGCCGATGCGATCCGGGCGCTGGCGCAGCGGCTGGTGGACAGCCGCAGCATGATCACCGTCAGCTGGGCGCTGCAACGCGCCCACCATGGCGAGCAGCCCTTCTGGGCGGCGCTGGGGCTGGCGGCGGTGGCGGGACAGATCGGCCTGCCCGGCGGGGGCGTGGGCTATGGCTACGGCTCGCTGGGGGGCGTCGGCGCGCCCTTTGCGCTTGGCCGCTCGCCCGGCATGTCGCAGGGGGTCCGGCCCATCGACAGCTTCATCCCGGTGGCGCGGATCAGCGACATGCTGCTGAACCCCGGCGCCCCCTTTACCTATCAGGGTGAAACGCGAACCTATCCCGACACCCGGCTGGTCTATTGGGCCGGCGGCAATCCGTTCCACCACCATCAGGACCTCAATCGCCTGTCCGAGGCCTGGACCCGTCCAGAAACGATCATCGTGCAGGACCCGATGTGGACCGCCACCGCGCGGCGGGCGGATATCGTGCTGCCGGCCTCGACCTCGATCGAGCGCAACGACCTGGCGGGCAACAAGCGTTGCGACCTGATCTTGGCCATGCGGCAGGCCATCACGCCGCTGGGACAGGCGCGGTCCGATTTCGACATCTTCGACGCGCTGGCGCAGCGGCTGGGCTTTGGCCCCGCCTTCAACGAGGGCCGCGACGAGATGGGCTGGATCCGGCATCTTTACGAGGAGAGCCGTATTTACGCCCTGCAGGCCCATGATTTCGCGATGCCGGACTTCGAGACTTTTTGGGGCCGCGGCCACGCGCCGGTGCCGGTGCAGCGCAACCACGTCTATCTGGAGGAATTCCGTGCCGACCCCGACGGCCACGCGCTGGCTACGGAAAGCGGGCGGATCGTGCTGGGCAGCAGGACGCTGGCGCGGCTGGGGCACGACGACTGCCCGTCGCATCCCGCCTGGCTGCCCCCGGCCGAGTGGCTGGGCCAAGCCGGCGCGGACGAGCTGCACCTGATCTCGCACCAGCCGCGGGGCCGGCTGCACAGTCAGCTGGAAAGGGCCGAGGCCAGCATGGCCGACAAGCGCGACGGGCGCGAGCAGCTGCGGCTGAACCCCGCGGACGCGCAGGCGCGCGGTATCGCCGACGGCGCCACGGTGCGGCTGTGGAACGCGCGCGGCGCCTGCCTGGCCACCGCTACGCTTTGCGCAGACACCGCGCGCGGGGTGGCGGTGCTGCCCACGGGGGCGTGGTTCACGCCCGCCGGCGAGGGGCCCGAGCTTTCGGGCAACCCCAACGTGCTGACGCTGGACATCGGCAGCTCGGCATTCGGGCAAGGCTGTTCGGCCCATACCTGCCTGATCCGCGTCGCCCCCCATGCCGGCGACAACCGCGACCCGATGCGGACCTATCAATCGCAACTGGCAGAGCTGCTGCCCGACCTGGAGGACCCCCTGTGAACACCCCCGCAACCCCTGCATCCGCCGCCGCCGACGCCCCGATCAGCCGCTTTCCGGTTCCCCGGCTGGCCGACCTGCCCGAGGACATCCGCGCCCGCATCGAGGCGGTGCAGGAAAAATCCGGCTTCATCCCCAACGTGTTCCTGGCGCTGGCGCATCGGCCCGACGAGTTCCGCGCCTTCTTCGCCTATCACGACGCGCTGATGGAGCGTCCGGGCAACCTGACCAAGGCCGAGCGCGAGATGATCGTCGTCGCCACCTCGACCGTGAACCAGTGCCAGTACTGCGTCATCGCCCATGGCGCGATCCTGCGCATCCGCGCCAAGAACCCGCTGATCGCCGACCAGGTGGCGGTCAACTATCGCAAGGCCGACATCACGCCGCGGCAAAAGGCGATGCTGGATTTCGCCATGAAGGTCTCGGCCCGCGCGCAAGAGGTCGGCGACGCGGATTTCGCCACCCTGCGCGGCCACGGCTTTAACGAGGACGACATCTGGGACATCACCGCCATCGCCGCCTTCTTCGGCCTGTCGAACCGGCTGGCCAACGTGTCCAACATGCGCCCGAACCCCGAGTTCTACGCCCTGGGCCGCTGAGCGGCGGGCGGCCGGGCGCAGCCGCAGGATGGAGGGTGCGGCGCGGCCCGCTGCCAGTAGCCAAGCGCCCGGCAAGCGGATAATCCCGGCCCAGTTGCCGGGTGGCGCGAAGGGGGAATGAACATGAGCCAATACGACCAGGGGCTGGAGCGCCAGGCGGCCAATCACCAGCCGATGACGCCGATTTCCTATCTGCAGCGGGCGGCGCTGATCCATCCCGATCACATCGCGGTGATCCACGGTCGCCAGCGCCACAGCTATGCCCGGCTCTGGGCCGATTGCCGGCGGCTGGCCTCGGCGCTTGCGGCGCGGGGAATCGGGCGCGGCGACACCGTCTCGGTGCTGCTGTCTAACACGCCGCCGATGATCCAGGCGCATTTCGGCGTGCCGATGGCCGGGGGCGCGGTGCTGCATTCGCTCAACACCCGCTCGGACCCCGCCACCGTCGCCTTTCAGATGGACCACGCGGACACCCGGGTGCTGATCGTGGACCGCGAGTTCTCGGCCCTGGCGGCCGAGGCGCTGGCGCAGGCAAGGGTGCAGCCGCTGGTGATCGACTTCGACGACACGGAATACCCCGACGACGCCCCTCACCCCAAGGGCGAGCCCATCGGCAGCCTGGATTACGCGCAGTTCCTGGCCGCGGGCGACCCGGATTTCGAGGGCACCCGGCCCGGCGACGAATGGGACGCGATCGCGCTGAACTATACCTCGGGGACCACCGGCAACCCCAAGGGGGTGGTCTACCACCACCGCGGCGCGGCGCTGATGGCGCTGAACAACGTCATCCACGCCGGGCTGGGCCGGCATCCGGTGTATCTGTGGACGCTGCCGATGTTTCACTGCAACGGCTGGTGTTTTCCCTGGACTGTGCCGGTGCAGGCGGGCACGCAGGTGTGCCTGCGCTGGGTGCGGGCCGGGGCGATCTACGACGCCATCGCCGACCACGGCGTCACCCATCTGTGCGGCGCGCCCGTGGTCATGACGACGCTGCTGAACGCGCCCGCCGGGCAGAAGCGCAGCTTTCCGCAGCAGGTGGTGTTCAACACCGCCGCCGCGCCGCCCCCCGAGACCGTGCTGCGCGCCATGGCCGAGGCCGGCTTCAGCGTCACCCATCTTTACGGCCTGACCGAGACCTACGGCCCCGCGGTGGTCTGCGAATGGAACCCCGCCTGGGACGCGCTGCCCGCCCCGGAGCAGGCGGCCCGCAAGGCGCGGCAGGGGGTGCGCTACCTGTCGCTGGACGACCTGGCGGTGATGGACCCCGACACCATGCAGCCCGTGCCCGCCGACGGCCGCACCCTGGGCGAGGTGATGTTCCGCGGCAACAACGTGATGAAGGGGTATCTGAAGAACCCCGAGGCCACCGCCGAGGCCTTTGCCGGCGGCTGGTTCCATTCCGGCGACCTGGCGGTGATGCATCCCGACGGCTACCTGCAGCTCAAGGACCGCTCCAAGGACATCATCATCTCGGGGGGCGAGAACATCTCGTCGATCGAGATCGAGGAACAGCTTTACCGCCACCCCGCGGTCGCGATCTGCGCAGTGGTCGCCATGCCCAGCGAGAAATGGGGCGAGACCCCCTGCGCCTTCGTCGAGCTGCACGAGGGCCACGAGCTGACCGAGGCCGCGCTGATCGCCCATTGCCGGGCGGGGCTGGCGGGCTACAAATCGCCCGCGCGGGTGGTGTTCGGGGCGCTGCCCAGGACCTCGACCGGCAAGATCCAGAAATTCGCGCTGCGTGCGCGCGCGGCGGAACTGGCGCAGACGCCGGCCTGACGGGCAGGCCGGACCCCCTGCCGGCCCGGTTCCCGGACACTCCGCCGGCGGAGTATCCGGGAAACGGTGAAAGACAATGGCGGCGCAAACGCCGGCGAGGGATGGAACCGGAGCCGCCCGGTTCCATCCGCGGGCCCTATCCCGCGATGTCGATGACCACCCGACCGCGGATGCGCCCGGCCACGATGTCGGCCGCAAGCCCGGGCAGTTCCGACATCGGCTCGACCCGGGCGATGCGGTCCAGATGCGCCTTGTCCAGATGCGCGGCCAGCGTCGCCCAGGCCCGATCGCGCTTGGCCTGCGGCGCCATCACGCTGTCCACCCCCAAGAGCGCCACCCCGCGCAGGATATGCGGCATCACCGTCGCCGGAAGATCGAACCCTCCCGCCAGCCCGCAGGCCGCCACCGCGCCGCCGTAACTGGTCTGCGCCAGCACATTGGCCAGCGTGGTGGACCCTACGCTGTCCACCGCCCCGGCCCAGCGTTCCTTTTGCAGCGGGCTGCCCTTTTCGGCCAAGGTGGCGCGATCGACGAAGCCCGTGGCACCCAGCCCGGCCAGATAGTCATGCGTCTCGGGGCGGCCGGTGGCGGCGGTGACGGTATAGCCCTTGGACGACAGCAGGCTGACCGCGGTCGAGCCGACCCCACCCGCCGCGCCCGTCACCAGCACCTCGGCGCCGCCGGGCCGGATCGCGCCCCAGTCCTCGAGCGCGTCGACGCAAAGCGCGGCGGTATAGCCGGCGGTGCCGATGGCCATGGCATCCTGCAGCGAAAACCCTTCGGGCAGCCGGGTCAGCCATTCGGGCTTGAGGCGCTGGAACCGGCTGTAGCCGCCCCATTCGGTTTCCGACAGGCCCCAGCCGTTCACGATCACCCTGTCGCCCGGCCGCCAGCGGTCCGAGCGGCTTTCGACCACCGTGCCGGCAAGGTCGATCCCCGCCACCATCGGCAGGCGGCGCGCGATGCGGCCCTTGCCGGTGATGGCCAGCCCGTCCTTGTAGTTCAGGGTCGAATAGGCGACCTCGACCAGCACCTCGTGGTCGGGCAACTGGTCGACGGTCAGGTCGCGAAAGCCGGCCGCCGGCTTGCCGTCGCGGTCCTCGATCAGCAGGGCGCGGAATGTTTCGGTCATGGGGCTCCTCCTTGGGGTTTGCGGGCGTTGCGGCGGGCCAGCGCCTGGTCCAGCGCCGCCCGCATGTCCTCGACGTGATCCTGCATCAGCCGCGCCGCCGCCTCGCCCTGACGCGCGGCGATGGCTGCGTGGATGCGCTGGTGCGCCGCCACCGTGCGGCGACGTTCGTGCTCGCGATAGATCAGCATGTTGGTGATCGGGATGAAGCTTTCGAGCATCGCGTGCATCATCAGCTGCAAGGGGCCGTTGCCGGTGGCCTGCACCACCGCGCGGTGGAAGCGCACGTCCGAGGCGCAGAAATCCTCGTCCGACAGGGCCTCGTCCTGTTGCAGGGCGATCTCGGCCGCCATGGCCGCCAGGTCGGCATCGCTGCGGTTCTGCGCGGCCAGGCGGCAGCACAGCGCCTCGGTCTGCATCCGCGCGGTCACGATCTCGTCGATGCCGAAACAGCCCATGCCGACCAGCAGCGTCGCGGTGTCGGTGATGCTGCGCGCGGCGGCCCCCGCATCGGGGCGGTTGACGAAAGTCCCGCCCGAGGGTCCGCGCCGCGAGCGGATCAGGTTCTGCGCCGCCAGCACCTTCAGCGCCTCGCGCACCGTGGGGCGCGAGATGCCGAAGCGACGGGCCAGCTCTTCCTCGGTCGGCAGGCGCTCGTCCACGGCCAGCCGGCCTTCGAGGATGGCGGTGCGGATCAGATCGGCCACCTGCCGGGCCAGGCCGCCGCGCACGATCTCGTCATATTGCAAGGCCATGGGGGCACTCCTTTCCCGGCAGGCTAGCAGGGAGGTTAGAAACATAAAAGGTTAGACGAATAGAGAAATAGACGGGTCCGGGGCACCCTGGGCTTGCCCGCTGGCCAGCAGCAGATTTCTGTCCGCAGAGCTATCTGCCACACCACCGCTAACGCAGCCCATGGCACAGGACATGAACGACTAAAGACCGAGTTCAGCAGCAGGCAACGCATGCAAGGGTTGCGAATTTGTTCAAGGGGTCTCGGCACCGGATATGGAGATGCCGGGACGCCCTGACAGGACACGGACCAAGGTCAGCAGCACTCGCCACGTCTTGAGATTGGAGCCCCCGCTTTTGGTGAAGGAAAAGCGCGATGAGACAATTCCATCTTTCGGCCGTTGCGCTGCTGGCGGGATTGTTCGCCTTTGCGCCTGTCCTTGCCGAAACCATGTCGTTTCCCGCCGCGGTCGGAGAGCCGTATACCGGGCGCATGACGGTCGAAGCCTTCCCGGTGGATGGTGGCCATCGCATGCACCGTGCCTGGGGCGACGCCGAGGTGCGGTTTTCAGCGTCGGGCGAGGACCGGATCCTGTTCAGCACCACGGCGACGCTCGACGACGGCGGCAGCCTCGACCTGAGCGTGACGCTTGCCCCGGATCAGGATGGGGCGTGGCGCAGCCTGTCGGAGACCGGTCCGACCGAGATCACGGCGGCAGGCCGCGTCCTGTCCGTGACCGAGCTGGATGGTTTCCACATGGTCCTGACCGGTCAGATCGGGCCTGAGAACGGCAAGCTCACCCTGCGCCGCATCCCCACCGAGAACCCCGGCACGGCGCCGGATGCGGAAATGATCACGGTCTTCCTGTTCGACGTCAGCCTGCCCTCGTCCGAACCCGCCCCCGAACCGCGGCAAGACAAGACATCACCCAGTGCCGAGACGTCATCGGCCGCCGGGGGCGGTGGCGGGTGCGAGCGGATCGAGTGGCGGCTCGTCAACCGCTGGAATTGGGGCGGTGGCCTCAGCCTGAGCCGCGAGCCTCACTGCGTGCCCAAAAGAAGCACCGGCGATTGAACATCGCCAAGCTTCTGCGCTCTGATGTCGTCACATGGGCAAAGAGGATGGAGTTCACCCGATGAAACGCCTGCTCGCCGCGCTGCTGCTCTCTTCCGCCTTGCTGCTCCCCGGCCACGCACATGCCGCCGAGAACCTCGACACCATGTCCTCGGCGCAGATCGTCGCGCAGGCGGGATCGCTGCATCCCTCGGCGCTTTACGTGCTCGCCAGCCGGCTGTTGGCGGAAGGCAGGGGGCAAGAGGCGGCGAACTGGATGTATGCCGGCCAGCTGCGCTATCGCTTCATGCTGGCCGTGCCGGATGCCGGCGCCAACGACCGCATCCTGTTTTCGGCGCTGACGGAACAGGTGGGCCGGCCGGTGAACGAATATATCGCCGGCGACCCCGACGAATGGATCGCGGCGATGCGCTGGGCGCTGGACTGGGACGCGGCGACCGACAACCACGTCACCTCCAAGACCGGGCACGCGGCCGAGCTGGCCCAGGTGCGGGACGGGCTGGAGCGGCTGATCTCCAAGGTGGACGCCAGCCGCGCCGAGATCCGCCGTGAACGCACCGCCAACGGGCTGGAAAACCGCTGATCGACACTGCAAGGAGCCTTCCCATGACCATTTCCGCACCGCTGCGACGCCTTGTCCCCGCGCTTGCCGCCGCGCTCTGGCTGGCACCCGTGCAGGCGCAGACGACCGATCATCTGGGCCTGCCCGGTCCGATCGCACTGGCCGGCGACAGCTATGCGCTGGCCTGGTCCGCGCGCCCGGCGGAAAACCATACCAAGCAGGAATATCTGCCGCCGGGCGAAACCCCGGACAGCTACAACCGGATGCTGCTGGTGGAAACGGTGGCGGGCGACATCGGGGTGATGGATGCGGTGCGGGCGCAGGCAGAGATGCTGACCCAACGCAAGGCCACCGACCCGCTGGTCAACATGGATATCGTCCAGAACGAGGCGACGGGCGAGGCGCTGCTGGATTTCATCGTCAGCAGCAAGGACGAGGCGGGCGAATATATCGTCGAATGGAACGCCTATCGCTATGCGCCGCTGGCCGAGGCCGCGGGCGGGCCCGGGGTGATGCTGTTCGGCGTCAGCCACCGGGCTTATGGAAACGAGGCCGCCAAGACCTTCCTGCAGGGATTGTCCACGCTGCGCCCGACGCAGATCAGGGCGCTGGCCGAGGCGCCTCTGCCACAGCCGGGGGGCTGAGGATGCACGCCGCCCCTCGCCCTGCAGCTGCTCCGGCACCGGTATCGACGCATGTTCCAACCCGCCTGCTTGCGGCGCTCAATGAAAGGTCCCTGCTTATGACGTTACTGGGGAACAAGGCTGGAAAATCCCGTTTCGCCCTGGTCCTGCTGGGCGCGATGGCGACCGCCGGCCCGGCAGCGGCGCAGGATTATCTGGGCATCCACCTCGACACGATGCGGGAACACAACCTGCGGCTGCATCAGCAACAGAACGCCAGCCCGGGCAGAGCCGGAAAATCCCCTGCATCCAAGCCCAAATCCGGCAAGATGTCCGCCCAAGCCGAAGCCCGCGCCCGGGCCGAGGGCGCAAGGATCATGGAAGAGCACAAGCGCCAGCTTGCCCCCCGCTACCGGATGCGGGTCGAGCGCGACGGCAAGGCTTCGGCCGACCGCTGGCTGGCCGAAGAGTCGCGGCGGCTGGGCATCGAGACCGGCCGCAAGATGCGGGCGAAATATTCCGGGCAATAGCTCCGACGAAACGCAGGAGCGGCCGGATGCGCACTGCCCCCCACCTGTTCTGCGTGCTGGTTGCCCTGGGGCTGGCCGGCACCGCCCATGCCGACCCGCTGGCCGAACTGAGTGATTCCGTCACCGATCTGTTCAGCCGCGCCGAAAACGCCCGCGCCCATGCGCGGCATTGCGCGGGGCGTCCCGATGCGGACCGGGTGGCGCTGCGGGATGCGCTGGCCGGCTGGTCGCATCGCAACGACGCGGCGGGCTATGACGCGCTCATGGCCGCGCTGAAGGACGCGGCGCCGGGGCTGACGGAACAGACCGAGGCCGCCCTTGCCCAGATCGACGCGGCCGTGGCGCAACAGATCGCCGCCAAGCCGCAGCTTTGCGCCGGCCTGGCCGATCGGCTGAAATCCGACGAATTCGCGCTGCGCCCGGCCCTGCGTGAAACCCGGCGGATCGCCCGCGACCTGGGCGTCCGCCCCCCCGACCCCATGCCGCCCCGGATCGAACCGGGGCTGGCCGCGGCGGTCCAGCCGCTGGCGCAATTCTCGGCCTGGGCCAGCGCCGCGATGGCGGAAATTGCCTCGGCCCCCGGCGCGCAGTCCGACCGCGCCCTGCGCGAGGCGCGCGAGGAGCATCTGCTGGCGCTGCTCGAGCCACAGGGGCGGCTGGCGTTCCGGGGCCGCGTGATCTCGGACAGCGAGTTGCGCGAATGGCGCGGCGACCGGCAATCCAGCTTTGCCGCCAGTTGCCGCCGCTTTGCCGACAAGGACGGCCAGCAGCGGATGGACGATCTTGTCGGCAGCACAGCGGTGCTGACCGGCAAGGTCTACTGGGTTCGCGACGACGCCCCCGGCGGCATGATCGGCTTGCGCGACTGTCGCATCCTCGACCCTGCCGCGGCGGGCCTGCCACAGGCCGGCGACGGCCCGGTGGAGTTGGAACCGCGCCCGCCCGAGTTGGCCGAGCTGCTGGCCGCACCGGGACCGCGGATCGGGTCTGCCGATGTCGAGCGGGTGCTTTACACCGCCGAGTTCTCGACCCGTCTGGACGGTGCCGGCAACGGCTATCTGGACCGGCAAGAGGATATCTGGGTGCTGCTGCGCGACGGCACCGCCATGCGCCACGACTGGCCGGTGCCCTTCGGCGATCTGTCGCTGGACATGTCGCGGGCGCGGGAACCCGGACGCTGGTTCACCTGGGCCGAGCACGGCAAGGATGTGGTTCTGACCGCGGCGGACGGCACGGCGCTGGAGCTGACAGGCGCCGAACGATTGCTGCCGATGCCCGAAGGCGGGACCATTTCCGGCCGCTGGGCGATGACCGACATCGCCATTGGCGGGCTGCGGCGCGACCGCAGCTTCGACTTTGCCGCAGATGGCACCCTGCTGCACAGCAGCGACAGTTTCGTCGGCGGCCGGGTCGGGACCAGCTTCATCACCTCGTTCCTGACCCCCGAGCAGGAGACCCGCTCCGCCTATCGCTTCCAGGGCTACGCGCTGATCCTGACCGGCCCCAAGGGCGAAGAGCGCCATTTCGCGGCCCGGCTGGAGAACGGCGACCCCGCCGCGCCCGACGACCTGATCATCGACGGCCGCGTCTATTGGCGCGACGACAAATAGCCCGCCGGGCAATCGGCGGCGGGGCGCTCAGGGCGCGCGAAACCGGTCCAGCAGCATCACGCCGCGCCGGCTGCGGGGGACGAACAGCGAGGCGCCGTCCTCCGACCAGAAGGGCGGGGCGCGCAGCTGCCAACCGGCACTGCCCTCGATCCGGCCCAGTTCGGCGCCGTCCTGGACATCCCAGAACCGCAGGCGATCGCCGCCCCGCTCGGAGGCGCCGGGCTCCCCTCGCGCGATGGTGCCGCAGTCCGAGACCGCCGCTGGAAAGGCGGACATATCGCGCCTGGCCAGTTCCGCGATCCTTGTACCGTCGGCGTCCAGCAGGACCAGCGGCCTCGTGCTGCCGCCGGCAAGGATGCGGCTCCCTCGCGCAGCAAAGACGGCCTCGAAACCGTATGCCTCGGGCGGCGTGGGCGTGCCGGGATAGGCGGTCAGAGAGCGGCCCTCCACCGGGACATCGGCGAACTCGCGCAGGTCGTCGCGCTGGGTGACGACCGCGTCACCGCCCGATTCCGAGCAGGATTGCCGGATCACGCCGCAGGCGATCAGCAGCCGGGTGCCATCAGGCGACAGGAACAGCCGCGCGACCCCGCCGCGCAGCGGCAGCGGATAACGTCCGCCTTCCGCGCCGGTTCCGGGGTCGAAGACCAGCAGCCCCGGGCGCCAGCCATCGGGGGTGCGCATCTCGACCGCCATCACCACGCGGCCGTCGCCCAGTGGCTGGGCAATGCTGTTGCGGGACGGCGCCACGCCCTCGAACACCACAGTACCAATGCAGCCCGAGCGCCCCAGCGCACGGTCGATCCAGCCGCAGGTCCGCGACCCGTGCCACGCCGCAAGTCCCGCCGCCCCAACCAGCGCCAGCGCGGCCACCGCCGCGGCGATCAGCCGACCTCGCCTCATTCCCCTGCCCCCACTGCGTAAAGCCGCAATTCGCTATCGGCGCCAGCCGCGGGCTTTCCGGCCAGCGCCACGATCACCGCATCGCGCTGCGGATGCCACAGGATCGCCGGGGCAAGCTCGCGGGCGATGTCATGCGCAGCCAGCAGCCGTCCGCTGGCGATGTCGTGGATGCGGATCGCGGCCCGGATCTTGCCCGGCCCTGAAAAGCGGCGCGCGAGGATGGCAATGCGGTCCCCATCGGGCGAGCGGGCGCTGTCCAGCCGCAGAAAGGGGATAAAGTCATCGGGCAGGTCCAGCGCCAGCGCCGTGTCGCCCGGTCGGATCTCGGCCCCTGCGGGCAGGCGGGCGTTTGGGTCAGGTAGCGGCTGCTGCCGGGTCAGGATCACCTGACCCGAGGCCGCATCGAAGGCGACATGCGCAAAGACCACGTTTCCCGAAGGTGAAAACCCTAGATCAAAGGCGCGGCCATCGGCATCGGGGGGCGCGTGGCGGTGCTCGATCCCGGCGAACCACCGCCGTTCGCCGTCGCGGTCGAACAGCATCACGCGGGTTTGGCGGGGCTTGTTTCCGCCCGGCAGGTCGCAGGTGTAAAGCGCGTTGCAGCTGATCGCCATGGCCGTGCCGTCGGGCGACAGGCGCAACTGCTCGGGCCGGCCCTGCATCCCCAGATCGGCGCGGGCGATCTCGGCCCCAGTCGCGGGGTCGAGCGTTGCCACGACCATTTGCGCCTGCAGCCGCTCGCGGGGTCCGGGGCGATAGTCGATGCCGCCGACGACCAGCCGGCCCTGCGCATCGGTCGCCAGCGCGCCGCCCGTCACCACCAGATCACGCAGGGCGAAGGCAGCAAGGCAGCCGCCACCGCCCGCGACCTGCCCCGCCCAGCCGCAGGGGCGGGACAGGGCAAAACCCGCACCCCCGGCCCCCAGCAGCAGCAGCACGACCAGCAGCAGCGCGCGCGTCATTCCGCGGGCCGCTTGGGGAACCAGTGGCGGCATTCCCCGGCGATGCGCAGGACCACCAGCGTCTCGCCGTCGAAATGCCCCTCGGCCACCACGCAGCCGCTGCGGGCAAAGGCGTCCTCGATGCGGGCGCGGTCGGCGGCGCCGGCGCGCAGAGGGGGCGGCGCGGTCAGGTCGTGGCCGGACAGCGGACGGTCGCGGGTGCCGTCGGGGTGGATGCGGAACACCCCCCGCCACGGGCAGGGTGCCTTGACGCAATATATTCCCGTGGTGCCGAGGCCCCAGAACTGTTCGCCGTCCGCCGGGACCGGCAGGGGCTCGATCGACAGTGCCGACACGGCAGAGGCAGACAGGACCAGTGCGGCGGCAAGGATGCTGCGGAACATGGCGGTTCCTTTCCAGAAATCATCGTTCCCCCATGGGACGCGGGGCGCGGCCCGGACCTTGGGCGCTTATTCGGGGGCGGCCAGCCGGCCGGCCACGGCAGCCCGGTCGGGCGCGTCGTGGACCCGCCGCGACAGTTCGGCCGACAGCCGGATGCCGTCGGGGCGGACCGTGAACACGTCCCAGTTCGTCGCATCCCCGAGACGGCTTTGCAGAAGCAGCAGCTCCGGTCCGTCCGGGGGCGCCAGCAGGAAGGCGTCCAGCAATGCGAACTCCACGCCGGGATCGAGGCTGCGGCGGTCGAACGCCTGCTCGGCCCCATCGCGCTGGAAGGACAGGGTGACGCCATCGCCGCCCTCGCGCACGATAAGCTGGAACCCCTCGAAATCATGGCGCTGCGCGACGGCCAAAGGCCCGTGGTCGGCCGGGGACGCTGGCTGCGGCGGGCGGGCTCCCAGAACCCGGCCCGGCGGCGCGGCAGGGTCGGATGCGCCGTCCCGGACCGGGGGCGCCTCGGCCAGCCGGTCGGGCGCCTCGACGGCTTCGCGCGCAAGCCCGCGCCCCTCGGCCGAAGGGGCGCCGTCGACCAGCTGCGGCGCATCGGGCTGCGGCATCAGCAACGCCACCGCGGCCAGCGCCGCCAGCGCCCCTGCCGCGGGGGCCAGCCAGAGCCGCCACCCAAGGCGGCGCGGTGCGGGCGGCGGCGCGGACGGAGGATCGGCAAGGCGCGCCTGCGCCGCGGCGATGGTGGCCTGCATCCGCGCCGGGTCCGGCTCGGGCGTGGGGATCCGGCGCAGCAGGTCAAGCGGATCGGACAGCCGGCTTGTCACAGCACCCCCCGCAGCGTCTTGCGCGCCTTGTGGATATGCCAGGCCACGGTCACCTCCTTGCAGCCCATGATCTGCGCGGCCTCGGCCTGGCTCAACCCCTCGGCATGGACCAGCATCACCGCATCGCGCTGCTTGTCGGGCAGCGCAAGCACCGCCCGCCAGATGTCGGCGACGCGCAGAGCGTCCTCCTGATCCGGGGGGTGGCTGTCCTCGGCCACCACGGCGACGGCATCGGCCAGCCGGGTGCGGCGCTGCTGGCTGCGCTGAAGATCGCGCACCGCGTTCAGCGTGACCTTGTAAAGCCAGCTGGTGAAGGCGGCGCGGCCGTCGAAGCTGCGGATCGCCTGCGGCAGCCGCATGCAGACGGTCTGGGTCACGTCCTCGGCATCGCTTTCATGCCCGAGCCAGCGATAGGCGATGCGGAAGACATAGCGGTAATGGGCCGCGACCAGAGCCTCGAACGCCGCGGCATCGCCGGCGCGCACGCGCGCCAGCAGCGCCTGTTCTTCCATTTCGGGCCGAATATCGCGCAACCTGTATGCCTGCCGAACCGAGCCGCCACAATTCATCGTCACATATGCACAGGATCACAGAGAGAGGCGCTAGCAAAGCGAAGAACGTCCTGAAGGCGGCAACAGGGCGAGCTTTCGCCAAGATCCTGCCGGCGGCCGTCGTCCCAAGGGCAGAAAGGAGGCGTTCATGGGTGTAAGCCATCTGTCCCGTTGTCCGATCCGACGGACAATCATCCTTGCCGCTCTCTGCGGCGTGCCGGCCGTGGTGCAACCGGCGGCGACAGACATCACCCTCAAACCTGGGACAGAGCTGCCGCAGGCCGATGCCCCGATCGACCTGGGCTTGTGTCGGCATCATGGGGTTGAGCCCCGGACGGCCGCGGGGCAGATGGTTGGTGGTGCGGGTTGGGCCGTTACCGATGAAGAGCCACTCGGCGCGCTGATGGCAGTGAGCTTCGTCGCCGGATCGCGGTCGATGACCAGCGGCGCCTGCGTCCTGAGCGGTGGGCGCGTCGGCATCTTCGACGGCGCGGAGCTGCTGGCCCTTGTGGAAGGTTCGCAACCGGGCGGTACCGCGATAGCGCATCTGCGCCGCAGCGGCGACCGCTTGCGCATCTGGGACGGCGCGATGCTGTCCCGCCCCGTGGCCGATATCATGCTGGCAGAGAATGTCCCCGCAGTCGTCCCGCTGCCGCCCTTCGACACCTTTTGCGGCGGAGCGCGGCGGATGCCGCTGATCCATGGCCTGACCCTTGGCGATGCGAACATCCTGCTGGCCGACCATGGCTGGGAACAGGCCGGACTTGCGCCACCTTCGGACCCTATCGCAGCCGAGCTTGTGGCCAACGGCTTTACCGGCGTCGAGCATTGTTCCGGGACCGGCTTCGGCTTTTGCACCCTGTCGTTCGTTCAGGGTTTAGCCACCGCCTCGGTCCTGACCTTCGGCGACCTGAACCTGCCGGCAGGACCCCTCGTGGCGGATTACGACGTGACTTGCCCCGACTTACCCTCTCAACCCGGATGAAGGAAAAGATGATGAACCGACTCGTCCCCGCGCTGGCGCTTGCCCTTGTTGTCGGCACCCCGGTAGTGGCCGAAGACTCGAACCTGCGTGCGGTGCTGTCGGTCCTTCCCGACACGGTTTTTTCCGACCTCACGCCGGATGTCGCGCGGTATCTCGATCTCTCCGCCCTGGCTGAAGCCCATGGTGGCGCGCTGGGGCGCGAGGCCCTTTCTCGCGCCTTGCTGGGGGGCGGCATCCGCCCGGCGGAGGCGCTTGCCCTCGGTTCCCCGGACAGCTTTGCCGAAAAATCCGGGATCGACAGCGCCGCGCTGGCTTTCGTTGCCGGCATCGGACAGCCGCCGGGCGCGGTCTCGGTCTGGGGCTTTGCGGACGCGGAAGCTGCGACGGCGGCGTTCTCCGGCCTCTCGGGACGCGGCTTCACCGAACTGCCGTCGAAGATGATCGCGAACGGAGAGCCGGGCATCGTCGATCTGGCCACGCGCGATCCCGCCGACCCGTGGCGCGGCCCGATGGGGCAGGCATCGGTCGTGGGGCTTTCAGGCCCGGCCCTGCTGCAAGCGGGCGACGGCGCGGCGCTGGAGCCGCTTTTGGCGGGCCGGCCCTCGGCTCTGGACACGCTGGCCGGCCGGATCCTTCTGGACGCGCTGGAAGCAGAAGAGGGCGCGGTGCTGCAGGCGGCGTTCCTCGGGGCGTGGCACGGGCTGGGCGGCGGCATCGATCCCGCGACCCTTGCCGGAAAGAACCCGGACGAAGCCCGCGCTGCCCTGGAACAGGCCGCCGCCGGGGCTTCCAGCGGGCTGCCTCTTTGGCAGGGTGCCGCACTGGCCGATCTGGAAACCCCCGAGGGTCCCGCCCTGGTTCTTGCCGTCGCCTATACAGACTGCACTGATGCGCAGGCGGCGGCGGACGGCGCGGCGGACCTGTGGCGGGAAATGGACGGCACGGCCGAGGATCTTGCCGAGGCAAGCGTTATCGAGAGCCAGCCATCCGGTTGCGCGGCGATCCTGCGCATAGCCGGGCACGACGACACGCCCCGGCCCTTCAACCAGGCCACCCATGCATTGATGGCCGGGAACCTGCCCGCGTTGCGTATCGGCACCGGGGACTGAGGGATGCTCGCTGGCCCGAAAGGAAAGGTTTCCGCCCTTGCCGGACGCTGGCTCCTCGCGCTGTGGCTCTGTGCCCTTCTCTCTGCCTGTGCGGATCGGCAGGCGGCCATCGAGGCCGCGACCGCACTGGCCGAAGCGGCCTATCCCGGCCAGCTGGAACTGGTCGACACACATCTGCAAAAGGACCATTACGATGTTGTCTTCGCAATCAGGGACGATCCGTTCACGCGGATCCGCTTCGGCGTCGATCGCGATGCCTCGCGCTGCCGTCCGGCGTCGCCCTGCGAGGACCGCCTGCACCGTGCCTATGCAGCCGGCGTTTCCGCAGGGGTCAAGCTGAGGGCGGTGAACGCAGCCCTCCCCCGGTGCGGCGTCGTGCCGCTTGCGGTTCAGGACGCGCAGGCCGGGACCGGCTTCACCACGGTCGTCGAGCTGGACCTTGACGTGCAGGATCAGCAACCCGCACTGGACCGCATGACACCCTGCATCGCGGCGTTCCGATCCGCCCTGCCCCCCGGCGCCACACCCGAGCAGCGCAGCCTGAAGCTGCGCATCCTGCTGCCGAAACCGGGCGAGACAGCCCGTCCCCCTGCCCTGCTGACCTTCGAGACGACGCTGGCCAGGGCGCGAAGCGATGACATCAGCTTTCTCACCGGGATCGGACCGGACGCAAACGGCGTTCTTGCCGAAAGCCTGAGGGTCGATCCTGCGATCCTGTCCGCCAAGAAATTTCGGGACAAGCTTGTCGATGCTGCCGAAGGGGCGCTTTCGGACGATCCCGCCGGCGGACATGTTCCGAAGCTCGCCTTTGCCACCGGCGCGCGTCTGGACCCGCAGCGGCTGGACGTGATCCGCAGCTATATCCTTGCCTGCAGCACCTCGCAGAAGGGTCAGGGCCCCTGCAAGACGGATATCGCGGTGCGGCTCCGTCATGATCTCGGCACAGGCGAGGTGATCCCCGAGGCCATTCTCCGCGATATCCGCGACACCTCGGGCAGTCTCCATCTGCCGCCTCTGCCCGGCCGCGGCGTCGGTTGACGATCAGAAATGAATGCTTCGGCAGTCGGTATTCTCAAGGCCAAGTGCCGACAGCTCAACATCCATGATCGGGGAACGAACCGCCTTGTAGGCCGCCGACGGGTCTTCCGCGGGCGAGTGCAGGACCAGCAAACGCGATCGCTGGACCTCTGCCATTTGCTGGAACAGCTGCAGGAACCGGGTCCAGCTTTCACCATCCGGGGCAAGCTGCGCCGGAATGTTGGAAAGCTGCTGGAACGACATCTGCCATTCGGCCTCGGCAGCCTGCAGTGCGGCATCGAGTTCGGGTCTGGGCAGGTCGAGGGCCCCGCGATGCGCATCCACAAGCGCAGCCAGCACAATGTCACGATTGCCCTCATGGTCCTGTTCGGATTGGCGGACGACGATTTCGGTGCAGGCGGCTGCGGCCTTCCGGACGAAGATCCGACGATCTTCGGGAATGTCCACGTCCTGGGCGATCAGTTGGCAATCGCGCCCTGCAAATCCCAGCCGCTGCATCGCGTCGTTGACCAATTCGGTGGTGGGCCCGAACTCGGAAGCCGGGATCAATGTGCTTGCCCGGTTCTCCAGCCACTGCAAACGGTTGGTCTGCAGCGCAACCTCGGCTTCGAGGAAGGCTATGAAAATATCCCGGTCTTCCTGCTGCTCGGCAGGCGGGACAAGCTTTGCCAGGGCGCGAAAGCTCCGGCTGAGTTCATCTCGGCTGGCGGCGATGTCGTCGTGCAGCGCACGGCGCACGTCGTCCGACAGATCTGTTCGCTTGAGGGACGCCGCGACGACCTCGGCGCTCGCCATCCGCCCTTTGCCGATAACCTGATCGGGTCTGGTATCGATGATCTGGCGGCAGGCTCGGTTTGCCCTCTCGGAAAACTCCGCTTCATCAGCTGATGCGGAGCATGGCAGATGCATGAGAGCGACGGACGCCAGTATAATCCATAGCGGGCGGTAACCTGATTTCTTCACAATACTGGTCCTTCCTCGCTTTCCAGAAGTTTCAAGTGTTGCGGCCAACCTCTAACGGACTCTCAACCCACTGGGCTATCATGGCCGTTGCACCAAACGGATGCTGTGACTTCATCAACGATCCACGCTTGAAAATATGTCCCCGTCTCAACCACAGTTCCTGGACCCAGGTGCTCGCTGGCATGTTGCGGTCAGCCCGCCTCAATATGTCACCGTCACGACCACCGTGTCCGAATAATTGCCGGGCGGCGGAGTGTTCTGGGGCGGCACCCTACCGTGGACCGTGAATGTCTGCGCCGTCCCCGAACCGGCCGCGGTCAGCGCCAGCCCGTCCGCCAATTGGCCCCAGCCAAGGGTCCGGGCGCTGTCGCGATACAGGTGATAGGCAACAAGGTTGCCGGCCGGATCCTGCATATGGCGACTGTTGGCCGAGTTGCCGTGCAGCCCGTAGCCGATCCCGACATTATAGCTCGACCCCGCCGTGCAGGTAACGCGGATCCGGCTGGTTGCATCCACCGCCTGATCCAGCATCCCGGCACTGCCGAAATCCAGATCATCCGCCACCAGTCGGCATTCGGGCATCGATCGGGGTGTTGCTGAGCACGTCGACCTGTCCAAAGACGACATCACTGGCGGTGAAGGTGCAGGCACGGGCCGCTCCGGTGCCCGCCAGCAGCAGCACCACAATGAACAGGTTCAGCCGCAGCAGGGAAAAGGCGGGAAAACGGATCACAGGCACGGGACTCCTCGCATTTCGGTCAGCGATCCGGGCTCGTCCACATAGTCGAAGCCGGCAGTGCAGCTGCGCCCGTTCGGATAGGTGACACGGATTTCGTTGCGGGCCTTCAACCCGGTCGCAAACACCTCGCCGTCAAAGCCGACCAGCAACTCCCCGTCGATTCCGTTCAGGGCGACGCCGCCACCAACCTCCAGCGGCTGGCCATGCGCATCGACCAGCCCGACGATCGCCGCGCGGCCGCTGGCCTCGACGCCAAAGTCGATGGTGGTGCCGGCGCGATGGGCCGGGCGGACGGTCTGGTGCGTCGCGGCCACCACCGCATCCAACGGCAGGTTGGCCGGGTCGATCGAAAGCTTGTTCGCCTCATAGGCGCGCAGATCGGGGACCAGCAGCTTGCCGCCCGGACCAGTCCGCCCGACGGGACGGTTTTCGGCGCTGACCTCGACCCCCGGGGCGCCGGCATCGACCACTACGAAGGAATCGTCGATGCGCCGGGACATGAAGACACCGCCCCCCGCCACGACGATCGCGCCATCCAGCCGCAGACCCATCCCCCGGCCATCCTCGGACAGGCGGCCCGCCAGCTCCACCCGCCCCAGGCTGCTGTCATGCGCCGCCCTTGCCGCAAGGCTGGACTGGTCGTTGCGGTCAGCCTGCAAGCGCCAGTTCCAGCCGGGGATGCGTTGTTCGCTGCGCCCGCTGGCCGAGACATGCTGCCGCCAGCCGCCCCGCCGATGCTCGAAGCTGGTGCTGATGTCGCGCCGCTTGTTCAACGGAATATGCAGCTGCGCCGACAGCACCGCATCATCACGGGTGCCGCGTTGCGCCAGTGCGGTCAGGGTCAGGCTGCTGTCGCCCCAGACCCGTGTGCTGTAGCTGGCGCCAAAGCTGGTCTCATCCCAGTCATCGGCATGGCGCAGATCGCTAAGAAACAGATTTGCGGTGCTGCCCACGCCCACTGGCATCGATAGGGACAGCTGCGCCAGATGCCGGGGAAAATCGGGAAGCAGCGGCTCGGCCAGATCAGGATCGGCAGAGAGCGCCGCGATATCGGTGAAATCGCCTTGGGTCGCCATGATCCGGCCACTCAGCCGCGTGCGGCCAAGGCTCAGCTCGGTCGAAAGATCCATCAGGCTGCCGTTGCGGTCCCGGGTGCGGCTCTGCGCAAAGCTCAGCGTGGCGGTGCCCCTGTGTGCAATGCGGAACGTGGCGCCAAGGCCCGCCATGGCCAGGTTGTCGCCGCCTTCGGCATGGGCCAGCAGCGTGAGCCCGTCGGTCAATCCTGCGCGCAGCGTCGCCGCGGGGGGATGACGAAAAGAGCTATTCGTTTTTTCTCTTCTGGCCCTGGTGACGCCCGCGGTGGCGATGATTGGCGCTCACGAACGGCCGGTATCGCCGTCTGTTGCGGGGGCGATGCTGCCGCGCCGAAAGTCCGCTCCCCGCCCTTTGCTGCCGTTCGCCATCGCCCGATGCCGCCGCGCAGCGTCCCGAAAGCTGCCGTTCGTCCCCAGCGCAGCATTTCCGTAACGCCATCGTACGTGCTTGGACAGCTACCATGAGAAGGTCCGCCCCACGCCGACGCGCGGGGGCGGGGGCATCCGCTAGCTGAACGCGCCCCATCCACCCGCTGTCTCGGGCAGGTCATCTCTGACGACGCGATCGTAGTAATCGCGTTCTTCAAGGCCAAAGTCGATATCGAGCGCATCCTCGACCACACGCGCTTGGGCATGGAGACCATCGGCGAGGCCCTTGGAGGCACGGCAGGCCGAGAGATCGGCGATCCTCTTTGCATACTGCTGGATCTGCTTCATCGTCCGTCCGACCGGTGGCTTGCCAAAGCCAAGATCGAACAGCAGCCCTCGCAGCGCATCGGCATCAAAGTCTTCGGCGAAGCGCGCGTCACCATGCCTGAATGCGAACTCATGTGTCACGCGTCTGTCCATGAACACCGGCACCACATCGTAAAGCGGTGCCAGCAGGACCGTCCGTCCACGATAGAGAAGCGACGTGTTCTTGCCGTGGTTGTCCGTGTTGCCCACGAGCAGGTTGAAGATCGTCTGCGCCAGAAAGTCCCTTCTCGTGAGGGCGGGCACCGTCGTCTGTGCCGCGATGACATCCACAGCGGCGGCTGAGAAGCGGCGATGCGGATCCACGGCGTCGCGCTCGTATTTGAGGCTCGGCGGCAGACCGAGCGCCTGGCAGAAGTCCTCGGCGTGACGGCGCCGAATTGTCCCTGCTCCATCCGCGATCTCAATATCGCGGTCGAAGCGCGTCGACAGGAGCGCGTTGATGTGCATCCCCTCGACGTCGAAGACAAGATCCCGAGTCTCGGCGGCGTCGATCCCGATCTCGGCGGCGATCTGGAGCAGCGCCGTCTCCTGGCGCGTGATGTCGGGATCGAAGTTCGGAGACACTTTCAGAATATGGGTTGTCGGCGCGCGGGAACCGTCCTTCGGCAGCCAGACCGCACCTTCAAACATGAGGCAGGCGATCTTGCCCTGGACGCCCGCGACGGGTGACGGGTTGCGCTCGCCCTCTGGCATACGACGGTGCTGATGCAGCGATAGGACGATCTGATGGAGCCGGGCGTCCGAAAGCCGCTCGTAATCCTCGGGGAACCTTCCCGGCATCTTGCCGGGCCCCGTGCCCTCGGGAGTGACTGAGATCGCACCCGGACAGTCTGCCCCGAGATGCCACAAGAGCGCACCGACGTCGCCACGGTCGAGACCGAAGCCGTCGAGGACCCGTTCGAGCTGCGGTCCCTCGAACAGGAGGTTCGCGAAATAGCCCCTGCAATCGGCATCGCCATATGACTCAGGGGTGATCGGCAGCGACATCGAGAGACGATGCTCGGGACCGATATCGTCGGCATAGACGAACGACAGGCTCTTGTCCTCGGAGCGGGTTAGCAGGCCCACGGGTACGTCCCGCCCTTCCATCCACACATCCATTCTCATGGACGCACCTCGGCGAAGATGTCGATGCCGAGAATACCGCACAGCTTGAGATAGGTATCGAGATGCGAGCGACGGCTCCCGCGCTCGATCTTCGAGAGATTTCCAGGATCGATGCCCGCCATCGACGCCAGTTCGAGCTGCGCGATGCCGAGCCGCTCCCGATGCAATCGGATCATCTCGCCAAGGTCGGATGCGTCGAGGAGCTGCCGACGGCGCGGTATGTCCGGCTCGTCATCATGACTGGGTTTGTGGGTCATGCGCGTCTTCCATCAAAGATTGGCTCTAACGCCAAGAATACAGCATGCGACGCGTCGGAGGCAAGGGAATTGGCCTCAACGCCAAGACAGCGTGCCGCAGCGACGGACTCGGTAGAGAATTGGCGAAAACGCCAAGTAGAGAGGTGAGGCATGCACTCCTGATCACCCGAATTCAGGGCTGGAAGCACCACACCGTCGAAGTTCGGTAAGTGGAAGGCAGATCACCTCGCTTGCAAAGCAGAAGCTCGCGCAGGTTCTTCTGGCGCAGACCGGTGTGTAGACCGAGGCGCAAGCGAAATGGACGGCATAGCGCTGACGCATCATCACCGTCTGATACCGGCGGTACTCGGTCGAGCCGCTGATGATGACATTGCGAACCCAGTCAAGAATCTCGGCCTGCTCGTTGCGCGGCCGCCGGTTGAAGTCTTCCGGCAGGTGCCAGGCCATGCGCGGCACGCCGCATCGCGAGTTCCGGACTGGTGTCCTTCCCCCTGATCTTCGCCATGTTCCGCGACCGGGCTTCCGGCGTCAACCTGTCCACCATCGCTGGACCCTCCTGCGCGTCCTCATTTCCGCGCGAATATTGAGTCAGCGTTGAGTCAAGATTTTCAACGCAAGAAGCCGTTATCTCGGGCGGCTCGTAAGCCTTTGAGTTATTTATTAGATTCTGGTTGCGGGGGTAGGATTTGAACCTACGATCTTCAGGTTATGAGTCGTGTCGAACGAACCATGAACAATCACTCGGAACCGCGAGTTCTTGCGCAGTTTCCGACACTTGCCGATCCAGCAGGAAAGCCACCGTTGCGCATGATCTGTCGGTATTGCGCAGCGTTCTTCGGCCTCGTGCTTCCATAATGCTTCCAACGGGCCGAGTGTTGATTTTCACCCAGAACTGAGCCGGGTAGGCGCATAATTTTCACTGAGAATTGAGCCATGTGAACCTTTCCCCAACGCAGTGAGCGGCGGGGGCAACGGAGTGATCCACATGGGACTTTTGAACATCATCCGACGAATGCATTTGCGGCAGAATCTGTCGATCCGCGAGATTGCGCGGCGCACGGGACTGTCACGGAATACCGTGACGAAGCATCTTGCGGCGGGCACGATCGAGCCGACCTTTGCCACGCCGGAGCGGCCGAGCAAGCTTGACCCCTTCGCCGAGAAGCTGGCCGGCTGGCTGAAGACCGAGGCCGGGAAGTCGCGCAAGCAGCGGCGGACGCTGAAGCAATTGCATGCCGATCTTGAGGCGCTCGGCTTCACCGGCTCTTACGGCCGGGTTGCAGCCTTTGCACGGCAATGGCGGGCAGATCGGCAGCGTGAGCAGCAGACCACGGGGCGCGGAACCTTCGTTCCGCTGTCTTTCCGCCCAGGCGAAGCCTTCCAGTTCGACTGGAGCGAGGACTTTGCCGTTCTGGGCGGCGAGCGCACGAAGCTGCAGATGGCCCATATCAAGCTGGCGCACAGCCGCGCCTTTCTGGTTCGCGCCTATCTCTTGCAGACACACGAGATGCTGTTCGATGCCCATTGGCATGGCTTCCGCGTCTTCGGCGGTGTGCCCGGTCGCGGGATCTACGACAATATGCGGACGGCGGTGGATCGCGTCGGCCGCGGCAAGGAACGGCAGATCAACATCCGCTTCCTCGCGATGGCAAACCATTATGTCTTTGAGCCGGAATTCTGCAATCCGGCGGCAGGGTGGGAGAAGGGGCAGGTCGAGAAGAACGTCCGGGATTCCCGCCACCAGATCTTGCAAGCGATGCCGGACTTTCCCGACCTTGCCGCGCTGAATGTCTGGCTGGAGCAGCGCTGTCAGGACCTGTGGCGCGAGACGGCACACGGCACCTTGCCGGGCTCGATCGCCGATGTCTGGGGCGAGGAGCGGGCGAGCTTGATGCCGTTGCCCACAGCCTTTGATGGCTTCGTCGAGCAGAGCAAGCGCGTCTCGCCCACCTGCCTGATCAGCTTCGAGCGCAATCGCTACAGCGTTCCGGCACCCTTTGCGAACCGGCCTGTCAGCCTGCGGATTTATCCGGACCGGCTGGTCGTGGCGGCCGAGGGCAACATCCTGTGCGAACACCGGCGGATCATCGAGCGCAGCCACCAGCTACCACCGCGAACGATCTATGACTGGCGACATTACCTGGCGGTCGTGCAACGCAAGCCCGGGGCGCTTCGGAATGGCGCGCCCTTCCTGGAATTGCCGCCGGCTTTCCGGCAGTTGCAGGAGCACATGTTACGCAAGCCCGGTGGTGATCGCGAGATGGTCGATGTCCTCGCTCTCGTGCTCCATCACGATGAGCAAGCCGTGCTCACCGCCGTGGAACTGGCCCTGGCCGAGGGCGTGCCCACCAAGACCCATGTCCTGAACCTGCTGCACCGGCTGGTCGACGGCAAGGTGGTGGGGGGACCGCCGCTGGATACGCCACACGCGCTGGCCCTGCGCCGTGAGCCCAAGGCCAATGTCGAGCGCTATGACGGGTTGCGCACCCAAATCGCCGGAGGCCGCCATGCGTCATGATCCCGCCAGCGGCGCCATCGTCATCATGCTTCGCAGCCTGAAGATGCATGGCATGGCGCAGGCTGTCACTGATCTGATCGAGCAAGGCGCCCCGGCCTTTGAAGCCGCCATCCCGATCTTGTCGCAGCTGCTGAAGGCCGAATTGGCTGAGCGTGAAGTCCGTTCCATCGCCTATCACATGAAAGCCGCGCGTTTCCCTGCCTACAAGGATCTGGCGGGCTTCGACTTCTCGGCCAGCGAGGTGAATGAGGCGACGGTGCGCCAGTTGCACCGCTGCGAGTTCATGAGCGGCGCCGAAAATATCGTGCTGATCGGCGGGCCGGGCACCGGCAAGACCCATGTCGCGACCGCACTCGGCATCCAAGCCATCGAGCATCACCGCCGAAAGGTTCGCTTCTTCTCGACCATAGAACTGGTCAACACCCTCGAACAGGAGAAAGCCAGGGGCAAGGCCGGGCAGGTCGCCGAAAGCCTGACCCGCCTCGACCTCGTGATCCTCGACGAACTGGGATACCTGCCCTTCAGCGCCTCCGGCGGTGCATTGCTCTTCCATCTGCTGAGCAAGCTTTACGAACGCACCAGCGTCGTTATCACCACCAATCTCAGCTTCAGCGAATGGGCGACGGTCTTCGGCGATGCCAAGATGACCACCGCGCTGCTCGACCGGCTTACTCATCGCTGCCACATCCTGGAGACCGGAAACGACAGCTTCCGCTTCAAGGCCAGTTCAGCCGCAGCAGCCCAGAAAAAGGAGGGGACGTCACATGCCTTGACCCCAGCTTGACCCTCAATCCATAGTCAGAGGTGGCTCAATTCTCGATGGAAAACCCGGCTCAGTTCTGGGTGAAAATCAACATTCATGGCGTGAAAAGACGTCCGAGGCTTATTCCGACCAATGCTCCCAGCACTCCGAAAGCAATTGCGTGAGCGCTGGCATACTGGATCATGTCCAGTCTGTTCCCGCCCAGTTGGCGGGCGCGGATTATCCCGCGCCAGACGCCCAGAATAGCCCCGAGGAGCGTCAGCATCTGTCCACTCGATGTCCGAAAGGTATCATTTTTGTCTGTCCTGCTCGTTGCGGCCGGTCGGGGCCTTCTGCAACCTCAAGCAGCTAGAGGTTCAAGCCAAATCTGGGGGGATCACAGATTTGTCAGTTGGTCGCGGCAAGGAAGGGAGATGCGGAAATGTTCCGGCCTATCGCAATGGGGCAAAGCTTGCCGGCTACAGGACCTGGTGCGCGCGCGGTTAACGCACCAGACAATGAGCAGCGCAGGACGCGTAGCCTCCGTCAGGAAGTCGCATCCTCGATCGCGTGGTCGGTGATGCACTGGGAGTGATCGCTGAGGACTTCAATGACCCTGCAGTCGGAAATCCTGTCGCCCGCGCATTGCACCACCATGCGCTCCAGCTCTGTCTTGAGTGCGGCAAGTCGGGCAAGGCGGCTTTCGACTTCGGCAAGCTGTGCCCTTGCGATGGCATCCGCTGCGGCGCAGGGTTGATCCGGATTGTCCGACAAGCTGAGCAGATCGCGGATTGCCTCCAGCGAAAATCCCAGGTCGCGTGCGTGACGGATGAAAACCAAACGCTCATGCGCCTTGTGGGTGTAAAGTCTCTGGTTGCCAAGACTGCGCTCGGCCTCCGGCAACAAGCCGATCTGCTCATAATAGCGGATCGTGGGGATCTTCACGCCGGTCGACGATCCGAGCTTTCCGATGGTCAGCATCAAGATTCTCCTTGAACCTATAGTAGCTAGAGCACTTAAAACCCTGATTCGATGATGGCAACCGCCCTGCTTCGGCGGAGGAGAGAATGATGACGAAATCGGATCTGGCTGACGAAACCGTCTGCGACTGGACAGTGTCCGGCATGGATTGCGGATCATGTGCAGGCAAGATCAGAAACGCCGTGACCCGTTTGCCGGGAGTCACCGGGGTCGAGGTGGGCATCATGTCCGAACGTCTTCGCCTGACCCTGGACGAAAACAAGACCGGCCGGGAGCAAGTCGAAAAGACCGTGCGAGCTTTGGGATACGGGATCAAGCCACGCGGGGCCGAGAAGAAGGAGTTCGTCCTTCCTGGTGCGGCATCCGATGGCAATCACGAGGCGGATGATCACGTACGTCCCGCTGGGGTCGAGGCCGCTCATTCCGGGCATGGCAGTCCCGGCCATGTCCATGACGACCCAGCCGATCGCGGCAAGAACTGGTATCAGACCGGCAAGGGCAGACTGGTCATCTTCACCGGTCTGCTGCTGGCTGCGGCTTGGGGCGTGGAGCTGTTCGCGCCTCGCATTGGTGCCTGGGCATTCGTCGCGGCCTGCCTGATCGGCGTTGCCCCGATCGCCCGTCGCGCCTTTGCTGCGGCGCGATCCGGCCAGTTCTTCACCATCGAGGGGCTGATGACAGTCGCTGCCATCGGCGCGCTGTTCATCAATGCAGCGGAAGAGGCTGCACTGGTTGTGTTCTTGTTTGCCGTGGGCGAAGTCCTTGAGGGCGTCGCCGCAAGCAAGGCTCGCAACGGCATCCGCGCACTGGCCGATCTGGTTCCAAAAACAGCGCTGCTGGAGGAAAACGGCACGACACGCGAAGTCGCCGCCGCCAGTCTTCAGGTGGGCCAGACCGTTCTGATCCGGCCGGGCGATCGGATCCCGGCCGACGGAGACATCATCGAAGGCATATCCGGTGTCGATGAAAGCCCGGTAACAGGGGAAAGCGTGCCCGCCACACGCGGTCCGGGGGAGAGGGTCTTTGCGGGCTCGATCAACACCGAGGCTGTGCTGCGCGTCACCGTGACCAAGGCCGCCCAGGACAACACCATTTCCCGCATCATCCGTCTTGTCGAAGAAGCCGAGGAGGCGCGTGCGCCAACTGAACGCTTCATCGACCGCTTCAGCCGCTGGTATATGCCCGCCATCGTTGCGGTCGCGGTCCTTGTGGTCGTGGTGCCCCCGCTGGTCTTGGGCCAGTCCTGGGACACCTGGATCTATCGCGGGCTGGCGCTGCTGCTGATTGGCTGTCCCTGCGCGTTGGTAATCTCGGTTCCTGCCTCCATCGCATCGGCGCTCTCTACCGGCGCCCGGCGAGGTTTGCTGATGAAGGGGGGCGCTGTGATCGAGGCCGCCGCCAAGGTCTCGAAGGTCGCATTCGACAAGACCGGCACCCTGACCCATGGCCGCCCGCAAGTCACCGATCTGGTTCCGTTCGGCCACACGACCGAGGCGCAGCTGCTTGAGGTTGCGGCAGGGGTCGAAAGCGGATCCAGCCATCCGCTTGCCGTGGCTATCTTGAACAGGGCCGAAACGGCCGGCGTCCCGGCCCTTCCAGCCCGCGATGCACGCGCACTGGCAGGACGGGGGGTCGTCGCAACAGTGGGGGATGCGCCGGCTTGGGTGACCTCGCCCCGACATGCCTCCGAGAATGGCGGGTTGGATGGACTCGGTCTGCGACAAGCGACCATCTTCGAGGAGCAGGGAAAGACTGCCGTGGCCGTTTATCGCGAAGGCATCCCGCTTGGCCTTATTGCCATGCGCGACGAACCCCGGGCCGACGCTGCAGAAGCGGTGCGCCAGTTGTCGGCCATGGGCATCACATCGACCATTCTGACAGGGGATAACCCCCGCACCGCCGCGGCTATTGCCGAAGGTCTGGGCATGCAGTTCCAGGCCGACATGATGCCCGAGGACAAGCTCAGCGCCATTCGCGAAATGAACGAACAGGGCGGCGTGATGATGATCGGTGACGGCATCAATGATGCTCCTGCCCTCAAACAGGCCAGCATTGGCGTAGCCATGGGCTCGGGCACCGACGTGGCGCTGGAGACCGCCGACGCGGCCATTCTGCGCGACCGGGTGACTGACATTCCCGCACAGATCCGGCTTGCCCGCGCGGCCATGGCCAACATTCGGCAAAACGTGACCATCGCGCTTGGTTTGAAGGCGGTCTTTCTTGTGACAACAGTGCTGGGGATTACCGGCCTTTGGATTGCCATCCTTGCCGATACCGGGGCTACAGTGCTTGTCACGCTGAACGCGCTCCGCCTGCTGGGCTTCAATCCCGAGCGTGAGGGCTGAGGCCATGCTGTCAGGGTTTGGCTGGTCCGTACTGGCGCTGTTGGCGGGCTATCTGCTGCTCTTTTTCTGGGGCAGCGCCATGGCGGCTCAGGCAGCGCGGACGTCGATCTGGCTGTTTGGCCAAGCCAGGGGACGCGATCGCTGGGCAGCGTTTGGCTTTCGGGCGGCCTTTGTTCTGGGCTTTTTTGGCCCGCTGCTCTGGCTGGCTTGGCCCGGCCCTGCACAAGATTGACCCTTTTTGGACCGGGGGTGAGGCGGTGGCGATTGGCCTGCTCGGCGTCTTTATCGCCGGCACCGGCGCAATGCTCGCCTTCGCCGCGCAGATGTCGATGGGCAGCTCGTGGCGTGTGGGTGTCGCCGAGGGTGCAACGGGCACGCTTGTGTCAGGCGGGCTTTATCGTTTCAGCCGCAACCCCACCTTTGTGGGTCAGTTCATGCTGCTTGCGGGAGTGGGTCTTGCCATTCCTGCAGTTCCCACGTTTCTCGCTTCGATGCTCTTCCTTTGGTCGGCTGCCACACAGGTTCAATCCGAGGAAACCGCGTTGCAGCAGGCGTTGGGAAGAGACTATGACCATTATCTCAAGACTGTGCCGCGCTGGATCGGCTTTCACCGGAGAAACGAAACATGAAGGCGACCCCGATCATTCTCCTGATTGGTGCCACCGTGTTGGCAGATCAGGCCACCAAGACGGTGGCACTGTTGCTGCTTTCTCCAGGAGAGATCCTGCCTGTTGTTCCTGGGTTTAATGTGACGCTTGGCTTCAACGAAGGAGCCAGTTTTGGCATGATGTCGGGTGCCATGGCGGGACGGCCGCTGCTGATGGCAGCACTGACGGGCGGGCTCGCCTTGATGTTCGCGATTATGGCGTTTCGTGCGGAAAGCCTTCGTGAGCGGACAGGTCTTGCGCTGATCGTGGGCGGTGCGCTCGGCAACATCATCGATCGACTGCGGCAGGGTGCGGTCACCGATTTCCTCGATCTCTACTGGCGGAATTGGCACTGGCCCACGTTCAACGGCGCCGATATCGCAATCACGCTCGGGGCCTTGCTGGTCTTCACCGTATGGCTTCGCCCATCGAAATCCAAGGAACCTGCGTTTTAACCAGAGCAAGACTATGAAGCTGGACAGGCCGAGTTGGACGCCAGTCTACACCTGATCGGCGTAAGCCTCGAACAAAGCCAATGTCCGTTGACTGACGTGATGCTCGATGCCTTCGGCGTCCCGTTCAGCCGTCTCGGCATCAAGGCCGAGGCGGATCAAGAAGCGCAGCACAATCTCGTGCCGGCGGCGGCATTCATCGGCCAGGGCACGCCCCTTTTCCGTCAGAAAGACCGAGCGGTATCGTTCGCGGGTGATTAGTCCCTCCCTGGCCAACCGCTCCAAGGCCTTGGTCACCGTTGGCGCGCGCACACCCAAGCGCGCGGCAATGGCGACAGGCCGGGCCTCTCCGTGCTCGTGGATGAGCTCGGCAATAAGTTCGACGTAATCTTCCGCCAGTTCGTTGCGCCGTGCGCTGCGCACTTCCTGAAAGGCCTCGGCGCGACTGTCGGCGGGACGGGGTTCATCAGTGGCTGCAGTTGAAGAGCTATCACATGTCATTGGGGGAACTGTTGCACATCGTAGATTGACAGGCAAAGACAAAGGGTAAATTCTTAGCCGAGACTAACTTTTTGAGTGTTCTGGAAAGTTGCAGCCCATGTCATCAAAAGCCTGGCGCCAAGAGCGCGACACTCCTTCCCTTTCCGAGGTTTTCCGCACCATAGCTGTAGGTGGTGGAGTGACGCCCTTCCGCCGCTTTCTGTCCTTTGTCGGTCCTGGTTATCTGGTCGCCGTCGGATACATGGATCCGGGTAATTGGGCGACCTCGTTGGCAGGAGGAGCGGCCTTCGGTTACACGCTGCTGTTCGTGGCGCTGTTGTCCAACATCATGGCCATACTCCTGCAGTCGCTGTGCGCACGCGTTGCAGTGGCCTCAGGGCGGGATTTGGCGCAAGCCTGTCGAGACGCCTATCCCAGGTGGGTATCCATTCCCCTGTGGATCTTTGCCGAACTGGCGATCATTGCAACCGATCTGGCCGAGGTGATCGGCACCGCCATTGGCCTGAACCTGCTGTTCGGCATCCCGCTTGAGATGGGGTCTGATGCCGGAGGGGGCAGAATCCTACGCTAAGCCCTTTTCGGCCACCTGTATTCGCCAGTGAGGAGGATATGGGCCCAACCGAGTGGCGAGGTGTGCGCCAGAAGGTTTGGTGAGCATCTCAGGCCTTCGCGTCGGCGGCCAGCGACGGCCTGGCCGAGATGTTTGGTGTTCCAGTAGATGACGATCGCGGCGAGGAGGTTCAGCCCGGCTATGCGGAAGTGCTGGCCTTCGGAGGTGCGATCACGGATTTCACCTTGGCGGCCGATGCGGAGTGCGTTCTTCAAGGCGTGGTGAGCCTCACCGTTGTTGAGGCCGATCTGGGCGCGGCGTTGCATGTCGGCATCGAGTAACCAGTCGATGATGAAGAGCGTCCGTTCGACCCGTCCTATTTCCCGCAAGGTCACCGCCAGCTCGTGCTGTCTGGGATAGGATGCGAACTTCCGCAGCAGCTGGCTGGGCGGCATGGCCCCTGACGCCATGGTCGCCACGCTGCGCAGTATATCCGGCCAGTTTGCCACAATGAGACGTTCCTTGATCTTGCCCCCGATCAGCCCCTTCAGCTCTTTCGGGCAGGAGGCCGGATCGAAGAGGTAGAGGCGCTTTGATGGCAGGTCGCGGATGCGGGGAATGAACTGGAACCCCAGCAGCGCGGTCACCGCGAAGACGTGGTCGGTGAAGCCGCCGGTATCGGCATACTGCTCGCGGATTTTCTGACCGGCGTCGGTCAGAAGCAAGCCATCGAGGATGTAGGGCGCTTCGTTCACGGTGGCCGGGATGGTCTGTGTGGCGAAGGGTCCGAACTGGTCGGAGACGTGGGTATAGGCCTTCAGCCCGGGTTCATGGCCGTACTTGGCGTTGATCAGGTTCATCGCCTCGCCCTGACGCGTTGTCGGGAAGAACTGGCCGTCGCTCGAAGCGCTCTGCCCGCCGCCCCAGAACCGCGCCATCGGCAACCTCGACTGCCCTTCGATCACCGTGGCCAGGGCGCGCGCCATTGCTTCGCTTTCGACGTGCCATCGCGACAGGCGTGAGAGTTGGAAAAAGTCGTGCGTGTTCGTGGCCCCGGCCATCTTGCTGAGGCCGAGATTCAGCCCCTCGGAAAGCAACACGTTCAGCAGGCCGATCCTGTCCTTGCAGGGCACGCCGGTGCGCAGATGGGTAAAGGCCTCGGTGAAGCCAATCTCATCGTCCACCTCCAACAGAAGATCGGTGACCCTGACTTCCGGCAGGCGGCGATAGAGATCGAGAACCAGCGCATCGGCTTCCTCGGGAACCGCGGCGGTCAGCCGGTCGATTTTCAAGGTGCCGTCCTCGATAGAGCCACCGGGGATTGCCCCGGCCTTTGCCGAACGCGCCAGGCGATGCGCGGCGTCAGCCATTCTGGCTTTGCGGTCGGCCAGCCAGGTTTCCGGCTCGAACGGCATGGCCAGCCTCGGGGTGACGCGGGCAATCTCTACCGGGACCAGCGCTTCCTTCAGATCGCCATACCTGCGCGAATGCGCCAGCCAGATGTCACCGGATCGGAAGGCCTCGCGCAGATGGAACAGGACCGCAACCTCCCAGTGTCTGCTTGCCTCATCAGCCTCCGCATCCAGATGCCGCAACCATTTTGAGCCCCGGCGAAGGAATGTCAGTGGCAGGACCGCCGCCATCTTCGTGCCCGCGATGATCGCGCTCGCCGCCAGCAGCGGTTCTGTCACGGGCGCGGCGCAAATGTCTAATGCCCGCAGCATGCGCGGTGCGTAACGCCGGAAGCGATGATATCCGTGAACGACATGCACCAGCGGATCGGCGGCAAACGTGTCGGTCAGTTGCTCGGCCGTGGCGACAAGCCCTTTGAGGGATATCCAGCCACCGGCATTGCCGACGGCCTCTTCGAGGGAGGCCCGATCCTCATGCGCTTCCAGGAGTGCCGCTCCCAATGTCTTGAAGGACTGCAGGGTGTCCTTCAGCGCCAATTTGGCATCGTCCATCCGGGCGTCACATCGCGATTTCGCCTCGCGCCAGGTCTTGCCGACGATCCGGTCATGGGTCTCGACCACGGCGTCAGCAATGGCGCCGCGCCATTCCAGAGCACAAACCGCAAGGATGGCGAGACGGCGGTCACCCGAGATATCCCGCAGATCGCCCGCGAAGTATCGCTCTCCCTGCCGGCGAAGGCGGGCAACGCGGTGTGGCTGTACATTCGCCAGAATGCCCCGGTCCAGCGCCAAAGCCTGCAGGAACTCGAGCCGATCGAGCAGGCGGTTCATATCAGCCGAGTTCCGCCCGATCTCAAACTGACGCAACCAGACGAAGCGCGTGACCGAGCCACCCGCATCTTCGGTCAGAAGGGCATCGAGCCGCGTTCGCATGTCATCGTCCAACTGACCGGCGACCCTGGCATCGACCCGCCGTTCAGCCGCGACAAGCGCATCCGCGCAAAGCCGCTCGATGACCGTGATTCCGGGCAGGATGGTCTGAGCCGCCCGGCACTGCTCGACGAAGCGCCGTGCCAGATCCTCGTTCGACCGGGCAGTTTCGGCCGCGCCTTCAAGCCAGGCCTTCAGGTCCCGGGCGCCCCGCCCGGTGAACATCTTGTAACCGTAGATGGCGCGCAAGGCGGCCAGGTGCTCATGCCGGGTCTCCTCGCGGGCGGCGTAGCCGGCCAATTCGTCGGGCCTTATCCCAAGCTGCGCTGCCAGAAAGCGTGTGACTGCTAACGGAATGACCTCGCCCGGCGCCAGCAACCGCCCGGGATATCGCAGCGCGCATAGTTGCAACGCAAAACCGAAGCGATTGTGGGAACGGCGACGGGCATGGATGAGCTCCAGATCGTCGTCTGCCAGCGTGTAGTGGCGCAGCATCGACGCTTCATCGGTCGGCAGATCGAACAATGCCGCCCGTTGGCGGTCGGTCAGAATGCTGCGTCTTGGCATGGCGATCTTTCAGGAAATCGTGATGGACGACCGTCCGTAAGGGGATCGGTCTGCGGACGGCGCCGACCGCATTGGCCTCCTCTTGTCATGGCAAGGTAAAGCCTGTCTCAGATAGCCGGTACGATGATCGTCTCAATCATGGGAGGCTTTGCGGACGAAATGACCGGTACATTCATCGGCTATGCCCGCTGCTCGACCGACAAGCAGGACCTCGCCGCCCAAAGGGCCGCGCTCGAAGCCTTGGGCGTCGCCGCCGACCGCGTCTATGTCGACCACGGCTTGTCGGGGAAGACGCGGGCTCGCCCCGGTCTCGACCAAGCGCTGGCGGCGGTCCGCGCCGGCGACACCCTGGTCGTGCCCAAACTGGATCGTCTCGCGCGCTCGGTCCCTGACGCCCGCGCTATCGCCGACCAGCTCCTCGCGCGCGGCGTGAAGCTGCAGCTCGGAGCCAGCGTTCACGATCCGCATGATCCCATGGGTCGCATGTTCTTCAACATCCTGGCCACATTTGCCGAGTTCGAGGCCGACCTCATCCGGCTCAGAACCCGCGAGGGCATGGCAGTGGCCAGAGCCAAAGGCCGGTTGAGGGGCAAGCAGCCCATGCTCTCGGAGCGCCAGCAGAGGGAGCTACGCCGGATGCACGACACAGGAGACTACAGCATCAGCGACTTGGCTGAACTGTTCTCAGTGTCCCGCCCTACCGTCTACCGCACCCTCAAGCGCCAGCAGACCGCCATCTAGCCCTGCCAGAATCCAGCCGTTCAGCGATGCCAGTCACAGGCAAACTGCGTTTGGTTCACTCTGCCGAAAACAACTCCTTTCGGGTCTCAATCCGTGGTGAACCTTCCGCTCATCGCGTGGCAAAGCGCACCGGAGCCTAGCCATTCCCAACATTATCGGCATGATCCTGCTCGATTGAAACCAAGTGGTTGGTACGTGGATATTGAAAGCTTCATCGGGCGCTGGAAGGCGTCGGGCGGCAGTGAGCGGGCCAACTTCCAGCAGTTCGCCATCGAACTGACGCAGCTCTTGGACGTTCCAGCCCCCAAGGCGGAAGTCGTCATGCGCCCTTGAGCCGTCGCGGTACTGGAACGGGAACCAGTAGCCGGAGAGGCGATAATACCCGATAAAGCGGAGGTAGTGCTCAGCCCTTGCCGGATCGGCGATGATCATGCCGCGTTGCTGCAGCAGGGCAAGTTGCGCGGCGAGGTTCAGAGCCGGCTTCTGAAAGGGAACGCTTGGCAATAAAAAAACCCGCCTGTTGCGCATCGTGGAGAGGCGTGGCGGGTCTGTTGTCCCTCATATGCCCTCAGACGTGCGGAATGTCAATAGGAACCGCAGCCAAGCGGTAGAGGAACCGCAGCCAAGCGGTAGCTGCCATTGTTTAGGGGCGTCCTGCAAGCAACGGAAGAGCCTTGAGCCTTGTGCATCCCTAACAATTCGTCTATTCCAGACATATGGAATCATCGCACGCCATCGCCGCCCTGTCTGCCCTGGCCCAGCCGACCCGGCTGGAGTGCTTTCGGCTGCTCGTGCGTCACGAACCCGAGGGCCTGCCCGCCGGAGAATTGGCCCGCGCGCTGGATGTGCCGGCCAACACCCTGTCTGCCCACCTCACGATCCTTTCCCACGCGGGCCTCGTCGCAGGCGAACGGGAAGGCCGCTCCATCGTCTACCGCGCCAACCTGGAGCGCATGCGCGCGCTCACGATCTTCCTGCTCAAGGATTGCTGCGGGGGACGCGCCGAGTTGTGCGCGCCGCTTGTGGCCGAACTTGCGCCCTGCTGCTGATTTCCCGGAGATCTTCATGACGGACCACATGGCCGACGCATCCGCCCCCGCAGGGGGGCTCGGCACCTTCGAGCGCTGGCTGTCGCTCTGGGTCGCGGGTGCCATTGTGGCGGGGATCGTGCTGGGCAACCTCGCGCCCGGCCTGTTCGCGGGCCTTGCCCGGATGGAGGTCGCTTCCGTCAACCTGCCCGTCGCCGTGCTGATCTGGGCCATGGTCTACCCGATGATGGTAGGCGTCGATTTCGGCTCGATCCGCCGGGTGGGCGAGGAGCCAAAGGGGCTGGTCATCACCCTGGTGGTGAATTGGCTCATCAAGCCCTTCACCATGGCCGCCTTGGGCGTGCTGTTCTTCGAGTATATCTTCGCCGGCCTCATCCCGCCCGATGACGCGCAGGCCTATCTCGCCGGGGTGATCCTGCTCGGCGCCGCGCCCTGCACCGCCATGGTCTTCGTCTGGTCGAACCTCACCCGGGGCGATCCGACCTACACCCTCGTGCAGGTGAGCGTGAACGATCTCATCATGGTCGTGGCCTTCGCCCCTATCGTGGCGCTGCTTCTGGGCGTCACCGACATCGTGGTTCCATGGGACACCCTGCTGCTGTCCGTGCTGCTCTACATCGTCGTGCCGCTCGCGGCCGGCATCCTCACCCGCAACCGCCTCGTGGCCCATGGCGGGGAGGCGGCAGTCGAAGCCTTCCGTGACCGCATCAAGCCCCTCACCATGGCGGCGCTTCTGATCACCGTGGTGCTGCTTTTTGGCTTCCAAGGCGAGAAGATCCTCGAAAACCCTCTGGTGATCGTGCTCATCGCTGTGCCCCTGCTGATTCAGAGCTACGGCATTTTTGCCATCGCCTATGGCGCGGCGCGGGCGCTGCGGGTGCCGTTCGACATTGCCGCGCCCTGCGCGATGATCGGCACCTCGAATTTCTTCGAACTGGCGGTCGCGGTGGCGATCAGCCTCTTCGGCCTGAACTCGGGGGCAGCGCTCGCCACTGTCGTGGGCGTCCTCGTCGAGGTGCCGGTGATGCTTTCGCTCGTGGCCTTCGCCAACCGCACCCGCCACTGGTTCCCCGAAAGGACGCGCCGGCCATGACCGTCACCATCTGGCACAACCCCGCCTGCGGCACCTCGCGCAACACCCTAGCCATGATCCGGGCCAGCGGTGAGGAGCCAGTCGTCATCGAGTATCTGAAAGCCCCCCCAAGCCGCGAGCGCCTCAAGGAACTGATCAAGGCCATGGGCATCACTTCCCGCGAACTGCTGCGCGAGAAGGGCACCCCTTACGCCGAACTGGGCCTGAGCGACCCGTCGCTCACGGATGACCAGCTCCTCGACGCCATGCTGGCGCATCCCATCCTCATCAACCGCCCCATCGTGGAGACGCCCAAGGGCACACGGCTCTGCCGGCCGTCCGAAGCGGTCCTCGATCTTCTCGACCATCCCGTGGCGGAGTTCACCAAGGAGGACGGCGAGGCGGTTCGCCGGGTGGGCGGACGCGATGCTTGAGAGGACCGGGCTTCCTGACCTTGCTACCGACGCCTTTGAGCGGCCGGACCCCGCTCGGCTGGCGGCGTCGATGCCCACGCACCCGCCGCGCATCCTGCTGCTCTATGGCTCGTTGCGCGAGCGTTCCTACTCGCGCCTCCTGACCTTCGAGGGGCAGCGCCTTCTCGACGCCATGGGCGCGGAAACGCGGGTTTACCATGCCAACGGCCTGCCCCTGCCCGACGACGCCGAGGCCTCCCACCCCAAGGTCGCGGAACTGCGTGAGGCGATGCTGTGGTCCGAGGGCCAGGTCTGGACAAGCCCCGAGCGGCACGGAGCCATGAGCGCGGTCATGAAGGCGCAGATAGACTGGATTCCGCTTCCCGGAGGCGCGATCCGGCCCACGCAGGGACGCGCGCTCGCCCTCATGCAGGTGTCGGGTGGCTCGCAGTCCTTCAATGCCCTGAACCAGATGCGCGTGCTCGGGCGCTGGATGCGGATGGTCACGATCCCCAACCAGTCCTCGGTCGCGAAGGCGTGGCAGGAGTTCGACGAGGCGGACCGCATGAAGCCTTCCGCCTTCTACGACCGCGTGGTGGACGTCATGGAGGAATTATTGAAGTTCACCCTTCTGACGCGGGGCGCCTCAGACTACCTCACCAGCCGCTACAGCGAGCGGAAGGAAGAAGCCGCCAAGCTGGAAGCGCTGAAGAGCATCTGAGCTGCTACAGGTCGCTCCCTTTCCCAAGCACGTGGACAGCAGTCATGCGTTCGCCCCGCCCGAGAGAGGATCCGGCGTCACGTCGAGTTCTGTCTGCCCATGGCACCGCTCGGCCAAGGTCTCGATCACCCGGCAATCCGAAATGGTCCCGCTGGCACATTGGGCGAGCATACGCTCCAACTCGCCCTTCAAGGCTTGCAGCCGGGCGATCCGCGCGCGGGTTTCAGACAGCTGCACGCGGGCAATGTCATCGACGGCAGCGCAGGACTGGTCGGGGTTGTCCGATAGGCTGAGCAGGTCGCGGATCGCCTCAAGCGGAAAGCCCAATTCACGCGAGTGGCGGATGAATGCCAGCCGATCCAGCGCGGCCCGGGGGTAGAGGCGCTGGTTACCAGCGCTGCGCTCCGGCGCGGGCAGCAGGCCGATTTGCTCGTAATAGCGGATTGTCGGGATCTTCACCCCGGCGGCCTGCCCCAGTTTTCCGATGGTCAGCATTACAAGCCTCCTAAAGCTATAGTTGCTGGAGACACTAGACTTTTGTATCGAAGGCGGCAATGGACGGTTGAGAGGAGGCCGGAGTGGCGCTGGTCGAACTTCGAGGAACTTCTCAGCCTCACGCTGCAGGGTCAGCAGATCTCTCGCCCTCCGATCGAACCGCTTCGTTCTGGGCTGGATCATGCGGATCATCCCCGAGCACCGTCTCCAGTCCAGCTGAAACCAGCACGAAGAGTGCAAGGCCACCAACGAAGGCGAGGACGGAGCCGTGCGTATCCTCGCGCGCTTCATGTGCCTCATCCAGCATGTCCTCGACGGCGGCGACGGAAAGAAGACCGGCGGCGAAGGCGAGCGCGGCGAGTTTCGCGGCATCAGGCGCTCCGCGCAGCAGCAGGTAGGCCAGAAGTGCTGCCCCGACGCAGTACAGAATGAAGGAAGCGGAGAGCATGATCCGGCGCTTCCTTGGCACGCCGTTCTCGCGCAGATCCGCCACCGCTGCGAAGCCCTCGGGCAGATCGGCAAGCACCTGACCTGCAGCAAGCGTCACGCCGAACGCCAACGAGACGGCCGTCCCGCTCCCGAGCATCACGCCGTCTGCCGTCAGGTCCACGGCAACCGCGACATAGATCATCCACATGCTGGTGCGATCGGTGCCAGTGCCCTTCTTCTGCTGCAGCCGCTCCACGCCTGCCTCGATCAGAACGTAGGCAACGCCGCCGGCCGCAACCGCCAAAGCGATCCACCACCCGGCGAGGCCCTCGAGCGCCGCGGGGATAAGCTCGACTGCGACGATGCCGATCACGATGCCGGATGCTGCGTGGAGCGCAAAGTTAAGCATACGTGGCGATGCGCCTCCGAACTCGGCAAGCATGCCGCCGGCGAAGTTTCCGAGGCCGGGCAGCAGCGCGAGCAGGAGGACAGCCCAAATTTCCATAGGTCTGGCGTCTCACAATCAGTTGTTCGCAGAACGCGTGATCAGCCCAGATGGTTCTTGCCTACTATCGCTCCGCCTTGAGCGCCTCGACCTCGCGAACGGCTTCCAGCGGAAAGCCCAACTCGCGGGTGGCGAATAAAGCGGAGCCGCTCAAGCGCCTTGGACCCGTCGAGCCGTGGGTTGCCCGGCTGCGCTCGACCTCAGGCAGCAGGCCAATCTGCTCATAGCAGCGGATCGTTGGCACCTTGACCCTGGCGACCTGTTCCCAGCTTTCCGTTCGAAAACCATCATCTGCCCTCTTGAACCTCTAGTAGCTAGAGGAGCTAGGTCATGAACCGGATGCGAATCAAGGGTGCCGTTCCGGCGCAGAAAGGGTCATCATGACTGTGGAGGATCAGGCAGGCGAGCGCCGCGAGTGGACCGTGTCGGGCATGGACTGCGGGTCCTGCGCCATCAAGGTGCGAGGCGCGGTGGAGCGGTTGCCCGGCGTGAGCCAGGTGAACATCGCCACCATGACCGAGCGGCTGTCGCTCACGCTCGATCCCGCGCGGACGCCGCCCGAGAAGGTGGAGGCGGCGGTGAAGTCCTTGGGCTACGGCATCGCGCCGCGCGGCACGGTGAAGGAGCGCAAGCCCTTCGTCCTGCCCTCGGGCGCCGCCGCAGCGGCACCCCACGAGCAGGTCCGCGATCTGCCCGAGGACCGCGAGGACGATCCCGCCGAACGGGAGCTGCCCTGGTGGCGCCGGTCCAAGGGTCAGCTCGTCATCATCACGGGGCTCCTGCTCGCAGGGGCCTGGGGGTTCGAGTTGCTGACCTCGGCCGATGTTGGCCGTTGGGCCTTCGTTCTCGCCACGCTGATCGGACTCGTGCCCATCGCGCGGCGGGCCTTTGCGGCCGCACGCATGGGCCAGCCCTTCACCATCGAGATGCTGATGACCATCGCGGCCGCGGGGGCGCTGGTCATCGACGCGGCCGAGGAGGCGGCGCTCGTGGTGTTCCTGTTCGCCGTGGGCGAGGTCCTGGAAGGGGTGGCCGCCAATCGGGCCCGCGCCAGCATCCGCGCGCTCTCGAACCTTGTGCCAAAAACAGCGCTTCTTGAGGTGAACGGCACCACACGGCAGATGGCCGCGGCCTCGCTGCAGATCGGGCAGGTCGTGCTCGTGCGTCCAGGCGACCGGATCCCGGCGGATGGCGAGATCCTGGAGGGCATCTCGGGTGTGGACGAAAGTCCTGTAACAGGCGAGAGCGTGCCCAGGACCAAGGGTCCGGGCGAGCCGGTCTTCGCCGGCTCGATCAATGCCGAAGCCGCGCTGCGCGTGCGCGTGACCCGGGCGGCCGAGGACAACACCATCGCCCGCATCATCCGCCTCGTGGAAGAGGCCGAGAGCGCCCGCGCACCCACGGAGCGCTTCATCGACCGCTTCAGCCGGATCTACATGCCGGCCGTGGTGGGGGTGGCGCTGCTCGTCGTCCTCGTGCCGCCACTGGCCTTCGGCCAGGAGTGGGGAACCTGGATCTATCGCGGCTTGGCGCTCCTGCTCATCGGCTGCCCCTGCGCGCTGGTGATCTCGGTGCCGGCCTCCATCGCCTCGGCCCTCTCGTCGGGGGCACGACGCGGCCTCCTGATGAAGGGGGGCGCGGTGATCGAGGCCACGGCCAAGATCACCCGTGTGGCTTACGACAAGACAGGTACGCTGACGGTGGGCCGGCCTCAGGTCACCGACGTGGTCCCGCTCAGTGCGGACGCGTCCGAACTCCTGGCCGTGGCCGCCGCCGTCGAGGCCGGGTCGAGCCACCCATTGGCCGAGGCAATCTCCGCGCGGGCCGAGGCGGAGGGCGTTCAGCCGCTGCCCTCATCGGGCGGCAAGGCGCTTCCTGGCAAGGGTGTAGAGGCTTTGGTCGCGGGAGAGCAGGCCTGGGTCGGCTCGCCCCGCTTCGCCGCCGCCGAAATGGGTGTGCTTGATAGCGAGGGCATCCGCCAGGCCATGGCGCTCGAGGAAGAGGGCAAGACGGTGGTGGTCGTGTTCCGCGCGCGCCATGCGCTCGGCCTCCTGGCGCTGCGGGACGAGCCGCGTGCGGATGCCCGCGAGGGCATCCGCCAGCTCAAGGATCTCGGCGTCACCTCGGTCATGCTGACGGGCGACAACGCCCGAACCGCGGCCGCGATCGCGGGCAGTCTCGGCATGGAGCACCGCGCTGAGCTGATGCCCGATGACAAGGTCGCGGAGGTCCGGGCCATGGCCGAGGCGGGCGGCGTCATGATGGTGGGCGACGGGATCAACGATGCTCCGGCCCTGGCGACGGCGAGCGTGGGCGTAGCCATGGGCTCTGGCACGGACGTGGCGCTCGAGACGGCGGATGCGGCGCTGCTCAGGAACCGCGTGACCGATGTGGCCGCCCAGATCCGTCTCGCGCGTGCTGCCATGGGCAACATACGCCAGAACGTCGCCATCGCGCTGGGACTCAAGGGAGTGTTTCTGGTCACGACCGTGCTGGGCTTCACCGGCCTCTGGATCGCCATCCTCGCGGACACGGGCGCCACCGTACTCGTGACGCTGAACGCACTCAGGCTCCTGGCCTTCAACCCTGAGCGGGAGGCGTAGAGTGACGATCTTTGGCATCGCCACCCTGGGGGTCTTGGCGCTTTATCTTGCGCTGTTCTTCCTGGCATCGAGCTGGGCCGCCCGCGCTGCAGGACGTCCAGTCTGGCTCTTCGGCCGCGCCACGGGGCGGGACCGCCTTGCCGCTCTGGGATTCAGGGTGGCCTTCGCGCTGGCCTTCGTCGGGCCGCTCCTCCAGATGGCCGTTCCCGCGCTCCGCGAGGCCGACCCGCTCTGGCGGGAGTCCGCCGCGCCTCTCTGGAGCCTGCCGGGGCACCTCCTGGCCGTCCTCGGCGCGATGCTGGCCTGGGCCGGTCAGGTCGGCATGGGCGCCTCCTGGCGCGTGGGCGTGGCCGAAGACGCCTTGGGTGAGTCGATCACCGAAGGACTGTTCCGCGCGTCGCGCAATCCGGTTTTCACGGGGCAGCTTCTGCTTCTGGGCGGCGTGGCGCTGTCCATTCCGGCGATCCTGACATGGATGGCGGTTCTCCTCTTCTGGCTCTCCGCCCGGGGGCAGATCATGAGCGAGGAGCGGCTCCTCGAGACGCGCTTCGGAGAGGCTTACCGCACCTACCGCACCCGGGTGCCACGGTGGATCAGCCCCATCCCCGGCAGGATCTGAGGCGATTGCTTGCCGACACATGGCCACTCGCCGTGAGGGCGCGCTGGCTGCGACGAAATGTTCATCAAAGGCTTGAGGTCTTACGGCATGGCCTCATCCGGAGTAGATGCCCGTCATGAAACTGACTCTTGCACAAAAGATCTTGTGGGTCGCGGCCGCGCTTGCGCTGGTTGCCTTCGCTGCCCTTGTCTGGACCGGTGGCCTGCGCACGAGCGGTTCGGAGGAATCGGCGCAGCAGGCCTTCCGCCCTGAGTTCCGGCTGGAGGACGCGGCCGGTCGCCCTGTGACGAGCGAGGACTTCCGCGGGCGCTACCAGCTGGTGTTCTTTGGCTTCACGAACTGCCCGGACGTCTGCCCCACCACCCTCTCAGAGGTTGCGCAGGTGATGGATGGTCTCGGGTCCGAGGCCGATCGGGTGCAGCCGCTCTTCCTCTCCGTGGATCCCGAGCGCGACGCCGGGGCGGAGCTGGCTGAGTTTACCTCGGCGTTCCACCCGTCCATCTTGGGCCTGGCTGGCAGCCCCGAGGCGACGCAGGCCGCCGCCGAGAGCTTTAAAATCTTCTTCGCGCGCGAGGACGACGCGGCCGCGCCGGGCGGCTACAGCATGGCGCACGCCTCCGCGCTCTACCTCATCGGCCCCGATGGCGACTGGCTGCGCCAATATGAGTACGGCATGCCCGCGGCCGACATCCTCGCCGACCTCCAGAACCGCCTCGAAGGATCATTGCCATGAAGCTCCCTGTTGCTGCCGTCCTTGCTTTCGCCCTCTCCGCCGGCTTCGTCCAGGCCGAACCTGTCCGGCAGGGCGATCTTGAGGTTGATGCGGCTTGGGCGCGCGCCTCGATCGGCACCTCGCGGCCGGGCGCCGCCTACTTCACCGTCCGCAATCTCGGCGACGAGACTGACCGCCTGACCGGCCTGTCCTCGCCGGTCTCGGCCATGCCCATGCTGCATGAGACGACCCTCTCCGAGGGCGTCTCCCGGATGGCCCATGTGGAGGCGGCCGAGATCCCCGCCGGCGGCGAACTCACGCTCGAACCAGGCGGCATGCACGTTATGCTGATGGAGCTGACCACGCCTCTCAAGGAGGGCGCTACTTTTCCGCTGACGCTCACCTTCGAGGCCGGGGGTGAGATCACGGTGGAGGTGCCGGTATTCGGGCCGGGCGCCACGGGACCTGCGGAATGAGCCTCTCGCGCCGGCTCCTTCTCGGCGCAGGTGCGGTCACGGCACTCGGCGCCGGCACGCTGGGTCTGGGCTGGTGGCAAGTGGACGGACCCGGCGCGGCGCGGCCGGCGAGCCTTTCCCCCAACCTGCCTCGGCCGATGAGCGAGATGGACGTCACGCTCACGGACCATCGAGGCCGTCGCGTGACGATCTCGGACTGGGTCGGCCGGCCGAGCCTGGTGTTCTTCGGCTTCACCTACTGCCCGGAGGTCTGCCCCACGACGCTCAGCGACATCTCGCTCTGGCTTGATGGTCTCGGTGCCGAGGCCGATCTGCTCAACGTGGCGCTCATCACCGTCGACCCTGAACGGGACACGGTCGCGGCCTTGGCTGACTACCTCACCTACTTCGACCCGCGTATCACGGGCCACACAGGCACCCCCGAGGAGATCGCGAGAGCGACCGAGGCGTTCCGGGTCCGGGTCGAGAGGCAACCCCTTGGCGAGGACGACTACACCATGGACCACACCTCGGGCGTGTTCCTGTTCCGCGCAGACGGAAGCTTCAGCAGCATCATTGACTACCACGAGGACCGCGCGGTCGCCCTGCCGAAGATCCGGCGCGTCCTGACTTGAGCGCAAACTGCAAGGATTTATCTATGCTTCTTACCTGGGGTGCCTCCTGGCGAACCGATTGGCAGAAGGAAGGTGCGTGATGCGTTGGCGCTCCTTCATCAGTCTCGCTGTTCTGGTGTTGGTTCTTGACCAGGGGACCAAGGCCGCGGCTCTGGCACTGCTCGACTACCACGTGCCGGTATCTGTCTTTCCCGGGTTCAACCTGACGCTCGGTTTCAATACCGGCGCAAGCTTCGGCATGCTCTACAACATCATGGCCGATAAGCCGATGGTCATGGCCGCACTGACCAGTGCGCTGACCGTCTTTCTCGCCTGTATGGGCCTCAGGGCGCGGCTGCCTCTGGAACGCGCGGGCTTCGCGCTGATCGTCGGAGGCGCGTGCGGCAATATCCTCGACCGGCTGCGCCACGGCGCGGTGACCGACTTTCTGGATTTCTACTGGCGCGACTGGATCTGGCCCACCTTCAACGGCGCCGATGTCGCGATCTTCCTTGGCGCAGCCGCCATTCTGACAGCTGGTATGAAGCGCCTCCCAAAGACCGGAGCCTCTGTTGGCTGACTTCAATACGCGGCACACCTTTGCCTTCCTGGTCGCGCTTCTGGCTACATTCTCGGCGCTTTTCATCGGCGAGGTGCTGGGTCAGCTGCCTTGCACCCTTTGCTGGTATCAGCGTATCGCCATGTTCCCCCTGGCACCTGTCCTTGGTGTCGCCCTCTGGACCGGCGATCCGCGCGGGCGGCTTTATGCTCTGCCGCTGGCAGTCTCAGGGCTCGTGATCGCCGCATGGCATTCAGGCCTCTACGCCGGATGGATCCCCGAGCCTGTGCTGCCTTGCACGGCGAATGGCCCCTCCTGCACCGACCGAGCCGGGCAGAGCATCCTCGGACTGCCGATTCCCTTCCTGTCGCTCGCGGCCTTTACCGCGATCACCCTGCTTCTTCTTCCAAAAGGACGATCCGCATGAACCGACGCAGCCTCGTTCTGAGCGCATCAGCTCTTGGTGTTGCCGCCTTCGCCGGCGGCTCCTGGTTGGTCAGGGACAGGCAGGCCCGCGAAGCCGCCGCCGAAGCGGAGGCGCGCGCCGCCGCCATCCCTGACCTTAATGCGCTTCTCGTGCGTCCCACGGCGCCTATCCTCGGACCGGAAGACGCGCCGGTCACTCTCGTCGAATTCTTCGATCCTTCCTGCGAAGCTTGCCGCGCCTTTCATCCGGTGCTGAAGCAGTTGCGGGCTGAATTCCCAGATAGCCTGCGCATCGTCATGCGTTATGCGGCATTCCATCAGGGTTCGGACGAAGCCGTGGCAATTCTGGAGGCCGCGCGGCGCCAGGACTTGTTCGAGCCGGTGCTCAATGCGTTGCTCGAGAGCCAGCCGGCTTGGGCGCGGCATGACAGGCCGAATCTGGACATCGCCTGGGATGCTGCGGAAGCGGCCGGCCTCGACATTTCGACCCGCGACATCGAGACGAAATATCCCGCAACCGTTGCGATCCTGACACAGGATCGGGCCGATATCGAGGCACTCGGGGTGCGTGCGACCCCGACCTTCTACCTTGATGGACAAGAACTGACCGATGTCAGCTTACAGAGCCTGGCGGAATTGGTGCGGGCGGCGGTTGTCGAGGCAACACAACAGGGATAGTCCATCGCCTACGGATCGTTCCATTGCCTGGGTCAAAGCGTCCACTCCTGCACACGGTTTTGCTATCCCGCTCCGATGGACACCAAGCTCCCGCCCCGCTACCCTTCAACCATGCTGCGCATGTTAGTGGTTATCTTCACCGCTCTCACATTGAATGTCGCGCTGCTTGCGGCAACGGCACATAGCCTCAGTGTGGATACACGACTGGCGGTTCAAAAGATGCCGGAAGAGCCGGCCGGGGAAGCTTCTCTAATCTACGCCGACTGCTTGTCTTGCACAGTTGAAGGCGACCCTGAGAAGGATGGCACGACCTGCGACTGGGCTTGTCTGGCACTCACAGCCATTACCCCTGACTTTCTAACGAATCCGTCAACTCAGGTTGCGGTAAAGGCCCGAGCTTTGCTTTCTGCATTAAGCTTGAACGGGATCAGTCCGCCATTGCAAGAACGGCCTCCCAGACTTCATACTGCCTGATCAAGCGCGGTATTGGAGCGTAAACTCCCCTTACCCTGAGCTATACAGCGGCCAATTCCATAAGCTGCCGCTGGATGTGTTCGCCGGTGTCGGAGAGCGCCGTGCGCGATCAGAGCAGAGCCGCCAAAAGCGCGCGGATACCCAGCTTCTGACCCGGCGATCCCAATCGTTTCTGATCCAGCCGATCGCTTTAGAAGCCGCACGCCAATTGGCGAAATTTTCAAGCCAAAACAAGCGTTAAACAAGCAGAAAAACCGGACAGTGACCATGAAAACACGAGGACTTGCAGCCTTTGGCCTGAGCCGCCGAAGCTTTGTCGGTGGCCTTTTTGCAGCGGGATATGGCGCCTTGGGCGCCAATGCGCAGCAAATCGACCCGAGTACCGGCCTTCCCGTCTACGGCAATGCCGAGCAGGGCCGCGCGCCCGATGTCGGCGTGTATCAGATCGACCCCGATGCCGATAACCGCCGCAACATCTCGTCTTTCCGTTCCAGGCACTGGAGCGAGTTCTTCAGCGACATAGGCGCCGGCGTGATCCTCGCCGACATCAACTCGAAGGCGCTTCACTACTGGAATGGCGACGAGACTATCTATCGCGTATATCCGTGTTCAATCCCGGTATCCGAAGATCTGACCAAGCGCGGCCTGACCGAAATCGTTCGCAAGGCCAAGAACCCTCCCTGGACGCCGACACCTGATATGCGTCGGCGCACCCCTGACCTGCCACTGCGCGTGGAGGGAGGGGATCCGGATAATCCGCTTGGGCCCTACGGCCTGTATCTGTCATGGCCGGCCTATCTTATACATGGCACTCATGACACAAGGAAGATCGGCCGGCGTTCATCCAATGGATGCTATGGGCTGTACAACGAACATATCACCGAACTTTATGGCATGGCCGAGGTCGGCACTCAGGTTGCCATATTCTAGAACGTGGCATCGGCGCAGTTGTTCGGGGCTGCGCCGTTCTCGTCTGAAGTCAATCGGACGGAACGTAGAAAGTTCGGCTATAATAAAGAAGGTCAAAATATGAGAAATCGCGCTGTTAAGGAAATGGCAACTCACATCAGGCTATTCGCATTGATCTTGTTGGGCACGTATGGTGCAGCGGCTGCTCAGACGCAGAACACAGACATACATGTCGTGGAGGGTGTGGGATGCGAGTGCTGTGTGAAATGGACGGAATATCTTCGTGAAAACGGGTTCGCTGTCACGTCAGAAAAGAGCCTTGGCACTCTCTTGATCCAGCACAAGATTGATTTGGGCGTCCCGATATCTCACCAGTCCTGCCATACTGGCCAGGTGGAAGGGTATTTTCTTGAAGGCCATGTGCCGGCCGCTGACATTCGCAGATTGCTGCAGGAGCGGCCGGATGCGGCAGGTCTTGCGGTGCCGGGCATGCCATATGGCAGCCCGGGCATGGGCCCGGAAGATAAGCGTGAGGCCTATGAGGTCCTGTTGGTCCGCAACGACGGAAGCAGCGAGATCTTCAGTAGCTACCCTGCGGCTGACCTGTGACTGAGTCCCGCAAGTTACATCCTTTCCGCCCATCTTGGAGCATCCCTGAATGATGAAATTGAGCCGACGTGGGTTTTCGCTGATGGCTCTTGCTGCATTGGCAGCGTGTGGAGTCCGAGAGCCGCAGCTCAAGCGATATTCTGGACCCCCGGTCACACAGGTCGTCGTCTATAAGGGGCGGCGCCACATGTATTTGTTAAGTGGGAATACCGTATTGAAGTCCTATGACTTCGGCTTGGGCTTTCAGCCGCTTGGCCATAAGCAATTCGAAGGTGACGGCAAGACACCGGAGGGGATCTATTTCGTTGATCGCTTCAATCCTCAAAGTCGCTATCATCTTTCGGTCGGGATTTCCTATCCGAACGAGCGCGATCGGGAATATGCAGCGCAATTCAATCTCAGCGCCGGGAGTGATATCATGTTTCATGGTCGCGGACCAGAAGGGAACAAGCTGGCTCGCGGGAATCGAGACTGGACCGCGGGATGCATCGCCGTCCAAGATGATGAGATCGAAGACATCTATGCCATGCTGCGGCCGGGTGTTCCGGTCCTGATCTATCCGTAACCGACAGATCAATCCTGACGCCCGGATCGAAAAGGCCTGTCGTGTGAAGGTAACGCCGAGCCGGTTTGTAATGGGCGCGCTGGATGCCCGGTGTCACGACGGCAGAGCGGCCCGACCCTCCGGTGGAAGCCTAAGTGTGCGCTGGCCTGCTCAGAGGAGGTCTCGGCCGGCGCGGATGTAGCGCATCGGATCGACTGCCTCGCCGTTCACGCGCACCTCGTAGTGGAGGTGGGGTCCTGTCGAGCGGCCCGAGTTGCCCATGTCGCCTACCCGATCGCCGCGCGCGACCGTCTGGCCCACCTTGACGCGGGTGGCGTTGAGGTGCGGGTAGCGGGTTTCCAGACCGAAGGGGTGTTGAACGATGACGATCCGTCCGTAACCGTTCTGCCACCCAGCGAAGGTGACGACCCCATCGGCCGTGGCGTAGACGGGGGTGCCGACAGGTCCGGCCATGTCCACGCCTTTGTGCATTCGACCCCAGCGCGGGCCGAAGGGCGAGGTGTACCGGAAGGCGTCTTGCACCGGCATGGCGAGCGGCACGGATTCAAGGGCCAGGCGGTAGTGGTCGAGCTCGTCGAGCCGGTCGACGATGCGGTTCGCGCGCACGGTTGCGTCCTCCAGCGAGGCCTTGCCCATCGTGGAGACGGCGACGCGAACCAACGGCTCCTCCTCGTGGAACGACTGGCCACCCTTGACGGAGGCGAGTAACGCCTCCGAGTCAAGCCCGGTCGCACGGAGCATCTCGTCGAGCGGTTCGACCGAGACGAACAGAGTGTCCTCGATCTGTCGCAGGATTCGATCGCTCTCCTCTTCCCTCAGCCGCAACTCAAGCTCCAGTTCGCCGGCGAGGCGAAGGGCCTGGTTGGTCTTGGCGGCGGCTTGGTCGCGCTTGTCCACCGTCTCGGCCAGGGTGCGGGTCAGTAAGTCGAGCGTGCCGGCGAGTTCGTCAGCTTTTTGGTCCTGTGACGCAGTCGATGCAGAGAGTGCGACACCGGTCTCTTCCATGGTACGGCGCAGGGTGTCTCGGGCGACCTGAAACTCACTCTCCATCTCGCGGTTGCGGGACTCGAGCGCTAGAAGCTCGCTCTGCATCGACGAGATCTGCTCGATGGCGGCTGCAAACCGCTGTTGGGCGGCGCGTGCTTCCATTGCCCGCTGGTTGCGCTCCCTGCTGAGCGCGAGGACGCGGTCCTCAAGGACGGCCTGCTCTCGTACGCTGACGGAACTGATCGAGTCCACGATCAGGACAGACGTGACCGTCAGGCACCACACCACCAAGGACGTTCCACCAGCCCAAGCGAAGGCCTGAAACGCGGGGCCTAGGCGAACGAACCGGACATGGTTGGGTAATCCTCCCCGTGGTTAAGGGGATGCGAAGGTAGAATTTTCTCGGCAAGATGGACGAGGAGATTCCGATGAAGAAGAGCCGTTTCACCGAAGCCCAGATCATGGGCGTGCTGCGCCAGGCGGAGGGCGGGCTGCCCGTTTCCGAGCTTTGCCGCGAGCATGGGATCAGCAGCGCGACGTTTTACAAATGGCGCGCGAAGTTTGGCGGCATGGATGCATCCATGATGAGCCAGATGAAGGCCCTCGAGGATGAGAACAGGCGACTGAAGCGCATGTTCGCCGATCTCAGCATGCAGGCCGATCTGCTTCGAGAGGCTCTGGGAAAAAAGTGACGCGGCCAGCTCAGCGCCGGGAGCTGGCCGAGAAGGCGGTGGCGACGAAGGGGGTCAGCATCGCGCTGGCCTGCCGGGCGTTCGGCGTCAGCGAGACCTGCTTTCGCTATAGTCCGAAGCGTGACGACGAGAACGAGATGATTGCCGATCTGCTGGTCGGGCTGACGAATGTCCACAAGACCTGGGGTTTCGGCCTGTGTTTCCTGCACCTGCGGAACGTCAAAGGACATGTCTGGAACCACAAGCGGGTCCACCGGATCTACTGCGAGCTGGAGCTGAACCTGCGGATCAAGCCGCGGCGCAGGCTGAAGCGGGAGAAGCCCGATGAACTGGCAGTTCCAGAAGCCCCGAACCTGGTCTGGTCGATGGATTTCATGGCCGATCGGCTGGCCGACGGGCGACAGTTCCGGCTGCTGAATGTGCTGGACGACTTCAACCGCGAGGGGCTGGGTATCGAGGTCGATTTTTCGCTGCCCGCCGAGCGGGTCGTCCGAGCCCTGAACCAGATCATTGAATGGCGCGGCAAACCGCTGGCGATCCGGGTCGATAACGGCCCGGAATACGTCAGTGCCACGCTGACAATCTGGGCCGAAAAGCAGGGCATCGCCCTGACCTACATCCAGCCCGGAAAGCCGCAGCAGAACGCCTATGTCGAGCGCTACAACCGGACGGTCCGGCACGAATGGCTCGACCTCTACATCTTTGAAACCATCGAGGAGGTGCAGCAGATCGCCACCGAATGGCTATGGACCTACAACAACGAGCGCCCCAACATGGGCATCGGCGGCGTCACACCCGCCATGAAGCTGAAAATGGCTGCGTAAGTTCTACGGTCGCGCCCCGTTAAAACGGGGAGGATTACCATCCCTCCCGCCCTTGGCCAACGATACCGAGCGAACAGCGCTTTGCACAGCTTGAACCGCAAGTATCCGCCGAAGGCCGCCGCCGTGTCTTACTGATTGGGTGGATTTCCGTTCGGCAAGAGTGCGGTGTCCGCTTTCGGACATGTCGCCAGGCAGGATCGACAGCGCTGGAATGTCTACTTTGGGCCGGGTCTTCTTCCGCATCCGTGAGGGGCTGCGCCATACCGCAGTCTGCCTGAATGTCGCTGATGGGCTCGAAATGGTATACCAATCAGTGTGTCCCCGCACCCTGTTCTGATCCGGCCACATCCTCCGAGATTTCCTGCCGGAGCTTCGGCCCCTGCGCGAGGCGCCGGCCGAGTGCGGTGATGAACGCCTCATATCGTTCCGCCGACTTGGCCTTCGCGGCCTTCGCCGCTGGCTCAGGCAGCGCCGGCGTTGTCGTGACCCAGAACCGAATGAACACCGCCAGGCTTTCGACGGCGATGCCGACGTCCCGCTCAAGCCGCGCCATGCGGCGGTCGAGCTGGTCGAGGCGCTTGACGACAACCGCTTCGCGCCGCTCGGCATCGTCCGGCGACAGGAACGACGCGATGGCGGCTTCGGCGATCATGGATTGCGAGCGATCCCGGCGTGCCGCAAAGTCCGCCAGCGCCGAGGTGACATCGGGGTCAAGATAGATCGTGATCTTCGATTTCTTCCTGTGGCGTGTCATGGCGCTACAGCTCCATGCCGTCGTTCGGGTCCATGGCGACCTGCCGGGCAATCCCCTGCACCTGGCGGATCATGCGTCGGTTCCGGGCAACATCTTCTTCCACGTCATCGGAAAGATCGGGCTCGAACTCGTTCTCGATGGGCTTTTTCTTCTCCACCGGCTTCACGCGGCTGAGTTCGGGCTGCAAGCGGCGTTCGGATTCGGTCGGATCTTCATCATCCCTCATGTGGTCCTCGTCATCCTCGGCAGGACCGGGTCGCGCCGGGATCGGCAACGCGGTCCAGTCGTCGGCACGGGTTCCTTCCGGGCGCGTCAGATCAGGCGGGGAAAGAACGCGCTCCTGAAACCGGGCATCCTCAAAGTAGCGCGCCTTCGTCGCCCGGATCGGCGGGATGCCCGCCACCATGACGATCTCCTCATGTGGTGGGAGCTGCATGATCTCGCCCGGCGTGAGCAACTGGCGCGCGGTTTCCGAGCGCGAGACCATGAGATGCCCCAGCCAGGGCGACAGCCGGTGCCCGGCATAGTTCTTCATCGCCTTCATCTCGGTGGCGGTGCCGAGGGCGTCCGACACGCGCTTGGCGGTGCGCTCATCGTTGGTGGCGAAGCTCACGCGGACATGGCAGTTGTCGAGAATCGAGTTGTTCGGCCCATAGGCTTTCTCGATCTGGTTCAGCGACTGCGCGATCAGGAAGCTCTTGAGGCCGTAGCCCGCCATGAAGGCCAGCGCCGTCTCGAAGAAGTCCAGCCGCCCGAGCGCTGGAAACTCGTCGAGCATCAAGAGCAGCCGATGCCTTCCGGCATTCGCTTGCAGATCCTCGGTGAGGCGACGGCCAACCTGATTGAGCAGCAATCGCATCAGGGGTTTGGTGCGGTTGATGTCGGAAGGCGGCACGACGAGGTAGAGCGTGGTCGGCTGATCGCCGGCCACAATATCGCTGATCCGCCAGTCGGAGCGGCGCGTGACCTCGGCCACGACGGGATCGCGATAGAGGCCGAGAAACGACATCGCCGTCGACAACACGCCCGACCGCTCGTTCTCGGACTTGTTGCGCAGCTCGCGCGCCGCACTGGCCACGACCGGATGCGGCCCCGCCTCACCCAGATGCGCGGTTGTCATCATGGCGCGCAGGGTGGAGTCCACCGGACGCTTGGGATCGGACAGGAATCTGGCCACACCTGCCAGCGTCTTGTCAGGCTCGGCATAAAGAACATGAAGGATCGCGCCGACGAGGAGCGAATGGGAGGTCTTTTCCCAATGGTTGCGCTTGTCGAGGCTGCCTTCGGGATCGACGAGGATGTCGGCGATGTTCTGCACGTCCCTCACCTCCCACTCGCCGCGACGCACTTCGAGCAGCGGATTGTAGGCCGAGGATTTCGGGTTGGTCGGATCGAACAGCAGCACGCGACCATGGTGTGAACGAAACCCCGAAGTGAGTTGCCAGTTCTCGCCCTTGATGTCGTGGACAACTGCCGAGCCCGGCCAGGTCAGCAGCGTCGGCACCACCAGGCCGACGCCCTTGCCCGAACGGGTCGGCGCGAAGCACAGCACATGCTCGGGGCCATCATGCCGCAGATACTCGCGGTCATATCGGCCGAGGACTACGCCATCGGGATCGAGCAGGCCGGCGGCCTTCACCTCGGGCTTTGAGGCCCAACGCGCCGAGCCGTAGGTGGCGACGTTCTTCGCCTCGCGCGCCCGCCAGACCGACATGCCGATGGCGACCGCGATGGCGATGAAGCCGCCCGAGGCCGCGATGATGCCGCCCTTCGCGAAGATCGGCGGCGCATAGGCTTCATAGAAATACCACCACCAGAAGATCGCCGGGGGATAATAGATCGGCGTCCCGAGCAGTTCGAACCAGGGCGGGCCGAGTTGCGGCTGATAGCCGAGGCTCCAGGCGACATATTGCGTCGCGCCCCAGGTGGTGGCAAGGATGATGAGGAAGACGGTGGTGATCTGTCCCCAGAGAATTTTGGTGGCGGACATGGGCAGAGATCCTTTCCAGTTGAGGTCAGAGGCCGAGGCTGCGCTTGCGCCCAAAATCCCAATCGATGCCGCCATCGTCGCGGGCCACGCCGGAGACGTGACGGCCGATCTGCTTTTCCAGCGAGGGCGACCAGGGCACGAGCTGGAAGCCGAGACCCCCGTCAGGTCCGGGACCCTCGATCATGGCGAAGCGGCCGGAGGCGAGTGCGAAGCGCTGACGATAGGAACCGGCGACATATTCGCCACTGGCGGCGCGCTCGAAGGACATGCCGGTATCTGCCGCGAGCTTCTCGGCGAGGCTGTCGAGTTCGCGCCTGCGCAGTGTGCTGAGCAGTCGGCGCGCGAAGACAACGCGGCCGCCCTGCCGCTCGGCATAGCCCTCGCCGATCAGATGCTCCGCGCGCTCATCCAGAGCCTGACGGACCTCGGCACCAAAGCCGCTGTCCGATAGGGCGATGGGCTCGCGGGCGATGGCCTGCCGATCGAGCCAGGTCGCACCCGAGGCGCCGATCTGCGCGCCGAGATCGAGATCGGAGCGGACGGCAAGCGCGACACGGCGCGCGCCTTGCGCATCCTCATAAGCGCGCAGCTCGACAATCGAGCCGGGCGGGCTGTCGCCAGCGGCATCCAGATGCGGGAGCCTGATATGATGGCTGCGGCCGTCGGCACCATCGACCACGGCATAGGCGGTCCCCTTCAACTCGTCATCAAGGCCGCGTTCGACCAGACGGCCGATAACCGGAACGTCGAGGCTTTCACCGGCGAGGACATAGCTGGCGGAGCCGCGCTCGATGCCGCGTTCGGTCAGGGCGCGGTGCATGCGCTTGATGATGTCACTACGCTCGCCAAGCTCGCGTAGGACCGCTTCAGCCTCGGGCTTGATGAACCACTGCGACTGGCCGATCTGATCGGCCAGCCCGAGGATTTCAAGGGTGCGCAGCCGACCGACCTTCAGCGTGTGGAACTCGTCCTGCGGGTGATCAGCGAGCGGGGCGAGATCGACGATACCGGATTTGCCAGCGTCGCGGGCAAGCTGCCGGTCGAGTTGTGTCCAGCGTTCCGCCTCGATCTGGGCCTCAAGGCTGCGGCGGATGTCGAGATCAGTGCGCGGCCCCAGATCCAGGGTGATGAGATCGCGCGCCCGGTCCCGCATCCCCTCCTTGATGTAGTCTCGGGAAATCACGAGATCCTGCCCGTCGTCGCGGGTGCCGCGCACGATCAGATGGACATGCGGATGCGCCGTGTTCCAGTGATCGACCGCCACCCAATCGAGGCGCGTGCCGAGATCCTTTTCCATCTGGCCGACAAGATCGTCGGTGAAGGATCGGAGGTCGGACATATCCAGCGCGTCGTCAGGCGAGACGATGAACCGGAAATGATGCCGGTCATCACCGCAGCGCTCCGCGAAAGCGCGACCATCGGCATCCTCCGTTCCCGGCCCGAACAGCCTTGCCTTCTCTCCGTCTCGGGTCACGCCGTCACGGCGCAGGTAATCAAGATGCGCACCAAGCGGCGCCGACGACGCCATGTGGCGAACGACGCGTGCCTTGACGACGGCGCCGCGTGTACGGGAGGTGATGAGGCGGTTGGCCTGTACGCTGGCGCGCTGGCCGCGCCCGAAGCGGGAACGATTGCCGGATGTGACGCGACCGGATCGCGAGACGCCGCCTCCGGCCTTCTTCGCGGCGGCAAGTGCCTGCGCGATGAAGGGCCGGGTTTGCTGCGCACGAGTTGAGCGGATGCGCCCCGGACGGATGCGGAACTCGTGCTCATCGGACATGGCACATCCCCGCACGGTGCAAAACAGAGAATAAAATCAGGAAGATGGACGCGAAGCACACGGTGCGCGATAGCGCCGCACGGTGCGAAACGCGCCAGAAACATGAACAAAAACAACCGCCCGCCTGAGCCGCACCGTGCGCGCTTTTATCCTGCCATCTTTCGGTCGTGGTGCCTGCCGCCACCCTCTGCGCCCTCCATGACACGCCAGCGCCCGATGGGATGCGAATTGCGGTGCCGCTGCTCATGGCCGGTCCCCACCGGCATCGCGGGCGACGAACAGCCCCTCCGACTGCAAGGCGGTGAGTGCGTCCGGTGCCGCCGGGACGAGCGAAGGGGCATCGTCCGGCGTGCGGTCGGGGGACGCGGGATCGGCAGCGGAAGCGCCTATTTCACGCGCGACGAAGAGCGCCGCCTCGCGCCAGTCGGGCGGCGGAGCGACCGTCGAGCCGCTGCCGGAAGGCCGCTCGCCGAGCAGGATCGGCGTCAAAGCAGCGACATAGGCGCGCGTCTCGGCAGGCAGCGGACGAGCCGTCGCGCGGTATTCATCGTAGCGACCGGGACCGGCATTGTAGGCCGCGAGCATCGCGGCGACATTGCCGTAGCGATCCCACATCTCGCGTAGGTAGGCGGTGCCCGCGAGGATGTTGTCGCGCGGCTCGAAGGGGTCGCGGCCGAGAGCATGGCGGATGCGCAGCTCCGCCCAAGTCGAGGGCATGACCTGCATCAGCCCCATCGCCCCGGCGGTGGATATGGCGCGCATATCGCCCGCGCTTTCGACCTGCATCACGGCGATGATCCATGACGGCGGGATGCCGAAACGCTGCGAAGCCTCCTCGATATGCGCGCCGTGCGGATGCGCAGCGACCGTGCGATCCGGCACGGTGGTTTGCGCCAGACCGGACAGCGGGGCGATGGTGGAGACGAACAGGCCGGAAAAAAGAAGGAGGATGATGCGGCGGCGGACACCGCATCTCCCCGAAGCGGGACGAGTGCAGGACGTGACCATGATCACCCCTGTTCGTCGCGCTTCTTCGGACGGGTCCAGTGCAGACCCCACTCGCGGCCATCTTCGTCCGACTGGAACAGCCGGGCGCGGATCGGCTGCTGAAAGACGGGATCGTCGAGAAGGACGGAGACGAACGGTCCTGCGCGCTCGCCAGAATGTTTCCAGCCTGCGCCGACTTCCGGCCCGTCTTCATCCCCAAGCCGAATTCGATAGGCGGGCGCGTTCTCTGACTCGACATCATCGATCGGAACAAAGGTCAGCTCAAGGTCGAGCGAGAGGGTGCGAAGCTGCCCGAAATAGCCGGACGGGGTGCGGGTAAACTGGCCGATCTGTGCCATGGAAGGCTCCTTTCCTATGCGGTAGAGAAGACGCGGGCCGCTCGCACGCCCCGCACTGGACGCGCCGTCACCGCATCGGCGCGCGCCAGACAAAGCGGCCATCGCCGTCTTCGTCGGTGAAAAGCGGGATCGCGTGGCCGATCACCGCGGAGGCGGGGAGCGGGCCGAAATAGCGGCCGTCGAGGCTGTCGCCGACGTCCGGGTTCATCAGGAAAACCTCGCCCTCGGCGATGACGCGGCAGCCCAGCCAGACCGGCAGGTCTCGGCCGAGGCTGTCGTGGTCGCGCGCCTCGCCGAGCGGAACGCCGTTGACGGAGATGGCGCGGCCAGCGCGACATACGCGCTGTCCGGGCAAGCCGAGGACATGCTTCAGAAGCGGCACGTCGCGGGCGACATAGCCGCGCTTGACCATGAACGAAGCGATGGGTTCGGGTGGGATGACGGCGACCAGATCGGGCACCTCGATCCGCTGAGTGGGCGTGACGGTGTAGAAGCCGATGGGCACGCTGGCCGATGCGTTCCAGACCAGCCTTGGCGCGGTCGGAACGAATCCGGTAATGGCGATCCCGAGCGTGGCAGCCGTTGTCGCCATGACATAGCGAAAGCGCGTCATGGGGCGATCTCCCGGCGCCGGAGCCATGCCTGATGGCGCTCGGCGGTGTAGGGTCGCGGCGCTTCGCCCGCGTTCATCCAATGGGCAACGTGCCGCCAGTGATCGGGATCGACCTGGGCGGGATCGACGCCAATGGCCTCGATCCCGTCGACATGGCGGAGGACGGCCTCGACCTTCGGCCAGCCTTCGATCTTCAGCAGGATTTCGCCGCCCGGACGGGCGAAGGGCAGCGTCTGATAGGACTCGCCCGGCGCAACCGCGCGCAGGATGTCGAGGCGCGAAATGATCGTGCCGTGGTCGTTCGCCGCCCAGCGGACGAACGCGAACACCGCGCCAGGACCGAAAGAGACGATACGGCGGTTGCGGTCGAGGAGCTGCGTTCCCGCCTCATGGCCGAACCTGATCCAGTATTCGGTCCTGCCTTCCACCCAGGTCAGTTCCACGCGGGTCAGATCGTCGTCATGGGCGTCGATGCCGTTCATGGGCGGTCTCCCGATATGTCGGGAAACTCGCGCGCCAGCAGGTCGCGCAGCATGTCGGCGACGGTGATGCCGCGTCTGATCGCGGCGATCTTGATCCGCCCGCGAAGCTCGGGCGTGATGTCAATCGTCAGCCGGGCGGAATGGGCGGTTACGGCGCCATCTCGCGCTGGTCGCGCATCGCCGGCCCTGATCCAGCCTTCGGGATCGGCCGGGCGGGCGGCGAAGCCGCGCTTGTCGGTGCGCGCCGTCATGACGGGCCTCCGTCATGAAACGGCAGCACGGTGGCGATGCGCGCCCGCGCGCGCTCGGCCATGTCGGGGTCGATCTCGCAGCCGATATAGCGCCGGCCGGAAAGCCGGCAGGCTTCCCCGGCCGCGCCGGAACCGGCGAACCAGTCGCCGACCAGGCCACCTTCCGGGCAGCTCGTGCGGATCAGAATTTCCAGGAGCGCCGCAGGTTTCTCGGTCGGATGGATGGCGCGGCCATGACAGTTGCGCAGGTAGATGACCGAGCGCATGAGGCGCGGCCCGCCGTCATGGCTGACGTAATGGCCGGCGTCGATCTTGCCGGTATGGGGTGGGCGCCGCTTGCGCCGGACGGTGCGGGCTGTTGCGTCGGGCGTGGTCTGGACGTCGTTGTAGATGTCGCGCCATGTCGTCTCGGCGGGATAGAACTGCACCGCCAGTTCATGCACGCGCTTGAAGCGGTCGGCATGAAAGCCGGTGCCGTTCTGCTTCTCCCAAACCACCTCCTGCGCGATCCGCAGGCCCGCATCAGTGAAGCGGTCCGCTGTCGCCATGAAGCTGCGCAGCGAACCGAAGACCCAGAGCGAGCCGGTCGGCGTAAGCGCGGCGCGCGCCAGCCCGACCCAGCCCTCGACACGCCGATCCCAGGCGAGCGAGGTGCCGCCATAGGGCGGATCAGCGAGGATCATGTCGTAGGGTGCGTGCCAGGGCATCTGTTCGCGGCAATCGCCGGTGAGAATCGTCATGCCGACGCCCTCCCGATGCCCAGCCGTTCGACCTCGGTAGCCAGTGCTGCGATCTCGCGCGCCGCAGGTGATCGGGCGTCGATCTCACTGGCGAGCCGCCCGGTCTGCGCGGCGTCGGCGAAGACGACGCGCTGGCCGATGGCGCTGGCGAGTAGCGGGGGGTCGTGGTCCGCCAGCGTCTCGGCCGTTTCGCGGGCAATGACGGTGCGCGAGCCGCAGCGGTTGAGCACGAAGCGCGCGACGAGCTGCGGGCGATAGATGCTCGCTTCCGTCAGGAGGGCGAGCATCTCGGCCGAGGCCCAGCCGTCGAACGGCGATGGCTGCACCGGGATCAGCACGAGATCGGCGGCGAGCAGCGCCGAGCGCATGAGGCCGGCGACGCGCGGCGGCCCGTCTATGACGATATGATCGACATCGCGGGCAAGCTCTGGCGCCTCACGGTGCAGCGTATCGCGCGCCAGGCCGAGTGTGCCGAAGGCACGGGGCAGGCCCTCACGCGCGCGTTGTTGCGACCAGTCGAGGGCGGAACCTTGCGGATCGGCGTCGATCAGGGTGACGCGCTTGCCACCCTGCGCCAATTCTCCGGCAAGATGCAGCGCCAGCGTCGTCTTCCCGACGCCGCCCTTCTGGTTGAGGAGCGCGATGATCATTCGCACCCCCCCGGCAGATCGAGAGGCAGGCGGGGTGTATCGGCAGATTCAGGAGCCTCGGTTGCGCCTCGATCAGATGCCGGTCGAGGCGGTGTCAGGGCACATGAGGCCCTCTCCTTCGCGGCTCTACCGAGGTTTCTGGCGGTGTCGCGGATGAGGTTTTCCACATCGCGCGCGCGCTCTTCAAAGTTAGACTCTTTGTTAGACTCTAAGTTAAGGGCGCGATTTCCTGAATGGGTTCCGGGTGTTAAGCCCGGTTTCGGTTCCTGATAGCACGAGCCTCCGGTTCCCGATAGCACGATAGTCCGGGTTCCTGATAGCACGAGGCCATCCACAGGTTTTCCACAGGGCGCGACCGGCTCGAAGGCCAGCAGCATCCGCCCGCCAACCTCAGCTTCGAGAAACAGCGAATAGCCCGGCAGAGGCTGGCGCCGGATGATGTCGCGCAGCTCGAAGGCGAAGCGCTTGAACGGCGACAGGCTGCCGGATTTCTGGTGAAGGTGACGGAAATCGAACCGCCAGCCATCGCGCTGGCGGCCGCCGTGCTTGCGCACCAGGCGATAGAGCCAGCGGTCAAGGCCGCCGGTTAGGTCGAAATAGGTCCGGTCGATGGTCAGCACGAGCGCATCGTCGAGGACGGCCTGGTAGAACCAGTCCGGCACGATCATCTCGATGCCATCGGGTCTGCCGCTATGGTCGGTGCGTTCCTGCCATTCGTTGATCCAGGAGAAGCGATGCCGGCGCCCTTCGACCGGCTGGCGGATCGAGGTGGAAATCGTGGTCGATTGCAGCCGGTCGAGCGCCGCCTTCAGGCGCTGATAGTCGCGCAAGCCGGTGCCGCGCCCGACATAGGTGAGAATCTCGTAGGGCGTGGCGGCCATCAGCCGGGAGGTGCGAAGGCCGCTGTCGCGGGCTTCGACGATCTGGCTCGCCGCCCAGATCAGAATATCGGCGTCCCAGATCGTGGCCATGCCGTGATCGGGAACAGCCTCGACCCGGATGGAGACATTGCCGGCGGCGAAGTCGATGGGCGCGATGCGCTTCGACTTGGCGAGGGAGAAGAAGGGATAGGCCATGAGATCCTGCGCGTCTCGTGGCGCGAAATCGCCGGGGAGCGCCCTGAACAGGTCGAGTTGCCCGCGCTCGGAAAGGGATCGACGTCGCACCGTCATGAAGAAAACCGCGAGCGGTCAGCGGGCGTAACGACCAGCCTGCGGGCCGGACGGAAACGCATGACGCTTGGCGGGCAGCACGGAGCCGCGCGGATCGGAGGTGGAGGTCACCGCGCCGCGCTCGGTCCAGGCCTCAAGATCGTCGATGGCATAGACCACACGGCCGCCAAGCTTGCGATAGGCTGGCCCGGTTCCGTAGGTGCGGTGTTTTTCGAGCGTCCGGGCCGAGAGGCTGAGAAAGGTCGCGGCCTCTTTGGTCCGTAGAAAACGCGGCGGCAGGACGACGGGTTCATGTGGCATGATCGGGCCTCCGTGGTGTTGCAAACGGCCACTGCGGATCAGCGGCGGGCAATGACCACGGTGGCGAAGGAAGACCGGCGAGGTGCAGGGCGAAGTTGGGGGGTATCGAAATCGCCCACCATCAGGGGCGAAAGATACCCCCTCCGTATCCGCGACGAGAGCAGCACGGAACTATTCTGAGGGCGATAGCTCGATTTATTCTCCCCCTCACGAACGCCACCGGCATCGAAGTATTCGGGCCGGCGATCCCGAAAAGCCGAAAAGCACACAATTTCAGCTTGCTGTAAGAAATTCACCAACCGGCACAGTCATCAGGTCAGGAGAGTATCGGTCCGGAGAAACCGCTTCCGGACCTCATGGCAGCGGGGTCAGTGTTCAGCCGCCCGAATAGCCCTCGAAAACAACGAAAAAATCCGGCCGCAACCGGATCGGGAGAACGCTTTCGCGAGGGCAAGTGCCGGAGGGGATGCGCCTGATGTTGAATGCTCCCCAAATTAATGCATTGATATATTAAAGCCAAACCCCGCCAGCTCACGCTTCAGATCACGAACACGGGCGCGAAGCCGCCCCCTGGCGTCCTGAAGTTCGTGGTCTGACCTTGATAGAGGCGCGCGGCCACCAGAAGCACCTGGCCATCATATGTATACAGACGCACGTCCATTTTGCGCGTCTGGGGTATCTCGTCGATCCTGATCATGCGCTCGCTGGGGCGGACCAGCGTCTGAGCAACGTATCCGCCCTCCGCGATCTCCGCCCAGACCCCTTTCGTCAGCTTGTCGCCACGATATACCGCCTTGCCGCCATGTCCGCCGGTCGGCTTGAAGAACAGGTCCCTGCGGGATTTCCAAAGTGCGTCAGCGTTGTCAGGACTGACCAGCACGGTGCGTGGAACGGCATCAAGCAGGGCGCGAAGTCTCGGTTCCACGCCCCAGGCCTCCAGCGTCGCGGAATTCGAAAGAAGCGAAAGGTTGCGCTTGTCTGCAAGGAGCGCGTGATTGTGCGGATTCGGCGTCACGACCACCGCGCCATCCCGGTAGGCTTCCTGCAATGCCTTGTGCTCGGGCTGATCGAAGGCGAAATCGGTGACCCGGTTGTAAACGAGGTCGATTGTCTTTCCATCGGCGCTGAGCCGACCATCGTCGTAGCGAAGGTGACTGGCGTCGGCGATGATCGCGTCTACCCCTCGTGCCGCGAAAACTTGCCCCGCGAGCACGAACTCGGGGTAGAGATACTGTTCCGGCGGACTGTCATCGACGATGGCGATGCGTTGTGGCGCGCCCGTTCCCCGCTGCCGAATCCATTCGTTCTGGAACATGCGAAACGCCGCGTCCTCGAACGATGGCAGCGTCGGGGGGATATCCATTTCGGTGCAACACGCGCGCTGCGCCCTCGCAAGAAAGGCATTGAGAAACGCCCCGCCGGCGTTGGTATTGATTTCGATCAAGCGGGGGCCGTCTTCGCCAAGATGGAAGTCGTAGCCCATCAATGCCCCGAGCGGGCCATGATCCGCCCGCGCGATTTCCGGCACCCAAGAGAGGACTGCGGCCTTGTATGCCGCGAGTTGGGCGGTGGTCTCCACAGCCACTGCGATCGCGCGCATCTCATTGACGGCGGTGGCCGAAAGGAACACCGGCACGTGCGAGAACAGATGGGCCTTGGGGCGGATGAACGTCTCGAAGAACGCCGGATCACCGGCCTCGCGCTCCATCGCTTCGCGCAGCGATGGAAGGTCCAGTGTAACGCAGAAGCAGCTCTTGTTGAGCCGCTCCGTGCGGTCATGAACCCGCTTCGATGAACTGGAGCCGGGATTGTTCATCGAGGGAAAACCCGAGGCGGCGCCAAGATCGAGCGCGCTTCAAATGCCAAGTAAGCCATGAATAATCCCACGAACATCCCTCCCAAAGGTTTCGCCATCAGGTCGATCCAAATATGCCGCTTCTGTTCGGCGGCCTCAACTGTGACCGGTGGGCCTCGGGAAATTGCACTGCCGGTCGCACGGGCAGCTCCATCCCGAAGGTGCCATCAGTGTGGTTGCGACACATTCTCCTGGTAGGTCCGCTCGCGCTCTGGCCAGGTGCTCTTGATATAGGCGAGGACAGCCCGGATCTCGGCGTCGCTGAGAAGATCGGCAAACCCCGGCATGTCGCTCTCATAGCCGCCCCCGACGATGGCGGCCGTGCCTTCCCTGACGATGCGGAACAGGATGTCATCGGGATGGTGCCACGTGTGGCCGCCGGCATCGTGCGGTGGCGCCGGGAGACGTCCGGATGGAAGGGGCGTCTTCCAGTCCGGCTGCCCCTCGAGCTGCGCACCGTGGCAGGACGCACATTGGTCCGCATAGACCTGCCGGCCCTGTTCGATGACTTCTGCGGATGCCGCGGCGGGGGATACCGTGCGGACCTGATGCCACCCAACGAGGATCGCCAGGATCAGGCCGCCGAGGAGCAACCCGAGCCACAAGATATTACGGAGTTCATTGCGCATGAGTTGCATGACTGCTGGTGAAGAATTTCAATCGGCTACATGCCGAAATTGAATTACTGCCAGAGGCGCGACGCCGGGGGCAATGGACATTCCCGTGACCAGCGCCTATCTTTCCGGCATGTTCGCGCGCCTCGTCACCATGCTTGCCGTCCTCGCGATCGCCGTCATGACGACGGCGACGTCCGCGCACGCGGCGCGCTTGAGCGCAGAACCGGATCACTCGGTGCATGTCGGCGAGATGATGCAGGTTGCGGCCGGCAGCGAAAATCCCTGTGATGGCGACCAGCACTGTGGCTCAGGCGATGCCGAAGCCTGTGAGTTGCTTTGCGTAGGTTTTTCGGTCTTCCTGACCTCGCCGAGCGAAGGCTCTGGCAGCGATTACGCGCCTGCCAGCCATGACCTGCCGACCGGTGCAGTGCTTGCCAGTCGGGCACCTGGGCTGAACGAACGACCTCCCAAGCTCCGTCTCCTCTGATTGCGTCCGGGCTGGAGCCCGCGGCGTTCTGTCGGTTTTGATGAACGGGACAGGCTGTCCCGAGGAGACGACCATGAATACCCTTTCACGACGCGGCTTTCTTGCCGCTGGCGCAGCCGTGCTGGCCTATGCGCATCTGCCCCGGATCGCGGCCGCGCAGGGCGCCGCCCCGCTATCATTGCACGCCGCTAGCCGGACGCTGGACATCGACGGTCGCGCCGCCACCGTCTGGGGTCTTTCCGGACCCACCGGACAGGGCCTGACACTCAACCCCGGCGCGCGCTTCCGGGTGGATCTGCGCAACGATCTCGATGTTGACACGCTGATCCACTGGCACGGCCAGATCCCGCCCAACGCGCAGGATGGCGTGCCCGACATGCCTTTGCCGATGCTCGCCCCCGGCGAGACACGCGCCTATGACTTCGCGCCGCTGCCCGGCACCTACTGGATGCACGCGCATGTGCCGCTGCACGAAATGCGCCTTCTGGCAGCACCGCTGATCGTGCGCAGCGCCGAGGATATCAGCGCCGACCGTCAGGAAGTAGTGCTTTTCCTGCATGACTTCTCGTTCAAGGCGCCCGAGGAAGTGATGGCCGAGATCCTCGACGGCCATGGGACGGCAGACGGCCATGGAGGCGGCCACGGCGCGGGCATGGGCGGCATGGCGGGTATGGATCATGGCGCCATGGGGAACATGCCGATGGAAGGCATGGATCACGGCGCCATGGGCGGCATGATGGGGATGGGTGCCATGGACGCCATGGCGATGGACCTCAATGACTACGACTGGGACGCCTATCTTGCCAATGACCGCACGCTGTCGGACCCCGAGGTGGTGCAGATCGAGCGCGGCGGGCGCGTCCGCCTGCGTGTGATCAACGCCGCCGCGGCGACAGTGTTCTGGATCGAGACCGGCGAGGCGCAGGCGCGGCTTGTTGCGGTGGACGGACATGCGGTTCAGCCGGTTTCTGGCACGCGCTTCGGCCTGGCCATGGGCCAGCGGCTCGATCTGGAGATCGACCTGCCGAACGAGGGCGGCGCTTGGCCGATCCTCGCGCTGCGGGAAGGCGCGCGTGAGCGCACCGGCCTGATCCTTGCCACGCAGGGTGCCGAAATCCGGCGCATCGATGCCGTGGCTGAATCGGAAGCCCCCGCCTTCGACACCGATCTGGCGCAGGAGTCGCGTCTGCTCGCGGCGGAGGCGCTGCCGGATCGGCCGGTGGACCGCAGCCATATGGTGATGCTGGGCGGCTCGATGCAGCCCTATGTCTGGACGATCGACGGAGCCGTCTGGGGACAGCATCGCCCGATAGCCGCGCGCAGTGGTGAGCGGGTAGTGCTGTCCTTTCACAACATGTCGATGATGGGTCACCCGATGCATCTGCACGGGCATGTCTTCCAGGTCGTCAGGCTGAACGGACGTGCGGTCGCGGGCGCGTTGCGCGACACGGTCTATGTGCCGCCGATGTCGATGGTCGATGTGGCGCTCGACGCCGGTGAGGCGGCGCGCTGGATGTTGCATTGCCACCACATGCCGCATCTCGAAACCGGCATGATGACCGAATTCGCGGTCAGCGCATAGGCCAAACCTAGAACGCCGGATCCCGGCGTTCTCCCTCAGCAACAAGGAGGCGGACTCATGTCGATGTCTCACGGCGGCCATGCCGGTCACATGCCCGTGGGCGGCGATCGCAAGGCGCTTGTCATCTCGGGCTGGCTCACCGGCCTTTACTTTGTCATCGAGCTGGGAATCGGCATCTGGACGGGCTCGGTCGCCGTCATCTCCGATGCCTTTCACACCTTCTCGGCCGTGGGCGGCGTGCTCATCGCGCTGGTCGCGCTACGCTTGACCGAGCGGAAATCCAGCCCCGCGCGCACCTTCGGTTATGTCCGGGCCGAGATCCTCGGCGCCCTTTTCAACGGCCTGTTTCTCGTCGCGATGGCGCTTTTGGTGCTGTGGATGGGCGCGATGCGCCTCATGGAGCCGATCGAGCTCGCCACGACGCCGATGCTGATCGCAGCAGCGGGGGGCATCGCCACCGAGCTCGTCGCCCTCTGGCTCCTGTACGAGCGCCAGAAGGACAACCTGAACATGCGGGGCGCCTACTGGCACATCCTGCAGACCTTCGTTGGCAGCTTCCTCATCATCATCTCGGCCCTGGTGATCCGCTTTACCGGCTTTCTCGCCATCGATCCGCTGCTCGGCATGGCCTTCGGGCTCGTCCTGCTCTGGGCTTCCTGGGGCATCCTGCGCGAGGCGCTGCACATCCTGCTCCAAGGCACGCCTGAAGACCTCGATCTGGAAGCAGCAATCAAGGCCATTCGCGACTTGGAGGGCGTCACGGATGTGCATCACGTCCATGCCTGGAGCCTGACATCCGGGCGCAATGTCTTCTCGAGCCACATCTGCGTTCGAAACTGGAAGGACGGCGAGCGGGTGCTGCGGCAGGCGAACAATCTCCTGCGCGAGCGATTCAACATCTACTTCTCGACGATCCAGATCGAGGAATACTGTCTCGACGGTGAGGAGGCCGCAGCCGACATCGACATCATGCGGTCACATGCCGGGCCAGGACAGGCTGGCGTCGGAAAGGTCCATGGCAATCACTGACTGGCCGGAACTCCGGCCTCCGATCACCCCCTGACCTTCCAGCGATTGGAGAGTTCAGAACGGGTAAAACACGAACTCAGGAAGCGCCGAGGAGGCGTGAACATGATCAGCAAGACGGAACACGATCACCATAACCAGACTCACGCTCATTCCGCCCACGGTCATGCGCATGATCACGCGGCCGTCGCCCAGGAGGACACGCACAAGGTCAAGGATCCGGTCTGCGGAATGATGGTCGATCCTCACACGGCCGCGCACAGGGCCGAACATGCCGGCCATCCCTATTACTTCTGTTCGGCAGGGTGCCGCGCGAAGTTCCTTGCAGAGCCGGAACGCTATCTCGATCCGGCCGCCGCGGCGGCCAAGGCAGAGCCGGTTCCCGAGGGGACGATCTACACCTGCCCGATGCACCCGGAGATCCGGCAGGTCGGCCCCGGATCATGCCCGATCTGCGGCATGGGACTGGAGCCTGTCCTCGTCAGTCTCGAAGCTGAGCCCAACCTTGAGCTGATCGACATGCGGCGCCGTTTCTGGGTGGGACTGGCGCTGACGATCCCGGTGGTGATCCTCGAGATGGGCGTCCATTTTTTCGGTCTGCACCACTATATCAGTCTGCGGACCTCCAACTGGTGGCAGCTTGTCTTCGCCACGCCGGCTGTCCTCTGGGCCGGATGGCCATTTTTCCAGCGCGGCTGGCAGTCCCTAGTCACGCGCAACCTGAACATGTTCACTCTGATCGCCATGGGTACAGGGACAGCCTGGATCTACAGCACTGTGGCGACGCTCGCGCCCGGCATCTTCCCGGATGCGTTCCGGCAGGCGGACGGGTCGGTCGCAGTCTATTTCGAGGCGGCGGCGGTCATTACCGTGCTCGTGCTGCTCGGGCAGGTGCTGGAGTTGCGCGCGAGAGAGAGCACCAGCGGCGCGATCCGCGCGCTGCTCGACCTTGCCCCCAAGACCGCCCGGATCATCCGCGACGACGGCACCGAGGAGGAGGTTCAGCTCGACACCGTTCATGTCGGCGACCGCCTGCGGGTGCGGCCCGGCGAGAAGGTTCCGGTCGATGGCGAGGTGCTCGAGGGTCGCAGCGCCGTCGATGAATCGATGGTGACCGGCGAGTCGATGCCGGTGACCAAGGAGGTCGGCGCCACCGCCATCGGCGGCACCATGAACCAGTCCGGCGCGCTGGTGATCGAGGCGAAGAAGGTCGGCCGCGACACCATGCTGTCGCAGATCGTCCAGCTTGTCGCCGAGGCGCAGCGGAGCCGCGCGCCGATCCAGCGGCTGGCCGATCAGGTCTCCGGCTGGTTCGTCCCGGCGGTGATCGTGGTCGCGGTGCTCGCCTTCATCGCCTGGTCGATCTGGGGTCCCGAGCCGCGCTTCTCGTTCGGTCTCATCGCGGCGGTCTCGGTTCTGATCATCGCCTGCCCCTGTGCGCTGGGGCTGGCGACGCCGATGTCGATCATGGTCGGCGTCGGGCGCGGCGCGCAGGCGGGCGTGCTGATCAAGAACGCCGAGGCGCTGGAGCATATGGAGAAGGTCGACACCATCATCGTCGACAAGACCGGCACCCTGACCGAGGGCCGGCCCGCCGTCACCGCCATCGTTCCGGCTGCTGGCTTTACCGAGGAAGAAGCCTTGCGCCTTGCCGCCAGTGTCGAACGCGCCAGCGAGCATCCGTTGGCGCTGGCCATCGTGCGGGCGGCCGAGGAGCGCGGCCTTGAACTCGCACCGGTCGCGGATTTCGACTCACCCACCGGCAAGGGCGCGCTCGGAGTGGTCGAGGGCAAGCGCATTCCCCTTGGCAATGCCAAGTTCCTCGCCGAGCAGGGCGTCGATGTCGCGCCGCTGGCCGATGAGGCCGACCGGCTGCGCGAGGACGGCGCAACCGCGATCTTCATGGGGGTGGACGGGCAGGTTGCGGCCATCTTTGCCATCGCCGATCCGGTCAAGCCATCGACGCCCGAGGCGCTCGCCGCGCTCAAGGAGCAGGGCATCCGCGTGGTGATGCTCACCGGCGACAACTGGACCACGGCGAAGGCCGTCGCGCGCCAGCTCGGCATCGACGAGGTCGAGGCGGAGGTGCTGCCCGACCAGAAGAGCGCGGTCGTGCAGCGGCACAAGGCGGCGGGCGAGGTGGTGGCGATGGCCGGCGACGGCGTCAACGACGCCCCGGCGCTGGCCGCTGCGGACGTTGGCATCGCCATGGGCACCGGCACCGATGTGGCGATGGAAAGCGCGGGCGTCACATTGCTCAAGGGCGATCTGACCGGCATCGTCCGCGCCCGCAAGCTGTCGGAAGCGGTCATGGGCAATATCCGCCAGAACCTGTTCTTCGCCTTCATCTACAACGCTCTGGGCGTGCCGGTCGCGGCCGGGGTGCTGTATCCGTTCTTCGGCATCCTGCTGTCGCCGATCATCGCGGCGGCCGCCATGGCGCTGTCCTCGGTCAGCGTGATCACCAATGCCGCTCGGCTGCGGAGGGTGAAGCTGTGATGCCCGCTGGCGCGCCTCTGCCGGCACCATGCCGCAGCATGCAAGCACCTGCTCACCCCTTCGTGCGTCGCGCCCGGACCGTGACGGCGAGATAATGAATCCATGAAACGAGGTTTGACGATGAGAAACGATCACCCCATCAGCCGGCGCACCGTTCTGGCCGCTGCCGGCGCGCTGCCCCTGCTGATGTCCATGCCAAGGCGGGGACATGCCGAAGCGCTGCCGCTGGTGAGCGTCAGCAAGGATCCATCCTGCGGCTGCTGCGATGGCTGGGTCGCGCATATCGAGGCCGCAGGCTTCCCGGTGAAGGTGGTAGAATCCTCCGATATGGACAGCCTCAAGCAGCGGCTCGGCGTCCCGGCCGAACTGGCCTCCTGCCACACCGCCGAGGTGGGCGGCTACGTGGTCGAGGGCCATGTGCCTGCCGCAGCCATCCGCCGCCTTCTGGCCGAGCGGCCTGACGCGACGGGGCTGGCCGTTCCCGGCATGCCGGCCGGCTCGCCCGGCATGGATTTTCCGGGCGTCGATCCCGAGCCCTATGAAGCGTTCCTGTTCGGCCCGACCGTCCGGAGCTTCGGGCGCTTTCTCGGTCCACGGGAAATCTGACACGGGGCTGCCGACATGATCGCCCGACTTGCGAATGATCCGAAACAGCACCTGGCCGAGGCGGCTTGCCTCCGTCAGCGGGGCGGTCTCGCGGCGTCGGGTGGCGGGAGACGTGAACGCGACATCGCACTGGCCCGGCGTGCCGCCGGGAAGGAAAGTGGCGCATGACCGGGCGGGTGCGAGCTGCCTTCCGGGTGAGATGCGGTCGATTGCGCCAGTTTGCGGTTTGCATCCTGCTGCTTGCCATCGGCGCCCTGGTTCTGCAGGTCCCGGTACATGCCGGCCCCGCCGGACACGCCATCCACCAGCAGCAGGTCGCCGCCACGGCAAGCCACTGCGCCCAGCCTCACCTGCCGGACGAGCATGGCGCAGATCAATCGGCAGGCTGCCTGAACGAGGACAGTGGCCAGGGTCCGGCGGACTGCTGCCAGATCTGTCTGGCCGCCGCGGTTCTCGTCGCGCCGCCGACGTTCGGCCCGTCCGTGAACGGTGAGGTTTTCACGGTTGTGCGCACTGATCCGCACGACCGATCACCCGAAGGCATCCTGAAGCCGCCACGTCTCATCGCTGCGTGATGCGCAGGGATCGCCGCGAGGACGAGAGACGTCTCCGGCCGCTCCGCGCAAACCCGAAAGACAAACGAACAGGATGGAGAGCCGCGCCCGCAAATCCGGGCCGGTGCTCCGGAACCAGAGGATGAAATCCAATGAACCGAACAGCAATCGTAATCGCCCTTACTGTCAGCCTGCTGGCAGGCCTGCCAGGCGCTGCTCTCGCGCAGGCCGGACATGACACCCATCACCCGGGAACCCCGCCCGCACAGGCGGAGCAGGCGCCCGCGCCAACGCCGCCTTCAGGCCAGATGCCCGGCATGCAAGGGATGATGCCCGAGCAGTGCCAGGCCATGACCCCGGAATGCATGGGCGCGATGCGCCAGATGATGCAGGGTGGGATGATGCAGGGGATGATGGGCGCGCCGAACGCCGGGGCGGCCCCGGTTAACGAAAGCCTTCCGGATTTCACCCGGGCCTACGTCGAATCGATGAATGAAATGCACGGACCGATGATGGACGGCGTCATGGCCGACGATCCGGATGTCGCCTTCGTCCGGGGCATGATCCCGCATCATCAGGGCGCGATCGATATGGCCCGGATCGTCCTGCAGTATGGCGACGACCCGAAGACAAGGGAGTGGGCGGAGCAGATCATCGCGGTGCAGGAAGGCGAGATCGCCGAAATGCAGGCATGGCTGGAGGCGAAGGCCGGCGAGGCACCTGCGCCCTTTGGTCAGACCGGCGGGACTGTCTGGTCCGCCAATGAAGGCGGCAATTCCATCAGCGCCATCAATCTCGCCACCGGAGCGGTCGACACGGTTTTGATCCCGATCGCGCCCCACAACGTCGACCTGACGCCTGACGGCAAGCTGCTGTTGGCCGTTGGCGATCCTGCCGTCGAAGGGGATCACGGGTCGGACGGGCATGGGCACGGCGGGGACGGTGCGGCCGAGGGTCTGTTGGTCATTCTCGATCCGCAGAACCTCTCGGCGCCCAAGGCGACCGTCGCGGTAGGCTCGCACCCGGCCCATGTGGTCGCTGACCGGCAGGGGCGCGCCTATGTCTCCTTGGCCGGCGGAGACGAGATCGCGGTCGTCGATCTCGCACGGGCCGAAGTCATCGGGCGTATCGCGACGGGGGACTATCCGCACGGCCTACGGCTCAGCCCGGATGAGACCCAGCTTTACGTGGCCAATGTCGAGGACGGGTCCGTGTCCGTCATCGACACCCAGGCGCTGTCCGAGGTCGCGCGCATTCCGATCGGGACCGCGCCGGTTCAGGTCGGGTTCACGCCCTCGGGCGATCAGGTCTATGTCTCGCTGCGCGACGAGAACCGCGTCGCCGTGATCGACACTTCAACCCGCGAGGTGACGAACAGGATCGACGTCGGGCCGAACCCGATCCAGCTCATCGCGACGCAGGATGGGAAATTCGTCTATGTCGCCAATCAGGGCACCGAGGCCGAGCCGAACGACACCGTATCCGTGATCGACACCGCAATCGGTCAGGTGGTGAAGACCATCACCACCGGCCGCGGCGCCCATGGAGTATCGGCATCGGCGGACGGGGTCTATGTGTTCGTGACCAACATCGCCGACGATACCGTGTCGATCATCGACGTGGGGAGCCAGGAAGTGGTCAAGACAGTGCCGGTTGGCGATCGCCCGAACGGCATCGTCTACGGCGGCCCGGCGCGCTGAGCGATCGGCGCCGGAGTTCGCTCCGGCGCCAGCTACCGGCCAGGCACCGAGCCGCGGTCGGTCAGAACAATAGGGCCCGCCGTCTCATTGGCGGGCCCTCGCTATCCCTTGGGGGGCGCGAGCCTGTTACTGACCGCGGGCGGCCAGCCACTCGCGCATCATGGCGATCTCGCCCTCCTGCGCCGCGATCACGTCTTCGGCGAGGGCACGGATCTGCGGGTCCTCGCCGTGTCCCAACACGACGCGCGCCATGTCGATGGCGCCCTGATGGTGCGGGATCATGCTGCGCATGAAATCCACGTCGGCGTCGCCACTGAACTCGACGGCCATCCCGGCATGCATGCGGTCGTTTGCGGCCATGTAGGCCTGAACTGCCGGGCTGTCGGAGGCAGCCGCACCATGCGCGCCATGACCCATGTCCGAACGATCCGTGATCGTAACGCCTTCATCCACGATCTGCGATTGCGCAACGGCCAGTCCGCCCGCGGCGGCAAGCGCGGTCGCCATGAACAGAACGGACAGCTTGTTCATCAGGCGACCGTCCCCACCGGCGCGACGGGAAAGCCCGCCTCGGCCAGCGCGGCCTCGAAGGCGGCGCGGGGCTGCCCGGAGGTGACGACGACCTTGCGCTTCGGGGGATCGGCCTCGACGTTCGCTGCGGGATCAACCGTGTGAATCGCCCTGGTCACGCCGCACGCGCAGCCGCCGCAGGTCATATTTTCAATGTGGAACTGCATGAGTGCCTCCTGTGGTTCGTCTCATGCAAGGTGAGATAGGGTTTCCCATCGTTGGAAGGTCAAGAGGAAAGAATCGATCCTGACAGGTCTTGACCTTCCAGCGATGGGAACCCTTATTTCCCTTGGCGGATGATGGAATAGCTTCAAGGAGACCCCCTTCATGACCGCCCCAGCGCGAGATCGCGAGCCCGGAGCCGGCAGCATCAATCTGCCCCCGATCAGCCTGTCCATCGAGGGCATGACCTGTGCCTCATGCGTGGGCCGGGTCGAGAAGGCGCTGCGGGCCGTGCCCGGCGTCGCCTCGGCAAATGTCAACCTGGCCACCGAGCGCGCCGACATCCGTCTCAGCGCGCCGGTCGAGCGTGCCGCGCTGGTGGGTGCGGTGGAAAGCGCGGGCTATGACGTGCCCAAGCCCCAGGGTGCGGTCGAGATCGCCATCGAGGGGATGACCTGCGCCTCTTGCGTGGGCCGGGTCGAAAGGGCGCTGCAGGCGGTGCCCGGCGTTGCTTCGGCGACCGTCAACCTCGCCACCGAGCGCGCGACCGTCACGGGCCCGGCCGATGCCGGCGCGTTGCTGCGGGCCATCACCGAAACCGGCTACGAGGCGCGGCTGATCGACGGCGGCGGGGCCGATGAGGCGCAGGCCAACGCCCGCAAGGAGGCCGAGCGCGAGACGCTGCGGCGCGACCTGATCCTGGCGGCGGCGCTGACCCTGCCGGTCTTCGTCCTCGAGATGGGCAGCCACCTCATTCCCGCCGTCCATGACCTCGTCGCGGGCACCATCGGCATGCAGGCCAGTTGGTATATCCAGTTCGCGCTGACGCTGCTGGTCCTCGCCATCCCCGGCATCCGCTTCTACCAGAAGGGCCTTCCCGCCCTGTTCCGTGGCGCGCCTGACATGAACAGCCTTGTCGCGGTCGGCACGCTGGCGGCTTTCGGTTATTCACTTGTCGCCACCTTCGCCCCCGGCCTGCTGCCGGCGGGCACCGTCAACGTCTATTACGAGGCGGCAGCCGTTATCGTGACGCTGATCCTGCTCGGCCGCTATCTCGAGGCGCGCGCCAAGGGCCGCACCTCCGAGGCGATCACCCGCCTTGTTGGCCTGCAGCCCAAGACCGCGCGCGTGCGCCGGGGCGGCCGCGTCGAGGACATCGCGGTGGCCAACGTGGCTCCCGGCGATCTCGTCGAGGTCCGTCCGGGCGAGCGCGTCCCCGTGGACGGCGAGGTGGTCGAGGGCGAGAGCTGGGTGGATGAATCGATGATCACCGGCGAGCCCATCCCCGTCCAGAAGCAGGCGGGCGCTGCCGTGACCGGCGGCACCGTGAACCAGAAAGGCGCCTTCGCCTTTCGCGCCACTGCGGTCGGCGGGGACACGGTGCTGGCGCAGATCATCCGCCTGGTCGAGGAGGCGCAGGGCTCGAAACTGCCAATCCAGGCGCTGGTGGACCGCGTCACCATGTGGTTCGTCCCGGCCGTCATGGCGGTGGCGGCGCTGACCTTCGGCATCTGGTTCTTCTTCGGTCCCGACCCGGCGCTGACCTTCGCGCTGGTGAACGCCGTCGCGGTCCTGATCATCGCCTGCCCCTGTGCGATGGGCCTCGCCACGCCGACCTCGATCATGGTGGGCACCGGGCGCGGCGCCGAGATGGGCGTGCTGTTCCGCAAGGGCGAAGCGCTCCAGCTGCTGAAGGATGCCAGGGTCGTGGCGGTGGACAAGACCGGCACGCTGACGGAAGGCGCCCCCGCGCTGACCGATCTGGAACTGGCCGCCGGGTTCGAGCGGGCCGAGGTCCTGAGCCTCGTCGCCGCGGTCGAGGAGAAGTCGGAGCACCCGATCGCCCGTGCGATCGTGGACGCGGCCGCCGGGGAAGGCCTTACGCTGCCCGCCGTCTCGAACTTCGAGTCGGTGACAGGGTTCGGCGTCAGGGCCGTGGCCGGCGGCAAGCCCGTCGAGATCGGCGCAGACCGCTACATGGCCGAGCTTGGCCATGACGTGGCCGGTTTCGCCAAGATCGCCGAGCGTCTCGGCAACGAGGGCAAGTCGCCCCTCTACGCCGCGATCGACGGCAAGCTGGCGGCGATCATCGCCGTGGCCGACCCGATCAAGGAGACGACGCCGGCCGCGATCGCGGCGTTGCACGACCTCGGCCTGAAGGTTGCGATGATCACCGGCGACAACCGCCGCACGGCCGAAGCCATCGCCCGGCGGCTAGGCATCGACGAGGTCGTGGCCGAGGTGCTGCCCGAAGGCAAGGTCGAGGCCGTGCGCCGTCTCAAGACCAGTCATGGGACGCTGGCCTATGTCGGTGACGGCATCAACGACGCCCCGGCGCTGGCCGAGGCGGATGTGGGCCTTGCCATCGGCACCGGAACGGATGTGGCGATCGAGGCCGCCGACGTGGTGCTGATGTCGGGCAGCCTCAAGGGCGTGCCCAACGCCATCGCGTTGTCGCGCGCGACGATCGGCAATATCCGGCAGAACCTGTTCTGGGCCTTCGCCTACAACACCGCGCTGATCCCGGTCGCGGCGGGCGTGCTCTACCCGGCCTACGGGGTTCTGCTGTCGCCGGTCTTCGCCGCCGGGGCGATGGCGCTGTCCTCGGTCTTCGTGCTCGGCAACGCGCTCCGCCTGCGCCGCTTCACGCCGCCGATGGGGACCGATCCGACGGCCCCAGCGACCGCCAGCCCCGCCATGTCCGGCCGGCTTGCACCTGCCGAGTGATCGCCACCCGCGCCGACCGGGGCGCCAGAGTGCGTCCCGGTCATTCCCCTAGCCTGGAAGACCGTCATGACCAATATCACGCACGTCACGCACGACGTCATCTTTCCGCCAGCGGCCGTTCCGCTCATCTTCACCACCAACCAAAGGAGCCACCCATGAACATCGGACAAGCAGCCCACGCCTCGGGAGTCTCCGCCAAGATGATCCGCTACTACGAACAGACCGGCCTCATCCCTCCCGCCAACCGGACCCAATCGGGCTATCGCGACTATTCGGACACCGACGTCCACATGCTGCGCTTCATCCGTCGCGCGCGCGATCTGGGCTTCTCGGTGCCCGAGATCCAGAAGCTCCTGAACCTCTGGCGTGACGGCAGCCGGCAGAGCGGCGATGTCAAGCGCGTCGCTCTTCAGCACATCGAGGAGCTGCGGCATCGGATCGCCGAGATGGAGGACATGGTCACCACGCTCACGACGCTGGCGGACGCCTGCGCGGGCGACCACCGGCCCGACTGCCCGATCCTCTGCGACTTCGAGCAAGCGGCCCCGGAGCATCGGCCGGCACCCGCGAGGGCACCCCTGCCAGGCAGCCGCCCCTCCGTCTGACTGCGGGGCATTGTCGGCCATCGCCGCTTAATCCGGCGGCGCGGCCTCTTCGCCGTCGAGGCCGATATCCGCCAGTGCGCGTTTTGCGCCTTCTTCCGCCGTGCGCGTCAGGATCGCCTCGAACTCGGCGTCCGGCATGCGGACAAAGCCCTGATCGGAACGGGTGGTGTCATCACTTCTCCCTTCCGCCGCTCAACCGACCTTGCAGCCCCAGAACGACGTGTGATCGGCCGCGAAATACCCATCCGCCGCGCGAAAGGTGCCCTGCAACTCGACGGTGTCGCCCTGCGCGAGCGGCGCCATGGTCTGCAGCCAGAGCGCCGTCGCCTCGGAGGCGTGCGCCCCTGAAATCTCGCCCTTTGATCTCGGATTTCGGTCGATCCGTTCAGCACCAGCCGCCCGCGCATACGCGCATTGGTGCTGGAGTTGATCTTGTATAGCAGCGTGGCACCGAAGAGCCACGCGCCCGCGACGGGCGCAACGAAGTGGCTGTTGCCGGCGCAAACCCGCGCTATCGTGGGCGGCGATGACGAAGGAGTTTCCGATAACCGCCGGCGACCATTGCACGGGCATCGCGCAGGAGTGCCTTGATGGCATGACGGGCCGAGGATGCTTGCCATTCGTCCCGGTCAAGCCGGCCGGTGTTCAGAAGAACCCGCGCGATCTCCTGCTGCGTGGCACCAGCCCGATGGCCATCGAAGGCCCGCAGCATCCGTCGGAGGCGCGCGCGTTGCTGGCGTGTCATGCGTGTATCCGGCGGGATCGCGCGACCATGCAGGGCGGAAAGGAAGCGTTGAATGGCCTCGATCCGGTCGAAACCGGCGAGGCTGAGAGGGACGACGGCGACCGCGATCGCGTCCCCCTTAATGGCGCCGTCGAAGATCTGGAGCTTCTGCCCATTGCCAAGCGGGACGTGGAACTCTGCGCCAGCGTTCTCGACCGAGAAGTCGAGGCGCCAGTTCAGCGGAGCGCCGTCAGTGCTGTCGCCAAGTTCCAAAGGGACTTCGGTCAGCACCACCACACTTGTGTCCTCCGCTGGGAGCCAGAAGACCGGCGCATCGGGCGGCGGGACCAGCGGATCGACCGGGAAATCGCAACCCCCAGCGCTGCCGGATCCGTTCGGTCAGCGGTTGGGGGTCTCCTTGGTCGGCAATCGAGGCTTCAAAATCTGCGTCATAATCGTCATTGCGGCGCAGCCATTCCCAGGCCAGATCGGATGCCGTCAGTTCATCCAGATGGTCGTATTGCGCCGAAGAACGCCAGGTCGATGCGTCAGGGGTCATCGCGGCCTCCCGAATCCACTCAAACGAATAGGGAAGGCTCAAGATTCCCGCATGAGTTGCGTTTCGGAAGTCAGGCGCTGGTCAACAGGTGATGCGCGGCACGCATCACGGGTCAGGTCTTGCGCTGACTTTCGCGGACCAGTTCGCGGTAGCCGTGTTCGGTCATCCAATGCGCGCGAGCGAGATGAGTATCATGGATGGAGCGGCAGCGGTCGGGATCGCACTCTGGATCGAGGCCAAAGAGAACCTGCACAGCTTCGCGCCAATCGGCGCCATCACGCTCGGCATCGAGAAGGCGCATGTAGAGCTTCATGTGCTCGCGATCATAAGACGTCAGCGTCTGGCTGGACGGTGGTGTGTCGAGATATGTCTGTGTCGCGCGGCCCATCATTCGCTCACGTTCGGGTAACGTATTTGTTAACCATCTTCGGCGGAAGATAGCCATTCCTTTTGACGAGAACCTGACATCACGCTGGCCGCTATTTCACCGTTTGTCGGTGTTGGCTCCATTGTGTTGCAGCAACACGCCCTCGCCCTTATCTGTCGACAGGAAAACGATCCCGGCCGCTTCGAGAGCGCGGCGCACCTGGTCGCGGGTGGACTCGAACACCTCGAGCCCGCTTTGGGATTCGAGGCGTTTGAGTGCGGTCAATGCGACCTGGGCCTTGTCGGCGAGCGTCTCCTGTGTCCATCCCAGTAACGCGCGCGCAGCCCGTGATTGGCGAGCGGTGATCATACATGATCACCTCCCACCGGGATATGCACGCACTCCAGAACTACGACTATAATAGTCGTTCTTGCTATGAGCGCCAGCCGAAATTCAGGTGCAATTATCATGGATAGAGAGGCGACGCCCTCGTCCATGCCCGTCTGATTCGGTCGCTGGACCTTGCCAGAGGCGGCGGGCGCGATCCGTTGAGACAGGGGAGAAACCCGGCGGCTTGCGCCGCCGGGCCTCGGGTTCCCGATCAGAACGGAATGTCATCGTCGTCGATGAACTTGCCGTCGTCGTTCTCGGTCTGCTTCGCCCGGCTCAGGAAATCGACCGTCTCGGCGATGATCTCGCAGCCGTAGCGATCGACCCCGGCGGCATCGGTCCATTTCGTGTAGTGGATGCGGCCGCGAACCAGAACCTTCATGCCCTTGTCGCAATGCTGCTGGACCGTCTTGCCGAGGCCGTTGAAGCAGGTGATGCGGTGCCATTCGGTGTCCTGGACCCGATAGCCGTTCTCGTCGCGCAGGACGCGGCCTTCCGAATAGCGGGGGCGCGAGGTGGCCAGGGTGAAGTGGGTGATGCCGGTGCCGCCCTGGGTGGTGCGGGTTTCGGGGGCCTGGCCGATGTTGCCGGCGAGGATGACGATGTTCTGCATTGTAGGTCTCCGTTGCTCCTCGGAGGGACCGTCCCTCCGACGAGACCCGGCCAAGGCCGTCGGAAGACTCCTGCAACTGCCGCCCTTGCTGCAGCTTGCCCCCAAGGCCCCAGGTGGGGCGGGCAGCCGCGCTTGCGCGGCAACACGGCTGGGAGCCGCGGGGGTTGCTGGTGGAAGCCGAACGGACTTAGGGGATCAGTCAGGCGGAGGGATGGTGCTTTCGAAAGCAGATCGGGGACGCACAGCAGAACCATCGTCCTTGCTGGCGACAGCGGCCAGGCAGGCCCCCTGCGAACCGAGACCACCGGCATGGCACTCGTTCAACCGTCTTTGCCGGTCAACGTCGTGTCCGCCGCCGGAAGGCCCTGTCATCCGCGATGTGATCGAACAGGCTATCGGGTTCTCATGCCCGCTATGACACCGTCCTGCTTCATCGGCCAAAGGCTCGGTCCCACAGCATCGTGAAGGGGCAAGGAAGGTGTTCGCGGAGGCCCCACGAAACGACGTGGACCGATGCAGCGGGGCATCGACCGCACGGGACTGCGGGTACGCACCGATGTCCCATTTCCAGAGCCGGGCGAAGCAGACCGGGTGCGATGGTGACATGCTGCGTCGGACCGACTTTCCGTCTTTGATGGAACGACCGTCGCCCGATGGCGCAAGCTGCCAGTCTTCCTCAGAAGTGGCTGATCGCGTCCGCCGTTTCAGCGCGAGAACACCGACTCGCCGAGGGCGTTCAGATTGACGATGGCCGAGATGCCGATGACAAGGCCGCCCATGCCGCCGAGCAGGTTGAGAACCAGCCCCGAGTCGATGGCGTTCTTGGTGATGCCATAGACAAGGGCATAGCCGGCGATGACGGCGGGCACGGCGAAGAGAGCGAGCGCAATGAGCCGCAGGGCCGGGTTCCTCGCGAAGCCAAGAACCAGGATCACAAGGGCGATCGAGAGCAAAGCGGCACCGATGGCCATGAGGCCAGACATCACGACACCGGCCCCCGCGCCCCAGGCATATTGCGCGGTCGTGATCGCCGCCATGACGGGCAAGGCATAGATCGCCAGATTGTAGGCGATCACACAGGCCGCGATGCTGAGCGAGATGGCGAGCAGGATCAGCGTCATGGAAACCTCCAGAGAACGGTTGGGGATCACGACAGGCTGCCGGGAGATACGCTCCGCCTGCGACTATGCTGCTTCGCCGGTTCTGCAAGGATGTTCCATCAAAGGCGCGGCGGCGTTTTCTGTCAAGGTTCGGCGGCTTAAAGCCGCCAGGCGGCGGGACTTACGCCCCGCCGTCGAACTTCATGACCGGGATGCCGAGCTTGCGGGCCTTGTCGGCGAGATTCTCCTGAATCCCGGTACCGGGGAAGACGAGGACGCCGACCGGCAGCACGTCCAGCATGGCATCGTTTCGCTTGAACGGCGCGGCCTTGGCGTGCTTGGTCCAGTCGGGCCGGAAGGCGACCTGAAGCACCTTGCGGTGATCGGCCCAGCGGGAGGCGATCAGTTCGGCTCCCTTCGGCGACCCGCCGTGCAGCAACACCATGTCGGGGTGCTTGGCATGGACCTGATCGAGCTTCGCCCAGATCAGGCGGTGATCGTTGAAGTCGGCGCCGCCGGTCACGGCCACCTTAGGGCCGGCGGGCAGCATCACCTCGGTCTCGGCCCGGCGCTTGGCGGCAAGGAAGTCTCTGGAGTCGATCATCGCGGCAGTCAGGTTGCGATGGTTGACCATCGAGCCGGTGCGCGGCCGCCAGGCGCTGCCGGTGTGGTGCTCGAAAGCCTCGGCGGCGAGGTCGCGGAAGAGTTCCATGCTGGCGCGCCGTTCAATCAGGGTCTGCCCCTCGGCCGTAAGGCGTTCGAGTTCGACCGACTTCACCTCGCTGCCGTCCTGTTCCCGCTGCATCCGGCGCTGCGCCTGCTCGTTGGCGTCTAGATCGCGTTCGACCCGGCTGGTGGCGCGGTGGAAGAGATTGGCGGCCCCCCAGAGCAGCTCTTCGAGATCGGGTTCGAGACGGGTGTCACTGAGCGTCGCCACAAGGGCGTCGAAGATGTCTGTGACGGCTACAGCGACGGTATTGCCCTCGGGGAGCGGCCGGGGATCAGGTTCGTCCTGGAACGGGCGCCAGCCGTAGAGCTGGAGTTCGGTGAGGGCGTGATCGGTCTGGGAGGAGGTGTGGACCGGCTCGGCCCCTGCATATTCGGGATCAAACGTCATCGGTTGCGTCCTTCGTCTGGAGACCGCGCCCATCGCGGCCTTCGCAGGCGTCGAAGCGCACGGGCGGGACGGGTTGACAGCCCTCGCCCGCTCGGCGAGGGCCTTGATGGCCGGGTGCGGCTAATTTGCCTTTCGCGATGCAAAGGCGGGGCCAGAGACGGGGTCCCCACGCGACCTGTCGCGTGGGGTGGCTCCCCGCCGGCGGAAATTAGTCGCTCCCGGCCATTGCCTGCCCGTCCCGTTTGTGCGCCGATCGCCCTCTCCGAAGGCCGTGGGTGCGGGACTCTCCGGCGGTGGATGCACCTGCCGATGCCAAGCGAACGAAACCGGCAGAGGCCGAGCCGGACCGAGCCTCCGGGGCCGATCACACCCTCACCCTTCCATGAAACGGCGGACGTCTTCGGGATGAAGCTGATCCTTCAAGGCCGCCCCGAGGGCATCGGCGCCATGGCGTCGCAGATCATCGTTGAAATCGCCCTCGCGCGGCATGAGCGAGACCGCCTCGATCCCGAGATCGGCTGCTCTGGCGGCCAGTCGGTCTCTTGCACCGTCCCCGGCCGGGTCGCGATCGCGCAGGACATAGAGCCTGCGCAGCGACGGCGGGAACAGGATGGCGGCGAGGTGAGCGGCCGAAAGCGCCGCCAGCATCGGCATGCGGGGCAGGACCTGGCGCGGCGACAGCACGGTCTCGATGCCCTCGCCGGCGGCGAGCACCTCATCGGCGATGCCGAAGCGGACCGCGTGGCCGAGAAGGTCGCCCATCGCCCGCCGCGGTGTCTCGACAGGCGCCTTGCCGGAACCGTCCGGGGCGAGCCATGTGCGATGCGCGCCGGTCTGGTGGCCGGTGAGATCGGTGACGGCGGCGACCACCGCCGGCCTGATCTCGGTGGGCGCATGCTCGTTGGGCCTGTAATAGCACCGGGGATGGTAGCGCAGCGCGGTGGTGCCTTCGAGCGTGGTGATCGCTCGCCGGTTGAGGTAGATCGCAGCAAGGGTGCCGTGGATCGGCTGCGCCATGGCGAAGAGCCGCCGCGACGCTTCAGGCGAACCGGGTGCCGCGCCGGATGTGCTGTCGGTCGGCGCTCTCGTCTTTGCCGGTTCGGGATGCGGGAGGGCGAGGAAGCGGCGCGCTTCCTCAGCCACGTCCTTGAAATCGGCGAGGCCGAGCGCCTCGCGGATGACGTCGAGAAGGTCGCCATGCTCTCCCGTCGCCATGTCACTCCACTTGCCCGCCGCACCCTTGCCGGATTCCGGGCCGGTCAGTCGCACGAACATGGAGCGTCCTGGGGTGTTCTGCACGTCACCGACCAGCCAGTATCGCCCGGCGCGGTGGCCGGACGACAGGTAGTGGCGGCAGACCGCCTCGGCCTCTCGGCCAAGGCGGATCGCCAGTTCGGATGCGTCGTGCCTGGGCATCAGGCTGCCTCCCGCTCGCCGATGCGCTCGACCGGCCAGCGGTCGAAGAGCTTCCCGAGGATCGCCGGACCGCTGGCATCGACCGGCACGAACATGCGCAGCTTCCAGGAGATGATCTCGTGGAACAGCCCATAGGCCGTGAGGCGCTGGCGCATGGTGTCGGTGAAACCCGACAGCTCGATCCGGTTTGCCCCCATGACCCGGACCCGGCGAAGCTGGAGGCCCTCAGCGAGATCGAGGATGGTCCGACTTTCCAGCAGCGCCGCGAAGGCATCGTCCGGCGAGACCGAGGTGATGCCGGTCTCGGTCGCATTGGCCGCCCAAGCCGGGGAGACCTTGCGGCCGATGATGCGCTCGCCGGCGTCAGACTGAAGCCGATAGACGCGAGTGGAGTCGTTCGGCAGCCGCTTCCAGATCGGTAGCAGCAGGCCCGTCACCATGTGCAAGGTGGACTCGGCGAACTCCGGCACCTCCGCGACTTCGGCTTCCCAGGCCGATGCGAAGGCATCCCTGTCGGCTTCGACCCAATGGGTCTCGCGCATCATCCTGACCTGGACGTTCTGCGCTTCCATCGGCCGGATCAGCCGGACGCGGCGCTCGATCTCGCCATCGTCCAACATCACGCTGGTGGTGGGGATCTGCACCGCTGCCCGGCCTGAGCGCTCGTTGATCAGCAGCCTGGCGCGGGGATCGTCGAGTTCCGCCAGCGCGGCGTCGAGCGTCACCGGGCGGTTGCGCCTGCGTTCGGTGATGGTCAGCAGGCTGGTCTCGGCCCCGGTGCGCGGGTGCGTGTAGATCACCTGCCGATCCGTCACTACGAAGCTCTCGGCGCGCAGGGTCTCCAGCCCGGCGTCATAGGTGCCGGAGGCGATGGCGCCCTCGATGCGGGCGGTCAGAAGTTGTTCGAAGGCGGTGAAGAGGATGCCCTGAAGCTCGATGGTCAGCGCCAGCAGCCGGTTGAGGAAGGTGGTGATGGCCGGCAAATTGTCCTTGATGCCGTTCGCATCCATCAGCTTCAACCCGGTGGCAGCCTCGAACCGCTCCAGTGAGCAGCCGTCGACCTTGCCGCGCACCAGCAGGAGATAAAGCTGGCGCAGCGCGTCACGGGCGTAATGCGATTCCAGGTTATCTTCCGGGCGGAACAGGCCCTGACCACCGGTCTGGCGCTGGCCGCGCGTAATCGCGCCCAGCGTGTCAAGACGGCGGGCGATGGTCGAGAGGAAGCGCTTCTCGGCCTTCACATTGGTCGAGATCGGTCGGAACAGTGGCGGCTGTGCCTGGTTGGTGCGATGCGTGCGGCCGAGGCCCTGGATGGCGGCGTCCGCCTTCCACCCGGCTTCGAGGAGATAGTGGACACGCAGCCGGGTATTCTTCGCCGACAGTTCGGCGTGATACGACCGGCCCGTGCCGCCCGCATCGGAAAAGACCAGCACGCGCTTCTGATCGTCCATGAAGGCTTGCGTCTCGGCCAGGTTGGCCGAACCGGCGCGGCTTTCCACGACGAGCCAGTCGATGGTGACGCTGCGTTTGCGGACGATACGGCGCGAACGACCCGTGACCTCGGCCACCGTGTCGGTCCCGAAATACTGGATGATCTGGTCGAGCGCGCCGGGAACCGGCGGCAGGCTGGCGAGGCTTGCGATCATCTCGTCGCGCCGGGCCGCGGCCTCGCGGCTCTCGACCGGCTGGCCATCACGATAGACCGGGCGCGAGGACAGATTGCCCTCGCTGTCGGTGAACGGCTCGTAGAGTTGGACCGGGAAGGAATGGGCAAGGTAATCTAGGACATATTCGCGCGGCGACAGGTCCATTTTCAGATCGCCCCATTCCTCGGTGGGGATCTCTGCCAGCCGCCGTTCCATCAGCGCCTCGCCGGTCGAGACGATCTGGATGACGGAAGAATGTCCCGCTTCCAGATCGGCCGTGATGGACCGGATCAGCGTCGGGGTTTTCATCGACGTCAACAGGTGCCCGAAGAACCTCTGCTTGGCGCTCTCAAAGGCCGAGCGGGCGGCGGACTTGGCCTGCCGGTTCAGCGTGCCGGACCCGCCCTCGCCGCCGGTGATGTTGGCGGCCTGCATCGCCGCATCGAGATTGTTATGGATGATGGCGAAGGCATCGGCATAGCTGTCGTAGATGCGGACCTGTTCAGGGGTCAGTTCGTGGTCGAGCAACTCGTATTCCACGCCTTTGAAGGACAGCGAGCGGGCGGTGTAGAGGCCAAGCGCCCGCAGGTCGCGGGCCAGCACCTCCATCGCCGCGACGCCGCCGGCCTCGATCGCCTCGACGAACTCCGCCCTGGTCGAGAAGGGGAAATCCTCGCCGCCCCAGAGACCGAGCCGCTGCGCATAGGCGAGATTGTGGACGGTGGTGGCGCCGGTGGCCGAGACATAGACGACTCGGGCATCGGGAAGCGCATGCTGGATGCGCAGCCCGGCACGGCCCTGCTGCGAGGCGGCGACATCGCCGCGTTCTCCCCTGCCTCCTGCGGCATTGGCCATGGCATGCGCCTCGTCGAAAATCACCACCCCATCGAAGTCTGTGCCCAACCATTCGACGATCTGTTTGACCCTGGAAACCCTTGTCCCCCGGTCGTCGGAGCGCAGCGTGGCATAGGTTAGAAACAGGATGCCTTCGTTCAGCGTGATGGGCTTGCCTTGCGGGAATCGCGACAGCGGCGTGACCAGCAGCCGCTCCATGCCGAGCGCCGACCAGTCACGTTGCGCGTCCTCCAACAGCTTGTCGGATTTCGAGATCCAGATCGCCTTACGCCGCCCCTGCATCCAGTTGTCGAGGATGATGGCGGCGGATTCCCGACCCTTGCCGACGCCGGTGCCGTCGCCGATCATGAAGCCCTGACGGAAACGGATTGCTCCCTCGGCATCCTCCGGCGCGGCGGCGAGATTGTCGAGCGTGTCATCGATCGTCCAGCCCCCGGCGAGGAAGCCCCCATGGGCCTCGCCCGCATAAATCACGGTCTCCAGCTGCGCCTCGGACAGCTTGCCGAGAATGTCGTTGGGAAGCGTCGGCCGATAGCTGGGCTTCGGCGGCGCGATGCTCGCCATCGAGGCCGACTGCACGAGCTGGGTAGGATGCGCCTGCGCCCCGTCGATGCGGATGGTCTGAAGCCCGTATTCCTCGTAGATCGCGTCGGAGAGGCCGCCGCCCTCGGCCGGTTCCCAATCCACGGTCTCGTAGGCGACCGGCACGGCCTCCGGTTCCGCAAGGGGCGCGGCGGGCGCGGATCGCGCGGCGCGGTTGACGTAGCCGCGCACGGTGCGGGGCGCGGTGGGTCGTGCGACCGGCACCGTCAGGCCGGGATCGACCGGCAGCCGCGTGGGAAGCAGGTCGGCTAGCCAGGCGATCAGCGTGGCCACGTCCGGCGCGACACCAGGCGCTGCCGGAAACACCGCCGCATCTTCGGCCGGCAGCTTGTCGATGACCGTGAGCCGGGTCGGGACAGTGGTGCCTTGCTTGGCATAGACCGAGCCGTCGATGGCGGCGGAAAAGGTGACGCGACCGCGTTCCTGCAGCCGGGTCCAGGAGGCGGTCCACGCCGGATTATCGGGGGCGAAGCTCGCGCCGGTGATGGTCACGAGCCGTCCGCCGGGCGCAAGACGCGCCAGCGCCGAAGCGACATGGCGAAAGGCGGCGTCACGCATGCGCCCCTCGACATTGGCCATGACCGAGAACGGTGGATTCATCAGCACGACGGTCGGGACAAGGCAGGGATCGAGATGGTCATCGATCTGGGCCGCGTCGAAGCGGGTAACGGAAAGGGCCGGAAAGAGAGAGGAAAGCAGGCCGGCGCGCATCTCGGCCAGTTCATTTACGAGAAGCGTGCCGCCGGCGATCTCGGCCAGGATGGCGAGGAGCCCGGTGCCGGCCGAGGGCTCCAGCACACGGTCGGCAGGCGTGATCGCCGCCGCCGTGACCGCCGCGAAACCGAGCAGGATCGGGGTGGAGAACTGCTGGAAGGTCTGCGCTTCTTCCGAGCGGCGCGTATGCGTCGGCAGAAGCCCGGAGATCTTGCCGAGCTGCGGCAGGATCGCCGACTTCGAGGCGGCTTTACGGAAAAGCACATTGCCGTATTTGCGCAGGAAGAGGACGGTCGCAGCCTCGCAGGCATCATAGGCCAGCTTCCAGGTCCAGGCGCCGGTGGCATCGGAAGCGCCGAAACCCGCTTCCATCGCGCCGCGCAGCGTGGCGGCATCGACGCGCTGACCGCGCTCCAGATGCGGCAGCAGTAGGCCGGCAGCGGTGAATATGCGGGCTGCGGTCTCGGCGTCGTGGTCGCGCGGAAGCGGCGCGGTGGCGGATGCCGCCGCGGATGCGGAAATCATGTTCATCGGGGATTCCTCGGGAGAGCAAGTCAGGATCAAGCCGGGCAGCGCTCTCTCTCGACCGCACCGGCTCAAACCCCTTCCGGCCCATCTCTCGCTCTGAAGCCGTGGCGAAAGCAGGCATGAAACAAGCGCCCGACCGTCAGGCTGGGCGCTTGTGGGTTTCAGTCGATGGCCTGGAAGATCGCCGCCGCCTCCGGGTGATTGGCGGCATGTTCGTAGAGACGGCCATAGCCCTCGGCGAGTTCGTCGTCATCGTAGCGGAAGGAAAGATGCGAGAAGGCGAAGAGCGTGGCGATGATCCCAGCCGCATCGCATGAGACCTCGCCCTCGAAACCGTTGCCTTCGCAGAACAGGAGGTAACGGGGCTTTGATGTCGGCGCGAGATAGAGCGGCTGGCCGGCGCGTTCGTAGAAATCCCAGAGCCCGCCGCCGTAATCGGCGGGGCTGAGGATCTCCATGAATCGGAAGACGGCATGCTCGCCGATGATGAGCAGGCGCCGGCCGAAAAGGCGCGGCAGGAACTTCATGCGGCGCGCGTCGGGGACACGGGTTGCGGATTGAGAAGCAAGTTCGGGCAAAGCCATGATCGGTCTCCTGGAGGGAAAGGGACGGCAGCCGGACGACCCTCTCTCAACCCGTCCGGAGGCACCCTCTCCCGGCCCTCCTCTCGCTCTGGGGGCTTGAAATGGACCATTCTATGGACCATCTTGGCAGGATAGCGGAGAACATCTGGAGCGATGTGCGATGAGGGTTTCTGTCACCGAGGCGAAAGGGCAGCTCACCGAACTGGTGAAACGCGCCGAGGCCGGCGACGAGGTGATCCTGACCCGGCGGGGCCATGAGGTCGCCCGCCTCGTGCGGGTTGCTGTCGCAGCGACCCCGAAAGGCCGGCGTGCGCTGATGGAGCGGGTCCGGGCCACGGCGCGGGGCAAGGCACTGCCCGGCGCCGATGCCGCGCGCAGTCAGGACTTCCTCTATGGTGATGACGGGATGCCGGCGTGATCGTCGTCGACACCTCGGCGCTGATGGCGATCGTGCTGGACGAGCCGCAGGCCGAGACCTGCATGGCGGCGATCGAGGCGGCGGACGGATTGCTGATCTCGGCCGGAACCGTGGCCGAGACGCTGATCGTGGCCGGGCGCCGCAATGTTGGGGAAGAGATTGCCGCCCTGATCGAGGGCCTTGGGTTCGAGGTCGTCTCCGTCACGGAGGCTTCGGCACGCAGGATCTCCGAAGCCTATGCCCGCTGGGGCAAGGGCGTTCATCCCGCCGGTCTCAACTACGGCGATTGCTTCGCCTATGAGGTCGCGAGCGAGCGCGGCTGTCCGTTGCTCTTTGTCGGCGATGATTTCTCACGGACGGACCTGCGGTCGGTACTGTAACCCCGGAAAGCCGGGCTTTAGCCGAAGCGATTCCCATCAACTGTGAAGCTGTATTCGTTGGCACCGATGGCCTCATCGACCGCCTCATCCGAAGTCAGGTCATCGTAGTCGCGCTCAAGCTGGCGATAGAGCCAACGCGCGAGATCGCGCAATGCCTCGATGACGGTCTCCTCGGCATCGGCGGTCATGCCCTGCCCTGTCGGGCTGTCGCGGGTGACCGAGATCGCCATGCAGTATTCGTGATAGTATCGCCCCCGATGGGTCGTCTCGGCCGTCAACTGGTAGAAGTTGCGGCGTTGCGCCTGATGTAGGGCATCCGCGATGCGGTGCAGCTCCGCATCCTTCGGCGCATAGGCACGGATTTCCGCCGCCGTGCCTTTGCGATAGGAATAGTGGCCTTCGAACGCGGCGCCATCGCCCTGCGACCAGAAGCCCGTAAACCAGATGCAAGGCTCTTGTCGCACGCCGCCGCCCATGAGGCGGACGGTGCGGGTCTTGATGCGGATGCCGAGGATGTCCGCGATCCGCCGGAAATCCTCATAGACGGCATCGTACCAATCGTAGTCGAAGCCGCCCTCGCGATACCAGGCGCGGGCATTGTCTTTCGCGGCTTCGGAAAGCTCGTCGAGCCGATAGACCGTGGTTTCGATGACGTCAGGCATTGGGGTCGCCCCCGTCCAGAACGGTGGAAAGCCAACCGTCGGTGTAGATCCAGTCCACCGTCTCGCCGGTGGCGAGGTCGAGGACATGCGCGCCGCCCCCGAACCCGTCGATTCTCGGACGTGAGCAGGTATTGGCGTATTGCATCCCCCATAGCCCGGTCAGGCCGAACGCGGCGGCACAGCGTTTGACGAACTGGATGACATGCTCGGGATCGCCGGTGCCGTCATCGCGCATCCAGAGCTGGGTGCCGCCATGTTCGGGCTGGATCGAAAGCATGAAGCCGTCCGAGGGCGGATCTTCGGCGGCGTTTTCACGCGCCAGCGCGTTGTAGAGATCAAGCGCGCGGGCGGCGTTCTCGGGGCTGCCCACGTCGAGCAGGCAGGAGAAATGGGTGAAGTAGTCGGCCATGACAGGCTCCTGAAACGAGAAAGCCCGGCGCGGGGCCGGGCCGAATGGGTGGGAATGGGCAACAGGTCAGGCGGCTTGTGGCAGCCGAACCAGATCGGCAGTCGTCTCGCGCCAGAAGGGATCGACCAGCCGCGCCTCGAGCAGGTTGGCGCGGTGGCGGAGATCACGAGCGGATACTGCATCGCCGCGCCCGGATGCCGTGAAGGCCATGCCCCGCAGACGGCTGGCCTCCGTGACGATGCGGCGGGCCTCGGCGTCGGACGCGACCGGGTGCTGCCAGAGCACGCTCCCGGCCCGGACCTGACCGGCAAGGACAAGGCCCAGTTCTTTGTCCTGAATGACCATGACGCGGGGGCGAAAGCGCAGCGCATCGCCCTGTCCAGCGCGGAAATCACCGCGCCCAACGCGCTGGCTGGCGATGGTCATCGCCTCTTCGGGGGATTGGCACTGCCCGATGACGAGCGTGCGGTCTAAGCGGCCGACGTCATCGTTTTCGTCATCGCTGGCGATACCGATGCAGGAGATGCACAGAGGCAGCTTCTGGGCGTGACGCAGCCGGGGCAGGATCTGTCGCGCGACAATTTCGCCGATCGAGGCGAAAGTGGTGTGGTGGGAAAGGCTCATGGGGAATGCTCCGCGACGGACGGCGGAAGCCCCTCTCCCGCCTCACAATCCGTCACGGCCAACCGGCCCGCACTCTTACTCTCCCGTCCCGACGGTGGATCGTCCCGCACCTCGGCGGGACGATCCGGCGATCAGCACCAGGGCTCACGCCGCCCGGCCCAGGTTCTCGCCAGCCCTTCATCGACGAGAATATCGCCGACATCGCGGCCTTCGACGCGTATCGCCGCCAGGGTCCGGCCATAGCGGTCGGTCCCCTGACGCAGGATTTCGACCCGCCGACCTTGCAGGATTTCCGCCAGCCTGATCTTCGCTTGCCGGGCAAGGTCGGTTTCATGGATGCAGCGGCCCTCCATTTCGGGAGCGTCGATGTTGAATATCCGAACAGCTTCGGACTGCTGTCCCATACCCAGCCGGATCGAGTCACCGTCCCAGACGCGGATTTCCGCCGGCTCGCAGGAAGCCGTGCAGAGCAGGACGGAGATGACGATATGGCTGAGCATGGCAAGAGGCTTTCATAAGGGGGAGGCTGACGCGACTGCTCAGACTTCTTCCTGAAGTCGGCCATTGACGCAATGCGGATCGACCTCCGCCTCGATCCGCTGCGTCCGCCCCATCCAAGGCGCCGGGTGGATTGCCCGCGCCCAATCGGCGAAGGACGGGATACGGCCCAGATCCTCGCGGACATGCTGCTCCCCGACCCATCGGGCCGGGATCACCCTGCCGGTGGACAGGGTGATCGTCGCCCCGAAAATGGTCTCGGCCATGAAGATGCCCTCGGCATGGTGGCGAAGCGCGCGATGACGAAAATCGGCCAGGATCTCCTTGCTGGCATCGAACCAGCTATGGATGGGCAAGTAATCCTCGACCGTGCCGCCCCATTTCTTCACCGACGAGAGCGCATGATGATAGGGATGTGCCATTTCCGCCCCCTCAGAACTCGTGACTGTAGAATTCGGTGGCGGTGTAGCGCTCGTTGTAGTCGAGCGTGATGGTGCGCGCCGCCACATCGAAGCTGAACTCGCCATAGGCGCCATCATTGTTCTCCCAGCCGCCATGGGTTTCCGAGAGGAAGTCATAGGCGAGCTGTTCGATGGCCGCCTCAACGCCCATTGAGATTGCGGTCACCTTGTCGGTTCCCCATGCCACCGTGGCAATGGTGATCTCGCCCTGCGGCAGGTCCACGGTCCGGTCGTCCGATTGCGCGGTGATGTCCTCGATCTGGCCGCTGTCGCCAGAACCGTCGAAGGTGACGGTCACGAGAGTGATGCCTGCGGCGGCCAGCGCATCGAACAGCGCCGTCTTGTTGTCGGGACGGACCGCTTCAGCGCGACGGTTGCGCTCATCGCGCTCGGCGAAGAAGCGCGCGACGCTGGCGGCCATGTCGAATTCCGGCGTGGCTGGTTTGTCGGTATCGGTCATTGGATGATCCTCCAGGAGAGCGGGATGATATGGCCCGGCGGCGCTCTCCTCTCCTTCCGCCAGGCTCGCCCCGATCCCGGCCCAACTCTCCCTTTCCAGAGCCGAGGCGAGGCCTCGGCACCGCCGCTGGCGATGCGCAGCCTGCGCATGGCACAAGGCCCGGCTGCGCCTGACGCGGGCCGGGCCGTCGGGCGGAGGCGCTTTCGCGCCTCAGCCGAAGGGATCGAGTTCGAGCTTCACCATCTCTTCGTCGCCGTCGAACTCGTCGGCGGGCATGGCGCCGTGGGTGCCGTCCCCGGCCTGGAACACGACGATCACGACCATCAGCGTGGTGGCGAGGCTGGCGGCGAAAGCGGTGGCATCTGCGTAGGACATGGGTTCCGGCTCCTGTCTTTGGAGGCGGGGGACCATCCCCCGCGCGACAGGCGCCCGAAGTGTCTGACCGGATCTGCAATCACCCTCGGGCGTTCGGATTCTTTCCGAATCCCCGAGGGCGGCACGCGCGCGTAAGCCGACCCCACCGGGGTTGAATGCAAAGAGACGGTCGGACCAAGGTTAGCGAATGGAAGCGGGGGATGGTGCTTTGCGTCGAGCCGGTGCCGGAAACCCGTCGCAGATGCTTTGCTGCGCCAGCCTCGTTGCCGGCGGATATTCAGGGTGTGTTTCAGGCCGGGGACGGAACCCGTTGCCCCCACAACACCAAGGAGTTGGCGCAATGGTGAAGCTCGAACTCGATCCATCGCTGCTTGTGCAGCGATACCCGATAGCCCCGTGTGCAAGGTTCGGCTTTCAGGGCCGGTCAGTCCCAGAACCCATCGGCGATTTCGCGGGCGATCATGGCGCGGGCCTTCATCATCACATCGTCGCCGGAGGTGTCGATATGACCGAAAAAGCGCGTCCGGGCGCCATGGGCCGTCCAGTCGGCATAGCGGCAGTATTCGCGGGCATCGAGCCGGAAGGCGCGCATGTCCTCGGCCCAATGCGGTTTCGGTTCCACGATGACGGTGACGCCGTTGCGGGTTTCCTCCCAGGGAAGCGAGCGCTCCGATGGCGGATTGCGGCGGTCATCGGCGAAGATTTCATCGACCGTCATCATGATGCGCCCCCATCTTCGGCCTTCTCGACAAAGCCGGCAGGATCGTCGGGATCCGGCGGCAGATAGGCGTCATAGGGGTTGCCGCTTGCGAGATGGCCGAACGGCGTGAAGACGTAATCACCCCCGTCGCGGCCGACCGCGCACAGGACATAGCGTGTCTCACGGGTCGCGGCGTCGAGGCATTCCATAAGGGCGAGATTGCCGTCATCGGCAGCACGAAGCAGAGTGTCGAAGTTCGTTCGAACGGGATCGGGAATGGCCATTGTGTTCTCCTGAAACGAAGAAGGCCCGCCGTCACGGGACAAGCGGGCCGGATGAACGGGATCGGCGAACGTCACGCGGCAGCTCGACCCTCGACGGCGTCGGCGCCTGCCTCGTCGGCGGTGATCTCCTCGAGGCGCGCGCGGGTGTAGCCGTTCCTGGCTAGCCAGAGTTCGGCCGCCTCGTGGTTCTCCGCGAGGTGCAGCAATTCGACGTTCTCTCCGACATCCTGCACAACGCGGACTTGACCGATCTTCGGGCGTTCGATCACCCGGAAGCTCAGATCGCTGTCGATGCCGTAGCTGCGCATGACGGTGATAAGAATGATGCCGCCTTCGCCGAAATCGCCTTCATGCAGGGTGAAGGACGGCGTGGTCGTGTAGGTCGGGCGCTCGCGGCCCGGTTCCTTGCGCACGAGACGACCGGCCCCGTTGCGGGATTTCCACGCGGCGAGCTTCTTGGTGAAACGTGCGGGCGGCTTCGGCTGGCCGTCGCTGTAGGCCACGAGCGAGCCGAGCGGCACGATGTCGAAGATGAGGGAAGCGGACATGATCTTGCTCCTGAAACGAAAGCGGCCCGGCGAGATGCCGGGCCTTGAGATGGAAGGGATGGAATGCGGGGCGACGGAGGCCGCCCCGCTGATTCGCGTCACTCGGCGGCGACGAGGGCCTCCGGATCGTCGGCGGCCTCGGCCGTGTCCTCATGGCCACCGGCGAGGAAGTCGGGCAGCGCCACGCTGTCCTCGTCCTGATCGGTCGCGCCATCCACGGCCTGCGCCTCGATGGCGGGGCGCAGCGGCTCCGGCAGCCAGCCGGTATCGGCCAGGAGCCGTTCGGCCTCCTTCGCCATGTCGCCCTTCTTGAGATGCGCGATGAGATCGGCCGCGCGATCGCCGGCACCCTCGCGCACCGCCTCGATGATGCGGGTCTTGGTCACGCGGCCCAGATAGTTCTCGACCGTTGGCCTCCAGCCCGCTTCGACGAGGTCGAGGCCGGTGGCCTGCGCCAGCCGTTCGGCCTCGGCCATGCGGCGGTCGAGACCGTGCTGCGAGATGCCATTCCCCGAATAGGGGTTGGGCCGCTCGTAGAGCGCGTTGACGCCGAAACTGACGCAATGCGCAAGCAGCGCCAGGCGGCTGGCATCGTCGAGACCGTCGATCCAGTCCCAGAGCCGGTCGTCATCACCGGAGGGAATGTCCCCCCGCCAGGCGTCCGCGCGCTCGTCGATCATCTTCGCGGCGGCGCTGTCAGCGAGCCCGGTCGCATCCGTGGGAAGATAGATGTGACGCACGGCGGCATAGAGGCTGGTTCCCGAGGTGGCGGTGCGCTCGAAAGTATCGAGAACCAGCTTGTGCAGCAGCGCCGTCATGGCGACGCGCGGATTCTTGGCAAGCGCATTGCGCAGCGCCAGCGTCCGCCAGGCGGTCAGGTCGGTCACGAGTCGCTCGGGCAACGGCTTGACGGCATCGTCATCCTCTTCATCGGCGTCCGGGACGGGCTCGCCGCCGACGGTGATGACCGCGCGCTGCACCGCATCGGGATCGGACGGGTCCGCACCCTCGGTGGCATCCTCGCCATCGACGGTCTCGGGTTGTTCGTCCTCGGAGCGGACGTAGCCGTTGCTGACGATCAACTCGCCATCGCGGCCGATGCTGACGAAGACACCGGCACGAGCGATGTCTTCCGGCGCGAAGGTGACAGGCCGATTCTCGAAGGCTTCCAGCTCGGCTTCGATTTCCCCGAGCCGCTGATCGACCTCATCGGGCAGCTCGTCGGCTTCGGCATACTGCGCTTCGAGTTCGTCATACTCGTCGCGCAGCGCCTCTCGGGTGGCGCGTTCCTCGTCGGTCAGTTCCTGGGTCACGCCGACCAGCCTGCGCAACCCGTTGGTGTGGCCGTAGGGCAGCTCGACTGCCGCGTCGATCCACTTCCAGCCCTGACCGGCGATCTCGTCGGCGACGGTGCGCAGCTTCTCGTCGACCAGCCGGTCGAGAAGCGTGACGTCCTGCAACCAGCCGCCGTTCTCCTCGGAGAAGAGGTCGCGCAGCACCGGGCCACCCGCCGCATCGTAAGCGTCAACGCCAATGAAGCGGGCGCGCTTGTCGGCGGCCGGAACCGTGGTCTCGGTCAGCATGTTGCGGATCTGCCAGGGTTCCTTCTGCCACGACGTGCTGATGCGCTCCCAGACCTGCTGCTGGCGCTCGTGGTCGGGGTTGACGGTGAAGGCTTCCAGCATCGCCAGCGTCATCTCGTTGCGCGCATAGGCGTCGTGCAGCGTCGGCGCAACGGTGGCGAGGCGAAGACGCTGCATGATGTAGCGCGGGGTGGTCCGCCATGCGTCGGCGATCTCCTCCTTCGACATGCCCATGTCGAACATCCGCTTGAACGCCTTGAACTGGTCGAGCGGATGCAGGGCGAGGCGCAGCAGGTTCTCGGCCAGCGAGTCGTCCACGGCCGAGGTCTTGGCGTCGGCCTTCTTGACGATGCAGGGCACGAGCCCTTCGGCCGGGAAGCGACCGGCCTCGACAAGGCGCGCGATGGACCTGTAGCGGCGGCCGCCGGCCGGGGTTTCGAACTCGCCGGTCTCATTGCCGTCCTCGTCGAGGATGGCGCGGACATTGAGACCCTGCACGAGATCCTCGCGCCGGTCGATGTCATGGGTAAGTTCGTCCAGACCCGCCTCGACATCGGTCTCGCGGACATTGCTGTCCGACAGCCTGATGCGGTTGAACGGAATGTCGCGCGCCCGCGAAAAGACGATCATCGGGGCGACGGGCTTCTTCCTGGCAGCTTTGGCCATGGTGGTTTCTCCGCGACGGGCGGCCGGGAGCCTCTCTCTCGACCTCCAACCCGTCACGAAGCGAAGCGCCGCCCTCTTCCTCTGAAGAGCGCGACGCCAGGCCACAAAGCCGACAGCCGGAAATCAGGAATCCTGGCTTTCCGTATCTGCGGATGTGCAGGTGAATGCCGCACCGGCGCGGTAGAGGGCTCGCTCCGCCGCACGGATGCTGCCGGCTTCCCGCGCAGCCTCCGCCCAGACCGAGATCGGGAAATCCCCGGTGAAGAGCAGATCCCGCTCGATCCCCATGCCGAAGGGCAATCGGACCCTGCGCAGCTCTTCCAGGCTCCACGAGCCAAGTTCGGGGTAGCCGATATCGGCCAGGCCGAACATGATGTCGCCGCCCTGATCCAGCTCAGTGGCGAGCCAGACGCCCGCGCCGAAGGGGTTGAAGAATTTCACGACGGGGATGTGATCCACATCACGTTGGCGACCATTGGCCAGAAGCCGGTCGCGCTGTGTTCCGGTCAAAAGGATCATGCCGCGACCCTCCCTTCGATTGCAGCCGGAACCGGCTCCCCGGCATCTTCGTCGGGCAGATGCGACAGCAGCCAGTCGGCCGCCTTGCTGGCCTGAGAAGCTGCGCGGACGATGGCGCGGTTGTCCTCGCGCAGCACCTCCAGCCAGGAGCCGATATAGTCGGCATGGCGCACGGTCGGCACGATACCAAGCGAGGCGCAGCAGAATGCCGCGTTCATCTCGGCGACCAGCTCCTCGAAGGCGTATTTCTTCGTGCCGAAACTGCCCGAGAAATCCCGCCCCAGGCGCGAGGCATGGCCGGTGGCGTGCCCCATCTCGTGCAGCGCCGTCCGGTGCCAGTTAATCGGCTCGAAATAGGCGGCCGGCGGCGGCACCTGCACATAATCGAGTGCCGGCACATAGAAGGCGCGATCTCCGCCGATGCGGAAATCGATCCCGGTCGCGCGGATCAGTGCCTCGACCTTCGGCTCGATCATACCGGGCGGCGGTGGTGGCGCCTCCACGGCAATATCTTCTGGCAGGCCCTCGCATTGCGCGGTGTTGAAAACGGTGAAGCGCTTCAGGAACGGGACGCGTCCCGGTTCTTCACCGGTCTCGCGGGCTCGGCGCTTCTCGTCTTCCGGGGTGAAGCGGTCGGCATAGACGACCGTCGTGCCGTGCTCGCCCTTACGGACATTGCCGCCGAGGGCTGCCGCCTGGCGATAGGTGAGCCAATGCTGGGTCGGATAGCCGTTCTGGACCACGGCACCCCAGAGGATCAGCACATTGATCCCGGAATACTGCCGCGAGGTCGCGGCGTTTCGCGGCATGGCAAGCGGCGCTTTCGCCGCAGTCCCCCAAGGCTGGACCCAGGGAAGCCGTCCTTCCTCCAGCTCGGCGATGATCTTGCCGGTGATGTCGTCGTAAAGATTGCTGCGGGCGCCGCCTTCACGGGCGCGGTCCTGTCTGGCCATCGGGATGATCTCCGCGACGGGCGCCGGAGGCCACTCCTCCAGTCCTTAACCCGTCACGGAAAACCCGCCCGCACTCGAACTCTCAGGGGGCGTTGCGGGGTCTCCCCGCTGATGGGGGTGCGTCGGCAACGCAGTGCCGACCAGGGGGAAGGCTTTTCCCTGCCACCTGAGAATCTCAGCCATGATGAACCTTGTAGTCGTTCACTGCGCCTGCATAGTGTGACAGTCCGAACAGAGGCTTGAGCGATTGAAGGGGCGGAGAACGGACGTTCGTTGCCGTGAGCGCGAATGACCACAAACTTCCCGATGTTCCCGATCGCGAGCTACCCCTCGAGCCACTTCACAGAACAGATTGCTCGACTTGAAGTACGTTTCTCACGTAAAACCAAATAAAGTCATGTAGTTGTTGTCGCACATCCGCAGCACTGTCATTGAAAAGAACGCGCATGCAGCCGCCGCTGCTAAGAGAGTCTTAACCAGATGAACAAGGCCCATGAGATAGACAGCCCCGACAAGATAACCGTTTCGGCCGGGCCGGAGGCCGGAGTTGCGTCCCCAACGGCGATTTCGACGGCAGCGTGCAAGGTCAACGAGCACTGTGTCGGCGATCACTGGACGGTCGGTGATGTCAAGTTACTAGCGCGGCTCATAGCGATCATCGCGATGGGACAGGCGAAGCACGCGGCGCGAATTATCGCGGACCTGCAGCCAGCGGTTCCGGCCTTGACAATCGACGTGCTCCGTTCCGACGCGAAACAGCGTCTGACCGTGACCGGAGACACGCCGGAAAAGCAGGACGCTCACCGATGGCATCGCGACGGTCTGATCTTCGAGGCGATCTCCTGGATCGCCGCCCGACAGGGTGCTGCCGCCAACGTGCTCATGAGAGACCCGCACATCAGCGCGACGACACAGGGTCTTGACGGGCTCATGATCGAACTGGACGAAAAAGGTGAAACGGTCGTCCGCGCGACAATTCTCGAAGACAAATGTTCGAACGACCCCCGGCGAAAATTCAGAGACGAAGTTCTGCCTGCCTTCCGAAACTACCATGCGGGCAAAAGGGCTTCGGAGCTGGTGGCGGCAACATCTTCGCTGCTTGACGGCAGGATTCCCGACGAAGCGGTCATGGAGGCTGCAGGGCGCGTACTGGATATGGCATTCAGGGCCTACCGCGCCGGATTGACGATCAACCCTGACCACGACTCGGAGGCGGGACGCACAGCTTTGTTCAAAGGATATGAGGGGCTTGAAAAGATCACCGGGGCGCAGCGCATCGGGGCGACATTCCTGCCGCCTTCGGAACTGCGCACCTGGTTTGACGAGATTGCCGGTCGGGCGATCGCCTTCATTGACGTGCTCGGGGAGGACGATCACCAATGTTCGATCCGGTGACAGCGGAAATCATGCGTACTGCGCCAGCCTTGCCAGGCCTGAATCCTGCCGAGCTGCCGCAATTGCTTACAGCGCAGTATGCAGAACTGGCTGCCCGCAGAATGAGGCGCGTCGATGGCGCTGAAGAGGCGGCGGGTGACGGCGCTGCTGACGGCGAATGGCCTCTCGCCCGTATTGCCGACGCCTATGAGATCGTTGTGTCCGTCCGGCGTGATGCCGACCACCGCAGAGCGGCGGCATTCGTTGCCGGCACGGCGCATCAAATTCTGGCGCAGGACCTCGCGCAGACCGATGCTGCCGGGTCTGTTGCCATCATGGATCGGGATCGCATCCATCCGGCGATCGCGGCGGCGGTGCTTTTTCTGGTGGCCGAGCAGTATGCGGACGCCCACGAAGCCGCGCGCTTTATCAGGCCGGAAGATGGAGGGCAGGACTATGTCTGCACCATTCTGGCCGAAGATATCCGTGACCTGGCGCGCGGCAATTTCCAGAGCATTCTTGACCGCGCGCAGCGCCGTCCGGAGGGGTTCTTCTCCGGCGGACTGCTTGAACAGCGGGGGACAACGGCGCTCTTCGAGAGCCTTGTCGTCGGTGTCGAGTTGTTTGCTGCGGAAGTTCTGGCAGAAGATATGCCCGAGAAGGCGGCAGGGCGGTTCGACGGCGCAAGGGCGACGTTCGCCCGCGTGTTGGCCCTCTCTTCGCTGGAGCACGGGCGCCTCGGCGATTTGTCCCAGAATTTTCAGACCACCTATCCGGGACCACGTCACCTCGCATCACTGCTGCTGGCAGCCTACGACTCCATTGCGGGCGCGGCGGTTACACGCCTGCAGCCGCCCAATGGTTCAGATCGGGATTATTGGCGAAGCTGGCTGAGGCATCGTGCGAATGCCGCACCTTTCGCTTGGCCCAATCATAGGGAGGCCATAGCGAAAGGATTCCACGAGAGCGGCAAGTCCGCCGTGCTCGTTCTGCCGACCGGCGCGGGAAAAACGACGGTCTCTTGCCTGAAGATTGCTGCTGTACTGGCAAGCGGCAAGTCGGTTGTGTTCTTGGCTCCAACTCACGCGCTTGTGGATCAACTCACCGACGATCTGCAGAAGGTCTTCCCGGAATCGCTGGAAGGTTCGGTTGTTTCGAGCGATTTCGATCGCTTGTTCGCTCCCGGTACCAACTTCGAAAGCATCGAGGTCATGACGCCGGAGCGCTGTCTTGCACTTCTGTCATATTCGCCCGAGGCTTTTGAAAACGTAGGGCTGCTGGTCTTTGACGAATGTCATCTCCTCAGCCCCGTATCGAATCTCCGCCGGGCGTTGGACGGAATGTTCTGCGTCCTTGCCTTCAACAGCATCGCGCCGGAAGCCGATTTCCTTTTTCTTTCAGCGATGCTTGATAATGGCGCGGCATTCGCAGAGTGGATTGAAGAGCTCACCGGTCGGACCTGTGTTTTTGCCGATCCGCTTTGGAAGCCGAGCCGACAGGCGCGCGGCGTCCTGCTGTATGAGAGTGCCGCCATCGTGCAGATGAGACGCAACGCGATCGCCGTTCAGCGCGCGGAGGATGCCCGAAAGAAAAAGCGCGCAAAGCATCTGCGCAAACCAGCTGCCGAAGCGCTGCAATGCCCGCCGCATGCTCTCTTCGGGCTTCAGCACAACTGGCTGGCCGGTGCAGCGCCAAGCTGCACCCTGGCGGCCATTTCCGATGCGCCGGTCCCGTTAACCGGTAAGCTCAACCGGGATGGTTCGATCTATCTGACGCCGAATGTAAACAAGGTCGCCGCGCAAGTTGCGGCTGCTGCGGCGCGCAACGGCCTGAAAGGTATCGTCTTCGTCAACCGCAAGGATACTGCCGCGTCCACTGCGCGTGAAATCTCGGCGCTGCTGGGCGACCCGCCAGAGCAAACGCAAGATGAAGAAGAGCGATGGAAGGCGCTGGAGATCGAGCTTGGCGGGCTGGAACATGCGATCTTGGCCGGTCCCGCTGCCGCCGTGCCCCACAATGCGCTGATGCTCAGGCTGGAGCGCGATCTGGCAGAACGCTTGTTCCGCCGTGCCGACGGGGCAAAAGTCATCGTTGCTACACCGACGCTGGCGCAGGGTCTGAACCTTCCAGCTCATATTGCCATTCTTGCCGGGGACAAGCGCAGCGACCCGGACGAAGGAGGGCGTGAAGACCTGGACGCGCACGAGATACTGAATGCTGCGGCCCGTGCAGGGCGCGCCGGTCACCTCGCCAACGGCATCGTGCTCCTGATCCCTGAAGTCGTGCTTCAATTCAGGCAAGGTAGGGCCTTCCCAAAAGGGGTGCTCGACAAGCTGAAGTCGGTACTGCCAGAGGACGACCGCTGCCTGTCCCTGAGCGATCCCCTGCAGACAATTCTTGATCGCATTAATGTGGCGGCTGCTGCCGATCCCGACGTCGAGTATGCCCTGAACCGCCTAGCCACTGCGGTCGCGCCTGAAGGCGCAGAAACCGAAGCAACGACGCGCTTTTCGATAGGACGATCACTGGCTGCCTTCACGGCCATAAGGATCAATCAGAAAGCGGGGTTCGATGCGAAAGTCGCGCGACTGAACGAGCTTATCGGCGAGAGAGCGAAGGAGGCCGATGATCAGGTCCTGGCGGAGCTTGCCACCCAGAGCGGCGCGCCGCTCGGCATCCTCAAATCGCTGCGGCAAAGGATCGAGGATCAGATTGAACGGCTACCCCAGACAATACCGGACTGGACGTCCTGGATCATCAACTGGCTTGCAGAGGATCAGGATGCGCGCGATGCTATTCTGATCCGTGATGGTAGAGCAATTCTCGGCGCTACCGGAAACAAGAAGGACGGACCGCTGACGGCCGACGCCGTAAGAAACCTCGAACCCGGCATTCTGGCCTGGCTATGCGGCGAACCCTTGCGCGAAATCGAAAGACAACTCGGCGGCGACCCCGCTGAAAAAGCGATTTGCCCGCGTGCCCGTGAGCTAGTCTCTCAGCTAGTGCCTCTCAGCCTTTCCTTCGCTGCCGGTCTAGCCGCGCGCACGGCAAGCGAGATACCTGCCGTCGCCGACGGAACGGCTACGCCGGTCTCTGTCATTGACTGCCTTGCAGCCGGGATCAGACGCGGCTTCGACACCCCGAACAAGCTCGCTTTTAGCGACATCAAGCGCGGCTTTCTGAGCCGCGTTCAGACGCATCAGGCCTATTCCGCCACTATCGAGCGTGAGCCAGAGATCTCAAACATGGAAGAGTACCCTGCGGTGGTGGATCGCATGCGGATGTATCTGCTGCTGGTCGACGACTGAGTGTAGCAGGCAAGTTTTCAAGCATCCCTGTTGCCGTACGATCAATCTGGCTAAGGAAAGCAGAAGTTAGCCTCTGTGCGGTCGTGCGGCCGCAAAGAGCCGATTTCGTTTTCTGCAACTGCGGTCAATGCGAGGTTGCTGGGTGTCGTAAAGGTTCCGACCATTACCGAAAATCCCGCGTCTTTACCCTGATCGCGTCGACGTGCGGGTCGGGCACAGCCATACTGCACGCCCGCAGCCCCTTCGGTGGCTGACCGCGCAGATCAGGCGTCGGAGATTCTTGGTGGAGTTCGCTTCCTCTGCCATCCGGCAGGAGGGCCGCCACGTCGCGTTGCCCAACGCTGGCCAAATCCCGCGACAGATCGACGATCCGATGGACAACGAGATGCACGACCTCGCCCTCGCGCTGAACGCGCCCCCTGACGGCAATCATGCTCGATGAGAGGATCACACGCCAATACTGCGCGAAGACCTTCTGCCAGACCACGAGATTGGTGATGCCGGTCTCGTCCTCGATCGTGATGAACATGACGCCCTTGGCCGAACCAGGCCGCTGGCGGACGAGGACGATCCCCGCCGTCTCCAGCCAGCGGCAGTCGCGCGCGCCCATCGCCTCGGCGCAGGAGACCATGCGGCGCTTGCGCAGAGCCTCGCGCAGGAAGGCAACCGGATGGCGGCGCAGCGACAGGCCGGTATGGCTGTAATCCGCGACCACCTCGCCGCCAGCCGCCATCGGCCGCAGGGCGATGGACGGCTCCGATATCTCTGAAACCGTCAGGCCCTCGCGTGCCGAGGCTGCCGCAAACAGCGGCAGTTCCTCGTCGCGCAACCCCTTGATCGCCCAAAGCGCTTCGCAGCGCGCGAGGCCGAAGGGCGGGCGGAAACCGTCGGCCTCGGCAATGTGGACCAATGCGGCGACCGGAACCCCGGCCCGCCGCCAGAGATCCTCGACCGAGGCAAATGGCTGATCGGCACGGGCGGCGACAATCGCCGCCGCATGGGCATTGGCAAGCCCCTTGACCATGCGCAGGCCAAGCCGAACCGCAAAGCGCGCCTCGTTGCCGGTCGGCTCCAGCGTGCAATCCCAGCGGGAGGCATTGGCGCAGATCGGGCGCAACTCGACGCCATGGTCGCGCGCATCGCGCACGATCTGGGCCGGGGCATAGAATCCCATCGGCTGGCTGTTCAGTAGCGCGGCGCAGAAGGCATCGGGATGCCAGCATTTCAGCCAGGCCGAGGCATAGGCGATCAGCGCGAAACTTGCCGCATGGCTTTCGGGAAAGCCGTAGGAGCCGAAGCCCTCCAACTGCCGGAAGGTGCGTTCGGCAAAGTCCTGTTCATAGCCCTTGGCAACCATGCCCGAGATCAGCTTGTCGCGGAATTTCGAGACGCCGCCGGTGTGCTTGAATGTGGCCATGCTCTTCCTTAGCATATCGGCCTCACCGGGGGTGAAGCCCGCGCATTCAATGGCGACGCGCATCGCCTGTTCCTGAAACAGCGGCACGCCGAGGGTCTTGCCCAGCACCTTCTCCAGTTCGGGTGTCGGATAATCGACCTCTTCCAACCCCTCGCGGCGGCGCAGATAGGGATGGACCATATCGCCCTGGATCGGGCCAGGCCGGACGATGGCGACCTGCACCACCAGATCGTAATAGGTGCGCGGCTTCAGGCGCGGCAGCATGGACATCTGCGCCCGGCTTTCGATCTGGAAGGTTCCCAGCGTGTCCGCCTTGCGGATCATCGCATAGGTGCGCGGATCTTCGGCCGGGATCGTCGCCAGATCAAGGGCGATGCCCTTGTGTTCCACGATCAGATCCAGCCCCTTGCGCATGCAGGTCAGCATCCCCAGCGCCAGCACATCCACCTTCATGAAGCGCAAGGCGTCGATGTCGTCCTTGTCCCATTCGATGATCTGGCGATCCGCCATGGCGGCGGGTTCGATCGGCACCAACTCGTCCAGCCGGTCATGGGTCAGGACAAAGCCGCCGGGATGTTGCGACAAATGCCGCGGCGCCCCGCGAAGCTGGGCGGCCAGATCAAGGGTCAGGCGCAAACGCCGATCCTCCGGGTTGAGGTTCAACTCACGAAGCTGCTGATCGTTGACACCGGTCTCGGACCAGCCCCAGAGCTGGCCGGAGAGTGTCTGGATCAGATCCTCGGGCAGCCCCATGGCCTTGCCGACATCGCGCAGCGCGCCCTTGGAGCGATAGCGGGTCACGGTGGCGGTCAGCGCGGCCCGGTCACGGCCATAGTTCTCATAGACCCATTGGATGACTTCCTCACGGCGTTCGTGCTCGAAATCGACGTCGATATCCGGCGGTTCGCGGCGTTCCTCGGAGACGAAGCGCTCGAACAGCAGATCGTTGCGGCCGGGGTCGATGGCGGTGATGCCGAGAACATAGCAGACGGCGCTGTTCGCCGCCGATCCCCGCCCCTGACAGAGAATGCCGCGCGACCGGGCAAAGCGGACGATACTGTTCACGGTCAGGAAATAGGGCGCGTAATCGAGCTTGCCGATCAGGGTCAGCTCATGGCGCAACGCCGCCGTCACCTCATCCGGCACGCCCTCGGGGTAGCGGTTGGCCGCGCCCTGCCAGGTCATCCGCACCAGTGTTTCCTGCGGGGTCAGTGCGGGATCGTCGCGTTCCTCCGGATATTGATAACGCAGCTCATCCAGGCTGAAGCGGCAACGGTCGGCGATCTCGATGGTGCGGGCCAGCGCCTCGGGCCAGCGGGCGAAGAGCCGGCGCATCTCGGCGGGCGGCTTGAGATAGCGGTCGGCATGACGCTCACGGCGAAAGCCCAGCTGGTCGATGGTGGTGTTGTGGCGGATCGCAGTGACCACATCCTGCAGCATCCTCCGGCCAGGCTCGTGGAACAGCACGTCATTGGTCACGACGGTCGGCACGCCGATCCGCTGCGCCAGTTGCGAAAGCTCCCAGAGCCGCATCTGGTCGTTGGGCCTGCGGCGCAGGGTCAGCGCCAGATAGGCCCGGTCGCCGAAGGCATCGCGCAAACGGCGCAATCGGAACCCGCAGTATTCATCGGCATCATCCGGCACCAGCACCGCGATCAGCCCTTCGCCATAGGCGGTGAGATCGGCCCATTCCAGGTGGCACTTGCCCTTGCCGGCCCGGCCCTTGCCAAGCGTCAGCAGCCGGCAGAGCCGGGCATAGGCCGCTCGGTCGGTCGGATAGACCAGCACCGACATGCCGCAGGCGAGATCGAGGCGGCAGCCAACGATCAGCCGGATGCCGGTTGCCTTCGCCGCCTCATGGGCGCGAACGATGCCCGCCAGCGAATTGCGATCCACCACCGCCAGCGCCTCGATCCCCATCGCCGCCGCCGTCGCGAACAATTCCTCGGCCGAAGAGGCCCCGCGCAGAAAGGAAAACTGCGTGGTGACCTGCAATTCGGCATAGCGGGGCGCATTCATCCGAAAACCCCGTGCAGGAACCAGCGATGCGATCCGGTGGCGACATCCTCGCCGTCACCGGCGCGGAAGATCCAGAAGCGTTCGCCAGCGTCATCCTCGATGCGGAAATAATCCCGCACCGCGACCAGCTCGGCATCGCGCTTCCACCATTCCCCGAAGACCCGCTCGGGGCCATCGGCCCGGCGCACCCGCCGCCGCACGCCGCGCCACGAGATCCAGTTCGGCGGATGGTCGGGCAGCAGCGCCATGGTCTCGATCGGCTCGGGACGGGGCAACAGCCGCGAGGGGCGCGGCCAGTGATCGGGCCAGCCCGCGCCGGTCTCTTCCGCCAGGGCCGGAATGCGGCAGACGGATCGCTCGGGCACATCGCTGGCCACCGGCGCGAAGCGATAAATCGCGCGGGCGCCGACCCGGTTGGCGAGCGTGTCGATCAGGCCTGACAGGTCAGGCTCGGGCGCCTCGATCAGGTGGCTCACGGCCTGGCGCTCGGTCATGGGTTCCGCCAGCGTGGCCGTCAGCGTCATGATCTCGATGCCGAGGCCGGGGTCGATGGTCTCGATCTTGTCGCAGAGCAGCCGGGTCAGGCGCTGAGGGTCGCGCACCGGCCGCGCGAGGCCGATGCGGACGGTCTCGACACGGCTGTCTATCCGGTGGCAGAGCAGGTCGAGGCGGCGCACGCCGAGGCCGCGGGTCTCCAGCGCCTCGCAGAGCGTTGCGACCAGCTTTCCAATATAGCGGGCGATGGTCTCAGCGGCGGCGATGGGTTCGGCAAAGCTGCGCCGCGCCTCGATCATGTCCTCGGGGCGCAGCGGCTCGATGGGTTCGGCGCTGTTGCCCAGGGCCTGATCCAGCCGACGGGACAGTTCCGGCCCGAAGCGCAGCGTCAGGGGCGCGCGGGGCTGGCCGATCAGATCGCCGATCCGGGAAAACCCCAGATCGCGCAGGCCAGCCGGGATCGCGGGCGACAGCCGTAGAGCCTCCAGCGGCAGCGGCGCGAGCATGTCGATGCTGGCCCCCGGCATGGCGATCAGCACCGGATTGGACCCATAGCGCGCCAGCGCATGGGCCGCGCCCCAGGTGTCGGCAATGGCGGCCCGTGCAGACACACCCGACAAGGTGAGCCGCCCGATCAGCGCATCGAGCATCGCCGCATCGCCGCCATGCAGATGATCCGCGCCGGTAGAGTCGATCACGATCCCGTCCGGCGGATCGACCGCCACAATCGGCGCGATCCGTTGCAACACCCAGAGCGCGAGGCGCTCCAAGCTTTCGGCATCGGCTTTTGGGTCGGCGGGTTCAATCACCAGTCCCGGCACCAGCGCCTGCGCCTTGGTGACGGGCATGCCGACCCGCAGGCCGAGCGCCTGCGCGGTCGCGTCGACCGCCGTCACGATACGGCGGTTACGATCACGTCCTGCAATGATGAGCGGCACCTCAACTGGCGGCGCTGTGTCGCCGGCCTTCCGCCGCAGCCGGTCTGTCGGCCATGTCGGCAGGAAGACCGAGATGACCCGAGCCATCGCACGCCTCCAGTTCGATATCGAGGGATTCTCCCGCCCGCGCCCGGATCAGTTCGATCAGCCAGCGCGCGCGACCGACGCCGGGCACGGGCAAAGGCCGGGACGGCAGCACCGAGATCCGCCAGCGGGTCATCGCCGCCGTCGGCTGGCCGAAATCGCTGGCCTCGGCCTGCCGCCGCCAGCGGCGCAGGGCGAGGCCGATGGTGCCGCTTTCCTTGGCGGCCAGGTGCAGCCGCCGCGAGGCGGTCATCGGCAGCCGGGCAATATCGGCGACCACCGCGCCCAGCCCACCGTGCCGCAGGCCTTCCTCCATGCAGGCCAGGACCGACTTGTCATCGCCGGCCTCGACATGGATGACGCGATCGGGCGGCAGGCCGGCCTGTTCCAGGCCCGGCGCGAACAGATCCTGCTGGGCGACGCACCACAGCACCTTGCCTTGGGTCCGCGCGGCGATCCCGGCCACGAAACAGGCCGCCGCCGCGCCGTCCACGGCGCCGTTGCCGCCGCCCGCAACCTCATGCAGACAGCCAAGAGCCAACCCACCACCGGGCAGTTTGCGGTCCAGAGACGGAACGCCGAAGGGCAGCACTTCCCGCGCGCGAGCGCCATCACCTTCAAGCTGCGCGATTCGCACACGAAGGGCCGCAATGGCTGGACTGATGGCGAGCTCGTGCATCTGGAAGGCAGGCTCCGGATCTTCTCAAGGGCAAATCCTGTCGTTATGTTCTTTGTTTGTTCTGGTGCGCGGCGGGAGTCAATCTGAGTCTCGTAAGATGTGATCGGAAGCCTTGCCGGAACTTCTGGCGTATGATGGCCGCAAAATCGGAGAAGCGGGTTTGTGCAATCTCTACAATCTGACCACCAACCAGCAGGCGATCCGGGATTTCGTGGCGCTCACCCACGACAGTATCGGCAATCTGGAACCGATCCTCGACGTCTATCCCGACCGGCCCGCGCCGGTCGTGCGCAAAACCGATGGCGGGCTGGAGCTTGCTCGCCTTACATGGGGAATGCCCACGCCGGTCGAGCATCTGAAGACCCCGGACGCGCCTGACACCGGCGTCACCAATGTTCGCAAGACCTGGATACGGCACTGGCAACAGTGGCTCGGGGTTGAGCACCGTTGCGTCGTCCCGGCGACGGCGTTCTCGGAATACGGGCAGGTGCCTGATCCGGTGACGAAGCGCAAACCACTCTACTGGTTCGCGCTCGACCAGGCGCAGCCCCTGTTCTTCTTCGCCGGGATCTGGACCCGATGGGAAGGGACGCGCGGATCGAACCGCACGCCGAGACCGGGCGAACATGAACTCTTCGCTTTCCTCACCACTGATGCCAACGAAGTGGTGAAGCCGATCCATCCCAAGGCAATGCCAGTGATCCTGACCAATTCCGACGAGGTGGAGGTCTGGCTGACGGCCGACTGGCGCGAGGCGAAGGCCCTGCAACGACCTTTGCCCGCCGATCGGCTGGAAGGTATCGAAAAACCGGCAACTCCGACAGGTTGACGACGAAGCATGTCGGGATCGGGAGAACAGATCGGGGAGGCCGCCGAGCCAGACAGGAATATCGGCAAGATCATCCATGTGGATATGGATGCGTTCTATGCCTCGGTCGAGCAGCGCGACAAGCCGGAGTTGCGGGGCAAGCCGGTCGCTCCTAACCTAGCGCAGCTTCGGTCGAGTTCGAGATGTCAAGCGGCGGTACGTGCCCTCTCGAAGTTGCGCGACCTGTACCCCTCGGACTATCTTGAGGAATGATGCAAAGCACCGCTCCAGATCCCAATAAGCAACCGGAAATACTCGGTCGAACACGCCGGCTGACGCCGCAGCACAGAATCACCTTCGACCAGATATTTCACAGTGGTGGTGGCTACGTTCTGAATTTCTCTGACCGGACCATGGGTGAATGGTTTGAAGAATTCTTCGATTTCAATATTTTTGACGAACGTTATCAGATCGAGGGCGATAGCAAGGGCAAGACGCTGAGGGGTTTTATCGAGGTCGCCGAGCCACGCCTCGTTGCTCGCGTCCTTCGCGCACTATGGGACTATCGTTGTAGCCTGGACGGTTTCGTGGAAGACAATTCCGATCAGGAGACGCGACTCAAGATGTGGCTCGAACAGTTCACCAACGAGTTGGAGAACTCCTCATCGCTTAATCTGGACGAGGCGTTCAAGGACTTCTCGAGCGATACGACTTTGCCCAAGCTACGAGCGTCGATCGCTGGGGATCTGATCGGCAACAAGCCTGATGTGGCACTCGATCGCATACACACATACTGCGTGAAGCGGTTCCGTGCACTGCTAGCGGATCGAGGTATGCCGTGCGATCCATCGACACCACTACACGCCATTTTCGGTGCATATGGCAAAGCGGTGCGAGATGAAGGTGTAGTGAGCCAATTTGCACTACCGACCCTGCGCGTTCAGCATAAGCTCTTTGAAGGTCTCAATGACGCGCGCAACAAGCGCTCTTTCGCGCATGACAACGACCTCCTTGCTGTTTCGGAGGCGCGGTTCATCGTCGATTGCGTATTGGCATCGCTTTCCTTCATCGAACGGATCGAGGCCGACCGGGACTCAGCAAACACCACTTCGGACAACGAGATTCCGTTCTAGAATTGCCCTTCTTGCTCGGGGTCAGGCCACCTGTGTTGATTTTCACCCAGAACTGAGCCGGGTAGGCGCATAATTTTCACTGAGAATTGAGCCATGTGAACCTTTCCCCAACGCAGTGAGCGGCGGGGGCAACGGAGTGATCCACATGGGACTTTTGAACATCATCCGACGAATGCATTTGCGGCAGAATCTGTCGATCCGCGAGATTGCGCGGCGCACGGGACTGTCACGGAATACCGTGACGAAGCATCTTGCGGCGGGCACGATCGAGCCGACCTTTGCCACGCCGGAGCGGCCGAGCAAGCTTGACCCCTTCGCCGAGAAGCTGGCCGGCTGGCTGAAGACCGAGGCCGGGAAGTCGCGCAAGCAGCGGCGGACGCTGAAGCAATTGCATGCCGATCTTGAGGCGCTCGGCTTCACCGGCTCTTACGGCCGGGTTGCAGCCTTTGCACGGCAATGGCGGGCAGATCGGCAGCGTGAGCAGCAGACCACGGGGCGCGGAACCTTCGTTCCGCTGTCTTTCCGCCCAGGCGAAGCCTTCCAGTTCGACTGGAGCGAGGACTTTGCCGTTCTGGGCGGCGAGCGCACGAAGCTGCAGATGGCCCATATCAAGCTGGCGCACAGCCGCGCCTTTCTGGTTCGCGCCTATCTCTTGCAGACACACGAGATGCTGTTCGATGCCCATTGGCATGGCTTCCGCGTCTTCGGCGGTGTGCCCGGTCGCGGGATCTACGACAATATGCGGACGGCGGTGGATCGCGTCGGCCGCGGCAAGGAACGGCAGATCAACATCCGCTTCCTCGCGATGGCAAACCATTATGTCTTTGAGCCGGAATTCTGCAATCCGGCGGCAGGGTGGGAGAAGGGGCAGGTCGAGAAGAACGTCCGGGATTCCCGCCACCAGATCTTGCAAGCGATGCCGGACTTTCCCGACCTTGCCGCGCTGAATGTCTGGCTGGAGCAGCGCTGTCAGGACCTGTGGCGCGAGACGGCACACGGCACCTTGCCGGGCTCGATCGCCGATGTCTGGGGCGAGGAGCGGGCGAGCTTGATGCCGTTGCCCACAGCCTTTGATGGCTTCGTCGAGCAGAGCAAGCGCGTCTCGCCCACCTGCCTGATCAGCTTCGAGCGCAATCGCTACAGCGTTCCGGCACCCTTTGCGAACCGGCCTGTCAGCCTGCGGATTTATCCGGACCGGCTGGTCGTGGCGGCCGAGGGCAACATCCTGTGCGAACACCGGCGGATCATCGAGCGCAGCCACCAGCTACCACCGCGAACGATCTATGACTGGCGACATTACCTGGCGGTCGTGCAACGCAAGCCCGGGGCGCTTCGGAATGGCGCGCCCTTCCTGGAATTGCCGCCGGCTTTCCGGCAGTTGCAGGAGCACATGTTACGCAAGCCCGGTGGTGATCGCGAGATGGTCGATGTCCTCGCTCTCGTGCTCCATCACGATGAGCAAGCCGTGCTCACCGCCGTGGAACTGGCCCTGGCCGAGGGCGTGCCCACCAAGACCCATGTCCTGAACCTGCTGCACCGGCTGGTCGACGGCAAGGTGGTGGGGGGACCGCCGCTGGATACGCCACACGCGCTGGCCCTGCGCCGTGAGCCCAAGGCCAATGTCGAGCGCTATGACGGGTTGCGCACCCAAATCGCCGGAGGCCGCCATGCGTCATGATCCCGCCAGCGGCGCCATCGTCATCATGCTTCGCAGCCTGAAGATGCATGGCATGGCGCAGGCTGTCACTGATCTGATCGAGCAAGGCGCCCCGGCCTTTGAAGCCGCCATCCCGATCTTGTCGCAGCTGCTGAAGGCCGAATTGGCTGAGCGTGAAGTCCGTTCCATCGCCTATCACATGAAAGCCGCGCGTTTCCCTGCCTACAAGGATCTGGCGGGCTTCGACTTCTCGGCCAGCGAGGTGAATGAGGCGACGGTGCGCCAGTTGCACCGCTGCGAGTTCATGAGCGGCGCCGAAAATATCGTGCTGATCGGCGGGCCGGGCACCGGCAAGACCCATGTCGCGACCGCACTCGGCATCCAAGCCATCGAGCATCACCGCCGAAAGGTTCGCTTCTTCTCGACCATAGAACTGGTCAACACCCTCGAACAGGAGAAAGCCAGGGGCAAGGCCGGGCAGGTCGCCGAAAGCCTGACCCGCCTCGACCTCGTGATCCTCGACGAACTGGGATACCTGCCCTTCAGCGCCTCCGGCGGTGCATTGCTCTTCCATCTGCTGAGCAAGCTTTACGAACGCACCAGCGTCGTTATCACCACCAATCTCAGCTTCAGCGAATGGGCGACGGTCTTCGGCGATGCCAAGATGACCACCGCGCTGCTCGACCGGCTTACTCATCGCTGCCACATCCTGGAGACCGGAAACGACAGCTTCCGCTTCAAGGCCAGTTCAGCCGCAGCAGCCCAGAAAAAGGAGGGGACGTCACATGCCTTGACCCCAGCTTGACCCTCAATCCATAGTCAGAGGTGGCTCAATTCTCGATGGAAAACCCGGCTCAGTTCTGGGTGAAAATCAACAGCCACCTGGTCCAACTGTCGACCCAGCCAAGTATTGCAGCTGCCCCCTGCCCGCATTAGACTGACCTCAGGACATGGCTGGAACGTCGCGCTGTGCGAGCAGATGTTCAAATCTCCTGGCGAGCCGCAAATTCGCACATCGTCGCGCCAGTATTTTTGCGACGCCATGCTGCTCAGGACTACGCCAATGCCCGACCCAGCCCTCCATTCCCCGCCGAACGCCGCCGGGCGCTTCTCTGTAATGCATTGGAAATGCTGCGTAGTCTCTGTGCAGGCTCTTCAGGGATCGGCACGGGAATGGCACGGCAACGACAAACCACCGCATCGAAGCTTCGGCTGGTCACCGAGACCACCGATGAAGCCGTTGCGCGCGTTGCTGGCACCCGCAACCCCGACCCCCGCCTCGCCGATCTCGTCCGGCAACTCGCCCGGCAGGCTGCGGGCGATTTCGTCCAACAGGAGACGGCCCGATTGGCGGGCGGCCGCCTCCCAGACTGAGGTGTCCGCATGAAGGTCGCGCTCTACGCCCGCTACTCGTCCGACAACCAGCGTGACGCCTCGATCACCGATCAGCTGCGCATGTGTCGCCTGCGCGCCGAAAAGGAAGGCTGGACCGTCGTCGAGGAATATACTGATCACGCCATCTCCGGCGCCAGCATGATCCTGCGACCGGGCGTCCAGTCCCTGATCTCCGATTCCCTGCGCGGTCGCTTCGACATGATCATGGCCGAGGCGATGGACCGGCTGTCGCGCGACCAGGAGGATATCGCCGGCATCTTCAAGCGCATGACCTATGCCGACGTGAAGATGTTCACCCTGTCCGAGGGCGAGATCACCCATCTGCATGTCGGGTTGAAGGGCACGATGAATGCGCTGTTCCTGAAGGATCTGGCCGACAAGACCCGCCGTGGGCTGCGCGGTCGGGTCGAGGATGGCAAATCCGGCGGCGGACTCTGCTACGGCTATGATGTGGTGAAGAGGTTCGATGATCGTGGGGAAGCTGTCCGGGGCGACCGGACCATCAACGAGGCCGAAGCCGGGATCGTGCGCCGCATTTTTGCGGATTATCTCGACGGGAAATCATCGCGCACCATCGCCATGTCCCTGAACCGCGATGGCATACCGGGGCCGCAAGGCAGCGAATGGGGGCCATCGACAATCCACGGCAACCCGAAGCGCGGCACCGGCATCCTGAACAACGAGCTTTATGTCGGCAAGCTGGTCTGGAACCGGCTGCGCTATATCAAGGATCCCGACACCGGCCGGCGCGTATCCCGCCTGAACCCGGAATGCGAATGGGTCGTCCATGAGGTGCCTGACCTGCGCCTCATCGACCAAGACATCTGGGATGCCGTCAAGGCACGGCAGAGCCGCCTTGCCTATGATGTGGTCGAGACCAGTCCCAATCCCCTGAACGACCGGCGCCGCCCGAAGCATCTCTTTGCCGGCCTCGTCAAATGCGGCTGCTGCGGGGGCGGCTATACGATGATCTCCAAGGACCTGCTCGGCTGCGCGACTGCGCGCAACAAGGGCACTTGCGACAACCGGCTCAACATCCGACGTGATGCCCTCGAAGCGTCGATCCTGAACGGGCTGCGCAAGCATCTGATGGACCCTGCGCTGTTCAGGGAGTTCTGCGACGAGTTCACCAGGGAGGTGAACCGGTTGCGGATGGAGCGTGGTGCCGACCTTGAGGTTGCGCGGCGCGAATTGGACAAAGTCGGCAGGCAGATTTCTCAGATCATCGAGGCGATCACCGACGGCATGTATCACCCCTCAATGAAGGAGAAGATGACTGGACTTGAAGCCCGGAAGGCTGAACTGGCTGAGAAACTGGCCAATGCCGATGAGCCCCCTCCGCTGCTACATCCGAACATGGCGGCACTCTATGCGCAGCGGATCGGGCAGCTCTATGAGAATCTGCAAGACGAGGACGGCCGCGCCCGTGCCGCCGAAACCTTCCGCTCGCTGGTCGATCAGATCACGCTCATGCCGGATAACGGCGAACTGGCAATCGTGCTGCGCGGCGACCTCGGCGCGATCCTGCGCTTTGCGGCAGGAAAGAAGAACCCTGACTTCCTTGCAGAGGCCGAGGCTCTGGACAATCTGCTTTCGCCGGGATCGTTGGTTGCGGGAGGACGCAACAGACGATCGCTGCGGAATGGGGGCACAAATGCAAAAACCTCCGCGACGGGGTCAGCGGAGGTTTCGCAATTATCGTTGGTTGCGGGGGCAGGATTTGAACCTGCGGCCTTCAGGTTATGAGCCTGACGAGCTACCGGGCTGCTCTACCCCGCGACTGTTGCTGCGTTTGTGCAGCGGTCCCCGCTGGATCTGGGCTGCGGGGGTGTGGTCATCGTTTCAGAGAGACTTGCGTTTCTTTCCAGGTCTGGCGGTGACCTACTCTCCCACGTCTTGAGACGCAGTACCATTGGCGCGACGGCGCTTAACGGCCGAGTTCGGGATGGGATCGGGTGTTTCGCTCGTGCTATGGCCACCAGACCGGGGAAGAAACGCTCAGCGTTGCCCCTTTCGGGGCAGGTGTTGTCCAAGGATGCTTTGGAGAAGACGGACTGTCTTCTTCCGGATCAAATCAAGCCAATCGAGCCATTAGTACCAGTCAGCTGAACGCATTGCTGCGCTTACACCTCTGGCCTATCGACGTGGTGGTCTTCCACGGCTCTCAAGGGATACCTTGTTTTGAGGGGGGCTTCACGCTTAGATGCCTTCAGCGTTTATCCTGTCCGTTCATAGCTACCCTGCTGTGCCGTTGGCACGACAACAGGTCCACCAGTGGAACGTTCACCCCGGTCCTCTCGTACTAGGGGCAACTCCTCTCAAGTATCCTACACCCACGGCAGATAGGGACCGAACTGTCTCACGACGTTCTAAACCCAGCTCACGTACCTCTTTAAACGGCGAACAGCCGTACCCTTGGGACCTGCTCCAGCCCCAGGATGAGATGAGCCGACATCGAGGTGCCAAACGATGCCGTCGATATGGACTCTTGGGCATCATCAGCCTGTTATCCCCAGCGTACCTTTTATCCGTTGAGCGATGGCCCTTCCACTCGGGACCACCGGATCACTATGGCCGTCTTTCGACTCTGCTCGACTTGTCAGTCTTGCAGTCAGGCTGGCTTCTGCCATTGCACTCAACGAGCGATTTCCGACCGCTCTGAGCCAACCTTCGCGCGCCTCCGTTACTCTTTGGGAGGCGACCGCCCCAGTCAAACTACCCACCACGCAGGGTCCCGGATCCGGATAACGGACCGCGGTTAGACATCAAGAGTGCGAAGGGTGGTATCTCAAGGGAGGCTCCGCCGGAACTGGCGTCCCGGTTTCAAAGCCTACCACCTATCCTGCACATCACAATCCTGATGCCAGTGCGAAGCTATAGTAAAGGTGCATGGGGTCTTTCCGTCTAACCGCGGGAAGTGTGCATCTTCACACACAGTTCAATTTCGCTGAGTCCACGTTTGAGACAGCGGGGAGATCGTTACGCCATTCGTGCAGGTCGGAACTTACCCGACAAGGAATTTCGCTACCTTAGGACCGTTATAGTTACGGCCGCCGTTTACCGGGGCTTCAATTCAGGGCTTGCACCCCTCCTTTTAACCTTCCGGCACCGGGCAGGCGTCAGACTGTATACGTCGCCTTGCGGCTTCGCACAGCCCTGTGTTTTAAGTAAACAGTCGCCACCCCCTGGTTTGTGCCCCCGGCCACCGCTTGCGCGACAACCGGGCCTCCTTCTCGCGAACTTACGGAGGTATTTTGCCGAGTTCCTTAAACGTGGTTCTCTCAAGCGCCTTGGTATTCTCTACCAGTCCACCTGTGTCGGTTTCGGGTACGGTCTCATGGAGGGCTATTTCCAGGGACCCCGCAGCTGCCCGATCAATCCGTTAAGATCGAACAACCCTGAGGATCCGTCACCATCTCCTGGCCCAGGAATATTAACCTGGTTCCCATCGACTACGCCTTTCGGCCTCGCCTTAGGGGCCGGCTTACCCTGCTCAGATTAGCTTTAAGCAGGAACCCTTGGACTTTCGGCGACAGGGTCTCTCACCCTGTTTGTCGCTACTCATGTCAACATTCTCGCTTCTGATCACTCCACCGGATGCCTTACAGCCCGGCTTCACAGTCAGAACATTGCCTCCGCAGCATCTTGCGATGCTGAAGAGGCAGCGTTCCATATCACAGAACGCTCCGCTACCGCGCACATACGTGCACCCAAAGCTTCGGCTCGTGGCTTGAGCCCCGTTACATCTTCGCCGCAGGATCTCTTGTCTAGACCAGTGAGCTGTTACGCTATCTTTAAAGGATGGCTGCTTCTAAGCCAACCTCCTGGTTGTTTTGGAAATCCCACATGCTTTCCCACTTAGCCACGAATTGGGGGCCTTAGCTGTTGGTCAGGGTTGTTTCCCTCTCCACGACGGACGTTAGCACC
>NZ_CP136681.1:0-2257500 GCF_047716885.1 Paracoccus sp. SJTW-4 | reverse complement strand
AGGTCAGTCTGGAAGCATCGCGGCGCATCGCGCCCTCCATCCGGGGTTTGTTGACATCATGGCGCAAAGGGGACGACCCTGCGATGAAAGTTGCCACACGATTGCTTGAAGGAGTGCCCGATGTCCATGTTCCGCACCGCCGCCGCCCTGCTGATGCTCAGCGCGACGGCGGGCCTGGCCCAAGGCCCCGTCCTGTATGAAACCGAGGGAGATTTCGCCGACATCGCCGGCGCGGTCGAGGATGCGATCATCAACGCCGGGCTGGTGATCGACAACACCAGCCATGTCGGCGCGATGCTGAACCGCACGAAAGCGGACGTGGGCGGCGAAAAGGACATCTATACCGAGGCCGATGTGTTCAGCTTCTGCTCGGCGGTGGTGTCGCGCAAGGTGATGGAGCGCGACCCCCACAACATCCAGTCCTGCCCCTATGGCATCTTCGTCTATGAGCTGGCGGACGCGCCCGGCAAGATCGTCGTCGGCCATCGCGACTACGCCGCCGAGGATCTGCCCGAGGTGCAGGAGCTGGTCGCCGGCATCGTCGACAACGCGCTGAATTGAGCGACACTGCTTCGCAAGAAAAAGGGCCGCGGGGGCGCACCCCGCGGCCTTTCCCGTTTCCGGCTCGCTTAATGCAGCGGCGCGCCTGCCGGCTTGTCGCCCGCCGCGCCCAGCGGCGCGTTGGTGCCGACGCGGTTGCCGACCACCAGCCCGCCTTCGCCCGCGGTGACATGCACGGTCTGACCGTCCAGCACCTCGCCGCCCAGCAGCATCTCGGCCAGCGGGTTCTGCAGGCTGCGCTGGATCACCCGCTTGAGCGGGCGAGCGCCGAACACCGGGTCGTAGCCCTCGTCCGCCAGCCAGGTCTGCGCCGCCTCGTCCAGGTCCAGCGTGATCTTGCGATCCGCCAGCCGCTTTTCCAGGTCGGCCAGCTGGATGCGCACGATCGCGTCCATGTTGTCGCGGGACAGACGGTGGAAGATGATGATCTCGTCCAGCCGGTTCAGGAACTCGGGGCGGAAATGCGCCCGCACCGCCGCCATCACCTCGCTGCGCGCCTGCCCCGAATCGGCCCCCTCGGGCAGCGAGGACAGCGCCTGCGCCCCAAGGTTCGAGGTCAGGATGATCAGCGTGTTCTTGAAATCGACCGTGCGGCCCTGCCCGTCGGTCAGCTGCCCGTCGTCCAGCACCTGCAGCAGCACGTTGAACACGTCCGGGTGCGCCTTTTCCACCTCGTCGAACAGGATCACCTGATAGGGGCGCCGCCGGATGGCCTCGGTCAGCACGCCGCCCTCGTCATAGCCGACATAGCCCGGGGGGGCGCCGATCAGCCGGCTGACCGAGTGCTTCTCCATGAATTCGCTCATGTCGATGCGGACCATGGCGCTGTCGTCGTCGAACATGTACTCGGCGATGGCCTTGGTCAGCTCGGTCTTGCCGACGCCGGTCGGACCCAGGAACAGGAAGCTGCCCAGCGGCCGGCGCGGGTCGTTCAGCCCGGCGCGGGCGCGGCGCACGGCGTTGGCGACCGCGGTCACCGCCTCGGACTGGCCGATGACGCGCTGGCCCAGCACCTCTTCCATCTTCAGCAGCTTGTCGCGCTCGCCCTCCATCAGCTTGCTGGTGGGGATGCCGGTCCAGCGCTCGACCACCTCGGCGATCTGCTCGGGGCGCACCGCTTCCTCGACCAGCGGGCCGTCGCCCTCGCCCTCGGTCTCGGCGATCTGGCGTTCGAGCGAGGGGATGATGCCGTAGGACAGTTCCCCCGCGCGGGCGAGATTGCCCTCGCGCTTGGCCTGTTCCAGCTCGGCGCGGGCGCGGTCCAGCTGCTCCTTGACGTTGCGCGAACCTTCCAGCTTGTCACGCTCGGCCTGCCAGCGGGCGGTGAGTTCCGCCGACTGCTGCTGCAGGTCGGACAGCTGCTTTTCCAGCCGCTCCAGCCGGTCGCGGCTGGCGGCGTCGTCCTCTTTCTTCAGCGCCTCGGCCTCGATCTGCATCTGCAGGATCTGGCGGTCGAGCGCGTCGAGTTCCTCGGGCTTGCTGTCCACCTCCATCCGCAGGCGCGAGGCCGCTTCGTCCACAAGGTCGATGGCCTTGTCGGGCAGGAAGCGGTCGGTGATGTAGCGGTGGCTCAGCGTCGCGGCCGCCACCAGCGCGGCGTCAGAAATGCGCACACCGTGGTGCAGCTCGTATTTCTCCTTGATGCCGCGCAGGATGGAAATCGTGTCCTCGACGGTGGGTTCCTGCACCATCACCGGCTGGAACCGCCGCGCCAGCGCCGCGTCCTTTTCGATATACTTGCGGTATTCGTCCAGCGTCGTGGCGCCCACGCAGTGCAGCTCGCCCCGCGCCAGCGCCGGCTTGATCAGGTTGGCCGCGTCCATGGCGCCATCGGTCTTGCCGGCGCCGACCAGCACATGCAGCTCGTCGATGAACAGGATGATCTCGCCGGCCGCGGTCTCGACCTCTTTCAGCACGGATTTCAGCCGTTCCTCGAACTCGCCGCGATATTTCGCCCCGGCGATCAGCGCGCCCATGTCCAGCGCCATCAGCTTCTTGTTGGCCAGCGATTCCGGCACGTCGCCGTTGACGATGCGCAGCGCCAGCCCCTCAGCGATGGCGGTCTTGCCGACGCCGGGCTCGCCGATTAGCACCGGGTTGTTCTTGGTGCGGCGGCTCAGCACCTGCATGGTGCGGCGGATTTCCTCATCCCGGCCGATGATCGGGTCGATCCTGCCCTGCTCGGCATCCGCGGTCAGGTCGCGGGCGTATTTCGACAGCGCCTCGAACGTGTCCTCGGCGCTGGCCGAATCGGCGGTGCGGCCCTTGCGGATGTCGTTGATGGCGGCGTTCAGCGCCTGGGTGGTCACCTGCCCGGCCGACAGCGCATCGCGCGCGCGGGTGTTCACCATCGCCAGCGCCATCAGCACGCGTTCGACCGGGACGAAACTGTCGCCGGCCTGCTTGGCGATCTTCTGCGCCTCGTCCATCACCCGGACCAGCGAGCTGTCCACATAGACCTGCCCGTCCCCGCCCGAGACCTTGGGCAATCTGACCACCGCCTCGTCCACGGCGCGGCGCACCGCCTGCGCATCGCCCCCCGCGCGGGTGATCAGATTGGCCGCCAGCCCCTGGTCGTCATCCATCAGCGCCTTGAGCAGATGTTCCGGCACCACGCGCTGGTTTTCCTCGCGGATCGCGATGGTCTGCGCCGCCTGCAGGAACCCGCGCGAACGCTCCGTGAACTTTTCCATGTCCATCGGCAGTTCTCCCTTACAGCCCCCACGCTTGCGCCGCCCGTCATGGCACGGCCCCCGCGGGTCTCATCACCCACATGTGCGTCGTGGAACGGGCTTTCAAGCCGCCGGGTTCCATGGGATAAACCGCCGATTTTGCCGAAAGGACAGGGCGATGGACGACCGTTTGATCGTGGCGCTGGACGTGCCGGACGCGCTGGCGGGGCTGGAGCTGGCCCGCACGCTGGGCGACAGCGTGTCGTTCTACAAGATCGGGCTGGGGATGCTGACCGGCGGCGGGCTGGCGCTGGCGAACGAGCTGAAACAGGACCACGGCAAGCGCATCTTCCTGGACATGAAGCTGTTCGACATCGGCGCCACCATCGAGGCCGCGGTGCGCGGGCTTGCCCGATACGACATCGATTTCCTGACCGTCCACGGCGACCCGCATGTGGTGCGCGCCGCGAAACAGGGGGCGGCGGGGTCCGGGCTGAAGATCCTGGCGGTGACCATCCTGACCTCGCTCGACCGTGCCGATCTGGACGCGGGGCTGATCCGCGACGGCGACCTGCACGCGCTGACGGTGGAACGCGCCGCCCGCGCGTTCGAGGCCGGCGCCGACGGAGTCATCGCCAGCCCGCGCGAGGCCGCGGCGATCCGCGCCCTGCCCGGCGCGGGGCTGATCGTGACCCCCGGCGTGCGGCCCACGGGCGCGGCGCTTGGCGATCAAAAGCGGGTGGAGACCCCCGCCGCCGCCATCGCCGCGGGCGCCGACCATATCGTCGTCGGCCGCCCGATCTGGCAGGCCGCGGACCCGCGCGCCGCCGCGCAGGCGATCCTGTCCGAAATCGGCTGAGGCGAGCTGCCACGGCGCGGGTAAACCTGCGCCCGCGCAAACCCCGCCGCGGCCTTGACGCCGCAGCGCGAGGCCCCCAGCATCGCCTAAGGCGCCGCCATCCCCAGCAGTTCCCGCACCACGTCGCGGAAATGCGGGACGGCCTTGGGGTGGACGACGAACTCGGCCAGCGCCATCAGCCGCAGCTCGGCACCCTCATCGCCCAGCACCGCGGCCCCGGCCTCGGCGGCGGTGATCTCGGCGTGGAAATACCAGCCCGCGCGGCCGGGCCGGTGCGGTAGCTCGCGGGCACGGCCGCGCAGCCGCGCGGGGTCCAGCCGCAGCCCGGTTTCCTCGAACAATTCCCGCAGCGCGCAGTCGGCGGGCGATTCGTCACCCTCGCGCTTGCCGCCGGGCAGGTCCCAGCAGCCCGGCCAGTTGATCGTCGGAATGTCGTCGCGGCGCAGCACCAGCAGCGCGTCGCCGCAGGTCAGCACCAGCTTGGCACCGTTCCAGCGCAATGCGGCAGCCGGTTCGCTCACGGCGTGGGGCCGCCCTTGTCGCGCGGGTTGTCGTTGATGTCGTCGCGCCAGATGCGGGTGGCGCTGCGGTCCACCCCGCGCAGCCGGGACAGCACCAGCCAGATCGCCCCCGACAGCAGCGCGGTCAGCACCAGCGCCATCGGCAGCCCGCCGGTCCAGATCCCGGCCAGCAGCAGCAGTCCCATCACCGCCACCGCCCCGGCCATGCCCATGAAGACATAGCCGGGCAGGATCAGCTCGACCAGCGCCAGCAGCAGCGCGGCGATGATCCACAGCCAGCCGTTTTCCCAGCCGATCACGCCCCGCCCCCCTTCACCCGGTCCCCGCCCAGCAGCCGCGCCACGTCGCCGAACGCGTCCAGCGCCGCCGCGGGCAGGATCACCGTCTGCTTGCCCTGCCCCTGCGCGACCTCGGTCAGCGCCTCGACCTGCTTCATCGCCACCTGATAGCGCGCGGCCTCAAGCCCGTTCTGGGCGATCGCCTCGGACAGGGCGTTGGTCGCATAGGCCTCGGCATCGGCAAGGATGCGGCGGGCCTTGGCCTGCTGCTCGGCGGCGTAAAGCTCGCCGTCGGCGGCCAGCTCCACCGCGCGGCGCTTGCCCTCGGCCTCGGTCACCAGCGCGCGGCGGGCGCGCTCGGCGTTCAGCTGCTGCAGCATCGCCGCCCGGGTGGCATCGTCCAGATTGACGTCGAGGATCTCGGCCCGCGTCACCTCGATGCCCCAGTCGTCCACCACATTGGCCACCGCCTCGCGCACCCGCTCGATCAGCTGGGCGCGGTTGGACTGCACCTGGTCCAGCTCCATCATCCCGATCTCGGCGCGCACGATCCCGGCGACGGTGGTGGCGATGGCGGCATCCACGTCGCGGATGCGGTAGACGGTCTTTTCCGGTTCCAGAATCCGATAGAACACGCTGGTTTCCACCTGCACCAGAACGTTGTCGGCGGTGATCGCGTCCTGCCGGTTGGTGGGCAGCTGTCGTTCGAGCACCGAAATCCGGTGCGCCACCCGGTCCAGGAACGGCACGGTGAAGTTGATCCCCGGGCCGAGCACCGCGCGCAACCGCCCGAATCGCTCGACCACGTATTTCTCGGACTGCGGGACGATCCGCACGGCCGAGGTGATCGCCAGCAGGATCACCACCGCCAGCACGATCAGCGCGGCGTTCTGCGTCAGAAATTCTTCCATCACCATCCCCCTATTCCGCCGCCATCGGCAGCCCGTCGCCCGCGTCCCGCATCCGCGCCAGTGCCGCAAACACCCGCGCCAGCCGCGCGGCCAGCCCGGCATAGCCCGAATGCGGCCGGATCGTCGCCTCGTCCATGTAAAGCGAGCGGTCGATCTCGATCTGCACCACGTGGCGGGCGCGCTGCGGGCGGCCATAGGCGGCCGCCACATGCGCCCCCGCGAACGGAGAGTTGCGCCGCACCGAAAACCCCGCCGCCGCCAGCGCCCGGTGCACGCCGTCGCTGACCGCGGGCGCGGCCGAGGCGCCGTTGCGGTCGCCCAGCACGATGTCGGGGCGCGGCCCCTGCAGATGGGACAGCGCCTCGCGCGGCATGGAATGCACGTCGATCAGGATGGCGCGGCCGTGGCGGGCGACGGCCTCGTCCATCAGCGCGCCCAAGGCGGCATGATAGGGGCGCCAGAAGCAGTCGATCCGCCGCGCCGCCTCGGCCGAGGTCAGCTTGCCGCGCCGGATCACCCGGCCCTGCGCCACGACCCGGGGAATCACCCCCAGACCCGAGCGGATGCGCGGGTCGGGCGAGGTGGCGCCGGCGCCCTGCACCACCGCCGGGTCCAGCTCGTCGGCGCCGCGGTTCAGGTCGACGATGCAGCGCGGCACCCTGGCCGCCAACGTCACCGCCCCGGCTGCCACCGCCGGCGCGATCAACCGGTCGATGAACGCATCCTCGGACGAACGCAGCACATGCGGGTCCAGCACCGATTCGGACAGGAACCATTCGGGGTAATCCCGCCCGGAATGGGGCGAGGCAAAGATCACGCCGCCCGCCCAGCAGTCCGGCCGCACCAGCTCGAAAAGCGGCTCGGGGCCGGCAGGGTCGTGGTTCGGGGTCATTCTGGTCTCGCCTGTCGTCGGCATTGCCCCTGAGTATAACCCCTGCGGCGGGCCGTAAAAGGGCACTTGCGGGGTGTTGGCGTCGCCTATATAGACACGCGGACCAACGCGATTCCACTGCTCTCGGGCCGGGAATCACATGGCACGGGCGGTTAGCTCAGCGGTAGAGCACTACGTTGACATCGTAGTGGCCACTGGTTCGATCCCAGTACCGCCCACCATTTTCGCCGCCCCCGGGGCTTTTCCGGGGGCATTTCAGTTTCAAGGCGCGATGCGAGCGCCGCGAAGAGGAAGAGACCGATGAAGGTTCGCAACTCGCTGCGTTCGCTGAAAGAGCGTCACCGGGACTGCCAAGTGGTGCGCCGCAAGGGCCGCATCTACGTGATCAACAAGACCAACCGCCGCTTCAAGGCGCGCCAGGGCTGATCGCCCGGCACGAGGTCGGAAACACGAACGCCCGCGGCAGCACCGCGGGCGTTCTGCGTTTCCGGGCGACGGTTTGCCCAATCGGGATGAGCTGTGCGGGTCTGCGCACTGGCCCGTCCCCGTCTCGGCCGCTTCTGCGGATCGCCCGGCGGATGGGGCCGGAATCCCGGCCCCCGTCACCCTACCGAACCCGCTGCGCCCACAACCGCGCCAGCTGTCCGGCGTTCAGTCTGTTTCCGGGCGGCAGCTTCCCACTCGGGACGGTTGTGCGGGTCTGCGCACCGATGCCTGCTAGCCCGGCCTCGGCCACTTCTGCGGATCACCCAGGCGGATGGGGCCGGAACCCGGCCCCTGTTACCCTACCGCACCCGCTGCGCCCGTAGCCGCGCCAGCTGCTCGGCATTCAGATAGCCGGTCGCGGCCAGGCCGTTGTCGCCCTGCCAGCGCGAGATCGCCGCACGCACGCCTGATCCGAACTTGCCGTCCACCCCCTTGGGGTCGTAGCCCAGCGCCGACAGCCGCGCCTGCACCTCGGCCCGGGCGATCTCGCCCAGCGCCAGCCGCGCCTCGTCGGCCTGGGTGGCGCCTGCCGCGGTCGTGCTCGTGCCCGTGGTCCCGGTGGCGGTCCCCGCCCCCACGCTGCGCAGAGTGCGCAGCTGCTCGGCGGTCAGATAGCCGGTCGCGGCCATCCCCCGCGCCGCCTGCCAGTCGCGGATCGCGCGGCGGCTGCCCGAGCCGAAGGTGCCGTCCACGCCCCGGGTGTCATGGCCGGCGGCGACCAGCGCCTGCTGGACGGCGATGCGGTCCTCGCGCGTCAGGTTCAGCATGTTCTCGGCCCGCGCCGCGGCGTCGGTGGTCTCGGGCGGGGGGGCGCCGGGCAGGCTGCCGCCGCTCAGCAGGGTGGTGGCCTCGGCCTGCGACAGGAAGCCGGTGGCCGGGGCGCCGTTCGCCCGCTGCCAGGCGCTGATCGCGCGCCGCGTGCCCGACCCGAACTGCCCGTCGATGCCGCCCGTGTCATGGCCCAGCTGCGTCAGCCGCGACTGGATGATGCGTTTCTGCGTGGGCGTCAGCTCCATCGCGGTCTCGCCCGTGCCCGGCTCGACCGTCGCGGCGGGGCTGCCGGTCACCGCCGGGGTGGTGGTCGGGCTGACCCCGGGCGGCGGCGCGCTGGGGGCCGAGTTGCGCAGCTCCTGCGCCTGCGCCGCGTTCAGATAGCCGGTCGAGGCAAAGCCGCGGCTGGTCTGCCACGCCCCGATCGCCCGCCGCGTGCCGGAACCGAAAATCCCGTCGGCGCCACGGGTGTCGTGGCCCAGTTCGTTCAGCCGCCACTGGATCGCCCGGCGGTCGTCCAGCGACAGCGCCAGCGCCGATTCGGCCTGCGCCGCCCCGGCCGGGGCCACGGGAACCGCGGGCGTCGCCGGAGCCGCAGGCGCGGTGGTGCCCAGGGGCTGCAAGGGGGTCGAGGTCACCGGCGCGGGCGGCTGCACCGGCGCCGGCTGCACCGGGGTGCCCGCCGCCGGGGGCTGGGCCGAGGGCAGCGTCCCCAGCACCACGTTCAGCCGGGCGCGGGCCTCGGCCGCATGGGCGCCGTTGGGGAAACTGGACAGGTAGTTGCGATAGGCGTCGGCGGTCGCGCGGCTCAGCGTCAGCTGCCACAGCGCCTCGTCCTCGACGGTCGAGACGACCCCTTCCGGCGTGATCACCTGCTGCGCCGCGGCGCCGATGGGCGCGATCCCCGCCAACAGCACGGCCAGCGCCGCACCAACCCTGTTTCCGACCATATCGTCCCCTCTTTGAACGGGGCCGGTTTCAGTCGTATTGGCGGCGGTCCTCGATCACCAGCCCGTCATTGGGCAGCGACCCAGGCGCGACCAGCTCGACCCGGCCCTTGAGCTTGAGTGCATCGAGCACCGATGCCTCATATACAGCGGGGTTCTGGCCGGTGGTCTCAAGTTGCACAAGCATCACGTCCATTTCATCGGCACGATCGGCGACGACACGGGCGCGTGACACCTCGGGGTGGCGGGCGACCAGCTGGGCGACCTGTTCGGGGCGCACGAACATCCCCTTGATCTTGGCAGTCTGGTCGGCGCGGCCCATCCAGCCCTTGATGCGCATGTTGGTGCGCCCGCAGGGGCTTTCGCCCGGCAGCATCGCCGACATGTCGCCGGTGGCAAAGCGGATCAGCGGATAATCGGGGTTCAGGGTGGTGACCACGACCTCGCCCACCTCGCCCTCGGGCACGGGGTCGCCGGTGCCGGGGCGCACGATCTCGACGATCACGCCCTCGTCCACGATCATCCCCTCCATCGCAGGGGATTCATAGGCGATCAGCCCCACGTCGGCGGTGGCATAGCACTGCAGCGTCTGGATACCGCGGTCCATGTAGGTCTTGCGCAGCGACGGAAACAGCGCGCCCCCCGACACCAGCGCCCGGGCCAGCGACAGCTCGACCCCCATCTCGTCGGCGCGGTCGAGGATCACCTTGAGGTAATCCGGCGTCCCCGCATAGGCGGTGGTGCCGATGTCGGCGGCGGCGCGGACCTGCAGCTCGGTCTGGCCGGTGCCCGCCGGCAACACCGCGGCGCCGACGGCGCGGGCGGCGCTTTCGAACATCATCCCCGCCGGGGTCAGGTGATAGCCGAAGCAGTTGTGCAGGATGTCGCTGCTGCCCAGCCCGGCGGCAAAGGCGAACCGCCCCAGCCGGAACCAGTCGCCCTCGACCCGGCCCGGCTCGTAGATCGGGCCGGGGGACTGGAAGATGTGGTTGAACTCATGCGGGTGGCGGGTGGTGTAGCCCCCGAACGGCGGCTTCTTCTTCTGCGCCTCGGACAGCTCGGCCTTGCGGATCAGCGGCAGCCGCGCCAGGTCCGCGCGGCTGCGGATCTCGGCCGGGTCCACGTCGCGCAGCGCGCGGGCCAGCGCCGGCGCGGTCTGGGCATTGGCAATGGCCCGCGCCAGATCACGGGCAAGGCTGTCTTCGCGCTCATCTGCGCTGCGGGTTTCCAGCTCGTCGTAATAGGTCACGGGTCTGCTCTCTGTTCGCGGGAAAGGAAGGTTGCGGCGGGCTCAGGCCAGCCAGCGCTTGCGGCGGCGATAGCTGCGCACGTCGCGGAAGGATTTGCGGCCCTCGTCCGACATGCCCAGATAGAACTCCTTGACGTCGGGGTTCTCGCGCAGCGCCTTGGCCTCGCCGTCCATGACGACGCGGCCGCTTTCCAGGATGTAGCCGTAATGGGCATAGCGCAAGGCGACGTTGGTGTTCTGCTCGGCCAGCAGGAAGGTCACGCCCTCGCCCTCGTTCACCGCCTTGACGATCTCGAAGATCTGCTCGACCAGCTGCGGGGCCAGCCCCATCGAGGGCTCGTCCAGCAGGATGGTTTCCGGGCGGCTCATCAGCGCGCGGCCCATGGCGCACATCTGCTGTTCCCCGCCCGAGGTATAGCCGGCCTGGCTCTTGCGGCGTTCCTTCAGCCGCGGGAAATACTCATAGACCATTTCCAGGTCGCGCTTGACCGCGGCCGCCCCGTCGGTGCGGGTATAGGCGCCGGTCAGCAGGTTTTCCTCGATGGTCAGGTGCTCGAAACAGTGGCGGCCTTCCATCACCTGGATCACGCCGCGCTTGACCAGCCGCGCCGGGTCCAGATCGGTGACATCCTCGCCGCGATAGCTGATCGAGCCCTTGGTCACCTCGCCCCGCTCGGATTCCAGCAGGTTCGAGATCGCCTTCAGCGTGGTGGTCTTGCCGGCGCCATTGCCGCCCAGCAGCGCGGTGATGCCGCCCTTGGGCACCGACAGGCTGACGCCCTTCAGCACCAGGATCACGTGGTTGTAGATCACCTCGATGTTGTTCACCTCGAGGATGGTCTCGCCTGCGGCAGGGCCGGAAGCGGGGGACCGGGGGGCAGTTGCGGTGTCCAGCATGGCGTTCTCCGGGGTTCGGATCCCCCGGCGGCGGACCGCCGGGGGGCTGCGCGCATCAGTTGCAGCGCAGGGTGATGTTGTTTTCCTTGGCGAACGCTTCCGAATCGGCGCGGATCAGCGGGTCGATCACCTCGTTGTCCGGCTCGTAGAAGTCGGTGATCGGGTTCCACGCCTTGGCGCTCGCATCCCACTGCTGCACCCGGGCCATGCCGGAGCCGCCGTGGTCCTCGCAGCTGGTCTTGATCGCGGGGCTGAAGTCGGTCAGCCCCAGTTCGGCCAGCCGCTCTTCGCTGATATCCAGCGCCTCGAACCCGTCGCGCACCTGCGCGGCGGTCACCGCGTCGGTCCCGGCCAGTTCCTGCGCCTTGCGGATCGCCTCGGCGGTGACCATGGCCGAATGCATCCCGCGGGAATACAGCACGGTGCCGATATGCGGCCCCCCCTGGCTGGCCAGCCCCTTGTCGAAGACATGGGCCTTGAGATCGTCATAGATCGGATAGTTCTGCCCGGCGCCGTGGAAGGCCATGGCCTTGTAGCCGTTGGCGGCGGCGCCCGCGGCGGTCACGTCGACCTCGGCCCCCGACCACCAGATGCCGATCATCTGCTCCATCGGATAGCGGACGTTCGCGGCCTCCTGGATCGCCGCCGGGTTCATCACGCCCCAGCCGTACAGGATGACATGATCGGGCTTTTCGCGGCGGATCTGCAGCCACTGCGACTTCTGTTCCTGCGACGAGCCGGGATCGACCGGAATTTCCGTCAGCTTGAAGCCGTGCTTCTTGGACAGCTCCTGCAGGGTGCGGATCGGTTCCTTGCCGAAGGCCGAGTTGTGATACAGCAGCGCGATGTTCTTGCCGTTCAGGTCGCCGCCGTGCTCGTCCAGCAGGTACTTGATGGCGATCGAAGCGCCGTCCCAGTAGTTGGTGGGGGCGTTGAACACCCACTCGAACACCCGCCCGTCCTGGGCCGAGGTGCGGCCGAAGCCGGGGGTGTACATCGGGATCTTGTCGGCCGAGACCTTGGGGATCAGCTGATAGGCGATGCCGGTCGACACCGGCGCGATCACCACCGGGTTCTGGCCCTTGAGCGATTCATAGCACTCGACGCCCTTTTCGGTGTTGTACGAGGTCTCGCACTCGGGGACCACGATCTTCTGGCCGCCGATGCCGCCGTCGCGCTCGTTCAGCAGGGTGAAGTAATCGTTGAACCCGTCGGCATAGGGGGCGCCGTTGGCGGCATAGGGGCCGGTGCGGTAGCTGAAATTGGGCACCACCAGATCGGCCCACGCGGCGGGCGCGGCCAGCGCCGTGGCGGTGGCAAGCGCCGCGAACAGCCGGACAGAGCGTTTCTTCATTTCCATTCTCCTCCCAGGATTTATCGGACTTGGCCGGGCTGCCCCGGCCTTGAAATCAGTGCGGGAACGGCCAGAGCCGCAGTTTTTCCTTGGTCACGCGCCACAGCTGGGCCAGCCCGTGCGGCTCAACGATCAGGAAAAAGACGATCAGCGCGCCCACGATCATCAGTTCGAGATGGGCGGCAAGGTCGGTGGGCCAGCCCAGCGAGCCGACCAGCACGTTCTTGAGAAACACCGGCAGCAGCACCAGGAATGCCGCGCCCGCGAAGGACCCGAAGATCGAGCCCAGGCCGCCGATGATCACCATGAACAGCACCAGGAACGACTTGTTGATGCCAAAGGTCTCGCTGGCCTCGGCCGCGCCCAGATAGACCGAGAACAGCAGCGCCCCGGCCACCCCGATGAAGAACGAGGACACGGCGAATGCGGTCATCTTGGCGGTCAGCGGGTTCACCCCGATGATCTCGGCCGCGATGTCCATGTCGCGGATCGCCATCCAGGTGCGCCCCACCGTGCCGCGGGTCAGGTTGCGCGCCACCCAGGCCAGCAGCACCGCAAAGCCAAGGCAGACCAGGTATTTAGCGCTGGCCGAGGTCTGCGGCCCGGTGATGATCCAGCCCAGGAAGCTGCGTTCCGGCACGGTGATCTGCCCCGAGGCCGAGTAATTGTAGAACCACGGCACCTTGTTGAACAGCCACACCAGGAAGAACTGCGCCGCCAGCGTCGCCACCGCCAGGTAGAAGCCCTTGATGCGCAGGCTGGGCAGGCCGAACAGCACGCCCACCACCGCGGTGATGCCGCCGGCCAGCAGCACGTGGATCAGGATCGAGATTTCCGGGAATGCGGTGGCCAGCTTGTAGCTGGCATAGGCACCCACCGCCATGAAGCCGCCGCTGCCCAGGCTGACCTGCCCGGCGTATCCGGTCAGGATGTTCAGCCCCAGCGCCGCGATCGCATAGATCAGGAACGGCACCAGCACCGAGTTGGCCCAGTAGTCGGTGATCACGAAGGGGATCACCAGGAACGCCACGGCCAGCGCCGCGTAATAGCCCCACCTGTCCAGCTTCAGCGGGAAGGTCTGGCTGTCGTCCCGGTAGCTGGTCTTGAAGTCGCCGGCTTCACGGTAAAGCATCAGTCGGTCCTTTCGTGGCGGTCGTGCCGGGGGCTGTCTGCCCCCGGACCCCCGAGGATATTTCTGGACAGAAGATCGGAACGGGCGGCGGCGTCAGACACGCTCGATGATCCGTTCGCCGAACAGGCCCTGCGGGCGGAAGACAAGGAACAGCAGCGCCAGCACATAGGCGAACCAGTTCTCGGTCGCGCCGCCGACCATGGGGCCGATGTAGAACTCGAACAGCTTTTCGCCGACGCCGATGATCAGCCCGCCGACGATGGCGCCGGGGATCGAGGTGAAGCCGCCCAGCATCAGCACCGGCAGCGCCTTGAGCGCGATCAGCGACAGGCTGAACTGCACCCCCGACTTGGTGCCCCACATGATCCCCGCGACCAGCGCGACGAAGCCTGCGATCGACCACACCATCACCCAGATGAAGCGCAGCGAGATCCCCACCGACAGCGCCGCCTGGTGGTCGTCTGCGACCGCCCGCATGGCGCGGCCCTGCTTGGTATACTGGCTGAAGGCAACCAGCGAGGCGACCAGCACCGCGGCGATGATCGTCGCCCAGATGTCCAGCCGGTCGATGAAGAACCCGTATCCGAACAGGCTGTCGGTCATCGTCTCGACGGTTTCCGAAAGCCCCTGCGGCAGGCCCACGTCCAGCGACTTGACGCTGGCGCCCCACATCAGGTCGCCCAGCCCTTCAAGGAAATAGGCCAGGCCGATGGTGGCCATGAACAGGATGATCGGTTCCTGCCCGACCAGATGCTTGAGCACCAGCGCCTCGATCAGGATCGCCAGCCCAACCATCACCAGCGCCGTCAGCAGGATCGCCAGCAGCGACGGCACGGTCCAGCCGAAGCTGTCCAGATGCATCCCCGTCAACGCGCTGATCAGATGGGCAAAGGGCACCTGCCCCTGCTGGATGCCGATCAGGGTCAGCGCCGCGAACAGCGCCAGCACGCCCTGCGCATAGTTGAACACCCCGGACGCCTTGTAGATCAGCACGAAGCCCAGCGCGACCAGCGCATACATGACCCCGGTCATCAGGCCGTTCACCACGACCTCGGATGCGTAAAGCAGCTGTTCCATCAGCGCGTCTCCTTCGCGGGGCTGCGGGCGGAAAGGTCGGAAAGATCAGGGGCGAAATCAGTCATGGGCCACCCCCAGATAGGCGTCGATCACCTCCTGGTTGTTGCGAACCTCGTCGGGGGTGCCGTCGCCGATCTTGCGGCCGTAATCCATCACCACCACCCGGTCCGACAGGTCCATCACCACGCCCATGTCGTGTTCGATCAGCGCGATGGTGGTGCCGAACTCGTCGTTCACGTCGAGGATGAAGCGGCTCATGTCCTCTTTTTCCTCGACGTTCATGCCGGCCATCGGCTCGTCCAGCATCAGAAGCTTGGGTTCCGCCGCCAGCGCCCGCGCCAGCTCGACCCGCTTCTTCAACCCGTAGGGCAGCCGCCCGACCGGAGTCTTGCGGATGTTCTGGATTTCCAGAAAGTCGATGATCTTCTCGACCTGCTCGCGGTGGCGGTTTTCCTCGGCCTCGGCCCGTCCCCACCACAGCGCCTGTTCCAGCAGCGACGATTTCATCATCGTCAGCCGCCCGGTCATGATATTGTCCAGCACCGACATGCCGTCGAACAGCGCGATGTTCTGAAAGGTGCGGGCCAGCCCCAGCCGCGCGACCTTGTAGGGCCGCATCTGCGGGCGCTTTTCGCCGCGGAACCAGACCTCGCCCTCTTGCGGGATGTAGAAGCCGGACATCACGTTCATCATCGAGGACTTGCCGGCGCCGTTGGGGCCGATGATGGCGCGGATCTCGCCCTCGCGGATGTTGAAGCTGATGTCCTTGATCGCCGTCACCCCGCCAAAGCGCAGGGTGATGTTGCGCAGGTCCATCAGCACGCCGCCGATCTTGCGGCCGTCGGGGGTGACATAGGGCTCGGCGCCGGCAGCAGCGGCGGCCTGTTGGGTCTGGGGCATCATTCGGCGGCCATCCTTTGCGCGGGGGTTGCAAGGGTGCGGGCGTCCTCGATCCGCACGGTGGCTTTCAGCACGCCCTTGCGGCCGTCCTCATAGGTGACCTCGGTTTCGGTGTAGACGCTGTCCGAACCATCGTAGAGCCCCTCGATCAGGTCGGCGAACTTCTCGGCGATGACGCCGCGCTTGACCTTGCGGGTCCGGGTCATCTCGCCGTCGTCGGCGTCCAGCTCCTTGTGCAGCACCAGGAAGCGGTGGACCTGGCAGCCCGACAGCATCGGGTCCTGCGCGACGGATTCGTTCACCTCTTCGATATGGCTGCGGATCATCTCGTAGACCCGCGGATGCCCGGCCAGTTCCTGATACGAGGCATAGGCGATGTTGTTGCGTTCCGCCCAGTTGCCGACCGCAGTCAGGTCGATGTTGATGAAGGCGGTGCAGTAGTCGCGGCCGTTGCCCAGCACCACGGCCTCGAGGATGTTGGGATAGAACTTGAGCTTGTTTTCCACATACTTGGGCGCGAACATCGAGCCGTCGGCCATCCGCCCCACGTCCTTGGCGCGGTCGATGATACGCAGATGCCCGGTCGCTTCCTCGAAGAACCCGGCGTCGCCCGTCGCCACCCAGCCCTCGGCATCCTTGGTCGAGGCGGTGGATTCGGGGTTCTGATAATACTCCACGAAGGTGCCGGGCGAGCGATAGAACACCTCGCCATTCTCGGCGATGCGGACTTCGACGCCGGGCGAGGGCACGCCCACGGTGTCGGCGCGCACTTCGCCGTCGGGCTGCTGGGTGATGAACACCGTCGCCTCGGTCTGCCCGTAAAGCTGTTTCAGGTTGATCCCCAGCGAGCGGTAGAAATCGAAGATCTCCGGCCCGATCGCCTCGCCGGCGGTATAGCCGACGCGGATGCGCGAATAGCCCAGCGTGTTCTTCAGCGGGCCGAACACCAGCAGGTTGCCCAGACCGTAGCGCAGCCGGTCCAGCGCCCCCACCGGCTTGCCGTCGGTCAGCGCCACGCCGACGCGGCGGGCCAGTTTCATGTAATGGTCGAACAGCCATTTCTTGAGGCGGCCGGCGTCCTCCATGCGGATCATGACGCTGGTCAGCTGGCCCTCGAACACCCGCGGGGGCGCAAAGAAATAGGTCGGCCCGATCTCGCGCAGGTCGGTCATCATCGTATGCGGGCCCTCGGGGCAGTTCACGCAGAACCCGGTCCAATAGGCCTGCCCGACCGAAAAGATGAAGTCGCCGACCCAGGCCATCGGCAGATAGGCCAGCACCTCTTCCGAGGGTTGCAGCCGGTCGAACTCGGACGAGGCGCGCGCGGTCTCGATCACGTTGCGGTTGGACAGCACCACGCCCTTGGGCTTGCCGGTGGTCCCCGAGGTATACAGCATCACGCAGGTGCTGTCGTAGTCCAGTTCCGCGATGCGGGCGTCCAGCTCATCCTCGAAGCGCTGGTGGGCGGCGCGGCCCTCGGCCTGCACGTCGGACAGCCAGTTCATGCGGGAATGGTCGTATTTCCGCATCCCCCGCTTGTCGGTGTAGATGATCTGCTCGACCGTATCGTCGCCTTCCTCGGCCTCGATGATCTTGTCGACCTGCTCCTGGTCGCCGCAGACCACGAAGCGCGCCTGCGAATGGCGCAGCACATAAGCCATCTCGGTCGCCACCGCGTCCTGGTACAGCGGCACCGGCACCGCGCCGCACATCTGCGCGGCGACCATGGCCCAGTAATGCGCCGGCCGGTTGCGCCCGACGATGGCGACGTGATCGCCGCGGTTCAGCCCCAGCGCCAGGAATCCCAGCGCCAGCGCCCGGATCTCGTCCTGCGCCTGGGCCCAGGTCCAGCTTTGCCAGATCCCGAACTCTTTCTCGCGGTAAGCGGGCCGGTTGCCCATCTGCGTGGCGTTCCGCGCCAGAAGCGCGGGAATCGACCGCAAGCCCGCCTGGGGCGCAGCGACTGCCTTCATCCTCTCTCCCCTTCCCGGCCCCCGGGGGCCGATGCCGGGCGGGCCCCTCACAACCCGCACTCCACGGGCATGTCTGGCGAAGGATTCTTGCCCGAGTTTTTCGGGAATCTTACGAATTGTTACCGGCTATCCACCGGGCGTGGGCGGTACCGGATCCGAAAAGATACCCCGCCCCGAAAGGGACGGGGCGGGGCAATACCGTGGCCGGCTCAGAAACTGAGAACCGTGGTGCCGGGCGCGACGATGGTTGCACCCATCGCATCCGGGGCGGCGGCCGTAACGCCGTCCATCAGGATCGAGGCATCGGCGCCCTTGCCCGGCAGATAGATGGCGCAGACCTGAACCTTCAGGCCGGATTCCTCCATCATCTTTTTCATCAGCCCTTGCGGGCTGGCGCCTTGCGGCGGCTGCCCGGCGGTGGCCGTCGCGGGCGCCTCTTTCAACGCGATGTCGCCGGCCGGGCCGCACAGCAGCATCTCGGCCTCGGCACCGGCGGCGATGGCGTTCATGGTCAGAACCATGGTCATCAGCTGGGTCTGCGGCTCGGGTGCTGTCAGGATGGTGACCAGCCGGTTCGGCGTCTCGGCTGCGGCAGCGCCGGCGATGGTCAGGGCCAGCAGCGGGGCAGCAAGGCGGATCGGTTTCATCGGAATCTCCTTTTTTCCGGTCACTGGAACGATGGGGCACGACAGCGACACGGAGCGCCTCACCGTCCCCGCGTCCCCCACGGACTTGATAAATCAGAGATGCCGGAACTTACATTCCTGTTTTCGGATATATGAAATAATGCACCTTCACAGGCGGTATTTCCGCGATGTATTTGCGCTGTTCACAGGTGCCGGCATGGGATGCACCCCGGCCGCGCCGCCGGAATATTCGCCATCCCGCGTCCCGCCCCAGCCTTGAAGATCAATCCCTTGCAGGCTGTTCGCTGTATCGCGACCGTGGCGCAGCAGCGCGTGGTCCCGCCGGGCAAAGGCCCGATCCTGCGGCCCCGCGACATTTTGCATCGGTCTGGCGGTCGGGGCGCGGCCCGGACTGGCGGCGAATGGTCGGTTTCTCCCGGGTCCGACAGATGATACCCACGGGCAATGAGACGCACCGACAGCCATGACGAGCTGATGCGATCGGGCCTGAACCTGATCCAGCAGGCGATTTCCATCTTCGACGCCGAGCTGCGCCTGGCGCTGTGCAATCGCCCGTATCAGCAGATGTTCGACCTGCCCGACCACCTGACCCGCCCCGGCGCGCGGTTCGAGGACACCATCGCCTATCTGGTCGCGCGCGGCGAATACGGCCAGCCCGACGACCCGGCCGAGGCGATCCGCATCCGCGTCGAGCAGGCGCGCACCTTCCAGCCGCATTACATGGAACGGCTGCGCCCCGACGGCCGCACCATCTCGGTCGAGGGGGCGCCGCTCGCGCAGGGCGGCTGGGTCGCCGTCTATACCGACATCACCGAGATCAAGCGCACCGAGGCGCTGCTGCGCAGCCGTTCCGAAGAGCTCTCCGACCAGCTGCTGCGCCATGCCGAGCGGCTGTCGGCCGCCAACCGCGCGCTGGCCGCCACCAACGCCGCGCTTGAGGAAGCCAAGCGCGTTCTGACCGAGGCCGAGGCCCGCACCCGCCAGGTCACTGCCATGGTCCCCGCCCATATCGCCCAGCTCGACAGCAGCGGGCGCTATGTGTTTTCCAACAACCAGCTGGGGCAGGTGTTTCCCGGCGCGCCCAGCGACATCCTGGGCAGGACCTCGCCCGAAGTGCTGGGCGATACCGGGCGGCGGCTTTCCCCCGCGGTCGAGCGCGCCCTGGCCGGAGAGCCGCAGGTCGTCGAGATCACCCACACCGAATCGGGCCGCCGCATCCGCGTGGCGCTGAGCCCCGACCGCAAGGGGCAGGGCGTCTATGTGCTGTCCACCGACGTCACCGCCGAGGTGAACACCCGCGAGGCGCTGACCCATGCCGCGCGCCGCGAACTGGCAGCGCAGATGACCTCGGGGCTGGCGCATGATTTCGGGAACCTGCTGACCATCATCCTGGGATTGCAGGGAAGGCTGGCGCGGCTGACGCTGCCGCCCGAGGCCGCCGAGGCGGTGCAGGGCACGCTGGCGGCGGCGCGGCGCGGCGCGGTGCTGCTGGACCGCATCGCCACCATCACCGGGCCGCGGCGGCTGTCGCCGCAGCCGGTGAACCTGCCGGCGCTGCTGGACCAGATCGCGACGATGGCGCGGCCCTCGCTGGGGCGGGGGCAGCGGCTGGTGCTGGACATCGACCTGCCCGACGGGGCGCTGCTGCTGGACCCCGGATCGCTGCAGGATTCGATCCTGAACCTGATCCTGAACGCCCGCCACGCCACCGCCGCCGCTGGCTCCGGCTCGGGGGTGGACGCCCCCGAGGCCACGATCCGCCTGACCGCCCGGGTGCGTGGGCGCTGGCTGGAACTGACCGTCACCGACAGCGGCCCGGGGTTTTCCCCCGAGGCGCTGAAGCGCGCGACCGAGCCTTTCTTCACCACCAAGCCCGGGCAGGGGTCGGGGCTGGGGCTGTCGATGGTCTATGACCAGACCAAGCTGGCCGGGGGCACGCTGCGGCTGGACAACGCGCCCGGCGGCGGCGGCCGGGTGCGGCTGCGCTTGCCCTATCAGCGCGTCGCGCCCAGGCTGGTGCTGCTGGTTGACGACGACGACGTGATCCGCGAAACCCTGCGCGAGATGCTGACCGGCATGGGCCATCAGGTGATCGAGGCCGGCTCGCTGGCCGAGGCGCGCTCGCTCTGCGACCTGCCGGGGCTGTCGGTGGTGCTGTCGGACCTGCAGCTGGGCGACGGCTCGGGTGCCGATCTGGACGGGATCGGCCCGCCGCTGCTGCTGATGACCGCCCGCCCGCCCGACGACCCCGCCCGCGCGGGGCTGACCCGGCCGGTGCTGACCAAGCCCTTCGACGCCGCCGCGCTGTCGGCGCTGTTCGCCACCCTGCCCGAGGCCGACGGAAGATGACCCAGGACCCGCCGCTGATCGCCATCCTCGACGACGAGCCCGACATCCGCCGCCTGCTGGCCGACACGCTCGAAGATGCGGGCTTCCGCACCGCCAGCTTCGGCCGCGCGACCGAGTTCGAGGCCGCGCTGCGCCGCATGGCCCCCGACGCCTGTCTGATCGACCTCGGGCTGCCCGACCGCGACGGGCTGGCGCTGGTCCACCGGCTGGCCACGCAATCGGGCGCCGCGATCATCATCATCTCGGGGCGCGCGCAGGTGCAGGACCGGGTGACGGGGCTGGAACTGGGCGCCGACGATTACGTCATCAAGCCCTTCGACCCGGCCGAGGTGGTGGCCCGCATCCGCGCCCGGCTGCGCAAGCCCGCGCGCGAGACCTCGCGCAACGGCCAGACCGCCAGCTTTGCCGGGTGGAGCGCCGATTTCGACCGCTATGTGCTGACCGCCCCCGATGGCACGGAAACGCCGCTGAGCCATGCCGAGGCGGAAATGCTGCGCATGTTCCTGGACAGCCCGCGCCGGCTGATCAGCCGCACCCAGATGCTGGAATCGCTGGGCGGCACCGCGGGCGACAGCTTCGACCGGGCGATGGACGTGCGGATTTCACGGCTGCGCACCAAGCTGGGCGAGGATCCCAGGAACCCGCGGCTGATCAAGACCATCTACGGCGCGGGCTATATCTTCCTGTCCGAGGTCGGCTGGAGCTGAGGGGCCGGGGCTCTGCCCCAGACCCCGCGATATTTGGGGCAAGATGAAAGCCCTTGCCGGGGGCGCCGCGGGTCAGGCCGCGGCGGCGGGTTCGCCGCGGTCGCGCACGGCCCATTGCCGCAGGACGATCGGAACGAAGAACACCAGCCCGATCCCGGTGGCGGTCCAGTCCGGCGCCACCAGCAGCACCGAGGCAAAGGTCAGCAGCAGCCGCTCGACCAGTGAAAGCGAGGCGAACATCCAGCCGGTGATCGCCGAGGACAGTGCGATGATCCCCAGCACCGCGCCGCCGAAGGCCAAGCCGAAATTGGTCCAGGTAAAGTCCTGCGTCACCAGCAGCAGCGCCGGCTGGAACACGAAGACAAACGGCACCAGCGCCTTGCCCATCGACAGCCGGAACGCGGTGTTGCCGGCCTTGAAGGCGTTGGCCCCCGCGATCCCGGCGCCGGCATAGGCCGCCATCGCCACCGGCGGCGTCACATCCGCCAGCACCCCGTAGTAGAAGACGAAGAAATGCGCGACGATCGGCTCGACCTGCAGCAGCCCCAGCACCGGCGCCGCCACCGCGATCATGATGATGTAGTTCGCGGTCGTGGGGATGCCACAGCCCATCAGCACGCAGACCACCGCGGTCAGGATCAGCGTGAACAGCAGCGTCAGGGTCTGCACGCCCATGATCTCGAACGGCAGCACCGCCAGCCAGACGGACACGTCCTGCGCCCAGCCCGCCGCGATCGAGGTGACCATGAAGGCGATCTTGAAGCCGACCCCGGTCAGCGTCACCACCCCGATCACCACGCCGACCAGCGCCGCGGCGGCGGTCACCGCCAGCGACTGCCGCGCGCCCAGCACGAAGCCCTCGTAGATGCCGTGGGCGATGCCCTTGATGCCGTCCAGCAGGCCCTTGGTCGAAAGCTCCTGCCAGATCATCACCCCGATACAGGCGGTGATCGACCAGAAGGCGGCGGCAAAGGGGGTGCGGCCCGACAGCAGGATCCCGATCAGCACGATCAGCGGCACCACCGTCAGCCAGCCCGCGCGCAGCACCTTCCACACGTTGGGCAGCTCGCTGGCGTGCAGGCCGCGCATCCCCAGGCGCTTGGCCTCCAGGTGAACCTGCACCAGCACGCCAAAGAAATGCATGAAGGCCGGGACCAGCGCCGCGGTCAGGATCGTGGTCAGCGGCAGGCCCAGGTATTCGATCATCAGGAACGCCACCGCCCCCATCACCGGGGGCGTGATCTGCCCGCCGGTCGAGGCCGCGGCCTCGACCGCCGCGGCGAAGTGGCGGGGATAGCCGACGCGGATCATAGCCGGGATGGTCAGCGAGCCGGTGGTGACCGTGTTGGCGATGGACGATCCCGAGATCGAGCCCAGCAGAGCCGAGGACAGCACCGAGACCTTGGCCGGCCCGCCCGCATAGCGTCCCGCCGCGGCCGAGGCCACGTCGATGAACAGCTGCCCCAGCCCGATCCGCGTCGCCATCACCCCGAACAGGACAAAGTGGAACACATAGGTCGCCAGCACCCCCAGCGCGGTGCCGTAGATCCCCTGCGAGGTCAGGTAGAGGTGGTTGACGATGTTCGACCAGCTTGCCCCCGGGTGGACCAGCACCCCGGGCATGTAGCGGCCGAAATAGGCATAGGCCATGAACAGGATGGCGATGACCGGCAGCGGCCAGCCCATCGAGCGGCGCACCGATTCCAGCAGGGTGACGATCAGGATGGTGCCCATCACCACGTCGGTGGTGTTCGGGTTGCCCACCCGCATCGCCAGTTCCGCATAGATCCACGGCACATAGAACGAGGCCACGGCCCCGGCGATGGCAAAGGCCCAATCGACCAGCGGCACGCCCAGGAACGCCAGCGGCCCCCGCACCGGCGCGCGGTTGCTGAAGGCGGAAAACGCCAGGAACACCACGAACACCGTGACGCCCATGTGCAGGCCGCGGTGGACGGTCGCCTGCGGGATGCCGAAACCGGCGGTGTAATAGTGATAGCAGCTCAGCAGGAACAGGATCACCCCGGACAGGATCGCGACCGGCGGCAGCATGTCGCGGAACCGCATCTCGGGGTCGTATTTCTCCTCCAGCGCCTGCAGCTCGTCGGCGGTCAGCGCGACGGGTTCCTCGGCGGGCGCGTCGTCATGGGCGGGGCGCGGGTCGGTCATGGGGGGATCCTGCATGGCTCGGGGACGGCCGCAGGCGGGTCACGCCGCCTGCGGCCAACGGGAAACCGTCGGGTCAGGTCACTTCAACAGCCCGGCTTCGCGATAGAACCGCTCGGCGCCCGGGTGCAGCGGCAGGCCCAGCCCGGCCAGCGCGTTATCCATGACGATCATCTTGCCCTTGGCGTGGCCCGCATCCAGCTGCGCGCGGCTGGCATCGTTCCACAGCGCCTTGGTGATGCCGTAGATCAGCTCTTCCGGCTGATCGGCCGAGGTGATCCACTGCGCCCCCACCGCGATGGTGTTCACGTCGGCCTCCTGCCCGTCATAGGTGCCGGCGGGGATGGTGTCGGCGGCAAAGAACTCGCTTTCGCGCACCTTGTCGGCGACCTCGCCCTCGATCGGGACGATCACCACGTCCTGCTGGCTGGCCAGTTCCGCGATGGCGCCCGCCGGATAGCCGCCGACAAAGAAGAACGCGTCCATCTGGCCGTCCTTCATGCGGTCGGCAGCCTGGTCGGGCTTGAGGTATTCGGGCTTGATGTCGCCTTCGGACAGGCCGGCGGCGGCCAGGATCAGCTTGGCATCGACCAGCGTACCGGATCCCGGCTCGTCCAGCGACACCCGCTTGCCGGCCAGGTCCGCGACCGAGGTTATGCCCGACTTGACCGAGGCGACCAGGTGGATCGATTCCGGGTAGAGGTTGGCGATGGCGCGCAGCTTGTCCGCGGGGGGCTGGCCTTCCCAGATGCCGGTGCCGGTATAGGCCCAGGCCGCCACGTCGCCCTGCACGAAGCCCGATTCCAGCGTGCCGCCCTGGATGGCGTTGACGTTCGCGACCGAGCCATTGGCCGCCAGCGCCGAAGCAACCAGCCCCGGCACGCCGCACGAACCGCCATCCTCGCAGGCCCGCGACCCCGGAGGCGCCGAGATCACGTTCGCCAAGAGCCCGCCGATCGGATAATAGGTGCCCGCGGTGCCGCCGGTGCCGATGCGGAAGAACGACATCTCTTGCGCCGAGGCCGTCCCGGCCAGCGCCATGACCGCGACCGCCGCCGCGCCCAGGATGGTTTTGCCGAACATCAATCTTCTCCCCGTTCTGGTTTTCCGTGACGGGCAGCTTCACCCAACTGGCCCCTGGATGGCAAGCATCCGCGGGCAGCAGCGCAGATTTAACCGCGCGTCCGCAGCCGGGCGATGAAGAACCCGTCCAGCCCGCCCAGCCCGGGCCAGTGGTCGGGCCGGGTGCGGATCGCACCCTGCGGGGTGATCCATTCGGCCGGCCAGTCACCGGGGTCCGGGGGCTCGACCGCCAGCCCGGGATGGCGCGCCAGCGCGGCCTCCAGCTGACGCTCGCCCTCGGCCGGGTGCAGCGAGCAGACCGCATAGACCAGCCGCCCGCCCGGTTTCAGCAAGCCGGCGGCGTGGTCGATCAGCTGCGCCTGCAGGCGGACAAGCTCGGGGATCATCGCGCCGTCGCGGATCAGCGGCAGCTCGGGGTGGCGGCGAATGGTGCCGGTGGCCGAACAGGGCGCATCCAGCAACACCGCATCCAGCGCCGCGGGCGGGGCCCAGTCCAGCGCATCGGCAGCCACCGTCTCGGCCTCCAGCCCGACGCGGGACAGGTTCTCGGCCAGCCGCGCCAGCCGCTGCGGCGACAGGTCGATGGCAGTCACAAGCGCCCCGGCAGCGGCCAGCTGCATGGTCTTGCCGCCCGGCGCGGCACACAGATCGGCGACGACCTCGCCCGGACGCGGCGCCAGCAGCCGCACCGGCAGCGCCGCGGCGGCGTCCTGCACCCACCAGTCCCCCTCGGCGTAACCGGGCAGCGCCGTCACCTGCGTGCCGGCGGGCAGGCGGTGGCTGCCGGTCGGCAGCGCCTCGCCCGGCACCGGCGCGCCGGGTGCGCGCGGGGTCAGGTCCAGCGCCGCGCCACGCTCATGCGCGGCCTCGATGGCGGCGGCGATCTCCTCGCCCAATTCCGCCACCACCGGGCGGCGCAGCCAGTCGGGCAGGCGCGGGGGCGCGGCTTCTTCCCACGCCGCCTGCCCCTCGGCGGCACGGCGCAGCACCGCGTTCACCATCCCCGCCGCGGCCTTGGCCTTGGCGCCGCCGGATCGCGCCAGCGCCACCGCGGCATTGACCGCGCCATGCGGCGCCTCGGCCCCGGCCAGCATCTCGGTCACCGCCAGCTGCAGCAGGTCCATCACCTCGGGCCGCGGGCGGCGGTCGATCAGCCCGGCCAGCACCGCCTCGGATCGGCTGCGGTGGCGCAAGGTCATGGCGGCAAGCCGGCGGGCGCGGGCGCGCTCGGCCGGGCTCAGCTCGGCCAGCGCCTCCTCGCCCTCGGCCAGGGTCGCGCCCTCGCGCACCGCCGCCAACAGCCGCAGCGCCCCGCGCCGCGCGGCATGGGGCGCGGGCTGCGCCCTGCCCTCGCCCCGGTCCTTGCGGCCGCCCGGCGGCTTGCGCACAGGCTTTTTCGCCGCAGCGACACGCTTGGCAGCTTCTCCATTATCCAAATATCCCGGGGGGGCCGCCGCAGGCGGCGGGGGCAGCGCCCCCGGCTGCGGTGCCGGATCGACCGCCGCGCGCCGCTTTGGCCGCGCCTCGCCACCGGCCGTTTCCGGGCGATCATCGTCGTTTCGCTTGCCCATTGCCCCCGCGGTCCCTAGCTAGACCCTGAACCGATACGCAATCAGCGCAGGGTTTTCCATGACCACGCAGACCGAAGCCGCCCTGACCCCGGAAGATCGCCCCGAATGGGCGCATCTTCCCCCCGCCGCCCGCCGCGCCCTGGCCGAGGCCGAGGAACGCCGCCGCACCACGCCGCCGCTGGCGCTTGCCCCCGAACTCGGCGGCCGCGACGGCCCCGAGCCGGTGCGCTACGGCGACTACGAACGCAAGGGCATCGCCGTCGACTTCTAGGCGCGGGGCCTCAGGCCGGCGCCGTCTGCGACAGCGGCCGGGCACGCCCGGCACCGCCGCGCAGATAGCGCGCATACCCCAGGTCGTCGGCGCGGATCTCGGGCTGCCGGCCGCTGATCAGGTCGGCGATCAGCCGCCCCGAGCCCGCCGCCATCGTCCAGCCCAGCGTGCCGTGCCCGGTGTTCAGCCACAGATTCCCGACCGGGGTCGCCCCCACGATCGGGGTGCCGTCGGGCGTCATCGGCCGCAGCCCGGTCCAGAACGTGGCCTTGTCCAGATCGCCGGCGCCGCCGAACAGCTCGCCCACCGATTTCGCCAGCGTCGCCCGCCGCCGCGGCGATAGCGACAGGTCGAACCCGGCCAGTTCCGCCAGCCCGCCCACGCGGATGCGGTCGCCCAGCCGGGTGATCGCCACCTTGTAGGTTTCATCCATCACGGTGCTGACCGGGGCGCGGCTTTCGTCGACGATGGGGATGGTCAGCGAATAGCCCTTGACCGGATGCACCGGCAGCCGCAGCCCCAAGGGCGCGACCAGCGCCGGCGAATAGCTGCCCAGCGCCACCACGAACCCGTCCGCCACCAGCCGCCCGGCCGAGGTCTGCACCGCCTCGATCCGCGACGCGGTGCCCTCGAGCGCGTGGATGCTGGTGTCATAAAGGAACCGCACCCCCTCGGCCGCGGCCATCGCCGCCAGCGACTGGGTAAAGATCAGGCAGTCGCCGGTCTCGTCCCCCGGCAGGCGCAGCCCGCCCTTCAGCAGGTGGCGGGCATGGGCCAGCCCCGGCTCGACCGCGACGCAGCCGGCGGCGTCCAGAACCTCGTGCGCCACGCCGTCGCTGCGCAGCACCTCGATGTCCTTGGCCACCGCGCGCAGCTGCTTGTCCTCGCGGAACACCTGCAGCGTGCCCTGGGTGCGCTCGTCATAGCTGATCCCGGTTTCCGCCCGCAGCGCGCCCAGGCACTCACGCGAATACATCGCCAGCCGCATCATCCGCGACTTGTTGGTGGCATAGGCGTCCGAGGTGCAGTTCCCCAGCATCTGCAGCATCCAGCGCGCCCGCGCGGGATCGGCTGAGGCGTGCAGCACCAGCGGCGCATGGCGCTGGAACAGCCATTTCAGCGCCTTTTGCGGAATCCCCGGCGCCGCCCAAGGGGTCGAGTAGCCGGGCGAGATCTCGCCGGCATTGGCGAACGAGGTCTCCAGCGCCGCGGCGGGCTGACGGTCCACCACCGTCACCTCGTGCCCGGCACGAGCGAGATACCAGGCGCTGGTGACGCCGATCACGCCGGCGCCCAGGATGATGATCTTCATGGCAGCAATCCTCCCCACGGGATATTGCACCGAAGATCGTCCCACAGACGCGGAATGTGCTGCCTGAATTGCCCGGAGCTGGCGCGATATGCGCAAGTTCCTTCGATATATTCTTAAAATCACGCAACGCTCTTGCGCTGCATTGCAGCAGGACCGCGAATCGTCCCCCGCGGGCGCGGTACCGCCCGCGTCGCCGCCGCATGGGTATTTGGACCAGAAAGAAGTCACTCGCGCCCGCAAGACCGCGGCAGGGCTTCTTTCTGGTCCAAATACCCTGCGAGGGCGCGGACAAGCGCAGCCTTGCCGGTTACAGCCCCAGCACGTCCGCCATGTCGTATTCCCCCGGCCCCTTGTCCTGCCCCCACAGCGCCGCGCGCAGGGCGCCGCGGGCAAAGATGGCGCGGTCGGTGGCCAGGTGGCGCAGCACCACACGCTCGCCGTCGGCGGCGAAGATCACGTCGTGCTCGCCCACGATATCGCCGCCGCGGATCGCCGAGAACCCGATCGAGCCCGGCACCCGCGCGCCGGTGATCCCCTCGCGCGCCGGCACCCGCAGCGTCTCGAACGCGGCGCGGCGGCCTTCGGCGGCGGCCTCACCCAGCATCAGCGCGGTACCCGAGGGCGCGTCGACCTTGTGGCGGTGGTGCGCCTCGACGATCTCGATGTCCCAGTCCTCGCCCAGCGCCGCGGCCACCCGCCGGGTCAGCCCGACCAGCAGGTTCACCCCCAGGCTCATGTTCCCGGCGCGGATGATCGGCGCATGGCGGGCGGCGGCGGCGATGCGGCGCAGGTCGTCCGCGTCCAGCCCGGTGGTGCCGATCACATGCACCGCCCGCGCCTGCGCCGTCAGCTCGGCAAAGGCCACCGTCGCGGCCGGAGAGGTGAAGTCGATCAGCGCCTGCGCCTGCGCGATGGTCGCCACCGCGTCGTCGCTGACCGCGATCCCCAGCGCCGCGCCGCCCATGGCGGTGCCCAGGTCCTGCCCGACCCAAGGATGCCCCGCGCGTTCCAGCGCACCCGCCAGCCGGCATGCGTCCGATTCCAGCACCGCCTGCGCCAGCATCCGTCCCATGCGGCCCGACACGCCCGCCACCACGATCCCGGGCTTGTGCATCTGATCCATCGCGTCCCCCTTTTGGCAAAGCTCTAGCCCGTTGCGGCGGACCCTGCGACCCCCTAGATGGGGGCTCATGGCAAACAATCGCTTCCAGTCCGGTCACGGCCCCTCGCAGCGCCAGCTGCGTGTGGGCGAGCTGATCCGGCGCACCCTGTCCGACGTGCTGGCGCGCGGCGACGTGCACGACCCGGATCTGAACCGCCACTCGATCACCGTGGGCGAGGTGCGGACCTCGCCCGACCTCAAGGTGGCGACCGCCTATGTGCTGCCGCTGGGCGGACATGGCGCGGACGAGGCGCTCGAGGCGCTGCGCCGCAATGCGCGCGAGCTGCGCCACCTGGTCGCTCGCGGCCTGACGCTGAAATACGCGCCCAGCCTGCGCTTCGTGCTGGACGAGACCTTCGACCGCATGGACGACACCCGCCGCATCCTGTCAGACGAGCGCGTGCGCCGCGATGTCGAGCGTGCGGAGGACGGGGACGACCAGGACGATGATCGCTGATCTCAGGCGCCAGCTGGGGCTTGCGATGGGCGCGCTGGTGGCGATGACCCTGCCCGCGCTGGCCGACATCTGCGAGACGCATGAGTTCGAGGGCGTGCGCTACGCCGTCTGCACCGTCACCGGCGACCGGCAGGACCGGCTGCGGCTGTGGCTGGACGACGCCGACGGCCACCCGCTGGGCGAGTTCCGCGCCGTCCGCCAGCGTCTTGCCCCCGGCGAGGTGCTGGATTTCGCCATGAACGCGGGGATGTATCATGCGGACCTGTCCCCGGTCGGCCTGTTCCGCTCGGACGAGGCGGAGCGGGGCCAGGTCGTGACCGCCGGCGGCGGCGGCAATTTCGGGCTGCTGCCGAACGGGGTGTTCTGCGTGGGCGCGAAAGCCCCGTTCCAGGTGATCGAAAGCCGCCGCTTTGCCAAGGCGCAGCCGCAGTGCCGGCTGGCCACCCAGTCCGGCCCGCTGCTGCTGATCGACGGCGAGCTGCACCCGCGCTTCCTGCCCGACAGCGACAGCCGTTACATCCGCAACGGCGTCGGCGTGTCGCGCGACATGGCAACGGCGTGGTTCGCGATCTCGGATCGGGCGGTCACCTTTCACCAATTCGCGCGGTTCTTCCGAGACGGGCTGGGCGCGCGCAATGCGCTGTATTTCGACGGCTCGATCAGCCGGCTTTACGCGCCCGCGCTGGGCCGGGCCGACTGGGGCCGGCGGATGGGCCCGATCATCGGCTATGTGAGCACCCCCTAATGGCACGAAAGAAGGGCCGCGAGATTTCCGGCTGGCTGCTGGTGGACAAGCCCGCGGGCGTGGGTTCGACCGATGTGGTCGGGCGGGTGCGCTGGGCGCTGGACGCGAAAAAGGCCGGCCACGCCGGCACGCTGGACCCCGATGCGACCGGTCTGCTGGCGGTGGCGCTGGGCGAGGCGACCAAGACCGTGCCCTACCTGACCGAGGCGCTGAAGACTTACGATTTCACGGTGAACTGGGGGGCGGAAACGGCCACCGACGACGCCGCGGGCGAGGTGCTGCGCCGCTCGGACGCCCGCCCCTCGGCGCAGGCGATCGAAGCCGCGCTGCCCGCCTTCCGCGGCCAGATCATGCAGGTGCCGCCCGCGGTGTCCGCCGTCAAGGTGGACGGGGCGCGCGCCTATGACCTCGCTCGCGAGGGCGAGGATTTCACCCTCGCCGCCCGCCCGCTGTGGGTCGAGGAGCTGGTGCTGACCGAGGCCCGCGACGATCAGGCCGATCTGCGGCTGGTCTGCGGCAAGGGCGGCTATGTCCGCGCCATCGCCCGCGATCTGGGCCGGGCGCTGGGGTGCCTCGGCCATGTCCATAGCCTGCGCCGGGTCTGGTCGGGGCCGTTCAACGTGGCCGAGGCGATCCCGTTCGAGCGGATCGACCGTGCCGCGCAGGCAGAGCTGGAAGCGGCGCTGCTGCCGATCCAGGCGGCGCTCGACCTGCCGCAGATGCGCGCCACCGACCAGGGCGCCGCCCGCATCGCCAACGGCAACCCCGGGCAGGTGCTGGACCATGCCGACTACGGGGCCGAGGTCTGGGTCAGCCACCAGGGCCGGGCCATCGCCATCGGCCGCTACATGGGCGGCGAGGTCCACCCCTCGCGCGTGTTCGTGCGGCCCTGAGCCGGCGGGCCTGCGTCCCTCGTTACCGTTGCAATGGGTATTTGGGCCAGAAAGAAGCCCGCCTTGGTGACTTCTTTCTGGTCCAAATACCCATACGGCGGCGACGCCGGGCGGATCAGGCGATCGAGACGCCGCGGGTTTCGCGCCCGATGGCGAATGACAGCACCGCCGCCAGCACCAACAGCGCCGCGAACAGCCCGATCATCGCGTTGAAGTCGCTGGTCGCCAGCACCGCCAGCACCGAGGGCGCGGCCAACCCGCCCAGCCGCGCGATCGCCCCGGCCATGCCCATGCCGGTGGCGCGCAGCGTGGTCGGATAGACCTCGGGGGTCAGCGCGTAAAGCGCGCCCCAGGTGCCCAGCAGCGCAAAGCTCATCAGCATCAGCGCCCCGGCGACCAGCAGCGCCGAGCCGGCGGTGACGAAGGCAAGACAGCCCAGCGCCGACAGCATCAGGAAGATGCGCAGCGTCCGCTGCCGGCCCCAATTGTCCACCCCCCAGGCCGCCAGCGCATAGCCGGGCAGCTGCGCCAGCGCCAGCACCACCAGAAAACCATAGCCGCGGACAAAGCCGAAGCCCTCGGTCGCCAGCTTGCCGGGCAGCCAGACAAAGACGCCGTAATAGCTGAGCGACACCAGGAACCACACCGACAGCACCGCCAGCGTGGTGCGGGCAAGGCCGGGGGCGAGGATGCCCCCCGCCGGCGCGGGCGCGGTGGGCGGCAGGATCAGCCGCGCGCCCTCGGGCAGGGCGGGGGCGCCGTTGGCCACCCGCACCCGGTTGATGATGGCGCGGGCCTGCGGCTCACGGTCACGGCGCAGCAGATACATGGGCGATTCCGGCACCCACAGCCGCAGGAAGATCCCGATACAGGCCGGCAGCGCCGCGACGATATAGATCAGCTTCCACGGCGCCCCCAGCGCCCAGGTCGCCGCCGCCCATGCGGTCAGCGCCACGATCAGCGTGCCCAGCGCCCAGAACCCCTCCAGCCAGACCAGCCAGCGGCCGCGGTTCTTCGGCGGCAGGAACTCGGCCATCATCGCGTAATCGACCGGCAGCGTGCCGCCCACCGCCGCCCCGGTCAGGAAGCGCAGCGCCAGCAGCCACTGGAAATCGGGCGAGAACGCCGAGGCCAGCCCGAACACCGCGTCGCAGGCCACCGTCACGATCAGCACGTTGCGCCGCCCCACCCGGTCGGCCAGCCGCCCGAACAGCGCCGCGCCCAGGAACATGCCCAGGAAGAACAGCGTCCCGCTTTGCAGCGCCGTGCGCATGTCGAGCCCGAAGCTCGCCGCGATCGAGGGCGCGGCGAACCCCACCGCCACCACCTGCATCGCATCGGCCGCCCAGACCAGTCCGAAGATCGCCATCAGCCGGCGCTGGAAACGGCCGGCCCCGGCCTCGGACAGAGCGTCGTCGACGGTGATGTTCATGCTGGGCTCATCCCTGAAAGAAAACGAAAAGGGGCCGCGCCCCGGCGCGACCCCGATGATCCTGCCCTGCCGGGACAAAGGGTCAGGCGTTCACGCTGTCCTTCAGCGCCTTGGCGATGGTGACCTTGACCACCTTGTCGGCGGGCTTGGTCATCATTTCCTGGGTCTGCGGATTGCGGACCTGACGCTCGGGGCGGGCGCGGCAGGCGACCTTGCCGATACCGGGCAGGGTCAGGGCGCCGCCCTCGGCCACGGTCCGGGCGACGATCGCCTGAATCGCGTCCAGCGCAGCGGTCGCGGTTTTCTTGTCGCTGCCCATTTCCTCGGCCATCGCAGCCACCAGCTGCGTCTTGGTCATGGGCTTCGCGGGGGCTGTCGCCATGGGAAACTGTCTCCTCGTTGGTGCGCGCGTTGGGTGCGGGCGTTTCCAGTGCCAGTTCTTCCTGGCATTTTTCTGCTACAGCCCGTTTCAACCCGCATTTCAAGCCCTTTCGACGCGATTTGCCCGGTTTCCGGCATGAGTTCGCAAGAAATTCCCGGGCGGTGTGGCCTGATTCCGCCGGTCGCGGGCCTGCTGCGTCACAGGAACGCGGTTTCGTGGAAGGATCGCAGCTTGCGCGAGTGCAGCCGCTCGACCGGCTGCTGGCGCAAAAGCTCCATCGCGCGGACGCCGATGCGCAGGTGGCTGGCAACCTGGCCGCGATAGAAATCGGTGGCCATGCCGGGCAGCTTCAGTTCCCCATGCAGGGGCTTGTCGCTGACGCACAGCAGCGTGCCGTAGGGGACGCGGAAGCGGAAACCGTTGGCGGCGATGGTGGCGCTTTCCATGTCCAGCGCGATGGCGCGGCTGAGGCTGAGCCGGTGCACCGGGGTGTCGCGCAATTCCCAGTTGCGGTTGTCGATGGTGGCCACCGTGCCGGTGCGCATGATCCGCTTGAGCTCGAAACCTTCAAGCTGCGTCACGTCGGCGACCGCATCCTGCAAGGCCACCTGCACCTCCGCCAGCGTCGGCAGCGGCACCCAGACCGGCAGGTCGTCGTCCAGCACATGGTCCAGCCGCAGATAGGCGTGGGCCAGCACGTAATCCCCCAGCCGCTGGCTGTTGCGCAGCCCGGCGCAGTGGCCGACCATCAGCCAGGCATGCGGGCGCAGCACCGCGATATGGTCGGTCGCGGTCTTGGCATTCGACGGCCCCACCCCGATGTTGACCAGGGTGATCCCCTGCCCGTCGGCGCGCTTCAGGTGATAGGCCGGCATCTGCGGGGATTTCGCGCCGGTGGCGATCACGTCCTCGGGGCGTTCCAGCACCTGATCGCCGGGTGCGACAAAGGCGGTATAGCCCGACGCCGGGTCGGCCAGCGCCTGCCGGGCGAAGGCTTCGAACTCGTCCACATAGAACTGATAGTTGGTGAACAGGACGAAGCTCTGGAAATGCTCGGGCGCGGTGGCGGTGTAATGGGCCAGCCGCGCCAGCGAATAATCCACCCGCTGGGCGGTAAAGGGGGCCAGCGGCTGGGTGCCATCATGCGCAGGCTGCGCCACCCCGTTCACGATGTCGTCGTTGGTGGTTTCCAGATCCGGCACGTCGAACACGTCGCGCAGCGAAAACCGCAGCACGCCTTCCTGCGGCACGTTCAGGTCCGAGCGGGTCGAGACCGCGAAATGCACCGGAATCGGGGTGTCGCTGTCGCCCACCGCCACCGGCACCCCGTGGTTGCGGATCAACAGCCCGATCTGCTGGGTCAGATAGTCGCGAAACAGGTCTGGCCGGGTGATCGAGGCCGCATAGCTGCCCGGCAGCGCCACATGGCCAAAGGCCAGCCGCGAATCCCCGCGCGAATGGCTGGCGGTGGTCAGGCGCAGCTCGGGGTAAAAGGCGCGGAACCGCGCCTGCGGCGCACCGCCGTCCAACGTGCCCAGAAAGCGGTCCAGCAGCCAGCCGGTGGCGCGGGTATAAAGCTGTTCCAGCCGGGCGACGGCGGCGGCGGGGTCGGTGAAATATTCGCGCTCGGCCGGCTCGGGGGTCTCGACCGGCAAGAGACGTGAGGGCTGGTCCATGCAGGGCTCCTTCCGGGGCTGCTCTCTGGCTCCTGTTTCCGGCGCGACAGTGGCAGGCGCCCCGCGCCGAGGCAAGCAACCGCTGGCAAGCGCGCCGCCGCGCGACTATCTGGAAGTCATGGACATCTCGATTCTGGATCTGGCGCCGGTGCCCGAGGGCTCGGACACGCGCACCGCCATCGCCAGCAGCGTGCGGCTGGCACAGGCGGCCGAGGGCTGGGGCTATCACCGCTACTGGCTGGCCGAACACCACAACATGCCGGGCATCGCCAGCGCCGCCACCGCGGTGCTGATCGGCCATATCGCCGACCATACCCGCAGGATCCGGGTCGGTGCGGGCGGGATCATGCTGCCGAACCACGCGCCGCTGGCGGTGGCCGAGGCGTTCGGGACGCTGGCCACCATCCACGGCCCGCGCATCGACCTGGGGCTGGGGCGGGCGCCGGGCGGCGACGGGGCGGTGATGCACGCGCTGCGCCGCGGCCAGTCCCGCAACGAGGATTTCCCCAACGACGTGGTGGAGCTGCTGTCCTATCTGGGGCCTGCGCGCCCCGGCGCGGGGGTGGCGGCGCATCCCGGGCAGGGCACGGATGTGCCGGTGTGGATCCTCGGGTCGTCGCTTTACGGCGCCAGCCTCGCCGCGGCGCTGGGGCTGCCCTATGCGTTCGCCGCGCATTTCGCGCCCGATGCGCTGGATCAGGCGTTGGCGCTGTACCGCGAACGCTTCCAGCCGGGGCCGTGGGGCGATGCGCCCCGCTTCATGCTGGCCGCCAACCTGATCGCCGCCGACACCGACGGGGCCGCGCGCAAGCTGCGCACCAGCTCGCAGATTTCCTTCTACCGGCTGCGGACCGGCAGCCCGGGGCTGCTGCCGGCGCCGGTGGACGACCTCGACGCCGTGGTGCCGGCGCAATACCAATCCAGCGTGGACCGGGTGCTCAGCATCAGCGCGGTGGGTGCGCCCGAAACGGTCAAGGCGCAGCTCGATGCGCTGGTCGCGCGCTATCGCCCCGACGAGCTGATCCTGACCGGCAATATCTGGGACCCGGACGCGCGGATGCGGTCCTTCGCCATCGGGGCCGAGGTGATGGGGCTGTCGCGGGCATGAGCGCCGGGCCGCATCTGGTCGTCCTCGGCCACGGCTATTCCGCCGGCTACCTGACGCCGCTGCTGATCGCGCAGGGCTGGACTGTCACCGGCACCACCCGCGACGACCCCGCCCGCATCAAAGCCACCGGCGCGCAGCCGCTACGCTGGCCGGGGGATGAGGGCGCGCTGCGGGCACGGATCGCCCGCGCCGATGCGATCCTGATCAGCGCCGGCCCGGACGGCGGCGAATGCCCGGCGCTGCGCGACTTCGGCACCGCCATCGCGGCCAGCCCGGCGCGCTGGCTGGGGTATCTGTCCACCACCGGCGTCTATGGCGACCGGCAGGGCGGCTGGGTGGACGAGGATTCGCCCCTGACCCCCGCCACAAGGCGCGGCCACGACCGGGTGGCGGCTGAAACCGCGTGGCAGGCGCTGGCCGCCGCGCATGGGTTGCCGTTGCATATCTTCCGCCTGGCCGGAATCTACGGCCCCGGCCGCGGCCCCTTTGCCAAGGTCCGCGCCGGCACCGCGCGGCGCATCATCAAGCCGGGGCAGGTATTTTCCCGCATCCATGTGCAGGACATCGCGCAGGTGCTGGCAGCCTCGATCGCGCGTCCCGCGCCCGGCGCCATCTACAACGTCTGCGACGATGACCCCGCCCCGCCCGAGGAGGTGCTGGAACACGCCGCCACCCTGCTGGGCCTGCCCCCGCCCCCGCCCGAGGATTTCGCCACCGCCGAGATGACGCCGATGGCCCGCAGCTTCTACGCCGAAAGCAAGCGCGTCGCGAACGACCGCATCAAGCGGGAACTGGGCGTACGGCTGATCCACCCCGACTATCGCAGCGGACTGGCGGCGATGCTGGCCGCGGAAGCCGCTACGGGGTAAGCCGGCAGCAGCCGTTTTCCATGCGCGAGGCCTGGCCCGCGCCCTCGAACAGCAGCGTGGCCGACAGGCCAAAGGCCCGGTCCGACATCCCGTCGCTGCATTGCGCCGGATAGGGCGCCGGGTGCAGAACCACCGTCAGCCGGCCGCCCTCATCCCCCGCCACGATGCTGCGCGCCGGGCTGTGCTGGCTGGGGTTGTCCACCACCGCGCGCCGCTGCAGCAGGCGCGATGCCTCGGGCGTCTCATGGACCAGATTGCCGCCGACCTGCCGCAGCGACCAGAACGGCTCGGTCCCCAGGCAGTTCAGCGTGGCCGGCACCTGCCCGGGCCGCCACACCTCTGCGCGTTCCTTCAGATAGCGCATGTTGACCCAGCCGGAGCGTTCATGGGTGTTGACCAGCCCCCAGCCCGACCGGACCGCGACCACCTCGACCCCCTTCGCATCGGGCGCCAGCTCGGACAGGATCGAGGACGAGGCGTCCGGCATCGCCCGCACGTTCAGCCGGTCGTTCGCCGCAACCCCGGTCACGTCGAACAGCGTCGGCAGCATGGTCTGGGCGCCGGCGGGCAGCGCGGCGAACAGCGACAGGATCAGGGCAACAAGGCGCATGGGAACCCCCAGGATCAGATGACGGTCCCGAAGACATGGCCGATCGCTGCCGTGATCGCCATGGCGAAAACCCCCCAGACCAACACACGTCCGAGAGCGGGCAGCACCGGCGCCCCCCCGGCGCGCGCGCCCAGTACCCCCAGCGCCGCCAGCGCCAGCAGCGTGACCACCAGCACCACCGGCACCATCGCCGCCGCCGGCGCCAGCACCGAAGCCAGCACCGGGATCCCCCCCGCCACGGTGAAGGTCACGCCCGAGGCCAGCGCCGCCTGCATCGGGTTGGCGGAAAGCTCGTCGGTCAGCCCCAGCTCGTCGCGCAGATGCGCGCCCAGCGCATCATGCTCGGTCAGCTCGCAGGCGACCAGCAGCGCGGTGTCGGGGGCCAGCCCGCGGCCGATATAGATCTGGACCAGCTCTTCCAGCTCGATCTCGGGCTCGTGGTGCAGGGCCTGGCGCTCGCGGTGGATGTCGGCGGCCTCGATATCGGCCTGAGAGCTGACGCTGACATATTCCCCCGCCGCCATCGACAGCGCGCCCGCGGTCAGCCCCGCCACCCCGGCCAGCGCCACCGCCTGCGGGTCCGGCCCCGCCGCCGCCACCCCCACCAGCAGCGACGACATCGACACGATCCCGTCGTTCGCCCCCAGCACCGCCGCCCGCAACCAGTTGGAACGGTTGATGTAATGCGGATCGTCGGGATGGGCGGAGGGGTGGGTGTTGCGGGTCATGTCAGATACCGATGCGAGCCTTTCCGGGCTCTTTCTTCATCATCCCAATATCCTGGGGGGAGCGCGTAGCGCGGGGGGCGACGCCCCCCTGCCCCGCCCCGTCAGGCGCGGCGTTCCATCGAGGCCACGCCCAGAACCTCCAGCACCTTCGCCTCGATCTGCGGGGCGTTCATCGCGGCGGCGCGATACATCGCCTCGGGGCTGGCGTGGTCGATGAACGTATCGGGCAGCACCATGCTGCGGAAGCGGAAGCCGCGGTCGAACACGCCCTCATCCGCCAGCAGCTGCGCGACATGGCTGCCGAAACCGCCGATGGCGCCCTCTTCGATGGTGATCAGCGCCTCGTGTTCGCGCACCAGCCGCAGGATCAGCTCGCGGTCCAGCGGCTTGGCAAAACGCGCGTCGGCGACGGTCGGGGCAAGGCCGCGGGCGGCCAGGGATTCGCGCGCCGCCAGCACCTCGGACAGCCGCGCGCCAAAGGACAGGATCGCGACGCGCCCGCCCTCGGCCACGATGCGGCCGCGGCCGATTTCCAGCGGGGTGCCGCGCTCGGGCAGCTCGACCCCGGTGCCCTCGCCGCGCGGGAAGCGGAAGGCCGAGGGCCGGTCGTCCAGCGCCGCGGCGGTGGCGACCATGTGGACCAGCTCGGCCTCGTCCGCCGCGGCCATGACCACGAAACCGGGCAGGTTGGCGAGATAGGCCACGTCATAGGCGCCGGCATGGGTGGCGCCGTCGGCGCCCACCAGCCCGGCGCGGTCGATGGCGAACCGCACCGGCAGGCGCTGGATCGCCACGTCATGCACCACCTGATCATAGCCGCGCTGCAGGAACGTCGAATAGATCGCGCAGAACGGGCGCATCCCGCCCGCCGCCAGCCCGGCCGAAAACGTCACCGCGTGCTGTTCGGCGATGCCGACGTCGAAGCAGCGGCGCGGGAAACGCTCGGCGAACAGGTTCAGCCCGGTGCCGTCCGGCATGGCGGCGGTGATCGCCACGATCTTTTCGTCACGCTCGGCCTGCGCGATCAGCGATTTCGCGAAGACGCTGGTATAGCTGGGAGCGTTGGATTTCGCCTTGGCCTGCACCCCGGTCACCACGTCGAAGCGCGCGGTGGCGTGGCCGCGGTCGCTGGCGTTTTCGGCGGGCGCATAGCCCTTGCCCTTTTTTGTCACCGCATGGATCAGCACCGGCCCGGTGGCCCGCGCCCGCACCGTGCGCAGCAGCGGCAACAGCTGGTCCAGGTCGTGCCCGTCCACCGGGCCGATATAGGAAAACCCCAGCTCTTCGAACATGGTGCCGCCGATGGTCAGGCCCTTCAGCATCTCCTTGGCGCGCCGGGCGCCTTCCTGCATCGGCGGGGGCAGCAGGCTGACCGCGCCCTTGGCCGCGGCCTTCAGTTCCTGGAACGGGCCGCGGGTGTACAACCGGGTCAAATACGACGACAGCGCCCCCGTCGGCGGCGCGATCGACATCTCGTTGTCGTTCAGGATCACGAACAGCCGCGTGCCCAGATGGCCGGCATTGTTCAGCGCCTCGAAGGCCATGCCGCCCGACATGGCCCCGTCGCCGATCACCGCCACCGCATCGCCCGGATCGCCGCCCAGATCGCGCGCCGCCGCAAACCCCAGCGCCGCGGAAATCGAGGTCGAGCTGTGCCCCGCCCCGAACGGGTCATGCGGGCTTTCGCTGCGCTTGGTGAAACCGGACAGCCCGCCCTCGGTCCGCAGGGTGCGGATACGGTCGCGCCGCCCGGTCAGGATCTTGTGCGGATAGCACTGGTGGCCCACGTCCCAGATGATCTTGTCGCGCGGGCTGTCGAACACCGCGTGCAGCGCCACGGTCAGCTCCACCACCCCCAGCCCGGCACCCAGATGCCCCCCGGTCACGCTGACCGCGCTGATGGTTTCCGCGCGCAGCTCGGCGGCCAGCTGGTGCAGCTGGCGGTCGCTCAGCGCCTTGAGATCGGCGGGCGAGGTCACCCGGTCCAGCATCGGCGTGTCGGGTCGCGGCGGCAATTCGGTCATGAGGGGCCCCTTTTCACGGGCAATCGGCGCCCGCGGCTCGCCGTGGTCAGGTCTGGCGGTGGATAACGAAACGCGCCAGCGCCCGCAAGTTTCCCGCGGCTTCGTGATCCCCGAACGGCTCCAGCGCGGCTTCGGCGCGGGCGACCATGGCGGCGGCGCGGGCGCGCGCCTCGTCCAGCCCCAGCAGCGACACGAATGTGGCCTTGCCGGCGGCCAGGTCCTTGCCGGTGCGCTTGCCGGTCTGCTCGGCGCTGCCGGTCACGTCGAGGATGTCGTCGGCGATCTGGAACGCCAGCCCCAGATTGGTGGCGTATTCCTCCAGCGGCGCAGGATCGGCCCCGGCCAGCACCGCCCCCGCCGTGGTGGCAAAGCGGATCAGCGCCCCGGTCTTGGCCTGCTGCAGCGCCTCGGTCGCGGCGAGGTCCAGCGCGGTGCCGGCGGTTTCAGCCGCGATATCCTGCGCCTGCCCCCAGACCATGCCCTGCGCCCCCGCCGCCGCGGCCAGCCGCGCGACCAGCGCGATCCGGGTCTCGGCCGGGCCGACCACGGGATCGGCCAGCACCGCGAAGGCCTGCGCCTGCAAGGCATCGCCCGCCAGAATCGCCGTCGCCTCGGACCAGCGGATATGGCAGGTGGGCTGGCCCCGGCGCAGGTCGTCGTCGTCCATCGCGGGCAGGTCGTCGTGGACCAGGCTGTAGGCGTGGACCAGCTCTACCGCCACCGCCACCGGCATCGCCCCCGCCTGAGGAACCCCGTGCAGCCGCGCCGATTCCAGCACCAGTAGCGCCCGCACCCGCTTGCCGCCGGCGCTGGCATAGCGCATCGCATCCGCCAGATCGCCCGGCGGCAGCCCCGCCAGCGCCGCGCCGATGGCATCCGCCACCGCCGCCTCGACCGAGGCGCGCAAACCGTCCAGCCGGTCCACCCTTACAGCCCTTCGACCGGCGTGGTCCCCGCGGGCTCGCCGCTGGCGGACAGCATGATCTTTTCGACCCGCTCCTCCGCCTGCCGCAGCCGGCGTTCGCAATGGGCGCGCAGCCTGGCGCCGCGTTCGTACAACGCGATGGATTGTTCCAGCGTGGCGTCGCCGTGTTCCAGCTTGCCGACGACGGATTCGAGCTCCTTCATCGCATCCTCGAACGACATGCTGTCGATTTCGGCGTCGGTCATGCCGCAATTCCCCCAAGCGTGGTGACATGCGCCCGGACCGAACGGCCCAGCGCGGGCAGATCATAGCCCCCTTCGAGGACCGAGACCACCGGCGCCGCGCCTGCCGCATCAACGATCATCGCGGTGATGGCGGCGAAGTCGGATTCGTCCCAGTTCAGCGAGGCCAGCGGGTCCGCCGCGTGGGCATCGAACCCGGCCGAGACGATCACCAGCCCCGGCGCCCAGTCCCGCAGCCGCGCGGCGATGGTGGTCCAGGCCGCCCGCGCCTCGGCCCCGCCGGAACCGGGCCGCAGCGGCAGGTTCAGCATCTGCCCATGCGCGCCCTGCTCGCTGGCCGCCCCGGTGCCCGGATACAGCGGCATCTGGTGGGTCGAGGCAAAGAACGCGCGTTTTTCCGTCCACAGCAGGTCCTGGGTGCCGTTGCCGTGGTGGACATCGAAATCCAGCACCGCCACCCGGTCCAGCCCGTGATGGTCCAGCGCCCGTTTCGCCGCGATGGCGGCGGTGCCGAGGATGCAGAACCCCATCGGCGTTTCACGCTCGGCATGATGCCCCGGCGGGCGCATGGCGACAAAGGCGCTGCGATCCTCGCCCGCCAGAGCCGCATCGACGGCCGCGCAGCCCGCGCCCACAGCCCGCAGCGCCGCATCGAGACTGCCCGGCGACAGCCAGGTGTCCCCGTCCAGCGCCACCTGTCCCTGCGCCGGGACAGCGGCGCGTAAGCGGGTCAGGTAGCGTTCGGAGTGACAGCGCAGCACATCGGCATCATCGGCCAGCGGCGCCTCGCGGTGCACCAGCGGCAGGTCCGCCAGCGCGTCCAGCACCGCGCGGTGCCGCGCCACCTGCTCGGGGTGACCGGGGGGCGTGACGTGGCGTTCGGACGCGGGGTGGCTGTAAAGGATCGTCATGCGCCAAGGCTAAGGCCAAGCGGGCGGCGCGCGCAAATCCTATCCGGGCCTCGCGGTGCCGGTGGCAGCGTGGCAATGGGTATTTGAGCCAGAAAGAAGTCACTGGCGCTGCGGATGGGCTTCTTTCTGGTATAAATACCCATGCGGCCGCGACGCGGGGGCAACGGGTCAGGCGGTCAGCCGCGCCCCGTCGTGGCCTGTGATCACAAGATCCAGCAGCGCGCCTTCGGGCATGTCGCGGTGCAACGCGACCTCGGTAAACTGCTCGGTGCGGCCGATGCGGGGGCCTTCGGTCAGGATGCGGTGGGTTCGGCCCCACTGCGCGTCGAGATGCGCGCGCAGTGCCGCCTCGCCTGCATCCCGCAGCCGTGCGGCGCGTTCGCGGATCGCCGGGCCGGGGACGGCAGGCATCCGTGCGGCCGGGGTGCCCTTGCGCGGGCTATAGGGGAACACATGCAGGAAGGTCAGCCCGCAGTCCTCGACCAGTTTCAGCGAGTTCTGGAAATGCGCCTCGGTTTCCGTGGGGAAGCCCGCGATGATGTCGGCGCCGAACACGATGTCGGGGCGCAGGCGGCGGGTTTCCTGGCAAAAGTTTATGGCGTCATCGCGCAGGTGGCGGCGCTTCATCCGTTTCAGGATCAGGTCGTCGCCGTGCTGCAGCGACAGGTGCAGATGCGGCATCAGCCGCGGCTCGGTGGCGATCGCCTCGATCAGCTCGGGGTCGGCCTCGATCGAATCGATCGAGGAGATGCGCAGCCGCGGCAGGTCCGGCACCATCTTCAGGATCCGGCGCACCAGATTGCCCAGCCGCGGCGTGGCGGGCAGGTCAGCGCCCCATGAGGTCAGGTCCACCCCCGTCAGCACCACCTCGTTGAAACCGCGGTCGCGCAGGCGCTTGATCTGCTCGACCACCACCCCGGCCGGGACCGAGCGCGAATTGCCGCGCCCGTAAGGGATGATGCAGAAGGTGCAGCGGTGGTCGCAGCCGTTCTGCACCTGCACATAGGCGCGATGGCGGCCGAAGCCGTCGATCAGGTGGCCGGCGGTTTCGCGCACCGACATGATGTCGTCGACCATCACCCGCTCGGTCCCGAAATCGGGGGCGGCCAGCGCCGACCAGGTGGCGGGCTGCATCTTTTCGTGGTTGCCGATGACGCGGGCGACCTCGGGCATGGCGGCAAAGGTTTCCGGCTCGGTCTGCGCGGCGCAGCCGGTGACGATGATCGGGGCGCCGGGGTTTTCGCGGGCGAGCCGGCGGATTTCCTGGCGGGCCTTGCGCACCGCCTCGGCCGTGACCGCGCAGGTGTTCACGATCACCGCGCCCTGCAGCCCGGCGGCCTCGGCCATCTCGGCCATCGCCTCGGATTCATAGGCATTCAGCCGGCAGCCCAGCGTGGCGAGGATCGGGGGCGCGCTCATCCGACCGCCGCCAGCCAGTCGGGGGACAACATGCCGTCAAAGACCCGCGCCACCGGGCCGGACAGCCACACGCCATCGTCGCGCCAGTCTACCGAAAGGGTGCCGCCGTCCAGATCCAGCACCACCCGCCGCCCGGTCAGCCCGCGCCGATGCGCCGCCACCGCCACCGCGCAGGCGCCCGAGCCGCAGGCCAGCGTCACCCCGGCGCCGCGTTCCCACACCCGCATCCGCAGCTGGTCGGGGCCGGTCAGGCTGGCGAACTCGACATTGGTGCGCTGGGGAAACAGCGGGTGATTCTCGATCCGCGGGCCCAGGGTTTCCAGCGGCACCACCTCGGCGTCATCGACAAAGAACACGCAATGCGGGTTGCCCATGCCGACGGCCGCGGGGGTCAGCTCCAGCGGCAGGGCGTCGGTGTCGACCTCCTGCGCCAGCGGTATCTGGTCCCACGCCAGTTGCGGCGGCCCCATGTTGACGTGGACCGCGCCGCCCTCGCGCCGCGCCTCCAGCATTCCGCGGCCTGTGGCGAATCGCACCCGGTCGTGGCCCAGCTCGCGCAGCATCAGGTCCGCCACACAGCGCGAGGCATTGCCGCAAGCCCCGGCCTGAGACCCGTCGGCGTTCCAGAAATCCAGCCGATAGTCGGCATCCTGATGCGGCAGGATCTCGGCCAGCTGGTCGAAACCCACGCCGCGGTTGCGGTCGCCCAGCGCCCGCGCCAGCGCCGGCGTCATCCGCCGCGCCGGTTCGGCGCGCGAATCGATCACCACGAAATCATTGCCGGCCCCGTGCATCTTGATGAAGCCAAGGCCACCCGAGGGGCGCTGAAGCTGGTCCATCGCCGCGATATACGCCCGCCCCCGCAATTCCGCCAGAGGTCGGGTCTTTTCCGCTTGACCCCGTTTGCACCTGTGTTTAGGGACACGCCCTGTGTTGGGGCCCGTAGCTCAGTGGTAGAGCAACTGACTTTTAATCAGTGGGTCGTTGGTTCGATCCCAACCGGGCTCACCACCTGACTTTCGGAAACCGCCGGCAGATGATTCTGCCGGCGGTTTCTGCATATTGGGGTGCCTGAAGGGTTGTGATCACAAGGGGCGGCTGACGGCAGCGGCGGCATCCGCCATGCCGGACGGACGGAGGTGCAGATGGACAACACGCGGCGGATGATGCTGGGCGCGGGCGGGGCGCTGGTGCTGGCCGGGTTCGTCGGCGGCGGTATGGCGCTGCGCCGGCGCGCGGCCGAGCTGGCGGATACCGAGGTGCTGACCGACCCCGACAGCCCGCTGCTGGGCAACCCGGCGGGCGACGTGACCGTCGTCGAGTTCTTCGATTACCAGTGCCCGTTCTGCAAGCGCGGGCACGAAGATCTGCTGGCGCTGGTGGCCGAGGATGGCAACATCCGGCTGATGATGCGCGACTGGCCGGTGTTCGGCGCCCCTTCGGTGCTGGCGGCGCAGCTGGTGCTGGGGGCGGCCTCGCTGGGCGCCTATGCGCCCGCCCACCGCGCGCTGATGGCGACCGAGGGGCGGCTGGCCGCCCCCCAGATCCGCCGGGCGCTGGCCGGCGCGGGCGTCGATCACATCGCGGCCGAGGATGCGTTCCGCCGCGACCGCGGCCGCTGGGACGGGTTGTTGTCGCGCAGCGCGGCCCATGCGGCGCGGATGGGGCTGCAGGGCACGCCCAGCTTTGCGATCGGCCGGACACCGCAGCCGGGGGACACCGCGACACCCCAGCCCGCCGTCTATCGCGGCGCCATGAGCATCCCGGCGCTGCGCCGCGCCGTGGCGCGCGCCCGGGGCTGAGGGCCCGCTACGGCGGCGCACCGGGCAAAGTCGCGCGGTCTGCAAAAAGCCGCGCAAGATCACGGGCATCGCAGCCGCCGGGGCATCCGCCCGCGGCGCCGTGGGCCGGGTGCGGGCTGCGCCGGGCCGCTCCCCTTAACCCTTTTCCGGCCCGACTTTCAGGTTTGTGACCCGCAGCTGCGGGACAACTGATTGACGGGCCGCCGGGCAGCTTGTAGCTCGAATGTCGAAGCGATTTCCGGCAGGTATTCTCTTGTAGCTGCACCCCGGCAGAGCGTTGCGCACATGCGCCGCCCGCCGTGGCACGATGGCAGGTGATCCCGCCGGGCCATGCCCGTTTCCGGCGTTCCCGCAGCGCCGTCCGGTGGTCGCGGTCCCGCATTCCGGGGCCGCCGGCCCCACCCGCCCGCCTCCGGCCCCCGGGCCGCCCCCAGACCCGCGCGCCCGCCGCGCCGCCGTGACGACGAAAGGCGACCGACCGGACATATGCTGGCCGAGAACCTGCTCTTGCTGCTTGCGGTGCTGCCCTTCATCGGGGCGGTTTCGGCTGTCACCATGCCGGTTTCGGCCCGCAACGCCGAGGTGGCGCTGGCCAGCTCGGTCATGGTCGCGGGGCTTGCGGCGCTGGCGGTGCTGTTCCCCGAGGTCACCGCCGGGCAGGTCGTATCCCGCACCCTGAGCTGGGCGCCCTCGCTGGGGCTGGACGTCACACTGCGGCTGGACGGGTTTTCCTGGCTGATGCTGCTGCTGGTCTACGGCATCGGGCTGCTGGTGGTGATCTATGCGCGCTATTACCTGGCCCCCTCGGACCCGGTGCCGCGGTTCTACGGCTTCCTGCTGGCCTTTGCCGGGTCGATGGTGGGGGTGCTGATCGCCGGCAACATCATCCTGATGGTGGTGTTCTGGGAACTGACCAGCCTGTTTTCGTTCCTGCTGATCGGCTACTGGCACCAGAACGCCGGCGCCCGCGACGGGGCCAGGACCGCGCTGGTGGTCACCGCCGCCGGCGGGATCGCGCTGCTGGCGGCGATGATCCTGCTGGGGCAGGCGGTGGGCAGCTACCAGCTGGACGACGTGCTGCGCGCGGGCGATCTGGTGCGCGGGCATCCGTGGTATCTGTGGATCCTGGGGCTGTTCCTGCTGGGCGCCTTCACCAAGTCGGCGCAGTTCCCGTTCCATTTCTGGCTGCCGAACGCCATGGCCGCGCCGACCCCGGTCAGCGCCTATCTGCATTCCGCCACCATGGTAAAGGCGGGGGTGTTCCTGCTGGTGCGGTTCTCGCCGGTGCTGGGGGCGACGGATGCGTGGTTCTGGGTCGTGGCCGGGACCGGCATGGTCACGCTGGTCATCGGCGCGGTGATCGCGACCTGGCGCAACGACCTGAAAGGGCTGCTCGCCTATTCGACCATCAGCCACCTGGGGCTGATCACCGCGCTGGCCGGGATGGGCAGCGGCGCGGCCATCGTGGCCGCCATCTTCCACATCATGAACCACGCGGTGTTCAAGGCCTCGCTGTTCATGGGGGCGGGGATCATCGACCATGAGACCGGCACCCGCGACCTGCGCAAGCTGTCCGGGCTGCGCCACGCCATGCCGCGCACCGCGCTGCTGGCGATCGTCGCCGCCGCCGCCATGGCGGGGGTGCCGCTGCTCAACGGCTTCCTGTCCAAGGAAATGTTCTTTGCCGAGGCCGCCGACTGGCACAACGGCACCTGGCTGGACCGCTGGCTGCCCTATATCGCCACCTTTGCCAGCGTGTTCAGCGTCGCCTATTCGCTGCGCTTCATCGCGGCGGTGTTCTTTGGCCCGCTGGCCACCGACCTGCCCAAGGAACCGCACGAACCCCCCGTCTGGATGCGCCGCCCGGTCGAGCTGCTGGTCGCCATCGTGCTGCTGGTCGGGTTCTGGCCCGAGGCGCTGATCGGCGCCATCCTGCAGTCGGGGGTGCTGGCGGTACTGGGCGACGCCGCGCCCCGTTACAGCCTGGCGCTGTGGCACGGCTTCAACACGCCCCTGAAGATGAGCCTGACCGCGCTGGTGCTGGGGACGCTGTTCTATTTCCTGTTCTCCAAGCGGCTGTCGCAGGCGAACGAGGCGCCGGGCTTCCTCAGCCTGCTGCGCGGGCAGCAGATCTTTGACCGGCTGATGCTGGTGGTGACGCGGAAATGGCCGGTGTTCCTGTCGCGCGTCACCGGCAGCAACCGGCTGCAGGTGCAGCTGCGGCTGGTGGTGCTGCTCAGCCTGTCCGCGGCGGCCTGGGCGCTGTGGGGGGCCGGCCGGCTGGTCCCGCGCGGGCTGTGGGACCGGATGGACCCCGGCTTCGCGCTGCTGTGGCTGGCCGGGATCGCCTGCGCGATCGGGGCGGCGGCGCTGGCCAAGTATCACCGCTTTGCGGCGCTGGCGCTGCTGGGGGGCGCGGGGCTGGTCACGGCGATGACGTTCTCGTGGTTTTCCGCCCCCGACCTGGCGGTGACGCAGCTGCTGGTCGAGATCATCACCACCGTGCTGCTGCTGCTGGGCCTGCGTTGGCTGCCCAAGCGCCTGCAGGAGATCGAGGGCGACAAGCGCCTGCCGGCCCGCACCCGCCGCGCCATCGACCTGGTGATCGCGGCCGCCTGCGGGGCCGGGGTCGCGGCCATCGCATTCGCCGTGATGACCGTGCCGCCGGGGCTGTCCATCGGCGACTGGTTCCGCCGCAACGCCTATGCCGAGGGCGGCGGCACCAACGCGGTCAACGTGATCCTGGTGGATTTCCGCGCCTTCGACACCATGGGCGAGATCACCGTGCTGGGGATCGTGGCGCTGACCTGCTATGCGCTGCTGCGCCGCTTCCGCCCGGCCCCGGAAAGCGTGGCCCAGCCCTCGCAGCAGACCTTCAGCGAACTGCCCCCCCTCGATCCCGAGCGCGAGGCCGCGGCCGAGCCGACCCGCCGCGACCAGATGATGATGATCCCCGCGATCATCATGCAGTGGATGTTCCCGGTGTCGGTGGCGATCGCGGCCTATCTGTTCCTGCGCGGCCACGACCTGCCGGGCGGGGGCTTTGCCGCCGGCGTCGCCTTCGCCATCGGGCTGCTGCTGCAATATCTGGCGACCGACGTGCGCTGGATCGAAAGCCGCATCACCATCCTGCCGGTGCGCTGGATCGGGCTGGGGCTGATGATCGCCGCGGGCACCGGCATGGGCGCCTTCCTGTTCGGCTATCCGTTCCTGACCGCCCACGCGCAATATGTGGAGCTGCCGCTGATCGGCCCGGTGCCGGCGGCGACCGCCATGGTCTTTGACCTGGGGGTGTTCGCGGTGGTGGTCGGCTCGACCGTGCTGATGCAGATCGCCATCGCCCACCAGTCGCTGCGCTCGGCCCGCCTGCGCGCACGCGAGGCCGCCGACGCCGCCGACCCCGTGGCCGCGGCCGAGGAACGCGAGAACCGCATCGAGGAACAGGCGCACCAGCAGGAGGGCGCGTGATGGAACTGACCCTGTCGCTGGGCATCGGGGTGCTGGTCGGATCCGGCGTCTGGCTGGCGCTGCGGCCGCGGACCTTCCAGGTCATCGTCGGGCTGTGCCTGCTGTCCTATGGCGTCAACCTGTTCATCTTTGCCATGGGGCGGCTGGTCACCGGCGCCGCCCCGATCATGCCCAAGGGCGGCTTCGTCAACCCCGACCGCTATGCCGACCCGGTGCCGCAGGCGCTGGTGCTGACCGCCATCGTCATCGGCTTTGCCACCACGGCGCTGTTTCTGGTGGTGATCATGGCCTCGCGCGGGTTGACCGGCACCGACCATGTCGACGGGAAGGAGCGCGAGCAGTGACGCCTCCGCCCCATATCATCGTGCTGCCGATCCTGATCCCGCTGATCGCTGGTGCGATCATGCTGATGTACGACGAACGCCAGCGCCGGCTGAAGCTGGGGCTGGGGCTGATCTCCTGCGTGCTGCAGCTGGGGGTGGCGATCGCGCTGATCCTGCGGGCCGGCGGCTCGTCCGAGCTGGGGCGCAACATCGTCACCCTGTATCTGCTGGGGGACTGGCCCTCGCCCTATGGCATCGTGCTGGTGCTGGACCGGCTGTCGGCGCTGATGCTGCTGCTGACCTCGGTGGTGGCGCTGCCGGCGCTGATCTATGCGGGCGCGGGCTGGCACCGCAACGGCCAGCATTTCAACGCGCTGTTCCAGTTCCTGCTGATGGGGGTGAACGGGGCGTTCCTGACCGGCGACCTGTTCAACCTGTTCGTGTTCTTCGAGGTGATGCTGGCGGCCTCTTACGGGTTGCTGCTGCACGGCTCGGGGCGCGTCAGGGTTGGGGCGGGGCTGCATTACATCGCGGTCAACCTACTGGCGGCAATGCTGTTCCTGCTGGGGGTGGCGCTGATCTACGGCACCACCGGCACGCTGAATATGGCCGACCTGGCCACCCGCATCCCGCGCCTGTCCGAGGCCGACCGCCCGATGATCCACGCCGCCGCCGCGCTGCTGTCGGGGGCGTTCTTGATCAAGGCGGCGATGTGGCCGCTGTGCTTCTGGCTGCCCAACGCCTATGGCGCCGCCGCCCCGCCGGTGGGCGCGGTGTTTTCGCTGCTGACCAAGGTCGGGGCCTATGTGATCATCCGGCTGGGGCTGCTGCTGTTCGGCCCGGCGGCGGGCGAATCGGCGGGCTTCGGCGCGCAGGTGCTGGCGATGGGGGGCATGGCCACCATGGCCTATGGCTCGCTCGGGGTGCTGGCGGCGCAGGACCTGGGGCGGATGACCGGCAATCTGGTGCTGGTGTCCTCGGGGACGTTGCTGGCGGTGGCGGGGCTGGCGATGATCTACGACGACGCCCCGATGCTGACCGGGGCGCTCTACTACATGTTCGCCTCGACCCTGGGGCTGGCGGCGCTGTTCCTGCTGGCCGAGCCCATCGGCCGCAAGGAGGAGGGCATCGCCGGGCTGCTGGCGGTCACCGCCGAGGTTTACGGCCTCGACCCCGAGGAAGACGATGACGAGCCGCGGGAAGAGGGCACCGCCATCCCCGGCGCCACCGCGCTGCTGGGCATGGCGTTCCTGGTCTGCGTGCTGGTGGTGGCCGGGCTGCCGCCGCTGGCCGGGTTCCTGGGCAAGTTCGGGATGCTGTCGGGCGCGGTGCAGCGCGCCTGGACCCTGCCGGGGATGTGGGGGCACTGGGCCTTTGTGGTGCTGCTGATCCTGTCGGGGTTCTGCACGCTGATCGCGCTGATGCGCTGGGGGATCCAGAGCCTGTGGGCCAATGGCGAGGACCCGCCCCTGCCGGTGATGGAGGCGCTGCCGATCCTGATGCTGGTCGGCACCGTCGCGCTGCTGACCGTGCAGGCGGAACCGGCGCTGCGCTATCTGGACCGCACCGCCAACGCCCTGACCGAAAACGCCGTCTATATCGGCGGCGTGATGACCGCCCCCCCGGTCGGCCCCGAGGCGCTGGCCTCCGACGCCCCCGACCCCGGCACGGCCGAACCCCCCGCCCCGGTCGAGGTGCAGCCATGACGCTGTTCCCGCATCCGCTGGTGTCTGCCGTCATCGCGCTGCTGTGGCTGGTGCTAACCGAGGTCTCGGCCGGGCAGCTGCTGCTGGCGGCGATCGTGGCGGTGCTGGCGGGGCTGGCCTATCGGCGGCTGACCCCGGACCCGATCCGGGTGCGCCGCCCGCGCCAGATCCTGCGGCTGTTCCTGCGGGTCGGCGGCGACATCATCCGCTCGAACATCGCGGTGGCGCGGCTGATCGTGACCCAAGGCCGCGACAACCGCCGCCGCTCGGGCTTCGTGCATATCCCGCTCGAGCTGACCAACCAGCACGCGCTGGCGATCCTTGCCATGATCGTCACCGCCACCCCCGGCACCGCCTGGATCGAATACGACCCGCGCGAGGGGCGGCTGCTGCTGCATGTCTTCGACCTGCTCGAATCCGACGACTGGGTGGATATCATCAAGTCCCGATACGAATCGCTGCTGCTGGAGATCTTCGAATGAGCGCGACCCTGCTTTCGGCGGTACTGGTGTTTTCGCAGGTCTGCCTGGCGGTGGCGCTGCTCTTGGCGGTGGTCCGGGCGCTTTACGGGCCGCGGGCGCAGGACCGGGTGCTGGGGCTCGATTCCGCCTATGTCTGCGCCATGCTGCTGCTGGTGGTCGCCGGCATGTATCACGGCACCGTCTATCAGTTCGAGGCAGCGCTGGTCATCGGCACGCTGGGCTTCGTCGCCACCACCGCGATGGGCAAGTTCCTGATGCGCGGCGAGGTGATCGAATGAGCCATCTCGACCAGATCCACCCGCTGATCGCGGTGCTGATCGCGCTGTTCGTGCTGATCGGCACGGTGCTGACGCTGCTGGGCACCATCGGGCTGCTGCGGCTGGGCAGCTTCTACGAACGGCTGCACGCGCCGACTTTGGGGGTCAGCTGGGGGACGGCGGGAATCCTGGTCGGCTCGGTGCTGATGTATTCGACGCTGGGCTCGCGCCCGGTGATCCACGAGCTGTTTCTGGGCATCATGATGATGGTGACCGCGCCGGTGACGTTGATGGTGCTGGGCCGTGCCGCCCTGCACCGCGACCGCGCCGAAGGCCGCCCGCCCCCCGGCAGCGACGCCCCCGGCCACCCGCTGAAACGCGGCACGGAGCGCTGAGCGGGGCACCGCCCGCCCATCTCGCATCCGGCTCTCCCGACGCCGCGCCCGCTTGCGGCGTCCGCGCGCCTGCATCGGCCGCGCGGCCTCTCGCGCCCGCTCGACCCCACTGACGAATCCGCCTCGCTTCACCCTGCGCACTCACGCGCGCCGACCTCTCGGCCTTGCGCCGGCCGGTGACTTCTTTCTGGCCCAAATACCCATGCCGAAGGCAGGCCGGGCCCTGCCCGGCCTTCCCGCTCACGCCGCCGGCAGGAACCGTCCCTCGCGCGACAGGATGTCCTGCCAGACGGTGCCGGCGGCGCCGGTGGGGGGTGTGTCCTCGCGGTGCAGCAGGAACCAGCGGCGGATGATCGGCAGGTCGGGGCGGCGCAGCGCCACCAGCCGCCGCGACTTCAGCTCGTCGGCGACGGTGTGGGCGGAAATCAGCGCGATTCCCAGCCCGGCCATGACCGCCTGCTTGATCGTTTCGTTTGAATCCATCTCGATGGCGGCATAGCTCTGCCCCTCGCCCAGCCGGTCGAGGAAGCGCTGCGCCAGCAGCCGCGTGCCCGACCCCGGCTCGCGCAGGATCAGCGGCTCGGCCAGGATCGCCTGCGCCGGCACCTCTTGCAGCGCGGCCAGCGGATGCGCGGGGGGCGCGATCAGCACATGCGGATGCGGGCCGATGTCGGCGGCGGTCACGCGGGGTTCGCGCGGGGGGCGGCCGGTGATCGCCATGTCCACGGTGCCGTCGCGCAGCGCCGCCACCACCCAGTCGCGGTTGCCGACCCGCAGGACGATCTCGATCCCCGGCAGGCTGCGGCCCAGCTCGGCCACCAGCGCGGGGACGAAATACTTGGCGGTCGAGACCACCGCCAGCACCACCCGCCCGGCGCGCCCCTGCTGCAGCGCCTCGATGTCGCCCAGCGCCGCCCGCAGCGCCGCGTCGGCGCGGCGCGCGCCCAGCAGCAGCGCCTCGCCGGCCGGGGTGGGCTGGAAGGCGTGGGCGCCGTCGCGAAACACCAGCGCCGCCCCGACCGCATCCTCGAGCACGCGCAGCTGGCTGTGCACCGCCGGCGCGGTCAGCCCCAGCGCCTGCGCCGCCCCGGTGATCGAGCGCGCCTGCGCCACCGCATCCAGCGCACGCAACTGCCGCAGGGTGATGGCTTCCAAGCATGGATTCAATTTTTCTGAACCATTCTTTTTCATTATTAAATTTAACTATGCTTACAACGCCCGCATGATCAATCCAGAAATCACGTCGGTCTGGGGAGGAGAGCGGGCGATGACAGCAGCCGAGGATATCGGTCTGGCCGAACTGGCCACGCAGCCCGAGGTGGCCGAAGTGATCCGCACCCTGGCCCGCGTGGCCCGCGAGCTGTCGCGCCGCATCGCCCGCGGCCCGCTGGAACGCCACGGCGCCACCGTCGGCGAAAACAGCGACGGCGACAGCCAGAAGGCGCTGGACCTGATCGCCGACCGCGCGGTGTTCGCGGCGCTGCAAGGCGCGCCGGTGCGCTGGTATGCCTCCGAGGAACGCGACGAGGTGGTGCCCCTGACCCCGGGGGCGCCGCTGGCGCTGGCGATCGACCCGCTGGACGGGTCCTCGAACATCGACGTCAACATGTCGATCGGCACCATCTTTTCCATCCTGCCCGCGCAGGACGATCCGCTGGCCTCGTTCCTGCGCCCGGGGCGCGAGCAGCTGGCGGCGGGCTATGTGATCTACGGCCCGCAGACCGCGCTGGTGCTGACGCTGGGCCGCGGCACCGCGCTGTGGGTGCTGGACCCGGAAACCGGGCGGTTCGAACCCGCCGGGCCGCTGGCGATCCCGCAGCGGTCGAACGAATTCGCGATCAACGTCTCGAACTATCGGCACTGGGCGCCACCGGTGCGCGCCTATATCGACGACTGCCTGGCGGGGGAAACCGGGCCGCGCGACAAGAACTTCAACATGCGCTGGGTGGCCTCGCTGGTGGCGGAAACCCATCGCATCATCACCCGCGGCGGCATCTTCCTGTATCCGGCCGACGCGCGGCGCGGCTACGACCACGGCCGGCTGCGCCATGTCTACGAATGCGCGCCCATCGCGCTGCTGGTGGAACAGGCGGGGGGTGCGGCCACCGACGGCTGCGATCCGATCCTGGACCTTGTGCCGCAGGCGCTGCACGAACGCACGCCGCTGGTTTTCGGCACCCCCGTCAAGGTGCATCGCGTCGCCGCCTATCACGACCTTCCGCACGAGGAAGTCGCCGCCCTTTTCGGCCAACGCGGCCTCTTCCGGCAGTAGGATCCCATGAGCAAGAAGCATCCCATCATCTCGGTCACCGGCAGCTCCGGCGCGGGCACCAGCACGGTCAAGGCGACCTTCGACCAGATCTTCCGGCGCGAGGGCATCCGCGCCGTCTCGATCGAGGGCGACGCCTTCCACCGCTACGACCGCGCCGCGATGAAGGACGAGCTGGCGCGGCGCACCGCCGCCGGAGACAACACCTTCAGCCATTTTTCCATCGACGCCAACGAGCTGGAAAGGCTGGAGGACATCTTCCGCATCTACGGCGAAACCGGCCGCGGCCAGACCCGCCACTATGTCCACGACGACCGCGAATCGGAACGCTGGGGCGCCGCCCCCGGCAGCTTCACGCCCTGGGCAGATTTCGAGGACGGCAGCGACCTGCTGTTCTACGAAGGGCTGCACGGCGCGGTGAAAACCCCCGCCATCGACATCGCCCGGCACGCGGATCTGAAGATCGGGGTGGTGCCGGTCATCAACCTGGAATGGATCCAGAAGATCCACCGCGACAAGGCCAGCCGCGGCTATTCGACCGAAGCGGTCACCGACGTGATCCTGCGGCGGATGCACGATTATGTGCATGTGATCACACCCCAGTTCACCCAGACCGACATCAATTTCCAGCGGGTGCCGGTGGTCGACACCTCGAACCCGTTCATCGCGCGCTGGATCCCGACCCCGGACGAAAGCCTGGTGGTGATCCGCTTCCGCAACCCGCGGGGGATCGACTTCGCCTATCTGACCCAGATGATCCAGGGCTCGTGGATGAGCCGGGCGAACTCGATCGTCATCCCGGGGCCCAAGATGGACCTGGCGATGCAGCTGATCCTGACGCCGATGGTCCAGCGCCTTGTCGAAACCGCGCGGAGGGCCTGAGCCATGAACGCACCCACCAGTTTCGAGGCCTCCACCCGCGCGATGGCCAATGCCATCCGGGCGCTGACCATGGATGCGGTGCAGGCCGCGAACTCGGGGCATCCGGGGATGCCGATGGGCATGGCGGATGTGGCGGCGGTGCTGTTCCGGCGCTTCGTGACGCTGGACCCCGCCGATCCGCAATGGCCCGACCGCGACCGCTTCGTGCTGTCGGCAGGGCATGGCTCGATGCTGCTTTACGCGGTCAACCACCTGCTGGGCTATGCCGACATGCCGGCCGAGGAACTCAAGCGCTTCCGCCAGCTGGGCGCGCGCACCGCCGGGCATCCCGAATACGGCCATGCCGCGGGGGTCGAGGTCACCACCGGGCCGCTGGGCCAGGGGCTGGCCACGGCCGTCGGCATGGCGCTGGCGGAACGCATGGCGAATGCCCGCTGGGGCGATGCGCTGGTCGATCACCGGACCTGGGTCATCGCCGGCGACGGCTGCCTGATGGAGGGGATCAGCCACGAGGCCATCGACCTGGCCGGGCATCTGGGGCTGGGCCGGCTGGTGGTGCTGTGGGACGACAACCGCATCACCATCGACGGCGGCACCGAGCTGTCCACCTCGACCGACCAGAGGGCGCGGTTCGCGGCCGCGGGCTGGCATACGGTGGCCTGCGACGCCCATGACCCCGGCGGCATCGCCGCGGCGATCCAGGCGGCGCAGGATGACCCGCGCCCGTCGCTGGTCGCCTGCCGTTCCGTCATCGGCTGGGGGGCGCCGAACAAGCAGGGCAGCCCCGATTGCCACGGCGCGCCGCTGGGCCCAGAGGAAATCGCCGCCGCCCGCGCGCATCTTGAATGGCCGCACGCGCCGTTCGAGATCGACCCCGCCGTGCGCGACGCCTGGCAGGCGATCGCGCGCCGCGGCGCGCAGGCCCGCGCGGCATGGCAGGCGCGCCACGCCGCCCACCCCGACCGGCAAGGTTTCGACGAGGCGCAGTCCCGCGGCGGGCTTGAGGTGCTGAACGCCGCCATGGCCCGGCACAAGGCGCGGCTGCTGGCCGACCGTCCCAGCATCGCCACCCGCAAGGCGTCAGAGCTGGCGCTGGCGGTGGTGAACGCGGCGCTGCCCGACACGGTGGGCGGCTCGGCCGACCTGACCGGCTCGAACCTGACGCGCAGCGCGGGGATGCGGCCGGTCAGCCGCAGAGATTACGGCGGGCGCTATCTCCATTACGGCATCCGCGAACACGGGATGGCGGCGGCGATGAACGGCATCGCGCTGCATGGCGGCTTCCGCCCCTATGGCGGGACCTTTCTGGCCTTTGCCGATTACTCGCGCCCGGCAATCCGGCTGGCGGCGCTGATGGGGGTGCCGGTCACCCATGTGATGACCCACGACTCCATCGGGCTGGGCGAGGATGGCCCGACTCACCAGCCGGTCGAGCATCTCGCCTCGCTGCGCGCGATCCCGAAGCTGACGGTGATCCGCCCGGCCGATGCGGTGGAAACCGCGGAAAGCTGGGAAATCGCCATGGAAGCCACCGATGGCCCGGTGCTGCTGGCGCTGTCGCGGCAGAACCTGCCCACGCTGCGCGACCGGGCCGACCGCAACCTGACGGCGCTGGGGGCCTATTGTCTCCGCGACCCCGGCGACCGTCAGGCCACGCTGATCGCCACCGGGTCCGAGGTGGAAATCGCGCTGGCCGCCGCCGATCTGCTGGCCGAACAGGGCATCATCGCCGCCGTGGTCAGCGCCCCCAGCTTCGAGCTGTTCGCGGCCCAGCCCGCGGATTACCGCGCCGCGGTGCTGGGCGATGCCCCGCGCGTGGGCGTCGAGGCCGCGATCCGGCAGGGCTGGGACGGGCCGATCCTGCGCACCACCGACGGCTTTGTCGGCATGACCGGCTTTGGCGCCTCTGCCCCCGCCCAAGATCTTTACCGGCATTTCGGGATCACGGCCGAGGCCGTGGCAGATGCCGCCCGCAACCTCATCACGGAGTGACCCATGGCCCTCATCACGCTGCGACAGCTGCTGGACCACGCCGCCGAACATGGCTACGGCGTCCCCGCCTTCAACATCAACAACATGGAACAGGGGCTCGCCATCGTGAAGGCGGCGGCCCAGACCGATGCGCCGGTGATCCTGCAGGCCAGCCGCGGCGCGCGCAGCTACGCCGGCGACATCATGCTGCGCCACATGGTGCAGGCGCTGGCCGAGATGAACCCGACCGTCCCGATCTGCCTGCATCAGGACCACGGCAACAACCTGGCCACCTGCATGTCGGCGATCCGCCACGGCTTCACCAGCGTGATGATGGACGGATCGCTGCACGAGGACATGAAGACCCCCGCCGATTACGACTATAACGTCGCGGTGACCGCGCGGGTGGCCGAGGCCGCCCACGCCGTCGGCGCATCGGTCGAGGGCGAACTGGGGGTGCTCGGCTCGCTGGAAACCGGCGAGGCCGCGGCCGAGGACGGATCTGGCGCCGAGGGCAAGCTGGACGAAAGCCAGCTGCTGACCGACCCCGACCAAGCGGTGGATTTCGTCATGCGCACGAAATGCGACGCGCTGGCGATTGCCTGCGGTACCTCGCACGGCGCCTACAAGTTCACCCGCCAGCCCGACGGCGAGATACTGGCGATGCATGTGATCGAGGCGATCCACCAGCGCCTGCCCGGCACGCATCTGGTGATGCACGGCTCAAGCTCGGTCCCGCAGTATCTGCAGGATCTGATCAACCAGAACGGCGGCGAGATGCCCCAGACCTGGGGCGTCCCGGTCGAGGAGATCGAGCGCGGCATCCGCATGGGCGTGCGCAAGGTCAACATCGACACCGACTGCCGCATGGCGATGACCGGCCAGTTCCGCCGCATCGCCCGCGAGAACCCGGCCGAGTTCGACCCGCGCAAGTTCCTGATCCCGGCGATGGACGAGCTGACCGCCCTGTGCCGCGACCGCTTCGAGCGCTTCGGCACCGCCGGCCACGCCAGCCGCATCAAGGTCATCCCGATGGACGAAATGGCGAAACGCTATGCCGCGGGGACGCTGAACCCCGCCAACGCGGCGGCGAAAGCCGCCTGAGGGCCAGCAATCACCGCGGCCAAGGCCGCATCAGGGGAGGAAACACCCATGAACGAGATGAGCACCACCGAAATCACCGACAAGAAGAAACGCTACCAGGCCGGCGTGCTGAAATACGCGCAGATGGGCTATTGGGACGGCGACTATCAGCCCAAGGACACCGACCTGCTGGCGCTGTTCCGCATCACCCCGCAGGATGGCGTCGACCCGATCGAGGCGGCGGCGGCGGTCGCCGGCGAAAGCTCGACCGCAACCTGGACCGTGGTCTGGACCGACCGGCTGACCGCCTGCGACCAGTATCGGGCGAAAGCCTACAAGGTCGAACCGGTGCCGGGCCAGCCGGGGCAGTATTTCTGCTATGTCGCCTATGACCTGATCCTGTTCGAGGAAGGGTCCATCGCCAACCTGACCGCATCCATCATCGGCAACGTGTTTTCGTTCAAGCCGCTGCTGGCCGCGCGGCTGGAGGACATGCGGCTGCCGGTGGCCTACTGCAAGACCTTCAAGGGTCCGCCCACCGGCATCGTGGTGGAACGCGAACGGCTGGACAAGTTCGGCCGCCCGCTCTTGGGCGCCACCACCAAGCCCAAGCTGGGGCTGTCGGGCAAGAATTATGGCCGGGTGGTCTATGAGGGGCTCAAGGGCGGGCTCGACTTCATGAAGGACGACGAGAACATCAACTCGCAGCCCTTCATGCACTGGCGCGACCGCTTTCTTTACGTGATGGAGGCGGTGAACCTGGCCACCGCCCAGACCGGCGAGGTCAAGGGCCATTACCTGAACATCACCGCCGGCACGATGGAGGAGATGTATCGCCGCGCCGAGTTCGCCAAGTCGCTGGGCTCGGTCATCGTGATGGTGGACCTGATCATCGGCTATACCGCGATCCAGTCGATTTCCGAATGGTGCCGGCAGAACGACATGATCCTGCACCTGCACCGCGCCGGCCACGGCACCTATACCCGCCAGAAGAACCACGGCATCAGCTTCCGCGTGATCGCCAAGTGGATGCGGCTGGCGGGGGTGGACCATATCCACGCCGGAACCGCGGTCGGCAAGCTGGAGGGCGATCCGATGACCGTGCAGGGGTTCTACAACGTCTGCCGCGAGACCCATAACGCCGTCGATCTGCCGCGCGGGCTGTTCTTTGACCAGGACTGGGGCGACATCAGAAAGGTGATGCCGGTCGCCTCGGGCGGGATCCACGCCGGGCAGATGCACCAGCTGCTGGACCTGTTCGGCGACGACGTGGTGCTGCAGTTCGGCGGCGGCACCATCGGCCACCCGATGGGCATCCAGGCCGGCGCCACCGCCAACCGCGTCGCGCTGGAAGCCATGGTCAAGGCCCGCAACGAGGGCGTGGACATCGCCAACGAAGGCCCCGAAGTCCTGCGCAAGGCGGCCAAATGGTGCAAGCCGCTGGAGGCCGCGCTGGATGTGTGGGGCAACATCACCTTCAACTACAGCTCGACCGACACCTCGGACTTTGTTCCCACCGCCAGCGTTTCGTGAGGAGGATCAGATGCGCATCACCCAGGGCTGCTTCAGCTTCCTGCCCGACCTGACCGATGAGGAGATCAGCGCCCAGGTCGAATACTGCCTTGGCCGCGACTGGGCCATCGGCGTCGAATATACCGACGAGCCGCACCCGCGGAACACCTTCTGGGAGATGTGGGGCAATCCCATGTTCGACCTGAAGGACGCAAAGGGCGTGATGATGGAGCTGGAGGACTGCCGCAAGGCCAACCCCGACAGCTATATCCGCATGAACGCCTTTGATAACACCCGCGGGCTGGAAACGGTGACGATGAGCTTCATCGTCCATCGCCCGGCGGTCGAGCCGCGGATCATCATGCGGCGGACCGAGGTGGACGGGCGCTCGATCCGCTACACCCATGAGGTGGCGCGCTAGGCGGCGCGGTTGCACCGGGGGCTTCGCGCCCCCGGACCCCCGCGGGATATTTTCATGATGAAGATGGAGCCAGCGATGGACGAGGTAGCGCCTGTGAGCATCGACCTGCGGGCCGAGTATGAGGACTCGGGCGTGCGCGAGGTCCTGGACGAGCTGGACCGCGAGCTGATCGGGCTGGCCCCGGTCAAGAGCCGCATCCGCGAGACCGCAGCGCTGCTGCTGGTGGACCGGGCCCGCGCCCGGCTAGGGCTGAGCCACGACACCCCCACCCTGCACATGAGCTTCACCGGCAACCCCGGCACCGGCAAGACCACCGTCGCGCAGAAGATGGCCGGGCTGCTGCACCGGCTGGGCTATGTGCGCAAGGGCCATCTGGTCAGCGTCACCCGCGACGATCTGGTGGGGCAGTACATCGGCCACACCGCCCCCAAGACCAAGGAGGTTCTGAAAAAGGCCATGGGCGGCGTCCTGTTCATCGACGAGGCCTATTACCTCTACAAGCCCGACAACGAACGCGATTACGGGCAAGAGGCGATCGAGATCCTGCTGCAAGTGATGGAAAACAACCGCGACGATCTGGTGGTGATCATGGCGGGCTATGCCGATCGCATGGACCGGTTTTTCTCCGCCAACCCGGGGTTCCGCTCGCGCATCGCCCATCACATCGATTTTCCCGACTATACCGACGACGAACTGGGCCGCATCGCCGGCGCCATGCTGGACGCGCAGGGCTATCGGCTGGACGCGGGCGCGCAGGCGGCGATGGCGGAATATGTCACCCTGCGCCGGGCGCAGCCGCATTTCGCCAATGCGCGGTCGATCCGCAATGCGCTGGACCGGGCGCGGCTGCGGCAGGCGAACCGGCTGTTCACGCAGGATCGGCCCGTGACGGCGGACGATCTGTGCATTATCACTGCCCCCGACCTCAGGGCGAGCCGGGTGTTTTCCGGCGGGCTCGACCCCGACTCTGGCCGCAGCAAGGACGATGCCCATGGACTTTGACCGCTCGATCAAGATCGCCCCCTCGATCCTCTCGGCCGATTTCGCCGATTTCGGCCGCGAGATCCGCGCGGTCGAGGATCAGGGCGCCGACTGGGTGCATGTGGACGTGATGGACGGGCATTTCGTGCCGAACATCACCTTTGGCCCGCCCGCGGTGGCCGCATTCCGCAAGCATGTGCGCACGGTGATGGACGTGCATCTGATGATCGCGCCGGTGGATCCCTATATCGACGCCTTCGCCAAGGCCGGCGCCGACATCATCACCGCCCATGTCGAGGCCGGGCCCCATATCCACCGCACCCTGCAGGCTATCCGCGGCGCGGGCGCCCGCGCGGGCGTGGCGCTGAACCCCGGCACCCCGGCGGAATCGGTCGAACATCTGCTGGATCTGGCCGATCTGGTCTGCGTGATGACGGTGAACCCGGGGTTCGGCGGGCAGAAGTTCATCGACATGACCGACAAGGTGCGCCGCCTGCGCGCGATGATCGGCGACCGCCCCGTGCATATCGAGATCGACGGCGGCGTCGATCCGGCCACCGCGCCGGCTCTGGCGCGGGCGGGGGCGGATGTGCTGGTCGCCGGCTCGGCGGTGTTCCGGGGCGGCTCGGTGTCGAACAGCGCGCCCTATGGCGAGAACATCGCCGCGATCAGGGCGGCGGCCGAAGGCGCGCTAGGATGACGCTGCGGGCGATCATCTTCGACGTGGACGGCACGCTGGCCGAGACCGAAGAGCTGCATCGCCGCGCCTTCAACGACTGCTTTGCCGCGCAGGGGCTGGGCTGGCACTGGGACCAGCACCGCTATCGCGAGCTGCTGCGCGTCACCGGCGGCAAGGAACGCATTGCCCGCGACCTGGCCGACCGCGACCTCGACCCCGCCGCCCATGACATCCCCGCGCTGCACCGCGCCAAGACCGAGCGTTATACCGCGCTGATGGCGGGCGGAGAGATCGCGCTGCGCCCGGGGATCGCGGCGCTGATCGCCTCGGCCCGGGCGGCAGGGCTGCGTCTGGCCATCGCCACCACCACCAGCCGCCCGAATATCGACGCGCTGATCCGCGCCACCATGGGGCGCGACGCCTCCGAGGTGTTCGACGTGATCGCCGCGAGCGACGAGGTGGCGGCAAAGAAACCCGCCCCCGACGTGTATCTGCTGGCGCTACGGCGGCTGGGCCTGCCCGCCGCCCACGCCGTGGCGCTGGAGGATTCGCTGAACGGGCTGCTCTCGGCCCGGGCCGCAGGGCTGCGCTGCGTCGTGTCTCCCGCCACCTATACGCGGGGCGATGCCTTCCCGGACGACTACCCGCTGGTGGCGGATTTCACCGATATCTCCACGCCCGCGGCGCTGGAAATGCTGCTGAGGGAACCGGCATGATCCTGATTTTCGACCTGGACGGCACGCTGATCGACAGCGCCCCCGACATCCACCAGACCTCGAACGAGGTGCTGGCGGCCGAGGGGCTGGCACCGCTGGACCTGCCCACGGTGCGCAGCTTCATCGGCCGCGGCGTGCCGCATCTGGTCGAGCGGCTGCTGGGCGCGCATGGCATCGCGGACCCCGTGCGCACCGCGCGGCTGATCGCCGCCTTTGGGGCGCGTTACGAGGATGCGGTGGCGCTGACCCGCCCCTATGACGGTGTGGCCAAGGCGCTGGCGGCGCTGGCGGCACAGGGGCATGTGCTGGGCATCTGCACCAACAAGCCGGTGGCCCCGGCGCGGGCGGTGCTGCGGCATCTGGGGCTGCTGGACCATTTCGCCGCGATCATCGGCGGCGACAGCGCCCCCCAGCGCAAGCCCGATCCGGAACCCCTGCATCTGGCGATCGCAGCCTGCGGTGGCGGGCCCGCGCTTTACATCGGCGACAGCGAGGTCGACGCTACCTGCGCCGCCGCCGCCGGGGTAGCGCTGATCCTGCACACCGAAGGCTATCGCAAGACCGCCCCCGAGGCGCTGCCGCATGTGGCGCTGTTTGCCGATTTCGCGGAACTGCCCGGGATCGTGGCCGAGCTTGCGGCCCATCATGCGGGGCAGAAGGCGCTGGCCTGACGCGGGCGCCCCTGCTGCCGCGCGGGCCTGTCACCCATGGCTTGCGGCGGGTTCGCCGTGCCCTCCTCGCCCGCCCTGTTGCCGCCCCCTGTTGCCGCCGCCGCCCCCTGCGTGGCACAGTCCCGCCATGTCGCTGACCGCTCGAATCGTAGTGCTGGTTCTGGCCGTGCAGCTGGCGCTGGTCGCGGCGCTGGGGCTGCTCTTGGCCGCCAATGCGCGCGAGGCGGTAGCGGCCGAGGTCGCGGCCTCGATGCGCTCGGCGCGCGAGCTGGTGCTGACCACGGTCGCGGCGCTGATCGACACCGTCCCGGGCGAGCAACTGCCCGCGACGCTGGCCGAGCGGGTGATCGAGCCGCGCCACGCCCGCATCCTGATCTATGACGCCGCCAGCGGGCGGATGGCCTCGCCCCGCAACGCCACGCCGCGGCCCGAGCCGGCGCCCGAGTGGTTCACCCGCCTGCTGGCGCCGCGGGTCCAGTCCACGCAGCTGCAGGTGGTGGAAAACCACACGATCCGCGGGCTGGCGATGATCTCGGGCGATCCGGCGGCGGAAATCGCCAAGGTCTGGGACGATGCGCGCACGCTTTCCGGGCTGCTGGCGCTGGCCGGGCTGGCGCAGCTGGCGCTGATCTGGGCGATCCTGCGCGCCGGGCTGCGGCCGCTGTCCCGGGTCTCAACGGTGCTGGACCGGCTGGCGGGGGGCGATCTGTCGGCGCGGGCGGGGCGGATGCGCACCCCCGACCTGGCGCCTCTGGCCGCCGATGTGGACCGGCTGGCGCAGGCCCTGGCGGATGCGCAGGCCGACCGCGCGCGGCTGTCGCGGCAGGTGGTCGGGCGCGGCGATCAGGAACGTGCCGCCATCGCCCGCGACCTGCATGATGAATACGGTCCCTGCCTGTTCGCGCTGCGGGTCGAGGCCGGGGCGATCCGCGATGCCGCCCCCGACGCCGCCATCCGCGACCATGCCGAAAACATCCTGACCATCGCCGACCAGATCCGGCAGGTGAACAGCGCGCTGCTGTCCGGGCTGCGGCCGATGGCGCTGGGGCAGCTGCCGCTGGCCACGGTGCTGGCGGACCTGTTCGACGAGCTCGCCCAGCGGCACGAAAGCATCCGCTGGACGCTAACCCTGCCCCCCGAACTGCCCGAGCCGGACGAGGCCACCGCCCTGACCATCTACCGCATCCTGCAAGAGGGCACGACCAACGCCCTGCGCCACGCCGGCGCCACGCGCATCAGCGCCGCCGTGGACCACAGCCCGCAGGGCTGGACCGTGCGCCTGTCCGACGACGGCCTTGGCCTGCGCGGCGCGGCCGAGGGCAACGGCCTGTCGGGGATGCGCGAACGCGTGGGCCTGCTGGGCGGCAGTTTCGACGTGCAGGAGGGGGCACGAGGTGTCACACTCTGCGCGAGATTGCCGGACCAGACCGACCCATGACCAACACCGCCCCCGACCCCGCCCCCCAACCCGCCCGCACCGCCATGGTGGTGGACGACCACCCGATCACCCATCTGGGCTGCGGGCGGCTGCTGGCCGATCTGGGATATGGGCGCGTGCTCAAGGCCATGTCGGGGGACGAGGCGCTGGCGCTGCTGGACCAGCATCAGCCGCAGGTGGTGGTGCTGGACATCTCGCTGCCCGGCACCGGCGGGCTGGCGCTGATCGCGCCGATCCTGGAACGCTCGCCCGACAGCGCGATCCTGATGTTTTCCATGAACGACCAGCCCGGTTTCGCCGCCCGTGCGCTGGCCGAGGGCGCGCATGGCTTCCTGTCCAAGAACGCCCCGCCCGAAGAGTTCGGCACCGCCATCCGCGCGCTTGAGGCGGGCGAGTTCTACCTGCCCCCCCGCATGGCCCTGGCCCTGGCGACGCGGCAGGCAGGTTCCGACCGTTCCGCCGCGCTGACCGCGCGCGAGGACGAGGTCCTGACCCTGATCGGCAAGGGTCTGGCGCTGCAGCAGGTCGCCGACCGGCTGGGGGTCAGCTACAAGACCGTCGCCAACGCCGCCTCGACGCTGAAGCGCAAGCTGGGGGTGTCGAACATGACCGGGCTGATCCGCCACGCGGTCGAACGCGAGCGGTAGAGCCTAGACCGCGATATTGTCGATCAGCCGCACCGGCCCCAGCCAGGCCGCGGCCAGCAGCCGCGCGGGCCGGTTCAGCCGGTCCAGCGGCACCAGCGTTTCGGGATCGCGCAGGTCCAGGTATTCGACCTGCCGGAACCCGGCGGCGGTGATCTGGTCCCTTGCCTGCGCCAGCACCTGCGCCGCATCCTCGCCCGCGCGCAACCGCAGCGCCGCCGCCGCCATGGCGCGATGCAGCCCCGGCGCGATGGCGCGGTCCTCGGCCGACAGCCGGGCATTGCGTGAGGACAGCGCCAGCCCGTCATCCTCGCGCAGGGTCGGGCAGCCGCTGATTGTTGTGGGAATGTTCAGGTCGGCCACCATGCGGCGCACGATCTGCAGCTGCTGCCAGTCCTTTTCGCCAAAGAACGCCCGGTCGGCGCCGGTCATCAGCAGCAGCTTGGCCACCACCGTCGCCACCCCGTCGAAATGCCCGGGCCGGAAATCGCCGCACATGCCGCGGGAAAGCCCCTCGACCCGGACCGAGGTGGCGAAACCCTGGGGATAGACCTCGTCCACCGGCGGCATGAACAGCAGATCGACGCCCCGCGGGCCAAGGATGGCGCGGTCGCTGTCCTCGTGGCGGGGGTAGTTGGCCAGATCCTCGGCATTGTCGAACTGCCGCGGGTTCACGAACAGGGTGACGATCACCCGGTCGCAGGCAGCGCGCGCCGCCTCGACCAGCGACAGATGCCCCGCGTGCAGCGCGCCCATCGTCGGCACCACCGCCACGGTCTCGCCCCGGCCCCGCCAGCCGGCGACATGGCCGCGCAAATCCGCGACGCTGCGCGCCACCTGCATTTCACCCATGATCGCCCCCTTTGCCCCGCAGACGCGGGTGACAGGCCACAGCGGCGCGAAAAACGCAACGGAAAATCCCGCGGCCGGTCAGGGGACCGGGGTCCACATCACGTCCTCGATCCGCGGCGCGGCGGTGGCCAGCATCACCAGCCGGTCGAAGCCCAGCGCGATGCCGCTGGAGGGCGGCATGATCGCCAGCGCCGCCAGCAGATCCTCGTCCAGCGGATAAGTCTCGCCGTAGACGCGGGATTTCTCGGCCATCTCGGCCTCGAACCGGCGGCGCTGCTCGGCGGGGTCGGTCAGCTCGCCAAAGCCGTTGGCGAGTTCCACCCCGCAGGCGTAAAGCTCGAACCGCTCGGCCACGCGCGGGTCGTCGGGGGCGCGGCGGGCCAGCGCGGCCTCGGGGGCGGGATAGCGGTCGAGGATGGTGGCGCGGCCGTGGCCCAGATGCGGCTCGACATGGGTGACGAGGATGCGCGACAGGATGTCGGACCAGCCGTCATCCGCCGCCACCCGCAAACCCGCGGCGCGCGCCTGCCGGGCCAGCCCGTCGCGGTCGGTCGCGCCATCCACGCCCACCGTGGCCAGCAGGTCGACCCCGGCATGGCGCTGGAACGCCTCGGCCACCGACAGCCGTTCCGGGGCGGCGAATGGATCGCAGGAGTGGTCGCGAAACCGCAGTTCCGACGCGCCGGAGGCCGTCGCGGCCAGCGCCAGCAGCGCGGCGCAGTCCTCCATCAGCGCCTCATACCCCTCGCCCACCCGATACCATTCCAGCATGGTGAACTCGGGGCTGTGCAGGGGGCCGCGCTCACGGTTGCGCCAGACGTGGGCAAAGGCGGCAATGCGGGTCTCACCCGCGGCCAGCAGCTTTTTCATCGCGAATTCGGGGCTGGTGTGCAGATACAGCCGCCGCGCCTGCCCGTCGTTGCCGATGGCGTCGGTGGCGAAGGCGTGCAGATGCGCCTCGTTCCCCGGGCTGGCGGCCAAGGCGGCGGGGTCGACCTCGGTGAAGCCCTCGGCCTCCAGCCAGCCGCGGAAGGCGCGCTGGATGCGCCCGCGCGCCGCCAGCAGCGGGCGCCGATCTGCGTGGCGGGCCGGGTCCCACCAGGGTGTTTCCGTCATCTCTGGAGATTTCCGCTGAACTGCGCTAAGGAACGCGGCAATAATTCCCACATTCTCAGATCGCAAGAAAGACGCCAGTGAAAGTCATCGCATCGAGCCTGCGCAAGGGCAACGTCGTCGAGCTGGACGGCAAGCTGTATGTCGTGCTGACCGCCCAGAACTTCCACCCCGGCAAGGGCACCCCGGTGACCCAGGTCGACATGCGCCGCATTTCCGACGGCACCAAGGTCAGCGAGCGCTGGCGCACCACCGAACAGGTCGAGCGCGCCCATGTCGACGAACGCGCCTATGACTATCTGTACGAGGACGGCGAGGGTTTCCACTTCATGGAACCGGAAACCTACGAACAGGTCGTCGCGCCCGCCGAGATGATCGGCGACCAGAAAGCCTATCTGCAGGAAGGGATGCGGGTATACCTGCAGGTGTTCGAGGGCGCGCCGATCGCCATGGAACTGCCGCAGAAGATCACCGTCGAGGTGGTCGAGACCGAGCCGGTGGTCAAGGGCCAGACCGCCTCGTCGTCCTACAAGCCGGCGGTGGTGGACAACGGGCTGCGGGTGATGGTGCCGTCCCATATCGGTGCGGGCACCCGCATCGTGATCAACACCGAGGACAATTCCTACGTGGAACGCGCCAAGGACTGACGCGTCCACCCTGGCGGCGCCGGCCTCGCTGCGCCGTGGCTTGGGTATTTGGACCAGAAAGAAGACATTGGCGAAAAGCCCCGAGGCCGTGATTCCGGCCTCGGGGCTTCTTTCTGGTTCAAATACCCATGCGGCCGCGCCGTCGGGCGGACTGTTCAGACGACGGCGATCCCCTGCCCTTCCTCCACGCGGCCGACGATGGCGGACAGCGGATAACCCGCGTCGTGCAGGCGGCGCAGCCAGCCCTCGGCGGCCTCGGGGGCGACAGCGACCAGCAGCCCGCCCGAGGTCTGCGGATCGCAGAGCAGCGCGCGCTGCCAGTCGGGGCAGGTCTCGGGCAGCGTCACCTCGGCACCATAGGCGGCCCAGTTGCGGGTCGAGGCGCCGGTGATGTGGCCGGCCTGCGCCAGTTCCTCGGCGCGCGCCAGCAGCGGCAGGGCGGCGCGCTCGATCACCACCCGCACGTCCGAGCCGCGGGCCATTTCCAGCCCGTGCCCGAGGATGCCAAAGCCGGTGACATCGGTGATGGCATGGACCGCCGGGTCCTCGGCCAGTTCCGGGCCGATGCGGTTCAAGAGCGTGGTCGAGGCGATCATTTCCGCGATCCCCGCCTCGTCCAGCGCAGATTTCTTGATCGCCGCGGAATAGATGCCGACCCCCAGCCCCTTGGTCAGGATCAGCACGTCGCCCGGCCGCGCATCGGCGTTGCGGCGCAGTTTCGCGGGATCGACCAGCCCGATCACCGCCAGCCCGTAGATCGGTTCGGGGGAATCGATGGAATGGCCGCCCGCGACCGGAATCCCGGCCTCGGCGCAGATGGCGCGGCCGCCTTCGAGGATCTCGCGGATCATCTCGGCGGGCAGCTTGTCGATCGGCATCCCCAGGATCGCCAGCGCCATGATCGGACGCCCGCCCATCGCGTAGATGTCGGAAATCGCGTTGGTCGCCGCGATGCGGCCGAAGGCGTGGGGGTCGTCCACCATCGGCATGAAGAAATCGGTGGTCGCGATCACTGCGGTCTTGTCGTCCACCTGCCAGACCGCGGCGTCGTCCGAGGTCTCGGTCCCGACCAGCAGCTGCGGGAACATCTGCCCGACCGGCTGCCCGGCCAGCAACTCGCGCAGCACCGCCGGGGCCAGCTTGCAGCCGCAGCCGCCGCCGTGGGACAGCTGGGACAGTCGGATCTCGGGGGCGGTCATGGCAGGGTCTCCGTTGCAGTCCCCCGGATATCGCGGCGGCAACGGCGCAGAGTCAAGAACCGGGCCCGACGGTGTCCGGGCCGCGCAACTCCCGTAAAGCGATATTTCCCCGTTGCAATATCGCGCTATCGTTGACTTGTAGGCGATTCCGCCTGACACTGATCCCACCTATCTTCGTTTGACAGGCACAGGAGGATCGAATGAACATCGACCTCTCACGCCGCGGCTTCCTGAAGCTTGCGGGTGCGGGAGTCGCGGCGACATCGCTGGGGGCCATGGGCTTTGGCGGTGCAGAGGCAGCGGAACTGGCGCATGTGCGCGCCTTCAAGCTGACCCAGACGACCGAGACCCGCAACACCTGCCCCTATTGCTCCGTCGCCTGCGGCGTCATCATCTATGGCCGCGCCGACGAGGCGGGCAAGCGTCGCGTGGTCCATATCGAGGGCGACGCCGACCATCCGGTGAACCGCGGCACGCTGTGCCCCAAGGGCTCGGCGCTGAAGGATTTCGTCAACGCCGAGACGCGGCTGACCGAGCCGATGATCCGCCGCGCCGGTTCCGACCGTTTCGAGCCGATTTCCTGGGACGAGGCGCTGGACAAGATCGCCCGCGCGCTCAAGGACGACCGCGACGCCAACCTGCTGGCCGCCAACGAGGCCGGGGTGCCGGTCAACCGCTGGTCCACCGCCGGTTTCCTGGCCGCGTCGGCCACCACCAATGAAACGGCCTGGCTGACCTACAAGGTGGTCCGGTCGATGGGTATTGTAGGTTTCGACAACCAGGCGCGCGTCTGACACGGCCCCACGGTGTCCAGTTTGGGCCCGACATTTGGCCGTGGAGCGATGACCAACTCCTGGACCGACATCAAGAATACCGACCTCGTGATCGTCATGGGCGGCAATGCTGCCGAAGCGCACCCGTGCGGATTCAAATGGGTGACCGAGGCGAAACACCATCGCGGCGCCAAGCTGATCGTCGTGGACCCCAGGTTCACGCGCACGGCCAGCGTGTCCGATTACTATGCCCCGATCCGCCCCGGCACCGACATCACCTTCCTGATGGGGATGATCCGGTGGATGATCGAGAACGACAAGGTGCAATGGTCCTACGTCAAGGCCTTCACCAACGCCTCGTTCCTGGTCAAGGAAGAGTTCGGCTGGTCCGACGGGCTGTTCACCGGCTATGACGAGGAAAAGCGCGACTACGACCGGTCGAGCTGGGAATACCAGCTGGGCGAGGATGGCTTTGCGCTGACCGACCCGACGCTGCAGCATCCGCGCTGCGTCTGGAACCTGCTGAAAGCGCATGTCGACGCCTATACGCCCGAGATGGTCGAGCGGGTCTGCGGCACGCCGAAGGAACGTTTCCTGAAGATCGCCGAGATGATCGGGGAATGTTCGTCGCCGACCAAGACCATGACCTCGATGTATGCGCTGGGGTGGACGCAGCACTCCAAGGGCTCGCAGAACATCCGCGGCATGGCGATGCTGCAGCTGATCCTGGGCAATATCGGGGTTCCCGGCGGGGGCATGAACGCGCTGCGCGGGCATTCCAACATCCAGGGGCTGACCGACATCGGGCTGATGTCGAACCTGATCCCGGGCTATCTGAACATCCCGACGGAAAAGGAACCCGACTGGGAAACCTACATGAAGTCGCGGCAGTTCAAGCCGCTGCTTCCCGGCCAGACCAGCTATTGGCAGAACTACTCCAAGTTCATGGTTTCGTTCCAGAAATCCATGTGGGGTGACGCGGCCACGGCGGAAAACAACTGGGCGTATGACTATCTGCCCAAGCTGGACGTGCCCGCCTATGACATGCTGCGCATGTTCGAGCTGATGGATCAGGGCAAGGTGAACCTGTATTTCTGTCAGGGCTTCAACCCGCTGCTGGCGCTGTCCAACCGCGGCAAGAACACCTCGGCGCTGTCCAAGCTCAAGCTGCTGGTGGTCATGGACCCGCTGCAGACCGAGACCGCGCGGTTCTGGGAAAACCACGGCGCCTTCAACGACGTGGACCCTTCCGCGATCCAGACCGAGGTGATCGAGCTGCCGACCTCGTGCTTTGCCGAGGACGAGGGCGCGCTGGTCAACTCGGGCCGCTGGCTGCAGTGGCACTGGGCGGCGGCCGAGCCGCCGGGCCAGGCGAAGCACGACACCTGGATCATGGCGCAGATCTTCCTGCGGGTGCGCGAGCTTTACGCGGCCGAGGGGGGCGCCTTCCCCGACCCGATCCTGAACCTGACCTGGCCCTATGCCGATCCCTCGACGCCGATGCCCGACGAGCTGGCGCGCGAGATGAACGGCACCGCGCTGGCGGACGTGACCGACCCCGCCGACCCGACCAAGGTGCTGACCGCGGCCGGCAAGCAGGTGAAGTCCTTTGCCGAGCTGCGCGACGACGGCTCGACCGCCTGCGGCTGCTGGATCTATTCCGGCTGCTTCAACGAGGACGGCAACAATATGGCGCGGCGGGACAACTCCGACCCCTCGGGGCTGGGCGTCCATTCCAACTGGGCGTGGAGCTGGCCGCTGAACCGGCGCACGCTCTACAACCGCGCCTCGGCCGATCTCGACGGCAAGCCGTGGGATCCCGAACGGGCGCTGCTCAGCTGGAACGGCGAACGCTGGGAAGGCTTCGATGTCCCCGACATCGCGCCCACCGCCAAGCCGGGCGAGGTGATGCCGTTCATCATGAACCCCGAAGGCGTGTCGCGCCTGTTCAGCCGGGGCATGATGCGCGACGGGCCGTTCCCCACGCATATGGAGCCGTTCGAATCCCCGGTGCAGAACGTCTTCAACGACCGGATGCGCGGGAACCCGGTGGCGCGGATGTTCGAAAGCGATGCGGCGACGCTGGGCACCTCGGACGAGTTCCCCTTTGTCGCCACCAGCTATCGCCTGACCGAGCATTTCCACTACTGGACCAAGCACAACAAGGTGAACGCGGCGATGCAGCCCGAGTTCTTCGTCGAGATCAGCGAAGAGCTGGCCGCCGAAAAGGGCATCCAGCGCGGCGGCAAGGTGCGGGTCTGGTCCAAGCGTGGCGAGGTCTGGGCCAAGGCCGTGGTGACCAAGCGGATCAAGCCGCTGACCTGCGACGGCAAGACCGTCCATGTCGTCGGCATCCCGCTGCACTGGGGCTTTGTCGGGGCGGCGAAAAAGGGCTGGGGGCCGAACAGCCTGACGCCCGCCGTCGGTGACGCCAATATCGAGACGCCAGAGTTCAAGGCGTTCCTGGTCAACATCGAACCTGCAACAGGGGAGGCTTTGGCATGACGATGGCTCCCGATCTCGACAGCCCCCGCACCGCGGTGGCGAACCCGCCGGTGCAGCCGATGGAAAGCAACCTCGGCCAGGGGGACGTGGTGCGTTCCTCGGCCGGGGGGCCGGTCGCGGAAAATCCCCGCGAGCTGACCGATGTGGCCAAGCTGATCGACGTCAGCAAATGCATCGGCTGCAAGGCGTGCCAGACCGCCTGCGTGGAATGGAACGACACGCATCCGGAAATCGGGATCAACGTGGGGATCTATGAAAATCCCCTCGACCTGACCCCGGAAATGTACACGCTGATGCGGTTCACCGAATACGACAACCCGGACACCGGCGACTTTGAGTGGCTGATCCGCAAGGACGGCTGCATGCATTGCGTCGATCCGGGTTGTCTCAAGGCCTGCCCGGCGCCCGGCGCCATCGTGCAGTATTCCAACGGCATCGTTGATTTCATCAGCGAGAACTGCATCGGCTGCGGCTACTGCATCTCGGGCTGTCCCTTCGACATCCCGCGGCTGAGCCCGACCCAGCATGTCGTCAAGAAATGCACGCTGTGTTCGGACCGGGTGGCGGTGGGGCAGGGTCCGGCCTGCGCCAAGGCCTGCCCGACCCAGGCGATCACCTTCGGCACCAAGGACGACATGACCGCCCTTGCCGCCGAACGGATCGAGGACCTGAAGTCGCGCGGCTACGACAATGCCGGGCTTTACGACCCGCAGGGCGTCGGCGGCACCCATGTGATGTATGTGCTGCATCACGCGGACAAGCCCTCGCTTTACGCGGGCCTGCCCGACGATCCCAAGATCTCGGACGTGGTCGAGGGGTGGAAGGGTCCGACCAAGCCGGTCGGCATCGCCGCCGTGGGGCTTGCCGCCGTCGGCGCCGCCGCGATGGCGCTGTTCACCCGCAGCCGCGTGACCCCGCAGGACGAGGCCGAGGCCACCGAGCTGGTGCAGGAAGAGCTGCGCGGCTCCGGCCAGCCTGACGACAGGGGGACCGTGTGATGACGCAGCGTGAATATTCGGAAAGCACCGACCGCATCGTCCAGACCCAGCCGGTGGTGGTGAAGCGCTACATCACCTTCACCCGGGTCAACCACTGGTTCACCGCGCTGTGCTTCATCGTGCTGATGCTGTCTGGGTTCGCACTGTTCCACCCGGCGCTGTTCGGGCTGACCGCCCTGTTCGGCGGTGGGCAGAATGCGCGCTGGCTGCATCCCTTCGTCGGCGTCGCGCTGTCGATCAGCTTTCTGGGGATGTTCCTGCAACTGGCGCATCTGAACATCCTGCGGCGCGAGGATCTGGTCTGGACCCGGCACATCGGCGACGTGGTGTCTGGGAACGAGGAACGCCTGCCGGAACTGGGCAAGTACAACTTTGGCCAGAAGCTGGTGTTCTGGGGGATGTTCTGGCTGATCCTGGTGCTGCTGATTTCCGGGGTTGCGATGTGGATCCAGTATTTCCCGGATCTGGTGTCGATCGAAACCCGGCGCATCGCGATCCTGGTGCACTCGATCGCAGCGGTGCTGATCGTGCTGGTGTTCATCCTGCACATCTTCGCCGCCTTCTGGACGCAGGGCACCATCAGCGCCATGACCCGCGGCACGGTGACCGGCGGCTGGTCCTGGCGCCACCACCGGAAATGGCTGCGGGAACTGGCTAGACGGCAGCGGACGAAGCCGGCAGAGTAGCCCTGTCCCGTGGCCGGTCCGGCCCAGATAGGAGCGATGATGCCCGATACGAGCCAACCCCAGCCCGACATGATCGGCGGCGTCCCCACGCCGCCGCTCGCCATTCTGCCCAGGCCCTCGCGGCTGTTTTCCCGGCGCGCCGAGCGCTTCGCCCATCTGGCCGCGGCCTCGGCCAATCTTGCCCCCTATCTGGAGTTTCTGGCCGCGCTGTGCCGGGTGCAGGCGCGGCTGGCCGACGATCTGCCCGCCCTCGCCGCGCCCGATGCGGACCGCGTGGCGCTGGCGCGCGCCAGCCGGATGCCGCCGCTGGACCGGCAGGCGCTGGTGGATGATCCCGCCACCCTCGCGGCGCTGGATGCGCTGATCGCGGCCGCGGGCGCGATCGAGATGCCGGCACAGGCACGGCTGGCGCTGGACGCGCTGCGCGCCGCCACGTCCGAGGACCGGCGCTGGCTGCTGTCGAACATCATGGACGACGTGATCCCCTCGGACAGCGCCGCGCCGCATCTGTTCGTGGCCGCGGCGGTTCAGGTCCACATGGCGCAGCTTGCCGCCTTGCTTGACGCCGACCAGCTGGTCGCGATCCGCACCGGGGTCTGCCCCGCCTGCGGCGGCAAGCCGGCCAGCTCGCTCATCACCGGGGTGATGGGGGCCGAGGGCACGCGCTATGCCGCCTGCGGCTGCTGCCAGACCCTGTGGAACGAGGTGCGGGTGAAATGCCTGTCCTGCGGCTCGACCAAGGGGATTTCCTTCCAGTCGGTCGAGGACGGCGAGGCCGCCGGCGACGCGGACAAGAGCGCGCAGGACATGGGCGCTCAGGTCAAGGCCGAGTGCTGCGACGAATGCGGCGCCTGGGTCAAGCAGCTGGCCCAAAGCCGCAACCCGGCGCTGGACCCGATCGCCGACGACGTGGCGAGCCTTGGGCTGGACGCGCTGATGCAGGGCGGCAAGTGGCGCCGGGCCGGGTTCGACCCGTTCCTGATCGGCTACTGACGGTTATCCGATGGACGGGTTGCGCGCCCTGCCCTCGGTCGACCGGCTGCTGTCGCTGCCGCAGGCCGCCGGGCTGATCGACCGCCACGGCCGCCGCGCCGCCACCGACGCAATGCGCGCGGCGCTGGAGGATGCGCGGGCAGAGCTGCGCGGCTCGGGCGGTGCGGCACCTGACGGCGCCGCGATTGCGTCCCGCGCCGCCGCCGCGCTGGACGAAGCCGCCCAAAGCGCGCTGCGCCCGGTGCTGAACCTGACCGGCACCGTCCTGCACACCAACCTGGGCCGCGCCCTGCTGGCCGAGGCCGCCGTCGAGGCGGCATCCGCCGCCATGCGCGCCCCCGCGGCGCTGGAATACGACCTTGCCAGCGGCCGGCGCGGCGAACGCGACGCGCTGGTCGCACCGCTGATCTGCGAGCTGACCGGGGCCGAGGCCGCCACCGTCGTCAACAACAACGCCGCCGCGGTGCTGCTGGTGCTGAACACCTTGGCCGAGGGGCGCGAGGCCATCGTCTCGCGCGGCGAGCTGGTCGAGATCGGCGGCGCCTTCCGCATCCCCGACGTGATGCGCCGCGCCGGCGTGCGGCTGGTCGAGGTCGGCACCACCAACCGCACCCACCCCCGCGATTATCGCGACGCCGTCACCCCGGACACCGGGCTGCTGATGAAGGTGCATCCCTCGAACTATCGCATCGACGGCTTCACCGCCGCGGTCCCTGCGCCGCAGGTCGCGGCGATGGCGCGGGACGCGGGGGTGGCGATGCTGAACGACCTCGGCTCCGGGACGCTGGTCGACCTGACCCGCTGGGGGCTGCCGGCGGAACCCACCGTGCGGCAGGCGGTGGCCGAGGGCGCGGATATCGTGACGTTTTCCGGCGACAAGCTGCTGGGCGGGCCGCAGGCGGGCTTTATCGTCGGCCGCGCCGATCTGATCGCGCGGATCAACCGCAATCCGCTGAAACGCGCGCTGCGGCTGGACAAGATCCGACTGGCGGCGATCGAGGCGACGCTGCGGCTTTACCGCGACCCCGACCGTCTGGCCAAGCGCCTGCCGACACTGCGGATGCTGTCGCGCCCGCAGGCCGAGATCGCGGCGCAGGCGCAGCGGCTGCTGGCGCCGGTGGCGGCGATGCTGCCGGAATACCGTGTCCGCGTGGTGGATTGCACCAGCCAGATCGGATCGGGCGCGCTGCCGGTCGAGGCGCTGCCCTCGGCCGCGCTGGCCTTCAGCGGCGGCGGCGGCGACGCGCCGGAACGGCTGGCGGCGCGGCTGCGCGCCCTGCCCCTGCCGGTGATCGGGCGCATCAGCGACGGCGCGCTGCTGCTGGACCTGCGCTGTCTGGCCGACGACGGCGCGCTGCTGGGGGCGATTTCGGCACTGGCGGCGGCGCGATGATCGTCGGCACCGCGGGACATATCGACCACGGCAAGACCGCCCTGGTCCGGGCGCTGACCGGCACCGACGCCGACCGGCTGGCCGAGGAAAAGACCCGCGGCATCACCATCGAGCTGGGCTTTGCCTATGCCGATCTGGGGGACGGCGGCGTCACCGGCTTTGTCGACGTGCCGGGGCATGAACGTTTCGTCCACACCATGCTGGCGGGCGCGGGCGGCATCGACCTGGCGCTGCTGGTGGTGGCGGCCGACGACGGGGTGATGCCGCAGACGCGCGAGCATCTGGCGATCCTGGACCTGCTGGGCGTCCATCGCGGCATCGTGGCGCTGAGCAAGGCAGATCTGGCCGACGACGAACGGCGCGCGGACGTGACGGCGCAAATTGCCGCCACGCTGGCGGGCACCGGGCTGGCGGGGGCGCCGGTGCTGCCGGTGTCCTCGGTCACCGGCGAGGGGATCGAGTCGCTGCGGCTGGCGCTGGCGCAGGCGGCGGCCGCGACCGCGGCAAGGGCGCTCGACCGCCGCTTCCGGCTCAGCGTGGATCGCAGCTTTGCGCTGAAGGGCAGCGGCACGGTGGTGACCGGGACGGTGCTGTCGGGGCAGGTCTCGGTCGGCGACACCATCACCGTTTCGCCCCGCGGGCTGGCGGCGCGGGTGCGCGCGATCCATGCGCAGAACCGGCCGGTGCAGACCGGCATCGCCGGCCAGCGCTGCGCCCTGAACCTGGCCGGCGACGGGGTGGCGCGCGACGCCATCCACCGCGGCGACATGGTGCTGGACCCGGCGCTGCACGCGCCCAGCGACCGCATCGATGCCACGCTGCGGGTGCTGGGGTCCGAGCCGCATCCGATCGGCACCTGGTTTCCCGCGCGGCTGCACAGCGGCGCGGCCGAGGTCGGCGCCCGCATCGTGCCGCTGGCCGAGGCGCTGATGCCGGGGGCCGAGGGGCTGGTGCAGCTGGTGCTGGACGCGCCGCTCGCGGCCTCGGTCGGGGACCGCTATATCCTGCGGGACGTCTCGGCCCGGCGCACCATCGGCGGGGGCGTGTTCCTTGACCTGCGCGCCCCCGCACGCCGCCGCCGCACGCCGGAACGGATGCTGCAACTCGACGCCGCGACGCAGCCAGAGCCCGAACAGGCGCTGCGGGGGATGCTGGCGGCACCGCCGTTCCTGGCCGACCTGGATGCCTTCATCCGCGACCGCGCGCTGGGGCCCGAGGCCGCGGCGCGGCTGGCGGCTGCGGCGGTGGTGCTTCAATCCGGCGCCACCCGGGTGGCGCTGTCGGCGGCGACCCATCGCGGGCTGGTCGCGGGAATGCTGGACGCGCTGGCGCGGTTCCACGAGGACGCACCCGAGATGCAGGGGCCGGGCCGCGAAAAGCTGCGACTGGGGCTGACCCCGCGCCTGCCGAAAGAGGCGTTTGCCGCGCTGCTGGCCCAACGCATCGCGGCGGGCGAGATCGTGGCCGAGGGCGCCTTTCTGCGCCTGCCCGGCCATATCGTGCGCCTGTCCGAGGACGACGAGGCGCTTTATGCCCGCATCCTGCCGGAACTGTCGGGCGAGCTGCGGTTTCGCCCGCCGCGGGTGCGCGACATGGCCACCGCCTGGGACATCCCCGAAGAGGACGTGCGCCGGGTGCTGCGCATGGCGGCGCGGCAGGGGCGCGTGGACCAGATCCGCCGCGACCATTTCTACCTGCGCGCCACCACCGCCGAGATGGTGGGCATCATCGCCACAGTTCAGGAGGCGGCGCCGGACGGCTGGGTGACCGCCGCCGCCTTTCGCGACCGGATAGAGACCGGGCGCAAGCTGGCCATCGAGATCCTCGATTTCTATGATAGGCAGGCAGTGACCTTGCGCCGCGGCGATCTGCGGCGCATCAATCCGCATCGGGCCGATCTTTACGGCAGCTGACGGGTTACGGAGGAGAATCGTCCCCGGTGGGGCGGCCGGACTTCAAATCCGGTTGGGGCAGCGCGCCTGTCCCGGGTGGGTTCGACTCCCATTCTCCTCCGCCAGTTTGGGCGAGGCGGGGGCGCTGCCCCCGCGCCCCCCGGGGTATTTTCACCAGAAAGAAGCAGGCAGCGCCTAGCCCTCGAGATCCAGCCCGCGCGAGGTCGGAGGCTGCCAGGTGCGCGATTCCGGCACCGCGCCCGAGGGGTTGGTGCCGATGGTCGAGCCGCCGACGCCGCCGGTCCAGCCCGAAGACCCGGCGCTGCCCGGCGAGGTTCCGTCGCCCGCGCCCTCTTGCCCGGCCTGCTGGTCGGGCGGGGTCGCGGCGGTGGCCACGCTGTCGGGGTCGGCCGCATCCGCCGCGCCGCCGGTTTCCAGCGACTGCGACGAGGGAGGCTCGGGCGCATCGCCGGTGGTGGCCGCAGGGGCGGGGGCGGCGCTGGCGCGCGCAGCCTCGGGCGAGGTGGTGGCCTGTTCGGGTTCGGTCGGCACCCCATCGACGGTGGGGGTCGGCTGGGGTTCCGGCTCGGCCACCGGGGCCGCGGCCGGGGTCGGAGCGGGGGCGCTGTAGTCAGGGGGCACGGCGCGGGCGGCGATGGGCGCCGGGATCAGCGGATCGTCGACCGGCACCGGGGTGAAGCTTGGGGGCTGCGATGCCGGGGTTTCGGGCGTGGCGGCCGGTGTTGTGGCCGCGGCGGGGGCCGGGACCGTGGTATCGCCGGCGGCCGGGGGCGTTGTCGCCTGCGCGTCAGGCAGGGGCGCCGCGGTCTGCGCCAGCGCCGGGCCGGCGGCAAGCAGGGCGGTCAGCAGAAGGATCGGGGCGTGTCGCTGGGTCATCTTTCCGGCTTCCATCTGGCGGGGGTTGCGTCAGGCAACCAACCCGCCGCCGGCGGCAGCGGTTCCCCCTTTTCCGGGTGCGCGCCCGTCAGGGCAGCTGCGCGGCGATGGCACGGCCCAGCGCGAACAGCCGCTGTTCCAGAAGCACCGGCGATTCGCAGACATAGGTCAGGCTGTGCTGGCGGTCGGTGAACACCCGCATGTCGATGTCGAGCGCGCGTTCCTCGGCGTCGATCGCGTCGAAATCGGGGGGATCGGCGGCCTCGAGCTCGGCCATGCGGCGGCGGCGTGTCTCGACCTGCTCGGCCAGCGCCACCTGCGCGTGGCCATAGCGCGAGATTCCCTGGATGATCGTGGCGCGCTGCGTGTCGATCCGGCGGAACACCGCCTGCATCAGCAGCGCCAGCCCCTCGGCGTCGGTGGTGGCGGCGAAAGCCGCAATCTCGGCCTCGGCCTCGTCCAGGGTCATGCGGCGCTGGACCAGCCGCTCGGCCAGCGCGGCGGTTTCCGGGGAGATCGCCGCGCCTTCCGGCGGGGTCGGGCCGGTCCAGGCCTGCCCCAGCGACAGCCGCGGTTGCAGGCGCTGGATGCAGGGCCAATCCGCCGTGGGCGTGGCCGCCTGTGCCGCGACCGGCACCAGCAGCGCCGCTGCCAGAACAAGATAGCGCATCATCCCCCCTTTCGCCGGATCCCCAGCCCTCGGCCCGGGTCGTACATCAGCACCGCACCCCCGAAGAACAGCACCAGGCAGCCCAGCACCACCCCAAGGGACAGCCAGCTCACCTGAAGGTAAAGGGCAAAGCGGATCAACTCGACCGAATGGGTGAAGGGGTTCATCGCGCAGATGTCGTGCAGCAGCACCGAGGATTCCCGCATCCGCCACAGCGGGTAAAGCGCCGACGAGGCGAAGAACATCGGGAAGATCACGAAGTTCATCACCCCCGCAAAGTTTTCCAGCTGCCGGATCGCCGAGGACAGGAACAGCCCCATCGCCCCCAGCATCAGCCCCGACAGCAGCAGCGCCGGCAGCACCGCCAGAAAGCCGGCCAGCGGCGGATGGATGCCCCAGAACCACGCGATCAGCAGGAAGGTATAGACCTGGATGATCGAGACGATCACCCCCGCCACCAGCTTGGACGCCAGCAGGAACCAGCGCGGATAGGGGCTGACCAGCAGGGTCCGCATCGCCCCAGTTTCGCGGTCATAGACCATCGACAGCGACGACTGCATCCCGTTGAACAGCTGGATCATCGCGCACAGGCCGGGGGTGACGTAGACCTCGTACAGCACATAGGTCTGATAGGGCGCGGTGATCGACAGCCCCAGCACGGCGCGGAAACCGGCGGCAAAGATGAACAGCCAGACCAGCGGCCGCACCAGCGCCGCCAGAAAGCGGCCGCGCTGGTTGACGAAGCGCAGCGTCTCGCGCCGCGAGATGCCGGCGAAGGCGACCCACCAGCCGGCCATGCCCCCGGCGCTCATGCCGGCACCCCGGTCAGTTCAAGAAAGGCGCGGGTCAGGTCGCCGTCGGGCGCGGCCTGGGCTGCAAGCCCGGCGAACAGCACCCGGCCGCGATGCAGGATCACCAGCCGGTCCGAGGGCTCGATCTCGTCCAGGATATGGGTGGCCCACAGCGCCGAGACCCCCTGTTCCGCGATCAGCCGCCGGGTCAGGGAAAGCACCTCGGCCCGGGATTTCACGTCCAGCCCCACGGTGGCCTCGTCCAGCAGCAGCAGCTCGGGGCGGTGGATCAGGGCGCGGGAAATCTCGGCCCGGCGCACCTGCCCGCCCGACAGCGCCGAGACCTTGGCGCCCGCCTTGTCGGCCAGATCGACCTGGGCCAGCACCTCGGCCACCCGGGCGCGGGCTTTGCTGCGGGGAATGCCGTGCAGGGCGGCGTGATACATCAGGTTCTGCTGCACGGTCAGGTCGGCATCCAGCGCCCGGGACTGGAACACCACCCCCAGCCGCCGCAGCGCCGGGCCGGGGTCGCGGCGCAGGTCATGGCCCGCGACCTCGATCACGCCCGAGCGGTTGGCGTAAAGCCGCGTGATCAGGTTGAACAGCGTGGTCTTGCCCGCCCCGTTCACGCCCAAAAGCGCGGTGAAGCTGCCGCGGGGCACGGTCAGCGACACGTCGTCCAGCGCGCGAAAGGCGCCGAAACTGTGGCTGACATTCTGGACGGAAAGCGCGGGCGTGGTCATGGGGGCAGTGAGGGGGCGGAACCCCGCCCCGTCAAGCCTCAGCGGATGTTGAACACCGCCTGCTGGGATTCGCCGCTCGATCCCGGGATCGACAGCGTGTAGCGGCCCGGCATGATGGCGATGAAGCTGATCTCGGCCTCGCCCGCGTCGTCGAACTCGATCGAGTGCACGCCCAGCGGCCGGATCTCGATGTCGTTGATGACCACCTCGTTGATCCAGACCGCGCGGAAGAAATCGCCGCCCGACAGCGCCAGTTCCTGGGTGCCGTCCGAGACGATCTTGACCCGGTAGAACCCGCCAGATTGCAGGGAATATTCGGCCTCGGCCACCGGCTTGCCCGAGGACAGCGTCATCGGCGCCAGATCCTCGCGGTTCGAGCGGGCCATGATCCCCGAGGGGCCGAAGTCGTGGTGCTGGACCGTGCTGGCCGCGGCCGCCGGGGCATCGTCGTCGTCGTCATCATCCTCGCCGGCCGCATCCGCGGCGGGGGCGGCCTGGGCGGCGGCATTATCCGCGGGCGCGTCCGTCGCGGTCTGGGCCTGCGCCGGCGCCCCGATCAGCGCCGCCAGCATCGCGGCGATCAACAGCCTGGTCATGTCTCTCTCCCTTTTCTCTTGCGTGTTCCGGGTCGGTCCGGCGGTGGCCGGGCCTTATTGGGGGGCGACGACGACGCCCCAGGGCTGCTGCCCGACGGGGATCGACTTCAGCGCGGTATTGGTGGCCACGTCGATCACGGTGACGTCGTTCGAGTTGCCGTTGGTGGTATAGAGATGCTTCTGGTCGGGGGTGAAGGCCAGCTGCCAGACCCGCTGCCCGACCAGGATGTAATCCGTCACCTCGAGCGTTTCGCCGTCGATCACCGCCACGCGGTTCGCCGGGCCCAGCGCCACGAACACCTTTTTGCCGTCGGCGGTCACCCGCACCCCCACCGGCTGGATCGCCTCGGGCAGGACGCCGGGGATGTCGAAGTCGATCACCTTGGTGATCTCCTGCGTGGCGGGGTCGATCACGGTGACGGTGCCGCCGATCTCGGCGCTGACGAACAGCTTGCTGCCGTCGTCGCTGAACTGGGCAAAGCGCGGGCGGCTGTCCACCAGCACGTTGGCGGTGATCTGGAAGGTCTCGGCGTCGATGAAATGCGCCATGTTGGTGGTTTCCGAGGTGTTGATCACCACCTTGCCGTCGGGGCTGACCCCCATCCCCTCGGGCTCCACCCCGACCGGGATCTCGGCCAGCATCTTGTGGGTCTGGGTGTCGACCACGGTGACCAGATTGTCATCCTCGTTGGCGATGTAGAGGGGATTGCCCGAGGGGTGCAGCACGAACAGCTCGGGGTCGGGGCCGGACGGCAGGGTGTGCAGCTCCTGCATGGTCTCGGGGTCGAAGACCCGGACCAGATCGTCGTCCGAGGCGCAGACATACAGTTCCTTGCCGTCGGGGCTGATGGTGATGCCGCGCGGGCGGTTGCCGACCGGATAGGTCCCCAGCACCTCGAAGGTGTCGCCGTCGATCACCGTGACGTCGTTGCCCTTTTCGTTGGACACATAGACCTTGGCGGCCAGCGCAGGCGTGGCGGCGGTGGTCAGCAACAGGATGGCGAGTGCGTGTTTCATCGTCCCTCAGAACTTGCAGGCGCTTTCGGGGCGGTCGATGCCCAGCGTATCCAGCGCGGTGACTTGGTGCAGATACTGGTCCTGCGGGCTGACGCTGGTGGTCACCAGCCCGGTGGTCAGCAGGATCGGCTGGCGCAGCTGGTGGTCCCAGTCGCGCAGCGTCAGCTTTTGTCCCTTGAAGCCCGCCACCTGGAAATCCTCGGACAGCATGAATTGCTTCAGCGTGTCGGGGTCGGCGGATCTGGTCTGGGTGGCGGCCTCGCCCACCATCCGCAGCGCGACCCAGGCCTGGTAATCCTCTTCGCGGATCGGGCGCACGTTCAGCTTTTCGAAGCGGTTCTGGAACTGGGTGGCGCCCCAGGCTTCGAGCGCCGGGTGCCAGCTGCGCGGCACCAGCCCGGCCGAGCCCGCCACCAGCCGCGCGTCCCAGGTGTGATAGGGCATCCAGTCGGCAAACACCCCGTGTTCGTCGGCGGTGACCATGATGTCGTAATCGGGGGCGCGCTGGGTGAACACCGGCAGCTGCTGCTGGACCTGCACATGGCCCGAATCGGTGCGGCGGGCGCCGCCGGTATCCTCGAACACCCGCTCTTCGACGATCTGGGCGCCAAACTTGGCGGCGGCGCGGCGATAGGCGTCGGCCAGGGCGATATCCTCGGGGTGGCTGCCGTGGACCAGAAGCCAGCGCGGCCAGCGTTTCCACATCAGGAACTGCGCCAGCCCGTCGGCCAGCATGGCGTGGCTGGGGGCGGTGTGGATGAGATTGGCGCGGCAGTCCGCCCCGCGCAGCGCATCGCCCCGCGCGGCGGCGTTGAAGATCAGCGCCCGGTCGCCGGCCTGGTCGGCCAGCGCCAGCGTCGTCGCCTCGTCGGCCAGCAGCACGACGAAGCGGATGTCCTGCCCGAGGATGGCGTCCAGCTCGGCCGAGGCGGTTTCCGGGGTGGCTGTGACCTCGACCGCTTCGAAATCCTGGCCCATGAAGCGGCCGGTGGTGTCGTTGTCCTCGATCGCCAGCCGCGCGCCGGCAAAGCCCAGATCCTCGGGCGCGACCTCGAGCCGAGAGATCGGCGGCAGCGCCGGCTTGTCCACCCGCAGCACCGCGGCGCGGACCAGCTGCGGCGCCTCGGCGCCCGGGGCGGCGGGGGCCTGTGCGGCGGCGGGCAGCGCCCCGGCAGCCAGGCACGACACCAGCGAAACTGTGACGATCGAGCGCATCGGGTCCTCCTCCGCCGATCAGTGTCGGGGGCCGCAACCCTTTGTGCAAGCCGCGAAAATTTCCCCGCGGAATGCCGGTTTTGCCTGCCACCTTTGGGCTATGGGGGCGGTGGGGCCGGGATATTTGAGGCAAGATGAAAGAAGATCGGCGCCGCGCCGGTGTCAATGGGCGGCCGCGTCCAGCTGCGGGGTGGCGGGTTCCAGCTTGCGTCCGGCCTGCTGCCAGGCGTCGGTGCCGCCGGGGAACCAGCCGACGCGTGAATGGCCGCGCAGGATGGCACGGCGGGCGGCGTTCCAGCTCATCCAGCAGTCGGCCTTGCAGAAGAACACCAGCGGCGCGCTGCGATCGCCACCGGTCAGCCGGTCCAGCGCGGCGTAGAAGGCCGATTCGAGCCGCGGCGCCAGCCGGTCATAGCCGGTGTCGGGCAGCCAGACCGCGCCGGGGATGGTCTCGTGCCCGGGGGCGCGCCACAGGGTGCCCGCGGGCAGCCCCTCGGGGCGGCGGATCTGCGGCAGCACGTCGATCAGCACCGCGCCCTCGGCCTGCCAGCGCGCGGTGGCCGCGGCGTCGAGCACGCTGCCGCCGATCAGCCGGTCCGGCACCGGGGCGTTATAGGGCGCGCCGCGGAACCCCGGCGGCTCGGCCGGCGCGTCGGCATGGGTGGGGGCGGCGGCCAGCAGCAGGGCCAGCGCCGCCCGCCGGATCATTCCTTCAGCGCCTTGCCGTAATCGTCGACCAGCGGCACGCCCGCGTCGTGCAGGATGGCGTCGATATCGTCCTGGTTGCGGCGGATGAAGCTGTTCAGCTGCCGCTTCCATTCCTGGTCGCTGGGCCGCACCCCCATGGTGATGCGATAGTAAAGCCGCGGCCCGCCCTCTTCCTTGAGCAGCGGGGTGAATTGCAGCTGGGGGTCATCCTTGATCAGCGGCCCGGCCAGCGGACCCCACAGCACCGCCGCGTCCAGCGTGCCGTCGCGGATGCCCTGCAGCATGTCGCCGACCGGGTTTTCCACCCGGCGGTCCACGAACAGGTCCCAGCCGCGCATGTCCTTGGCCAGCCCCGCCCGCGCCATATGCGTCGCCGGCGGCGTCCCCGCCACCACGCCAAGGTTGCGGCCCCTCAGCGCGGGGTCGGTCAGGTGATCCACCGCCGCCAGATCGCCGTCCCTGCGGGTCACGATCCCATAGACCGAGGTGTAGTAATGGTTGGTGTTCTGCACCAGCTCGTCGCCCTGGGCATAGCCGATCATCACGTCGCAATTGCCGTCGAGCAGCGTCTTGCGCACGAAGCCCATGCCCTGCGGGAACCAGAAATACTGCAGGGGCAGCTCCAGCCGCTGGGCCAGCAGCTCGGCGATGCGGTTCTCGAACCCCGAGCCGTCCTGCGCCGACAGCGGCAGCGCCGCGGGGTCCGAACACACCCGCAGCGCCGAGGTCGAGCGCAGGTCGGCGACCTGCGCCCCCGCCCCGGTGGCGATCATCGTGGCCGCGGCGGCCAGCAGGGCTGCCAGCGGGCGCAACTCAGCCCTCCATGCAGGAGGCTTCCTGCGCGGCGAATTCATCGGACTTGGCCTCTTTCTCGGCCGGGCGGCCGCGCGGGATGGCGCCGGTGCCGCGGGCCAGCAGATACACATAGATGTCGTCGATATAGCACCAGGCGTTGCGATTGGTGCCGAAGGCCGGCATCACCAGATTCGCCGCGGTGTTGACGTCCTGCTTGCCCGAGGCCGCGATCTCCATGAACTCCCAGTAATCCATCCTCTTGGTCACGCTGTCCTTGAGCGCAGGGGCGTAGGTCGAGCCCTCGCCGTCCGGCCCGTGGCAGACGTGGCATTCCGAATGGTAACGACGGTATCCCGAAAACGTCGCGTAATCCACCACGCCGTTCTCGACCTTGAAGGTCGGCAGCCCTTCGGCGTTGTACCAGCGCCCGTTTTCCATGTGGTCGGGTTCCAGGTCCAGTTCGATCCCCTGCGCCGCCACTCCGGTCGCCGCTGCGACCGCCAGGCCCAGCGCCAGGACGCCGCCGACGGTCCGCATGGTGTTTGCTCCGATCATCTTGCCTCTCTCTCCCCATAAGGCTGGTCTGCAGGACAGCTTCGCCCCGAGGTTACCCCCGGGGCGGCTGTCGTATAGTCACACCTTGGTCGTGTTTCGGCCGGTCCGGCCTCAGCCCGGCAGCTCGAACACCGTCAACTGCCCGCCCAGCGCCGTATAGTCGGCCAGCGCTGCATAGCCGCCGACCGCGCCCAGACCTTCGGTCGAGCCGGTCAGCCCGGCGGCAAGCCCGATCCCGGCCCAGCCGCCGACCCCGGACAGCACGCCGATATACTGCTTGTCGTTGTGCATGTAGGTCATGACGTTGCCGATGATCCCCGACGGGGTCTTGAAGCGATAGAGCTCCTTGCCGCTTTCGGCGTCGACGGCCTTAAGATAGCCCTCGAGCGTGCCATAGAACACCACGTCGCCCGCGGTGGCCAGCGCACCGGACCACACCGAGAACTGTTCCGGGTTCGACCACAGGATCTCGCCCTTGATGTTGTCCCAGGCGATGAAGTTGCCCATGCCGCCGTGGCTGTCCGGGGCCGGGAACATCGACAGCGTGGCGCCGACATAGGGCTGGCCGGCGGTATAGGCGACGCGGAACGGTTCATAGTCCATGCAGACGTGGTTGGTCGGCACATAGAACACGTTGGTCTTGGGCGAATAAGCCGCCGGCTGCATGTCCTTGGTGCCCAGCGCCGCCGGGCAGACGCCAGTGGTGTTCTCGTCCTCGCCGTTCTGCTCGGTCGAGTACTGCGCGACCACCTGCGGACGGCCGTACTGGTCGCTTTCGGGGTCCATGACGACCTCGGTGGCCCAGTTCACCGCCGGGTCGAACTTTTCGGCCACCAGCAGCTCGCCGGTTTCGCGGTCGAGCGTATAGGCAAAGCCGTTGCGGTCGAAATGGGTCAGCAGCTTGCGCATCTGGCCGTCGACTTCCTGGTCGGTCAGGATGTTCTCGTTGACGCCGTCATAGTCCCATTCGTCGTGGGGCGTCATCTGATAGAACCACTTGGCCATGCCGGTGTCGACATCGCGGGCCATGATGGTCATCGACCATTTGTTGTCGCCCGGGCGCTGCGCCGCGTTCCAGGTCGAGGGGTTGCCGGTGCCATAGTAGAACAGGTTCAGGTCCGGATCATACGAGAACCAGCCCCAGATCGGGCCGCCGCCGATCTTCCACTGGTCGCCTTCCCAGCTGTTGAGCGAGCTGTCGGCGCCGATCGGCTTGCCCAGATGGGTGGTGGTTTCCGGGTCGACCAGCAGCTCCTCGTCCGGGCCGGTGGACCAGGCCTTCCACGCGACCGAGCCGTCGGCCAGGTTCAGCGCCGTCACCCGGCCGCGCACCCCGTATTCGCCGCCCGAGATCCCGACCATCAGCTTGTCCTTGACCGGCATGGTGGCCATGGTCAGGGTTTCGCCGATCGCAGGGTCGCCGATCTTGGTCGACCATTTCACCTCGCCGCTTTTCGCATCCAGCGCCACGACGGTGGTGTCGGCCTGCGACAGGAGGATCATGCCGTCGGCATAGGCAAGGCCGCGGTTGACGGTATCGCAGCACATCACCGCGATCACGCTGGGATCCTGCACCGGCTCATACCGCCAGATGATGCGGCCGTTGTCGTTGAGGTCGAGGGCGAAGACGTTGTTGGGGAAGGGCGTGTGGACATACATCACGTCGCCGATCACCAGCGGCGCGCCTTCGTGCCCGCGCAGCACCCCGGTCGAGAAGGTCCAGGCGACGCGCAGGTCGCCGACGTTGTCGCGGTTGATCTGGTCCAGCTGGGAATAGCGGGTGTTGGCGTAGTCCATCGTGGGCAGCGCCATCTGCGCCGGATTGGCGATCGCCTCGTGCACGCTGTCATTGGCCAGAAGGGCCGAGCTGGACAGCAAGAGCGCCACGGTGGCGCCGGTCAGCGTCAACTTCATCATATCCTCCCCCATTTCGCCCGGCACGGATGATGGTGCGGGCATCGGAGGACAGGTTTCGCCGGGTCGGAGCTTTCGTCAACGTTGGTATGCCGAACCTAGCCAGAAAGTCTTAGCAACTCTGGCAACCCGGCGGGAAATTTCGGCAATTCCACAAAATGCATCCCGCCGGACAGGCCGCCCCGGTCAGGGGCGGCGCCGGTCAGGCCAGCCGCTCGGCGTGCCAGAACACATGGTCGCCGATGAAGCTGTTGACGAAGAAATAGCTGTGGTCATAGCCCGGCTGCATCCGGAACCAGCCCGGCTGGCGGCGCGCCATCATCGCCTGCGCCAGGGTTTCCGGCTTGAGCAGGTCCAGGAACTGGTCGCTGGCGCCCTGGTCGATCAGCACCTCGCCGGGGTAGCCGCGCTCGACCATCAGCAGGGTGGAATCATGGGGGACCCAAGCGGCGCGATCCTCGCCCAGATAGGCGGTCAGCTGCTTGCGGCCCCAGTCCGAATCGCTGGGATTGGCGATCGGAGCAAAGGCCGAGACGCTGCGGTAGCGGTCGGGGAGGGTCATGGCGATGGTCAGCGCGCCGTGGCCGCCCATGGAGTGGCCGGTGATTCCCTGCGCCTGCGCATCCAGCGGGAAGTTCTCGCAGACCAGTGCCGGAAGTTCCTCGACCACATAGTCCCACATGCGGAAATGCGGCGCCCAGGGGTCCTGGGTGGCGTTGACATAGAACCCGGCGCCCTGTCCCAGGTCATAGGCGTCGTCATTCGCCACCCCTTCGCCGCGGGGCGAGGTGTCGGGGAACACCAGCGCGATCCCGGCCTCGGCCGCGAATTGCTGGGCGCCGGCCTTGGTCATGGCGTTTTCATGGGTGCAGGTCAGCCCCGACAGATACCACAGCACCGGCACCTTGCCCGCCTGCGCATCCGGCGGCAGATAGACGGCAAAGGTCATGTCGGTGCCGGTGGCCTGCGACTTGTGGCGATAGACGCCCTGAATGCCCCCGAAGCTGCGGTTTTCCGAGACGGTTTCCAGCGTCATCGCCTAATCCCCTTTCGTCAGATCGTGATACATCACCAGCGCGTCCACATGGCCGAGCCGCGGGTGATCAAAGGCACCGGGCAGGCGGCCGACAACCTCGAACCCGGCCTTCTGCCACGAATGGACGGCATCTTCGTTCGTAGCGACGACAAAGTTGAACTGCATGGCCCGGAACCCCTGCGCGCGCGCCCAAGCCTTGGCGTGGGCCACCATCGCGGCCGCAATGCCGCGGCCGCGGGCATCCGGGTGGGTCACGAAACCCGCATTCGCCACATGGGCGCCGCCGCCGGGGCGGTTGCGGCCGATATGGCTGCTGCCGAGCACCCGCCCGTCCAGCTCGGCCACAAACACCAAAAACGGGGTGGCGAACCAATCCGCCAACGCGTCGTCGCGCGAGATGTCGCGGGGGATGCAATAGGTTTCCCCGGCCCGGTAGACGGGTTCGAGGATCCCCCAGATCGCCTCGTGATCGGCCGGGGTGGCGGGGCGGATCGCCACCGCCACCGGCCGTGTCGCGGCCCCGGCCGCTGTGAGGGTCATTTCAGCTCGTCAACGCTGCGGATCACCCGACCCAGCAGGCCGTAATCCAGCGCCTCTTGCGTGTTCAGCCAGAAATCGCGCTGGGTGTCCTTCTCGATCCGCTCGACGCTTTGGCCGGTGGCGTCGGCGAAGATCTGGTTCAGCCGGTCGCGCATCAGCCGCACCTGTTCCGCCTGGATCATCATGTCGGACGAGGTGCCGCCGATCCCGCCCGAGGGTTGGTGGATCAGGAAGCGGGTGTTGGGCAGGCAGAAGCGGTTTTCCCGCTCGGCCCCGACAAAGATCAGCGCCCCGGCCGAGGCCACCCAGCCCGAGCCGATGGTGCGCACCGCGGGCCGGATGAACTTGATCACGTCATGGATCATGTCGCCCGATTCGACATGGCCGCCGGGGGACGAGATCAGCATGTTGATCGGCTTGTCGCTGTCCTCGGCCAGCGCCAGCAGATGCGAGACGGTGCGCTGCGCCAGCTTGTCGTTGATCGTCCCGGCGACGATCACCGTGCGCGAACGGAAATACAGCCGGTCGATCGAGGGGCTTTGCGGCAGGCCCAGATCCTCGCCCTGCTGCCGGTCCTCGCGCCGCTCATCCTCGTCGTCGTCGTCATCGTCGTCATTCAGGCTGTGGGGCGGAAACGGGCGCAGCATGGGTCATCCTTTCAGCGTTGCGGCGGGACACCCGGAACGGGCCCCGCCGCAGTCTTACCTAAGCAACCGTTGAGGATCAGTAAATGACGACCGAGCGGATGGATTCGCCCGCGTTCATCAGATCGAAGCCCTTGTTGATGTCATCCAGCGGCATGGTGTGGGTGATCATCGGGTCGATCTCGATCTTGCCGTCCATGTACCAGTCGACAATCTTCGGCACATCGGTGCGGCCGCGGGCGCCGCCAAAGGCCGTGCCCTTCCACACCCGGCCGGTGACCAGCTGGAACGGGCGGGTGCTGATTTCCGCCCCCGCCGGCGCCACGCCGATGATGATCGACTGGCCCCAGCCGCGATGGGTGCATTCCAGCGCGTCGCGCATCACCTTGACGTTGCCGGTGGCGTCGAAACTGTAGTCGGCGCCGCCGATCTGGTCGAAGGGGGTCTTCGTCATCTCGACGATTTCCTGCACGACCGGGCGCTCGATTTCCCTGGGGTTGATGAAATGGGTCATGCCGAAGCGCTCGGCCATGTCCTTCTTATCGTTGTTCAGGTCCACCCCGATGATCATGTCGGCGCCGGCCAGCCGCAGCCCCTGGATCACGTTGAGACCGATCCCGCCCAGGCCGAACACCACCGCCTTGGCACCGATTTCCACCTTGGCGGTGTTGATCACCGCGCCGATGCCGGTGGTGACGCCGCAGCCGATGTAGCAGATCTTGTCGAAGGGCGCGTCCTCGCGCACCTTGGCGACCGCGATTTCCGGCAGCACCGTGTAGTTCGAGAAGGTCGAGCAGCCCATGTAGTGGTGGATCGGGGTGCCGTCGAGCATCGTGAACCGGGTGGTGCCGTCGGGCATCAGCCCCTGACCCTGGGTGGCGCGGATCGCGGTGCAGAGGTTGGTCTTGCCCGACAGGCAAGAGGCGCACTGCCGGCATTCGGGGGTGTAAAGCGGGATCACATGGTCGCCCGGCTTGACGCTGGTGACGCCGGGGCCGACCTCGACCACCACGCCCGCGCCTTCATGGCCCAGGATCGAGGGGAAGATCCCCTCGGGGTCGGCGCCGGACAGGGTGAATTCGTCGGTGTGGCAGATGCCGGTGGCCTTGATCTCGACCATCACCTCGCCGGCCTTGGGGCCTTCGAGGTTGACCTCCATGATCTCGAGCGGTTTGCCGGCTTCCAGCGCGACGGCGGCACGGGTTCTCATGGTCTTCTCCTTGGATTGCGGCCGTCTGGCCCGTCATGGATGCCGAAAAGGGCCGGACGGTGGCCGGCCCCCGAAGGCGGTCTTGCGTGGGCAGGCTTACACGTCAAGCGTGTTGAACTTGCCGGATTTCTTGGCGACATGGGTCGCGATGGCGTCCATCAGCGGCGGCGACAGCGCGTCATAGGGTTCCAGCCCCAGTTCGCGCAGCCGGCCACGGATGGCGTCCATGCGGTCGGGATTCACGCCCGCCTCGATCACCGAGGACACGAAGGCCGCGAACTCGGGCGGCGACCAGCCGGTTTCGTCCGACAGCTCGGTATGGACGAAATCCAGCCCGTAGAACGGATGCTCGGTATTCTCGATGCGTCCGTACATATGGGCGCCGCAGCCGTTGCAGGCGTGGCGCTGGATCGGGGCGTCGCGGTTCACCACCGCCAGCTTGTGGCCGTTGCTGGTGACCTCGACCGCATCGCGGCTGACGACGGCGACCTGGCTGAAGGCCACCCCTTGCGGCTTCCAGCACTTGGTACAGCCACAGACGTGGTTATGTGCGGTCTGGGCGCTGATGCGGACCTCGACCGGATCGCTGGAACACAGGCAGCGCAGGGTGCCGCCGGCGAAGCCGGGACTGGCCTGCGACCTTACCCCCTGGTCGACGGCGGGGTGTATTCTGGGGACTGCGGTGTCTGCTGGCATGGTCCGTCCTCCGCTTGCACGATGGAGGAAGGTTAGACCGGGGCCGGCGGGGATCAAGTCGGATGAAGGTTGTATCCCGGGCCCGGGGGCCGGACCCCCGGCGGGGCCCGGGCCGCCGCTGTGGGCTTAGCTGGCGGGGGTCGAGGAGACGCCGACCTGCGCCGCCCGCAGCAGCCGGTCGTGGATGCGGAACCCGTCCACCATCACCTGGATGATGTCGCCGGCCTTGGTGCCGGGGACCGGGGCCTCGAACATCGCCTCGTGCAGCAGCGGGTCGAAACGGTCGCCGATGGCGGGGGCGATCACCTCGATCCCGTGGCGGCCGAAGACGTTGGCCAGCTCGCGCAGGGTCAGCTCGACCCCCTCGACCAGCTGCGGGGCGACGCTGCGGTCGGCGGCCTCGATGGCGCGGTTCAGCGCGTCATAGACCGGCAGCAGGTCGCGGGCGAGCTTGCTGCCGCCGTAATTCTCGGCCTCGCGCCGGTCCTTTTCGGCGCGCTTGCGGGCGTTTTCGGCATCGGCCAGCGCGCGCATGAACCGGTCGCGGTAATCGTCGCGTTCGGCCCGCAGCGTGGCGATGCGCGGGTCCTCGCCCTCTTCATCCAGCGGGTCGAGCGCCAGCGGGTCGGCGAGATCGAGATCGTCGTTCATCTGGTCGGACTGTCCGTTGGGGGTCTGAGTGTCGTTCATCTTTCATCCTTTGCGGTCGGAGAGAACCCGGCCGACCAGCTGTGCGGTGTAGTCCACGATCGGGACGATTCTTCCATAATTCAGGCGCGTCGGTCCGATCACCCCGACCGCGCCCACGATTTTGCGGTCAGCGTTCATATAGGACGAAACCACCAGAGAGGAACCCGAAAGTGAGAAAAGCTGGTTCTCGGATCCGATGAAGATGCGCACGCCCTCGGCCTCTTCCGCCAGCTCGAGAAAGCGGGCGATGTCGCGCTTGCGTTCCAGGTCGTCGAACAGGCTGCGGATGCGGTCGAGATCGGCGAGTTCGTGTTCCAGCAGGTTGGCGCGACCGCGCACGATCAGCTGCGGGTCGGGGGCATCGGCGTCCCAGGAGGCCAGCCCGGTTTCCACCAGCTGCGCGGCGAGGCTGTCGAGATCCTGCCGGGCGCGGGCCAGATGCTCGGCGATGTCGCGGCGCAGCTGGGAAAGCGTCTGGCCCTCGCCCCGCGCGGACAGGAAATTGCCGGCCTCACGCAGCGAGCTGGGGGTCTGGCCGGGCGGGGGCGTGAACAGGCGGTTTTCGACCCGGCCGTCGGCAAAGACCAGGATCACCAGCGCCCGGTCGGGCGCAAGGCTGACGAACTCGATATGGCGCAGCGGGGCCTCGTCCTGGCGCGGCATCAGCACCACCGAGGCGCCGCGGGTGATGGTCGAGAGCGCCGTCGACACCCGGTCCAGCAGCACGCTGGTATCGGCCGGGACCTCGCCCATGATCTCGGCGATGCGGGCGCGGTCCTCGGGGCCGACGGGGCCGACCTCCATCAGCCCGTCGACGAACAGCCGCAGCCCGAGCTCGGTCGGGAAGCGCCCGGCCGAGACATGCGGGCTGTCGAGAAGACCCATGAATTCAAGGTCCTGCATGATGTTGCGGATCGTTGCGGCGGAAACCGTCATGCCCCGTGTCAGGCTGCGCGAGCCGACGGGATCGCCGGTTTCCAGATACGCCTCGACCACGCGGCGGAAAACCTCGCGGGAACGGTCATTCAGGTCGGAAAACTGCTGCGGCTGGGGCATTCGGGTTGCGGCGGGCTGGTTGGGGCCTGTAATTGACGTAACTCTTGCATTTGGCCCGGTTGGGGCCGGGAAAGGATCACCGATGCGACCCTCTGGCCGGAAATTAGTCGAACTGCGCCCGATTTCAATTGAAACCGGGGTGATCACGCACGCCGAGGGGTCCTGTCTAATCCGGGTGGGCGGCACCCATGTGCTGTGCACCGCCTCGGTCGAGGAAAAGCCGCCGGCATTCCTGCGCGGCACCGGCCAAGGCTGGGTGACCGCGGAGTACGGGATGCTGCCGCGCGCCACCCATTCGCGCAACCGGCGCGAGGCGGCGGCGGGCAAGCAGTCGGGGCGCACGCAGGAAATCCAGCGGCTGATCGGGCGGTCGCTGCGGGCGGGCGTGGACCGGCTGGCGCTGGGGGAACGGCAGATCGTGGTGGATTGCGACGTGATCCAGGCCGACGGCGGCACCCGCTGCGCCGCAATCACCGGCGGCTGGGTGGCGCTGCGGCTGGCGGTGAACCGACTGCTGTCGGCGCGGCTGCTGACCAGCGATCCGATTCTGGACCATGTGGCGGCGGTCAGCTGCGGGATCTATGCCGGGCAGCCGGTGGTGGACCTGGATTACGCCGAGGACAGCGAGGCCGGCACCGACGGCAATTTCGTGCTGACCGGCGTCGGGCGGCTGGTCGAGGTGCAGATGTCGGCCGAGGGTGCGGCGTTTTCGCGCAGCGAGATGGACGCGCTGCTGGACCTGGCGCAGGCCGGCACCGCCGAGCTGGTCGCCGCCCAGAAGGCCGCAGTGGCATGAGGCGCCTGACCGGGCCGCGGCTGCTGGTCGCCACCCATAACGCCGGCAAGCTGGACGAGATGCGGGCGCTGTTCGCCCCGCACGGGATCGAGGTGGTGGGCGCGGCCGAGATGGGCCTGGCCGAGCCGCCCGAGACCGAGGACAGTTTCATCGGCAACGCCCGCATCAAGGCGCGGGCGGCGGTCGAGGCCACCGGCCTGCCGGTGCTGGCCGACGACAGCGGCATCACCGTGGACGGGCTGGACGGGGCGCCGGGGGTGCAGACCGCCGACTGGGCGGAAACGCCGCAGGGACGCGACTTCATGCAGGCGATGCGACGCACCTGGGACAAGCTCGAGGCGCGGGGTGTGCCCGAGCCACGGCGGGCGCAGTTCCGCGCCACGCTGCTGGTGATGTGGCCCGACCTGCACGAGGAGGTGTTCGAGGGGATCGCGCCGGGCCGGCTGGTCTGGCCGCCGCGCGGGCAGCTGGGCCATGGCTACGACCCGATCTTTGTCCCCGACGGGCATGACCGCAGCTATGCCGAGATGAGCGCCGACGAAAAGAACGCCATCAGCCACCGCGCCGAGGCGTTCCGCAAGCTGGAGGTTGTCCTTGCGTAGGATCTCGACCGGATCGCCTTTCGAGGCTGCGCTTGGCTATAGCCGGGCGGTGGTGAAGGGGCCGTGGTGCTTCGTCTCAGGGACCACGGGCTATGACTACGCGGCAATGACCATGCCGGACAGCGCCGCCGAGCAGGCGCAGAACGCCTTTGCCACCATCTTTGCCACGCTGGCCGAGGCGGGATTTGCGCTCGCCGACATCGTGCGCGTGCAATACACGGTGACCGACCCGGCGCTGGTAAAGGAGATCGCGCCGGTGCTGGGCGAGGCGATGAAAGAAGTCCGGCCCGCTGCCACCATGGTTGTCGCCGGGCTCATACGCCCCGAAATGAAGGTCGAGATCGAAGTGACCGCGTTCCGGGGATGACCCAGCAAATGTCCTCTGCCACTGCCAGCATCGCCGCGGAGCCTCTGGGCGAGGACTGGCAGGCGGGCGGGTTCGGGCTGTATGTGCACTGGCCGTTCTGTGCCTCGAAATGTCCCTATTGCGATTTCAACAGCCATGTCGCGGCGCGGATCGAGCAGGCTTCGTGGCTGGATACCTATCGCACTGAAATCGCGCGGGTTTCCGCCGAGACGCCCGGCCGGGTGCTGCGCAGCATCTTTTTCGGCGGCGGCACGCCCTCGCTGATGGAGCCGGAGGTGGTGGCGGGGGTAATCGCCGCCGCGCGGGCAGGCTGGGGGTTTGCCAACGACATCGAGATCACCCTGGAGGCCAACCCCGGCAGCGTCGAGCGCGGGCGGTTTGCGGGTTATGCCGAGGCCGGGGTGAACCGGCTGTCGATGGGGGTGCAGGCGCTGAACGACGCCGATCTGCGGCGGCTGGGGCGGATGCACAGTGTCGCCGAGGCGCGTGCGGCCTTCGAGGTGGCGCGGGCCTGTTTCCCGCGGGTGAGCTTTGACCTGATCTATGCGCGGCAGGACCAGAGCCGCGAGGCCTGGGCGGCGGAGCTGCGCGAGGCGCTAGCGATGGCAGTGGACCATCTGTCGCTGTACCAGCTAAGCATCGAGGACGGGACGGTGTTCGGTGCGCGCGCGGCGGCGGGGCAGTTGCGTGGGCTGCCGGGCGACGATCTGTCTGCGGACATGTACCTGGAAACGCAGGACATTCTGGGGGCGGCGGGGATGCCGGCCTATGAAATTTCCAACCACGCGCGCGAGGGCGCCGAAAGCCGGCATAATCTGGTCTATTGGCGGCAGGGCGACTGGGCCGGGGTGGGTCCGGGGGCGCATGGGCGGCTGACACTGGGCGGGCAGCGTTGGGCGACCGAGGCGCATCGGGCGCCGGGGGCGTGGCTGGCGGCGGTGCGGGAGGGCTCGGGCGAGTTGCCGCGCAGCGCCTTGCCGCTGGAGGAGCAGGCGACGGAGTATCTGCTGATGTCGATGCGGCTGGCCGAGGGAATGGAGATCGCCCGCTTTGAGCGGCTGGCGGGGCGCGGGCTGGATCCCGCGCGGGTTGCGACGCTGGTCGAGATGGGGATGGTCGAGATCGGTGAAGGCCGGTTGCGTGCTACTGCAGCCGGGCGTCCGCTGCTGAATGCGATCCTGCGCGAGCTGGCCTGAGCTCTAGAACCCGCCGCCGAGCGCCTGGCAGAGCCGGTCGAGCTGGTCGAGGTCGCGGTAGGTGATGGTCAGCCGGCCGCCGTCCTGGCCCGCGTGCTCGATCCGGACCCGCATCTTGAGCTGCGCCGACAGATCCGATTCCAGCGCCAGCGTATCGGCATCCTTTTCGCTGCGGATGCGCGGGGTTTCCGGTTTCGGCTGGGTGGCCTGGCGGGCCAGCGCCTCGGTCTCGCGCACGGACAGGCTGCGCTCGATCACCTTGCGGGCCATGGCGACCGGGTCGGGGGCGGTGATCAGCGCCCGCGCGTGCCCGGCGGTCAGCTTGCCGTCGCGGACGAAACCCTGCACCTGTTCGGGCAGATTGAGCAGCCGCAGCAGGTTGGAGATATGGCTGCGGCTCTTGTCCAGCGCCTCGGCGAGGCGTTCCTGGGTGTGGCCGAAGCGATCCATCAGCTGGCGGAACGAGGCGGCTTCCTCGATCGGGTTCAGGTCGGCGCGCTGGATATTCTCGATCAGCGCGACTTCCAGCACCTCGGTGTCGTCCAGCTCGCGGATCAGCACCGGCAGCTCGTGCAGCTGCGCGATCTGGGCCGCACGCCAGCGGCGTTCGCCGGCGACAATCTGGTAGAGATCGGGCTCGGTCGGGTGGGGACGTACGATCAGCGGTTGCAGGACGCCGCGATTGCGCAGCGATGCGGCGAGTTCGTTCAGCGCATCGGGGTCGAACTGCCGCCGCGGCTGGTCGGGGTTGGGGATGATCTGTTCGACCGGCAGGGTCTGGGGCGCCTTGGCCGCGGCGCCAGGGACGAGTTCGACATCGGCCATCAGCGCCGACAGGCCACGGCCAAGCCCGGCCCGGCGGGGTTTCGGATCAGCCATGCGCTGCTGCCTTTCCTGAAGATTTGAGCCCCTTGGCCAGCAGTTCTGCGGCGAGCGCGCGATAGGCGCTGCTGCCTTTCGACTGCGGATCGTAATGGATCACCGGCAGGGCGTGGGAGGGGGATTCTGACACGCGAACATTGCGGGGGACCACGGTCTGGAACACCAAGGGGCCCAGGGTCTTGCGGGCGTCAGCCTCGACCTGCTGCGACAGTTTATTGCGGGAATCGGCCATGGTCAGCAGGATTCCTTCGATCCGCAGGTCGGGATTGGCTGAGGACCGCACCTCGCGCACGGTCAGCATCAGCTGCGAGAGGCCTTCCAGCGCATAGAATTCAGCCTGCAGCGGCACGATGACGCTATCGGCCGCGACCATGGCGTTCAGCGTCAGCAGCCCCAGCGCCGGCGGGCAGTCGATCAGCACGATGCCGCGGGCAGGCCGCAGCGCATCCGCCAGCAGCTGGGTGCGGCGCGGGCGGGCGGCGATGTCCAGTTCGGCCGAGGCGAGGTCGGCGGTGGCGGGGACGATGGCGAGGTTCGGAATGCCGCTGTCCTGCACTGCCTCGGTCCAGTCGGCGTCCCCGATCAGCAGGTCGTAGCTGGTCGTCCGGCGCCCGTCGGCGTCGATTCCCAGGCCCGTCGAAGCATTCCCCTGAGGATCGAGGTCGACGATGGTGACCTGGAGCCCCTGTTCGGCCAGCGCCGCCCCGAGATTGATCGCGGTGGTGGTCTTGCCTACCCCGCCCTTCTGGTTTGCGACGGCGATGATCATGCGCTCAGCCATGGCGGATATTGCTGATCTGGAGGATGGCGGCATCGGGGTCAGTGGTGCTGGGATGGATTTCGGCGTCAAAGCGCCAATTCCGGCGGGCTGCAGTCAGCTCGGTCTGCCAGTTTCGTCCCTTCATGAGCCATGCCGTTCCGTCTTGTGCCAGATGCCGGTCTAGATATGGCACAAGCCGGTCCAGCGGGGCAAGCGCCCGGGCGCTGAGATTGGCGGCATCGGCGGGGGGCAGCTCTTCGATGCGGGCGGCCGTGGCGGTGCAGTTCACCAGCCCCAGCTGTCGGATTGCGGTCTGCAGGAACGCCACCTTGCGGCGGTCCGAATCGACCAGCTGCACCGGCAGATCGGGGTGGAAGATCGCGACGATTAGGCCAGGCAGACCGCCGCCGCTGCCGATATCAAGCCAAGGGCCTTGCGGCTCGGGCTGCAGGAGAGCCAGCTGCGCGCTGTCGGCGATATGGCGCTGTTCAAGCTGGTCCAGAGAGGCCGGCGCAACCAGGTTGATCGCCGGATTCCATTTTCGGATCAGGGCCGCGTACTGCGCCAGCCTTGCTTCACGTGAAGCACTCACGCCGCCGCCGTCCCGCAGTTCCGGGCGATACCAATCAGCAGGGTGAGCGCGGCTGGGGTCATACCCTCGATGGCGCTTGCCTGGGCGATGGTGGCAGGGCGGGTAGCGGCGAGCTTGGCCTGCAATTCATGCGAGATGCCGCGGATCTGCTGGTAATCCAGATCCTGAGGCAGGCGCATCTGTTCGTTGCGGCGAATATCGGCAGCATCGCGGGATTGCCGGTCGGTGAATTGCGCATAGATCGCGTCGTTGCGCAGCATCTGAAGCACCTCTTCGTCAGCGACCAATTCCGGCGGAAGCAGCGGTAGCACCGCAGGCTGGGGCAGATCCACCTGACCTAGCAGACCAAAGGCCGTGCGGCGATGCCCGTCCTGCCGGACGGCGATACCATGGCCAGCCAGTTGCTGCGGCGTAAAGCTGATCGATTCGACCCGCGCCTGCCCGGAGGTGAAACGCTGCAGCTTGTCGCAGAATCGCTCTGCCCGCTCGGCACCCACCAGCCCGATTTCCATGCCCAACGGGGTCAGCCGCCGGTCTGCATTGTCGGCGCGAAGCGACAGGCGGAATTCGGCGCGAGAGGTAAACATCCGGTACGGCTCGGTGACGCCGCGGGTGATCAGATCATCGATCATCACTCCGATATAGCTTTCGGTGCGGCTGAAAATCACCGGCGAGCGGGTTTGTGCCGCAAGCGCCGCATTCATCCCCGCAACCAGCCCCTGTGCCGCGGCCTCTTCATAGCCGGTCGTCCCATTGACTTGACCGGCCAGATACAGCCCGGCAACCGCACGGGTTTCCAGCGTCGGCTGCAGGCTGCGGGGGTCGATATAGTCGTATTCCACGGCATAGCCCGGCTGTACGATTTCGGCCGACTCCAGCCCGCGGACCGAGCGGATATAAGCCTGCTGCACATCCTCGGGCAGCGAGGTCGAGATGCCGTTCGGATAGACCAGCGGACTGTCCAGTCCCTCGGGCTCCAGGAAAATCTGATGCGAATCCTTGTCGGCGAACCGGACGATCTTGTCCTCGATCGAGGGGCAGTAGCGCGGCCCCGCCCCTTCGATCCGCCCGCCGTACATGGCCGAGCGGAGCAGGTTTTCCCGGATGATGCGATGGGTTTCCGGGTTCGTATGGGTGATCGCGCAGGAGAGCTGCGCCACCGCAGGTGCGGAATTTAGAAAGGACAGCATCGTCGGGGGATCGTCGCCCGGTTGCTGCTCCAGACTATCCCAGTCGATCGAACTGCGCAGCAGCCGCGGCGGGGTGCCGGTCTTCAACCGTCCCAGCGGCAGGTTCAGCGCCAAAAGCGACCTCGACAGACCGCTGGCCTGGTCATTCCCCCAGCGCCCGGCTGGACGCGAGACATCGCCGATATGAATGGTTCCGTTCAGGAACGTCCCGGCCGCCACCACCACGGCACTGGCCACCAGTGCGGTGCCGCCAGCCAGCTCCACCCCGGCAACCCGGTTCCCCGCCAGTGCCAACGCCTTGACCTCGCCCAGCACCACCTCCAGGCCATTCAGCTTGCGCAGCTCTCGCCCTGCCGCAGCACGGTAAAGTCCCCGGTCGGCCTGCGCCCGCGGCCCCTGCACCGCCGGCCCCTTGCGCCTGTTCAGCAACCGGAACTGGATTCCTGCCGCGTCGGCCAGCCGACCCATCAGCCCATCCAGCGCATCGACCTCGCGCACCAGATGCCCCTTGCCCAGCCCGCCGATGGCTGGGTTACAGGACATGGTCCCCGCATCGTCGGCCCGCATCGTCACCAGCGCCACGCGCACGCCCATCCGCGCCGCTGCCGCGGCTGCTTCCAGGCCGGCGTGGCCAGCACCGATGACAATCACATCGTAATGTTTCACGTGAAGCACCTATTTTCCGATGCAGAAGCGCGAGAAGATTTCATCCAGATAGTCATCCGGGGCGATCTTCCCAACCACCTCGCTTAACCGATGTGAGGCCTGCCGCACCGCTTCCGCCAACAGCTCCGCCGGCTGCCCCTTGCGAACCGCCAGCACCGCCAGCGCATCCTCCAACGCATCGGCCTGCCGCTTACGCGTCACCAGCCCGGCACCCGCGACCCGCTCCGCCAGGCGTCGCCGCACGTCCTCCAGCATCTCAGAGAGGCCCGCCCCCGTCACTGCGGAAATCCCCCGACCGCCCAGATCCGCTTTCGACCGCAGGACCAGATCCCCGTCCTGGTAAAGCTCCTCCACCGCACGCCCGTCCCCGGACAGATGCAGCCGCAGATCCGCTCGCCGGGCCCGGTCGCGCGCGCGGTCTACCCCCAGCCCTTCGACAAAATCCTCAGCGTCGCGCAAACCGGCAGTGTCCAGGAATGTCACCGCCAACCCGCCCAACTCGGTATGCAGCTCCAACACGTCGCGGGTGGTACCGGCCACATCGCTGACCAGCGCCATCTCACGCTGCGCGATCCGGTTCAACAACGACGACTTCCCCGCATTCGGAGGACCGACGATCGCCACCTCGAACCCCGCCCGCAGCCGTTCCGCCGCCGGCAGCCCGGCCACCGCCGCGGCGATATCCACCCGCACCGAGTCCAGCAGCTCGAACACCTCGTCCGGAACCTCGTCCGGAACCTCCTCATCGGCAAAATCCAGCGAGACCTCGATCAGCGCCCCCGCCCGCACCAGCCGCTCGCGCAGCCCCTCGGCCCAGCGCGCCAGCTCGCCCGAAACCACCCGCATCGCCTGCTGTCGCTGCGCCTCGCTCTCGGCCGCCAGCAGGTCGGACAGCGCCTCGACCTCGCTCAGCGCCAGCGCCCCGTTCAGCAACCCGCGGCGGGTGAACTCACCGGCCTCGGCAAGCCTCGCTCCGCGGGCACGCAGCGCCGCCTCCAGCCGCCGCACCACCACCGGCGCGCCATGCAACTGGAACTCCACCACCGCCTCGCCGGTAAAGCTGGCACCCTCCTCAAAGCGGATCACCAGCGCCCGGTCGATCAGGTCGCCATCACGCAGCGACCGCAGCTCCGCCCGCCGCGCCACCGGCAGTTTTCCGGCGATCGCCTCGGCGATGCTGCGCGCCTCGGGCCCGCTCAGCCTTACGACCGAGACCCCGCCCCGCCCCGCAGGCGTCGCTTCGGCATAGATCGTGGACATCCCATGCTCAGGCGTTCATCGAATCGAAGAATTCAGCGTTGGTCTTGGTCTGTTTCAGCTTGGAAATCAGGAACTCGATGGCATCCGTCGTGCCCATCGGGTTCAGGATCCGCCGCAGCAGATAGGTCTTCTGCAGATCCTTCTGGTCGACCAGCAGCTCTTCCTTGCGGGTCCCGGACTTCAGGATATCCATCGCCGGGAACACTCGCTTGTCCGCCACTTTGCGGTCCAGCACGATCTCGCTATTGCCGGTGCCCTTGAACTCCTCAAAGATCACCTCGTCCATGCGGCTGCCGGTGTCGATCAGCGCGGTGGCGATGATGGTCAGCGAGCCGCCTTCCTCGATGTTCCGCGCCGCGCCAAAGAACCGCTTCGGCCGCTGCAGGGCATTCGCGTCCACGCCCCCGGTCAGCACCTTCCCCGAGGACGGCACCACCGTGTTGAACGCCCGCCCCAGCCGGGTGATCGAATCGAGCAGGATGACAACATCCCGCTTGTGCTCGACCAGCCGCTTGGCCTTTTCGATCACCATCTCGCTGACCGCAACGTGACGCGAGGCCGGCTCGTCGAAGGTCGAGGACACCACCTCACCCTTGACGGAACGCTGCATGTCGGTCACTTCCTCGGGTCGCTCATCGATCAGCAGCACGATCAGATAGCATTCCGGGTGATTTTTCTCGATAGAATTCGCGATGTTCTGCAAAAGCACCGTCTTGCCGGTGCGCGGCGGCGCCACGATCAGCGACCGCTGCCCCTTGCCAATCGGCGCCACCAGGTCGATGATCCGGGCAGACCGATCCTTCACCGTCGGATCGTCCAGTTCCATCTTCAGCCGCTCATTGGGGTAAAGCGGGGTCAGGTTGTCAAACGCGACCTTGTGCCGGGCCTTTTCGGGGCTTTCGAAATTGATCTTCTCAACGCTGATCAGGGCGAAATAACGCTCATTCTCGCCGGGCGCCCGGATCACCCCCTCGACCGTGTCGCCGGTGCGCAGGCTGAACTGCCGGATCATGTCGGGGCTGACATAGATGTCGTCGGGACCGGGCAGATAGTTCGCCTCGGGCGAGCGCAGGAACCCGAACCCGTCCTGCACCACCTCCAGCACGCCGTCGCCGCCGATCTCGAATCCTTCCTCGGCATGTTCCTTGAGCAGTGAGAACATCATCTCGCCCTTGCGCATGGTCGAGGCGTTCTCGATCTCCCATTCCTCGGCGATGGCCAGCAGATCGGCCGGGCTCTTGGCCTTGAGGTCGGCGAGGTTCAGACGTTCCTGGCTCATCATGTCATCCATACGGCGCAGCGGCCCCGGAACGGGCGCGGCAACAGATCCTGTGTCGGAAGAGATCACCCCGGACGGGGCGCGCCTCGCCACATAATGCAGATCGCCCGCAAAGTCAAACTTCAGAACTTGAGGATCACCGACAGCACGATCACCACCATGAACAAGGTCGGGATCTCGTTCGCGATCCGATAGGTACGGCCGCTGGCGCCCTCGCCCCGCATCAGCTTGCGGCGGTGGATCATCAGCCAGTGGTGGAACACCGTCATCCCCAGCACCGCCGCCGCCTTGGTCCAGGGCCAGAGCAGCGACCAGTCCACGACCCCCGGCGTGAATACCAGCGCCAGCCCCGCCACCCAGGTCGCGATCGAGGCCGGCCCCATGATATAGCGCAAAAGCTTGTGCTCCATGATCTCGAAGCTGGCGGCGGGCTCGCCTGGGGCCTGCGCGCGCTCGGCGTGATAGACGAACAGCCGCGGCAGATAGAACAGCCCCGCCATCCAGGAAATCACCGACATCACATGGAAGGCCTTGATCCAGAGATAGGCGTCCGAAAGCCAGTCGGTCAGCATGGGCGGTCTCCTTCGCCTTCTGTCTTCTTCATAAAGAAAAGATTCAGAAAGATTGATGTGGTCAGTAGGCGCAGTGGGTATCTGAACCATCATGCGCCGCGGGATTCAATCCACGCTTTGCCGCAGTGGACAAATCGGTGGAGGAACTGGCATACCAAACCAGTAATATTATTTTAATCAATGATTTAAACGGTTCTAACCCCTCTGTGGAAAACCCGCCTGTCCGCAGCCTGTGGACAATTCGGGCGCAGTTATGCGCCTGTGGATGGATCCCGGGCGTTCCCGTTAAGTCCCGCGGCTTCATCCACGCGGCTCCGCGGACCCCGATCCGCGCACATGGCGGTCACAGGGTTTCCCACCAGACTGTCCACAGGTGCTGCCGGCTTCCCCTCGAATCCGCCGCGCGCTAGAGATGGGGCGACATGGAACGAGGATGCGGATGACACAGGCCCCCGACAGCGCTGCTGACGCCCCGCCCGCGGTGGCGGTGCCGCTCTCCGGGGTGATCGGCTGGCCGGTCGCGCATTCACGCTCGCCCCGGCTGCATGGCCACTGGCTGGCCCGCTACGGCATCAAGGGCCATTACGTGCCGCTGGCGGTGGCGCCCGAGCATCTGGCGCAGGTGCTGCGCGCGCTGCCCCGCGCCGGGTTCGTCGGTGCTAATATCACCATCCCGCACAAGGAATCGGTGCTGGCGCTGGCCGATATCGTCACCGACCGCGCCGCCCTGATCGGGGCCGCCAACACGCTGATCTTCCGCGAGGATGGCCGCATCCACGCCGACAACACCGACGGCTACGGTTTCGTCACCAATCTGCGCCAGCAGGCCCCCGAATGGCTGCCGGACTCCGGCCCCGCCGCGGTGATCGGCGCCGGCGGTGCCGCCCGCGCCGTGGTCGCGGCGCTGCTGGAATGCGGTGTGCCGGAACTGCGCATCGCCAACCGCACCCGCATCCGCGCCGACCAGCTCAAGGCCGATTTCGGCGCCCGCGTCGTGGTCTATGACTGGGCGCAGGTCGGGAACATGCTGGAAGGCGCCGCCACCATCGTCAACTGCACCTCGATGGGGATGGAGGGCGCGCAGCCCCTGCGGCTGCCGCTGGATGCGATGTCGCCCGACGCTCTGGTCACCGATCTGGTCTATACCCCGCTCGACACGCATTTCCTGCGCGATGCGCGGGCGCGCGGCTGCACCACCGTGGACGGGCTGGGGATGCTGCTGCACCAGGCCGCGCCGGGGTTCGAGCGCTGGTTCGGCATCCACCCGCAGGTGGACGAGGACCTGCGCCGGGCGGTGCTGGCATGAGCTTCCGTCTGGGCCTGACTGGCGGCATCGGCATGGGCAAATCCACCACCGCCGCCATGTTCGCCGCCCGCGGCGTGCCGGTCTGGGACGCCGACGCCGCAGTGCATCGGCTCTACGCCCCCGGCGGCGCTGCGGTGGCCCCGGTTGCCGCCGCCTTTCCGCAGGCGCTGGCCGAGGATGGCGGCATCGACCGCGCCGCGCTCAGGCGCGTGCTGGCCGATACGCCTGCGCGGCTGGCGGAACTGGAAGCCATCGTCCACCCGCTGGTCGCCGCCGACCGCGCCGATTTCATCGCCGCCAATGTCGCCGCTCCGGTGGTGCTGCTCGACATCCCGCTGCTGTTCGAGACCGGGGCGCAGGCGCAGATGGACGGCGTCGCCGTGGTCTCGGCCCCGGCCGAGGTGCAGCGCGCCCGCGTCCTCGCCCGCCCCGGCATGGACGACACCACGCTGGACCTGATCCTGTCGCGGCAGATGACCGATGCCGACCGCCGCGCCCGCGCCCGCTGGGTGATCCCGACCGACACGCTGGACCGCGCGCAGGCCGCCGTCGACGCCATCCTTGCCGAAATCGCTGCCGAAACCAAAGCCGAAAGCCTGCCCGATGCGTGAGATCGTCCTCGACACCGAAACCACCGGCTTCGACCCCGACACCGGCGACCGCATCGTGGAAATCGGCGCCATCGAGCTGCTGAACCACCTGCCCACCGGCCGGCATTTCCACGTCTACATCAACCCCGAACGCGACATGCCGGCCGAGGCGCTGGCGGTCCACGGGCTGACCAGCGAGTTCCTGTCCACCAAGCCCAAATTCGCCGAGATCGCCGCCGAGTTCATCGAGTTCATCGCCGAGGATTCCCGGCTGGTGATCCATAATGCCCCTTTCGACATGAAGTTCCTCAACGCCGAGCTGCGCCGCTGCGGCCATCCGCCCATCGCGATGGATCGCGCGCTGGATACGGTTACGATGGCACGCAACAAATTCCCCGGCGCCCCGGTGTCGCTGGATGCGCTGTGCCGGCGCTGGGGCATCGACAACTCGGGCCGCACCCTGCACGGCGCGCTGCTGGACAGCGAGCTTCTGGCCGAGGTCTATCTGGAGCTGATCGGCGGCCGCCAGCCCGACCTTGTGCTGGTGACCGAGACCGCGGCGGCCGACCCCGGCGCCGCCGCCTCGGGGCCGATCCGTCCGCGCGCGCCCCGCCCTCGCCCGCTGCCGCCGCGCCTGACCGAGGGCGAGCGCCACGCCCATGCCGAGTTCGTCGCTCGCATGGGCGAGAAATCGCTCTGGCTGCGCTTTGCCGCCACCGCCACGCCATGACCAGGGGCGCGTGATGTTCGGCTATCTGCGCGAATCCATCGGCTTCGTGCAATCGCTGTTCGAGCGGATGGACAAGATCCACATGGGGCTGATCGCCGCCGGGGTGGCGTTCTACGCCATGTTCGCGGTGTTCCCCGGGCTGGCGGCGCTGATCGCGCTGTGGGGACTGTGGTTCGACCCGGTGCTGCTGCAGGACTACGACCAGCTTGTGGACGAGTTCGTCCCGCCCGAGGCTGCGCAGATCCTGCACACCCAGATCGACGCGCTGATTTCCGGCGGCCGCACGCAGCTGGGCTGGACCTCGGGGATTTCCTTCCTGATCGCCACCATCGCGGCGCGCGCCGGGGTGAATGCGCTGGTGCGCGGGCTGAACGCGGCGCATGGGGTGCGGTCACATTCGACGATCTTCGGCTGGGTGCTGGCCTATGTGCTGACCCTGGCCATCGTCGGCATCGTGGTGCTGGGGCTGGCGACCATCGTCATGGTGCCGCTGGCGTTCAATTTCCTGGACCCCGGCCCGCTGCGCAGCTGGCTGCTGAGCACGATCCCCTGGGCGGCAATGTTTGCCATCGTGCTGATCGCGATCGGGGTGCTTTACCGCTACGGCCCCAACGTGAAATCCCCGCGCACGCCGTTCTTCACCTGGGGGGCGCTGTTCGCGGCGCTGGCCTGGGCGGCGGCCTCGGTGGCGTTTTCGGCCTATCTGACCAGCTTCAACAGCTACAACCGCATCTACGGCTCGATCGGGGCGGTGGTGGCGCTGCTGATGTGGTTCTACATCGCCGGGTTCTCGGTGATGATGGGCGCGCTGATCAACGTCGAGCTGGACCGCCATCGCCGCCTGGTCAAGGCCCGCAAGGCCCGCGCCCTGGCCCGCAAGATGGCCCCCGGCCGCAAGAGCTGACCGCCGCGCAGGCCCGGCTGGGGGCGCTGCCCCAGACCCCGGGATATTTGTGCAAGGAAGAACCCCGCGGGCTGGATCCGCCCGCTTCAGTGCCGCGCCCCCTCGCGCGCGGCCGAGGTCAGCACCACCCGCCGGGTTTCGCTGTCCAGCAGCGTGGCGCCGGTTTCCGGCAGGAAGCGCAGATACAGCCGGTACACCCCGTCCTGCGTGGTAATCAGCGCCTCGCTGTCCAGCTGCATGGCAAAGGCCTCGATCAGCTGGTTGCCAAGTCCCGTGCCCTCGACTTCCGAGGTGCCCCGGCCCAGCGAGTTCTCGATGGTCAGCTCGGCATGGCCATCCGCGGCGCGGTGCAGGCGCACGCAGACCCAGGGACGCTCGCGCCCCTCGGGGATGCCGGCGTATTTCAGCGCGTTGGTAAAGGCTTCGGTGGTCAGCAGGGTCAGCGGCACCGCCTGGTCGGGCAGCAGGGTCAGCGGTTCCAGCCTGGTGTCGATCTCGATCGAATACTCGCTGACTACCGAGGCGGTGGACATCTGCCCGATGATGTCGCGCACCAGCTGGTCGGCCTCGACCGATTCCAGATGCTCGGCCTGATAGAGGTTCTTGTAGATCGTCGCCAGCGAGGCCACCCGGTCCTGCACCGAGCGCAGCACCCGCTTGGCGTCGGGGTCGTCGATCACCCGGCTTTGCATGTTGATGATCGAGGCGATCAGCTGCAGGTTGTTCTTGACCCGGTGGTGGACCTCTTTCAGCAGCACGGTCTTTTCGGCGACGGCCTCTTCCATCGCGGCCTCGTCGCGGATCAGGATCCGGGCCATGTTGTGGAAGGTCTCGCTGACGTCGCGGATCTCGCCGGGGGCGGTTTCCAGCACCGGCGGCGGCACCACGCGGTTGCCCAGGGCAAAGCGGCGCATCTGCCCGCGCAATTCGCGCACATGGCGCAGCACCAGCCGGTCCACGGCAAAGAACGCCACCGCCAGCGACACCAGCCACAGCGCCACCGGGAACAGCACCGCGACGAACCGCGACAGGCTGAGCCCGGCGACCCCGGTCAGGCGCGGGCTCCAGCTGCCAAGCGCATAGACCAGATCCGGCACCACCGGCACCACCGAGAACACCCGCTTTTCCCCGGAATTGGAGATGGCGCTGAAGGTGGTGTCGGTCCTCTGCACCAGCTCGGCCAGCGTGACCCCCCGCGGCAGGATCGCCATCGCGTTTTCCTGGGTGCCGAAATCCCCGATCAGCGGCCGTCCGGTGTTGCTGAAGGACAGGATCCGCGCCCCGTCCGACCAATAGGCGGAAATATGGGTCGAGCGCAGCAGGTCGTGGGACAGCGACAGCGCCACATAGCCCAGCAGTTCCAGATCGCGGTAAAGCGGCTGCATCACGATCACCACCGGCAGCCCCGACCAGGGGCCCTGCGCCGCCGAGGTGATCAGCGTGCCCGGGTTCTTCATGAACTCGCGGAACTGCGCCGTGCCGGACATGTCGCGGATCTGGCTGTTGGCCGAACAGATGTTGCGCCCGCTGGTGTCGGTGAAGCCGGCATAGACGAAGGACGGGCTGCTTTGCACGAAATCATGCATCATCCGCGAACAGGTGGCCGGGTCGTCCAGCATCGCCAGCACCGAGATGCCCAGGGCGTCGGCGGTGGCGATGGCGCCCTGCAGCAGCGCCCGCTCGCCGGCGGCGGCGGCGGCGGTGCGGCCCTGGATGGCGATCTCGGCGGAACGCTCGGCCTCGCGCGACAGGTGCAGCGTCTGCAGGATCGAGATCATCCCGATCGGCAGGATGGCGATGCTGAGCAGCATCCCCAGCCGGAACCCGAGCCTGCGGGCGAAATCTGCGCCCCAGCGCAACATCCCGGGCCGTTACCGGGAAACGGGGTGGTTCACCGCCATCACGGCCAGCGTTGCGCTGTCGGTCATGTCCAGGTCCTCGCCCTCGGCCATCTGCATCAACTCGGCCAGCTTGCGGCGGCCGCGGTTCGCGCGCGACTTGACCGTGCCGACCGCGACGCCGGTCATCTGCGCTGCCTCTTCGTAGGAAAATCCCGAGCCGCCGACAAGGATCAACGCCTCGCGCTGCTCGTCGGGAAGCTGCTCGAAGGCGACCTTGAAGTCATTCATCGCCAGCCGCCCGTCATGTTCGGGCCGGGTCGCCTGCCGGGCGGCATGGATGCCGTCGCTGTCGCTGACCTCGCGCCTGGTCTTGCGGCGGGCGGAATAGAAGGTATTGCGCAGGATGGTGAACAGCCACGCGCGCAGGTTGGTGCCGGGCTGGAACTTGTCGATGTTGGTCCACGCCTTGACGATGGTGTCCTGCACCAGATCGTCGGCCGAGGCGGATTCCCGCGTCAGCGACAGCGCAAAGGCCCGCAGCGCCGGCAGGTGGTCCACCAGCTCGTCGCGCGGATTGGGGCCCGAAAGGGCCTGGCCGTCTGTTGACCTGCCCACGCGCGTCATTCCTGTTTGCGCAACTGATCGAGCAAGGCCAGGAAGCGGTCGGGCACCTCCTGGCTTGCATCCTGCTCGTACACGCGCCGCAGATTCTCGTCGATCTGCTTTTCCAAAGCGGCGCGTTTACGGTCATCCCGCTTTGTGTTCATCTATTTGTTTGCCCCGGTAAGCTTGTGCGCACGATGCCCAACGGTTACAAAACGTCAAGGTTCCCCATGGGGATAATTTCGAGGTTTACGCATGTCTGCTGCTGATCTGGCCCAATCCATCGGCCGCGAGCTTCCCTATCTGCGCCGCTATGCGCGCGCCCTGACCGGAAGCCAGACCGCGGGCGACAACTACGCGGCGGCGACGCTGGAGGCGATCCTGTCCGACCGCGAGCTGATGGATGCCGAGGACACCAGGATCGGGCTGTTCCGCACCTTTCACGCCATCTGGCAAAGCTCGGGCCAGCCGGTGGCCAGCGAAAACCAGTCCACCCGCGAAGCCGCGGCCCAGGCGCATCTGCGCGGCCTGACCGCCAACTCGCGCGAGGCGCTGCTGCTGCGCACGATCGAGGAACTGCGCTACGACCAGATCGCCCGCATCATGCAGATCGACCAGTCCGAGGCCGAAGAGCTGGTGCAGATCGCCCTGAACGAGATGGGCCGGGCGATCCGCGGCCGGGTGATGATCATCGAGGATGAAACCATCATCGCCATGGACCTGAAAGGCATCGTGCAGGCCATGGGGCACGAGGTGACCGGCGTCGCCCGTACCCATTCCGCCGCGATCGAGCTGGCCGCCGACAACCGCCCGGCGCTGATCCTGGCCGACATCCAGCTGGCCGACGGCTCGTCGGGCATCGACGCGGTGAACGAGCTGATGGGCAGCCTTGGCGACGTGCCGGTGATCTTCATCACCGCCTTCCCCGAGCGGCTGCTGACCGGCGACCGCCCGGAACCGGCCTTCCTGATCTCCAAGCCCTATTCGGAAGAACAGGTGCGCTCGGCCGTCAGCCAGGCGATGTTCTTCGCCTCGACCGAGGGGCTGGGCACGGCCTGAACCCGCGCCGAAGGCCACCCGAAAGCCCGCCCTTGCCGGCGGGCTTTTTGCATCCAGGGGGGCGGGACGGAGCCTTGCCGGTTGCAGCCGCGTTGCCCAAAAACAACGGCGCAGCAGAAAGGCCATCAGTCTGGCAACCCGGTGTCGTCGTTCGGGCCGGACTGGTCCCGCGAAATACCGCGGTGCTGCTGGGATCCCTCGCGCCGGCTTCTACAAAGCCTGCGCGCCCATGAGGAACCAGCAACGCCGCTTTCCCGGCGGTGCTGCTGCCCGCAACACTCTCCGCTCGCAAGCCCGCGCCCGCTCCATGGGCGGCTTCGCCGAAGGCAAGCCGATCGACGTCACCCCATGCGCGAGCGGATCGCTTCTTCTGCCCTGGGGCCGCGCTCGGGGATAGAACCTGCGGCGAACAGCGGTGCTGCCGCCACTGTGCTATCGACGTAAATCTACCCCGCCAGCGGCAAGCCCGCGGCCGGCAAGCGCCAGGCGGAGTTTTCCCGACACCCGTCCCACACGGCGACATCCAGCACCCCCAAGCCTCAGCCCCCAGCCTCCTGCACCAGCAGCCCCCGCGCTGCCAGGTTGCGCATCAGTGCGCCCGTGCCGAAGCGCCATTCCGGGCATTCCGTGGACAGCGCCACGCGGTTGACCAGCGCCCCCAGCCGCGGTTCGGAAATCGTCACCACGTCGCCGGGGTGGTGGGTGAAGCCCTGGCCGGGGGCGTCGCGGTCCTGGGTGGGGGCGAACAGCGTGCCCAGATACAGCATGAACCCGTCGGGATACTGGTGGTGGCGGCCGCAGGCCTGCGCCACCAGATCTTCGGGGTCGCGGCTGATCCGCGCCATCGAGGAACTGCCCTCCAGCACGAACCCGTCCTCGCCCTCGACCCGCAGCGCCAGCTCGGCCCGGCGCACGTCGTCGATGCCGTAGCCCGCGTCGAACAGCCGGATGAACGGCCCGATCGCGGCCGAGGCGTTGTTGTCCTTGGCCTTGCCCAGCAGCAGCGCCGAGCGCCCCTCGACGTCGCGCAGGTTCACGTCGTTGCCCAGGGTCGCGCCCCGGACCCGGCCGCGGCTGTCCACCGCCAGCACGATTTCTGGCTCGGGGTTGTTCCAGCGGCTGATCGGGTGCAGCCCGACCGGCGCGCCCCAGCCGACCGACGCCATGGGCTGGCACTTGGTGAAGATCTCGGCGTCCGGGCCGATGCCGACCTCGAGATATTGCGACCACAGCCCCTCGGCTTGCAGGGCGCGCTTGACCTCGGCGGCGCGCTCCGATCCCGGCACGATGCCGCGCAGATTGTCGCCGATGGCCGCGCCGATGCGGGCGCGGATGCCGGCGGCCAGGTCGGGGTCGCCCGCGGCCTGTTCCTCGATCACCCGCTCGACCATGGAATCGGCGAAGGTCACGCCGCTGGCCTTGATCGCCTGCAGATCGGCGGGCGACAGCAGCCGCAGCGCGTCCTCGCCGGCGTTCGTAGCCGCCAGATCCTCCAGCGCACACAGCGCCTCGCCCGGCTGCGCGTCCAGCCAGCCGCAGGGATCCTCCATCTCCAGCAGGTCGCGCATGGTCGGCGCCTCGGCCGAGGTCACGTCCACGACCATGCCGTCGCGCAGCACCACCAGCGCCGGCCCGACTCCCGGCCGCCACACCCGCCCGACGAAATGCCCATCCCCCGGTAGCCCGAAGCTCATGCTGTCCCTCGCTCTCATCCAAGGCCGCGGATGGTATACCAATGCGCCGCCAAGACAAGCGCCGCCCGGCTCTTTCATCTTGCCCCAAATATCCCGAGGCGCGGGCAGCGCCTCTTCGACGGCCGCCGCTTTACAGGCGTCCGACAAATGGTATACCAGAATCATGCGCCGCCCACGCCGGCCCAGCCAGGGATTCCATCATGTCCGATACCCGCGCCAACAAACGCTTCCGCAGCCAGGAATGGTTCGACAACCCCAACAACCCCGGCATGACCGCGCTGTATCTGGAACGCTACCAGAACAGCACCTACACGCGCGAGGAATTGCAGTCCGAACGCCCGATCATCGGCATCGCCCAGACCGGCAGCGACCTGGTGCCCTGCAACAAGATCCACGTGTTCCTGATGGACCGCATCAAGGCCGGGATCCGCGACGCCGGCGGCATCCCGATGGAGTTCCCGGTCCACCCGATCCAGGAAACCGGCAAGCGCCCGACCGCGGCGCTGGACCGTAACCTCGCCTATCTGGGGCTGGTCGAGGTGCTGCACGGCTATCCGCTGGACGGGGTCGTGCTGACCACCGGCTGCGACAAGACCACCCCGGCGATGCTGATGGGGGCGGCGACCGTGGACATTCCGGCGATCACCCTGAACGGCGGCCCGATGCTGGACGGCTGGTGGCAGGGCAAGCGCGCGGGTTCCGGCACCATCGTCTGGGAAAGCCGCCGCCTGCTGGCCGAGGGGCGCATCGACTACCCCGAGTTCATCCAGCGCGTCTGCGCCAGCGCGCCCTCGCTGGGTCATTGCAACACCATGGGCACCGCCAGCACCATGAACGCGATGGCCGAGGCGCTGGGGATGTCGCTGCCCGGCTGCTCGGCGATCCCGGCGCCGTTCCGCGAACGCATGGGCATGGCCTATGAGACCGGGCGCCGCATCGTGCAGATGGTGCTGGACGACCTCAAGCCCTCGGACATCCTGACCCGGCAGGCGTTCGAGAATGCGATCGTGGTCAACACTGCCATCGGCGGCTCGACCAACGCGCCGCCGCATCTGCAGGCCATCGCCCGCCACGCGGGGGTCGAGCTGGACGTGCGCGACTGGGAAACCATCGGCTTCGACCTGCCGCTGCTGGTCAACATGCAGCCTGCCGGGGAATATCTGGGGGAAAGCTTCTTCCGCGCCGGCGGTGTCGCCGCGGTGATGGGTGAACTGCTGGCCGCGGGCAAGCTGCACCGGGATGCGCTGACCGTGACCGGCCGGACCGTGGCGCAGAACGTGGCGGATATCCGCTCGACCGACCATGCGGTGATCCGGCCGTTCTCGGACCCGCTGCGCGAACATGCCGGGTTCCTGGTGCTGTCGGGCAACCTGTTCGACAGCGCGCTGATGAAGACCAGCGTGATTTCCGAGGATTTCCGCCGCCGCTTCCTGTCCGATCCGGGGCATGAGGGCATCCACGAGGCCCGCGCCATCGTTTTCGAGGGCCCCGAGGATTACCACACCCGCCTGAACGACCCCGAGCTGGCGGTGGACGAAAACTGCATCCTTTTCATCCGCAACGTCGGCTGCGTGGGCTATCCCGGCTCGGCCGAGGTGGTGAACATGCAGCCGCCGGATGCGCTGCTGAGGGCCGGGATCAACCACCTGCCGACGGTGGGCGACGGGCGGCAGTCGGGGACTTCGGAAAGCCCCTCGATCCTGAACGCGTCGCCGGAATCGGTGGTGGGGGGCGGGCTGGCGCTGCTGCAGACCGGCGACCGGGTGCGGCTGGACCTGAACGCGCGGCGCATGGATGCGCTGGTGGACGCGGCCGAATGGCAGGCCCGCCGCGACGCCTGGACCCCGCCCGAGCTGGTGCACCAGACCCCGTGGCAGGAAATCTATCGCCAGAATGTCGGGCAGCTGGCCGATGGCGGCTGCCTCGAGCTGGCCACCGCCTATCACCGGGTGGCGCAATCGCTGCCCCGCGACAACCACTGACCCCTTGCCTGCACAACCACGGAAAGGCCCGCCATGGCGAACACCATCATCATCACCGGCGCCGGCAGCGGCATCGGCCGGGTCACGGCGCGGACCTTCCTGGCCGCGGGCTGGCGCGTCGGGCTGATCGGCCGGCGCGAGGAGGCGCTGCGCGAGACCGCGGACGGGCAGGCGGGGGCGCTGGTGCTGCCCTGCGATGTCTGCGACGCGGGCGCGGTGGATGCGGCCTTTGACCGGGCGGCGGCGGAATGGGGGCGGCTGGATGTGCTGTTCAACAACGCCGGCACCGGGCTGGTCACCCAGACCCCGGACGAGGTGGACCCGGACGAGTTCCGCCGCGTGATCGAGGTGAACGTGAACGGGGTGTTCATCTGCGCCCGCGCCGCCTTTCGGGTCATGCGCGCCCAGGACCCGCAGGGCGGGCGGATCATCAACAACGGCTCAGTCTCGGCCCATGCGCCGCGGCCGGGCTCGATCGCCTATACCACCTCGAAACACGCGGTCACCGGGATCACCCGCTCGGTGTCGCTGGACGGGCGGGCGTTCAACATCGCCTGCGGGCAGATCGACATCGGCAACGCGCTGACCGACATGGCGGTGGCGATGACCAGGGGGGTGCCGCAGGCCGACGGCTCGCTGAAGGTCGAGCCGGTGATGGACGTGCAGGTCGTCGCCGACACGGTGATGCACATGGCCTCGCTGCCCGAGGGCGCGAATGTGCAGTTCGTCACGGTGATGGCCACGAACATGCCCTTGGTGGGGCGCGGCTGATGGGGGCGCTGTCGCTGTTCAAGCTGGACGGGCGGCGGGCGCTGGTCACCGGCGCCGGGCAGGGCATCGGTTTCGCGCTGGCCCGGGGGCTGGCGCAGGCGGGGGCTGCGGTGGTGCTGAACGGGCGCCGCGCCGAAGCGCTGGAACAGGCCGCCGCCACCCTGCGGGCCGAGGGGCTGAACGCCGCCACCCTGGCCTTTGACGTGACCGACGCCGATGCCGCCCGCGCCGCCATCGACGGGTTCGAGGCCGCAACCGGCCCCATCGACATCCTGGTCAACAACGCCGGCATCCAGCACCGCGCGCCGCTCGAGGATTTCCCGCCCGAGGCGTTCCAGCGCCTGTTGCAGACCAATGTCGCCAGCCTGTTCAACGTCTCGCAGCCGGTGGCGCGCCACATGATCGCCCGCGGCCGCGGCAAGATCATCAACATCGCCAGCGTGCAGTCGATGCTGGCCCGGCCCGGCATCGCCCCCTATACCGCCACCAAGGGCGCGGTGGCGAACCTGACCAAGGGCATGGCCGCCGACTGGGCGCGCCACGGGCTGCAATGCAACGCGCTGGCGCCGGGGTATTTCGACACGCCGCTGAACGCCGCGCTTGTCGCCGACCCGGCATTCTGCGACTGGCTTGAGCGGCGCACCCCCGCCGGCCGCTGGGGCAAGGTCGAAGAGCTGGTCGGCGCGGCGGTGTTCCTGGCCTCGGACGCCTCGTCCTTTGTCAACGGGGCGGTGATCCATGTGGACGGCGGCATTACCGCCACGGTCTGAAACCGGCAAAGGGGGGACGCGATGACCCGGATCCTGGCGGTCGGGCAGTATTCCGACGTCGATGCCGCCGCGCTGGCGGCGATGGGGGCGCTGCCGGCCGCGCTGCGGGCGAGGGTGCACGGCGTCGCCTTCATGGGCCATGAAGGCTTCGGCGCGGCCGAGATGGATCTGCTGCCCGCGCTGCGGGTGATCGCCAATTTCGGCGTGGGCTACGACAGTATCGACGTCGGGGCCGCCACCGCCCGCAAGGTGCTGGTGACCAACACCCCCGAGGTGCTCAGCGACGACGTGGCCGATCTGGCGGTCGGGATGCTGATTGCGCAGTCGCGCGGGTTCGAGGCGGGGATCGCGGCGGTCCGCTCGGGCGACTGGCAGCGCTGCGGCCCGCTGCCGCTGGCGCGGCGGGTGACGGGGCGGCGCGTCGGCATCCTGGGGCTGGGCCGCATCGGGCGCGAGATCGCCGACCGGCTGGCGGGTTTCAAATGCCAGATCCATTACTGCGCCCGCACGCCCCGCCAGACCCCGGGCTGGACCCGCCACGACGACCCGCTGTCGCTGGCCCGTGCCGTCGACGACCTGGTGGTCGCGGTGGTGGGGGGCGAGGAAACCCGCGGGCTGGTCTCGGCCGAGGTGATCGCGGCGCTGGGTCCGGACGGGGTGCTGGTCAACATCGCCCGCGGCTCGGTCGTGGATGAACCCGCGCTGATCGCGGCGCTGGAACAGGGGCGGCTACGCGGCGCGGCGCTGGACGTGTTCTGGAACGAACCGGCGGTCGACCCCCGGCTGGCGGCGCTGCCGAACCTGCTGCCGCTGCCGCATGTCGGTTCCGCGACGGTGGAAAGCCGCGCCGCCATGGGCGAGCTGCAACGGCGCAACCTGTCGGCGGTGCTGGCGGGCCAGGCGGCGGTGACCCCGGTCAACGCGCCATGACCCTGAACCCGGTTCCCGACGCACCCGACAGCGACCTGACCCGCCCGACGGCGCTGGCCCGGCGCCTGCGCCGCGAGATCCTGACCGGCGTGCTGCCCCCCGGCAGCCCGATCAAGGAACGCGACCACGCCGAGCGTCTGGGCGTCAGCCGCACGCCGCTGCGCGAGGCGGTGCGGGTGCTGGCGCAGGAAGGGCTGGTGACGCTGCGCCCGCTGCGCAGCCCCGTCGTCGCCGACCCCGGGCTGGCCGAGGTGCTGGACGAGATCGCCGTGCTGCGCCGGCTGGAACTGTTCGGGGGCGAGCTCGCCTGCGCCCATGCCACCGCCGACGAGATCGCCCATATTGCCCGGCTGGCCGAGGCGGTGGCCCGCGACCACGCCACCGGCGACCGGCTGGACGTGTTCGACTTGGACATGGAGATGCACCGCGCCATCGTCGCCGCCGGGCACAACCCGGCGCTGGCCCGCACCCATGGCGAATATCTGGCGCGGCTGTGGCGGATCCGCTTTCTGTCCGCCAGCACCCGCACCGATGCCGAACGCGTGCTGCACGACCACCGCGGCATGATCGAGGCGCTGGTGGCGCGCGACGCGGCGCGGATGCTGGCCCATATCGATTCGCATTTCGACGGGCTGACCCGCAACGTCGCCACCCATTTCCGCACCGAGGACCGGGAACGGTCGGGCGACACGGCGGAGGATGGGGCATGACCACTCTGGACTGGATCGCCGCCGATTGGGGCACCAGCCGGCTGCGGCTGTGGGCCGTGGGTCGCGACGGCGAGGTGCTGGCGCAGGCGCAATCCCCGGCCGGGATGGGGGCGCTGGCGCCGGCCGCGTTCGAACCGACACTGCTGTCCCTGGCCGGCGGCTGGCTGCCGTCCTCGGGCGCGGTGCCGGTGGTCGCCTGCGGCATGGTCGGCGCCCGTCAGGGCTGGCTCGACGCCGGTTATCGCGCGGTTCCCTGCCCGCCGCTCGCGCCGCCGCTGGCGCGCGCGCCCACCAGCGACCCCAGGCTCTCGGTGTGGATCGTGCCCGGGTTGTCGCAATTGAAACCTTCGGCCGATGTGATGCGGGGCGAGGAAACCCAGATCGCCGGGGTGCTGGCCGCCCGTCCCGGCTGGGACGGGGTGGTCTGCCTGCCCGGCACCCACAGCAAATGGGCCGAGGTCTCTGCCGGCGAGGTGGTCAGCTTCCGCAGCTTCATGACCGGAGAGCTGTTCGCCCTGCTGTCGGCGCAATCGGTGCTGCGCCACGGGATCGCGACGCAGGATGCGGACCCCGGCGCAGAGTTCGACGCCGCGGTGGCCGAAACCCTGTCGCGCCCGCAGGCGCTGGCCGCGCGGCTGTTTTCCCTGCGGGCCGAGGCGCTGCTGGAGGGGCTCGACCCCGCTACCGCCCGCGAACGCCTGTCGGGCTGGCTGATCGGCGCGGAACTGGCCGCCGCCCGCCCGTGGTGGCTGGGCCGCGAGGTGGTGATCGTCGGCGACGCGCTGGCCGGCGCCTATGCCCGCGCGCTGGCCGCGCAAGGGGTGCAGGCGGCAAGGATGCGCTCGGACAGCGTGACGCTGGCCGGGCTGGCCATGGCCCGCGCCCTGCTGCGAAAGGACGGGACATGAGCCGCAACCTGATCGCCATCCTGCGCGGGATCACCCCGGCCGAGGTGCTGGACCACGCCGCCGCCCTGCTGGACGCCGGGATCGAGGCGATCGAGGTGCCGCTGAACTCGCCGCAGCCCTGGGACAGCATCGCGCGGCTGCTGGAGCGCCACGGCGCGCAGGCGCGGATCGGGGCGGGAACGGTGCTGACCGTCGCGCAGGTGCAGCGGCTGGCGGGGATGGGGGCGCGGCTGGTGGTCTCGCCCGACTGCAACCCGGCGGTGATCGCAGCCACCCGCGCGGCGGGGATGGAAAGCTGGCCCGGGGTGATGACCCCGACCGAATGCCTGTCGGCGATCGCCGCCGGGGCGACGGGGCTGAAGCTGTTCCCGGCCTCGATCATCGGGCCGGGCGGGCTCGCGGCGATCCGTGCGGTGCTGCCGCCCGCGCTGCCGGTCTATGCGGTGGGCGGCGCCGGGCCGGGTGATTTCGCCGCCTGGCGCGCGGCCGGGGCCGCGGGCTTCGGCATCGGCTCGGCGCTTTACCGCCCGGGGCAGACCCCGCAGCAGACCGCCGCCGCCGCCGCCACGGTGGTCGCCGCCTGGGAGGCCTGCGCCCGCTGAGCAGCCGCGCAACCGGGAATTGCCCCTTGTCCCCCTCGGACTCTCTTGCACAACCGTGCCAAGCCGCTAACGTATACATAAACGGTAAGAGGGGCTCATGGACATCCTGATTCTTGGCGCTGCCGGCATGGTCGGGCGCAAGCTGGCAGAGGCATTGCTGGATACAGGGCGGCTTGGCGAGGGCGAGATCGCCCGGCTGATGCTGTTCGACGTGGTGCCCTCGGACCTGCAATCGCGCGGCGCCGTCGCGGTCGAAACCCGCGCCGGCGACATCTCCGACCCGGCCACGGTGCAGGCGCTGGTGGCGCAGCGCCCCGATGTGATCTTCCACCTCGCCGCCATCGTCTCGGGCGAGGCCGAGGCCGATTTCGACAAGGGCTACCGCATCAACCTGGATGGCACCCGCCTGCTGTTCGAGGCGATCCGCGCCCAGCCCGACTATCGCCCGCGCGTGGTCTATACCTCGTCCATCGCGGTGTTCGGCGCCCCCTTTGCCGAGCCGATCACCGACGACTTCGTGCCCGCGCCAATGACCAGCTACGGCACCCAGAAGCTGATCGGAGAGCTGCTGCTGAACGACTATACCCGCCGCGGCATCTTCGACGGCATCGGCATCCGGCTGCCCACCATCGCCGTGCGCCCCGGCAAGCCGAACAAGGCTGCCTCGGGGTTCTTTTCCGGCATCATCCGCGAGCCGCTGGCCGGGGTCGAGGCGGTGCTGCCGGTCGAGGACGACGTGCGCCATTGGGTCGCCAGCCCCGCCGCCGCCACCGGGTTTCTGCTGCACGCGGCGACCATGGATCTGGCGCCGCTGGGCGCACGGCGCTGCCTGACCATGCCCGGCCTGTCGATCAGCGTGGCCGAGATGATCGCGGCGCTGCGCGAGGTCGCGGGCGACGATGTGGCGGCGCTGATCCGGCGCGAACCCGACGCCACCATCCGCGGCATCGTCGCGGGCTGGCCGCGCGACTTTGCCCCCGACCGGGCGCTGGCTGCGGGATTCACTGCCGACGCCAGTTTCCAGGACATCATCCGCGCCCATATCCGCGACACGGCGGCAGGCGGCTGATGGCGGCGGCGCGCGAGGTCAGGCCCGCCAGCCCGCGCCGGGGGGTCCGCCACCACCCGACGCTGGCGGGGCTGGCCGAGCTGCCCGCGCGCGACCGTGCCTATCAGGACCTGCGCTATCGCATCCTGACCGGGCGGCTGGCCCCCGGCACCACGCTGCTGGAAACCGAACTGGCCGCGCTGCTGTCGCTGTCGCGCACCCCGGTGCGCGAGGCCGCGATCCGCCTGGCCGAGGAGGGGCTGCTGGAAATCCGCCCCCGCCACGGCATCACCGTGCGCAGCCTGTCGCCGGGGGATGTGCGCGACATCCTCGACGTGTTCTCGGCGCTCGAGATCAAGGCGGTCGAGCTGGTCGCCCGCCGCGGCATCTCGGTCGCCGAGGCGGCGCGGCTGGACGCACTGCTCGACCGGATGGAGCGCAACACCGCCGCGGGCGACATCGCGCGCTGGTCCGATCTCGACGATGATTTCCATTCGTCGCTGGTGGCGCTGTGCAACAATCCAAGGCTGCAACGCACGCTGGGGGAATACTGGGGCCAGCAATATCTGGCCCGGCAGATGGTGGTGCGGCTGCGGCCGCTGCCGCTGCAATCCGATATCGAGCACCGCGAGATCATGGCCGCGATCAAGGCCGGCGACCCCGCCGCCGCCCGCGCGGCCCACACCCGCCACCGCGACCGCGCCGACCACCTGCAGCTGTCGCTGCTGCACGCGCATCTTTCGGGCGCGCAGCCCGGGCCCGCGCCGATCCCCCGAACCCCCGAGCAAGAGGAAAGCCCATGAACCGCATCGACCTGCAGGGCCGCCGGGCCGTGGTGACCGGGGGCGCGCAAGGGATCGGCCTTGCCATCGCCCGCCGTTTCGTCGCCAGCGGCGCCGAGGTGGTGATCTGGGACCGCCAGCAGGACCAGGCCGCGCAGGCTGCGGCCGCGCTGGGTCCGGCGGCCAGCGCCCGCGCGCTGGACCTGACCGACGACGCCGCGGTCGCCGCGGCCGCGGCCGAGGCCGGCGCCATCGACATCCTGGTCAACAACGCCGGTATCACCGGCGGCAACGGACTGTTGTGGGATCTCGACCCCGCGGGCTGGCGGCAGGTGATGGAGGTCAACCTGAACGCGCCCTTCGTGGTCTGCCGGGCGCTGGTGCCGGGGATGATCGCGCGCGGCTACGGCCGCATCGTCAACATCGCCTCGGTTGCCGGGAAAGAGGGCAATCCGAACGCGGCGCATTACTCGGCCTCCAAGGCCGGGCTGATCGCGATGACGAAATCGCTGGGCAAGGAGCTGGCCGGAACCGGGGTCATCGCCAACTGCATCACCCCCGCTGCGGCGCGCACCCCGATCTTCGACCAGATGACCCAGCAGCATATCGACTACATGCTGTCGAAAATCCCGCTGGCGCGGTTCCTGGAACCCGACGAGGTGGCGGCGCTGGTTGCGTGGCTTTCCTCCGAGGACTGCAGCTTCTCGACCGGCGCCGTGTTCGATATTTCCGGCGGCCGCGCCACCTACTGAGCCGGGCGGGCAGGGCGCCCGCCAACGCGGCTGTTTCTTCCTTGCCCAAATATCCCGCGGGGGTCCGGGGGCGCGAAGCCCCCGGTGACGCTCAGATCACGTTCCGCTCGCGATAGGTGCGCAGGAAGGACTGGATGCGCGGGTCCTCGGGCTCGCGCAGGATGCGCGAGGGCACGTCCACGCCGACCAGCTCGCCCGCCTCGAGGAACGCCACCTGGTCGGCGACATGGGCGGCAAAGCCCATCTCGTGCGTCACGACAACCATGGTCATGCCGCCGGCGGCCAGCGCCTTCATCACGTTCAGCACCTCGCCGACCAGCTCGGGGTCCAGCGCGCTGGTGGGTTCGTCGAACAGCATCAGCCGCGGGTCCATCGCCACGGCGCGGGCGATCGCCACCCGCTGCTGCTGCCCGCCCGACAGGCGCGAGGGGTGGTTGCCCATGCGGTCGGCCAACCCGACGCGGGTCAGCGCCTCGGCCGCGCGTTCCATCGCCTCTGCCTTGCGCATCCCGCGCACGCGGATCAGCCCTTCGGCCACGTTTTCCTGGGCGGTCATATGCGGCCACAGGTTGAACTGCTGGAACACCATGCCGATGGTCGAGCGCATCTGGCGCAGGCGGCGGGGGGCCATACGGCGGCCGCCGGGGGTCTCGTAGCCGATCAGTTGCCCGTCGATCAGCACCTCGCCGGAATCGTATTCCTCGAGGAAGTTGATGCAGCGCAGCAGCGACGACTTGCCCGAACCGGACGGCCCGATCAGGCAGGTCACCTTGCCGGGCGGGATCGTCAGGTCGATGTCCTTCAGCGCGTGGAACTGGCCGTAGTATTTGTTGACCTTGCGGATCTCGACAGAGGAAGCCTCGACCATCTCAGGTCCTTTCGATCAGGTGGCGGGTGATGCGCCGTTCCAGCCGGCGGCCAAGGCGCGAGATGACCTCGACGAAGGCCCAGAAGAACAGCGCCAGCGTGAAATACCCCTCGAGGAAGGTGAAGGTCATCGTGGCCATGTATTGGGTCTGATACATGATTTCGGGCACGGTGATGATCGACAGGATCACGGTTTCCTTGGTCAGGATGATCGAGAAATTGATCAGCGCCGGCAGCGCCGACACCAGCCCGACCGGCAAAAGGATGCGGCGCACGATGGCCATTTCGGTCATGCCGATGGCGCGGCCGGCCTCGATCAGCCCGGGGGGCACGGCGCGGAACGCCGAGCGGAAGATTTCCGCGAAATAGGGGCTGCCGTAGATGGTCAGGCCCAGCAGCCCGGCGGGCAGCGGGTCCAGCCGCAGCCCGATCATCGGGCCGCCGTAATACAGCAGGAACAGCTGCACCAGGAACGGCGTGCCGCGGATCAGCTCGATATAGGTCTGCAGCGCCCAGCGGACGCTGCGGCCGCCATAGCGCTGCGCCACCGCGATCAGCAGCCCCAGGGCTGCGCCGAACACCGTGCCCAGCAGCCAGCAGATGATGGTCAGTCGGAACCCCGCCAGCAGCCGCGGCCCGTATTCACTGAAGATCGACAGGTCCATCACACGGCCATCCTGTGTTCGAGCCAGCGCCCCAGCGCCGCCAGGCAGAGGTTGATCGCCAGATACAGGCACGCCGCGGCCAGATACGCCTCGAGCGGGCGGAAGGTCACCCCGGCCTGCGCCTGGCTGGCGCGGGTGATCTCCATCACCCCCACGACCGAGACCAGCGAGGACGCCTTGACCAGCAGGATCAGCTCGTTGATCAGCTGCGGGATCGACAGGGCGACGGCCTGCGGCAGGATGATGCGGGTCCAGCTGTCGCGGGGGCGCATCCCGATGGCGATGGCGGCCTCGGTCTGGCCCTTGGGCAGCGCCATGATCGCGCCGCGCCAGATTTCCGAGATATAGGCCGAGGCGACGATCGCGGTGGTCATCACCGCCGCCACGATGGCGGGCACGTCGATCCCGATCACCGGCAGCAGGAAGAACACCACCAGCAGCTGCACCAGCATCGGCACGCCGCGCAGATAGCTGACCCAGACGGCGGCCACGGTACGCCAGACGCGCGATTTCGACAGCGCCAGCACGCAGACAAAGGCGCCGATCACCAGCCCCAGCGCGATGCCGAGGCCCGAGACCAGCAACGTATAGCGCGCGGCCATCGTCAGCGGCCAGAAGGCGTCAAGAAAGCTCGATAGGGAAAACATCGTTCCTCGCCGCGGTTGGGGGTGCGGGCGGGGGATGGTGCCCCCGCCCGCGCCTGGTCCGTGGGCCGATCAGTTCTTCGGCACTTCGCGGGGCAGTTCCGTATAGGCGCCCAGCCATTTTTCCTGGATGTCCTTGACGCGGCCGTCGTCGGTCATCTTCAGCAGGGCGGCGTTGATCGCCTCGGCCAGGCTGGCGCTGTCGTCGCCGGGGCGCAGCACCCAGGCGAAATAGGTCGGCTCGCCGAACTGCGCCGGCTCGAACAGCGCGAACTGCTCGGGGCGGGCCTTCACCAGCGTGGTGGCGTTGGGCATCGAGGCCGCCACCGCGTCCAGCCGCCCGGCGGCCAGATCGGCAAAGGCTTCGTCGTTGGTGCCGTATTCCTTGACGGTCACGCCGCCCAGGCTGTCGCCGAACGCCTGCAGCTGCTTGAACTGCGCGGTGCCCTGCTGGACGCCGACGGTCTTGCCGGCGATGTCCTCGGGCTTGACCAGATCCGACCCGGCCGGCTTGATCAGCGACACGGTGGCATCGGCGATCGGGATGGTGAAGGTGTAGCGCTCAAGCCGCTCGGGGGTGATGGTCACCGGCGCGATCACGATGTCGAACTTGCCGACCTCGAGCCCCGGCAGCTCGGCCGTCCACGGGATGTCCTGATACACCGGCTCGACCCCCAGCTCGGCGGTGACGCCGTCGAACAGGTCCTTGGTCATGCCCTGGTATTCGCCGTTCACGATCATGTCGAAGGGCGCATAGTGCATGTCGGTGGCGGTGACGATCTTGCCCGCGGCCTTCACGTCGGCCAGCTGGTCGGCCATCGCCGGGACGGCAAGGGTCAGCGCGGTCAGGCCAAGCAGCGCGGCCTTGATCGATTTGGTCAGTGTCATGGTGTTCCTCTCCCTGTGTAAGAACCGGCGATGATCGCCGGCGCAGTCTGGCGCAAGCCGCGCCGCCGGTAAACAGCGGCGCGGGCGCATGTCAAAGGATCGCGGGCAGGTTCAGCCCGTGTTCGCGGGCGCAATCCAGCGCGATCTGATAGCCCGCGTCGGCGTGACGCATCACGCCGGTTGCAGGGTCGTTCCACAGCACACGGGCAAGGCGACGGTCGGCATCTTCCGTGCCGTCGCAGCAGATCACCATGCCCGAATGCTGGGAAAATCCCATGCCGACGCCGCCGCCGTGGTGCAGCGACACCCAGGTCGCCCCCGATGCGGTGTTCAGCAGCGCGTTCAGCAGCGGCCAGTCGCTGACCGCGTCCGAGCCGTCCTGCATCGCCTCGGTTTCCCGGTTGGGCGAGGCGACCGAGCCCGAATCCAGATGGTCGCGGCCGATCACGATGGGGGCCTTCAGCTCGCCGTTGCGGACCATTTCGTTGAAGGCCAGCCCCAGCCGGTGGCGGTCGCCCAGACCCACCCAGCAGATCCGCGCCGGCAGGCCCTGGAAGCTGATGCGCTCGCGCGCCATGTCCAGCCAGTTGTGCAGGTGCTTGTCGTCGGGGATCAGTTCCTTGACCTTCTGGTCGGTCTTGAGGATGTCCTCGGGGTCGCCCGACAGCGCCGCCCAGCGGAACGGGCCGATGCCCTTGCAGAACAGCGGCCGGATATAGGCAGGGACGAAGCCGGGGAAGGCAAAGGCGCGCTCGAACCCCTCCTCAAGCGCCATCTGGCGGATGTTGTTGCCGTAATCGACGGTGGGGATGCCGGCGTCGTGGAAGGCCACCATCGCCTCGACCTGGATGCGCATCGACCGGCGGGCGGCTTGTGCCACCGCCTTGGGCTCGGTTTCCTGCCGCGCGCGCCATTCGGCCACGGTCCAGCCCAGCGGCAGATAGCCATGAACCGGGTCGTGGGCCGAGGTCTGGTCGGTGACGATATCGGGGCGCACGCCGCGCTTGACCAGCTCGGGGAACACCTCGGCGGCGTTGCCGATCAGCGCCACGGATTTCGCCTCGCCCGCCTTGGTCCAGCGGTCGATCATCTCCAGCGCCTCGTCCAGCGAATGCGTCTTTTCATCGACATAGCGGGTGCGCAGGCGGAAATCGGCGCGGGTCTCGTCGCATTCGACCGCAAGGCAGCAGGCCCCGGCCATGACGGCGGCCAGCGGCTGTGCGCCGCCCATGCCGCCCAGCCCGGCGGTCAGCACCCATTTGCCGGTCAGGTCGCCGCCGTAATGCTGGCGCCCGGCCTCGACGAAGGTTTCGTAGGTGCCCTGAACGATGCCCTGCGACCCGATATAGATCCACGACCCCGCGGTCATCTGGCCGTACATCGCCAGACCCTTCTTATCGAGCTCGTTGAAATGGTCCCAGTTCGCCCAGTGGGGAACGAGGTTCGAGTTCGCGATCAGCACCCGCGGCGCGTCCTTGTGGGTCTGGAACACGCCGACCGGCTTGCCCGACTGCACCAGCAGCGTCTGGTCGGATTCGAGGCCCCGCAGGCTGTCCACGATCAGGTCGAAGTCCTTCCACGTCCGGGCGGCGCGGCCGATGCCGCCATAGACCACCAGCTCATGCGGGTTCTCGGCCACATCGGGATGCAGGTTGTTCATCAGCATCCGCAGCGGCGCCTCGGTCAGCCAGGATTTCGCGGTGATCTCGGTGCCGGTGGCGGGGTAGATATCGCGCGCGTTGTGGCGCGGGTTGGCGGTGGGTTTGTCCATGTTCGTCTCCGATCAGGCCAGCATGTTGCCGGAAATGATGATGCGCTGGATCTCGCTGGATCCTTCGTAGATCCGCATGATCCGCAGGTCGCGGTTGATGCGCTCGACGGGAAAGTCGCTGGTGTAGCCATAGCCGCCATGCAGCTGCAGCGCGGTGTCGGCGATGCGGCCGGCGGATTCGGAGGCCGCGAGCTTGGCCATGCTGGATGCCAGCGAGAACCGCGCCCCGGTCTCGTGCGCCGCGTCACGCTGGCGGGCGGCGTCCTGCGCCAGCAGCAGGGCCGAGCGGAACGCCACGCCCATGTCGGCGATCATCCAGGCGATCCCTTGACGTTGGGCCAGCGCCTGCCCGCCGATCACCCGGTCCTTGGCATAGGCGATGGCGGATTCCATGGCCGCCCGCGCCAGCCCCAGGCACTGGGCGGCGACCTCGATGCGGCCGTTGTCCAGAACCTGCATCGCGGTGCGGAAGCCGCGGCCTTCCTCGCCCAGCAGGGCGTCCTCGGGCAGGTGGCAGTCCAGCGCCAAGGTGAATACATGGCCGCCCTTCAGCCCCATGGTCTTTTCAGGGGCCCCGGCCTCGAACCCCGGCGTGCCCTTGGGCAGGATGAACGCCGAAATCCCGCGGTGCCCCTTGTCGGGGTCGGTGACCGCATAGACCACCAGGAAATCCGCGACACCCCCGTTCGAGATGAAGCATTTCGAACCCTTGAGGTGCCAGCCGCCATCGACGCGCCGCGCGCGGGTCTTCATGTCGGCGGGGTCCGAGCCTGCGGTGGGCTCGGTCAGGGCAAACGCCCCAAGCGCCTCGCCGGTGGCGGCTTGGGGCAGCCAGTGCTGTTTCTGCGCCTCGGTCCCGCCCAGCAGGATCGAATCGGTCGCCAGATAATGCGCGGTCATCGCCGAGGCGGTCGAGCCGCAGGCCCCCGCCACGATCGACACCGCCCGCAGCAGCGCCGGGGCCGAAACGCCCGAGCCGCCGTATTCCTCGGGCAGGTTCGCGCCCATCATCCCGGCCTCGGCCAGCACCTGCAGCTGGTCGTGGACGAATGCGCCCGAGGCGTCGGTTTCCGCCGCTTTCGGGGCGATCTGCTCGGCGCAGATGCGTTCCAGCAGGTCGCAGAACAGCCGTTCTTCCTCGGCCAGCATGTGCCAGTCGTCGCTCATGCGATGGTCTCCAGTCCCAGTTCGCGCAGAATGGTGGCGCGGTCGGCGCCCAGTTGCGGGGCGGCGGTGGCGGACACCGGCTTTTCCCCGTCGAAACGCACCGGCTGCCCGACGGTGGGGGCGTGGCCCAGCACGGGGTGGGGCAGGGGGGTGACCAGCCCGCGTGCGGTGGCGTGGGGGTTTCCGGCCGCCTGCGCGATGTCCCAGATCGGGGCTGCCGGCAGCCCGGCGCCGGACAGCGCCGCGATGGCGTCCTCGGTGGTCAGGTTCCGCGACCACGCCTCGATCAGCGCCTTCAGCGCCGGTTCGTTTTCGGTGCGGGTCTCGTCGGTGGCGAAACGCGGGTCGTCGGCGGCCTCGGGCGCGCCGATCAGCGTCGCCAGCGTCGCGAATTGCCGTGGGTTCAGCACCGCGATCACCACCTGCCCGTCGCTGGTGGCAAAACAGCCGAACGGCGTCGACAGCGGATGGCGGTTGCCGACCCGCGCCGGCAGCTGCCCCGCGTAAAGATGCAGCGCGTGGCTGGTGGTCAGCATGGAAAACAGCGCGTCATACATCGCCACGTCCAGCGTGGCGCCTGCGCCGGTGCGGTCGCGGTTGACCAGCGCCGCCATGATCCCCCAGCTGGCAAACAGCCCGGCCAGCAGGTCGGCGATGCTTTCGCCGGTCTTCAGCGGCCCGCCGCCTTCCTCGCCCGTCCCGGCCATCAGCCCGGACATGGCCTGCACCACCAGATCATAGGCCGGCAGGTCGCGGAACGGCCCGTCCTGCCCGAAGCCGGAAATCGAGCAATAGATCAGCCGCGGATTGGCCGCGCGCAGGGCGTCCGCCCCCAGCCCCAGCCGCGCGGCCACGCCGGGGCGGAAGTTTTCCACCACCACGTCGACGCGGGCGGCGATGTCCTGCGCCAGCGCCAGATCGGCGGGGGCCTTGAGGTCCAGCACCAGGCTTTGCTTGCCGCGGTTGTTCAGGGTGAACAGGGCGCTTTCGCCGTCCTTGAACGGGCCGATATGGCGGTAATCGTCGCCGTGGGGCGGTTCCAGCTTGATGATCTCGGCGCCCAGATCGGCCAGCAGCGCCGTGCAGTAGGGCCCGGCCAGCACCCGGGTCAGGTCCAGAACCTTGATGCCCTGCAGCGGCTTCATGGTTTCAGCCCTTCCGCCAGCGCCTCGATTCGCGTCAGGATCTCGCGCAGGGGCAGCCGCAGCGCCTCGGCCTTGGCCTCGTCATAGGCAAAGGGCGGGGTCTCGGTCGCCAGATGGGTGGATTGCGCCAGCTCCATCTGGATGGCATGGACGCCCTGCGTCGGCTGGCCGTAATGCCTTGTGGTCCAGCCGCCCTTGAAGCGCCCGTTCAGCACCCAGGGCCGGCCCGTTGCTGCTGCAACCTCTTGCGCGGCGGCCTCAATGGCGGGGGCGCAGGTGGTGCCCCCGGCGGTGCCGATGTTGAAATCGGGCAGCACGCCCTCGAACAGGAACGGGATCACCGAGCGGATCGAGTGGCAGTCGTAGAGGATCGCGACCCCATGCTTCGCCCGCACCCGCTCGATCTCGGCGGCCAGCGCGGCGTGATAGGGGGCGTGGAAACGGGCCTTGCGGTCCTCGATTTCCGCGGCCGAGGGTTCCTGCGTCCAGATCGGTTCGCCGTCGAAATCGGTCAGCGGCACCAGCCCGGTGGTGTTCTGCCCGGGGTAAAGGCTCGCGTCGTCCGGGCCGCGGTTGGCGTCGATGACATAGCGGTGAAAGGTGGCGCGCACGGTGGTCGCGCCCGGCAGCAGCCCGTCATACAGCCGCTCGATATGCCAGTCGGTGTCGGCCAGCACCCGGCCGCGGTCGTTCAGCCGGGTCATGATCTCGTCGGGCAGGAAGGTGCCGGTATGAGGCAGGCCCAGGATGACCGGGCTGTCGCCGCTTGTGACCTCGACCGGGGTCATGCCACGTCCTCCATGATCCCCTCGGGCAGGGCCGCCAGCAGCGCGCCCGAGCGGACCAGCTCCGCCACCTCGGCCAGATCGTCCGCCATGTAGCGGTCCTGACCCAGCGGCGGGATCGCCTGGCGCAGCCGCGCCAGCACCGCCTGCAGCGGCTGGGAGGTCTTCAGCGGCGCCCGGAACTCGACCCCGGCGGCGGCGCAGAGCACCTCGATGCCGATGATCTGGGTCAGGTTTTCGCACATGCGGCGCAGGCGGCGCGCGCCATGGGCGGCCATGGACACGTGGTCTTCCTGGTTGGCGCTGGTGGGCGTGGAATCGGTCGAGCACGGGTTGGCGAGGTGCTTGTTCTCGCTCATCAGCGCGGCGCTGGTCACCTCGGCGATCATCAGCCCGCTGTTCAGGCCGGGATCGGGGGTCAGGAACGGCGGCAGGTCGTGGGAAAGCGCCGGGTCCACCATCAGCGCGATGCGGCGCTGGGAAATCGCGCCGATCTCGGCGATCGCCAGCGCGATCTGGTCGGCGGCAAAGGCCACCGGCTCGGCATGGAAGTTCCCGCCCGAGACGATGCGGTCGGCGCCGACCAGCACCAGCGGGTTGTCGGTGGCGGCGTTGGATTCGATCTCCAGCGTGCGGCCGGCCTGCGCCAGCAGGTCAAGGCAGGCGCCGGTCACCTGCGGCTGGCAGCGGATGCAATAGGGGTCCTGCACACGGGTATCGCCGATCCGGTGGCTTTCGCGGATTTCCGAGCCCTCCATCAGCGCGCGGATGGCGCTCGCGGCGGCGATCTGGCCGCGATGGCCGCGCAGCTCGTGGATTTCCGAAAGGAACGGCGCGGTCGAGCCCATGATCGCGTCGGTGGACAGCGACGACGACACCAGCGCGTTCAACGCCGCGCGCCGGGCCTGGAACAGCCCCTCGAGCGCGAAGGCGGTGGACACTTGCGTGCCGTTGATCAGCGCCAGCCCCTCTTTCGCGGCCAGCACCAAGGGCGACAGCCCGGCGGCGGCCAGTGCCTCGGCGGCCGGCATCTCGACGCCCTGATGATGCGCGCGCCCCTCGCCCAGCATGGCGGCGGCCATATGCGCCAGCGGCGCCAGATCGCCCGAGGCGCCGACCGAACCCTGCGCCGGGATCACCGGCAGCACGCCGCGCGCCAGCATCGCCTCCAGCAGCGCGACCACCACCGGCCGCACGCCCGAGGCGCCGCGGCCCAGCGACAGCAGCTTCAGCGCCATGATCAGGCGGACCGTTTCGGGTGCAACGGCCTCGCCCACGCCGCAGCAATGCGACAGGATCAGGTTGCGTTGCAGGGTCGCGGTGTCCTCGGCCGCGATCTTGATCGAGGCGAGCTTGCCGAAGCCGGTGTTCACCCCATAGACGGGCTCGTCGCCCTGCGCGGCGGCGGCGATGCGGGCGGCCGATTCCTCGATGCCGGCGCGGGCGCTGTCGGCCAGGCGCACGGCCAGCCCCTCGCGCCAGACACGCTCAAGCTCGGCCAGCGTGACGGCGCCGGGGGTCAGGATCAGTTCAGACATGCGTGCCTCCGAGGATGCGGGCGTGAAGCGGGTTGAAGCCGACGCGATAGGACAGCTCGGCCGGGTGGGCGATGTCCCAGACGGCCAGATCGGCGCGCAGCCCGGGGGCGATGCGGCCGCGGTCGGACAGGCCGAGCGCGCGGGCAGCGTTCAGCGTGACCCCGCGCAGGCATTCGGCCGGGGTCATGCGAAACAGCGTCGCCCCCATGTTCATGGTCAGCAGGATCGAGGTCAGCGGCGAGGTGCCGGGGTTGCAGTCGGTCGCCAGCGCGATCGGCACGCCCGCGTCGCGCAGGCCCTGGATCGGCGGCAGCTGGGTTTCGCGCAGCGTGTAATAGGCGCCGGGCAGCAGCACCGCGACGGTGCCGTGTTCGGCCATCGCGTCGATGCCGTCCTGCCCCAGATATTCCAGATGATCGGCCGAGATCGCATCGCGGCGGGCGGCCATCGCGGCGCCGCCAAGGTCGGACAGCTGCTCGGCGTGCAGCTTGATCTTCAGCCCCAGCCTTGCGGCGTGGTCAAAGACCTGCTCCATCTCGGCGACCGAAAAGGCGATGCCTTCGCAGAACCCGTCCACCGCGTCGATCAGCCCTTCGGCGTGCGCACGCTCCATCCCGGCGATCACCACGTCGGAGATATAGGCGGCGCGGCGGTCGCCGTATTCGGGGGGCAGGGCATGGGCGGCGAGCCAGGTCGTGATCACATTTACCGGGCGCTGGCGGCCGATCTCGCGGGCGACGCGCAGCATCTTCAGCTCGGTTTCCACGTCCAGCCCGTAGCCGGACTTGATTTCCAGCGTGGTGACGCCCTCGGCCAGCAGGTGATCGACGCGGGGCAGGGCGCGGGACAGCAGGGTTTCCTCGTCCGCGGCGCGGGTGTCGCGGACGCTGGACAGGATGCCGCCGCCGGCGCGGGCGATTTCCTCGTAGCTGGCGCCTTCCAGCCGCATCTCGAATTCGCGGGCGCGGTCGCCGCCGAACACGATATGGGTGTGGCAGTCGACCAGCCCCGGGGTGACCACCCGCCCGCCGAGGTCGGTCGAGGGCGCGCCGGCATAGTCGTCGGGCAGGTCCGAATCAGCCCCGACCCAGGCGATCAGCCCGTCGGAAATGGCGATGCTTTGGCCCGGGACCAGCCGGTAACCCGTTGAATCGGCATCCATCTCCACCACGGCGGCGTTGCGCAGAATCTGCATGTCGGCGTGCTCCTCCACTCGGGTTCTGGGGTGTTCCTCTCAAATATGTCTAGTGTTGAATTTCTTCTATGTCCAAACTTATTTCGATGTTATGTGTGAACCTGTCTTGGATGGGATGGAGGATGCGATGACCGTGATCTGGGCCGAACAGGCGCTGCTGCCCCAGGGCTGGGCCGACGGGGTGCGGGTCGAGCTGGGCGCGGACGGCCGCATCGCCAGCGTCAGCGCGGGCACCGCGCCGCAGGGTCAGCGGGTCGGGCTGCTGCTGCCGGCGATGGCGAATCTGCATTCCCACGCCTTTCAGCGCGCCATGGCCGGGCTGTCGGAATCGCGCGGCAACCAGCCCAGCGACAGTTTCTGGACCTGGCGGCAGATCATGTTCCGCTTTCTGGACCACCTGACCCCCGAGGACGTCGAAGCCATCGCCGCGCTGGTGCAGATGGAGATGCTCGAGGCCGGCTATGCCACCAATGTCGAGTTCCACTATCTGCACCACCAGCCGGGCGGCGCCGCCTATGACGATCCGGCCGAGATGGCTGCGCGCATCGTGGCGGCGGCGCAGCGGACCGGCATCGGGCTGACGCTGCTGCCGGTGCATTACCAGTTCGGCGGGCTGGACCGCCGGCCGCTGGGGCCGGGACAGCTCCGCTTCGGCACCACCCCGGACGAATTCGCGCGGCTGCTCGACGCCTCGGAATCGGCGCTGGCGGCGCTGCCGCCCGATGCCGGCATCGGCGTCGCGCCGCATTCGCTGCGTGCGGTGTCGCCCGAGGGGCTGGCGCTTTGCGCCGGGCTGCGCCCCGAACGCCCGCTCCACATGCATCTGGCCGAGCAGATCCCCGAGATCGAAGAGGTCCAGGCCGCCACCGGCCAGCGCCCGGTCGAATGGCTGCTGGACCATGCCGACCCGGACCGGCGCTGGACGCTGATCCACCTGACCCACATGACCGAGGACGAGACCCGCCGCCTTGCCGCCACCGGCGCGGTCGCCGGCCTGTGCCCGATCACCGAGGCCAGCTTGGGCGACGGTATTTTCAACGGCACCATCTGGCGCGAGGCCGGCGGGCGGCTGGGGTTCGGCTCGGACAGCAACATCCGCATCAGCCTGGCCGAGGAACTGCGCGGGCTGGAATACAGCCAGCGCCTGCGCGACCGCGGCCGCGCGATCCTGGCGGAGCCCGGACGCTCGACCGGGCGGGTGCTGTATGAGGCAGGGCTGGACGGCGGCGCCTCGGCCGCAGGGCGCGCGACCGGCGCGATTGCCCCCGGCCTGTGGGGCGACCTGCTGGCGGTGGGCATGGACAACCCGGTGATGGTCGGGCGGCGCGGCGACGCGACGCTGGACAGCCTGGTGTTTGCGGGCGGCGATGGGCTGGCGTCCGAGGTCTGGGCCGCGGGGCGCCATGTGGTCACCGGCGGGCGCCATATTGCGCGCGACCGGATTGCCGCCGATTATATGGCCTGTATCAGGCGGTTGCAGGACAGGTTGTGAACGACGCGCGCACACGCATTCCGTCCAAGGCGCAGGCGATCGAGACCGAGGTCCGCCGCCGCATCGTCGAGCGTGAATGGCGGCAGGGCCAGCGCATCCCGGACGAGGCCGATCTGGCGGTCGAGTTCGACGCCGCCCGCTCGACCGTCAACAAGGCGTTGCAGCGGCTGGCGGACGAAGGGCTGCTGGACCGCCGCCGCCGTGCCGGGACAAGGGTGGCGGTGGACCCGGTGCGCAAGGCGACATTCGCGATTTCCATCGTGCGCGAGCAGGTGGAACAGGCCGGGATGGCCTATAGCCACCGCGTCGTCGCGCAGCGCCGCACCCCGGTCCCCGAGGATATCGCCGCACGGCTGGGCATCGCCCCCGGCACGCCGCTGATCCACATGCGCGCGCTGCATTACGGCGACGGGCGGCCCTTTCAGCTTGAGGACCGCTGGCTGAACCCGGAGGCGGTGCGCGGGCTGGAACGCGCGGATTTCTGGCAGCTCAATGCCAACGAATGGCTGGTGCGCAACACCCCCTATCTGCGCGCCGAGATGAGTTTTTCCGCCGAAAACGCCAGCCGCCGCGATGCGCGGCTGTTGCAGACGCAGGTCGGGCAGGCGCTGCTGGTCCTGCACCGCTCCACGTGGAACGATCTGGGGCCGGTGACCTCGGTGCGGGTGGCCTATCCGCCCGGCCATGTGGTGACCACGCAAAGGGCGATCGAATGACGGTCTGGCATTACCCGGCAAGCGCGCGGCAGTTCCGGCCGTGGAAGAATGGCGGCGGCGAGACCGCGGAAATCGCCGTGTCGCCCGCGGGCGCCGGGTTCGACGATTTCGACTGGCGGATCAGCACCGCCATCGTGGCGCAATCGGGGCCGTTTTCCGGCTTTCCCGGGGTGGACCGGGTGCTGACCGTGATCGAGGGCGGCGCGATGGAGCTGACCGTCGCGGGCGAGGCCCGGCATCTGGATGCGGGGTCCGACCCTTTCGTCTTTCCGGGCGACGTCCCGGCCGCGGCGGTGCTGACCGGCCCGGCGCTGCTGGATTTCAACGTGATGGTGCGCCGGCCGCTGCGCGCCAGCGTCCGAAGGGCACGGCTGGCGGAGGGCGCGGCGCCGGGGACCCTGGCCCATCTGGCGCTACTGCTTGAAGACGGGGGCGGGCTGGCGCGGCTGGACCTGATCGACCTGCGCGCAGCCCCGGCCGCGGTGCGGCAGGGGCTGGCGGGGGTGCTGGCGCTCGAGGTGGCGATCCTGGCCCCGGCGGCTATTCCTTGACCGCCCCGGTCATCGAGCTGACGTAATAATCCACGAAGAACGAATACAGGATCACCACCGGCAGCGAGCCCAGCAGCGCCCCCGACATCAGCGCCCCCCATTCGTAGATGTCGCCGCGCACCAGCTCGGTCAGCACCCCCACCGGGATGGTCTTGTTTTCCGAGCTGGAGATGAAGGTCAGCGCATAGATGAACTCGTTCCAGGACAGGGTGAAGGCAAAGATCCCCGCCGAGATCAGCCCCGGCACCGCCAGCGGCAGCACGATCCGGGTCAGGATCTGCCAGCGCGTGGCGCCGTCGACCAGCGCCGATTCCTCGAGCTCGTAGGGGATCGAGCGGAAATACCCCATCAGCAGCCAGGTGCAGAACGGGATCAGGAAGGTCGGATAGGTCAGGATCAGCGCCAGCCGGGAATCGAAGATCCCGACCTGATAGACGATGAACGCCAGCGGGATGAACAGGATCGACGGCGGCACCAGATAGGCCAGGAAGATCAGCAGCCCCGTCACCCGCGAGCCGCGGAACCGCAGCCGCTCGATCGCATAGGCCGCGAACACCGAGGCCAGCAGCGAGATGAAGGTCGAGGCCACCGCCACGATGATCGTGTTCCACAGCCAGCGCGGATAGCTGGTCTCGAACAGCAGGTAGCGGATGTGGTCCAGCGTCGGCTGCACCACCCAGAACGGGCTGTAGTCGCGATAGTTGGTCAGCTGGTGGTTCGGCTTCACCGAGGTGATGGCCATCCAGTAGAACGGGAACAGCAGCACGAAGCAGAACACGAACAGCGGCAGCCAGACGGTCAGGATCTTGCGAGGCAGGGTCTCGAACCGCTCGATCCCCGGGCTGTCGTCCTGGGCGGGGGTTTGCTTGGCCATGTCAGTCGTTCCCTTGCTGCCATTTGCGCCGTTGCAGGCCGAAGAAGCTGAACAGGATCGCCGCCAGCAGGAACGGGATCATCGCCACCGCGATGGCCGCGCCTTCGCCCAGCTGGCCGCCGGGGATGGCGCGCTGGAAGCTGAGCGTCGCCATCAGATGGGTGGCGTTCACCGGGCCGCCGCGGGTCAGCACGTAGATCAGCTGGAAATCGGTAAAGGTGAACAGCACCGAAAACGTCATCACCACCGCGATGATCGGGGTCAGCAGCGGCAGGGTGACCTTGGTGAAGCGCTGCCAGGCGGTGGCGCCGTCGATGGCGGCGGCCTCGTTCAGCGATTGCGGGATGGTCTGCAACCCGGCCAGCAGCGAGATCGCCACGAAGGGGATGCCGCGCCAGACATTGGCCGCGATCACCGACCAGCGCGCATTCCAGGGGTCGCCCAGGAAGTTGATCGGGGCGTCGATGATCCCCAGCGACATCAGCACCCAGCTGATGATCGAGAACTGCGAATCGTAGATCCACCAGAAGGCCAGCGCCGACAGCACCGTCGGCACCACCCAGGGCAGCAGGATGATCGCGCGGAAGAAGTTCTTGAAGCGCAGGTTGCGGTTCAGCAGCAGCGCCAGCCACAGCCCCAGTCCGAACTTCAGCACCGAGGCGACCGTGGTATACAGCATCGTGTTGAACACGCTGAGCCAGAACACCGGGTCGTCGGCCAGCCATTGGTAATTCTCCAGCCCGATGAAGCTGCCGGTGCGGCCGATGCGGGTGTCGGTAAAGCCCAGCCACACCCCCAGCCCCAGCGGATAGGTCAGGAAGCACAGCAGGAACACCGCCGCAGGCAGCATGAACAGCAGGCCCAGCCCGCCGCGGCTTTCGACAAGCCGTCGCCAGCGCGAGGGGCGGGGGACGGCAGGGGTCAGGGTGTCAGGGCTGGTCATGGCGCGAACCTCGGACAGCGGCATGGGCGCGCCGGCCCCCGGATCTGCGGGGACCGGCGCCGGTTCCTAGCGGTAGTAGCGCTGCAGGCGGCGTTCGGCGTTGGCGATCGCCTCTTCGGTCGAGCGCTGGCCGGTGACGGCCTCGGCGAACATGTCGACCAGCACATAGTCGGCCATGGCCCCGGCAGATGCCGGCCCCAGCGGCCCGGCATAGCCGTTCACCCGCAGCGATTCCGATGCCTTGGCATAGGGCGCGTGGATCGGGTTCGAGGTCCAGACCGGGTTGGCCGCGAACTCCTTGAGCGCCTGGCAGCAATAGGCCGAGGCCGATTCGATCCAGCGGTTCATGTTGTCCGAACGGTACATGAACTCCAGATACGCCTTGGCCGCGTTCGGATACTTGCAGTGACCGAAGATCGAGATGGTCGAGGTCTGGTGCAGCTCGACCGACTTGCCCACCGGGCCGATGGGCAGGTTGGTGGTGCGGATGTCGGCCGCGATTTCCTGCAGTGCCGGGTCGTTCACCGCCGCATAATACAGCGACACGCCGTTGGCGGTCAGCGACACCTCTCCGGCCAGGAAGGCGCGGTTGTTGTTCACGTCCAGCCAGCTCTCGGTGCCGGGGATGAAGGTCGCATACAGCTTCTTGGCGTACTCGATGGCGGCGGCGGTTTCGGGGCTGTTGATGGTGACGTTGCCCTGTTCATCCACCTGCTGCGCGCCATGCGACCACAGCAGCCAATGGGCATAGTTGTTGCCGTCGCCCACCGCCTTGCCGTGCGGAAACCCGGCCGGGGTGCCCTTTTCCTTCAGCGCGGTGCACAGCGCCAGGAAGCCCTCGGTATCGGTCGGGAACTCCTCGAAGCCCGCGGCCTTCATGTGGCTGTCGCGATAGCAGATGGCGTTGCCGATGGCGCAGAGCGGGGTCGAGATCCACTTGCCGTCCTGCTGCCCATAGGCGGCCAGCCCGTCGTACCAGCCGCCATGCGCCTCGCCCAGCATGGTGCACAGGTCGGTGACGTCGACCAGCTTGTCGGGATACTGGAAGGGGTCGTCGAACCAGCTCATCACCATGTCGGGGCCGGAACCCACATTGGCGGCAACGGCGGCTTTCGGGCGCACGTCCTCCCAGCTTTCCTGATCGATGATGACCTCGACCCCGGTGGCTTCGGTAAAGGCGCGGGTATTGGCGTTCCATGCCTCTTCCTCGGCCTTGACGAAGGGCACCCAGCGCAGCAGGCGCAGGGATGCGCCCTCTTCGGGGGTGAACATCGGCGCGGCGCCCGCGCCCTGGGCCAGCGCCCGCCCGAACGGGCCGGTCAGCACCGCCCCCGCCGCGATCGCGGCCGAGCCTTGCAGCAATGTCCTGCGGTTGATGGTCATGTCCGGGTTCCTCCTCCCCATGGATGACAGTTGCGGCGCGGGTTGCGCCGGGCTTTTTCGGCGCAAGAGGGCTCAGCCCGACAGCCGGGCGCCCCCCTCGGCGTCGAACAGATGCGCCGCGGCGCCGTCGATGCGGATGCCCAGGGTCTCGCCCGGGCGCGCGGTCACGCGGTCGCGGAACACCCCGGTGATGTCGGCGCCCCCCAAGGTGCCGACGACATGGGTTTCCGCGCCGGTGGGCTCGGTCACCCCCACGGTCAGCGGGATGTCGCCCCCCAGCGACATCGCCTCGGGGCGGATGCCGTAGACCAGCTTCTGCCCGGCGCGGGCGCGGCCGGTGTCGGCCAGCGGCAGCCTTGTGCCGTCCTCGGCCCGGAACCAGCCGTCCCCGTCCAACGCGCCGGGGACAAAGGTCATCGCCGGGCTGCCGATGAACCCGGCGACGAACAGGTTCGCCGGGTGGTCGTACAGTTCCAGCGGCGCGCCGATCTGTTCCACGATCCCGTCGTGCATGACCACGATCTTGTCGGCCATGGTCATCGCCTCGATCTGGTCGTGGGTGACATAGACGGTGGTGGTCTTCAGCCGCTGGTGCAGGTTCTTGATTTCCGCCCGCATCGACACCCGCAGCTTGGCGTCCAGGTTCGACAGCGGTTCGTCGAACAGGAACACCTGCGGGTTGCGCACGATGGCGCGGCCCATGGCGACGCGCTGGCGCTGGCCGCCCGACAGCATCCGCGGATAGCGGTCCAGCAGATGCGCCAGCCCCAGGATTTCCGCCGCCGGCCGCACCTTTTCCGCGATCGCCGCGCGTTTTTCGCCCGCCAGCTTCAGCGAGAATCCCATGTTCTCGGCCACGGTCAGATGCGGGTAGAGCGCGTAGTTCTGGAACACCATGGCGATGTCGCGATCCTTGGGCGGCAGGTCGTTGACCACCCGGTCCCCGATCAGGATCCGCCCCGAGCTGATGTGTTCCAGCCCCGCCAGCATTCGCAGCAGCGTGGATTTCCCGCAGCCCGACGGGCCGACCAGCACCACGAATTCGCCTTCGTCGATGGCGATATCGATTCCATGCAGCACCTCGTGTGCGCCGTAGGACTTGCGCACGGAATCGATGGTGACGGATGCCATGGACACCTCCTCCCAAAGGTATTCATTACGGGGATGTTAGCGCGAGCAAGCGGGTTGGCAAGTATTTTTATTCCGTAATTCCCCGGGCAAAATGGCCCAATGGGCAGATTGACAACGTATACATCGCGCCGCATCGTCGCGACGATGGACCGGGACAGGGGGGGTGGCATGGCTGACGGCGGACTGACCGCGGGCGTGATCGGGCTGGGGTCAATGGGGCTGGGCGCGGCGCTGTCGCTGGCCCGCGCCGGGCTGCCCACGCTGGGGCTGGACCTGCGCGCCGAGGCGATGGAGGCGCTGTCCAGCGCCGGCGGCACCCCCTGCCGCGACCCCGCCGGGCTGGCTGCGCGGGCGGATGTGGTCTTCGTCTATGTGGTGAATGCGGCGCAGACCGAATCGGTGCTGTTCGGGGATGGCGGCGCCGTCGCGGCCGCCCGTCCGGGCACCGTCTTTGTCCTGTGCGCCACCATGGCGCCGCTGGACGCGCAGTCGCTGTGCGAACGGCTGGCGGATGCGGGGATGCTGGCCATCGACGCGCCGGTGTCGGGCGGGGCGGCGCGGGCCGAGGCCGGGCAGATCTCGATGATGGCCGCCGGGCCGCAGGCGGCCTTCGACCGCGCGGCGCCGGCGCTGGAGGCAATTGCCGAGACGGTGTTCCGGCTGGGCGAGCAGCCCGGCGCCGGCGCCCGGATGAAGGTGATCAACCAGCTGCTGGCCGGGGTCCATATCGCCGCCGCGGCCGAGGCGCTGGTGCTGGCCGCCAGCTGGGGGATGGATCTGGCCGAGGTGCACCGGGTGATCCAGTCCTGCGCCGGCAACAGCTGGATGTTCACCAACCGCGGCGCGCATGTGGTGGAGGGGGACTATGCTCCCCGCTCGGCCGTGGACATCTTCGTCAAGGACCTGGGCCTCGTCACCGAGGCGGCTGCGGCCAGCGGCGCGCCGGTGCCGCTGTCGGACACCGCGCTTTCCCTGTTCCGCGAGGCATCGCAGCAAGGGCTGGGGCGGCTCGACGACGCCGCCGTCGCGCTGCTGCTGGCGCAGCGGGCGGGCGTGACCCTGCCTGGCGCGCAGGCCGTGGAAGGAGAGGCGCAATGAGCCGCCTGGCCCTGGGCTGCATCGCCGACGACATCACCGGCGCCTCGGACCTTGCGGCGCTGGTGGCGCGCTCGGGCGCGGCGGTGTCGCTGCGGATCGGGCTGCCGGCCGCGGACCCCGACCCCGCCGAGCTGGCTGAGGTCGAGGTGATCGCGCTCAAGATCCGCTCGATTCCCGCGGATCAGGCGGTGGCCGCGGCGATGGCGGCGCGGGACTGGCTGATCCGCGCCGGGGCCGCACGGCTGTACTGGAAATACTGCTCGACCTTCGACAGCACCGCGCAGGGCAATATCGGCCCGGTGGCGCAGGCGCTGCTGGCGGCGGGAGCGGGCGCGCATACGCTGCACGCGCCGGGGTTTCCCGAGAACGGCCGGCGGGTGTTCATGGGCAATCTGTTCGTCGGCCGCCAGCCGCTGGCCGAAAGCCCGATGCGCGACCACCCGCTGAACCCGATGCGCGACAGCGACCTGACGCGGCTGCTGTCGGCGCAGCTGGGGCAGGCGGTGGGGCTGGTGGACTGGCCGACCATCGCCGCCGGGCCGGACGCCATCGCCGCGGCCATCGCCGCAGGTCCGGCGCATCTGATCGCCGACACCATCCGCGACGAGGATCTGGCGGCGCTGGCGCAGGCGGGGGCGGGGCTGCCCCTGCTGTGCGGCGGCAGCGCCTTTGCCGCGCAGCTGCCAGCGGTGCTGCGCGCGCGCGGCGAGCTGCCGCAAGCCAGCCCGGGCAACATCCCCGATCTGCCCGGCGGGCCGGCGCTGGTGCTGTCGGGCAGCTGCTCGGCGATGACCCGGCGTCAGGTTGCAGCATTCGCCCCGCTTGTGCCGACGCTGCGGCTGGACCCGCTGCGGCTGGCCGAGACCGGCCCGGCCGAGGCCGTCGCCTGGGTGCGCGCCCAGACCGGCACCGCGCTGGTCCACGCCGCGGCCGAGCCCGACCAGGTTGCCGCCGCCCAAGATGCGCTGGGGGTCGAGCGTGCCGGAAATCTGGTCGAAGAGGCGCTGTCCGCCGCCGCCGCGGCCGGTCGCGCCCGCGGCGTCACCCGCTTTGTGGTGGCGGGGGGCGAATCCTCGGGGGCGGTGGTGCAGGCGCTGGGGGTGTCCGGCTTGCAGATCGGCGCCGAGATCGCGCCCGGCGTGCCGTGGTGCGTCGCCCGCGACCGCGAAGGCCCCTTCGCCATCACCCTCAAATCCGGCAATTTCGGGGCCGAGGATTTCTTTGCCCGCGCCCTGCAACTCTCGGGCGGGCTGTAGCCGCAGCCCCGATTGCGGTGCTGTCTTGCGCCATGAGCCCCGCGACCTCGGACGGGGCATCGGCGTGGCGCCCGTTGTTCCGGGCTATGGGCCGGAGCAGATGCGGGCGGTAATTTCAGCCTCTCCGGCCCCTTTTTCGCGGCCGGGGCGCCGTTCCTGATGCCGCCGAACAGGGTTCCCACCACCGGCGAAATCATCCGCCGGGCGGACCGGAGCGATCCGCGTCGCGGGTGCCTGCACAGCGGCGGGGACAGACCCGCCCCAGCACTTGGCCTTCTCGCATCGCTGGGGCGGGCGTGCCTGCACCGGCCGTGGGCTCCCGCGCCGCCCCCGTGAACGGCAGCGGGCGGTGCTCGTCCAGCAATGCCTCGCGGCGATGCGGGCAAGGCGCCGTATTACGGTGGGCGTGGCTGCACCGGGGCCGTGGGCTCCCTCGCCGCCCCGTGAACGGCAGCGAGCGGTGTTCGTCCCAGCAGCGCCTCGGCGATGCGGGCAAGGCGCAGTGCCGCAGGGCGGTTGCGCCAGGCGATGCCGCAGCAACCGCCCGCCCCGCCTCCTCAGGCGCTGATGAAATCGCGCACGAACTCGGTGGCCGGACAGGCGCGGATGTCCTGCGGCTTGCCGATCTGCTCGATCCTGCCCATCGACATCACCACCACCAAGTCGGCCAGCTCCATCGCTTCTTCCTGGTCGTGGGTGACGAAGACGGTGGTCAGGCCGGTCTCGTCGTGGATATGGCGCAACCCCTGGCGCAGTTCCTTGCGGACCTTGGCGTCCAGTGCCCCGAAGGGTTCGTCCAGCAGCAGCATCCGCGGCTCGATCGCCAGCGCGCGGGCCAGCGCCACCCGCTGGCGCTGGCCGCCGGACAGCTGGCCGGGATAGCGGCGGCCGATGTCGGGCAGCTGGATCAGCTCGAGCAGCCGGCCGACGCGGCGGGCGATCTCGGCCCGGGGCGGGCGGCTGGCGCGGGGGCGGGCGCGCAGGCCATAGGCGATGTTTTCGAACACCGTCATGTGCCGGAACAGCGCATAGGACTGGAACACGAAACCCGCGCGGCGGTCCTGCACCGACATGCCGGTGGCGTCCTTGCCGTCGAACAGCACCCGCCCCGAGCTGGGGAACTCAAGCCCGCCGAGGATGCGCAGCAGCGTGGTCTTGCCCGACCCCGATGGTCCCAGCAGCGCCACCAGCGCCCCCGAGGGGATGGACAGCGACACCGGTTGCAGCGCCGCGGTGGTGCCGAAGGATTTGGCGATCTCGTCGATCTCGATGAACATGGGGGACCTCTTCATCGGTGGGATCTGGCGGCAAGCTGGTCGGCGTGGCACAGCTCCAGCGCGCCCTTGACCAGCAGGGTGGCGACGGCAAGCAGCGTCAGCAGCGCCGCCATGCTGAAGGCGGCGACCGACAGATATTCGTTGTAAAGCATCTCGATGGTGATCGGCATGGTCGCGGTCTGGCCGCGGATCTTGCCCGAGACGACCGCGACGGCGCCGAATTCGCCCATGGCGCGGGCGTTGCACAGCAGCACCCCGTAAAGCAACGCCCAGCGGATGTTGGGCAGCGTCACCGTCAGGAAGATGCGCCAGCCCGAGGCGCCCAGCGTCAGGGCGGCTTCCTCTTCGGCGCGGCCCTGTTCGATCATCACCGGGATCAGCTCGCGCGCGACAAAGGGGAAGGTGACGAACAGCGTCGCCAGCACGATGCCCGGCAGCGCAAAGACGATGGGCATTCCCTGCGCCACCAGCCAGCCCCCGACCAGCGAGTTGGCGCCGAACATCAGCACGATGCACAGCCCCGCCACCACCGGAGAGACCGAGAACGGCAGGTCGATCAGCGTGATCAGGAACGCCTTGCCGCGAAAGTCGAACTTGGTGATGAACCAGGCCGCCGCGATGCCGCAGGCGGCGTTCAGCGGCACCACGATCGCCGCGATCAGCAGCGTCAGCCGGATCGCCGCGCGCGCGTCATGGTTGGAAAGACTGCGGACCGCGGCAGCCCAGCCATCGGCCAGCGCCTCGATAAAGACCACGATCAGGGGTGCGGCGACAAGGATCCCCAGGCCCGCGACCGCAATCGCGATCAGGATGCGGCGGGCCAGGGGCGCTTCTTCGGTGGCGGCGCGATGACGGACGGCGGGGGCAAGGCTTGCGTCAGACATCACCGATCCTCCGCCGGCTCCAGACCTGGATGAGGTTGATGGCCAGCAGCATCGCAAAGCTGATCAGCAGCATGGCGATGCCGATGGCGGCTGCGGCGTCATGGTTGAACTCTTCAAGCTGGATCACGATCAGCAGCGGCGCGATTTCCGTCACCAGCGGGATGTTGCCGGCGATGAAGATGACCGAGCCGTATTCCCCGACCGCCCGCGCCAGCGCCAGCGCAAACCCGGTCAGCGCCGCCGGCATCAGCATCGGCAGGATGACATGGCGCAGCGTATGGGGGCGGCTGGCGCCGAGGGTGGCCGAGGCTTCCTCGACCTCGCGCTCGATCTCGTGGATGACCGGCTGCACGGTGCGGGTGACGAAGGGCAGCCCCACGAACACCAGCGCGATGAAGATGCCCCATTGCGTATAGGCGATGCGCCAGCCGATTTCGGCGGCCAGCGCCCCGAAGGCGCCATTGGGCGCGTAAAGCGCGGTCAGCGCGATGCCTGCGACCGCGGTCGGCAGCGCAAACGGCAGGTCCACCGCCACATCCATGACCCGGCGCCCGGGAAAGCGATAGCGCACCAGCACCCAGGCCAGCAGCACGCCGAACACCAGGTTGAACAGCGCCGCCAGCAGCGACAGCCGGAACGACAGCAGCAGCGCCGCCCAGACCCGTTCGCGGTTCACCGTCGCCCAGATGTTGCCCAGCCCGTAGCCGGCGCCCTGCAGGAACAGGGCGCCGATGGGCAGCAGCACGACGATGGACAGCATCGCCAGGGTGATCCCCATCGACAGGCCAAGGCCCGGCATCGGGGATCGGTAGATCAGGGGCCTGCCCATCGCCTGCCTCACTTCGCCACGTAAATCTGGTCGAAGATGCCGCCGTCGCCGAAATGCTCGGGCTGCGCCTTGGCCCAGCCGCCGAAATGGCCGATGTCCACCAGTTCAAGATCGGGGAAGCGCGCCACGTCCGCCGGGTCGGCGGCCGAGGGGTCCCAGGCGCGGTAGAAATGCTTGAAGGCCAGCGCCTGCCCCTCGGGCGAATAGAGATAGTCCAGATAGGCCGTCGCCAGCTCGCGGCTTTCCGGCGTCCTGATGTTGCCGTCGACCAGCGCCACCGGCGGTTCCGCCAGGATCGAGATCGACGGCACCACGATGTCGAACTTGTCCTCGCCCAGCTCTTTCAGCGCCAGATAAGCCTCGTTTTCCCAGGCCAGCAGCACGTCGCCGATGCCGCGCTGCGCAAAGGTGGTGGTCGATCCGCGCGCCCCGGAATCCAGCACCGGCACGTTGCGGAACAGCTTGCCCACGAATAGCTGCGGGTCCTGGCCGTTGCGCTCGGCCCAGGCCCAGGCGGCCAGATAGTTCCAGCGCGCCCCGCCCGAGGTCTTGGGGTTCGGGGTGATGACCTGAACGCCGTCCTTGACCAGATCGCCCCAGTCGGCCAGCCCCTTGGGGTTGCCCTCGCGCACCAGGAACACGATCGTCGAGGTATAGGGCGACGAGTTGTGCGGCAGCCGGGATTGCCAGTCGGTGGGCAGCTTGCCGGAATCGGCGATGCGGTCGATGTCGCTGGCCAGCGCCAGTGTGACCACCTGCGCCCCCAGCCCGTCGATCACCGCCCGCGCCTGCGAGCCCGAGCCGCCGTGGCTGGTCTCGATCTGGGGCGCCTCATGACCCTGCGCCTGCCAGTGCCGGGCGAAGGCCTCGTTGAACTCGCGATAGAGCTCGCGCGTCGGGTCGTAGCTGACGTTCAGCAGCGTTTCCGCCCCGGCCTGCGGCGCGGGGCCGAACCCGGCGAGCACAAGGGCCAGCGCCAGCGTGGCGCCCTTGAGGAGATGCGATGCCGGCCGGCCGGTCCGGCGGTCCGCCTGTGGGGCGGTGCAGGCTTGGGACATGCGCCGGACCCGGGGGAGTGGGGCGGGAACGAAGCCAGGTCGGGTGAGGGATTTGCCCATCTGCGGTTTCCTCTGTCCTTTCCGGGGGCAGATTGCCGCGCCGGTCGGATAAATAACGACTAGGAAGGTCGAGTATGGCAAGGGCAAATTATCGCCAAACTCGGTCGTGATTTTGGAAAATTATTCTCTGCCCGCCATGGCTTGTCGACGCGGGGATGCCGCCTGCGGGCGGGAAAACATGGGGGAAATCAACAGGACAGGTCGTGGCTTAAAAGCCGACGACCTGGTCCAGCACCTCGTCCGAGCGCAGCATGTCTTCCAGCGTCAGCGAGTCGATGATCAGCAGATAGGACCAGAACACCTCGGCAAACACCTTGCGAATGCGGCAGGTGGCCTCGTCGGTGCAGTCGGCGCAGCGCTGATAGGCGCTGCGCGACAGGCAGGGCAGGGGGGCGATGGGCCCGTCGATGCGGCGCAGCAGATCCGACAGGGAAATCTCGGCCGGAGGCTTGGCCAGCGTATAACCCCCGGCGCGGCCGCGGATCGAGGTGATCACCCCGGCGTTGCGCACCTCGAGCAGGATATGTTCCAGGAACCGCTTGGGCGTGCCGGCGCGGCGGGCGATCTCTTCGATCGTCAGCGGGCGCGGCTTGGCCTGCGCGGCCTCATCGGCCAGCACCAGCAGGGCCTTGAGGGCGTATTTCATCTTCTGGGTGATCATTGCCGATCAGCCTAGCAGGGAAAGCACGCGAATCAAGGTCGTGATTTCGCGGATTCCCAACCTGCTGCAACCGATTTCGCGCAACCTGTTGTAGCATAGGTATTCATCCGCCTGAAATAATGACGACAAACCTAATAGACATTCACCTTCCATCTGTCATGCTTCCCCAGCGCCCCGGGTTCGGGCGGCCAGAACGAGGAAGATCCGATGGATACGCTCGATCTCATCGACCGCAAGATCGTCGCCGAGCTGATGCGCGACGCCACCCTGCCCATCGCGCAGATCTGCGAACGGGTCGGCCTGTCGCAGACGCCGTGCTGGAAGCGGATCCAGAGGTTGCAGGACAGCGGCGTGCTGACCGGCCGCGTCGCGCTGGCCGATCCCGACCGGCTGGGCTTCGGCCTGACCGTGTTTGTCGGCGTCGAGGCCGTCGACCATTCCGCCGCCTGGCGCGAGGGCTTCGCCGCCGCCGTCGAGACCTTCCCCGAGATCATGGAGGTCTATCGCATGGCCGGAGAGATGGATTATCTGCTGCGCGTGGCCGTGCCCGACATGGCGGCCTTCGACAGTTTCTACAAGCGTCTGACCGAGGCGGTGCCGATCAAGAACCTGACCTCGCATTTCGCGATGGAGCGGATGAAGTTCACCACCGCTTATCCGGTGGATACCCGCAACCGCTAGGGCCGGCCCTGCCGGACGCTTTCGCCGGCAGGGCCGCGCGTGATTGCCGCGCCTACGCCGGGGCGCGCATCGGCTTCAGCGCCACGCTCCAGCGGTGCAGCTCGTCCAGCATGGTGGCGGCGGCAGTGTCGATCAGCGCGTTCGAGCCGAAGCGGCCCGCGTCGTCCAGCAGCGTGCCGACCATGGGGATCGCCACCCCCTCGACCATCGGCATCATCTTCAGCGTGGTGGCCTGCAGCTTGGCCGCCTGCACCGCGCGCAGCCCGCCCGACAGCCCGCCGTAGCTGACGAAGCCGCAGGGCTTGTAGTTCCATTCGCGGTACACATAGTCCCAGGCGTTCACCAGCGCCGGCGGCGGAAAGTAATTGTATTCCGGCATCACGAACACATAGGCGTCGGCCGCCGCCACGCTTTCGGACCAGCGCCTGGTGTGGTCGTGGCGATAGTCCTGGCGGGCGGGGTGCACCGGCTCGTCATAAAGCGGCAGGTCGAAATCCTGCAGGTCGACCAGCGCCACCTCGAACCCCTCATGGGCGCGGGCGAAGCCGGCGAACCACTCGGCGACCGAGGGGCCGACACGGCCGGGGCGGGTCGAGGCGATGATGACGTGAAGCGTGGGTTTCAAGGCGGGTTCTCCGGTTCTGGCGTCGAGGCTGCGCCCGCGGGTATTTGGGCCAGAAAGACGCCCCATGCGCCCCTGAACCGGGGTGGGGATTCTTTCTGGTCCAAATACCCATGCGGCCGCGCCCCGGGTGCGGTCCCGGGCATAGTCCGGGCGCGGCGGGGACGGAAGGGGGCTCAGCCCGCCGGGCGGCCGCGGTCGCGGGTGCGCTGGCGCTGGTCCTTGATGGCGACGACCAGCGCCGCCAGGATCACCAGCCCGATCAGCGTGAAGCCGACGGTGACCGCCACCGGCCAGCCCGACACCGCCAGCACCGCGAACACCGCCGCGGTGATCATCGCGATCCCGACCGAGGTGCCGATGCGCTGACCGGTCTGCATGACCGCGCCCGAGCTGCCGGCATAGTCCAGCGGTACCTCTTCCAGGGTCAGCGTCTGGTTGGGGCTGATCACCGCCCCCTGCGCCAGCCCGATCAGCGACAGCGTGACCAGCAGCCACCAGACGCTGAGCCCGTGGCGCTGCGCCGCCACCACCACCGCGATGCTGGCCGCCAGCCCGGCCAGCGCCAGCACCAGCCCCCAGATCACGATGGCGCGGCCCCAGCGCCCGACCCGCCGCCCGGCCCAGTTCGCCGCCCAGGCCGACAGCAGTGCCGCCGGGATCCCGACCAGCCCCGATTCAAAGGCGGATTTGCCCTCGCCCTGCTGCAGATACAGCGCCACCAGCACCCAGATGCTGGTCATCCCCAGGAAATACAGCGCCATCACCAGCGAGCCGTTGGTGAAGCTGCGGGTGCGGAAGATGCGCAGGTCGACCATCGGGCTGCGCCCCAGCCGCGCCTGCCGCCGTTCCCAGCGCACCCACAGCCACAGCAGCGCGCCCGCCACCGGCAGCAGCCCCCAGGTCCGCGCCGATCCGCCCGATTCCATGAACGGCCACAGCACCGCCAGGATCGCCAGCGCCAGCAGCACCGCCCCCACCGGGTCCAGCGCCCGCCACAGCCCGGCGGGGGCGGGGTGGAACAGCGGCCGGGGGAACCAGGCCATTCCCAGCAGCATCGCGCCGATGCCGATGGGGACGTTGACGAGGAATGTCAGCCTCCACCCCAGGTCGGGGCCGCCGAACTGGATCAGCACGCCGCCCAGCACCGGGCCGATGGCGACCGAGAACCCCACCGCCGTGCCCAGCAGGCCAAAGGCGCGGCCACGCTCGGCCCCGCGGAAATGCTGCTGGATCATCCCCAGCCCCTGCGGGTTCAGCAGCCCCGATCCGATCCCCTGCGCCAGCCGCGCCGCGTTCAGCCAATGCGCATCCGGCGCCAGCCCCGCCGCGACCGAGGCGGCGGTGAACACGCCGACCCCGACCAGGAAGAACCCGCCGCGTCCCAGGATGTCGCCCGCCCGCCCCGCGGCGACCAGGATCACCCCGAAGGTCAGCGCATAACCCGACAGCACCCATTGCATGTCCGAGCGCTCGGCGCCCAGGTCGTGCTGGATCGAGGGCAGCGCCACGTTCACGATGCTGACCCCGACCAGCGACATGAAGATCACCGCCAGCAGCACCGCCAGGATGCGCCCGCGATCCCGGTCGGAAAGTGGCCGGTCCGCTGCAAGTTCCGCGTCCGTTCCGCGTGAGGTGGGGGAGAAAGCCATTGCCGCCGGATATCATGGTGTTGCCGGACTGTCACGCGGGGTGGGGGCGGCAAGCGGGTTTACTGGCATACAAGTATGCGTTATCATGGTTGCCGTGGGAGCGAGGGAATCAATGCAGGCCGATCCGAGCATCGACTTTACGCAGCCGACCGTGCCGCAGCTGCATGAATGGCTGCGCGGCGCCATCATCCGCGGCGAGCTGCCCCCCGCCGCGCGGCTGAGCGAGACCGAGATCGGCAACCGCCTGGGCGTCAGCCGCCAGCCGGTGCGCGAAGCCTTCATCCGCCTGACCGCCGAGGGGCTGACCGAGGTCCGCCCCCAGCGCGGCACCTATGTCAGCCCGATTTCCCTGTCCGCCGTGCTGTCGGCGCGGCTGATCCGCGAGGCGGTGGAAAGCGACCTGGTGCGGATGCTGGCCGAGACCGCGGACGATGCGCTGCTGGATCGGCTGGATGCCGAGATCGACCAGCAGCGCGCCGCCGTCTCCCGCCAGGATGTTGCCGGCTTCGTGGCGCTGGACGACCGTTTCCACCGCCTGCTGGCCGAGGCCGCCGGGCACGAGGCCGTGTGGCAGGTGCTCGAGGGGCTGAAATCCCAGATGAACCGGCTGCGCCATATCTCGGCGCGCGCCTTCGACACCGGCAAGCTGATCGCCCAGCACCAGGCCATCGTGCAGGGGCTGCGCGCCCGCGATCCCGCGCAGGCCGAGGCGGCGATGCGCCGCCACCTGCGCGAGCTGCTGATCGACATGCCCGAGATCACCAGCGCGCATCCCGAAATCTTTGCCCCCTGAATCGGTCAACCCGGAGGAGACCATGACCAGACTGAACCGCCGCCAATTCGCCGCCCTCGCCGGTACCGCCGTGCTGGCCGCGCCCTTCATCGGCCGCGCCCATGCCGCCGCCGATGTCACGCTGAAGCTGGGCCACCTGGCGAACGAACAGAACTCGTGGCACAAGGGCTCGCTGAAATTCGCCGAGGAAGTCGCCGCCCTGACCGAGGGCCGGGTCGCCGTCGAGGTGTTCCCCAACGATTCGCTGGGGCGCGAGATGGACCTGATCAACGGGATGCAGCTGGGCACCGTCGAGATGACCATCACCGGCGAAAGCCTGCAGAACTGGGCGCCGATGGCGGCGCTGCTGGCAGTGCCCTACGCCTATCGCTCGCTTGAACAGATGGACGCGGTGGCCAGCGGCGACATCGGCAAGCAGATCGAGGCCCAGATCATCGAGCGCGCCCAGGTCCGCCCGATCGGCTATTTCGCCCGCGGCCCGCGCAACCTGACCGCGAACCGCGCCATTACCACCCCCGCCGAGCTGAACCGGATGCGGCTGCGGGTGCCGAACGTGCCGCTGTTCGTCGACACCTGGACCGCGCTGGGCGCGCAGCCGACGCCGATGGCGTTTTCCGAGGTGTTCACCTCGTTGCAGAACGGCACCATCGACGGGCAGGAAAACCCGCTGGCGCTGATCCAGTCCGCCTCGCTGAACGAGGTGCAGAGCCATGTGAACATGACCGAGCATGTGCGCTCGTGGATCTATATCGCCATTGCCGAGCAGGTCTGGCAGCGCCTCCCTGAGGCCGACCGCGAGCATGTGCTGGAAGCCGCCCGCCGCGCGCAGGAGTTCGAGCGCGCCCAGTTCCTGCAGGACGAGGACGCGATCCGCGCCGACCTGGAAGCCAAGGGCATGACCTTTGTCGAGGTCGACCAGGCCGCCTTTGCCGCAGGCTCGCGCGATGCGGTGATCGCCAGCGTCGGCGACGAGCTGCGCCCGATCGTGGAAGAGCTGCTCAACAACTGATCTTGCCGGCTGCGGCGCCGCCGATGCGTGCGGCGCCGCAACCGCCCATGAGGGGACGGGAACCGATGCAAACCCTTGCCAAGCTGCAACACGCCGTGTCCGCGCTGTGCCGCGTCGCGATGGCGGCGGTGTTCTTTGCGCTGATCGCGGTGGTGACGATCCAGATCACCACCCGCACCTTTGGCCTGTATTCGCCGGTCTGGACCGAAGAGCTGTCGCGCTACCTGCTGCTTTACATGACCGCGTTCGGCATCGGCCTGTCGCTGCTGTCGGGCGATCTGGTCAACGTCGACCTGCTGCAGGAATCGGTGCCAGAAAGCCTGGCCTGGTGGCTGCGGCTGCTCGCGGCCGCGGCGACGGCGGTGATGGGCGCGGTGATGATCCTGCCCGCGTGGAAGTTCACCGCCATCGGGGCGCTGCAACGCGCGCCCAGCCTGCGGATCCCGATGCATTACGTGCACGCCTCGATCCTGCTGCTGGCGGTGCTGCTGTTCCTGTTCGCCCTGCTGCGGGTGATCGGCATGATTGCCGGCACCCAGGACGGGCGCCCCCATTTCGACGAAGAGGGCTGATCTCGTGGATCTTTTCCTGCTGCTGACCACATTCGCCGTCACGCTGGCCGTGGGCGTGCCGGTCGCGATCTGCCTGGGCCTGTCGTCGCTGGCCTATATCCTGGCCGCCGGGCTGCCGGTGGTCACCATCCCGCAGCGGATGTTCGCGGGCATGGACGTGTTCGTGCTGCTGTGCATCCCCGGCTTCATCCTGGCCGGCAACCTGATGAACTTTGGCGGCATCACCGAGCGGATCATCCGGCTGGCCAATGCGCTGGTCGGCTGGATGCGCGGCGGGCTGGCCATGGCCAACGTCGCGGATTCGATGATGTTCGGCGGCATTTCCGGGACCGCGGTCGCCGATGTCGCGGCCACCGGGGGGGTGATGATCCCGGGGATGAAGAAATCCGGCTATCCGGGCGATTTCGCCGCCGCGATCACCGCCGCCTCGTCCACGGTGGGGCCGATGATCCCGCCCAGCGTGCCGATGATCATCGTCGGCGCGCTGTCGGGGATTTCCGTCGGCAAGCTGTTCCTGGCCGGGGCGGTGCCCGGGGTGCTGATGGGCATCGCCATGGGGATCACCTGCTATATCCTGGCCGTGCGCCGCAACTATCCCCGGCAGGAATGGCAAGGCTTCGGCGAGCTGTTCCTGGCCTTTCTGGGGGCGTTCTGGGCGCTGGCGATGACCGGGCTGATCATCGGCGGGCTGCTGACCGGCATCGCCACCCCGACCGAGACCGCCATCGTCGCCTGCATCTACGCCTTTGTCGTGGGCGCCTTCGTCTATCGCGAGCTGCCGGTGCGCGCAGTGCCGCGGATCGTGGCGACCAGCGCCGTCACCTCGGCCGGGATCCTGGCGCTGGTGGGGTTCGCCAACGTCTTCGGCTCGATCCTCGCCTCCGAGCGGATCCCGCAGCTGCTGGTCAGCAGCGTGCTGGCGATCACCGACAACCCGATCCTGGTGATCCTGCTGATCAACATGCTGCTGCTGGTCGTCGGCATGTTCATGGAAACCATCGCCGCGCTGATCATCCTGTTCGTGCCGCTGCTGGGCCTTGCGACCAGCGTCGGGATCGAGCCGCTGCATTTCGCCACCTTTGCGGTTCTGAACCTGATGATCGGCCTGACGACGCCGCCGGTGGGGGTCTGCCTGTTCGTCGCCTGCAACATCGCGCGCGAGCCGCTGGCCAAGGTGATCAGCGCGGTGATCCCGTTCCTGATCTCGAACATCATCGTGCTGCTGCTGGTGTCCTATTACCCGCCGTTTGCAACCTGGCTGCCCAATACGCTGATGGGGAACTGACCGATGACCCAAGAGCTTGCCTGCCGGCTTCACGCCGCCCACGACCTGCGCATCGAGCCGCTGCCCGACCCCGTGCCGGAACCCGGCGCGGCCCTGATCCGGGTGGCGCGGGGCGGGATCTGCGGATCCGACCTGCATTACTATCACGACGGCGGCTTCGGCCCGGTGCGGGTGCGCCAGCCGATCATCCTGGGCCACGAGGCCACGGGGGTGGTCGAGGCCGCCCCCGAGGGCTCGGGGCTGGTGCCGGGGCAGCTGGTGGCGCTGTCGCCCTCGCGCCCCTGCGGGACCTGCGAATACTGCCGCGCGGGGATCGAGCGGCATTGCCTCGAGATGCGGTTCAACGGCTCGGCCATGCGGCTGCCGCATGAGGATGGGTTCTTCCGCCATCGCCTCTATCATCCGGCCAGCCAGTGCCTGCCGCTGCCCGCGGGGGCCAGCGCCGCCGATGCAGCGGGCGCCGAGCCGCTGGCCGTCTGCCTGCACGCGCTGAGCAAGGCCCCCGAGCTGGCCGGCCAGCGGGTGCTGGTTACCGGCGCCGGTCCAATCGGCGCGATCTGCACCGCGCTGGCCCGACTGCACGGCGCGGCCGAGATCGTGGTGACGGATGTGCAGGACTTCACGCTGGGGATCGCCCGCCGCATGGGCGCCGACCGCTGTGTGAACGTGGCCGAAAACCCCGAGGGGCTGGCCGATTACGCGCAGGGCAAGGGCCGCATCGACGTGGTGCTGGAATGCTCGGCCAACCCGCACGCCATCGCCCAGGCGATCGCGGTGGCGCGGCCGCAGGCAACCATGGTGCAGATCGGCGTCGGCGGCGTGACCCCGGTGCCGTTGAACCTGATCGTCGGGCGAGAGCTGCATCTGGTCGGCACCCACCGCTTCGATGTCGAGTTCGCGCAGGCCGTGGCCATGATCGGCGCGGGCCGGATCGACCTGTCGCCGATGGTCACCCAGGTGCTGCCCGCGGCCGAGGCGCAGTGCGCCTTCGACCTGGCCGGCGACCGGACGCAGGCGGTCAAGGTGCAGCTGGATTTCGGGGCCTGAGCCCATGCCGGTGATCACCGAGATCGAGGACCTGCGGCGCCTGCACCGGCGCCGGGTCCCGCGCATGTTCTACGACTATGTGGATGTCGGCGCCTGGACCGGCGGCACCTATCGCGCCAACCGCGCCGATTTCGAGCGCATCTGCTTTCGCCAGCGCGTCGCCCGCAATATCGAATCGCGCAGCTTGGCCACCACCATGCTGGGGCAGCCGGTCTCGATGCCCTTGGCGCTGGCCCCGGTCGGGCTGCTGGGAATGCAGCACCCCGACGGCGAGATCCACGCCGCCCGCGCGGCCGTGGCGGCGGGCGTCCCCTTCACCCTGTCCACCATGTCGATGTGCTCGCTGGAAGACATCGCGCAAGCGACCGGCGCGCCCTTCTGGTTCCAGCTCTACACGCTGCGGGACGAGGAGTTCCTGGACAACGTGCTCGAGCGTGCCCGCCGCGCCGGGGTGACGGTGCTGGTGCTGACGCTGGACCTGACCATCCAGGGCCAGCGCCACAAGGACCTGAAGAACGCCATGACCGCGCCGCCGCGACTGACGCTGGGCAACCTGCTGAACATCGCCCTGCATCCGCGCTGGGCGCTGGGGATGCTGGGCACCCGCCGGCGCAGCTTTGGCAATATCGTCGGCCATGCCCGCGGCGTGGACAGTCTGGGCGACCTGATGGACTGGACCTCGCGCCAGTTCGACCAGCGGCTGGACTGGGCGCGGGTGGAACGGATCATCCGCAAATGGGGCGGGCCGGTGATCCTGAAGGGCATCAACGACCCCGAGGATGCGCGCCGGGCGCTGGACACCGGCGCCGACGCGATCCTGGTCTCGAACCACGGCGGCCGGCAGCTGGACGGCGCGCCCTCGACCATCCGGGCGCTGCCGGCGATCCGCCGCGCGGTGGGGCCGGATTTCCCGCTGTATCTCGACAGCGGCATCCAGTCCGGGCAAGAGGCGCTGAAAGCCATCGCCACCGGCGCCACCGGCGTCTTTGTCGGCCGCGCCTTTACCTATGGGCTGGGGGCGATGGGGCAAAAGGGCGTGGAGACCGCGCTTGAGATCCTGCGCCGCGAGATGGACCTGACCATGGCGCTTTGCGGCATCAACGACATCGGCGATTTCGGCCCCGATTGCCTGTGGTCGGACGACCTCGGGCTTGCGGCCTGACAGACAAGGACACTGACTTAATGCGACATACCTGGCGCTGGTTCGGCCCCAAGGATCGGGTTTCGATCGACGACATGATGCAGGCGGGGGTGCAGGGCGTCGTGACCGCCCTGCACCACGTCCCCACCGGGACGGTCTGGACCCCGGCGGAGATCGCCCGCCGCCAGGCCGAGATCGCTGCGATGGCCGACGGCGCACCCTCGGGGCTGAAGTGGGAGGTGGTCGAAAGCCTGCCGGTCAGCGAAGCGATCAAGACCCAGACCGGCGACTGGCGCGAGCATATTGCCAACTGGATCACCTCGATGCGCCACCTGCGCGACGCTGGCATCGAGGTGCTGTGCTACAACTTCATGCCGGTGCTGGACTGGACCCGCACCGACCTGGCGTGGCGGCGCCCCAACGGCGCGCGCTGCATGCGCTTCGACTTCACCGATTTCGCCGCCTTCGACATCCATATCCTGCAGCGCAAGGGCGCGGCCGAGGACTTCCCCGAGGAGATCCGCGACGAGGCCGCCCGCCGCTTTGCCGCCATGGACGACGCAAGGCGCGAAGAGCTGGCCGGCAACGTGGTCTTCGGTCTGCCCGGCGCGGCCGAGCATTTCACGCTCGAGGACGTGCGGGCGCTGCTGGACAGCTATGCCCCCGTCACCGACGCGGTGCTGCGCCGCAATTTCCACGACTTCCTGGAACAGGTGGCCCCGGTCGCGCAGGACATCGGGATGCGGCTGTGCTGCCACCCCGACGACCCGCCCTTCCCGCTGCTGGGCCTGCCCCGCGTCATGTCGACCGAGGCCGATTACGCCGAGCGCATGGCCGCGGTGGACCTGCCCGCGAACGGGATCACGCTGTGCTCGGGCTCGCTGGGGGCGCGACCGGACAACGACCTGCCGGGCATGATGGAGCGGCTGGGTGACCGCGTGCATTTCCTGCACCTGCGCAACGTCCGCCGCGACAGCGACGCGATCCGCGGCTCGTTCTTCGAGGATGAGCATCTGGCCGGCCAGACCGACATGGTGGCGCTGGTCGCCGCCGTCCTGCGCGAGGAAAAGCGCCGTCGCGAGGCGGGCCGCGCCGACTGGAACATTCCCATGCGCCCCGACCACGGGCAGGACATCCTGGACGACATCGGCCGCGGCGGCCAGCCCGGCTATCCCGCCATCGGGCGGCTGAAGGGGCTGGCCGAGCTGCGCGGGGTGGAAATGGCGCTGGCCCACGGGGCGCGGGTATGAGCCCGCGCCTGACGCGGCTCGACGACCTGCCGCCGGGGGTGGCCCGCCCCGGCTATGACCGCGCGGCGCATGGGTTCGGCATCCTGCATCTGGGTCTCGGCGCATTCCACCGCGCCCATCAGGCGGTCTATACCGACGACGCGCTGGCGGCCGAGGGCGGCGATTGGCGCATCCTTGGCGCCAACCTTCGCAGTCGCGACATCGCGCAGGCGCTGAACGCGCAGGACGGGCTGTACACGGTGCTGGAACGCGGCCCCCAGAACCGTGCGCGGGTGATCGGCGCCCATGGCCCCGCGATCGGCGGCGACCCCGCGACGATCCTGCGCGCCGCCTGCGACCCCGCGATCCGCATCCTGTCGCTGACCGTCTCGGAAAAGGCCTATGGCATCGACCGCGCCGCGATGGACGCGGACCCGGCGCATCACGCGGTGGCACATGACCTGGCGCAGCCGCAGGCGCCGCAGGGGGTGCTGGGGATCATCACCGCCGCGCTGGCCGCGCGATTGGCGGCGGGGGTGGCGCCGTTCACCGTGCTGTGCTGCGACAACCTGCCCGACAACGGGGCGCTGCTGCGCGCGGGCGTGCTGGGCTTTGCCCGCCGCCGCGACCCGGACCTTGCGGCCCGCATTGCCGATCTCGTGGCCTTTCCCGCCACCATGGTCGACCGCATCACCCCGGCGGTGACCCGGCAAACCCTGGCCGACGTGCAGGCGCTGACCGGCCACCGCGATCTTGCCTGCGTCGAGACCGAGCCCTTCAGCCAATGGGTGATCGAGGATCACTTCCCCCAGGGCCGCCCCGCGTGGGAGGCCGGCGGCGCCCAACTGGTCACCGACGTGCGCGCGCATGAGGCGATGAAGCTGCGGATGCTGAACGGCGCCCATTCGCTGATCGCCTATGCCGGGCAGCTGCTGGACCTGCCGCATGTGCGCGAGGCGGTGGCCGACCCGGAGCTGGCGCCGCTGATCCGCCGCCACATGCAGGCCGCGGGCGCGACGCTGCCCCGCGGCGCCGGGCTCGACCCCGCGGCCTATGCACGGGCACTGATGGCGCGTTTTGCCAACCCCGCCATCGCCCACCAGACCCGCCAGATCGCCATGGACGGGACCGAGAAACTGCCGCAGCGCTGGTTCGCCCCCGCCGCCGAGGCGCTGTCTGCGGGCGCTGACCCGCGCCCGTTTGCCTTTGCCACCGCCGTCTGGCTGGCGTGGCTGGTGCAGCTGGCGACCGCGGGCCAGACCCCCGACGACCCCCGCGGCGCGGCGCTGCTGGATCTGGCGCAGCGGGCCGGGGCGGATGACGGCGCGCTGGTCGCCTCGGTGCTGGCGCTGCCCGGGTTGGCGCCCGCGGCGCTGACCGGCAACCGCGGCTTCAACGACACCACCCGCGACCTGCTGGGAACCATCCGCCGCGATGGCCTCCGCGTCGCCCTGGCCGCGGAACCGCGCTAGCAGCCCTCAACCCGACAGGGACTTCTTTCTGGCCCAAATACCCGCCTTGGGGCCCAGCCCGACCGCCTGCGCGACGGCTCACACCGCGCGCAGCGCCGCCAGCCAGCCCAGGCTGTCCCCGGTCGGCCCCGGGGGCCGGTATTCCGCCCCCAGCGGCCGGTCCCAGCCCAGCCCGTCCAGCAGCGCGCAGACATGGCGGTAGTCCAGCTCGCCATGGTCGGGCGGGCCGCGGTCGGGGACCGAGGCGATCTGCACATGGCCGATCACCGGCAACAGCCGCTGCAAGCGGCGCGAGATGTCGCCCTCCATCACCTGCAGGTGGTAGCAGTCGAACATCAGCCGCAGGTTGTCGTGGCCCAGCTGCGCGATCAGCGCTGCCGCCTGATCCGAGCGGTTGAGGAAATATCCCGGCGCGTCGTAATGGTTCAGCGGCTCGATCAGCACCAACGCCCCCTGCGCCGCGGCGGCGCGGCAGGCGTAGTCGAGGTTGTCGCGGAACGCCGCCTCGGCCTGTGCACCTTGCGCAAACCCGGCCATCACATGCACGGCGCGGCAGCCGATGCCGGCGGCGAACGCCAGTGCGCGGTCGATCTCGGCCCGCGCCTCGGCCTCGCGCCCGGGCAGGGCGGACAGGCCGTTCTCGCCCGGATCGCCGCGCAGGGTGTTCAGGCCCAGCATTTCCAGCCCGGTCTCGGCCAGCGCCGCGCGGATCGCGGCCGGGTCGGCCGCCGGGTCGGCATGGGGCCAGTGGCATTCCACCGCGTCGAAGCCGGCGCGGGCGGCGGCGCGGATCGCGTCGGGCAGCGGCAGTTCCGTCCACAGGAAGCCCAGATTGGCCGAAAACCGCGCCATCAGCCCGTATCCCCGCGCGCGGCCAGCAGCTCGGCCACCTGCGCCGAGGTCAGCCCGCGCGCGGGCAGCCCGTGCAGCATCAGCGCCAGCCTTGCGGTGGCCTCCAGCTCTTCGATGGCGTCGCAGGCGGCCTCGACGCTGCGGCCGGCGACAACGGGGCCGTGGTTGGCCAGCATCACCGCCGCGTGGCGCCCGCCCAGCTCGCGCACCGCATCCCCCATCGCCGGGTCGCCGGGGCGGAAATAGGGCAGCAGCCGCACCCGCCCCAGCTGCATCACGGCATAGGGGGTCAGCGGCGGCAGGAAATCCCCGGGGTCGGCCACCGGCAGCGCCGACAGCGCGACCGAGTGGCAGGAGTGCAGATGCACCACCGCCCCCGCCCCCTCGCGAGTGTCGTAAAAGGCGCGGTGCAGCGGCATTTCCTTGGTCGGCCTGTCGCCGCCGATGTGTCGCCCGGCCGCGTCGAACCGCGCCAGCCGCGCCGGGTCCAGCCGTCCGAAGCTGGTGCCGGTGGGCGAGACCAGCAGCCCGCCATCCGCCGTCCGCGCCGAGATGTTCCCGGTCGAGCCATGCGTCAGCCCGCGCGCGAACAGCGAGGCGGCCAGCTCGCACAGGGTCTCGCGCAGCCGGGCCTCGGTCATCTGGGCGCCACGACCCGCTGCGTCTGCCGGCCCAGCCCCTCGATCCCCAGGGTGACGGTCTCGCCGCCCTTCAGATAGACCGGCGGCGTCTGCCCCATGCCGACGCCCGGGGGCGTGCCGGTGGTGATGATGTCGCCCGGCATCAGCGTCATCAGCCGCGAGCAATAGCTGACCAGCGCCGCCACCCCGAACACCATGGTCGCGGTCGAGCCGTCCTGAAAGCGCCGCCCGTCCACCTCGAGCCACATTGCCAGCGCCTGCGGGTCGGCGATCTCGTCGGCGGTGACCATCCAGGGACCGATGGGGCCGAAGCTGTCGAAGCCCTTGCCCTTGTCCCAGGTGGCGCCGCGTTCCAGCTGCCAGTGGCGCTCGCTGACGTCGTTGACCACGCAATAGCCGGCGACATGGGCCATGGCCTCGGCCTCGGACACGTCGCTGGCCGGGGCCCCGATGACCACGCCCAGCTCGACCTCCCAATCGGTCTTTTCCGAGCCGCGGGGGATGCGGATGTCGTCGTCGGGGCCGGTGATGCAGCTGGACCACTTGTTGAACACCACCGGCTCGTCCGGGACCGGCATCCCCGATTCGGCGGCGTGGTCGGCGTAGTTCAGCCCGATGGCGATGAACTTGCGCACCAGCCCGACGCAGGGGCCCAGCCGCAGCTCCTGCTGCGGCGTGCCCGCGACCAGCGGCAGCGCCTGCGGGTCCAGCGCGCGCAGCCGCGCCAGCCCCTGCGGGGTCAACACCTCGTCCGCGATGTCGGCGACATGCCCCGACAGGTCGCGCACCTGCCCCTGATCATCCAGCATCCCCGGCTTTTCCCGGCCCGCCGGTCCATAGCGCAGCAGTTTCACGAAACACCTCTTGCCCGTTGTCCGGCGAACCCTAGCGCGGCCCGGGACAACGCGCAATCTGGCATACCAGATTTGCGGCAGAGAGGATGCGGGTGCCTCAGACCGGCACGAAGCGCCCGTCCTCGCCGATCATGGTCAGCTGGCCGGTGCGGATGTCGTGCAGCAGCCCGTGCAGCGACAGTTCGCGCGCCTCGACCGCCGCGGCGACAAAGGGAAAGGTCAGCAGGTTTTCCAGCGACACCCGCACCGCCACCTGTTCCAGCGCCGGGATCTGCTCCTCGGGCGGCAGGTTGGCCACGCGTTCGTAGCCGGGGCGCAGGATGTCCATCCAGCGGCCGACGAAGCTGGTGGCCTCGTCCAGCTCGGGCGCCTGTCCCGAACACATCGCATGGCAGCCGGCGATGCCGCCGCACTGGCTGTGGCCCATCACGATCAGATGCGACACATGCAGCTCGCGCACCGCATATTCCACCGCCGCCGAGGTGCCGTGCTGTTCGCCGTCCGGCGCATAGGGCGGCACCAGGTTGGCGATGTTGCGGTGGATGAAGAACTCGCCCGTGTCCGCCCCGAAGATCGAGGTGACATGCACCCGCGAATCGCAGCAGGAAATCACCATCGCCCGCGGGCGCTGCCCCTCGTCCGCCAGTCGCCGGTACCATGCGCTGTTGTCGGCATAGGTGGTGGCGTGCCAGCCATGGTAGCGCTGGACGAGGTATTGGGGCAGCGGACGGATCGTCATGGGGGCCTCGTTTTGCTTGTCGCGGTTCTGGATAGTGTCCCGATCCCTAAACTGCGAGCGATTTCTGCCGGTTCCGGTAAGGATTTCTTGAGGCACCCGCGCCTAGTCTGCCCGGACGTGTGGGGACACGGGGCGCAAGGATTGGCGGGGTGGGCGATGGCGGAGCTGACGGTTCTGACCATGACGGAAAAGGTGCAGATCGATTCGCGCCGGCTGGCCGAGATCGTGGACGAGCTGGGCGAGACCGCGGCGCATGACGTGCTGACGCTGGCGCTGGAACAGCTGGCGCGAGGGCTGCAGGACCTGCGCGCGGCGGCGGCGGCGGGCGATGCGGCGGCGCTGGCGATGCGGGCCGAGATGCTGGCGCGGCTGGCCTGGCAGCTGGGAATGACCTCGCTGGCCGGGGTGGCGGTGGACGTGGCGGTCTGCGCCGAGCGGCGCGACGACATCGGGCTGGCCGCGACGCTGGGGCGGCTGATGCGGATCGGCAACCGCTCGCTGACCGAGATCTGGGACGAGGACCCGGGGCCGGGATGATCCCGCGGATCAGGCGATCCGCAGCTGCGGGTCGGCGGCGGCGCGGGCGCGGACCCATTCAGCCTCGGCCGCGAAATCATGGGGCACCTGCGCGGCATTGCGCGACCCCGACAGCGATTTTGAGGCGAAGAAGTCGAACCCGTACAGCGTCAGCCGTGCGGGCTGGGCGCGCAGCAGCAGCTCGATCGCCATGATCCCGGTGCTGGGCGGGGCGCCCAGTTCCGCCGCCAGCGCCCGGTAATCCGCCAGCGGGTGCAGGTAGAACCCCTTGCTGCGCGCGGTGCGCCAGTCCAGCCGCTTGCGCTTGGGCGACATCCACAGGATGCGACCGGGGTGCAGCCGCTGGCGATCCGCATCCGGCAGGCGCACGGCCAGCGCCAGCCAGTCGGTGCGGCTGCCGTGGCTTTCCGGCGCGGGCATCGGAGCGCGGTTGATCCGCATCACCAGCCCCGAGGCGTCGATGGCGGCGCCGTGGCGCTGCCCGGACAGCGAGCGGGCGTTGCCGACCAGCGCGATGTCGCGCCCCGCCGCCGCCGCCAGCAGCTCTGTCTGCGGCACCGACAGCGCGGCCAGTGCGGCCTCGTCCCGCAGGGTGCGCGCCAGCAGGAAGCGCAGCCGGTTCATGGCCGGTCCCCCAGCAGCTGCCGATAGACGCCGACGATGGCGCTTGCCTCGTCCTCGATGGCGTGATGCGCCTCGACATGGGCGCGGGCGGCGCGGCCTGCGGCCTCGCGGCCGGCGTCGTCGGACAGCCAGCGGTCCAGCGCCGCGGCCAGCGCCCCGGCATCGTCGCGGGGGATCAGGGTGCCGGTCTCGCCGTCGCGGATCAGCGTTTCATAGGCGCCGACGCGGGCGGCGATCACCGGCACGCCGCTGGCCATCGCCTCGAGCGGGGTCAGGCCGAAGCCCTCCCACCGCGCCGGGGCCGCGAACAGGTCCAGCGTGCGATAGAGCTGCACGACGCGGTCCCACGGGATTTCGCCCAGAAAGCGGATGCGGTCGCCCAGCCCGGCGGCGTTGGCGCGGGCGATCAGCGCATCGGCAAAGCCGCGGTTGTCGGGGGTGATGCGGCCGCTGAACAGCAACTGCGCGCGCGGGTGCCGGGGGAACACTTGCAAGGCGGCCTCGACCAGCAGGTCCACACCCTTTTGCGCCCGCACCCGCCCGAAACAGCCGATCAGCACCGCATCGGGGTCCAGCCCCAGCTCGCGCCGCAGGGCGGCGCGGTCGGCGGCGGGGTGGAACACCGCGGTATCGACCCCGTGCAGGATCACCGTCGCTGGACGCTCCAGATAGGACGCGGCCTGCGGCGAGGTGGCGATCAGCGCCTCTTGCCGGCGGATCAGCCAACGGGTGAAGCCGGTATGGCGCCGCTGCGCCGCGCTGGTGAACAGCAGCCGATAGCGCCGCCGCAGCAGGTGGCGCAGGATCAGCCCCAGCGCCATTTCGGTGTTGCGGCGCGCGTGCCAGACCCGCCAGCGGTCGCGGGGCAGGGTGGCGGCGCGGGCCAACGGGATATGCGGCAGTTCGGGCGGCAGCCCCGGCCCGGTCGCGACGATGCCGATCATCCGCGCCTGCACCGGGATCAGCCGCACCACCGTGGCGGTGACCCCCGACAGCCGCCGCTTGAGGTTGGGGGCGACGACCTCGATCCGGTCCGGTTCAATCATGGCTCGCCTCGGGGGTGGTCATGTAGAGCAGGGTTCCCAGCGCCATCGGCAGCAGGAAGAACAGGAACAGCACCATATACGGCGCCGCCCCCGCCAGCCCCTGCGCCGACTGATACAGCGGGCGCGAGGCGAACTGCATGATCCCCGCCCCGCCGATCGAGATCATGTTGAGGAAGGTCACCCCCCGCCCCACCAGATGTTGCGGCAGATGCAGCCGCGCATCGGCCATCAGCATGGAATAATTCGCCCCCACCAGCCCGATCAGCCCCAGAAGCGCCACCGACAGCGCGACGCTGTGCCCGGGCATCAGGCACAGCAGCCCCAGCGAGGCCAGCGCCACCGCATGTCCCGCCAGCGCCGCGCGCCGGGCCGAGCCGAACACCCGGATCCCGATCCCCAGCGCCAGATTGCCGATCACCATCGCGATCCCCATCACCAGCGTCGCGCGGCCGATGGCGATGTCGTCGGCGCCGAACACGTCCTGCAGATAGGGCGCGGCCCACAGCCCCCGGATTGCGGCCGAGGCGGCATAGCTGGTCGCGAACAGCGGCAGCATCAGCCACAGCACCCGCAGCCGCAGGATGTCGAGGATGCTGCCGCGGGGCGGCGTGCCTTCGTGGCGTGGATCGCGCACCACCACCCATTCCATCGCCGCCACCAGCAGCGTGACCGCCGCCAGCAGCCACAGCGACTGCCGCCAGCCGACGGCGTGGATCAGCTCGACCAGCGGCGCCGCGCCCAGGATATTGCCCAGTGAGCCCAGCCCGATCATCATCCCGGTCAGCGCGGCAAACACGTGGCGCGGATAGTCGTGGGCGATGATGTAATAGGCCGCCATCAGCGCCGGCGCGCAGCCCGCGCCGATCAGCCCCATCGCCAGATGCAGGTGCCAGGGTTGCGTGGCCAGCGCGAACACCGCCGCGCCGCCGCCTCCCCCCAGCGCCAGCGCCGCGGCCGCCGTGCGCCGCGGCCCGATCCGGTCCAGCGCCCAGCCCACCGGCAGCTGCATCAGCGCGAAGGCGATGAACCACATGCCCGATGACAGCGCCAGATCGCCGGGGCTCGCGCCCAGCTCGGCCTCGAGCGTGGGGCTGAGCACGGCGAGGAAGGCGCGATAGAACTGGCTGAGCGTATAGCCGAGCGTCAGTGCGATCAGCCCGGGGTTGAGGAAAAGCTGCATGAAATCTCCGGTCGGGACGGCGCGGAGGCTGGGGCAGCGCCCGGGCGGTTGCAAGCCCCTCTGTGCCGACCCCCGCCCTATACCCGCCCCAGCGCCGCCGCCAGCCACAGCAGCGCCTGCGAAGGCGCGTCGCGGCGGTGAAAACCCCCGCGCCGCAGCGCCCGCAGCCGCGCCCCCGCGCCGGGGCCGCACAGCGCGGCGAAATCATCCAGCACCGCGCGGTGTTCCGGGGTCAGCAGCGGGCGCAGGCGCTGCATCTCGTGCAGGGTGGCAAGGCTCCAGTCCCGGTGACGGCCCAAGAGCATCCGCCGGACGCTGGCCAGCCGCGCACGCAGCCCGGCATTGGCGCCGACCACGTTGCCCCCGTGCTGGCGATACAGCAGCGAGGGGTGCGGGTCCCAGATCACCCGCCCGCCCGCACCGCTGACAAGCTGGTAAAGCCACCAGTCATGCATGACCACCGCGCGGACCCCGTCCCCGGCCCCCGCCCCCTGCGCCGCCTGCCGCGCCAGCGCGGCCGCGGCCGGGTTCAGCACCGCAGTGTTGCCCTGCACCAGGTTCTGCACCAGCGCGTGCCGGAACGAGGGTGGGTGCCGGGGCGCCGGCGTCAATCCCAGCGGGCGCAGCCCGGCATCGCAGATGGTGGCGCGGGAACAATACAGCGCGGGTGCCTCACCCGCCGCGTGCAAGGCGGCCAGCGCCCGCGACAGCTTGCCCGCCAGCCACACGTCGTCCTGATCCGACAGCGCCACGAACCCCGGCTGCGCGGGCAGTGCCGCCAGCATGGACAGGAAATTCGCCGCCGCCCCCCGCCCCGGTCCCGCGTGCAGCTCGACCCGCCCCTGATGCGCAGCGGCAAAGCGGCGCACGATCGCAGCGCCCGCGTCGGGATGATCGTCGCTGACCACCAGCCGCCAATCGGCGTCCTGTGCTGCGATGCTGTCCAGCTGCGCCGGCAGGAACGCCGCGCCCCGATACAGCGCCAGCAGCACCGTGACCTGCCCGTGGTTCATCGGGTCCATCCGCTTCTTCCTGTCGCAGGCTCTGGCACGCGCAGCGTGTTGCGTCTAGACCTGCGCACGCAGGCGGAGAGACATATGCAGATCATCGGCCCCGAAATCGAACCAAGGCTGGACTGGCTGGCGCTGACCGACGCGCTGGCCCAGGGCCACGAGCTGCCGCGCGCGGAAATTGCTGACAGCTTCCTGCATCGCGGCGAGGATACGCTGCTGACCCGCAGCGCATGGATCGACGGGATGGGCATGGCAATCAAGCCCGCCACGATCTTTCCCGGCAACCGCGACCATGGGGTGCCGGTGGTCAACGGGGTGGTGAACCTGCTGGATGATGCCACCGGGCAGCTGCGGGCGCTGGTCGATTTCCACCTTGTCACCAAGTGGAAGACCGCCGGCGACAGCCTGCTGTCGGCGCGCCGGCTGGCGCGGCCTGATGCGCGGCGGGTGCTGGTGATCGGCGCGGGCGCTGTCGCGGAAAGCATGGTCCACGCCTATCGCGCCCTGATCCCCGACGCGCAGGTCTGCATCTGGAACCGCTCGCCCGCCGGGGCCGAGGCGCTGGCGCAGCGGGTCTCGGCCACAGCGGTGCGCGATCTGGAACCGGCGGTGCGCGACGCGGAAATCATCGCCACCGCCACCATGGCGACCCAGCCGGTGCTGCGCGGCGAGTGGCTGTCCCCCGGCACCCACGTCGACCTGATCGGCGCCTTTCGCCCGGACATGCGCGAGGGTGACGATGATCTGCTGAAGAATGCCCGGCTGTTCGTCGACAGCCGCGCCACCACCCTGGGCCATATCGGGGAAATCCAGATCCCGATCGACGCGGGCGCGATCCGCGAAAGCGACATCCTCGCCGATTTCTACGACCTGCCGGCGGGGGCCTATTCGCGCCGCTCGGACCACGAGATCACCGTCGCCAAGAACGGCGGCGGCGCGCATCTGGACCTGATGACCGCCGCCTGGATCCTGTCGGTGGCCGAGGGCTGATCACCTCACTGGGCGGGGGCGGTGCTGCGGGTCAATCCCGCCGGCGCCTCGCGCACCGGCAGGTGGATCAGCGCCGAAAACGCGCCGACGCCCACGCCCACCCACCAGACCACCGTGTAGTCGCCATAGACGTCATACAGCCAGCCGCCCAGCCACACCCCCAGGAACGACCCCAGCTGGTGCGACAGGAACACGAAACCGTACAGCGTCCCCATGTAGCGCAGCCCGTAGATATAGGCGACCAGCCCCGAGGTCAGCGGCACCGTCGCCAGCCACAGCGCCCCCATTCCCAGCGAGAACACCACCACCGTGGCGGGGGTAATCGGGGTCAGGATGAACCAGGCCGCGATGATGGTGCGCAGCGTGTAGATGCCGGCCAGCAGGTATTTGCGGCTGTATTTCTTGCCCAGCCAGCCGGCCATGATCGACCCGCCGATATTGGCGATGCCGATCAACGCCAGTGACGCCGCCCCCAGCGCCGAAGTCGTGCCGATCCCCAGCGCCGCCAGCCCGCCATCGGGCGAGATCGGGCCGCACATCTCGGTGATCATGGCGGGGAAATGCGCGGTGATGAAGGCCAGCTGATAGCCGCAGGAAAAGAATCCGGCAAAGATCATCAGGAAGCTGGGGTCGACCATGGCGCGCTTGAGCACGCTGCCCATGCTTTCTTCCAGCTCGTGTTTCGGCGCGGGCCTGGTGTTGCCCAGCATCGGCAGGAACAGCAGCACCGTCAGCACCAGCGCGGCAAAGACCATGAACACCTGCTGCCAGGGCAGGACCGCCAGCAGCCCCTGCGCCAGCGGTGCCCCCACCACCTGCCCGGCCGAACCCGCGGCGGTGGCGATCCCCAGCGCGAGGCTGCGGTTCTCGTCGCTGCTCGCGCGCCCGATCACCGCCAGCACCACGCCGAAGCCGGTGCCGGCGATGCCGAAGCCGACCGCGACCTCCCACAGCTGCATGGCCTCGGGGGTGGTGGCGACGGCGGTCATCAGCAGCCCCAGCGCGTAGAGGAATGCGCCCAGGATGATCGCCCAGCGGTCGCCCCAGCGTTCCCCCAGCGCCCCGAACAGCGGCTGCCCGAAGCCCCAGGCGAGGTTCTGGATGGCGATCGCCAGGCTGAACTCGGCCCGCGGCCAGCCGAAGGTTTCGGCGACGGGGATCTGGAAGACGCCGAAACTCGCCCGCATGGCAAAGTTGATCAGCAGGATCATGCAGCCGCCGATCAGGATCGGGGTGAACAGCCGGGACTGGGAAGGGGACATGGGTCAACGCTCCTGACGGACCGGCGCACCAGACACCCGCGGCCGCAGCGCGTCAAGCGGTCGCAGCCGGGGGCCGGAACAAGGTCAGGGGCCACCCAGCCGCCGCGCCGCCGCCAGCCCGGCGTGGCGGCCGGTGGCCAGGCAGGTGGTCAGCAGATAGCCGCCGGTCGGGGCCTCCCAATCCAGCATCTCGCCGGCGGCGAAGGTGCCGGGACGGGCGCGCAGTTCCAGCGCCGGGGTCAGCGCCTCCAGCCGCACCCCGCCGGCCGAGGAGATCGCGCGGTCGAGGCCCGCCGGACCGGACACACGCAGCGGCAGCGCCTTGGTCAGTGCGGCCAGTGCCGCCGGGTCGCCCGGCAGCGGCCGGCCCCATTCCAGCAGCAGCGCCACCTTGACCGGATCGCGCAGCACCCGGCGCAGCCAGTTGCCGACCGACAGCCGCCCGCGCGGCCGCGCCAGCCGGGCCGCCAGGGTTTCGGCATCCAGATCGGGCGCGAGATCGACCACACCCGCCGCCCCGTCGCGCAGCGCGGCCGAGATCTCGTAGACCGCGCCGCCCTCGATCCCCTGCCGCGTCAGCACCCACTCGCCGCGGCTGGACAGGGCGCCCGCGGACAGCCGCGCCCCTTTCACCGCCGCACCGAAATGCGGCGCCATCGCCGGCGACCAGCCGACAAGGAACCCCATGTTCGCCGGTCGGAACGGCGCCACCGCGACGCCCATTTCACGCAGCCAGCCGACCCACGCCGCATCCGAGCCCAGCCGAGGCCAACTCGCACCCCCCAGCGCCAGCACGGTCACCCGAGGCCGCAGCAGCCGCTCGCCCCCGGGCGTGTCGAACCGCAGCGCCTCCCCCGAAAACCCCTGCCAGCGCCAGCGGGTCCGCAGCTCGACCCCCTGCGCCGCCAGCCGCCGCAGCCATGCGCGCAGCAGCGGCGAGGCTTTCATGCCCACCGGAAACACCCGCAAGGTCGAGCCGGTGAACAGCTCGACCCCCAGCCCACGCGCCCAGGCACTCACCTCTGCCGGCCCGAACCCGGCGACGATCGCGCGCAGTTCTTCATCATGCAAATATCCCGGGGGGGCGCGCAGCGCGGGGGCAGAGCCCCCCTGCACCCGCGACGCAAACACCGCCGCATCCTCGTCCCGGGTCAGGTTCAGCCCGGATTTCCCGGCCATCAGGAACTTGCGCGCCGGGCTGGGCAGCGCCTCGGCGACCGCCACCGGGTGACCGGCGGACGCCAGCGCCTCGGCCGCCATCAGCCCCGCCGGACCGGCGCCGATCACCAGCGCCGGCAGCTCCTCGGTCATCGCCGCCCCCGCGGCATCATCGCCAGCCGGATCAGCGCCCGTTCCATCACCGCCGCCGCCGGCGCGCGCGAGGATGAGCGCAGCGCCAGATCGGTGTCGACCAGATGGCGCAGCGCGTCTTCCAATGCCCGCATCCCCCAGGCCTGCGCCTGCCGGGTCATCCGGTCCCGCCGCGGCCCCCAGACCGGCGGGCGCAACCGCCCCACCCCCGCCGCGGGCCCGCCGGGGTCGGCGGCGGCCATGTGCAGCGCCCGGAAATGCCGCAGCGCCGCGATGCAGATCGTCACCGGCAGGATGCCCTGCGTCGCCACCCGCTGCATCAGCGGCGCCAAGGCATCGGCGCGCCCGTCGGCCACCGCGTCGATCAAGCTGTCCACGTCGCCCTCGACCGTGGCGGGGGCGAGTGCGGCGATTTCCTCGGAGCTCAGGGGTGAATCGTCGCCGTATTTATACAGCCCGATCTTTTCCAGAACCTGCCGGAAATCGCCCGGTTCAATGGCGCGGGCCAGCGCCAGCAGGTCGCGCATCGCCGCAGGGGGCACGGCGCGCAGCCCCGCCGCGTCCAGCAGCCGCGCGATCTCGTCCTCGCCCATCGGGTCGTCGTAGATCGGTGCGACCACGGCGGCCTTGTGCGCCTCGAACAGCTTGCGCAGCGCCGAGGACTTGGCCAGCGCCCCCGCCGTGACCACGATCACCGCGTCGCCCGGCGTCCAGTCCTCCAGCGCCGCGGCGATGGCGGGGGCGGCGGTGTCGCCCGCATCCTCGACCAGCACTACCCGCGGGCCGGGAAAGAACCCGACCGCCTTGATCTCGTCCAGCAGCGAGGCGCCGTCCTTGCGCAGATCGGCGCCGGAGAGGCGGGTCAGGCGCATTTCTTCATCCGCCCCCGGACCGGTCAGCGCGGCCACCGCCTCGGCCCGCTTCAGCGCCACCCGCATCGGGTCCTGCCCGTAGATCAGCAGCGCGGGCCTTGTCGGGTCGGGGCGCGCCAGATAGCGCGCGATCTCGGCGCCCTTGAGGATCATGCCCTAGGGCACCATCGCCAGCAGCCGCGTCACCACCTGGTCGGCCAGCATCACCGCCAGCCGGTCGCGGGCGTCCTGTTCGGCGGCGGTGGTCGCGATGATGCTGCCCGCGGCCGAATGGCTTGAGAAATTGCTGACCTCGCCCTGCGCCACCACCGCGCCGGTGGCGCTGTCGGTCAGGGTGAATGCGGCGGTGCCGTTCAGCGAATAGCGGGTCGTCACCTCGTCCGCGGTGATCCCCTGCCCGACCGAGGCGATCCGCAGCGTATAGGCCAGATCATAGGAGGGGGACTGGTCAGGCCCCAGCCGTTCGGTCAGGCGGCGCAGGAAGGCATAATCGTCGCGGGTCCGCGGCTCGGCGATGCGGACGCGCCCGTGCAGCCTGGTCCCCGCCCCGCCCGGGCCATAGACCGGCTGGAACCCGCAGGAGGGGACCGCCGCCAGTGCGGCCAGCCCGCCCAGCCGTGCCAGAAACAGGCGCCGAGGCTCAGACGACCACATTGACGATCCGCCCCGGCACCACGATCAGCTTTTTCACCGCCTGCCCGGCCAGGTGGCGCTGGACGGATTCGTCGGCCAGCACCGCGGCCTCGACCGCGTCCTTGTCCATGCCGGCGGGCACGGTGATTTCCCCGCGGCGCTTGCCGTTGATCTGGATCGGCAGGGTGATGCTGTCGACCACCAGCGCCGCCGGGTCGGCCTTGGGCCAGGGCGCATCGACCAGCAGCCCCTCGCCCCCGGCCAGCGCCCAGACATCCTCGGCCAGATGCGGCACCATCGGCCCCATCAGCTGCGCCATCAGCCGCAGCACCGCGCGCTTCGGCTCGCCCGAGGCCGGGGATTTCGCCAGCGTGTTGGCGAGCTCATAGATCTTGGCCACCGCCTTGTTGAAGGCGAATCCATCGATCGCCCGCGTCACCTCGTCGATGGCGCGATGGGCGGCGCGGGTCAGGCCCGGGTCGTGGCGGTCCTCGGCGCCGGAATCCTCGGCCAGCCGATGGACGCGGGCCAGGAACTTGGCCGCCGCCTCGGCCCCCGAGGCGGTCCATTCCACGTCGCGTTCGGGGGGACTGTCCGACAGCATGAACCAGCGCGCGGTGTCGGCGCCGAAATTGGCGACGATATCCACCGGGTCCACGACGTTCTTTTTCGACTTGGACATCTTGGCCGAGGGGATGATCTGGACCGGAGTGCCGTCGGCCAGTTTCCCGTCGGTCACATCCTCGGGCAGATGATAGACCGGGCGGCCGCGCTCGTCGCGGGTCATGTAGATCTCATGCGTGACCATGCCCTGAGTGAACAGCGCGTCGAAGGGCTCGCGTGCGGTCTCGGGCAGGTGGCCGGTCTTGATCATCGCCCGCGCGAAAAAGCGCGAATACAGCAGATGCAGGATCGCGTGCTCGATGCCGCCGATATACTGGTCGACGTTCATCCAGTAGGCCGCATCCTCGGCCACGGTCGGCGTCGTCGCATGGGGCGCGGTAAAGCGCGCGTAATACCAGGACGAATCGACGAATGTGTCCATGGTGTCGGTTTCCCGCCGCGCCGGCCCGCCGCATTTCGGGCAGGTCGCCCGCGCCCAGCTGGGATGCCGGTCCAGCGGGTTGCCCGGGCGGTCGAAGCTGACGTCGCGCGGCAGCAGCACCGGCAGCTTGTCCTTGGCCTCGGGCACCACGCCGCAGCTGTCGCAATGCACCACCGGGATCGGGCAGCCCCAATAGCGCTGGCGCGAGATCCCCCAGTCGCGCAGGCGGAACTTGGTCACGCCCTCGCCCCAGCCGGCGGCTTCGGCATGGGCGATGGCGGCGTCCACCGCATCCTCGCCGGTCTGATCGCGCTGGCCTGCAAAGCCGCGCACATAGGTCACCGGGTCGGTCTTGGCGGGCACGAACGGCTCGGCCGCGACCAGCGCGTCGGCCTCGGCCTCGGTCATTCCCGGCCGGCCAAAAGTCGCGCGGATGGGCAGAGCGTATTTCACCGCGAAATCGTGGTCGCGCTGGTCATGGGCGGGGCTGCCGAACAGTGCGCCGGTGCCGTAGTCCATCAGCACGAAATTGGCGACCCACACCGGCAATTCCCACAAGGGATCAAGCGGATGGCGCACCCGCACCCCGGTGTCCAGCCCGCGCTTTTCCGCGGTCTCGATCGCCTCTTCGGTGGTGCCGCCCTTGTGGAACTCGGCCGCGAACTCGGCCAGCGCCGGGTTGGTTTCCGCCAACGCCTTGGCCAGCGGATGGTCGGGCGAAATTGCCACGAAGGACGCCCCCAGCAGCGTGTCGGGCCGCGTGGTGTAGACCTCGATCTGCGGGAAATCCGGGCGCTCCACGGTGTCGAACCGGAACTGCAACCCGCGCGAACGCCCGATCCAGTTCGCCTGCATCAGCCGGACCTTTTCCGGCCAGCCGTCCAGCCCGTCGATCGCCTCAAGCAATTCCTCGGCGTAATCCGAGATGCGGAAGAACCATTGCGTCAGTTCGCGCCGTTCCACCGGAGCGTTCGAGCGCCAGCCCTTGCCGTCGATCACCTGCTCGTTGGCCAGCACGGTCATGTCCACCGGGTCCCAGTTGACCACCGCGGCCTTGCGATAGATCAGCCCGGCGTCCAGCATGTCCAGAAACAGCGCCTGCTGTTGCGCCACGTAATCGTCGTCGCAGGTGGCGAACTCGCGGCTCCAGTCGATGCTCAGCCCCAGCGGCTTCAGCTGCCCGCGCATGGTGGCGATATTGCCATAGGTCCAGTCGCGCGGATGCCCGCCCTGTTCCATCGCCGCGTTTTCCGCCGGCATCCCGAAGGCGTCCCAGCCCATCGGGTGCAGCACCGAAAACCCCTGCGCGCGCTTATACCGCGCTACCACGTCGCCCATGGTGTAGTTGCGCACATGCCCCATGTGGATGCGCCCGGACGGATAGGGGAACATCTCGAGCACGTAATACTTGGGCCGCTGGTCGCGCACGGCGCGGAAACTGCCCGCCTTTTCCCACGCGTCTTGCCAGCGCTTTTCGCTAGAGGCGGGATCATAGGGCATGGGACGAACTCCGGGGCAGGGGTGGCGGGAAATGCCCCGCGGGTTTAGCCGCCCGCCCCCCGCGCGTCCAGCGCCAGCTTGGCCCGCGCCTCAGGCGCCACCTTGCCCGCGTCCAGCGCCAGCTGAAACCTACAGCCGCCCGTCGCGCACCCGCAGCTGCCGCGCCCGGGTCAGGATCGCGTCTTCCACCGCGCGCACCGTGTCGGGCGCCACCGCCGTTCCCCCCGGCCCCTGCAGCGACAGCCGCAGCGAGCGCGCGTCCAGCGCCGGATCGGTCACCTGCACCGTGGCCCGATAGGCCCGCCCGCCACCCGGAGGCGTGCCATACCCCGTCACGATCACCCCGGTGAACGGGTCGATCGACTGCACCGGCAGGAAGTTCAGCACCTCGAGAGAGGCGTTCCAAAGGTAGCGGTTCACCGCCACCGCCTCGTTCGGGCTGCGGCGGCTGCCGAAAATATCCCAGATCGTGCCGCTTTCATTGCGCATGTCGGGATCGACGCGCTCGGTCCTGGGGCGCTGGTCGCCGCTGCACGCGGAGAGAGCCGCGCAAAGCGCCACTGCACCCGCCAGAGTCGCGGCTTTTGCGATGTTCATGCGGTCCCTCATCCTTGACCCCGGTCTTGCCCGGCCCGCGGGCCGGACCCTTGCGCCTGCTTTAGCGCGGATCGAGGCATCCCGACAAGCGGCCAGTCGCAGCGCTCCCACGTCCCAGATCACGGGTGCCGCATTGGTTCCATCAAAAAACTGTGGCCCCGCTGCATCACAACCGTGCCGAAAAGCTGCGGTCCGGGGCGCAAGCGTTGCATCGTGGCGGGGGACGGGCGAATTAATGCCTCATACCCAAGGCGGTAAAGCCGGTTTGGGCATCAGAGAGAGACAAGAGGGAACTTGATCATGAAAAAGGCTCTTCTCGCCACGACCGCCCTGGTGCTGTCCGCTGGCGTCGCCGCCGCCGACGTGACCATCTCGGGTTACGGCCGGACCGGTATCATCTACTACGAAGACGGCTATCCCCTTGGCGGTGGCGTGGTCGCAGATAAAGACACTCAGGTCATCTCGCGGCTGCGGATGAACGTTGACGCCACCACTGAGACCGACGCCGGTGTCGAGTTCGGTGGTCGTCTGCGCTTCCAGTGGGACCAGAACGCAGGTTCGGGTCGGGATGCCCTTCGCGAGCAGGCCGGCAAGCTGTGGATCAGCGCCCAAGGCCTGACCGTCGAGATCGGTAACATCGAAACCGCGATCGACTCGTCCAGCCTGATCTACGCGACCGAACTGGGCGCCTTTGACCGTTCCGTCGGGTTCTCGGACGTGACCGGCAACTTCTTTGCTTACACCGACGGCTATGCCAACGCTGGCCGTGTCGGCGTGGGCGCCGCTTACACCTTTGGCGATCTGACTGTGCGGGCCTCCTATATCAATCCCGACCAGACCCGTGATCTGATCGTGGGCGAAGAGAAAGAAATCGGCCTGCTCGCCGAATACACTTGGAACGACCAACTGGAACTGTCGGCTGCTTACACTCAGAATGGCGCTGGCATCGACGACAACGACATCTTCTTTGTTGGCGCTCGTTTTGCCGTCATGGAGAACGCCCGTATCGGCCTGAACTATGTCGATGCTGGTGAGGGTGTGCTGCGGCCGGGGACTGAGGCTGTTCCCGGGACCGACCCCACGCTCATCTATGATGAAGACGGCACTACTATTATTGGCATCGAGCCCGGCACTCCCGCGGTGGCAGCCACTGCGCCCGTCATCGGTGACGGTAAAACCTTCGCGCTGTATGGCGACTACACTCTCGCCGACGGCCTGACCAACATCGAAGCCTATGTTGCTCGTAACGATCAGGACTGGCGTGCGACCAAAACCGCCTATGGTATCGGCGTGAACTACGACCTCGGCGGCGCGCGTCTGGGCGCCTCGGTCCAGCGCGACTACGACGAACTGGTCACCGCCGACATGGGTGTCCGCTTCAACTTCTGATCCGCGGATCGGTTGCAAGATCGGAAAGAGCGGGCCAAGCGCCCGCTCTTTTTCTTTTCCGCCTGTCGGGTTAGGGGGACACCATGGGACTGACCGAAATCCGCCAGCAGATCGACCGCGCCTGTGCCGCCGCCGGGCGCGATCCGGCCGAGGTGACGCTGATCGCCGTCAGCAAGCTGCAGCCCGACGACCGCGTGACCGCCGCGCTTGACGCCGGCCAGCGCGTGTTCGGCGAAAACTACGTGCAAGAGGCGCAGCGCAAATGGCCCGCGCTGCGCGACCGCTGGGGCCAGGTCGAGCTGCACCTGATCGGCCCGCTGCAGACCAACAAGGCCCGCGCCGCGGTCGAGCTGTTCGACGCGATCCACAGCCTCGACCGCCCCTCGCTCGCGCAGCGGCTGGCGCGGATCGTGCAGGACACCGGCCGCGCGCCGCAGCTGTTCGTGCAGGTCAACACCGGGGACGAGCCGCAAAAGGCCGGCATTGCCCCCGCGCAGGCCGACGGCTTCATCGCCGAATGCCGCGCGCTGGACCTGCCCGTCACCGGCTGCATGTGCATCCCCCCGGACGCCCAGGACCCCCGCCCGCATTTCCGCCTGCTGCGCGAGATCGCCACAAGGAACGGCCTGCCCGCCCTGTCCATGGGCATGAGCGCCGATTTCGAGACCGCGATCTCCGAAGGAGCCACCCACATCCGCATCGGCAGCGCCATCTTCGGCGCGCGGCCTAAGGCGGGGGCGTAACTGCTACGTCGAAGGGCGCCATTATCGGCGCTTGCGATGTTGCGGGGGAGATAGGCTGGTGACCGCGCCTGCCTCGCTGCTCCGAGGCGAGGCTCCTGGACCGGCCAGAATGACCAGCTCCCGCGGCGGGGGGCTTGCGTCGCCCCTTGCCGTATGGGCCGCCATCTCGGCGTCGTAGCCGTCCCTCCGGGCCGGGACGCCATGACCGACGCTTGGGGCGTCGCAGGGATTCGGCCCTGCACCCGGAGGTGTTCCGCCGCCCAGTGGCACGGTTTACGGCCGCCAGGTGGAATAACCAGCTTCGCGGCTACGGGCTTCTTTCAGTCCTTGCCGTATTGGTAGCGTCATCTTCGACGGCCGACCCGCGACGGAGCCGTAGCCGTTCCGCCGGGCCGGGACGCCATAACCGGCACTTGGGGTAGGATTCAGCCCGGCAACCGACCGCGTTTCACGGTCCCCAGGTGCGACCTCCGGCCTCTGGCCGGAATAACCGGCTTTGCGGCCTCACGGGGATTCGGTCCGCTACCCGTATCTGCTTCGCAGTCGCATGGGGAAGTTCCCGGGCCCGCGAGGTCCTGGACCCGGGCGGAATGGTGATCCTGCAGCGTGGCGAAGGATTTGGCGGGGACAACCGCTCCCGCCCTGCCGTCCCAACGCGCGACTCCTTGACCTGCGCGGAGTAACCGGCCCGGTGGTCACATAGCGGGCTCGCCTGGCACCGCGCTCGTCTCGCTGCCCAACGCGCGGTTCCCGCCGCTGAAGCCCCCGCCCTCAGCGCCCGGCTGCCGTCTTCCCCGGCAGATGCGCTGCGTCGCTGTCGGCTCGGGTCTGCGGGCTTGGCTCGGCCCCTGCCGGCGCCCCCGCGCCAGAGATTGCCGCGGTGAAGCTGACCATGCGGCGGCCGCCAGAGAGGGGGCGGACTCGCCACCACAGCAGCCGCTGTTCCGGGCCGGCGATCGCGCCCTGCAGGGGGGCGTCGCCGCGGTCGGCCGCCAGGGCGCGGCGCAGGTTCTGGAAGCCGGGGCTGTCCGCGGCGGTGCTGCGCCACAGCTCGAGATAGCCGCGCAGGCTTTGGGCCGCCTCGGGTCCCCAGGTGTCGTCAAAGGCGCGGTTGGCGCCCAGCACCCGCCCCTCGCCGTCGAAGATCGCCACCGCCGCGTCGATCCCGTCCAGGATCTCGGCCCCCAGCGACAGCTCGGCGCGAAAGCGGCGGGTCAGCGCGATCTCGCTGGAGATATCCTCGAACAGAAAGGCGATGGCGCCGTCCGGGTGCGGGCGGCCGGTGACCCGATAGGTCTGGCCGCCCGGCAGGTTCCAGGTTTCCACATGCAGCCCCGACGCCGCCCCCGCCTCGAGCGAGGCCATGGAGTTGCGCCAGCCGTTGTAATCCTTGGGCTCGGGGACCATCCGCAGCTCTCGCAGCCCGTCCAGCAGCGCAAACAGCGTCGGCCGTGCCGCCAGGAAGCCGATGTTGAGCCGGGTGAGGTCGATCAGCGCCGGGTTGAACAGCTGCAACCTGCGGTCGCGGTCGAAGATCGCCAGCCCGATCGGCAGGTCGGCAAAGGTCTTGGTCAGCGTCTGCACGAAATCGCGCAGGCTGCGTTCGGCCCGCACCGCGTCGTCGGCGGGCACCGCGAACACCGCGCGCTGGTCCCCGGAGGGCTGCAGGTGGCAGTCGAACCAGCGCACCCGGTCGTCGCTGCGCAGCTCGGCGCGGGGCGTGCCCTCGGCGTCAGTGGGCAGGGCGATCAGCCGGGGCAGGGGCCAGCTGGTCCGGTCGGGGTGGCGGGCCTCGGCTTCCTGCAGATAGGCGGCGTTGGCCCAGGTCACGCGGCCGTCGCCATCCTCGCGCCAGATCAGCACCGGGGCGCGGTCGACCGATTCGCGCAGCACCGCGAGCTCATCCTCCATCGCCGCCAGCGCATGTGCGTTCACCACGATTCCGGCCTGTTCCAGCGAGGGGTCGACCAGCTGCACCCGCAGGAGCCCGTGCCCCGCATCCTCGATATCCAGCCGCAACCCCGAGAGGCCGGGCCCGGCGCGCAGGCTGGCCGCGCCCTCGATCGCGGCAAGCTCCAGCAGCGACTGCGGCGACTCGAAGCGCTGCGCCAGCCAGCCCCACAGCCGCGCCCAGTCGTCGTCGCCCGGCAGCGCCTCGAGCAGCGAGCGTGCGGGCGCGGTGGCGTCGACCAGCCGCCGGTCCCGGAACAGCAGCGCTACCGGCTCTGCCATCGGCCGGGCGGCCAGCGTCGAACCGGGAAGGGGGGCGCGGAACAGGCGGTGCGCCAGCGCCAGTCCCAGCAGGACCGAGACCACTCCCGCGAAGATCGCGGCCGCCACAGTGTAACCGTCCGTCATCGCCCGCCTTTCCGCGTTGCACCCGGAAAGAATGATAGCACCCTTCGCCTTAAGGAATGGTTAATCGGCGCCGGCGGTCAACCGGAGATTGTCGGGTTCGGCCCCAGCGCCACCCGGTCGTCGGCCAGCAGCGCCGCCATCGGCCAGGTCACCAGCGCGGTGGCGCCGTCGCGGTTGACGAACTTCACCGTGCCGCCGCTGCGTTCCAGCAGGGTGCGGGCGATGAACAGCCCCAGCCCCATGCCTTCGTAGGAATCGCCCTGGGTGCCGGCCTTGCGGGTGGTCAGATAGGGCTCGCCCAGCCGGGCCAGCAGATGCGGCGGATAGCCCGGGCCGTCGTCGTGGATGGCGATGCGGATGCGGCCGTCGCCGTGGCTGGCCTGCACCTCGACGGTGTCGGCGGCGAAATCCACGGCGTTCTGCACCAGGTTACGCAGCGCGTGGATCAGCCCGGCCTCGCGCCGCACGATCAGCGCGCCGGTCTCGCCGAGGTTCATGCGGATATGCGCGCCGCGCTGCTGGTGGGGGGCGGCGGCCTCGGCCAGCAGGTCCGACAGCGGCGCCGAGTGCAGCAGCAGGTCGTCCTTGCCGGCCTTGCCCATGCTGCGCATGATGTCGCGGCAGCGGTCGGCGGACCGGCGCAGCTCGGCCAGGTCGTCGGCCACGTCGGGGCGGTCGCCCAGATCCTCGGCCAGCTCGGCGGCGATCAGCTTGATGGTGGCCAGCGGCGTGCCCATTTCATGGGCGGCGGCGGCGACGACCCCGCCCAGGTGCTGAAGGCGCTGTTCGCGTTCCAGCCCCATCTGGGTGGCCGCCAGCGCCGCCGAGGTCGCCATCAGGTCGGCCGACACCCGATAGACGAAGGCCGCGAAAAAGGCTCCGCCGATGAACAGCTCGAGCACCCGCCCGACATACAGCGCCAGCTCTGGTCGCAGCGGCGTGTCGGGCAGGAAGCTCAGCGGCACCGAGACGGTGGTCATCAGCACCAGCATCACCGCGGTGGACCCCGCCAGCATCAGGATATGGCGCAGCGGCAGCACGCTGGCGCCGATGGTCAGCGGCGCCAGCACGAACAGCGCGAACGGGTTCATGATGCCGCCGGTCAGGGTCAGCACCATCCCGGTCTGCACCGTGTCGAAGGCCAGCTGCGCCAGCGCCCGGTCGGTATCCGCGCGCCGCGCCCGCTGCGCCAGCCGCAGGTTCAGCACCACCGCGATGCCCATCACCGCCATCACCGGGATCAGCGGGAACCGCGCCCCCAGCGCCCAGGCCCCCGCCACCACCGACGCCTGCCCCGCCAGCGCGATCCATCGCGAGGCGATCAGCGTGCGCGGCCGGATCGGCCCGCGCCAGGCCATCCGGGGCAGGGCCACCGGCCGGGCCGCCCGCTGCGCGGGGTCCGGCGGTGGTGTAGCGCTGCCGTCACGGCGCGGGGAAGTCTGTGGCATCATTACGGTCTCGCCTAATCTGCTGAAAATTGATACCCGGCCCCAGCGGGTCACGGCAATGCTGAGGAACGGAAAATGACGGAACGCCGATTGATGCTTCTGGGGGTGCTGGCGACGCTGCTGGTGCTGGTCACGGGCTGGATGTGGCTGCGGCCGGCGGACGGGGACCAATTCGCGCAATGCCGCCGCTCGACCGTGGCCGGGGGAACCGAGGCGCTGGGCGGCAGCTTTACCCTGACCGACGAAAACGGGCAGCGGGTAACCGATCAGCAGGTCTTCGACCGGCCGACGATCCTTTACATGGGCTATACCTATTGCCCCGATGTCTGCCCGATGGATACCGCGCGCAATGCCGCGGCGGTCGATGTGCTTGCGGAACGCGGTATCTCGGTCAAGCCGGTATTCGTTTCGGTCGATCCGGCCCGCGATACGCCGGAACAGCTGCGCTTCTTTACCGATGCGATCCACCCCGAAATGCTGGGGCTGACCGGCAGTATCGAGGAAGTGACCGCGGTCAGCCAGGCCTGGCGCGGCTATTTCCGCATCAATGATTCCGAGGACAAGGAGAACTATCTGGTCGATCATACGACCAACAGTTTCCTGGTGTTGCCCGGCCACGGCACGGTCGAGTTCTTCACCAGGGAGGTCAGCCCCGAAGAGATGGCGGACCGCGTCGCCTGCTTCGTCGAGGCCGCTGGATAAGTGGCAAATTGACGCGGGCGCGATTTGCGCGATAATGGAAAGACGACAAGCGAGAATGGCATGACAGCAGATAACTCCACGCTTCCGGGGGATGCAGGGAAAGAACCTCTGCCCATTGGCGACGACCCCAGCCTGCTGCTTGTTGACGATGACGAGGTATTCGTGAACCGGCTGGCACGGGCCATGGAACGCCGCGGCTTCGCCCCGCGGATCGCCACCAGCGTCGCCGCCGCGCGCGAAACCCTGGCGCAGGGGGCGCCGGCCTATGCGGTGGTGGACCTGCGGCTGGAAGATGGCAGCGGCCTGGATGTCGTCGACGTGCTGCGGGCGCAGCGCGAGAATTGCCGCATTGTCGTGCTGACCGGATATGGCGCAATTGCCACCGCGGTGGCGGCGGTCAAGGCCGGGGCTGCCGATTACCTGCCCAAGCCCGCCGATGCCGACGAAGTGACGAATGCATTGCTGGCGCAGGTCTCGCGTTTCCCGCCGCCGCCGGAAAATCCGATGTCGGCCGATCGCGTGCGCTGGGAACATATCCAGCGGGTCTATGAACAATGCGACCGCAATGTCAGCGAAACCGCGCGGCGCCTGCATATGCATCGCCGGACATTGCAGCGGATATTGGCCAAACGCGGTCCTCGGTGATATCTGCCCTTGCGGGATAGTGCGGAATTTGTCATTCGCTGGTCATTAATGATTTCCCGCGAAAGGAATGATCCGTGGAAATTGATATCGACAACATGTCGCTGGATGATCTGCGCGCGCTGAAGACGCGCGTTGATCGCGCCATTGCCTCGTTCGACGCCCGCCGCCGGAAAGAGGCGCTGGCCGCGGCCGAGCGTGCGGCGCGCGAACTTGGCTTCAACCTGTCCGAACTGACCGGGACCGGCCGCGGCCGCCGCAATGCGGGCGGTGCCGCCGGGGGCGAGCGGGCGGCGAAATACGTCCACCCCGCCGACGCGACCCAGACCTGGTCCGGCCGCGGCCGTCGCCCGCGCTGGGTGACCGAGCAGCTGGAAGCCGGGCGCAGCCTGGACGATCTTCTGGCCTGAGGCTGCCGGGGCGGCGGACGCCGGGCCTTGCCTGAGGCTCAGCCGTCCAGCCGCGCCATCAGCGCCTCAAAGCGCGCAAGGAACGCCGCGCGGGTTTCGGCCGGCGGGCGCAGCCGCAGGCTCAGCCCCTCGGTGCTGACGCCGCGGGGCAGGGGGAACAGCCGCTCGGCCTCGGCCGGGGTGAAGCCGGCGATCCCCACCGCCTCGAGCCGGGCCGAGATGCGGTCGGCGCGCTTGATCTGCGTGCGCACCGCCGCCGGAATGACCGCGGGCAGGCCAAAGCGGCGGTGCACCGCCGCAGCGATCCGCGCGTCCATGTCCTGATATTCCCGCCCCAGCGCCGCCTTGACCGGCGAGATCATGTCCCCGATCACATATTCGGGCGCATCATGCAGCAGCGCCGCGAGCTGCCAGCGCGGATGCGTGCCGGGGTCCAGCCGGGTCAGGATTTCCTCGACCAGCAGGGAATGTTCGGCGACGGTATAGGCCCAGTCGCCGCGGGTCTGCCCGTTCCAGCGCGCCACGAACGCCAGCCCGTGGGCGATGTCCTCGATCTCGATATCCATCGGCGTGGGGTCCAGCAGGTCCAGCCTGCGTCCCGACAGCATCCGCTGCCATGCCCGTTTCGCCATCACGCGGCCCCTTTGCTGCGGGTTGTGCCGAGGCAGGGAAAAAAGGCCGCCCGGCGGGGCGGCCTGATCTGCGCGGTGCCGGCCACTGCCGGGGCCGCCATGGTCAGGACAGGGGCTGGCCTTCGGGGCGGCCGCCCTGCGCCTGCTGGGCGCGGCGGGCGAGTTCCTGGCGATACAGCGCCACGAAGTCGATCGGGTCCATGTTGAACGGCGGGAAACCCCCGTCGCGGATGATGTCCGCCAGCACCCGGCGCACAAAGGGAAACAGCATCCGCGGGCATTCGATCATCAGGAACGGATGCAGCTGATCCTCGGGGACGCCCTCGATCTGGAACACGCCGGCGTAATCCAGCTCGCACAGGAACATGGTGGATTTGTCGTTCGAGTTCACCGAATTGACCCGGTATTTGCAGATCACCTCATATTGGTGATCGGCCGGGCGCTTGCGGGCGTCCAGGCTGACCTGCACCTGCATTTCCGGGGCAACCTCACCGCCGATGCCCTTTTGCGCCACGATGTTTTCAAAGGACAGGTCGCGGATATATTGCGCGAGGATGTTCATCCGCACCGCGGGCGGCTGCGCCTGCTGCCCGTCTGCGGGCTGCGCGCCCGCGGGGGCGCCGTTGGTGGTGTCGTCGGTCATGTCGATCCTCGCGTCAGCGTTTCGCCCCGGGTGTTACCACCCCGGGCCCGCGCGCTCAATGCCGGGTCCAGCCCGAAGGCGGGCCGCGGCGGCCGCCCGGGCCCTGCGGCGGCGTCGGCCCCGCATCGGGGTGGTCGTAATCCGGGGGCGGGACATCCTCGTCGGTTTCCTCGACCACCACATATTCCGCGTCGATCACCGGCGGGCGGTGCGGCTGTTCCGGCGGCCAGCCCGGGCGGGTGCCGCGGGCACTGGCGGCGGCCGAGGCCCGCACCCGCCGCCCCAGCAACCCCAGCAGCGCCGAGCGCACCGGCGGGATCAGCAGCAGGATCCCCAGCGCATCGGTGAAGAATCCCGGCAGCACCAGCAGCCCGCCGCCGATCATCGCCAGCGCCCCGTGCGCCAAGGGCCGGCCGGGGTCGCGGAAATCCTCGACCGCGCGCTGCAGGTCGACCATGGCCGCCATGCCCTGCAGCCGCATCGCCCAGATCCCGATCATCGCCGACAGCACCACCCACAGGATGGTGGCGGCGACGCCGATCTCCGAGCCGATCTCGATGAACAGCGCGATCTCGACGATCGGCCAGAGCACGAGCAATATCAGTAACCACATCGTTGAACCCCGCAGTAGGGCCGCAACTGGACTCGCGGCCTGCTGCCACCTACATAGTCAGGCATCGCCGTCACGCCAGACCAATCGCCCGAGGCCCCGCCCCATGTCCAATTCGATGCTTCAGATTCTGGTCCTGGCGGCCATCGCGGTGTTCCTGATCCTGCGGCTGCGCAACGTGCTGGGCACGCGCGAGGGGTTCGAGCCGCCGCGCCAGCCCACGCCGCTGTCGCGCCCCACGCTGCGGACCGTGACCGCCGAGCCTGAAAGCGACATCCTGGACCACGTCGAGGCCGGCACCCCCGAGGCCGAGGCCCTGGCCGCCATGCACCGGGTCGAGCCGCAATTCGCCGTCGGCCCGTTCCTGTCGGGCGCGAAACAGGCGTATGAGATGATCCTGACCGGGTTCGAGCGCGGCGAGATCGAGGAGATCCGCCCGTTCCTGTCCCCCGCCGTGGCCGAGGCCTTCGACGCGGTGATCGCCGACCGCACCGCCCGCGGCATCACCACCCAGATGCAGTATCTGGGCACCCGCGAAACCGCCGTGCAGGGCGCCAGCTTCGATCCGGCGACCGGGGTGGCGACGGTCTCGGTCCGCTTCGTGGGCGAGCTGATCGCGGCGCATCGCGATGCCTCGGGCGAGGTGATCGAGGGCGACCCCAAGGCCGCCCGCAAGCAGCGCGACATCTGGACCTTTGAGCGCCGGATGGGTCAGGACGACCCGAACTGGCAGCTGGTCGCCACCGCCTGACATGGCCCGCCGCCGCAACCGGGGCGGGCTGTCGGACGAGGACCGGGCACTCTGGGCGCAGGTCGCGCGCAGCATCACCCCCATGGCGGAACGCCAGCGCCGCAAGATCGAGACCCCGCCGCCCGCACCCACACCCCCGGCCCCCGCAGCGGCGCCAGCCCCTGCATCGCGCCCGCTGCCGCCCGGCTTTGGCATCGGTCGCAGCGCCGCGCCCCTGCCGGTGCATGTGGCGCGGGTCCTTTCGCCTGCCCAGCGGCTGGCCGAACAGCCGCTGCAGATGGATGCGCGCACCCACCGCTCGCTGACCCGCGGCAAGCTGCGCCCGGATGCGCGGCTGGACCTGCACGGGATGACGCTTTCCGTCGCCAAGGCCGAGCTGACCGGCTTTGTCCTGCGCGCGCAGGCGGCGGGGCAGCGGCTGGTGCTGGTGATCACCGGCAAGGGCGAACGCGGCAGCGACGACCGCGGCCCGCTGCCGGTCCGCAACGGGGCGCTGCGCCACGAGGTGCCGCACTGGCTGGCGATGGCGCCGCTGTCGCGGGCGGTGCTGCAGGTGGTGCCCGCCCATGTCCGCCACGGCGGCGGCGGCGCCTATTACGTCTGGCTGCGGCGTCCTCGGGGCTAACCCGTTAATCCTTAACGGACATTCCGGGTGATCGCAGGCGGGTTCGGGGCTAGAACCGAGTCGTGGCGTCTGCGCCGCCTGTTGCCGAGGTCGTGATTATGCTAGTGCTGCTCGGGTTGACCAGCTTGGTGATGCTGGCCGTGGCTTTCGATTTCATGTCGGACGACGACATGGACGAAAGCCAGCCCGGCGGATTGGACCCCGAGGACCCTGACGACACCGAAACTCCGGGGCAGCTGATCGAGGGCGGCGACGACGGCGTGTGGCTGGACGGCACCGCCGGCAACGACACCATCCTGGCGGGGTCAGGCCCCGACGACATCCGCGCCGGCGCCGGGGATGACTGGGTGCACGGCGGCGCCGGCGACGACGTGATCCATGGCGACTGGACCACCACCGGCTTTGGCAACGACACGCTGCTGGGCGGCGCCGGCGACGACCTGATCTCTGGCGAGGGCGGCGACGACAGCATCGAGGGCGGATCGGGCAACGACACGCTGTTCGGGGGCGAGGGTGACGACCAGCTTGACGGCGGCGCCGGCGACGACTGGCTGCACGGCGGCCCGGGCAACGACACGCTGCGCGCCGGTCCCGGCAGCGACGACCTGGAGGGGGCCGAGGGCGACGACCTGCTGATCGCCGACGAGGACGACCTGTTCCGCGACTGGCTGCATGGGGGCGAGGGCGACGACACGCTGGTCGGGAATGCGGATGACTGGCTGGAAGGCGGGCCGGGCAGCGACCTGTTCCAGCTGCCCGCCGGTGCGGCGCCCGAGCGTCCGCCCGCCACCATCGCCGATTTCGACGCCGCCGAGGACCGGATCGAGCTGCTGCTGGCGCCCGAAGACCTGTCCGCCGCGGTGGTGGCAATCGAGCAGCAGCCCGACGGCTCGGCGCTGATCCGGCTGAACGGCTCGCCGGTCGCGCATGTGCAGACCGCTGCCGGGCTGACTCCCGCGCATGTGACGCTGGCGCTGGCCCTGCCTGCGGCCCAGCCGGCCCCCGGCTGACCGGGCTTGCTGACCGGGCTTTCCTTTCGGCCCTGCCTGCCCTATACGCGCCCGATCCATCCAAACCGAATCGGGCGGATCACTCCACGGGCCTGCGCTGGACGACATCCCGGCCTGTGCCATCACCCTTTTGTTCAGGAGACCACGATGTCGATCACCGTCGAAGAAAAAGCCCGCGTCATGGGCGAATACGCCACCAAGAAAGGCGACACCGGCTCGCCCGAGGTGCAGGTGGCGATCCTCAGCTCGCGCATTGCGACGCTGACCGAGCATTTCAAGACCCACAAGAAGGACAACCACTCGCGTCGTGGCCTTCTGATGATGGTCGCGCAGCGCCGCAAGCTGCTGGACTACCTCAAGCGCAAGGACGAGCAGCGCTATACCGACCTGATCGCGCGGCTGGGCCTGCGCCGCTGATCGCATCAGGCGCATCGGTTCTGGAACGCCCGCGGCAATTGCCGCGGGCGTTTTTCATTGCGGCGCCCCGGGCGGCGATATCCGTTAAAATGCCGTTAATTCGAATCTGGATTCCGGGGGGCGGCGCCCTAATGCTCGGTCCGTAGTCAGTCGGAGTATACGTCATGTTGATCAACACGACCCTCAAGACCGTCGGATCGCTGCTGGGCATCGGCGCGACCACCCCCGCCGCTTCTGCCACCGGTCGGGCCGCCACCCCGCCGGGCCCGCCCGCCGCTGCCTCGCCGCCGCAGACGGCCGCGGCGACGCCGCTGCCCCCGCTGGGCGAGGCGGCGCGGTTCGACATTTCGCCCGAGGGGTTGCAGGCCGCGCAGCAACCCGCCGCTGCCGGTGCTGCGGCCGCCAGTGCTGGGGCTGCCAGTGCTGGGGCTGCGACCGCGGCCAGCCCGGCAGCAACCTCCGCCCGCCCCGCCGTCCCGGTTCCAGACGACGAGGCCGCCGCCCGCGCCTGGGCCATCCGCGCGCAGGCCGGCGAAAGCAGCCTCGATATGCTCACCCGCATCGCCAGGCTGGCCGAGCGCCCTTGGCCCACCGACAAGGCCGTGGACACCGCTCGCCAGGCCGACGAGGCTGCCGAACGCAAGACTCTCGCCATCGCCTGACCCTCGCTTTCCTCGCGGCGCCGGAGGTGTGCGGGCGGCAGCCTTGGCGGTTTGCCGCCCGCCCCCATTCCGCCCGCCCGCGCCGATGTCGAATCCCTTTCCTTGCGCCGCATTTTCCGCTATGGCCCGCCAATCTGTGACGTGCGGCCAGCCCCCGGCCGCGTGCAAAGGATAGGGGGCGGCGGCAATGGGGCCGCCACATGACACGGGCGGCCGGAGGGCCGGCGCGCCCAGAGGAAATCATATGTTCGACGAAGTGAAGAAATCGATCCAGTGGGGCCAGGAAACCCTGACGCTGGAAACGGGCAAGGTTGCCCGCCAGGCCGACGGCTCGGTCATCGCCACGCTGGGCGAGACCTCGGTCATGGCCAACGTGACGTTCGCGAAAGAGCCGAAGCCGGGGCAGGACTTCTTCCCCCTGACCGTGCATTACCAGGAAAAATACTACGCGGCCGGCAAGATCCCCGGCGGGTTCTTCAAGCGCGAGGCGCGGCCCACCGAAAAGGAAACCCTGACCGCGCGTCTGATCGACCGTCCGATCCGCCCGCTGTTCGCCCCCGGCTTCAAGCACGAAGTGCTGGTGATGTGCACGGTGCTGTCGCATGATCTGGTCAACGACCCCGATATCGTCGCGATGATCGCCGCCTCGGCCGCGCTGACCCTGTCGGGCGTGCCCTTCATGGGCCCGATCGCCGGCGCCCGCGTCGGTTTCGCCAACGGCGAATACGTGCTGAACCCCGAGGTCGCCGACATGGACCGCCTGCGCTCGAACCCCGAGCAGCGGCTGGACCTGGTGGTCGCCGGCACCCGCGATGCGGTGATGATGGTCGAATCCGAAGCCTATGAGCTGACCGAAGAGGAAATGCTCGGCGCGGTGAAGTTCGGGCACGAGCAGATGCAGCCGGTGATCGACCTGATCGTCGAGCTGGCCGAAGCCGCCGCGAAAGAGCCCTTCCCCTTCCAGTCGCCGGATTATTCCGCGCTGTACGAGCGGGTGCGGGCGCTGGGCGAGGCTGACATGCGCGCCGCCTATGGCATCTTCAACAAGGCCGAGCGCCGCGACGCCATCGAGGCCGCGCAGCTCAAGATCAAGGACGGCCTGACCGAGGATGAACTCGCCGACCCGAACCTGGGCTCGGCGCTGAAAAAGCTGGAATCGGGCATCCTGCGCGGCGACATCATCCGCGGCGGCGCCCGGATCGACGGCCGCGACAACCGCACCGTCCGCGCCATCCGCTCGGAAGTCGGGATCCTGCCGCGCACCCACGGTTCGGCGCTGTTCACCCGCGGCGAGACCCAGGCGCTGGTCGTCACCACGCTGGGCACCGGCGATGACGAACAGATCATCGACGCGCTGCACGGCAATTTCCGCGAAAACTTCCTGCTGCACTACAACTTCCCGCCCTATTCCGTGGGCGAGGTCGGCCGTGTCGGCAGCCCCGGCCGGCGCGAGATCGGCCACGGCAAGCTGGCCTGGCGCGCGCTGCAGGCGGTGCTGCCCAGCCCGACCGACTTCCCCTATACCATCCGCGTGGTGTCCGAGATCACCGAATCCAACGGCTCGTCGTCGATGGCTTCGGTCTGCGGCGGCTCGCTGTCGATGATGGACGCGGGCGTGCCGCTGAAGGCGCCGGTCGCGGGCGTGGCCATGGGCCTGGTGCTGGAAGACGCCGACAACTGGGCGGTGCTGACCGACATCCTGGGCGATGAGGATCACCTGGGCGACATGGACTTCAAGGTCGCCGGGACCGAGAACGGCATCACCAGCCTGCAGATGGACATCAAGGTCCAGGGCATCACCCCGGCGATCATGGAACAGGCGCTGGCGCAGGCGAAAGACGGCCGGATGCACATCCTGGCCGAGATGGGCAAGGCCCTGACCGAAGGCCGGCGCGAGTTTTCCGCCCACGCCCCGCGGATCGAGACCATGACCATCCCCACCGACAAGATCCGCGAAGTGATCGGCTCGGGCGGCAAGGTCATCCGCGAGATCGTCGAGGTCTCGGGCGCCAAGGTCGACATCAACGACGACGGCACCATCAAGATCGCCTCGGCCAACGCCGATGCCATCAAGAAGGCCTACGACATGATCCACTCGATCGTGGCCGAGCCCGAAGAGGGCCAGATCTACACCGGCAAGGTGGTGAAGCTGGTCGATTTCGGCGCCTTCGTGAACTTCTTCGGCAAGCGCGACGGCCTGGTCCACGTCTCCCAGATCGCCAGCCGCCGCCTGACCCACCCCAACGAGCTGCTGAAAGAGGGGCAAGAGGTCAAGGTCAAGCTGCTGGGCTTCGACGACCGCGGCAAGGTGCGCCTGGGCATGAAGATGGTCGACCAGGAAACCGGCGAGGAGATCTCGGCGGAGAAGCGGGATGAGTCGGCCGAGTGAGCCGCGGTTTGATTGATTGGAGCCCCGGCGATGCCGGGGCTCCTTTATTATCTGCTTGAGGTTACCACGGTGCAGACGGATTGGCCGGTTTTCGTGTTGACGCTGGAGGGCGACGAGGAACGCCGCCAGCCATTGCTGGATCAGCTCAAGGAAATGGGCTTGCAATGGCGGCTGATATTTGGCGTTGATGGGCGTAAGGGGTTGCCTGCTGAGTATGAAGCGATGATCGATCGCGAAGCTGCCCATGTCAAATTAAAGCGTCCGATGACGGACTCCGAATTTGCCTGTGCTTTGTCGCACCGTCGAATTTACAATATTATTACGGACGAGGAACTTGCTGGAGCAGTCGTGCTTGAGGATGATGCGATCCTGACGCCGGACTTTCCAGACTTTATACGGGCAGGACACCATTTGACGGATACATTGGCCTTGCTTTACCATTATTCTGGGCGCGCACTGCCTTGGCAGCGACAAAATGTTGGGCGGTGGGTGATGCATCGTCCGACAAGGCGAGCCTCAGGTTGCACCGGTTACACATTATCCCTGATTATGGCCCGCGAACTTCTACGTGCGACAACTCCTGTCAGCTGCGTTTCTGACTGGCCCGTGGACCTGTATCATTCGCGGGCTTGGTTGGTCGCCCCCCGCATTGTACATCATGCCCCTCCCGGGCAGGGGCCATCGCATTTGGAAGGGGAGCGGGCTGCCGCAGAAATGCTGCTGCAACGTGGAAAAAAGAACCCTGCCCGCTTTTTTAAAGTAAATTATTACCGCGGCCTTCTCCGGCGCAGGCTAGCGCGCCGAGTGGAATCCTAGAATGACTCCATCAGACTATATAGCGCGTGCCGGCCTATCGTTGCGGCCGCTACCGGAGGCGCTGACCGGTCCGCGCGAAAGGATCGTTGCGCACCTGCGCCGCCCAGAGGGCGTCGATCTGACCTGCACGGCCGATCTCAAGCAAGAGATCGCGCTTTACGAAAGCCCGCAAGGCGAGCCGCCGCTTTTCGTTTCCTATTACACCACCGATACACCCTACGAGGCGCTCGCGGCCGATCTGCGAGCTTCGCTCGACCGCCATGGGCTGCCGCACCGGATCGCGCCTGTGGCCTCGAAAGGTTCCTGGGTCGCCAATACCGGCCTGAAGGCGCGCGTGATCGAAGCGGCCTGGCGCGAAAGCGGCCGTCCGATCTGCTGGATTGACGCCGATGCGGCGATCCTGCGCCCGCCCACCTTCCTGATGGGCAACCCTTTCGATATCGCGTTCGTCCGCCGTGCCGGATGGGAAGATATTTCCTATCTCATTTACCTCAATGCCACCGAAGCGGCAGGCAAGGTGCTGGAGGAATGGGTGCGGCTTTGCGACGAGCATCCAAATATCTGGGATCAGGTTCTTTTCAGTCTGGCCTGGTTTCGGACCGCCCGCGATACGGCGTTGGCAACCCAGTGGTTGAATGGTGGCGTGTCTCGCATTCCCCGCCCCAAGATCCGGGACTTGCGGGACCAGATCCTCTACTATCCGTTCGGACGCAAGATCAGGCCCTTCATCGACCAGAAACAGGCATCACGCCGGCTCAAGGCTTATATGAACGCTTCGGCACGCCCCAAGGACGAAATTGGCAGCGACGATCTGAGCCCCGGCTATCGGGCGGCGCTGGCAGAGTGTGATTTCAGTTTCGATCCGCAACTCCACGCGGTCGTTGCGCGGCGGTCATAGGCACATGGTCCGGCGCAGGAAAACCCGGTTGGAGCGTCTGCTGTCGCTCAACCAGCACCGCAAGCGCTGGGGCGCGCGGCGGCATGTGGTCGCGGACCCTGATCTGGCGGCGATGCGCGAGCGGGTCATCGACGCGGGCGAGGCGGTGCAGACGCGGGGGTCGGAAAAATCGCTCGACCGGCATCTGGCGAACCTGCGCTGCGAGTTTTCCGGTCAGTCAGAACTACTTTTCCACCACGCGGCGCTGATCGTCCTTATCCGGCGCGAAGTCCGTTCGGCCGAGAATGTGGAGCGGTTCATCACGCTCTGGACGCAAGAGGCAGGGTTCCTGTGCCGGAATCTGAACCTGCGCTGGCTGATCTCGGCCGCAGACACTTTTGCCGAGCACGCCCCGGACCCGCAGGCCTGCGCAATCGGAATGATGGCCTCGCTTCTGGGCAATACCGTCAAGGTCGGCGAATCCGACCGTTATATCCGCGGAGCCGAGGCGCTGGCGCCATTGCCGGGCCGGATCGAGACGCTGCAGACCGAACTGGTCCCGCTGTTCGAGGGAATGTCGGTGTTTACGGTCGGCACCGATGATACGCTACGCAACATGTATTGGCGGTTGGAGCCGTTTTTCGCCTATGGCCCCGCCGGGATGATATTCAAGACAGTTTACGACCGGATGCAGGTGAATGACACGGCTTTCGCCCGACTGCGCGCGCTGCATCACCGCGCCCGCACCGGCTGGTGGAACGAAGGGACGGATGAATGATCCTGCCGGTTTCTGCATTCGTGGTCTGTCAGAACGAAGAGCGCGTCATCGAGAATTGCATCCGCAGCGTCTCGTTTTGTGCCGAAATCGTCGTGGTCGATTCCGGTTCCACCGACGCTACCCTGAAGATATTGCAGCGGCTCCAGGATGAAGGGCTGCCGCTGAAGATCCTGCACGAGAAATGGCGCGGATTTGGTGCGCAGAAACAATTCGCGCTGGACCAGTGCACGCAGGACTGGTGCCTCAGCATCGACAGCGACGAGAGGGTCAGCCCCAAGCTGGCCGCCGCTCTGCCCGCGCTGCTGCAGCAACCCGAGGTCGATGGCTGGCGGCTGACCCGATATGACTATCTGCCCGGCTACGGTTTCGTGCCGCCCGCCGCGCATGAACGCTATCATAACCGATTGTTTCGGCGGGGGAGCGGGCGATTCGATCCCACCGACCTAGTGCACGAGGGCATCAGGATCGACGGCGACGTCCGCAAGGCGTCCCCCGGGGGGCTGCTGCATTTCAGCCCGCTGACTCTGGGCGAGCAAATCGAAAAGAAGAACAAGTATTCGTCGCTCAAGGCGGAAATGAAGGCGCTGCGCGGCGCCGCACCCAGCCCCCTGAAAATGCTGGTCAGCCCGCCCATGTTCTTCCTGAAATGGTATTTCGGCCATGGAATGTGGCGCTGCGGCTGGCTGGGCTTCATTCACGCCATGCAGGGCGCGATCTACTCCTTCCTCACCGAGGCGAAGCGTTATGAGAACGCGGCGATCCGGCGGGTGCCGCCGGTCGAGCCGGCGGATGTCTCGAGATACTAGCGAGGGACCATGATCTGCGGCGGGCTCGACATCGGCGGCACCAAGATCGAGGCGCGGCTGTTCGGGCCGGGGATGGAACCGGGCGGCAGCCGGCGGGTGGAAACGCCGCGCAGTGACGCGGAGGCGTTCTTTGCGGCGCTGGCGGCGCAGGTGGCGTGGCTGCGCGGGCAAGGCGGGACCGGGCTGCCCATCGGCATCGCCATGTCGGGGGTGGTTCAGCCGGACAGCGGCCTCGTCCACGCCGCCAACCTGCCGATTGGCGGCGAGCATATGGCAAGCCGCCTGCGCGAGATCGCCGGGCGGGCGCTGCCGGTGATGAACGACGCCATGGCGCTGGCGTTTTCGGAAGCGAACGGCGGCGCGGGCAGTGCCACGGGGGCCTCGGTCGGGCTGGTGCTGGGCACGGGGCTGGCGGCGGGGCTGTGTCTCGACGGCCGGCCGGCGCCGCGCCACGGCGGCATCGCGGTCGAGCTTGGCCATTGCGGGATGCCGGCGCGGGCCTTGGCGCGGCACGGGCTGGGGCTGTGGCCCTGCGGCTGCGGGCGGCAGGGCTGCATTGAAAGCTATGTCGCGGGGCCCGGGCTGGCGCGGCTGGCCGATGGAATGGGGATCCCCGGCGGCGCCAGGGCGCTGGCAGACGCGCCCGGCGCCGAGGCGGTGCTGGACATCTGGGCCGATCTCGCCGCCGAGGCGCTGGAGGTGCTGCAGATGACCCTCGCCCCGCCGGTGGTGGTGCTGGGCGGCGGGTTGTCGCGGATGCCGGGGGTGGTGGCGCGGCTGGAACGCGCGCTGGCCCCGCGGCTGATGGCGGGGGTGCCGCCGCCGGCGCTGCGGCTGGCGCGGTTCGGGGATGCCAGCGGCGTGCGCGGCGCGGCGCTGCTGGCGCTGCGCGAGGCCGAGGAGGGCGCGGCATGGACGCGCTGATCGCCCCGGCGCTGACCTGGGTGGAGGGTGCGCTGCGCCCCGGGCTGGGGCTGCGCATCCGCGGCGGGCGCATCGAATCGGTGGCGCCGCTGGCGGGGGCGACGCCGGACCTGCGCGTGCATCTGGCGATGCCGGGGCCGACCGACCTGCAGGTGAACGGCGGCGGGGGCGTGCTGTTCAACGCGGACCCCTCGGCCGCGGGCATCGCCGCCATCCGCGCCGCGCATCGCCGCCTTGGCACCCACGCGATCCTGCCCACCGTGATCACCGACGCCCCCGAGGTGCTGGACGCCGCCGCCGATGCGGTGATCGCCGCGCGCGGCCAGCCGGGCATCGAGGGCATTCATATCGAGGGCCCCCACATCGCCCCCGAGCGCCGCGGCACCCACGACCCAAGCCATATCCGGCCGCTGGACGTGCGCACGCTGGCGGTGCTGGAACGGCTGCGCGCGGCGGGGGTGCCGGTATTGCTGACGCTGGCGCCGGAACTCGCCGATCCCGCGCTGCTGGCGCGGGCGCGGGCGCTGGGGGTGGTGCTGTCGGCCGGGCATTCCTCGGCCAGCGCCGATGAGGCCGGGGCGGCATTTGGCCGCGGCATCACCATGGCCACGCATCTGTTCAACGCCATGCCGCCCCTGCACCACCGCGCCCCGGGGCTGGCGGCGGCGGCGATCCTGTCGGACGCGTGGCTGGGGATGATCGCCGACGGGCTGCATGTGGACTGGCCGATGCTGCGGCTGGCGATCGCGGCGCGGCCGCAGCGGGAACAGGGGCCGGGGCGCTGCTTCCTGGTTTCGGACGCGATGCCCACCGTGGGCGGGCCGGATCAGTTCACCCTGTATGGCAAGCGGATCCGGCTGGAAAACGGGCGTCTGGTCAACGATCAGGGTGCGCTGGCCGGGGCGCATCTGGACATGATGACGGCGCTGGCCCGGCTGCATCTTCTGGGCGGCGTGGCGCTAAAGGACTGCATCGCCATGGCGACCGATGCCCCGCGCGCGGCGATGGGGCTGGCGCCGCTGCGCATCGCCCCCGGCACCCCCGCCGGCGCGGTGGCGGTGCTGGACGCGGGGCTGGGGTTCGCCGGCTGGCTCGACGCGCCGGGTTGACGCATTCGTGTGCTTGCCCGGGCCCGGCGCGCCTGCGATGTTGCGCGCATGACCGACCGGACGCGCTTTCGCCACCTCATGTCGATCCGCCGCGGCGCTTTTCCGATGCTGGCCACCGTGCTGGCGCTGGGCGCCGGGCCAGCCGCGGCGCAGGTCCCCGGTCCCGCCCCGGGACCCGGCGCGCAGGCCCCGCGCGAGGTCGGGGTGATGCCGCTTGGCCGCGCCACCGTGCCGGTCACCGTCACCCTGCCCGGCCGCGCCGTCGCCTATCAGGAAACCGCCATCCGCCCGCAGGTCGGCGGCGAGATCGTCGAGATCGCCTATCAGCCCGGCCGCCAGGTCAAGGCCGGCACCGTGCTGTTCCGGCTGGATGCCGACCAGCTGTCCGCCACGCTGTCGGCGGCGGAAGCCGCCGTGACCAGCGCCGAGGCCGCGGTCGAGGGCGCCAGCGCCACCGTCGCCCGCTATGACCGGCTGTCGGGCACCGGGGTCAGCCGGGCCGAACTGGAATCGGCGCAGGTAGCGCTGGCCAATGCCCGCGCCGCGCTGTCGCGGGCCGAGGCGGAACGCGAGCTGGCGCAGCTGGCGGTGGACCGCACCGCCATCCGCAGCCCCATCGACGGAATCGCCGATATCGCCCGGGTCTCGGTCGGGGATCTGGTGACCGCGAGCCAGGCCGATCCGCTGACCACCGTTACCCAGCTGGACCCGATCTATGTCGATGTCACGGAATCGCGCGCCACCGTGCTGCGCAACCGCGAGCGTCACGTCCAGGGCACGCTGATCCGTTCCACGGGGCCCGAGGCGCAGCTGATCCTCGAGACCGGGCAGGTCCATCCGCAGCCGGGGCAGATCGTGGCGCCGGGGCGGCAGGTGTCGCCCACCACCGGCACTGTGCCCTTTCGCTGGCAGTTCCCCAACCCCGACCGGCTGATCCTGCCCGGGCAGTTCATCCGCGTGCGCATGACCATCGGCCAGGTGGAAGGGGTGCTGGTCCCGCAGGGCCCGACCCGGCGCGCCGCCACCGGGCAGCTGACCGCCTTCTTCGCCCGCGACGGCGTGGCCGAGGAGGTGGTGCTGACCGAGGTCGGCACCCATGAGGGCAACTGGATCGTGACCGAGGGCGCGGCCGAGGGCGACCTGCTGATCCTCGACGGGCTGACCAATCTCAACCACGGGCAGGCGATCACCACCATTCCCGTGACCATCGACGCCGAGGGCGTGGTGCGCGAGGTCGAGCCGGCCGAGACCGCGGCCGCCGCCGCGGCCACCCCCGCCGCCGCGGCGAACTGATGGCGCAGTTCTTCATCCATCGCCCGGTCTTCGCCTGGGTGCTGGCGATCGTGACGATGCTGGCCGGGCTGTGGGGGCTGCTGAACCTGCCGGTGTCGCAATATCCCGACATCGCGCCCACCACCGTGCGGATCAGCGCCAGCTATCCCGGCGCCACCGCCGCGGCGGTGCAGAACTCGGTCACCACCCAGATCGAGGATACGCTGACCGGGCTGGAAGGGCTGCTCTATTTCGAATCCTCGTCGTTCAACGGGCGCTCGTCGCTGACGCTGACCTTTGACGACAGCGTGGACCCGACCGACGCGCTGAACGACGTGCAGTCGCGGGTCCGCAGCGTGGAATCGCGCCTGCCCACTCCGGTGCAGACCCGCGGCGTGTCGGTGACGCGCTCGACCTCCTCGATCCTGATGGTGGGGGCGCTGGTGTCGCCCGACGGGCGCTATTCCACCGTCGAGCTGGGCAACCTGCTGGAAGAGGTGGTCGAGGGCCCGGTCAAGCGGGTGCCGGGCGTCGGCGGCATCGACATCTTCGGCTCGGGCTACGCGATGCGGATCTGGCTGGATCCGCTGCGGCTGGCGCAATACCAGCTGACGCCGGGCGACATCACCGGGGCGGTGGCGGAACAGAACTCGACCGTCTCGGTGGGCTCGCTGGGCAGCCAGCCGGTGGTCCCGGGCCAGCAGTTCACCGCCAACATGACCGCGCAAAGCCAGCTGACCTCGGTCGAGGATTTCGAGCGGATCCTGCTGCGCACCGGCGAGGATGGCGCCTCGGTCTGGCTGAACGACGTGGCCGACATCGAGATCGGGCAGGAAGCCTATGGCGCCAACAGCCGCTTCAACGGCGCTAATGCCTCGGGGTTCGGGGTGAACCTGGAAACCGGCGCCAACGCCGTGGACACCGCCGCCGCGGTGCGCGAGGTGCTGGCCTCGCTGCAGGTGGCGCTGCCCGAGGGGGTGGACCTGCGCGTCGCCTACGACACCTCGCCCTTTGTCGAGAAATCCATCGAAAAGGTCTATCACACCCTGTTCGAGGCGGTGGCGCTGGTCATCGCGGTGATCCTGATCTTCCTGCAGAAATGGCGCGCGACCATCATCCCGGTGGTGGTGGTGCCGGTGGTGCTGCTGGGCACCTTTGCGATGCTGTTCGCGCTGGGCTATTCGATCAACACGCTGACCATGTTCGCCATGGTGCTGGCGATCGGCCTGCTGGTCGACGACGCCATCGTCGTGGTCGAGAACGTCGAGCGATTGATGCACGACCAGGGGCTGGACCAGGTGCGCGCGACCGAGATCGGGATGCGCCAGATCACCGGGGCGCTGATCGGCATCGCGGTGGTGCTGTCGGCGGTGTTCCTGCCCATGGCCTTCATGGCCGGTTCGACCGGGGTGGTCTATCGGCAGTTCTCGGTCACCATCATCACCGCGATGATGCTGTCGCTGGCGGCGGCGATGATCCTGACGCCCTCGCAGACCGCCTCGCTGCTGCGCCCGCATTCGGGCGAGGCGGGGTTCGCCCCCGCCCGCTGGTTCAACCGCGGCTTCGACCGCGTCACCGACTGGTATGTCGCGGTGGTTGCGCGCAGCGTGCACCGGCCGTTCCTGGTCATCCTGTTCTTGGTGCTGATGACCGCCGGGGTCTGGCAGCTGTTCACCCGGATGAACTCGACCTTCCTGCCGACCGAGGATCAGGGCGTGCTGATGGCGCAGATCAACCTGTCCGAGGGCTCGACCACCCAGCAGACCCTGGCCGTGGTGCAGGAGATCGAGGATTACCTGCTGAACGAGGAACCGGCCGTCGCCTCGACCTTCGGGGCGCTGGGCTTCGGGTTCTCGGGGACCGGGCAGGGGCGGGCGACGCTGTTCGTGCGGCTCAAGGATTTCGCCGAGCGCCCCGACCCCGGCCAGTCCGCCGCCGCCATCGTCCAGCGCGCGACCGAGCGTTTCGGCAACCACCGCGCCGGGCGCATCAACATCGTGCAGCCGCCACCGATCCAGGGGCTGGGCAACACCGCCGGCTTTCAGATGTATCTGATCGACCAGTCGGCGCAGGGCATCGACGCGCTGCGCGCCGCCGCCACGCAGCTTGAGGAAACCGCCCAGGCCGACTCACGGCTGACCAACATCCGCAGCTCGGGCGATCAGGACGACGCGGCGCTGCGGCTGGATATCGACGCGCAGCGGGCCGAGGCGCTTGGCCTGTCGCTGGCCGATGTGAACGGGATGCTGTCCACCATCTTTGCCGGGCGCGAGGTCAACGACTTCGCCATGGGCGCGACGCTGCGCCCGGTGATCGTGCAGGCGGCGGCGCCGTTCCGGATGCAGCCCGACGACCTCAAATCCTGGTACGCCCGCAACAATCAGGGCGAGATGGTCCCGTTCAGCGCCTTCATGTCCACCCGCTGGGAACCGATCGCGCCCCGGCTGTCGCGGTTCGAGGGCACGGACGCGATCTCGATCACCGGCAGCGAGGCGCCCGGCACCACCTCGGGCCAGGCGATGGAGGCGATGGAGGAGCTGGTCGCCCAGATGCCAGGCGGCTACGGCGTCGCCTGGACCGGCATCAGCTATCAGGAAAAACAGGCCGGCAACCAGGCGCCCTATCTTTACGCGCTGTCGGCGCTGGTGGTGTTCCTGTGCCTCGCCGCGCTTTACGAAAGCTGGACGGTACCGTTCTCGGTGATGCTGGCGGTGCCGGTGGGGGTGCTGGGCGCGGTGGTGGCGGCGCTGCTGTTCGGGCAGGCGAACGACGTGTATTTCAAGGTCGGCATCCTGACCACCATCGGCCTGGCCGCCAAGAACGCCATCCTGATCGTCGAGTTCGCCCGCGACCTCGAGGTCGGTGGCCGCTCCACCACCGAGGCCGCGATCGAGGCCGCGCGCCTGCGGCTGCGCCCGATCCTGATGACCTCGCTGGCCTTCATCCTGGGGGTGACGCCGCTGGCCATCGCCACCGGCGCCGGGGCGGCGGCGCAGAACGCCATCGGCATCGGGGTGATGGGCGGGATGATCTCGGCCACCTTCCTGGGCATCTTCATGGTGCCGGGGTTCTACGTCGCGGTGCGCCGCCTGACCGGAGGCCGGCCGCTGGCCGCCACCCGCCGTAGCGGCGAGACCCCCGCCGCCTGAGAGCGCCCATGAAAAAAGCCGCCGCGAGGGGTCGCGGCGGCTGGCAGGTCATTCCGGCCGGATCAGCCCTTTTTCAGGCAGCGGTTGCCCAGCAGTTCCGCCACCTGCACCGCGTTCAGCGCCGCGCCCTTGCGCAGGTTGTCGCTGACGCACCACAGGTTCAGCCCGTTTTCCACCGTCGGGTCCTGGCGGATGCGGCTGACATAGGTCGCGTCCTCGCCCGCGGCCTCGACCGGGGTGACGTAGCCGCCCGGCTCGCGCTTGTCGACGACCAGCACCCCGGGGGATTCGCGCAGGATGTCGCGGGCCTCGTCCTCGTCCAGGAAATCCTCGAACTCGACGTTGATCGATTCGGAATGGCCGACGAACACCGGCACCCGCACGCAGGTCGCCGTCACCTTGATCGAGGGGTCGATGATCTTCTTCGTCTCGACCACCATTTTCCATTCCTCCTTGGTCTGGCCGTCTTCCATGAAGACGTCGATCTGGGGAATGGCGTTGAAGGCGATCTGGCGCTGGAACTTGGATGGCTCGACCTCTTGGCCGGGGACATACATCCCCTTGGTCTGGTTCCACAATTCGTCCATGCCGTCCTTGCCGGCGCCGGAAACCGACTGATAGGTGCTGACCACCACCCGCCTGATCCGCGCCCGGTCGTGCAGCGGCTTCAGCGCCACCACCATCTGCGCGGTCGAGCAGTTGGGGTTGGCGATGATCATCTTACGGCGATAGCCCTCGATCGCATCGGGGTTCACCTCGGGGACGATCAGCGGCACCTCGGGGTCGTAGCGGTAAAGCGAGCTGTTATCGATCACCACGCAGCCCTGGCTGGCCGCGATCGGGGCGTATTTTTTCGTGGCGTCCGAGCCGATGGCGAACAGCGCGATGTCATAGCCGGTAAAGTCGAACCCGTCGATATCCTTGGTTTTCAGGGTCTTGTCGCCATAGCTGACCTCGGTGCCAAGGCTCCGGCGCGACGCCAGAGCCACCACCTCATCGGCTGGAAACTGGCGCTCGGCCAGAATGTTCAGCATTTCGCGGCCCACGTTGCCCGTGGCGCCCGCAACGACAACCCTGTAGCCCATCGGCATCCCTTTCAAATCAAGACGGCGGGACATAGCCGAAATTGCGCACGAAGTGAAGGTGGCGCGGTCGCAATGGGTATTTGGACCAGAAAGAAGCCGCAGGGGTTTCTTTCTGGCCTAAATACCCACAAAACAGGGCCGAAAGAGCCCAGGGAGCCGCCATGACCGAACCTCAATTCGCGCCCGAAGGGATGGACAGCCGCCCGCTGTGGCTGGCGGCGCAAGGCGATACGGGGCCGGTCTGGCCCGAGGGGATCGACCCGGCGTTTCCGCTGGCCGCGGGGTTTGCGGGCAAGCCGGGGCAGCTGTGCCTGTTGCCGGGGCCGGGGGGTGTCGCGGGCGCGCTGTTCGGCATCGGTCGCCCCGCCACCCCTGCTGACCGCCCGGCGCGCGAGCGGTTCACCATGGCCCGCGCCGCCGAGGCGCTGCCCGAAGGCGCCTGGCGGCTGGAAGGCGCGCCCGCGGGCTATGACCTGACCCATGCCGCGCTGGGCTGGCTGTTCGCGCAATATCGTTTCAACCGATACAAACCGGCCGAGCCACCCAAGGCGCGGCTGGTCTGCCCCGAAGGCGTCGATGCGGGGCAGCTGCTGGCGATGGCGGCGGGCGAGTATCTGGCCCGCGACCTCATCAACACTCCGGCCTCGGACCTGGGACCGGCCGAGCTGGAGGCTGTGGCGCGCGATCTCGCCGCGCGCCACGGGGCCGAGGTGAATGTGATCACAGGCGCGGCGCTGGCCGAGGGCTTTCCGATGATCCACGCCGTCGGCCGCGCCGCTGCGCCCGGGCGCGAGCCACGGCTGATCGAGCTGCGCTTTCCGGGCGACGGCCCTGCGGTGGCGCTGGTCGGCAAGGGGGTCTGCTTCGACACCGGCGGGCTGGACATCAAGCCCTCATCCTCGATGCTGTTGATGAAAAAGGACATGGGCGGCGCCGCCAACGTGCTGGGGCTGGCCGAGACGCTGGCGCGGCTGGGCCGTGCCGGCGGGCTGCGGGTGCTGGTTCCGGCGGTGGAAAACGCCGTCGCCGGCGACAGTTTCCGCCCCGGCGACGTGCTGACCAGCCGCAAGGGCCTGACCGTCGAGGTCAACAACACCGACGCCGAGGGCCGCCTGATCCTCGCCGATGCGCTGGCCTATGCGGCCGAGGATGGCCCTGCGCTGATGATTTCCATGGCGACCCTGACCGGGGCGGCGCGGGTGGCGCTGGGCCCCGACCTGCCGCCGTTCTTCTGCGACGACGATGCGGCGGCCGAGGCGCTTTACCGCGCCGGCCGTGATCACGCCGATCCGATCTGGCGCCTGCCGTTCTGGGAGCCTTACGAGGCGATGATCGAGCCTGCCATCGCCGATCTGGACAACGCGCCCTCGGGCGGCTTTGCGGGCGCCATCACCGCCGCGCTGTTCCTGCGCCGCTTTGCCGAGGGCGCTGGCCGCTATGTGCATTTCGACATCTACGGCTGGCAGCCCACCGCCGCGCCGGGCCGCCCCAAAGGCGGGGTGGGGCAGGGGATGCGCGCGATCCTGCACGCGCTGCCCGAGTTGGTGTGATGGATCGCCGCCTGACTCCCGCCACCGATCGCGTGGCGCTGCGCGGTGCCGAGGTCGCGCGGGATGTGTTCACGGACGGAGAGCGGCGGCGGGTGGCGATGCCGTTGGTGGACCTGTGCCGTGCCCTCGACGGTCCCCGTGACCGGCAGCTGCTGTTCGGCGCCGATGTGCTGCTGATCGAGGCGCGCGACGGCTGGGGGTTCGTGCAGGCCGCTGCGGATGGGTATTGCGGCTGGGTGCCTCTGGCGGCGCTGGGGGATGCAGGTGATGTGATCACACACCGGGTCAGCGCACCGGCGACGCATGTCTATCCCGCCCCCGACTTCAAGCAGCGGGAAACCCTGTCGCTGTCGCTGGGCTCGCGGCTGGTGGTGACCGGGGTCGAGGGGCGCTTTGCCAGGCTGGCCGAGGGCGGGTTCTTACCATTGCAACATCTCTCGGACCAGCCCGGTGATGCGGCAGGAATTGCGGTTTCGTTGCTGGGCACCCCCTATCTGTGGGGTGGTAACAGCCGCTGGGGCATCGACTGTTCCGGCCTTGCGCAGGCGGCGCTGCATGGCGCGGGCATCGCTTGCCCCGGCGACAGCGACCTGCAGCGCGCCGCCTTTCCCGAAACCGACACGATCCGGCGCGGCGACCTGCTGTTCTGGCCGGGCCATGTGGCGCTGGCGCTGGATGCGACCACGATGATCCATGCCACCGCCTTTGCCATGGCTGTGATCACAGAGCCGATCCCTGACGCCATCGCCCGGATCGAGGCGGCCGGCGAGGGGCCGTTCCTGGGCGCAAGGCGGCCGCGGCTGGACGACCGCATCGGCTTTCCGTAACTGTCGGCCGGCGTTAACCCGTGCTTTACCGGGGGCTGCTAGCGTGACGCAGATGAGGGGGAATCGCATGGTGCATCTGTGGGTCCGGGCGGAGAGCCGCCCCAATGAGGACAGGGTCGGCATCACCCCCGACGGCGCGCGCGACCTGATCCGCCGCGGCTTCCGCGTCTCGGTCGAGGATAGTCCGCGCCGGGTGATCCCCACGGCGGAGTATCGCGCCGCCGGCGCCTCGATCGTGCCCGAGGGGTCCTGGCCCGAGGCGCCGCCCGATGCGATCATCTTTGGCCTCAAGGAACTGCCCGATGACAGTTCGGCCTTGCCGCATCGCCACATCATGTTCGGCCACGCCTTCAAGGGCCAGCCCGCCGGGCAGACGCTGCTGCGGCGGTTTCGCGCGGGCGGCGGGCGGCTTTACGACCTGGAATACCTGCTGGACGACCACGGGCGGCGGCTGGCGGCCTTTGGCTACTGGGCGGGCTATGCCGGCGCGGCGGTATCGCTGAAATCCTGGGCGGCGCAGCAGCGGGGCGGCATCTGCGGCCCGGTCGGCACCTACCCCGACAAGGACGCGCTGGCGGCCGAGCTGCGGGCCGAATTGGACGCCACCGGCCAGCCCCGCCCCCGCGCCATCGTCATCGGCGCCCGCGGCCGCGTCGGCTCTGGCGCCGCCGATCTTTGCGCGGAAATGGGCGTGCGGGTCACGAAATGGGACATGGAGGAGACCGCGCATGGCGGGCCTTTCCCGGAAATCCTGCTGCACGAGATCTTCCTGAACTGCATCCTGGCGCAGCCCGGCTGCCCGGTTTTCGTGCCGGAAACCGCGGTCAACCCGGGCCGCGCGCTGCGGGTGATCGGCGATATCGCCTGTGACCCGACCAGTGAATTCAACCCGGTGCGGGTCTATGACCGCACCACCAGCTGGGCGGCGCCGGCGCTGCGGGTGGCGGAAAATCCACCGCTGGACGTGATGGCCATCGACAACCTGCCCTCGATGCTGCCGCGCGAATCCAGCCTCGATTATGCCGCGCAGCTGTTGCCGGTGCTGCGCGAGCTCGACACCATCGACGCCGGTCCCTGGGGGCGGGCGGCGGCGATCTTTGACACGCATCTGAAAGGGCTTCAGCCATGACCATCCATTGGGTCGGAACCGGACTGTCCTCGATTCCCGGGCTGCGGCGGCTGCTGGGCGGCAAGACCCCGGTCACGGTCTGGAACCGCACCGTCGAAAAGGCGGAATCCGCAGTGGGCGAGCTGACCGACGACATCCGCGAGTTCTCGCCCGAGCGGCTGGCGGCCGAGGTCCGGCCCGGCGACGTGGTGGTTTCCATGCTGCCCGCCGACCGCCACCCGGCGCTGGCCCGCATGTGCATCGAGCGGCGGGCGCATTTCGTCAGCTCGTCCTATATCTCGCCCGAAATGGCCGGGCTGGAACAGGCGGCGATGGACGCCGGCGTCGCGCTGGTGAACGAGGTCGGGCTGGACCCCGGCATCGACCACCTGATGGCGCACGAGTTGGTGGCCGATTACCGCCAGATCGCGCGGCCGGGGGATGAGGTCAGCTTTACCAGCTATTGCGGCGGGATTCCGGCGCGTCCGAACCCGTTCCGCTACAAGTTTTCCTGGTCGCCGCTGGGGGTGCTGCGGGCGCTGCGCTCGCCCTCGCGCTCGCTGCGGGACGGGGCGGAACGCATCGTCCAGCGCCCCTGGCACGCGATCGAGCCATACGACGCGCCGCTGCCCCGGCCCGAGCGGTTCGAGGTCTATCCCAACCGCGATTCGGTCGAGTTCATCGGGCAATACGGTTTTGCCCCCGACTGGAAGATCCGCGATTTCGTGCGCGGCACCATCCGCCTGCAGGGCTGGGCCGACGCCTGGGCCGGGGTCTTTGCCGAGATCGAGACCCTGGACGGCCCCGCGGGCGAGGCGCGGCTGCGCGAGATGTCCGAGCAGTTCTGGGCCGAAAACGCCTATGCCGAGGGCGAGCCCGACCGGGTGGTGCTGTTCGTGCGCCTGACCGCGCGCCGCGACGGGCAGGCGGTGTTCGACCGGGAATGGGCGCTGGATGCGCGCGGCAACGCCGATGGCAGCGCCATGGCGCAGCTGGTCTCGATCCCGGTGGCGCTGGCGGTGGAAACCGTGCTGGCGGGCGGGTTTGCCCCCGGCGTCCACGCCGCCCCCGACGACGCGGCACTGGTGTCGGCGTGGCTGGCCGAAGTCGGCGGCATCGCCGACCACATGGAAAAGCTGGACCACCTGCAAGGCTGACTCCGGACTGGCGCCGCCCGGAACAATTCCGGGCGCGCGCGGTTTCCCCTGCTCGGACGAAAGAGTTTCAGGGGAAGATTGTCATGAGCCTGCTGCGTTCCGCCGCGGCCGCTGTGGCCAGCATCCTGCCGGCGCTGGCGGCCTCGGCCCAGGATTTCAACGCCACGCCGCCGAACGCGCCCGATCAGCGTCCGGCCTTCGAGGGCCAGACCCGCGCCCCGGTCCTGACCGACGAGATCGCGCTGAAAACCGATGTGATCACGGACGGGCTCGACCATCCCTGGGGGATGGAGCAGCTGCCCGACGGCGGCTGGCTGGTGACCGAACGCCCGGGAAAGATGCGGGTGATCGCGCCCGACGGCACGCTGTCCGACCCGATCTCGGGCCTGCCCGAGATCGACGTCACCGGACAGGGCGGGCTGCTGGACGTGCTGCTGGCCGAGGATTTCGAGCAATCCCGCCGGCTGTGGTTCAGTTATGCCGCCCCGGCCGAGGGCGGCAACCACACCGCCGTCGCCACCGCCACGCTGTCCGCCGACAATTCCGCGCTGGAGGGGGTCGAGCAGATCTTTGCGCAGGTGCCGGTCTATGACGGAAAGCTGCATTTCGGCAGCCGGCTGGTGCATGACGGCGAGGGCAATCTGTTCGTCACGCTGGGCGAGCGCTCGGACGTGCCGATCCGCGACACCGCGCAGCAGGACGACAACCATCTGGGCAAGCTGCTGCGCATCGACGCGATGACCGGCGCCCCGGCCGAGGGCAACCCGGGGCTGGGCCTGCCCGAGGTCTGGGCCAAGGGCTTCCGCAACGTGCAGGCCGCGGCGCGCGACGGGCAGGGGCGGCTGTGGACGGTCGAGCACGGTCCCAAGGGCGGGGACGAGCTGAACCGCCCCGAGGTCGGGCGCAATTACGGCTGGCCTGTGATCACATACGGGCTGGATTATTCCGGCGCCCCGATCAACGAAGGCATCACCGCAAAGGAGGGCATGGAGCAGCCGGTCTACTACTGGGACCCGGTGATCGCGCCCTCGGGGATGGTGTTCTACGCCGGCGAGATGTTCCCCGAATGGGAAGGCGATATCCTGATCGGCAATCTGCAGACCGACAAGGCCTTTACCCGGCTGCGGCTCGACGGCGATCTTGTGGCGGGAGAGGCGCGCTATCTGGACGGCGTGGGCCGGGTCCGCGACATTGCCGTTGCCGCCGACGGCGCGGTGATGCTGCTCACCGACGAGGATAACGGGGCCCTGCTGCGGGTCAGCCGGGAATGACCGTCTCTGCTGCGGGTGTGATCACATCCGCAGTAGCTCGTCGCCCTCGGCGCGGGGGGGCAGGCCAAACGCCTTCATCCCCAATTCCAGATGGTCGGCCGACTTCGACGCATTCAGCAGGTAAAATACTCGGTGGGATAGTATTTTTGCTTATTGGGGCGTCCGTGTGATCACATCTGCATAGCCGGCGAGGCGCGCTATCTGGACGGCGTGGGCGCGGTCCGCGACATTACATTGCCGTCGCCGTCGCCGTCGCCGTGATGCTTGCTGACCGACGAGGATAACGGCCCTGCTGCGGGTCAGCCGCGAATGACCGGTGCTGCGGGCGTGATCACATCCGCAGCAGTTCGTCCCCCTCGGCCCCGGGGGTCAGGCCAAGCGCTTCCATCCCCGATTCCAGATGGTCGGCCAGCTGCGGCTCTCCCAGCAGGTAGTCCTCGGTGGGGGTGGTCTTTTCGTTGCGGGCGGTGTCGATCGCTTCGGCCAGGTCCGAGGCGTCGAAAGTGCCGCGTCCGATCCACATCACCGCTGTCAGTTCGGCCTGTTCGTCCTCGGTCAGGCCGGCGATGAAATCACGCAGCTCATAGGCGCTGCGGCTGCCGCTGCCGTCGGTGCCGAAATCATACTCGCGCGCGCGGAGGATGACGAAGGCGATCTTGTCGGCGCTCAGTTCGAACATGGCTGTCCTCTCTTTCGGCGCATTGTTGCCCGGGGTCGCGCGCCGGTCAATCCTTGCGGCCGAACAGCCGCTCGATATCCGAGAGCTTCAGTTCCACCCAGGTCGGCCGGCCGTGGTTGCACTGGCCCGAGCGCGGCGTCCGCTCCATCTCGCGCAGAAGCGCGTTCATTTCCTGGGCATTCAGGCTGCGCCCGGACCGGACCGAGCCGTGGCAGGCCATCGAGGACAGCACCGCATCCAGCCGCCCCTGCAGGCGGTCCGAGGCGCCGGCGTCGGCCAGGTCGTCGGCGATGTCGCGCAGCAGCGCTGCGACATCAAGCCGCCCCAGCGCGGCGGGGATTTCCCGCACCACCAGGCAGCCGGGGCCGAACGCCTCGACCACCAGCCCCAGCCGGTCGAGCTCTGCCGCCATGGCCAGCAGCCGCTCGGCCCCCTCGCCAAGCTCGACGATCTCGGGGATCAGCAGCGCCTGGCTGGGGATGCGGGGGGCGGCGGCGGCCTGGGCCTTCAGCCGCTCATAGACCAGCCGCTCATGCGCGGCGTGCTGGTCGACGATCACGATGCCGTCGGCGGTCTGGGCGATGATCCAGTTTTCATGCAGCTGCGCGCGGGCAGCACCCAGCGGCGCGTCGGTCGGCGCGGCGGCGGGCTCTACCCGCGCGGCGGCGGGGAACACCGGCGCGGCCTCGGGCCAGGCCGGGGGCGCCTCGGCAAGCCCCGGCGCCGCGTCGGGCAAGGGGGCCAGCGGCGCCTGTGCCTGCCAGGCGGCCAGGCTGGCGGCGGGCGAGGGGTGCGGTTCCGGCCGGAACGCCGCCAGCGTTGCCGCGCCGCCGGTGGACGAGGATCGGTGCCCGGCCGCGGCCAGCGCATGGCGCAGGCTGGCCACCACCAGCCCGCGCGCCGCGTCGGGTTCGCGGAACCGCACCTCGGCCTTGGCGGGGTGCACGTTCACGTCGACCCCCTGCGGGTCGCAATCGACGAACAGCACCGCTGCCGGGTGCCGCCCCTGCGGCAGCACGTCGAAATACCCCGCCCGCAGCGCCCCGGTCAGCAGCTTGTCGCGCACCGGGCGCCCGTTGACGTAAAGATGCTGCGCCACCGCCGCGCCGCGCGAATAGGTGGGCAGCGCCGCCAGCCCGGTCAGGCGCAGCCCGTCGCGGCTTGCGTCGATGGGGATGGCGTTTTCGATGAACTCGCGCCCCATCACCCGGGCGATGCGGGCCGAGAGCGCGTCGAACAGCTCGCCCTGTTCGGCATCGGCGCGAAACAGGATGCGGGCGTCGTCCTCGTCGGTCAGGGTAAAGGCGACGGCGGGTTCGGCCATGGACAGCCGGCGCACCACCTCGGCGATGGCCTGGGTTTCGGCGCGGTCGCCGCGCAGGAACCGCAGCCGGGCGGGGGTGGCAAAGAACAGGTCGCGCAGCTCGACCACGGTGCCGCGGTTGCCGGCGGCCGGGCGCACCGGGCCGATCCGCCCGCCCTCGACGGTGATGCGCGCCGCATCCGTGCCCGCCGCGCGGCTGGTGATCGACAGCCGTGCCACCGCGCCGAGGCTGGGCAGCGCCTCGCCCCGGAAACCGAAGCTGCGGATGTCGAGCAGGTCCGAGCCGTCGATCTTCGAGGTCGCGTGCCGGGCCAGCGCCAGCGGCAGGTCCTCGGGCGCCATGCCGCAGCCGTCGTCGCTGACCCGGATCAGCCGCTTGCCGCCGCCCGCGATGGCGATGTCGATGCGCGTGGCCCCGGCGTCCAGCGCGTTCTCCACCAGCTCCTTGACGGCCGAGGCGGGGCGTTCGACCACCTCTCCGGCCGCGATGCGGTTGGCGGTGGCTTCGTCCAGCTGCCGGATCCGGGGCCGGATGTTGAGGTCGTGGCGGGTCATGCCCCCAGATATAGCAGGGGCACCGGGGCAGCGGAAATGATTCTGTTCATCGCGGCGGAAATGTGGAACAGGCGGCGGGGACGGGCGTTGAGCCCACAGCAAATGCAGGACTGGATCCCGCCATGAAGATCGCAAGCATGATTATCGTCGTTGCAACCCTGGCGCTGGCCGCCTGCGGTCCCAACGCCGCCACCCGCGCCACCACCGGCGCGGCGACCGGCGCGGTGGTCGCGGGCCCGGTCGGCGCGGTCGCCGGCGCCGCCATCGGCGGCAGCGGCGCGGTCAAGGTGCAATAGGACCCGTTGTCGTAACGAGTACGACCCCTAGCGGGGTTTCACGGACGCCGCCCCCGGCCGGGGCGGCGTTCTGCATTTCACTGCGCTGCTTGTGCGGTGCTGTCGATGCCAGAGGGGCGGCCGACCAGCACGAACTCCAGCGCCTTGGGGTCCAGCATCCGCTGCGCGACGCGGTGGACGTCCTCGGCGGTGACCGCGCGCACCCGGTCGTTGCGGGTGTTGATGTAATCCGGCGGCATGTCCATCAGCTGCATCCCGGTCAGGATCCCCGAAATGCGGCGGTTGCCGTCGAAGCGCAGCGGGTATTCGCCGGTCAGATAGGTCTTGGCGTCGGCCAGCTCCTGCTCGGTCACGCCGTCGCGGATCGTGCCCCAGATCTCGCGTACAAGCGCCACCGCCTCGGCGGTGCGGTCGTTGGCGGTGGCCATGCCGCCGCCCCAGCTGTCGCCCAGCACCTGGTTGGACAGGCTGGTGCCGACGCCATAGGTCAGCCCGCGCTTTTCCCGAATCTCGTCCATCAGCCGCGACGAAAACCCGCCGCCGCCGAGGATATGGTTCAGCACCACCGCCGCGAAGTAATCCGGGTCGTCCAGCGGCAGCCCGGCTTGAGCAAAGCGCACCACCGTCTGCGGGCTGTCCCAGTCGATCACCGTGGTGGCGCCGGTCAGCTGCAGCTGCGGGCGGGGCGGCAGGGGCGCGGTGGCCTGCGCCGGCAGCCCGCCCAGGATGCGGTCGAGCAGCAACCCCAGCGATTCCGCATCGATGTCGCCCGCGGCCGACACGATCACCCGGTCGCGCGCGATCACGCTGGCATGGGCTTGGGCCAGATCGTCGCGGGTCAGCGCCGAAACCGATTCGGCGGTGCCGGTCAGGGGCGAGCCATAGGGGTGGTCGCCCCACATACGCTTGGCCATCTCGATCGCGGCGATGCTGCCGGGGTCGCTGTCCTGCGAACGGATCACCGACAGCGCCTGCGCGCGCACCCGTTCCACCGCGTCGGCATCGAAACGGGGCCGGGCCAGCGCGTCGGCCAGCAGATCGGCGGCGGCATCGCGGTTTTCGGTCAGGGTGCGAAAGCCGACCATCACCGCATCGTCCGAGACGTCGAAGGCGGCCGAGGCCGCCAGCGCCTCCATCGCCTCGGCATAGGCTACGGCGTCGCGCTCGCCCGCGCCCTCTTCCAGCAGCGCGGTCATCAGGTGGACGGCGCCGCGCTTGCCCGGCGCATCAACCGAGGCACCGCCGCGGAAGGCGATCTCGATGGCGACGAAGGGAATCGAGTGGTCCTCGACCAGCCACGCCTTGATGCCCTGGGGCGAGGTGACCTGCTGGATGTCGATGGCGCGCGCGGGCAGCGCGGCCAGCAGCAGCACGGACAGCGACAGCGAAAGGGCGGCAAGGGCGCGGCGGATCATTGCAGCTGCTCCGGTTCGGCGGCGGTGTCGATCGGGTCGGCGGTGGTGGCCGGTGGGGTTTCGGCGGCGGCGGCCGCTGCGGTTTCAGAGGGTGCGGCGGGTTTCAGCAGGCTGGTCACCCCGGCGCGCTCGCCCAAGGCCAGCTCGGCGGCGGCGCGCACGTCGTCGGCGGTGACCGCGGCCAGCAGCTCGGGCCAGTCGTTCACGTCCTCGATGCCCAAGCCGATCGCCAGCCCCTGCCCGTAGTCATAGGCGCGCCCATGCGCCGAATCGCGCTGATAGATGCGGGCGGCGCGCAGCTGCGTCTTGACCCGCTCCAGCTGCGCCGGGTCCGGGCCGTCGCGCCGGAAATCTTCCAGCGCCTGCATCAGTGCGGATTCCGCCGCGGCATCGTCGCTGCCGGGGGGATAGGCCATGCTGACGCTGAAGGTGGTCGGATCCACGCTCAGCCCGTCATAGCTGGCGCCCACCCACAGCGCCTTGCCGGTCAGTACCAGCCGCTGCCCCAGGTACGAGGTCTGCGGAGAGCCCGCCAGCAGCTCGGCCAGCACGCTCAGCGCCGCGGCGGTGGTCTGGTCGCCGGGGTTTCGTTCGGGCACGATGACGCTGCGCGACAGCACCGGCTGCGGCACGCGCGGGTCGCTCATCTCCATCCGCCGCTCGGCGCGCTGGACGGGTTCCTGCGGGCGGGCGGCGCGGACTGCACCCTCCTTGGGCGGGATCGGGCCGTAATGGGTCTGCGCCAGTTGCCGCACCTGGTCGGCGGTCACGTCGCCCGCGACCACCAGCACCGCCGCATTCGGGGCGTAGTGGCGGTCATACCAGTCCAGCGCATCCTCGCGCGTCAGGTCCACCATCTCTTGCCGCCAGCCGATCACCGGGCGGCCGTAGGGGTGGTTGTAGAACTGCACGGCCGAGCGCTCCTCGCCGAACAGCGCGCGCGGGTCGCTGTCGGTGCGCTGGGCGCGTTCTTCCAGCACCACCTGCCGTTCCGCCTGCCAGTCATCCTCGCCGATGCGCAGGTTCTCCATGCGGTCGGCCTCCATCCCCATCACCAGGTCGAGCCGGTCCGAGGCGATGCGCTGGAAATAGGCGGTGTAGTCATAGCTGGTGAAGGCGTTGTCCATGCCGCCGTTGGCGGTGACGGTGCGCGACAGCTCGCCCGCGGCCAGCCTGTCGGTGCCCTTGAACATCAGATGTTCCAGATAATGCGCCAGCCCCGACTTGCCCGGCTGCTCGTCGGCCGAGCCGATGCGGTACCAGAGCATCTGCACCACCACCGGGGCGCGGTGATCCTCGATCACCACCGCCTGCATGCCGTTGTTGAGGGTGAAATGAGAGATGCCCGGCGGCATCTCGGCCAGCGCAGGACTGGCGGCGGTGGCAAGCAAAACGGCAAGGGTGCGGCGCATCGAAGGGCTCCGGTCTTTCGCGGGGTGGCGAGAGGTTGGCCGCTGGACGCCCCGGGCGCAAGCCGCCCGCGGTCAAGCCGTGGTGAGCGGACGGGGCGTCTTTGGTGCGAAAATATCCCGGGGGTGCGGGGGCAGCGCCCCCGTTGCGGCGCATCCATCCTGCGTCGCCGCCGGAACGGGGGGCTTTCCGCCCCCCGCACCCCCCGGAGGATATTTTCACACCAAAGACAGAGAGCCGGGCGCGCTATGGAAGCGGAATATCCAGCGCCTCGACAATGCGCGCCTGAACCTTGCGGACATGGCGGGCGCTGATCCTGGATGACATCGCTCGTACCGGAATCAGAAGCTTTTCGCCGATTCCGTCCACCAGGACGAATTCGGGGCGATCGTTGCGGGATTCCGTATACATCAGCCCGGCTGCATTCACTTCGCCGAACACGACATGCAGCCGAACGCAATCGTCGAAGAACCTGACAAGCGCCTGCAGATGTTTCTCCTCGAGCCCGGGGCCCGTTGCCAGATTATGCAGGGTCCAGCACTTCCCATCCGGCGCAATCACCTTTTCCGTGATCAGCCCAAGGCCTTCGGTGGTGCCGATCAAGCCCGAGGGGGTTTCGATGGGAAAGCTGAACTGCCCGGATCCGCGCGTCGATTTGCAGAGCTGGAGATATTGCAGCAGGTGACGGCGGAACTGGCGGTACGCACCCTGAAACAGGGCGCGCCGCCGTGGTCCTTGACTGGCAAAGCCTCCGTCATCTGCGACAAGCTCGGGGCGGATTGTCTTGATGACCTTATGCGGGTCATGCGGGTGCTGATAGACGTTCTTGATGGTCCCTTGACCAATGCGCACACAGCTTTCCAAAGAAAGCACTCCCGCCTCGAAACGTAATTCCGTGATAGTCTTAGTTCCTTACCAAGGCGGAAGCACAGTCGGACTTATCTGCGATAGAGGACGCTGCCACGGCACCTTCTACGCAGCCCAGGCGGCAAGCCGCGTCAGCGGGTCGAGCCGGGCGGAGGGGCGCTGGGGGTCTGGGCGCCGCTGCGGCGCCAGCGTTCGTTTTCGGCCCAGCTGTCCAGCGACTGCCGGTCGTAGACGCGGTAATAGGCGTTGGCGCCGGCGATGGCTTCCATCACGCGGCGGCGGTTGCGGCCGCGGAAGGCCTCGTCCTCGGCGGCGGTGACCTCGCGGATGTCGGGCTGGATGCCGGCGCGCCCGGCATGGGCGATCAGCGCCGCGTCGGCGGCGCCGATTCCCTGCGCGGCCAGATGGCCCGGGTTGCCGCCAAGCGCGGCGATGGCGTCGCCCTTGGGGTTGGGGTCGGTGATGTTGCTGCCGCCGGGGGTCGGCGTCGGCAGCTCGGCCAGATCGGGGGGCATTTCCAGCGATCTTGTCGGGACGATGGCGAATTCCTCGGGGCCGTCGCCGGATTTGCCCAGATGCATCAGCCGGCCGTCGCCGCCACAGGCGGCCAGTGTCAGCATGGAAAGAGTCAACAGAACAGCCCGCATCGCACCACCAGTCAGAGCGTTGCCCCGCTTCTAGCGCGTCTTGCGGGCGCCGTCACGGGTCTTGTCGTTCTTGGGTTTCGCCGCGGCGGTGCGGGGCTTTCCGGCCTTGCCGGCCGGCTTGCCCTTGCCACCCGCCGCGCCGGAGGATGGCCCGGGCTGCAGCACCAGCCCGATCGCCCCTGCGAAGATCGCGATATCGGCGATGTTGAAGCTGTAGGGGTTGCGCCAGTCGGGCAGCGACATGTTCAGGAAATCCGCGACCGCCCCATAGACCATGCGGTCGATCACGTTCCCCAGCGCGCCGCCGATCAGCAGTCCGGCGGCGATCTGCGCCAGCCGCCCCGGCCGCACCCGCACAAGCCACACCGCCACCCAGACGCAGATCACCAGCGCCACCGCGATCAGCACCAGCCGCATCACCTCGACGTCCGAGCTGAACAGCCCGAAGTTCACCCCCTGGTTCCACGCCATGCGCAGGTTCAGCCACGGGTCGAGGACGTCGATCGCCTGCACCTGCTTGAGGTTGAGCAGCTGCACCACGATCCATTTGCTCAGCTGGTCCAGCGCCAGCACCGCCACCGCGACCCAGGCCGCCCAGCCCAGCCCCGGTTTCGGCGGCGGCGGGGCAGGCTTGCGGCGGCGCTTGGGCGCCGCGGGCTTGCCGTCCGCCGGGGCCGCGGGCTTGCGCGGCGCGGGGGCAGCAGCACCGGGGGCCGGGGCCGCGGCCTTTGCCGGGGCGGGCGCCGGGTCGGACCCGGGGGTGGGCCCAGAGCTGGGGATGTCGTCGCTGTGGCTCATCAGTGGCGGAAGTGGCGCTGTCCGGTAAACACCATGGCAAGGCCCAGCCGGTCGGCCGCCGCGATCACCTCGTCATCGCGCATCGAGCCTCCGGGCTGGATCACCGCACGGGCACCGGCGGCGGCCAGCGCCTCGATCCCGTCGGCAAAGGGGAAGAATGCGTCCGAGGCCACTGCCGCGCCCTCGGTCAGCGGTGCCGAAAGGCCAAGCGCCTCGGCCATGTCCTCGGACTTGCGCCGGCCGATGCGGGTGGAATCGACCCGGCTCATCTGCCCGGCGCCGATGCCGACGGTGGCAAGGTCGCGGGCATAGACGATGGCGTTGGATTTCACATGCTTGGCGACGGTCCAGGCGAACATCAGGTCGGCCAGTTCCGCCTCGGTCGGCTGGCGCTGGGTCACCACCCGCAGGTCGGCGCGGGCCACATGGCCGTTGTCGCGGTTCTGCACCAGAAAACCGCCGGCCACCTGCCGGAAGGTCAGCCCGCCGGCGCGCGCATCGGGCAGGCCGCCGGTGGTCAGCAGGCGCAGGTTCTTCTTGGCGGCAAAGACGGCGCGGGCGGCGTCGTCCGCGTCGGGGGCGATCACCACCTCGGTGAAGATCTCGGTGATGGCGCGGGCGGTGGCTTCGTCCAGGTTCCGGTTCAGCGCGATGATCCCGCCAAAGGCCGAGGTCCGGTCGCAGTCGAAGGCGCGGCGATAGGCCGATTCGAGCGTTTCGGCGCGGGCCACGCCGCAGGGGTTGGCGTGCTTGATGATCGCGACCGCCGGGCCCTCGGCCGGGTCGAACTCGGCCACCAGTTCGAAGGCGGCGTCGGTGTCGTTGATGTTGTTGTAGGACAGCTCCTTGCCCTGCCACTGCCGGGCGGTTGCGACGCCGGGGCGGTTCGAGCCGTCGGTATAGAAGGCCGCCGACTGGTGCGGGTTCTCGCCATAGCGCAGCGGTTGCGCCAGTGTGCCGGCAAAGGCGCGGCGGCGGGGCGTGGTCTCGCCGATGGCGCCGGCCATCCAGCTGCTGACCGCGGCGTCATAGGCGGCGGTGCGGGCATAGGCCGCCTGCGCCATGCGCTGGCGGAATTGCAGCGAGGTGGCGCCGTCGTTTGCGTCCAGTTCCGCCAGCAGCGCGGCGTAGTCCTGCACGTCGACGATGGTGGTCACATAGGCGTGGTTCTTGGCAGCGGCGCGGATCATCGCCGGGCCGCCGATGTCGATATTCTCGATGCAGTCGTCATAGGCGGCGCCCTTGGCCACCGTTGCCTCGAACGGATAGAGGTTCACCGCCAGCAGGTCGATGGCGCCGATGCCGTGCGTCTCCATCGCGGCGCGGTGCTCGGGGTTGTCGCGCAGCGCCAGCAGACCGCCGTGCACCGCCGGGTGCAGGGTCTTGACGCGGCCGTCCATCATCTCGGGGAAACCGGTGACCTCGGCCACGTCGCGCACCGCCAACCCGGCCTCGCGCAGGGCCTTGGCGGTCCCGCCGGTGGACAGAAGCTCGACCCCGCGGGCGGCCAGGGCGCGGGCGAAATCGACCAGCCCTTCCTTGTCCGAAACGGAAATCAATGCGCGGCGCAGCGGGATGCGGTCGGTCATGGCGGGCCTTCGGATGGCAACGGGGTTGCGCCGTTTCCTAGCCGCTGCACCGCCGACAGTCCAGCGCGCGCACTTTCCCTTGCGCGCCGGGCAGGTCAGATTGCGCGGGCAACCGCAGCCAAAGGATGCGCGCATGATCTGGGACACGCTGGCCAATATTCCCGCGCCGCAGCTGGCGGCCTTTGTCACCGGCGGGCTGGTGCTGAATGCCGCGCCGGGGCAGGATGTGATGTTCGCCACCGCTGCCGGGATCCAGGGCGGGCCGCGCGACGGGGCGCTGGCGGGCTTGGGCGTGGGGCTGGGGGTACTGGTCCATGTCGGGCTGAGCGTGCTGGGACTGGGCGCACTGATCGCCGCCCATCCCGAGGCGCTGGCGGCGATCCGCTGGGCGGGGGCGGGGTATCTGCTGCTGCTGGCCTGGCGGGCCTGGAATGCGCCGCCGCCCGACCCGGGGCGCAAGCCCCTCCGCCGCGGCGACGTGGTGCGGCGGGGGTTCCTGTCCAACCTGCTCAACCCCAAGCCGGTGCTGTTCCTGCTGGCCTTCCTGCCGCAGTTCACCAGCCCGGCCTATGGCCCGGTCTGGCAGCAGCTGGCCGGGCTGGGCGCGATCTTTGCCGCCACCGGCACGCTGGTCACCATGGGCTATGGCGCGGCGGCGGGCTGGCTGGGGCTGCGGCTGGCCGGGCGGCTGGGGCTGCTCAACCGCATCGCGGCGGTGATGTTCGCGGGGCTGGCGGTGCGGCTGGTGGCCCGGTAATCCGGCTGGCATGAGCTTTGTCTATCAGCCCACCCCGGAACAGCCGCGCCTGATCCACCACGATGACCAGATCCTGGTGGTGGAGAAACCCGCCGGCCTGCTGTCGGTGCCGGGGCGCGGAGAGGACCGCGCCGACTGCCTGATCGCGCGGCTGCGGGTGGCGTTCCCGACCGTGCTGCTGGTGCATCGGCTGGACCTGGACACCTCGGGGGTGATGGTGTTCGCGCTGACGCCCCACGCGCAGAAGCACCTGGGCCAGCAGTTCGAGCGGCGGCAGGTCAAGAAGGCCTATGTCGCCCGGGTCTGGGGGCGGCTGCAGCCCGCGACCGGGCGGGTGGACCTGCCGCTGATCGTGGACTGGCCGAACCGCCCGCGGCAAAAGGTCGATCACGAACAAGGCCGCCCGGCGCAGACCGACTGGCGGGTGATCCGCGCCGGTGACGATGAAACCCGTGTGCGGCTGTTCCCGCTGACCGGGCGCAGCCACCAGCTGCGGGTGCATATGGCCAGCCTCGGCCACCCGATCCTGGGCGATCCGCTGTATGCGACCGGCGCTGCCGCCGATCACCCGCGGCTGATGCTGCACGCTGAATCGCTGCGCCTGCGCCACCCCGACAGCAATGTGACGCACAGCTTTACCGCCAGGCCGCCGTTCTAGGCACCTGCAGGGATCGTTTCGGCGCCGCGCACGTTGGGCCGGCGTCAAGGAGATCACCATGCGTATCCGCCATCTTGCGGCCGGTCTGGCCGCTGTTGCCGCGCTGTCCGCCTGCGCCCGCGCCGTCATGACCCGCGTTCCCCGCGGCATCACCCCGGTCGAGGGCTTCGAGGTCGAGCGCTACATGGGCCGCTGGTACGAGATCGCCCGGCTGGACCACCGTTTCGAGCGCGGCATGACCGACGTCACCGCCGATTACCGGCTGCAGCAGGACGGCACCGTGCAGGTGGTCAACAGCGGGATGCGCGCGGGCCAGCGCCGCTCTGCCCGCGCCACGGCGCGGTTCCGGGGCGATCCCTCGGTCGCCAGCCTCGCGGTTACGTTCTTCCCCGGATTTCCCGGTGGCTACCACGTCTTTGCGCTGGACGAGGATTACCGCTGGGCGCTGGTGTCGGGGCCGGACCGCGGCTATCTGTGGATCCTCGCCCGCCGCCCGAGGATCGAGCCCGGGCTTTACCGGCAACTGGTCGGGATCGCCCGGGACCGCGGCTTTCCGGTGGACCGGCTGATCCGGGTCCGGCACGGCGACGCGCTGGCACCCTGAGCGGCCCCCTAAACCTGGACAGGGGGCGGGGCAGGAGCTCCCCCTGAATCCGGAAAAGATTCCTCTGAAATGCGGCGTTTCAGGCCGGCGTGTCGCGGATTTCTCCAGCTCTGCCTCGGGATCGAGCCGGGGCTTTACCGGCAGTTGGTCGGGATCGCGCGGAATCGCGGCTTCCCGGCTGATCCGGGTCAGGGGCGCCCCGTCGCCTGAGCGCCGCTAAACCTGGACAGCGGTCGGGGGCAGGAAACGTCCTGAATCCGGCAAGGCCCCTTGAATATGCGGCGTTTCAAGCCGGTACGCGGCAACCTTCCCGGCTCCCCCACCCCACCATCCCGCGCCGCTTTCCAGCCCCCTAAAGCACGTAGCGCGACAGGTCGGCCGAGCGCGCCAGGTCGCCCAGCTGCGATTCGACGAAAGCGGCGTCCACCAGCACCCGCTCGCCCCGGCGGTCGGGGGCGGTGAAGGACAGGTCCTCGAATACCCGCTCGATCACCGTGTAAAGCCGGCGCGCGCCGATGTTTTCCACGCTGCCGTTCACCTCGGCGGCAATGCGGGCCAGGGCGGCGATGCCGTCTTCGGTAAAGCTGACCTCGACGCCCTCGGTTCGCATCAGCTCGGCATATTGCAGGGTCAGGGCGTTGTCGGTCTCGGTCAGGATGCGGATGAAATCTGCCTCGGTCAGCGCCCGCAGCTCGACCCGGATCGGCAGCCGCCCCTGCAGTTCCGGCAGCAGGTCGCTGGGTTTGGCGATGTGGAACGCGCCCGAGGCGATGAACAGGATGTGGTCGGTACGCACCGGCCCGTATTTCGTGGACACGGTGGTGCCCTCGATCAGCGGCAGCAGGTCGCGCTGCACGCCCTCGCGCGAGATCTCGCCGCCGCGGGCGTCGCTGCGGGCGCAGACCTTGTCGATCTCGTCGATGAAGACGATGCCGGATTGCTGCACCGAGTCCAGCGCCGCGGCCTTGATCTGCTCGTCGTCCAGCAGCTTGTCGGCCTCTTCCGCGATCAGCAGCTCGTAGGATTGCGCGACGGTGACCTTGCGCCGCACCCGGCGGCCGCCGAACGCCTTCATCAGCGCCGACAGGTCCATCATCTGGCCCATGCCGGGCTGGCCCGGAATCTCCATCCCCAGGGGGGAGGAGGTGTCGTTCAGCTCCAGCTCGATCACCGTGTCGTCCAGCTCGCCGCGCTTGAGCTTGCCGCGGAACAGCTCGCGCGTCTGCTCGCGCGCGCCCTCGCCTGCCAAAGCGGCGATCACCCGGTCCTCGGCGGCGGCGCGGGCGCGCGCGGTCACCTCCTCGCGCATCCGCTGGCGGGTCTCGACCATGGCGGCGTCGGCCAGGTCGCGGATGATCTGTTCCACGTCGCGGCCGACATAGCCGACCTCGGTGAACTTGGTGGCCTCGACCTTGACAAAGGGGGCGTGCGCCAGTTTCGCCAGCCGCCGGCTGATCTCGGTCTTGCCGACGCCGGTGGGGCCGATCATCAGGATGTTCTTGGGATACACCTCGTCGCGCAGGTCGGCGGACAGCTGCTGGCGCCGCCAGCGGTTGCGCATCGCCACCGCGACGGCGCGCTTGGCGTCAGCCTGCCCGATGATGAAGCGGTCAAGCTCGGCGGTGATCTGGCGGGGGGTCAGGTCGGTCATGGCCGCAGGCTCCGTTCGTTCTTCATCATGAAAATATCCCGGGGTCCGGGGCAGCGCCCCGGTCCGGCGGCGCCATCACGAGGCGCTGATCCGTTCCACGGTCAGGTTGCCGTTGGTATAGACACAGATCTCGGCGGCGATCGCCATGGCGCGGCGGGCGATCGCCTCGGCGTCGATGTCGCCGTCGCTCAGCGCCCGCGCCGCCGCCAGCGCGTAATTTCCGCCCGAGCCGATCGCGGCGACGTCATGTTCGGGTTCCAGCACGTCGCCGGCGCCGGTGACCACATAAAGCTGGGCGCCGTCGGTGACGATCAGCATCGCCTCCAGGTTGCGCAGGTATTTGTCGGTGCGCCAGTCCTTGGCCAGCTCGACACAGGCACGCTGCAACTGCCCGGGCGCGGATTCCAGTTTTTTTTCAAGCCGTTCCAGCAGGGTAAAGGCGTCGGCGGTCGATCCGGCAAAGCCCACCACCACGTCGCGCCCGCCGGGGGACAGGCGGCGGACCTTGCGGGCGGTCCCCTTCATCACGGTCTGGCCGACACTGACCTGCCCGTCGCCGGCCATCACCACCTCGGCCCCGCGGCGCACCGCCAGGATCGTGGTGCCGTGCCAGCCGGGGAAACGCTCGTCGCTCATCTCGTCCTCGTCCGTTGCCGCGGCATCAGATATGGGCGCGGTGCCGCTTTCGCAACGCGGCTGCGCGGATTATGGCTGGGGCATGGAAACCGCCCCGACCCTGCGCGTCCACCTGCATGGGCAGATGCTGGCCTCGGCCCGCGCCGGCAGTTTTCCGGCGATGGCGGTGCTGGCGGATACGGTGCGCGCGCAGGGCTGGCGGGTGGCGTTCGAGCCCGCCTCGGCCGCCCCCGACCCCGAGCCGCCCCTCGGCGATTATGCGCTGCTCTACATGAAGCGGCCGCTGCACCCGCGCTGCCTGACGCTGCGCCGCGCCTATCACTATCCGTTCTGGTGGATCGAGCCGGTGGCCGAGCGCTGGCGCTTTGCCGTCGCCCGCACCGCGTTCGACCCGGAGACCGTGGACCCGGCCCGCGCTGCCGCCTTTGTCCAGCGCCTGCGCCAGCGGGTGCTGCCCGGGCCGCCGCCGCAGCGGGGCGACCACGTGCTGGTGCCGCTGCAAGGCCAGATCCGCCGCACCCGCTCGTTCCAGACCGCCAGCCCCGTCGAGATGGTCGAGGCCGCCTGCCGCAGCGGCCGCCCGGTGGTGGCGACGCTGCATCCCTCCGAACTCTACGACGAGGCCGATCACCGGGCCCTGGCGCAGCTGCAGCGCCATTACCCCAAGCTGACCATCGGCGGCGACACCATGGCGCTGCTGCGCGACTGCGCCTTCGTGGTGGCGCAGAACAGCGCGGTGGCCTTTGACGGGCTGATTCTGGACAAGCCGGTGGTGCTGTTCGCGCAGATCGACTTTCACCACCCCTGCCTGAACGTGGCGGAACTGGGCGCCCAGACCGCGATCGCGGCCGCCGCCACCGCCCGGCCGGACCACGCCCCCTATCTGTGGTGGTTCCTCAAGCACCGCGCCATCGACGCGCGGGCGCCGGATGCGGGGGCGCGGATGCTGGCGGCGATGCGGCGCGGCGGCTGGCCGATCTGAGCCGCCGGGGGTTGCGCCCGCCCGCCCGCTTGCCGCAGTTTCGGCCGGAATCGGGCAAGGGGCGGGTCATGTCGGAACATGTGGTCATCATCGGCGCGGGGCAGGGCGGCTTGCAGGTCGCGGCCAGCCTGCGCCAGGACGGGTTTAAAGGACGCATCACCCTGATCGGGGACGAGCCCGGCCTGCCCTATCAGCGCCCACCGCTGAGCAAGGGCTACATGGCCGACGGCGACGCCAGCCGGCTGGCGCTCAAGCCGCAGGGGTTCTTCGATACCGAGGGCGTGGACTACCGCCCCGAGACCCCGGTCGCCCGGATCGACCTTGCCGCCGGCCGGGTGCAGCTGGCGGGGAGCGAGGCGCTGCCCTTCGACCGGCTGGTGCTGGCCACCGGCGCGCGCAACATCCTGCCGCCGCTGCCGGGGATCGAGCTGCCGGGGGTGCATCTGCTGCGCGGGCTGGCGGACGCGGCGGCGCTGCGCGCGGCCATGGCGGGCGCGCGGCGGGCGGTGGTGATCGGCGGCGGCTTCATCGGGCTGGAGTTCGCGGCCGTGGCCGCCGCGGCCGGCGTCGAGGTCACGGTGATCGAGGCCGCCGACCGGCTGATGTCGCGCGCGGTGACCCCGCCGACCTCGGCGCGCTTCCTCGATTTCCACCGCGGCGCCGGGGTCGAGGTGCGGCTGGGCGCGCTGGGTGCTGCAATTCTTGGTGACGAAAGTGCGACGGGCGTGGCGCTGGCCGACGGCAGCACCATCCCCGCCGATCTGGTGCTGGTCGCCGTGGGGGTGCGCCCGAATGTCGAGCTTGCGCAGGACGCCGGGCTTGCGGTCGCCGACGGCATCACCGTGGACGGGCATCTGCGCAGCAGCGATCCGCGGGTCTTCGCCATCGGCGACTGCGCGAATTTCCCGCTCGACGGCAGGCACGTGCGGCTGGAATCCGTACAGGCCGCGGCCGACCACGCCCGCCATGTCGCGCGCAGCATCGCCGGGCAGGAACAGCCCCCCTATGACGCGCTGCCGTGGTTCTGGTCCGACCAGGGGCCGCTGAAACTGCAGATCGCCGGGCTGTCCGCCGGCTGGGACGCGACCCACGCGCTGCAGGACGCCACCGGCGCCACCGACACGGTGCTGGCTTTCCGCGAGGACCGGCTGATCGCCGTCGAGACCATCAACCAGGCCGGCCGCCACATGGCCGCACGCCGCCTGCTGGCGCAGCCGGCCGGCATCAGCCGCGACACGCTGGCCGCCCACGACTACGACCTGCGCGCGGCGCTGTCGGCGCGTTAGAGCGGCAGCCTGCCGGGCGCGCGCGCCTTAATCGAAGCGCAGGTCAAGCAGCGTCGGACCGCTTGCGGAAAGCGAGCGGCTAAAGGCAGCGGAAAGCTCTTCCGCCGTGGTCACCCCCTCGGCGCGGACCCCGAAACCCTGCGCGATGGAAACCCAGTCCAGAGCAGGGCGGTCCAGGCTCATCATGTCGCGGGCGGTGGGGCCGGGCTGCGCGCCGACCTTGGCATATTCGTCCAGCAGGATCGCATAAGAGCGGTTGTTGAGCAGCAGTGTGGTGACCGGCAGCCCCTCGCGTGCCTGCGTCCACAGCGCCTGCACGGTATAGGCCGCAGATCCGTCCGCCTGCAGCGTGACGACGCGCCGGTCCGGGCGGCCGATCGCTTGCGCGCCGATTGCCGCCCCGGTGGCCAGAGGCATACCGCCTCCGATCGCGCCGCCGGTCACGGTCAGCCAGTCGCAGGGCGCCGCAAAAGGCATTGCCGCCTCGAACCCGCCGCCCAAGGTTAGGGCTTCGTTCACCACGATTGCATCGTCAGGCAGCAGCCGCGCTACCGTCGCAGCCAGGGTTTCGGGGGTGATCGGCCCTGTCGCCGGGGGAATATCAACGCTTTGAACAGGAATGCCGGCGGGGCTGGCGTCCAGCGCGGCGGCCAGCGCCTGCAGGGCGGCTGCGGCGTCCTGATCCTCGCGCGACAGGGTGACGATTTCGGCATCGGAGCGCTGCATGTAGCTGGGCCGGCCGGGATACAGGAAAAACCCCACCGGCGGCGGGCAGTTCACCAGTATCAGCACGTCATATGGCGCGAGTTCCCGGATCGCCTGATCGACCGAGTAGGGAACCGGGGGCAGCGCCAGCCGGCCCCGGCCGCGCGGCAGGGCGGAAATCGTGGGACTGGCCATCAGCGTCGCATCCGTGGCCCGCGCGATGCCGGCAAGCAGCGGATGCAGATCTACCTGCACGGCCGGCGTGCCCAACAGGATCAGCGCCTTGCGCCCGGACCGCAGCGCATGCGCCGCCTTGGCGATCGCACTCGGGTCGGGGCGGCCGGGGGCGGCGGGGTCCAGAGGTTCGGCGGCGACGCCGCCCCTGTTCCATGACACGTCGGCCGGCAGGACCAGGCTTGCGACCCGCCCGTGGGCCGATGCCGCCTGCGCAAGGCCGCGCGCGGCATCCGCGCCGATCCGCGCCGGATCGGTGCCGAATGCATGCCATTCAGAGGTGGCGCGCACCAGCGCATCGACGTCAGAGGTCAGTGGGCTGTCGCAAGACACATGCGCAATCGCATGGTCGCCCACGATGTTCAGCATGCCGCTGCCGGCCCGGCGTGCGTTGTGCAGGTTGGCGATGCCGTTGGCATAGCCCGGGCCGCAATGCAGCAAGGTAGCGGCCGGCCGCCGCGCGATGCGGAAATATCCGTCCGCCATTCCGGTGACGGTGTTCTCCTGCAACCCGAGAACGCAGCGGATGCCCGGAATGCGGTCCAGGGCGGCGACGAAATGCATCTCGCTGGTGCCTGGATTGGCGAAACAGGTGTCCACGCCGCCCGCGATCAAGGTGCGTACCAGGGCTTCGGCCCCGGTCTGGCTGGAAAGGGCTTCGTCCTTCATCTCGCCTCCTCACAAGCAAGGTCGCACGGGGCGTTGCCCATCTGCGCGGCCGCCGCCGTGCCGGGCGCTGCCTCGACGATCAGCGCATCCACGGCGACCGCGGCATCTTCGAAAACCATCAGCGGGTTGACGTCCAGTTCGGACAGGGTGTCGAGATGTGTGCAGGCGTAGTCCGCGACCGCCATGATTGCGTCGATGACGGGGTCCAGCTGCGCGGCGGAACGGCCGCGGAACCCGTCGAGCAGCGGGAACACCTTCAGCCCGCGTAGCGCCGTCTCGACATCCGAGCGGGTGACCGGCAACAGCAGCGGGGTCGCCTCTTTCAGCAGTTCGACGAAGATGCCGCCCGCCCCGATCACCAGAACCATGCCGAACAGCGGGTCGCGTTTCACGCCTACGATCAGCTCGGCCAGTGGTTGCGGCTGCATGGGTTCAAGCAGAAAGCGCTCCAGCCGCAGGTCGGGGCGATGCCGCGCAACGGCGGCAGCCATGCGGTTTGCCGCCTCCAGCGTATCGGCCCGCGTTGCCAGGTTCAGCGCCACGCCGCCGACCTCGGTCTTGTGGGGCAGCTCGTCGTGCAGGACCTTCAGTACCATGGGGGCTGCGAAGGTCTCGGGCAGATCGGCGATCTGCGGCAGGGTGATCATCTGCCCTTGCGGGATGTCCAGCCCATGCGCGGCGAGGCGGTGCTTGGAGTCCGCCTCGTTCACGCTGCGCAGAGCGTCGGGAATCGCCCCCACCGCGTGGGGAATCCGTACGGCAAGCCCGCCGGAGCCGGCAACCGCGTCCTCTCGCAGTCGGGCGCAATGCGCCGCCCACCGGGAAATCACCTCGGCCGCGTCATGCAGCCCCTGAAGCGGCACGATCCCCTGCGCGATCATCGCGCGGCTGGCCTCTTCGGTGATGCCGCCGCTGTTGACCGACGCGTGAAAGACCGGCTTGCCGGCCGCCCTGGCTGCGGCGGCCAGGGCGCGGTCCATCGCCGCGTGGGCCTCGCCCGCCTTGTAGGGCGATCCATGCGGGGGGTAATCCACGACGAGCATCCCGGCATCGACCTCGCCCGCAAGCAGGCTGGTGAACATCGGCGTCAGAAGCTCTTCGTTTCCCCAGTATCCGGCGGTGAAATCCAGCGGGTTCGACACATGGCCAAAGGCGGGCAGAAGCGGCCGGATCACGTCGATCGCCTGCTGCCCGGGCTGGGGCAGCTCCAGGCCGGCCAGCGAACAGTAATCGGCCGCCAGCCCGTTGTCGCCGCCCGAGCTGGAAAACACCGCGATCCTGCGGCCAGTGACGGGGCCGGCCAGCGAGGCGAGCTTCAGCATTTCCAGGAATTGCGGAACGTTATCGGTCTCGATCACCCCAAGCCGCTGGAACAGCGCCTGATAATATTCGTTCCTGCCGGCCAGCGAGCTGGTATGGCTGGCCGCCATCGCCGCGCCCAGTTCTGATCGCCCCGAGCGGCAGACGATCACCGGCATTCCCTTGGACCGCGCCCGCAGGCAGGCCCGTGAAAAGGCGGGAACGTCGCGGATGCCCTCCATGAACAAGCCGAGGCAGGTCACGTGGGGGTCGTCGACCAGAAAGTCGATATAGTCCTCGAACCCCAGCACCGCCTGGTTGCCCGCGCTGATAAGATAAGAGAATGGCACCGACCGCCCGTTCGCGACGATATGCCCGGTCACGTTGCCGCTTTGCGAGATCACGGCCGCGCCGCGGGTGGTGGGCAGCTGCGGATAGGCCGAGGGCCAGATGCTGGCATGGGTGACATAGTTCACCATCCCGTAGCAGTTCGGCCCGACCACGGCCATGTCGCCGGCCGCGCGGACGAAGTCGCGGTCGCGCGCTGCGCCCGCCCCGCCGATCTCGGCAAAGCCCGAGGCATAGCAGACTGCCCCGCCCGCACCCATCTCGCGCAGCTGGTCCAGCGCCGCGATGGTCGCATCCGCGTTGACCGCCAGGAACACGGCGTCCGGCGGTTCGGGCAGATCCGAGATGCGTCGCAGGCAACGAAAGCCGGCCATCTCGCTGCGGGTGGGGTGGACGACGTCCACCGTCCCTGCAAAAGGCTGAAGTCGCAGGGTCTCCAGCGTGCGCGCGGCCTGCCCGCCGCCGATGAAGGCCATGCGGCGCGGCGCAAGCAGCCGTTGCAGGTTGCGGCGGCGCGTTTCGGAAAGGCGGGGTTTGGTGACATCGTCTGCGGTTTGGAACGGCATTCGTGCCCTCTTGCATTCGGAAGATCGGGTTGGCCGCGCCAGGCAAGGCGCTGCGGGTCAATCGCGATAGGGCGGCAGCGGCGCCCTGGTCTCGTAGTTCTCGAGATCGATGGGCGGATCTATCGGGTAGTCCTCGGGGTTTTCCCCGAATTGGTCGCAAAGCCATTTCCGGAGGATCAGCCGGCATTCTTCGCGGGTATAGGCTTCTTCCATCACCAGCCCCAGCCACAGCCCGTCCGCCAGCTGCGTCAGGGTGATGGCCTCCATGCGGGCGTCGATCTCCATCCCGCGTTCGCGCGCGACCGAGGCGATGCGCCGGGTGATATTCGTGCGATAGCGACCCCAGAGATTGCGATGCATGGCCAGCACCTCGGGCAGGACCCAAGCGGCGCTGAAGTAATGCATCAGCATCTGTTCATAGCCCATGTTGCGCAGGAACGGGACGCACACGGCATAGTATAGCTTTCCGAAATGCCCGCTGTCCGTCGAGATCACGACATGCCGGAAGAAATCGTCCACATTCTGAAGATAATATTTGTGGGCGTAGATCAGCAAGTCGTCCTTGTTGTCGAAATAATGGCTGATCAGGCCCCGGGACAGGCCCGATTCCTCGCTGATGGTGCTGATCGTGGAATTGAGATAGCCGTGCTTGCGAAGCGACCGCAGGGTCGCGATGATCAGCTCGGCCTTTCGGGCCTCGCTCGTCAATCGCGGCTTGGGTACGCGTTTCTCGCGCGGCTGCCTTAACTGTCCCGGGTTTTGCGACACTGGAATTACTGCCTGTAGGGTCTGAGGATATCGCGGGCGATGACATCCTGATGAACTTCGGATGTTCCTTCCCAGATGCGTTCGATTCTGGCGTCGCGCCAGAAACGCTGGATGGGAAAATCCTCCATCAGGCCCATGCCGCCGAAAATCTGCACCGCGTCGTCGGCCACCCGGAACACCATTTCGGAACACCAGTAATTGACCATCGAGGCTTCGGTGCGGTTCATCAACCCCTCGTCCATCTTCCAGGCGGCTTCCTTGACCATCAGGTCGCCCAGCTTGATGTCCACGGCCATGTTCGCCACCTTGAAACCGACGCCCTGGAACTCGCCGATGGTCCGGTCGAAAGCCTTGCGCGACGCGGCCCATTCCTTGGTCATCTCGAATATGCGCTCGGCCCGGCCCACACAATGCGCCGCCAGCGCCACCCTGCCATCGTAAAGCCATTCGTTGGCGGTGTCGAAGCCGCTGCCCTCGTCGCCCAGGATCTTGCTGTCGGGCACCCGGACCTTGTCCAGATAGATCATGTTGGGGTTATAGCCGCGGGTCACGATGGATTTCATCGGCTCGACCCGCAGGCCGGGCGTGTCCTTGTCCACCAGGAACGAGGTAAAGCGCTTGCGCGGCCCGCGTTCGGTCTGCTCCACCCCGGTGACCGCGATCAGGATGATGAAATCGGCGATATCTGCGGCCGAGATGAATTGCTTCACCCCGTCGATGACCCAATCGTCGCCGTCTCGCACCGCGCGGGTGGTGATGGCACGGGCGTCGGACCCGGCGCCGGGTTCGGTCAGGGCGAAAGCGTCCTTTCGTTCGCCCCGGATGCAGGGCAACAGATATTCCTCGATCTGCTCGCCCCGGCATTTGAACAGGATGCCGGTGACGCCGCGGTTCATGCACATGCCTAGCGGGGAATGCGGCTTGCCCATCACGCGCTCGGCCTGCATCTTCGTCTGCTTGTCCAGCCCGGCCCCGCCCCATTCCTCGGGCACATACATGTTGGTGAACCCGGCTTCGGCGGCCTTCTGCCGTATGTCCTGCCGGATCTCGTCGGGGACATAGCGCAATTCCTCGACCAGGGCTTCATGGGGATAGAGCTCGCGCTTGCAGAACTCTTCCAGCGAGTCGACGAGCGATTGCTGCTCGAAGCTGAGTGCGAAATCCATGCCCGTCTCCTATGCGCCGACAAAGCGGGGGGCGCGGCGCTCATTGGCGGCGGCTAGCCCTTCGGCGTGATCCTGCGTCGGCGCACACAGCTTGCCCGCGGCGACCTCTTCCAGCTGTTGGTCCGAAAGGCTGCGGCTGAAGGCGCTGTTCAGCAGGCGCTTGGTCTGGGCGATGGCCACCGTCGGCCCCGAGGCCAGCCGCTGCGCGAACTCCAGCGTGTTGTCCCACAGCCGGTCGGGGTCCGAGACGTGGCTGACCAGCCGGTTCTCAAGCGCGACATCGGCTGTCCACAGCTCTCCGGTAAAAGCCAGCCGCTTGGCGGCCTCGAGCCCGATCACGCGCGGCATCAGCCAGGTGCCGCCGCAGTCGGGGTTATAGCCGACGTTGGTGTAAGAACAGATGAACTTGGCCCGGTCGGACGCATAGCGGAAATCGCAGGCCAGTGCCATGTCAAGCCCCGCCCCCACCGCCGCGCCGTCGATCATGGCGATGGTCGGCTTGGGCATGTCATGGACCTGCTGGATCAGCTTCAGCGATTCCTCGACCCAGTTCATGTCGGGCCAGGGGTTGTCGCCTTCGGACTTGCTGGCCCATTCCTTGACATCGGCGCCCGCGGAAAACGCGCCGCCCCGGCCGGTCAGGATCAGCGCCCGCATCGTCCTGTCTTCTGCCGCTTCGCGCAGGGCGCGCCGCAGCTCGATGGTGATCCCCATGGCAAGCGCGTTGCGCGACTTGGGACGGTTGAGCGCGATCACCCCGACGGCATCGTGGCGCTCGATCTCGATAAACTCGTACATTGGTTCCTCCATTCGATTTTGTGCAATCCGGGGCGCCAGGGCCTTCGATCAGCGCCCAGTCCAGCGAGGTGGGCGGCGTTCCAGAAAGGCGCGCTGGCCTTCGATCATGTCGCTGGACGACAGCATCTGCCGGTAGCAGGACAGGTCGCCCTGCGTGTCTGCGCGCAGCTCCATCGCCTCGCGGTCGGGCAGCCCGTCGACGGCGCGCAGGGTTTCCTTCAGCGCCTGCGCGGCCAGCGGCGCGCCCCGGGACACCCGCTGTGCGATGCTGCGGGCCAGATCCATCAACTGCGCGCGCGGTGCGGTGCGGTAGACCAGCCCCCAGCGAAGCGCCTCGGCCGCTGACATCGGCTCTCCGGTCCAGATCATCGCGGTTGCCACATGCCAGGGAATGCGGCGCGGCAAGCGTTGCAGCCCGCCGCCGTCCGGCAGCAACCCGCGCTGAAGCTCGGGCAGTTGCAGCCAGGCCTCGTCCGCCATCAGCAGGATGTCGCAGGACAGCGCCAGTTCCAGCCCGCCCCCGATCGCCGGCGCATTGATCGCCGCGATCAGGGGTTTCTTCAGCGACCACAGGGTGGTGATGCCGCCGAAGCCGCCCTCTTCCGCCTTGACGCCCCGGTCCCTTTCGTCGGTTTCGGTCGCTTCCCGGAAATCCAGCCCGGCCGAGAACGCCTTGTCGTTGCCGCTGGACAGAATGCCCACGCGTAGCTCGGGATCGTTCTGCAGATGCAGCGCCGCGCGTTCCATGGCCCGGCTGAAGCGGCGGCAGATCGCGTTCACCTTGGGTTTTACCATGCGGATTTCCAGCACCGCGCCGTCGCGATGCAGCTCGACGAAACCGTCGAGCTCGCGTTCAGGGTCGTCACGCATCGCGGCCTCCCTTTCGTTTGGCGCGGCTGGTCAGCAGGAACAGCAGCAGCGGCGGGATGCTGGTCACCAGCAGCATCAGGGTCGAGACCGCGGCCAGCGTCGGGTCCACGTCGTCGCGCAAGGTGGCAAAAGTGACGCGGGGCAGTGTGGACATCGGCCCCGACGATATCAGCAGCGAGATGATCAGCTCGTCGAAGGACACCAGAAACGACAGCAGCATCGACGTTGCGACCGAGAACTTCAGCTGCGGCAGCGTAATGGTCATGAAGGCGGTGAAACGGTTGGCCCCCAGGCTGCGGGCCACCATTTCCTGGTTCATGTCATAGGATTCAAAGCCGGCCATCATGGTCAGCACGACAAAAGGCATCGCCACGACGCTGTGCCCGAGGATCAGCCCGTGCCGCGTGTTCAGCATTCCGCCCAGCATCGCATAGACGAAGAAGATGCCGACCGCGATCAGGATCGAGGGCACCGCCAGCGGCGACACCAGGATCGCCCGCACCGTGTTGCGGAACGGAAAGTTCCCGACATGCAGCGCATAGGATGCCGCAATCCCGGTCGTCGTGGCCACGATCATCGTGCCAAGGGCGACCTGCAGCGACAGCCACAATGAACCCAGCCATTTCTGCTGGCTGAAGAACTCCTCGTACCAGCGCAGCGACCAGCCGGTGGGCGGAAAGGACAGCGAGGTGGTCGAGCTGAACGAGACCGGCACCACCACAAGCGTGGGCGCGACAAGGAAAAAGACCACGAACCCGACAAGGACATAAAGCCAGATCCGGGCGCGGTGGGACACATGGGATTCCATCTGCTTTCCCCCTTATCGGCCTGCCGAGATCCGCCGCACCAGCAGCAGGCTGGCGAACAGGCAGATTGCGGTCATCGCCAGCAGCAGCACGGCAAGCGCGGCCGCCGGACCCCAGGTAGGATAAAGCGCCAGCGATTCCTCGATCCGCTGCGCGATCATCTTGACACGCCCGCCGCCCAGCAGGGCCGGCGTGATGTAGAACCCCAGGCTCATCACGAAGATCATGATCGTCCCGGCGACCAGCCCGGGCATCGACAGCGGCAGGAACACCCGGAAGAACGCATGGGCCGGGTTCGAGCCCAGATTGGCCGCGGCCCGCATCAGGTTGCCGTCGATCGCCTTCATCGAGGCGTAAAGGGGCAGGATCAGGAAGGGCACCATGATATGCACCATGCCGATGATGGTGCCGGTCATGTTGTGGACCAGCGGGATCGGCCGGTCGATCATTCCCAGCCACAGCAGCGCCTTGTTCACCAGCCCGTTGCGCTGAAGGATGATCAGCCAGGCAAAGGTCCGCACCAGCGCCGAAGTCCAGAACGGCACCAGCACCAGCACCATCAGCACCCCCGCCCACGGCGAGGGCAGGATCGCCATCAGATAGGCGACCGGATAGGCCAGCAGCACGCAGACGACGGTGACGATGAAGGCGATCCAGAAGGTGTTGAGAAACATCTGGACATAGACCGATTCCGAAAAGAACAGCCGGTAGTTCTCGAACCCGATACGCCCGTCCTGGCCGACCGCCGACATCGACAGCAGCCACAGGATCGGCAGTACCATCAGCACCGTGACGATCCCCAGCGCCGGCAGAGCCAGCCGGCCAAGGGCGCGCCGTTCGACCCTGGCCTCGCGTTGCAGCGCCAGCGAGGTCTGTCCCAGATCAGGGGCCGTCGCATCGGGCAGGGGGGACGTGGCTGCCATGCTAGTCCTCCGCCCGCACGATGCGCGCATCAGCGCTTTCCAAGCGCAGGGTGACGCGCTCGCCCACCCTGGGCAGAAGCCGGGTATTCTCCGACCGGTTCGCCATTCGGGAATAGACCTTGTGGCCGCCGTCCAGCATCGCCTCGAACAGCAGGCTTTCGCCCTGGAAGACCACGGCCTGCACCTGGCCTTCAAAGAAGTTCGCGCCATCCGGGGGGATCTGCGCATCGGCGGGCAGTAGCCGCAGGCGCTCGGGGCGCAGCATCAGCATCCCATCCGCGGGGACCGCCTCGGGGGCATGGGCAAAGCGGATGGGCTGATTGCCGTAGGCCAGACCCTGCGGCGTGTGGCTAAGCGGCAGAAAGCTGGATTCACCGATGAACTCGGCGACAAAGCGGCTTTCCGGCTTTTCGTACAGATCCGCAGGGGTCGCGACCTGGGCAAGTTTTCCGTTGGAAAACACTGCGATACGGTCCGACATGGTCAGCGCTTCGCGCTGGTCGTGCGTGACCGAAATGGTGGTCATCCCCAGCCTGTCGTGCAGCTTGCGAATCTCGATCTGCATGGTTTCGCGCAGCTGCTTGTCCAGCGCCGACAGCGGCTCGTCCATCAGCAGGATGCGGGGCTCGAACACGATGGCGCGGGCGATGGCGATCCGCTGCCGCTGCCCGCCCGACAATTCGCTGATGCGGCGCTCGGCATAGCCGCCCAGCTGCACCAGATCCAGCACCTGGCGGACGCGGTCCTCGGCCGCGGCGCGGGACATTTTGCGCAGCCGCAGCGGATAGGCGATGTTCTCGCCCACCGACATATGCGGAAACAGCGCATAATTCTGGAACACCATGCCGATATTGCGCTTGTGCGGCGGCAGGTGGATGATTTCCTGCCCGGCGATGCGGATCGACCCCCGTGTCGGCCGGGTGAAGCCTGCGATCATCATCAGCAGCGTTGTCTTGCCCGAACCCGAAGGGCCAAGCAGGGTCAGGAACTCTCCGGCGCGGATATCGAACGACACGTCCTCGACCGCCCGCACTGTCCCGAAATACTTGCAAAGCGACTGCACCTGAACGGGCAAAGCCGTGGCGTGAGCCTGGGTCATGTCCACATCCCATGTTTCTGTGTGCGTCGGGTGAAGGCCCCGGTTCCCCGGGGCCGGCTTATGCGACAATCGTCGGAACTGGGCGGGCGGAGCGGTAAGATCCTGTCCGGCCGCCCTCGGCGTCACTGCATGGTGCTGTCCCAGCGGGCCTGGGCTTCCGTGGTGTGCTGGGCCCACCAGCCCATGTCAGTGATCAGCTGCTTGGCGAGGTTTTCCGTGCTGGTCACGATCCGTTCGGCCTTTTCGGGCGGGATCAGCCCGCTCTTGAATGCGTCCTGGTTCATCGGGCCATACGGAATGTAATCGGGTAGGTTCGCCTGATATTTCGGGTCGAGCAGGTGATTGATCAGCCGCATCGCGCCTTCGCGGTTGGGCGAGTTCTTGGGCACCACCAGGCATTCCACGTCCATGACCGCGTCATTCAGCGTATAGGCATAAGGAGCGCCTTCCTCGATCGCGGCCTCGATCCGCGCGGCCCACAGCGCCAGCATGTCGACTTCCTGCGACGTCGCCAGCTGCGTGGCCTGGGCGCCCGTCATCCAGCCGACGGTGATATTCGGCTTGAACTCGGCCCATTTGGCAAAGGCGCGGTCCATGTCGATCGGATAGATCTCGTCCTTGGGAACGCCATCTGCCAACAGCGCCATTTCAAGGTTGGTCTGGGGCGTCGAAAAGCCCGTCGCCCTGGTGCCGGGGAACTTCTCGACATCGAAGAAATCCGCCCAGGATTGCGGGGGATTATCCCCATAGACATCGGTGTTCCAGGCCAGGACGGTGGTATAGGCGGTAAAGCCGACCCAGTGTTCCTTGCGCAGATGTTCTGGAATGCCCGCAGCATTCGGGATCAGGGAATAATCCAGCGGCTCGATCAGGTCTTCCTGAACGGCCATGTCGCAAAGCCCGCCGTAAAGTTCGGCGACGTCGATATCCACCGCATTCGCCTTGACCTTGGTCCGCAGGTCGCGAATGCCGCCGGCAAGGACATAATCCACCACCGTCATGCCGTGGTCGGCCGGCAGGTGGTCCAGAATGGCCTTGCGAACGCCTTCCTGATAAGCGCCCCCATAGGATGCGTAGCTGACCGTTTCCTCGGCCATGGCAGGAATTGCCAAGGCACAAGTGGTCATGGTCAGAACCGCCCGTATCTTCATCTTCTCCTCCCCGTTGTTCGGCAAGCCGCGCTTGCCGTGACGGCGCGCCCGTTCGCGGCGCGCAACTCCTATGGACGCATGACTCCTCCAATCACGCGTCGAAGGTCTTCAGCCCCTCCACCATCGCCTCACGGCATTCCCGGACCATCTGCTCCAGCAACTCGGCGCAGGTGGGAATATGGTCGATCAGCCCCACCGCTTGGCTGGCCCAGATCAGCCCGCCGTCGACCTCGCCGCTCATCAGCGCCTCGCGCCCGCGTGCGCCTGCGACCAGGGGCCGGATGTCCTCGAACGTCGCGCCGCCCTCGCGGGTCTCCAGTCCGACCACTTCCGCCGAGACCCGGTTGCGCAACACTCGCCCGGTGTTACGCAAGCTGCGGAAGATCAGATCCGTTTCGCGCTCGGACGCTGTCAGCAACGCGCGCTTGATATTGTCGTGGATCGGCGCTTCACGGGTGGCGCAAAAGCGTGTGCCCATGTTGACGCCTTCGGCGCCCAGCATCATCGCGGCGGCCATTCCCCGCCCATTGCCGATCCCGCCCGAGGCCACGAGCGGAATTTTCACCGCCTTGGCGGCCGCCGCAAACAGCACCAGCCCGCCGACGTCATCCTCGCCGGGGTGACCCGCAGCCTCGAAGCCATCGATCGAGATTGCGTCGACGCCCGCACGTTCCGCGGAGAGCGCGTGGCGGACTGCCGTGCATTTGTGAATGATGATCGCCCCGTGGTCCTTGGCCTTGGCGATGAATTCCTTGGGGCTTCTGCCCGCCGTCTCGATGATCCGCACGCCCGAATCGAGGGCGGCGTCCAGGTATTCCTCATAGGGGGGCGGGGTGGTGGCCGGCAGGATGGTCAGATTGACCCCGAATGGCTTGTCCGTCAGGCCGCGGCAGCGGGAAATCTCGGCGCGCAGGGCTTCGGGGGTGGGCTGCGTCAGTGCGGTCAGAATGCCCAGCCCACCAGCATTGGATACCGCCGAGGCCAATTCGGCCCGCCCCACCCACTGCATTCCGCCCTGAATGATCGGGTAGCGCACCCCGAGCAGTTCGGTCACGCGAGTCTTCACCCGTCGCCTCCCCCTACTGTTTCAAAAGCAACTTACCGCCTCGCAAATATCTGGCAAGTAAAATTATACGGACGTCCAGTATTTTTTCTGGACGCCCTGCGAGTATTGAACGTCCGTCCAATCCGGTGTTTGGTTCCCCCTATGGCAGATCGGGCAAAAGGGCTGCTACGTGTCGCGCGCGGTGCTTGAAGAGAGGCGATTCCCCATAAGTCCCCGCGACTGCGGCGGCGCGGAGGCCACGCAGTGACGCGCATCACGGACAACTGCGAATCGCCGGCTGTGCGCGATGGCAAGGTCCGGGCCGCAATCCTGATGGTCTGTCTGGCATCCCTGTGCTTTACCCTGAACGACACGATCACCAAGTTCCTGATCGTTCGCTACGATGTCACCATCATCATCTTCATCCGCAGCATGGTGGCGCTGCCGCTGCTGGTCGTGATGGCCATCGTGCTGGGTCGCAGTCGTGTGCGCTGGTCAACTGCCGGGTTGCTTCATGCGATCCGGGGCGCGCTCGGGCTGCTGGCAGCATGGCTGTATATTCGCGGGCTTGAGACCCTCAGCGTGGCAGAGGCGGCGGTGATCGTCTTTGCCTCGCCCTTCATCATCACCGGTGCCTCTGTGCTGATCTTCAAGGAAAAAGTGGGGTGGAAGACCTGGATCGGCGTGCTGGTGAGCTTTACGGGGGTGGTCATCGCCATGCAGCCCGGCGCCATGGAGTTCAAGCCGGCCTCGCTGCTGATTCTGGCGGCAGCCTTCCTCTATGCCACGATTTCGCTGACCGCGCGCTGGTTGCCCCCACAGGACAATCTGTGGACCGTCAGCTTCTATGGCGCGGCCTTTGCGGCCATCCTGATCGCCCCCGTCACGGTCGGGCGCTGGACGCCCCTGCAGCCCGGAGATCTGCTGCTTTTCATCGGTGCGGCCTTGTGTTCCAGCTTTGGCATCGGCCTGGGATCGCTGGCCTATCGCCAGGCTCCGGCCGCCTCACTGGCGCCGTTCACCTATACGGGGCTGATCTGGTCGACCGCCGCCACCTGGATCGTCGTCGGAAGCATCCCGGGGCTGTGGACCCTGGTCGGGGCTGCCGTCGTTGCCAGCAGCAGCCTGTTCCAGACACTCGGCCGCAGGCCGCCGCCAATGCCGCTGCACAGCCCCGCCTGCCGGACCGGCCCCGGCCCGCCGCTCGAGCGATAGGCGGAACTAGCCTCCGACATCCCCGTCATGTCGGGTCCCGTATCAGCGCCGCGGTCCGAAGTGGCATTTGGGATCACTCCCGTGGACAGCGCCACGCGGTTGACCAGCGCCCTCAGTCTCGGTTCTGAAATCGTCACCACGTCACCACGTCACCACGTCACCACGTCACCGCGTCACCACGTCACCGGGGTGGCGGGTGAGCCCTGGCCGCGCGGCGCTGTCGGCGGGTTAGAGTGGCAGGATCCGCGCCCCGGGGCAGTGTTCGCGCGCAAGGTCGCAGATATGGCGGTGGTGGGTCAGATAGATGACCTGACAGTGGCGCGAGACCTCGGCCAGTGCCATCAGCGCGCGGGCGCTGCGGGCGTCGTCGAAGGTTTCCATGATGTCGTCGGCGATCACCGGCACTGGTCCGTGCGCTGTGGTCCATTCGTGGAACCCGGCGATGCGCAGCGCCAGGTACAGCTGGAACCGGGTGCCCTTGGACATCATCGCCGGCTCTTTCGAGCCGCCCTGGGCGGTCAGCGCGATCAGCCGCTCGGTGCCGTTGCCGGGCTGGGCGGTCAGGCCGGAATAGGCGCCGCCGGTGATCGCGGCGAACACGTCCGAGGCGCGGGCCAGCATCCCGCTGCGGTGGCGGTCGCGATAGCTGCGCAGCGCGTGATCGGTGGCGATCACGCCGGCGCGGCCGCGCAGCCAGCGGCGCGATTCATCCTCGATCTGCAGCAGCAGGGCGCGGCGGCGGGCCTCGATCAGCGCCACGCGGTCGTCGCCGGGCACATCGTCCAGCGCCGCCTGCGCGCGGTAGAGCGCCTGCCGGGCGGGTTCCAGCCGCGCCTCGGCCTCGGCGCAGTCGCTTTCGGCGCGGGCCATTGCCTCGCGCAGGCTGTCGGTCGAGGCGGGTTCCAGCTGCGCGGCGGCGTCCTCGACGCTGGCGGTGCCGAGCGCGGTGCGGATCTGCGCCGACAGCCACGCGGCCCGCTGGCGCAGCTCGTCGCGGCGGGCGATGCGGGCCAGCGCTGCCTGTGCCTGCGCCAGATCGGCGGCGCCCAGATGCGGCAGGATCGTCGCCGCCTCGACCTTTAGCCGAGCGCGGCGCTGGCGCAGCGCGTCACTGGTGGCCTCGGCGGCGAGGCGGTCCTTGTCCAGCCGGGCGCGGGAGGCCGCGATGCGGCGCGCCTCGGCCAGCCGGGTAACTGCGGCGGCATGGCGGGGCAGCGGCTCGCCCGGAGGCAGCGACAGCGCGTCGCCCAGCCGGTCGACGGCGGCTGCGAACGCGGCCTGGTCTGCCTGCATGGCGCCGGTGCGGTGGCGCAGTTCCTCGGCGCGCGACAGCGCCGCGCCAAGCTCGCGCAGCAGCGGGATCAGCGCCCGCAGCCGTCCGGCATCGGGCAGCGCGTCCGCCAGGAAACTGCCGCCGCAGGCCCGCGCCAGCGCCTGTTCCCAATCGTCCAGGGTGCGCTGTCGCGCAGCCTCGGCCCGCCGGCGGGCGGCAAGTTCACGGGTCAGGCGCAGGCGTTCGGCCCGGCGCGCGCTTTCTGCGCCGGCGCGGTCCAGCAGGCGCTCGGCCGCACCGGCCAGCTGGCGCAGGTCGCCGGTGGCTGGCTGGGTCAAGCTTTGCAGCGCCGCTGCCAGCGCCGCCTGCGCCTGAGCGGCCTCGGTCTCGGCGCGGTCGGACTGGCGGCGGGCGGTGTCGGCCTCATCCGCCAGGTCCAGCGCGCGGTCGCGGCGCGACAGCCAGCCGGGCAGCTCGGCCAGCGGCTCCAAGGGGTCGCTGCCGGGCAGGATCGCACCCACCTGCGCGGCCAGATCGGCGCGCAGATCGGTCAGGGCGGAGTCCGCCGCCGCCAGCGCCTCGGCCGCCGCCTTGGCCAGCCGCTCGGCCGCGCCCGCATCGGCGCGTGCGGCGTAAAGCCGGCCGATCTCGGCGGCGCGGTCGATCTGGGCCGTCAGCGCGAGGTCATGCGCCTGCATCGCGGCGTGGAAGGCGTCAGCCGAGTCGCGGTCCAGCGCTGCCAGATGCCGGGTCCAGGCCGCATCGCGTTCCGCGCGCAGCGCCTCGGCGCGGGCCGGGTCGGCGGGGCCGATGCTGTCGGCCAGCGCATCGCGTTCGGCGCGGCGGCGGCGCAGATCGTCCGCGCGCTCGGCTGCGATGCGGGCGGCGGTGTCGCGGGCGGCGGTGGCTGCCTCCAGCCGCGCCTGCCACCCGGCCAGCCGCTCGGCCGAGGGAACGGCGAGCGCGCGCAAGCCATCCGCATCGCCCTGCCACGGCGTCAGCCGCGCCAGCGCGGCATCGCGGCGCGCGACCGCGTCGGCCAGCGCGGCGGCGGCCTGATCGCGGCGCAGCGCCAGGTCGGCGCGGTGCAGCGGCGCCATGGCGGCGCGCAGATCGGCGATGGCGCGGTCCTCGGCGCCCTCGTCCTCCAGCGGCCCGCCGGCAGCGGCGAGTTCATCAGCCCGCGCCTCGACCTCGGCCCGCGCCGAGGCGAGATGCGCGGCCAGCCCCTCATGCGCGGTCGCCAGTTCCGCCAAGCGTTCCAGCGCCGCCGGCTCGATCCGCAGCGTCGCGGGGTCGGCGCCCTCGGCGATGCGGGCGGCGAGGGCGGCGGCGGCGGCCTCGGCCTGCGCCAGCTCGGCCAGCCGCCGCGGCAGGTCGTCGCGCGCGGCAAGGAAACGGGCGCGCAATTCCTCGTCGAACGCGGGGTCGTCGGCCAGCGCCAGCGCGGTGGGGTCGGGGGTCAGCGCCGCCAGTTCATCGGCGATCCTTGCCAGCGCCTGCGCATTGACCGCAGCCTCGGTGCGCAGGCGCAGCTCTTCCTCGATCAGCCGCGGCACCGCCTGATCCCAGCCCGGCACCGCATCGGGCAGCCCATCCAGCGGCGCCAGCTCGGTCGTGACCGCCCCCCATTCCGCCAGCCAGGGCCGCGCATCCAGCGCCGCCTTGGCGGCATCGCGGGCGGCGGCGGCGCGGGACAATGTCCCGGTGGCCTCGTCATGCGCGGCGCGCGCCAGCCCCAGCGCCTCTCGCCGCGCCCGATAATCCGAGGCGAGCACGTCCAGCCCCCGGCGCTCTGCCGTCAGCGCCTCGAGCGCGGCCAGATGCTCGCGCAGCACGGTCTTGCGCCCGCCCTTGCGGTGGAAACCGTCCGCGCCCTCGCGCAGCCGCTCCAGCTGCTGGCCCAGCTCGGCCAGTCCGGCGCTGGCGGAAAACAGCAGCTGCCCCAGATCGCCCTGGCTGGACAGGATCGAATCGCCGCCCCGTTCCATGGTCACCGCGTCCAGCGCGAACATGTCGGCGCAGGCGCTGCGGTCGATGCCGCCCATGGCGCCGTGCAGCAGGGTTTCCGGAACCGGGCGGCCGTCTGCATCGCAAAGCGAATCGCGGTCCTTCTTGACCCGGCGCAGCTCTCGCGCCCCGCCCGGCAGGTCCAGCAGCGCCCCGATCTGCAAGGCCGGATAGGGGTGCAGGAAATTGAAGCTGGTGGTGCGCCCGATCCCGAACAGCAGGTCCAGCCAGGCGTTCAGCAGGGTGGATTTGCCGGCCTCGTTGGGGCCGTGGACGATATGCAGGTCGGGTTCACCGGGGGCAGAGGGGCCAAACTCCAGCACCCGGTCGGTAAAGCCGCCATAGCGGGTCAGGTCCAGCCGCATCAGCCGCATCACGCCGCCCCGTCGCCGTGGCCGGAACCTGCAAGACGCGCCAGCACATCCTCGGCCCCCTCGCGCGCCAGTTCGGCCAAAGTGTCGTCCAGCGCGGCGGGGTCCGCGCCGAAACTGCCGCGCAGTTCTGCGGGCAGCAGGCGCAGCAGATCCTCGGCGGCGGTGCGCAACTCGGCGGTGAAGTCCGCGCTGCCCAGAACCTCGGCCGCGATCAGCCGCCCCAGTTCGGGCAGCGGCGCGCCGTCGGGCGCAGCCTCGTCCGCGCTGTCGAGCGTGCACAGGCTGGAAAGCTTCTCGATCCAGACCTGCCCGGTGGCCTCGGCCGCCGCCTCGGCCTCGGCCCGCAGCAGGTCGAGGTCGCGCCGGATCCGCCAGGCCAGCGGCGTCGCCCCCACCAGCACCACCCGCGCCACCAGATGCGGCGAGCGGGCGGCTGCGCGCGCATCCTCCAGTGCCGCGCGCAGCCGGGCGACCAGAGCGGGCCATTCCGTCACCCCCGAGGCATCGACGCGCAGTTCGGCGAACTCGGCGACGCTGGTCAGCCGGTCCTCGACCACCATGCCACCGCGGGGCGAGATCGTCACCAGCACCACCCCGCGCGGCCCGGCTTCGCCGATGTCGCGGCCCTGCGGGATGCCGGGCATGACGATCTGCGCCCGCCCGGCCAGCTGCCGCGAGGGCTTGTGGATATGCCCCAGCGCCCAGTAATCGAACCCCCAGCGCCCCAGATCGACGGGCGAAACCGGCGCATAGGGATCATGCCCGGCCGCGCCGCCGAGGCTGGTGTGCATCAGCCCGATATTCACCGCATCCGGGGCCGGGGGGTGATAATCCCCCAGCCGCGAGACCTCGGCCCGGTGGTCGCGAAAGCTCAGCCCGTGCAGGATCACCGGAACAGCGCCTTGCGGACGGGGCAGGGCAATCGCCTCGGGCCGGTCGCCATAGACATGCACGAGCTCGGGCAGCACCAGCTCGCGCGTGATCCGCGACAGCGCGTCGTGATTGCCGCGGATGATGTGGACCGCGATGCCGGCCTGATCCAGCCGCCCCAGCTGCGCGGCCAGGAACCGCGCCGTGGTCATCGAGGTCTGGTCGCCGTCGTAAAGATCGCCGGCCAGCAGCAGCGCATCCACCCGCTCGGCCAGGCACAGGTCGATGATGTTGACGAAAGCCTGCCGCGTGGCGGTGCCGATCAGCTCGGCCACCTGCGGCGCCCGCAGCGCCAGCGAGCGCAGCGGGCTGTCCAGATGGATGTCGGCGGCATGGACGAAGCGAAAACTCATTTGCGCGGGACTGTTCCCCGGACCGACGGCAAGTGCAAGCGTCGCGGGAATCATGGGTATTTGGATCAGGAAGAAATTCGCGCTTCTTCCTGGCTGAAATACCCTGGGGGAGCGCGCAGCGCGGGGGCGAAGCCCCTTCCTTCAGTCGGCCAGCCCGGCGACGGCCTCGCCCTCGGGCAGTTCCAGTTCGATCACCCACAGGTCGGGGTCGGTGGCGCGGCGGCGGGCGGCGGCGGCGTCGATGTCGCGGGGGGTGCCTTCGGCCTGCAATGCCCAGACGCGGGCGTCGGTCATCGGGTCGTAATCCTGCCCCCACAGCTCGGCGCGGCCATCGGGGCGCAGCACGGTCAGGCAGATCGCGCCCGCGGTATCGTCGCCGCGGTGGACCACATAGGCGCCGCGTCCCGCCAGGTCCATCCGCCGCAAGAGCGCCGCCACCCGCAGCCCCGCCGCCAGCCGCGGCTGCATCAGCCGTCGCCGTCGCGGAAGTCGAGGCCCATCTCGCGGAAGCGTTCCGCCTCGTCCAGCCAGTTCTCGCGCAGGGCCACGCGCAGGAACAGATGCACGGGGCGGCCCATGAACTCGGCGATTTCCTCGCGCGCGGCGCGGCTGACGCCCTTGATCGTCTCGCCGCCCTTGCCCAGCACGATGCCCTTGTGGCCGGGGCGGCTGACATAGATCACCTGGTCGATGCGGGCGCTGCCGTCGTCGCGTTCCTGCCAGTGCTCGGTTTCCACGGTCAGCTGATAGGGGATTTCCTCGTGCAGGCGCAGGGTCAGTTTTTCGCGGGTGATCTCGGCCGCGATCATCCGCATCGGCAGGTCGGCGATCTGGTCCTCGGGGTAGAGCCACGGCCCCTCGGGTAGGGTCTGCGCCAGCCAGTCCATCAGGTCGCCCGTGCCGTGCCCGCGTTCGGCCGAGATCATGAAGGTGCGCTCGAACGGGAACGCCTCGTTCATGCGCTGCGACAGCGCCAGCAGGGTTTCGGCCTTGACCCGGTCGATCTTGTTGATCGCCAACGCCACTGGCCGGCCCGAGGATCTTTCCCGCAGGTTGTCGAGGATTTCCTGCACGCCGTCGGTCAGCCCGCGATGCGCCTCGATCAGCAGCACGATGATGTCGGCGTCGGCGGCGCCGCCCCAGGCCGCCGCGACCATGCTGCGGTCCAGCCGCCGGCGGGGGCGGAAAATGCCGGGCGTGTCCACGAACACCACCTGCGCGGGCCCGTGCATGGCGATGCCGCGGATGCGGGCGCGGGTAGTCTGGACCTTGTGGGTCACGATCGAGACCCGCGCCCCCACCATCCGGTTCAGCAGCGTCGATTTCCCGGCGTTGGGTTCCCCGATCAGCGCTACGAAGCCGGCGCGGGTGGGGATCTCGGGCTGGGTGTCGGTCGGAATATCGGTCATGGGATTTCCCCGATCTGGGCCAGCATCGCGCTTGCGGCGGCCTGTTCGATGTTGCGCTTGGTGCCGGTGCCGCTGGCCTCGGCCTCGCGCCCGTCGTCCAGCCGCACCACGATGCGGAAGCTGGGCGCGTGGTCGGGCCCCGAGCGTTCCGCGACGCGGTAGCCGGGCGGCCCCATCCCCTGCGCCTGCGCCCATTCCTGCAGCGCGGTCTTGGGGTTGAAGGCCGCGGCCTCGGCCGAGTCCAGCCGCTTGCCCCACAGGCGCAGGATCACCGCGCGCGCGGCCTCGAACCCCGCGTCCAGATAGACGGCGGCGATCACCGCCTCCATCGCGTCGCCCAGCAGCGCCTCCTTGCGGCGGCCGCCGGTCATCATCTCGGACCGGCCCAGCTTCATCACCTCGCCCAGCCCGATCTCGCGCGCGATCTGGGCGCAGGTCTCGCCGCGCACCAGCGCGTTCAGGCGCGGGGCCAGCTGCCCTTCGGTCGCGTGGCGGTCATGGGCCAGCAGCGCGTCGGCGATGGTCAGCCCCAGCACCCGGTCGCCCAGGAACTCCAGCCGCTGGTTGTCGGGACGGGTGGCCGAGGACAGGCTGCCGTGGGTCAGCGCCCGCACCAGCAGCGAGGGGTCCGCGAAATCATGCCCCAGCCGGGCGGAAAACGCGGCAAGCTCGGCCGAGAGCTTCACCCCGCCACCTCAGCGCACCGCATGGAAGAAGCGGTCGGGCCGCCACGTCCAGAAATACAGCAGCGACGTCCCGGCGGCCGAGAACATCACCCGGTCGGCGCGGCCGATCAGGTATTCCGCGGGCACGAAGCCGAGGCCGCCGGCGATGGCGGGCACGCGGCTGTCCTCGGAGTTGTCGCGGTTGTCGCCCATGAAGAAATAGGTGCCCTCGGGGACGGTGAACACCGGCGTGTCGTCCAGCGGCCAGTTGTCGAGGATGTTCAGTACGTCGTGGCTGCGCCCGCCGGGCAGTTCCTCGGTGAAGCGGGGCTTTTCGCAGGCGCCGCCTTCGGCCACGGGTTCGTTGGCGCAGCGCGGCATGGATCGCGCCGGGCCCTGCGGCAGCTTGGGTTCCGTGAACACGCCGTTCGGGGTCTGCGGCACCGGCTGCCCGTTCAGGATCAGCTGGCCGCCCTGCATCTGCACGGTGTCGCCCGGCAGCCCGATCACCCGCTTGATGAAATCGACGTCGCGGGTGGGGTGGCGGAACACCACCACGTCGCCGCGTTCGGGTTCGGACCCCATGATCCGCCCCGGAATCGGGCACAGCGCAAAGGGGCAGGAATAGCGCGAATAGCCATAGGCCATCTTGTTGACGAACAGGAAGTCGCCGATCAGCAGCGTGTCCTTCATCGAGCCGGAGGGGATCCAGAACGGCTGGAAGAACAGGGTGCGGAAGATGCCCGCGATGACCAGCGCCCAGAACACGGTCTTGACCGTTTCCCAGATGCCGCCGTCCTTCTGCGCGGTTTTCATGCGGGCCATGGTATCTCTCGTCAAAGGCAGGATGCGGGTTCTTGGGGGCGGGACAGGGGCGAAGTCAAGCGCCACCGCGCCCCGACCCTGCCCGTTCGGCCAGCAATGTCGGCAATGCCGGCGGCAGGGGGGCGGATTCCGGCACCGCCTCGATCACCACGAAGGCCTGCGCCCAGGGGTGGTCGTCGGTCAGGGTGACGTGGATATGGGCGCGATGGCCGGGGGGCGTCATCGCCGCCAGCCGCTCGGCCGCCCAGCCGGTCAGGCTCATCACCGGCTGGCCCGAGCGCAGGTTCGCCACCGCCATGTCGCGCCAGGCGATGCCCATGGAAAGCCCGGTCCCCAGAGCCTTGCTGCACGCCTCTTTCGCGGCCCAGCGTTTCGCCAGCGTGGCGGGCTCATGCGGGCGGCGGGCGGCGCGGGAAAGCTCGGTTTCGGTAAAGACGCGGTTGCGGAAGCGGTCGCCGTGGCGGTCCAGCACTCCGGCAATGCGGTCGATGTTGCACAGGTCGGTGCCGATGCCGAGGATCATGGCAGCGCCTCGGCCGGGTCGGGGTCGTCGCCGAACACCGCGTCCCAGCGGCCGGCGAGATAGGCGACGGTGCTGGCGTAGGTCCCCGAGAACGAGACCTCGGGCAGGCTGTCGTACATCCCCCGCGCCGTGTCCCAGGCGGCGCCGGGGCTGGCCTTGATGCTGGCCCAAAGTTCGGCCCTTGTCGGAGGCTTCATCCCGCAGATCTCGTCGTCGGTCACCGGATCGTTCGGGTTGAAGGCGGCGTCCAACTCTCGCATCTCGCCCATCAGCGCGCAGGCGTCCGACAGCTCCCACGCGGTGGCGGCGACGATCACGCCGACGCCGATCATCGGCAGCGCCTCTCCGGCCATGCTGGCGAGGTTGCGTGAGGTGGCAAAGGTGGTGCGCCGCGCCACCCGCTCGGCGGTGTCCTTGACGGCCTCGCGCGCGGCGATGCGTTTCCCGCGATAGGTGACGGGGCTGTCGCGCAATTCGCGGGCCAGCCGGGCCTGTGCGGCGCGGCTGTCGGCAAGCTCGCCCGAAAGCCGGGCGGCGCGGCGTTCCAGCCGGGCCAGGTCGTCGGCCTGCCGGGTCGCGAGCGAGCGCACCCCGGTGACCGATTCCACCACCCCCGCGACGGCCGAGAATACCGCCGGGACCATGGTCATCGCCACGCTCAGCGCCAGAGATCCCGCCATCAGCAGCATCATCAGGACGGACCAGATGCCGCCCAGCAGCCCCAGCACCACCGCCGCCGTCCGGCGCAGGCGACGCAGCAGCCTCAGCACGGTCGGCCCTGCCGGGGCGCGGTCACCCCGCCACCCCGCGCGCCGCGTCCATCCGCGCCCGCATCTTGCGGATCACGGGGCCAAGCCCGGTAAAGATCGCCTCGGAGATCAGGAAATGCCCGATGTTCAGTTCCCGCAGCTCGGGCAGCGCGGCGATCGGGCCGACGGTGTCATAGGTCAGTCCGTGGCCCGCGTGTACCTCGAGCCCCAGCGAGGCCGCCAGCCGCGCGCCCGCCGCCAGCCCGGCCAGTTCGGTGTCGCGCTCGGCGGTGCGGCCCTCGGTGTCGAGATCGCAATAGGCGCCGGTGTGCAGTTCCACCACGGCCGCGCCGATGCGGGCGGCGGCTTCGATCTGGCGGGGGTCGTGGCCGATGAACATCGACACCCGGCAACCGGCGTCCACCAGCGGCGCGATGAAGTCGCGCAGCCGCGATTCGTCGGCCAGGATATCCAGCCCGCCCTCGGTCGTGCGCTCTTCGCGCTTTTCGGGGACGATGCAGACGGCGTGGGGGCGGTGGCGCAGGGCGATGGCCTGCATTTCCGCGGTCGCCGCCATCTCGAAGTTCAGCGGCACCCGCAGGGTCTCGGCCAGCCGGGCGATGTCGTCGTCGGTGATGTGGCGGCGATCCTCGCGCAGATGGGCGGTGATGCCGTCGGCGCCAGCGTCCTGCGCGATCTCTGCTGCCCGCAGCGGGTCGGGCCAGGGGGTGCCGCGCGCATTGCGCACCGTAGCCACATGGTCGATGTTCACGCCAAGCCGCAGCATGGTTCCCCCCGGATCAAGGACATTGCGCGCAAGTCTATCCGGCGGCGTCGGCGGGGGATAGTCCCGGCAGGGTGGCGGTCGCCTGCACCCACCAGCCGGGGCTGGCGGCACGGATCGCCCGCGCCGCCGCCTGCGCTGCCGATACGTCCGGGAACACCCCGAAACAGGTCGCGCCAGAGCCGGACATGCGCGCGAACTGCGCCCCCTGTGCCGCCAGCGCCGCCAGGCAGTCGCCGATCACCGGGCGCAGCGCCAGCGCCGGGGGCTGCAAGTCGTTGCGGGTGTGGGCCAGCCAGCGCAGCAGCGCAGGCGCATCGGCGGCAGGCACAGGCTCGGGCAGCGGGCTGCCGTCGCGGCGGTCCAGCGCGGCGAACACCGCCGGGGTCGGGGTTTCCACGCGGGGATTGACCAACACCAGATGCAGCACGGGCAGCGCCAGCGGCTGGATCAGCTCGCCCACGCCGCGCATCCGCAGCGGACGCGACAGCAGGCAGGCGGGCAGGTCGGCGCCAAGCGCCTCGGGGCGGGCAGGGCTGCGGCCAAGCGCGCGCAGCACCGCCGCCGCATCCGCCGTGCCGCCGCCGATGCCGGAGGCCGGGGGCAGCTGCTTATCCAGCACCACAAGCGCCCGCGCGCCCACCGCATCCAGCGCGCGCAGGCACAAATTGTCGGCCCCGGGCGGCACCGCATCGGCAAACGGGCCAGTCACGGTCAACGAGGTCTCCACCGCCGGCGTGACCTGCACGCGATCCCCCAGCGCGGTGAACACGACCAGCGAATCAAGCAGGTGATAGCCGTCCGCCCGCCGCCCGGTGACATGCAGCGCCAGGTTGATCTTGGCGGGGGCCAGCACGGGGGCGGAGTCCTGCCGCGTCACGTCATCGCAGGCCGGGGGCGTCAGGGCTGGGCCTCGTCCTCGGCCGCGTCGCCGTTCTCGCTCTCCGGCTGCGGTGCGGGTTCGGGCGGCAGGCCGAAGCCCTCGGGCAGGGTGCCGCCGTTCTCGGCCTCGGCCTTCAGCACCGCGTCCAGCCCGACATGCAGCTTGGCGCGGATGCGGGGCAGATCGGTGTCGGTGTCCTCGGGCTTGTAGAGGCTTTGCGCCCGGTGCCACTGGATCTCGGCCTCGCGCTTGCGGCCGACCATCCAGTAGATGTCGCCCATGTGGTCGTTGACCAGGCTGTCCTCGGACATCACGGTGACCGCGCGCTCCATCGGCGCCACCGCGTCGGCATAACGGCCCAGCCGATAATAGGCCCAGGCCAGCGAATCGAGGATATAGCCGTCGTCCGGGCGCAGCTCGACCGCGCGCTCGATCAGCCGCAGCGCCTCGTCCAGCCGGATGTTGCGGTCGACCCACGAATAGCCGAGGTAGTTCAGGATCGGCGCCTGGTCGGGCTGCAGCTGCAGCGCCGCCTGGAAATCGGCGTCGGCGCCGTCGTAATCGCCCGAGCGTTCCCTGGAGATGCCGCGCGCGTAAAGCGCGAACCAGCTGGCCTGCGGGTCCTCCTGCGCCTGCAGGATCTCCAGCGCGCGGTCATAGACGGGCACGGCCTCGGCAAAGCGGTCGCGCTGGCGCAGCACGTCGCCCAGCGAGACCCAGCCCTGCGCCAGCTGCGGGTAATCGGCAGTCAGCGCGCGGGCGGCGGCCTCGGCGGCCTCCAGCCGGTCGGCGCGGGCCAGCGTGTCGATACGCGCCAGCTCCGACACCGGGCGCATCTGCCCGGCGGCGCGCAGCGCCTCGTAATCGCGCTCGGCCAGGTCGAACTGTCCGGCGTTCATCAGAAGCTGCGCCGACAGCAGCCGCGCGTCGGGCTCGTCGGGGTCCAGATACTGCGCCAGCCGCGCATACAGCAGCGCCAGCGGATCGGTTTCCTGCCCGCCCATCAGCGCGCCGCCAAAGGTGACCAGCACCTGCGCCAGCCCCTCGCGCGCATTGGTCACCACGTCGAAGGGCACGCGGTCCCCGGCCGCCAGCCGGTCGCGCAGCGCCGCCAGCTGCGGTTCGTCCTCGATCCGGTCCAGCGGCTCGAACAGCGCCAGCGCCTGGTCGTTGTGTTCCAGCTGCGACAGCACCTGCACCCGCGCGGTCAGTCCCTGCAGATGGGTCGAGGCCACCGGGTCTTCCAGCAGCAGGGCCGCGCCCTCGTAATCGCCGACGCTGGCCTTGGCGAGCGCCAGCTGGAAATGCGCCATGCCGCCGGCGCCGGGTTCGTTGCCCATCTTTTCCAGCAGCGCAAAGGCATCGCTGGCGCGGCCCGCGCCCATCAGCGCCCAGGCGCGGAACAGCCCGTCGAGCAGTGGTCCCCCCGCGCTGGGGTCCGAGGGCATGCTGTCCAGCATCTGCAGCACCGCGGGCCAGTCCTCGGCCCGGGCGCGATCGACGCGGCGCAGCAGCGCCGACAGCTCGGTGCCGCCGCCCGCGGCTTCGATGCGGTCGGCCAGCGCCACCGCCTGATCGACCATCCCGGCCGAGACCAGCGACACGATGGCGCCGTCCTGCAGGAACTCGTCGGCCGGGTCGGCTTCGACTGCCTGGCTGAAATATTGCGCGGCGGCGGCAAAATCGTTTTCGGCGGCGGCCTGGCGCGCGGCCAGATAGGCGCCGGCCTGGCCGGGAACCGGCGCCGGTTCGGTGACCATGCGCAGGTCGAGCCCCGGATAGGTGCCGTCGGTCGCCTGCGAGACCCGCTGCCCCAGCACCGGGAACGGCGGCGTCGCACTCTCTGCCGTCACGGCCTGAGCCTGCAACCGATGCGCGCCGGCAGCCGTCGGAAGGGCCGGGCCAAGCGCGGCGACAAGCGCCAGGATCAGGGATGGATTCATCGAACGGCAACGCCCCGCATCAAGAGATGACCTGCGGCGCGACCCTAAACGCGGATGCGCCCGGCGGCAACGCCGCGCGGGCGCGGGCGGCGATCTGCCGCCTCACATGTTCGGGTAGTTGGGGCCGTCGCCGCCCTGCGGCGTGGTCCAGACGATGTTCTGCGTCGGGTCCTTGATGTCGCAGGTCTTGCAGTGCACGCAGTTCTGGAAGTTGATGACGAAGCGCGCGCCCTCGGGGACGCTGGCGTCCTCGACCACCTCGTAGACCCCGGCCGGGCAGTAGCGCTGCGCCGGTTCCGCATATTCGGGCAGGTTCACCCGGATCGGGACCGAGGGATCTTTCAGCTTCAGGTGCGAAGGCTGGCTTTCCTCGTGGTTGGTAAAGGAAAACGCGACGTTGGTCAGCCGGTCGAAGGACAGTTTCCCGTCCGGGCGCGGATAGTCGATCGGCTTGAACTTGGCGGCCTTGCCGGTGGCGGCGGCGTCGGTCTTGCCGTGTTTCCAGCTGCCCAGGATGTTACCGCCGAACAGGCTGGCCCCCCACATGTCGATGCCGCCCAGCATCAGCGAGCCGATCATGCCGGTGCGCGACCACGCCGGCTTGACGTTGCGCACCCGCTTGAGGTCGCGGGCGATGGGGCCCGAGCGCACATCGGCCTCGTATTCCACCAGCTCGTCGCCCTCGCGCCCGGCGGCGATGGCGGCAGCGGCCGCCTCGGCCGCGGCAATGCCCGACAGCATGGCGTTGTGGTTGCCCTTGATGCGCGGCACGTTGACCAGCCCGGCCGAACAGCCCAGCAGCACCGCCCCCGGCACGGTCAGTTTCGGGATCGACTGCCAGCCGCCCTCGGAAATCGCCCGCGCCCCATAGGCCACGCGCTTGCCGCCCTCGAGCAGCTCGGCCACCATCGGGTGATGCTTGAAGCGCTGGAACTCCATATAGGGGTAGAGATGCGGGTTTTCGTAGTTCAGATGAACCACGAAGCCGATCAGCACCTGGTTGTTCTCGGCGTGATAGATGAAGGAACCGCCGCCCGCGTTCTTGCCCAGCGGCCAGCCCATCGTGTGGATGACGGTGCCTTCCTTGTGCTTGGCCGGGTCGATGTCCCAGATTTCCTTCATGCCGATGCCGAATTTCTGCGGCTCGTGGCCCTGGGACAGGCCGCGGCCCTCGATCAGCTGGCGGGCGAGGCTGCCGCGCACCCCTTCGGCGATGAAGACGTATTTGCCGCGCAGCTCCATCCCCGGCTCATAGTTCGGGCCGGGGGTGCCGTCGGCTTCCTTGCCCATCTCGCCGGCGACGACGCCGGCCACGCGGTCGCCGTCCATCACCAGTTCCGAGGCGGCCATGCCGGGGAAGATTTCCACGCCCAGCGCCTCGGCCTGCTCGGCCAGCCAGCGGCAGACATTGCCCATGCTGACGATGTAGTTGCCGTGGTTCGACATCAGCTTCGGCATCGGCCAGTTCGGGATGCGGATCGACCCCGCCGGCCCCAGCATGACGAAGCTGTCGGATTTCACCTCGGTGCGGATCGGGGCGCCGCGTTCCTTCCAGTCGGGAAGCAGCGCGTTCAGCCCGCAGGGGTCCAGCACCGCGCCCGACAGGATATGGGCGCCGACCTCGGATCCCTTTTCCAGCACCACCACGTTCAGATCGGGGTCGATCTGCTTCAGCCGGATCGCGGCCGACAGGCCGGCGGGCCCCGCACCGACGATCACGACATCGAATTCCATCGATTCGCGTTCGATCGTGGTCATGGTTTCGTCCTCCTGTGGCGTCTTTCGGCTGGGAATCGGTTCCGACATAGGGGGGATCGTCGGTCGAGACAATTGATATTGCACAGGCAGGAAGCAGCCAATGCGTGCTGTTGGGCGCTTGCGTTGGCCCGGTGGCTGCGCCACGATGCTGCAAAACGCGGCTTCGCCACGATGCCGCGAAACGACGACGCCCCCAGCCTGACGCCCCTTGCCCAAGGCCGGGGGCGTTTCTACACGAGGACCGGATGGAAAAGATACCGATGACCCGCGCGGGGTTCGACCAGCTCGACGCCGAGCTGCGCGCGCTCAAGACCGAGGACCGGCCCGCGGTGATCCGCGCCATCGCCGAGGCGCGCGAGCACGGCGACCTGTCGGAGAACGCCGAATACCACTCGGCCCGCGAAAAGCAGTCCTTCATCGAGGGCCGGATCAAGGAGCTGGAGATGATCATCTCTCGCGCCGAGGTGATCGACACCGCGAAACTGTCGGGCAGCGTCAAGTTCGGCGCCAAGGTCACGCTGGTGGACGAGGACACCGACGAGGAAAAGACCTATATGCTGGTCGGCGAGCAAGAGGCCGACCTGGAACGCGGGCTGCTGAACGTGCGCTCGCCGCTGGCCCGGGCGCTGATCGGCAAGGACGAGGGCGACAGCGTCGATGTCGTCACCCCCGGCGGGCAGAAAAGCTACGAGATCCTGTCGATCCGTTATGAATGAGCTGAGCGGATGGCTGCACCGGCTGACCGCCGGCCGCGACCGCGCCGTGGTCGTGGGCGCGGCCGTCACGGCGGCATGGCTGCTGCTGGTGGCGCTGTTCTGGCTGTTCGGCCCCGAGGGCGCGCCATTGTCCGGGCTGGCGCGGCTGCTGTCGCTGGCGGGGGTGCTGCTGCCGTTGGCGCTGATCTGGCTGGCGGTGGCGCTGGCCGGGGCCGTTGCCGAGCTGAAGCGCGAATCGGTGCTGCTGCGCGCGCAGTTGGACCTGATGCGCGGCGCCCCGGGCGACGGGGGCGGCGATTCGGCCCAGACCGCGCGCGCGGCGATGCCGCCCGGGCGTGATCCGGGCGCCCCGCCGCCGCCGCCCCGCACTCCCTCGGCCGTAACCCCGCGCCCCGCGCGGGCGCAGCCCGAGACGCGGCAGGGCGACCTGCCGCTCGAGCAGCCCGCCCCGGTCGAGGTCGCGCCTGAAGAACTGATCGCGGCCCTGAACTTTCCCGACGGGCCCGACGACCATCGCGCCATCGCGGCGCTGCGGGCCTCGCTGGCCGACCCCGAGGCCGCCCGCACCATCCGCGCCGCGCAGGATGTGGTGACGCTGCTTGCGCAGCACGGGATCTATGCCGACGACCTGGACCGCGCCGCGCTGTCGGCGCCGCTGTGGCGGCGGTTCCTCGAGGGTGAGCGCGGGTCGGCGCTGGCGGCGCTGGCCAGCGGCGACGACACCGCCGCCGAGATCGCCGCCGGGCTGATGCGCACGGACGAGGTGTTCCGCGACGCCGCCCACCATTTCCTGCGGCAATATGACCGCACCCTGACAAGGATCGCCGCCGAGCTGTCCGACGAGGCGCTGGTGGCGCTGTCCGACACCCGCTCGGGCCGCGGTTTCGCGCTGCTGGCGCAGGTGACGGGGATGTTCGGCTGATGGCGGGGAGCGGACCGGCGGAACCGGGTCCGGCGCCGGACGGCGACGCCGCGATGTGGCGGGCGGCGCGGATGGGGTTCCTGCACGCCTTTCCGTTCCTGCTGGTGCTGGCGCCGTTCGCGATCCTGTTCGGGGTGGTGGCGACGGCGGCGGGGCTGGATATCCTGCAGGTGATGGGGTTTTCCGTGCTGGTGCTGGCCGGGGCCTCGCAGTTCAGCGCCGTGCAGCTGATGAGCGAGCACGCCCCGGTGATCGTGGTGTTGCTGTCGTCGCTGGCGATCAACCTGCGGATGGCGATGTATTCCGCCTCGCTCACCCCATGGCTGGGGCGGGCGCCGGGCTGGCAGCGGGCGGTGATCGCCTTTGTGCTGATCGACCAGAGCTACGGCATGGCCGTGCAGCGATTCGAGCGCGAGCCGCGGATGACCATGGCCGAGCGGGTGGGCTATCTGTTCGGCCTGTCGCCGGTGCTGTGCCTGCCGTGGGTGCTGTTCACCTGGGTCGGCGCCACCGCCGGCAAGATGATCCCGGCAGAGTGGCCGCTGGATTTCGCGGTGCCGATCACCTTTCTGGCGCTGATCGCGCCGATGCTGCGCACCGTGGCCCATGTGGTGGCGGCGGCGGTGTCGGTGGTGGTGGCGCTGGTTCTGTCGGGGATGCCCTCGGGCACCGGGGTGCTGGTGGCCGGCGCCATGGGCATGGCCGCCGGTGCCTGGTTCGAGGGGCGGCAGGCCCGCCGCGCCGCCGCCCGGCAGCTCGATGAGGGGCGCGCGGAGTGAGCGGATATTCGGACGCCGCGATCTGGTTCGTGATCCTGGCGCTGGGGGTCGGCACCTTCCTGCTGCGCTGGTCGTTCCTGGGCGCGGCAGGCCGCCGGCCGGTGCCGGAATGGGCCGGGCGCTGGCTGCGCTACACCGCGGTGGCGGTGCTGCCGGCGCTGGTCGCGCCGCTGGTGATCTGGCCGCCGGCGACCGGCGGCAACCCCGACCCGATGCGGCTGGCCGCGGCCGCGGCGACGGTGGCGGCCGGGCTGCTGACCCGCAGCACGCTGTGGGCGATCATCGTCGGCGGGGTGGTGCTGACCGCAGGCTTCTGGCTGAGCTGAGACAAGCGGGGGGCTGCGCGCCCCCATCGTCGTCTACGACGATCCCGCGGGATATTTCTGGACAGAAGATCGGGGGCAGGCATCTTCGGGCGCGCCCCGGCCCGCAGGAGGTTGCGCAGCGCGGCTTACTGCGCGGCGGTGCGGATCAGGCGGCCGTTCTGGTAGCCCTCGATCGAGCCGTCCTTCTGGCGCAGCAGCACGTCGTGGTTGTTGTCGGGATCGCCGTCCTGGTGGCGCTTCGACTGCACGCCGGGCAGGGTCAGGAACCAGTTGCGCAGCTTGAGCGGGCTGAATCCGGTCGGCGCGCCCTCGAACCCCGGGACGCGGGACAGCGCCTTGCCGGTGTTCACCGCGCAGAAGGATTTCGGCGAGGCACCCTGCGCCTCGACCGCGCGGATCGCGGCCTCGGCGATCTCGGGACGGACGAACACCGTGTCCTCGGCCACCCAGTAGGTCTCGCGCGCGTGGTAGTCGATGTAGAAGCGCTTGAAGTTGTCGGTGATCCCGTAAAGCACGTCGTTGCGTTCGGGGATGCGCGGGTGTTCCCAGCTGCCGGCCGGATCGTAGATCACCCGCTGGCTGCCGTTGACCATCAGCGCGGAATGCCCGCCCTCGCCCCGCGGAATCCCGATGACGGTGAACAGGGTGATCGACGGCGGCTCGTTCGAGACATAGCGCGCGCCGTTCAGCGCCCTTTCGTCGTCCCATTTGCGTTCGGCGCAGGCAGCGACCGCGGCGGTCGCGCCCAGCACCAGAAATGCGCGCCGTTGCATCAGCATGTCAGGCAATTCCTTGCGGTCGCCAGCCCGGGGGGGCGGGGCGGCGGTTGGTGTGATGGTGTCGAGAGGCCGGTCCGGCGAAGGGGCGTCAGGCGTTGGCCAGCGCCAGGAAGATCAGCACCGCGATGGACAGCCCGCCCGCCCAGGCCATGAAGCGGACGAAGCCGACGAAGGTCCGCTCCTGGGCGGTGGCGTCCATCGTGCCCGGCACATGCGCGGCGGCGGTATGGGTGGAATCATGCGTCGTGGCCATCTGCGGTCGGTCCCCTGCGGCTTTTTGTCCTGTCGCGCCCATGGCTAGCCCAATCCGCGCGCGCTGTCACGCCCTCCACAGCACGGCGCCGTGGGCGTCGTGGCCGGCCTGCCGCACAATCCCGCGAGCGGCGAGCGCGTTCAGATGCGCCACCGCCTCGACCAGCGCGAGGCCGTATTCGGCGTCCCCGATGCGGCGGGAAAACAGCACGTCGAAACAGCCGACCGCGGTGCGGGGCTGATCCGCCAGCGCCTGCGCGATGCGGCGCAGGGCCGATTCGTGGTTGTCCGCCAGCTGCGCCAGCCGCAGGGGCAGGCCGGTGAAGGGCAGCTTGTGGCCGGGCAGCACCAGCTGCCCGGGCCGGGCCAGCGCCGCCAGCCGGGCGCAGCTGTCCAGCCAGTCCTGCACCGGGTTCGCCCCCGGCTCGGTCGGATAGACCCCGAGGTTGGGCGAGATCCCCGGCAGCAGCTGATCGCCGCCGATCACCAGATCGTCGTCCTGCGACCACAGGGTGATGTGTTCGGCCGAATGCCCCTCGCCCATGGCCACCAGCCAGCGGCGGCCGCCGAGGTGCAGGGTCTCGCCCTCGCGCACCCGGCGGAACCCCAGTGGCAGCGGGTGGACCACGTCGGCGGTGTTCCACGGCCGTTCGGAGGCGCGCTGCGCCAGCCGGTCGGGGTCCATCCCGGCGCGGCGCCAGAAGGCGATCTGTTCCGCGGTCGCGCGGTCCTGCGCGTCCAGCGCCAGCATCCGCGCGAACAGCCAGGCGGTGCGGCTGGTCCACAGCTCGGCGCCGCGCGCGACGAACCAGCCGGCAAGCCCGATATGGTCGGGGTGCTGGTGGGTGGCCAGCACCCGCACCACCGGCGCGCCGGCCAGCGGCCCGGCCAGCAGCCGCCCCCAGATCTCGCGCCCGCGGCCGGTGTCGAAGCCGGTGTCGACCACCGTCCAGCCGTCCTCGTCCCGCAGCGCATAGACGTTGACGTGGTCCAGCCGCATCGGCAGCGGCAGGCGCATCCACAGCACGCCCTCGGCCACCTGCGTGGCCTGCCCCTCGGGCGGGGGCTCGGGCCAGGGATGGCGCACGCCCTCGGCCGTGCGGGCGCCCGAGGTCATGCGCCCAGCCCGAAGGCGTCGTCGGGGATCGTGGCCAGCTGGTCGATGCCGGCGCTCGCCTCGGCCAGGTCGCCGGCGTTCCGGGGCAGGATGCGGGTGACATAGATGCGGGCCAGCGCCGCGCGCGCGCCGGCGCCCTTTTGCGCGGCGATCAGGTGGAAATGCGCGCCCAGCACCCGGGCGAAGGCGGCCAGATACGGCGTCGCCCCGGCCAGCCGGTCGGGCTGCGAGGACGCCAGCAGCGATTCGGTCGCCGCCCGCAGTGCCTGCGCGGCCTCGCGCAGCGGCGCGGCCAGGTCGGGGAGCGTTTCCTGCGCCGCATCGGCCCCGGCCAGAACCTCGTCGATCAGGGCGAATGCCATCTCGCCCCCGTCCATCATCTTGCGCAGCACCAGGTCGATGGCCTGGATGCCGTTGGTGCCTTCGTAGATCGGGGTGATGCGCACGTCGCGCAGATATTGCGCGGCGCCGGTTTCCTCGATGAAGCCCATGCCGCCGTGGACCTGCACGCCGGTGTCGGCGACGCGGCAGCCGACATCGGTGCCGTAGGCCTTGGCGATCGGGGTCAGGAAGGCGGCGCGGGCGGTCCAGCCGTCCTCGCCCGTCGCCGCTGCCAGATCCAGCGCCTGCGCGCAGGCCAGGCCGATGGCGCGGGCGGCGAACACCTCGGCCCGCGACACCGCCAGCATCCGGCGCACGTCGGGGTGGGTGATGATCGCGCCCATCTGCGCGCGTTCGGCCGCATAGGCGGCGGCCTGCTGCAACGCGGCCTCGGCCACGGCGACGCCCTGCATCCCCACCGCCAGCCGCGCCGCGTTCATCATGGTGAACATGGCGGCCATGCCCTTGTGTTCCTGGCCGATCAGCCAGCCCTTGGCGCCCTCATAGCTCATCACGCAGGTGGGCGAGCCGTGGATCCCCATCTTGTGTTCCAGCGACACCACCTTGAGGCTGTTGGCCACCCCCGGCTTGCCGTTGTCGTCGGGCAGGTATTTCGGGACCATGAACAGGCTGATGCCGCGGGTGCCCTGGCCCCCGTCGGGCAGGCGCGCCAGCACCGCGTGGCAGGTGTTCTCGTTCACGTCGCTGTCGCCCCAGGTGATGAAGATCTTCTGCCCGGTGATGCGATAGGTGCCGTCGTCGGCCCGTTCCGCCCGCGTGGTCAGCGCGCCCACGTCGGAACCCGCCTGCGGCTCGGTCAGGTTCATGGTGCCGTTCCATTCGCCCGAGATCAGCTTGGGCAGATAGAGCGCGCGCAGCTCGTCGCTGGCGTGGTGCTGCAGCGCCTCGATCTGGCCCTGGGTCAGCAGCGGGTTCAGCTGCAGCGACAGGCAGGCGCCGGCGAACATCTCGGCCACGGCCACGTTCAGCGTCTGCGGCAGCCCGGCGCCGCCGTATTCGGGGTCGGCCGACAGCCCGATCCAGCCGCCCTCGGCCAGCGCCGCAAAGCCGGTGTCGAAGCCGGGGGACGAGCGCACCGCGCCGTTTTCCAGCCGCGCCGGGGTCAGGTCACCGTTGCGGTTCAGCGGCGCCAGCACCTCGGTCGCCAGCCGCCCGGCCTCGGTCAGGATGGCGGAAACCGTCTCGGGGGTGGCTTCGGCAAAGCGCTCGGTCGCGGCAATCCCGGCCAGCGGGACCACGGAGTCCAGGATAAAGGCGATGTCTTCGACCGGCGCGCGATAGGCCATGGGCGTTCCCTTATGTGCTGCGCAGGGCGTTGCAATCCGGCCTCATGCGCGTATGTCCGTTTTCCGGCCGCAACCCTAATGTCCCGTCGGCCCGCCGCAACCCCGCAAAGAGACAAGATGCCCGCAGTTTCCACCCTGACCCTGCGTCCTGATGCCTCGGGCATCGCCCGCGCCGCCCGGCTGCTGGCCGAGGGCGGGACCGTCGCCCTGCCGACGGAAACGGTCTATGGGCTGGCCGCCAATGCCCGCGACGGGGCGGCGGTGGCGCGGATCTATCAGGCCAAGGGGCGGCCGTCCTTCAACCCGCTGATCGTGCATTGCGCCGATATGGCGGCCGCCGCTCGGATCGGCCGGCTGGAGGGCGAGGCCGAGACGCTGGCCCGCGCCTTCTGGCCCGGGCCGCTGACGCTGGTGGTGCCGCTGCGTGCGGATGCCGGCATCGCCGGGATCGTGACGGCAGGGCTGGACAGCGTCGGGCTGCGGGTGCCGGCGCATAAGCTGGCGCAGGCGGTGCTGCGGGACTCGGGGCTGGCGCTGGCGATGCCCTCGGCCAACGCCTCGGGGCGGATCAGCCCGACCACGGCGGCGCATGTGCTGGACCCCGAGGGCGGGCTGGCGGGGCGCATCGCCGCGGTGCTGGACGGCGGCGCCTGCCCGGTCGGGGTCGAATCGACCATCATCGGCTGGCGGGACGGGGCGGCAGTGCTGCTGCGCCCCGGCGGCATCGCGGCCGAGGCTGTGGAATCGGTGCTGGGCCACCCCCTGGCCCGCGCCGCAGTGGGCGGGGATAAGCCCGATTCGCCGGGCCAGCTGCTCAGCCACTACGCCCCCGCGGCGCCGGTCCGGCTGGGCGCGCAGACGGCGCGGGCGGGCGAGACGCTGATCGGTTTCGGCCCGGTGGCGGGCGACCTGACGCTGTCGGCCTCGGGCGATCTGGCCGAGGCCGCCGCGCGGCTGTTCGACACGCTGCGCGCGGCCGACCGCCGCGGCCTGCCGATCGCGGTGGCCCCGATCCCGGCGCAGGGGCTGGGGCTGGCGATCAACGACCGGCTGGCCCGCGCGGCGGCGCCGCGGTGATCCGCGTGCCGCGCCATTGCGGCGGCGCGTCCCTGCGCCTAGCCTTGCGCCCATGACCGCCGAGCCGATCTGGAAGGGAACGCCGCTGGACGCCGCCACCGCGCTGGCGCTGCTGGACTGGCAGCGCGAGATGGGCGCGGACGAGCCGATCCTCGACGACCCCGTGGACCGCTACGCCGAGATTGCCCCCGCGCCCGCGCCGGCCAGCCCGCAGCCGGCGCTGTCCGGGATGCCTGCCGCCCCCGCCGCCGCGGCGCCCGCGCCCGAGATCGACCTGACCGCGCAGGCCACGGCGATGGCCGCCCGCGCCGGCAACCTGTCCGAACTGGCGGCGCTGATGCAGGATTTCGACGGGCTCGAGATCCGCCGCGGCGCCCGCAACTTCGTCTTTGCCGACGGCAACCCGGGCGCGCGGGTGATGATCCTGGGCGAGGCCCCGGGCGAGGAAGAGGACCGGCAGGGCCGCCCCTTCGTCGGCCGCGCCGGGCAGCTGCTGGACCAGATGTTCGCCGTCATCGGCCTGTCGCGGCAGGCGGTGGATGCCGAACACGCGCTCTACATCACCAACGTGCTGCCCTGGCGCCCGCCGGGCAACCGCCGCCCGGAGCAGGCGGAAATCGACGCGATGCTGCCCTTTGTCGCCCGCCACGTCGAGCTGGCGGCGCCGGATGTGCTGGTGCTGATGGGCAACACCCCCTGCCAGGCGGTGCTGGGGCAGCAGGGGATCCTGCGGCTTCGCGGGCAATGGACGCAAGGTTTCGGCCGCCCGGTGCTGCCGATGGCGCACCCCGCCTATGTGCTGCGCAACCCGATCGCCAAGCGCGATTCCTGGGCGGACCTGCTGTCGCTGCAGGCGCGGCTTCAGGCCGGCCCGCAGCCCTGATATTCGACCGCGCCGCCGGTCCCGTCGACCAGCGTCAGCCGCACGGCGCCCCGGTCCAGCGCAAACGGCTTGCCCGAGGGCGCCACGAAATCCGAGGTCGCGGTGATCCGCCCCCCGGCTTCGCTGAGCTCGGGCGCGGAGACCCAGATCTCGCCGCCGTCATGTTCCAGCGCCGCCGCGATCTCGTTGCCGCCGGTCGCGGGGGCCGAGACGGCGACGCGCAGCCCGTCCTCGATCTCGGTCACCCGGCAGTCCAGCAGCGCGGGCTGAGGCTGCGGCACCTGCGCCAGCGCGGCCTCGATCCCCGGGTCGGGGGTATCGGCCAGGGGCGGGGCGTCCAGCGTCAGATGCGCGGGGACGCAGATGCTTTCGCACAGGCCCAGCTCGACCCCGACCCGGCCGGTGACCGGGGCGCCGGGGGCTTCCGGTGTGATCTCGATCGGCAGCACCAGCGCGCCGTGATAGCCCAGCGTGCGCTCTCCGGCGGATTCGATGATCTCGGGCACCGGCCAGTGCAGCGTGGCGGCGCCGATGTTCCCGGCGCCGTCCCAGTCGAAGCCGGGCGGCACGCCGCTGTCGCCGGGGCTGCGCCAGTAGGTCTTCCACCCCGGCTGCAGCTCCAGCCGCAGCGCGGTCATCCAGGTGCCCTCGGCGGTGGGATAGGCGGGCAGCAGCCGGGCGGATTTCAGCCCGGGCGGCAGCTCCTGCGCGGCGACGGCGACAGGGGATGCCAGCAGCGCGGCCAGCAGCGGGGCGACAAGGGCGGCACGACATCTCATGCCCCCGATCTAGGTGCGGCGGCGGCGGGGGGAAAGTCACAACTGCGCCATGGACCTGCGGCAGCAGGGGCGCCTGCGGCCGGCCGGGCTTGCGCCGCGGGCGGCGGATGCCGATGTTGCAGGGGAAAGGATGCGCCATGACCGACCAATCGACGCCTGCCCCCGATGCCGCCGCCGACGCTCGCGGCGCCATCCCCCGCGACAATCTGACCGGCAAGGTGCTGATCGCGATGCCGGGGATGACCGACCCGCGCTTTTCCCACGCGGTGGTGCTGATCTGCGCGCACGGGGACGAGGGCGCGATGGGCATCGTGCTGAACAAGCCACTGCCCGGCATCGGTTTTGCCGAGCTGATGGACCAGCTGGGCATCCCGACCGAGGGCCGCGACCCGCTGGTGCCGGTGCATTTCGGCGGCCCGGTCGAGCCCGGGCGCGGCTTCGTGCTGCACCCGCTGCCCGAGGGCGTGCCCGATGACGAGGGCTCGGGCCGGGTCCGCATCGGCGGCCTGCCGCTGGGGGTCACCACCACCCGCAACATCCTGGAAGACATCGTGCAGGGCCGCGGCCCCGACCGGGCGGTGCTGTCGCTGGGCTATGCCGGCTGGGGCGCGGGCCAGCTGGAAAGCGAGATGCTGGCCAACGGCTGGCTGACCGCCGAGGCTCGCGACGAGCTGGTCTTCGGCGCCGACAACGCCCGCAAATGGCAGGATGCGCTGAAATCGCTGGGCGTGGACCCGCTGGCGCTGTCGTCGGCGGCGGGGCGGGCCTGAGAAGGGGGGCTTCGCCCCCCCGCCCCTGCGGGACTCCCCCCAGGATATTTTTTGCACCAAAGACGGCAGCAGGCGGCGAGGGGGGCAGACGGGCCCCCGGGCGACGGTGACGCTTGCCCGCCCGGCCCCGGTTTGCGATAGAGAACTCCAGTCGTGAACCGGAGGCCTGCCATGATGTTCCGCGCCCGCCACCTGCTTGGCGTCGAACAGCTCTCGCCCCCCGAGATCACCACGCTGCTCGACCTGGCCGAGACCTATGTCGCGCTGAACCGGCGCACGGTGAAACACGGTGACGCGCTGCAGGGGCTGACGCAGATCAACCTGTTCTTCGAGGCCTCGACCCGCACCCAGTCCAGCTTCGAGCTGGCCGGCAAGCGGCTGGGCGCGGATGTGATGAACATGGCCGTCGCCCAGTCCAGCGTGAAGAAGGGCGAAACCCTGATCGACACCGCGCTGACGCTGAACGCGATGCAGCCGGACCTGCTGGTGGTGCGCCACCCCCATTCCGGCGCGGTCAACCTGCTGGCGGAAAAGGTGAATTGCGCGGTGGTGAACGCCGGCGACGGGCGGCACGAGCACCCGACCCAGGCGCTGCTGGACGCGCTGACCATCCGCCGGGCCAAGGGGCGGCTGCACCGGCTGACCGTGGCGATCTGCGGCGACATTGCACATTCGCGGGTGGCGCGCTCCAACCTGATCCTGCTGGGCAAGATGGAAAACCGGGTGCGGCTGGTCGGGCCGGCGACGCTGATGCCCTCGGGCGCGGGCGAATGGGGCTGCGAGGTCCATCACGACATGGAGGAAGGGCTGCGCGACGCCGATGTGGTGATGATGCTGCGCCTGCAAAAGGAGCGGATGGACGGCGGTTTCATCCCTTCGGAACGCGAATATTACCACCGCTGGGGGCTGGACGCCGAGAAACTGGCGCTCGCCAAGCCCGACGCCATCGTCATGCACCCCGGCCCGATGAACCGCGGTGTGGAAATCGATGGCACCATCGCCGATGACATCAACCGCAGCGTGATCCAGCACCAGGTGGAAATGGGCGTGGCGGTGCGCATGGCCGCCATGGACCTGCTGGCGCGCAACCTGCGGGCCGAGCGCGGGGCGCGGGCGGCGGAGGAGGGGACCTATGTCTGAAGCCATGGCCCCTTCGTTGCGGCCGCATGGGTATTTGAACCAGAAAGAACTCCGGGCGCGTAAACCATGATCCTGCATTTCCAGAACGCCCGGCTGATCGACCCCGAGGCGCTGAGCGACGAACCCGGCAGCCTGACCGTCGAGGACGGCGTGATCGTGGCGCTGGATGACGATGCGCCCGAGGGTGCGCGGGTGATCGACTGCGACGGGCGCTGTCTTGCGCCCGGGATCGTCGATTGGGGCGTCAAGATCGGCGAGCCGGGCGAGCGGCACCGCGAATCCATGCGCTCGGCTGCGCTGGCGGCGGCGGCGGGCGGGGTGACCACGATCGTCGCGCGTCCCGACACGCTGCCCCCGATCGACACGCCGGAATCGCTCGAGTTCGTCACCCGCCGCGCCGCCGGGCAGCTGGTGCGCATCCGTCATCAGGCCGCCCTGACCCGCGGCCGCGAGGGGCGTGAGATGGTCGAGATGGGGTTCCTGCGCGACGTGGGCGCGCTGGCCTTTACCGACGGGGTGCGGTTGGTCGAGAATACCAAGCTGCTGTCGCGCTGCATGACCTATGCCCGCGACCTTGGCGCGCTGATCGTGGGCCATCCGCAGGATCCCGGGCTGTCGCGCGGGGCGGCGGCGACCAGCGGCAAGTTCGCCTCGCTCTACGGGCTGCCCTCGGTCACGCCGCTGGCGGAACGCATGGGGCTGGAGCGTGACCTTGCGCTGGTCGAGGCGACGGGGGTGCGCTGGCACGCCGACCAGATCACCACCGCCGATTCGCTGGTCGTGCTGGACCGGGCGCGGGCAGCGGGGCTGGATGTGACCGCGGGCACCTCGATCCACCATCTGACGCTGAACGAGTTCGACGTCGGCGACTATCGCACCTTCTTCCGTCTGACCCCGCCCCTGCGCTCCGAGGATGACCGCATTGCCATGGTCGAGGCGGTGGCCGAGGGCCGTATCGACGTGATCGGCAGTTTCCACACCCCCCAGGACGAAGAGGCCAAGCGCCTGCCCTTCGAGGTCGCGGCCCCGGGCGCGGTGGGGCTGGAAACCCTGCTGCCGGCGGCAATGCGGCTTTACCATCAGGGCGGCGTCGGGCTGGCGCAGCTGTGGCGGGCGATGTCGCTGAACCCGGCGCGGCGGCTGGGGCTGGATGCGGGGCGGCTGGCGGTGGGTGCGCCCGCCGATCTGGTGCTGTTCGACCCGGATGCGCCCTTCATCCTCGACCGTTTCGCCCTGCACTCCAAGTCCAAGAACACCCCCTTCGACGGCGCAAGGATGGAGGGGCGGGTGCTGGGCACCTGGGTCGGCGGCGCGCGGGTGTTCGGGAATGGCTGATGCGATGCTGCTGGGGGCGGCGGCGGGGCTGGGCTATCTGCTGGGCTCGGTGCCGTTCGGGGTGCTGCTGACCCGGGCGCTGGGGCTTGGCGATCTGCGTAGCATCGGCTCTGGCAATATCGGCGCGACCAATGTGCTGCGCACCGGCAACAAGGGCGCGGCGCTGGCCACGCTGCTGCTGGACGGCGGCAAGGGCGCCGCCGCGGTGCTGCTGGCGCGCTGGCTTGGGGGCGAGGGCGCGGCGCTGGTCGCAGGGGGCGCGGCGTTCCTGGGCCATCTCTACCCGGTCTGGCTGGGGTTCCGCGGCGGTAAGGGCGTCGCCACCTTTCTGGGCACGGTGATTGCGCTGGCCTGGCCGCTGGGGCTGGGGCTCTGCGCGATCTGGCTGCTGACCGCGGCGCTCAGCCGCATCTCGTCGCTGTCGGCGCTGGTGGCGGCGGCATCGGCGCCGGTGCTGGCGCTCGCAACAGGGCAGCTCGGGCTGGCGGCGGTGACGCTGTTCATGGCGGCGCTGATCTTCCTGCGCCACCACGAGAACATCGCCCGGCTGCGGGCGGGGACCGAGCCGCGGATCGGCGGCGGCAAGCGCCGCGGCTAGCGGCGGTGCAGCTGCGCCTCGACCGCCTCGGCGGTGCGGCGGGTGTTGTGGTAGATGCCGATCTGCAGATAGATGAACCCGGCGATCAGGGTCAGGTTGATGAACCCGCCCACCAGCACCATGATGAGCGAATGCAGGCCGCCGGCCGGGTGGTTCATCGAGATCACGGCGGCGGCAATGATCCCGATCGCGGCAATGACCACGATCACATCGACAAGCCGTTCCAGCCAGCGGACAAAGAAATCGCGCATGGGCCCCATCCTTCTGCTACGCAGGGGTGAAAGCGGGGCGCCGCGGAATGGTTCCGCCGTGCCTCCGAACACCCCCACGTACCGGGCTTCGGGCGGTCGCAAATATCCCGGGGGTCCGGGGGCTGGCCCCCGGTCCGGCGGGGCCGCTCAGCGCGTCGGTACCGGGGTTTCGCCGCGATAGTCGTAGAAGCCGCGGCCGGTCTTGCGGCCCAGCCAGCCGGCCTCGACATATTTCACCAAGAGCGGGCAGGGGCGGTATTTGGTGTCGGCCAGCCCGTCGTGCAGCACGTTCATGATCGCCAGGCAGGTGTCCAGCCCGATGAAATCGGCCAGCTCCAGCGGGCCCATCGGGTGATTCGCCCCCAGCTTCATCGATTCGTCGATGGAACGGACGTTGCCCACGCCCTCGTACAGCACATAGACCGCCTCGTTCATCATCGGCACCAGGATCCGGTTCACGATGAAGGCGGGGAAATCCTCGGCGCTGGCGGCGGTCTTGCCCAGGGAAGCGACGACGCCGACCAGCGTCTGATAGGTGTCCTCGTTGGTGGCGATGCCGCGGATCAGCTCGACCAGCTGCATCACCGGCACCGGGTTCATGAAGTGGAACCCCATGAATTTTTCTGGCCGGTCGGTGCGGCTGGCCAGCCGGGTGATCGAGATCGACGAGGTGTTCGAGGTCAGGATCGTGTCGGGCTTGAGATGCGGCAGCACCGATTCGAAGATCTTGTTCTTGACGTCCTCGCGCTCGGTCGCGGCCTCGATGACCAGATCGGTGGCGCCGATGTCGGCCATGTCGGTGGTGGTGCGGATGCGGGCCATGGCGGCGGCCTTGTCCTCGGCCGAGACCTTGCCGCGGCTGACCTGCCGGTCGAGGTTCTTGTCGATCGTCGCGACCGCCGCCTGCATAGCCTCGGCCGAGATGTCGTTCAGCAGCACGTCATACCCGGCCAGCGCGAAGACATGGGCGATCCCGTTGCCCATCTGCCCGGCGCCGATCACGCCCACCGATTGCACCGCCATGCGCCATTCTCCCTTGGAATACTGCGCGACGATAGGGCCGGCAGGGCTGGGTGTTCAACCAGTAACCGCCCGGGCCGGTGGCGCCGGGCGGAAACTGCGGTCTTGTCCGGGCTCAGACCTTCTCGGTCAGTTCCGGCAGGACTGTGAAGATATCGCCGACCAGGCCGTAGTCTGCGATCTGGAAGATGGGTGCTTCCTCGTCCTTGTTGATGGCGACGATGACCTTGCTGTCCTTCATGCCCGCCAAGTGCTGGATCGCGCCCGAGATGCCGGCGGCGATGTAGAGCTCGGGGGCCACCACCTTGCCGGTCTGCCCGACCTGCCAGTCGTTCGGGGCATAGCCCGAATCGACCGCGGCGCGGGAGGCGCCGACCGCGGCGCCCAGCTTGTCGGCCAGCGCCTCGATCAGGGCGAAGTTCTCCTTCGAGCCCACCGCGCGCCCGCCCGAGACGATGCGCTTGGCCGAGGTCAGTTCGGGGCGGTCCGAGGCCGCCACCTTGTCCTCGACCCAGGACGACAGGCCCGGGTCCTCGGCCAGTGCCGCGTCGGAAACCGCGGCCGCGCCGCCCTCGGCCGCCGCGTCGAAGCTGGCGGTGCGGATGGTCAGCACCTTCTTGGCATCCGCGGATTTCACCGTCTGGATGGCGTTGCCGGCATAGATCGGGCGGGCGAAGGTGTTGGCGTCGACCACCTCCATCACGTCCGAGATCACCATCACGTCCAAGAGCGCCGCCACCCGCGGCATCACGTTCTTGGCGTCGGTGGTGGCCGGCGCCGCGATGTGGCTGTAATCGCCCGCAAGGCTGACCAGCAGCGCCGCGGTCGGCTCGGCCAGGCGATGGCCGTAGCGCGCATCCTCGGCGACCAGCACTTTCGCCACGCCCGCGATCTTCGCCGCATCCTGCGCCGCCCCTGCGGCCGAGGCCCCGGCGCAGAGCACCGTCACCTCGCCCAGCGGCGCCAGGGCCTTGACCGCCTTGGCGGTGGCGTCGCGGTTCAGTTGCCCATCCGTCACTTCGCCCAGCAGCAGAACCGCCATCACACCACCCCCGCTTCTTTCAGCTTCGCCACCAGCTCGTCGACCGAGCCGACCTTGATCCCGGCCTTGCGGCCCTCGGGCTCGCGCACCGACACCACCGTCAGCCGCGGGGTGACGTCGACGCCGTAATCGGCGGCGGTCTTTTCATCCAGCGGCTTCTTCTTGGCCTTCATGATGTTGGGCAGCGAGGCATAGCGCGGCTCGTTCAGCCGCAGGTCGGCGGTGACCACCGCCGGCAGCTTGACCGAGATGGTCTGCAGCCCGCCGTCGACCTCGCGGGTGACCTTGGCAGCATCGCCCTCGATCGCCACTTCAGACGCAAAGGTCGCCTGCCCCCAGCCCAGCAGCGCCGACAGCATCTGCCCGGTCGCGTTCATGTCGTTGTCGATCGCCTGCTTGCCGGCGATCACCAGCCCGGGCTGTTCTTCCTCGACCACCTTGGCCAGGATCTTGGCCACCGCCAGCGGCTCGATGTCCTGGTGTACGTCGTCGGCGGCCACCACCAGGATGCCGCGGTCGGCGCCCATGGCGAGCGCCGTGCGGATGGTCTCGGCCGCCTGCTTGACGCCGATCGACACCACCACGATCTCGGACGCCGCCCCCTTCTCCTTCAGACGGATCGCCTCTTCCACCGCGATCTCGTCGAACGGGTTCATCGACATCTTCACGTTCGCGAGGTCAACCCCCGACCCATCGGCCTTAACACGAGCCTTGACGTTGTAGTCAATCACCCGCTTGACCGGAACGAGAACCTTCATTCGGCTGCTCTCCCTGTTTCATGATCCCATGACATGCGGCGCATGGCTTAGCGGTCGCCGGGGCTGGTTTAAAGCCCCTTTGCGCGGCTGCAAGCGACATTCGCCGTCTTGCGGCGGACTGGCGCAGTCACCGCGCGGCAGTTCACCCCGCCGCCGGCTTGCCCCCGCGCGAGGCGCCGGGCACCCACAGCACGTCGCCGGTGTCGGCATTGGCCACCCGCGCGGCGACGAACATCCAGTCGGACAGCCGGTTGAGGTATTTCACCGCCACCGGGTTGGCATCGCCCCCCTGCGCCAGTTCCGTCGCCCGCCGCTCCGCCCGCCGCGCCACCGTGCGGCACAGATGCAGATGCGCCGCCAGCACCGAGCCCCCGGGCAGGATGAAGCTGCGCAGCGGCGACAGCGCCGCGTTCATGGCGTCGATCTCGGCTTCCAGCCGGTCGACCTGTTCCTGCACGGTGCGCAGCACCGGATAGGGGGCGTCGCCGTCGCGGTCCATATGCGGGCGCGACAGGTCGGCGCCCAGGTCGAACAGCTCGTTCTGGATCACCGCCAGCTGCTCGGCCAGCGGCCCGTCGGCATGCAGCCGCGCCAGCCCCAGCGTGGCGTTCAGCTCGTCCACGGTGCCGTAGGCCTCGACCCGCGGGTCGTGCTTGGCGACGCGCGATCCGTCCGACAGCGCGGTGTCGCCCTTGTCGCCGGTGCGGGTGTAGATGCGGTTCAGAACGACCATGTTCAGCCCCTCAGCCAGATGAAGATCAGGATCAGCGCCACCGCCACCGCCTGCGCGATGAGCCGCCAGCGCATCATGCGGTTGCCGTGCTTGCGGTTGAAATCGCCACCGCGGGCAAAGCCGCCGATGCCGACCATCAGGATCACCGTGACCACGAGGATCGCGAGCGCCGCGAGGATGAAGAGGGGCTGGTCCTGCATGGGAATGGGTGCCTTTCGCTGGCGGCGACACTAGCTGCGCCGCGCGAACCAGTCCAGAGCCGCGGTGGGCAGCAGCCTTCGCCCGATCTCCGCCATGGTGGTGGGTCGGGTCAGCCGGTAGCGGGCGCGGGGCCGCGGCGCTTCCAGCGCGCGCAGGATCACGGCGCTGGCGGCCGCGGCCGGCAGCTCGAACCGGTCCTTGCCGCCGGGTTCATAGAGCCGCCGCAGCAGGCTGTCGCGGTATTGCCCGGCGCGGGGGCTGGCCTGCCAGTCGATCCAGCGTTCGAAATGCGGGATGGAATTGGCGCGGATGCGACTAGTGATCGGGCCGGGCTGGATCAGGATCACCCGGATGCCGGTGCCCTCCATCTCGATGCGCAGCACATCGGTCAGCCCCTCCAGCGCGAATTTCGTCGCCACATAGGCGCCGCGCCAGGGGATGCCGACCAGCCCCAGCACCGAGCTGACATTGACGATGCGCCCGGCGCCGCGGTCGCGGAAATGCGGGATCATGCGGCGGGTCAGGTCGTGGGTGCCGAACAGATTGGCCTCGAAGATCGCGCGCAGCCCGTCGCGGGGCAGATCCTCGACCGCGCCGGGCAGGGCAAAGGCGGCGTTGTTCACCAGCGCGTCGACGGGGCCGAGCTCCAGCGCCTTTTGCGCGCAGGCGGCGACGCTGCCCGGGTCCGACAGGTCCAGCGGCAGCGCCAGCATCCCCTCGGCCCGGCGGGCGGCCAGGTCCTGTTCACGGCGGCAGGTGGCGATGACGCGCCAGCCCGCGCGGCCCAGGTGGCGCGCGGCATCCAGCCCGATGCCGGACGAGCAGCCGGTGATCAGGACGCTGCGCAAATCTCAGCCGGGGAAGGCGGCGGTCAGCACGTCGCTGCGCACGAAGCCGACCCGCCCGGCCCGGTCGCGGACCTTGACGAAATCGCCCTCGGTCTCGCCCATGGGCAGCAGCGGCGCGCCATAGGGCAGGATATGCAGGATACCCGAGGCATTGTCGGGCTTGGCCTTCAGCGCCTGATGCGGGCGGGCGACATATTGCAGGGCGGTGTCCGCCGCCTCGTCCGCGCCGCGGCCCATGAACCCCGCCGACATCACCGCCGGACCCGGAGCGACCGGGTCGCCGCTGGTCCCGATCAGGAACAGCAGCGCAAAGGTCGAGGTGAGGGCGAGGGCAATCAGGCGGAACATGGCGATTTAGGCTGGCTGGCGGCTGTTGGCTTCGGGGCGACGGAATGCCGGTTGCGGCGGTGGATTACCATGCAGAACCCGGCTTGCGGGGGCCGCGTTCCCTGGATCCGTTGCAGTTCCGCCATTCGTGACCGGCTCTGTGGCGGAATTGCCACTATTCGGCGGTCTGGACCGGAACCCGGCGCAGGCGTAGTCAGGCGCCATGAGCAAAGACCCACACGACACGCCGCGCGATCCCGACGACTCCGGCCCCGAGGCCGAGGCCGCGAACGGCGACGCGACGACCTCGGAAACGCTCAGCCGCGCGATCGGCGAGCGCTATCTGACCTATGCGCTGTCCACGATCATGCACCGGGCGCTGCCCGACGCCCGCGACGGGCTGAAGCCGGTCCACCGCCGCATCCTTTACGCGATGCGCGAGCTGCGGCTGTCGCCGACCGGGGCGTTCCGCAAGTCGGCCAAGATTTCCGGCGACGTGATGGGGAACTATCACCCGCATGGCGACAGCGCGATCTATGACGCGATGGCGCGGCTCGCCCAGCCTTTCGTGATGCGCTATCCGCTGGTGGACGGGCAGGGGAACTTTGGTTCGATCGACGGCGACAGCCCCGCCGCCAGCCGCTATACCGAGGCCCGCCTGACCGCCGCGGCCGAGGCGCTGATGGAGGGGCTGGCCGAAAACGCGGTCGATTTCCGCCCCAACTACGACGGCACGCTGGAAGAGCCCGCGGTGCTGCCCGCCGCCTTCCCGAACCTGCTGTGCAACGGCGCCAGCGGCATCGCGGTGGGGATGGCGACCAATATCCCGCCCCACAACCTGCACGAGGTGGTGGACGCCTGCCTGCATCTGATCAAGTCGCCTGAGGCCCGCGACGAGACCCTGATGACCATCATGCCCGGCCCGGATTTCCCCACCGGCGGCGTGCTGGTCGAGGATGCGGCGACGCTGGCCGAGGCTTACCGCACCGGCCGCGGGTCGATGCGCCTGCGCGCGCGCTGGGTGATCGAGGATCTGGGCCGCGGCACCTGGCAGATCGTGGTCACCGAGATCCCCTATCTGGTGCAGAAATCCAAGCTGATCGAGCGTCTGGCCGAGCTGGTGCTGACCAAGAAGATCCCGATCCTCGCCGATGTGCGCGACGAATCGGCCGAGGACATCCGCATCGTGCTGGAACCCCGCGCCCGCAGCGTCGATCCGGCGCAGCTGATGGCGGCACTGTTCAGGGTCAGCGACCTGGAAACCCGGTTCAGCCTGAACATGAACGTGCTGATCGACGGCCGCACCCCCAAGGTCTGTTCGCTCAAGGAGGTGCTGCGCGCCTTTCTGGACCACCGGCGCGAGGTGCTGCTGCGCCGCTCGACCCACCGGCTGGAAAAGATCGCGGCGCGGCTCGAGGTGCTGGACGGCTATATCGTCGCCTATCTGAACCTCGACCGGGTGATCGAGATCATCCGCCACGAGGACGACCCCAAGGCGGTGATGATGGCCGAGTTCGGCCTGTCCGAGCTGCAGGTCGAGGCGATCCTGAACATGCGCCTGCGCGCCCTGCGCAAGCTCGAGGAAATCGAACTGCGGGCCGAGCGCGACCGGCTTGCCGAGGAACGCGAGGGGCTGCTGGCGCTGGTCGCCGACCCGGCGCTGCAATGGGGGCGCATCGCCTCGGAACTGCGCGAGATCCGCGGGCTGTTCGGCAAGTCGAACCCCGCCGGCGTCCGCCGGACCGAGATCACCGCGTCAGAGGACGTGCAGCCGCTGGACATGGACGCGATGATCGAGCGCGAGCCGGTCACCGTGATCCTGTCGCGCATGGGCTGGATCCGCGCGGTCAAGGGCCACCAGCCGCTGGATGCGGAACTCAAGTTCCGCGACGGCGACGGCCCCTTCATGGCGCTGCACGCGGAAACCACCGACAAGCTGATGGTATTCGGCGCCAACGGCCGCTTCTACACGCTGCCCGCGAACAACCTGCCCGGCGGGCGGGGGCTGGGCGAGCCTCTGCGGCTGATGATCGACCTGCCCAACGACGCCGCGGTGCTGGACATGTTCCCCTGGCGCGAGGATCAGCAGTTCGTCGTCGCCTCGAAGGCCGGCGACGGCTTCGTCGTGAACGCGACCGACATCCTGGCCCAGACCCGCAGCGGCAAGCAGGTGCTGAACGGCGAGGCGTTGCTGGTGCGCCGGGTCGAGGGCGACCACCTGGCCGTGGTGGGCGAGAACCGCAAGCTGCTGGTGTTCCCGCTGTCCGAGCTGCCGGAAATGGCCCGCGGCAAGGGCGTGCGCCTGCAGAAGTTCAAGGACGGCGGGCTGTCGGATGCGAAATGCATCACGCTGTCGGCCGGGTTGTCCTGGCTGGACCCGGCCGGGCGCACCCGCACGGAATCCGACCTGTCGGAATGGCTGGGCAAGCGCGCCAGCGCCGGCCGCATGGCCCCGCGCGGCTTCCCCCGCGACAACCGTTTCACCTGACACAAAGGGCCGCCCGGTGGGCGGCCCTGTTCGTTGCGACGGGCTTCGTTGCGACGGGCGCGGGCGGCTTAATCGTCGCGCCGCACCAGCTTCCAGCCGGTCAGCATCGGCCGCACCAGATCCTCGCGCTTCCAGAAGCGATAGAACAGGATCACGCCGACATGCAGGATCACCAGCAGCAGGATCAGCACCGCGCCCAGATTGTGCCAGCCCACCGCCGCGCGCGAGGTCGCCTGGCTGACCTGCCCGGCCAGCGGCCCGACGTTGATGAAATCATCCGGGTCCGAGACCAGCCCCGACCCGACCTGCGCCGCCAGCACCAGCAGCATGGCGATCACCGACAGCGCCCCCAGCGGGTTGTGCCCCGGCCAGTAGGACGGCACCCGCCGGAACATGCCGCGCGCATAGCGCAGCATCTTGCCCGGCCCGGTCAGGAAATGGCGGAACCGGGCGGGCTTTGGGCCGACGAAGCCCCAGATCAGCCGGAACACCAGCAGCCCCGCCACCGCATAGCCGCACCAGAAATGCAGCCACATGTTCGCGGGGCCGAACTTGCCCAGCACCCACGCGGCGATCACGAAGAACGCCAGCAGCCAGTGGAACGCCCGCAGCGCCGGATCCCACAGCTTTTCGCGGACCGGCTCCATCCCGGTCACTTGGCGCGATAGTTGTCGTGGCAGGCCTTGCAGGTGCCGCCCAGCGACTGGACCACCGCGCCGACCTGCGCCTGCCCGCCCTTGACGCCCTCGGGCGCAGCCGCGGCTGCGACCTTGAAGTCCTCGTGCTTGGCGCGCACGTCGTCGAGGTTGTCCCACAGCTTGGGCAGGGAATGGCTGCCCTCGACCTGGCCCTGCGCGGTGTCGGGCAGGAAATGCATCTCGACCTCGTAATTGCCCAGGGCGGCCAGGTTGTTGGCGTGGAACACCGCCTGCGCCTCGTCATAGGCGACGTCACCCTTGGCCATGGCGGCCAGCGGTCCCATGTTGGCCGAGATCGCGGCCATGTAGCCCTGCCGCGCCTTGAGCGCGTCCTGCACGGCGCTGTCGTCCTGCGCGAGCGCAAGGGCGGGGGTCACGGCAAATGCGGCGGCGAGGATCAGGCGCATCTCATGGCTCCTTAAAAAATGTAAAAGCGCCGCCAAAATGATGGCTCCGCCCCCGAGGCTCAAGCGTGAAGCGCGGCGCGCGCATCACGAAGTCGTCAGCCGGATTTTACCCAGAGCCTTGAAATGACACGGGCATCCGCGGGGCTTTCCCGGCGCGGCCGGGGCTGCAGAGGCGGGGCGCGCACCCCCTGGTGGCGACCCCGCGAGCGGACGGTTTCCCGCCCTCTGGCTGGGGTGCCGCAATGCTGCCGCAGTCCCGCGCCCGCCGCACGCGCCCGCCTTGATTTTCCAGCGACTCACTTATAGATCGCGGCGATGTTTACGCGAGGCGCGTCGTCCAGCCGGCCCGCCCGACGATCAGGAGGCCACGATGGCAAAGGCAAAATTCGAACGCACGAAACCGCACGTCAACATCGGGACGATCGGTCACGTTGACCACGGCAAGACGACGACGACGGCTGCGATCACGAAATACTTCGGCGATTTCAAGGCCTACGACCAGATCGACGGCGCGCCCGAGGAGAAGGCGCGGGGGATCACCATCTCGACCGCGCATGTCGAGTATGAAACCGACGCGCGCCACTATGCCCACGTCGACTGCCCCGGCCACGCCGACTACGTCAAGAACATGATCACCGGCGCGGCGCAGATGGACGGCGCCATCCTGGTGGTGAACGCCGCTGACGGCCCGATGCCGCAGACGCGCGAGCACATCCTGCTGGGCCGCCAGGTCGGCATCCCCTACATGGTCGTCTATCTGAACAAGGTCGACCAGGTGGACGACCCGGAACTGCTGGAGCTGGTCGAGATGGAGGTGCGCGAGCTGCTGTCCTCCTACGACTACCCCGGCGACGATGTGCCGATCATCAAGGGCTCGGCGCTGGCGGCGCTGGAAGGCCGCGACCCGGAAATCGGCGAGAACTCGATCCGCGAGCTGCTGAAGGCGGTGGACGACTACATCCCGACCCCCGAGCGGGCGGTGGACCTGCCGTTCCTGATGCCGATCGAGGACGTGTTCTCGATCTCGGGCCGCGGCACCGTGGTGACGGGCCGGGTCGAGCGCGGCGCGGTCAACGTCGGTGACGAGCTGGAAATCGTCGGCATCCGCCCGACCAAGAAGACCACCTGCACCGGGGTCGAGATGTTCCGCAAGCTGCTGGACCGCGGCGAGGCCGGCGACAACATCGGCGCGCTGCTGCGCGGCATCGACCGCGACGGCGTCGAGCGCGGGCAGGTGCTGTGCAAGCCGGGTTCGGTGAAGCCGCACACCAAGTTCGAGGCCGAGGCCTATATCCTGACCAAGGAAGAGGGCGGCCGCCACACCCCGTTCTTCGCCAACTACCGGCCGCAGTTCTACTTCCGCACCACCGACGTGACCGGAACGGTGAAGCTGCCGGAAGGCACCGAGATGGTGATGCCGGGCGACAACCTGAAGTTCGAGGTCGAGCTGATCGCCCCGATTGCGATGGAAGAAAAACTGCGCTTCGCCATCCGCGAAGGCGGCCGCACCGTCGGCGCCGGCGTGGTCTCGAAGATCATCGAGTGATCTAAGGGGCAACCGCCCCAAGGACAGCGCGACACAGGCCCGCCCCCGAAAACGGGGCGGGCTTTTTCTTGATGCTCTAGTTGGCGTTCATTCCTGTAATAAGGTTCCGTGAATCGAGAACCTGTTTCCAGTAACTCTCTCGCTGGATTACGAGATTATCGTCGGTCCGCGAATCCATGTGTTCGAGCAGGGCAAACTTGAAGTTGCGCCGGCAGTAGCCAAGGTCGTGGTCGCGCAGCAGCTCGACCATCTCGGAATTGCCGCCGTGTCCGAGCTGAATATAAGTTTTCCAGCGCGACCAGATCCCCCATTCTCCGTAAGCTGACCCAACATACCGCCGCTGCGTACAGGTGTCGGTAACTAGATAAACGCCTTTCACGTGCGAGAGTGCGGTGGCCCAATCGGGACTGTCGTTCCGGACCAATCCCTCGAGTTCGTGGAAGTCCAAGTTCACGGAATGATAACCTGGAAAGGCCCGGCCTGAATATCGCCGGGCCAGAACCTCGGTAATGATGAAGTGGGCGTAATGGTTTTCAAGGTTCAGCCTTGTCCCCCGTTGCCTGTGGATGCGATGCAGATTGAGCCGCGCCACCGCACCACTCAATTCACCTGTCAGCTGGACCTGATAATGGGGGCGGCCGTCCGCCCTGATCCCTTTTCCGGTAACGGCCCAGATTCCTCCGAACATCCAGATATCGTTCTGCTCTGGAACCTGAGCAAGCGAAAAGATGTATGGTCTGTTGAAATCATCCCGGTGTGGATGCCATTCCTGCCACTGCCGCCACTCATCCATGCTTCTTGCGAGAACGTGAAGCGGATGCGTCTCACCGTTCCACCGGGCGAAGTGCACCTTGTAATCGGTGAGTGAGGCCGGGTGCCAAATATCCGAAAGTGTCAGGGTCGCGGTCATTGTGCCTTCCTGCTGTGCGGCTCTGCCTCCAGCATGACCGAAAATCACGCCAAGGCCATGGTGTCCCCCAGCTGCAGCCTGCCATTGTGGTGGGCGATTGCGCTCCACTCTCCGTTCGCCCATTCTCGCGCGGGAATGGAGGCCCCCAATGACCCACCACTGTCTGTTCTGCCGCATCGCGCGGGGCGAATTGCCCGCTCATCTTGTTCACGAGGATGACGAGGTGATGGCCTTTCTCGACCTGCACCCGATCCGCGCCGGTCATGCGCTGGTCATCCCTCGGGCGCATCATGTCTGGTTCGAGGATATTCCGGCGCCGCTGGCTGCGCGGGTGATGGAGGTCAGCCAGATGCTGTCGCGGCGGATGAAGCGGCTTTACGGGGTCGAGCGGGTGGCGATGTTCTTTACCGGCATCCATGTGCCGCACGCCCATGCCCATGTGGTGCCGATGCATCATGTCCATGACGTGACCTCGCAGGTCTACCTGGCCGAGGGGGTCGACGGCTACACCACCCCGCCGATGCTGCCTGCGGACGAGATGGCGGGGATCGCGCGCGCCCTGTCGCGGGACTAGGGGATGCCGGCCGGCTTCCTCGACCCCGCGGTGCTGCATCCGATGCGGTTTCCCGACGGGCGGGTGAACCGGGGGCTGGTGCATCTGGCACGCGCCATCGACCATCCGAATATCCGGGTGGGGGATTTCACCTATGCCTCGGCCTTCGATCCGCCCGCGGACTGGGCGGCGCGGCTGGCGCCCTATCTCTACCCCGGCGCGCCCGAGCGGCTGCAGATCGGGCGGTTCTGCCAGATCGCGGACGGGGTGCGGATCATCACCGCCTCGGCCAACCATCCGATGGCGGGGATCAGCACCTATCCGTTTGCGATCTTCGACCATCGGCGGGTGGGGGATTACATCGACCAGATCACCGGGCTGCCGGACACGGTGATCGGCCATGACGTTTGGATCGGGGACGGCGCCACCGTCCTGCCGGGCGCGCGGATCGGCAGCGGGGTGATCATCGGCGCCGGCGCGGTTGTCGGCGGGACGGTGCCGGATTATGTCGTCGTCGCCGGCAACCCGGCCCGCATCATCCGCCACCGCTTCGACGCCGGGACGGTGGCGCGGCTGCTGGCGCTGGCGTGGTGGGACTGGCCTGCCGCGCAGGTCGCACGGGCGACGGCGGCGCTGGCGCGGGGTGACGTGGCGGCGCTGGCGGAACTCGCCCCCTGACGCAGCGCGTTCGCGGCAACGGGACAACGGAAAGGACGACCATGTTCAGCTGGTTCGAGCGCCGGCTCGATCCCTATCCGCAGGACAGGCCGCGGATGCCGCCGCGGACGCTGACCGGGTTCGTGCTGCATTATTCGCGGGGCGCGCTGCCGTGGCTGGTGCTGCTGGCGGCGGCCTCGGGGCTGATCGCCGCGCTCGAGGTGGTGCTGTTCGGCTATCTGGGCGACCTGGTGAACCGGCTGGCCGACACGCCGCGGGCCGAGTTCTGGGCGGTCGAGGGGCCGCGGCTGTGGCGGATGGCGGCGCTGCTGCTGCTGGTGCTGCCGGCGCTGAACATCCTGGGCGCGCTGGTCATGCACCAGACGCTGCTGGGCAATTTCCCGCAGCGCATCCGCTGGCAGGCGCATCGCTATCTGCTGCGCCAGTCGATGGGATATTTCCAGGACGAGTTCGCCGGGCGGATCGCCACGCGGCTGATGCAGACCGCGCTGGCGGTGCGCGAGGTCGCGATGAAGCTGATGGACGTGGCGGTCTATGTGCTGGTCTATTTCGCGGGGGCGCTGTGGCTGGCGGCCTCGCAGGACTGGCGGCTGGCGCTGCCGTTCGCGGCCTGGGGGCTGGGCTACGGGGCGCTGCTGTGGGTGCTGATCCCGCGGCTGGGCCGCGCGGCCGAGGCGCAGGCGGGCGCGCGCGCCGGGATGACCGGGCGTATCGTCGATGCCTATACCAACATCGCCACGGTCAAGCTGTTCAGCCACTCGGCCCGCGAGGAAGCCCATGCCCGCGAATCGATGGACGAGTTCCTGGGCACCGTGCATTGGCAGATGCGGCTGTCGGCGGCGCAGGACATGGTGCTGAACCTGCTCAACCATGTGCTGGTCGCGGTGACGGCGGCGCTGGGGCTGTGGCTGTGGACCCGCGGCGCGATCGAGGTGGGGGCGCTGGCGGTGGCGGTGCCGCTGGCGATGCGGCTGAACAACATGAGCCACTGGATCATGTGGGAGTTCGCGGCGCTGTTCGAGAATATCGGCACCGTGCGCGACGGCATTGCCGGGCTGGCGCTGCCGCGGATGGTGGTCGATGCGCCGGACGCGCAGCCCTTGCGGGTGACCGCCGGGGCGGTGCGGTTCCGCGACGTGACCTTCCGCTATGATGCCGCCCCGGGCGAGCGGCCGATGGCGGTGCTGGACGGGCTGACGCTGGACATCGCGCCGGGCGAGCGGATCGGGCTGGTCGGGCGCTCGGGGGCCGGGAAATCCACGCTGATCAACCTGCTGCTGCGCTTCCACGACGTAGAATCGGGGCGGATCGAGATCGACGGGCAGGATATTTCGCAGGTCACGCAGGATTCGCTGCGCGCCGCCATCGGGGTGGTGACGCAGGATTCGGGGCTGCTGCACCGCTCGGTCCGCGACAACATCGCCTATGGCCGCCCCGAAGCCTCGGGCGCCGAGATCGAGGCCGCGGCCACGGCGGCCGAGGCCGCCGGCTTCATCCCGCATCTGGCCGATGCGCAGGGGCGCAAGGGGCTGGACGCGCATGTGGGCGAACGGGGCGTCAAGCTGTCGGGCGGCCAACGCCAGCGCATCGCCATCGCAAGGGTGGCGCTGAAGGACGCGCCGATCCTGGTGCTGGACGAGGCCACCAGCGCGCTCGACAGCGAGGTCGAGGCCGCGATCCAGTCGCAGCTGGAGCGGCTGATGGCCGGCAAGACCGTGATCGCCATCGCCCACCGCCTGTCCACCATCGCGGCGATGGACCGGCTGGTGGTGATGGACGAAGGCCGGATCGTCGAGCAGGGCACCCATGCCGAGCTGCTGGCGGCAGGAGGGCTTTATGCGCGGCTGTGGAACCGGCAGTCGGGCGGGTTCCTGACCGACACGGACGGGGGCTGAGGCCGGGATGTTGCGGCCGGGGGCAGTGCGCTCCCCGGCATTGCCGTGGCCTTTCTCGCTGAAAATGTCCCACCGGATCATCCGGCGGGACAACAGCCTTGTGGGCTTTTTTCCGATCCGCCTCTTGTTCCGGGCGCTCGGAAGCCCGCGAGGATATTTGGGGCAAGATGAAGGCAGCGGCGCCGTGGCGCGCGCATTTCCGGCTTGCGTGCGCGTGCGTCCTGTCTTAATCGGACGGCGGCCTAGGGGTATAGCTCAGTTGGTAGAGCATCGGTCTCCAAAACCGAGGGTCGGGGGTTCGAGTCCCTCTGCCCCTGCCAGTTCCCGCACATTGGAAGCTGCCGCATGTCGCTGACCATCCATGTCGGCGCGCACAAGACCGCCACCACTCATCTGCAGCAGACATTGCAGGCGCTGGCGCCCGCGATGCTGGCGGCGGGAATCCATTACAGCGGCCCGCAGCAATGGCGCGGCGGGCTGGCACGGCTGGGGCCGGTGCTGGGGGCGGGGATGGCGCAAGGGCGGCAGCGCCGGCGGCTGCGCTGGCGGCTGGACCGCATCGCCGAGACCTGGCCCGAGGTGGTGATTTCCGAGGAAAACATCCTGGGCAGCCTGCGGCGCGAGGGGCTGATGGGGCCGGGCCATCTGGTCTATCCCGATGCGGCGCCACGGCTGCGGCGGCTCTTGGGGATGCTGCGGCACCGGCCCGCGACGCTGTGCCTGGCGGTGCGCGAGCCCTCGGCGCTGCTGGCCTCGGCGTTCTCCATGCAGTTGCAGGGCGGATTCGAGCGGGAGCTCTACGCCTATCTGGCCGGGTTCGACCCTGCCGCCCTGTCGTGGGCGGGTCTGGCCCGGCGGCTGTTGTCGCTGCGCGGCGTGGCGCGGCTGGTGGTGTGGCGCTACGAGGATTACGCCGCGCTGCGCCCGCGCATCCTGGCGCAGTTCCTGCCGCAGACGCTGGCGGCGCAGGCCGGCGACCCCGAGGCGGCGGTGGTCGGGCTGTCGCAGCCGGCCTGGCAGCATCTGCAGGCGCAGGGGTTGCAGCGCCCCGCGGCCGAGATCGCGCAGCTGGCGCAAGAGGCCAAGGCGCTGTTCCCGCGCGGCCCCGGGGCGCCGGCGCTGGCGCCGTTCGATGCCGCCACCGTGGCGCGCAGCCGCGCGGCCTATGCGGCCGACCTGACGCGGCTGGCGGCGCTGCCCGGGGTGGTGCTGCTGTCGCCCTGAGGGCCGGCGCGCTTGCGCCGCGGCCGGCTCCGGCCTATGCCGAATCATGCTGTCGCAGAAATCCCGCCACGCGCTGCACGCGATGCTGTTCCTGGCCCGCCGGGGCGCCAGCGCCACTGCGGCCGAAATTGCGCAGTCGGAAAACATTCCGCGCAAGTTCCTGGAACAGATCCTGTCGCAGCTGCGCATGCGCGGGCTGGTGGTCGGCAAGCGCGGCCCCAGCGGCGGCTATGTGCTGTCGCGCGATCCCGCGCAGATCAGCTTTGCCGAGGTGCTGCGCGCGATCGACGGGCCCCTGGCGCTGGCCCCCTGCGCCAGCCGCACCGAATACCGCCCCTGTCCCGACTGCCGCTCGGTCGAGGAATGCGAGATCCGCCCGGTGCTGATCGCGGTGCGCGACGCCACCGCCGCCCGGCTCGAGGGGACGTCACTGGCGCAGGCGGTGGCGTCACGGCTGCCCGAGTTTCCGCTGTAGCCCCCGGCCTCTGCCCCGGCCGGACTTGCCTTTGCGGGGCGCCGGGCTTATTTCGGCGGCTGCAACGCAAGGGACGCCCATGACCAACCCCGCCCAGTTCATCAGCCAGGTCCGCGCCGAGGCCGCCAAGATCGTCTGGCCCGCGCGGCGCGAGGTCGTGACCACCACGATCATGGTGTTCGTCATGGCCGGGCTGTTCAGCCTGTTCTTCTTTGTCGTCGACCTGCTGATCCGCAGCGGCGTCTCGACCGTCCTGCGCACCGTGGGCTGAGCGGGCGCCGGCCGGCCCCCGGGCCGGCTGCCGATGCTTGCATTCCGGCCGGTGGGCGGATATGTCCCCCCGACCTGCCCGGGTAGCGGCGTGCACCGATTCGGTCTGCGCGCCGTTTCAGTTTTCGGGCCGACGCGGCCGGTCATGGGCCGCAGAATTCAAGCAGGGGACGATCAAGGCGATGGCAAAGCGGTGGTATTCGGTCAGCGTCCTGTCCAACTTCGAAAAGAAGGTGGCCGAGGCGATCCGGCAGGCCGTGGCCGAAAAGGGCCTTGAGGACGAGATCGACGAGGTCGTCGTCCCCACCGAGGAAGTGATCGAGATCCGCCGCGGCAAGAAGGTCACGTCCGAGCGCCGCTTCATGCCCGGCTATGTGCTGGTGCACATGGATCTGTCGGACAAGACCTATCACCTGGTGAACTCGATCAATCGCGTCACCGGCTTTCTCGGCTCGCAGGGGCGGCCGATGCCGATGCGCGACGACGAGGTGAACGAGATGCTGTCCCGCTCGGGGCAGGGCGGGGCCGAGGTGGCGCCGCGCAACCTGATCCGCTTCGAGGTGGGCGAGCGGGTGAACGTCACCGACGGCCCGTTCGAGGGGTTCTCGGGCATGGTCGAGGAAGTCGACGAGATTTCCAGCCGGGTGAAGGTGACCGTCTCGATCTTTGGCCGGCCGACGCCGGTCGAACTGGAATTCACGCAGGTCGCCAAGACCTCGTGATCTGTGCGCGGGAGGTTGCGGCACCGCAAGGGGTCGCGCCGCACCGCTAAGTCGGCCCCGAATCCCCGGGGCGTGATGATAAGGAGAAGGCCAGATGGCCAAGAAAGTCGTCGGCAGCCTCAAGCTGCAGATCAAGGCGGGGCAAGCGACCCCGTCCCCGCCCGTCGGCCCGGCCCTGGGTCAGCGCGGCATCAACATCATGGAATTCTGCAAGGCGTTCAACGCCCGCACGCAGGAGATGGAGCAGGGCTCGCCGATTCCGGTGGTGATCACCTATTACGCGGACAAGTCCTTCACCTTTGAAACCAAGACTCCGCCCGCGACCTTCCTGCTGAAAAAGGCGGCCGGCCTGAAGCCGCAGGGCAAGCGCAACCGCGCCAAGGGTTCGGAAAAGCCCGGTCGCCAGACCGCCGGCACCGTGACCGTCAAGCAGGTGCGCGAGATCGCCGAGCTGAAGATGAAGGACCTGTCGGCCACCGACATCGAGGCCGCCATGCAGATCATCCTCGGTTCCGCCCGTTCCGTCGGCATCGAAGTGAAGGGCTGATCCAGATGGCAAAGATCGCTAAGAAGAAAGCCGCCGCCCGCGCCGCATTCGCCGGCAAGGCGTTCCTGCCGGTGGAGGATGCCGTGGCGCTGGTCAAGGCCAATGCCTCGGCCAAGTTCGACGAGACGCTGGAGATCGCGCTGAACCTGGGCGTCGACCCGCGCCACGCCGACCAGATGGTCCGCGGCGTCGTGACCCTGCCCAACGGCACCGGCAAGGACGTGCGCGTCGCCGTGTTCGCCCGCGGTCCCAAGGCCGATGAGGCCAAGGCCGCCGGGGCAGAGATCGTCGGCGCCGAGGACCTGATGGAATCCATCCAGGCCGGCAACATCGACTTTGACCGCTGCATCGCCACCCCCGACATGATGCCGCTGGTCGGCCGTCTGGGGAAGATCCTGGGCCCGCGCAACCTGATGCCGAACCCCAAGGTCGGCACGGTGACCATGGACGTGAAATCCGCGGTCGAGGCGGCCAAGGGCGGCGAGGTCCAGTTCAAGGCCGAAAAGGCGGGCGTGGTCCACGCCGGCGTCGGCAAGATCTCGTTCGAGCCGGAAAAGCTGGCGGAAAACATCCGCGCCTTTGTCGATGCGGTGAACCGGGCGAAGCCCTCGGGCGCCAAGGGCACCTATCTGAAAAAGGTCTCGATCAGCTCGACCATGGGTCCGGGCGTGTCGCTGGACCTGACCTCGGCCACCGCGCAGGGCTGAGCCCGGCCCCGGCCTGAACAAAGCGCCCCGGCCGCCGTGCCGGGGCGTCTTGCATTCCGCCCCTGCTGTGCTGCCCGCTTGCGCCCGGGCCGCTGTCGCGCTAGCTAAGGCGCTTCAGGCGCAGTCGCGATTCGCGGCTGCCCTGTTCCTGTCCGAGACGGAGGGCTGGCGCGTGAACGCCGTTAAGTCCTTCCCGAGATGGAAGTCGAGATTTTTCCGCAAAGGTTCCACCTTTGGGGCGCTCTCGGGTCCATCGCCCAAGGACCCGCCCCTGCCGCCCGAAAGCGGCCGGGACAAGTGAGCCGGGGGGAAACCCCCAACGTGGAGTGAACCGTGGATAGAGCCCAAAAAGAACAGGTGGTCGAGGAACTCGGCCAGATCTTTGAAAGCTCTGGCGTCGTGGTGGTTGCCCGCTACGAGGGGATGACGGTTGCCGAGATGCAGGCCCTGCGCGCGCAGATGCGCGAAGCCGGGGGTGCAGTCCGCGTTGCCAAGAACAGGCTCGCCAAGATCGCCCTTGAAGGAAAGCCGGCGGCTTCGATCGCCGATTACCTGACGGGGATGACCGTTCTCGCCTTTTCCGAAGACCCCGTGGCTGCGGCCAAGGTCGCGGACGCCTATGCCAAGACGAATGACAAGTTCGTGATCCTTGGCGGCGCCATGGGCGAGAACGCTCTGGATCCGGCCGGTGTGAAAGCCGTGGCCCAGATGCCGTCGCGCGAGGAGCTTATCGCCTCGATCGTGTCCTGCATCGGTGCCCCTGCCAGCAACATCGCCGGTGCGATCGGCGCGCCTGCCAGCAACATCGCGGGCATCCTTTCGACGCTCGAAGAGCGTGAGGCTGCCTGAGGCAATCCCGTCCCGTCAGGCCGCAGGGCCGCGACGTTGGAACAACATTCTGGAAAGAACGGAAAAATGGCTGATCTGAAGCAACTCGCCGAACAAATCGTCAACCTGACCCTGCTGCAGGCGCAGGAACTGAAGACGATCCTGAAAGATGAATACGGCATCGAGCCGGCCGCCGGTGGCGCCGTCATGATGGCTGGCCCGGCTGCGGGCGGTGCGGCGGAAGCCGCCGAGGAAAAGACCGAATTCGACGTGGTTCTGGTCGAAGCCGGCGCCAACAAGATCAACGTGATCAAGGAAGTGCGCGCCATCACCGGCCTGGGCCTGAAAGAAGCCAAGGACCTGGTGGAAGCTGGCGGCAAGGTCAAGGAAGCTGCGGCCAAGGCCGAAGCCGAAGAAATGAAGACCAAGCTGGAAGCTGCCGGCGCCAAGGTCGAACTGAAGTAATCCGGCCGCGAGGTCGGGCGGTCGTCCCATCCCCGGGCAATCAGAGCCTGCTGGATCGTGACCGCGCAGACAGGGCAGGGTCCGGGTTTTCCCGGTCCCTGCCGAACCCGTCTTGAAGGACACTTGGTGCGACCCTATCTGGGACGAGTCTCCTTCAGGGCGAGTTTGCGGTTCGGGAGCTGCGCGGTGGGACGCGCGGCACGAATGGAGCCGCACCCCTGATGTTCGTATGCGTGCCGCGGATCGGGCCCCGACGATCCGCCGCGCGATGACGAAAGGCGATTACCTCCATGGCGCAATCCTACGTCGGCCAGAAGCGCATCCGGCGCTATTACGGCAATATCCGCGAAGTCCTTGAAATGCCGAACCTCATCGAGGTTCAGAAATCCTCCTACGACCTGTTCCTCGCCTCGGGCGACGGCGAGGGCCACCGGGACGGCGAAGGCATCCAGGGCGTGTTCCAGTCGGTGTTCCCGATCAAGGACTTCAACGAGACCGCGACGCTGGAATTCGTGAAATACGAGCTGGAAAAGCCGAAATACGACGTTGAGGAATGCCAGCAGCGCGACATGACCTATGCCGCGCCGCTGAAAGTGACGCTGCGTCTGATCGTGTTCGACGTCGATGAGAACTCGGGCACCCGGGCGGTCAAGGACATCAAGGAGCAGGATGTCTACATGGGCGACATGCCCCTGATGACCCAGAACGGCACCTTCATCGTGAACGGGACCGAGCGGGTGGTGGTCAGCCAGATGCACCGCAGCCCCGGCGTGTTCTTCGACCACGACCGCGGCAAGACCCACAGCTCGGGCAAGCTGCTGTTCGCCTGCCGCATCATCCCCTATCGCGGCTCGTGGCTGGATTTCGAGTTCGACGCCAAGGATCTGGTGTTCGCCCGCATCGACCGCCGCCGCAAGCTGCCGGTGACCACGCTGCTTTACGCACTGGGCATGGACCAGGACGCGATCATGTCGGCGTTCTATGAAACGGTCGACTACAAGCTGCAGTCCGGCAAGAAGGGCGCCGAGGGCTGGGTCACGCGCTTCTTCCCCGAGCGCGTGCGCGGCACCCGCCCGTCCTATGACCTGGTCAACGCCGACACCGGCGAGGTGATCACCAAGGCCGGCGACAAGGTGACCCCGCGCCTGGTCAAGAAGCTGCTGGAATCGGGCGAGGTCGCGAACCTGCTGGTCCCGTTCGAGCGCATCGTCGGCCGCTTCGTCGCCCGCGACCTCGTCAACGAGGATACCGGCCTGATCTATGCCGAAGCCGGCGACGAGATCACCGCGGAATACAAGGACGACGAGCTGTCGGGCGGCCTGCTCAAGTCGCTGCTGGACAACGGGATCACCGAGATCCCGGTGCTTGATATCGACCATGTGAACGTCGGCCCCTATATCCGCAACACCATGGCCGCCGACAAGAACATGAACCGCGACGGCGCGCTGATGGACATCTACCGGGTGATGCGCCCGGGCGAGCCGCCGACCGTCGAGGCGGCGAGCGTGCTGTTCAACAACCTGTTCTTTGATTCCGAGCGCTACGACCTGTCGGCCGTGGGCCGGGTCAAGATGAACATGCGCCTGGACCTGGACGCCCCCGACACCCAGCGCACCCTGCGCCCGGAAGACATCGTGGCCTGTGTCCGCGGTCTGGTCGAGCTGCGCGACGGCAAGGGCGAGATCGACGACATCGACCACCTGGGCAACCGCCGGGTGCGTTCGGTCGGCGAGCTGATGGAAAACCAGTACCGCATCGGCCTGCTGCGCATGGAGCGCGCGATCCGCGAGCGCATGTCCGGCGTCGAGATCGACACCGTGATGCCGCAGGACCTGATCAACGCCAAGCCGGCAGCGGCGGCGGTGCGCGAATTCTTCGGCAGCTCGCAGCTGTCGCAGTTCATGGACCAGACCAACCCGCTGTCCGAAGTGACCCACAAGCGCCGCCTGTCGGCGCTGGGGCCGGGCGGTCTGACCCGCGAACGCGCCGGCTTCGAGGTGCGCGACGTGCACCCGACCCACTACGGCCGCATGTGCCCGATCGAGACCCCGGAAGGCCAGAACATCGGCCTGATCAACTCGCTGGCAACCTTCGCCCGCGTGAACAAATACGGCTTCATCGAGACCCCGTACCGCAAGGTGATCGACGGCAAGGTGACCGATGACGTCGTCTATATGTCGGCGACCGAGGAAATGCGCCACACCGTCGCCCAGGCCAATGCAGAGCTGGACGACGAGGGCCGCTTCGTCGAGGAGCTGATCAGCAGCCGCCAGGCGGGCGACTTCACCCTGAACCCGGTCGATGCCATCGACCTGATCGACGTGTCGCCGAAGCAGCTGGTCTCGGTCGCCGCGGCGCTGATTCCCTTCCTTGAAAACGACGACGCCAACCGCGCGCTGATGGGCTCGAACATGCAGCGCCAGGCGGTGCCGCTGCTGAAGGCCGAGGCGCCCTTCGTCGGCACCGGGATGGAGGCCACCGTCGCCCGCGATTCCGGCGCCGCCATCATGGCGCGGCGCGGCGGCGTGATCGACCAGGTGGACGCCAGCCGCATCGTCGTGCGCGCCACCGAGGATCTGGGCGCGGGCGATGCCGGCGTCGACATCTACCGGCTGCGCAAGTTCAAGCGCTCGAACCAGTCCTCGACCATCAACCAGCGGCCGCTGGTCAAGGTCGGCGACCGGGTGATGAAGGGGCAGGTGATCGCCGACGGTCCCTCGACCGACCAGGGCGAGCTGGCCATCGGCCGGAACGTGATCGTCGCCTTCATGCCGTGGAACGGTTACAACTACGAAGACTCGATCCTGATTTCCGAGCGGATCCACCGCGACGACGTGTTCACCTCGATCCATATCGACGAATACGAAGTCGCGGCCCGCGACACCAAGCTGGGCCCGGAAGAGATCACCCGCGACATCCCGAACGTGGGCGAAGAAGCCCTGCGCAACCTGGATGAAGCCGGCATCGTCTATATCGGCGCCGAGGTCGGCCCGGGCGACATCCTGGTGGGCAAGATCACCCCCAAGGGCGAAAGCCCGATGACGCCGGAAGAAAAGCTGCTGCGCGCCATCTTCGGCGAAAAGGCCAGCGACGTGCGCGACACCTCGCTGCGGCTGCCGCCGGGGGCCTATGGCACGGTGGTCGAGGTGCGGGTGTTCAACCGCCACGGCGTCGACAAGGACGAACGCGCCCTGCAGATCGAGCGCGAGGAGATCGAGGGCCTGGCCCGCGACCGCGACGACGAGCTGGCGATTCTGGAGCGCAACATCTACGCGCGCCTGAAATCGCTGATCATGGGCAAGACCGCCGTCAAAGGCCCCAAGGGCATCAAGGCGGGCAGCGAGGTCACGCAGGACCTGCTGGACAGCCTGTCGCGCGGCCAGTGGTTCCAGCTGGCCATCGCCGACGAGGACACCGCCCGCGAGGTCGAGGCGCTGCAGGATCAGTTCAACGTCCAGAAAAAAGCGCTGGACGCACGGTTCGAGGACAAGGTCGAAAAAGTCCGCCAGGGCGACGACCTGCCTCCGGGCGTGATGAAGATGGTCAAGGTGTTCGTGGCGGTCAAACGCAAGCTGCAGGCCGGCGACAAGATGGCCGGGCGCCACGGCAACAAGGGCGTGGTGTCCAAGGTCGTCCCGATGGAGGACATGCCCTTCCTGGCCGACGGCACCCCGGTCGACCTGGTGCTGAACCCGCTGGGCGTGCCCTCGCGGATGAACGTCGGGCAGATCCTTGAAACCCACATGGGCTGGGCCGCGCGCGGTCTGGGTATCCAGATCGACGAGGCGCTGCAGCAGTACCGGCAGAATGGCGACATGACCCCGGTGCGCGAGGCGATGAAGAACGGCTATGGCGACGCGACCTATGAGGAAGAGTTCGCCGGCTTGGACGACACCGCTCTGGTCGAATGCGCCGAGCATGTCCGCGAGGGCGTGCCGATCGCGACCCCGGTGTTCGACGGCGCCAAGGAAGGCGACGTGAACGACGCGCTGCGGCGGGCGGGCTTTGACACCTCGGGGCAGTCGATCGTGTTCGACGGCCGCACCGGCGAACAGTTCGCGCGCGCGGTCACCGTGGGCGTCAAGTATGTCCTGAAGCTGCACCACCTTGTCGACGACAAGATGCACGCGCGCTCGACCGGTCCCTACAGCCTGGTGACCCAGCAGCCGCTGGGCGGCAAGGCGCAGTTCGGCGGCCAGCGTCTGGGCGAGATGGAGGTCTGGGCGCTGGAAGCCTATGGCGCCGCCTATACCCTGCAGGAAATGCTGACGGTCAAGTCGGACGACGTGGCCGGGCGGACCAAGGTCTACGAAAGCATCGTCAAGGGCGAAGACAACTTTGAGGCCGGCGTGCCGGAATCGTTCAACGTGCTGGTCAAGGAGGTCCGGGGTCTGGGCCTCAACATGGAACTCCTGGATGCGGAGGACGGGGAATAACGCTGCGCGCAACCACGCACCCTGCCGCCCGTAGGGTGCGTGGTCCCCACGCACCTTCCCCCATCCGCGCCACTCACAAGGTATTCAGATGAACCAGGAACTCGCCAACAATCCCTTCAACCCGATCGCCCCGGCGCGGCAGTTCGACGAGATCCGCATCTCGCTCGCCTCGCCCGAGGAAATCCTCGCCTGGTCCTTCGGCGAGGTGAAGAAGCCCGAAACCATCAACTACCGCACGTTCAAGCCGGAACGTGACGGCCTGTTCTGCGCGCGCATCTTCGGGCCGATCAAGGACTACGAATGCCTGTGCGGCAAGTACAAGCGCATGAAGTATCGCGGCCTCGTCTGCGAGAAATGCGGCGTCGAGGTGACGCTGCAGAAGGTCCGGCGCGAGCGCATGGGCCATATCGAACTGGCCGCCCCGGTCGCCCACATCTGGTTCCTCAAGTCGCTCCCCAGCCGGATCGGCCTGATGCTGGACATGACGCTGCGCGATCTGGAGCGGATTCTCTACTTTGAGAACTACGTCGTCATCGAGCCGGGCCTGACCGACCTGACCTATGGCCAGTTGATGACCGAGGAAGAATACCTCGATGCGCAGGACCAGTTCGGCGCCGACGCCTTCACTGCCAACATCGGCGCCGAGGCGATCCGCGAGATGCTGTCGGCGATCGACCTGCAGGCCACCGCCGACCAGCTGCGCGACGAGCTGAAAGAGGCGACCGGCGAGCTGAAGCCGAAAAAGATCATCAAGCGGCTGAAGATCGTCGAAAGCTTCCTGGAATCGGGCAACCGCCCGGAATGGATGGTGATGACCGTGATTCCGGTGATCCCGCCGGAACTGCGCCCGCTGGTGCCGCTGGACGGGGGCCGGTTCGCGACCTCGGACCTGAACGACCTCTATCGCCGGGTCATCAACCGCAACAACCGCCTCAAGCGGCTGATCGAGCTGCGCGCGCCCGACATCATCGTGCGCAACGAAAAGCGGATGCTGCAGGAATCGGTCGATGCGCTGTTCGACAACGGCCGCCGCGGCCGCGTGATCACCGGCAACAACAAGCGCCCGCTGAAATCGCTGTCGGACATGCTGAAAGGCAAGCAGGGCCGGTTCCGCCAGAACCTGCTGGGCAAGCGCGTGGACTTTTCCGGCCGCTCGGTCATCGTGACCGGGCCGGAACTGAAGCTGCACCAGTGCGGGCTGCCCAAGAAGATGGCGCTCGAGCTGTTCAAGCCGTTCATCTATTCCAAGCTGCAGGCGCAGGGCTATTCGACCACCGTCAAGCAGTCCAAGAAGCTGGTGGAAAAGGAACGCCCCGAGGTCTGGGACATCCTGGACGAGGTGATCCGCGAACACCCGGTGCTGCTGAACCGCGCGCCCACCCTGCACCGGCTGGGCATCCAGGCGTTCGAGCCGATCCTGATCGAGGGCAAGGCGATCCAGCTGCACCCGCTGGTCTGCTCGGCCTTCAACGCCGACTTCGACGGCGACCAGATGGCCGTGCACGTTCCGCTGAGCCTCGAGGCGCAGCTGGAAGCGCGCGTCCTGATGATGTCCACGAACAACGTGCTGTCGCCCGCCAACGGCGCGCCGATCATCGTGCCGTCGCAGGACATGGTGCTGGGGCTCTATTACGCTACCATGCAGCGCGACGGCATGAAGGGCGAGGGCATGGCCTTCGGTTCCGTCGATGAGGTCGAGCACGCGCTGGCCGCGGGCGAGGTGCATCTGCACGCCTCGATCATCTGCCGCCTGCCGCAGATCGACGAGGACGGCAACGAGGTCATCAAGCGCTACGAGACCACCCCCGGCCGGGTCCGGCTGGGCGCGCTGCTGCCCCGCAACGCCAAGGCGCCGTTCGAACTGGTCAACCGCCTGCTGCGCAAGAAGGACGTCCAGAACGTCATCGACACCGTCTACCGCTACTGCGGGCAGAAGGAATCGGTGATCTTCTGCGACCAGATCATGGGCATGGGCTTCCGCGAGGCGTTCAAGGCCGGCATCAGCTTCGGCAAGGACGACATGGTGGTCCCGGACAACAAATGGGACATCGTCGCCGAGGTCCAGGACCAGGTGAAGGAGTTCGAGCAGCAGTATCTCGACGGGCTGATCACCCAGGGCGAGAAATACAACAAGGTCGTGGACGCGTGGTCGAAGTGCAACGACCGCGTGACCGAGGCGATGATGAACACCATCTCGGCCCCGCGCCAGGATGAGAACGGTGCCGAGGCCGAACCGAACAGCGTCTACATGATGGCGCACTCGGGCGCCCGGGGCTCGGTCAGCCAGATGAAGCAGCTGGGGGGGATGCGCGGCCTGATGGCCAAGCCCTCGGGCGAGATCATCGAGACGCCGATCATCTCGAACTTCAAGGAAGGCCTGACCGTTCTTGAATACTTCAACTCGACCCACGGCGCGCGGAAGGGTCTGTCGGACACCGCGCTGAAGACCGCGAACTCGGGCTACCTGACCCGGCGTCTGGTCGACGTGGCGCAGGACTGCATCATCCGCGAACACGACTGCGGCACCGATGCGGCGATCACCGCGGCGGCAGCGATCAACGACGGCGAGGTGATCTCGCCGCTGTCGGAACGCATCCTGGGCCGCGTCGCGGCCGAGGACGTGCTGGTCCCCGGCAGCGACGAGGTGATGGTCCGCCAGAACGAGCTGATCGACGAACGCAAGGCCGACGCGATCGAGACGGCGGGCGTGCAGACGGTGCGCATCCGCTCGGCGCTGACCTGCGAGGCCGAGGACGGCGTCTGCGCGCTGTGCTACGGCCGCGACCTGGCCCGCGGCACGCTGGTCAACATCGGCGAGGCGGTGGGCATCATCGCCGCGCAGTCGATCGGTGAACCCGGCACCCAGCTGACGATGCGGACCTTCCACATCGGCGGCATCGCGCAGGGTGGGCAGCAGTCCTTCATCGCGGCCAACCAGGAAGGCACGGTGCAGTTCGAAAACACCGCCGTTCTGGAAAACGCCAATGGCGAGCTGATCGTGATGAGCCGCTCGATGCAGCTGCACGTCCTGAACGAGCATGGCACCGCGCTGGCCAGCCACAAGCTGTACTACGGCTCCAAGCTGATGGTGCGCGACGGCGACGCGGTGACCCGCGGGCAGAAGCTGTTCGAATGGGACCCCTACACCCTGCCGATCATCGCCGAACAGGCGGGGACGGCGCGGTTCGTGGACCTGCTGTCCGGCCTGTCGGTCCGCGAGGACACCGACGAGGCCACCGGCATGACCCAGAAGATCGTCACCGACTGGCGCTCGACCAGCCGCAGCGCCGATCTCAAGCCCGAGATCATCCTGATGGGCGCCGACGGCGAGCCGGTGCGCAACGAGCAGGGCAACCCGCTCTCCTATCCGATGTCGGTCGACGCGATCCTGTCGGTCGAGGACGGGCAGGAGGTCCGGGCCGGCGACGTGGTGGCGCGGATCCCGCGCGAGGGCGCGCGCACCAAGGACATCACCGGGGGTCTGCCCCGCGTGGCGGAACTGTTCGAGGCGCGCCGTCCCAAGGACCACGCGATCATCGCGGAAATCGACGGCACGGTGAAGTTCGGCAAGGACTACAAGAACAAGCGCCGGATCATCGTGCAGCCGACCAACGAGGACCTGGAACCCGTCGAATACATGGTGCCAAAGGGCAAGCACATCCCGGTGCAGGAAGGCGACTTCGTGCAGCGGGGCGACTATATCATGGACGGGAACCCCGCGCCGCATGACATCCTGCGGATCATGGGGATCGAGGCGCTGGCCGACTACCTGATCGACGAGGTCCAGGACGTCTACCGGCTGCAGGGCGTGAAGATCAACGACAAGCACATCGAGGTGATCGTCCGCCAGATGCTGCAGAAGATCGAGATCCTCGATTCCGGCGACACCACCCTGCTGAAGGGCGAGCACGTGGACCGCGACGAGTTCGTCGAGGAAAACGCCAAGATCGAGGCGCGCGGCGGCCGTCCGGCGCAGGGCGAGCCGGTGCTGCTGGGCATCACCAAGGCGTCGCTGCAGACCCGCAGCTTCATCTCGGCCGCGTCGTTCCAGGAAACCACGCGAGTGCTGACCGAGGCCGCGGTGCAGGGCAAGCGCGACCGTCTGGTCGGGCTCAAGGAAAACGTCATCGTCGGCCGGCTGATCCCGGCCGGGACCGGCGGCGCCAGCGCCCGCATCCGCCGCATCGCCGAGGACCGCGACGCCGAGGTGATCGAGATGCGCCGCGCCGAGGCCGAGGCTGCTGCCGCATTGGCCGCCCCGGAGCCGGCCGCCGAGGCGGACGTGGCCCCCTCGGACGAGTGACCCACAGGCCCGCGCGGCTTGGATGAACAGGCATAGGCCCGGCAATCGCCGGGCCTTTCGCATTCCGGGGCGGGAGGCAAGAAGGGCACGAAGCGGCGAGGGGCAGGCGGGCTTGTGCGGTGCAAAGGCCGGTGAAACCTCAACCCCTGAAGCGCCATGCAAGAGACGATGCAGCCCGGCCCCGCCTGCATCCACACATCCCGCAGCGGCACGCCCCCGCCCTCGGTTGTCCGCTCGCCTGCCGACCCATGGGTCTTGCGCAGGGCCGGGGCGGATGCCACCACTTGCCAATCGGTCCGCGAGGGGGAGGAGGGGTCCATGTCCACCATCCAGATGCCGGTCCCCGATGCGGGGATCATCGCGCAGAAGCCGCAGATCGTGGCAGCGCTGCAAGCCGTGCTGCCGGCGGATGCGGTGATCTCGGACCCGGCCGAGACCCGCGCCTATGAATGCGACGCGCTGACCGCCTATCGCTGCCCGCCGCTGGCGGTGGTGCTGCCCCGCACCACGGAAGAAGTCGCCGCCGCCATGCGCATCTGCCACGACATGGGCGTGCCGGTGGTGCCGCGGGGGGCGGGGACCTCGCTGGCCGGTGGCGCGCTGCCCACCGCCGACAGCGTGGTGATCGCGACGCTGCGCCTGCGCGAGGTGCTGGAGATCGACACAAGGAATCGCTTTGTCCGGGTGCAGACCGGGGTGACCAACCTGTCGGTCAGCGGCGAGCTGGCGTCCTTGGGGTTCTTTTACGCGCCCGACCCCTCGTCGCAGCTGGCCTGCACCATTGCGGGCAATATCGCGATGAACTCGGGCGGGGCGCATTGCCTGAAATACGGGGTCACCACCAACAACCTGCTGGGGGTGCGGATGGTGCTGGCCTCGGGCGAGATCGTCGAGATCGGCGGCCCGCTGCTGGGCGCGGCGGGGCTGGACCTGCTGGGGCTGATCTGCGGCTCCGAAGGCCAGCTGGGCATCGTGACCGAGGCGACGCTGCGCATCCTGCCCCGCCCCGAAGGCGCGCGCCCGATGCTGATCGGTTTCGATTCCGCCGAGGTCGCCGGCGAATGCGTGGCGCGGATCATCCGTTCCGGGCTGCTGCCGGTGGCGATCGAATACATGGACGACGTGTGCCTGCGCGCGGTCGAGGGCTTCGCCCGCGCCGGCTATCCCGACTGCGCCGCGGTGCTGATTGTCGAGGTCGAGGGCTCCGAGGCCGAGATCGCCGAGCAGACCGAACGTATCCGCGCCATCGCCGCCGCGCTGCACCCGGTCGAATTCCGCAGCAGCCGCAACGACGACGAATCGCTGGCGATCTGGAAGGGGCGCAAATCGGCATTCGGCGCCATGGGGCGGCTGGGCGATTACTTGTGCCTGGACGGGACCGTGCCGGTGTCGAAACTGCCCTTCACGCTGCGCCGCATCGGCGAACTGTCGCGCGAACACGGGCTCGAGGTCGCCAATGTCTTCCATGCGGGCGACGGCAACATGCACCCGCTGATCCTGTTCGACGCCAACACACCCGGCGATCTGGAGCGGGCCGAGGCCTTTGGCCGCGACATCCTGCGGCTCTGCGTCGAGGTCGGCGGCTGCCTGACCGGCGAACACGGCGTCGGCATCGAAAAGCGCGACCTGATGTCGGCGCAATACGGGCCCGACGACATGGCGATCCAGATGGAGGTCAAGTCGGCGCTGGACCCGCGCTGGCTGCTGAACCCCGCCAAGGTGTTCCCGCTGGACGCAAGCCAGCCGTGGCGCGAAGGGACGGCGCGATGATGGCCCCCGCATCCGAGGCCGAACTGGCCGCGCTGGTCGCCGACCACCACGGCCGCGCCGCGCCGCTGTGGCTGGCGGGCGGCGGCACCCGGCTGCGCCTGCCGCAGGCGGCAACGCTGTCCACCCGCGCCCTGTCCGGCGTCGTCACTTACGAGCCGGGCGAACTGACCCTGATCGCCCGCGCCGGCACCCCCTTGGCCGAGATCGAGGCGCTGCTGGCCGATCAGGGGCAGGCGCTGGCCTTTGAGCCGATGGACCATCGCGCCATACTTGGCACCACCGGCGAGCCCACTATCGGCGGCGTGGTGGCCGCCAATGTCTCGGGTCCGCGGCGGGTGCTGGCGGGGGCGTGCCGCGACCATCTGCTGGGGGTGCGCTTCGTCGACGGCCGCGGGCGGGTGATCCGCAATGGCGGGCGGGTGATGAAGAACGTCACCGGCATGGATCTGGGGCGGCTGGTTGCCGGCTCCTTCGGCACGCTGGCGGTGCTGACCGAGGTGGCGCTGAAGACCCTGCCGCTGGCCGAGGCGCAGGAAACGCTGGCCTTTACCGGGCTGGACGCCGCGCAGGCGGTGGCGCTGTTTTCCGCGGCGCTGGCGACACCGTTCGAGGTGTCCGGCGCTGCCTTCCACGCCGGCACCGCCTGGCTGCGAATCGAGGGGCTGGCGGCGCAGGTCGCCTATCGGCGCGCGCGGCTGACGGCGCTGCTGCGCGACCACACGCCCGAGGTGCTGGACGCCGCCGCCAGCCGCGCGCTGTGGAAGGGGCTGCGCGACGTGGCGCATTTCGCGGGTAAGGGCGCGCTGTGGCGGATCCTGGTCAAGCCCACCGACGCCCCCGCCACGGTGGCGGCGCTGGCGCGGCTGGGCGGCGATTCCTCGCTGGACTGGGGCGGCGGGCTGATCTGGTATCGCGGCCCGGGCGAGCCTGCGCAGGTCCGGCAGGCGGCGGGGACGGGGCTGGCGATGCTGCTGCGCCCCTCGGGCGATACGCCGCCGCTGTTTCCGGCCGAACCGCCGGGGGTGGCCGCGATCTCGGCGGCGCTGCGGCGGACCTTCGACCCGGCGGGGATCCTGAACCCGGGGCTGATGGAGGGCTGAGATGCAGACCAGTTTCACCGAAACCCAGCTTGCCGACCCGGCCACCGCGCGGTCGAACGAGATCCTGCGCTCCTGCGTGCATTGCGGCTTCTGCACCGCCACCTGCCCGACCTACATGGTGCTGGGGGACGAGCTGGACAGCCCCCGCGGCCGCATCTACCTGATCAAGGAGATGCTGGAAAGCGGCCGTGCCCCCGACGCGCGGACCGTGCAGCATATTGACCGCTGCCTGGGCTGCCTGTCCTGCATGACCACCTGCCCCTCGGGCGTGCATTACGCGCATTTGCTGGATCATGCGCGGGATCATATCGAGCGCAACCATCGCCGGCGCTGGGACGACCGGCTGCTGCGCTGGCTGCTGGCGCGGCTGCTGCCCTATCCGCGCCGCTTCCGCGCGGCGCTGCTGGGGGCGCGCATCGCCCGCCCGTTCCGCCGCGCGCTGCCCGATCCGCGACTGCGCGCGATGCTTGACATGGCGCCGCCGCACCTGCCGCGCCCCAGCGCCAACGACCGCCCGCAGGTGTTTGCGGCGCAAGGGTCGCGGCGCAAGCGGGTGGCGCTGCTGATCGGCTGCGCGCAGCGGGCGCTGAACACCGACATCAACGATGCCACCATCCGCCTGCTGACCCGCCACGGCTGCGAGGTGGTGATCCCGCGGGACGTCGGCTGCTGCGGGGCGCTGAGCCTGCACATGGGGCGCAGCGACGACGGGCACGCGCTGGCAGCCGCGAATATCCGCGCGCTTGCGGCCGAGATCGGCGGCGAGGGGCTGGACGCGGTGGTCATCAACACCTCGGGCTGCGGCACCACGGTCAAGGATTACGGGCATATGTTCGCCGGGGGTCCGCTGGAGGCGGATGCGGCGCAAGTGGCGGCGCTGGCCCGCGACGTCACCGAGGTGATGGTGGATTTGGGCCTCTCCGACGCCGCCCATGCGCAGCCGCTGCGCGTCGCCTATCACGCCGCCTGCTCGCTGCAGCACGGCCAGCAGATCCGCGCCGCGCCCAAGGACCTGCTGCGCGCCGCCGGGTTCGAGGTGGTCGAGCCGCGCGACCCGCATCTGTGCTGCGGCTCGGCCGGGACCTACAACCTGCTGCAACCCGCGATCGCCGGGCAGCTGAAATCGCGCAAGGTCGCGACGCTCGAGGCCACCGCTCCGCAGGTGATCTGCGCCGGAAACCTCGGCTGCATGATGCAGATCGGCTCGGGCACCGGGGTGCCGGTGGTCCATACCGTCGAGCTGCTGGACTGGGCAACCGGCGGCCCCCGCCCGCCGTCGCTGGCCGCACCCTGACCGCCACCGCAGCGCGGCGTCGCCGCCGCAATGGGTATTTGGACCAGAAAGAAACCTCCATGCCCTCTGCGGCCAGCAAGCTTCTTTCTGGCCCAAATACCCATGCAACGGCGCAAGCGGTACGGCGTCTGCAGTCTCGGCGGCGAGCATGAAAAAAGGCGCCCCGAGGGGGCGCCTTTGGTGATCCGTGGGGAGGAACGGATCGGCCGGGATCAGAACCGGAAGTTCACACCCAGCTTGACTTGGTTCAGGTCTAGGTCGGCTGCATAAGCGTCCACATCGCCAAAGTCGGTGTAGGCATATTCCGCATAGCCCGACCAGTTCGGGTTGAACCGATATTCCGCACCTAGGCCGAGGGTCGCACCGTCGACGGATTCGGAGATGCCGGGAGCCTCAAGCTTGGCGTGGCTATAACCCAGCAGACCGTAAGCCATCAGCTGTTCGCTGAAAGCATAGCCGGCGCGGAGGAACACGGTTCCAACGTTCTTCAGCTCGTGCTCTTCGGTGACTTCTCCGAGATCAAGATCGTCCTTGTACGTGGCAAGGTTGTATTCAGCACCCAAGCCGAACACGCCGTTGCCGCGCTGCCAATCGTAACCGCCGCGCAGCGCAAAGTTGGCGCCGTCCGGCTCGGGGCGATCATCCGACGGATCGAACTCCGCCTTGCCATAGTTCACGTTGGCGCCCAGGTAGCCGCCGGCCCAGGTGCCGACGATGGGGGCGGGGGTGACGGCGACCACGGGCTCGACATCGGCGACAGGGGCGACATAGCCGCCGGCAAGCGCAGGCGCGGCCGCCAGGGCGGCCAGCGAGGATGCGAGTGCAGCATATTTCCGCATGAACATGTCCTTTCTGTTCAGATCACGGCTGTGCAACCTAGCTGGGAAGCCCCTGGTTCCGCTTCAATCGATCGCACCGCAACTCGATTGGGACTGTTGTATTTTTGCATCGGGTGGGCACGAAAAGACGGTCAGGCCGAGGGGAAAGTTTCCTGCAAGGACGGGCGCTTGGACACCTCGGCGAACCATTTTGCCAGCCGCGGATGGGTGCTGCGCCAGTCCTTGTCGGCAAAGCGGAAATCCAGATAGCCCAGCAGGCAGGCCGCCGCGATGGCGCCTGCGTGGAACTCGGCCGAGATCGCATCGAACCAGCGGCCCTCCAAGTCGTCCAGCCCGGAATCCACCTTTTCCATCTGGCCGCGCGACCAGTCGTCCCAGCGCTTGTCCTCAGGCCGCAGGACGTTTTCATAGCGGTGCAGCAGCGCCGCCTCGAGAATCGAATCCGCCAGCGCCTCGATCGTCAGGACGGTAAAGCGGCGGTCGTCCTGCGGGTAAAGCGGCTGCCCCGTGCGTCCCTGCGTATCGATCAGCGCCGAGATCACCCGGCTGTCGAACACAGGGGTGTCGTCTTCCAGCAACAGGCAGGGCACCTTGCCGGTCGAGTTGTGCCGCACGATGTTGGGGTCGCGCTTCACCGGCCAGGCGGCCGAGGGCAGTTTCTCGATCTCCACCCCCCGCTCGTGTGCGGCGACCATCGCCTTGCGGACAAAGGGCGAGGCGGGGGAAAAGAAGATGCGAAGCGTCATGGAATCGTCCTTTTGTTGCGGCCGCCGTGGCGGCCTTTCGCGGGTTTGTCGAAAACGGGGACACGCAGGAAATCCTGCGGGTAGAGCTGCAGCTGCAGGTGCAGGTGCTCCAGCGCAAAGGTGATGTGTTCGCGCATGATGGCGCTGGCGCGTTCGCCCTGTCCCAGCGCCAGCGCATGGGCAATGCGGCGGTGGTCGTCGTGCGATCGCTCGATCACGCGGAAATCGCGCCACATGATCACCCGGTCGGACGCCGCCGGCACGTTGTGCAGGCTTTGCACGAAGCTGGTGATCCAGGGATTGCCGGAAAGCTGCATCACCGTGGTGTGGAAATCGACGTTCATCTGCCGGTATTCGGCCAGCTTGCCCGGCAGAAGTTGCCCCGGTTCCAGCAGGCGGTCGCCGTCGGCAACCAGCCGGGCCAGGTGCTCATTGGCGGCCTCGGTCATCCGGCCGGCGGCCAGCCGGCAGGCCATCGCCTCGAGTTCGGCGCGCACGGCAAAGGCGCCCGCGACCTCGTCAAAGGAAAACTCGCGCACCGCAAAGCCGCGGTTGCTTTCATAGGTGACCAGCCCGGTTTGGGCCAGCGTAGTCAGCGCGGCCCGCAGGGGCGTGCGCGATATCCCCAGCATCTCGGCCAGCCGGTCCTGATGCAGCTTGTCGCCCGGCAGCAGCTCGCCGCTGAGAATCGCCTCTCGCAGCTTGCGCATCGCCAGTTCGGTGCTGGTGTGTGGCTCGGTCAAAAAATGCGCCTCTCACGACGGTTTGGCAGGAAATGTATCCATACCTAGGGGTATTCGCAAAAAATATTTTGCACTACGGTCGATAATGTGTTCATTACATCGGCAACGAACACGGAGGAACCCCTCGACATGAATGGAATCGTGCTTGTCACCGGTGCGGCCGGTGGCATCGGAAGATCTGTCTGCGCGCGACTGGCCGAGGATGGTTTTGCGGTGCTCGCGGCCGATCTGTCGCTTGAAGCCGCGCAAGAGGTGGTGGCGGGGCTGGCCGGCACCGGGCATCGGGCGGTGGCGCTGGACGTGTCCAGCGAAAGCGCCGTCGCCGCGGTCTTTGCCGAGGCCGAGGCGGCGGGCACGCCCATCGACCATGTGGTGGCCGCCGCGGGGATCCTGCTGTTCGCGCCGAATGGCGATCGCCCGCCGATCACCGACATCACCCTGGAGGAATGGGAGCTGACCCAGCGGGTCAATTCCACCGGCACCTTCCTGCTGCTGCGCGAATATCTGCGCGGCGCGGCGCGGCGGGGCATCGCGAGCGGCCGGTTCGTGGGCTTTGCCTCGGTCGCGGCGCAGCTGGGGGGGTATCGTTCCAGCGCGGCCTATATCGCGTCGAAAGGCGCGGTGATGGCGCTGGTCAAGGCCGGCGCGCGCGAGGCCGCGCCCTTGGGCATCACTGTCAACGCGGTGGCGCCGGGGTTGATCGATGCGCCGATGCTGCGCCAGTCGCTGGCGCCCGAAAACGACGCTGCCATTGCCGCGAACATTCCGCTGAACCGCATCGGCACGCCGGGCGACGTGGCAGGGGCGGTCTCGTTCCTGATGGGGCGCGATGCAGGCTATGTCACCGGCGCGGTGATCGACGTGAACGGCGGCTATCGGATGCAATAGCGGCCGGTCCCACAGGCCGGCCAACCAAGGGGAGAAAGCGGAGATGCGTGCAATCGGGTATCTGACCCGCCTGCTGGGGATGATCGCCGGGCTGGCCGTCGGCCTGATGATGTTTCACGTCATGGCCGATGTGCTGGGCAAATACCTGCTGCACAAGCCCGTCCCCAGCACCGCCGAGGTGGTGGCGAACTACTACATGATCGCCTGCGTGTTCCTGACGCTGGCCTGGATCGAGGCGCGCGGCTCGGCGATCTCGGTCGATCTGGTCTACGATCAGGTCGGCCCGGCCATGCAGCGTTTCATGCGCAAATGCGGGCAGGTCGTCACGCTGATGTTCTATGCCGGCTTCGGGTGGTTTTCCTGGGACGTGGCGATGCGCGCCTGGCGCGTGAACGAGACGGTGGACGGGCTGTGGCGCGTCACCACTTGGCCGGCCAAGTTCATGCTTCCGGTCGGCCTGGCCGTGGCCTGCCTGATCCTGCTGCTGAAGATCTTCAACCTCGACCGCTCGGGCAATGGCGGCGACCACGAATTCTCGCACGGGCTGTAAGTCATGGAACGGATCGAAATCGGTTTTCTGGGCATTGCCATCCTGCTGGGGCTGATCGGCATCCGCGTGCCGATCGGGGCTGCGATGGGCAGCACCGCCTTTGTCGGCATCTGGGCGATGATGGGGTGGAAGCCGGCGGTGGGCATCGTCAAGGCGGTCCCCTTTACCCTGATCGGCGACTGGAATCTGTCGGCCATCCCCATGTTCCTGCTGATGGGCTTCATCGCGGTCGAAGCCGGGCTGACCAAGGGGCTGTTCGGCGCGGCGCGGGTGCTGCTGACCTGGCTGCCCGGGGGGCTGGCGTCGTCAACGGTGGTGGCTTCGGCGCTGTTCGCCTCGGCCTCGGGGTCGTCGGTGGCGACTTCGGCGGCGTTCGCGCGCATCGCCTCGCCGGAAATGCTGAAGGCGGGGTACGACAAGGGGCTGGCCACGGGCTGCGTCGCGGCCTCGGGGACGCTGGGGGCGCTGATCCCGCCGTCGGTGCTGATGATCGTGTTCGGCATCATCCTGAACACCCCGATCAACGCGCTGTTCGTCGCCGGCATCATTCCCGGCCTGCTGACCGCGGCGATGTTCATCGCGCTGATCACCGTGCGCGCGATGCTGAACCCCGCGCTCGCCCCTGCGGTCAAGGTCGAGGTCACGCCCGAGGAAAAGCGCGCCCTGATCGCCGACGCCTGGCCGCTGCCGGTGCTGATCATCGGCGTGATGGGCGGTATCTTCGCGGGCATCGTCACCGCGACCGAGGCCGGCGCCGCCGGGGCGTTCCTGGCGCTGGTCCTTGCGGTGATGCGCCGGCGGATGAGCTTTTCCATCTTTCGCCGCTCGGTAATCGAAACCGCCGCCGCCACCGCCGAAATCTTCGTGGTGATGCTGGGCGCGGCGCTGTTTTCACGCTTTGTGGGGCTGGCTACCATCCCGACCTGGATCATCGGCGCCTTTGACGGGTTCGAGACCTGGCAGGTGCTGCTGTTCATTTGCGTGCTCTACATCGTGATGGGGGCGTTCCTCGAATCCATCTCGATCATGCTGCTGACGCTGCCGGTCCTGGGGCCGCTGCTGCTCGCCCATGACGTCAACCTGATCTGGTTCGGCATCATCGTGGTCAAGCTGCTGGAAATCGGGCTGGTGACGCCGCCGATGGGGATGAACGTGTTCGTCATCAAATCCGCACTGGGCAACCAGATCCGGCTGGGCGAGATCTTCCGCGGCGCCACCTGGTTCATCGTGATCGACATGGTGACGCTGGCGATCCTGCTGCTGTTCCCGATCATCACGCTCTGGCTGCCGGGGTTGATGCAGCGATAGCGCGGCGGCGCCCGTCGGGCGCCCCGCCACCGGTTTACCGATACTCAAGGGAGAGAGATCATGAGGAAATACCTGCTGTCCGCCGCCTCGCTGCTGGCCGTCGCCACCGTCGGGCTGGGCGCCGCTGCCGACACCTATCAGGCGTCCACCTGGCTGGAGCCCAGCCACATCCTGACCAAGGACGCCTATGTCCCCTATCTGGCGGAGATCAAGGCCGCGACCGAGGACGGCATCGACTTCGAGCTTTACACTTCGGGCGCGCTGGTGCCGGCGCAGACCACGCTGTCGGGCGTGGGCGACGGGGTGGCGCAGCTGGGGCTGGTCGCCGCGGCTTATACCCCGTCCGAACTGCCTCTGTCGGGAATGATCAACGACCTGGCCTTTACCGCGACGGATTCGCTGGCCACGGCGCTGGCCTTCACCGAGATCGCGATGACCAACCAGCGCTTTATCGACGAATACGGCCAGCATGGCACGGTGGTGCTGGGTGCCTATTCGACGCCGACCTATCTGTTCGCCTGCATGTCCGACATCACCAGCACGGACAATATCCGCGGCAAGAAGATCCGCACCGCGGGCACGGCGCAGAACGAATGGATCAGCTCGCTGGGCGCGGTGCCGGTGTCGGTTCCCAGCACCGACATCTATTCCGGGCTCGAGCGGGGCTCGATCGACTGCACACTGGGGGATGCGACCAACCTCGAGAACGGGCCCAAGTTCGGCGAGGTCACCCGCACCGTCACGCTGCTGGACCAGGGCACCTCGCTGGGGATGACCTATGTCTATAACAAGAGCTTCTGGAACGAGATCGGTCCCGAGGCGCGCCGCAAGATCCTGGACCTGACCGCCCGCGGGGTCGCTCTGACCCAGATCAGCTACGAAGCCGCGGTGCAGGATTCGCTGGACAAGACCCGCGCCCGCGGCACCGCCTTCAACGAGCCGGATCAGAGCCTGGTCGACGCACTGGCCGCATTCCGCGCCAAGGTGATCGAGACTTATCCGCAGCGCACCCAGTCCGACCGCGGCATCGCCGACCCCACCGACGTAGCGCAGGACTATCTGGCGCTGGAAGAAAAGTGGAAGGGTCTGCTCGACGGCGTGGACCGCAACGACGTCGATGCAGTGACGGCGCTGGTTGCTTCGGAAATCTATTCCAAGATCGACGAGAACAGCTACGGGCTGTGAGCCATGACGCGCGTCCGGGGCGGCAGCCCTGCCCCGGACGGCATATCCCAACGTCAGCCGGGGATGACGCAGCACAAGCGCACCCGGCCATGCCGGCCTCAATCCGGTTACGGAGTACGCCCTTGAAAAAGTACCTGCTGTCCTTTGCGTCGTTTGTTGTCCTTTCGACGGCGACGCAAGCCGATACCTATCTTGCCTCGACGTGGCTCGACCCCGGCCATATCCTGACCAAGGACGCTTATGTGCCGTATCTTGAGGACATCAAGACCGCGACCGGCGGCAAGGTGGACTTTGAACTGCACACCTCGGCCTCGCTGCTGCCGCCGCTGACGACGCTCAGCGGCGTGGGTGACGGCGTGGCCCAGATCGGGCTGGTCGCGGCATCCTATACGCCGTCGGAACTGCCGCTGTCGGGGCTGATGAACGACCTGGCGTTTCTGGCGCGCGATCCGATGGCGATCTCGCTGGCCTTCACTGAACTGCTGATGTTCGACCAGCGTTTCATCGACGAATATGCTCGGCACAACACCGTGGCTCTTGGCGGCTATTCGACCCCGATCTACCTGTTCGCGTGCATGAAGGATGTCGTCAGCGCCGAGGATGCGCGCGGCACGAAATTCCGCACCAACGGGCGCGCCCAGAACGAATTCGCCGGCGCGCTGGGCGGGGTGCCGGTGTCCGTGCCGATCAACGACGTCTATTCGGGGCTTGAGCGTGGATCGCTTGACTGCGCGCTGATCGAATCGACCAATCTCGTGACCGGTCCCCGGCTGGGCGAGGTCATCAGGTCGGTGACAAAGATCGGTCTGGGGACGGGCATGGGCGTGAGCTATGTCTATAACAAGGACTTCTGGAACGACATCGGTCCCGAAGCGCGCCGCCAGATCCTCGACGTGACCGCCCGGGGCATCGCCACCCAGCAGATCGGCTATGAAACCGCCGCCGGCCAGGCGCTGGAGCAGTCAGAGGCCAGCGGCACCAAGGTCAACGAGCCACAACAATCGCTGCTCGACAAGCTGGAGGCGTTCCGCCAGACCGTCGCGGCCACTTACCCCGAGTTCACCCAGACGACCTACAACGTCGCCGACCCCTCGGATATCGCCAAGCAATACCAAGAGCTTGAGCAGAAGTGGATCGACCTGCTGGCCGGGATCGACCGCTCTGACGTCGATGCTGTGGCCGAGCTGATCCACGCCGAGATCTTCTCGAAGATCGACGAAAACAGCCACGCGCTGTGACCAACGGGTCCGGGACGGCGCTGTCGTCCCGGACAGTCCGACCCGGTTTCACCGGGGTCTGCCGCGCTGGCGGGGCGCGTTTGCAAGCTGAGGTAACTTTCAATGTCTATCGTGAAATCCGCAATCGTGACCGGCGCCGGTTCCGGCATCGGGCGGGCCATCGCCCGGCGGCTGGCCGAGGACGGCCATGCGGTGATCGTGGCCGACCGCTCGGCTGACGGCGCGGCCGAGACCGTGCGCCAGTTGACCGAGGCCGGGCTGTCCGCCCGCGCCGAGGTATTGGACATCACCGATCCGGCCGCGACCCAGGCGCTGATCGACGAGGCGGAACACCTGCGGGTGCTGGTCAACAATGCCGGCATCTTCAACACCCGCGACTTTGACGTGCTGACGCCGGATGATTTCCGCGTCATGTATGAGGTCAATCTGGTGGCCATGTTCACCCTGTGCCAGCAGGCGGCGCGGGTGCTGCCCGAGGGCGGGCGGATCGTGAACCTGGCCTCGCGCGCGGCCTTCGGGGCGCGCAACTATGCGCATTATGTGGCCTCCAAGGCCGGGGTGGCCGGCTTCACCAAGGCGTTGGCGCTGGAACTGGCGGCGCGGCAGATCACCGTCAATGCGGTGGCGCCCGGCGTGATCGCCACCGACATGCTGCTGGAACGTGCCGAGGGGCTTGAGGGGCTGCGCGTCCAGCAGCCCACCGGCAAGCTGGGCACCCCCGAACATATCGCCCATGCCGTCGCCTTTTTCGCCGACCCGCGCGCCGAATTCGTCACCGGACAGGTGCTGATCGTGGACGGCGGCCGCTCGGTCGGCGGCACCGCCGCCTTTTGAGGAGAGCAAGATGACACTGGAACCAACCACCCTGGCGGGTCGCACCGCCGTCGTTACCGGCGCAGGCCAGGGCATCGGCAAGGCTATTGCCGACGCGCTGCTGGCCGCCGGCGCCCATGTGGTCGCCGTGGACCGCGAGGCTGACGGCATCACGGCGCTGGCCGCAAACCCGAATGTGACCGCGGTGCAGGGCGACGTGACCGACCCTGCGCTGCCCGGCCAGATCGGTGCCGCCATCGACGCGGCCGGGCTGCAGCTGGACATCCTGGTCAACAACGCCGGCGTCGCGCGCGGCGTCCACGCGCTGGACACCACCGACGAGGATTTCACCCGCTATTACGAAATCAACGTGCTGGGCCTGTTCCGGCTGTCGCGCTGGGCGGTGGAACGGATGATGCGCAGCGGCGGCGGGGCCATCGTGAACACCGCCTCGATCTTTGGGCTGATCGGGGCGCAGAGCTCTTGCGGCTATTCGGCCTCCAAGGCGGCGGTGATCGGGCTGACCCGGCAGATGGCCAACGACTTCGGCCCGAACGGCGTCCGCGTGAACGCGGTGGCGCCGGGACTGATCGAAACGCCGCTGACGGCCGAGCGTATCCGCACCGAGGCGTGGCGGCGTCACCAGATGATCGACGGCGCGCCGCTGCGCCGCGCCGGGCTGCCCGAGGACGTGGCGCGGGCCGTGCGGTTCCTGGCCTCGGACGAAGCGTCCTTCATCACCGGGCAGGTGCTGGCGGTGGACGGCGGCTGGGCGATGGGCCGCTATCCGCGGGAAGAGGCGATCCATGCGCCGGCCTGACAACCCCGAGCTGCCGGACAGTTGCGAGCTGCTGGTGGTCGGATCGGGGGCGGCCGGAATGGCCGCCGCCATCTCGGCCCGCCACCACGGGCTGAACCCGGTCATCATCGAGAAATCCGACCTGTTCGGCGGTTCGACCGCCGTGTCGGGCGGGGCGATCTGGGTGCCCTGCAACCCCATCGCCGCTGCGGCCGGCATGACCGACAGCCGCGAGGCCGCGCGCCGCTATATCCAGGGCGAGACCGGCAACCTGTTCAATGCGGAACTGGTCGACGCCTTTCTGGACAAGGGTCCCGAGGCCATCGGCTTTTTCAATGACCAGACCGCGCTGAAGCTGTCGCATCGTGCGTTGTCGCCGGACTATCACCCCGACGCCGAGGGCGCGACCGAGGGCGGGCGGGCGCTGGATGCGTTGGACTATGATGGCCGCCGGCTGGGGGCCGAGCTGGGCCGGATGCGCCCCCCTTTCCCCGATTTCACCATCCTTGGCGGGATGCCTCTGGGCCGCCCCGACATCTATCATTTCCTGCGCATGGGGCGCTCGGTGACATCGGCGCTTTATGCGACGAAAACCGTTGCGAAATATGCGCTGGACAGGGTGACGCGCGGCCGCAACACAAGGCTGGTGATGGGCGCCGCCGTGTCGGGCCGGCTGGCCGAGACGGTGTTTGCGCTGAACATCCCCCTTTGCACCGGGCATGAGCTGCTGGCGCTGACCCGCGACGTCAGCGGCCGCGTCACCGGCGCCGAGGTCAAGGGGCCCAAGGGCGTGCGGCGCATCGCTGCGACCCGTGGCGTGGTGCTGGCCGCCGGTGGCTATCCCCACGACAGCGCCCGCCGGCGCGAGACCTTTGACCATGTGAAACGCGGGCTGCCGCATTATTCCATGTCTCCGGCCGCGGGGACCGGCGGCGCCATCGCGGCGGCGCAGGCCATCGGGGCGGGGTTCGTCGAAACCAACACCAACGGCGGGTTCTGGACGCCGGTGTCGCTGCTGCCGAACCCGGACGGAACCAAACGGCCGTTCCCGCATCTGTTCCTTGACCGGGCCAAGCCGGGGGTGATCGCCGTCGATCATCACGGGCGGCGATTCGTCAACGAATCTGCCAGCTACCATGATTTCGTGCAGGGGCTGATTGCCCGGCTGCTGGCCGAGGGGCAGCGCTCGGGCTGGCTGATCGCGGATCACCGGGCGGTGCGCCGCTACGGGCTGGGGGCGGCGCACGCCTTCCCGGCGCGGATCGGCAAGCACATCGCCAGCGGCTATCTGAAACGCGCCGCGACACTGGCCGAGCTGGCGAGCCAGTGCGGCATCGACCCGCGGGGGCTGGAACGCAGCGTCGCGGGCTTCAACGCGGCTGCCGCACGGGGCGAGGACCCGGAATTCGGCAAGGGCTCGACCACCTATCAGCGTTATCTGGGCGATGCGGAAAACGCCCCGAACCCCTGCCTGCGCCCGCTGGAAGGACCGTTCTACGCCATCGAGATCTTTCCGGGGGACATCGGCACCTCGATGGGGCTGGACGTGACCGGGCGCGGCGAGGTCAAGGACCGTGACGGCCGGGTGATCAAGGGGCTTTACGCCTGCGGCAACGACATCAACTCGATCATGTCGGGGGCCTATCCGGGGCCGGGAATCACGCTGGGGCCTGCGCTGACCTTTGGCTACGTCATCGGGCAGGTGGCGGCCGGCAAGGACTGAACGACCCCTCGGAAATGGCGAAGGCCCGGAGCGATCCTCCGGGCCTTTTTCGTTGCAGCGGGAAAGGGTCAGGCGGCTGGGACGGCCGGCGCGACGGTCTCGGGGTGGGCGGCAAGGAATGCCGGATGCACCGCGCAGGCCCGCGCCACCGCGCTGATGCGCGGCAGGTGGTCGAAGCCCACGCCCCAGCGGCTGGCGTTGTAAAGCTGCGGGATCAGCGTGCAATCGGCCAGCCCCGGCCGGGCGCCGTGGCAGAACTGCCCGGTAAAGCCGGGGTGGTGCAGCAGCCGCTCGACTGCCGCCAGACCGCGGCAGATATTGTCGCGGTTCCATTCGCCGCGGGCATCCACGCCCGCCAGCGCCTCGACCCGCGCCAGCACCGACAGATTCGACACCGGATGCACCTCGCAGGCGACGGCCAGCGCGATGGCGCGCACGCTTGCGCGGGCGGCGGGGTCGGCGGGCAGCAGTGGCGGATCGGGGCGGGTCTCGTCCAGGTAGTCGAGGATCGCCAGCGACTGCGTCAGCACCAGCCCGTCGATTTCCAGCGCCGGCACCAGTCCCTGCGGGTTCAGCGCCAGATGCGCAGGCGCCCCCTGATCGCCCGCCACCAGATCGACCACCACCCGCCGATACGCGATGCCTTTCAGCGCCAGCGCGATCCGCACCCGGTAGGATGCGGACGAACGCCAGTAATCATGCAGGATTGCCCGACCTGCGCCGGTCTCGGTCCCGGCCATTGTCATTCCACCGCCGGCAGGATCCGGCCCGTGCAGGGGCCAAAGCCGATGCGATAGCCGGGACCCTCGGCATGGGCGTAAAGCCCGATCTCGTCGCCGTCCTGGATGAAGGTGCGGGCCTCTCCGTTCACCGTCACCGGGGTCTTGCCGCCCTGGGTCATTTCCAGCAGCGCGCCGGTCTGGTCGGGGGTGGGGCCGGAAATGGTGCCGGTGCCCAGCAGGTCGCCCACCCGCATCGGGCAGCCCGATTCGGTGTGATGCGCCAGCTGCTGCGCGCTGGACCAATACATCACGTTGTAATTCGTGCGCGCCATCTGCTGCCCGTTCATGGTCCAGCCGACGGTCAGGTCGTAGAACCCGGGGCGGGATTCCCGCAGATAGGGCAGGATGTCGTTGTCGCGGGGGGTGCCTGCGCTGCGGAAGGGCTCCAGTGCCTCGGCGGTCACGATCCATGCGCCGATGGTGGTCCCCAGCGCCTTGGCCTGGAACGGGCCCAGCGGCTGGTATTCCCAGGCCTGGATGTCGCGCGCCGACCAGTCGTTCAGCAGCACATAGCCAAAGATCATCTGCTCGGCCTGATCGACGCTGACCCGCTCGCCCATGGTGTTGTCGGCGCCGACGATGGCCCCCAGTTCCAGTTCCAGGTCAAGCCGGCGGCAGGCGATCCATTCCGGGCCTGTTTCCCCGCGCACCTGCCCCATGGGACGGCGGATCGGCGTGCCCGTCACCACCACCGACGAGGCGCGGCCGTTATAGCCGATCGGCATATGCGTCCATTGCGGCGGCAGCGCGTTTTCCGGACCGCGGAACAGCACGCCCACGTTGAACGCGTGGTTTTTCGAGGCGTAGAAATCGGTGAACTCGGTTACCCGGATCGGCAGGTGCAGCGTGGCATCGGCCATCGGGACCAGCGGCAGGGTCTCGTCGCCGCCCTCGGCCAGCAGCTCGGTCAGCCGGGCGCGGGTGGCGGTCCAGATCTCGCGTCCCAGCGCAATGAAGTCGTTCAGTTCCGGGCGCGAGAAGCTGCCCTGCGCGTCGATCAGCCCACGTTCCTCGCAGGCGGCCAGGTCCAGGATCATGTCGCCAATGGCGACCCCGCAGCGGCGTGCGCCACCGGCCACGGAAAACACGCCGTAGGGCAGGTTCTGGATGGGAAATTCGCAGCCCGCCGCATTGGCGGAAGTCACCCAGCTTTTCAGCGTCGCAGCCATGGTCGATCCTCGTATCTGAAAGACCCCCGCGCCGATGGCGGCGCGGGAGGGGAGAGTATGGAAAGAGAGGGGAAATGCGCGGGTCGGGCGCTTACTTGACTCCCGGGGTGCCGTCGAACTTCTTTTCGAGCTGGTTCCAGACCTCGATGTATTCCTTTTGCATCGGGGCCTCTTTCGCGGCGAACTCGGTCAGGTGCTGCGGGAAGCGGGTCTCGAACATGAAGGACATGGTCTCGTCCAGCTTTTCGGGCTTCAGCTCGCCGTTCGAGGCGCCCTCGAAGGCGTCGCGGTCGGGCCCGTGCGGCAACATGCAGTTGTGCAGGCTCATGCCCCCCGGCGCGAAGCCCTGCGGCTTGGCGTCGTAGATGCCGTAGATATTGCCCATCAGCTCGGACATGATGTTCTTGTGATACCACGGCGGGCGGAAGCTGTGCTCGGCCACCATCCAGCGTTCGCGGAACAGCACGAAATCGATGTTCGCCGTCCCCGGCTGCCCCGAAGGTGCGGTCAGCACCGTGAAGATCGAGGGGTCGGGATGGTCGAACAGGATCGCGCCGACCGGGGAATAGGTCCGCAGGTCGTATTTATAGGGGCAGTAGTTGCCGTGCCAGGCCACCACGTCCAGCGGCGAATGGTCGATCCAGGTTTCGTGGAACTGGCCGCACCACTTGATGACCACGCGCGAGCGCACGCCGTCGCGGTCCTCGAACGCCGCCACCGGGCATTTGAAATCGCGCGGGTTCGCCATGCAGTTGGCGCCGATCGGGCCGCGGCTGGGCAGGTCGAACTTCTGCCCGTAGTTTTCGCAGACAAAGCCGCGCGCCGGGCCTTCCAGCACCTCGACCCGATAGACCAGTCCGCGCGGGATGATGGCGATTTCCTTGGGCTCGAGGTCGATGATCCCCAGTTCCGTGCAGAAGCGCAGCCGCCCCTCTTGCGGGACGATCAGCAACTCGCTGTCGGCGGAAAAGAAATACTCATCCTGCATCGAGCGGGTGACCAGATAGATGTGGCTGGCCATGCCGACCTGGGTGTTCACGTCGCCGGCGGTGGTGATGGTCCGCATCCCGGTGATCCAGGTCAGGTCCTCGTCCGCGCCGGGCAGCGGCACCGGGTCCCAGCGGTACTGGCCCAGGCTGGTCACGTCGGGCAGCACGTTGGGCGCGGTTTTCCAGTAGGGGACCTGGATCGCCTTGAACTCGCCCGTATGCCGGACCGAGGGTCGGATGCGGTAGCACCAGGTCCGTTCGTTCTGGCCGCGCGGGGCGGTAAAGGCGGTGCCGGACAGCTGCTCGGCATAAAGCCCGTAGTTGCATTTCTGCGGGCTGTTCTGGCCCTGGGGCAGGGCGCCGGACAGCGCCTCGGTTTCGAAATCATTGCCGAAGCCCGGCATGTAACCTTCGACCGTGCCGGTGGTGACGCTGGCGCGCACCATGGATTTCGGCAGTTCATGGATGGTCATGGTGGCTCCCCAAGCAGATCATTTCCAATGCAACGATATGCTGTTGCATTGGCAACGATGTCAAGTCCCCCCAGGGGTGCCCCTATTCCGCCGCGCCGGTGCCGCCCGGCCGGGGGAAGCTGGTGCCGTGGCCGGTTTCGGGGTCGGTGACGGCGGCGATGGCGCGGTCGAGGGCGGCGATGCCGCGGGTCAGGGCCTCGCGGTCGTGCGGGGGCATGGCGTCCAGGATTTCCTTGGCGCGGGCCTCGACCTCGGCGAAGACGCGGGCGAACAGCGCCTCTCCGGCGGGGGTGATGCGATAGTCGCGCAGCCGCCGGTCCGACCCCAGCACCGAGCGGGTGATCAGCCCCTTGGCCTCGAGCCGCGTGGCGGCGCGGCTGACCTGCACCTTGTCCAGCGAGGTCCGCTGCGCCAGCTGCAGGGAATCGAGCTTGCCGGCATCCTCGAGCAGGAACAGCAGCCGCCATTCCTCGCGCGTCAGCCCGTGGGTGCGGCCGTAGACCGCCACCAGCTGGCGCGAGAATGCCTCGGCGGTGACCGCGATCCGATAGGGAAAGAACGCTTCCAGTTTCATGCAATGCCCCGCAAGTGACAAACCGGCCTGATTTCAAACGCAACGATGTCTGCCGGTGTGCCGGAAGCGGTCCGGCCCCGTCAAGCGGCGCAAGGTCGCGGGCGTGGGGGCCGGGCGCAGGGGCTATTTATATTCGATGATCCGGCTTTGCCGCGCCCGCAGCCGGTTCAGCCAGTAGCGCAGCGCGCCCGTCGCCTCGGCAAACTTGCCCAGCAGGGAAAACCCGGCTGCACGCGGCCCCATGCGCCGCGCCAGCCGCAGGAACTGCAGCGGATAGATCAGCGCGAGGATCAGGAAATCCCCGTCCAGCAGCGCCAGCAGCAGGATCGCCAGCGGCAGCACCAGCCCCCACAGCAGCGCGCGGCGGGTCTCGCGGACATAATGGCGCTCGGGGCCGTGGCCATGCAGGGCGGCGCCTTCGGCAAAGGCGTGGCCGGCGCGGACCGAGCGGGCCCACCATTGCCCGAACCGGTGCATCGCCGCGTCGTGGCGGGTCATGTCGCTGTCGATGCGCCAGATCTCGCCGCCCGCCCGGCGCAGCCGCAGGGCGAGTTCCGGCTCTTCGCCGGCGATCAGGCTGTCGCGATAGCCGCCGGCGGCCGCCAGCGCGGCGCTGCGCATCAGCACGTCGCCGCCGAAGGGCGTGCCGGGGCCGGGCGGCGTGTTCCATTCGTCTTCGCACTGGCGGTTGTAGACCGAGGCGTCGGGGAAACGCTCGCGCCGCCGCCCGGCCACCGCCACCACCTCTGGGTGAGCGTCCAGAAAGCCGGTGGCCTGCGCCAGGAACCCCGGCACCAGCTCGCAATCGCCGTCGATGAACATCACCAGCGGCGGTGCGTCGGGCCCGGACGTCAGCTGCGCGAAGCCGGCGTTGCGCGCCCGCGCCGCGGTAAAGGGGACCGTGGGGTCCAGCACCACCACCTCTGCCCCGGTGCGGCGGGCGATCCCGAGGCTGTCGTCGGTCGAGCCGGAATCGACATAGACCAGCGGCGCCACCGCCTCGGCCCGCAGCGACGCAAGGCAGGCGGCCAGCCGCGGCCCCTCGTTGCGGCCGATGACCACGGCGCCGACCCGCGCCGCCCCGGGACCGGGCAAAACTTGCGTGAGATCGGTCATATTGCCCCGGTCATGGCCTGTTCGCGCTTTCGATCCTAGTCATCTCTGCTTATGAGGTGAAGTCGAAGCGAGTGCAGGGGCGCCGGATGCGGGCAAGGCCGACTCATAAGAACGAGGACTCCAATCTGCCGGTGGCAATGGTGCAGGTCGCGGGCAGCCGCAACCTGACCGAGACCGAGGTCGAGCTGAACTGGTCGCGCCTGCCGTCGGTGCAGGTGGACCGGGCGGTCCTGCGCGAACAGCAGCTGTATTCCGACAGCGGCACCGGCGGCGATCCGGCCGACGCCTTCGACCTGCTGCGCACTGAGCTGTTGCAGGCCGCGCACAACCACGGGCTGACCCGCATCGCCGTGACCAGCGCGCATCGCGGCGCCGGGGTGACCCATGTCGCGGCCAATCTGGCGGTCGCCATCGCGCGGCGCAAAAGCGCGCGGGTGGTGCTGGCCGATCTGGACCTTGCCCGCCCCGATCTTTCCGCCCGCTTCGGAATCAAGGCGCCGGGGCCGCTGCCGCCGGTGCTGCTGGGCGAGGTGGCGCCGATGGTGCAGCCGCTGCGGGTGGCGGGCAACCTGGCGCTGGTCCTGAACGAACAGCGCGTGGCGGCCCCGGCCAGCATCCTTGGCGAACACAGCGCGCGCGAGGCGCTGGACGACCTGGAACGGATGCTGCAGCCCGACATCATGCTGATCGACCTGCCGCCGCTGATCGAGGGCGATGCGGCGCTGTCGATCCTGCCGGCGATGGACGGCATCCTGCTGGTCGCCGACGGAACCACGACCACCCGGCGCGACCTGCAGCAATGCGAACGCGCGCTCGAGGGAAAGACGCGGCTGGTGGGGCTGGTGCTCAACCGGGCCGAGGACACCACGCGGCGCTGGTGGCGCCGCCACAGACGGGACTGATCGCCATGCTGCATATCGTGCAGACCCCGGCCGAGGCTGTTTCGGCGCTGTGGCGGCACCGCTGGCTGGCCGGCGGGGTGCTGGTCGCCGGTTCGGCGATCTCGTTGCAGGTGGCGCTGATGCAGCCGCGCAGCTTTGAAAGCTCGGCGCTGATCCAGATCGACAATCTGCAGTCGGTGAACCCCGAGGGCGATGCGCGCACCAGCCTGGCCAGCTCGGCCTGGCTCGAGCAGATCGAGGCGCGGCTGATGCGGCGCGACCACCTGCTGCAGATCCTGGACGATTACGGGCTGTTTTCCGACCTGCCGGCCACCGACAGCGAAAAGGTGGCGCTGCTGCGGCAGACGCTGCGGATCGTGCCGGTCAGCCAGCGCGCGCCCGTCTACGGGGTCGAGCCGGCGATGGGGCTGTTGCAGGTGACCGCGCAGGCCGATTCGGCCGAGCTGGCGGCGACGCTGGCCAATGACCTGGCCGCGCAGCTGGTGGCGCTGAACGCCGAGATCGTCGAGCAGCGGGTGCAGGAAACCGCCGCCTTCTACATCCACGAGGAAACCCGGCTGGAGCAGCAGATCGCCGACGTGGACGCGCGGATCTCGGACTATCGCAGGCGCAATTTCGACGTGCTGCCCACCGGGCTGCACAACCGCACCGAAGAGCTGTTGCAGCTGGGCGTCTCGATCCGCGAGATCGACGCCGAGCTGGTGGGGCTGCGCCGCAAGCAGGCCGCGACGGACGACCGCGGCTCGGCGCTGGAACGGCAGGCGGCGGAAGAGCTGCAGCGGCAGATCTCGGTGCTCGAGACCCAGCGCGAGGCCCTGCAGGCGCGGGTCGCGGAAATCGAGGACACCGCCCGGCAAAGCGTCACCGCCGAGGCCGAGCTGGCGGCGCTGGACCGCGAACGCGACACGCTGCGCGAGCAGCTGGTGGGGGTGGCGAATCGCCGGGTGGCGGCGGAAAGCCAGCAGCGCCGCGACAGCTCGATGGTGTCGGATTCGTTCACCCTGCTGGAAAAGGCGGTGCCGCCGGATTACCCGATGTCGTCGCAGCGCAAGAAGATCGCGCTGGGCGGCGGGATGCTGTCGGTGCTGGCGGCCCTTGCCCTGACCCTGCTGATGGAGATGCGCCGCCCGATCATCCGCACCGCCGCGCAGATGGAGCGGATCACCGGCCTGCGCCCGGTGATCGACCTGCCCGACACGAAACAGAAAAACACGCGGCGCTGAGGCTCGCGGGTCCGGGATCGACGCAGGACCAAAGATGCCCGCCGCGAGGGAGAGGCGAAGGACCGGCGGCTAGCAGCCGGTCCCGCGCAGGACCACCCGCACGGTCTTGAACAGCAGCGCGACATCGCCGCTCAGCGTCAGGCTGGCATCATAGGCATCGTCGAACCGCGCCCGGTCGGCAAAGGCCGAAAGATGCCGCGCGCTGACCTGCCAGGGGCCGGTCAGCCCCGGCCGTAGCCGGTAATAGGCGTTCGAGGGGTACAGCTTCTGCTGGTCCAACATCATCGGCCGCGGTCCGACCAGGCTCATGTCCCCGGCCAGCACGTTCCACAGCTGCGGCAGCTCGTCCAGTGAGGTCTGGCGCAGGAACCGCCCCATCAGTGTGATGCGCGGGTCGTCGGTCAGCTTCTGGCTGCGGTCCCATTCCAGCCGCGCCGCCGGGTTGGCCGCCAGATAGCTTTCCAGCATTTCGTCGGCATTCGGCACCATGGTGCGCAATTTCCAGATGCGGAAGGCCGAACCGCCCTTTCCGACGCGCAGCTGGGAATAGAAGGGATTGGCCCGCTCGATGATCAGCATCACCAGCGCGATCAACCCTACGGTGAAAAACACGATCGGCAATGCTGCCAGAACGAGTGCAATATCCAGCGCGCGCTTTCCACCATGACGATAGATCGGCGCCTTGACCCGCTGGAGCTTCGGATCTGCTGCAAAATCGTTGATCCGTTCGATACTCATACCATTTGTCCCCGAAACATAGGCGACTCTCCAATACGTTACACGGCTCACACGGCGGGTTATTGCCGAGCCCTATACATGAACTTTCAACCTATTGCGCCCGGCAGACCCGCAGATCTACCGGAACGCGCTTGCAGATTGGCAAGTTATCGCTCGCGTTGCAATTTATACATAAAGGTAGTTGACTGGCCGCCGTTAACGATCATTAACACAAGGTTAATGAGTTTGCCACCACGATTCGTTCGCGGGTGCGGGCTGGTCGAATCTCCCCATGGTTGTGTAAATGATGTGTTGAGCGGTCTGGACCTCCGGTCTAGTCTCCGCCGTCGACGGGTATTTTGCCCGCCTCTGTGCAGCAGGGCTGTGTTTGATCGGCGCATGAACTCCAGACCTGACATCGACGGCCCGAGCGGGGCGGCTTTTCCCCGCGCGGCGGCGCCGCTGAACCCGGAGGCCGGCCTATGACCGCCGCGGCGCGGTTCTCGCCCGATGTGGTGGTGATCGGGGCGGGCATGGGTGGGGGGCTGGCCGGCCGCGCCCTGGCCGAGGCCGGGCTGTCGGTGCTGTTCCTGGAACGCGGTCCGACCCCGCCGCGGCTGGCGGTCAACGCCATGGCCGCCGAGCCTGGCAATGCCAGCGCGCGCGAGTTGCTGGGCTGCTGGCCCGCCCCCACCCGGGCGGTGATCGGTGGCGTCCCCAGCCTGCCCGTGGCCAACCAGGGGGTGGGGCCGGGGGGCACTTCGGCGTTTTACGGGGCGGCGCTGGAACGCCCCGCCCGCCGCGACCTGGAAACCGTGGGCGCCATGGCCCACCCCACCGGCGGCTGGCCGGTCGGGCATGACGAGTTCGCGCCGTGGTTCGACCGCGCCCAGCAGCTGCTGTATCTGAGCGGCACCTCTGACCCGCTGGGCGATCCGCCTGCCGTGCCGCTGCTGACGCCGCCGCCGCTGTCCCCCGCGCATGAGGCGCAGGTGGCGCAGCTGCGCCGCCGCGGGCTGCACCCCTATCGCACGCCGCTGGGCATCCGCTACCTGCCGGGCTGCCTGGAATGCATCGGCCATCGCTGCCCGCTGTCCTGCAAGATGGACGGCCGCTCTGCGGGGGTGGAACCGGCGCTGGCCACCGGCCGGGCCCAGCTGTGGGACCGCGCGGTGGTGCGCCGCCTGCTGGGCCGCGGCCGCCTGGTCGAGGGGGTCGAGGTCGAGGTCGGCGGTCGCCTGCGCATCGTGCGCGCGCCGGTGGTGGTGCTGGCGGCCGGGGCGATGTCCTCGCCGCGGCTGCTGCTGGCCTCGGCCAGCGAGGACTGGCCGCAGGGCTGCGCCAATGGCAGCGGGCTGGTCGGGCGCGGGCTGATGTTCCACCTGGACGAGATGTTCGCGTTGTGGGCGCCCCGCGGCCTGTCGCGGCAGGGCCCGCGCAAGACCTTTTCGCTGCGCGACTTCTACGACGGCGCCGGGGTTCCCGGCCTGGAACCGGCGGCGCCCGAGCGGCTGGGGCTGGTGCAGGCGCTGGGGGTGCGGGCGGAATACGGGCTGATCCTGGCGGCGCTGCGGGCGCGGCTGGAAAGCTCGGCGTTCCACCGGCTGCCGGGGCTGCGGCTGGCGCTGCATCTGCCGGCGGCGATGGCCGCGCGGCTGCTGGGCAGCGCCGATCTGTATGCCGCGATGATCGAGGACCTGCCCAGCGACGAGAACCGCGTCCTCTACGACCCCGACAACCCCGACGACCTGCTGTTCACCTATGATTTCCCGGCCGAGCTGCTGGCCCGCCGCCACCGCCTGCGCCGGCAACTGGTGCGCCGCTTCGGGCGCGGGCGGATCCTGTTCCTGAACCACCGGCCCGAGCCGAACCTGGCCCATGCCTGCGGCACGCTGCGGTTTTCCGACGACCCGGCGCGCGGGGTGCTGGACCGCGACTGCCGCGCGCATGAGCTGGACAATCTTTACGTGGCCGATGCCTCGTTCATGCCGACCTCGACCGGGGTGAACCCAAGCCTGACCATCGCCGCCAACGCCCTGCGCGTGGCCGGCATCATCGCGGCCAGCCGTTCCGCCAGCCGCAAGGGGGTGTCATGACCATCACCATGCCGGACCCGAGCAGAACCCCCGGCGAAGATGCCGAGACCGGGCTTTTCCCGGTGGCGGCTGTGTCCGCGGGCTGCCGCGTGGCCGGGCCGCCGGTCCCGGCGATGCGGATGGGGCGCCGCGGTGGGGTGGACTCCTGCGCCGGGCTGGCGCCGCATGGCGTGATCCTTGCAGTCCGGCGTCTCGCCCCCCTCGGCCGGCGCAGCCTGCCGGCCCTGCGCCGGCTGGACGGGGGCGGGCGATGATGCGGGACGCGGCCTCGAACCGGGACCCCGGCTCTCGCCCGCAGCGCCGGCTGGCGCGGCTGCTGCAAGGCGACGGGCTCGAGCAGCGGGCGCTGCGCGGGTCGCTGTGGACGGTCGTCGGCTTCGGCAGCTCGCAGGGGCTGCGGCTGGCGTCGAACCTGATCCTGACCCGGCTGCTGTTCCCCGAGATCTTCGGGGTGATGGCGCTGATCATGGTGGTGATCCAGGGGCTGAACAATTTCTCGGATGTCGGCGTTGGCCCGGCGATCATGCAAAGCCGCCGCGGCGACGACCGCGATTTCCTGAACACCGCCTTTACCATGCAGGCGGTGCGCGGGGTGATACTGTGGCTGGGCTGCGTGGTGCTGGCGGTGCCGGTGGCGCGGTTCTACGACACGCCCGAGCTGGCATGGTACCTGCCGGTTGCCGGGTTCGTCTCGGTCATCAACGGCCTGCTGACCACCCGGCTGGAAGAGGCCAACCGCCACCTGCAGCTGGGGCTGCTGACGCGGATCGAGCTGGCGTCCTCGGCCCTGTCCATCGTGCTGACGGTGACGCTGGCGGCGGTGATGCGCTCGGCCTGGGCGCTGGTGATCGGCATGGTGATCGGGGCGGCGATCAAGTGGCTGCTGGCCGAGCGGCTGCTGCCGGGAGAGCGCAACCGCTTCCGCTGGGACCGCAGCGCGGTGGCCGAGCTGGTCGGGTTCGGCAAATGGATCTTTCCCAGCACCATCGTCGGCTTTGGCATCGGCCAGGGCGACCGCGCGATCCTGGGCAAATACCTGACGCTGGACGAGCTGGGCATCTACAACATCGCCTATTTCCTGGCCAGCTTTCCGCTGCAGCTGGCGATCGCGGTGATCTGGCGGCTGATGATCCCGGTCTATCGCGAATATCATCAGGGTCCCTCGCCCATGCTGACCTACCGGCTGCGGCGCATCCACTGGGGGCTGACCGGCGGTTTCCTGGCGGTGCTGGTGACGATGGCGGCGCTGGGGCCGTGGATCGTGGCGCTGCTTTACGACCCGCGCTACGAATCCGCCGGGATGATGCTGCCGATGATCGCCTGCGCCACCATCCCGCAGATCGTGATGCTCAGCTACGACCAGGCGGCACTGGCGAACGCCGACAGCAAGCGGTTCCTGGTGGTGACCGCGGTGCGGGCGACGCTGTTCCTGTCGCTCTACTGGGTGGGGGTGCATTTTGCCGGGCTACCGGGGGCGCTGGCCGGGCAGGCGCTGGGGGCGATGCTGGCCTATCCGGCGGTGGTGTGGATCGCGCGGCGCCACCAGGTGTGGGACCCGCTGCATGACGCGGTGTTCCTGTCCGCGGGGGCGCTGGTGGCGCTGCTGGTGCTGTGGTTCTGACGGGCCGGGGGGGGGTGTGTTGCCCTTGGGGATCGTCGATGAAAACTCCGGGCGGCCGCGCTCAGCCCTCGCGGCGCTGGCGCCGTGCGGCCAGGTATTCCCCCGGCAGGATCGCCGCGCATTTCGCATAGCGCGGCCCCAGCCGCCGCGGGGCCGAGGCGGCGCGCCACAGCCATTCCAGCGCCAGCCCCCGCACCAGCGCCGGCGCCCGTGTCTGCGCCCCGGCGATGAAGTCGATGCCCGCGCCCACCGACAGGAACCCCATCGCCGGCAGCAGCTCGCGCCCGCGGGAGGCGAGGATTTCCTGCTTGGGCGCCCCGAGTGCAAGGAACGTCACCCGCGCCCCGGTCGCGCCCAGTTCCGCCAGCAGCGCCTCGGCCTGCGGCCCCCTGGGGTCGAACCCCATCGGCGGCGCGATCCGCGCCACCACCCGCAGCCCGGGGCAGAGCGCCTCCAGCCGGGCGGCGGCGTCGTCCAGCACCGCGGCGGTGCTGCCCAGCAGCGCGACCGGCGCGTCCTCGGCCGCCGCCAGCGCCGCCATCGGCAGCACCAGATCCGAGCCGGGGACCAGCGCGACCCGATGCCCCGCCGTGCGCGCCAGCCACACGATCGGGTTGCCGTCGGCCACGATCAGGTCCTGGGCCGCATAGGCCCGGCGGAAGCCGGCATCGCCGCGCAGCTTGACCAGGTGGTCCAGGTTGATCGTGGCCACCGCAAAGCCCCGCCCCTCGCGCAGCCGCTGCCGGATTTCCGCCAGCAGAGTCTCGCGATCCGGCATATTGACCGTTATGGTGATGTCCTCGTAACGGAACTTCATCGCGCCGGCCCGCCCGTTACGGCCAGCCGCAAGGCCCGCAGCAAGGAACCATCGCCCCGTGCCCAGCAGTCCCGTTGCATTCCTGGCCCTGGCGCTGTGGTTCCCGCTGACATTCGTGCTGTTCGCCCGTATGGCGCCGCTGCGGGCGCTGCTAGTTTCGGTTCTGGGCGGCTATCTGCTGCTGCCGCCGCTGGTTGCCTTCGACCTGCCACTTCTGCCGGCGCTGGACAAGCTGGCAATCCCGGCGATCGCCTCGTATCTCGCCGCCTGGACGATCCGGGGCGAGCGGGCGCCGCTGTTCGGCGCCGGGATCTGGGCGGCCCTGTGTCTGGCGCTGATCATCGGCGGCGGGGTCGGCACGGCGCTGACCAACGGGGATGCGCGCTTCGTCGGCGGCGGCGTGGTGCTGCCCGGCCTGTCGCTGCGCGACGGGCTGTCGATGGTCATCAACATCCTGCCGCCGCTGCTGATCTGGGCGCTGGGGGTGCGCTATGTCCGCAGCCCCCGCGACCTGCGCGAGCTGCTGGGGGCGCTGGTCGCGGCGATGCTGCTCTATGCGGTGCCGATGCTGGTCGAGGTGCGGATGTCCCCGCAACTGAACGTCTGGGTCTACGGGTATTTCCAGCACCAGTTCGACCAGATGGTCCGATTCGGGGGATACCGCCCCATCGTGTTCCTGGAACACGGCATCTGGGTGGCGCTGCTGACCTATATGGCCGCCCATGCCGCGGCGCTGCTGACCCGCCTGTCCGCACCCGAGCGCCGGCGCCGGCTGCTGGCGGCGCTGCTGGCGCTGCTGGTGATGGTGGTCCTGTGCCGGACGCTGGCGGCGTGGATCTATGCGCTGCTGTTCGTGCCGCTGGTGCTGGCGGCGCCGCCTTGGCTGATCGGGCGGGTGGCCGTGGCGATGGCGGCGGCGGTGTTCTGCTATCCGCTGCTGCGGCTTTACGGGCTGGTGCCGATCGACTGGATGCTGGAAATGGCGGGCAAGGTCAGCGTCGACCGCGCGAGCTCGCTGCAATATCGTTTCGACAACGAGTGGGTGCTGCTTGAGCATGTGCAGATGCGCCCGCTGTTCGGCTGGGGCGAATGGAACCGCAACCACGTCTTCGACGTGGACGGCAGCATCCTGACCGTCACCGACGGCGAATGGATCATCGTGATGAGCTCGCGCGGGGTGGTGGGCTTTGCCGGACGGTTCGGGCTGCTGGTGCTGGCGGTGCTGCGGGCGGCGCAGGCGGCGCGGCGGGCGGTAAATCAGGGCGCGGGCGGGCAGGCGTCGTTGCTTTTCGCCGGCACGGCGCTGATGCTGGCGGTGAACATGGTCGATCTGGTTCCCAACGCCACCATGACCCCGCTGACCTGGCTGCTGGCCGGGGCGCTGCTGGGGGCGGCGCAATCTGCGGGCGAGCTGGCCGAGGATCCGGCCGCATCCCCCGAGGATCCGCGCCCGGCCCGGACCCTGATCTGACCGCGCTGCGACAGGCTGTATAAATAGACAGAGTTTTTGTTCATATTGACTGCTGTATACCCGTTGCCGGATCTGGCGATATCTGACTGTGGTTGTGTTTAATGAGGGGCGATGCACGCATGGATATGCAGGACAGGCCCGGTTCGGGCGACATCGCGATCGTCGGGATGGCCGCGCATCTGCCCGGGGCGGCCTCAATCACCGAATACTGGGACAACCTGCGGCAGGGCGTCGAATCGATTCGCACCCTGACCGAGTCCGAGCTGCGCGAGGCCGGCGAAAGCCCGTCCCGGATGCGCCAGCCGAACTACGTCCCCGCTGCCGCGACGCTGGACCGCTTCGACCATTTCGACGCCGAGTTCTTCGGCCTGTCGCCGAAAGAGGCGGCGATCATGGACCCCCAGCATCGCCAGTTCCTGGAAACCGCGTGGGAGGCGATGGAGAATGCCGGCCACACGCCCGAAGGTCTGGGCCGCCCCATCGGCGTCTTTGCCGGCTGCGGCATGGGCAGCTATTTCTATTTCAACGTCTGTTCCCAGGACGAGCTGGTGCGCTCTACGGGCATGTTCCTGCTGCGCCATACCGGCAACGACAAGGATTTCCTGTCCACCCGGGTCAGCCATATCCTCGACCTGACCGGGCCCAGCATTTCGGTGCAGACGGCGTGCTCGACCTCGCTGGTGGCAATCCACATGGCCTGCCAGTCGATCCAGCGCGGCGAATGCGCCATGGCGCTGGCCGGCGGCGTCACCATCGAACTGCCCCACGGCCGCGGCTATCTGTATCAGGACGGCGAGGTGCTGTCCCCCGACGGGCATTGCCATGCCTTCGACCACCGCGGGCAGGGGACGGTGTTCGGGTCCGGCGCGGGCTGCGTGGTGCTGCGCCCGCTGGCCGATGCGCTGGCCGAGGGCGACCATATCTGGGCGGTGATCCGCGGCAGCGCCATCAACAACGACGGCGCGGCCAAGGCTGGCTATCTGGCGCCTTCGGTCGACGGGCAGGCGGCCGCGGTGGCGGCGGCGCATCGCGCGGCGGGCGTCAGCGCCGACAGCATCGGCTATGTCGAATGCCACGGCACCGGCACCTATCTGGGCGACCCGATCGAGATCGCCGCCCTGACCGAGGCTTTCGCCAAAACCGGCTCGGATGCCGCGCGCTGCCTGGTGGGCAGCGTCAAGACCAATATCGGCCATCTCGACACCGCCGCGGGGGTGGCCAGCGTCATCAAGGCGTCGCTGGCGCTGCATCACGGGGAAATCCCGCCCTCTCTGGGATATGAGGCGCCGAATCCCTCGATCGACTTTGAACATTCGCCCTTTGCAGTCTGCGACCGGCTGACGCCGTTCCCGCAGCAGGGCGCGCCGCGGCGGGCGGGGGTGAACAGCCTGGGCGTCGGCGGCACCAACGCGCATCTTGTGCTTGAAGAAGCGCCCGCGCGCGCCCCATCCGAGGAACCGGATTTCCCGTTCCAGCCGCTGGTGGTCTCGGCCCGCAGCAAGGCGGCGCTGGATCAGGCCACCGCAAGGCTGGCCGCGCATCTGCGCGCCCATCCCGAACAGAAGCTGGCCGATGTCGCCTTTACCCTGATGCAGGGGCGGCGCCAGTTCGACCATCGCCGCATCGTCGTCGCCAGCGACCACGACACCGCCGCCGCGCGGCTGGAATCGGGCGACCAGCGGCAGGTGTTCACCCACCAGCATCTGGGCAACCGCCCCGAGGTGGTGTTCATGTTCCCCGGCGGCGGCGCGCAATATGCGCAGATGGCGCGCGGGCTTTACGATACCGAGCCCGAGTTCCGCGAGTGGATGGACAAGGGCCTGTCGCATCTGGCCCCGATGCTGGATTACGACCCCCGCGCCGTCTGGCTGCCCGAGCCGGGGCAGGAAGCGGCGGCCGAGGCGGCGCTGACCAGGCCCTCGGTCCAGCTGCCGCTGATCGCGATCACCGAATATGCGCTGGCGAAGCTGTGGATGAGCTGGGGCGTGCAGCCCTCGGCGCTGATCGGGCATTCCATGGGCGAAAACGTCGCCGCCTGCATCGCCGGGGTGATGTCGTTTCAGGACTGCATCGGGCTGGTGCACCGGCGCGGGCAGCTGTTCGACAGCGTGCCGCCGGGGGGGATGCTGTCGGTGCCGCTGTCGGTCGATGCGGTGCGGCCGTATCTGAGCGATGATCTGGACATCGCCTCGGTCAACGCGCCCGAGCTTTGCGTGATTTCCGGCCCCGACGCGGCGCTGGACGCGCTGGCCGCACGGCTGGCGGCGGATGAGATCACCCCCCAGCGCATCCGCATCGACATCGCCGCACATTCCCGGATGCTCGAGCCGATCCTGGCCGATTTCGGCGCGCATCTGCGCGGGATGAAGCTGTCGGCGCCCAGGCTGCCGGTGATTTCCAACCGTACGGGCGAGGAACTGACCGCCGCGCAGGCCACCGACCCGGAGTATTGGGTCGCGCATCTGCGCAATACCGTGCATTTTGCCGACGGCATGGCGCAGCTGAGCCGCGACAAGGGGCGGGTCTATCTTGAGGTCGGGCCGGGGCGGACGCTCGCCTCGCTGGCCGTGGCCAACGGGGTGCCGGCGAACCAGTCGCTGGCAACGCTGCGCCACCCCGACCATCAGGTCGCCGATGACGAATGGTTCATCGCCACGCTGACCCGGCTGTGGGCGCTGGGGGTGGCAGTGGACTGGCCGCAGTTCTGGGGCGACGTGCCGCGGCAGCGGGTGGTGCTGCCGACCTATCCGTTCCAGCGCCAGCGCTATTTCATCGACCGCGCCGCGACTGTCGCGCGCGACGACACCGCCCGTTTCCCCGAACGGGTGGACGATGTGGCCGACTGGGGGTGGGAGCCTTACTGGCTGCGGCGCAGCGCCGAGATCGCGGTGGATGCACTGGATCGTGCGGAAAAACGCTGCTGGCTGTTCCTGTCGGACGGGCAGGGCTTGGGCGCCGCGGTGGCCGCGCCCCTGCGCGCCGCCGGGCATCGGGTGATCGAGGTGCTGGCCGGCGACAGCTTTGCCCGGCTGGATCAGGACCGCTATTGCATCTCGGCCGAGCGCGGGCGCGACGATTACGACCTGCTGCTGGGCGATCTGGTGGCGCAGGGGCTGGCCCCCGACCGGATCGCGCATTTCTGGCTGGCCGCGGATGACGGGTTTCGCCCGGGGTCGAGCCTGTTCCACCGCAATCTGGAACAGGGGTTCTACAGCCTGACCTTCCTTGCGCAGGCGATGGACGAGGCCGGGCTGCCTGCGCCATGGCACCTGACCGCGATCACCAGCGGCGCGGCGGCGCTGCCCCTGCGCGGGGGTGTTGGTGGCGCGGCCGGAGCCTCCGGCGGGGATATTTCGGGACAGAAGATCGAGCGGCTCGCCCACCCGGAAAAAGCCGCGATTGCCGGGCCGCTGGGGGTGATCCCGCGCGAATTCGCGGGCGCGAGCTGTTCCAGCCTGGATATCGACCCGGGGATGCCGCCGGCCGACACCGCCGCCGAGGTTCTGGCCGAGCTGCTGGCCCCGCCCGGCCGCCGCACCGCCGCCCTGCGCGCGGGCGTGCGCTATGAGCGTGACTGGCGCCCCCGGGCGCTGACCGTGCCCGAGGATGCGGCGCTGCCGCGGGGTGCGGTCTGCCTGATTACCGGTGCGTTCGGCGGCATTGGCCTGACCGTGGCGCGGCGGCTGTGGCGCGACCATGGCGCGCGGCTGGTGCTGCTGGGCCGCAGCGCCCTGCCGGAACGCGGCGAGTGGCCGGCGCTGATCCGGCAGGCGCCGCCCGGCGACCCGCTGGCAGCAAGGCTGCGCGCCGTCGAGGCGCTGGAGGCCGAGGGCGCTGAGGTGCTGACCCTCGCCGCCGACATCTGCAACGTCCAGGAGGTCGAGGCCGCCCGCGCCGCCGCCGAGGCAAGGTTCGGCCGCATCGACGCGGTGATCCATGCCGCCGGCGTGGTCGACGACGCGCCGATCCTGGCCAAGACCCCCGAATCCATCGAGCAGGTTCTGGCCCCCAAGCTGCATGGCACCATGGTGCTGGACAGCGTGTTCCCGGACGGCTCGGTCGGGCTGATCGTGGTGTTTTCGTCCTCGTCCACGGTGACGACGCCGCCCGGGCAGCTGGATTACGTCGCGGCCAACAGCTTCCTGAACGCCTGGGCGGAATCGCGCGCGGGCGGCGCCACGCGGGTGCTGGCGATCAACTGGGGGATCTGGGCCGATGTCGGCATGGCCGCCGCGGCACTGGCGCCGCCTGCGCCTGCCGCGCCGACGACGATCACCCAGCCCCTGCTGGCCGAGGCCGGGTTCGATCCCGACGGCCGGCGGCTGTTTTCGGGGGTGGTGGACCACCGCGACTGGATCATCGACGGGCACCGGCTGGCTTCGGGTCAGGCGCTGCTGCCCGGCACCGGCTATCTGGAGCTGCTGGCCGAGGCGCTGGCCGAGGTCGAGGCCCCGGGACCCCTGCGCATCACCGACCTGACCTTCCTGCGCCCGCTGCTGGTGGCGGATGGCGAGCAGGCGCGCATCCGCGTGCGGCTGACCCGCACGCAGGGCGGCTATGACGCCGAGATCCGCAACGCGGTGGCGGTGGACGGCAGCACCGGCTGGCTGCTGCACGCCGAGGCGCGGGTCGAGACTGCTGTCGCCGCGCCGCCCACGCTGGACCTTGCCGCGATCCGCGCCCGCTGCCCCCAGCCCGAGCGGGGCGAAGGGCTGGTGACCGATCAGGAACGCCACCTGCGCTTCGGCCCGCGCTGGCGGGTGCTGCAAAGCCGCGCCTTGGGCGCGGGTGAGGGCATCGCCGATCTGGCGCTGCCGCCGCGGTTCCGCGACACCGATGCGGCTTGGCTGCTGCACCCGGCGCTGCTGGACATCGCCACCGGCTGGGCGATGCGGCTGATCGAGGGCTATGACGACGCAAGGCTGTGGGTGCCGCTGAGCTATGGCGCGATCACCCTGACCGGGGCGCTGCCGGCGCAGATCGTCAGCCATATCCGCAACGCCGCCCCCAATCGCGACGGCGACGGGCTGGCGCGGCTCGACATCACCCTGGCCGACACCGACGGCAAGGTGGTGGCCGAGATCGCCGGCTTTACCCTGCGCCGGATCGAGGGGGCGCTGGACCTCTCCGCCACGCCCGACGCGCGCGAGATCGCCTTTGACGCCGCCGATGCGCCGCGCCAGATCGGCCCTGCCGAAGAGCAGCTGCGCCACAACCTGTCGCAGGGCATCCACGCCGACGAGGGGGCCGAGGCGTTCCTGCGCGCCATCGCCAGCGGCGCCGGGCAGCTGGTGGTCAGCTCGATCCCGCTGCCGGCGCTGATCGCGCAGGCCGATGCCGGCGCGGATGCGGCGAAACCCGGCGCCACCGAGTTCGAGCGCCCCGAGCTCGACAGCGAGTTCGTCGCCCCCCGCAACGATATCGAGCGCACCCTGGTCGGGTTTTGGAAGGACCTGCTGGGCGTCGGCAATCTGGGGGTCGAGGACAGTTTCTTCGACCTTGGCGGGCATTCGCTGATCGCGGTGCGGCTGTTTTCCATGATCCGCAAGACCTATGCGGTGGATTTCCCGATCTCGATCCTGTTCGAGGCCCCGACCATCGCCGCCTGCGCCGCGCTGATCGAGGCGCAGATCGGGCCGGCGGGCGATACCGCCGAGCCAGCGGCCGACAGCGCCCCGGCCGAGGTCACGCCGATGCGCCGCCACACCCATCTGGTCGCGATGCATCGCGGCGACGGCGGGCCGCGCACGCCGTTCTTCCTGGTGGCGGGGATGTTCGGCAACGTGCTGAACCTGCGCCATCTTGCGCAGCTGCTGGGCCATGAGCGGCCGTTCTACGGCCTGCAGGCGCGGGGGCTGTTCGGGGATGCGCCGCCGCATGAGGATTTCACTGACGCCGCCCGCGATTACATCGCGGAAATGCGGCAGGTGCAGCCGCATGGGCCCTATCTGGTCGGCGGATTCTCGGGCGGCGGGCTGATCGCCTGGGAAATCGCCCGCCAGCTTGAAGAGGCGGGCGAAACCGTCGCCGTCACCGTGCTGCTGGACACGCCGCTGCCGATGCGGCCGGTGCCGGGGCGGGTGGACAAGGCGCTGATCAAGCTGGCGCTGCTGCGCGAGGAAGGCCCCGCCTATCTGTCGCGCTGGGCCCGCGAACGTGCCGAATGGAAGCGCGCGCAGCGCAACCCCCGCGCGGTCGAGGATGCGCACCAGCTGCACAACTCGGCGATCGAGGCGGCGTTCTATGCGGCGCTGCCCCGCTTCGACATGGTGCGGCGTGACGGGCGGGTGGTGCTGCTGCGCCCGCCGCTGGACCGGCGCTTCAAGGTGTCGGGCGGGCGCTGGATCAGTGCGGCCAAGGAATATGTGATGGAAGACAACGGCCTGACCCCGCTTTCCCCCGCGCTCGAGGTGATCGAGGTGCCGGGCGACCACGACAGCATGGTGCTGGAACCCAACGTCCGGGTGCTCGCCTCGCATCTGCGGCGCATCCTGGCGCAGGCGGAAGCGGCGCCCATGCGCCAGGCGGCGGAGTGATCATGACGGTGCTGCACGCGATCATCCTGAACTGGCGCACGCCCGACATGACCCTGCGCTCGGCCGAGGCGCTGGTGGCGGCGATGGCGGGCATCGACGGCGCCATCACCATCGTCGACAACGACAGCGGCGACGGCTCCGAAGACGCCATCGCCCGCGGCATCGCCGAACGCGGCTGGGACCGGGTGCGGCTGCTGCAATCGGGCCGCAACGGCGGTTTCGGGGCGGGCAACAACCACGCGATCCGGGCCGGGCTGCCGGATGGGCGGCGGCCGGATTTCGTCTATCTGCTGAACTCGGACGCGTTTCCGGCCCCGGATGCGGTGCGGGCGCTGCTGGACCACATGCTGGCGCATCCGCGGACCGGCATGGCCGGCAGCTATATCCACGGCCCCGACGGCGACCCCCACACCGCCTGTTTCCGCTTTCCCTCTGTCGCGTCCGAATTCGAGGGCGCGGCCGTCACCGGCCCGATCACCAGGCTGCTGCACCGCCATGTGGTGCCGCGGCCGATCCCCGACCAGCCTACGCGCATGGACTGGGTGGCGGGCGCAAGCCTGATGATGCGGCAGGACCTGCTGGACGAGATCGGCATCTTCGACGAGGAGTTCTTCCTCTATTTCGAGGAAACCGACCTGTGCCTGCGCGCCGCCCGCGCCGGCTGGCAGACCGATTTCGTGCCCGCCAGCCGGGTGATGCATATCGGCTCGGTCTCGACGGGGATGAAGACCTGGGCGCGGACGCCCGACTACTGGTTCGATAGCCGCCGCCATTACTGGCGCAAGAACCACGGGCAGCTGCGCTATCTTGCCGCGACCGGCGCGGTGGTCGCCGGGTCCATGATTGCCCGGCTGCGCGGACGTCGGGCTGCGGCCCCGGGGTTCACCCGCCAGCTGCTCGCCCATATGCTGACCGGCCCCCGGCCAGCCCCTTAGTCACATCGTTAGAGGTTTGCCATGTCCGTTTCGGCGCTTTTCATCGGTAACGAATCGCTTCTGGTCCAGTGCGCCGAGCATTGGCTGGGGCGCGGCCTGACCATCGCCGCGGTGGCCACGCGCAACCCCGACATCGCCCGCTGGGCCGAAGGGCGCGGCATTCCCCTGCGCGCGCAGGATGATCTGCGCAGCCCCGAGGGGCTGGACTACGACTGGCTGCTGAGCGTGGCGAACCTGTCGATCATCCCGCAGCCGCTGCTGGACGGCGCGCGGCGCGGCGCGGTGAACTTTCACGACGGGCCGCTGCCGCGCCACGCCGGGCTGAACGCCCCCGCCTGGGCGATCCTGGGGGCCGAGCCGCGCCACGGCATCACCTGGCACCTGATCGAGGGCGGCATCGATGAGGGCGACATCCTGGTCTCGCGCGAGTTCGAGATCGCCCCGGACGACACCACCCTGACCCTGAACGCCCGCGCGTGGGAGGCTGCGGTGGACAGCTTCCCCGAGCTGGCCGAGGCGCTGCTTACCGGCGCGCCCGCGCGGCGCCCGCAGGACCTGTCGCTGCGCAGCTATCACCCCCGCGACAAGCGGCCCGCGGCTGGCGGCCGGCTGGGCTTCGACCGCCCGGCGGCCGAGGTGGCGCGGCTGGTCCGCGCGCTCGACCACGGCGATTTCGCCAACCCGCTGGCGTTGCCCAAGCTGTGGGTGCGGGGGCGGCTGCTTTCCGTCCGCACCGCCGCGCTGGCCGAGGGTGCCGGCGCGCCCGGCACGGTGCTGGCCGCCGATGACACCGGCCTGACCGTCGCCTGCGCCAGCGGCGCCGTGCGCCTGTCGGGGCTGCGCGAGATGGACGGGACCGAGGTCGCCGCCGCGGACGCGGCGCAGCTGGGCGAGGTGCTGGCCACCGCCCCCGCCGACGAGGTCGCGCGGATCGACGTCGCCATCGCCGCCGTCGCCGGGGGCGAGGGGGCGTTCCGCCGCGCGCTGACCGCTGAACCCGCCGCGCTGCCCTTTGCGCAGCCGGGGCAGGGCGCCGCCGACTGGCAGGAGTTCCCGCTGGGCACCGCCGCGACCCCGGCGGCGCTGGCGCTATGGGCCGCGCAGCTGGCGGGGCGCGAGCGTGTTTATCTGGCCTTTGCCGATGGCAATGCGCCGCGGCTGCCGGGGTATCTGTCGGGCTGGGCGCCGCTGCCGCTGACGGGCACTGGCCCGCTGGACCGTATCGCCGCTGATGCCGAACAGGGGTTCCAGCGCGCCCGCCGCTGGCCCGAGTTCGCCGTGGACCTGCCGCTGCGCGACCCCGCCATCGGGGCCGCGCCGATCCCCGCCATCGGCTGGTCCGACGCGAACCGCCCCGTCCCCGGCACCGTTCTGACCGTGACCGCCGACGGGCGGCTGCTGGCGGACCTGTCCCGCATCGACCGGATGGGCGCGCAACTGCTGGCCGCGCGGCTGGCGCATTTCACCGCTGCGGTTGCCGCGGCCGCCAGCGACGCCGATGCCGCCACCATCCCGACGATGCCCGAGGCCGAACGCCAGCTGCTGCTGACCGGCCTGAACGGCACCGCCTGCGCCGTCCCCGACCACTCGATCCACCGCGCGTTCGAGGCTCAGGCCGCCCGCACCCCCGGCGGCGCCGCGCTGACGCATGAGGACAGCACCCTGACCTATGCGCAGTTGAACGCCCGCGCCAACCGGCTGGCGCATCTGCTGCGGCAGATGGGGGTGGGGCCGGGCACGGTGGTCGGGCTGAACCTGCGCCGCTCGCCGCTGTTGCTGGTGGGGGCGCTGGGGATCCTCAAGGCCGGCGGCGCCTATCTGCCGCTGGACCCCGCCTATCCCGCCGACCGCATCGCGCTGTATGTGGAAGATTCCGGCGCCCCGGTCATCATCACCGAAACCGCGCTGCAACCCGCGCTGCCCGACAGCGAGGCCGAACTGCTGGTGCTGGATGCCGAGCCGCGGCTGGCGGCGATGCCTGAATCCAACCCCGAGGGCGGCGCCGCGCCCGAGGATCTGGCCTATCTGATCTACACCTCGGGCTCGACCGGCCGCCCCAAGGGGGTGATGCTGGAACACCGCAACGCGGCGAATTTCTTTGCCGGCATGGACCAGCGCATCCCTGACAGCGACGGGCGGGTGTGGCTGGCGGTGACCTCGCTTTCCTTCGACATCTCGGTGCTGGAACTGTTCTGGACGCTGGCCCGCGGCTATCAGGTGGTGCTGATGGGCGAGGAAGAACGCGCGCTCGTCTCTGCCGGCAGCCGCATCAGCGCCCGCAAGATGGATTTCAGCCTGTTCTACTGGGGCAACGACGATGGCGTCGGGCGGCAGAAATACCGGGTGCTGCTGGAAGGGGCGAAATTCGCCGACCAGCACGGGTTCTGCGCCGTCTGGACGCCGGAAAGGCATTTCCACGCCTTTGGCGGCCCCTATCCGAACCCCTCGGTCACCGGGGCGGCGGTTGCGGCGGTCACGACCAACCTTGAGGTCCGCGCCGGGTCCTGCGTGGCGCCGCTGCACCATCCGATTCGCATTGCCGAGGAATGGGCGGTCATCGACAACCTGACCAACGGGCGCACGGCGCTGGGCATCGCCTCGGGCTGGCACCCTGAGGATTTCGTGCTGCGCCCGGAAAACGGCCCGCCGAACAACAAGGCGGCGATGTTCGACACCATCGACAAGCTGCGGCGCCTGTGGCGGGGCGAGGCGGTGCCGTTTCCGCTGAACGACGGGCGCATGGTCGATGTGGTGACGCAGCCGCGCCCGGTCAGACGCGAGTTGTCGCTGTGGGTGACCACCGCCGGCAACCCCGCCACCTGGCGCGAGGCCGGCGAAATCGGCGCCAACGTGCTGACCCACCTGCTGGGCCAGTCGGTCGAAGAGGTCGGCGAAAAGATCGCGATCTATCACGACGCGCTGCGCAAATCCGGCCGCGATCCGGCGGATTTCAAGGTCACGCTGATGCTGCACAGCTATATCTGCCACGACCGCGAGGTGGCGCGCGAACGCGCGCGCGGCCCGATGAAGGATTACCTGAGATCGGCCGCGGCGCTGGTCAAGCAATACGCCTGGGCCTTTCCCGCCTTCAAGAAGCCGCAGGGCGTGACCAACCCCATGGACATCGACCTGCGCAGCCTGGACGCCGAGGAAACCGAGGCGATCCTCGATTTCGCCTTCCAGCGCTATTTCGAGGATTCGGGCCTGTTCGGCACCGTCGAGGACGGGCTGGCGCGGGTCGAACAGCTCAAGCGTATCGGCGTGGACGAGATTGCCTGTCTGATCGACTATGGCCTGCCGTGCGAGACGGTGCTGGAAGGGTTGGCCCCGCTGGCCGAGATCCTGCGCCGCAGCAATGAGGCGCCGGAACTGGCCGAGGGCGACTGGTCGATCGCCGCGCAGATCACCCGTCACCGCGCCACGCATATGCAATGCACTCCCTCGATGGCGCGGATGATCGCGATGAACGACGACGCCCGCGCCGCCATGGGCGGGCTGCGCCATCTGGTGCTGGGGGGCGAGGCGCTGCCGGCCTCGCTGGTGGGTGACCTGACCCGCGCCGGCGCGCGCCGGATCACCAACATGTATGGCCCGACCGAGACCACGATCTGGTCCACCACCGCCCCCGCCGGGGTCGCGGACCCGGTGGTCAGCATCGGCACCCCCATCGCCAACACCCAGTGCTATGTGCTGGACGCGGACGGCCAGCCCGTTCCGCTGGGGGCCGAGGGCGAGCTGTGGATCGGCGGCGAGGGCGTGGCCCGCGGCTATTGGCAGCGCCCCGACCTGACCGAGGACCGGTTCCGCCCCAATCCCTTCGCTCCCGGCCGCATCTACGGCACCGGCGATCTGGTGCGCTGGCGTCCCGACGGACAGGGCGGCGCGAAGCTCGAGTTCCTGGGCCGCGCCGACCATCAGGTCAAGCTGCGCGGCTATCGCATCGAGCTGGGCGAGATCGAGGCCGCCGCCGAGGACTGCGCCGGCGTCCGCCAGGCGGTGGTGATCTGCCGCGAGATGGCCCCGGGCGACCTGCGGTTGATCGCCTATCTGACTGGCGACCACCAGCTGTCCACCGATGCGGTCAAGCGCCATCTGGCCGAGCGCCTGCCCCCGCATATGATCCCCGCGCATTTCGTGCGGCTGGCCGAGTTCCCGCTGACCCCCAACCGCAAGGTGGACCGCAAGGCGCTGCCCGACGTGGTGGAAAGCGCCGATGCGGTGGCCGAGGATTTCGTGGCGCCCTCGGACGGGATCGAGGCGACCATCGCCGCGGTCTGGGCGCGGGTGCTGAACCGGCCGCGGATCGGCTCGCGCGACAATTTCTTTGCGCTGGGCGGGCATTCGCTGCTGGCGGTGCAGGCGCACCGGGAAATCCGGGCGGCGCTGGGCGGGGGCGTGCGGCTGTCGATCACCGACATCTTCCGCTTTCCGACGCTGGAATCGCTGGCCGCGCATCTGTCGGGCGGCGCGGTGGACGACAGCGCCCGCAAGGAGGCCGAGGCCGCCGAGGAAACCGCCCGCGCCGATGCCATCGCGCGGCGCCGCGCGCTGCGGGCGCAGCGCGATGGCGGCTGAGGCCGTCCTGACCGGGACAAGCGCCGCCCGCACGGTGGCGGCGCTGTTTCCCCCGGGCATCGGCGTCGGCGCCTGTGTGGTGGGGCAGGGCGGGCCGCTGCTGGGGGCCGAGGGCGCCGCCATGGCGCGCGCGGTCCCGGCCCGGCAGGCCGAGTTCGCCGCCGGCCGCCACGCCGCGCGGCAGGCGATGGCACGGCTGGGCCTGCCCGCAAGTCCGATCCCGATGGGCGAGGACCGTGCCCCGATCTGGCCCGCAGGCGTCACCGGCAGCATCACCCACCACGGCTGGCTGGCGCTGGCGGTGGCCGCGCGCGCTGGGGCGCTGGCGCTGGGGCTGGACGTCGAACCCGACGAGGAACTGCCCGGCGATCTGCTGCCGCTGATCTTTCCCGATCCGGCGGAACAGCGCCTGCTGGCGGCCTCGCCCCAGCCGCTGCGCCGCGCGCGCGAAGGCTTCGCCGCCAAGGAGGCCGCCTATAAATGCCAGTTCCCCCGCAGCCGCCAACTGCTGGAGTTCACCGGCCTGCGGCTGGACGCACTGACGGCGGATGCGGCGACCCTGCGCTTTACCCGCGCCGTGCCGCCCTATCCGGCAGGCGCGGTGCTGCCGGTGCGGTTGGCGCGGGCCGGGGGGCTGGTCATCGCGGCCTGTGCGGATCCTCGGCCCGATCCCGCGGGGGCGGCAGATGCGTCAGGATGATCCGGCTGCGATGCGCAAACGCGGTCTCGTCGTCGTGGCCGTGGGCGGCCTTGGCGGTCGCCGTGATCATCCGCGCCAGCGTTGCGCGGTGACGGTGCAGCAGGGCAAGCTCCTGCGCCAGCAGGTCCGGCCGCCCGTCGGGGACCAGCGCCCCGGCGCCGTTGTCCGCGATCAGCGACTGCTGGAACGGCCCCTCATAGCCGATCAGCGGCGCGCCCGAGACCAGCGCCTCGATCAGCACCCGCGGCGATTCCGGGGTGCGGTGGCAGAACAGCAGCGCATCGGCATCCCGCAGCGCCGCCAGCACCGCCGCCCGGTCGGAAAGGAACCCCGGCGCCGTCACCTGCCCGGCCAGCGGGCCTTGGGCGATGCGGGCGCGCAGCGCCTCGATCTGTTCGCCCCCGCCGATCCAGCTGGCGCGCAGATCGACGCCGGCCTGCGCGGCAAGCTCCAGCGCCTCGATCCAGTCGAGCGGGCCTTTCATCGGATCAGCGCGGCCGACATAGACCAGCCGCAGCGGCCCGCCCGCGCCTGCGCGCGCGGCCTTTGCGGCCAGCGCCTTGGCCGGGATCAGGTCGGCGGCGCGGACATGGATGTCGTGGACCAGATGCGGATCGCGGCTGAAGCGCGCGTAATGGTCGAAGGTTGCCTGCCCGTGGAACAGCCCCAGCGTCGCGCGCCGCACCGCGCGCCGTTCCAGCGCCGCCATCGGGCGCCAGATCAGCTGCGCCTTGAGCCGGCGCCGCAGCCGCGGGGCGCCCACGGCCTCCATCCGTGTGACCTCGGATTCCACGCGGTCGGTCCAGACGGCATGGGGGCGGCCCATGCGACAGGCCTCGGCGCAGGCCAGCGCGCCCCAGTCGCCGACCAGCCCGCCGATTGCAAAGGACAGGTAGTCCGCGCGCGCGATCTCGTCGCGGATCAGCTGCCGCACGGCGGGGCGGGCGCGCAGGAACCGGCCCAGCGTCCAGGCCTGTGGCACCGGCAGCAGCCGGATGCGCTCCAGCGCCGGGCCGACCCGCTCGACCGGCACCCAGCTGGCCGGGGCAGGGGCGTCGGAAACCGGCATGATCGCCGTCACCTGCGCGAAATGCGCCGCCCACAGCCGCAGGCCGTTGCAGGCTTGGTCCTCAAGCAGAAGCTGCGCGCCGTCCCGGTGCAGCGGCACCGGCGCATAGATCAGCAGGCTTGCGTCGGCTGGTTCTGGCATTCGCGGCCTACTCCTGCATATTCTGGGGAAACAGCGTCTTGAACAGGAAACCGCACATGACCGCCCAAGGCAACCATGGTTAGCCGCCGGCAGGGATTGCTGGGGGCCGCGGGGGTGCTGGCTGCGGGCGCGGCCGCGGCGCTGGGCTGGCGCCGGCAGCGCCGCGCCGGGCCGCCGATGCCCGAGCCGTTGCCGCCTGAGGATTATCGCGCCGCGCAGCCCCGGCTGGCGCCGCCGGTGCCGCCGGTGAATGTCTACCACCTGGGCCACAGTCTGGTCGGGCGCGACATGCCGGCGCTGGCCACCGCGCTAGCGGGGCCCTTGGGCGGGCAGGATCACGCGGTGCAGCTGGGCTGGGGCGCCTCGCTGATGCAGCACTGGCAGGGCGACGCCGCCGTGCCCGGGTTCGAGCGCGAGAACGCGCATCCGCATTTCCGCCCGGTGCGGCAGGCGCTGGAAACGGGCTGGGCCGATGTGCTGGTGCTGACCGAGATGGTCGAATTGCGCGATGCGATCCGCTGGCACCACTCGGCGCATTACCTGGCGCAATGGGCGCTGCTGGCGCGGCAGGCCCGCCCAGACCTGCGCATCTATCTTTACGAAAGCTGGCACCAGCTGACCGACCCCGAGGGCTGGCTGGAACGTATCGACCGCGACCTGCCCGAACTGTGGGAACAGCAGATCCTGCGCCGCGCGCTGGCGGTGCCGGGGGTGGGGCCGATCCACCTGATCCCCGGCGGGCAGGCGATGGCCGCCGTCGCCCGCGCCGCCGAGGCGGGGCAGATCCCCGGCGTCACCTCGCGCGAGCAGCTGTTCGCCCGCGACGATGCGGGCGCGCTGGACCCGATCCATTTCAGCGATCTGGGCGCGCTGGTGGTGGCGCTGACGCATGTGGCGGTGATCCACCAGCGCCTGCCCGAGCCGGCCCCGGCGCCGCTGACCGCCGCCGACGGCCGCCCGATCGACGTCGCGCCCGACACCCTGGCTGCGCTGCACCGGATCGTCGCGGCCACCATCCGCCGCTTTCCGCAAACCGGGGTTCCGACATGATGCTGCGCCTTGTCCTTGCCCTGCTGGCGTTCCTGGCCCCGGCTGCGGTGCTTTCCGCCCCGCAGACCGTGCTGCGCGACGACATCGGCTTTGGGCTCGAGGGGATTTCCGACTGGACGGCAGAGCAGCCGTTCCTGGACCTGATGAAGACCGCGCGGCCCTGGATCGGCCATCTGCCCGACCAATGGGGCGGCTGGGACCATCAGCGGCTGCGGGCCGAGGGGTTTCTGGACGAAAACGGCTGGCTGAAGGCGCTGCCCGCGGAGGTGACCGGCGTGTCCACGCTGGTGCTGACCGACCTGCCCGAGGGCGCCGCTGACACCGCCGGCCGCTATGAGCTGCGCTGGGACGGCCGCGGCGCGCTGTCGGTCGAGGGCCGCGTGTCGCGGCTGGACCTGCGCCCCACCCTTGCGCGGTTCGATTTCACCCCCGGCGAGGGGATGGTGGTGCTGACCATCCGCAAGACCGACCCCGCCGACCCGATCCGCAACCTGCGGCTGGTGCGCGAGGATCGCCGCGCGCTGCTGGAATCGGGCGAGATCTTCAACCCCGATTTTCTGGCGCGGATCGAGGGCGCGCGCAGCATCCGCTTCATGGACTGGATGGCGACGAACGACGCCACCCTGGTCGAGGCCGCCGACCGCCCCCGCATCGACGACTATGCCTGGACGGTGAAGGGCGTCCCGGTCGAGGTGATGGTGGAGCTGGCCAACCGTATCAAGGCCGACCCCTGGTTCACCATGCCGCACACCGGCTCGGACGGGCTGGCGCGCGAGTATGCGGCGATCGTGGCGCGCGATCTCGACCCCGGGCTGCGCGCGCATGTCGAGTTCTCGAACGAGATCTGGAACTGGCAGTTCCAGCAGGCGCAATGGGCCGACGACCACGCGCAGGAACGCTGGGGCATCCGCGATGCCTGGGTGCAATACGGCGCCGTGCGCGCGGCCGAGGTCGCGGCGATCTGGACCGAGGAGTTCGGCGATTCCGCCCCCCAGCGGCTGGTGCGCGTCATCGCCACCCAGACCGGCTGGCTGGGGCTGGAAGACGACATCCTCAACGCACCGCGGGCCCGGCAGGTGGAACGCACGCTGCGGCCGCCGGTGGAAAGCTTCGACGCCTATGCAGTGACCGGGTATTTCGGCCATGGCTTCGGCAGCGAGGAGTTCCGCCCGGTCTGGCAGCAATGGCTGGCTGGCGCGGGCGGCGACATGGCGGCGGTCTTCCCGCAGGCGGCGCAGGCGCTGCTGGAGGATCCGCGCACCGATTCCCTGGACCGGCTGCTGACCGAGATCCTGCCCCATCATCGCAAGATCGCCGATCAATACGGGCTGAAGCTGCTGATGTACGAGGGCGGCACCCATGTGGTCGGGCAGGGCCCGGTGGTCGACGACGAACAGGCGACCGGGTTCTTTCTGGCGCTGAACTACTCGGACGAGATGGCGGGGCTGTATCGCAGGCTGATCGACGGCTGGGCGGAACTGGGCGACGGCCCGTTCATGGCGTTTGTCGACGTGTCCGCGCCGTCGAAATGGGGCAGCTGGGGCGCGCTGCGGCATCTGTCCGACGACAACCCGCGCTGGCAGGCGCTGCGCCGGGCGGCGGACGAGTGATCCTGTCGGTCATCATCCCCGCTAGCAACGAGGAACGCTGGCTCGGCGCCTGCCTCTCGGCGCTGATCGCCTCGGACCCGGTGGCGGGTGGGGCGGAAATCATCGTCGCGGCGAACGGCTGCCGCGACCGCACCGCCGATGTGGCGCGCGCGGCGATCCCGGCCGCCGCCGCCGCGGGTTGGCAACTGACGGTGATCGAGCGGGCCGAGGGCGGCAAGCCCGCCGCGCTGAACCATGCCGACCGCGTGGCGCGGGGGGAAATCCGCGCCTATCTGGACGCCGACGTGATCGTTTCACCCCCGCTGCTGGCGGCGCTGGCGCGGGGGCTTATGGCGCGCGAGGGCGCGGCCTATGGTTCGGGGCGGCCGCGGGTGACGGCGCAGTCCCGGCTCAGCCGCGCCTATGCGCGGTTCTGGTCGCGGCTGCCCTTTGCCCGCAGCACCGCGCCGGGCTTCGGGCTGTTCGCGGTCAACCGCGCCGGCCGCGCCCGCTGGGGCGAGTTCCCGGCGATCATTTCCGACGACAGCTATGTGCGGATGCTGTTCCAGCCGTCCGAGCGGATCGAGGTCGCCGCCCCCTACGACTGGCCGATGACCGAGGGTTTCGCGGCGCTGGTCCGCGTCCGCCGCCGCCAGGACGCCGGCGTGGCCGAGATCGCCGCCCGCTGGCCCGAGCTGCTGGCGAATGAGGGCAAGCCGCGGCTGGGCGCGGGCGGGGTGCTGCGGCTGGCGGCCGCCGATCCCGCGGGGTTCGCGGCCTATGCGGCGGTGTCGCTGGCCGTCCGCATGGGGCGGGACAGCGGCACCTGGGCAAGGGGACGACAATGACCGCGCGTATCGCCTATCTGCTGAACACCTATCCGCAGCCCAGCGTCACCTTTATCCGCCGAGAGATCGCGGCGCTGGAGCGGCAGGGGGTAAAGATCCACCGCTTTGCCATGCGCTCGGACCGCGCCGGGCTGAAGGACGCGGCCGATCTGGCGGAACATGAGCGCACCGAGTTCGTGCTGAAGGCGGGCGCCCCGCGGCTGCTGGCCGACATGGGCGCGCGGCTGCTGGCCGAGCCGCGGCGGTTCCTGTCGGCGGCCAGGCTGGCGCTGCGCATGGGCCGGCGGCACCCGCAGGGGCGGCTGCGGCATCTGATCTATCTGGCCGAGGCCGCGCATGTCGCCGCCCGCGCCCGCGCGCTGGGGATCACCCATCTGCACGCGCATTTCGGCACCAACGCGGCGGCAGTGGCGGCGCTGGTCCGGGCGATGGGCGGGCCCGGCTACAGCTTCACCGTCCACGGCCCCGAGGAGTTCGACGCTCCGCGGGCGCTGAGCCTGGCCGACAAGATCGCCGGCGCCCGCTTCGTCGCGGCGATTTCCCAGCACGGGCGCAGCCAGCTGTTCCGCTGGGCGCGGCTGGGCGATTGGGACAAGCTGCGGGTGATCCATTGCGGCATCGCCCCCGCGGCCTTTGCAGAGCTGCCCGACCCGCCGCCGCTGGCGGGACGGCCGGTGCATCTGGTCAACATCGGCCGCTTTGCCGAGCAAAAGGGGCAGATCCTGCTGCCCGCGGCGCTGGCGCAGGCGGTGGATCAGGGCGCGGATGTGCGGCTGACGCTGGTCGGCGACGGCGCGCTGCGCCCGCAGATCGAGGCCGCGATCACCGCCACCGGCATGGGCGGGCGCATCCGGCTGGCCGGCTGGCTGGACGACCGCGGCGTGCGCGAGGCGCTGGCCCAGGCCGACGCGCTGATCCTGCCCAGCTTCGCCGAGGGCCTGCCCGTGGTCGCGATGGAGGCGATGGCCGCCGGCCGTCCGGTGATTTCCACCTGGATCGCCGGCACGCCGGAACTGGTGCGCGACGGGCGCGACGGGCTGCTGGTGCCCGCGGGCGACATCGACGCGCTGGCGGGCGCCATCGCCCGCTTCTGCGCCCTGCCCGAGGACCAGCGGCTGGCGATGGGCCGCAGCGCAAGGGCGCGGGTGGCCGGGGCGCATGACATCGACCTGATCGCCGCCGATCTTGCCGCCGCCTTTGCGGAAACCTCCGGGGCGTGATTGCCGCGGCCGGGGTGGGACGGAAGCGCCGCCCCGCCCGGTTTCACGCTACCCCAGCGCCCGCACCAGCCCCAGGGTGATGCCGGGAAACGCCACCAGCAGCACGATGCGCAGCAGGTCCGAAATCAGGAACGGCATGACCCCGCGGAAGCTGTCCCACATCGGCACGTCGCGGGCCAGGCCGTTGATGACGAACACGTTCATCCCGACCGGCGGGGTGATCAGCCCGACCTCGACCACCACCACGGCAAGGATGCCGAACCAGATCAGCGTCTCTTCGCGGCCCATGCCGAAATCCAGCCCGGCGATGATCGGGTAGAAGATCGGGATGGTCAGCAGCAGCATGGACATGGAATCCATCACGCAGCCCATCGCCAGATACAGCAGCAGGATCGCCGCCAGCACCATCAGCGGCGACAGCCCCGCCTCGACGATCATCTGCGAGGCGAGCGTGGGCGTCTGCGTGGCCGACAGGAAGGCGTTGAACATCTCGGCCCCCAGCATGATCAGGAAGATCATCCCCGAGGTCCGCGCCGTGCCCAGGATGCACTGCACCACCCCGCGCAGCCGCATCCCGCCCTTGACCACCGCCAGCACGAAGGCGCCGAAGGCGCCGACCGCCGCGCCCTCGGTGGGGGTGAACCAGCCGCGATACATGCCGACGATCACCACGCCGAAGATCAGGATGATCGACCAGGTTTCCTGCAGCGACTCCAGCCGCTCGGACCAGCTGGCGCGGGGGCCGGCGGGGCCGGCCTCGGGGCGGCGGCGCACGAAGATGGCGACCGCCAGCATGTAGCCCAGTGCCGCGATCACCCCCGGCACCATGGCGGCGACGAACATCTTGGCGATGCTCTGTTCCGCCATCAGCGCGTAAAGCACCAGGATGACCGAAGGCGGGATCAGGATCCCCAGCGTGCCCCCCGCCGCCAGCGAGCCGGTGGCGAGCGCGCCGGAATAGTTGTAGCGCCGCATCTCGGGCAGGGCGACCTGCCCCATGGTGGCGGCGGTGGCCAGCGACGAGCCGCAGATCGCCCCGAAGGCCGCGCAGCCCCCGATCGAGGCCATGGCCAGCCCGCCGCGCAGATGCCCCATGAAGGCCGCGGCGGCGCGGTAGAGCGCCCGGCTCATCCCGGCGTGGGTGGCGAACTCGCCCATCAGCACGAACAGCGGGATCACCGACAGCGAATAGGTGGAGAACTGGTAATAGGTGTTGGTCTTGAGAAAGGCGAGCAGCGGCATCCAGCCGCTGACCAGCCCATAGCCCACGATGCCGGTGGTCAGCATCGCCACCGCAATCGGAATGCGGATGGCCATCAGCGCCAGCAGCACCGCGAAACCCGTCAGCCCGGCGGCGATCCCGGTCATGCGGCGGCCTTTCTGACATGGCCCAGCAGGGTGAACAGGGTGGTCACGATCAGCAGCGCCATGGCCGGCATGGCGATGACGAAGCTCCACCAGATCGGGATGCGCAGCACCATGGTCTGCTCGCCGTAGGCGTGGAAATCCACCGCCCCGTGCCACAGCCGCCAGGTCAGCAGCGCCCCGATCGCCAGATACACCAGGTCCCCCAGCGCCTCGAGCGCATGGTTGACCCGCGGCCCCGCCTTCATGGTGAAGAAATCCACCAGCACGTTGCCGCCGACGATCTGGCACCAGGGCAGAAAGCAGAACACGGTGATGGCGGAAAGCACCTCGACCAGCTCGAAATCGCCGGGGATCGGCCAGCCCAGGACCGAGCGTAGCGTGACGCTGGTGACGGTCATCAGCATCATCGCCAGCAGGGCGGTGCCGCCGATGGTGGCGAACCAGCGGCACAGGGTGACCAGCCAGCCGGGCACCGGCACCGGATGGGCATGTTCGGTCAGGGGTTCGGCTTTGGTCATCTCGCCCTCGCGGTCCCTTATTCGGCCTGCGCCGCGGCCAGCATGGCGTGCGCGTCGTCCAGCATCGCCTGCCCGTCCAGCCCGCGCCCGTCCATCGCCTTGACCCAGCCGTCAACCACCGGCTGCACCGCCTCGCGCCAGTCGCCCAGCTGGTCGGCCGGGATCACGTTGATCTGCGCGCCGGCGTCCAGGTATTTCTGCCGTTCCTCGGCCTCGACCCGGTCGAACGCCTCGCCCGCCAGCGCGGCCAGCGCCGCGCCGCTGTTGTCGTCGATCACCTTCTTCAGGTCGTCGGGCAAGGCGTCGTATTTCGCCCGGTTCATCACCAGCGCCATCACGGCGGTGGACATGCCGCCGTTCTCGACGCCAATTTCCGTGTGGGCCTTGGTAATCTCCTCGACCCGCAGCGAGCCGACGACTTCCCACGGGATCTGGGCGCCGTCGATAACGCCGGTGGTCAGCGCCTGCGCGACCTCGGGAACCGGCATCCCGACCGCGGTGGCCCCCAGCGCGTTCAGCGCGTCGGTCATCGCGCGCGAGGGGGCGCGGATCTTCTTGCCCCTGAGATCGGCCAGCGAGGCGATGGGGTCGCTGCGCATGTGGAACTTGTAGCCCGCCGGCGCGTGCAGCAGCAGCGGTTTGACCTGCGCCAGTTCTTCGCCCAGGTATTTCGCCTGGAACTGCTGCAGCGCGGCGGTGGTCTGGGCGGCGGTGCCGGACATGAACGGCAGCTCGAACACCTCGGCGATGGGGAAGCGGCCGGGGGTGTAGCCCAGCAGCGTCCACGAGATGTCCACGATGCCGTCGCGCGCCTGGTCGAACAGCTGCGGCGGCTTGCCGCCCAGCTGCATCGAGGGGAACAGCTGCACGTCGATGCGGCCGCCCGACTGTTCCTCGACGGTCTTTTCCCAGGGAATCAGCACCTCGGTATGCATCGGCGCCTCGGCCGACAGGAAGTGGTGGACGCGCAGCGTCACCTCGGCGGCGGATGCCGCGCCGCCCAGCGACAGCGAGGCGATGGCCGACAGGATCAGGGTTTTCATGGTTTCCTCCCGTTTGGTTCGTTCAGTCCGGTGTTGCGGCGCGGGCCTGGTCGGGCGCGGCGCCGGTCAGGTTTTCGGGGCGCAGCGCCTCGGCCCAGTCGCGGCCGGGGACAAGCTGCGCCAACGCCTCGGCCAGCGTCGCGGCCTTGCCGTCGTCGAGCTGCGCCAGCGCCTGCGCGACGATGGCCAGCGCCCGGTCGCGCGGCATGGCCCGGGCCAGCAGGAAGCCCGCGGCCTCGGCCGCCATCCGGCCGCGGTCGGCGGCGAAGCTGGCGGCGATGCGGTCGGGGCGCGGCGCCAGCGTGCCCGCCAACGCGCAGCCGATGCGCAACGCGGCGGCGGTGCGTTCCAGCATCGCGGGCAGCAGCATCCATTCCAGCCCCAGCGCGCTGCCGTCGCGTTCCTGCGCGTGGATCATCGCCTGATGCATCCCGGCCAGATCGCCCGCATTCAGCCGCGCCAGCGTCACCAGCGCCTCGGCCGCGACCGGGTTCTGTTTCTGCGGCATGGTGGACGAGCCGCCCCCGTCCCCGGCCGAAACCTCGGCGATCTCGCTTTGCCCCAGCTGGATCAGGTCGAGGCCCATCTTGCCCAGGCCCCCCGTGACTAGCGACAGCCAGCCTGCCAGTTCTGCGATGCCGTCGCGGGCAGCGTGCCAAGGGCCGCCCGGCACGCCCAGCCCCAGTGCCGCCGCCATCGCGGCGCGTAGCGCCTTGCCTTGGCCGGCCAGCGCGGCTTCCGTCCCCGCCGCGCCGTGCAGCGACACCAGCAGCAGCCGCGGGCGCAGCTGCACCAGCCGCTGGCGGTTGCGTGCCGCCATCCCCTGCCAGACCGCGATCTTGGCGCCCAGCGTGGTCGGCGCGGCAAGCTGGTGGCGGGTGCGCGCGGGAATCGGCAGTTCCGCATGGTCGGCGGCCTTTTGCGCCAGCAACGCCGCCAGCTGCCCCAGCCGCGCGTCCAGCAGGTCCAGCGCCTGCACCAGTTGCAGCGCCAGCGCGGTGTCCTGGATATCTTGCGAGGTGGCGCCGTAATGGGCGAAGCCCCCGGCCTCGCCCGCCGCGGATTTCAGCGCCGCGATCACCGGCTGCGCGGGGATGCCCGCCACCGCCACCGCCGCAGAAAGCTCTGCCGGGTCGGGGTTGAGGGTCGCGGCCGCCTGCGCGATCGCCGCGGCCGCCGCGGCCGGGATCACCTCCAGATCGGCCTGCGCGCGCGCGAGCGCCACCTCGACCCGCAGCATGGCGGCAATGGCGGACCGATCCGACAGGACCGCCGCCATCTCCGCATCGCCGTAAAGCTGCCCCCGCAGCGTGCCCGTGGTCATTGTGGCATCCGCAGCCCGAGGATCTGCCGCGCCTGCTGCCAGCTGGCGACCGGGCGGCCGTATTTCCCGCACAGTTCGACCGCACGGGCCACCAGCGCCGCGTTCGAGGGAGCCAGCCGCGTCCGGTCCAGCCGCACGTTGTCTTCCAGCCCGGTGCGCGCGTGCCCGCCCGAGGCAATCGCCCATTCGTTCAGCACGATCTGGTTCGGCCCGATCCCGGCCGCGCACCAGGGCGCATCCGCGCCGAACAGCCGCTTCACCGTGTGGATGTAATAGTCGAACACATCGCGGTCGGCGGGCATGGCGTTTTTCACCCCCATCACGAACTGGACATAGGGGGTGCCCGCCAGCCGCCCGTCCTCGGCCATGAGCTTCGCCTGCAGGATATGGGACAGATCGAAGGCCTCGATTTCCGGCTTGACCCCGTGTTCCAGCATCTGCCCGGCCAGCCAGTCCACCAGATCCGGCGGGTTTTCATAGACCCGCGTCGGGAAGTTGTTGGACCCGACCGACAGCGAGGCCATGTCGGGCCGCAGCGGCAGCATCCCCCCTCGCGCCTGTCCCGCACCCGAGCGTCCGCCGGTCGACAGCTGCACGATCATACCGGGGCAATGTTTCTCCAGCCCCTCTTTCAGCGCGGCGAAGCGGTCGGGGTCGCTGGTTGGGCGGCCCTGATCGTCGCGGACGTGGCAATGGGCGATCGAGGCCCCGGCCTCGAACGCCTCATGCGTCGATTCGATCTGCTCGGCCACGGTGATCGGCACCGCCGGGTTGTCGGCCTTGGTCGGCAGGCTGCCGGTGATGGCGACGCAGATGATGCAGGGCTTGCCGGGCAGCTCAGACATCGAAGAACACCGTCTCGTCCTCGCCCTGCAGGCGGATGTCGAAGCGATAGACCGGGGTGCCGTCGCGGACCGTGCGCCTGGCGATCAGCGTGGCGCGGCGGCGTTCCCATTCGATCAGGTTCAGCACCGGATCGGCGGTATTGGCCGCGGCCTCGTCGTCGAAATACATCCTTGTGTTCAGGCCGATGTTGATGCCGCGGGCGACGATCCACAGGTTCAGGTGCGGCGCCATCGGCACGTTGTCTTCCTGCGCGCGGCCCTGCCAGTCGGGATGGCTGTCGCGCACCCGCTGGGCCACGCCCGATTCCATGCGGCCCCGCGCCCGCACCGGCCCGGGCTTCACCGTGTCGAAACCCCATTCGCCGGTCTCGAAATCGGTGATCACCCGGCCCCAGCCGCGAAACCCGTCCTCGACCTCGCCGCCGCCCTCGGGGTGGGCGTAGATGCCGGCGGCATTGGCCTGCCAGACCTCGATCAGCACGTCCTTGACCGGGCTGCCGGTGCCGTCGATCACCAGCCCCTCGACCCGGATGCGCTCGCCCGCCGCATTCGGCCCGGCGATGTCCCAGCCCAGTTCCCGGTCGAAGATCCGGAAGCCGGCGGCCCCCGGCGCCAGCCCGATATGGACATAGGGGCCGGCGGTCTGCGAGGCGGTTTCCGGCAGGTATTGCGGGCGGTTGGCCCGCGCGTCGACGATCTTCATCAGTTCCCCTCCAGCCGGTTTTCGAACATGGTGGAGCGGCGCCCGCGCAGCACGATGTCGAAACGATAGGCGATGCTGTCCAGCGGCACCCCGGCGTTCATGTCCAGCTTGGCGGTCAGCCGGTCGATGGCGTCGGGGTCGGGGATGGTCTGCACGATGGGGCAGATCGGGATCAGGGGATCGCCCTCGAAATACAGCTGGGTGATCAGCCGCTGGCAGAAGGCATGGCCGAAGACCGAGACATGGATATGCGCCGGCCGCCAGTTGTTGACCCAGTTGCGCCAGGGATAGGCGCCGGGCTTGATGGTGCGGAAGAAATAATAGCCGTTGTCGTCGGTGATGGTGCGCCCGCAGCCGCCGAAATTGGGGTCGATCGGGGCCAGGTAGCTGTCCTTCTTGTGGCGATAGCGGCCGCCGGCATTGGCCTGCCACACCTCGACCAGCGTGTTCGGCACGGGGCGGGCGTTCTCGTCCAGCACCCGGCCATGGACGATGATGCGTTCCCCGATCGGGTCGCCGTCCTTGGCGTAGTTCTTGATCAGGTCGTTGTCGATCGGGCTGATGTCGCCGTGGCCAAAGGTCGGGCCGGTGATTTCCGACATCGAGCCCTGCAGGCTGATCAGGCTGAGGCGCGGGCTGCGCGCGACCGAGGTCTTGTAGTCGGGGGTCAGCGCCGGCGGGTGCAGTCGCCGGTCGCGCTGGTAATATTCGGCGGGGGTCATGGGGTCTCCTCCTGCTCCATCTCGGCGTAGGTATCGCGGGCGATCTTCAGCGCGTGGTTGGCCCTGGGCACGCCGCAATAGATCGCGACATGCTGGAACGCCTCGAGCACGTCGCGTTTGCTGGCGCCGGTGCGGGCGGTGGCACGGATGTGCATGGGGATCTCCTCCCAATTGCCCATGGCGGCCAGCAGCGCCAGCGTCAGCATCGAGCGCTCGCGCCGCGCAATCCCGTCCGAGGCCCAGACCGTGCCCCAAGCCGACAGGGTGATCAATTCCTGAAACGGGCGGTCGAAATCCGAAGCCGCCGCCTCGGCGCGGTCCACATGCGCGTCGCCCAGCACTTCGCGGCGCACCTGCATCCCGGTCGCATGACGGTCAGACATGGCCGATGTCCCTGAAAAAGCGGTTAAGAATGGCGGCATGGGCGGCGGGCGCCTCCACGCACGGAATATGCGCGGCCCCTGGGATCAGGTCGAAGCGCGCGCCGGGGATCAGCGCGGCGGTGGCCTGCACCAGATCCGGCGGGGTCGAGCCGTCCAGCCCGCCCGCGATCACCTGCACCGGCAGGGCCAGCGCCCGGGCGGCGTCGGTCAGGTCGGCCCCGGCAATGGCCTGGCAGCAGGCGACATAGCCCTGCTGCGGCTGGCGGGACAGCATCCGCGCCCAGACCGCATCGCGACCCAAAGCGCGGAAGGCGGGCGAGAACCAGCGCTCCATCGTGGGGGCGGCGATGCTGGCCAGCCCGTCCTTGCGGATCGCCGCGATCCTTGTGTTCCACATCGCCGCATCGCCAATTCTGGCGGCCGAGTTCGAGACGACCAGCCCCGCCAGCAGCCCGGGATGGCGGGCGGCCAGCGACAGGCCGATCAGCCCGCCGATGGACAGGCCCACGAACACCACCCGGCGCAGACCCAGCGCCGCAATCAGCGCCGCGGCGTCGTCCGCCAGCGTCCCGATGCTGTAGGGGCCGGGGGTTTCCTCGGACAGGCCGTGGCCGCGCTTGTCATAGCGCACCAGCCGCAGCCCCGGCGCCAGATGCCGGATCAGCGCGTCCCAGACCCGCAGGTCGGTGCCCAGAGAGTTGGCAAACACCACCGCCGGGCCGGTGTCCGGCCCCGACACCGCGACATGCAGCTCTGCCCCGTTTGCCTGGATCGTCTGCATCAGTACGGCAACCCCACGTAGTTTTCGGCAAACGCGCGCTGCTGCGATTCGTTGTCGCGCAGGAACGCGATGTCGGCCTTTTGCATCTTGAGGTCGAACGGGCTCTGGTCGGGATAGCGGTGCAGCAGGCCGCTGAACCACCAGCTGAACCGCTCGGCCTTCCACACCCGCAGCAGCGCCTTTTCGGAATAGCGGTCCAGCCCCTCGCTGTCGCCGTCGTGGTAATGCTGCACCAGCCCGTGATACAGATACTGCACGTCGCTGGCGGCGGTGTTCAGCCCTTTGGCGCCGGTCGGCGGCACGATGTGGGCGGCGTCGCCGCACAGGAACAGCCGCCCCCAGCGCATCGGCTCGGTCACGAACGACCGCAGGGGGGCGATGGATTTCTCGATCGAGGGGCCGGTGACCAGACGCTCGGCCACATCCGCGGGCAGGCGGCGGCGCAATTCGTCCCAGAATGCCGCGTCGGTCCAGTCGCTGGTGTGGTCCGACAGTGCGCATTGGATGTAATAGCGCGACAGATTGGCATTGCGCATCGAACACAGCGCAAAGCCGCGGTCGGAACTGGCGTAGATCAGCTCGTCATGCACCGGGGGCGTTTCCGACAGGATGCCCAGCCAGCCGAAGGGATAGGTCTTTTCGTATTCGCGCCGCACGTCCAGCGGGATGGTCTGGCGGCTGATGCCGTGGAACCCGTCGCAGCCGGCGATGAAATCGCAGTCGATGCGGTGGCTTTGCCCTGCGCGCGTGTAGGTCACATGCGGGCGGTCGCTGTCGGCGTCATGGATCACCACGTCGTCGACCTGAAAGATGGTCTGCGCGCCTGCGGCCTCGCGCGCGTCGTAAAGATCGCGCGTCACCTCGGTCTGGCCATAGACCACCACCGGGGTGCCGGTCAGTTGCTTGAAGTCGATGTGGAACATGCCGCCGTCCCAGGCGATCTGGGTGCCGTCGTGGACATAGCCCTCGCGGTGCAGGCGGTCGGCGACGCCGGCTTCCTCCATCAGGCGCACGAGGCCGGTTTCCAGCACCCCGGCGCGGATGCGGCCCAGCACATAGTCGCGGGTCTTGCGCTCCAGCACCACCGCCTCAATGCCCTTGCGGTGCAAAAGCTGCCCCAGCAGCAGCCCGGACGGCCCGCCCCCGATGATGACGACTTGTGTACGCATGACTGCTCCCCCCTTGCCTGTGCAGCTTGACCTGTCGCGCGGTGCAAATAAAATGAATAATACGCTGGGTTGATTATCGGAATTGGTAAGTATTGGACCGCAGGATCCGCCTTCGCCATATCCAGGCCTTTGCCGAGATCGTCCGGCAGGGCAGTCTCAAGCGCGCGGCCGAGGTGCTGTACCTGACCCAGCCCGCGATTTCCCGCACCATCGCCGAGCTGGAGGAGATCGTCGGCGCAAGGCTGCTGAGCCGCAGCCGCCGCGGCGTGTCGCTGACCCCGCAGGGCGAGTTCTTCCACGGCCACGCCCTGAATGCGCTGGGGGCGCTGACCCAGGGGCTGGCTGGAATCGGCGGCCAGGCCGACCCGGGGCTGGCGCTGCTGGTGGGGGCGCTGCCCTCGGTCTCGGCGCGGCTGATGCCGGATGTGGTGGCCGAGCTGCAGCGCGTCGCGCCGCATCTGCGGCTGAGCATCGCCGACGGCGGCCACGGGCATCTGACCACGCTGCTGCGCGCGGGCGACCTGGACGTGGTGATCGGCCGGCTGGGCGCGCCCGAGACCATGCAGGGGTTGAGCTTCACCCAGCTTTACCTTGAGGATGTGGCGGTGGTGGTGCGCCCCGGGCATCCGATCCTTGACGATCCCGACCTGCGCCGCATCGCCGAGTTCCCGGTGCTTTACCCGCCCCGGACCGCCGCGATCCATCCGCTGGTCGAGCGGCTGCTGCTGTCCCGCGGCATCGCACCACCGCCCCGGCGGATCGAGACCGTCTCGGGCGCCTTCGGCCGCGTCCATGTGCGGCAAAGCGATGCGGTGTGGTTCATCTCGGCCGGGGTGGTCGCGCGCGAGATCGCCGACGGCCGGCTGGTGCGGCTGCCGCTGGATACCGAACTGACCAAGGGCCCGGTGGGGCTGATGACCCGCGCCAGCCAGCCCGAGACCAGCGCGCAGCTGCTGTTCCGACAGGCGGTGATGCGGGTGGTGGCGCCGGGGTTCGTCGGTCCCTCGGCCTAGGGATCACGGCCAATCCGCAAAGGAGGTGGTGGCGGGGCGCGAGGCCGTGCTCTGGTTGCGGACCTGCTGGCGATAGGCCGAGGGCGACAGCCCGCTGTTGCGCTTGAAGAAATGGCTGAACTCGGCGCTGTCGTGAAAGCCCAGCAGATGCGCGATCTGCTGGACCGAGCGGCCCGATCGCTCCAGCCAGTCCGCCGCCTCGCGCATCATCCGCCGGTGCACCAGCTGCAGCGGCGAGCGTTGCAGGTTGCGCCGGCAGATCCGGTGCAGGCGGTCATAGCTGACCCCCAGCAGCCCGGCATAGTCGCGGACCCCCAGCCGGCTGCGGAAATGCAGCTCGACCAGCCGCCGGAACGCCTGCAGCACGTGGATTTCGTTGCCGCGGCCGACAAGCCCGGGCTGGATGTCGCTGCCGCGCCAGATGTCCAGCAGGATCAGCCGCAGACAGGCCAGCACCGCCATCTGCGCCCCGACAGCGCCGCGCGACAGCTCGTCCCCGATCCGCTCGGCCAGCAGGAACGGGTCGGGGGCGGTTGCCTCGGACAGGCCCGGCGCGATCAGCAGCTGCGTGCCGATGGGGACGAGAAACTCGGATTCCGCCCGCACCCCCACCGCCGCGGCCCACATCGAGGGCGCCATCCCCAGCAGCCAGCCGCCGCAGCCGGGACCAAGCTGCAACAGCAGTGATTCGCCCGGCGGCAGGATCGCGGCGGCGGGCCCCTCGATCTGGCGGGCGGACTCGGCCGTCTCGATGCCGATTTCGCCGTGGTCCAGCAGCAACAGATGGGTGAAGGGCGCGTAGCTGCCGCGCCCGGGGCGAATCGCCGTGCGGCGCAGTGCCGCAGGCAGCGGCTCGGCCCGGACCAGCTGGTCCAGCCGGGCGGAAGCAGGGTTTTGGGGCGCAATCATGCCAGAAACTCACAATTAACTGCCATGAAACGACATTACGCGACGCCGGGCAACCATGTAGCGTTCATGGATCGGCACAGGCCGCACGCAATCACCCTGCGACAGGAGGGCGCAATGACAGGATCGACGCAGGCCCGCGCCCGGCCGGGGACGGGCGCCGCCACCGCGACGGCGGCCGAGTTCCAGCGCCTGGACCCCGCGACCGGGCTGGTCGCCTCGACCGCGCCCGCCTGCCGCCGGCGCGAGGCGGTGCTGGCCGCCAGCCGCGCCGCGCACGCCCATGCCGACTGGTCCCGCACCCCGCCCGCCCGCCGGCGCGAGATCCTGACCCGCGCCGCCGAGCTGGTCGCCGCCTATGAGCCTCGGCTTGCCGCCGCGATGCAGGCAGAGATCGGGGCGACGCCGCTGTGGGTGCGGTTCAACCTGGATATCGGGCGCCAGCATCTGGAAAACGCCGCCGCGATGGTGACGCAGGCCAGCGGCACGGTGCAGCGCGACCCCTTGGGCCTCAGCTTCGCCTTTCGCGAGCCGGTCGGGGTCTGCCTGGCGATGGCGCCGTGGAATGCGCCCTTCGTGCTGGGGATGCGGGCGGTCGCCACGGCGCTGGCCTGCGGCAACAGCGTGGTGCTGAAAGCCTCGGAAATCTGCCCGCAGACCCATCTGCTGATCGGGCGCATCCTTGCCGATGCCGGGCTGCCCGAGGGGGTGCTGAACATCGTCACCCACGCCCCCGAACACGCGCAGGAAGTGGTCGAGGCGCTGATCGCCCACCCGGCGGTGCGGCGCATCAACTTCACCGGCTCGACCCGGGTCGGGCGGCTGGTCGCGGAAATCGCCGCCCGGCATCTGAAACGCTGCCTGCTGGAACTGGGTGGCAAGGCGCCGCTGATCGTGCTCGACGATGCCGACCTCGAGGCGGCGGCGGATGCCGCTGCCTGGGGCGCGTTCTTCAACCAGGGCCAGATCTGCATGGCCACTGACCGGATCGTGGTGCTGGACAGCGTGGCCGAGGATTTCATCGCACTGCTGTCGGACCGTGCCCGGCGGCTGCGGGCGGGCGACCCGCGGCAGGAGAGTTGCGCGCTGGGGCCGCTGGTCAGCGGCAATGTCGCCGCGCGGCTGGCCGAGCTGCTGCGCGACGCACAGGAACGCGGCGCGGTGCTGCGGGCGGGCGGGCCGCCGCGCGGCAGTTTCATGGACGCCACCGTGGTGGACGGGGTGGCGCCCGGCATGGCGCTTTACGCCGAGGAGTGTTTCGGCCCGATCGCCGGCATCTGCCGCGCCGCGACCGAGGCCGAGGCGATCGGCATCGCCAACGATACGCAATACGGGCTGTCGGCGGCGATCTTCAGCCGTGACAGCGGGCGCGCGCTGCGGCTGGCGCGGCAGCTGGAAACCGGCATCTGCCACATCAACGGCCCGACCCTGAATGACCGCCCCGACCAGCCCATCGGCGGCGTCAAGGACAGCGGCTACGGCCGGTTCGGCGGCGTATCGGTGCTGGACGAGTTCACCGAGCTGCGCTGGGTCACCCTGGCCGATGCCCCGCGCAGCTATCCGTTTCTGCAACCTCCGGCCAGCGAAGGACCCGACAGATGATGCTTTTCGGAAAGACGGTCGCCATCACCGGCGTGGCCAGCGGCATCGGCCGGCGCACGGCGGAACTGGCGGCGCAGATGGGGGCCGATGTCATCGGCATCGACCGCAACCCGCCCGCGCAGGCGGTGGGCGATTTCATCCGGGGAGACCTGTCCTCGGCCCAGGGCGTGCAGGCGCTGGCGCAGGCGCTGCCCGACGGCATCGACGCGCTGCTGAACATCGCGGGCGTGTCGGGCAACACCGGCGCGGCGCCGACGCTGGCCATCAATTTCTATGGGCTGCGGGCGCTGTCCCAAGCGCTGGCGCCGCAGATGCGGCCGGGCGGCGCCATCGTCAGCGTCGCCTCGATCGCCGGCTATGGCTGGCGAGGCAATCTCGACCGGGCGCGGGCGCTGGTCGGGGCGCAAGGCTTCCCCGACACCGCCCGTCTGGCCGCCGATCTGGGGGTGCCGGACGAGGCCGGCTATCCGGTCTCGAAAGAGGCGCTGATCCTGTGGACCCAGATCGCGGCCTTTCAGCCCGCCTTCCGCGACCGCGGCATCCGGGTGAACAGCGTGTCCCCCGGCCCAGTGGAAACCCCGATCCTGACCCAGTTCCGCGAGGTGCTGGGCGAGGCGCGGGTCAACAGCGACGTGACCCGCGTCGGCCGCGCCGGCACCCCGGGCGACATCGCGCCGGTGGTGCTGTTTCTGGCCTCGGACGGGGCGCGCTGGATCAACGGCGCCAATATCGCGGCGGATGGGGGGCTGGAAGCCTCGGTCAACGCCGAAACCATGGGCTTCTGAACAGGACATGCAGATGGACACCAAGCTTCTGATCAACGGCGAACACCGCGCGGCCGCGGGCGGGCGCAGCTATGACCGGCGCGATCCGGTGACCGGGGCGGTCGCCTCGACCGCCGCCGCGGCGGGGGATGCCGATGCGCTGGCGGCGGTCGCCGCCGCCCATGCCGCCTTTCCCGGCTGGTCGCGCACGTCGCCCCAGGACCGCCGCGCCCTGCTGCTGAAGGCCGCCGACGCGATGGAGGCGCGGATGGACGACTTCATCGCCGCCGCCATGGCCGAAACCGGCGCCACCGGCCCCTGGATCGGCTTCAACGTGACGCTGGCCGCCGGCATCCTGCGCGAGGCTGCCAGCATCGTCACCCAGGCGGGGGGCGAGATCATCCCCTCGAATAAGCCCGGCTGCCTGTCGATGGCGGTGGCGCGGCCGCACGGGGTCTGCCTGGGCATCGCGCCGTGGAACGCGCCGGTGATCCTGGGCACCCGCGCGGTGGCGGTGCCGGTGGCGCTGGGCAATACCGCGGTGCTGAAATCCTCGGAAATGTGCCCGGAAACCCACCGGCTGATCGGGCAGTGCTTTGTCGATGCCGGGTTCCCGCCGGGCGTGGTCAACGTGATTTCGAACGCGCCCGAGGACGCAGGCGCCATCGTCGAGACCCTGATCCGCGCGCCCGAGGTGCGGCACGTGAACTTCACCGGTTCGACCCGCGTGGGGCGGATCATCGGCCGGCTGGCGGGCGAGAACCTCAAGCCCGCACTGCTGGAACTGGGCGGCAAGGCGCCTTTCGTGGTGCTGGAGGACGCCGATATCGACGCGGCGGTGAATGCCGCGATCTTCGGCTGCTACATGAACCAGGGCCAGATCTGCATGTCGACCGAGCGGATGATCGTGGTCGACAGCGTGGCCGACGATTTCGCCCGCAAGTTTGCCGAGCGCGCGGCGGCGTTGCCGGCCGGCGATCCGCGCGGGCAGGTGGTGCTCGGGGCGCTGTGCCTGCCCGGCGCCGCCGACCGGATGGAGGAACTGATCGCCGATGCCGTCGCCAAGGGCGGCCGGGTGCTGGCCGGCGGCAGCCGCGACGGCGCCGTGGTCGCCGCGACGGTGATCGACGGGGTCACGCCGGAGATGCGCATCCACTCCGAGGAAAGCTTCGGCCCGGTCAAGCCCATCATCCGCGTGCGCGACGAGGCCGAGGCGCTGCGAGTCGCCAACGACAGCGACTATGGCCTGTCCTCGGCGGTGTTCAGCCGCGACATCAGCCGCGCCATGGGTTTTGCCGAGCGGCTGGAAACCGGCATCTGCCACATCAACGGCCCCACCGTGAACGATGAGCCGCAGGCCCCCTTCGGCGGGGTCAAGGCCTCGGGCTATGGCCGTTTCGGCGGCAGGGCCGGCATCGCCGAGTTCACGCAGCTGCGCTGGGTCACCATCGAGGACCCCGCCCAGCCTTATCCGTTCTGATCGCCCCCAGGCCGCGGCCCGCGCGCCCGGGCCGCCGCCACACCTGTCCAGGGAGGAACCATGTTCACCAGACGCAGCTTCATGCAGGGCAGCGCCGCCCTGCTTGGCGCGCTGTCCGCCGCCGGTGCGGCCGGTGCCACGCCAGCGGCGGCGCCGATCACCATCGACAGCGCCGAGACCCCGTTCTTCGGCCCCGGGCCGCGGCATCTACGGCTGGCGGGCAGCCAGCTTGACCGGTTCCGGCAGTTGCGCGCCCTGCTTGCCGACCCGGCGGCGTTGCGGCTTGAGCTTCATCTCGATGCCGCGGCCGAGGTGCTGCTGGACACCGCGCTGAATGCCCAGGGCCGCGCGGTCCTGCACCGCACCCGCCGCGGCGCCATCGAACGCCTGACCATCCAGAGCAGCTGAGGACACCATGTTCGACCCCAGATTGATCCCCGCGCTGGCGCTTGTGCTGGCAGCGGGCGGGACCGCCCTTGCTGATGCACCGCGGCTGGATGCGCAGCGGATGTTCCCCTCGGGCGAGATCGCCTTTCAGAAGATCTGCGCCCGCTGCCACACCGGGCGCGAGGATGCGGTCGGCCCCGACCTGACCGCCAACGACTATGACCCCGACACCATCCGCCATTTCGCCCGCCACGGCTCGGGCCCGATGCCGGCCTTTACCGAATCGATGGTGGATGCAGTCACCCTGGATCAGATCGCCGCCCACCTCGCCTCTATCCGCAAGGAAACCGAAGAATGACCACGCAGCGCGAAATCACCGTAACCCCGGACGGGGTGTCGCCCGAACAGTTCATGCAGGCGATGACCCGGTTTGAAAGTGTCGTCGGCCCCGACAACGTGCTGACCGGCGAGGATCGGCTGACCCCCTATCGCAAGACCATGATGCCGGTGGCGGACGAGGATTACGCCATGTCGGCGGTGCTGCAGCCGACCAGCGTCGAGCAGGTGCAAGAGATCGTGCGCATCTGCAACGACTTCGGGGTGCCGGTCTGGCCGACCTCGACCGGGCGCAATTTCGGCTATGGCACCTATGCGCAGGGCAATGCGCAGGGGCATCGCCATCAGGTGGTGATCGACTTCCGCCACATGAACCGGATTCTGGAGGTGGACGCCGAACTCGGCACCGCGCTGCTGGAACCGGGCGTCACCTATCAGCAGCTGGTGGATTATCTGGAAGAAAACAACATCCCGCTGTGGGTGTCCTGCCCGGCGCCCTCGGCCATCGCCTCGCCGGTGGGCAACACGCTGGACCGCGGTGTCGGCTACACCCCCTATGGCGAGCATTTCATGATGCAATGCGGGATGGAGGTGGTGCTGCCGAACGGCGATCTGCTGCGCACCGCCATGGGCGGCGTCGAGGGCTCGAACAGCTGGCAGGTGTTCAAATGGGGTTACGGCCCGTATCTGGACGGCATCTTCACCCAATCGAACTACGGCATCGTCACCAAGATGGGCCTGTGGCTGATGCCGAAGCCGCCGGCCTACAAGCCCTTCTACATCCGGTTCCGCGACGACGACGACATCGCCGAAATCGTGGACATGATGCGGCCGCTGCGCATGGCCAACATCATCCCCAACGCGGTGGTCTTTGCCCATGCGCTGTGGGAAGCCCCCGCCGTCATCCCGCGGTCGAAATACTATGACGGCCCCGGCGCCATGCCGCAGGCCGAGATCGAGCGCATGAAAGAGGCCGAGGGCTTCGGCGCCTGGAACGTCTATGCGGCGCTTTACGGCACGCCCGAGCAGATCGAGGTGAACTGGAAGATCGTCACCGATGCGGTCAAGCCGCTGGGCAAGGGCGAGATCTTCACGCAGGAGGACATGGCCGGCACCGAGCCGTTCGAATACCGCGCCGCCTTGATGCGGGGCGGGATGAACCTGCAGGAATTCGGGCTTTACCGCTGGCGCGGCGGCGGCGGCTCGATGTGGTTTGCGCCGGTGACGGTCGCCAAGGGATCCGAGACACTGAAACAGACCCGGATGGCCATGGAGATCCTGAACCGCTGGGGCTTCGACTATTGCGGCGAATATATTGTCGGCATGCGCGACATGCACCACGTCATCGACCTGCTGTTCGACAAGACCCACCCCGAGGATACCAGCAACGCCCATGCCTGCATGACCGAGCTGATCGAGACCTTCCGCCAGCACGGCTATGCGGTCTATCGCACCAACAACGCCTTCATGGATCAGGTGGCAGAGTGCTACGGGCCGGTGCAGCGGCGGGTGAACCAGACCCTGAAACGGGCGCTGGACCCCAACGGGATCATCGCCCCCGGCAAGTCGGGGATCACCGTCTGAGAACGCCGCCCGGCCGCCCGCCGGCCGGGATCGCGCCCCGAAATCCCCTCGTGCCCTGTCCTTGGCGGCGCGATGCCCTATGTCATGTGCATGATCGTGGTGTCGCGCGCTTTCCCCGGATCGCCGCGGCATCGGTGGATCGAGGTTGAGGGGGCGTGATGGGACGGCTGTCTTTCTTTACCGGCATGATGTCGGGCCTGTTCGAAAGGGTGCCGCGGCGCGGTGCGGCCCGCCGGGGCCGCGCCTCGGGCGACGGGATCACCGAGCTGGCGCTGGCGCTGCTGTCGGCGCAGGGCGAGGTCTCGGGGACGCGGCTGGCGGGCGAGATCCTGGACGAATACCGCGGGCTGGACCGCGACGGGCAGCTGGGGTTCTTCGGCTGGATGGCCGGGGCGCTGGACGTGGACCCGGCCGCGATCATCGCCGCGGCGGAACGCTATCGCGATGCGCCCGACCGGCGGTCCTACATGGCGCTGGCCGAGGCGGCCGAGCCGCGCCGGCAGGAACTGCTGCGACGGCTGAACCAGGCGCCGGGAGCGACGCTGGATCTGGTGCGGATGCGGCTGGACCTGCTGCGGCTGCTGCCCGACCACCCCGGGCTTGCGGCGCTGGACGTGGATTTCCGGCATCTGTTCCGGTCGTGGTTCAACCGCGGCTTTCTGGTGCTGCGGCCGATCGACTGGCACACGCCCGCCAACATCCTTGAAAAGATTGTGGAATACGAGGCCGTCCACGCCATCGACGACTGGTCCGACCTGCAACGGCGGGTGATGCCGCAGGACCGGCGCTGCTTTGCCTTCTTCCACCCCTCGATGCTGGAAGAGCCGCTGATCTTCGTCGAGGTGGCGCTGTGCCGGGGCATCCCGTCCTCGGTCCAGGACCTGCTGGCGGAAAACCGGGTGGCGATGGACGACGAGGATACCGATACGGCGGTGTTCTATTCGATCTCGAACTGCCAGGAAGGCTTGCGCGGCATTTCCTTTGGCAATTCGCTGATCAAGCAGGTGGTGGCGGAACTGCATCAGGAACTGCCGCAGCTACGGACCTTCGTGACGCTGTCGCCGATCCCGGGGCTGATGGGGCATCTGCGCGCGCAGGACGACGATTCCGCCCGCAAGCTGGTCGCCGCGGCCGAGGCGGGCGACCGCGACGCCATCGCCGCGCTGTCGGACCGGCTGCGCATCCATGCCGCCCGCTGGCTGGCCGAGGAAAAACGCCCCGGCGGCGCCCCCGCCGACCCGGTGGCGCGGTTCCATCTGGGTAACGGTGCCGAGCTGCATCTGATCCACGCGCTGGCCGATGTGTCGGCGCAGGGGCTGGCGCAGTCGGCCTCGGCCATGGTCAGCTATCTTTACGACCTGGACCGGGTCGAGGCGAACCACGAGGCTTTCGCCTCGCAGAATACCGTGGTGATGTCCAAGGATATCCGGGCCCTGCTGTCCCGGGGCAAGCAGACAGGAAAGACCAAGGAATGACCAACCCGCTGTATGACGCGCTGATCGCGCCGCAGATCGACCGCGCCGCGCCCCTGCTGCTGACTGACGGGGCCGAGATTTCCGGCGCCGAGTTCGCCGCCATGGCCCATCGCTTCGCCCATGCGCTGGTGGTGCTGGGGCTTGAGCCGGGCGACCGCATGGCGGTGCAGATCCAGAAATCGCCGGCGGCGCTGGCGCTGTATGGGGCGGCGCTGGCGGCGGGGGTGGTGTTCCTGCCGCTGAACACCGCCTATACCCCCGACGAGGTCGCCTATTTCGTGGAAAATTCGGGGGCGGTGCTGCTGGTCTGCGACCCTTCGGCGTCTGAATCGCTGGGGCCGGTCGCAGCCCACCACGGCGCCGCCATGCAGACACTGGACGGCACCGGCGACGGCAGCCTGGCGCTGCTGGCGGCCGAGCAGCCGGACAGTTTCGATCCGGTAGGGCGCGGCCGCGACGATCTGGCGGCGATCCTTTACACCTCGGGGACGACGGGGCGATCCAAGGGCGCGATGCTGACGCAGGCGAACCTGCTGGACAACGCGCAGGTGCTGGTGGACGAGTGGCGCTTTACCGCCGATGATGTGCTGCTGCACATGCTGCCGATCTTTCACACCCACGGGCTGTTCGTGGCCTCGAACGTGTCGCTGCTGTCGGGGGGCAAGATGATCTTCCTGCCCGGGTTCAGCGTGGACCGGGCGCTGCGCTGGCTGCCGCGGGCGACCAGCATGATGGGGGTGCCGACCTTCTACACAAGGCTGCTGGACGATCCGCGTTTCGACCGGGCGCTGACCGGGCATATGCGGCTGTTCACCTCGGGCTCGGCGCCGCTCTTGGCGGAAACCCACCGGCAGTTTCAGGGGCGTACCGGCCACCGCATCCTGGAACGCTACGGGATGACGGAAACCAACATGTCCACCTCGAACCCCTATGACGGCGAGCGGCGCGCGGGCACCGTCGGCTTTCCGCTGCCGGGGGTCGAGCTGAAGATCACCGATCCCGAAACCGGCGCGGAACTGCCGCAGGGCACCCCCGGCATGATCGAGGTGCGCGGCCACAACGTCTTCAAGGGCTATTGGCAGATGCCTGAAAAGACCGCCGAGGAGCTGCGCGCCGACGGGTTCTTCATCACCGGCGACATCGGGGTGATCGACGCGGACGGCTATGTCTCGATCGTCGGGCGGCAGAAGGACCTGATCATCTCGGGCGGCTACAACATCTACCCCAAGGAAATCGAGCTGGTCTTGGACGAACAGCCCGGCGTGCTGGAAAGCGCGGTGATCGGGGTGCCGCATCCCGATTTCGGCGAAGGGGTGGTGGCGGTGATCGTGCCCGAGGCGGGGGCCGAGGTTTCGGCGCAGGCGCTGGAGGCCGCGATTGCCCCCCGGCTTGCGCGGTTCAAGCAGCCCAAGCGCTACGCGGTGGTGGCCGAGCTGCCGCGCAACACCATGGGCAAGGTGCAGAAGAACCTGCTGCGCGAACAGTTCCGGGACAGCTTCACCGGATAGACCACCGGGGCGCGGCCTCTATTCGATGTCGGCCAGATCCGGCACCGCGTCCAGCAGCATCCTTGTGTAATCCGCCTGCGGGTGGTCGAAGATCGCATCGACCGGGCCGCTTTCGACCAGCACGCCCCGATGCAGCACGCCCACGTCATTGGCCATCTGCCGGATCACCGCCAGGTTGTGGCTGATCAGCAGATAGGTCAGGCCGAACTCGTCCTGCAGCTCGCTCATCAGGTCCAGAACCTGCGCCTGCACCGACACATCCAGCGCCGAGGTCGGCTCGTCGCAGACGATGAACTCGGGCTGGCTGGACAGCGCGCGGGCAATGGCGATGCGCTGGCGCTGGCCGCCGGAAAACTCATGCGGGAACTTGCGCATGACGATCGGGTCCAGCCGCACCTTGCGCAAGAGGTCCGCGACCCGGTCCTCGATTTCGGAACCCCGGGCCAGCCCCAGCACCCGGATCGGTTCCGCGATGATGTTGCCCACCCGCCAGCGCGGGTTCAGGCTGGCATAGGGGTCCTGAAAGATCATCTGCACCGCGCGGCGGCGCGCGCGTTCGGCGGCGCTGACCTGCCAGACGTCCATGCCGTTGACCACCACCCGGCCGGCGGTGGGTTCGATCAGCCCGGCGATCATCCGGGCGCAGGTGGATTTGCCGGATCCGGATTCGCCGACCAGCCCATAGGTTTCCCCGCGGCGGATGCGGAAGGACACGTCATTGACCGCCCGGAACGGCGGCACCGCCCGGCCCAGCACCCGCGCCAGCCAGCCGCCGCCGGCGTCGAAATCCTTGACCAGCCCCTGCACCTGAACAAAGGCCGGGGCGCTGTCCTGCGCCGGCGGGGGCGGGGGCTCGCCGGTGCGGGCGATGGTGGGGATCGAGCTGATCAGCTTGATGGTGTAATCCTCGCGCGGGTGGCGGATCACCTGCGCCACCGGGCCGGTTTCCACCACGCGGCCCGCGTTCATCACCATGATGCGGTCGGCGATCTGGGCGATCACCCCCATGTCATGGGTGATCAGCATCACTGCGGTGCCCCGGCGCTGGCACAGGTCCTTCAGCACCTTGATCACCTGCGCCTGCACCGACACGTCCAGCGCCGACGTCGGTTCGTCCGCGATCACCAGTTCCGGGTCGGCGGCGATGGCCAGCGCGATTACCACCCGCTGCCGCATACCGCCGGAAAACTGGTGCGGATAGGCGTGGATACGCCCGCGGGCATCGGGAATCCCGGCCTCTTCCAGCAGCGAGATGGCGCGTTCCAGCGCCTGGTCCTCGGACAGGTCCATGTGCTGGCGGATGGTTTCCACCAGCTGGTCGCCGATGGTGAACAGCGGGTTCAGCGAGGTCAGCGGGTCCTGCATCACCATGCCGATGCGCTTGCCGCGCAGGGCCTGCATCTGCGCGGGCGGCAGGGTGTCGATGCGGGTGCCGGACAGATGCACCTCGCCCGCGGTGATGCGGCCCGGGGGCTCCAGCAGCCCGATCACCGCGGCCCCGGTCATCGATTTGCCGGCGCCGGATTCGCCCACCACGCCCAGTACCTCGCCCGCCGCGATGTCGAAGCTGACGCCATCGAGCGCGCGGAAATTGCCCCGGCGCAGCGGGAAATCCACCACGAGATCGCGGACTGAAAGAACGGGCGTGTCGGTCATTTGCGCAGCCTCGGGTTCAGGGCGTCGCGCAGCCAGTCGCCCAGCAGGTTGACCGACAGCGCCAGCAGGATCAGCGTGACGGCTGGGAAGGCGAGGATCCACCACTCGCCCGAGAACAGGAACCGCTGCCCGATGCGGATCAGCGTGCCGAGGCTGGGCTGGGTGGGCGGCACGCCGACGCCCAGATAGGAAAGCGTGGCTTCCTCGATGATGGCCAGCGCAAGGCTGATGGTGGCGATCACCAGCACCGGCCCCAGCACGTTGGGCAGCACGTGGCGGGTGACGATGGCCAGCGGGTTGCGCCCCAGCAGCCGGGCGGCGGAAACATAGTCCTTTTGCCGCTCGACCATGGTGGTGCCGCGCACGGTGCGGGCGAATTGCGCCCAGTTGGACAGGCCGATGGCCAGGATCAGCACCCAGACCGCGGTCTGTTCCTGCTGGCTGGCCGGGATCAGCCCTTGCGCCACCCCAAAGATCAGCAGCGCGATCAGGATTGCCGGGAAGGACAGCTGCACATCGGCGATGCGCATGATGATGGTGTCGGCAAAGCCGCCGCGATAGCCGGCGGTCAGCCCCAGCGCGATGCCCAGCGTCATCGCGAACAGCGTGGCCGCAAACCCCACGAACAGCGACACGCGCGAGCCGTACATGATCGTCGACAGCATGTCGCGGCCCTGGTCGTCGCTGCCCAGCAGATAGGTGGTGCCCGACAGCGCCTGCTGGCCGGGTGGGGTGAAGCCGTCCATCAGCTCGACCGTGGCGGGGTCGAAGGGGGTGTGCGGCGCGATCCACGGCGCCAGCACCGCCGCCAGGATCAGCGCCAGCGCCACCAGCGAGGCGATGATGGTCACGGGCGAGCGCGACCAGGAAAACCAGATGTCGCTGTCGAACAGCCGCTGCCAGAAGCCGCGCGGGGCGGAAGTGGGGGAAGTGGTCGGATCGGTCATCTCAGCGCCCCTTGCCCTGCACCCGCAGCCGCGGATCGACCAGGTAATAAAGGATGTCCACCACCAGGTTGATGGTGACGAAGACCAGCCCGACCATCATCAGATAGGTCGCCATCACCGGCACATCGACCGCCTGCACCGAGTTGATGAACAGCGAGCCCACCCCCGGCCACTGGAACACGGTTTCCGTCACGATGGCGAAGGCGATCACCGAACCCAGCTGCAGGCCGGTGATGGTGATGACCGGGACCAGCGTGTTTTTCAGCGCGTGGCGGAAGTTGATCACCCGGTCGGGCAGGCCGCGGGCGCGGGCAAAGCGGATATAGTCGCTGCGCAGCACCTCGAGCATCTCGGCCCGCACCAACCGCATGATCAGCGTCATCTGGAACAGCGACAGGGTGATCGCCGGCAGGATCAGCGAGCGCAGCCCGCTTTCGGTCAAAAACCCGGTGCGCCACCAGCCCAGCTGCACCGTGGTGCCGCGCCCGTTCGAGGGCAGCCACTGCAGTTCCACCGCAAAGATGTAGATCAGCCCGATCCCGATCAGGAAGGTCGGCAGCGACACCCCGACCAGCGACAGCGTCATGATGACGCCCGACAGGAACGACCGCGCCCGCAGCGCGGTGAAGATGCCCATCAGCACCCCCAGCACCAGCGCCAGCGTGGCCGACACCACCGCCAGCTCGATCGTGGCGGGCAGCCGGTCGAGGATCAGCCGCATCGCCGGTTGTTGCAGACGATACGAGATCCCGAAATCCCCGTGCAGCGCATTGGTCAGGAAGTTCCAGAACTGGATATAGAACGGGTCGTTCAGCCCCAGCCGCTCTCGCATCAGCTCCTGATCCTCAAGCCGCGTGTCGACCCCGGCCATGGAAACGATGGGATCGCCGACATAGCGGAAGATCAGGAACGCGATCAGCGCCACCACCAGCATCACGATGACGGACTGGAGAAGGCGTCGCACGATGAAGATGAGCATGGGCGGGTTCCTGCAGGTCGATGCCGACAAGCGTCGGGCGGGCGATGGATCGGCGGGAAGGGATCTGGCTGGCGGATAGCGGCTGGCTGGCTGAATCGGCTGGCGGCGAGAGACGGGGCCATCTGGCCGATCCCGTGTCCCGGCGCAAGCGTGACGCAGGGGCGCGGGCAGCAATGCGGCCCGCCCGAGCGGGGCGGGCCGGGCGGCGTCACTGGTCGAAGGTGACGGTCATCATCAGCGGCTGGTTTTCCGGGTGCACCGCGATGTTGACCCCCTTGCGCGTCGCATAGGCCAGCATCTGGTTGTGCAGCGGCAGCAGCACCCGGTCCTTCTGCACCACGTCCCAGATTTCGGCGATGGTGGCGTTGCGCTTGTCGATGTCGATCTCGGTTTCCAGCGACTCGATCTTGGGGTCCAGCTCGGGGTTGGAATAGAGCCCGCCGTTATAGGCGCCGAAATTGCCCTCTTTCGTGTGGACCAGATCGTTGAAGATATAGGCGGAATCGAAGGTCGGCACCCCCCAGCCCATCAGGTAGAAATCCGTCAGGTTGTTGGTGATCTGCGGCGAGTGCTGCGCGATCGGGCGCGAGGCCAGCGTCACCTTGATCCCGATCCGCGCCAGCATCCCCACCACGGACTGCGAGATCGCCTCGTCGTTCACATAGCGGTTGTTGGGGGTGTCCAGCGTGATGGTGAAGCCGTCCGGATAGCCTGCCTCGGCCAGCAGCGCCTTGGCGCGTTCCGGGTCGGGGGCGGGATAGGCGTCCAGTTCCTCGGTCCAGCCGTTGACGAAGGGCGGCGTCGCCACCCCGGTCGGGATCGAGTTGCCGCGCATCACCACCCGCTGGATCGTGTCGCGGTCGATGGCCAGATGCATCGCCTCGCGCACCAGCGGATTGTTGATCGGGTTCGAATCGGTGACGTTCGAGGTCTTCAGCGGCTCTTCGCCGAAGCGGTAGCCCAGATAGATGATGCGGTTTTCCGGGCCCTTGGTGACGGTGATGCCTTCGCTGGATTCCAGCCGCTCGATGTCCTGAACCGGCACGTCCTGCACGAAATCGACCTCGCCCGACAGCAGCGCGGCGATGCGGGTCGCGTTCTCGGCGATGGGGACATAGACGATCTCGGTCACCTGCGGCTTGTCGGCCCAGTGGTTCTCGAACCAGGTCAGGACCGAGCGCACGTCGACCTCGCGTTCGGTCAGCGTATAGGGGCCGGTGCCGTTGGTGTTGCGCACGGCATAGTTGTCCTCGCCGGCGGCATAGTCCTGCACCTCGACCACGTTGTTTGCCTCGGACCATTCGCGGTCCATGATGAAGGTGTTGGTCAGGTTGTCGGGATAAAGCGGGTTCGGGCCGACCATGTGGACCTCGACCGTGTGGTCGTCCACCGCAACCACGTGATCCACCCCCGCGTGCAGCTGCCGCATGTTCGAGGTTTCCGAGCGCGCCCGGTCGATGGAAAACACCACGTCGTCGGCGGTGAACGGCGCGCCGTCGTGGAAGGTCACGCCCTCGCGCAGCTTGAACACCCAGACGTTGGGCTCGCCTTCCTTGATCGCCCACTCGGTCGCCAGCCGCGGGACCAGCGTGCCGTCGACCTCGCGCTCGACCAGCGTTTCGTAGATGTGGTGCAGGAAATTGTGGTTGGTTCCAAGGTTTTGCGAATGCGGGTCCAGGGTGGTCGCATCCGCCGCCTTGGCCCAGCGCAGGGTCTCGGCCGAGACCGGCCCCGCCAGGATGCTGGCCGACAGCAGCGCCGCTGTCAGAAGTTTGTGACGATATTGCATGAGCTTGCACCTCCGCTGCATTTTGTCTGCCAAGGTGACCCGAGCGGGATGGTTCTGCAACTGTCGTTTTGCATCCCCCGCCCGGGCCGCCGGAAGTGACGAGGCGTCAGCACGGGCGGGGCGGGCAGGGCGGGTCTATTCGAACTCCATCTCGGCAAAGACCAGCCCGGCGTTCTTGGTCGCCAGCTCGTCGAAGGTGTCCAGATCCTGCCAGCGGCTCTGGTCGACGTAATAGGCGCCGGCCAGATCGCCGCCCTCGGCGATATGGGCGCCGATCTTTTCGCGCAGGTCCAGCAGGTAGTCGCGGGTGTAAAGCTGCACGGTGGCCATGTCGGTGGGGTGGCCGTGGCCGGGGATCACCACCTCGGCCCCCAAGGGCACCAGCGCATTGTCCCAGGTCTCGATCCAGCAGCTGGTGCAGGTGTCGTTGAACAGCGGCAGCATCCGTTCGTGGAACGCGATGTCGCCGGCGATCAGGGTCCTGTCGTCGGGCAGCCAGACCTGGGTGTCGCCTGGGCTGTGGGCGGGGCCGAGATACAGCACCTCGATCGTGACGCCGCCCATGCTGGCGTCGTAGCGGTCGGTGAAGGTCTCGTCCGGGGCGACGATGCTGGTGCCCTCGGCGCCTTCGCGGGCGTAACCCTTCAGCGATTCCAGCGCCTGCGGGGCGCTGTCGGCGAACTCGGCCGCCGCGTCCTCATGCGCGACGATGCGGACCCCCTGTTCGCGCCAATAGCCGTTGCCCAGCATGGAATGGCCCTGGCCGTTTTCGTTGATGACCAGCCTGACCGGCTGGTCGGTGACGGCCTTGATCTCGTCATGCAGCGCCTGCGCCAGCACGGTCGAGGCGCCGCCGTTGATCACCACCACGCCCTCGTCGGTGACGATGAAGGACAGGTTGTTGTTGTGCCCCTGGTTTTCATAGGTCGGCGGCGCGGTGGCGCCGATGGCCGACCAGACCCGGTCGGTCACCTGCACGGGTTTGTCGTAAAGCGGCGATTCGGGGTATTTGTCGGGGATGTCCTCGGATGCGGCCGCGGCCGCGGCGGCGCAGATGACCGCAGCAGCGGCAAGCGGCGCAAGGCTGCGCCGGACGGAACTGGACATGAAAGACCCTCCCTTACATTCAAACATCACGATATGTGCGAGAATGGAGAGAGGTCAACGCCCCTTATCCGAGGGCAGGGCCAGGATCTGCTGCACGATCCGCGCCGTGGGCTGGCCCGCGTCGATGCGGTGCCAGCCGGTGATCTCGGCCGTGCGCTGCAATTGCGATTCCAGCACCGCCAGCGTGGCGTCCGATACCCCGCCCCGCCGCGCCGCCACCCGCTGGCGCAGCAGCGCCGGGTCGGCGTCCAGCCAGACTCCCAGGAACGCCGCGCCCGCGGCGCGGGCGGCCTGCTCGATCGCGGCGCGGTCGGGTTCGCGGTCGTGCACCCCGTTGGCGACCACCGGCGCGCCCTGCGCCAGCATGGCGGTGCTGCGCCCCGCCATCTGCGCATAGACCTGCGCCGAGACCTCGGGCGCATAGGCGGCGGCGGGCAGCCGTGTTTCGGCGGCGACCCCGTGCATCGCCTTGCGCAGCCGGTCGCTTTCCAGCAGCCGCGCCCCGGGCGGGGGCGACAGATGCGGGGCCAGCGCCTCGGCCACCGTGGTCTTGCCCGACCCGCTGAGCCCCCCCAGCGCCACCAGCCGCGCGGGCGCTTGCGCCAGCAGCGCCTGCGCAAGGTCGAAATACCCCCGCGCCTCGGCCGCCAGCCGGTCGCGGCCTGCGCCCGCGGTTTCGGCCTGGGTGGCGATGACATGCGCCCGCACCGCCGCCCGCACCGCCATGAAGAACGGCAGCAGCGCAAAGCCGTCCTCGTCGCCGGTCGCGTCGCACCAGCGGTTGGCGGCCAGGTTCGCCAGCCCGGCCAGCCCGCGGTGCCACAGGTCCATCAGCAGAAAGGCGAGGTCATAGGCCACGTCGATGCCGGCCAGCTGCTCGTTGAACTCGATGCAGTCGAACAGCAGCGGGCGGCCGTCGATCAGGCAGATGTTGCGCAGATGCAGGTCGCCATGGCAGCGCCGCACCATCCCGGCATCGGCGCGGCGGTCCAGCGCCGGGGCGTGGCGGTCCAGCGCGGCGCGGAAGGCGGTGTTGAGCGCGGTCTGTTCGGTGGCAGAAAACACGCGACTGCCGGCGAAACCGGCCTCGTTGATGCCCAGCACCCAAGCCATGTTGTCGGCGCCGCCCAGATGCAGCACCGGCGCCGAGGCGTGGAAATTGGCGATGTTGCGGGCAAGCGCCTCGATCAGCGCGGGCGTCAGCTGCCCCGCCGCGGCCATGCGGTCGAACAGGCAGTCCTGATCGAAGCGGGCCATTTCCACCACCGCATCGACCAGCTCGCCGGTGCCGTCGAACGCGATGCCCTCGGCGGTCCGCGTCAGCCGCCGCACCCGCAGGTACAGCGCGGGGGCGGTGCGGCGGTTCAGGTCAAGCTCGGCCCCACATGCCGCCAGCCGCAGCGCCGGGGTCGAGAAATCCGCATAGGGCAGGCGCACCGCCCGCTTCATCTTCCAGGCGCGGTCGCCGGCCAGGAAGATGCGCGAGATATGGGTCTCGATCACATCGACCGATGCGCCGCCATGGGTGGCGGGATCGGACAGGAATGCGATCACATCCGCCTGATCGTCCATGGCCGCCCCTTTCGGTTTCAGCCCATCCGCTCGGACGCGTAGCTGCCGGGCGAGGCGGGGAACACCACCGTCTTGTTGCCGTTCAGGAACACCCGCCCGTTCACATGCGCATGGACCGCCCGCGCCAGCACCGCCGCTTCCACGTCGCGGCCAAGGCTGACGTAATCCTCGGGCGATTGCGCGTGGGTCACCCGCACGATGTCCTGTTCGATGATCGGGCCTTCGTCCAGATCGGCGGTGACGTAATGCGAGGTCGCGCCGATAAGCTTCACCCCGCGCTCGAACGCCTGCTTGTAGGGGTTAGCGCCCTTGAAGCTGGGCAGGAACGAGTGGTGGATGTTGATGATCCGCCCCGACATTTCCTGGCACATGCGGTCCGACAGCACCTGCATGTAGCGGGCCAGCACGATCAGCTCGGCCCCGGTTTCCTCGACGATGCGCATCTGCTGGGCCTCGGCCTCGGCCTTGGTCTCGGGGGTCACGCGGATGCAGTAATAGGGGATGTCGTGGTTCACCACCAGCTTCTGGTAGTCCATGTGGTTCGAGATCACCGCCACGATGTCGATGGGCAGCGCGCCGATGCGCCAGCGATACAGCAGGTCGTTCAGGCAATGGCCGAAGCGGCTGACCATCAGGATCACCCGGCGCTTGCGGGTCTCGTCGAAGAACTCGGTCTCCATCGCGAAAGGTGCGGCAACGGGGGCGAATCCCTGCCGCAGCTTGTCCAGCGTGCGGCCCTTTTCGCTTCGGAAGCTGATGCGCATGAAGAAACGGCCGGTGTGGGTGTCGTCGAACTGGGCGCTGTCGGTGATGTTGCAGCCCTGATCGGCCAGAAAGCCCGAGATGGCGGCGACGATGCCGCGGGTCGAGGGGCAGGAGACGCGAAGGGCAAAGCGGGACATGAGGGTTCCTGTGGCGGTTTGCGGATCGGGCGGGTGCGGCCGCCGGGCGGCGGCTTCATGCCAGATCGCGGGATGGTTGTCAGCGGTGCGCGGCGACGCAGGCGGGCGCGGGGGTCAGCCCGAGGGCAGGGGCGCAGGCTCGGGCAGCGGCTCGAGCGGTTCCAGCGGCGGCAGCGGCTCCATGGTGAACAGCGGCTCGGGGGCGGGGGTGCTGGTGCGGATCACCGCGCCGGGACCGCCCAGCGTCGCGATCTGTGCGGCCAGCTGCGCGATGGCGGCATTCTGCGCGGCGGCGATGGCGGCGGGCGGGGCCGGGGGCTTGCGCCTGCCGCTGGCGGGGGCGGCCTGCGGGATCGGCACCGCGATGGCGAAGCTGCGGGCGTGGTTGGCGCCGCCGGCGCTGTCCTGCGCGACGTAATAGCGCCCGCCCAGCCGATAGACGCCGTCCATCCCGGCCAGCGCCTGTTCCACCCGCACCTCGATCCGGCGCCGCGGCGGCTCGGCCAGGGGCCAAGGCTCGGCGATCACCGTCGCCCCGCTCATGTCGGAAATCGCCCGCGCCAGCGCCAGGGTGAAGCCGCGTTCCGGCTTGTCGGCCCACAGGGTTTTCGTGTTCGAGCGCACCGCCCCGTCCGCGGTCTGCCACGCCACCTCGCCCGAGGCCGCGTATTCCGGTAGCGACACGTCGCGCAGCTCGGCGGTGCCCAGGTTGTTGGCCACCCGTATGGGCGGCGTCGGCGGGTCGATCAGATAGCGGCCCGTCGCCTCGGGGTTGGAACAGCCCGCCAGAACCAGCGCCACGGCAGGGAAGAACAGGAAAGCCCGCATGGTCTAACGTCCCAGGATAAAGGCGCGGGGGTTGCGCTCGATGGTGGTGGCAAGGCTGCCGAACGCCTCGGCGGCGCGGCGCAGGCTGCGCATGGTGTTGATGGTTTCCGTGTTGAAGGCGCCGCGTTCGCCGTAGCTGGCGATCACGGTTTCCCCCCGCATCGCCAGCTGCTGGAAGCGCAGCGACAGCGCGGGCAGGGTGTTGGCGGCCTGCGCCACCTGGTCGGCCGCGCGCCGCGCCGATTGCAGCGCCGCGTTCAGGTTGCCCGACGCGCCGCCCTCGCGCAGATCGTTCAGCAGCGCCGAGGCCGCCTGCAGCGTGTCCGACAGGTTGCGCGGCAGCTGCTCGGCGTCCTCGCTGCCCAGCATGGCGCGCAGGTCGTCCACCACCGCCTTGGCAGAGTCGCTGATGCCCGAAAAGTCGAACTCCTCGACCGCGACGGCGGCAGCCTCGATCTGCTCGACCATCGAGGGCACGTCGGCGGCGGCCTCGGTCACCGCCTTGGCGGCGGCCGAGGTATCGTCGAGCGCCTGCCCGATCCGCCCCGCCAGCCCGCTGTCGCGCAGCTCGGCGGAGATCGCGCTGATGTCGGCGGCCGCGGCGCCGATCTCGTCGCTGGCCTTGCGCACCGATTCCGGGATGGCGCGGGTGTCCTGCGACGAGGCGATGGCGGTGACGCTGTCCATCATCTCGGTCGCCGATTTCAGCAGCTCTTCCAGCTTGAGCTTGCCAATCCGCGTCATCAGCCCCTGCGCGGTGGTCGAGATGTCGGACAGGTCCGGCGGCGCGGTGGGGATGACGGGGAAGGGCTCGGCATCGGGCTGCATCTGCGCGGGCGGCGCCTCGGGCAGCTCGACCAGCTCGACCATCAGCGAGGTGCCCAGCAGCCCGGCGCCCGCGACCCGCGCCCGCAGCCCCTGTTCGGCGACCAGCTGGGACAGGAACTCCAGCGCCTCGGCGGGGCCGGCGTCCTGGGGCAGGCCCATGCGCTGGGGCGACACCGCCAGGGTGATGTCCTGGAACACGTCGCCGTCGTCGGGCGAGACGCGCACCGACAGGTTGGTGATGCGGCCCACGCTCAGCCCCTGGAACTGCACGTCGGCGCCGACCGGCAGGCCGCGCACCGCCTCGGGGACCAGCATGGTCAGGCGCAGCTCGTCCTCGGGCGAGGTGGCAAACAGGCTGTTCTGCGCGGTCTCGCGGTCGGGCTGCAGGTGGAACACATGCCCCGCCGTGACCGGCCGCCCGCCCGAGGACAGGGTGGCGAACTCGGCCCCCCCTTGCAGCACCGAGGCCAGCGAGCCGACGTTCAGCGCCAGCCCCTGCGTCCCCAGCGAGATGTTGAACCCCGACACGTCCCAGAACACGGTGGTGGTGGTGAGCCGGCGGTCGTGCGGGGCCTCGATGAACACATCGGCGATCACGGTCTCATCGGCCTCGGACAGGCGCAGGTTCTGCATCCGTCCCACCGCCAGCCCGTGATAGAGGATCGGGGCGCCCTCGCTCATCCCGGTGGCGTCGGTGGCGGCCAGCCGCACCCAGGTGCCGCGTTCGTTGCTGCGCGTCAGCGGCGCGCGTTCCAGCCCGCTGTGAACCTCAAGCGCGGTGGTGCCGATCTCGCTGTCCCACCAGCCCTCGATGAAGGCGCCGGTCAGCACCGTGTCCAGCCGCGAGATCCCCTGCGTGGAAACCTGCGGGCGCACGATCCAGAACTCGGCGTCGTCGTCGATGAACTGGGCGATGTCCTTGTCCACCCGCATGTCCACGATCACCTGTTCCAGATCGTGGGTGAAGCGCACGGCCTCGACCTGGCCGACGGTGATCTCGCGGAACTTCAGCAGGGTTTCGCCGGGGGTGATGCCGGTGGCGTCCTTGAAGGCGACGGAGACCAGCGTGCCGCGCCCGGCATAGGCGTTCCAGGCCAGCGCCAGCGTGACCAGCAGCGCGATGATCGGCACCGCCCAGATGACCGAGACGCTGGCCCGCGCCGCCCGCGCCGCGGTGCGCCGGACCGGATGCGCCGGGCGCAGCGGCGGCGGCGGGCCCTTGGGTGGGGTCTGCTGCGGGGGCGTGGTCCCCGGGGGGATGTCGGTCATTCGGCGGTCCTGTCCCTGCGGGTCCGAAGCGGCAGTCCGCGCCAGATCAGCCGCGGATCGAAACTTTGTGCCGAAAGCATCGTGAAGGCAACCGACAGCGCGAAACTGGCCGCCGCCGGGCCGGGGTGGATGGTTGCGACGAAGCCCAGCTGCACCAGCGCCGACAGGATCGCCACCACGAACACGTCGATCATCGACCAGCGGCCGATGTATTCGACCGCCTCGAGCGCGCGCAGCCGCGTGTGCGCGGCCTCGACGCTGGCGGGGCGCCCGGCGACGGTGGCCAGCCAGGCGATGACCAGGAACTTGCCGATCGGCACGATGATCGAGGCGATGAAGATGATCGCCGCCACCCCATAGTTGCCGTAATGCAACAGCTCGATCACCCCGCCGAAGATGGTGGCCTCGCTGTTGCCGGCCAGCCCGCCCAAGGTCTGAGTCTTGAGCATCGGCAGCAGGTTGGCCGGGATGTAGAAGATCAGCCCCGCCAGCCACCACGCCCAGACCGCCTGCAGGCTATGGCGGTCGGGCTGGTAGACATGCGCCCCGCAGCGGCCGCAGAACTCGGTCCCCGCGGGCCAGACCCGCCCGCAGCCGCGGCAGCCGACCAGCCCGGCGCGGTGGGCGGTCAGGACCGGGGGCTCGTCCGGCTTGGGGGCGCTCATCCGGCGCGCCCGTCCGGGGCGGGGCGGTGGCGGGTTTGCGCCACGGCCTGCGGGTCGGCGACCACCTCGCGTCCGTCGGTGAAGGCGCCGCGGTCCTCGAGCGTGTCCCAGATCGTCGTCGAGCAGGTGAACACGTTGCTGGCGGCGCCGACCACGATCAGCCCGCAGAACGCCCAGAACGCCGGCCCCAGGCTGACGGTCGCCAGCCCCGCCACCTTGACCAGCGCAACCGAGGTGCCGATCACGAAGATCTCGGCCATCGACCACGGCCGCAGCAACTCTGACAGGCGGAACGCCTCGCCCGCGTGGCGCGCGGGCGGGCCGTCGCCGCGCATCGGCCACAGCACATAGACCAGCAGCAAGGCCCGCAGCGCCGGCAGCCCGACGATGAACCCCAGCATCGCCACCGTCAGCGGCATCAGCCAGCCATGGGAAAACGCCAGCGCCACCCCGAACAGCGAGGTGGCGTTGCCGAACCCCATGCGCGAGATTTCCAGGAACGGGAAAAAGATCGCCGCCACCATCAGCACCAGCGAGGTGACCGACAGCGCCACGATCTGGGTGAAGGCGCCCGCCCGCGGCCGCCCCAGCACCTTGCCGCAGCGGATGCAGCGCGCGGTCTCGCCCTCGGCCAGCTCGTCCTCGACATGCAGCGCGTCGCAGCGCGGACAGGCCATCAGCCCCGCGCCGGTTTCCAGGTCGAACTGTCCTGCCTCGATCATGGGAAACACTCTAGCCCGATCCGGGCACCGCGCAAGCAAGCGCTCCGGTCCGGCTGCGGCGATCCTTCCGTTGCGTCCGGCGCGGCCTTTGCTAGCCTTGCGGCGATGGGACGAGGCAGGGGGAACGGACCGAATGCACGATGTGGTCATTGCGGGGGCGGGCAGCGCCGGTTGCGTGCTGGCCGCGCGGCTGTCCGAGGACCCGCGCCTGCGCGTCCTGCTGATCGAGGCCGGGGAAAGCGACCGCTATCCGTGGATTCACGTGCCGATCGGCTATCTTTATTGCATCGGCAACCCGCGCACCGACTGGATGTACAAGACCGCGCCCGACCCCGGGCTGCACGGGCGGCAGCTGCTGTATCCGCGCGGCAAGGTGCTGGGCGGGTGCAGCTCCATCAACGGGATGCTGTATCTGCGCGGGCAGGCCGCCGATTACGACCACTGGCGGCAGCTGGGCTGCACCGGCTGGGGCTGGGACGACGTGCAGCCGCTGTTCCTGAAGTCCGAGGATTATTTCGACGGTGCCTCGGAACATCACGGCGCTGGCGGCCCCTGGCGGATCGAGCGGCAGCGGCTGCGCTGGGACATCCTCGACGACTGGGCGCGGGCGGCGCAGGCAGTGGGGATCCCCGCCAGCGACGATTTCAACACCGGCGACAACGAGGGCGTGGGCTATTTCAAGGTCAGCCAGCGGAACGGCTGGCGGGTCTCGGCCGCCCGCGCCTTTCTGCGCCCGGCGATGAAGCGGCCGAACCTGACCGTGCTGACCGGCCGCCACGTCCGCCGCGTCCTGTTCGAGGGCGACCGCGCCGTCGGGCTGGAACTGTTCGCCGACGGTGCGGTCGAGGTGGTGCGCGCGGGTCAGGTGGTGCTGTCGGCCGGCGCCATCAACACCCCGCAGATCCTGCAACTCTCCGGCATCGGCCCGGGGGCGCTGTTGCAGGAGATGGGCATCGCGGTGCGCCGCGACGCCCCGGTGGGCGAGAACCTGCAGGACCACCTGCAATTGCGCTGCGCCTGGAAGGTCTCGGGCGCGCGGACGCTGAACCAGATGGCCCGGCGCTGGTGGGGGCGGGGGATGATCGGCGCCGAATATCTGCTGCGCCGCACCGGCCCGATGAGCATGGCGCCCAGCCAGTTGGGGGCGTTCGCGCGGTCAAGCCCCGATGTGGCGACGCCGGACCTGGAATGGCACGTCCAGCCGCTGAGCCTCGAGGCGTTCGGGCAGCCGCTGCATGATTTCCCCGCGATCACCGCCAGCGTCTGCCACCTGCGCCCGGAAAGCCGCGGCCATGTGCGGATCACCTCGGCCGACCCCATGCGCGCGCCCGAGATCGCGCCGAACTACCTGTCCACCCCCGGCGACCGCCTGACCGCGGCGCGCGCGATCCGCCTGACCCGCCGGATCATGGCGGCCGAGCCGATGTCCCGCTATCGCCCCGAGGAAATGAAGCCCGGCCCCTCGTTCCAGAGCGACGAGGAACTGGCCGACGCCGCCGGGCTGGTGGGCTCGACCATCTTCCACCCGGTGGGCACGGCGCGGATGGGGGCCGACGACGGCGCCATCGTGGACCCGCGGCTGCGGGTGCGCGGGGTGCAGGGGCTGCGCGTGGTCGATGCCTCGGTCATGCCTGTGATCACATCCGGCAACACCAACGCCCCCACCATCATGATCGCGGAAAAGGCCGCGGTGATGATGCGCGAGGAAATGCGCGGCATTTGAACGGTTAACCTGCCGGCAACACCGCGTCTGCTATGGCTGGCCCTTGGGTAATCCGGGGGTGCGCAGATGGCGTCGAAACGAAATGCTCTGCCGATCATCATCCGGCGCTGCGCTGCGGTGGCCGAGGAATCGCACCACGGCGGCGCGTGGAAGGTCGCCTACGCGGATTTCGTGACCGCGATGATGGCGTTTTTCCTGCTGATGTGGCTGCTGAACGCGACCACGGAAAAGCAGCGCCAGGGGCTGGCGGAGTATTTCGACCCGACCATCGTCCATGCCCCCGCCTCGGCCGCGATGGGCATGGACGGCGGCGAATCGGACGATCCCCCCGCGGATCAGGCTGCGGTCTACACCCCCTCGGCCGACCGGCAGATGCGCGAGATCGAGCAGGCGATCCAGAATGCCCTGACCGGCACCGGCGCCGAATCGATGCAGCGGGTGAACCTGCTGCGCCACGTCGTCACCCGCATCACCGACGAGGGGCTGGTGATCGAGCTGGGCGACATCGTGGACGAGGCGCTGTTTCATGGCGAATCGGCCGAGCCCACGCCAGCGCTGCGCGAACTGACCGCGATTCTCGCCACCGTGCTGGGGCGCACGAAGAACCAGCTGGCCATTGCCGGGCATGTCCGGGGTTTCCCGGAAATGCTGGTGGAAAACCCGACCTGGCCGCTGTCGGACCAGCGCGCCCACGCCGTCCGCCGCCTGCTGGTCGATGGGCGGCTGGACGACCGCCGCATCCAGCGCGTGACCGCTTTCGGCGACAAGAAACCTCGCAATTCCAATGCGATGGACCCGGGGAATAACCGGGTCGAGGTGATTTTACTTAGATAATGCAGGACAGGGCAGCGCCGTTAGCGGGAAATTAAGCTCTGGCGCGCATCTTCCAGTCAATGTGATTCAACCAGGGTGACCCGAATGACGATTTCCTCGTCCCTTCATGCCGGCGTGTCCGGCCTTGCCGCCAACGCTGCGCGGCTGGCAAGCATTTCGGACAATATCGCGAACTCGGGGACCTATGGCTACAAGCGGCTGAACACCGATTTCGAAAGCATGGTGATCAACCAGGCGCGGGGAACCGGGGTCTATGCCTCGGGCGGGGTCAGGACCGTGACCACAAGGCTGGTGGACCAAAAGGGCGGGCTGGTGTCCTCGTCCCATTCGCTGGACATCGCGGTCTCGGGGCGGGGGATGCTGCCGGTGATCCCCTCCGTCTATCTGGACGGCGGGCTGGGCGGGGGGCTGGGCAGCCAGCCGATGATGATGACCCCGACCGGGTCCTTCCGCCCGGACGACAACGGGGTGCTCAAGACCGAATCGGGCTTGGTGCTGCTGGGCTGGCCGGCGCTGGCCGACGGGACCATCCCGCTGAACGCCCGCGACAGCGTGGCCGGGCTGCAGCCGGTGGTGCTCAGCCATCACCAGACCTCGGGCGACCCGACGACGCGGATCCAGCTGGGCATCAACCTGCCCGCCGGCGCGACGCGGCCCGGCGCGGCCGGACTGCCCGAGGTGACGGCGGTCGAGTATTTCGGCAATCTCGGGGCGCCGGAAAGCCTTCAGGTCACCTTCACCCCTGTGCCTTCGACCGGGGCGCTGCCCAGCAACAGCTGGCGGATGGAGATCCGCGATTCCGCCATGGACCCGGCCTCGAACCTGGTCGGCAGCTACGAGCTGGTGTTCGACGACGGCCAGACCTTCGGCGGCACGCTGCGATCGGTGACGGTGCTGTCGGGCGGGGCCTACGACGCCGCCACCGGGGAATTGACGCTGGCCGTGCAGGGCGGCCCCATCGCCGTCACCATCGGCCGGCTGGGCGACCCCAACGGGCTGACCCAGCTCGAGTCCGGCTTCGCCCCGACCAACATCGCCCGGAACGGCTCGCCCGTGGGCAATTTCTCGACGGTCGAGATCGACGAACACGGGATGCTGCGGGTGACCTATGATACCGGCTTTACCCGCACCATCGCCCAGATCCCGCTGGTGGACGTGCCCAACCTGAACGGGCTGATCGCCCGGGACAGCCAGACCTATCAGGTCTCGGCGGAATCGGGGTCGTTCTACCTGTGGGACGCGGGCGACGGGCCGACGGGCGCCGTGGTCGGCTATGCCCGCGAGAACTCGACCACCGATGTCGCGCAGGAGCTGACGGACCTGATCCAGACCCAACGCGCCTATTCGTCGAACGCCAAGGTCATCCAGACCGTGGACGAGATGCTTCAGGAAACCACCAACATCAAGCGCTGAGGAGGGCCGCGGCGCGGCCGCGGACACGCCGGACATGAGCCTTTCCAATGCCATCTCGAACGCGGTCTCGGGGATCGTCGCCGCCTCGCGCGGGACCGAGGTCGTCGCCTCGAATCTCGCCAACGCCCTGACCCCCGGCTATGCGCGCCGCGAGCTGCAGCAATCGGCGCGCTCCTATCTCGCCGGCGGCGGCGGGGTGCAGGTCGACGGCGTGGCAAGGGTTGTGCGCAACTCGGTCCTGGCGCAGGGGCGGCTGGCCTCGGCCGATGCGGCCCGCGCCGGCACCCTGGCCGATTTCCACAAATCCATGGCCGATGCGCTGGGCGTGCCCGGCCAGCCCGGCGCCCTGACCACGCTGCTTTCCGAGTTCGAGGCGGCGCTGGTCTCGGCCTCGGCGCGCCCCGAGAACGAATCCGGGCTGGCGCGGGCCCTGTCCGCCGCCAGCGCGCTGGCCGGCGCCTATCAGTCGATCGGCAACAGCATCCAGCAGGCCCGCACCACCGCCGACCAGGCCATCGCGCAGGATGTGGCGACGCTCAATTCCGGGCTCGAGCAGGTGGCCGAACTGAACCGGCAGATCGCCATGCAGACGACCGCCGGCGGCGACGCGAATGCCCTGCAGGACGAACGCCAGCGGCTGATCGACCAGCTGGCCGAGATCGTGCCGTTGAAGGAACTGCCCCGCGAAAACGGGCGCGTGGCGCTGTTCACCGCGAACGGCGGCGTGCTGCTGGATGGGACCGAGCCCGCCCGCTTCGGCTTCACCGCCGCCGGGCCGGTCACGGCAGGGATGGCGGTCGGCGCCTCGGCACTGGGGCTGCTGTCCCTTAATGGCCAGGAAATCCCGGCCGCGCAGATGGGCCGCTATGCTGGCGGCCGGCTGGCCGCCAATTTCCAGATCCGCGATGTGGACGCGCCGCTGGCGCAGGCGCGGCTGGATGCGGCGGCGCTCGACCTGCACGACCGCTTCGCCGACAGTGCCGTGGACCCGACCCTCGGGGCCAGCGATCCGGGGCTGTACACCGACGCCGGCGCGCTTGTGCTGCCGCCGCCCGCCCCGGGCCTCGCGCAGCGCCTGACCCTCAACCCCGCGCTTGATCCGGCGGTGGGCGGGGACATCTGGCGGCTGCGCGACGGGCTGGGGGCAACCGCGCCGGGCCCGGCGGGCGCCTCGGGGCTGCTGGTGGCGATGAAGGATGCGCTGGGCGCGTCCCGCGCCGGCACCCTGCCGGGGCTGAGCGCGCGCCCGCGCACCGCTGCGGTGCTGGCCTCCGAGCTGACCTCGCTCGCCGCTTCGGGTCGGATCGACGCCGAACGCGTCCTCGGCGCGGCCGCGGTGCAGTCCTCGACCTACGCCTCGCTGCTGCAGCAGGACGGCGTCGACAGCGACAAGGAGATGGAGACGCTGCTCGCGCTCGAACGCGCCTACGCCTCCAACGCCCGGGTTCTCCAGGCGGTGGACGAGATGATCCAGACGATATTGAGGCTGACATGACCAACAGTGTTTCGATCGGCGATCTGTCGCGTGCGGCGTTGCTTCGACAGGCCAATGCGCAGTTGAAGTCGCGCCTGCTGGTGCTGACGCAGGAATCGGCCAGCGGCGTCAAATCCGACATGGCGCAAGCGGTCGGCGGCAATTTCGGCCATCTCGCGCAGGTCGAGGCGCGGCTGACCACGCTGGCCGCCTATCGCGAAACCGCCGCTGCCGCGCAGGCCGAGCTGGCCGGGCTGCAGGCGGCGCTGGAAACCATCGGCAAGATCGGGTCCGAGATCGGCAACGGCATGTCCTCGGGCGTCTCTGCCACCGACGAGACCAGCATTTCCATCCGTTCCCGGCAGGCTCGCGACGATCTGAATGCGGTCGTCGGCCTGATGAATGTCGAGATCGGCGGCCGCTTCCTGCTGTCCGGCAGCGCCGTGGAAACGCGGCCGATGGGCGACGCCGCCGGAATCCTGGCGGATGCGCGGGCGCAGGTTGCCGGGCTGACCGACCCGGCCGCGATCGCCGCCGCCATTTCGGGCTGGTTCGGCGCGGCACCCGGTCTGGGCGGGTTCGCCGACACCTGGTTCGGCGGCAATACGGACACGCGGATGGTGGCCAGTTCCTCTCAGGCCGCGGTGACGCAGACGCTGACCGGGCTGGATCCGTCGTTCCGCGATATCCTCAAGGGACTTGTGCTGGGCGCGCTGGCCGACGATCCCGCCGTCGCCCTCGCGCGAGAGGACAAGGCGGCGCTGGTCGCGCAGGCCGGCACCACCACCCTGGCGGGGGTGCGCGCCCTGACCATGCGGCGGGCCGAGGTCGGGATGCAGGAGGAAGCGATCGCCCGCGACGCCGCGCGCAATGCGGCGGAGACCACGGCGATGTCTATCGCGCGGACCCGGATCGTCGAGGCCGACCCCTATGAAACGGCCAGCGCCCTGACCCAGACCGAAACCAGTTTGCAGAATCTCTATGCGCTGACCGCGCGGCTGTCGCGGCTGTCGCTGACGGATTATCTGCGATGAGGGCGGTGCTCGGGCTTCTGGCGGTGCTGATTCTGGCGCCCGCGCTTGCATGGGCGGCGCCGGTGCGGATCAAGGATCTGGCGACGGTGGACGGTGTGCGCGGCAACGACCTGCTCGGCTACGGGATTGTGGTCGGGCTGAACGGCACTGGCGACAGCCTGCGCAACGCTCCTTACACCGAGGAAATGCTGGGCGGATTGCTCGAACGGCTGGGGGTGAACGTCACCGGGGAAAGTTTCCGCCCCAAGAACGTTGCGGCGGTAATGGTGACCGGGACCTTGCCGCCCTTTGCGCGGGCGGGGGGCCAGATCGACGTGACCGTGGCCGCGATCGGCGATGCCAAAAGCCTGCTGGGCGGCACGCTGGTGATGACGCCGCTGAGCGCGGCCGACGGGGAAATCTATGCCGTCGCGCAGGGTTCGATCATCGCCGGCGGCGCCTCGGCACAGGGCGAGGCGGCGTCGGTGGTGCAGGGGGTGCCGACCTCGGGCCACATCCCCTCGGGCGCACGAGTCGAGCGCGAGGTCGATTTCGACTTCAGCCGGATGTCGAGCTTTCGCCTGGCGCTGCGTTCGGCCGATTTCACCACGGCGGCGCGGATCGAAAAGGCCATCAACGACGATTTCGGCACCGGAATCGCGACGCTGCTGGACGCCACCACCATCCTGATCGATTCCGGACGGCTGGGGGCGGTCAACCCGGCACGGCTGGTGGGGCGGATCGAGAACATCCTGGTCGAGCCGGAAAGCCGCGCCCGGGTCGTGGTCGACCACCGCTCGGGCACCATCGTCATGGGCGAGGATGTGCGGATCTCTCGGGTTGCGGTGTCGCAGGGGAACCTGACCATGCGGGTCCGTGAAACGCCGGTGGTGTCGCAGCCCAACCCCTTTGCGCCCGGAGAGACCGTGGTGGTGCCGCGCAGCGATGTCGAGATCACGCAGGAACCCGGAATCGGCTTCGCCGAGGTCAGCGGAGAATCGTCCCTATCCGACGTGGTCGAAGGGTTGAACGCCTTGGGCGTGCGCCCGCGCGAACTGATCGACATCCTCAAGGCCGTCCATGCGGCCGGTGCCCTGCATGCCGAGTTCATCGTGAACTGACTGAACGGTGGGCATCACAGAGGTAGCGCGTGAGGTGTCGGGAATAGAGAAAACACGGCGGATCGTGTAACAGAGTGGACGGCCTTGGCCCGGGCTGGAGCGGTAAGACGGATACGTTCATCTTTCATCTCTACTATGCCGCGGAAGGTCGGCCTCCGCCGCTCGGACGTAAGGCAGATGGTTCTCGCATGACCGGGGTGGCCCCGGAAGCCCTCGATTTGCGGCTGGAGAGAAATCGGTTGCAGCGTTGTTGTCGCTACGGATGCGCTCGGAGTCCCGGTAACTTTCGTCGACCTCGACCTCGACCTGACCTTGGGCAGCCCTCTTCCGTCCGGCCGGCCATTGTGAAGCGCAGCAGTCGATAGCGCGAGAGAAGTGTCGTGGTACATCCTCTCAATTGGCTGCCCGGCTGGCCAAGAGCTCGAGCGCAAACGGATACAGCAGAGGGGGAACTTGCGCTCTGGAGTCTCGAAACAGGGAGCGGCTTTTGGGAAGCATGAATGCACCTAACACACGCCCTTAGAACTGGTCAGCTTGTGTAAACCCTATCCCGGGCGGCAGCGGCGCGGGTGCAGCGCGATACGGCGGGGGTTGGACGAGGGAGTCGGTCCGTTGAGGTCGACAATGCAGGGACAGCTTATCCTTGCCCTCGGGACGGCCTACCAGCCTGCATAGTCCGGCGGGGCAGCGAGATAGGCCAATCCGTCGCGATCAGCTGGAGACGTCGGTTCATCTTCGAACTTTCGGGCCGCCGTTTGACCCTGCATGGTCCAGCGGGCAGAGCGAAAAAGGGTAATCCGATCAACTGGAAAAGAGGCGGTCCATCCTCGAACTTCAAAATTCCGCCTGGTTCAGGCCGGTCCGGCGGGCAGGTGAGAGCAGCCGGTCCGTTGAGGTTGGCAATGGAAAGGCGGTTTATCCTTACCATCAGAACAGCCCTACCTGCCCTGGACAGTCCGGCGGGCAGCGCGGGACGGGCCGGTCAGTCGCAATCAACTGGAAAACTCGGTCCATCGCCAACTCCCGAACCGCCGCCCCAGTTCAGCCCGCTCCGCCCCCGTTCAGCGCAACGAATCCCCGTTCGACCCCCTGCCCGTCCAGAGTGATCTCCACGCCCGCGCCCGATCGGGTGACCCGGATCTCGTGCCTGGTTCCGTCCAGCATCAGCGTGGCGGTGAAGCCGGGCCAGGCTTCGGGCAGGCTGGGGTCGATCTCGATGCCGCCGGGGCGGCGGCGCAGGCCCAGCAGGCCCTCGACCGTGGCGCGGTACATCCAGCCGGCGGAGCCGGTGTACCAGGTCCAGCCGCCGCGGCCCATCTTGTCGCGGGCGGCATAGACATCGGCGGCGACCACATAGGGCTCGACCCGGTAGATCTCGGCCGAGCGCGCATCGAGTGCGTGGTTGATCGGGTTCAGCGCCCGCAGCAGCCGGTGGGCGCGGGTGCCGTCGCCGCCCCGGGCCAGCGCATAGACCATCCAGGCCGCGGCATGGGTGTACTGGCCGCCGTTTTCGCGCACCCCCGGCGGGTAGGATTTGATATAGCCCGGCTCGGCATCGGTGTTCTGGAAGGGCGGGGTGAACAGCCGCAGCAGCTGCCCGTCGCGGTCGAACAGCTGCGCCAGCGCCTCGGACACAGCGTCCTGTGCCCGGTCCGGGCGGCCGGCGCCGGAAATCATCGCCCAGCTTTGCGCGATGCTGTCGATGCGGCATTCGGCGTTCCCGGCCGAGCCGAGCGGGGTGCCGTCGTCGAAATAGCCGCGCCGGTACCAGGCGCCATCCCAGCCGGATTCGTCCAGCGCCTGCGCGACGCTGGCGGCATGAGCCTCCCACGCGTCGGCGCGGGCGTGGTCGCCGCGGGCGCGGGCCAGAGGCGCAAAACTGGCGATGGTGTCGCACAGGAACCAGCCCAGCCAGATGCTTTCGCCGCGCCCCTGTTCGCCCACGCGGTTCATCCCGTCGTTCCAGTCGCCGCCCAGGATCAGCGGCAGCCCATGCGGGCCGGTGCGCTGCACCGCCAGGTCCAGCGCCAGCGCGCAATGGTCGTAAAGCGCCGCCTCGGCCCCCGCCGGCTCGGGCTGGAAATAGCGGTCGTGTTCGCCGGGGTCGAGCTGCGGTCCGGTGATGAAGGGCACCATCTCGTCCAGCACCGCGGCGTCCCCCGTCGCCGTCACATAGCGGGCGGTGATGTGGCCCAGCCAGATCACATCGTCCGAGATCATCGTGCGCACCCCGGCCCCGGTCCGGGGCAGCCACCAGTGCTGCACGTCGCCTTCCACGAACTGGCGGGCGGCGGCGTTGAGGATCTGGCGGCGGCATAGCGCCGGGTCCTGCAGGATCAGCGCGCTGGTGTCCTGCAGCTGGTCGCGGAACCCATAGGCGCCCGAGGCCTGATAGAACGCCGTGCGCGCCCGGATCCGGCAGGCGATCGCCTGATAGGGAAGCCAGTGATTCACCATCAGATTCAGGGCCTTGTCCGGGGTGTCCACCTGCAGGCAGCCCAGGGTCTCGTCCCAATCCGCGCGTGCCGCGGCCAGCGCGCGCTCGGCGGCGCCGTCCGCCAGCGCGGCGCCCAGCACGGCGGGCAGGTCGTCCTGCGGGGCGCTGGCCAGCACCAGCGTGGTCTCGAGCTCTTCGCCGGGTTGCAGGGTCAGGTCGCAGCGCAGCGCCAGGCAGGGGTCGCCGGCGGCCTCGACCGCGGGCCAGAGGCGCAGGGCGGCGGGGTGCGACAGCTCGCCGAACCGGCCGAGAAAGGCCAGCCGGTCGCCGCAATGGGCGGCGACGGGGCGGTCGCAGGCCAGGGCGGCGATGCGCCCGCCGTGCTCGATCGAGAACGGGTTCACCGCCAAGGCCGCGTTCAGCCCGGGGTCGAAGCGGGTCTGGATCTTGTCGGCGGTGCGGCTGCGGTCGGTGCCCAGCACCAGCTCGGCATAGGCGATCAGCTGCAGCGACAGCGCCCGGCCGCTGCGGTTGCGCAGCCGCAGCCGCGTCAGCCGCGCCGGGCCGGTTTCGGCCAGGGTCATGGTGGCCTCGATGGTCAGCCAGCCGTAATCGGCGCTGAAACGCGAATAGCCCAGCCCGTGCGCGATCTCGTGCACCGCGCGCGGGTCCTCGGACAGGCCCAGGAAGGGCGAGGCCACCAGCCCGGTTTCGGGGTCGTGGATCAGGATCGCCTCGCCGGGGCGGTTTTCCACCGGGTCGTTCGACCAGGGCGTGATCTGGTAGTCGCGCGAGTTCACCGCCCAGCTGTAGGGCGCGCCCTCGGCCGAGACGTGGAAGCCGAAATCTTCACGCGCGACCACGTTGATCCAGGGATGCGGGGTCTGGCGGTCGCGGTCGATGCGCAGCACGTATTCGCGCCCGTCCGGGGAAAACCCGCCGTAGCCGTTCCAGAACTGCAGCGGAGAGCGCGAGGGCTCGGCCGGGGCCACCACCGGCAGTGCGGTCCGGCGCGGGCGGTCGCGGCGGCGGGGCAGGGGTGCGGGGACCGGCGGCTCGCGCAGCCGCTCGATCTGGTCGACCAGCCGGCCGTTGCGCGTGTGCAGCACGATCCGCGCCGCCGATACCAGCGTGTCGAAACAAGCCTTGGAAATCTGGTCGCGGCGCACCGCGTGGACATGGCGCGGCACCCCCGGCCCCGCCGCCTGCAACGCCATGTCCACCAGCGAGCGGATCGCGTGCTGCAGGTCCTGCACATAGCTCGAGGCGCGCTCGTTCAGGATCACCACGTCGTGGCGCACGCCGCGCAGGCGCAGGAATTCGTGCATCCGCAGCGCCTCGCGCAGGATCGGCAGGTCAGCCTCGTTGTCGATGCGCAGCAGCAGGATGGGATCGTCGCCGGAAATCCCCATCGGCCACAGGTCGCTTTGCGGGCCCAGCTCGGTGCGCCGCTTGGGGGTTGCCGCCATCGACAGGTCGGGCCAGACCAGCAGCGCGGCATAGGCGCGGAACAGCCGCACCTCTTCCAACGAGGTGTGCAGGTGGCGCAGCTGCACCTGCGACCAGGTCCAGGCTAGCCGCAGCTCGTGTTCAAAGACGGCGTGGCGGGCGTAATGGGCGGCCAGCCGGTCGCGTTCGGCGGCGCTGTCGGCGATCAGCGTCCAGAAGATCACCGAGACGGTCTTGCCCGCCGGGATCCGCATCCGGCGGCGGATGGCGAAGATCGGGTCCAGCGTGTGCCCCTGGTTGCCCCCCAACGAGGCGCCGCGGTCAAAGGCCGCCGGGTTGCGGATCGAGCGGCCGCGCCCGACAAAGGCGCGGCGGTCGGTTTCCGCCTCGGCCCCGGGGGTGATGGCGCCGTCGGGGCAGGCGATCAGATGCGCCAGATACAGCGGCCGCCCGTGCGGGTCGCGGGGGCGGCGCTCGGCCGCGATCATGGTGCCGCCGCCGCGGATCTCGGTCTGCACGAACATCTTGGAAAACGCCGGGTGGGCGCGGTCCGAGGCGGGGTCGTCCAGCACGATTTCGCCGTAGGAGGTGATCTCGATGGTCTTGTCCGACCCCGAGCGGTTGCGCAGCGTCAGCCGCCGCCCGTCGGCGTGGCTTTCGGTGGCGGCGATGACCTCGAGCCGCGTCTCGATGGCGTTGGCGGTCTTGAAGAACTCGGCCTTGTGGTCGGAAAACACTGCGCTGGCGCGTTCGTCCGGGCCGGAATGCGGGGAATGGGTGGCCGACCACCACTCGCCCGACTGCACGTCGCGCAGAAAGACGAAGATGCCGCCGTCGTCCTGCGCGGGGTCGGGGGTCCAGCGGTTCAGCGCGATGCCGCCCAGCATCGACCGCCCCGCCCCGGTCGAGGACAGCAGCGTCGAGAAATCGCCGTTCGAGATCAGCGCCACCTCGCGCCCGGCGCGGCCGGGCTCGTCCACCACGGTCAGCGAGTCCCCGGTGCCCAGGGTGGCGCCGCGCCCGGCCACCCGGGTCGAGGGCGCGCGGGTGACCGGGGTGATGTCGCGGGGGGATTTTTCCTGCAACAGCAGTTCCGACGCCCGCACCACCGGGTCGGCGTGGAAGCGTTCGCGGTGGATGCCGTCCATCACCGTGTTGGCGATGGCCAGGATCGACATGCCGTGGTGGTGGGCCATGACGTTGCGCACCACCGCGTGGCTGTCGCCCTCGCGCAGCCGGGCGGGCGAGAAATCCACCGCGTCGAAAAAGCCGAACGGCCCCTCGGCCCCCAGTTCGCGCAGCGCGGACAGGTTGCGCACCGCCTCTTCCGGGCGGATCTGCGCGGCAAGGATGGTCGCATAGGGCGCGACCACGTTTTCGCCGAACGCCCGCTTCAGCGCCAGCGTGGGCACGCCGAAGGCGTAGTACTGATAGTTCATGTGGTGGTCGCGGGCGTTGAAGGCGCTTTCCGAGATGCCCCAGGGCAACCCGTGTGACTTTCCCCATTCGATCTGCGCCTGGACCGCCATCTGGTTGGAGTGGTTCAGGATCCCGCCCTGCCGTTCCTTCAGCAGCAGGGGCGGCATCAGATATTCGAACATGCAGCCCGACCAGGACAGCAGCAGGCTCTGGTGGCCCAGCGTGGCGAAGGGGCGGCCCAGCCGCGTCCAGTGTTCCTTGCGGATGTCGCCCTTGGCGATGGCCAGGAAGCTGGTCAGCCGCGCCTCGGACGCCAGCAGGTCATAGGAGCTGTCGTCCAGCTGGTCGTCCAGCGGCCGGTAGCCGATCGACAGCAGCATCTTGTCGGGGTGGATGAACAGGCCGAAATCCATCTCGAATGCCAGCATCCGGGCGCGCTCGGCCAGCAGCCGGGTGCGCAGGGCGAATGCCTCGACCGCGTCGCGCCCCTCGGCGATCGGGGCCATGGCGTCGGTGGCGTCGCGTTCCAGCAGCTCGGCCCAGGCGAGCGCCTCGGCGGCCTCGCCATCGGTGGCGGCGTCCAGCTCGGCGGCCAGCCGGGCAATCTCGGCGCAGCGGGCGACCAGCTGCGTCGGCGCCACCGGGTCCGAGATGGGACGCCCGGCGGTCTGGTCCAGCAGCTCGTGCAGGCTTTCGATGGCACCGTCCAGCGCCCGGCGCAGCTCGCGCAGGCTGCGGCGGTCCTGCGGCAGAAGATCCAGTTCCTGCCTGAGGTTGGCCAGCGCGTCGCCCACCCCGTCCGTGCGCCGCCGCCGGACCGAGGGCGCCGCCTCGGCCCAGCCGCGCAGCCCCGAGGACAGCGCGATCAGTAGCCCCGCCAAATTGCCGCTGTCCACCGCCGAGACATAGGGCGCCGGCAGCACCGCCAGCGTGCGGGTGTCGTACCAGTTGAAGAAATGCCCGCGCAGCCGCGCCATGCGCTCCAGCGTGGAAATCGTGGCCTCGATCCGCGCCAGAGCGCTGTCGAGCCCGATCCAGCCGAAATCATGCGCCGACATCACCGACATCAGGTAAAGCCCGATATTGGTGGGCGAGGTGCGCTCGGCCAGTTTCGGCTCGGGGCGGCCCTGCCAGTTGTCGGGGGGCAGGTGGTTGGTGTCGGGGCCGACGAAGGTCTCGAAATAGCGCCAGGTGCGGCGGGCGATGCGGCGCAGCTCGGCGGTGTCCTCGGGCGACAGCAGCAGCCGGTCCTCGGTCTGCAGGGGGCGCGAGGCCCGGTCCATGATCCAGGGCGCGGCGATCCACACGCCCCCCACGACCAGCGCCACCGGCAGCGCCACCGGGTTCAGCGCCGCCGCGGCGAGGGTGGCCGCCGCCCCGATGACGGGCGAGGCGATCATCCGGCGGTATTCGCCGCGCAGGCTGGGGTCGACCTGGCCCGCCTCGCGCGCGGGGGTCCATTCCAGCAGGTGGCGGCGGGTAATGATCATCCGCCACAGCGCCCGGCCGATGGCGTCCAGCGCCGCCGCCGCCCGGTGCGCGGCGGTGGCCAGCCGCAGCCCCAGCTGGGTCAGATAGGAAATCGCATCGCGCGCCATGTGCCGCAGGTGATAGTCCCACGACACCCCGTAGCCCGGCCGGAACACCCGCAGGTCGACCTGCAGCACCGCCACCGCCGCCACCAGCAGGATCATCAGCCCCTGCCACATGATCGGCCAGGCCCCCGGCAGCACCAGCCAGCCCAGCACCGAGGCCGCGATCCATGCCGGCGTCACCAGCGAGCGGCGCAGGTTGTCCAGCATCTTGAACCGCGACAGGCCCGACAGGCCGTTGCCCGGCCTGAACATGATCGGCAACAGCTGCCAGTCGCCGCGGGTCCAGCGGTGCTGGCGGCTGGCCTCGGTCGCGTAGCGGACGGGGAAATCCTCCACCACCTCGATATCGGTGACCAGCGCCGAGCGTGCCAGGCAACCTTCCAGCAGGTCGTGCGACAGCACCGCGTTTTCGGCGATGCGCCCGGCGACCGCACGCTCGAACGCATCCACGTCATAGATGCCCTTGCCGGTGAAGCTCCCCTCGTCGGCGAGGTCCTGATACAGGTCCGAGACGGTGAACACGTAGGGGTCCAGCCCCCGGTTCACCGAAAAGATGCGCTGGAACACCGAGGCCTCGGGGCCCGTGGTCAGCGAGGGCGTGACGCGGGGCTGCATGATGCCGTGGCCGCGGATCACCACCCCGTCTTCCGCATGGACCGGGCGGTTGACCGGATGCGCCATCTTGCCGACCAGCGCCGCCACCGTGTCGCGCGGCAGGCGGGTGTCGCTGTCCAGCGTCACCACGTAGCGGATGCCCTCGGGGGGCGTGGGGCCGGTGGGGACGAAGCTGGTATTCTCGACCCCGCGCAGCAGCAGGTTCAGCTCCGCCAGCTTGCCGCGCTTGCGTTCCCAGCCCATCCAGACGCCCTCGGCCGGGTTCCACAGCCGCCGCCGGTGCAGCAGGAAAAAGCGGCGGATGCCGCCGTGGTCGTAGCGGTCGGCCAGGTCGTCGATGCGGGCGCGGGCATGGGCCAAGAGCCGCGCATCCTCGGGCATGGTCTCGGCGGGCGCGTCGCGCCAGTCGGTCAGCAGCGCGAACGACACCTCGCCCAGCGGGTTGGCGAGGTAGTGCGATTCCAGCATCTCGGCCAGCTCGTCGATGGCATCCATCGAGGTGATCATGCCGGGGATCACCACCAGCGTGCGGAACCGCGCCGGCACGCCCTCGCGGAAGTCATAGGCGGGCAGGCGGGTGGGCGGGATGGTGCGTGCGGCCAGGAACGACACCACCTGCATCGCCGTGTCCGAAGCCGGCAGCATCACCAGCGCCAGCAGCAGCGCCAGCTGCCAGCCGGGCAGCTGCCCGGGCAGCGCATAGCCGAGCAGCGCCACCAGCACCGCGGTGATGCCGACCAGCGGCAGCGCGATCAGCCACAGCCCGGCCTTGCGCAGCGGGATCGACAGCCGTTCCAGCAGCGTCGGGCGATAGGCGCAGGATTCGCGGAAGCCGCGGCGGTGGTCGCCGACCAGCAGATGCCCGACCTCGACCCGCTCGCCCTCGATCCGGCCGCCGCCGCCGTCGTCGCCGCCGGCTGCCTGCCCGCGTTCCTCGGCGGCCGCGGCGTCGGCGCGGCCCTGCTCGATCGCGCGGCGGGCGACTTCGGTTTCGGTCAGGGCGGAACGGCGGGCGATACGCTCGATGGTGCTGCGGTAGCTGGCGCGGGTGGGCTGGTCGAGGCGGTCGAACTCGGTATGCCGCGCCAGCAGGATGTCGACGGCGCTGACGCTTTCGAACCAGTCCAGCCAGTCGATGTCGCCCATGCGGCGCAGGCTGCGGATGATGTTGCCCACGGTGACGTTGCCGCTGGACTGGCGCGCGTATTCGGCCTGCACGGCGCGGTCGCCCGCCTCGGCGTCGCCCAGCCGCGCTTCCAGTGCCAGCAGCGCGGCCTGCGCTGCCGGGCCGCCGTCGCGCAGGCGATAGTAAAGCTGCGCGGCCACGGTGTCGTCGGTGACCAGCGCGCCGCTTTGCTCGATCACCGCGGCGGCGGCGCCGGGCCCCTCGACCCCGGCCAGCTGGTCGGCGATGTCGTTGGCCAGCGCCCGGCGCACCCGGGCCGAGGCCACGCGGTCCGACAGCCGCCGCAGGTTCTCGACCAGCATGTAGCGCAGGAACACCGGCAGCGCCCACAGCTCGGCGATGTCCAGCGTCACCACCGACTGATAGCCGCCCAGGAACTGCGCCAGCGCGTCCTCGGTGATCTCGGAGTTGGTCAGCGCGATGAAATACCACGCCAGCACCAGGCTGCGCGGCGCGTGGCTGCCGCCCGACAGCCGCACCCGTGGCAGCCGGTTCAGGAACCCGGCCGAAAACGCCTGCCGCAGCTGGCGCAGGTTTTCCTCGACCATGTGGTGGTTGTCGATCAGCCATTCGGCGGCCGGGGTCACCGGCTCGTCCTGTTCCTCGGCCGCGACGGTCTGCAGGTAGTTGTGGCGGATGGCGGACTGGTTGTCGACCAGCCGCGCGACCAGGTTCCTGGGGGCCTCGGGCAGGTCGGGCAGGGCGGTGGCGGCAAGCTCGCGTCCCGCATCGCGCAACGAGCTGCCGGTCCAGATGTCGAAGCGGATCGGCGGCGGCATCGCGTCCCAGGCCAGCGGCTGGCTGCGGCGCAGGGCGCCGTTGGTCCCGCCCGCGCGGCTGCGCAGCCGCTGGACCGCCTGTTTCAGGCTGTTGCCGCTGCGATAGCCGCGCGGCATCCGGGCATGGTTCAATGGCATCTTCTGTCCCGTTGTGACCGTCCCCTTCTTGCAGCTGCCCCGGCATGTCCGTTCCGGGCCGCCGGGACGGGGGGCGACATCTTCCAAAGCCCCGGCGTTGCGCCCGGGTTCCCGATCCGCCCGCCCGCGCCGATCTGCCGGGCCGGATGGGCAGGGACTGCGCGCGGTGCGGGGCCTGTTGCGGGGGCGATGGCTGCGTTATGGGACAAACAGACCATTGCCCGCAAGGAATTGACGAATGTCCGCATCGCCCGACAGCCCCGCGCCGGCCCCGCTCACCGTCGCCACCAGCCCGTTTCAGGGGCAACGACCCGGCACCTCGGGGCTGCGCAAGAAGACGCGAGTGTTCATGCAGCCGGGCTATCTGGAAAACTTCACCCAGTCGGTGTTCGACGCCATCGGCGGGCTGGCGGGGCGGGTGCTGGTGCTGGGCGGCGACGGGCGGTTCTTCAATGCAAGCGCGATCCAGGTGATCCTGCGGATGGCGGCGGCGAACGGGGCGGCGCGGGTGATCGTGGGGCAGGGGGGGATCCTGTCCACGCCGGCGGCCTCGAACCTGATCCGGCTGCATGGCGCCGATGGCGGTATCATCCTGTCGGCCAGCCACAACCCGGGCGGCGAGGACCAGGATTTCGGGATGAAGTTCAACGGCCCCAACGGCGGCCCCGCCCCCGAAGCGGTGACCGAGGCGATCCATGCCCGCAGCCTCGAGATCGACGCATACCGCACGCTGGACAGCGCCGATCTGGACCTGTCCACGCCCGGCCGCCGGCAGCTGGGCGCAACCGAGGTCGAGATCATCGACCCGGTGGCCGATTATGCCGCGCTGATGGAGCGGCTGTTCGACTTCGACGCGATACGGGCGCTGTTCGCCGGCGGCTTCACCATGCGCTTCGACGCCATGCACGCGGTGACCGGCCCCTATGCGCGCGAGATCTTCGAGCGTCGGCTGGGCGCCGCCCCCGGCAGCGTGGTGAACGCGGTGCCGCTGCCCGATTTCGGCGGCAGCCACCCCGACCCGAACCCGGTCTGGGCGCGCGGCCTGTATGATCTGATGATGGGCGCGGAGGCCCCGGATTTCGGCGCCGCCTCGGACGGCGACGGGGACCGCAACATGATCATGGGGCGCGGGATTTACGTCACCCCCTCGGACAGCCTCGCGGTGCTGGCGGCGAATGCGGCGCTTGCGCCGGGCTACGCGGCAGGGATCCGGGGCATCGCGCGTTCGATGCCGACCAGCCGCGCCGCCGATCGCGTGGCCGCCGCCCGCGGGGTAGGGATGTACGAAACCCCCACCGGCTGGAAGTTCTTCGGCAACCTGCTGGACGCCGGCCGCGTCACCATCTGCGGCGAGGAAAGCGCCGGCACCGGCTCGGACCATGTGCGCGAAAAGGACGGGCTGTGGGCGGTGCTGCTGTGGCTGAACATCCTCGCCGCCCGCCGCGAGCCGGTCGCCGCGATCATGGCGGCGCATTGGCAGGAATACGGCCGCGATTACTACAGCCGCCACGATTACGAAGCCGTCGCCGCCGACCGGGCCGAGGCGCTGATCGCGCGGCTGCGCGAGCTGCTGCCCGCGCTGCCGGGGCAGGAGTTCGCCGGGCTGCGCGTCGAATCCGTCGATGATTTCGCCTATCACGACCCGGTGGACGGCTCGACCTCGGCGCATCAGGGGATCAGGGTGATGTTCACCGACGGCAGCCGCGTGGTGCTGCGGCTGTCGGGCACGGGGACCGAGGGCGCGACCCTGCGCGTCTATCTGGAACGCCACGCCGCCCCGGGCGATGACCACGGGCTTGCCCCCGACACCGCGCTGGCCCCGGTGATCGCGGCGGCCGAGGCGCTGGCCCTGATCCGCGACCACACCGGCCGCGACCGCCCCGACGTGACCACCTGAGCCCTCTCGCAAGCCACCGATATCGCTTCTTTCTGGTTGAAATACCCTTATGGGCGCGGGGGCTGGCCCCCGCTTCCATCCACTCGGCACCAGCGCCACCGGCCGGAACCCGCCGATGCCGTCCGGGTGCGCTGCGGTGGAACCCTGACCCCCCTTGCCGGCTTGTTTCGGAAGCATCACCCTGCGGGCGAATGCGGTTTCAATCACGCGGCCGCGAGGCCGGGGATACAAGGAAGATTTCATGCGCATCGCGGTTCTTGGGGGCGACGGCTTCGTGGGCTGGCCCACCTCGCTGCACCTGTCCAGCCTGGGACATGAGGTCCATATCGTCGACAACCTGTCGCGCCGCTGGATCGACACCGAACTGGGCGTGCAGTCGCTGACCCCGATGGATTCGATCCAGGAACGCTGCCGGATCTGGAAACAGGAAAGCGGCAACACCATCCAGTTCCACCTGCTGAACCTTGCCAAGGAATACGAGCGGCTCAAGCAGTGGCTGCTGGACCATCGCCCCGACGCGGTGATCCATTTCGCCGAACAGCGCGCCGCGCCCTATTCGATGAAGACCGACCGCCACAAGGTCTATACCGTCGACAACAACGTCAACGCGACCCACAACCTGCTGGCGGCGCTGGTGGAAACCGGCATCGACGCGCATCTGGTGCATCTGGGGACCATGGGGGTCTATGGCTATTCCAGCGTCGGCGCCCCGATCCCCGAGGGCTATCTGGACGTGGAAATCGACACGCCCACCGGCAAGAAGGGGCAGCAGATCCTGTATCCGACCCGCCCCGGCTCGGTCTATCACATGACCAAGAGTCTCGATCAGATCCTGTTCCAGTTCTATGCGCAGAACGACGGGCTGCGGATCACCGACCTGCATCAGGGCATCGTCTGGGGCACCCATACCGACCAGACCCGCCGGCACGAACAGCTGATCAACCGCTTCGACTATGACGGCGATTACGGCACGGTGCTGAACCGCTTCCTGATCCAGGCGGCGATCGGCTATCCGCTGACCGTGCACGGCACCGGCGGCCAGACCCGCGCCTTCATCCATCTCCAGGACAGCGTGCGCTGCATCGAGCTGGCGCTGGGCGATCCGCCCAAGGCCGGCGAGCGGGTGCGCATCTTCAACCAGATGACCGAGACCCACCGCGTCCGCGACCTTGCCCATCTGGTCGCCAAGATGACCGGGGCCGAGGTCAAGCTGCTGCCCAACCCCCGGAAAGAGGCCGACGAGAACGACCTGATCGTCAAGAACGACCAGTTCCTGGCGCTGGGCCTGAACCCCATCACCCTGCAAGAGGGGCTGCTGGCCGAGGTCGTGGATGTGGCCCGCAAATACGCCCACCGCATCGACCGCTCGCGGGTTCCTGCCGTGTCGGCCTGGACCAAGGACATCGCCCAGCGGGTCGACCACGACCCCGAGGGCCGCAAGCTGCGGGCCGTGTGATCTTGCAGGGGCTGCAACCGGACCGCCCGGCGCGGTCCGACCGCGCCTTCGTGACGCTGGTCACCAACGCGGATTACGCGCTGGGCGCGCGGGCGCTGCTGCGCTCGATCGTGCTGTCGGGCACGGACGCGGACATCTGCGTCCTGCATACCGACGTGGCGGCGGCGCATCTGGCGCCGCTGTCCGCGCTTGGCGCGCGGCTGGTGCGCTGCGAGCTGCTGCCGACCTCGCCTGCGTTCAACGCCGCCCATGCGCGCGAGGCGCTGCACGGCCGCGCCGCCTTTACCAAGGGCGAAAAGCCGCCCTTCCACACGCCCCTGGACAATTTCGCCAAGCTGCGGCTGTGGCAGCTGGATTACGCGCGGGTGGTGTTCGTTGATGCCGACGCGCTGGTCCTGCAGAACGTGGACAAGCTGTTCGACTACCCCGAGTTCTGCGCGGCGCCGAATGTCTATGAAAGCCTTGCCGATTTCCACCGGATGAACTCGGGCGTGTTCACCGCGCGGCCCTCGCAGGAAACCTTCCGGGACATGCTGGCGCGGCTGGACGTGCCGGGGGTATTCTGGCGCCGCACCGACCAGAGCTTCCTGCAGGAGTATTTTCCCGACTGGCACGGGCTGCCGGTGTTCTGCAACATGCTGCAATATGTGTGGTTCGCGATGCCGCAGTTGTGGCGCTGGCGCGACATCAAGGTCCTGCATTTCCAGTATGAAAAGCCCTGGCAGGACCACGCCAAGGCCGATCAGCTGCGCCCCCTGATCGAGCTGTGGCGCGCCTATGCCGAAGGCGGCCCGGTGCCCGACAGCCGCGACCTGCCGGACCCGGGATGAGGGTTGCGGTCACCGGCGCCAGCGGCTTGGTGGGCCGCTTCCTGACCCGCGGGCTGGCGGTGGCGGGCCACCGGGTCGAGACGCTGCAAGGCTGGCGGCTGGGCCAGCCCGCGCCGCTCGACGGTTGCGAGGCGCTGATCCACGCCGCCTTCGCCCATGTCCCCGGCCGCTATCGGGGCGGCGAGGGCGACGACCCCGAGGGCTTTGTCGCCCTGAACCGCGACGCCTCGCTGCGCCTGTTCGAACAGGCCCGGGCGGCGGGTGTGGCGCAGGTGGTGTTCCTGTCCTCGCGCGCGGTCTATGACGCGCTGCCCGCCGGCACGCCGCTGCCGGACGGCACAGCCCCCGCGCCGCACAGCCTCTACGGCCGAGTGAAGGCCGAGACCGAGGCCGGGCTGGCGGCGCTGGCCCGCCCCGGCTTTGCCACCGCCAGCATCCGCGCCACCGGCATCTACGGCCCCGGCGCGGGGCACAAATGGACCGGACTTTTCGCTGATTACCTTGCCGGGCAACCCGTCGCCCCCCGGATCGGCACGGAACTGCACGGCGACGACCTTGCCGCCGCCGCCCTGCTGATCCTCGGCCGCGGCGCCACTGGGGCCTTCAACGCCTCGGACCTGACGCTGGACCGCCACGACCTGCTGGCCGAACTTCGCCGCCTGACCGGCTGCCGACATCCGCTGCCGCCGCGCGCGAAGACCCCTGTCTCTGCCATGTCCTGCGAACGCCTGGCCGCCATGGGTTGGCGCCCCGGCGGCTGGCCGCTGCTGCGGAAAGCCCTGCCTGCGATGCTGACTTCGGGCGGTTTCTAAATATCCCGCGGGGGTCCGGGGGCGCGAAGCCCCCGGTCCGGCCGCGCAGCTCACCCCGGCGCCACCCCGCCCAGCACCCGGGTCAGCTCCTGTGCCGCCTGTGCGACCAGCCGGCCCAGCGGGTCCAGCCGGTCCTCGGTCAGCCGAACGGCGGCGCCGGAAATCGAGATGGCGCAGGCGGCCTCGCCCTGCGGCGACCAGACCACCGCGGCCAGGCAGCGCATCCCCAGGTTGAACTCTTCGTCGTCCAGCGCCCAGCCGCGGGCGCGGGTGCGGGCGATCTCGGCCAGCGCCGCCTCGCGCGAGCGCAGGCTTTTGGTGGTCAGCGGCGGCAGCCCGGCGCGGTCGGCCAGCGCCAGCACCTCGTTGTCGCGCCAGGTTGCCAGGATCGCCTTGCCCATGGCCGAGCAGAATACCGGCACCCGGCGGCCGGGGGGCGACAGCGCGCGGCGGATTTCCCGGCTTTCGACCTGGCTGATCGTCACCAGCTGGTCATCGTCCAGGATCCCCAGATTCGCGGTTTCGCGGGTAGCGTCGCGCAGCCGGCGCAGCAACGGCAGCGCCGGCGCCACGAAGCTGAGCCGCCGCCCATAGGCCAGCCCGACGGTGAAGGCGTCGCGCCCGACATGCCACAGCGCGGACGCCGGTTCGAACTGCGCGAAGCCCTGCTGCTCCAGCGTGGTCAGCAGCCGGTGCGCGGTCGAGACCGGCAGCCCCGCCGCCCGCGCCAGATCGCTCAGCCGGCTGCCGCCGTCCCCCTGCGCCAGCAGTCGCATCAGCGACAGGGCGCGGGCGACCGATTGCACCCCGTTTTCGGCCATCTCACCCTCCGTTCTTGCCGCATGATGGGAAACTCTGCCGAGGATGTCACCTGCCACGACCGCCGATGCTATGCCATGCGCAGGATCAAGGAGGGTGAGATGTCCGAATACGTCGAGCGTGCAGCTTTGCAGGTCGCGGCGCCGCTGGCCGCGCTGGTCGAGGGCGAGGTCCTGACCGGCGGCGTGACGCCCGACCGTTTCTGGCGCGGCTATGCCGAGCTGCTGCGCGAGCTGGTCCCCGCCAATCGCGCGCTGCTGGAACGGCGCGGCGCGCTGCAACGCCAGATCGACGACTGGCACCGCGCGCACCGCGGCCAGCCCCATGACGGCGCCGCCTATCAGGCGTTCCTGCGCGAGATCGGCTATCTGGTCCCCGAGCCCGCCGCCTTTGCCATCGGCACGGAAAACGTGGACCCAGAGCTCGCGCAGCTGGCCGGGCCGCAGCTGGTGGTGCCGGTGGGCAATGCCCGTTTCGCGCTGAACGCGGCGAATGCGCGCTGGGGCTCGCTCTATGATGCGCTTTACGGCACCGATGCGCTGCCGGGTCAGGCGGCGCCGGGCGGCTATGACCCCGCGCGGGGCGCGCAGGTGATCGCCTGGGCGCGGGCGCATCTGGACCGGGTGGCGCCGCTGGCGGGGGCGTCCTGGGGTGAGATCACCGGGGTTTCGGCACGGGACGGGCGGCTGGTCGCCTCGACCCCCGGCGGAGAGGCTGGGTTGGCCGATCCCGCGCAATTCGCCGGGACGGCGGGCGAGGATGTGTTCCTGCGGGCCAACGGGCTGCTGATCCGGCTGGTGATCGACCGCGCGACCGCGATCGGCCGCGACGATGCCGCCGGCATTTCCGATATCCTGCTGGAATCCGCCCTGACCGCGATTCAGGATTTCGAGGATTCCGTCGCCGCCGTCGATGCCGAGGACAAGGTCGCCAATTACCGCAACTGGCTGGGGCTGATGCGCGGCGATCTGGTGGAGAGCTTCACCAAGAACGGGCGCGAGATGACCCGGCGGCTGGCCGGCGACGTGACCTATACCGGCCCGCAGGGCAATCAGCTCACCCATCCCGGGCGTGCCGTGCTGCTGGTGCGCAACGTGGGCCATCTGATGACCACCGATGCGGTCCTGCTGGACGGGCAGGAAACCCCCGAAGGGATCATGGATGCGCTGGTGACCGTCGCCGCGGCCATGCATGACCTGGGCGAAGGCGGCGGGCGCAACTCTCGCACCGGCTCGGTCTATGTGGTCAAGCCCAAGATGCACGGCCCCGAAGAGGTCGGGTTTGCCGAGCGGCTTTACGGCAAGGTCGAACGGATCCTCGGCCTGCCTGCCAATACGGTGAAACTGGGGGTGATGGACGAGGAACGCCGCACCTCGGCCAACCTCGCCGCCTGTCTGGAGCAGGTCAAGGACCGGGTGGTGTTCATCAACACCGGCTTTCTGGACCGCACCGGGGACGAGATCCATACCTCGATGGAGGCCGGGCCGATGGTGCCCAAAGCAAGGATGAAGGACCAGCAATGGCTGGCCGCCTATGAGGCTGGGAACGTCGATGTGGGGCTGGCGCTGGGGCTGGCCGGGCGCGGGCAGATCGGCAAGGGCATGTGGGCCAAGCCCGACGACATGGCCGAGATGCTGGAGGCCAAGATCGCCCATCCGCAGGCGGGGGCGAATACGGCATGGGTGCCCTCGCCCACCGCCGCGACGCTGCACGCCACGCATTACCATCAGATGGCGGTGGCGGCGGTGCAGGAGAGCCTGCGCGACCGCGCCCGCGCCAGCCTGGACGCGCTGCTGACGCCGCCGCTGCTGGCTGGCGAGAACCTGTCCGAGGCCGAGATCGCGCATGAGATCGACAATTCCTGCCAGTCGATCCTGGGCTATGTGGTGCGCTGGGTCGATCAGGGGATCGGCTGTTCCAAGGTGCCCGACATCAACGACGTGGCGCTGATGGAGGACCGGGCGACGCTGCGCATCTCGGCCCAGCATCTGGCCAACTGGCTGAAGCACGGGATCATCACCCGGGCGCAGGTCGAGGAGTCGCTGGCCCGCATGGCCGCCAAGGTCGATGCGCAGAACGCCGGCGACGCCGCCTATCGGCCGATGGCGCCGGGGCTGGACGGGGCGGCCTTCCGCGCCGCGCGCGACCTGATCCTGACCGGGGCCGAGCAGCCCTCGGGCTATACCGAGCCGCTGCTGCACGCGGCGCGGCGGGCGGTGAAGGCGGGGGCGCGGTAGGGATCGACGCGGGACCGGGGCGCTGCCCCGGGCCGCGGGATATTTGTGCCACGATGAAAGCCGCAGAGCGTGATCGTTGCGGCGGCAACGTGGCAGATGGCTACAGCAGCCACTCGATCGGCAGGCGGCCCATCAGCCACAGCGTGGCGCGGCTGCGGGCGCGGGCGCCGGGTTCGCGGGCGCGCTCGATCTCGGGGCCGTCGATGGTCTGTTCGCGCCAGATGATGCGGCCGCTCGCGTTGCGGGCGGGGGCATAGCTGAACGCGGGCAGGGTGTCGTCCAGCATCCGGGTCATTGTCCGCGCCACCTGCGGGCTGTCGATCACCACTCCCATTTCCGTGTTCAGGAATACCGAGCGGGGGTCGAAGTTGAACGAGCCGATGAACAGCTTTTCATCATCGACCGAGATGGTCTTGGAGTGCAGGCTTTCATGCGAGGCGCTGCTGCCGGTGGTGCGCGGCTCGGGCGGGCGGTCGGGCGAGGCGCGCATCTCGTAAAGCTGGACGCCGCCGTCGATCAGCGCGGGGCGGTATTTCACATAGGCGGAATGGACCACCAGCTGGTTCGTCGCCTCTTGCGAGTTGGTGAACACCCGCACCCGGCAGCCCTCGGCTGCCAGCTGCACCAGCCGCCGGGTGAAGCGGTGGCCCGGCACGAAATAGGGCGAGACGATATCGACCGACCGGGCGGGGTTGGCCAGCATCTCGGCCAGCCGCGCGATCATCAGGTCCTGCGCGGGGAGCCGGCCCAGTCCCTTGGCGGGATCGTCGCTGATCAGCGTCACCGGCGCCCAGACAAAGCCCACCCGTCCAGAGGCGATGTCGTGGGTCAGCGGCCGTTCCGCCACCGCCCTGGCATAGGAGACCGCGCCGGGCTGCGCACAGGCGGCCGTCAGCTCGGCGTCGATCACGCCTTCGGGCGGCGGCGGGGGCAGGATCAGCCGGGCCGGATAGGCCGAGAGCGAGTCCCAGTAGCGGTCGAAATCGGCCCCGGCCTCGTCCGCGACCTGGCCGATGGCCAGCACGTCGGTATCGAGGTTGTGCCGCCCCGGCCCATAGGCGAAATACACGTCCCCCACGTTGCGCCCGCCCAGGATCGCCGCGGCGCCGTCGGCCACCATCAGCTTGTTGTGCATCCGCCGGTTCAGCCGCACGAAGTCGAACAGGAACCCCAGCACCTTGGGCCGGCGCAGGATGAAGGGGTTGAACAGCCGCACCTCGATCCCGGGGAGGGCGTCGAGTTCCGCCAGATGCGGGTCCAGCCCGGGGATGCCGTTGTCGTCCAGCAGCAGCCGGATGCGCACCCCGCGCGCGGCGGCCTGGCGCAGCTCGTTCATCAGCAAGAGCCCGGTCAGGTCGCGCTGCCAGATGTAATACTGGATATCCAGCGCGTGGTCGGCCTCGCGGATCAGGGCGACGCGGGCGGCGAATGCGTCGCGCCCGTCGTCCAGCGCGACCACGCCGCTGTCGTGGGGATGATGGGGCGCGGCCGACAGCACCAGCCGCCCCAGCCGCGTCTCCGCCGATAGCCGTAACGCGGAGGAAACCGCCCGCCCGACCAGCGGCGGCGGGCGATAGACGATGTGCAGCACCAGCACCGCCATCGCCAGCATGACGGGAATCGCCAGCAGTTCCATTCGTCCCCGCGCTGCGTTGCGGCCCGGCGCGCCGGCCGGTCAGGCAAGGGCGCGGGCGATTTCCTCGGCGCTGGCAGAGGTCAGGGTCTTGGGCAGCTCCTTGACCAGCTTCTGTTCCAGCATCTTGTGATAATTCTTGCGCATCACCCCCAGAGTCGAGGGGTCTGCGATCACCGCGAGCTCTTCGACCTTGTTCTGCAGCACCATGCGGTTCAGCCGCTCGGTCAGCTGCTTGGCGAATGTCGCCTCGTCCTCGTCGCGGGGGGTGGTCTCTTCGGGCTGCCTGCCCTGGCTTTCGTCCTGCAGATGCGCGGGGCCGATGCGTTCCTGTTCCTGAAGTTCGATCCCGTATTTGGCGATGTTGCGCAGCAGCACCGCCTGGTGCCCATCGGCGACGACGACAAGCGCATTGTGAGACAGCATGTTTCGATCCTTTCGGCCAGCCTGGGACAGTCGTCCCAAGGAACGCCCGCTGCCCGCCGCGGTTCCTAGCGCAGGCTGCCGCAAAAGCCGCGGATGCGGGCGACGGCATCGGAAAGCTGCGCGTCCGAGGCAGCATAGCTGATGCGGAAATGCGGCGACAGGCCGAAGGCCTCGCCGAACACCACCGCGACGCCGGTGGCGTTCAGCAGCTCCATGGCAAAGGTCCGGTCGTCGGTGATCCGCGTGCCCCCGGGCGTCGTGCGGCCGATCAGCCGCGCGATCGAGGGGTAGACGTAGAACGCCCCCTGCGGCACCGGGCAGTCGATGCCTTCGCACTGGTTCAGCCCGGCCACCACCAGGTCGCGGCGGCGCTGAAACACCGCGCGGCTTTCCGCGATGTAGTCCTGCGGCCCGGTCAGCGCGGCCAGCGCCGCATACTGGCTGATCGAGCAGGGGTTCGAGGTCGATTGCGACTGCACGTTCGCCATCGCGCGGATCAGTTCCACCGGGCCCGCGCCATAGCCGATGCGCCAGCCGGTCATCGCATAGGCCTTGCTGACCCCGTTCATGGTCAGCGTGCGCTCGATCAGCCGCGGCTCGACCTGCGCCGGGGTGACGAAGCGGAAATCGTCGTAGACGAGATGTTCATAGATGTCGTCGGCCAGCACCCAGACATGCGGGTGGCGCAGCAGCACATCGGTCAGCCCGCGCATCTCGGCCTCTCCGTACCCCGCCCCGGTCGGGTTCGATGGCGAGTTCAGGATTACCCATTTCGTGCGCGGGGTAATCGCAGAGTCCAGCTGTTCCGGCGTGATCCGATAGCCGCTTTCGATGCTGCCCGCGACGATCACCGGGGTGCCGCCGCCCAGCGTCACCATGTCGGGATAGCTGACCCAGTAAGGGGCGGGGATGATGACCTCATCCCCCGGGTCCAGCGTCGCCATCAGCGCGTTATACAGGATCTGCTTGCCGCCGGTGCCGACGGTGACCTGCTGCGGCGCATAGTCCAGCCCGTTTTCGCGGCGGAACTTGTCCACCACCGCCCGCTTCAGTTCCGGGATGCCGTCCACGGCGGTATAGCGGGTGTGGCCGGCGTCGATCGCGGCCTTGGCGGCCTCGCGGATATGCAGGGGGGTGTCGAAATCCGGCTCTCCGGCCGACAGGCTGACGATGTCGCGGCCTTCTGCCGCAAGCTCGCGCGCCAGATTGGTCATCGCAATGGTGGACGAGGGTTTGACGCGGGCAAGGGTCTGGGACAGAAAGCTCATCGGCGGCCTCGCGGGTTGAAGGGGGCGCGCCGGTGATATGCAGTGCGTCGACAAGTCGCAAGCCGCACGGAGTTTTCGGATGGAGAACCACGACACCCGCCTCAAGCGGCTGACCATGCGCAGCTGGCGCCGCGGCACCCGCGAGATGGACCTGATCCTGGGCCCGTTCGCCGATGCCGAGCTGGCCGGGCTGGGACCCGAGGCGCTGGACGATTACGAGCGCCTGCTGGATGAAAACGACCAGGAGCTTTACCCCTGGATCACCGCGCGGCTGGCCGGGCGGGCCGCCGGGCCGCAGGCGCTGGGGCCGATCATGGACCGCATCGCCGCCCATGCAAGCGACCGGCTGAAAGAGATTCGCGGCGCTTAACCGAATCTTGGGGTCTTCGTGACAGCTTGGGTCGGGACGACGCCAAGCGGATGACAAGATGACCCGATTCGCCGTGCTGAAAACTGCTGCGCCCGTGCAGTCCGCGCCCGCGCCGCCCGCGGATTACGGGCTGCCGGACGTGCTGGAACCCTATCTGGAAAGCCTGCAGATCCTCGACCGGCTGCACCGGCTGATGCTGGACCTGATCAAGGACGATTTCGAGCGGCTGGGGCTGACCGACCTGACCCCGGTGCAGGCGCTGCTGCTTTACAACCTGGGCACGGCCGAGGTCTCGGCGGGCGAGCTACGGTCGCGCGGCATGTATCAGGGCTCGAACGTCAGCTACAATCTCAAGAAACTGGTGCAGATGGGCTATGTCCACCACCAGCGCTGCGACCTCGACCGCCGCTCGGTCCGCGTCCGCCTGACCCCGCACGGCGAAGAGATCCGCGATACGGTGGGCCGCATGTTCGCCCGCCACGCCGAGGGGTTGCAGGCCTCGGGCGTGCTGGACGACCCGCCGATCCGGCTGGTGAACCTGCAATGGCGGCGGGTCGAGCGGTTCTGGGCGGACCAGATCCGCTATATCTACTGACGCCTACCAGTGGCCGGTGTTGCCCATGCTGGCCCAGGGTTCCTGCGGCGGCAGGCTGCCGCCCTTTTGCAGCAGCTCGATCGAGATGTTGTCGGGGCTACGCACGAAGGCCATGCGCCCGTCGCGCGGCGGCCGGTTGATGGTGACGCCGTTCGCCTGCAGATGCGCGCAGGTCGCATGGATGTCGTCGACCTCATAGGCCAGATGCCCGAAATGCCGGCTGTCCGAGGGCAGGCCCTCGTCCCCGTCCCAGTTCCAGGTCAGCTCGACCGGGGTTTCCGGCTGCCCGGGCGGCGCCATGAACACCAGCGTGAAGCGGCCCTGTTCGTTGTCGATCCGCCGCGTCTCCTCCAGCCCCAGCAGCCGATAGAACGCCATGCTGGCGTCCAGGTCCTTCACCCGGACCATGGTGTGCAGATAACGCATCTTGGGACTCCTTCTGGCAGCAGCAGCTGATGGTGGCACGATGCGCGCCGGGACGCTAGAGACAGGGGGCAGACGAGCAAAGAGGACGCCATGCCCCTGACCCCAGACCAACAGGCCGAGATCGACGACGCCCGCGCCAACCCGCGTCCGACCCTGCGCGCGGTGGCCGAGGGGATGGAGCGTCACCTCTACGTCGCCCATCCGGTGCTGGACCACGGGCTGATCCGGGTCATCGACTATATGGGCGACGACAGCGCCATCGTGCAGGCGGCGCGCGTCAGCTACGGGCGCGGCACCAAGGCGGTATCGAACGACGAGGGGCTGATCCGCTATCTGATGCGGCACTGGCATTCGACGCCGTTCGAGATGTGCGAGGTGAAGTTTCATGTGAAATTGCCGGTCTTTGTCGCCCGCCAGTGGATCCGTCACCGCACCGCCAATGTGAACGAATATTCCGCCCGCTATTCGATCCTCGACCGCGAGTTCTACATTCCCGCGCCCGAGCATCTGGCCGCGCAATCCACGGTGAACAACCAGGGCCGCGGCGAGGTGCTTGCCGGCGCCGAGGCGCAGCGCGTGCTGGACATCCTGCGCGAGGATTCCATGCGCAGCTACGACCATTACGAAGGGATGCTGTCACAGGACGGCCAGCAGGGCCTGGCCCGCGAACTGGCCCGCATGAACCTGCCGGCGAATATCTATACGCAATGGTACTGGAAAACCGACCTGCACAACCTGTTCCACTTCCTGCGCCTGCGCGCCGACACCCACGCGCAATACGAAATCCGCACCTATGCGGAAACGATGTGCCGCATCGTGAAGGATTGGGTGCCGCTGGCCTACGCCGCCTTCGAGGACTACCGGCTGGGCGGTGTGTCTTTGTCGGCGAAGGCGGTGGAGGTGTTGAAACGGCGGCTGGCGGGGGAAGTTGTGACGGCGGAGAACAGCGGGATGAGCAAGGGTGAGTGGCGGGAGTTTGAGGGGGTGTGGGGGTGACGAGATTGCTCGGAGAAATGACGCGGAAGGACTTCGTGGATAGGCTGAACCATTTTGTTCACCCGAGCGAGGAAATTTCCCATCCCGAACAACTTAAAGGACGGGAGGGTCAGCTGAGGCAACTTCGTGATTGCTTTGAAACTAATGGAATGAACGCGTTCATTTGGGGCCTCCGCGGCGTAGGAAAAACCTCCTTAGTCCACACGGCATTAACCGCCTTCACCCAGAATGTGCGCTTGGCTGCAGCCATTGGGTGCGAAAAGGACTCAACTTTCGACGACCTGTTGAACGACGTGTTCCGCCGAGTTGTCTCCGGAGGAAAGGTTGACGTAAGAGACAAGGGATTGAAGGCCAAACTTAGTGCATTTGGCTTCAGTGTTGAAGCCGGTTTGCCTGCGCTGAAAGACCAGATTAAAATCAGAAGCGTCAATCATGCATCCGACCTACTTAATACAATATTGCCTGCAGATTATGATAACGGGCGTGAGTGGGTAATCATCGTTGATGAATTCGATCAATTGAAGAACACCGAAACGATTGGATCGTTTACTGCACTTGCAAAGCAGATATCTGTAGATAAGCTCCCTCTCAAGCTGGTGTTTTGCGGGGTTGCCTCTAATCTGAATGACCTAATAGGAACGCATGAGTCGGTGGATCGCTATCTCAAAGCCATCGAGTTAGCACCGCTGATCGATGGCGCTATTTTGGAAATAGTCGACTACGTTGCTTGTAATTTTGGGATCGAGTTCTTTCCCGGCCAACGTTATAGAGTGGCGCAAATTGCTAGCGGGTATCCCCATTTCGCGCATGTGATACTTAATGAAGTACTTCGGGTCGCTTATGAGCAGGGAAGCGGACAAGAAATCAGTCAAGTCATCTTTAAAGAGGCGGTGCAAAATGCCGCAAAAAGTGCGGCGACACGTCTGCAGAACGCATACGATTTGGCAACGAGGAAGGGAACCGATCGCTACATCGAAGTGCTGTGGGCCGTGGCCGACGGTCAGCACTTCGACAAACAATTCAAGGATATCTTCAGTGCTTATCAGCGTATAATGTCGGTGCGGAGAGGCCGAGAGGCGCTGGAGGATGAGCAGAAATTCAGAAACCATCTGAATTCCCTATGTGGAGCGTCGCACGGGTCCGTGCTGCTAAAGGGGAAAGTTGGATGGTATCGCTTCGCTGATCCTATGTTCCGGAGTTATGTGAGGATGATCGCCCACACCAATGACATGGACTTGGGTGAGGAGAGCTTTCGCCTCTGACCTTTGAGAAGGTGCGTACTCCGCTCGCACAACTTGGTCACTTGGGTCAAACGGGGCGTGCCAAACCAGGCATCCTACGCCTCGAGGCGCTTTCTTATTTCCCCAACCCACGCCCTGACCACTGCCACACTCTCCCCCTCGTCCAGCCACGGGATATGCCCGCGCCCCGGCACCTTGCCGTAGATCATGTCCGGCCGGCGCCGCTGCATCTCGGCCACCGTGTTCTCGCCCAGCAGGTCCGATCCCGCGCCGTGGATCAGCGCCACCGGCAGCCCGGCCAGCGCGTCGAACAGCGGCCAGGCGGTGGCGTCGGGGTTCTTGAAGGCGGCGAGGAAGGCCTCGCGCAGCGCCGGGTCGTAGGTCAGCTCCACCCCGTCCGTGCCCTGGCGGTAAAGCCGCGCGGCCTCTTCCTCCCAGCGGCCCGCGGGGACCTCGCCGAAGCCGCGCAGCGTCCGGGGCAGGGCCTGCGCCACCTCGGCCAGGGTCCTGGCGGCCGGGCGGCGGCCGACGTAGTCCACGATCGCCTCCAGCCCCTCGCGCTGCAGCGCCGGGCCGACGTCGTTCAGGCAGACACCCAGCACCCGGTCCTTGGCCACGGCGGCCAGATACATCGCGACCAGCCCCCCGCGCGAGGTGCCGATCATCGCCGCGCGGTCGATCCCCAGATGGTCCAGCAGCGCCAGCGCGTCCGCGCCCTCTTGCGGGACGGTATAGGTGGCGGCGCCGGTCCGGTCCGACTGGCCGCGGCCGCGGTAATCCATGCGGATCATCCGGCAATCGGCCAGCGTCGGCGCCAGATAGTCGAAATCGTCCATGCTGCGGGTCAGCCCGGCCAGGCACAGGACCGGCAGCCCCTCGCCCTCGTCCTGATAGGCCAGCCGCGCACCATCCGCCGCCGTGAAGAACTGCGTCGCCATTTCACCCTCCATCTTCTGTCCTGAAATATCCCGGGGTCCGGGGCAGCGCCCCGGTTCCTGGATCCCCGGCGTCAGATATTCTCGGGCTGCGGCATCCCCAGCACGTGATAGCCGCCGTCGACCATCACCACCTCGCCGGTGGTGCAGGCGCCCCAGTCGGAACACAGCCACACCGCCGTGCCCCCGATCGCCTCCAGCGTGGCGTTGGCGCGCAGTGGCGCGTTGGCCTCGGTATGGCGATAGGTCTTGCGCGCGCCCCCGATCGCGGCGCCGGCCAGGGTCTTCATCGGGCCCGGGCTGATCGCGTTGACCCGGATCCCCTCGGGGCCCAGGTCGTTGGCCAGATAGCGCACCGCCGATTCCAGCGCCGCCTTGGCCACGCCCATCACGTTGTAGAACGGCGTCACCCGGTTCGAGCCGCCATAGGTCAGGGTCAGCACCGTGCCGCCCGCCTGCATCAACGGCCGCGACCGCCGCGCCACCTCGATCAGCGAATAGCAGGAAATATCCAGCGAGTTCTTGAAGTTCGCGCGGCTCGTATCGACGAAACGCCCGGTCAGCTCGTCCTTGCTGGAAAAGGCGATGGCGTGGACCAGGATGTCCAGCCGCCCCCAGCGTTCCGCCAGCTTGGCGAAGGCCGCGTCCAGCGAGGCGTCGTCGGTCACGTCCACGTCCAGCAGCAGGTCCGAGCCGACCGAGGCCGCCAGCGGCTCGACCCGCTTGCCGAAGGCCTCGCCCTGATAGGTGAAGGCCAGTTCCGCCCCCTGCGCGGCCAGCGCGCTGGCGATGCCCCAGGCGATGGACCGATCATTGGCGACGCCCATCACCAGCGCGCGCTTGCCCTGCAAAAGCCCCATGCTCATCCCCGGTATTTCGACATCACAAGCGTGGCGTTGGTGCCGCCAAAGCCGAAGCTGTTGGACAGGACCGAATCGAAATCCACCCCGTCGATGCGGCTGGTGGCGATTTCGCTGGCCGCGATCTCGGGGTCCAGCTGGGTGACGTTGGCCGAGGCGGCGATGAAGCCGTGCTGCATCATCAGCAGCGAATAGATCGCCTCGTGCACGCCGGTCGCGCCCAGGGAATGCCCGGTCAGCGACTTGGTGGAGCTGATCGGGGGCGTCGCGCCCTCGCCGAAGATGCGGCGGATCGCCTTGACCTCGCCGATGTCGCCCACCGGGGTCGAGGTGCCGTGCGAGTTGATATAGCTGATCCGCCGCCCCTCGGGCAGGGTGTCCAGCGCCAGCCGCATCGCCCGCTCGCCGCCCTCGCCCGAAGGCGCGACCATGTCGTAGCCGTCCGAGGTGGCGCCGTAGCCGGTGACTTCGGCATAGATCTTGGCGCCGCGGGCCAGCGCGTGGGACAGTTCCTCGAGCACCACCACGCCCCCGCCGCCGGCGATCACGAAGCCGTCGCGGGTGGCGTCATAGGGGCGCGAGGCGGTGGCGGGCGTGTCGTTGTACTTAGACGACATCGCGCCCATGGCGTCGAACAGGCAGGACAGGGTCCAGTCCAGTTCCTCGCCGCCGCCGGCGAAGACGATGTCCTGCTTGCCCATCTGGATCAGCTCGGTGCCGTTGCCGATGCAATGGGCGCTGGTCGCGCAGGCCGAGGTGATCGAATAATTCACCCCCTTGATCGCGAACGGCGTCGCCAGGCAGGCCGAGTTGGTCGAGGACATGCAGCGGGTAACCATGAACGGCCCCATCCGCTTGGGCGCGCCCTTTTCGATGACGATCTGGTGGGCGTTGAAGAAGTTCGAGGTCGACGGCCCGCCCGAGCCCATCACCAGACCGGTGCGCGGGTTCGAGACATCGCCCGGCTCCAGCCCGGAATCGGCCACCGCCTGCTGCATGGCGATGAAGTTCCAGGCCGCGCCCTCGCCCATGAAGCGCAGGTCGCGCTTGTCGACATGGGCGGCGATGTCGATGGTCGGGCGCCCCTCGACCTGGCTGCGGAAGCCCTTTTCCGCATATTCCGGCGAGAACACGATGCCCGAGCGGCCCGTGCGCAGGCTCTCGGTGACTTCTTCGGCGTTGTTGCCGATGGGCGAGACGATCCCCAGCCCGGTAATGACGACGCGGCGCATGATGCGGCCCTCCTGGGTTCAGCTCTCGGAAAGAGCGACCTTCATGTCCTTGACCTGATAGATAAGCTCGCCATCGGCCTCGACCGTGCCGTCGGCGACGCCCATGGTCAGCCGGCGGGTCTGCACGGCCTTGGTGAAATCGACGCGATAGGTCAGCAGCTTGCGGTCGGGGCGGACCATCCCGGTCAGCTTGACCTCGCCCACCCCCAGCGCATAGCCGCGCCCCTGCCAGCCGCGCCAGCCCAGGTTGAAGCCGGTCAGCTGCCACAGCCCGTCAAGGCCCAGGCAGCCCGGCATGATCGGGTTGCCGGGGAAATGGCAGGCAAAGAACCACAGCTCGGGGTGGATGTCGAACTCGGCCACCACATGGCCCTTGCCATGGGGGCCGCCGTCGGCCGAGATTTCGGTGATGCGGTCCATCATCAGCATCGGCGGCTCGGGCAGCTGGGCGTTGCCGGGGCCGAACAGCTCGCCCCGCGCACAGGCCAGCAGGTCGTCGCGGTCGAAGCTTGTCTGTTCCATCGCCATCCGGTCGCATCCTTGCCAGTTGTTCCGGCCGTCCCGCCGGGTTCCTGTCGCGTCTATCATCCGGGCCACAAACCCTGCAAGCAGCGCCCGCCCGCCAGACCCGGCCGGTGCTTGCAATATTGCGCCTTTCGCCCCGGCGCGGGCAGCATCAGGCAAGTTTTTCTGCGATTCACGGCCGAGTCTTGCGCAATTCAGTTGTGCCGCCGGGCGGTTTGGGGTTGTTTGCGCGCCGCAACGCCCCATTGGCGAGGAATGACATGACGCGTATCGACGAAAAACTGGAACCCATCCTGACGACGGTGAAAGAGCGCAACGCCGGCGAACCCGAGTTCCATCAGGCCGTTATCGAGGTGATGGAAAGTCTTGGCCGCGTGGTCGCCAAGCATCCGCAGTTCCTTGAGGAAGGCCTGATCGAGCGGATCTGCGAGCCGGAACGGCAGATCATCTTCCGCGTGCCCTGGATCGACGACAACAACCAGGTGCGGATCAACCGCGGCTTCCGGGTGCAATTCAACTCGGCGCTGGGCCCCTACAAGGGCGGGCTGCGCTTCCACCCCTCGGTCAACGTGGGGATCATCAAGTTCCTGGGTTTCGAGCAGACGTTCAAGAACGCGCTGACCACCATGCCGATCGGCGGCGGCAAGGGCGGGTCCGACTTCGATCCCAAGGGCCGCTCGGACCGCGAGATCATGCGGTTCTGCCAGTCCTTCATCACCGAGCTGCACCGCCACCTGGGCGAATACACCGACGTGCCCGCCGGCGACATCGGGGTCGGCGGCCGCGAGATCGGCTACATGTTCGGGCAGTACAAGCGCCTGACCAACCGCTACGAGGCCGGGGTGCTGACCGGCAAGGGCCTGTCCTACGGCGGCTCTCGCGCCCGCCCCGAGGCCACGGGCTTCGGGCTGGTGTTCTTCGTGCGCTCGATGCTCGAGGCGCAGGGCGATTCGATCGACGGCAAGACCGCGGTGGTGTCCGGCTCGGGCAACGTCGCCTGCTTTGCCATCAAGAAGCTGCAGGAATACGGTGCCAAGGTCATCGCCTGTTCGGATTCCGGCGGCTATGTGGTCGATGAAAACGGGCTGGACCTGGAGCTGGTGCGCGAGATCAAGGAAAAGCGCCGCGGCCGGATTTCGGAATACCACCGGATCAAGGGCACCGGCACCTATTTCGTCGAGGCCGGCAAGGGCCCGATCTGGGACCTGCCCTGCGAGATCGCGCTGCCCTGCGCCACCCAGAACGAGCTGAACGGCAAGCACGCCGCCACGCTGATCCGCAACGGCGTCCGCGTCGTGGCCGAGGGCGCCAACATGCCCTGCACCCCCGATGCGGTCGACGCGCTGCGCCAGTCGAACGTGCTTTACGCGCCGGGCAAGGCCGCGAACGCGGGCGGCGTCGCCACCTCGGCGCTGGAAATGCAGCAGAACGCCTCGCGCGACAGCTGGACCTTTGAACAGACGGTCGAGCGGCTGGACGAGATCATGACCAACATCCATGACGTCTGCGCCGAAACCGCCGAGGAATACGGCGCCCCCGGCGACTATGTGCTGGGCGCCAACATCGCCGGTTTCGTCCGCGTGGCCGAAGCGATGCGCGCCCTCGGCGTGGTCTGACCCGGACGGACTGCCCGGGCCCAAGGGCTTCGGGCGGTCCCAAATATCCTCGGGGGTGAATGACAGCCCAAAGGGCTGGCAGAGGGGGCAGACAGCCCCCTTTTCCCTGCGACCGTCAGAACCGGGTCAGAACCATTGCCCCGGCTCCATCAGCCCCAGTTCCATCAACTGCTGCGATTCCCAGCGGAACCGGACCGAGTTCCGCCAGGTGAAGTCGCGGATATGCTCGCGCGAACCGGGGTTGCGGGCCAGCGCCTTGGCCACCCTGAACGACGCCACCGCCGCGGTCAGGTTGTTGTGCCATGGGCAGGCATAGGTGTTGTATTCCTCGACCGAAAGCCGGTGATCGGGCAGCAGTTGCAGGGTCTTTTCGGTGCGAAACAGCGCGATGCGGTCGATGCGGCGGCGGTCGGGGGGCAGGTGCTCCTCGAACCGCCAGCGCAGCCCGCCATAGAAATCCAGCTGACGCTCGCGGAACCCGCCCTGCCGGTCGGGCCGCCCCAGCGCGTAATAGCCGGTGCGGTCGAACATCGCCTGCTCCATGCTGACCGCATCGGGATCGCGCGCGAGGTCCGGGGCGTAAAGATCGACCACATAGGTCAGCATCGCGCGGCGGCGTTCCTCGGCGTGAAAACCCAGCATCTCGCCGACGCTGCGGGTCTCGGAAAACGGATAGAACAGGAACTCGGCGTTATAGCCGTAATACAGCCAGCTGTCGGCGGGCGCGGCGGCGATCACCGCATTGACCGCGCGGGGCAGGGCGTCGCGGGCGCGGGTGTCGTGGATCAGGTTCAGCACCCGCCCCTTGGGATCGTCCAGCGGCGCCACCGGGGCCAGCGGCTCGGGCGAGAGCGCCAGGATCTTGCAGAACCCCAGTTTCAGGTGGTGGGCCAGGGTCGCGGCGACCTCGGTCTGGTCCTCGACCAGGATCACCGCGATCGGGCCGCGCTTCAGATGCTCGCCCGGGGCGGCCAGGAACCGCTGCAGCGGCACGGGCGCCGCCACGGCGGCGGACGTGGGGACCGCAGGCGCCTGCCCCCCAGGAGGAAGGGCGCGCGCCGCGTCCATCACCGCAGCACGGCCCGGACCTGTTCCAGCGCCGCGCGCAGCATCTGCGGGCTGCTGGCCGATGCGGCCACTGCCGCCTTCAGCGAATCGCGCTGCGCGGGGTCCAGGCTGCTTGAATCGATCAGCGCCTCGACCTCGGCGGCGTTGAAGCCCTCGGGGGTCAGCAGCCGGTCGATCTCGACCGCGGTGCGGCTGGCCGAGGCGGCCTCGGCCGCCGCATCCGCGGCCTGGCGCGCGGCGTCGCTGGCGGCTTCGGTGGCAGCGGCGGCGGTGTCGGGGGTGCCGGTCTCGGCCCCGGCTTCCGCCTGGGCGGCCGCGTCAGCGGCGGCGGCGGCGGCCTCGATGGCCGCCTCGGCCGCGGCCTGCGCCTCGCGCGCGGCGTCGTCCAGCACGGGGACGGGGGCGCTGTCGTCCCCGGTGGTCGCGGCCGCCTCGGCCGCGGCGTCGGCGGCGGTTTCGGCGGCATCGGCCGCGGCATCGGCGGCGCTGCCGGCGGCGTCCGCGGCCTCATCCGCGGCCTGCTGGCCCGCGGCCCCGGCATCCGGCTGCGGCTGGCCCTGCTGCGACTGCCAGTAGAACACCCCCGCCAGCAGGATCACGAGCACGAGAATCAGACCGGCCAGACGCGACATGAAACGAACCCTTTTCCGTCAGGAACCCTGCCCGGCAGCGCGGCGCTGCGGGCGCCGACTGTATCGCACAGCTTTCCCGTGGGGAAAAGCCGTCCCCGGCGGCCGCCGCGGGGGTGCAACCGCCGCGGGGGCCAGCGATATCCGGTTGAAACACAGGCCGGGGTTGATTATCTGACAAGCGTCATTTTCAGCGATAAAAGGACCACGCCCATAGCTCGCCGCCCGCACAACGCTCCGCCCACCCGTGATACCGGCCCCCGCACCAACGACCGCATCCGGGTCCCCGAAATCCGCCTGATCGGGGCGGATGGTGAAAACATCGGGGTGGTGACCCCGGCCCGCGGCATGGCGCTCGCCGAAGAAGCCGGGCTGGATCTGGTCGAGATTTCGCCCAATGCCGTGCCGCCGGTCTGCAAGATCATGGACCTCGGCAAGTTCAAGTACGAACAGCAGAAGCGCGAGGCCGAGGCCCGCAAGAAGCAGAAGACCATCGACGTCAAAGAGGTCAAGTTCCGCCCCGGGACCGACGACCACGACTATGACGTCAAGATGCGGTCAGTGAAGCGGTTCCTGGACGACGGCGACAAGGTCAAGGTCACCCTGCGCTTCCGCGGCCGCGAGATGGCGCACCAGAGCCTGGGGATGGAACTGCTGAACCGGGTCCGCGACGATGTGGGCGACGCCGGCAAGGTCGAATCCATGCCCAAGCTGGAAGGCCGGCAGATGGTGATGATGATCGCGCCGCGCTAAGGCGCCGTCCTTGTGGTTTCAGCGGCCCGCCCCCTTGGCGGGCCGTTTTCGTATCGGGAAGGGCATATGGAGCGGGTCGGCTGTATCGTGATCGGCGCGGGCGTCGTCGGGCTGGCGATCGCCCGGTCGCTGGCCCTGCGCGGGGTCGAGGTGGTGGTGGTCGAGCGTGAGGGCGCCATCGGCACCCACACCAGTTCGCGCAACTCCGAGGTGATCCACGCCGGGATCTATTATCCGCAGGGCAGTCTCAAGGCGCGGCTCTGCACGCGCGGGCGGGCGCTGCTTTACGACTATGCCGCTGCCCGCGGGCTGGCGCACCGCCGCTGCGGCAAGCTGATCGTGGCGACCTCGGCCGCGCAGCTGGCCGATCTGGAACGTATTTCCGCGCAGGCCACGGCCAGCGGCGTGACGCTGCAACCGCTAAGCGCCGCGCAGGCGCGGGCGCTGGAACCGGTGCTGGCCTGCCATGGGGCGCTGCTGTCGCCCGACACCGGCATCGTCGACAGCCATGCGCTGATGGCGGCGCTGCTGGCCGATGCGGAAGCGGCGGGGGCGCTGCTGGCATTGGGCACCGCTGTGACCGCGGTCGAGCCGGGCGCCTCGGGTTTCGTCGTCCACACCGAATCCGCGGGCGAGCCATTCGTGCTGGCCGCCGACCGTGTGGTGAACGCGGCCGGGCTGTGGGCCAGCGACATTGCCCGCGCCACGCAGGGGCTGGACCCCGCGCATGTCCCCGACACGCGCTATGCCCGCGGCAGCTATTTCGCCGCCCCCGGCCGTGCGGCGTTTTCGCGGCTGGTCTATCCGGTCCCCGAACCCGGCGGGCTGGGGGTGCATCTGACGCTGGATCTGGGCGGCGCCATGCGCTTTGGCCCGGATGTGGAATGGATCGACACGGTGGATTACCGGGTGAACCCCGCCCGGCTTGCGCATTTCGAGACCGAGATCCGCCGCTATTGGCCCGGCCTGCCCACGGGCACGCTGGCGCCCATCTATTGCGGCATCCGCCCCAAGCTTTCCGGCCCGGATCAGCCGGCCGCGGATTTCCGCATCGACGGACCAGGGGTCCACGGCCTGCCGGGGCTGGTCAACCTGTTCGGGATCGAAAGCCCCGGGCTGACGGCCTCATTGGCGATCGCCGAGACGGTGGCGGCGCTGCTGGACTAGATCCCGGCCTCGGCCGCGATCTGCGCGGCGGATTTGCGGCCGCGCTCGGTCGCGGATTTCAGCTGCCCGCAGGCGGCCATGATGTCCTCGCCCCGGGGCGTGCGGATCGGGCTGGCGTAGCCGGCCTTGTAGATGATGTCGGCGAAGGACTCGATCCGCTCCCAGCTCGAGCGCCGATAGGGCGCTCCGGGCCATTCGTTGAAGGGGATCAGGTTGATCTTGGCCGGGATGCCGCGGATCAGCCGCACCAGCCGGCGCGCATCCTCGTCGCTGTCGTTCACCCCGTCCAGCATCACGTATTCAAAGGTGATGCGCTCGCTGTTCGACAGCCGCGGATAGTCGCGCAGCGCGTCCAGCAGCGCCTGGATGTTCCAGCGCCTGTTGATCGGCACCAGCACGTCGCGCACCGCGTCGGTGGTGGCGTGGAAGCTGACGGCCAGCAGGCAGCCGATTTCCTCGGCGGTGCGGGCGATTTCCGGCACCACGCCGCTGGTGGACAGGGTGATGCGGCGGCGCGACAGGCTCAGCCCCTCGCCGTCCATTACCACCCGCATGGCGTCGCGCACGCTGTCGAAGTTGTACAGCGGCTCGCCCATGCCCATCAGCACCAGGTTGGACACCAGCCGGGTTTCATCCTTGGGCGCACCGGGTTCGGGCCACTCGCCCAGATCGTCGCGGGCCACCATCAGCTGGCCGACGATCTCGGCCGCGGTCAGGTTGCGCACCAGTTTCTGCGTGCCGGTGTGGCAGAAGGAACAGGTCAGCGTGCAGCCGACCTGGCTGGACACGCACAGCGTGCCGCGCCCGTCCTCGGGGATATAGACGGTCTCGACCTCGTGCCCGCCATTGATGCGCAGCAGGTATTTGCGGGTGCCGTCCTCGGAGACCTGCCGGGTCACCACCTCGGGCAGGGCGATCTCGAACCGCTCGGCCAGCAGGGCGCGGTAATCCTTGGCGAGGTTGGTCATCTGCGCGAAATCGCGCACGCCCCAGTGATAGACCCACTGCCAGATCTGGCCGACGCGCATCCTGGCCTGCCGGTCCGGGGTGCCGGCGGCGATCAGCGCCTCGCGCAGGGCCTCGCGGGTCAGCCCGACGATGTTCTGCCGCCCGCCCTCGGGCGCCTTGCGGGGCAGGGTCAGCAGATCCTGCACCACCGGCGCGGCCGGGGTTGGCGTCTGGGGGGCGGCGGCGGGCGAGGTCATCGGGCTATCCATGGGCGGCTTTGGGTCGGGCGGGAAAACGGGACGGGGCCGCCCACAGATGGGGCGGCCCCGAGGTCGAAACAACCCATAGCACGGGCGGGGCTGCGGCGCAGCCCGGGAATCACTTGCAGTTGTCGCGGGCCATGTTGCTCATCGCGGTCAGGCCCATCAGCGAAAACGTGTCGGTGGTGCGGGTGCCGCGGGTCGAGCGGCCCTTGACCACCGCCTCGCTGCCGCCGCGCAGCGCCGCGATCAGCTTGGCATCCTCGTCGGGCGAGCCGGTCCAGGCGTTCTCGCCCTCGGTGAACAGCTTGAAGGTCTGGCCGCCGACGGTGACGTCCACGGTCGAATCGGGGGCGAAGGGATAGCCGCCCTGGAACGAGACCTCGCCCCCCTGGCCGGGGCGATAGGCGATATACAGGCGGATGTCGCTGCGCGTCACCTCGCGCGGGTTGCCCTCGGCGTCGGTGTTGCGGGTCGATTTCGGGGGCGAGACGGTCCAGCATTCCTTGGGGCTGTCGCCGATAAAGGCGGTCCAGTCGTTCTGGCTGCCCAGCACCCGGGGCTCGGCCGCGAACGCCGGCGAGGCAAGCGCCGTCAGCGTGGCGGCCACAAGGCCGAGGTTGAAGATGGAATTCGTCATGCTCGAGCCCTCTTGCTGGCCCCGGTTAAGGCCGGGTTGTCACAAAGGTGGTCTTGCCACCGTCCGGGTCATAGATAACCGTAAACCCCGGGCGGGCAAAAGCCCCGCGGGCAGGAAATCGCGCATTTGTCAAAGGTCTGACCCCATGGCAGCCGTCGAAATGGTGGAATTGTGGCGGGGCGGGCTGAAGGAAAGCGTCCATCGCGGCCACGCGGTGGTCTGGGACCGCGGCGGCATGGTCGCGGCCTGGGGCGATCCGGCGGCGGTGATCTTTCCGCGCTCGTCCTGCAAGATGATCCAGGCGCTGCCGCTGGTGGAAAGTGGCGCCGCCGATGCGGCGGGGCTGGGGCCGCGGCAGCTGGCCCTGGCCTGCGCCTCGCACAACGGGGCGGCGCTGCATGTGGGCGCGGTGGGCGACTGGCTGCACGGGCTGGGGCTGGCAGAGCCGGACCTGCGCTGCGGCGCGCATATGCCGCAGGACCCGGCCGAGCATCGGCGGCTGCTGTGTTCGGACCAGCCACCCTGCCAGCTGCACAACAACTGCTCGGGCAAGCACGCGGGGTTCCTGACCTGGAACCGCCACCACCGGGGCGATGCCGACTACCACCTGCCCGAGCACCCGCTGCAACGGGCCATCGCCGCCGCCACTGCCGAGGTCTGCGACGAGACCCCGGCCGGTTTCGGCATCGACGGCTGTTCGGCCCCGAACTTTGCGGTCTCGATCGCCGGGCTGGCGCGGGCGATGGCCGGGTTCGCCGCGGCGAGTGAGGGCGCGCGGGGGCAGGCGCAGCGGCGGCTGGTGCAGGCGATGCTGGCCCACCCGGAACTGGTCGCGGGCGAGGGCCGCGCCTGCACGGAACTGATGCGCGCCATGGGCGGCCGTGTCGCGGTCAAGACCGGGGCCGAGGCGGTGTTCGTCGCCATCGCGCCCGAGCGCGGCCTTGGCATTGCGCTGAAGATCGAGGACGGCGCCACCCGCGGCTCCGAGGCCGCGATCACCGCGCTGCTGGTCCATTACGGGCTGCTGGACCCGGCGCATCCGGTGGTGGGGAAATACCTGCGCCGGCCGCTGCGCAACTGGCGCGGGGTGGATGTGGCCGAGCGCCGGCTGGCCGCGGCATTCCCGGGACGGGGCTAGAGCATCTGCCACAGCAGCCGCGCCGCCAGCGCGGTCGAGGTCACCACCAGCAGCGGCTTGATGATCCGCGCGCCGATCCGCAGCGCCAGCCGCGCCCCCAGCGCGGCGCCGAGAATCTGCCCCGCGCCCATCAGCAGCCCGGCCAGCCACACCGGATGCCCGCTCAGCGCGAACACCGCCAGCCCGCCCAGGTTCGAGGAAAAGTTCAGCAGCTTGGTATGGGCGGTCGCGCGCAGCACTCCGTGCCCGGCCAGCATCACGAAACCCAGCATATAGAACGCCCCGGCGCCCGGTCCGATCAGCCCATCGTAAAAGCCGATTACCGGCACCAGCGTCAGCCCGAAGATCGCCGGTGACAGCCGCGCCGCGCGGTCAAGGTCGTTCAGTCCCGGCTTCAGCGCAAAGAACAGTGCGATCCCGATCAGCACCACCGGCAGCGCCAGTCGCAGCACCTCGGTCGGCAGTGCCGTCACCAGCGCCGCGCCGGCGCCGCCCGCGGCAAAGGCCAGCGCGGCGGTGGGCAGCTGCCGGCGCAGGTCGACCAGCCCGCTGCGGGCATAGCTGACCGCCGCGGTCGCGGCGCCGAAACTGCCCTGCAGCTTGTTGGTGGCCAGCGCCTGCCCGGGGGTCATGCCCGCCAGCATCAGCACCGGCACGGTGATCAGCCCGCCGCCGCCGGCGATCGAATCGACGAATCCCGCCGCGGTGGCGGCCGCCACCAGCCCGGCGATCAGCGACAGATCCATGAAGCGCCTAGTTCAGCCCGTATTGCAGCGGATAGCGCCCGTCCTCGAACTCTCCGAAACGGGCGGTCAGCTCGGGGTGTTCCAGCGGCTCGCCCGAGGCATCGGGGACGAGGTTCTGTTCCGACACATAGGCGACGTAATAGGTCGCCTCGGTCTCGGCATACAGGTGGTAATAGGGCTGGTTCTTGGACGGGCGGCAGTCCTCGGGGATGGACTGATACCATTCCTCGGTGTTGGCAAAGACCGGGTCCACGTCGAAGATCACCCCGCGAAACGGGTGGTCCCGGTGGCGCACCACTTGTCCGATATTGTATTTCGCCGTACGCATTCCCGGCCGTCCCGCAGTCGATTCCAAAGGAACTATTAACCCGCAAGTGCCTGCGAGTAAATCGCTCCGCGGGCACGAAGCTGACAGAATGACGACAATTTGGCCGATTCAACCCGGCCCGGCGGGGCGCAGAGGCTGCGGTCCGCCATCGGTCAGCAGCCAGGCGCCGCCCCCGTCCAGCCGTATCGCCGACAGCGGCCCGCCGCGCCCGGCGCCGCTGTCGATGTTGATACGGTTGCCGTAATGAGTGGCGCGCCGGATCGGGGTATGGCCGTGCACCACCAACACCCCGTGGTCGCGGGGATCGTCCAGGAACGGGCGGCGGATCCACATCAGCTCGCCGGGGTCCTGCGCCGCAAGCGCGACGCCGGGGCGAATACCGGCATGGACGAACAGCGCGCCCGCCTGCCGGTGCCACAGTGGCAGCGCCCCCAGCCAGCGCGCATGGGCGGCGGGAACCGCGGCCAGCGCCTCGGCATGAACCTCGGCCAGGGGACGGCGCGCCGCATCCGCCACCCCGTAAGAGGCCAGCGTGGTGTCCGCGCCCACGTCGCGGGCGATCCAGTTGGCGGGCATCGCGGCGCGCGGGTCCACCCAATGCGGGTCGCGCAGGAACTCGGGCAGGGCGGGGTCGTGGTTGCCGCGCAGCACGATCCAGTCGCGCCCCGCAGCCTGGCCCTGCATCAGATGCTCGACCACCCCGCGCGAATCGGGGCCGCGGTCGATCAGGTCGCCCAGATGCACGATCCGCGCATCCCTGCCGCCGTCGCGGGCGATCCGCTCATGCGCCTGCAGCAGCAGGTCCAGATGGCCGTGGATGTCGCCGATGGCATAGATGGGCATGGCTGCCTCTTCGCAGAGGCCCCGGCCGGCGGACCGGCCGGGGGATGGGCTCTCAGACCTCGAAGCGCAGCGCGCGGACCTGCTCGAACTTGCCGGTGGCCAGCAGCGCCTCGCGCACGTCCTCGCGCAGCGGCGCGTCCAGATAGGTGATGGCGATGGCATCGCCCCCGGTGCCTGCGCGGCCCAGCGAGAAATTGGCCATGTTCACGCCCAGCCCGCCCAGCGTCATCCCCAGCGTGCCGATTACGCCCGGAACGTCGCGGTTGCGGGTGTACATCATGTGCTCGCCGATCTCGGCATCGACGTTGATGCCGCGGATCTGGATGAAGCGGGGCTTGCCGTCGCTGAACACGGTTCCCGCGATGGAACGCTCGCGGTCGGCCGTCACCATGGTGACCTTGATATAGCCGTCATAGACGCCCGACTTGTCCTGGGTGGTGGTGGCGATATGGGTGCCGCGTTCCTTGGCGACGACCGGGGCCGAGACCATGTTCACATCCGGGTTCGATGCCTTCATCACCCCCGCGATCACCGCCGCGTTCAGCGCGTTCAGGTTCATCTCGGCTGCAACCCCGTCATAGAGGATGTTGACCGCCAGCACCGGCTCGTCGGTCATCTGCCCGACGAACGTCCCCAGATGCCCGGCCAGCTTGATCCAGGGGCCCATGACCGCGGCTTCCTCGGCGGTGACGCTGGGCATGTTCAGCGCGTTCTGCACGGCGCCGGTCAGCAGATAGTCCGACATCTGCTCGGCCACCTGCAGCGCCACGTTTTCCTGCGCCTCGGTGGTCGAGGCGCCCAGATGCGGGGTCACCACCACGTTCGGCAGGCCGAACAGCGGGCTGTCGGTGGCGGGCTCGGTCGCGAACACGTCCAGCGCGGCGCCGGCGACATGGCCGGATTTCAGCAGCTCGGCCAGCGCGGCCTCGTCCACCAGGCCGCCGCGGGCGGCGTTGATGATGCGCACGCCCTTTTTCGTCTTGGCCAGGTTTTCCGCCGACAGGATGTTGCGGGTCTTGTCGGTTAGCGGCACGTGCATGGTGATGAAGTCGGCCTTGGCCAGCAGCTCGTCCAGCTCGACCTTGGTCGCGCCCAGCTCTTTGGCGCGCTCGTCCGACAGGAAGGGGTCATAGGCCAGCACCTTCATGTGCAGCCCGCGGGCGCGGTCGATCACGATGCCGCCGATATTGCCGGCGCCGATCACCCCCAGGGTCTTGTTGAACAGCTCGACGCCCATGAAGCGGTTCTTTTCCCACTTGCCGGCATGGGTCGACACGCTGGCCTCGGGCAGCTGCCGCGCCACCGCGAACATCAGCGCGATGGCGTGTTCGGCGGTGGTGACGCTGTTGCCGAAGGGCGTGTTCATCACGATCACGCCCTTTTTCGACGCGGCCGGAATGTCGACGTTGTCGACACCGATGCCGGCGCGGCCGATCACCTTCAGCTTCGTGGCCTTTTCCAGCAGCTTGTCGGTGACCTTGGTGGCCGAGCGGATCGCCAGCCCGTCATAGTCGCCGATGATCTCGGCCAGCTTTTCCTTGTCCTTGCCAAGGGTGGGCAGATAGTCGACCTCGATCCCGCGGTCGCGGAAGATCTGGACGGCGGTTTCGCTCAGCGCGTCGGAAACCAGAACCTTGGGTGCCATGTGGATTCGTCCCATGTGAGATGTGGGGAAATGGTGCGTGCCGAGCACACACCCTACGGGAAGGGGTAGGGTGCGTGGTTCCCACGCACCGTCTGGCGTCAGCCCTGCGCGGACAGTTCCGTGCGATACGCCCATTCGATCCAGGGCGTCAGCGCCGCGACATCCGCGGCCTCGACGGTCGAGCCGCACCAGATCCGCAGCCCGGGAGGCGCGTCGCGATAGGCGCCGGCGTCCAGCGCCACGCCCTCGGCTTCCAGCCGCTTGGCGACGGCCTTGGCGAATGCGGCGCCGTCCCTGATCGCCGGGTCGGTGAACTTGAGGCACACCGAGGTGGTCGATTCCGTCGCCGGATCCTCGGCCAGATTGGCGATCCAGTCGTTAGCGGCGCAGAACTCGCGCAGCACCGCGGCATTGGCCTCGGCCCGCGCGGCCAGCGCCTTTTGCCCGCCAAGCGCCTTGGCCCATTTCAGCGCGACGATGTAATCCTCGACGCACAGCATCGACGGCGTGTTGATGGTCTCGCCCTTGAAGATGCCTTCGATCAGCTTGCCGCCCTTGGTCATGCGGAAGATCTTGGGCAGCGGCCAGGCGGGGGTATGGGTCTCCAGCCGCTCGACGGCGCGCGGGGACAGGATCAGCACGCCATGCGCGCCCTCGCCGCCCAGAACCTTCTGCCAGCTGAAGGTGACCACGTCGAGTTTGCTCCAGTCCATCTCCATCGCGAATGCAGACGAGGTCGCGTCGCAGATGGTCAGCCCGGCGCGGTCGGCAGGGATCACGTCGGCCGAGGGCAGCCGCACGCCCGAGGTGGTGCCGTTCCAGGTGAACACCACGTCATTGTCGAAATCGACCTGCGCGAAATCGACGATCTGGCCATAGGGCGCCTTGCGCACCTCGGCGTCGATCTTCAGCTGCTTGACGACATCGGTCACCCAGCCTTCGCCAAAGCTTTCCCAGGCCAGCATCTCGACCTTGCGCGGGCCCAGCAGCGACCACAGCGCCATTTCCATCGCGCCGGTGTCCGAGGCGGGAACGATGCCGATCCGGTAGTCGGCGGGAATCTCAAGAACCTCGCGGGTCAGCGCGATCGCCTCGGCCAGCTTGGCCTTGCCCACCGCCGAGCGGTGCGAGCGCCCCAGCGGCGCGTCGGCAAGCATGTCCAGGGAAAAGCCGGGGAGCTTGGCGCAGGGCCCCGAGGAAAAGCGCGGATTGGCCGGCCGCGCGGCCGGTTTCGTCATGTCAAGCATGGTTAGCCTTCCAGCTAAAAAGCCCTTCGTTGGGGAAGGGTGTCCCGCTGCCGGACCTACGCCTCGCATCCCTTTTGCGCAAGAGCGAAATTGCCCCGGCGCCGCCGCTGGCGCGGGGGCGGGAAACTTCGTAAGCGAGGGGCCGCAAGCCGCCGAAGGGGTCCCTCATGTATACCGTCAGCATCCTCGCCTCGCCCGTGCGCGCCGATCTGGACGACGATACCATCATCGCCCTGCAACGGCGCTGGAGCGGCGGGTGCGCGCTGTGGCTGGACCACGGCACCGCGGCCGAGTTTCCGGTGGAGACCCCGCCCGAGGATTTCGACGCCGCCTGGGCGGAACTCGACGCGCGCGGCTTCGACCTGGCCGTGCAGCCGACCGCGGGCCGGCGCAAGGCGGTGCTGCTGGCCGACATGGATTCGACGATGATCGGGCAGGAATGCATCGACGAGCTGGCCGACATGGCCGGCGTCGGCCCCCGCGTCGCCGCCATCACCGCGCGGGCGATGAACGGCGAGCTCGACTTCCACGAATCGCTGATCGCGCGGGTGGCGCTGCTGGAAGGTCTGCCCGATTCGGTGATCGCTCAGGTGCTGGACAGCCGCATCACCCTGGCCGCCGGGGGGCCGACGCTGGTCGCCACCATGCGCGCCAACGGGGCGTGGACCGCGCTGGTGTCCGGCGGGTTCACCGATTTCACCGGCCCGGTCGCCCGGAGGATCGGCTTTGACGAACAGCGCGCCAACGTGCTGCTGTCCGACGATTCGGGGCGGCTGAGCGGGCGCGTCGCCCTGCCGATCCTCGGCCGCGAGGCCAAGGTCGAGGCCCTGCGCGACATCACCGCCGCCCGCGGCCTGACCCCCGCCGACGCCATCGCGGTGGGCGACGGCGCCAACGACCTCGGCATGCTGCAACTCGCCGGAACCGGCGTCGCCCTGCACGCCAAGCCCGTGGTGGCCGCCCAGGCCCCGATCCGCATCAACCACGGCGACCTGACCGCGCTGCTCTACCTGCAAGGCTACGGCCGCGACGAGTTCGTGACGGGGGCGGAGTGAGGGGGAAGCGGTTGTGGTCCTTTGGCAGGAACCCGCGCTGCGCTGCACACCAAGCTGGTGAGCGCCACCCAGGATCCGATCCGCATCAACCACGGTGACCTGACTGCGTTGCTCTACCTGCAGGGCTGCGGCCGCGATGTGTTGGTGGCGGGACCGGCGAGGTGAAGGAAGTTTTGGGCCGCGGTGAGGGGCATTGGGTCTGGGCAACTGCTGTACTTTGCCGGAACCGGTGTCCTGTGCGCCAAGCCTGTCGTGGCGGCTCAAGCCCGATCCGCGTCACCACAGCGATCTGACCACACTCGGTCCATCGCCTCCCATATAGCGTTGCGGACCTGGATCAGCGGGTGGGAATGTGGATATTGATGAAAGAGCTGCCGGAGCCCATGCTTCTCCGACACTTTGCGGTAGGCGCAGCTTTCAGCCAAGGTGGCGGGAAATCACGTTGTCATGCAGGGCAACGTTACAACGAAGCTTCGACGAGCGTATCCTGATCTCCGTCATCGCAGGCCGGCTGCTCATTCGTCCTGGGGCGACTGCTACGCAGCCCTTTCTTTCCCCGCATCCCTTCGGGCGGTCGCAAATATCCTCCGGGGGTGCGGGGGTGGAAAACCCCCGCTCCGGCGGCGCGGCCAGGCGGGGCGGTGGCAATCGCGCAGCCGCGTTGCCGTGGCCGCAGCGGCGGTTAAGGTGCCAGTGCCGCCACGGTCTCGGCCGCCGGGCGGGCCACGGCGCGGGCGCAGCCGGTGCCCGCCCATTGCGCGCCATAGCTGGTGATGCCCTTGGCCAGTGCGGCCGCATTCAACGCCTTGCCCGCGGCGTAGGTGACCGGATAGCCGGGACTCTCCCGGTCCGGGATGGCGGTGAAGTCGTTGGTGCAGGACCGGGCCGGGCGGCCCGAGATTGCGCGGGTCATGGCGGTGTCGCCCCGCGACAGCGCGGCGCGATGGGCGGGCGTGGTGGCGGCCTCGGGCGCCAGCAGGAACGCGGTGCCGCATTGCACCGCCGCCGCCCCTGCCTCGAGCGCGCGGCGGCTGTCGTCCGCGTCCATGATCGCGCCTGCCGCGACCACCGGCAGGCCCAGCGGCAACAGTTGCTGCAGCAGCGCCAGCGTGTCCTGCCGCTCGTCCGGGCCGTCGGGGTCGAAGATGCCGCGGTGGCCGCCGGCCTGCCAGCCCTGGGCCACGATCAGATCGAGCCCGGCGTCGCGGATGCGCTCGCCCTCGGCCAGGCTGGTGGCGGTGGCGCCCAGCAGGCAGCCGCGGGCGCGCAGCGCGGCGATCTGGTCGGGGCGCGGCAGGCCGAAGTGGAAGGTCACCAGCGCAGGCGCCGCCGCCAGCACCTGGTCCAGCAGCGCGTCGCTTTCCAGAGTGCTCGGATAGGCATCCGCCAGCGCCGCGGGCGGTGCCGCGCCAAAGCGGGCGAAATGCGGGGCGAGCCGGTCCAGCCAGCGCGCCTCGGCGGCCGGGTCGCGACGCAGCGGCTGGTGGCAGAACAGGTTCACCCCATAGCTGCGGGCGGTCAGCCGCCGCGTCTCGGCCATGGCCTCGGCGGCCTGTTCGGGGCTCATCGCCGCAAGCCCGAGGCTGCCCAGCCCGCCCGCATTGCTGACCGCCGCCGCCAGCGCCGGGGTCGACACCCCCGCCATCGGCGCCTGGATCACCGGCACCTGCATCCCCAGCCGCGCGATGATGTCCATGGTTCCCTCCGGTCCTTGCTGCGCCGCCATCTTGCGCCCCCGTGCGGCGCTGTCCAGCCTTGCCCCGCAAATTCCGGCTATAGAAGTCCGGCGCCGCGGAAGCTCAGCTCGCGGCTCTTGCCGATGATGATGTGGTCGTGGACGGTGATGCCCATGGTGCCGGTCGCAGCCACGATCTGCCGGGTCATGTCGATATCGGCCTGGCTGGGGGTCGGGTCGCCCGAGGGATGATTGTGGACGAGAATCATCGCGCTGGCGTTCAGTTCCAGCGCGCGGCGGACGATTTCGCGCGGATAGACCGGGACGTGATCCACGGTCCCGCGGGCCTGCTGGTCGTCGGCGATCAGCACGTTCTTGCGGTCCAGATACAGTACCCGGAACTGTTCTACCGCGCCGTGCGCCATGGCGGTGTGGCAATAATCCAGCAACGCGTCCCAGCTGGTCAGCACCGGCCGGTTCATCACCCGCGAGCGCGCCAGCCGCTGCGCCGAGGCCTCGACGATCTTCAGTTCGGCGACGATGGCCTGGCCGACGCCCTCGACCTGCAGCAGCTGCCCGGGATCGGCCGAGAGCACCCGGTTGAAGTCGCCGAAACGGTCGAGCAGCCGCCGCGCCAGCGGCTTCATGTCCTGCCGCGGCACGGCACGGAACAGGATCAGCTCCAGCAGCTCGTAATCCGGCATCGCGGCGGCCCCGCCCTGCATGAAACGGTCGCGCAGCCGGGCGCGGTGATCGGCGATGTAGCTGGGCGGTCGGTCGCGCGCCCCCCGCGGGCGGACGGCGATGCAGTCATCCTCGGCCGCGGCAAGACCGAAGAGCGGGATCGGGGCTTCCTGAAAGGCATGATTCGCTGTCATGCCCCCATCCTGCCGCAGGGCAGGTTAAGGTCCGGTTAACGCGGCCCTGACATGGCGTCCTCGCGCCGGATGGCGGTGTTGCAGGGGTATTTGGACCAGAAAGAAGTCCTTGGAGCTGCTTCTTTCTGGCTCAAATACCCATACGGCAGCGCCGCCGGACCAGGGCTGCCGGTCAGGCGCCCAAACCGTCCCAGAAGGTCTTGATCTTCGAGAAAAAGCTGGCCGTCTGCGGGTGGTTGTCGGCGGCGATGCCGTCGAACTCGCGCAGCAGTTCCTTTTGGCGCGCGGTCAGGTTCACCGGGGTCTCGACCACAAGCTCGATCACCATGTCGCCGAAATCGCCGGTCAGCCCGGCGCCGTGGCGCAGCGGCGGCATTCCCTTGCCGCGCAGCCGCATCTGTCGTCCGGTCTGGCTGCCCGCGGGCACCTTGACGCGCGAGCGGCCGCCCTCGATCGTCGGCACCTCGACCTCGCCGCCAAGCGCGGCCGTGGTCATCCCCACCGGCACCTGGCAGGCCAGGGTGCGGCCGTCGCGCATGAAGATCGGGTGCTCGCGGACCTCGACGAAGATATAGAGATCGCCGGCCGGGCCGCCGCGCATCCCGGCCTCGCCCTCGCCGGCAAGCCGGATGCGGGTGCCGGATTCCACGCCCGCGGGGATCACCACCGACAGGCTGCGGTCCTGGGCCACGCGGCCGGCGCCGGCGCAGGATTTGCAGGGGTTCTTGACGATATGGCCGTTGCCGCCGCAGGTCGGGCAGCTGCGTTCGACGGTGAAGAAGCCCTGGCTGGCGCGGACCTTGCCCATGCCCGCGCAGGTGGGGCAGGTGGTGGGTTCCACCGCGCCCTCGGCGCCGGTGCCGTTGCAGGCCGAACAGGCGGTGGCGCCCGGCACGGTGATGGTCTTTTCGACCCCGCGCCAGGCTTCTTCCAGCGTGACGCGCAGGTCGTAGCGCAGGTCCTGGCCGCGGGTGGCGCGGCTGCGGCCGCCGGCGCGGGCGTTGGCGAACTCGCCGAACAGATCCTCGAACACATCGGCGAAGGCGGCGCCGAAATCGCCGTGGCCGCCGCGGCCGCCAAAGCCGTTGAACCCGGCCCCGCCGCCCTCGAACGCCGCATGGCCGAAGCGGTCATAGGCAGCCTTGCGCTGCGGGTCCTTGAGGCATTCATACGCCTCGTTCACTTCCTTGAACTCGGTTTCCGAGACCTTGCAGTCGGGGTTCAGGTCGGGGTGCAGGGACTTGGCCTTGCCACGGTAGGCCCGCTTGATCTCGTCGCTTGACGCGCCGCGAGCAACACCCAGAACGTCGTAATAGTCACGTTTTGCCATGGTCGTCCGTGTCGGTCCTTAGACGCCGCGAGGGCCTTGACGCCGCGGGTTCCGCAGCTTCGGCGCCGCCTGAGCGGTGGCGAAAGGCCCGGCCCGCGGGAGAACGCGGGCCGGGCCGGAATCGGGGCGCGCTTACTTGCGCTTGTCTTCGCCGAGATCCTCGAAATCGGCGTCCACGATGTCATCGTCCACGTCGCGCGGCGCGTCGGCGTCGCGCTCGGCGCCGTCACCCTCGGACTGGCCGGCCTTGTAGATGGCCTCGCCCAGCTTCATCGAGGCGTCCATCAGGTTCTGGATGCCGCCCTTGATCTTGCCGGCATCCTCGGACTTGATCGCCTCTTCCAGCGCGCCCGCGGCCAGTTCGATCGCCTCGACGGTCGAGCTGTCGACCTTGTCGCCGTGCTCTTCCAGCGACTTACGGGTCGAATGCAGCAGGCTTTCGGCCTGGTTGCGGGTCTCGACCAGCTCGCGACGGGCCTTGTCGGCCTCGGCATTGGCCTCGGCGTCGCGGACCATCTTGTCGATATCCTCATCCGACAGACCGCCCGAGGCCTGGATGGTGATGTTCTGCGACTTGCCGGTGCCCTTGTCCTTGGCCGAGACCGAGACGATGCCGTTGGCGTCGATGTCGAAGGTCACCTCGATCTGCGGCATCCCGCGCGGGGCCGGAGGAATGTCCTCAAGGTTGAACTGGCCCAGCAGCTTGTTGTCCGCGGCCATTTCGCGCTCGCCCTGGAAGACCCGGATGGTCACCGCGTTCTGGTTGTCCTCGGCGGTCGAGAAGGTCTGCGACTTCTTGGTCGGGATGGTGGTGTTGCGGTCGATCAGCCGGGTGAACACGCCGCCCAGCGTCTCGATCCCCAGCGACAGCGGGGTCACGTCCAGCAGCACCACGTCCTTGACGTCGCCCTGCAGCACGCCCGCCTGGATCGCCGCACCCAGCGCCACCACCTCGTCGGGGTTGACGCCCTTGTGGGGTTCCTTGCCGAAGAAGCCCTGCACCTCTTCGATGACCTTGGGCATCCGGGTCATGCCGCCGACCAGCACCACCTCGTCGATGTCGCCCTTGGCCAGCCCGGCGTCCTTCAGCGCGGCCTGGCAGGGTTTCAGCGTGGCCTTGATCAGGTCGCCGACCAGCGATTCCAGCTTGGCGCGGGTCAGCTTGACCACCATGTGCAGCGGCGTGCCGCTGTTCTTGTCCATCGAGATGAACGGCTGGTTGATCTCGGTCTGAGACGAGGACGACAGCTCGATCTTGGCCTTTTCGGCGGCTTCCTTCAGCCGCTGCAGCGCCATCTTGTCCTTGGTCAGGTCGACGCCGTGCTCTTTCTTGAACTCGTCGGCCAGGTAGTTGACGATCCGCATGTCGAAATCCTCGCCGCCGAGGAACGTGTCCCCGTTGGTCGATTTCACCTCGAACAGCCCGTCGTCGATTTCCAGGATGGTGATGTCGAAGGTGCCGCCGCCAAGGTCATAGACCGCGATGGTCCGGCTTTCCTTCTTGTCCAGACCGTAGGCCAGCGCGGCGGCGGTCGGTTCGTTGATGATGCGCAGCACCTCGAGCCCGGCGATCTTGCCGGCGTCCTTGGTGGCCTGGCGCTGGGCGTCGTTGAAATAGGCCGGGACGGTGATGACCGCCTGCTCGACCTTTTCGCCCAGATAGGATTCGGCGGTTTCCTTCATCTTCTGAAGGATCATCGCGCTGATCTGCGCGGGGGAATATTTCTCGCCCCGGACCTCGACCCAGGCGTCGCCGTTGCCGCCGTCCACGATCTTGTAGGGGACGAGGTTCCTGTCCTTTTCAACCTCGGCATCGCCCACGCGGCGACCGATCAGGCGCTTGACGGCAAAGACGGTGTTTTCGGGGTTGGTCACGGCCTGGCGCTTGGCCGGCTGCCCGACAAGGCGTTCGCTTTCGGTGAAGGCGACGATCGAGGGGGTGGTGCGCGCACCCTCGGCGTTCTCGATCACCCGCGGCTGGCTGCCGTCCATGATCGCGACGCAGCTGTTGGTGGTCCCGAGGTCGATCCCGATGACTTTGGCCATGGAAATACCTTTCTTGCGGCGATGGTCAGGCCGCGGGTCCGTTCGCGGCCCCCGCGCCAAAATCCCGATTGGTTGACTAGGTCCGAAGCGCTGCTTCGGGGGTTCGATGGCTATATAAGAAGGCGTTTGCGGCGTGCAAGCGCCGCTGCTCGCGGAATCCTGCATTGAATGCGCGGCGTTAGGCAGGCCCTCGCCGGCAGCGCCCGCCATGGAGGGAGCCGGGCGGCGGATTCAGGCAAGAACCCCCGGCAAATCCCTGTGCGGAAACGCGGCCGCCGCCCGTCATCGCCCGGCCATGTAGCTCAGCGACATCATGTTGCGGGTCACGAACTCGGCCATCAGCCCGATCATCAGCAGGGTCAGCGTCAGGTAGAACGGATAGGTCAGGTTCGAGTTGTGCGGCGTATAGTTGATGAACACGAAGCCGCGGTTCTGGTCGATCAGGTGGAACAGCGGGTTCCAGTCGAAGGCCCGCAGCAGGAACCCGGGCAGCATGTTGGCCACGAACATCTTGCCCGAGGCGATCATGTTCACCCGCCGCACGATCCTGGTCAGCATCGGCCCGATTTCCGGCAGCCACGAGGTGATGGACAGCAGGATCAGCCCCACCGTGCAGCCGGAAAACCACGAAAACAGCAACATCGCCAGCGCGCCGCGCCAGTTTTCCAGGTCCAGCGGCATCCACAGCGCATGATACATCCCCAGCAGCACCAGCGCGGACAGCATGTTGTTGTAAAGCGCCCCCAGCGCCGCCGCGCACATGGAAATCGCGGTGTTCAGCGGCCCGTGCTTGAGCATGGCGCTGGTGGATTTCCCCGCCCCGGCCACCGCGCCGACCGCCATGTTGAAGATCATGAACAGCAGGATCCCGCTCATGATGAACAGCAGGAAGTCGCCGCGGATCGGGGAATGGCGCACGCCAAAGACCCAGTACATCACCACGAAGGCCAGGATCATCACCGAGGATTGCGCGATGGTCAGCAGCAGCCCGATCACCGCGTTGCGGTGCTTGCCGCGCAGGCTGTGGACGGTCTGGTGATAGATCAGCGCCAGCGTGGTGAAGGCGGCGCCGACCATGGTCCGGGGTCTGCTCTGGACGAACATGCTGCGCGCTGCACCCTTTTCGGACCGGCAGCGCCTGCGCGCTTGCCCATTGCCTGCGGGGCGATCATAAATTCGCAAACTGCCGCGTTCAACCGCCCCGCAGCAGGCAATATCCCGGAACCCCGTCGGATCAAAAGGAAAATCCATGCAATTCGACAGATTGATCTTCGAGATGCGGCGTCTGGCGCTTGAGGCCGGGGAGTTGATCCTCGACATCTACCGGCGCCCCGACTTCGAGGTGCGGGCCAAGGACGACGCCTCGCCGGTGACCGAGGCCGACGAGGCCGCCGATGCGCTGATCTCCTCCGGGCTGCGCGCGGCGTTCCCCGACATCCCGCTGGTGACCGAGGAACAGCAGGCCACCCACGGGCAGCGCCTGTCCAGCTTCCTGATCGTCGATCCGCTGGACGGCACCAAGGAGTTCGTCCAGCGCCGCGGCGATTTCACCGTCAACATCGCCTATGTGCAGGACGGGGTGCCGCTGCACGGGGTGGTCTATGCCCCGGCCCGCGGGCGGCTGTTCTATACGCTGGCCGAGGGCGGCGCGGTCGAGGAAACCGGCCCCTTCGGCCCCACGCCCGGCACCGTCCATCCCATCGGGGTCAACCCCACCCCCGACAACCGCGCGCTGATGGTGGTGGCGTCGAAATCCCACCGCGACCAGGCGACCGACGACTATATCGCCCGCTATGCGGTGCGCGACATGACCAGCGCCGGCTCGTCGCTGAAGTTCTGCCTGGTGGCGACCGGAGAGGCGGATCTCTACCCGCGGCTGGGCCGCACCATGGAATGGGACACCGCCGCGGGCGATGCGGTGCTGCGCGGCGCCGGGGGCGAGGTGGTGCGCTTTGACGACCACAGCCCGCTGACCTATGGCAAGCCGGGGTTCGAGAACCCGTTCTTCATCGCGCACGCGCCGGGCGTGCTGCTGCAACCGGGGGTCTAGGAATGTCCGTCGTCATCGTCATCCCGGCGCGCTTTGCGTCCAGCCGCTATCCCGGCAAGCCGCTGGTCGAGCTGCGCGGCGCCGATGGCACCAAGCGCAGCCTGATCCGGCGCAGCTGGGACGCGGCGCGGCAGGTCGCGGGCGTGGACAGGGTGATCGTCGCCACCGACGATTCGCGCATCGCCGACCATGCCGCGGGCTTCGGGGCCGAGGTGGCGATGACCTCGACCACCTGCCGCAACGGCACCGAACGCTGCGCCGAGGTGCTGGCCAACCTGCCCGACACCCCCGAAATCCTGGTCAACCTGCAGGGCGACGCGCCGCTGACGCCCTCGTGGTTCGTCGAGGATCTGGTCGCCGGGCTGCGCGCCGCCCCGGGGGCCGAGGTGGCGACGCCGGTGCTGAACTGCTCGGGCGCGATGCGCGCCGATTTGCTGGCCGACCGCGCCGCCGGGCGGGTGGGCGGCACCACCGCGGTGTTCGGCGCCGACGGGCGGGCGCTGTATTTTTCCAAGGAAGTGCTTCCCTTCGTCCCCCATGACGTGGCGCCCGACGCCGCCAGCCCGGTGTTCCACCATGTCGGCGTCTATGCCTATCGCCCGCAGGCGCTGGCCGCCTATGCCGGCTGGCCCGAGGGGCGGCTGGAAAAGCTCGAGGGGCTCGAGCAGCTGCGGTTCCTGGAACACGGCCGCCCGGTGCTCTGCGTCGAGGTCGAGGCCCGTGGCCGCGAGTTCTGGGAGCTGAACAACCCCTCGGACGTCGAGCGGATCGAATCGATGATGCGGCGCATGGGCATGGGCTGAGCCGCCCGGCCGCCCGCGCCACCCGCATCCGGGCGGCTGGAATGCGCGAAAACCCGCTGTGCGGGCGGTCGCGAGGTGGGAAAGCGGCCGGAATGCGTCCAATCCCTTGCCGTCCCTTCGCGACAGGGACATAGGATGGATCTGTCGGCACGCAGACATACGATGTAATTGTAACAGGTAAGAAGCTGGGGTTCAGATGACGCGCAAGGTTACGAAGGCCATCTTTCCTGTGGCCGGTCTGGGAACGCGTTTCCTGCCGGCGACGAAGTCGATCCCGAAAGAGATCATGACGCTCGTCGACCGGCCGCTGATCCAATACGCCATCGACGAGGCGCGGGCGGCGGGAATCACCGAGTTCATCTTTGTCACCTCGCGCGGCAAGGGCGCGCTCGAGGATTACTTCGACCACTCGCACGAGCTGGAAAACCACCTGCGCAAGACGGGCAAGAAGGACCTGCTCGAGGTCCTGCGCCAGACCAACATGGAATCGGGCGCCATCGCCTATATCCGCCAGCACAAAGCGATGGGGCTGGGCCATGCGGTCTGGTGCGCCCGCCGCCTGATCCACGACGAGCCCTTTGCCGTGGTGCTGACCGACGACGTGGTGATGGGTGAGCCGCCCTGCCTGCAGCAGATGATCGAGGCCCATGCCGAGACCGGCGGCAGCATGGTCGCCACCATGGAAGTGCCGCTGGAAAAGACCAAATCCTACGGGATTCTCGACGTGGCCGAGGATATGGGCGCCATCGTCCGCGCCCGCGGCATGGTGGAAAAGCCCAAGGAAAACCCGCCCTCGAACCTGGCGGTGATCGGGCGCTACGTGCTGGCCCCGACGGTGCTGCAGAACCTCAACAAGCTGAAAGAGGGCGCGGGCGGCGAAATCCAGCTGACCGACGCCATCGCCGACGAGATCGCCGAGGGGCGCGACGTGTTCGGCCTGCGCTTCCGCGGCCAGCGCTATGACTGCGGCTCCAAGGCCGGGTTCCTGCAGGCGACGGTGGCCTTTGGGCTGGCGCGTGACGACCTCAAGGACGAGTTCGCGGAATATCTTCACGACATCATGGCGATGCGCAAGGCGGCGGAATAGCCCATGCCGCCGAAGATCCTGGTCACGGGCGGGGCGGGCTATATCGGCTCGCACGCCTGCAAGGCGCTGGCCGCGGCGGGCTATGTCCCCGTCACCTATGACAATCTCTGCACCGGCTGGCGCGATGCGGTCCGGTTTGGCCCGTTCGAGCGTGGCGATCTGTCCGACCGCGCCCGGCTGGACCAGGTGTTCGCCGACCACCAGCCGGTCGCGGTGATGCATTTCGCCGCGCTCAGCCAGGTGGGCGAGGCGATGCAGGACCCCGGCAGATACTGGCGCGGCAATGTCTGCGCCTCGCTGACGCTGATCGAGGCGATGCTGGCAGCGGGCGTGCGCGACATGGTGTTCAGCTCGACCTGCGCCACCTATGGCGACCAGGACGGGGTGGTGCTGGACGAAACCACCGCGCAGGCGCCGCTGAACGCTTATGGCGGCTCGAAACGCGCGATCGAGGACATGCTGCGCGACTTTGGCGCCTCGCACGGGCTGCGCTCGGTGATCTTTCGCTATTTCAACGTGGCCGGCGCCGACCCCGAGGCCGAGGTCGGAGAATTCCACCAGCCCGAGACGCATCTGATCCCGCTGATCCTGGACGCGCTCGACGGGCGGCGCCCGGCGCTAACCATCCACGGCACCGACTATCCCACCCCCGACGGCACCTGCATCCGCGACTATGTGCATGTGATGGATCTGGTCGAGGCGCATCTGCTGGGGCTGAACTGGCTGCGCGCGCCCGGCCACCTGCCGCAGGGCGGCACCGAGCTGTTCTGCCTGGGCACCGGCCGCGGCTTTTCCGTGCGCGAGGTGCTGGACCAGGCCGGCCAGATCACCAACCGCACCGTCCCTGTGACCGAAGGCCCGCGCCGGCCCGGCGATGCGGTCAAGCTGGTGTCGGGCAGCGAAAAGGCCGGGCGGGTGCTGGGCTGGCAGCCGCAGCGCTCGACGTTGTCCTGCATGATCTCGGACGCTTGGCGCTGGCACCAGACCGGCCATTACGCCGGCTGATCCCGGTGGCCGCCTTGCCGGACCGGCCGACCCTGCGACAGCGGCTGCGGGTGCAATGGCTGCGCGCCCGGCTGCTGGCGCGGGCGTTGCGCAGCCGCCGCGACCTGCGGCTGGTCTCGGCCCGGGGCGGCCGGGCGGGGCGCGGCGACATCCTCGCCTTTGCCGTGGTGCGCAACGAATCCGAGCGGCTGGCGCATTGGCTGGACCACCACCGCCGCCTGGGGGTGGCGCGGTTCCATGTCGTGGACAACGGCAGCGACGACGGCAGCGCCGAGTTCCTGGCGGCGCAGCCCGATGTCTGGCTGTGGACGACGCAGGCCAGCTATCGCGAATCCCGCTTCGGGCGCGACTGGACCAACTGGCTGCTGACCCGCTACGGCGCCGGGCACTGGTGCCTGACGCTGGATGCCGACGAGCTGCTGAGCTTTCCCCACGACGACCGCGCCGACCTGCATGATCTGGTGGCCGAGCTGGACCGGCGGCGGGTGCCGGCGCTGGGGGCGCTGATGCTGGATCTTTACCCGCGCGGCCCGCTGTGCCCCGACCCGCGCCCCAAGGGCGAACAGGCGCTGCGGCGGCTGGAATGGTTCGACGCCGGCAACTATCGCTGCCGCATCATGGCCCCGATGCGCAACCGCTGGGTGCAGGGCGGGGTGCGCGACCGGGTGTTCTTCGCCGACCGCCCCCGGCGCGCGCCCACGCTGAACAAGCTGCCGCTGGTGCGCTGGCGCCGCGGCTTCGCCTATGTCAACTCGACCCACTCGGCGCTGCCCTCGCGGCTGAACGACGCCTGGGACGGGCCCGGCGATACGCGGCTGTCCGGGGCGCTGCTGCACACCAAGTTCCTGCCCACGATCATCGAGAAATCCCGCAGCGAGCGCCGCCGCGAACAGCATTTCAGCGACCCCGCCGCCTATCGGCATTATTACGACGCGGTGATCGCCAACCCCGATCTGTGGCACGAGGGCGCGCGGCGGCTGGCCGGCTGGGAAAGCCTTGTCGCGGCCGGGATCATGTCGGCGGGCGACTGGCGCGGGCCGGGCTGATCGCTGCGCGCCCGGGGTGCGGCGCCCTGTCGCACCTGAGGTCTGAATGCAGCGGATTCTCGCTATCTTGTTGATTAGTGTTTGGTAATAAAATAATCCCGCCTTAAAATAATTTAGTCAAAATTCGACAGCCGCTGAAACCGGCAAGAGAAGCGTCGTGCGAAAAACCCGTTTGGCAATGCTGGTCCGGTTGCGGGCGCTGAGGCAGTATTTCCTGCTGCGGGCGCTGGCGCGGAGCTTCCGGCTGGCCTCGGTCAGCGACCGCACGGGCCGCATCGGGCGGCGCGATATCCTCGTGTTTGTCACCTTGCGCAACGAACACGTCCGGCTGCCGTGGTTTCTCGACTATTACCGGCGGCTGGGGGCCGGGCATTTCCTGGTGGTGGACAACGCCAGCACCGACGGCAGCCGCGAGTTCCTGGAAGCGCAGCCGGATGTCTCGCTGTGGACCACCGCGGACAGCTATCGCGAATCGCGCTTCGGCATGGACTGGATCAACCATCTGCTGCGGCTTTACGGCAGCGGCCACTGGTGCCTGACCGTCGACCCTGACGAATTCCTGGTCTACCCGCATTGCGACAGCCGCCCGCTGCCGGCGCTGACCGACTGGCTGGACGCCTCGGGGCGCCGGTCGTTTCCGGCGATGCTGCTGGACATGTATCCCCGCGGCCCCGTCGGCGCGCAGCCCTATCGCGAGGGGCAGGACCCGTTCGAGATCGCCGCCTGGTTCGACCCGGCGAACTACGCGATCCGCAAGAATCGTTTCTACCGCAACCTCTGGATCCAGGGTGGCCCGCGGGCGCGCATGTTCTTTGCCGATGATCCGCAAAGCGCGCCGGCGCTGAACAAGGTGCCGCTGATCCGCTGGCAGCCGCAATACGCCTATGTCAGCTCGACCCACATGGCGCTGCCGCGCGCGCTGAACGTGGTCTACGACGAAAACGGCGGCGAGATGGCCTCGGGGGTGCTGCTGCACGCCAAGTTCCTGCCCGGGCTGGCCGAGAAATCCGCCGAGGAACTGTCCCGCCGCCAGCATTACGCCGACAGCCAGGAATACCGCGCCTATCACCAGGGGCTGCAGGATCGCGTCGATTTCTGGTGCGAGCAGTCGCGCCGCTTCAACGGCTGGCAACAGCTCGAGCGGCTGGGGCTGATCTCGCGGGGGAACTGGGCATGAACCTTCCGGCCGCGGGGGCATTTGCGCTGTCGCCCGGCACCGGGACCAGCCTGCTGCCGCTGCCCGAGGTGCGGCTGGGCATCGTCATGCTGTGCCACGACAACCTGGACCTGGCCGCGCGGATGGTGCGGATCTGGACCGAGGGCGGCGCGGTCGTCTCGATCCACGTCGACCGCAGCGCACCCGCCGACGAGCTGGCGCGGATGCAGGCGGCGCTGGTCGATTGCCCGGCGGTGTTCGCGCCCCGCCGGACCTGCGAATGGGGCACGTTCAGCCTGGTGGCGGCCACGCAGGCGGCAGCGGCGCGGCTGCTGGAAAGCTGGCCCGAGGTCTCGCATGTGATGCTGGTCTCGGGCGCCTGCCTGCCGCTGCGCCCGGTGGCCGAGCTGCGGCAGTATCTTGCGCACCACCCCGGCACTGATTTCATCGAAAGCGTCAGCGTGCGCGAGGTCGGCTGGACCATCGGCGGGCTGAACGAGGAACGCTTTACCCTGCGCTTTCCCTTTGCCTATCGGCGGAATCGCAAGCTGTTCGACCGCTGCGTGCGGCTGCAGCGGCGGCTGGGGCTGACCCGCCTGCCGCCCGAGGGGGTGTCGCCGCATATCGGCTCGCAATGGTGGTGCCTGACGCGGCGGACCTTGCAGGCGATTCTGGACGACCCCCGGCGGCGCGAGTTCGACCGCTATTTCCGGCAGGTGTGGATTCCCGACGAAAGCTATTTCCAGACGCTGGTGCGCCGCCATTCGGCGCGGATCGAAAGCCGCTCGCTGACGCTGGCCAAGTTCGACGGGCAGGGGCGGCCGCATATCTTCTACGACGACCACCTGGGGCTGCTCGGCCGCTCGCGGGTGTTCGTGGCGCGCAAGATCTGGCCGGGGGCTCGGGCGCTTTACGATGCGTTTCCCCGCCCCTCGCCCCCCGGGCTGCAGCTGGCCGAACCCGATGCCGAGCGGGTCGAGGCGGTGCTGGACCGCGCCGCTGCCCGCCACCGGCAAGGGCGGCCGGGGCTGTACATGCAAAGCCGCTTTCCGCGCAAGGATGCCGAGGGCAGCAAGACCTCGCAGCCCTATGTCGTGCTTTACGGGGTCGCGGACCTGTTCCGGGACCTGCCCCTGGCCGCCGCGCAGGCCACGGGGCGGGTGGTGCACGGCCATGTGCTGGCCCGGGACGAGGTCGAGTTCGCCGGCGGCGCCCGCATCGGCCCCGGGGCGCTGTCCAGCAACGCCGGGCTGCGCGATCTCGACCCGCGGGGGTTTCTGGCGGCGCTGATCCGCTCGTCCGAATCGATGCCCGTCTTTCTGCATTCGCCGCGCGACCGGCAGCATCTGGACTGGTTCATCGCCACCGATCCCAATGCGCGGCTGCTGGTGGTGACCGGGGCGTGGATGGTGCCGCTGCTGGGCTGCGACATGCCCTTTGACGACATCCGCCGCATCGCCGCCCGGCTGCACCGGTCCGAGCGGCGGTTTCTGGACGTGCTCGGCTCGGTCTGGGTCAAGGCGCAGGTCCGCCGCTGGACCCTGGACGAGGCGCTGTCGCAGCCCGAGACCGTGTGGCAGGCGCTGTGCTCGGCCCTGCGGCCGGACGAGGGCATCACCGGTGTGCCGCCCCCGCCGCCGCTGCGCGACACCAGCGGGCTGCGGCCGCTGACCCGGCGCCTGCGCAACGCCGGGCTGAAACCGGGCTGAGCCTGCGCCCACCCATATCCACACCGACCGGGCCGCGCGGCGGCCGCGCCCAAGGGGACCTGCCGATGACCGTGTTTCGCAGCTTCGTGATCTTCGCCGGGATGCGCACCGGCTCGAACCTGCTCGAGGCGACGCTGAACGCCCATGACATCGCCTGTTTCGGAGAGGCGTATAATCCCTATTTCATCGGCTGGCCCGATCAGGACACCCTGTACGACATGACGCTGGCCGATCGCGACGCGGACCCGGTGGCGCTGTGGCAGCACATGGTGAACGCGCGCAAGGTCAAGGGCTTCCGCTATTTCCACGACCATGACCCGCGCATGTTCCAGCCGCTGATGGACGATCCGACCTGCGCCAAGATCGTGCTGACCCGCAACCCGCTCGACAGCTGGGTCTCGACCCAGCTCGCCTATGCGACCAACCAGTGGAAGCTGAACGAGACCGAGACCCCGATCCCGGCGCAGGTCCGGTTCGACGCCGCCGGTTTTCGCGACAGCCTGGCGGCAACGCAAGCGTTTCTGGACCGCATCCAGCACGGGCTGCAGATCCGCGGGCAGACCGCGTTCTGGCTGAACTACGACGATCTGCGCGACGCGCAGGTGATGACCGGGCTGCTGCACTGGCTGGGCCGCACCGATCTGGAACGGGTGGAACCCGCGCAGGACCAGGTGCCGCAGAACCCGCGCGAGATGTCCGAAAAGATCAGCAATTTCGCCGAACTGCAGCAAGAGCTGGTCGCCACCGACCCGTTCCAGCTGCACCGCATCCCGGGGTTCGAGCCGCGGCGGGGCCCGGCGGTGCCGTCCTTCCTGACGACTGATGCCGGGCAGGGGCTGCTGTTCATGCCGGTGCGCGGTGGCCCGACCGGGACCGTCCGGCGCTGGCTGGAAGATCTGGGCCGGGTCGAGGGCGAGCTGACCCGCAACGCCCTGCGCCAGTGGAAACGCGCCCACCCCGGTCACCGCAGCCTGACGGTGCTGCGCCACCCGCTGCCCCGCGCCTGGGACGCCTTCAACGCCATGCTCTCCGCCCGCGCGCCTGAACTGCGCGACCTGCTGCGCCGGGTCCACCGGGTGGACCTGCCGGCGGACGAGGCGCTGCCCGCCCTGACCGAGGCCGGGAAACTGCCGCTGTTCGCGGCGTTCCTCGATTTCCTGCGCCGCAACCTGAACGGACAGACCGGGCTGCCCACCCATCCCGGCTGGGCCACGCAGGCGCAGGTGCTGGCGGGGTTCGCCGAGTTCGGCGCCCCCGACCTGATCGCGCGCGAGGATCGGATGGCGGCCGAGCTGGGATTCCTGGCGCGCGCGGCGGGCATCGACCGCGACGGCCCCGCGCCCGAACCGCTGCCGGACTGCCTGGACGACCCGGCGCTGCGCCGCGCCGCCAAGGCCGCCTATCTGCGCGACTACGTGGCCTTCGGCTTTGCCGACCGGCCGTGACGGGCCCTAACGCGGCGTCTCGGCCCGGCGGGCGCGGTTGATGCCCAGCTGCCGCTCGCGCAGGATGATCGCCACACCCGCGGCGATGATGACCGCCGCCCCGGCCAGCATCCGTCCCGAGGTCGGCTCGGCGAACACGAACCAGCCGATCGCTATCGCCAGCAGCATCGAGGCGTAATCGAACGGCGCCACCAGCGAGGCATCGGCAAAGCGATAGGACGAGGTCAGCATGATCTGCGCCGCGCCGCCCATTACCCCCGCCGCGATCAGCAGCGCCGCGGTCACTGCATCGGGCACCCGCCAGCCAAAGGGCAGCGTCACCAGCGACAGCACGGTCGAGGTGGCCAGGAACCAGAACACCACCGCCGAGGGTTTTTCGGTCAGCACCATTCGGCTGATGAAGATCTGCGCCAGCGCCCCGAAGCTGGCCCCGGTCAGCGCCAGCACCGCGCCGAGGCTTTGCGAGGCCGAGACATCGCCCACCCCCACCGACAGCCGCGGCGACAGCACAATCAGCACCCCCGCCAGCCCCAGCGCCACCATGCTCAGCCGAAACACGCCCACGCGCTCGTTCAGGAACATCGCGGCGAAGATCACGATCATCAGCGGCATCGCATAGCCAAGGGCGGTCGCCTCGGGGAAAGGCAGCAGCCCCAGCCCGGCAAAGGTGCAGCCCATCGAGATCGAGCCGACGATGCCGCGATAGGCGTGGCTCATCGGGTTGGCGGTGTGCAGCCCGGTGGCAAGCTCGCCCCGCAGCGCCAGCCAGACCAGGATCACCGGAATCCCGAACAGCGAGCGGAAGAACATCTGCTCGCCCGCGGGCACCGCCGCCGCCGTGCCCTTGAGGATCGCGGCCATCGCGGTGAACAGCGCCACGCTGCCCAGCTTCAGCAGGATCCCCGTGGTGGGGTTTCTCATGGCAGCCGCCCCAGCGCCCAGGCAGCGGCATCGGCGACCGCAGGGTCGGGGTCGCCCAAGCGCGCCGCGGCCAGCGGGCGCAGCGCCGGGTCGCGGCTGTTGCCGATCGCATACAGCACGTTGCGCACCATGCGGTCGCGCCCGATGCGCTTGATCGGGCTGCCGGAAAACCGGGCGCGGAATGCGGCATCGTCCAGCGCCGCCAGCTCGGCCAAGGGCGGCGCGCGATGGGGGCCGTGATAGCGCATCTCACGCGCCTCGGCCGCGAACTTGTTCCACGGGCAGGCAGCCAGGCAGTCGTCGCAGCCATAGATGCGGTTGCCCAGCAGCGGCCGCAATTCCTCGTCCACCGGCCCCTTGTGCTCGATGGTCAGATAGGAAATGCAGCGCCGCGCATCCAGTTGGAAAGGCGCCGGAAAGGCATTGGTCGGGCAGGCGTCCAGACAGGCCCGGCAGGACCCGCAGCGGTCGGGTTCCGGCGGATCGGGGGGCAGGGGCAGGGTGGTGAAGATGGCGCCCAGAAAGAACCAGCTGCCCAACTCGCGGCTGACCAGATTGGTGTGCTTGCCCTGCCAGCCCAGCCCGGCGGCCTGCGCCAGGGGCTTTTCCATCACCGGGGCGGTGTCCACGAACACCTTGATCTCGCCCCCTGCCTGCTCGATCAGCCAGCGGCCCACGCGCTTCAGCCGCGCTTTCACGATGTCGTGGTAATCCTTGCCCTGCGCATAGACGCTGACCGCGCCGCGATCCGTCCGCGCCAGATCCTCGCGCGGGTCGTGGGGGGGCGTATAGGTCTCGGCCAGCATCACCACCGCGCGGGCCTCGGGCCACAGCGCGTCCGGGGCGCCGCGCCAGTGCATCCGCTCTTCCATCCAGCCCATCTGCCCGTGGCGGCCCTGCGCCACATATTCCGCCAGCCGCGCCGCCGCCTGCGGGATCGCGTCGGGGGTGGTCACGCGCACCGCCGAAAACCCCTCGTCCAGCGCGCGGGCGACCAGCGCCTTCTTCATCACCCAAATATCCCGGGGGGAGGCCGAAGGCCGGGGGGCAGCGCCCCCCTTCTCAGAAATCGAGCTCGGCATAATGCGGGGCCGGCGCCAGCCCCGACACCTGGTCGGCCAGCACGCTGCGGAAGGCCGGGCGCGATTTCACCGTCGCATACCAGTCCTTGAGCGAGGTCGAGCGGTCCCAGTCCACGTCCGAGATGTAGTCGAGACAGGACAGATGCGCCGCCGCCGTGAAATCGGCCAGCGTCAGCATGTTGCCGGCCAGCCATTTCCGCTCGTCCAGCAGCGAGCCGAGATAGTCGATATGTTCCTTGACCGCCCGCAGCCCGGACTTGACCAGCCGCGAATCCGGGTAGCCGGCCTTCATCACTTTTTTCCACACCCGCTCCGACAGGATCGGCCGCGTCACCTCGGCGTTGAACTTGTCGTCGAACCAGGCGCAGAGCCGGCGCACCTCGTGCCGCCCGGCGGGGGTGTCGGGCATCAGGGGCGGGTTCGGGTGGGTCTCGTCCAGATATTCGACGATCGCCTGGCTTTCCGCCCACAGCCGCCCGTCCATCCGCAGCACCGGGATCTTGCCGGCTGGGTTGCGGCGCAGGATCTCGGACCCCGGCTCCCACCAGCGCTCCTCGACCAACTCGACGTCGATGCGCTTTTCGCCCAGCACCAGCCGCACCTTGCGGCAATAGGGCGACAGGGGAATATGGTAGAGGCGAGGGGTCGAGGGCGTGTTCATCGGCCGGAATGACTGCTTCTTGGGGATGAGAGGTTCATACGCGCGCCGGTTGCGTGTTTCAACTGCGCGCGGCGACCGGGGTCCCCCGCCGGTCACTCCCGCTCGAAACAGGCGGCGCGGCCGTCGCGCCGGATGGTCGCGGCCCCGTCGGCGATGGCGCGGGTCCGCCGGCTGCCGGTCTGTGCGGCGCGGGTCTTGGGCCCCGGCAGCACCGAGGCCAGCGCCGCCGCCTGCCGCGCGCTCAGCGCGTCGGGGGTGGTTCCGAAATGATGCGCCGCGGCGGCGTGGATGCCGAACACCCCGGGGCCGAACTCGGCCACGTTCAGATAGACCTCGAGAATGCGGCGCTTGCTCCACACCGCTTCGATCATCGGGGTGTAGAGCGTTTCCAGCGCCTTGCGAGCCCAGCTGCGCCCCTGCCACAGATAGACGTTCTTGGCGGTCTGCTGGGTCAGGGTCGAGGCGCCGCGCCGTTCCCCGCGCGCGATCACGCGGCGGATCTCGGTCATGTCGAAACCCCAGTGCAGGCAGAAATTGGCGTCCTCGGCCGCCACGACCGAGCGCAGCATGACCGGCGCGATGTCGTCGGCGCGGGTCCATTGCCGCTTCACGCTGGTGCCCTCGGCCAGGATCGTCCAGGTGGTCGGCGGGTTCAGGATCCAGCCGAACAGCACCACTAGCGCCAGCATCAGCGCCAGGAACCGCAGCCCCAGCCAGCGCAATGCGCGCCAGACCGGCGCCAGCGCGGCCCGCCGCAGCGACCGCCAGCCGCGGCTGACCGCTGCCGCCCAGCCGCCGCGCCGCCGGCGCCGTCTGGCGGGCGGCGACGGCATGGGCAGCGCGTCGGGGGGCGGCGCGCCGGAAAAGGGGTCCGGTGACGTCATGACGCGTGGTGTCACGCCACCGCGGCCCCCGTCAAGGAAACCCTGTCACGGCATTCCCGGGGAAATCCGCCGTTATCCCGTGGAGTTTGGGCAGCTACAGCGTCTCGGGCGGCACGGGATGGCGGCCCGCCACCGGCGCGCCCTCGGTCGGGGACGCCGCCCCGACCGCCACCGTCGCCGCGCCCCCCGCGGCCGCACCCTGCGCCGCGCCGGGGGCAGGCTGTCCGCCGGTCCCGGCCAGCGCCGCGCGCAGCCGCGCCTCGTCGGTATCCGACAGCGAGGTGCGGATCACCCGCGCCCCCGCATAGCGTTCCAGCCGCGGCAGCAGCTTGTCCAGGTTCACGTTCGAGGCGAGGATGAACACCGCCGCCGCGCCCTCGGGCACGGTCCTGCCGATCTCGCGGATGAAATCGTCGTTGATCCCGTAATCCGTGGCGCTGCCCGCGAGCGCCCCCGAGGCCGCGCCGATCGCCGCCCCCGCCAGCGGCGCCAGGAACAGCAGCCCGATCAGCCCGCCCCAGAAGGTGCCGGTCAGCGCCCCGGTGGCGGTCAGGTTCATGGCCTGGTGCAGCTGGTATTCCCCCGCCGAGGGGCGGGTGACCACCACCGCATCCTCGAGCCGCAGCAGATATTCCTTTTGCGCGGCGGCAAGATCCTTGCGCAGCGCGAACGCATCCTCCTCGGCATCGAAGCCGACGACGATCAACTGGGACATGGGAACCTCCGAAACATGATGATGCCGCCCAACGCCGCAGGAGTCGCCCCGGTTCGCCGCCTGCGACCTCGCGCCACTTCGGGTTTTCCCTAGCTGGACGGTCCGCCCCCGGCTTGGGACCATAAGCCGTGCCGACAAAGAGGGTTCGGCCAAAGCAAGCGAGTATCCCGATGAGACATTTCCACGCCCCCCTGACCGCCATTCCGCTTGTGCTTGCATTTTCCGCCGCCGCGCTGGGGCAGGCCGCCCCCGCGGAAATCGACCTGCGCGACTGGCCCATCCCGGATATCGAGACGCTGGGCGACGACGATTTCGGCCGCGCCGTGCGCTATGGCCACCGGCTTGCGACCGAAACCCATGCCGTGATCGGCCCCGAGGTCGCCGACGAATCCATGCGTTACGCCGGCAACAACCTGGCCTGCACCAGCTGCCACCAGGACGAGGCAACCAAGCCCTTTGCGATGCCCTGGACCGGCGTGACGGCGGTGTTCCCGCAATACCGCGCCCGCGAAAACGACCTGCAGACGGTCGAGGACCGGATCAACGGCTGCATGGAACGCTCGATGGCGGGCCGGCCGCTGCCGCTCGACAGCGCCGAGATGCGCGGCATTTCGGCCTATATCGCCTTTCTGTCCGCCGGAATCCCGGTCGGCGCCAAGCTGATCGGCGGCGGCACCATCCCCGAGCCAGCGCCCGACCGCGCCGCCGACCCGGCCGCCGGCAAGCTGGTGTATGAGGAACATTGCGCAGTCTGCCACGGCGACGACGGCGAAGGGATGCGCAATGGCGAGGTGGGGGACCTGGCCGGCTATCTCTATCCGCCGGTCCATGGCGACGACAGCTACAACGACGGTGCGGGCATGTACCGGGTGGTGATGGCCTATCGCTTCATCCTTGCGAACATGCCCGAAGGCGCGGATCACGAAAACCGCGTCCTCTCCCCGGACGAGGCCTATGACGTCGCCGCCTATATCAATACCCAGTCGCGCCAGCAGAAACCGGGCATGGAAAACGATTTCCCGGACCGGCTGCGCAAGGCGGTGGACATGCCCTTCGCCCCCTGGGCCGGCGACTTCCCGGCCGAGCAGCACAAGTTCGGCCCCTTCAAACCCATCGCCGAATGGCAGGCGGCCGAGCTGAAGAAACGGCAAGAGGCCGAACGCGCCGCGCAATGACCATCAAAAGGGGCGCCACCGCGCGCCCCTTTCGCCACCTCGGGATTTCTTTCTGGCCCAAATACCCTGGGGGAAGCCGGCCCCGGCCGGCGAGGGGGCGAAGCCCCCGTTTCCCTCAGCCCCGCGCCGCGCCATCCCGGTGCGACGCGACCAGCAACGCCAGCTCGGCCACCGAACCGGCCTGCATCTTGTCCATCAGCGCGGCGCGATAGACCTCGATGGTCTTGATCGACAGGTCCAGCTCGTGGGCGATGACCTTGTTGGCCTTGCCCTCCAGCACCCGCTCCAGCACCTCGCGTTCGCGGCGGTTCAGCCGGGCCAGCCGCTCGGCCACGCCGCGGCGCCTTGCGTCGCGTTCCAGCCAGTCGCGCGACACCGCGGCCGCCGCCTCGACTGTATCCAGTAGGTGCTGTTCGCGGAACGGCTTTTCGATGAAGTCATAGGCTCCGGTCTTGAGCGCCTCGACCGCCATGCGGACATCGCCGTGGCCGGTGATGATGACAACGGGCAGCGGATAGCCGCGTTCGCCCAGCAGGCGCAGCAGCGCCAGCCCGCCCATGCCGGGCATCCGGCAGTCCAGCACCAGCGCGCCGGGCCGGACCGGGCCCCCCGCCGGCAGGTCGGCCAGGAATGCCTCGGCGCTGTCCCAGCTTTGCGATTCCAGCCCGGCCGAGGCGAACAGGAATTGCAGGGACCGGCGCAGCCCCTCGTCGTCGTCCACGATCAGGATCAGCGCTTCCGCGGTCATTCTGCCTCCTCTGGTCCTGTTGCCACGGGCAGCGAGAAATGCATCGCCAGCCCGTCCGGCCGCGGCTCGGCCCATAGTTGCCCGCTGTGGCTTTCGGCGATGGTCCGGCAGATCGGCAACCCCAGCCCCAGCCCGCGGTCCTTGGTTGTATAGAATGCGTCGAAGATATGCTGCGCGTCCTCGGGCGAGAGGCCGCTGCCGTGGTCGCGCACCGTCATCGTCACCATGCCGCCACCGCAAGAGGTGCTCAGCCGGATCTCGCCCCGAGGCGCGTCCTCGGAGGCATCCAGCGCGTTCTGCAGCAGGTTCAGCAGCACCTGCTCGATCTCGACCCTGTCCCCCATCACCGGCGGCAGCGCGGGCGCGGGATCGAAGCGCAGCGTAATCCCGCGCCGCCCGGCCGCGGCGCCGAACAGCGACAGCGGCCCGCGCGCCACCTCGTTGAGGTCCAGCGCCTCGCGTTGCGGCTCGCGCCGGTGCAGGAAGCTGCGGATGCGGCGGATGATGGTCCCGGCGCGGTCGGCCTGCCCGGCAATGCCGCGCACCCCGTCGCGCAGAAAGACCGGGTCCGGCTGCCCGCGGTCGATAGCGCGGGTCAGCCCCTCGGCATAGTTGGTGATCGCGCCCAGCGGCTGGTTCAGCTCATGCGCGATCGACGAGGCCATCTCGCCCAGGATTCCCAGCCGCGCATACTGGTCGCGTTCCTCGCGGTGCTGGCGGGCCTCGGCTTCGGCGCGGCTGCGCTCGGCCATCTCGCGGGTCAGCTCGGCGGTGCGGCGGCGCACCAGAACCTCGACGCGGGCGGAATGGATCGCCCACCACAGCACCGCCAGCGCGAAGCCCGCGAACCAGTGCCAATGGGCGCGCAGATAGTCCAGCAGGCTGCGGTGGGGCATGTCCTCGAAAGCACCCAGCCGCAGCTCGCGGAACAGCTCTTGCACGGCGCCATAGTCGTGGGGCACGGCCCAGCGACGGCCCTGGGCCGCGGGCATGGTCAGCAACGCCACCGCCACCTGCCGCGCCAGTTCGCGGTCCACGCCCGGCAGCCGCGCAAAGGGCCAGTCCGGGTACAGGCGCGAGGACAGGCGGCAGGGCAGGCCGCCCGCGTCGCGTTCCGCCACCACGGCGAATTCGCCCTCGGCCACCAGCCCGCGGTCGATCAGCGATTCCAGCAGGCAGGCGCGCAGCACCCCGGCGTCGGCGTGACCCGCGCGCAGCGCCTCGACCACGTTCATCATGGGAAAGCCGGTCTCGACCAGCGGCCCGCGCGGGCGCGCATCCGCGTCCAGCATCTCGCGCAGGGCGACCTGCCAGCCGCCAAAGGCGTCGCGGGTGGTGATGGCGATGCGCAGGTCCGCCAGATCCTGCCAGTCCCGCGGGTGCCCGGGCCGCAGCGGCGTGATCACGGTCGAGCCGACCCGCCCGCTGGCATCGCCGCCGTCCAGCCGCTCGATCGTGGCGATGCGCGTGACGCCCAGCCGCGACCCCAGCGCGGCGTAATGCCCGGGGTTGGTGATCAGGAAATCCACCGCCCCGGTCGCCGCGGCCTGCGACAGCGCGTCCAGCGGCAGCGGCACCAGCACGAAATCCCGCCCCGGCAGCGCCTGGTTCAGATGGGCGATGGTCGGGGCGAATTCGCGCGTCGCATCGGATTCGTCCTGCACGACCAGCACGCCCACGCGGACCTGCGCCAGCGCCGGCGGGGCGGACAGCGCCATGCAGGAAAGCACAAGCACAAGACAGATAACGGCGAATCGCGGGAAAATCGACATGGGTGCAGGAAGCAATCGCAGCCCCGAAAGGCAACAGCGGCGTCCCCGCCCCGGAAACGCAGAACGCCGGGAAGCAATGCTTCCCGGCGTTCTAGACGATGGTGCCCAGGAGAAGACTCGAACTTCCACGCCTTGCGGCACACGGACCTGAACCGTGCGCGTCTACCAATTCCGCCACCTGGGCCGGTGTCGTGAGCGGGGGATGTAGAGCCAGCCGCGGGGAGTGTCAACGCCCCTTCTGCGGGTGGCGGTGAAATTTTTCGCGGCCCCTTTTCCTGCGCCCTCCTCGGTGCGTTTCCGGCGGCGGAATGGCGCAGGGACCCGGCTGCGCTTGATGCCCCGGCGGCGGTTCGCTATCACGCTTGCGGGCGCGAAGTTGACGCGCCGGCACCCCGGAGGGCGAGGCATGGCACGGCTGGTCACCATCTATGGCGGTTCTGGCTTTCTGGGCCGGCAGATCGCGCGGATCATGGCCGCGGACGGGTGGCGGGTCCGCGTCGCGGTGCGCCGGCCCAACCAGGCGGGCATCGTGCGCACCTATGGCCATGTCGGCCAGGTCGAGCCGGTGTTCTGCAATGTCCGCGACGACCTGTCGGTGGCGGCGGCGATGGCCGATGCCGATGCGGTGATCAACTGCGTGGGCATCATGCGCCGCCAGGGCCGCAACACTTTCGACGCCGTGCATGACGAGGCCGCCGGCCGCATCGCCCGCATCTCGGCTGAACGCGGGGTCGAGCGATTCGTCCATGTCTCGGCGCTGGGGGCGGATCTGAAATCGCCCAGCCATTACGCGGCCTCCAAGGCGGTGGGCGAGCATCGGGTGCTGGAACACCGCCCCGACGCGGTGATCCTGCGCCCCTCGGTGATGTTCGGGCCGGATGACACGCTGTTCAACAAGCTGGGCGGGATGATGCGGCTGGGGCCGATCCTGCCGCTGCCCGCGCCGCGCGCGGTGCTGCAGCCGGTCTATGTCGAGGACGTGGCCCGCGCCGCGGCCAAGGGCGCCACCGGCGAGGCCGCCCCCGGCATCTACGAGCTGGGCGGCCCCGACGTGATGACCATGCGCGAGATCGCGCGGATGGTGGCCCGCACCACCGGGCGCCGCCGCGCCTTTCTGGGGCTGCCCGGGTTCGTGACCGGGATCCTGTGCTTTTCCCTTGACGCGGTGTCGGCGCTGACCGGCGGGCTGGTGTCGAACCCGGTGATGACCCGCGACCAGGCCCGGTTCCTGCGCAGCCCCAACCGCGTGCGCGAGGGCGCGCCGGGGCTGGCCGAGCTGGGCATCACCCCCACTGCCGTCGCAGCGGTGGTGCACGAATATCTGTGGCGCTTCCGGCCCTCGGGGCAATATGACGCCATCAAGGCATCGGCGAAGAACCTGCGCCAAGAGTGATGCAGGACGGCACGATCGTTGCGGCCTTCCTTGGTCTGCTGGAGGGGCTGACCGAGTTCATCCCGGTGTCCTCGACCGGGCATCTGCTGCTGGCGGGGCATTTCCTGGGCTTCGACAGCCCCGGTCGCGCCTTCGAGGTGCTGATCCAGCTGGGCGCGATCCTGGCGATCCTGGGGGTCTATGCCGGACGGCTGTGGGCGATCTTTTCCGCCGCCCCGCACGATCCGCGCGCGCGCCGCTTCATCCTGGCGGTGCTGGTCGCGTTCCTGCCCGCGGTGGTGGTGGGGGTGCTGGCGCACGGGCTGATCAAGCAGGTGCTGTTCGAGACCCCGGCGCTGATCGCGGTCATGCTGATTCTGGGCGGTTTCGTGCTGCTGTTCGTCGACCGCATCGCCACCAACCCCAGCTTTGACGAGGCCGAGGACCTGCCGCTGCGCGCCGCCGTCGCCATCGGGTTCGCGCAATGCCTGGCGATGGTGCCGGGGGTGTCGCGTTCCGGCGCCACCATCGTGGGCGCGCTGCTGATGGGGGCCAGCAAGCGCGCGGCGGCCGAGTTCAGCTTTTTCCTGTCGATGCCGACGATGGCGGGCGCGTTCGCCTATGACCTCTACAAGACCCGCGCGGCGCTGGATGCGGCGGCGCTGACCAATGTCGCGGTGGGGTTCGTCTGTGCCTTTGTCGCCGGGATCTTCGTGGTGCGCTGGCTGCTGAATTACGTCTCGGCCCATGGTTACGGGCTGTTCGCCTGGTGGCGCATCGCTGTCGGCACGCTGGCGCTGGCCGGGCTGTGGCTGGTCGGCTGAACCGGGCGTCAACCCCGCAGCTGGCAGCGTGGGCACCCACGCGATTGCCTGCCGCCCCCGCGCGGGTTTAAGCTGCCGCGACAGGGGGAACCATGCGCGATTCACACTGGACCAAGGCCGGAATGCTGGCGGTCGCCACCGCGGGCCTGCTGCCGGCGCCCGCGGCCGCGGCCGAGTTCCGCCCGCCTGCCGGTTGCACGCTGGAACTGACCGTCCAGCAGCGTTCATGCACCGTCGCCCAGCATTACCGCTGCGATTCGGACCCGCCGGGCGACCAGCATGTGGTCTATTTCACCCGCGAGGGTGCGGTCTATCATTCCCGCATCGACGCCGAGACCCGCTGGATGGAAAGCACCGATCTGGTCAGCGGCATCAGCGACCGGCTGGAGCCGCAATCCCGCGACCACGCCAGCCTGTCGGGGCTGCTGCGCACCGGGCAGGACGATTTCGACTTCTGGACCGTCTCGGACAGCGGCGAGCGGCTGCGCCATATCGGCCGCGACGAGCTGACCGGCCAGGTCGAGATCGACGGCGAGCAGCTGGACACCACCCGCTTCCAGCTGCGCAGCTTTGCCGAAACGGGCGAACTGCTGATCGAGCGCAGCGGCACGCAATTCGTCAGCCGCGAGTTCGGCCGCTTCTTCGGCGGCGTCGAGCATTCGGCCGACTGGCAGGGGCAGGAAGTTGACAGCGACGACAGCCCCGTGCGCTTCATCCGGCGCGGAGAGCCGGGGTTCGGCTCGACCCGGCCCGACTATGACTGCGACGTGCAGATGGTCAGCCTGGGCGCGGGTGGCTCTCATTAAGGGCGCCGCTGCCATCCCGGCCGCCCCCGGGTCGGCCCGGCGTGCCGCGTTGCGAAAACCGGCGCGGTCGCCGATAGTCCGGGCCGATATCGGGGGGCAGATGCAATGCTGGTAATGGTTCGGCCGCGGACGATCTGGGCGCTGGCCGCGGTCGCGCTGGTCGTGGCGCTGGTCTACCGGCTGGGCCATGTGCTGGCGCCCTTCGTGCTGGGCACGGCACTGGCCTATTTCCTGAATCCGCTGGCCAACCGGCTGCAACGGATCGGGTTGTCACGGGCCTGGGCGGTGGCGGTGATCGCGCTGGTCGGGCTGTCGGCGCTGGTCGCCTCGGCGCTGTGGCTGCTGCCGGCGCTGCTGGGGCAGGTGCGCGAGGCGGTCGAGGCGCTGCCGCGCACGGTGCGCGCCGGCTTCGACCTGCTGACCCTGCGCTTTCCCGAGGTGATGGAGGACGACGGCTCGTTCCTGCGCCAGATCATGACCGACTTTACCGAGCGGCTGCGGCTGATGGCGCTGGCGCTGGTGGGGGGCACGGTCAACACGGTGCTCAGCGCGGTCGGCACGGTGGTGTTCATCATCGCGACGCTGACGATCTCGATCTACCTGCTTTACGATTGGAACCGCATCGTGGCCGGGGCCGACCGCAGGCTGCCGCCCGACCAGGCGCCGCTGATCCGGCGGCTGGCGCGCGACATCGACGGGGTGATGACCGGCTTCGTGCGCGGGCAGGTGATCGTGGGGGCGCTGCTGGCCACGTTCTATTCCACGGTGCTGATGACGCTGGGGCTGAACTATGCGCTGCTGATCGGGCTGCTGTCGGGGGCGCTGAACTTCATCCCCTATCTGGGGTCGTTTTCCGGCTTCATCCTCGCCACCGGGGTGGCGCTGGTGCAGTATTGGGGCGACTGGGGGCAGGTGGCGCTGATCGCCTTTGTCTTCGTCGCCGGGCAGGTGGTCGAGGGCAATTTCATCACCCCCCGCATCGTCGGCGATTCGGTCAAGCTGCACCCGGTGCTGCTGCTGCTGGCGCTGGCGGTGGGCGGCACGCTGTTCGGCTTTGCCGGGCTGCTGCTGGGGGTGCCGCTGGCCGCTGCCGCCGGGGTGGTGGTGCGCTATTTCGACGCCGAATACCGCGCCCGCATCCGCCGCCGCCGCTCGCCCCAGACCGACCAGCCGCGCCCGGACTGAGGCTGCGCCCGCCCGGTTCGCCCGCGGCGCGATCCTGCCACAGGCGGCGGGTGCGGGAACATCCGCCCCGGTCCCGCGTTTTTCGCACTGATTCCCCCAGTTTGCGAAAGGCCCGCCCATGTCCGGAAAGGAAAAGGACAAGACCGAACCCGTCATCCCCCCGTATCGCTCTGGCGCGATCGAGGATCCGCGCCTGCCGCTGAACCCCTATTCCGACGACCAGCAGCCCTGGCCGGGGCTGGTGGAAAAGATGGAGCCGGCGCCCGACCACGGCGAGGAAAGCTACAAGGGCCGCGACCGGCTGACCGGCAAGCGCGCGCTGATCACCGGCGGCGACAGCGGCATCGGCCGCGCCGCCGCCATCGCCTTTGCCCGCGAGGGTGCCGATGTCGCGATCTGCTATCACCCCGACGAGCAGTCCGACGCCGACAGCGTGATCGCGCTGATCGAGGCCGAGGGCCGCACCGCCGTCGCCCTGCCCGCCGACATCCGCGACGAACATGCCGCCCGCCAAGTGGTGGACGATGCGCTGCGCCAGCTGGGCGGGCTCGAGGTGCTGGTGCTGAACGCCGGCCGCCAGCAGGCGCAGGATTCGATCGCCGACATCACCTCGGAAGCCTTCGATGCCACGATGAAGACCAATATCTATGCGCCGTTCTGGATGGCGCAGCAGGCGCTGCCGCATCTGCAGAAAGGTGCCTCGATCATCGTCACCGCCTCGGTCAACTCTTTCGCGCCGTCCAAGGACCTGCTGGATTACGCGATGACCAAGGCGGCGGACAAGGCGTTCGCGCAGGCGCTGGCCAAGCAGCTGGCGCCCAAGGGTATCCGCGTGAACGCGGTGGCGCCGGGGCCGTTCTGGACCGCGCTGCAGGTCAGCGGCGGCCAGCCGAAAGAGGCGCTGAAGGATTTCGGCGCCGACACGCCGCTGGGTCGCGCCGGCCAGCCGGTGGAGCTTGCCCCGATCTACGTGCTGCTGGCCAGCGACGAGGCGAGCTATATCACCGGCGAGGTCTATGCCGCGACCGGCGGCAGCGGCACCGGCTGATGCCGCGCCCCGCCGCCGCTGCGGTTGACGCTGGCGGCGGCGGCGGGCATTCCCCGTGGCGATAGCCTTGGGGACCAGCGCATATGACCATCCATCTTCACCGCCACGACCTGCCCGACGGGCTGGAGCTGGGGCCGGTCGTGGCCATCGACACCGAAACCATGGGGCTGGACCCGCGCCGCGACCGGCTGTGCCTGGTGCAGATGAGCAGCGGCGACGGCAATGCGCATCTGGTGCAGATCGCGCCGGGCCAGCGGCAGGCCCCGAACCTGGTGCGGATGCTGGCCGACCCCGCCACGCTGAAGCTGTTCCATTTCGGGCGCTTCGACATCGCGGCGCTGGAAAACGCGTTCGGAGTCGTCACCGCCCCGGTCTGGTGCACCAAGATCGCCTCCAAGATGGTGCGCACCTTTACCGACCGGCACGGGCTGAAATACCTGCTGTCCGATCTGGTCGGCGTCGATATTTCCAAGCAGCAGCAGACCAGCGACTGGGGCGCGGCCGAGCTGTCGCCGGCGCAGCTGGAATATGCGGCCTCGGACGTGCTGCATCTGCACGCGCTCAAGGCCGAGCTGGAACAGCGGCTGGCGCGCGAGGGGCGGACGGAACTCGCGCAGGCGTGTTTCGATTTCCTGCCGACCCGCGCGCATCTGGACCTGCTGGGCTGGGGCGATGACAATGACATCTTTCATCACTAGGTCGGGCGCATGAGCGAATATGTCGATACCGCCCGCCGGGTGATCCGCACCGAAGCGCAGGGGCTGTCCGCGCTGGAAACCGCGCTGGACAACGGGCTGGCGCAGCCGTTCCAGGACGCGGTGCGGCTGATCCTGCAGGCCACCGGCCGGGTGGTGGTGTCGGGCATGGGAAAATCCGGCCATGTCGGGCGCAAGATCGCGGCGACGCTGGCCTCGACCGGCACGCCCGCGCAATTCGTGCACCCGGCCGAGGCCAGCCACGGCGACCTGGGCATGGTGACGAAAGGCGACGTGGCGCTGGTGCTGTCCAACAGCGGCGAGACGCCCGAGATCGCCGATATCGTCGCCCATACCCGCCGCTTCGCCATCCCGCTGATCGGCATCGCGGGGCGCGAGGGCTCGACGCTCTTGCGCCAGTCCGATGTGGCGCTGCTGCTGCCGCAGGCGGCAGAGGCCTGCGGGACCGGGATCGTGCCCACCACCTCAACCACCATGACGCTGGCCCTGGGCGATGCGCTGGCGGTGGCGCTGATGGAACATCGCCGCTTTACCCCGGAACATTTCCGCACCTTCCACCCCGGCGGCAAGCTGGGGGCGCGGCTGGCGCGGGTGCAGGACCTGATGCACGAGGACATGCCGCTGGTGGGCATGGACGCGCCGATGACCGACACGCTGCTGGAAATCACCCGCAAGGGCTTCGGCGTGACCGGGGTCACTGACGATGGCGGGCGGCTGGTCGGGATCATCACCGACGGCGACCTGCGCCGCCACATGCAGGGGCTGCTCGACCGCCGTGCGGGCGAGGTGATGACCCGCAACCCCCGCTCGATCGCGCCCGAGGCGCTGGCCGAGGCCGCGCTGGCCGAGATGCAGGGCAGCAAGATCACCAGCCTGTTCGCGGTGCGCGACGGCCTGCCGCAGGGGATCCTGCATATCCACGACTGCCTGCGGGCGGGCATGGTCTAGGCGGGCTGGGATGTTCCGCACCCGCCTGGTCAGGCTGCTGCGCGTGCTGCTGCCGCTGGCGGCCCTGGCGCTGCTGTCGGTGCTGTTCCTGCTGGGCCGCAAGTCCGAGACCGTCGAGCCCGCGATCCCCTATGCCGAGGGCAGCGCCGAGGATCTGGGCCGCAGCCCCGGCATCGGCGCGCCCGAATACACCACCGTGACGCCGGAAGGCGCCAGCGTCACCCTGCGCGCGGCGCGGGCGGCGCTGGGGAACGGCGGCGGCGACAGTGGCACCGCCAGCGCGCTGGTGCTGGACTGGCGCGCCCGCGACGGGCTGATGATCGAGCTGACCGCCCCCCGCGCCGAGACGCAGGACACCAGCATCCGGCTGGACGGGGGCGTGCGGATGGCGCTGTCCTCGGGGTGGGAGATGCGCGGCCCCAGTTTCGAGGCCGACACCGCCGCCGACACGCTGCGCGCAGATGAGACCGTGCAGGTCACCGCCCCGTTCGGCCAGCTCGAGGCCGGGCGAATGCTGATCCGCCCCTCGGACGCCGGGGCCGGGCAGGTTCTGGAGTTGAACGAAGGCGTGCGCCTGCTATACCGCCCGTGATGCCTCTGCCCCCGCTTCACGAAACCGGCCCGCAAACCGGCCGCGATACAAGGAGCCGACGATGCTGCGAGTCCTGACCCTTGCCGGCCTGCTGGCCCTGGGTGGCGCCGCGCCCGGACTGGCGCAGACCGTCACCTTTGGGGGGATGCGGGCCGACACCGCGGCCCCGGTCGAGGTCACGGCCGATTCGCTGCGCGTCGACCAGGCCACCGGCCAGGCGGTGTTCACCGGCAACGTGTTGATCGGGCAGGGCGAGATGCGGCTTTCGGCCGCAACCGTCACCGTGATCTACGGCGAAGGCGGGCAGCAGCGGATCAAGGCGCTGGATGCCTCGGGTGGGGTGACGCTGGTCAGCGGCGAGGATGCGGCCGAAGCCGCGCAGGCGGTCTATGACGTCGATTCGGGGCAGGTGGTGCTGACCGGTGACGCAATCGTGACCCGCGGTGAAAGCGTGCTGGCCGGCGACCGCATCGAGGTGAACCTGAAGGACGGCACCGCCACCGTGTCAGGCCGGGTGCGCAGCGTCCTGCAACCGGGGCAGGAATGATGCCGGGCACCGATCAAGCCGCCGCCCCCGACCCGTCGCGCGGCCTGTGGGTCGAGGGGCTGCGCAAATCCTACAGCAACCGGCTGGTCCTGCGCGACGTGTCGCTGCGGCTGGACCGGGGCGAGGTGGTGGCGCTGCTGGGGCCGAACGGCTCGGGCAAGACCACCTGTTTCTATTGCGTGGCCGGGCTGGTGATGCCCGACGCCGGCCGGATCAGCATCGACGGCCGCGATGTCAGCGCCCTGCCGATGTTTCGCCGCGCGCAGCTGGGCATCGGCTATCTGCCCCAGGAAATGTCGATCTTCCGCGGGCTCGACGTCGAACAGAACATCATGGCGGTGCTGGAAATCACCGACAAGCGCCGCCACAAGCAGCGCGACCGGCTGGAAGAGCTGCTGGGCGATTTCTCGATCGGCCATCTGCGCCACGCGCCCGCCATGGCGCTGTCGGGGGGCGAGCGGCGGCGGGTGGAAATCGCGCGCTGCCTGGCGGCGAATCCGTCGTTCCTGCTGCTGGACGAACCCTTTGCCGGCGTCGATCCCATCGCGCTGGCCGATATCCGCGTGCTGGTGCAGGATCTCAAGTCGCGCGGCATCGGGGTGCTGATCACCGACCACAACGTCCGCGCCACGCTGGGCATCGTCGACCGCGCCTATATCCTGCACGACGGCACCGTGCTGATGTCGGGCACCACCGACGAGATCATCGCCGACGAGCGCGTGCGCGAGGTCTATCTGGGCGATACTTTCACCGCCACCTGACCGGCAGCGGCGCCCCGCCGCAGCGGCGGGTTCGCGTCCGCGTGATGCCGCGATGCGGCAATTTTCCGCCGAGATTGACAGCGCCGGGAAGCTGTCACCAAATGACTCTCAGGGGTCCGCAACGGGCTCTGGTCCCGGCCCCCTCCGCCCGCAGCGGCCCTGCGGCAGGGCCGGGTTTTCGGAAAGGTAAAGAACCATGCGTTATCAGATCAGTGGAAAGCAGATCGACGTCGGCGAAGCGCTTCAGACGCACGTCCGCAACGAACTGGGCGAAACCTTCGAGAAATATGCCCAGCGGCCGACCGACTCCACGGTGATCTTTTCGCGCGATGCCCATTATTTCATCTGCGACGCGGTGGTGCATCTGGCGACCGGCCTGACCGTGCAGGCCAAGGGGCAGGATGCCGACAACATCTATGCCGCCTTCGAGAAATGCCGCGAGAAGATGGACAAGCAGCTGCGCCGCTACAAGCGCCGGCTCAAGGACCATTACAAGGACCGGACCTCGCCGGTTGAATACGCCGCCGCGTCCAGCTATGTGCTGGCGGCCGATGAGGATGAATGGGAATCGCAGGACGATGCCGGCCTGCAGCCCATCATCGTGGCCGAGATGGAAACCCGCGTGCCGACGCTTTCGGTCGGTGACGCAGTCATGCAGATGGAGCTTGCGGGAGTGCCGATGCTGGTCTTCCGCAATGAGAAACATGGGGGCGTCAATGTGGTCCACCGCCGCGACGACGGCAATGTGGGCTGGATCGACCCTCGAAACCTGAGCTGACGCCGCGGGCGTCGAATACCCCGGGCCGGAGGTGGGGCGCCATCTCCGGCCTTTGGCTGCGGCAAGGACGGGCTAGGACAGCAGGAAATGCGGATCAGCGAGATTCTTTCCCCGGCGGCCGTGCGCTCGCAGGCGCAGGTCAGTTCCAAGAAGCGGCTTTTTCACGACCTGGCCGAAATGGCGGCACAGGCTTACGGGCTGGATGCGGCGGCGACGCTGGATGCGCTGCAGGAACGCGAAAGCCTGGGTGCGACCGGGGTCGGCCACGGCGTGGCGCTGCCCCATGCGCGGATTCCGGGGCTGGAAAAGGTCGCCGGGCTGTTCCTGCGGCTGGACAAGCCGATGGATTTCGACGCCGTGGACCGCCAGCCGGTCGATCTGGTGTTCGCGCTGCTGGCCCCCGACAGCCCCGGGGTGGAACATCTCAAGGCGCTGGCGCTGGTCAGCCGCACCCTGCGCGACGCCGACATGCGGGCCAAGCTGCGCGCCAACGACGACCCGGTGGCGCTGCATGCGGTGCTGGCGGCGGCGCAGGAAACCTCGGCCGCCTGAGGTCTCCCGCCTGAGCTTTTGGGGCGGCTAGCGCGCCCCCGCCACGTCGATGATGGCGCCGCTGGTATAGCTCGCCTCGTCCGACAGCAGCCAGACCACGGCCGCCGCGACCTCTTCGGCCTGGCCGGCGCGGCCCAGCGGCAGGCCGGGACCCAGCAGCGCCACCCGGTCCGGCTCGCCGCCGTCGGCGTGGATCTCGGTATCGATGATGCCGGGCCGCACCCCGTTCACCCGGATCCTGCGCGGGGCCAGTTCCAGCGACAGCCCGGTGGTCAGCGTGTCGACCCCGCCCTTGGCCGCCGCATAATCGACGTATTTCCCCGGAGAGCCCAGCCGCGCCGCGGCCGAGGACATCAGCACCATCGCACCCCCGTCCGGCAGCCGCCGCGCTGCCTCGCGCGCGCAGTAGAGCGCCCCGGTCAGGTTGACCCGGACCACGCGCTCGATCCGCTCGGGCGTCATCTCGGCCAGCGGCATCACCGGTGCGACGATCCCTGCATTGACCACCACCGCGTCCAGTCCGCCCATCGCCGCGGCCGCCGCATCGAACAGCGCCGCCACCTGTCCGGGGTCGGCGATATCCGCGGCATGGACGCTGGACTTCCCCCCGGCCGCTTCGATTGCGGCCAGCGTTTCCTCGGCCGCGGCGCTGTCGCCGCGATAGCCGAGCGCCGTGGTCCAGCCCCGCGCCGCGCAGGACAATGCGGTGGCGCGGCCGATGCCGCGGGTGCCGCCGGTGATCAGGATGCGCATGGTCGATACCCCTCGAAGGTGATGTTGCGGGCGATGCGGCGCGCGGCAGCCTCGGCCGCGGCCGAGCGGATGGTCCAGCACAGCACGGGAACCCCGCGCCGCGCCAGCCCCAGCACCGCCGGATTGTCCAGATCGGCGCAGTCGTGCGAGATGAAACAGGCGCCGGCTGCGTCGAACCCCTCGAGCCGCGCCAGCGCCGCCCGTCGCGCCGCGTCGAGCAGCGGCCAGTCCGCGGCGGCAAAACCGCAGCTGGTCAGCCCGGCGGCCAGTCCGGGCCGCGCCATCGCCGCCACCATATGCGGGTTGAAGCTCATCACCGCGACCGGATGCCCCTGCGCCGCATCGGCGGCCGCAATCCGCGCCACACGGTCCGGCAGTTCGCCGATCTTCGGCCCCAGCGTGTCGTCCCGGTCCTTGACCTCGATCAGCACCGGCACCCGGCCGGCGACCAGCGCCAGCACCTCCTCCAGCGTCGGGATGCCGTGCGCGGTGCCCAGCAGGCGGCAAGCGGCGGCCTCGGCCACGCTGAGGCTGCTGACCGGCGCGTCGATCCCCGCCAGCCGCCGCAGCCCGGAATCGTGGAACACCAGCGGCGTGCCGTCGCGGGCGGGCTGCACATCCAGCTCGATCCCGTAGCCCGCGGCGATTGCGGCCCGGAACGCGGGCAGCGTGTTTTCCGGCACCCCCGGCCCGTGCAGGCCGCGATGCGCCAGCGGGCGGGTCAGGAAATCCGGGTGCAGCATGGGATTGCGCCGGGGGCGGGACCGGGGGCCAGTCCCCGGGCCGCTGCCGGCGTCCTCCTCGCTGAAAACGGTCCACTGGACCATCCGGCGGGAAAACAGCCTTGGGGGCTGTTTTCTGATCCGCCTCCTATTCCGGGCGCTCGGAAGCCCGGGATATTTTTACAAGAAAGAATCAGCCTCACGCGATTTCGAAGATCGCTTCGACCTCGACCGCGACGCCGCGGGGCAGGGCGGCGGCGCTGACCGCGGCGCGAGCGTGGCGGCCGGATTCGCCGAACACCTCGACCATCAGGTCGGAACAGCCGTTCACTACCTCGGGCTGGTCGGTGAAATCGGGGGTCGAGTTCACGAAGCCGGTCAGCTTCACCACCCGCGCGATGCGGTCCAGAGACCCCAGCGCCGCCCGTGCCTGCGCGATCAGCGCCAGCCCGCAGGCCCGCGCCGCTGCAGCGCCCGCGGTGGCGTCCATGTCCTCGCCCAGCCGGCCGCGAATCAGCCCGTCGGGGCCGGCCGAGATCTGGCCCGATACGAACAGCAGATTGCCGCTTTGCACATAGGGCACATAATTGGCCGCCGGGGCGGGGGCGTCGGGCAGGGTGATGCCAAGCTGGGCGATGCGGGCGTCGAACGACATGGGCTCCTCCGGGGATTTCGTCGCGGGCAGGCTAGCGGGCGCCGCGGCGCTTGACCATGCCCCCTTCGGGCGGTTCCCAAATATCCCGGGGGGAGGCGCTGTGCGCCGTGGGGGGCAGCGCCCCCCCCTTATGCCACCAGCGCCTCGGCGCGTTTCAGGTCCACGCTGACCAGTTGGCTGACCCCCTGTTCCACCATCGTCACCCCGAACAGCCGGTCCATGCGCGACATGGTGACGGCGTGGTGGGTGATGATCAGGAACCGCGTGTCGGTGCGCCGGGTCATCTCGTCCAGCAGGTCGCAGAACCGGGCCACGTTGGCATCGTCCAGCGGCGCGTCGACCTCGTCCAGCACGCAGATCGGGGCGGGGGTGGCCAGGAACACCGCAAAGATCAGCGCCAGCGCGGTCAGCGTCTGTTCACCCCCCGACAGCAGGCTGAGCGTGGACAGTTTCTTGCCCGGCGGCTGCGCGAGGATTTCCAGCCCCGCTTCGAGCGGGTCGTCGGATTCGACCAGCACCAGCCGCGCCTCGCCGCCGCCGAACAGATGGGTGAACAGGGTGGTGAAATTGCCGTTCACCGTGTCGAAGGCCGCCAGCAGCCGCTCTCGCCCCTCGCGGTTGAGGCTGCCGATGCCGCCGCGCAGTTTGCGGATCGCCTCGGTCAGGTCCTGCTTTTCCGCCGACAGCCGGTCGCGCTCGGTCTCCAGCTCGCTCTTGTCGGCGTCGGCGCGCAGGTTGACCGGCCCCAGCGCATCGCGCTGGCTGCGCAGCCGGGCGATGTCGGTTTCCAGCTGCGCGGGGTCGGGCAGGGCGGTGGGGTCCAGCGTCTCTGCCAGCGCCGCGGGGGTGGTGTCGAGCTCTTCGGCGATGCGGGCGCCGGCCTGCGCCTCGGCCTCAAGCGCGGCGTCGCGGCGCGCTTCGCTGCGGGCGCGGGTTTCGCGGGCATCGGCGGCGGCGCGTTCGGCGTCGCGTTCGGCCGCGGTGGCAGCCAGCAGCGCGGCATCGGCGGCCGCCAGCGCGGCGCGGGCGCGGGTCACGCGAGCGTCGGCATCAGCCATGCGCTGCGCCAGCGCCTGCCGCTGGGCGGTCAGGGTTTCCGGCAGCGCCTCGGCCTCGGCCAACTCGGCGGCAGTGGTGCTGCGCCGTGCCGCCAGCTCGGCGGCGCGGGTGCCGGCCTGTTCCAGCCGCAGCCGCCAGCCGGAATCCTCGCGCGAGATTTCTTGCAGCCGCTTGACCCTCGCGCTGCCTTCGCGGCGCAATTCGTCCAGCGCGCCACGGCGGGTCAGCGTGGCGATGCGGGCGGCCTCGACCGCGGTTTTCGCCTGCTCTACGGCGGCTGCGGCCTCGGCGCGGTCGGGCAGGGCGGCCAGCGCTGCTTCGGCCTCGGCCAAGTGGCGGGCGGCGTCGGCCTGATCGCCCTCGTGGCGGGTGCGTTCGGCGCGGGCGGATTCGGTGCGGCCCTGCGCCAGCGACAGTTCCGATTCGGCGCGGGTGGCGGCGCGCGAGACATCCGACAGCGCCCGTTCGGCGGCGCGGCTGGCATCGCGGGCGGCGGCCTCGGCGGCAGTGGCGTCCTTCAGGGCGGCGCGGGCGGTTTCATGCGCGGCGACGGCGGTCGCGGCGCGGGTGCGTGCGGCCTCGGCCTGCGCGGTGGCGTCCTTGAGCCGGTTGACCTGTTGCAGATGCAACGCTGCCGCCGATCCCGCCTCGCCCGCCGGCAGCACCAGCCCGTCCCAACGGAACAGGTCGCCCGCGGCGGTGACCAGCCGCTGGCCCGGGCGCAGCCGCGGCTGCATCTGCGCGGCGCTGGCGGCGTCCGGGGCGATGCCGATCTGCGCCAGCCGCCGGGCCAGCGCCGGGGGCGCCTGCACCCGCGCGGCCAACGGCGCCACGCCATCGGGCAGCGCGGGGTCGCCCGCGGGGGCGGGCAGGCTGCGCCAACCGGGGCCCGAGTCGGTCGCGGGCAGGCGCAGCTCGTCGCCGAGCGCGGCGCCCAGGGCGGCCTCGAACCCCGGCGCGACCGCGATCTCGTCCAGCACCGCCCCGCCCTCGGCCCGGCCGCGCGCGACCAGCCGCGACAGTGCCGCGCATTCGGCCTGCAGGGCGGCGGATTCGCCCTCGGCGGTGGCGCGGGCGGTGCGGGCGGCGGTTTCGGCATCGGCGGCGGCGGCGCGGGCGGCCTCGGTCGCGGCCAGCCGCGCCTCGGCCGCGGCCGCGGTGTCGGCGGCGCCCTGCTGCGCCGCCTGCGCCTGTTGCAGCGCTGCCGCTGCCTGTTGCCCGGTGGCATCGGCGCGCCGCACCGCCTCGGCCGCTTCGGCCTGCGCGCGGGCGGCGCGGTCGCGCATGGCGCGCAGGTCGAGGACCAGCCGCTCGGCCGACTGGTGGCGGGCGGCGGCGCGGGCGGATTCGTCGGTCAGCTCGCCCAGCCGGGATTCGAGATGGCGCAGCGCTTGCGCGGCCTCGGTCGCCGTGGCCTCGGCCGCAGCCAGCCGGTCGTCGTGGCCGGTATGGGCTTTCTCAAGCTCGGTCCGTTCCCAGCTTAGCCGGGCCAGAACTTCGCCCGCGTCGCGGTTCAGCGCCGCCTCGCGTTCGATGTCGCGGTCGAGCTGCGCCAGCCGGGCAGACAGCGTGGCGATGGCGTCGCGGGCGCGGGCATCGGCGTCGTCCAGCGATTCGGTTTCCGCCATCGCGCGGGTGCGGATGGCGGCGGCGATGGCGTCTTCCTCGCGCAGCGGCGGCAGCGCCGATTCGGCGGCGGCGCGGGCGGCAGTGGCGTCCCTTGCCGCGGCCTCGGCCGCCTGCGCGGCCCGCCCGTCGGCGGCCAGCGTCGCCTGCGCCTGTTCTAGCGCCGCAAGCGCATCCGCCCAGCGGCGATAGAGCAGCGCGCTCTCCGCCGTCCGCAGCGCCGTCCCGATCTCGCGGTAGCGCGCGGCGGTGCGGGCCTGCCGCGCCAGCGCCGCGGCCTGCGTGGACAGCTGGTCCAGCGTGTCGTCGACGCGGGCCAGGTTCTGTTCGGCCCCGTTCAGCTTCAGCTCGGCCTCGTGCCGGCGCTGGTAGAGCCCCCCGATGCCCGCGGCCTCTTCCAGCACTCGGCGGCGGGATTTCGGCTTGGCGTTGATCAGCTCGGAAATCTGCCCCTGCCGCACCAGCGCCGGCGATTGCGAGCCGGTCGAGGCATCCGCGAACAGCATCTGCACGTCGCGCGCCCGCACCTCGCGCCCGTTGATGCGATAGGCGGAGCCCGCGTCGCGGGTGATGCGCCGGGTGATTTCCAGAGAATCACTGTCGTTGAACCCCACCGGCGCCAGCCTTGCGCTGTTGTCGATGGCCAGCCCGACCTCGGCATGGCCGCGGGCGGGGCGGCGGGTGGTGCCGGCGAAGATCACATCCTCCATCCCCTCGCCGCGCATGGCAGTGGGGCGGTTCTCGCCCATCACCCAACGCAGCGCCTCGAGCAGGTTGGACTTGCCGCAGCCGTTGGGACCGACCACGCCGGTCAGGCCCCGGCGGATGACCAGCTCGGTCGGGTCCACGAAGCTCTTGAAGCCGTTGAGGCGAAGGCGGTCGAACTGCACGGTCGGATCCCCGGGCCGGTTTTGTCCGTTTTGGCGCGGGCAGCGGCCCCGAGTCAAGGAAGCGCCGCAACATCTGGTAGCGGATCGGCGATTATCCACAAGTTATCGCCGGTTTCCGGCCAGCGCAAAACCACGGCGACAGGGGTTCCGCCGCGCCGGCCCGCGCGGCAGGATGCGGCCATGGTTCCGGTGCTGTTCACGATCCTGGCGTTCCAGCTGGCGGGCGAGGCGATGTCCCGCACGCTCGACCTGCCCTTGCCGGGGCCGGTGGTGGGGCTGGTGCTGCTGCTGGCGGCGATGCGGCTGCGGCCGGGGCTGGCCGAGTGGCTGCGCACCGCCGCGCAGGGGGTGCTGGCGCATCTGGCGCTGTTCTTCGTGCCGGCGGGGGTGGGGGTGATCGCGCATCTGTCGCTGCTGCGCGACGATGGCGTGGCGCTGCTGCTGGCGATCTTCGGCTCGACGGTGCTGGCGCTGGTGGCGGGGGCGCTGGCCTTCACGCTGGTCGCGCGGCTGACCGGGCAGGAGGGCGGCGAATGACCGCCGATCCGGCGCTGATCTGGGCCTACCTCACGCAAGGGCCGCTGTTGTGGCTGACCGCGACGCTGGGCGCCTATGCGCTGGGGGACGCAGTGTCGCGCGCGATGGGGCGGCAAAGCTGGGCCAACCCGGTGCTGATCGCGGTGCTGGCGCTGGGGCTGCTGCTGACCGTGACCGGCACCGATTATGCCACCTATTTCGAGGGCGCGCAGTTCGTGCATTTCCTGCTGGGTCCGGCGACGGTGTGCCTGGCGCTGCCGATGCACGACAATCTGGCGCGGATGCGGGCGGCGGCGCTGCCGATCGTCGCGGGGCTGTTGGCGGGGTCGCTGGTGGCGGTGGGATCGGCGCTGGCGATCGCGCATCTGTTCGGGCTGGGGCCGCAGGTGCTGGCCTCTCTGGCGCCGAAATCCACCACTGCCCCGGTCGCCATCGGCATCGCCGAGCGGCTGGGCGGGCTGCCCACCCTGACCGCGGCGCTGGTGCTGATCACCGGGATTTTCGGCGCCATGGTGGTGACGCCGCTGTTCGACGCGCTGGGGCTGCGGGACTGGCGGGCGCGCGGGCTGGCGGTCGGCACCGCCGCGCATGGCATCGGCACGGCGCGGGCATTGCAGGTCAACCCGACCGCGGGGGCCGGCACGGCGCGGGCATTGCAGGTCAACCCGACCGCGGGGGCATTCGCCGGGATCGGCATGGGGCTGAATGCGGTGCTGACGGCGATCCTGGCGCCGCTGGTGTTGCGGTTGTTCGTGTGAGGGCTGCCGGACCGGGGCTCTGCCCCGGGCCACTGCCGTGGCCTTCCTCGCTGAAAACGGTCCACAGGACCGTTTTCCGGGCGCTCGGAAGCCCCGGGATATTTTTAACCGCCCGAAGACCAGGAGGAGCGGCCAGAAGCCGCATGAAAAAAGCCGCCCTGCGGACGGCTTTTCTGCGTGAGGATGGGCGGGGTGCGGTCAGGCGGCCTCGGCGTTCTCGGCGGCCATGCGGCGTTCGCTTTCCTCGCGCGACAGCGCCACCGAGGTGCGCACGCCCTTGGCCACGAACTCGACCAGCCCCTTGACCACCCGCTCGTTCGGGTCGATCCCGGCGCAGCTCAGCACCTCGCGCCCGTCGCGCGAGCGCGCCCAGCGGGCGATCTGCTCGGCGCCGTTGCCGTATTTCTTGTCGTCGGCGATGGCATCGTCCAGCGCCGCCAGCACCACCGCCGCGAACAGCTTGCGGGCGCGCTGGCCCTGTTCGAAGTTGAATGCCGAGCCGTCAACGAAATCACGCATCGAAGTCTTCCTGTTTCCATATCCCCCGCCGTGCGAGGGAACCGGGGTCGCCCAACCCCGTCATCTTCTGCCCTATGAGGGTGTCGCGAAGCCTTAGCCGTTCCGGCAGGTGATTCGTTATCCCTCTGGCCGCAAGGCGGCCATGCGCCTGACGCAATCCGAACGGAGCGCGGTATTTCCCCCGATTTTCAATGCAGTCCCATGCCACATAATCCCCCGCGGCCGCTTGACAACCCCTGCAATGGTTAAAACCCGTCGCAGAACGCGGGCGGGTCAGCCGATCCGCGGCCGGGGTGCCCGGCTGGCGAGGATCACGCCCCCGATAACCAGCAGCCCGGCGGCAAGTTCCAGCGGGTGGGGATTTTCGCCGAGCGCCACCCAGGACGAGGCGATGCCGACGATGGGGACCAGCATCGACCACGGCGCGACCTCGCTGGCGGGATAGCGGGCCATCAGCCCGTTCCAGATCCCATAGCCGATCACGGTCGAGAAGACGACGATATAGGCCAGCCCCAGATTGGCGGCCATCGCCTGCGGCTGCAGGGCGCCGGCCAGCGCCGGGCCGATCAGCGGCCGCTCGATCAGCAGCGACAGCGCCAGCAACGGTACCGGCGGCACCACCGCCATCCACATGGTCAGCTGCAGCGGATCGGGGGCGCGGGCCATCCGGGCCGAGACATTGCCGATCGCCCAGCCAAAGGCGGCCAGCAGCGTCAGCGCCATCGGCAGCCACGCCGCGGCCAGTGCCCGGCTGGCGCCGATGATCGCCAGCCCCAGCACCGCGATGCCGATGCCGGCCAGCCGCCGCGGGGTCATCCGCTCGCCCAGGAACAGCACCGCCAGCAGGATGGTGAACGGGGCCGACGCCTGCAGCACCAGCGACGACAGCCCCACCGGCATCCCCGCCGCGATCCCCGCGTAGAGGAACGAGAACTGCAGCACCCCCAGCCCCAGCCCGGTGCCGATCAGCCAGCGCAGCCGGACCTTGGGGAACGGCACGAACAGCAGCGCCGGCAGCATCAGCAGAAAGCGCAGCGCCGCCGCCAGCACCGGCGGGTAATGCTGCAACGCCAGCGCCGTGGCGGGAAAGTTCAGCCCCCAGAGGATTGGCACCAGCAGGACCAGTCCGCGATCGCGTCCCTGCATCGGCCGCCCTTTCTTGATAACGGCGCGAGATGACCCGATTGCCGCGCCGGGCGCAAGCTCAGCCGAACAGGTCCAGCTGTTCGGGCGCGGGCTCATCCGGCAGCGGGCACAGCGCCGACAGGGTGATCCCCAGCAGCCGCACCCCGCGCGGATCGGGCAGCACCTGCGGCAGCATTGCGACTGCCCGGCCCAGCAGCTCGGTCGCCGAACCCACCGGGCGCTCGGCGCTGTGGGCGCGGGTGATGATGCGGAAATCGGCGTATTTCGCCTTGAGCGTCACCGTCCGCCCAGAAAGCGCGCGCGCCTCGGCGTAGCGCCAGACCTTGGCGGCCAGCGGCGCCAGCTCGGCCTCGGCCGCGGGCAGGTCGTGGATGTCGTGCTCGAAGGTGGTCTCGGCGCCGATCGACTTGCGCTCGCGGTCGGGACGGACCTCGCGGTGGTCGATGCCGCGGGCGATGTGCCAGTAATGCCGCCCGGCCTTGCCGAATTGCGCGGTCAGGAACTCGAGGCTCTGGCGGTGCAGGTCGGCGCCGGTGCGGATGCCGTGACGCTCCATCCGGGCGGCGGTGGCGGGGCCGACGCCGTGGAACCGCCCTACCGGCAAGGACAGCACATAGCCGGGCCCGGCCTCGGGCGGGATCACGAACAGCCCGTCGGGCTTGCGCTGGTCCGAGGCCAGCTTGGCCAGGAACTTGTTGTAGCTGACCCCGGCCGAGGCAGTCAGCCCGGTTTCCGCCCGGATCAGCGCGCGGATGTCCTGCGCGATGGCGGTGGCAGTGCGGCCCTGCAGGTGGTCGGTCAGGTCCAGATAGGCCTCGTCCAGCGACAGCGGCTCGATCAGCGGGGTGAAGCGGGCGAAGATGCCGCGGATCTGGGCGCTGACCGCCTTGTAGACCTCGAACCGCGGCTTGACGAAGATGAGATCCGGGCAGAGCCGCGCCGCCCGCACCGAGGGCATGGCCGAGCGCACCCCATAGGGCCGCGCCTCGTAGCTGGCGGCGGCCACCACGCCCCGCGCCGACGAGCCGCCCACCGCCACCGGCCGGCCGCGCAGTTCCGGGTTGTCGCGTTGTTCCACGCTGGCGAAGAACGCGTCCATGTCGATATGGACGATGCGGCGGATGCGTTCGGGCGGCTCAGGGGCCATGGTTCACACCCCCGGCCATGGCGCCCGTAGGGTGCGTGGTGTCCACGCACCGCGAGCGGCGGTCGGTGCGTGCAGAGCACGCACCCTACGGTGCGGCCGGTGCCTGCTCATCGGTCGCGACGATCGCCGCGTCCCCGGCGGTCAGCGGCCCTTCCATCCGATCAAAGCGCAGATGCGCGATGCCGCGGCCGCCGGACTGGGTGTAAAGTACCCCGGCCTCGCGCCCGTTTTCAGTCAGGATCGGCGTGCCCACCGGGGCCTTGCCGTCCACCGCCACCCCGACCAGACCCTTGCGCAGCTCGGTCTTGTGGCGCATCCGGGCGGTGACCTCTTGCCCGACATAGCAGCCCTTGCGGAAATCGACGCCGTGCAGGCGCTCGAACCCGGCCTCGAGGATATAGGTCTCGTTCGGGACCAGCTCGACCAGCGTTTCCGGGATGATATGGGCGACGCGGATCGCGCCCCAGTCGGTGCCGTCATCGCCGCCCTCGTCGCCGTAAAGCCGCCAGCCGAGCGCCTGATGCCGCGGGTCGGGGATGGCGCCCGCGGGCGCAGGGCCGGTGCCGCGCGCGACCTGCAGCGGGGTTTCCGACAGCTCGACCGCGGCGCGCAGCCGGTACATCGACAGCCGCCGCATCAGCTCGTCCGCCAGCTGCGCATCCACGTCCAGCAGCAGCGAGTCGCCGTCGGGCACGATCAGGAAATCGGCCAGATACTTGCCCTGCGGCGTCAGCAGCGCCGCCCAGCAGGGCGCGCGGGTGACGTCGTTGCTGACCAGCCCTTGCAGGAATTCGACCCGGTCCTTACCGCCGACCCGCAGGATCTTTCGCATCATTCCCCCCCGAATTGCAGCCGGACAAGCGCGGCATAGGTGCCGTTCAGTTCCATTAGCTGGTCATGGCTGCCCTGTTCCACAACCCGGCCGGACTCGATCACCACGATGCGGTCGGCGTTGCGGATGGTGGACAGGCGGTGCGCGATCACCAGCGTGGTGCGGCCGATGCTGAGCTCGTCCAGCGCCTGCTGGACCAGCCGCTCCGAGGCCACGTCCAGCGCGCTGGTGGCCTCGTCCAAGAGCAGCACCGGGGCGTTGCGCAGCAGTGCGCGGGCGATGGCGATGCGCTGGCGCTGCCCGCCCGACAGCGACGAGCCGCGCGGCCCGGCCGGGGTGTTCAGCCCCAGCGGCAGCCCGTCTGCGAACTCGGTCACATGCGCCGCCAGCACCGCCGCCTGCAGCTGCGCGTCGGTGACGTTGGTGCCCAGCACCATGTTTTCGCGCAGGGTCTCGTCGAACAGCGCCGAATCCTGGCTGACGGTCGAGAACTGGTCGCGCAGCGTGGCCAGGTCGAACTCCTGCACCGGCACGCCGCCGATGCTGATCGTGCCCGAGTCGGCGTCGACCATCCGGGTCAGCAGGTTGAAGATGGTGGATTTCCCCGCCCCCGAGGGCCCGACCACCGCCGTGGTTTCCCCGGCAAGCGCGGTGAAGCTGAGCCCGCGCAGCACCGGGTGGCCGTCATAGGACAGATGCACGTCTTCGAGCCTGATCGTGGTGTCGGGGGGCGGCTCGCGCCGTTCCCCCGAGGCGATGGTGGGCCGCATGTCGAAGATCGCGTAAAGCCGTTCCAGCGAGGCCGCCGCCGTCTGCCAGCCGCCGGCAAGCCCGCCCAGCCGGCGCAGCGGCTGGAAGGCCAGCGACAGCGCCGCAAAGAAGGACATGAAATCGCCCACGCTGCGTTCGCCGCTGGTGACCTGTGCGCCCCCCAGCGCCAGCACGCCGACAAAGCCAAGTCCGGTGACGATATCGACCAGCGCCGGGACCACCGCGTTCACCGCGCTCATCCTTGTCTCGGCGCGTCGGATGTCGCCGACCACCCGGGCAAAGCGCGCGGTCTGGTAATCCTCCATCTGATAAAGCCGCACCGCGCGGATGCCGTGCAGCACCTCGTCCAGCCGCGTGGCGCGGGCGCTCGCGGCGGCGCGGGTCTGCCGGGTCTTGCGCCGGATATAGCGCTGCACCAGCGCCGTGGGCAGGATCAGCAGCGGCGCGCCCACCAGCGCGGCGGCGGTCCACCACGGGTCGGTGGCGATCGCCACCCCGAACAGCGCCACCAGCGAGATCGCGTCCCGCGCCGCCCCGGTGATGAAGGTGGTCCAGATCCCCTGCACCGCCTGGGTGTCGCCCTGGACCCGCTCGATCAGCGCGCCGGGTGGGTTGGTCTGGAAGAACGCCCCGTCCAGCGTCAGCAGGTGGCGCAGCAGGTCGGTCTGCATCCGCGTCGCCACGCCCTGCTGGACCGAGGTCAGGATCGCGCGGGTGATCACATAGGTGGTGGCGCGGACCAGGAACAGCGACAGGATCACGCCCCCGACCCACCACATCGCGCTTTCGTCGCGGCCGACGAACACCCGGTCAAACAGCGGCTTCAGCATCCAGCTGAGCAGCGCCAGCGTCGACCCCTCGATCACCATCAGCACCGCGGCAAAGCCCATGCGGGGCCAGTAGCGGCGCAGGTAATCCTGCCAGAGCCTTCCGAAGAGGCCGCGTTGTCGGTCGGCGCGTGACGGCATCCGGGCACTCCTGCGGTTCATGCGGGGATAGCCGGGGACACAAGGCGCGACAAGTCCGCGGCGCGCGGCGCGGAGGGGAAGGGGCGCTGCCCCTCGGCCCGTTGCGGGCCTCACCCCAGGATATTTGGGGCAAGGCGAAAGGGGCCGGCGTGGCATGGCGGCGGGGATGGAAAGTGCCCGGGGCGGGCGCTATCCCTGCGGGCGCTTGTCCTTGCGAAGGTGTCCCATGAGCTTTGCGGCCGGTCGTCCCATGCTTGCCATTCCCGGCCCACGCCGGTGCCCGACCGGGTGCTGCGCGCCATGCACCGGCCCTCGCCCGACATCTATGCCGGAGAGCTGGTCGATCTGAACCTGCGGCTGATGCAGGACCTGCGGCGGCTGGCGGGGACGCGGCAGCACCTGGCCGCCTATATCGGCAACGGCCATGCGGCGTGGGAGGCGGCGGCCGTCAACCTGCTGGCGCCGGGCGACCGGGCGCTGGTGCTGTCCTCGGGTCATTTCGGGCAGGGCTGGGCCGAGGCGGTGGCGGGGCTGGGCGTGCAGGTCGAGGTGCTCGAATCCGCCCCCTTTGCTGCCCCCGACCCGCAGCGCCTGCGCGAGCGGCTGGCGGCGGACCGGGCGGGCGAGATCCGCGCGGTGCTGGTCTGCCAGGTTGACACCGCCAGTTCCGTGCGCGCCGACATCCCGGCGCTGCGCGCGGCGATGGCGGACCACCCGGCGGCGCTGGTGGTGGATGCGATCGCCTCGCTGGGCTGCGACGAGATGCGGATGGACGACTGGGGCGTCGACGTGCTGATCTCGGCCAGCCAGAAGGGGCTGATGGTGCCGCCCGGCATGGCTTTCGTCTGGTATTCTGAGCGGGTGGCGGCGGGGCGGGGCGCGGCCTCGCCCTATTGGGACTGGCGGCCGCGGACCGCGGCGGCCGAGCTGTGGCGCCATTGGGGCGGCACGCCCCCGGTCCAGCATCTTTACGGCATGGCCGAGGCGCTGGCGATGCTGCTGGACGAAGAGGGGCTGGAGGCCGCCTGGACCCGCCACGAGGCGCTGGCCGCCGCGACCTGGGCGGCGCTGGAGGCTTGGGGCGCTGGTGGCACCGGGCCGCGGGCGCTGGTGGCCGAGCGGGCAGCGCGGGCGCATTCGGTGACCGCAGTGGCACTGCCCGGCGCCGCGCGGCTGCGAGAGTGGACCGAGCGGGTGGCAGGGCTGACGCTGGGCGTGGGGCTGGGCGCGGCCGAGCCGGGCGACGCGCTGCGCATCGCCCATATGGGGCATCTGAGCGCGCAGGCCCATCTGGGCACGCTGGCCACCATCGAGGCCGGGATGGTGGCCCTCGGCTTGCCGCATTCGCCGGGCGGCGCTGCCGCCGCGGCCGCAGAGATCGCCCGCCGCGCCGGGGGCTGAGGGCGCCCCCGTGCGAAGGGCGCCTGCGCCTATTCCTGTTCAGGCGGGGCGCCGGTGGCCGGGTTGGCGGTCAGCGATTCCATCTTGGCGGCGTCGGCATTGGCGGCGTCGGGGGCGTTCGCTTGCAGCCATTGCTGCATCCGGGCGATCTCGTCCTCTTGCGCGGCGATGATTTCCTCGGACATGGCGCGCAGCTCGGGGTCCTGGCCGAACTCGAGCTGGATGCGGGCCATGTCGATGGCGCCCTGGTGGTGCGGGATCATGCCGCGGACGAAATCGACATCCGCATCGCCGGTGGGGGCGACGGTCATCGCCGCGTGCATCTTGGCCATCGCCTGCGCATAGGCCTGGTCGGCGGTGGCGGGCGGGGTCGCGGGGGCGGCCGCGGCGGCGTGGTCCCCGCCGTGGTTACTGCCCTCTTGCGGGGCGGTTTGGGCGGCGGCGGGCAGGGCCAGCAGCAGCGCGGCGGCGGTGGTCAGCAGCGTGGTGCGGATCGGGGGCATGAGGTCCTCTCGACTTGGTTGCTCATCCCCCAACGTCGCAACCGGCGCTGCTGGTCTTGCACAAGACCGTGATCGCGCGCCGCCCTATCCGCGGCGCAGCACCCTAAACGCCGCCGAGGCCAGCGCCCCCGCCGCGATGGCGATGCCCAGCGACATCAGCCCGTACCAGAAGGAATGCCTGATCGAGAGCCGGTAGAGCCAGCGCTCGATCCCGACCTTTTCCACCCGGATCGGCACGGTGTTGCGGTCCACCACCTTGCCGCCGCGCACCAGGAAGATGCGGGCGCGGTAATCGCCCTCGATCAGGTTCGAGGGCAGCACCACATCGGCGCGGAACAGGGTCTCGTCCACCAGCTGCACGCTGCCCTCGTCCACCCGGTAGCGGCCCGATTCGGTGCGGATGCGCAGCATCGCCTCGGTAAAGGCGGTGGCGTCCTCGACATCCACCGTCCCCAGCGCCCGGATCGCCAGCGCGGGGGAAATGCGGTGGCGCACGTCCTCGTCGGGGTCGAGCAGCTGGTCCAGCGGGGCTGAGCTGGACACCGCATAGAAATCGGGCGCGGCCCCGACCCGCAGCGTGGCGGTGTTCATCCAGATCGGCCCGACCCGCCCCATGCGCCGCACGGTGACGCTTTGCGACGGCCCCTCGAGCGTGACGATGATGCCCGGAGAGGTCGGGTCATCGACCGGCGCATTGCGGCGGATCGCGCCGTAGATGAGGATGTCCGAGCCGGTGAAGCTGGCGGTGATGTCCACCTCGTCCTGCGACAGGCCGGTGACGATCTGCTCGGGCGGGGGGGTGTCGCTGTCGCTGCGGGGCTGCGGGATGGCCGGGCCGCGTTCCATCGGCACGGGCGGGCCGATCGTCCCGGTCGGCTGCGTGGGATGGGCCGGCGCGGGCTCCTGCGCGGCGGCCGGGACCGCCAGCGCCACGGCCAGGGCTGCGGCCAGCGCGGCCGGAAACAGGCGCACCCCCGTCATCGTGCGGCGATCGAATAGATGTCCGCGGGCGGCACCACCAGGTCAAAGGCGATGCGCGCGCAGACCGCCAGCACCAGCAGCGCCAGCAGCACCCGCAGCTGTTCGCCCTTGAGCCGCGCGCCCAGCTGCGTGCCCAGCTGCGCCCCCACCACGCCGCCGATGATCAGCAGCACCGCCAGCATGATGTCCACGGTGTTGGAACTGACCGCGTGCATCAGCGTGGTGTAGCCGCTGACCGCCGCGATCTGGAACAGCGAGGTGCCGATCACCACCTTGGTCGGCATCCCCAGCAGATAGATCATCGCCGGCACCATGATGAAGCCGCCGCCGACCCCCATGATCGCCGCCAGCACCCCCACCGCGACGCCGACCAGCAGCGGCGGCAGCACGCTGATATACAGCCCCGAGGCGCGGAACTTCATCTTCCACGGCAGGCGGTGGACCCAGCTGTGTTCGTGCAGCCGCCGCCGCGGCGGGGTGGACGAGCGTGCGGCGATCATCGCCGACAGGCTTTCGCGCAGCATGGTCAGGCCGATGAAGCCCAGGAACACCACATAGCTGAGCTGCACCACCAGATCGACCTGCCCCACCCGCTGCAGCAGCGTGAACACCCCGACGCCCAGGGTCGAGCCGACGATCCCTCCGATCAGCAGCACCACCCCCATGCGGATGTCGACCGACTTGCGCCGCAGATGCGCCAGCACCCCCGTCACCGACGAGGCCACGACCTGGTTTGCCCCGGTCGCCACCGCGATCGCGGGCGGGATGCCGATGAAGAACAGCAGCGGCGTGATCAGGAACCCCCCGCCCACGCCGAACAGGCCGCTCATCAGCCCGACGATGCCGCCGAGCCCGATGAGGGTCAGCGCGTTCACCGACACCTCGGCAATGGGAAGATAGATCTGCATGGCTGCCCGGGTTTTCCCCATCCTGCTATCCCGCGCCGGGGGCGTCAAACCCCGATTCGGCGCTTTTCTCTGCGTCTTGCACGCGGGGCGCTGGCAGGGCAAATCAGGACAGGCAAAGGGAACGGTCGGATCGGGCAGGGCGGGGGCATCGCGCAGGGGCCGCGCCGCAGGCAGGAAGACAGGATGCGGATACTGATCACCAACGACGACGGCATCAACGCGCCGGGGCTGGACGCGCTGGCCGAGATCGCGGCCGAGGTCGCGGGCCCCTCGGGCGAGGTCTGGACCGTCGCACCGGCGTTCGAGCAGTCGGGCGTCGGCCATTGCATCAGCTATGCCCACCCGACGCTGATCGCCCAGCTGGGCCCGCGCCGCTGGGCGGCCGAGGGCAGCCCCGCCGACTGCGTGCTGGCGGGGCTGGGCGACATCATGCTGGACCGGCGCCCGGACCTGGTGCTGTCGGGGGTGAACCGCGGCAACAACGCCGGCGAGAATGCGATGTATTCCGGCACCGTCGGCGGCGCGATGGAGGGCGCTCTGCAGGGCGTGCGCGCCGTCGCGCTGTCGCAGTATCTGGGGCCGGGCACCGCGCGGCTGGACGACCCGTTCGAATGCGCCCGCCGCCACGGGGCGCGGGTGATCCGGGCGCTGCTCGACCACGCCGACTGGGGCGAATCCGACGAATACCCGCTATTCTACAACGTGAATTTCCCGCCCTGCGCGGCCTCCGAGGTGCAGGGCATCCGCGCCGCGCCGCAGGGACGGCGGGTGGATGTGCGCTTCGGGGTGCAGGCGCAGGTGGCGCCGAACGGCCGCCGCTTCCTGTGGATCGCGGGCGGCGGGCAGACCGCCGCCGCCACCCCCGGCAGCGATGTCGAGGCGCTGCTGGCCAACCATGTCGCGGTGACCCCGATGCGGCCGGACCTGACCTGCATGGCTACCACCGGCCGGCTGGCCGCGGTGCTGGGCGAGGTCTGAGCCATGGTCCCCGGTCCAGACGACGATCACGGCGGGGCATTCGACGACGACGCCGCGGACCAGGCCGAGCGGCAGATGCGGTTCCTGTTCGCGCTGCGCTCGCGCGGGGTGACCGACCCGCGGGTGCTGGCCGCGATGGAGCGGATCGACCGCGGCGCCTTTGTCCGCGGCCATTTCGAGGACCGCGCCTACGAGGACACCCCCCTGCCCATCGCCTGCGGACAGACGATCAGCCAGCCCTCGGTCGTGGGGCTGATGACGCAGGCGCTGAGCCCGGGGCCGCGGGACACGGTGCTCGAGATCGGCACGGGATCCGGCTATCAGGCGGCGGTGCTGTCGGTGCTGTGCCGCCGCGTGCTGACCGTGGACCGCCACCGCCGGCTGGTGACCGAGGCCGAGGCGGTTTTCCGCGCCCAGGGGCTGACCAACATCACCGCGCGGGTGGCCGACGGCTCCTTCGGGCTGCCGGAACAGGCGCCCTTTGATCGCATCATGGTGACCGCGGCGGCCGAAGACCCGCCGGGGCCGCTGTTGTCGCAACTGAAGGTCGGCGGTATCATGGTGGTGCCGGTCGGACAGTCGGACGCGGTGCAGACGCTGATCCGCGTGACGCGGACCGAGACGGGCTTCGCCTATGACGAGATGCGGCAGGTGCGGTTCGTGCCGCTGGTCGAGGGGTTGGGACAGACATGACCCCCGGCGCAATGACGGATGAGGACGGGCAGATGAGCAATTCGGTTGCGGCGCTTATGCGGGATCGCGCGGGGCTTGCGGCAGGGGCGGCGCCTGGCTGCAGGCGGGTGCCGGGCGCGGTCCGGGGCCTGGGCTGCGCGCTGGTGCTGGCGCTGGCGGGTTGCGCGGCGCCGGGGACGATGCCCGGCACCGCCGCCCCGGCGCAGCCGGGGGCGGCGGCCGGGACCCAGGCGGTGATCCCGGGGCTCGGCAGCTTCCAGATGCCGGTGCTGCGCTGGCCCTCGGGCGGGATCTTCGGGGGCGCGGCCGGCGGCGCGGCGACCCAGCAGGTCACCGACCCGTTCGCGGGGCAGGGGGTGAAGACAACCGGGGCCGCCGCAGGGCAGCAGGCCGCCGCCGTCCACACCGTGGTCGCGGGCGAGACCCCGTGGTCGATTGCGCGGCGCTACGGGATCACCGTGCAGGACCTTGCCCGCGCCAATGGCCTGCCCGAGACGATGACCGTCCGCGCCGGCCAGCGATTGGCGATCCCGGCGACGGGCGCGGCCGGGCGCGCGGTGGTCGCGGCCCCCGGCGTCGGCTCGGCCACGCCGCAGCCGCCCTCCTCGACCCAGCCGCTGCCGAACGAACAGACCCGCCCGGCCACCGCCGCGCCGGCGACGGCCGCCCCCGACCTGGGCCAAACCCGCACCGCGGCCTCGGGCAGCGGCAGGTTCGCGATGCCGGCCAGCGGCTCGATCATCCGCACCTACAAGAAGGGCACGAACGAGGGCATCGACATCGCCGCCGCCCCCGGTTCACCCGTCAAGGCGGCAAGCGGCGGCACCGTCGCGGCGGTGACCCGCGACACCGACGGCGTGCCGATCGTGGTGGTGCGCCACGATGACGGGCTGATGACCGTCTACGCCGGCGTCGACAAGCTGTCGGTCAACAAGGGTGACAGCGTGTCCCGCGGGCAGAGCATCGGCGCCGCCCGCAGCAGCGGCGTGCTGCATTTCGAGGTCCGCAAGGGCTTCGACAGCGTGGACCCGGAGGGGTATCTGTAAACCTCGCAGCAGATTGTCGGGGGCGGGCTTCGCGGTTTGGGAGTCTCGAGGCCTGCACGGGGTTTTGCAGAGCAGGCTCCGGAACTGCTTGTGGCATCATCACCGGTTGAGGCGGCGGGCATAGCGGCTACGGTCCGGCGCTGCTTTCGAGGCCCGCAACGCTTCGGTAGCACCCTGATATGCTGCCCGTGAGTTCCGTCGCGGGTCGGGAAGCGGGCATCACATCTTAGACTCCCGCTGGGACCCATAGTGAGAGTTTACCGGGCTTTCGTCCTCCCTAGCGCAGCGCTGCAGGGACGCTGCGCCTGAGGATCTGCGCTGTTGCCGCGTGGTCACATCGGGATTCCGCCATGAGCGTCCGCGCTTCCGCTCTCTGCTCAGGCGGATGCGGGGCGGGTCAGGGCCTCGGTCAGGACGGCGGAAAGCTCGGTGCGGATCAGTTGCCGCAGGTCGGTTTCCAGCCGGTGGCGCATCTCGCGTTCCAGTTCGTCGCGCACCGCCTCGCGCAGGAGCGCGCGCAGCGGGTTGTCGGCGGGCGCGGTGTCGGGGGTAGTGCCGGCCGGCGCGGGGATGCGCAGCTGCGGGGTGGCCACTGCCGGTTCGGCGGTTGCGTCGGGGTGGAAATGCGGGGCGGTGGCGGGGTGCAGGGCGTGCATGCCGGTTCCTTCGTCTTCGGATTGAGGTTCGGGCCGGGCGGCCGGGAGCGGGGCGGCTGCGCAAGCAGCAGTCGGGTCCGTCGGTGGAGGGGAGATGTGCGGCGCCTCGGCGACCTCGGCCCGGTTCCGGGACAGCGGCGCCGAATCAGCAAGGCTGGGGGACAGCAGAGCCGGATCGGCAAGGCTGCGGGGCGGCGCAGGGTTGGCAGGGGGCTCGGGCGGCTCGCCCATATCGCCAGCTGCCACCAGCGCCTCCGGCTGCTCGGCGCGTCCGGGGGACCGCGGTGCCGAATCGGCGTGGCCGGGGGACCGCAGGGCCGGATCGGCAAGGCCGCCGGGCGGCGCAGGGTTGGCAAGGGGTTCGGATTGCGCGCCCATGTCGCTGGTTGCCACCAACGCATCCGGCCGCAGCCGCAACGGCATGTTGGGTGAGGTGCTGCCAACGGCCGCGCCCTGCGGCGCGAGGGGCGGCGCGGCTGCATCGCCGCTGGAAATCAGCCGCCGGATCGAGGCGAGCACGTCGCCGTTGTCAGCCCCCTCGGGGCTTTCCATGTGCAGGGGCGCGCTCATCGCACGCCCCCGGCAACGGGGCGATCAGTTCCGCGGCTGCTTGCCGATCGCACGCAGCACGCGGTCGAGGTTCTCGCCCTGGGTGCTGGTATAGGGCGCGTTGCGCACCGCGTTGTAATAGGCCGATGGGTCATAGGTCGGAATCCCCAGCTTCAGGTGTTCTACCGTCAGCAAACCCATAGAGGCCAAGAGTTGATAATGTGCTAACTGCAGGTTGGCTTCTGCAGTAATTTTATCGGCCCGCGCCTGAAGCAGGTTCTGTTCCGCGTCCAGCACGTCCAGCGTGGTGCGCGCGCCCAGCATCGCTTCCTCGCGCACACCCTCATACGCCTGTTGCGCGGCCGAGATCTGTTCGTCGATGGCGCCGATCTGGGCGCGGGCCACGTCGATGTTGGCCCAGGCCACCGCCACCGATTCGTCGACCTGGCGCGAGATGTTCAGCAGCGCCGAGCGTGCCGAATCGCGCTGCGCCATGGCGCGGCGATGGACCGCGGGCAGGCGGCCGCCGGAATACAGCGTCTGGTTGGCCTGGATGCCCGCCCGCAGCGACGACGGAGTCTGGGTGGTCCGGCCCAGGGTGGTCGAATCGCCCGAGTTGCGCGTGGTGCCCACTCCAACGCTGGCGGTAATGGCCGGGCTGCGCTCGGCTGCGGCGGCGGCGACGCCCAGCTCGGCGGCGGCGACGGTGCGCTTGGACTGGCGGATCGCCGGGTGGCTGCCGCGCGCGGTGTCCTGTGCCGATTCGAGCGAGGCCGGACGTTTCGGCAGCGGCGGCGGCGGGTCCAGCCGCCCGGGCGCCCGTCCCACCGCGGCGCGATAGCTTTCGCGGGCGATCTCCAGCTGTCCCTGCGCCGCGGCGCGGGCGGCACGGCTGGCGGCCAGCTGCGCCTCGGCCAGCGCCACGTCGGTCGAGGTGATCTCGCCCACGTCGAAACGGTCCTGCGCGGCCTGGCGTTCACGGGTCAGCACGGTGACCGAATTTTCCTGCAGCGCCACCTGCTGTTCGGCGCTGCGCACGTCCAGGAATGCCTGCACCGCGCCCAGCAGCACGTCCTGTTCCACGGCGACCAGCGCTTCGCGGGTTGCCAGAACTTGTTCCTTGGCGATGTCGATGGCCAGCTGGTTGCGGCCCCAGTCGAACAGCGTCATCTGCGCCTCGAGCCGCAAAGAGGTCGCGAGGCTTTCCGACCCGTCTGTTTGCTCGAAGGTATGATTTGCAATCCATTGTAGCACCGGCCGCAGCGAGGCCATGGCGGCTGCGACATCCTCATCCGCGGCGCGCAGCACGGCGCGGTTCTGGTCCAGCAGCGCAGAATGGCGATAGGCGCCGACCAGCGTGTCCGCCAGCGATTCGGCCCAGGCCGCGGGCGAGGACAGCAGCGTCCCCAGAACCAGCGCGGCTGCGGCAAGGCGACGGCGGATCATAGGGTGAACCCCGGGCGGCGCGCGAAGCCGGGCAGCACCGGGGCGACCGCGTTGAAGGCGAAGCGCCAGTTGATCACCCCGTCGAGCTTGATCCCCAGCCGCGCCACCCCCAGCGCGCCGTCGCGGAACAGGGCGATGATGCGGCCGCCCTCGGCCAGCTGCTCGGTGAAGGCGTCGGGGAACACCTCGATGCCGCCGCCGATCAGGATCGCGTCATAGGGCGCCTGCGCGGCGTGGCCCTGGGCCAGCGGCCCCTGCACCACCGCCACGTTGTCGGCGCCGGCGGCGGCCAGGCTGCGGGTGGCGGCGGCGGCGAGATCGGCGTTTTCCTCGACCGCGACGACGGCCTGCGCCAGCCGCCCCAGCACCGCGGCGGAATAGCCCAGGCCGGTGCCGACATCGAGCACCAGTTCGTCGGGCTGCACGTCCAGCGTGTCGATCATCTTGGCCAGGGTGCGCGGCTCAAGCAGCACGCGGCCGTGGCCCAGTTCGATATTCTCGCCGACATAGGCGACGTCGCGGCGGGATTCGGGGACGAAATCCTCGCGCGGGATCTCGAGCATGGCGGCGATGACGTTGTATTTCGTCACGTCGTTGGGGCGGACCTGCGTGTCCACCATCATCGTGCGGCGATCCTGGAAATCGGTCATAGGGGCAAAATCCGGCTGTCGGTTCAGGCGCATCAATGCCACGATCGGCCGCCCGGGGCAACGCCGCAACGCCGGGCGGCTTGCGGCATGGCCGCGCGGGGTGCGGGCGAAGGGGCTGCGGCCGTTCCCATCCGGCGCCATTGCAGGCAGGATACGGCTGCAATCGTTTCAGGAGTCCGTCATGACCCAGCGCCAGACCGCCCGCATCGCCGTCGTCACCGTATCCGACCGCGCCAGCCGCGGCGAATACGAGGACCGCAGCGGCCCCGCCGCCGAGGCCTGGCTGCGCGAGGTGGTGATCTCGGACATGCAGGTCACTCGCCATGTCATCCCCGACGGGCGCGAGGGGGTGGCCGCGACCCTGCGCAAGCTTGCCGATGGCGAAGGCGCGGACCTGATCCTGATCTCGGGCGGCACCGGCCCCGCGCCGCGCGACGAGACCCCCGAGGCGCTGGCCGATGTGATCGAGAAGGAGCTGGCCGGCTTCGGCGAGGAAATGCGCCGCGCCAGCCTGGCCGAGGGCGTGCCGACCGCGATCCTGTCGCGCCAGGCCGCCGGCATCCGCGACGCCTGCCTGATGATCCTGCTGCCCGGCAAGCCCGCCGCCATCGCCACCTGCCTGAACGCGGTATTCGCGGCGGTGCCCTATTGCCTGGACCTGATCGGCGCGGCGCGGATCGAGACGGACCCGGCGAAGATCGCGGCGTTCCGCCCGAAGGCGTGAGACCCGGGCACGGCTCGACCGGGGCTCTGCCCCGGACCCCGGGATATTTGGGTGATGAAGAAGAGGGGCGCCCGGATCAGGGTGCGCGCAGCAGCGTGAGCAGCGTGTCGCCGTAACGGCGCTGGTCGATCTGGGTCAGGCCGGGCGGGGGCAGGGGGGTGGTGTCTTCCTCCCACACCACCAGCGCGCCGGGGGCAAGCCAGTTGCCGGCAAGGGCCGAGGCCAGCGCGGCCTCGCCCAGCCGCTGGCCATAGGGGGGGTCGAGGAAGATCAGGTCGTAGCCCGCGCCGCGGTTCGGGCCCAGCTTCGTCGCGTCGCGGCGCCAGATGTCGGTGGCGCCCATGGCGCGGGCTTTTTCGATGTTCTCGCGCAGCAGGGCGCGGGCGGCGGCGCCTTCGTCCACGAAGGCCACGCGGGCGGCGCCGCGCGACAGCGCCTCGAGCCCCAGCGCCCCGGTTCCGGCGAACAGGTCGAGCACGCGCACGCCCTCGAACCCGAAGCCGTGGCTGTTCTGGATCAGGTTGAACATGGATTCGCGCACCCGGTCCGAGGTCGGGCGCAGATGCGCCTCCGGGTCGCCCGCACCCACGTCCGCCAGCTTGAGCCCGCGCAGGCGGCCAGAGACGATTCGCATGGCGGCGGTCCTTTTCTGCATCAGCGCGCGCATGGCTTTCACTTTGGCGCGAGAAATGGCAAGTCGCCGTTAAGAGCAGAGGTGCGAGATGCGTATCGAGGAAAGCGGTCTGCCGGGGGTGCTGGTGCTGACGCCGGTGCGGTTCGGCGATCACCGTGGATTTTTTTCGGAAAGCTGGAACCGGCGGACGCTGGAACAGGCGGGGGTGCATCTGCCCGAGTTCGTGCAGGACAACCATTCGCTGTCGGCGCGGGCGGGCACGTTGCGGGGGCTGCATTACCAGGCGCCGCCACATGCGCAGGGCAAGCTGGTGCGCTGCGGGCGGGGGCGGCTTTACGACGTGGCGGTGGATGCGCGGCGCGGCTCGGCCCATTACGGGCGTTGGATCGGGGTCGAGCTGAGCTTCGAGAACGGGCGGCAGCTGTGGATTCCGCCGGGGTTCCTGCACGGGTTCGTCACCCGCGAGGACGACACCGAGATCGTCTATAAATGCACCGCGCATTATGACGCGGCCTCGGACGGGGCGGTGCGCTGGGATTCGCTGGGGATCGACTGGGGCGTCGAGGCGCCGGTGCTGTCCGACAAGGACGCGGCGGCGCCGGCGTTTGCGGGTTGGCAGTCGCCGTTCGAGGGGACGCCATGAAGATTCTGGTGACGGGGGGCGCGGGGTTCATCGGCTCGGCGGTGGTGCGGCTGGCGGTGGCGCGCGGGCATCAGGTGGTGAACCTGGACGCGCTGACCTATGCGGCCAACCTGGAGAACGTGGCGAGCGTGGCGGAGAGCCCGCTTTACGCCTTCGAGCACGCCGATATCCGCGACCGCGCGGCGCTGGACCGCATCCTGGCCACCCATCGCCCCGATGCGGTGATGCATCTGGCGGCGGAAAGCCATGTGGACCGTTCCATCGACGGGCCCGGCGCCTTCATCGAGACCAACATCACCGGCACCTACAACCTGCTGGAGGCGGTGCGGGAATACTGGCTGCGCGAGGGCCGGCCCGAGGGGTTCCGCTTCCACCATATCTCGACCGACGAGGTGTTCGGCAGCCTCGGCCCGACCGGGCAGTTCACCGAAACCACGCCCTATGACCCGCGCAGCCCCTATTCGGCCAGCAAGGCCGCCAGCGATCATCTGGTGCGGGCGTGGCACGAGACCTACGGGCTGCCGGTGGTGCTGACCAATTGCTCGAACAACTATGGGCCCTATCATTTCCCGGAAAAGCTGGTGCCGGTGGTGATCCTGAATGCGCTGCACGGGCGCGAGATCCCGGTCTATGGCGACGGCGGCAATGTGCGCGACTGGCTGTATGTCGAAGATCACGCCGATGCGCTGCTGCTGTGCCTGGAACGGGGCGCGGTCGGGCGCAGCTACAATATCGGCGGCGAGAACGAGGCCACCAACATTGATCTGGTGCGGATGATCTGCGCGCATCTGGACGCGCTGCGCCCGCAAGCGGCGCCGCATGAGCGGCTGATCCGCTTCGTCGCCGACCGCCCCGGCCACGACCGCCGCTATGCCATCGACCCGACCCGCATCCGCAACGAGCTGGGCTGGCGCCCCTCGGTCACGGTCGAGGAAGGGCTGCGCCGCACCGTCGCCTGGTATCTGGAAAATGTTTCCTGGTGGCAGCCGCTGCTGGACCGCGAGGGCGTGGGTAAGCGGCTGGGGACGGGCTGAGATGCGGGGTCGCATGGGTATTTGCGCCAGCAAGAAGTCCCCTCGCGCCAAGGGGGCGGCGTGATGGCGGGGCGTCCTTCGCTGTTTTTGCATGTGGGGCTGCCGCATTGCGGGTCCTCGGCGCTGCAGGACTGGGCCGCGACCAACCGCGAGCTGATGGCGGCGCAGGGGCTGGTCTGGCCCGAGGTGGACGACTGCGGGCTGATGGCCGGGCGGCACCGCTGGCTGGTCGAGGCGCTGCTGGGCGGCCCGGACCAACGCCTGCCCGAGGTGCTGGCGGGCGCGGGCGGCGACGTGCTGATCTCGGCCGAGGGGCTGACCCTGCATTTCCACGATTTCCCGCGCGAGCGGCTGGAGTGGTTCCGGCAGGCGACCGCGGGCTGGGACGTGCGGCTGATCCTGATGACCCGCGACCTGTCGGGCTGGCAGCGCTCGATGTGGAAGCAGTGCATGATCAACCGCCCCGAGCCGGGGATGGATTTTGCGCTGAGCATCGACATGGCCGATTTCGCCGCCCGGCCGCGGGTGCAGCAGCTGACCGACCTCAGGGCGCTGCGGCGCGAGCTGGTCGCCGGCTATGGCGCGCGCGACCTGATCGAGCTGTCCTCGCTGGACGACTGGATGCCGAAGCTGGCCCGCGCGCTCGAGGTCGATCCGGCCCGCGCCACCATCCCGGCGCGCCGACATGAATCCATCGCCGATTCGGTGGTGCCGGTGGTGCTGGCGATCAATGCGCTGGGCGAGGCGGGCGGGCCGCGCGACGCGCTGCTGGCCCTGATGCAGCAGACGCTGGATACCAGCAACGACACGCTGCGCGAGCTGGCGCGCCAGCAGGGCGGCGCCATTCCGGGCGCGGCGGACAGGCTGGCCACGGCGCTGGCGCAGTTGCAGGCGGGTTGCGCCGGGCAGCCGACCTCGGGCTGGCTGGTGCACGCGATGGCCGAGGAACTGGACCGCAGGACGGCGGGGGCGGCATGAACGGGCTGCTGATCTTTGGCCGCACCGGGCAGGTGGCGACGGAACTGGCGCGGCTGGCCCCCACCGCCCGGCTGGCCGGCCGCGATGAGGTCGACCTGACCCGCCCCGACGCCTGCGCGGCGCTGATCCGCGACGCAGCCCCCGCCGCCGTCATCAACGCCGCCGCCTATACCGCCGTCGACCGCGCCGAAAGCGACGCCGGCACCGCGCGGCTGGTCAATGCCGGGGCCCCGGCCGCCATGGCCGCAGCCTGCGCCGGGCTGGGGATCCCGTTCCTGCATGTCTCGACCGATTACGTCTTCGACGGCGCGGGCGAGGCGCCGCGCGCCGAGGACGCCCCGACCGCCCCGCTGGGGGTCTACGGGCAGACCAAGCTGGAGGGTGAGCGCGCCATCGCCGCCGCCGGCGGGCAATGGGCGGTGCTGCGCACCAGCTGGGTGTTTTCCGCGCATGGCAATAATTTCGTGCGCACCATGCGGCGGCTGGGGGCCGAGCGCGACCGGCTGACCATCGTCGCCGACCAGATCGGCGGCCCCACCCCGGCCGCTGACATCGCCGCCGCGCTGCTGACCATGGCGCAGGCGATGCGCGCCGACCCCTCGCTTGGGGGCATCTACCATTTCGCCGGCGCCCCCGACGTCAGCTGGGCAGGCTTCGCGCGCGAGATCTTCGCCCGCTCGGGGCTGGCGCCCGAGGTTCAGGACATCCCGACCAGCGCATACCCGACGCCGGCGCGGCGGCCGCTGAACTCGCGTCTGGACTGCACGGCGATCGCGCGCGATTTCGGCATCGCGCGTCCCGACTGGCGCAAGGGCCTCGACCGCGTGATCACGGAGCTGAACGCATGACCACCACCACATCCGGGCGCAAGGGCATCATCCTGGCCGGCGGCTCGGGGACGCGGCTTTATCCGATCACCATGGGGGTGTCGAAACAGCTGCTGCCGATCTACGACAAGCCGATGATCTACTACCCGCTGTCGGTGCTGATGCTGACCGGCATCCGCGAGATCGCGATCATCACTACGCCGGACGACCAGACCCAGTTCCAGCGCCTGCTGGGCGACGGCAGCCAATGGGGGCTGCGGCTGGAGTATCTGGTCCAGCCCCGCCCCGAGGGGCTGGCGCAGGCCTATGTCCTGGCCGAGGAGTTCCTGGCCGGTGCGCCCTCGGCCATGGTGCTGGGCGACAATATCTTCTACGGCCACGGGTTGACGCAACTGCTGGCGGTGGCCGATGCGCGGGCGGATGCGACGGTGTTCGGCTATCACGTCGCTGACCCCGAACGCTACGGCGTGGTCGCCTTTGACGCGCGCGACCGGGCGGTGCAGATCATCGAGAAACCCGCGCAGCCGCCCTCGAACTACGCGGTCACCGGGCTCTATTTCCTCGACGCCGACGCGCCGCGCCGCGCGCGCCAGGTGCAGCCCTCGGCCCGCGGCGAGCTGGAGATCACCACCCTGCTGGAAACCTATCTGCACGAGGGCCGGCTGACCGTGGAAAGGATGGGCCGCGGCTATGCCTGGCTCGACACCGGCACCCACGCCAGCCTGCTGGATGCGGGCAATTTCGTGCGCACGCTGGAACAGCGCCAGGGGATGCAATCCGGCTGCCCCGACGAGATCGCCCATCTGCAAGGCTGGATCAGCGACGACGACCTGCGCGCCCGCGCCAGGATGTTCGGCAAGAACGAATATGGAAGGTATCTGGCCGGGCTGCTGGACTAGGCACCGACGCCCGGCCGCTTTCATCTTGCCGGAAATATCCACCGGGCTTCCGAGCGCCCGGAACAGAAGGCGGATCAGAAAACATCCCCCGAGGCTGTTTTCCCGCCGGATGGTCCAGTGGACTGTTTTCAGCGACGACGGCCACGGCAGTGGCTGCGGGGGTGGAAAACCTCCGCTCGCGGCGGCGACGCGATCGCCCCCGCTCAGTCGGGAACCAGCATGTATCCCGCGCCCCGCACCGTCTGCAGGTAACGCGGCTCGCGCGGGTCGGGCTCGATCTTGCGGCGCAGGCGGGTGATCTGCACGTCGATGGCGCGTTCCGAGTTCTCGCCGGCCTCGTCGGGGTCGCGGCCCAGTTCCTCGATCAGGGTGGGGCGGTCCACGGCCTCGCGCGGGGTCTGGGCCAGCCGGCGCATCAGCGCCTGTTCGGTGCCGGTCAGGCGCACCGGGGCGTCGCCCTGCCACAATTCCCCCTTGGCGCTGTCGTAGCGCAGCGGGCCCAGCGACAGGAACTTGGGCCCCTGGCTGGTAACCGAGGGCATCCGCCGCAGGATCGCCGCGATCCGCAGCAGCAGCTCGCGCGGCTCGAAGGGCTTGGCCAGATAGTCGTCGGCCCCCGATTCCAGCCCGGTGATGCGGTCGTCGGTGTCGCCGCGCGCGGTCAGCAGCAGGATCGGGGTGTCGCCCTGCCGGCGCAGGGCGCGGGTCAGCTCCAGCCCGTCCTCGCCCGGCATCATCACGTCCAGCACGATCAGGTCGAACTCGAGCCCCGCCAGCAGCCGGCGGGCCTGTGCGGCGTCGCGGGCGGCGGTGACGAAATAGCCGTGGCGCACCAGAAACCGGCGCAGAAGCGAGCGGATGCGCTCGTCGTCGTCCACGATCAGCAGATGGGCCTCGGGGTGGGCGGGGGCGGCCCCGGCCGCCGCGTCGGAGGGCTGGTTCATTCGGCGGCCTCGGTGCGGCGTTCCGACGCGGGCAGGGGGTCGGGCCCGGCCGTGCGATGCCGGTCGGGGGCGGGTTCGGACAGGGCGTGGAACCGTGCCAGCATCTCGGCGTCCATCATCGCCTCGAGCACCAGCCGGAACCCCTCGACCGCCTGCGGCCCGGCGGCATGATAGGCGGCGCGGACCCGGGCGCGCTGCGCCTGCGACAGCCGGCGTTCCAGCGCCGCGCCCTTGTCGGTCAGGCACAGCTGGCGTTCGCGCCGGTCGCGGCTGCCGATGCGGCTGTCGACCAGCCCGTCCTCGATCAGCGCCCGCAGCACCCGGTTCAGCGACTGCTTGGTCACCCCCAGCACCGCCAGCAGTGCCGTGACCGTCAGCCCCGGCTCCCGGTTGATGAAATGCAGGGTGCGGTGGTGGGCGCGGCCGTAGCCGATCTGGTCCAGGATCAGGTCGGGGTCCGAGGTGAAGGCGCGATAGGCGAAATACATCGCCTCGATCCCGCGCCGGACCTGCTCGTCGCTGGGGGCGGCGACGGGATGGGCGTCCGGGTCCGCGGTGGCGGCCGGGGCGTGGTCGTCAGGCGAACCCTGGTGGTGCATGGATTTTCCCTCTGCTGTCGCGCCAAGGATAGGACAGTGATGTTGACTTTCCAAGAAACAATCTCTAGCGCTGTCCAAGGCGCAACTTTTTGCCTGTGGGCCGGGGTTGTGCGAAACAATCGGAAAAACGGGGGTCCGAAAACCATCATGGCAGGCAGCTACGAAGACCGCGACGGCCGGATCTGGATGGATGGCGAGCTGATCGAGTGGCGTGACGCGCGCGTCCATATCCTTACCCACGCCCTGCATTATGCCAGCGCCGTGTTCGAGGGCGAACGCTGCTACGGCGGCAAGATCTTCAAGTCGCGCGAGCATTCCGAGCGGCTGCGCAAGTCCGGCGAGCTGCTGGACATGGAGATCCCCTATAGCGTCGACCAGATCGAGGCCGCCAAGCAGGAGTTCCTCGAGGCGAATGGTTTCACCGGCAAGGATGCCTATGTCCGGGTGCTGGCCTTCCGCGGCGCCGGGACGGACATGGGGGTTTCCGCGCGCAACAACCCGGTGCGGATGGCGGTGTCGGGCTGGGAATGGGGCAGCTATTACGGCGACGCCAAATGGCAGGGCGCCAAGATCGACATCGCCAAGTGGAAGCGTCCCAGCCCGGAAACCATCCCCGTGGCGGCCAAGGCGGCCGGGCTTTACATGATCTGCACCATGTCCAAGCACGCGGCTGAGGCCAAGGGCTGCTCGGACGCGCTGTTCATGGACTATCGCGGCTATGTGGCCGAGGCGACCGGCGCCAACGTCTTTTTCATCAAGGACGGCGAGGTCCACACCCCGCTGGCCGACGTGTTCCTGAACGGGCTGACCCGGCAGACGGTGATCCAGCGCTGCCGCGACCGTGGGCTGGTTGTGCACGAGCGCCACATCCTGCCCGAAGAGGTCGAGAGCTTCCAGGAATGTTTCCTGACCGGCTCGGCCGCCGAGGTGACCCCGGTCGCCCAGATCGGCAGCGACTGGCATTTCCAGGTCGGCCAGACCACCCGCGACATCGCCAGGGACTACGAAGAGCTGGTGCGGTCGTAAGCGCTGCCGGAGCGGGGGCCAGCCCCCGCGCCCCCGGGAATATTTCCGGACAGAAGACGAGGCCACGCCGTGCCACGGGCGGCATTGCGGGGACGGGGCGGGCGCGTTAAAGCCCGCCCATGCTGGACAATCGCCCCCCCCTGCCGCCCGAAATCGCCCGCCGCCGGACCTTCGCGATCATCGCGCACCCCGACGCCGGCAAGACCACGCTGACCGAAAAGTTCCTGCTGTTCGGCGGCGCCATCCAGATGGCCGGGCAGGTGCGCGCCAAGGGCGAGGCGCGGCGCACGCGGTCCGACTTCATGAAGATGGAGCAGGACCGGGGGATTTCGGTGTCCGCCTCGGCCATGTCCTTCGACTTTCGCGAATACCGCTTCAATCTGGTCGACACCCCCGGCCACAGCGATTTTTCCGAGGATACCTATCGCACCCTGACCGCCGTGGACGCGGCGATCATGGTGATCGACGGCGCCAAGGGCGTGGAAAGCCAGACCCGCAAGCTGTTCGAGGTCTGTCGGATGCGCGACCTGCCGATCCTGACCTTCTGCAACAAGATGGACCGCGACAGCCGCGATACCTTCGAGATCATCGACGAGATCCAGGAGAATCTGGCCATCGACGTGGCGCCGGCCAGCTGGCCGATCGGGTCGGGGCGCGATTTCATCGGCTGCTACGACCTGCTGCACGACCGACTGGAACTGATGGACCGCGCCGACCGCAACCGGGTGGCGGAATCGCTGCGGCTGAGCGGGCTGGACGACCCCAAGCTGGCCGAGCACATCCCCCCCGCGCAGCTGGAAAAGCTGCGCGAGGACATCGAGATGGCGCGCGAGCTGCTGCCTCGTTTCGACCGCAAGTCGTTCCTGGAAGGGCACATGACCCCGATCTGGTTCGGCAGCGCCATCAACAGCTTCGGCGTGCGCGAGCTGATGGAGGGGATCGGCGAGTTCGGCCCGCAGCCGCAGCCGCAATCCGCCGCCGAGCGCCAGGTTTCCCCCGAGGAGGACAAGGTCGCCGGCTTCGTCTTCAAGGTTCAGGCCAACATGGACCCCAAGCACCGCGACCGAGTGGCTTTCGTGCGGATGGCCTCGGGCCATTTCCAGCGCGGGATGAAGCTTTTGCACGTGCGTTCGAAAAAGCCGATGGCGGTGACGAACCCGGTGCTGTTCCTGGCCGCCGACCGCGAACTGGCCGAGGAAGCCTGGGCCGGCGACATCATCGGCATTCCCAACCACGGGCAATTGCGCATCGGCGACGCGCTGACCGAGGGCGAGTCGCTGCGTTTCACCGGCATCCCGTCATTCGCCCCGGAATTGCTGCAGAACGTCCGCGCGGGCGATCCGATGAAGGCCAAGCATCTGGAAAAGGCGCTGATGCAATTCGCCGAGGAAGGCGCGGCCAAGGTATTCCGCCCGATGATCGGTTCGGGCTTCATCGTCGGCGTGGTGGGGGCGCTGCAATTCGACGTGCTCGCCAGCCGGATCGAGCAGGAATACGGCCTGCCCGTGCGATTTGAGCCCTCGCAGTTCACCAGCGCCCGCTGGCTGTCGGGGCCCAGGGAAAAGGTCGAAGGTTTCGCGCAGACCAACAAGCAGCACATGGCCACCGACAACGATGGCGACCTGGTCTATCTGACCCGGCTGCAATGGGACATCGACCGCGTGGCGCGGGATCATCCCGAGCTGAAGCTGACGGCGACGAAAGAGATGATGGTGTGAGGTCTCCGCAATATGTGGAGGTATGTCGCCTATGACGGGGCCTGAGTGTTGGTCTGCTGTCCGACGGTCGAGGGCGCGCGAAGAGCTTGACCGATCATTCGCTTACTGCGTCACATCGACCCATTTTGCCCGGGTGACTTCGGCAAGTCGCTCGGTGCCGATCCGAACGGCGGCGTTCGGTGCACCGGCTGCAGGGAACACCTCCTCGAAGGCTCGGAGAGAGACGTCGCAATACACTTCCAGCGGCCGCGCCAGACCAAAGGGGCAGACGCCCCCCACCGGATGCCCCGTAATCTCCAGGACCTCCGAAGCAGGCAGCATCTTTGCCTTGGTTCCGAACTGATCCTTGTATTTGCGATTGTCGAGCCGCGCATCACCGCGTGTGACGAGCAGGACGACGCGGTCACCCACCCGCAGCGACAACGTCTTGGCGATCTGTCCATCGGTCACGCCAAGCGCATCCGCAGCCTCGCGTACTGTAGCGGTGCTGGCACTATTCTCCAGCACTTCAAGATCGGAGGCGTGTTCGGCAAAGAATGCCTGGACTGATGCAATGCTCATGGACCGACTGCCCGTTCCTGTTGTTTTGCGGGCATTCTTAACCAAGCCGGGGCTCAAAGTTAAGGTATGCCTCTCTGCACTGGGCAATGCGATGGCGAATATCGGCGCTGTCCCGCAACGCGGTCAATGTTGCAGCGCGGCCTCCAAGCCGCGCCGCGTGCAATTCACCCCACCGTCAGATCCATCGTCACATCGGCGTTCAGCAGCTTGCTGACCGGGCAGCCGGTTTTGGCGGTCTCGGCGGCCTGGCGGATCGCTGCCTCGTCGCCGTCGCCCGAGATGCGGGTGGTCAGATGCGCCTTGGTGATGGTGAAGCCGTCGCCGTCCTTTTCGATGGTCACTGCGGACGAGCTTTCGATGCTCGCGTTGCGCACCCCGGCTTTTTCGAGCTGCCCGGACAGGGCCATGCTGAAACAGGCGGCGTGGGCGGCGCCGATCAGTTCCTCGGGGTTGGTGCCCTTGTCGCCCTCGAATCGCATGGAAAATCCGTAGGGCTGCGCCGACAGCGCGCCCGATTCGGTCGAGACCTCGCCCTTGCCGTCCTTGATCCCGCCCTGCCATTTCGCCGAGCCTGTCCTGGTGATCGCCATGGTTGCCTCCTGATGTTGCGCTGGTGCCGAACGCCCGATCCGTGGCGGGGGTTCAATGCGGGACAGGAGAGCGGGGGTGCGGGGGGATTGCAAGCGCACGTGGGGGGTGGCGAGTGCTGCCTTCCCGCTTCAGACTTGTATGTATCGACTGCTGAGCGCAGTTCTCTACCGAATGGCTCCAGTTTCCATCAGGTCGATCCCTCACGCCGCCGGAATGCTATTCGCTTGCGCGAGGTTTGTTTGCGTCGGAGCGCTTGGCACGCCATCTGCCATCTTGGTTTCGTGAGCGTTCCTGGCCTCTTGTTGGTCCGGTTTTCACCTTTGGGCCTTTGGGGCGGCCAGTTGCTTTGACGGGTGCCTTGCTGGATGTCTTGAGCATGTTGAAGATAAGCTTAATCATTTCAGTTTCCTGCATACTCGAGAGAATTTATCTCAAAATCACTATTTAATCAATCTTCCAGAAATTGCTCTTGCGCCGTATTTTTCTGGAGCAAATCGGCTGAAAAGCTGGGGTGACCAATCTGGTCGAACACCGTTAGGACTGCCTGGATTCGACAGGGTCCACCCTCTCGCCGAGGGCTCAACCCCCCGTGCCGCCCAGCCGCTGCCATTCGGCAATCGCGAAGCGGTCGGTCATGCCGGCGACGTAGTCCAGCACCACGCGGGCGCGGGCGGTTCGGTCGGGGGCGGAGAGCGCCTCGAGCCGCCAGTCCTCGGGCATCAGCGTGGGGTCGTCCAGCATGGCGGGGAAGATCACGTTCAGCATTGCGGTCACTTGGGCGCGTTCCTCCATCACCGGGGGGGCGCGGTACATGCGGGTGAACAGGAACTGCCGGATTTCCTTCAACTCGGCGAACAGCGGCTCGGAAAAGCGGATCACCGGGCGGTCCAATGCGCGGATGTCCTCGGCCGAGCGGGGCGCGGTTTCCGCAAGCCGGGCGCGGGCGACGGCGATCACATCCTCGACCATGGTGCCGAAAATGCGCCGCAGCGCCTCGTGTTCGCGGCGCGAGGGGTCGAGGCCGGGGTGCAGCCGGTCCACCCGCGCAAACGCCGGGCCGATCAGCGGCAGCTCCATCAGGTCGGCGGCGGTGAACAGGCCGGATCGCAGCCCGTCGTGCAGGTCGTGGTGGTTATAGGCCACGTCGTCGGCGACGGCCGCCACCTGCGCCTCGGCGCTGGCGTGGGTGGACAGGCGCAGGTCCCAGTCGGCATTCACCTGCGCCAGCGCCCAGGGCCAGGGCGGCGCCACCGGGCCGTTGTGCTTGGCGATGCCTTCCAGCGTTTCCCACGTCAGGTTCAGCCCGTCGAAGCCGGCATAGTGGCGTTCCAGTTTGGTGACGATCCGCAGCGCCTGCGCGTTGTGGTCGAAGCCGCCATAGGGGGCCATCAGCAAGGCCAGCGCGTCCTCGCCGGTATGGCCGAACGGCGGGTGGCCCAGGTCGTGGGCCAGCGCCACCGCCTCGGCCAGGTCGGTGTTCAGCCCCAGCGCGCCGGCGATGGTGCGGGCGACCTGCGCCACCTCGATCGTGTGGGTCAGGCGGGTGCGGAAATAATCGCCGCGATAGGCGTCGCCCTCTTGCTCCACGAACACCTGCGTCTTGTGCTTGAGCCGGCGGAACGCGGAGGAGTGGATGATGCGGTCGCGGTCGCGCTGCCACGGGCTGCGAAAGGTGGACAGTTCCTCGGCATGCAGCCGGCCGAGGCTTTCGGCGGGCTGGCAGGCATAGGGGGCGGGCGCTTGCGTCATGCGGCGGTTTCCTTGCGGCAGGGCGCCTGCGACCCTATAGTCTGGGCAATGTCCACGAAACGGGAACGCCCCATGAACCTGCCCCCCACGGTCACGCCCCGCGCATTCGCGCGCCTGGCCGAGATCAATGCAGGCGGGCCGGGACCGGCGTTGCGTGTCGCGGTGCTGGGCGGCGGCTGTTCCGGTTTCCAGTATGACATCCGCATGGACGAGCCCGCGGCCGACGATCTGGTGCTCGAGGAACAGGGCCAGCGCGTCGTGGTCGACCCGGTGTCGCTGCCGTTCCTGGCCGGCGCCACCATCGACTGGGCGGATGAGCTGATCGGGTCCCGCTTCACCATCGAAAACCCGAACGCCAGCTCGTCCTGCGGCTGCGGCACCTCGTTCTCGATGTGATGCGCTGATGTTTCTGGAAATCCTGCTGATCGTTGCCCTGACCATCGTGAACGGGCTGCTGGCGATGTCGGAACTGGCGGTGGTCTCGGCCCGGCCGGCGCGGCTGGCCAGCATGGCCGAAAAGGGCGACCGTGGCGCGCAGGCGGCGCTGGCGCTGCTGGAACAGCCGGGCAAGTTCCTGTCGGCGGTGCAGATCGGGATCACGCTGGTCGGCGTGCTGCTGGGCGCGGTGTCCGGGGCGACGCTGGGCCTGCGGGCGGGTGCGGCGCTGGCGGCGGCGGGGGTGCCCTACGGTCTGGCGCAGACGCTGGGGGTGTTCCTGGTCGTGGCCGCGATCACCGCGCTGTCGGTGATCATCGGCGAGCTGGTGCCCAAGCAGATCGCCATGTCCAACCCCGAACGGATCGCTGCACGGGTGGCGCCCTCGATGACGCTGCTGGGACGGATCGGGACGCCGCTGGTCTGGCTTCTGGACAATGCCGCCCGGCTGGTGCTGCGGCTGGCCGGCGTGGGCGACAGCTCGGACCGCGCCATCACCGACGAAGAGGTGCGCATGACCATCGCCGAGGCCACCCAGGCCGGCGTGCTGATGGAGGGCGAGCGCGGCATGATCGCGGGAGTGATGCGGGTGGCCGACCGCTCGGCCGCGGCGATGATGACGCCCCGCCGCGATGTCGAGATGATCGACATTTCCGACCCGCCCGAGGTGGTGATGGCCAAGATCCGCGCCGCGCGGTTTTCGCGGCTGCCGGTGACGGACGGCTCGGACGACGACATCCTGGGGGTGGTGGCGCTGCGCGACCTGATCGGGGTGGACGAACCCGACCTGCGCAGCCTGATCCGCGAGGCACCGACCGTGCTGGACGCGGCCGACGCGCTGTCGGTGATCGAGGTGATGCGGGCCACGCCCTCGCGCATGGTGCTGGTCTATGACGAATACGGGCATTTCCAGGGCATCATCACCGCCATGGACCTGCTGGAGGCGATCACCGGCGATTTCGCCGACGCCGAGGGGGATGAGCCCGACATGGTGCGCCGCCCCGACGGGTCCTGGCTGGTCGCCGGCAGCGAAAGCGCCGACGAATTCGCCGGCGAGACCGGGTTCCCGCTGCCCGAGGGCGATTTCAACACCGTGGCCGGGATGGTGCTGGCGATCCTGAACCGGATCCCGCGCACCGGCGACATCTTTTCCCATCAGGGCTGGACGATCGAGGTTGCGGACATGGACGCGATGCGCATCGACCGGCTGATCGTGACCGCGCCGCCGTCTGAATAGGCGCGTGCAGGACCGGGGCTCTGCCCCGACCCGCGATATTTGGGGCAAGATGAAAGAGCCGGGGGGCTTATGCTCTGGAGCTGCTCTCGTCCCCGGCGCCCTGGTCCGATTCCTCGTCCGCGCGGATGACGCTCAGCCGGCCGTCGCTTTCGACATAGGCGCTTTTCACCTGCGCGATGTCGTCGATGCCGTTCAGCCGCAGGTGGCTGCGCAGTTCTTCCGCGGTCAGCAGCTCGCGGCGCAGGTTGCGCGGGATCGCCTGCCCGTCGCGGATGATCTGGATCGGCGCGTGCTCGACCAGCCGCATGAAGCCGGGCGAGGCGAAGCTGAGCCGGTTGGTCAGGTAGTTCAACGCCATCAGCGTGACGATCTGCACCGCCCCGTCCGGCAGGGAATCGAAATCCCCCAGCGAATGCGAGGCGGATTCGGTGACCAGCAGCAGGAACACCAGATCCATCGGCGCCAGCTCGCCCCCGGTGCGCCGCGGCAGGATGCGAAACAGCGCCATGAACAGCACGAACAGCAGCGTGCCGCGCAGGATCAACTCGGAGATCGGGGTCTGCAGCTCGAACATCTTCCGCTCCGTCATGGGCCTGCGGCTCAATCCGCGGCGGGGGCGGCGGTTCCCGCGGCCTGCGCCAGTGCCGCTTGCCCCGGCGCTGGCCGCGCCCTAGGGTCGCCGCCATGAAAATCGCCAGTTTCAACGTCAACGGCATCAAGGCGCGGCTGCATCAGCTGACCGCCTGGCTGGCCGAGGCGCAGCCCGATGTCGCCGTGCTGCAAGAGATCAAGACCGTCGACGAGGGGTTCCCGACCGAGATCGTCGAGGATCTGGGCTGGAAGGTCTGGACCCACGGCCAGAAAAGCTGGAACGGCGTCGCGGTGCTGTCGCGCCTGCCGGTCGAGGAGATCCGCCGCGGCCTGCCCGGCGACGACGGCGACGAACAGGCCCGCTGGATCGAGGCGGTGGTGATGGGCCAGCGCCACGCCGTCACCGTGGCCGGGCTGTATCTGCCCAATGGCAATCCGGCGCCGGGGCCGAAATACGACTACAAGCTGGCCTGGATGGAGCGGATGCGCCTGCGCGCCGCCGAACTGCTGGCGACCGAGGCGCCGGTGGTGATGCTGGGCGACTATAACGTGATCCCCGAGCCGCGCGATGCCGCCCGCCCAGAGAACTGGGTGGATGACGCGCTGTTCCTGCCGCAGTCGCGGGCCGCGTTCCGGCGCATCTTGCATCAGGGCTGGACCGATGCGCTCCGCATCTCTGATCCTCATGGCAGCCGCGGCCCCTTCACCTTCTGGGACTATCAGCGCCAGTCCTGGGAACGCGACAACGGCATCCGCATCGACCACGCGCTGCTGTCGCCGCAGGCCGCCGATCTGATGCGCGGCGCCGGTGTGGACCGCGACCAGCGCAGCCGGGAAAAGCCCAGCGACCACGTGCCGGTGTGGGTCGAGCTTGACGCCTGACTGCGCTGCCCCGAGGGGGGGGGTCCACCCCCGCACCCCCGGAGGGTATTTGTGCCAGAAAGAAACCCCGGGCCCTCTGCCATCTTCCTTGCACAAGTATCCTCGGGCCTGGCGAACGCCCGGGAAACGGTCCGCTGGACCGTTTCCAGTGAGCCAGCGGCAGGGCCCGAACGCGCCGCAGGCGGCGGGGCGGGCAGCCCCCTGCGGCACGGGTGAAGCTTCGCTCTTGCGAGGATAAGCGGCGCGGGCTTAGGGTGCCGGCCCATGGATCAGCCCGCCGAATTGTCGATCGTCGAAATCACCCCCTCGGCCCCCGTCGCGGCCGGGGTGCACGGCTGGCGGGCAAAATGCCTGCAACGGCTGGTCCGCATGGATCTGCCGGTGCCGCGCAGCTTTGCGATTCCCGCCTCGGCCGTGCGCGCCATCGCTGCCGGCCGCCCCCTGCCTGCGGCCGAGCTGGAACGGCTGATCGCCGGGACGCGGGGGCTGGTGGGGGTGCGACCCTCGGCGATGGACCCGGAGTGGGGCGGGCCGGGAACGGTGCTGAATGTCGGCATGAACGCTGCCCGCCACGCCGAGCTGGCGCAATCGCTGGGGGTCGAGGCCGCCGATGCGCTCTATCGCGGCTTTGTGCAGGCCTATGCGATCCATGTGGCGCGGCTGGACCCCGACATGTTCAGCGACCCCGATGCGACGCTGGCCGACACGCTGGACAGTTTCCAGCACGAAACTGACGAGGATTTCCCGCAGGACCCCGCCCGCCAGCTGGTCGAGGTGCTGCGGTCCATGGCCCGCGCGTGGGAGGGGCCGACCGCGCGGCTGCTACGCCAGGCCAAGGGCGCGCCGGCGGATGCGCCGCTGGGGCTGGTGGTGCAGGAAATGGCGTTGGCGCTGGGGCCGGGGGTCACCGGCTCGGGCTCGATCCAGTTCATCGACAGCCTGACCGGCGCGCCGCGCATCACCGGGCGCTTTCGCGGCCAGACCCAGGGCAGCGCCAGGCGCAGCGATGCCGAGACGATCTATCTGACCCGCGACCCCCGCGGCCTGTCGCTCGAGGAAGCGGCGCCGGCGGTGTTCGCCGATCTGGTCCGCTTCGGCGTCGCCGCGCGCGAGCGGCTCAAGGAAGAGATGCAGATCGAGTTCGTCGTCGCCGACGGGCATCTGTCGATCATCGACGCGATCAGGGTGCAGCGGTCGTCGCGCGCGGCAGTGCGCATCGCGGTCGGGCTGGCGCGCGACGGCATCATCCCGCCCGAACAGGCGCTGATGCGGGTGCAGCCGCGGGCGCTGACAGATCTGCTGCACCATCAGGTCGATCCGCGCGCGCCGCGCGACATCGTGACCCGCGGGATGCCCGCCAGCCCCGGCGCCGCCACCGGCCGCATCGCCTTTTCCGCCGCCGCCGCGCAGGCCGCCGCCGCGCGCGGCGAGGCCTGCGTGCTGGTCCGGCGCGAGACCCTGCCCGAGGATATCCGGGGGATGCACGCCTCGGTCGCGGTGCTGACGGAACGCGGCGGCATGTCCAGCCACGCCGCGGTGATCGCGCGCGGGCTGGGGCTGCCCTGCATCGTCGGCGCCTCGGGGATCGCCATCGACCCGCGGGCGCGGGTGATGCGCGCCGGCGACCGGCTGTTCCGCGAGGGCGAGGAGATCACCGTCGACGGCACCTCGGGCGAGGTTCTGGCCGGCGCCGCCGCCATGCTGGAACCGGCGCTGGACGAAAGCTTCAACCAGCTGCTGGACTGGGCGGATGCGGCGCGCAGCATGAAGGTGCGCGGCAATGCCGACACCCCCGAGGACGCCCGAACCGCCCGCATGTTCGGCGCGCAGGGCATCGGGCTGGTGCGCACCGAGCACATGTTCTTTGACGATGAGCGCCTGCCGGCCATGCGCGAGATGATCTTTGCCGATCGGGCCGAGGATCGCCGCCTGTCGCTGGACCGCCTGCTGCCGATGCAGCGCGCCGATTTCACCGCGCTGTTCCGCATCATGGACGGCTATCCGGTCACCATCCGCCTGTTCGACCCGCCGCTGCACGAGTTCCTGCCCCACGACCGCGAGGGGATGCGCGAGCTGGCGGAATCGCTGGACCTGCCGCTGTCGGACGTGGTGCGCAGGGTCGAGGCGCTGGCCGAATACAACCCGATGCTGGGGATGCGCGGGGTGCGGCTGGGCATCACCGTCCCGGAAATCTACGAGATGCAGGCCCGCGCCATCTTCGAGGCCGCCGTCGAGGTCGGCCGCAGCGGCCAGGGCGTGGTCCCCGAGATCATGATCCCGCTGGTCAGCGCCATGCGCGAGGTCGAGCTGGTCCGCCACCGGGTCGAGGGCATCGCCGCCGCCGTCCGCGCCGAGACCCGGACCGAGTTCGACTATCGCCTGGGGGTGATGGTGGAAACTCCGCGCGCCGCGCTGCGGGCGGGCGACATCGCGGAACACTGCGCCTTCCTGTCCTTTGGCACCAACGACCTGACCCAGATGACCTATGGGCTGTCGCGCGATGACGCCGCGCGCTTCATGGGCAGCTATGTGGGGCAGGGGGTCTATGCCGAGGATCCGTTCCACATCCTTGATCGTGAGGGAGTGGGCGAGCTGGTGCTGATCGGCACCGGGCGGGCGCGCGCGCACCGGCCCGGGATCACCGTCGCCATGTGCGGCGAACACGCGGGCAACCCCGAATCCATCGCCTTTTGCCAGCGCGCCGGGCTGGATTACGTCAGCTGCTCGCCCTTCCGGGTGCCGGTGGCGCGGCTGGCCGCCGCGCAAGAGGCGATCCGGCAGCGGCTGGCCGAATCGGTGGGGCCGGAATCGGGGCTCGAATCGGGGACGGGGCCGGACGACTGGTTCGGACCGGGTATGAAGATCCGCTGAACGGGGCCGAAACCTGCCGAAGCGCGGTTTTCCGGTCGGCGGAAATCTGCCCGGAACGCGCGATTCCGGCCCGGTTCCGGCGCTCACGGTTTCTTTGACTGGTGCCGGGCGGGTCTGCGAGCGCATCTCCTGCCTCGCGGATCGGTGCCTGGGCATCCGGGCCGCGAGCAACGGAAAAACGAGACCCTCATGAGCAAGCTGCTGAAAAGGCTGGCGCACGTCGGTGTGTGTGTCGCGCTGGCCCTTCCGGTTCTTCCTGCCGGAGCCATGGCGCAAAAGACCCGCACTGTCACCGGCGGGCCCGAGCGGCTGATCCAGGCAAGGGCCGATGCAGCCATTCCCGGCGCCACCCTGCAATGCCTGACCGAGGCGCTGTATTTCGAGGCGCGGGGTGAACCCGTGTCCGGCCAGCGCGCCGTGGCCGAGGTGATCCTGAACCGCGTCGATCATCCGGCCTTCCCCAATTCGGTCTGCGGCGTGGTCAACCAGCGCGGCCAGTTCAGCTACAAGGGCGGCAGCCTGCGGATGCGCGAACGCGCCGCGGCAATGCGGGCGGAAAAGATCGCGCTCGAGGCGCTGTCGGGCGCGCCGCGCAGCCTGACCGGGGGCGCCACCTATTTCCACACCACCTATGTCAAGCCGTCCTGGGCCAAGCGCTTTACCCGCACCACCCGGATCGGCAGCCATATCTTTTACCGCCGCGGCGGCGGGCAGCGGGTGGCCTCGAACTAAGGTTTTCCCGCGGGGCGGAAGCAACGTCACGGCCCTGCCCTTGCAGCGGGGCCGCGTTCGTTCCAAGGAAGCGGCATGGACCAGCCCGACCGCATCCACCTGCGCGACTACATCGTTTCTGCCGAGATCGGCGCGTTCCAGAGCGAGCGCGGCCAGCAGCAGCGGCTGCGCTTTGCCATCGAGGTGGCGCTGGCGCGGCCGGTGGCGGGCGTGGACGACCACGTGGACCGCATCCTGTCCTATGACGTGCTGACCGGGGCGGTGGCCGACGGGCTGGCCGACCGGCGCTATGACCTGCTGGAGACGCTGGCCGAACGCATCGCCGCGCAGGTGCTGGCGCAGCCGCTGGCGGCCGAGGTGACGGTCAGCATCGAAAAGCTCGACCGGGTGCCGGGGGCGCTGGGGGTGACGCTGACCCGCCGCGCCGGGCGGGTGCAGGCCACGGCCAGCGTAGCGCGCCCGGCGCTGCTGGTCATGGGGCGGCGGGTCGAAAGCCTGCCCGCGGGGGCGCTGGTGGTGATCCCCGCCGCGCCGCTGTTGCCACTGCCGCAGGGCGCCAATGCGCGGCGCATCGCGCTGCTGGCGTTGGACCAGGCCGCCTGGGCGCTGGCGGGTGATCTGGGGCTGACCGTCGCCGACAGCCGCACGGAACTCGACTGGGCGGCCGCGAACGGGATTGCGGTGGTCTGGGCGCCGGCGCGGATGGTGGCGGACAGCGACCTGCCGGCCGAGCCGGCGGCGCTGGCGCTGTGGCTGGCCGAGCGGCTGGACGCGACCGTCATCGACTGGGCGCTGCCTGCGGGCGAAACCCTGCCTGCCGCGGCGGCGGGTTTCCGCATTCCCTCGGCGCTTCTGCCCGGGTGATGCTTGCGGCGCGGGCAATGGGGCGGCAATAGGACCGCAACCGGCCGCCCTGGCCTCTTTCGCAGATGAAGCCCGATCCATGCCCAGCCCCGGACCCGCCCGCGACTATTTCCGTCCCTTGCCCGATCCGCAGGGCCGCTGGCGGCTGGCGGGCGGCTGGGTGCGGTTCTCGGCCTTTGAGCAGCTTTCCCGCGGCGCGCCCCCGCGCATCGTCCCCGAGGCCCCGCCCGAGGTGATCGCCGCCCTGACCGCCCCGCGCTCGCCGGTGGCCGGGCTGGCGATGGACCGCCCGCAGCTGATGGGCATCGTCAACGTGACCCCGGACAGTTTTTCCGACGGCGGGCGCTGGAACGCCGATGGCGGTCTCGCCCATGCGCAGGCGCTGCTGGAGGCGGGCGCGGATCTGCTGGACATCGGCGGGGAATCGACGCGCCCGGGCGCGCGCGCGGTCGAGGTCGCCGACGAGATCGCCCGCACCACCCCCGCGATCGCCGGTTTTGCGGGGCGGGTTCCGGTTTCCGTCGACACCCGCAAAGCTGCGGTGGCGCGCGCCGGAGTCGCGGCCGGGGCGGTGATGGTGAACGATGTCTCCGGCTTCGACTTCGACCCTGCGATGGCCTCGGCAGTGGCCGACACGGGCGCGGCGGTCTGCCTGATGCACGCGCAGGGCGTGCCCGAGACGATGCAGGACGACCCGCGCTATGACGATGTGCTGCTGGATGTCTATGACGCGCTTGCGGCCCGCATCGCCCGGGCCGAGGCCGCGGGCATCCCCCGCCACCGCATCGTGGTCGACCCTGGCATCGGCTTCGGCAAGACCTTGCAGCATAATCTTGAAATCCTGCGCCGGATCTCGCTTTATCATGGGCTTGGCGTGCCGCTGCTGCTGGGCGCCTCGCGCAAGAGCTTCATCGGGACGCTGGGCGGCGGGGTGGGGGCCTCGGGGCGCGATCCGGGCAGCCTGGCGGTGACGCTGGCGGCGGTGGCGCAGGGGGTGCAGATCCATCGGGTCCACGATGTGGCCGGGACCAGGCAGGGGCTGGCGCTGTGGCAGGCGGTAACGGGAACAGGGGAACCATGAGCAGAAAGCTTTTCGGCACCGACGGGGTGCGCGGCCGGGCCAATACCCATCCGATGACCGCCGAGATGGCGCTGCGGCTGGGTGCCGCCGCCGGGCGCTGGTTCCGCCGCGACGGCCGCAACCGCCACCGGGTGGTGATCGGCAAGGACACCCGGCTGTCGGGCTACATGCTGGAAAACGCGCTGACGGCGGGGCTGACCTCGACCGGCATGAACGTGCTGCTGCTGGGGCCGGTGCCGACCCCGGCGGTGGGGTTCCTCACCCGCTCGATGCGGGCGGATCTGGGGATCATGATCTCTGCCAGCCACAACCCGGCCGAGGACAACGGCATCAAGTTCTTCGGCCCCGACGGGTTCAAGCTGTCCGACGAGGCCGAGGCCGAGATCGAGGCGATCCTGGCCGGCGACATCGCCCTGGCGCAGCCCGCCCATATCGGCCGCGCGCGGCGCATCGAGGACGGCCGCGGCCGCTATGTCGAATACGCCAAGACCACATTCCCGGGCGGGCAGCGGCTGGACGGGCTGAAGGTGGTGATCGACTGCGCCAACGGCGCCGCCTATCGCGCCGCCCCCGACGTGCTGTGGGAGCTGGGCGCCGAGGTGATCCCGCTGGGCGTCGAGCCGGACGGGTTCAACATCAACGCCGGCGTGGGCTCGACCCACCCCGAGGCCGCGGCGGCGGCCGTGCGCGAGCATGGCGCGCATCTGGGCATCAGCCTGGACGGCGATGCCGACCGGGTGATGATCGTCGACGAACAGGGGCAGGTGGCGGACGGCGACCAGCTGATGGCGCTGCTGGCCGGGCGTTGGGCCGATGCCGGCCGGCTGCGCGGCGGCGCGCTGGTCGCGACGGTGATGTCGAACCTGGGGCTCGAGCGGTTCCTGACGGGCCGCGGCCTGCGGCTGGAACGCACCGCGGTCGGCGACCGCTATGTGGTCGAGCGGATGCGCGGCGCGGGCTATAACCTTGGCGGCGAGCAGTCGGGCCATATCGTGATGACCGATTACGCCACCACCGGCGACGGGCTGATCGCGGGGCTGCAGGTGCTGGCGGCGCTGGCCGACAGCGGCGCTGCGGCCAGCGAGTTGCTGCGCCAGTTCACTCCGGTTCCGCAGATGCTGAAGAACGTGCGCTATGCCGCCGGTGCCGACCCGCTGTCGGCCGATGCCGTGCGTGCCGAGATCGCGGCCGCCGAGGCGCGGCTGGCGCAATCGGGCCGGGTGCTGATCCGCAAATCCGGCACCGAGCCGCTGATCCGGGTCATGGCCGAGGCCGAGGACGAGGCGGTTCTGCGCGAGGTGGTGGACGGTATCATCGCCGCGGTGGAAAAGGCGGCGGCGTAAGGGGGCTCTGCCCCCGTCGCTGCGCGACTCCCCCGGGATATTTGTGACCGCCCGAACCCTGCGAGGTCAGGCGGTCGGGTCGTGGTCGTAGACCCAGGCGAAACGCTCGAACGCCGTGCGGGGGACAAGGCGGTTCGCCAGCCGCAGGGCCGCGTGGGCGGCGACGCGCTTGGGACCCGAGAGGTGGTAGTTGCGGGCGTTCGCTGTGGCGGCGGCGACGATGCGGATGCAGCGGGGCTGGCGCAGCTGCTGATAGCGGGACAGCGCGCGCGGCTGGTCGGGATCGGCGTCGAGACAGGCGGCGAGGGTCCAGGCATCCTCGATCGCCATGCAGGCCCCTTGCGCAAGGAACGGCAGGGTGGGGTGGGCGGCGTCGCCGAGGATCGCCATGCGCCCGTCCTGCCAGCGCGCCGCGACCTGATGGCGGAACAGGCCCCAGAGGCCGGTCTCGGTCACGCGGTCCAGCCAGCCTTGGACCGGGCCGCCAAACCCCGCAAAGGCGCGGCGCAGGTTGGCGGGGTCGTCGGTCTGCGACCAGTGTTCCTCGGTCCAGTTGTCGCGTTCCAGCACCGCCACCAGATTGCGCTGTCCGAAGCCCAGGGGATAGCTGACCAGATGCCGGCCGTTGCCCATGAAGACGCGGGTCATCGGCTGCTGGTCGTTGTCCGGGATGATCGCGCGCCAGGCGGTCTGGCCGGTGAAGAACGGGGTCTCGGTCCCGTTCAGCGCCCGCCGCACCCGGCTGTGCAGCCCGTCGGCGCCGATCAGCAGCGCCGCTTCCGGCAGCGAGTCGACATGGGTGTTCAGGCGGATCTCGACGCCATGATCGCGGGCGGCGGTGTCCAGCAGCTCGACCAGCCGGGCGCGGTGGATGGTGCGGAAAGACGCCTGCGGGCGCCAGCGGGCAAAGTCGAGATGCAGCACCAGCGCGCCGCGCCGGTCACGCAGTTCGACCCCGTGCGAGGGGTGTGAGGCCGCCTGAAACGCCGCGGTCAGCCCCAGCGCCTCCAGCACCCGCCCGGCATTGGGGCTGACCTGGATGCCCGCGCCGACCTCGCGCCGTGCGCCGGCCCGTTCCAGCACCGTGACGCGCGCCCCGCGGCGGGCCAGCGCCAGCGCCGCGGTCAGCCCGCCGATGCCGCCGCCGATGATGGTCGCCTGTTGCCCCTGCAGCGCCCCGGTCATCGGTGTTCGGCACCGGCCAGGGTGCGGAGCTGCGCCAGCTGCTGCCCGTCAACCCCCGCCGCAGCCAGCACCGCGGCGGCAAAGCTGACCGGGGCGGTGCCGGGGGCGGTGATGATGCCGCCGTCCGCCACCGCCTGCGGCTGGTCGCGGTAATCCGCGGCCCCGGCGTAATCCGGCAGGGACTGGCGCAGGAAATCGAGGCTGTTCGAGGTATGCGCCCGCCCCGCCAGCAGCCCGGCCCGACCCAGCGCCAGCGTTCCGGCGCAAATCCCGGCGACGGTCTGGCCGCGCCCATGCGCCGCCTGCAGCATCGCGGACAGGTCGGGGGCATCGGGACGGGTCCAGCCGTTGCTGCCGCACAGCACGATCACCTCGTCCCCCTGCACCGCGATATCCGGCAGCCCGGTGACCCGCAGCCCGCCCATCGAGGTCACCTCGCCCCCGCCGGGCGTGGCATGGCGCACCGAAACCCCGTAGAAATCACTGCCCACCGCCGAGATCATCGGGGTTTCCCAGTCGGCAAACCCGTCGATCAGCACGATCAGCACCGGCTTTGTCGTCGCTTCGTCCATGGCGTCCTCCCTTTCCCCAGATGGGCCGGAGGCGTGCGTCAGTCGTCGCGGTGCACGCGCTCGCGGCGTTCGTGTTTTTCCTGCGCTTCCAGCGTCATGGTGGCGATCGGCCGGGCGTCCAGCCGCTTGAGGCTGATCGGCTCGCCGGTCATCTCGCAATAGCCGAACTCGCCGGTGTCGATCCGGCGCAGCGCCGCGTCGATCTTGCTGACCAGCTTGCGCTGGCGGTCGCGGGTGCGCAGCTCGATGGCGCGGTCGGTTTCCTCGGATGCGCGGTCGGCGATGTCGGGGACGTTGCGGGCGCTGTCCTGCAGCCCCTCCAGCGTCTCGGCCGACTGGGCCAGCAGTTCCTGTTTCCAGGCCAGCAGCTTGCGGCGGAAATATTCCAGCTGGCGATCGTTCATGAAGGGCTCGTCCTCGGCGGGACGGTATTCATCGGGAAGGAAAGTCTGGCGCTTCATGGGTCCTCCGGCGAGGCCCGGGACAGGTCGCTGCCCGGTCCTTTCGGCGTCCACTTAAAGGATGAGCCGCGGGAAGGAAATAGCCGCCGTCCCCGCGCATGGGGCAACTTGCCGTGCGCCCGCGCCCGGCCTAGTGTCCGCCGGCGCCAGACCGCCCCCGCGCCCGCCGCAGAAGGATCCGCCGATGCAGTTCAGTTCGACCGAAACCTATGTCGCCTCGCCCGATCTGGCGCTGGCGGTGAATGCCGCGGTGACGCTGGAACGGCCGCTGCTGGTCAAGGGCGAGCCCGGCACCGGCAAGACCGAGCTTGCGCGGCAGGTCGCCGCCAGCCTGGGGCTGCCGATCATCGAGTGGAACGTGAAATCCACCACCCGGGCGCAGCAGGGGCTGTATGAATACGACGCCGTCAGCCGCCTGCGCGACAGCCAGCTGAGCGAGGCGCGGGTCCACGACATCGGCAACTATATCCGCAAGGGCAAGCTGTGGCAGGCGTTCGAGGCCGACGCCAAGGTGGTGCTGCTGATCGACGAGATCGACAAGGCCGACATCGAGTTCCCGAACGACCTGCTGCAGGAACTCGACCGGATGGAGTTCCACGTCTACGAGACCGGCGAGACCATCGTGGCCTGCCACCGCCCGGTGGTCATCATCACCTCGAACAACGAGAAAGAGCTGCCGGACGCCTTCCTGCGCCGCTGCTTCTTCCACTACATCCGCTTTCCCGACGCCGAGACGCTCAAGCGGATCGTGGCGGTGCACCACCCCGGCCTCAAGCCACGGCTGCTGGACGAGGCGCTGACCCAGTTCCTGGAGCTGCGCGAGGCGCCGGGGCTGAAGAAGAAACCTTCGACCAGCGAGTTCCTCGACTGGCTCAAGCTGATCCTGGCCGAGGATCTGTCGCCCGAGGACCTCAAGCGCCCGGCCGGAGAGATGCTGCCCAGGCTGCACGGGGCGCTGCTGAAGAACGAACAGGACGTGGCGCTGTTCGAGCGGCTGGCCTTCATGGCGCGGCGGCAGCGCTAGGCGTTTGAACCCGGCCCGCCAGCGCCTATCTTGGGCATCATGGCCGAGCTGAGCGTTTCCGTCCTGCCCCGCATCGATGCGGTGGATGCCGCCCTGTGGGATGACTGCGGGGCGGGGGGCGATCCCTTTACCAGCCATCGTTTCCTGTCGGCGCTGGAAGCCTCGGGGTCCGTGGGCGAGGGGACGGGCTGGCATCCCTCGCATCTGGTGGCGCGGGTGGCCGGTCAGGTGGTGGGGGTGGCGCCGGCCTATCTGAAGACCCACAGCCAGGGCGAATATATCTTCGATCACGGCTGGGCCGAGGCATGGCACCGCGCCGGAGGGCAGTATTACCCCAAGCTGCAATCCGCCGTGCCCTTTACCCCCGCCACCGGCCCGCGGCTGATCGCCCGCGACAGTAGGGTGCAGGCGGCGCTGCTGGCGGCAATGGCGCAGGTGGCGGGGCAGGCGGGGCTGTCCTCGGCCCATGTCACCTTCTGCACGGCAGACGAACGGGCTTTCGGCGAAACGCAGGGCTGGCTGGGGCGGACCACCACGCAATACCACTGGCTGAACGCGGGCTACGGCAGCTACGAGGATTTCCTGGCGGCGCTGTCCAGCCGCAAGCGCAAGGCGCTGCGCAAGGAGCGAGAGCGCGCCAACGCTTTCGGCGGCCGCATCCTGTCCCTGACCGGCGACGACCTGCGCCCGGAACACTGGGACGCGATGTGGGCGTTCTATCAGGACACCGGCGGCCGCAAATGGGGGCGGCCCTATCTGACGCGGGCGTTCTTCGACCTGCTGCACCAGGTGATGCGCGACGACTGCCTGCTGGTGCTGGCCGAACGCGACGGCCGCCCGGTCGCCGGCGCACTGAACCTGATCGGGCAGGAGGCGCTGTTCGGCCGCTATTGGGGCTGCATCGAGGACCACCCTTGCCTGCATTTCGAGCTGTGCTACCATCGCGCCATCGACTTTGCGATCGCGCGGGGGCTGTCGCGGGTCGAGGCCGGGGCGCAGGGCGAACACAAGCTCGCCCGCGGCTACATGCCCGCTGAAACGCACTCGCTGCACTGGATCGCCGATCCGGGGTTCCGCCGAGCGGTCGAGGATTACCTGCACCGCGAAACCCGGCTGGTCGGCGAGGACATGGCCGAGACCGCCGAGTTCGGCCCCTTCCGCCGCGGCTGATTAAAATCCAACGCAAAACCACGGGCGACGGTCACCGCCTGTTAACCGGCGAAGGCGCAGTATCGTCCTGATTTTCCGGGGCGGTGGGTGTCATGGTCAGTTTCCAGCATGTCGCGACGATCACGCAGGGCTATGTCGGCAACATCTCGGACCTGACGCTGGGGCAGGTCGGCGGACAGGTGGTGCTGGTCGGTGCCACCTATGCCGGCGGCGGGGTCTCGATCTGGGGGGTGGACGGCACCGGGCTGCTGCCGCGGCTGCTGGGCGACTATGAATACCACCGCAAGCTGACGCATCTGGGCGACCCGCAGGCGGTGCTGCTCGACCGGCCGGGCGGCGTGTCGCTGCTGGCCGCGGGGCTGAACCAGGCCGCGGGGCAGGTGCATGTGCTGACCGACGCCGGCCGCGGCGGCGCCGACCGCGGCTTTGTCGATTCCGCCCTGCCCGAGGATCTGCTGCACGCGGGCAGCTTCACCACCGCCAGCGGGCTGTCGCTGGTCTATGGCTCGACCCGCGGGCAGGCGGCGGTGACGCTGTGGCAGCAGCTGCCGGACGGGCGGCTGCTGCAGGGCGACAGCACCACCCGCCCCGCCGGCCTGCCGGCGGATGCGCAGATCGACGCGATCCTGCCGCTGCGGGTGGGCGGGCTCGACCTGCTGATCAGCGCCTCGACGCGCGGGAACTTCATCGCCTCGCACCGGGTCCGCCCCGACGGCACGCTGGAACCGGCCGAGCTGTTCGGCGCCGACAACGGCACCGGCTTCAACGGCCCGCGCGATATCGCGGCGGTCGAGGTCGCGGGGCGGCATTATCTGGTGGTCAGCTCGGCGCAAAGCTCGTCGCTGACCACGGTGCGGGTGCTGCCCGACGGCGCGCTGATTCCGGTCGATCACGTCATCGACGAGCTGGCCACGAGGTTCCGCAACGCCACGGTGATGGAAACCGTCACCATTGACGGCCGCGCCTATGTGCTGGCCGGCGGCAGCGACGACGGGCTGAGCCTGTTCACCCTGACCCCCGACGGCCGGCTGATCCACCTGAGCAGCATCGCCGATCAGGCGGAAACCACGCTGCTGGACGTCTCGGCGCTGGCGGTGCGGGCGATCGGCGGCAAGATCGCGGTCTTTGCCGCCTCGCAGGTGGAGCAGGGGGTCAGCCAGTTCGTGATCGACCCCGGCCCCATCGGCCAGACCGTGCAGGTCGGCGCGGGGCTGCATGATGGCACTGCCGGCAACGACCTGATCCAGGGCGGCAACGGCACCACCAGGATCAACGGCCATGACGGCGACGACATCCTGATCGCCGGCAACCGCACGCTGTGGATGTATGGCGGCAACGGCGCCGACACCTTCATCCCGCTGCCGATCGCCGGGCAGGTGATGATCGGCGACTATGAACCCGGCATCGACCGCATCGACCTGTCGATGCTGGGGATGATCCGCTCGGTCCAGCAGCTGCGCTTTCAGCCGCTGGCCGACGGCATCAGCGTGCGCTTTGGCGAGACCATCATCGACATCCACACCCGCAACGGCCAGCGGCTGGACGCCAGCCATTTCACCGATGCGATGTTCTCGCTGACCCATTACCAGCCGCCGGACGTGCGCTCGACCATCCACGGCACCGCTGTCGGGGATGTGCTCACCGCCTCGCGCGGGGGCTCGACCGTCTATGGCTATGGCGGCGACGACACCATCTTTGGCAGCGCGCTGGACGATTTCATCCACGGCGGCATGGGCAGCGACAGCGTGCTGGCCGGGGACGGCAACGATACCGTCTGGGGCGGCGCGGGCAACGACCTGATCCGCGGCGGTGCCGGCGACGACCTGGTGCTGGCGGGCGAGGGCGACGACACCATCTGGGGCGAGGATGGCGACGACCTGATCGGGGCTGAGGGCGGCAACGACCGCATCTATGGCGACGCCGGCAACGACCGTATCAACGGCGGTGCCGGCGACGATTATATCGAGGGCGGGGCGGGCAACGACCGGCTGTTCGGCATGGGCGGCAACGACACCATGATCGGCGGTGCGGGCGACGACCTGCTGCTGGACCTGAACGGCGATAACGTCTTCATCGACTACGAAGGCAACAACATGATGTTCGGCGGCGCCGGCAACGACCGTTTCCACGCCGGCGACGGCGACGACACCATCCGCGGCGGCGCCGGCAACGACTGGATCGAGGCCGGCGGCGGCCGCGACAACATCCTGGGCGCAGCCGGACACGACACCATTTTCGGCGGGGCGGGCGACGACCTGATCCTGGGCGGCCCGGGCCGCGACGTGATCGAGGGCGGCCCGGGCAACGACCTGATCTTTGGCGGCGAGGATGAGGATCTGCTGTATGGCGATGACGGCGACGACTTCATCTATGGCGAGGGCGGCAACGACACCATCCATGGCGGCGCGGGCAACGACACGCTGCGCGGAAACGGTGGTGATGACCTGCTGCTGGGCGGCGCCGGCAACGACCGGCTGTTCGGCGGCACCGGCCACGACACGCTGCAGGGCGGCGACGGCGCCGACCTGATGCTGGGCGAGGGCGGCAACGACGTGCTGGACGGGGGCGATGGCAACGACACCCTGGACGGCGGCTGGAACGACGACCTGCTGCTGGGCGGCGCCGGCAACGACCGCCTGCTGGGCGGCCCGGGCAACGACACGCTGGTGGGCGGCTCCGGCAGCGACCGGATGACCGGCGGCGACGGGGCCGATGTCTTCGTCTTCGAGCCGCCCGATTCGCCCCCGGGGGCCGAGGATGCGATCACCGATTTCACCCCCGGGGTGGACCGGATGCAGTTTGCCGGGTTGGGGCTGGCGCCAATCGGCGGCAACGCGTTTTCCGGCACCGCCGGAGAGCTGCGCTGGTCGCTGCGCGGCGCGCTGACGGTGGTAGAGGCCGATCTGGACGGCGACGGTATCGCCGATCTGTCCATCCTGCTCGAACAGGCTCCGATCCTGTCGGAGGCGGATTTCATCCTGTGACCCCTCGGCCCGGAGGCGGGAAACCCGCCCCTTCGGCAATGCGGACACGCCCCGGCCCGAGTTCGCCGATCCCGGCACGGGCGGTCTGGACCTTGCGGCGCGCATTGCCTAGCGTCGCGCCACCTACAGGGATTCCCTTCCGCATGAGACTGCAGCGCATGGACCGAGACTTCGTCACCACCGCCCGAACCCTGTCCGAGGCGCTGCCCTACATGCAGCGCTATGCCGGCGCGGTCGTCGTCGTGAAATTCGGCGGCAATGCGATGGGCGACGACGAAGCGATGGCCGAATTCGCCCGCGACATCGTGCTGATGAAGCAGGTCGGCATCCACCCGGTGGTGGTCCACGGCGGCGGCCCGATGATCAATGAACTGCTGGGCCGGCTGGGCATCGACAGCCATTTCGTCCGCGGCAAGCGCGTCACCACCAAGGAAACCGTGCAGGTGGTCGAGATGGTGCTGTCCGGCCTGGTCAACAAGCGCATCGTGCAGGCGATCAACGACGCCGGCGGCCGCGCCATCGGGATTTCCGGCAAGGACGACGACCTGATGGTGTGCGAGCCCGACGACCCCGAGCTGGGCTTCGTCGGCCGCCCGGTGGAAATGAACATCCAGATCATCCGCGACCTCTACGCCGCCGGGCTGATCCCGGTGATCGCCCCGGTCGCGACCGGCATGGCCGACAACGAGACCTTCAACGTCAACGGCGACACCGCCGCCGGGGCCATCGCCGGCGCGCTGCAGGCCGACCGTCTGCTGCTGCTGACCGATGTGGCGGGGGTCAAGGACGGCGCGGGGCAGGTGCTGACGCAGATCCACCCCGACCAGGTGCGCGCGATGATCGCCGACGGCACCATCGCCGGCGGCATGATCCCCAAGACCGAAACCGCGCTGGCAGCGCTGGAACAGGGGGTGCGCGCGGTGGTGATCCTGGACGGGCGCGTGCCCCATGCCGCGCTGCTCGAACTGTTCACCGAACAGGGGGCGGGCAGCCTGATCCGCTCGACCGAGCCGCGGATCAAGCCGCACGGGCTGCGCCAGGGCGGAAGCGAACTTTGACGCCGACCCGGTGCGGTGCCGCTTGCGGGCCGCAGCATCGGGTGGCAGTCTGATTTACTGTCGGAACAACCGCAAGGGGACGGATCAGGATGACTTCACCGGGACATTGCCGCCTGATCCTGACCCGTCATGCCAAGTCGGACTGGGACGATCCGTCGGTCCCCGATCACGACCGGCCGCTGAACGCGCGCGGCCGCCGCTCGGCCCGGGCGCTGGGCGACTGGCTGGCCAGCCGCGGCTATGACCCGGAAGAGGTGCTGTGTTCCTCGTCGCGCCGCACCGCCGAGACCTGGGATTGCGCCGCCGACGCGGTGTTCGAGACCCTGCCGGTGCTGCGGATCGAACCGGCGCTGTATCACGCCGACCCCGCCACGATGTTGCGGGTGCTGCAAAGCGCGACGGCGCCGACGGTGATGATGATCGGCCATAATCCCGGCATCGCCGCCTTTGCCGCGATGCTGCCGGCGCAGCCGCCGCTGGACCCGCAGTTCCGCAGCTATCCAACCGCGGCGACGCTGGTGGTGGATTTCCAGGCCGAGGACTGGGCCGAGGTCCAGCCCGGCCAAGGCAGTGTGCGGGATTTCGTGCGGCTGGACGGGCGCTGACCGCCCCTCCGGTCCGGTCCGGCCCGCCGCCTGTGGCCGCGTCACCGCATCGCGCCGGGAATCCGGGCCGATGACAGGGGTTTGAGTTGATCTGCCCGGCGCCCGGACTATCTGCTGGACGCAGGTTTTCGAGCAACGCCCGCCAAGAGCCGGAAGGGCCGGGCAGAAGGCAGAAAGGAAGAATCCATGTCCGCGAACACCCCCCCTGACCCGAGCCGGCGCCGCTTTCTGGCAAGCTCGGTCGCGCTGGGTGCGGCAGGGCTGGCCGGGCCTGTGGCCGCGCAGGCGGTCGACCCGTGGACCGGCCAGATGCTGCGGCGCATCCTTCCGGCTGCGGCCGGGGCGACCCCGGATGCGGGGGTGGTCCAGGTCGATGCGGCGCAGGACAACCGCCGGAACGTCTCGAGCTTTCGGATGCATGACTGGCGGCCGTATTTCTCGACCCTCAAGAACGGCGCGATCCTGGTCGACCTGACCTCGCGCGCGCTCAGCTTCTGGTCCGAGGACGGCAGCGATTTCCGCCTGTTCCCGACCTCGGTGCCGGTCAGCCCCGACCTGACCCGCACCGGCCGCACCGAGATCATCAAGAAGGTCGAGGGCCCCAGCTGGGCGCCCACCCCCGAAATGAAGAAGCGCAATCCCGAATGGCCCGATTTCGTGCCGCCCGGGCCGGACAACCCCATGGGCACCCATGCGCTGTGGCTGAGCTGGCAGTATTACCGCATCCACGGCACCCATGACACCCGCAAGATCGGGCGCAAATCCTCGAACGGCTGCATCGGGCTGTATAACGAGCATATCGTGCAGCTTTACAACCTGACCAAGGTGGGGACGCAGGTCCTGATCATGTGACCCCCTCGGGCGCCGCGTCGCCCGCGCCCGGGTGCGGCAGCAGCGCCGCGCCCGGCAGATGCTCGATCAGCACGGCCGAGCGGTCGTCGGCGCGGTCGCCGCTGGCGAAGCTCGACACCGACCAGGACATCGATTCCAGCAGCGCATTGCCCGACAGCGGCGCGTTCAGCCGCAGGATCGCGCGCAAACCGTCCGAGCCCAGCATCTCGCCCCGCGGCCCGACCGCATCGGTGATCCCGTCCGAGACGATCAGCATCCGGTCGCCGGGGGACAGCGCGACTTCCAGCTCGTCATAGCGGGCGCCGGCGACCACCCCCACCGGCAGCCCGCCGTTGCCGATCTGCTCGATACTGCCGTCGGCGCGCTGGATCACCGGATGCGGGTGGCCGGCCTGCACCAGCCGCACCCGCTGCCGCGCCAGGTCGAGCCGCGCATAAACCATGGTCAGATAGGCGTCGGTCTGCGGCCCATCCAGCATCATGTCGTTCAGCGTGGTGACCAGACCCGAGACAGAGGCGCGCAGGTCGTGGGTCATCGCCTCGATCTGCGCCGCCAGCCGGGCGGTCAGCAGCGCCGCTGCGACCCCGTGCCCCGAGACATCCACCGCGTGGATTCCCACCGCATTGTCATCAAGCTGATGGAATCCCACGAAATCCCCGCCGATCATTCCGGCCGGGCGCATCAGCAGCGTGATGCGGAAGGCGCCGAAGCGGCGCTGGTGCTCGCGGATCATCGCCTGCTGCAGCCGGCGCGCCGCGCGCAGGTCGGCGTTCATCTGCTCCTGCGTCTGGCTCAGCTGCTCCAGCGCCGATTTCAGCTCGCGGTTGGCGGCGGTCAGGTCGTCGTGCATGTCCAGCACCCGCTCGGCCGCGGCGATCCGCGCCAGAAGCTCGGCGTCGGAAACCGGTCGGGTCAGGAATTCATCCGCGCCTGCCTGCAGCGCCTCGGCCACGTCGATGCGATTCGAGCCGGGGCCGAGCAGGATGAAATAACCGTAGCCCTGCCGCCGCAGCGCCCGATGCGCCCGGCAGAGATCCAGCCCCGACAGCCGTTCCAGCATCAGATCTGCCAGAATCAGATCGGGCGCACGCTCGCAGCATATCTCCAGCGCCACCGTCCCGTCGGCAACCTCGAGCACCCGGTAGCCGCTGCGCTTCAGCCGGCTGGACAGCTGCCGCCGTTGGACATGGTCGCCATCGGCCAGCAGCACCAGGCGCGGGCGCGAATCGCGGCCCGGCGTGCGCAGAAAGGTGGAAGGAACCCGATTCGGCAGTTTCATGCGCCCTTGCTAGCAGGCGCTTGTGAACGCCCGGTTAACGCGGCCGTTCACGATTTCCTAAGGATTATGCGGCAATCAGGGCCGGAAAGGAGGACAGCAGATGATTCGCGGTGAATGGGCTCAGATCAGGAACTCGGACAGCACCGGGTCGCCGGTGATGTCGCGCCAGTCGAACCCGGCCGCGGCCAGCCGCTCGGACAGGGCCGACAGGTTGGCGGGGCTGCTGGTCTCGATCCCGATCAGCACCGAGCCGAAGTTGCGCGCCGATTTCTTGAGATATTCGAACCGCGCCACGTCGTCCTCGGGGCCCAGCAGGTTGAGGAACTCGCGCAGCGCCCCCGGCCGCTGCGGCAGGCGCAGGATGAAGTATTTCTTCAGCCCGGCCCAGCGTTGCGCCCGTTCGCGCACCTCGGGCAGGCGCTCGAAGTCGAAGTTCCCGCCCGAGCAGATGCAGACCACCCGCTTGCCCTCCAGCGCGCCCTCGGCGGCCAGGTCGCGCAGCGCGTCCACCGCCAGCGCGCCGGCGGGCTCCAGCACGATGCCCTCGACGTTCAGCAACTCGATCATCGTCGCGCAGACCCGATCCTCGGGCGCGACGATCACGTCGGCCGGGGAAAACCGCGACAATTGTTCGAAAGGAAGATCTCCGATTCGCGCCACCGCGGCGCCGTCCACGAAATTGTCCACCGCCGGCAGCTTGACCGGATGCCCAGCCTCGAGCGCGGCGCGCAGGCTGGCGCCGCCCCCAGGCTCGACGAACACATGCCGCGCCTCGGGGAAGGCGGCGCGGATCAGCGCGGTGACGCCCGCCGCCAGCCCGCCCCCGCCCACCGGCAGGATCACGATGTCCGGGCTGCCCTCGATCTGTTCCAGGATCTCGGCCGCCACCGTCGCCTGGCCCTCGATCACATGAGCATCGTCGAACGGCGACAGGAAGATCGCGCCCTGCTGGACGGTGAAATCCTGCGCGGCCTTGAGGGTCTGGTCGAAGTAATCCCCCGTCAGCACGATCTCGATCGCGCCGCCGCCGAACACCCGGGTCTTGTCGATCTTCTGCTTCGGCGTGGTCACCGGCATGAAGATGGTGCCCTCGGCCCCGAAATGGCGGCAGGCAAAGGCCACGCCCTGCGCATGGTTGCCGGCGCTGGCGCAGACGAAATGCGCCCCCGGCGCCGCCCCGGCCCGGCGCATGGCGTTGAAGGCGCCGCGCAGCTTGTAGCTGCGCACCGGGGTCAGATCTTCGCGCTTGAGCAGGATCTCGGCCCCGTAGCGGGCCGACAGAAAGTCGTTGCGTTGCAGCGGCGTCGGCTCGAACAGCGCGCGCAGCGCCGCACTGGCCTGTTGGACAGGGGTGTTCGGTTCGCTCATGGCCGAGCAATAGGCGCCCCCGCGCCGGATTGCCAGCGCCGCGACATCTACGGCCTCCCCTTGCCGGACCCGGCAAAACCCCATAATCCGCGGGGAAAATCTGGTTGAAAGGGCCCGCTGATGACTGACGCGCCGAAAAAAGTGGTTCTCGCCTATTCGGGTGGGCTGGATACCTCGATCATCCTGAAATGGCTGCAGACCGAATACGGCTGCGAGGTGATCACCTTTACCGCCGACCTGGGCCAGGGCGAAGAGCTGGAGCCTGCGCGCGCCAAGGCCGAGATGCTGGGCATCCGCCCCGAGAACATCCACATCGAGGACCTGCGCGAAGAGTTCGTCCGCGACTATGTGTTCCCGATGTTCCGCGCCAATGCGCTGTATGAGGGGCAGTATCTGCTGGGCACCTCGATCGCGCGGCCGCTGATCTCCAAGCGGCTGGTGGAGCTGGCGCAGAGCCACGGCGCCGATGCGGTCGCCCATGGCGCGACCGGCAAGGGCAACGACCAGGTGCGGTTCGAGCTGTCGGCCTATGCGCTGGACCCCTCGATCAAGGTGATCGCGCCCTGGCGCGAGTGGGACCTAACCTCGCGCACCCGGCTGATCGAGTTCGCCGAGCAGAACCAGATTCCGATCGCCAAGGACAAGCGCGGCGAGGCGCCCTTCAGCGTCGACGCGAACCTGCTGCACACCTCATCCGAAGGCAAGGCGCTGGAAAACCCCGCCGAAGAGGCGCCCGATTATGTCTATCAGCGCACCGTGAACCCCGAGGATGCGCCGGACACCCCCGAATACATCGAGGTCAGCTTTGAGCGCGGCGATGCCGTCGCGATCAACGGCCAGCCGATGTCGCCCGCCACGATCCTGACCGCGCTGAACGACTACGGTCGCAAGCACGGCATCGGCCGGCTGGATTTCGTGGAAAACCGCTTTGTCGGCATGAAATCGCGCGGCATCTACGAGACCCCCGGCGGCACCATCCTGCTGGAGGCGCATCGCGGCATCGAGCAGATCACGCTGGACAGCGGCTCGGGGCATCTCAAGGACAGCCTGATGCCGCGCTATGCCGAGCTGATCTACAACGGCTTCTGGTTCAGCCCGGAACGCGAGATGCTGCAGGCACTGATCGACAAGTCGCAGGAATACGTGTCGGGTACGGTGCGGCTGAAGCTGTACAAGGGCTCGGTCCATTGCGTCGGGCGCTGGTCCGAGATGAGCCTGTATTCCGAGGCGCATGTGACCTTCGAGGACGACGCCGGCGCCTATGACCAGAAGGACGCCGCCGGGTTCATCCGCCTGAACGCCCTGCGCCTGAAGCTGATCGGCAACCGCAACGCGCGGGTGAAATAGGGGGCGCTGCCCCCGGCCCCTTGCAGGGGCCTCCCCGGGATATTTGGTTTCGGCCGATGGGGCGGGGCGCGGTGGCCGACAGGTTGTGGAAACGGATCGCCGCCTCTCCGCCTCCGACTCTCTCTCGCGCGCGCAAAACGGGTGCGCGCGGGCGGGCGTGCGCGGAGGGGTGCGGAACGTCTTGCAGGGCGCGGCGGTTTCGCCTATCTCTCCTCGCACCTTGAGGCGGCGGGTTGGCGGAGAGGTTACGCAGCGGATTGCAAAGACCCGCAGGAACCCAGCCGAAACAATCGCCTAGCCGAAAATGGTTATCAGGGCAAACCGGGCTCGAACCGTGAACCTGATAAATGCGCGTCTAGCGGCAATCTGAACCTGAAAAATGAAATCTTCGGCGCGCTGACGGCTGCGACCGATGCTGACGCCAACGAGGCCCGTTTCCTCGCGGACGCCGGGCGGCTGATCCGGGCTGTGCTCGAATGCGCACCGGAGAACCGCCTGCCGTTGGTCGAGGCGACCTATCATGAATTGCGTGCCGGTGTTCCCGACTTCGCTATTCGTGGTGACGAATGGCTTTGGGCGCGCCGCTGGGCCGAAATCGCCTCGCGCACGGAGCGCAAGGCCTACTGCCTCGCGACGTTCAATACCCTCGCCCCGGAAGATCAGGCCCGCTTCCTTGCGCATGTGAGGCAGGAGGTGGCGGCATGATCGTTCAGCGCCTCGAACGAGCTGCCAGCGGCGCGGTGAGCATCGCGGATGTAAAGCTGCGCGCCCGCCTCGATCACGACGACGACGATTCCGACATCGGGCGCATGTGCATCACCGCCGTGCTTGAATTCGAGGATCGCGCCGAAATCGCCCTGCTCAATCAAGCCGTGCGCGTGACGCTGCCCGAATGGCCGCAGCGCGCCGAGCTGGCATTGCCGATCGGCCCCGTGATCGATGGCGATTCGATTACCCTGATTGTCGGCGGGAACGAGATCGACGCCTTTGCCGTCAGCACCGGCCTGCGGCCTGTTTTGCGGCTGACCGGCCCCCGCCCGCCGGGCGGTGTCCTGATCGAATACATTGCCGGGTTTGGCAATGATGGCGCGGCCATTCCGCAAGACATCATGCACGCCCTGCTCGACCAGGTGGCGACCTATTACGACGCCCGCGGCGCGGCGGCTGGCAAGCTGTTGGCTGTCTCGCCGCACTTCGCCCGGATCGCCGGACGCTATCGCGGGGTGCGGGCATGAGCGCGGCGCAGGCTTACACGGGCGATCCCGAGGTGGACCGGCTGCTGTTCAGCTGGCGGCGGGTGATCGCGCAGGCGGAAGGCTGGTCGCGAGGCTTTGCCTTGTCCATCCAGCGCGACCGCAAGCGCCCGGGCTGGATGCCCAGCCCCAAGCAGTTCGCGGTGATGCAGCGCTTGGTGGCCGAGCTGCCCCAGGAGCTGCCCGACAACGTCGATGTGATCGAGGAGGAGTGAACGGATAAGGCCCGCGGTGCAACGCGGGCCTCGGGCAGACGCGGGCTTTCACGGGTTAGCCGGCGCGTCTGTCTCAAGTGCTACCGGGATACGGGCCACAGCACAAGGGCAGCTATTCCCCGCAAGGGGTCTCTCCACGCCCTAAGGCCCCGCTGCCACCCCCACGGCGGCGAACATGGGAGAGCGGCCTGCGCCGGGGGAAAGGCAGGGCTGACCTAAGCGGCGGGCTCGTCCGAATGGGCAGGTCAAGATCGCGGCGGTCAGGGCGGGAGGCGGGGTTTCATCCTCTGCCGCAGTAACCCGCTTTCTGACCGTCACAACGGGTCTGAACCGATGGGCAGGCCAGGAAGAGAGAGGCAACGGGTGAAGTTGAGAGAGTGGACGGAGACATGAACGCGAGAGTGCAAGGCGCAGACCTGGACCTGTTCGGGAATGGTCCCAATGCCGGCAAAGGGCAAACGCCTGCGGACCGGCGTCAACCTGTTCCTCTCTCACTTCTGGAAAAAATCCGGGGAAAATCGCCGGGGATGCGCGCGATCCAGTTTCTGGGGCTGCTGCGCGTTCCCGAGGGCAAAAAAGCCGGGAAACCGCTGAAACTCGCGAATTTCCAGAGAAATTTTGTGAAGGGGGCCTTTTCCAAAGGGATAACGGTCGGCGTCCTGTCCATCGGGCGCGGCAACGCCAAGACGGCGCTTTCGGCGGGTCTGGCGCTGGCCGAACTGGTGGGGGCGCTGCAAGAGCACCCTCAGCCGAACCGTGAGATCATCTTCGCGGCCCGCAACCGGGACCAGGCGCGCATCGCGTTCAACTTCGTGCTGGGTTACATCGGCGGCCTGCCGGAATCGGACCAGGCGCAATTCACCATCCGGCGCGGCTCCAAGCTGGAAATCGAGTTCGGCGGCAACAGCGGCGGGCTGGCGCGCTGCATCGCCGCTGACGGCAAGTCCATTCTCGGCGGTGCCCCGACGCTGGCGATCATGGACGAGCGTGCCGCCTGGGAGCGCGAGAAGGGCGACAACCTCGAGAACGCCATTCTCTCGGGGCTGGGCAAGCGTGATGGCCGGGCGCTGATCATCTCGACCTCGGCACCCGACGACACCAACACCTTTTCCCGCTGGCTGGATGAGCCGCCGCCCGGCGCTTACGTCCAGGAACATCGCCCGCCGTTCGGTCTGCCGGCCGATGATCTGGAAAGCCTGCTGCTGGCGAACCCCGGCGCGGCCGAGGGTATCGGCTCGACCCCGGACTGGCTGCTGTCGGCGGCAAAGACCGCCATCGCGCGCGGCGGCGCGGCCCTGTCCAGTTTCCGCAATCTGAACCGCAACGAGCGCGTGTCGATCGAGAACCGTTCGGTGCTGGTCACGGTGGACGAATGGCTTTCGGCCGAGGTCGCACCCGATGAACTGCCGCCCCGCGAAGGTGCCTGCATTCTCGGTGTGGATCTGGGCGGTTCGCGGTCCATGTCGGCGGCGGCGTTCTACTGGCCGGAAACCGGACGGCTGGAAGCCCTCGGCACCTTTCCGGCCTTTCCATCGCTGGCGGATCGCGGCGCGGCCGATGCCGTGGCCGGACGCTATGTCGAAATGCACGAGCGCGGCGAACTATCCGTGATGGGCGAGAACACGGTGCCGCCCGGCCCGTGGTTGGCCGAGATCGTGCGCCACCTGGACGGCATCCAGCCCGCCTGCATCGTCGGGGACCGCTTCCGACACGCCGAGTTTGCCGAGGCGATGAACGGCGCAGGCCTCGCCCGTGTCCCGTTCATCTGGCGCGGCTTTGGCTGGAAGGACGGGGCCGAGGATATCGAGCGGTTCCGGCGCGCGCTGTTCGACGGCGAGGTGAAGGTGGCGCCCTCGCTGCTGCTGCGCTTTGCCTTCGCGGATGCCGTGACCCTGATCGACCCGGCCGGCAACGCCAAGCTGGCGAAGGGCCGCGCCCTCGGCCGGATCGACGCGGCAGCGGCGGCGGTGCTGGCGGTGGCGCAGGGAGCACGGATGCGAGCCGCCCCCGTTCGCAAGGCGAGGGCGACATGGCTGTGACCCCCGCCCCGCGCCAGCAATATGCCCGCCATTCCAAGCGCGTCACCTCGACCCGCCGCTGGCAGGTTCTGCGCCACGCGATCCTCGAGCGTGACGGCTGGAAATGCCGCAGCTGCGGGGCGCGCGGCCGGCTGGAAATCGACCACATCAGGCCGGTTCGGACGGCCCCGGATCGCGCCTTTGATCCTGCGAACCTGCAGGCTCTTTGCGGCGCCTGTCACACCCGCAAGACCCGGATCGAATGCGGGCACCCCGCCCCGATCCAAACGCCCGAGCGCAAGGCTTGGGCGCAAGCTGTCGCCGATCTGGCGACGACATCCACCCCGGCAACATGAGGTATCACATGCTGGACTCTGTGAAGATCGCACGGCGGCAAAGCGAAATCCGCCAACAACTGGCCGAACTGGTCGGCAAGACCACCCCGACCGAGGACGAAACCCGGTCCATGGAAACGCTGGATGCAGAATACCGCACCAACGAAACCCGCTATCGGGCCGCGCTGGTGGCCGAGGACCAGGAGCGCCGCGAGGCTGGGGCCGACCTGGAAACCCGCGATGACCGGCAGTTTGCCGAGCTGATCGGGCGGTTCGAACTGCGGCAGGTGGCGCTGTCGCTGGACGAGGGCCGGGCACTGTCGGGTGCGACCGCCGAGGTGGTGGCCGAACTGCGCAACGCCGGGGGGTATCAGGGCATTCCGATCCCCTTTGCGGTGCTGGAAACCCGTGCCGGCGAAACCGTGGCCGAGGACCAGGTGAACCCCAAGGCGATCCGGCCGGTGATCGACCGCATTTTCCCCGGATCGGTCGCCGAGCGCCTGGGCGTTCAGCGCATCAACATCACCCAGGGTGAACTGGCCTTTCCGGTGGCAACCGCGGGCGCGGTGTTCGGCTGGCAGACCACGGAGCTGGGCAATGTTGCTGCGGCCTCGGAATACCGCACGGCCGAACGCAGCCTGAACCCCGATCATACCGGGGGCGCGCAGATGGTGATCAGCCGCAGGGCGCTGAAGCAGGCGGGCGAGGGGCTGGAATCAGCGATCCGGCGCGACCTGAACGCGGTGATCGGCGCGGAACTCGACCGTGTGGTGATCAACGGCAGCGGCGCGGCTGGCGAGCCTCTGGGCATCATCCCCGGCGCGACCGAATACGGCATCGACTCGACGCCGGTTGGTGCTGCTGCGACCTGGGCGGCGTTCCGGGCGCAGATCGTGGCCTTCATGCAGGCCAATGCGATCACCAGTGCCGCCCAAGTCAATCTGGGCTTCGATCCCGCGATCTGGGCCGAGCTGGATGAAGCCCTGATCGCTGGCACCGCCGTTTCCGAATGGGACCGCCTGACCAGGCATGTCGGCACCCCGGCGATCAGCAACGTGATCCCGGCGGAAACCGCGATCATGACCGCCACGGTGCAGGGCATCGCGCCCGGCTATCTCGGTCTCTACGGCGGGGTGGACCTGATCCGCGATCCCTACACCAAGGCAGCATCGGGCCAGCTGGTGCTGACCGGGCTGGTGACCGCGGACTTTACCGTGCCGCGCGGGATGCAGACCCGCATCCTGACCGGCATCGGGGAACCCTGATGCTGTGGGGCGGTCACGCGGGCAGCCTCGAGCTGCGGTCTGACGGCGGGGCAACCCGCCTGACGGCCCGTTTCCCCTATGGGCGGGAAACTGAAATCGCGGCCGGGCGGCACGAGGTGATCGCCCCCCGCGCCTTCCGCGACAGGATCGAGGCGGGAGAAGATATTCACCTGCTGGCCGGTCACGACTTCAACCGGCCACTTGCCAGCAGAAATGCTGGCAACTTGACGCTGGCCGATGGCGACGACGCGCTGGTGATCGAGGCCCGGATCGACGGGGGCACCAGCTGGGCGCGAGATTTCCTTGCCGCCCATGAATCGGGGCTGATCCGGGGCCTGTCGCCCGGTTTCCGCGTTCGCCCCGGCGGCGAGCGCATCGAGCGGCGCGGCGACGGCATCCTGCGCACCATCGCCTCGGCCGAGCTGTTTGAGGTCTCGGCCGTCACTCGGCCCGCCTATCCCGAAGCCCAGATCGAGGCGCGCAACTGGCAGCCTGTGGGCGAGGTCGCGGCGCGTGTCGTGGCGCATCACCTGAACCGATGGAGGCTCTGATGTTCGGCTGGCTCAACCGGCGCAAAACCGCGCCCGTCGAAACCCGCGCTTCCGGTGCAGGCTACACGGCCGCCCTGATGGCGGCGCGCGAGGGCTGGATATCCGGCCATGCCACGGTGGCCGAGCTGACTGCCACGGTTCAGGGCTGCGTCAGCCTATGGGAAGGGGCGTTTGCGCTGGCCGATGTGCAGGGCACCGACCTGCTGGACCGCCAGACCATGGCCCTGATCGGCCGGATGCTGGCGTTGCGGGGCGAGGCGGTCTTCCTGATCCGCGACCGGTTGGTGCCGTTCAGCGACTGGGATATGTCCACCTGCTACGGCATCCCGCGCGCCTATCGCGGCCAGATCAGCGAGATCGGCGGCGGCCGCGCCGAAACCGCGCTGGCGGGCGAGGTGATCCATATCCGCACCGCCAGCGACTTGGCCGCGCCCTGGGCCGGGCGTTCGCCCCTGTCGCGCGTCCCGCTGTCGGCCTCGCTGCTGGCCGAGGTGGAAACCGCCCTGCGCGACGTTTACCGGGACGCGCCTCTTGGCAGCCAGATCGTGCCGGTGCCAGAAGGATCGGCCGACGACATGGCCGAGCTGCGCGCGGCGTTCAAGGGCCGGCGCGGCACCGCGCTGGTGATCGAGGGCGTGGCGCAGGCGACGGCGGCCGGGATGAACCCGAATATCGGCCAGGCCCCCGACCAGCTGTCGCCGGACCTGTCGCGCTCGATGACGGCGGAAAGCCTGGTGGCTGCCCGCGATGCGATCCTGATGGGCTTCGGCGTCCTGCCCGGCCTGATGAACCGCGCCGTGACCGGCCCCGCGGTGCGAGAGGCGCAGCGGCACCTGGCGCAATGGACCTTGCAGCCGCTGGCCGTGCTGCTGGCCGAGGAAGCCAGCGCCAAGCTGGGCGCGAGGATCTTCATCGACCTGATGCGCCCGGTGCAGGCGTTCGATGTCGGCGGCCGCGCCCGCGCCCTGTCCGCCATCGTCAAGGCGCTGGCCGAGGCCAAGGCCGCCGGGCTGTCGGCCGAGGAACTGAACCTCGCCCTGATGAACGTCAACTGGGCCGAAAATGACGGCGCAGCATAGGGGATAGGGCCCGGATGCGCCCTGCGGAGTTCCGCCGCGAAGCATCTGGGATCAGACGGTGAGTGCCCCGGCGTCATGGCCGATCAACCCCGTCAAGGCGCGGTTCCCATGAACTCCGGGAACGCGGCGCAGATCAGCACGGCGCAACCGGGGTTGATCAGGGCCGGGATCGCGCGGGTTCCGGCCCGCTTTTTTTGGACGACACTTGCGATCCCTGAGCGCTTTTGTCGGGGGCCCGGATCACAGAGCAGTCTCTTAGCGCCAGCGCTGAAATGGAACTCGAGAACCGAAGCCGAAAAGTTAGGTCCTGCCGTGGCGCCAAAATGCCTCGGATACGGATTGCCTCATTCAACAGTGCGTCTACATCGTCGATAGCGGCCTGAACGTCTCGCATACTGAGCGGTTCCGCGACATGCATCCATGCCCTGCTGGCATGATCTCGCCAATAATGCTCAACAGATATTTTTCCGTGGATGTCGGCGTGGAAAAATGCTCCGTGTGCAGCTAAGTTGCGGTTTTGAACCCCGGATCTTACGCGGGCCGAAAGGTTGTGCAGGGCGGGGATGAGATAGTATGGCGCCAGCGGGATCGATGCTTTCAGCTCCTTGAGAAGATCTCCGGTTCTGGCTCTTGTTTCCAATGATTTTTCTAATGTGCCTTCCTGAAATCTTAAATCAGGACGCAGGTGGGTAACTATGCCCCATATTGCTAGCTCGAGGTGCGCGCACGACTGCATGTAAATCGCATGTTTGATTAGAAACTGCGCGGGCAGCATCTTTTCGACTAGAGTCACCATGAAGCTATGCTCTTTTTAACCGCACCCCGACCCCACCGCCATTGGCGTCGATGAACTCAACCCCAGCTGCCTCAAGGGCGGCGCGGATGGCTGCGATGGCTGCTTCGCTGGGATACGGACGCCCTGACCCTTCCGCCCGTTTGACCGTCATCGCCGAAACCCCGGAAGCCTCGGCCAACGCCGCTTGAGATAAGCCACACAGCCCACGCGCTGCCCGAAGTTGCGCCGCGAACAAAGATTTCTCTTGATCCAAAATAGAACAATCCTTATGTTCTGTTTAGGAACACTAACCCAGCCAAGGGAGCCTGACAATGCGCCTCAACCCGATTTCCGGGAGCGATCCCGGCTTGCCTCTCGCCAGACTGGCCGAAATCCAAGATTGCCTGACCCTCGCCCTGGACGCCACCGAGCGGCCCCGCGGCTACAGCCAGCCCGAGCGCGAAGCCCGCAGCTACATGCGCAGCGCCCTGCGCCAGGTCGGCAAGCTGATCGAGGTGTCGGCATGACAGCGGCCGTACGGGAAACCGCCCATCAGCTCACAACGCTGGTGCAGGCTGTCGAAGCGATGGTTGCGGCAGATGCTGGCGACCGCATTATCATCGCGCGTCTTTGCGCCCTCGCGGTGGATCACGCCTTGAGCGTGGAAGAAGCCCTTGACAACCAGTTTCAACAGGAGGGGCAGGCATGAGCGACCTTGCCATCATCGATGCCCGCGACGACCTGCACCACGTCACTAACCTGCTGAAAGCGATGCGGTTTATTGCTGACAGCGCTGCGGTGGGGAGCGATCTAGGGGAGGCAATATCCGAGATTGTCGAGGTCGCGCTTTCCTCTCTGGAGGTGGCCGATGGGCGGCTTGCCGATCTAGTGCGAAAGAGCAGGTAGGAAGGCCGGTGTGGCAGCGATAGCCCTCTTGACAAAGGCAAGAGGCTGCGACACCCTCTGGGAAACGCCAAGAGGACGCCATGAACGACTTTCCCAAAACCACCACTTACAAGGCGACCACCGCGCTGGCGTGTGAGATTGCCTTTGTCAACCCGGATCGCTTCAACGAGGCGGTCCATGCGGGCTTCTATCCCTGCGCGCCGAAAACGACGCCGGGGAAAGCCCGCGTTTTTGACGTGAACGATATCATCGCCCTGCGCTTGTATGAACGTTTCCTCGACGCGGGCATGAAGGCCGAGAGCGCCGGGCATAAAGCCTGCGCCATTCGCCAGTTTCTGGAAACCCACCCCGAAGCGGATCAGGTCTATATTGTCAAACCGTCGATGGGGTCGTTGATCTACGTCGAGGAGTTCGACCCGAAAGAGCAGCATGTGCCCTGGGATGGGCCGCATGCGCGAGATGTGCTGTCCGTCGAGGTCTGGAACTTCCACTATCTGCGCGGCCGCATCGTCCACGAGATCGAGCAGGCCGCTAAAGTTGTCGGCGGCTGATCTGACAATCCGGCCAGCGGGGCAACGTCGCCAAACAATCCCCCCGCTGGCCTCCACCTGAAGCCCCATTAAGGAGAATCAGACATGGCAAATCATAGCACCAATCGGGCGTATCGCGTCACCCCGTTCAAACGCATCGGGGAAGGGGGCTGATCCATGACGCGCCCGATCTGGTCCGATGAAAGAACTGCAGCCCGGCTTCTGGACCTGAAGCCGGGGGAGTTCCGCTCGCTGGTGGAGGCCGGGCATCTGCCGCAAGCGTACGAGCTAGCCCCCGGCCTGAGGCGGTGGAATACCGCGGCGCTGGAAAAGATCGCCAGCGGCGATGCGGCGGATGGGAGGATCGGCTGGTGAGAAAAGAAGGCCGTAAGCCCTACGTGTGCGAACCGAAGCCCGGCTTCGTCTACTTTCGGAAGGGTGGCAAATATCTGCATCGCTTCACCGCGCCCGAGGGCACGGCCGAGTTCGATCGCCAGTATTGGGAGGTCAGGACCGGGAAGAAAATGGCGGCGAAGCAATCCTGGGCGGCGGGGATCGAGATCCTCCGCGCCTCGGACAGGTGGGCTGCGAAGTCGGTTCGATATCGGCAGGACCTTGAGCCCGTCCTGGCCTACCTGATCGAGAAGATCGGCAAGCGGGACGTCTCGCGCCTCACGCAAGCTGACATTTACGATGCCATGGACGCGAACAACCACCGCGTCCGGTTTGCCAACTATATCCCGGTGGCAATCAGCATGATCTCCAAGGAGCTGATCCGCCGGCGCTGGCGGACCGACAATCCCGCCAAGGGGATCGAGCGGCTGACCGTCCCGAAGGAGCGCCAGCAGCCGCATCTGCCGTGGCCGGATGCTGCGGTCGAGAAGTGGCGCGCGGAGGCCGGTGAGCTGGAGCAGCTGATCCTCGAGATCGGCGTGGGAAGCGTCCAGCGACCGGGCGACTGGGTGGATTTCACCTGGGGCGACTACAACTCGGAAGGGTCTGGCACCCTGCGCCTGCGCCAGAACAAAACCGGCGTCGAGCTGGTCCTGCCGTGCACCCCGCAGCTCAAGGCGGCACTGGATGCGGCCAAGGCGGCGTTGTCGTTCGCCCCGATGCCGAACCGTCCGATCCTGACGCTCAAGGCCGGGCAGCGGATGGGCTACCGGCGACTGGCCGAGATCATGCTGGCCGAGCGGAAGCGGCTGGGGCTGGAAGCCTACGACCTGCACGCGCTGCGGTATCGCGGCGTCAAGGAACTGGCATGGGCGGGCTGCGACGATGACGAGATCATGTCCTACAGCGGCCACAGCACCAAGGCGATGGTTCAAAAGTATGCCGGTGAAGCCCGGCAGGAAATGCGCGCCAGGCAGGCAGCGGAAAAGCGGTCCCGCTCCTAGAACGGAACGAGACCAGAACAAGAAACTGATAACCGGAGTGATAACCCCCTTGACCCTCGCGACCGAAAACCATAGCAAACGCTGCACGGCGGCGGGTTGGCGGAGAGGTTACGCAGCGGATTGCAAATCCGTGAAGACCGGTTCGATTCCGGTACCCGCCTCCAAATTCTTTCAATGACTTGCGTCATTCCACTATTTCCTCCGTCTCTTGCGTTTACAGTTGCGTTTACAGTTATGTTCACCTTGTAGCCCCTTTCGCGAGCGCGAGCGCGAGCTTGACCAGAATTGCGTCGGTTTCCGCCGGTGATACGCGGGCGTAATGTTCGATCACGGCAGCCGCGTACCGCACCGACCAGCCCATGTGAGCGATCTCCTTCAGCTCCAGGCCGGCGTTCAGCAGGCGGGTGGCCGCCGTCCCGCGGCAGTCTTACAGGTGCAGCGAATAGCCCAGGGCTTCCTCCGTCAGCCCGGCCTTGTCGCGCCAGTAGCACAGCATTTCGTTCGCGTGGCGGCCGGTCAAAGGACCGCCGTTCGCGTTGACCAGGATCAGCAGCGGTCGGCCGGGCCAGGGGCAGCTACGATCCTGAGGCGCTGGCGCGGCTGATCCGAGGACTGTGGGCTTGATCCCGGTCCCGGCCAACACGCGGGTCTGGCTGGCGGCGGGTGTCACCGACATGCGCAAGGGCTTTGCGGCGCTCGCGGCACAGGCCGAGGGCGTGCTGAAGCAGGACCCGTTCGCCGGACATCTGTTCGTGTTCCGGGGGCGCCGTGGCGATCTGGTGAAGGTGATCTGGTGGGATGGTCAAGGCCTGCATGTTCATGAAGCGCCTGGAGCGAGGTCGGTTCGTCTGGCCCTCGGTGAGGGAGGGGAAGGTGGCGTGGTCGCCAGCGCAGTTGTCGATGCTGCTCGAAGGGATCGACTGGCGGGCGCCGGAACGGACGTGGCGGCCTCTGGCGGCGGGATAGTCCGCCAGTTCCCGCAATCATCGATTCCCACAAGAAATACAGTGGAATAAATTGTTCGCCGGCTCACCCAGACCCTGACCCTGCCAGAGGACCCCGAGGAGTTGCGCCGCTTCACTGCGCGGCTTCTGGCCGAGGTGAAGGCCCAGGCGGTCCTGATCGAGAAGCTCCGGCATCAGTTGGCCGGGCACCGCGCATATCGGTTTGGTGTGTCATCCGAGACGGCCGAGCAGTTACAACTGGCCCTCGAGGCCAGCGAGATCGCGGCAGCCGCGATGACGGCGCGGATGAAGCTCCCGGACATCGAGGAGAAGGACAAACCCAAGCGCCGCCCGATCCCGGACCACATTCCCCGGATGGAGGTGGAACTGACCCCCGGTGCCGATGCCTGTGCCGAGTGCGGCGGGCGCCTGCGCCGGATCGGCGAGGACGTCACCGAGGAACTGGAATATGTTCCCGGCCGCTTCATCGTGAACCGCATCGTCCGGCCGCGCTTCACATGCGCCTGCTGCGAACGGTTCCTTCAGGCCCCGCTGCCCTCGCGACCCATCAAGCGCGGTCGCCCCGGGCCGGGCCTCCTGGCCCATGTGCTGGTCAGCAAATACGCTGATCATCTCCCCCCTCTATCGTCAGAGCCGGATCTTCGACCGCGAAGGGCTCGATCTCGACCGATCCACCCTGGCCGACTGGGTCGGCAAGACCACCGCCCTTCTGGAGCCCCTGGCCGATGCCATCGGCCGCCATGTGCTGTCGGCCGAGGCCATCTTTGCGGATGACACGCCCGTCAGCATGCTGGCGCCCGGCACCGGCAAGACCCGGACCGCCCGGCTCTGGACCTATGCGCGCGATGAGCGCCCCTGGGCGGTCCCGCTCCGCGGAAGAACTACCTCTTCGTCGGCTCCGAGGCAGGCGGCAAGGCCGCCGCCATCGCCTACACCCTGATCGAAACCGCCAAGCTCAACGCCGTCGATCCCAACGCCTGGCTCGCCGATACCCTCGCCCGTATCCCCGACTACAAGATCACCAAGGTCGATAACCTGCTGCCCTGGCGCTGGAACAGAGGACGGTCAGGACCGGACGGTTACCTCTTGGCGGCGCCCGGCATCAGCTCGGACGCAGTGCGCGCGCCTGCCTAGGGGGCCTCAGGGGAAGCCCGTGCATAAAGGCAGATGATGGCGGCTGCAGGGTGAACACTCCGGCCCCATCCGCCGCAATTTCCGCAAGCGTCAGGTCCCTATTTAGCAGCCGGATTGCCGCTGTGCCGTGGGCATTCTGCAACTCGGATCGTAGTTCAAGGCCTTTGGAGCCGGTCCGGTCTTGTCCGCTATGGATGCAGAGTCTCGAACACTCTGTGCTCTGTGCTCTGTGCTCTGTGCTCTGTGCTCTGTGCTCTGTGCTCTCCCCCCTGTGCTCGGTCGGCGGGCCGCCGCTTGCGTTGCTTCGGATCAGTAGCCCATCGCGTGATGCGGGTATCAAGGAGCACCCCATTTCGGCGTCACCGCGATCCCCTCCGCTCGCGCTGGCTGCTCCGCGCCCGGAGGTCTCGCCCCTTTGAGGTCTCCTCGAACTGTGATCAGGAGGCTGGGCCAACTCCCTCCGCCACCGTAGCACCGTGCCCAACACCTCCCCCACCGCCCCAACAAACGAAAAAACCCCGGGCCCGCCTGCCGCCCGGGGTTTCGCCGCCGTGCTGCCGGGGCTCAGCGGCCCCGCAGCTGTCCCAGCAGGATCGAGGTCGCGTAGCCGTCGGGCGGGGCGCCGATCGAGCGTTGGAAGGCCGAGATCGCCTCCATCGTGCCGGTGCCGATCTTGCCGTCGATCTCGTCGCGGTAGAAGCCGCGGGCGGTCAGCAGGCGCTGGATCTCGACCCGCTCGGCCTGGGTCAGCGGCCGGTCGGAACGCGGCCAGCTGGCCTTGACGCCGGGGCGGCCGGCGATGGCCTCGGCCAGGTAGCTGACCCCCAGCGCATAGCTGTCGGCGTTGTTGTAGCGCAGGATCGCGCGGAAGTTGTCGAGGATCAGGAACGACGGCCCGTTCGCCCCGGCCGGGCGGATGATCGAGCCGGTGCCCTCGGGCAGCGAGCCGCCGTTGATCGGGCGCACGCCCATCGCCGCCAGCTGCCGGGTGCTGGTCCGCGTGCCCTTGCCGACGGCGGTGAAGCCCGCGGGCAGCACCACCTCGGTCCCCCAGCGCTGGCCGCGCACCCAGCCGTTGCGGGCCAGATAGGCGGCAGTCGAGGCCAGCGAATCGGTCGGGTCGTCGGACCAGATGTCGCGCCGCCCGTCGCCGGTGAAATCCACCGCATAGGACAGATACGAGGTCGGCATGAACTGCGTGTGCCCCATCGCGCCCGCCCAGGAGCCCAGCATGTGCTGCGGGTCGGTGTCGCCGGCCTGGATGATCTTCATCGCCGCGATCAGCTGGTTCTGGAACATCTCGGACCGCCGCCCGTCATAGGCCAGCGTCGCCAGCGCCGGGATGATCTGCATCCGCCCGCGGTTGGCGCCGAAGTTCGATTCCATCCCCCAGACCGCCAGCACGATTTCGCGCGGCACCCCGTAGCGCGCCTCGATCGCGGCCAGGGTGGAGCCGTGACGCGCGGCCATCTGCCGGCCGGTGGCGATGCGTTCCGGCGACACTGCGCTGTCGAGATAGAGCCAGATCGGGCGCGAGAACTCGGACTGGCGGCGGTCGAGGCGGATCACCTCGGGGTTGTAGCGGGCGATCCGCATCGAGCGGTCGTAAGTCGCGGCCGAGACCCCCGAGGAGATGGCGCGCGGGCGGAAATCCTGCACCCAGCGCTGGAAGCTGGCCTCGGTCGCCGGATCGGCGGCGGGGATGGCAGCGGGGGTGACGGATGAGCCCCCGGCCCCGACCGAACCGATGCCCGGCCCCATGCCGATCCCCACCCCGCAAGAACCCAGGATGGTGACTGCGGCGGCGGACAGGGCAAGCCTGCCGATGGAAGATCTCATGTCACTGCCTCGTTTGCTTGTCGTTTTCGTTGGGTGGAGTCTAGCCGCGCGCCCGGGAAACTGGCAACCCGTTCCCCGGGCGGACCGGCCGGCGGCGGCTGATCCTTGCGCAGCGGGGGTCGGGGAAGCGGCGCTGGAGACAGGGGCGCTGCCCCCGTCCCTTTCGGGACTCCCCCGGGATATTTTTGCAAGGAAGAATAAGGGGCGCGGCCCGGGTCAGCTGTCGGGGAACAGCGGTTCGAACTGGGCGACGATGACGCTGTTTTCGGCCAGGGCGCGGTCCATCAGCGCGCGTTCCTCGGCCGGGATCTCGCCCTCTTGCACCAGCCGGTCGGCGATGCTGCCGTAGCCCTGCACCTCGAGCGGGGCGAGATCGGCCTGTTTGAGAACCGCCACGGTCTCGCGCACCGCCTCGTCCTGGTCGGCGCCCGAGGCATAGCAGACCAGCGCCGCGCCGGTCGCGCCCTCGGGCAGGCCGTCGCCGGGCTTGCGGCCGACCTCGATCAGCAGCGTGTAGACCTGATGCGCCATTGCCGTCCCCTTGTGCGGTTCCGTGCGGGGATGCGGCAAAGCCCCGGGCTTGGCAAGGGGCGGTGCCGGTTCAGCGCTGGTCGGCGTCGGCCGGGCGCGGGCAGCTGGCCAGTGTCCAGCCCTGTTCGCGGTGGCAGTCGGCGCAGGCGAGATCCTGCTGCGCCCTGTCCGCCCGGCGCCGCGCGCCGCAGTTCATGCAGCACACACCCTCGCGCCCGGCGAAGTCGGCCAGCGGCGACGGCGGCTCGACCTCCATCGGGGGCACGATCGGCAGGCCGGGGATCGCCTGCGCCCGGCGGAACACCGACAGCCCGCCCCCGGCCTCGAGATAGGCGACCTCGATCTGCCCGAGGTTCGAGATGCCCTGCACCCGCAGCATCGACTTGATCTCGAGCGGGCTGAGGTCGCGCTGCGCCAGCGCGTCGCACAGGATGCGGCTGTCGACCACCACCGGGATGGTGCGCCCGTCGATGATCCGCTTGGCGACGTTGTAGCGCTCGATCAGCGTGTCCAGCAGCTTGTTCAGCCCCACGATCAGGGTGATGACCAGCATGGCGTGGAACAGCGGCACCTCGGGGTAGAAGGTCGCATCGCCCACGGCCGAGCCGAGCGCGATCACCAGCAGCAGGTCCACCATCGACAGCTGCGCGACCGAGCGCCCGCCGATCCAGCGGATCAGCGTCAGCGTATAGGCGTAGATGACGACGGTGCGGAACAGGATTTCGGCATAGAACAGCGCCGGATGATCGCCCAGGAACATCCGTTGCAGGTCGAAGGCAGTGATCGGATCGTCCATGGCTCCATCCCGAAGCGTGCGAGCAGATGTCCGCGCGACATTGGGACAGGCTGCGGGCGCGGGCAAGCGGGGGTTGCGGTGGCGCGGCCGGAGCGGGGGACAGCCCCGCGGCCACTGCCGTGGCCGTCTCGCTGAAAACGGTCCGCTGGACCATCCGGCGGGAAAACAGCCTTGTGGGCTGTTTCCGATCCGCCTCCTGTTCCCGGGTGCTCGGAAGCCCCGGGACATTTGGGGCAAGATGAAAGCGCCGGGGGCCTTGGGATGGGCTGTCGGGCCCGCGAGAAGCGCGCGGCGGTCGGCCTTCTGGCCGTTCTCACGTTATCCGGCGCTCGCGGCTTGCGGGCCCTGATCCGGCCGGGAAGCGCGGCCCGGGTGCGGCAGGGTCAGCGGTCGGCCAGATGCGCGCGGAAGATGTCGAAGATCGTGTCGTAGACCTGGCGCTTGAACGGGACGATGCGGTCGCGGATCTCGGCGGCGGTCATCCAGGCCCAGGCGTCGAACTCGGGGTGGTCGGTGGCGATGTCGATCTGCGCGTCCGAGCCGTTGAAGCGGACGAGGAACCATTTCTGCACCTGCCCCCCGTAGCGCCCGCCCCAGATCCGGCCCAGCAGTTCCGGCGGCAGGTCATAGCGCAGCCAGCCCGGCGTCTCGGCCAGGATCTCGCACAGCTCGGGGGCGATGCCGGTTTCCTCGTGCAGCTCGCGCAGGGCGGCGGCGCGGGGGTCCTCGCCGTCGTCCAGCCCGCCCTGCGGCATCTGCCAGGCGTCCGAGGGGTTGTCGATGCGGTGGCCGGCAAAGACCCGGCCCGCAGCGTCGATCAGCACCACCCCGGCGCAGGGGCGATAGGGCAGGCCGCCGGGGCCCGGGGGCAGGTCGTCGGGCGAGGCGCTGTTCATCGGCTGCTCACTCCTCGGCCGGGGCGTCGTCGGCGGGGCGGTCCACCGGGCGATTGCCGTTGCCGGTCGCGCCTTCGCGGGCGCTTTCGCTGGTCGCGTCCTCGCCGGTGGCGGCCGGGGTGCTGGCCGCGGCCACGTCGCGGCTGGTGAAATCCACCGCCGCCAGCCCCTTGAGGATGTCGACCGCATAGGCCAGCTGGTAATCCTCTTGCCGCAGCTCGGCGGTCTGCTCGGCCTGCCGCGCCTCTTCCTCGATCTGGCGGCGTTCCTCGTCGCTGACCGAATCGTTGTTCAGCGCGCCGCGCAGGTCGCTTTCCGAGGTCGAGAAATTGGAGGCGCTGCGCGGGGATTTCTGCTCTTCGTCCTCGGCCGGGCGGGTGGGCGGCTGCTGGACGATGATGTCGGGGTTGATCCCCAGCGACTGGATCGACCGCCCCGAGGGCGTGTAATACCGCGCCGTGGTCAGCCGGATGGCGCTGTCCGAGGTCACCGGCATCACCGTCTGGACCGAGCCCTTGCCGAAGGATTTCGTGCCCACCACGATGGCGCGGCGGTGGTCCTGCAAGGCGCCGGTGACGATTTCCGAGGCGCTGGCAGAACCGCCGTTGATCAGCACCACCATCGGCTTGCCCTGCGCCAGATCGCCCGGCTCGGCGTTCCAGCGCCCGCTTTCCTCGGGCTTGCGGCCGCGGGTGGACACGATCTCGCCCTTGTCGAGGAAGGCGTCGCTGACCCGGACCGCCTGGTCCAGCAGCCCGCCGGGGTTGTTGCGCAGGTCCAGCACAAAGCCGGTGATCGCGTCGATGCCGCCGGCTTCCTCGACCGCCTTGTCCAGCTCGGACTGCAGCGTGTCATAGGTCTCGTCGTTGAAGGTGGCGACGCGCAGCACCACGGCGTGGCCCTCGATCCTTGTGCGCACCACGGTCAGCTTGATGGTCTCGCGCGTCATCTTGACGTCGAAGGGCTCGGTCTCGCCCTCGCGCAGGATGGTGACGGTGACCTCGGACCCGACCGGGCCGCGCATCTTGTCCACGGCCTCGTCCAGCGACAGCCCCATCACCGATTCGCCGTTCACGTGCGAGATGAAGTCGCCCGGCTTGATCCCCGCCGCGTCCGCGGGGGTGCCGTCCATGGGCGAGATCACCTTGACCAGCCCGTCTTCCTGCCCGACCTCGATCCCCAGCCCGCCGAAGCTGCCGCGGGTCTGGGTCTGCATGTCCTGGTAATCGTTGGCCGACAGGAACGAGGAATGCGGGTCGAGCGAGGTCAGCATCCCGTTGATCGCGGCCTCGATCAGGGTCTTGGCGTCCACGTCCTCGACGTAATCCTGCCGCACCCGCTCGAACACGTTGCCGAACAGGTCCAGCTGTTCGTAGATCGAGGCGTTCCGTTCGGATTCCTGCGCGATCAGCGGCGCGGCCAGCTGGGTCGTCACCAGAATGCCGGCCAGCGCCCCGCCGATCCCGGCCATCAGATATTGCTTCATTCCGTCGTCCTGACCTGCTCTGCCTCTTCCCCGCCGTCGGGCGTGTCCGTGCCCGGGCTCATGACCGGATTCATCACGAACCACTCGGCGGGGTCCAGCGTTTCCTTGCCCTTGCGCAGCTCGACATACAGTTTCTGCGCGTTTTCCGGGCCGCTTCCGCCGGCCGCGGCCTCGACGAAGGCGGCGCCGAACTCGGCCGCGGGGCCTTCCTGTCCGCCCATCAGCCCCATGGGTTCCCCGGCGATCAGCACGTCGCCGGTTTCCCCGAATACCTGCGCCAGCCCCGCCACCACCAGCAGATACCCCCGCGCCGGCTCGACGATCATCACATTGCCGTAATCGAGCAGCGGGCCGCGATAGCGGATGGTCGCGGGCCAGGGGGTGGTGACCAGCGCACCCGGCTGGGTGGCGATGGTCAGCCCGGGGCGGCGGATGCCGTTTTCGTCGGGTTCGTCATGACCGCGCAGCACCCGGCCCAGGGCCGGCAGCGCCAGACTGCCCTGCGCGGCCTCGAAATCGGCCATGGGGGCGCCGATATCCTTTTCCATCGTCACGATGCCGTCGGCGAACGCGTCCAGCGTGTCGGCCGAGGCCAGCAGCGCCGTCAGCTCCTTGGGGTCCTCGCCAAAGCGCACCGGCATGGACGAGCGGTCGGTGACGGCGGACGCCAGCAGCCGCCGCGCCTCCTGCACGTCGGCAAGGCCGCGCGCGAGCGAATCGGCAGCGGCCTGCTCGATGCGGCGCACGGTGGCGATTTCTTCAAGCGAGGCGCCCAGCCGGTCGGCCTCGGCCTGCAGGGCCGGGGTGACCGCGGACAGGATCATCCCCGATTGCGCGGTGCTGGTGGCCCCGGCCGGGTGCAGCAGCATCAGGGTTTCGGGCGATTGCTGCATCGCCACCATCACGCCGACGATGCGGGCCAGGCTTTCGCGCTGCGCCTCGAAATCGGCGCGCAGCTGCGATTCTCGCAGGGCGGCGCGGCGCAGGCTGTCGCGCAGCGCGGCCTGTCCCTGTTCATAGGCGCGGATCACCTCGGTCAGGGCGATCACCTGGTCGTCGGCGGTCAGCGCCTGGTCCAGCTTGCCGATGGCCTCGCGCAGTGATTGCGCGGCGGCGGCGGCGGCGCGGCCGGCGGCCTCGGCCGGGGTTTCCGCCTCGGCGATGTCGGTGGCGTCGCCGCTGATGGTGGTGACGGCGCCCAGCCCGTGCTCGGACACCACGGTCTGCGCCTGCAGCCCCGGACCGGGCAGCGCCAGTCCCGCGGCAGTCAGCAGCGCCAGCGCCAGGGCGGGCAGGGGGGCGGTGCTGCGGCTCATGGCACCAGCAGGCTGCGCCCGGTCATCTCTGGCGGCTGGTCCAGCCCCATCAGCGCCAGCACCGTCGGCGCCACATCGGCCAGCCGCCCGCCGGCGCGCAATGATGCGCCCGCCGGCCCGCCCCAGACGATCATCGGCACCGGGTTGGTGGTGTGGGCGGTGTGCGGCCCGCCGGTGGCGGGGTCGACCATGGTTTCGCAGTTGCCGTGGTCGGCGATGATCACCGCCGCGCCGCCGGCCTGTTCCAGCGCCGCCAGCATCGCGCCCAGCCCCCGGTCCACCGCCTCGCAGGCGCGCACCGCGGCGGGCAGGCTGCCGGTATGGCCCACCATGTCGGGGTTGGCATAGTTCACCACGATCAGGTCGTAGCCCTCGCCGATGGCCTGCACCAGCCGGTCCGTCACCTCGGCCGCTGCCATTTCGGGTGCCAGATCATAGGTCGCGACCTTGGGGCTCGAGGGCATGAAACGGTCCTCGCCCGGCTCGGGCGCTTCCTTGCCGCCGTTCAGGAAGAAGGTGACATGGGGGTATTTCTCGGTCTCGGCCAGCCGGAACTGCCGCAGCCCCTTGCTGGCGACCCAGGCGCCCAGCGTGTTCGGCACCTGCCGCTTGGGATAGGCGGCGGTCATGTATTCGTCGTGCAGCGCCGAATAATCCACCATCCCCAGCACCGCCGCCCACGCCGGCCGCCCTGTCACGTTAAAGGCGTCAAAGCCGGGCTGCGCGACGGCGGCCATGATCTCGCGCGCCCGGTCGGCGCGGAAATTGAGGCAGAAGAACCCGTCCCCATCCGCCGCTCCCGCATAGCCGGGCAGCACGGTGGGCTGGATGAACTCGTCGGTCTCACCCCGGGCATAGGCAGCGGTCACGGCATGGGGGGCGTCCTCGGCCGCCAGCCCCCGGCCACGCACGATGGCGTCCCAGGCGCGCTGCACCCGCTCCCAGCGGTTGTCGCGGTCCATGGCGAAATAGCGCCCGCAGACGCTGCCGATGGCCACGCCCGCGGGCAGGTTCCCGGCCAGCTCGGTGACGAACCCCAGTGCCGATTGCGGCGGCACGTCGCGCCCGTCGGTGATGGCGTGCAGCACCACCTTCACCCCATGCTGCGCCACCGCCCGGCAGGCGGCGACCACATGGGCGATATGGCCGTGCACGCCGCCGTCCGACACCACGCCCATCAGATGCGCTGTGCCCCCGGATGCGTGCAGCCGCGCGATGAAATCGCCGATGCCGGGGTTCTGAAAGAAACTGCCGTCCTCGATCGCCAGGTCGATCTGCCCCAGGTCCATCGCCACCACCCGGCCCGCGCCGATATTGGTGTGCCCGACCTCGGAATTGCCCATCTGCCCCGAGGGCAGCCCCACATCCGGCCCATAGGTGATCAGCGTCGCATGGGGACATTCCGCCCGCAGCCGGTCCATGTTGGGCGTCTGCGCCTGATCGGGGGCGCTGAACTCGGGACGGTCGGAGATCCCCCAGCCATCGAGGATGCAAAGGACAACGGGACGGGGAAAGCGCATGGAAAGCCTCTCGCGGCGGATCGGTGCCGGGTTTCTACGGGCCCCGATCCGCATCGGCAAGGCGCGAGCGCGTGACCGCACGCCCGCGCCGCGCCCTTCGCCCTGCGCCCGCCCCGTCTTTGGTGCAGAAATATCCCGGGGGAGCGGCCGGCACGGGCGCGGGGGCAGCGCCCCCATCTTTCCCGCCCGTCCCGCATCGCCAGCGCGTGACCTTGCCACGGCGATGGCGTAAGCCTCGGGTAAAACTTGCCCGGCCGGACACCATGACCCCCAACCCCACCCCTCTGGTAGAGCTGAAGATTCTCGACCCCCGGCTGCGCGACTGGGGCCTGCCCGCCTATCAGACCCCGATGGCGGCGGCGCTGGACCTGTTCGCCTGTATCGACGCCGAGATGGTGCTGGACCCCGGCGCGCCGGCGCAGCTGATCCCTTCGGGCATCGCGCTGCACATGGCGGATGCGCATCTGGCGGCGCTGGTGCTGCCGCGGTCCGGGCTGGGGCATCGCAAGGGGCTGGTGCTGGGCAATGCCGTCGGGCTGATCGACGCCGATTACACCGATCAGCTGCTGGTCAGCGCCTGGAACCGCAACCCGCCCGGCGGCCCCGCCATTGTGATCCAGCCCGGAGAGCGCATCGCCCAGCTGCTGTTCGTGCCGGTGGTGCGCCCGCAGCTGGCCGAGGTCGCGGCGTTTTCCCGTCCCAGCCAGCGGCAGGGCGGCTTCGGTTCCACCGGCAGCGGCACCAGCACAGATAGCGGCGGGGAGGGCTAGGCGATGGTCTGGACCGTTGTGCTGATCCTGGCGGCGCTGGCGGTGGGCTGGCGCTTTGGCGCGGGCGTGCTGTCCGCGGTGCTGGCGGCGATCTGGGTCGCGGGGCTGGCCGGGCTGTGGCACCGCCATGCCGGCGGGCGGCCCTTCATGCCCTCGGACCTGTGGGTGCCGGCGGTGGGGGTGGCGGCGCTGGTGCTGGGCTATACCGCGGCCCTCGGCCGGCTGCGGCGACGCTCGGCGCCGCTGGCGGGCGAGGGGGGCGGGACGCTGGTCCCGCGTGCCGTGCCCGCGCCCGCCGAGCCTGCCGCCGACGGGTGGGAAGAGGGGCGCTGCACGCTGCTGACCCAGCCCGAGCGCGAGGCCGCGCCCGCCGCCGCGCCGACCGCTGCCGCGCCGCCAGCTGCAGTCGTTGCCCCTGCAACCAGCGTGGCACCCCCTGCCGCCACCCCCGCCGACCCCGATTCCCCGCTGTCGGATGACGAGCTTGACCGCTACGCCCGCCATATCGTCCTGCGCGAACTGGGCGGGCGCGGGCAGCGGCGGCTGCGGCAGGCGCGGGTGCTGGTCGCCGGCGCCGGGGCGCTGGGCTCGCCGGTGCTGCTGTATCTGGCCGCGGCCGGGGTGGGGCGGATCACCGTGGCCGACGACGACACCGTGGGGCTGTCCAACCTGCAACGGCAGGTGATCTTTGCCACCGCCGACGTGGGCCGTCCCAAGGTCGAGGCCGTGGCCGAGGCGCTGGCCCGGCTGAACCCGCATGTGGGGGTGACGCCGCTGTTCCGCCGCATCCGCGAGGATGACGCGGCGCTGGTGGGGGCGCATGACCTGGTGATCGACGGCACCGACAGCTTTGCCTCGCGCCGGGCGATCAACGCCGCTTGCGTGACGGCCGGGGTGCCGCTGCTCGCCGGCTCGATCGCGCAGTGGGAAGGGCAGGTCGCGCTGTATGACCCCGCCCGCGGCGGCCCCTGCCTGAGCTGCCTGTTCCCGCAGCCGCCCGCGCCCGGGCTGGCGCTGTCCTGCGCCGAATCCGGGGTGGTGGGGGCGCTGCCCGGGGTGATCGGCAGCATGCTCGCGCTCGAGGCGATCAAGCAGCTTGCCGGCATCCCCGACAGCGGCGCGGGGGCCGGCCTGCGCGGGCAGATGCTGATTCTCGACGGGCTGTGGGGCGAGACCCGCCGCATCGCCGTCTCTGCTCGCCCCGGTTGCGAAATCTGCGGCGGCGGCGGCGCGCAGCCCGGCGGCTGACGCGGTTTTCCCGGGGAATCTGGGTTTTCCGCGCGGTTTCGCAAAATTAATTGCTTTTTAACCCGGATTGCGCAAATGTTTTTGCATGGCCGGGTGGACACCGCCCGCCGACTGGGAGGAAGTCAGATGAAGAAACTGCTCGCGCTGGCGGCTGCCGCCAGCTTTGCCTTTGGCATCGGGGCCGCGCAGGCCAAGGACCTGATCGTCGCCACCGACACCGCCTTTGTCCCGTTCGAGTTCAAGGAGGGCGACAAATACGTCGGCTTCGACATCGACATGTGGGATGCGATCGCGCAGGACATCGGCGTGTCCTACGAGCTGCGCCCGATGGATTTCGCCGGCATCATCCCGGCGCTGCAGACCGGACAGGTGGACGTGGCGCTGGCCGGGATCACCATCAACGACGAACGCCGCAAGGCCATCGACTTTTCCGACGGCTATTATGACAGCGGCCTGATGCTGATGGTCCCCGCCGACAGCGACATCGCCGGCACCGCCGACCTTGCGGGCAAGAAACTGTCGGTCAAGACCGGCACCTCGGCCTCGGACTATGCCGAAGAGCATTTCAAGGACACCGAGCTGCGCAAGTTCCCCAACATCGACAACGCCTATCTCGAGGTCCGCACCGGCGGCGTCGATGCTGCCATGCACGACACCCCGAACGTGCTCTACTACATCGCCACTGCCGGCAACGGCCAGGTCAAGGCGGTGGGCGAACAGATGATGGCGCATGAATACGGCATCGCCTTCCCCAAGGGCAGCGAGCTGGTGACAAGCGTCAACGAGGCGCTGGCCAAGATGAAGGCGGACGGCCGCTACGACGCGATCTATGAGAAATGGTTCGGCACCAAGCCGCCGACCAGCTGATCGCGTAGGGTGGGGGCGGCGCGCCCGCCCCCAAGGCCCGCCCTCAAAGCCCGTCTCGTGCCGTCCTGAACGGAGGTTCCCTTGGAAATCGACTGGTCTGTCGTCCCCGGCTTTCTGCCGGAGCTTGCCGCGGGCGCCCGCGTCACCATCCTGATCGCGCTGGCGGGGCTGGTGGGGGGCACCATCCTCGGCCTGATCGCCGGGCTGATGCGCGCCTATGGCGGGCGCGTGCTGAACGCCATCGCATTCGTCTATATCGAGCTGATCCGCGGCACCCCGATCGTGGTGCAGGTGATGTTCCTCTACTTCGCCCTGCCGGTGCTGACCGGGCTGCGGGTGGACCCGATGACCGCGGCCATCCTGGCGATCGTGGTCAACGCGGGCGCCTATATCGCGGAAATCGTGCGCGGCGCCTTCCTGTCGATCCCGCGCGGCCTGACCGAGGCCGGGCTGGCCATGGGCCTGCCGCACTGGAAGGTGCTGGCCCATATCGTCGGGCCGCTGGCCTTCCGCCGCCTGATCCCGCCGCTGGGCAACCAGTTCATCGTCAGCCTGAAAGATACCTCGCTGTTCATCGTGATCGGGGTGGGCGAGCTGACCCGGACCGGGCAGGAGATCATGGCTTCGAACTTCCGCGCGGTGGAAATCTGGACTGCGGTGGCCGTCATCTACCTGATCATGACCGGCACCCTGACCGCCATCCTTCGGCTGATCGAAAACCGCATGAGGATCCTGTGAGCATCATCGAGTTTCGCGAGACCTCCAAGCACTTCGGCGATCTCAAGGTGCTGGACCAGGTCGATCTGTCCATCGAGCAGGGCGAGGTGGTGGTGCTGATCGGCCCCTCGGGGTCGGGGAAATCCACGCTCTTGCGCTGCATCAACGGGCTGGAGCAGATCACCGGCGGCGATCTGATCGTGGACGGGATCTCCGTGCGCGAAGGCGGCCGCCAGCTGCGCCGGATCCGGCAAGAGGCCGGGATGGTGTTCCAGCAGTTCAACCTGTTCCCGCAGATGACCGCGCTGCAGAACGTGGCCTTCGGCCCGCGCAAGGTCCGCGGCCTTGGCCGGGCCGAGGCCGAGGCGCAGGCGCTGGAACTGCTGGACAAGGTGGGGCTGAAGGAACGCGCCCATCATGTGCCCTCGGCGCTGTCGGGCGGCCAGCAGCAGCGCGTCGCCATCGCCCGCGCGCTGGCGGTGCGGCCCAAGGTGATGCTGTTCGACGAACCGACCAGCGCCCTGGACCCCGAGCTCAAGCAAGAGGTGCTGACCGTCATGCGCCAGCTGGCGCAAGAGGGCATGACCATGGTCGTGGTCACCCATGAGATGAGCTTTGCCCGCCAGGTCGGCACGCGGCTGATCTTCATGGAGCACGGCAAGATCTCGGTCGACGGCAACCCGGTCGAGGTCATCACCAACCCGCCCAGCGAACGGCTGAAGGATTTTCTGCAACATGTCGAATGAGTCGCCCGAACTGGGCTGGCAAACCCTGTCGGGACCGGCGCGAGAGATCGGGCTGGCCCTGGGACGCGCGGGGCGCGCGGCGGTGCTGCGGCACCTGCCGGGCCATCCGCTGTGGCAGGAGCTGGTCTCGGACCGCCATGCCGCGCGGGTGGCGCGGATGGCGCAGGCGACCCGCGCCCGCTTCCCCGCGATCTGGGCGGAAATCGAGGGGCTGGCCGAGGGGCTGGGCCTGCCGGTGGAACAGGTGTTCGCCTGGAACTGCCGGGGCGATCTGCTGGCCTCGACCCCCGACGGCTGCACCACGGTGCTGGTGCCGGGCGACACGCCCACGCTGGCCCATAACGAGGACGGGCTGCCGTTCTTTCGCGGCGCCTGTTTCATCGCCGAGGTCGCGCCGCAGGGGCAGCCGGGGTTCCGCAGCTTCTGCTATCCCGGCTCGATCCCCGGCCATACCTTTGCCTTTACCGATGCCGGGCTGGTGCAGACGGTCAACAACATCCGCCTGACCGGGGTCGAGGCCGAGATCCCGCGCATGGTGCTGGGCCGGGCGGTGCTGGCGGCGGGGACGCTGGCCGAGGCGCTGGCGATCCTGCAGGACGCACCCTCGGGCGGGTTCCATTTCGGGCTGATGCAGCGCGGCGACGGCCGCATCCTGTCGGTGGAATACGGCGGCGGCGAATGTTCGGTGCGCGAGATCACCGCGCCTGCGCTGCACGCCAACCACGCGCTGCACCTGCCGCGCGGGCTGGCCGGGCAGATCGTGACCGAGTCCTCGCGCGACCGGCAGGCCTGGGGCGACCGGCTGCTGGCCGAGGGCCGCGCGCCGCTGGAGATCCTGCGCGACCGCTCTGGCCCCGGTCTGCCGATCCGGCGCGACGACGCCGATGACCCGGATGAAGAAAACACCCTTGGCACCGCCGTCTTTACCCTGAGCGGCGCGGGCCTCGACTGGAGCATCCATGACCGCGCAGCCGGCCCCCCACGCTATAGCGGCACCGCCTGAGACGCTGGCCGAGCTGCGCGCGCTGGCGCAGGACATCGCGCAGGGCGATGCGCGGGTGGCGCTGGGGGCAAGGGCGCGGGCGACGCTGGCGGGGATGCTGGATCTGGCCGGCGATCCGGCGCTGCTGTCGATCACCCGGCTGGCGGAACGGCTGTCGGTCAGCCCCTCGACGCTGACCCGGCTGGCGCGCTCGCTGGGCTATCCGGGGTTTCCGGCGCTGCAACAGGTGCTGCTGTCGACGTCGCTGCAGGGCACGGGGGCGTTCTATTCGCAGCGCGCCCGGGCGGCACTTGAAGGCGGCGGCTCGCTGGCTGCGGGCGCCGTGCGGCTCTGCCGGGAAAACCAGGACAACATCGGCCGCTTCGCCGACACGCTGGACGAGCCGGCGCTGGCCGCGGCGGTCGGTCTGATCGTGTCCGCCCCCCGCATTGCCGTGCACGGCATCCGCCAGTTCCACGCGGTGGCCTCGTTCCTGGTCTACGGGCTGCGGATGATCCGCTCGGACGTGTCGCTGCTGGATAGCAGCGGGCTGGGCGTGGCCGAGGGGCTGGCGCTGCTGGGGCCGGATGGGCTGCTGATCTCGACCAGCTGCGCGCCCTATTCGGCGCAGGTGGTGGCGGTGGCGGCCGAGGCGCGGCGGATGGGGCTGGCGACTGTCGTGCTGACCGACCGCGCCAATTCGAAACTGGCGACCGGGGCGCGGGCGGCGCTGCTGGTCCCCCATGAGACCAGCTTTCTGTCGAACAGCATCGGTGGTTTCATCGTGGCGGTGGAATGTCTGGTCAACGCCTGCGCTGCCGCCAGCCCCGATACCGCCCGCCGTGCCCTGCACCAGCGCGACCTGATGATCGCGCGGCTGGGGATCGAGCAGCCCTGACGCCGGGCCGTCGGGGCTACGATCCGGGCGTCCCTGCCGGCGCGCCGCAGAACCCGCCCACCGGCGCAGCACCGGACCCCAGCGCCAGCATCGCCGGCGCGTTGTAGGGGTTGGGGGGCGAGGTGCGCAGGTCCAGCGCCAGCATCGCGGCCAGCAGCCCGCAGGCGGCGAACATGATGTGGCGGCGGGTCATCGCTTGCCCTCCATCCCGGCCCAGGGCCGTAGCCGCAGCCCAAGGGCCGAGCCGGCAAACGCTGCCGCGAACCACACCCAGCCGTGCAGGCTGCCGGTGGCGATGCCGGAATACAGCGCGCCCACGTTGCAGCCGAAGGCGAGGCGCGAGGAATAGCCCAGCACAAGCCCCGACAGCGCCGCCGCCACCCAGCCGCGCAAGGGTAGCCGCGGGGCGGGCTGGTCCAGCGAGCCGGCACGGCGGCTGGCGATCCATGCCGCGCCGAGGATCATCCCGATATTGGTCAGCGAGGTATAATCGGTCAGGATGCTGCCCTTGAGCGTCGCGGCATTGACCGGCGTCGCCCAGAAGCCGGAACCCGACAGGTCCGCCCCCAGCGCCGTAGCGCCCTTGGCCGCCCATAGCCCCAGCCCGTAGACCACGCCCCAGGGCTGGCCCGCCACCACCAGGTTGCCGATGGCCAGCCCCGCCAGCAGCACCGCCGCGATCAGGTGGTGGCGCTGGATGCGCCGCGTGCCGGGCGCGGCAAGCGCCATCACCAGCACCGCCACCGCCGCTAGCGCAACCAGCGTCAGCCCCAGCCCGGCGCCGCCCGACAGCACCAGGGGCGGCAGCGCGCCCAGGTCCGTCCACCAGTTCAGGTGGATGCTGCCGAGCAGGCTGCCCACGCAGAACAGCGGCAGCGCCACCAGCGCCACGGCATTGCCCGAGCCCGCGTTCACCAGCGTCCCCGATCCGCAGCCCAGCACGATCTGCATTGCCGCGCCAAAGACGAAGGCGCCGCCGACCATCGCCCAGCCGATCCGGCCCTGCGCGCCGACCAGCTCGTCGGGATAGGTCGCCAGCAGCGGCAGCGCCACCGCCGCCACCAGCGCGATGGACAGCAGTTGCGCCAGAATGCCGCCGGGGTCGCGGCGCTCGATCATCGCGCGCCACGGCCCGGCAAAGCCGAAGCGCAGCCCTTCGAGCACAAGGCCGAAGCCCAGCCCCAGCGCCAGCATCAGTCCGAAGCGGGCGCCCGCGAACAGCGCGGTTCCGGCCAGCCCGGCCAGCAGCAGCAGGGTCAGCGGCAGGGCGCCCAGCCGGCGCCTTGCCTCGGTTGCAGGAATTGCGACGGTGCTGCTCATCTCAGTCCCCGAAGATCTGGCGGGTCAGGTTGCTCAGCAGCGTGGGGGTGTTCTCCATCGGCTGCTTCGCCTGCGACCATTCCACCATCGAGCCGGGGTAAAGCTTCACGTCCTCGATCCCGGCCAGTTCCGACAGCGCGAACCATTCGGTCGCCGCCCAGTGGCCGGTGTTGCAGAAGGCCACGACCTCGCGCCCCGGCGCGGCGTCCAGCCCCAGCGCCTGCCGCAGCGGCCCTGCGTCCAGGTCTGGCGCGATCACCGGGCTGCCGGCCTGAAAGAACCGCCCATGCGGCAGGTTGCGGGCGCCGGGCAGGGTGCCGGGCTTGACGGCCAGGTCGTGCTTGCTGCGCCCGGTAAAGAAATCCTCGGGGCGGGCATCGACCAGCACCGCCTCATGGCTGCCCGCGACGGTCGCCGCCACCGTTTCGGCCGAGGCGAGCCAGCGGTCCGAAAAGCTCAGATCGAGATCCGAGGCCAGCAGGTTGTTGGTCGTGGTCTCGACCGGGAAGCCCGCGGCCGACCACGCCTGCGTGCCGCCGTTCAGGATCGCCAGATCGGTGAAGCCGGTGGATTTCAGGGTCCAGTAGACGCGGGCGGCGGCGCCGAAATCGGTGTCGCTGCGGCCTTCGGGGACGATCACGATGGGCTGGTCCTGTTCCAGCCCGAACTGCTCGAACGCCGCTTCCAGCTTGGCCACGTCCGGCACCGCGCCGGGGTTGTCCGAGGGGCCGCGGAACGTCGCGTAGGGGGTCCAGATCGCCCCCGGCACATGGCCGTCCTCATAGCCGGTGTCGCGGATGTCGAGGATGATCGGCTGCTCTTCCGTCTGGGCGGCCAGCGCCGAAGGGGTCAGCAGCGGCCCGGCGCTTGCGGCGCCTGCCATGCCGCCCAGTGCAACAGCCGCCAGCGTGGCGAAAACGATGCGGGTCATCGGGGCCTCCTTGCCGTTCATGCGCAATGCGCGGCGCGGGGCTTGCCTCTGCGCCGTTTCCGGCGATCTAGGGTAGCGGATGCCCCCCGGCCAGAGCCGGGGGCTGCCCGCGCCCGCCGCGGCCCGTCGCAGCTTTCCCGGCCGCGGCAGGCTGGCGCGACCGCCCGTCCCCCGGTCTGCGGCGCGTCGGTGAAACCGTCCCCGCAACCCGCCGGCAGGGCGACGATATTTCTTATTTCACGCCGTGGGCCGCAGCGGGGGCAGGCGGGCATGGCCGGCCTTGCAACCCTCGGGGCCGGGGACCAAAGTCCCCGCGGGCGGGCCGACGGCCGGCCGGGGAGTGGGGCGGATTCGCGGCATGATACGGAATTACGAACGCTATACGATCTTTGCGCTGATCTTGCTGGCGGCGCTGCTGGCACTGGCGGGGGCGGTGCTGTTCAGCCCCTGGCTGTGGCTGGCGGCGGCGCTGTTCCTGCCGCTGGCGGCGCTGGGGGTGCGCGACCTGATCCAGACACGCCACGCCATCCTGCGCAACTATCCGGTGATCGGCCATATCCGCTTTCTGGCGGAAAACTTCCGCCCCGAGATCCGGCAATACATGTTCGAGGGCGACCAGGACGAGCTGCCCTTCAGCCGGCAGGCCCGGGCGCTGGTCTATCAGCGCGCCAAGGGGGTCGAGGACAAGCGCCCCTTCGGCACCATCGAGAACGTCTATGGCTCGGGCTATTCCTGGCTGACCCACTCGGCCACCCCCGTGCACAACGCCGATTCCGATTTCCGGGTGACCATCGGCGGCAGCGCCTGCCGCCAGCCCTACAGCGCCAGCCTGTACAACATCTCGGCGATGAGCTTCGGCGCGCTGTCGGGCAATGCCATCCTGGCGCTGAACAAGGGCGCGCGGAAGGGCGGCTTTGCCCATGACACCGGCGAGGGCGGGATCAGCCGCTATCACCGGCAGGGCGGCGGCGACCTGATCTTCCAGATCGCCTCGGGGTATTTCGGCTGCCGCAACCCGGACGGCAGCTTCTCGCGCGAGCGTTTTGCGGAACTCTCCGCCGACCCGCAGATCAGGATGATCGAGATCAAGCTGAGCCAGGGCGCCAAGCCCGGCCACGGCGGGATGCTGCCCGCGTCCAAGATCTCGGCCGAGATCGCCGAGGCGCGCGGCATCCCCATGGGGATCGACTGCATCTCTCCGCCCGCGCACAGCACGTTTTCCACCCCCGTCGGGCTGATGGAGTTCGTGGGCGAGCTGCGCGCGCTGTCGCAGGGCAAGCCGGTCGGCTTCAAGCTGTGCATCGGGCACCGGCGCGAGTTTCTCAGCATGATCAAGGCGATGCTCAAGACCGGAATCCTGCCGGATTTCATCGTGATCGACGGGGCCGAGGGCGGCACCGGCGCCGCCCCGGTCGAGTTCGCCAACCGCGTCGGGATGCCGATGCTCGAGGGGCTGACCTTCGTGCATAACGCGCTGCGCGGCGCGGGGCTGCGGGATGAGATCCGGCTGGGCGCTGCGGGCAAGATCATCTCGGCCTATGACATCGCCCGGGCGCTGGCGCTGGGCGCCGACTGGTGCAATTCCGGCCGCGGCTTCATGTTCGCGATCGGCTGCATCCAGGCGCAGGCCTGCCACACCAACAAATGCCCGGTCGGCATCGCCACGCAGGACCCGGTGCGCCAGCGCGCAGTGGACGTGGGCGACAAGAGCGACCGGGTGGCGCGGTTCCACCGCAACACCATGCACGCGCTGGGGGAAATTGCGGGCGCGGCGGGGCTGGCCGATCCCAGCGAATTCATGCCCTATCACTTCATGTTCCGGCAAGCGACCGGGTTTCGCGACGGCAACGAGGTCTATCCCTATCTGCCGCGCGGATTCCTGTTGGCCGATGAGGAAATCCCGGGGCTCGAGGATTGGTACGACCGCTGGGAACGCGCCACGCCCGACAGTTTCGCACCGCCGGAAATCCCCTTCGGCCCCTTCGCCTCGCGCCGCAAGCGCCGGGCCTAGAAGCCGGCACGGCTGCGGGCGGCGCTTTCGGCGGCGCGGAAGCCGGCGTCGATCAGCAGCGCCAGCGTCGCGATCACCGCGCCGCCCTGCACCACAAAGGCTGCGTTCGAGGACAGCAGCCCGGCGATGATCACCTCGCCCAGCGTATGCGCGGCGACGGTGGAACCGATGGCGGCGGTGGACAGCGCGATCACCGCCGACAGCCGCACGCCCGAAAGGATCACCGGCAGCGCCAGCGGCAGCTCGACCCGCCACAGCCGTTGTGCGGGCGTCATGCCCATGCCGCGCGCGGCCTCGACCACCTGCGGCGGCAGGGTGGTCAGCCCGGCAAGGGTGTTTTCAAAGATCGGCAGCAGCCCGTAAAGAAACAGCGCCAGCAGCGTCGGCCAGTCGCCGAACCCCAGCACCGGCACCGCCAGCGCCAGCACCGCCACCGGCGGAAACGTCTGCCCGACCGCGGTCACCATCCGCGCCAGCGGCAGGAAATCGCGCCCGGAATCGCGGGTGACCAGCACCCCCAGCCCGACCGCGATCACCGCCGAGGCCGCAATCGCCCCCGCCACCAGCGCCAGATGCGACACGGTCAGCGACCACAGGCTGGTCTGGGTATAGACCGCGGGCGCCCCGCGCCGGGTCAGCGGCTCGAGCAGCGACGCGAAGCTGTCGGGCGAGATCAGGAATGCCGCCAGCAGCAGTGCCGCCGCGGCCAGTGCAGCGCGGCCGATCATTGCGGCGCCGGCGGCGGTGCGGGCGGGGAAGGGACGCCTGCCTTGACCGATGTTTCGGCGCCGGTTCGGCCTGTTTCCCCGGACGCCGCCTGCCGCAGCGCCGTCAGCGTCACCACCCCGCCGCCAGCGACGGGCAGGGCGTCGCGCCCGCTCCACAGGCATTGCGCCAGCGCGTCGCGCAGGGATGTCTCGGGCGCGAGCGGCGGCCCCTCGGCGCTGCCGGGCTGCGCGAGATCGGCGACCTGCGACAGCGACAGCAGGTGGAACGGCCGTGCCTGTTCCCCCGCCAGCGCCTGCACCAGCGGGGATGCGGGGCGGGTCAGGATGTCACGCGCGGGGGCGCATTGCAGCAGCCTGCCGTCGTCCATCACCGCGATGCGGTGGGCAAGGAACATCGCCTCGGTCATGTCGTGGGTGACCAGCAGCAGCGTGGTGCCCAGCTCGCGCTGGATGCGGCGCAGGTCCTGCTGCGCCTGCGCCCGGATCACCGGGTCGAGCGCGCCGAAGGGCTCATCCATCAGCAACAGCTCCGGGCGGGCGGCCAAGGCGCGGGCGACGCCGACACGCTGCTGCTGGCCGCCCGACAGCTCCTGCGGGCGGCGGTCGCGGAACTCCTCGGGCGGCAGCTGGAACAGGTCCAGCAACTCGTCCACCCGCGCGTCGATGCGGGCGCGGTCCCAGCCCAGCAGCCGCGGCACGGTGGCGATGTTCTGCGCGACGCTGCGGTGGGGGAACAGCCCGTGGCCCTGGATCGCATAGCCGATCCGCCGCCGCAGCTGGTGGGGCGGCAGGGTGGCGGTGTCGGTGCCGCCGATGCGCACCCGGCCGGAGCTCGGCTCCACCAGCCGGTTGATCATCCGCAAAAGCGTGGTCTTGCCCGAGCCCGAGGTGCCGACCAGCGCCACGATCTCGCCCTGCTGGACGGTCAGGGACACGTCGTCGACGACGGCGCGGGGGCCATAGCGGCGGGTCAGATGCTTGATCTCGATCATGCGGGGGCGGTCCTTTCCAATGGTGCGCCACCGGCCTGCGCGGTCAGCAGCCCCAGCGCGACGCCGGCGACCAGCGCCAGCGCGATGGTCGGCAGCGCCCCCAGCAGCACCAGGTCCATGGCGGTCTGGTTCAGCCCCTGAAACACGAAGGCGCCAAAGCCGCCGCCGCCGATCAGCCCGGCGATCACCGTCAGCCCGATGTTCTGCACCAGCACGATGCGCACCGCCGCCAGCAGCACCGGCAGTGCCAGCGGCAGCTCCACCCGCCACAGGCGCTGCGCGCGGGTCATGCCCAGCCCGGCGGCGGCCTCGGCCACGGGCGCGGGGACCGAGGCCAGCCCCACCGCCATGTTCGACACCACCGGCAGCAGCGAATACAGAAACAGCGCCACCAGCGCCGGAAAGGCGCCGATGCCCGCCACACCCGCCGCCGCTGCGCCCGGCACCGTCGCGGCGATCCAGCCGAACAGCGGTATCATGATGCCGAACATCGCCAGCGAGGGCACAGTCTGCACTGCGTTCAGCGCCCCCAGCACTGCGCCGCGCAGCCGCGGCACCTGATGGACCAGCACCCCAAGCGGCAGCCCCGCCGCCAGCGCCAGCCCCAGTGAGCCGAAGGCCAGCAGCAGATGCCGCCCGGCCTCGCGCCAGAACACGTCCTGCCGCGACTGGTATTCCCGCATCACCGAGATGTCGCCCAGCACGCCCGAGGACAGCACCGCCGCCCCCGCCAGCACCGTGCCCAGCAGCAGGCCCCAGCGCCACGCTAAGGGCGGCGCCAGCCGCGCCAGCGCATCGGCGGCGGCCAGCGCAAACGCCAGCAGCAGCAGCCAGAACCCGGCGGCAGGCGACACCCGCGCCAGCGGCGCCTCGGGGGCGATCAGCGCAGTTGCGGCCCAGCCGAGCGCCAGTACCGAAAGCAGCGCGCCCGTCAGCCCCAGCGCCAGCCCCGCCCGTGCCGGCAGCCGCGCGGGCAGCAGTGCCAGCAGCGCAGCCCCCAGCAGCACGGCCAGCGCCCAGCCCGGCCACCCCAGCGCCGCGGGCAGCGACAGCGGCTCTCCCGGCACGATGCGGTTGGGGCGCAGCTGCACCAGCGGCAGCGCCAGCCCCGCCAGCCCGATCAGGGCGAACAGCAACCCCTGCCGGCTGATCCGAGGGGCCGCGCTCACCGAAACGCCGTCACTCGATCAGCCCCTGCCGGGTCAGCCAGTCCTGCGCCACGGCCCCCGCCGGCTCGCCCCCCACCTGGATGCGGGCGTTGAGCTCCTGCAGCGTTTCCAGGTCGAGCTGCCGGAAGATCGGGTCCAGTACCTCGGGGATCTGCGGATATTCCTGCAACACCTCGGCGCGCACCAGCGGCGCGGGCTGATAATAGGGCTGCACGGACTTGTCGTCCTCCATCACCACCAGCCCCGCCGGCTCGATGCCGCCGTCGGTGCCATAGACCATCGCCGCATTCACCCCCGAGGTCTGCTGCGCCGCCGCCGCGATGGTCGCGGCCGTGTCGCCGCCGGCCAGCTGGACCAGCTGTTCGGGCGCCAGCGTGAAGCCGTAGGCCGACTGGAACGCCGGCAGCGCCGCGGGCGAGGTCACGAATTCCGTCGAGGCCGCCAGCTTGACCGCGCCGCCCCCCGCCACATGGCGGCCGAAATCGGACATGCTGGCCAGCCCCTCGGCCTCGGCCAGGTCGCGGCGCAGCGCGATGGCCCAGGTGTTGTTGGCGGGCGCGGCCTCCAGCCAGACGATGCCCTGCGGTGCGTCCAGTTCTGCCGCGCGGGCGCGCGACTGCGCCGCGTCCTTCCACACCGGGCTGTCGGCCTCGTTGTGGAAGAAGGCGGCGTTGCCGGTATATTCGGGGTAAAGGTCGATCTGCCCCGACAGGATCGCGTCGCGCACGATGGGGGTGCCGCCCAGCTGCAGGCGGTTTTCGACCGGCAGCCCCGCATTCTGCAGCGCCAGCAGGATGACGTTGCCAAGCAGCGCGCCCTCGGTGTCGATCTTGGATGACAGCACGATGTCGCGCGCCGCCGCGGGGGCGGCCAGCCCCGTCAGCACGGCAAGCGCGATTGCGGTGATCCTGCGCATGGGTATTCCTCCGTCGGGTCCGGTGGTCCGGGTCAGTATGGGGCAGCGCGGGCGGCACGGGAACCTTGTCCGCGCGCCCGGCACGGATTTTCCCAACGCTGCCGCCGCGTCCCGGTTCAGCTGAGCGTCACCTTGGACACCAGATCGGCGGTGTTGCGGGCGTTGACCTTGCGCATGACGGCGGCGCGGTGGGCCTCGACCGTGCGGTGGGAAATGCCCAGCAGCTGCCCGATTTCCTTGCAGCTGCGCCCGTTCACGATGTGGTTGGCGATCTCGCGCTCGCGCTGGGTCAGGCGGTCCACCCGGCTGCGGGCGCCTGCGGATTCCACGAACACCCAGGCGATCAGCGCGAACGGGTCATGCGGGGTCAGGGTCCGGCCATGGGCGTGGACCATGAAGATTTCCCCGTCGCGCCGCTGCATGAAGCGCTGGTCCTCGTGGTCGGCGTGGCTGCGCAGCCAGGCCTCGGCCCGCGCGCCGATCGCCTCGTAATCGCTGATCGTGGGATAGAGCATCCGCACCGAGCGGTCCTGCATCGCCTCGCGCCCATAGCCGAACATTGCCATGAAGGCGTCGTTGAACTCGACCATCACGCGGTGGCTGGTCAGCAGCAGCGCCACCGGGGCGGCGAGAAAGGCTTGCTCGATATACGACATGGCTCTGGCCCCGCTACGTAGTCCACTAGGTAGTACTACGAATAGATGCAGCCCCCCGCCAGCGGCATGATCGCCCCCCATGGAGGAGCGGACAGCATGACGCAGAACATCTTTATCACCGGCAGCGGGCATACGCGCTTTGGCCGGCTGGCCGACAATCTGGAAACCCTGATCGTCGATGCCGCGCGCGAGGCGATGGCGGATGCGGGCGTGGGCGGGGCCGATGTCGATGCCGTGTTCCTGGGGCATTTCAATTCCGGGCTGGTGCCGGACGGGTTCGCGTCCTCGCTGGTGCATCAGGCTGATCCGGGGCTGCGCTACAAGCCGGCGACGCGCTGTGAAAACGCCTGCGCCTCGGGGGCGGCGGCGATCTTTGCGGGGATGAACGCAATCCTTGCCGGCAAGGCCGACACCGTGCTGGTGGTGGGCGCGGAAAAGATGACCTCGAACTCGACCGAGGACGTGACGCGGGCGCTGGCCGGCGCCAGCTATCAGAACGACCCGGCCGAAGCCGCGCTGAGCTTTCCGCAGCTGTTCGGCATCGCCGCGCAGCAGTATCGCGACCGCTACGGCGACCCGCTGCCGGCGATGGCGCGGATCGCGTCCAAGAACCACGGCAACGCCATGGCGAACCCGCTGGCCCAGATGCACCGCCCGATGAGCGTCGAGGATTGCGCGACCGTGTCCGAGCGCAACCCCGAGATCGCGCCGCCGCTGCGGCTGACCGATTGTTCGCTGATCACCGACGGCGCCGCGGCCATCGTGCTGCAATCGGCCCGCGCCGCCGCGGATGCCTCGCGGCGGGTGCGCTTTGCCGGCACCGCCCATGTCAGCGACATCATGCCGATGTCCAAGCGCGACTTCCTGTCCTTCGACGGCCCGCGCCGGGCCATTTCGGCGGCCTATGCCGAGGCCGGGATCACCGTTTCCGATCTGGATTTCGCCGAGGTCCACGACTGCTTCACCATCGCCGAGCTGCTGATCTATGAGGCGATGGGCCTGGCCCCTGCCGGTCAGGGCGCACGGGCGCTGGACGAAGGCATCGTGTTCGCGGACGGCCGCACCCCGGTGAACCTGTCGGGCGGGCTCAAGGCCAAGGGCCACCCGGTCGGCGCCACCGGCGTATCCATGCATGCGCTGGCCTTCCGCCAGCTGACCGGGCAGGCGGGCGACATGCAGCGCAAGGGCGCGGAACACGGGCTGGTGTTCAACATGGGCGGCGCGGCGGTGGCCAACTTCGCCTCGGTCCTTGCGGCGGATCGCGCCTGATGAACATCGCGCACTGGCTTTACCAGACCGCGCGGGCGCGCCCCCGGGCCGCCGCCGTCAAGCTGGGCCCGACGCTGGTCTGCGACTATGCCACGCTGGCGCGCCGCGCGCAGGCGCTGTCGCGGCAGCTGGGCGCGCGCGGCGTGGGTGCGGGCGACCGGGTGGCGCTGTTCGCGGCGAACTGCCCGGAGTATCTGGAAATCATCCACGCCTGCTGGTGGCTTGGCGCCACGGTGGTGCCGATCAACTACAAGCTGCACCCGCGCGAGGCCGCCTGGATCATCGAGGATTGCGGCGCGCGGCTGGTGCTGACCCGTGCGGGCGAGATGAACGGCGCTGGCCTGCTGCCCGCGGGTTGCGAGGAAATCGCCATCGACTCGGAGCTCTATCGCCACGCGGCGGCACCGGGGGACGACCTGTCCGCCCCGCCGGCGCTGGAGGCGGGGGCGGTCGCGTGGCTGTTCTACACCTCGGGGACCACCGGCCGGCCCAAGGGGGTAATGCTGTCCCACGGCAACCTGCTGGCGATGGCGATGGCCTATACGATGGACGTGGACCACATCGCCCCCGGCGACCACAGTCTTTACGCGGCGCCCATGTCGCATGGCGCCGGGCTTTACGCGCTGCCCTTCATCCGGGCGGGCGCGGCGCATGTGATCCCGGCTTCGGGCGGCTTCGATCCGGCAGAGATCATCGCGCTGGCCGGCGAGCTGGGCGGGCTGTGCTTCTTTGCGGCGCCGACGATGATCAAGCGGCTGGTGACGGCGGCCAAGGGCTCGGGCTATCGGGGCGAGGGGATACGCACCATCGTTTATGGCGGCGGCCCGATGTACGGCGCCGACATCGACGAGGCGCTGGCCCAGTTCGGCCCGCGCTTCGTCCAGATCTACGGGCAGGGCGAGACGCCGATGACCATCACCGCGCTGCCGCGCGATCTGGTGGCCGATGACAGCCACCCCGACTGGCGCGCCCGCCGCGATTCCGTGGGTTTCGCGCAGGCCCCCGTCGAGGTCAGGATCCTTGGCGACGACGGCGCGCCCCTGCCCGCGGGCGAAACCGGAGAGATCGCCGTCCGCGGCGCCACCGTCATGCTGGGCTACTGGAACCGCCCCGAAGCCACCGCGGAAACCATCGTCGACGGCTGGCTGCGCACCGGCGACCTGGGGCGGCTGGATGCGGACGGGTTCCTGACGCTGACCGACCGCTCCAAGGACGTGATCATCTCGGGCGGGACCAACATCTATCCGCGCGAGGTCGAAGAGGCGCTGCTGCTGCACCCCTCGGTCCACGAGGTGTCGGTGATCGGCACCCCGGACCCCGAATGGGGCGAAACCGTCGTGGCCTTTATCGTGGCCGCGCCGGGCACGGCCTGCGACCAGCCGACGCTGGACGGCTGGTGCCGCAGCCATATCGCCGCCTTCAAGCGCCCCAAGCGCTATGTCTTCACCGACGCCCTGCCCAAGAACAGCTACGGCAAGGTGCTCAAGACCGAGCTGCGCCAGCAGCTTGCCCCGGGGCGGTAAGCGCCCGGGGACCATGTAATCGAAAGGGAGGAAACCACATGAAACGTCGCGAATTCATCGCCGCCGGTGCCGGTCTTGCCGCCAGCGGGCTGCTTATGTCGCGCGGGCGTCCGGCATTCGCCGCCACCTCGCTGAAGTTCGACAGCTATGTGTCGGAAACCGCCGGGCCGTCGTGGATCGACCGCTGGTTCCTGGAAGAGCTGGAAAAGCGCACCAACGGCGAGGTCTCGATCCGCAGCTACTGGTCAGGCAGCCTCAACAAGGTGGGCGAGCATCTGGCCGCGGTCCGCGACGGCACCTCGGAAATCACCCTGATCTCGCCCGGCTATTACCAGGCCGAGGTGCCGGTGACCCGCGGGCTGGAATGGTATTTCCGCATGAACCGTTCCGACGCGCTGCAGCTGGTGTGCCGCGATGTCTACGAACAGTTCCAGCCGCTGCGCGATGAATGGGAACAGCGCCACCGCTCGCACATGCTGTACTGGACGACCTGGAACTATGCGCCGCTGGTCATGCGCGAGCCGATCACCTCGCTGGAACAGATCAAGGGCAAGCGCATCCGCGGCTACGGCGTCGCCACCGACGTGATCGAGCGGCTGGGCGGCATCCCGGTGCCGATGACCGCCCCCGAGGTCTATCAGTCGCTGGAACGCGGCGTGCTGGACGGGGTCTACGGCTTCGACTTCATCACGGCGGTCGCCTATAAGCTGCACGAGGTCGCGCCGCATTTCTACGACATCGGCGACGGGCCGCATGGCCCCGCGGCGGTGGTGATGAACAAGCGCGTCCATGACGGGCTGTCCGAGGACGTGCGCAACGTCATGGCCGATCTGGCCGACGAGCTTTACGCCGGCAAGTTCGCCGAGCTCTATAACGACGCGTTGGCGAAATACGTGGAAACCGCCAAGGCCGAGGGCGTGCAGTTCGCCACCTTCCCGGAAGAAGAGCTGGCGGCCGCCCGCGCCAAGGTCCAGCCGGCCGAGGTTCAGGCCTGGATCGACGAGGTTGCCACCCCCGCGGGCATCGACGGGGCCGAGATGCAGCGCCTGATCGACGAGGCGATCGCGAAGCACGATCCGAACGGCAAGATGCTGCGCCCCTCCGAAATCGCCGCGGGCGCCTGAGCGCGGATAGCGGCGGCGGCCCTGACCGGGGCCGCCGCCCTGCAACCGCAAAGGAGACGAGATGGATATCCTCAATGCCACCGTCCGCCGTGTTTCAGACGTGCTGGGCTGGGTCGCCATGGTCTTCATGGCCATCCTGATGTTCGGGGTCACGGCGGATGTCGCCGCCCGCGCCATCTATGGCCAAAGCGTGCCGGGCCTGTTCGAGATGTCCGAGCTGAGCATGGTCATGGTCGTGTTCCTCGGGCTGGGCTGGACCCTGCGCGACGACGCCCATATCCGCGTGACGATGCTGACCGACCGGCTGGCGCCGCGGCCGCGGCGGCTGGCCGGGGGGCTGGCGTGGCTGTGCGCGGCGCTGGTGTTCCTGCTGCTGGCCTGGCCCTCGACGCAAGAGGCCGCCTATTCCTTTTCGATCCGGGAGTTCCGGTGGGGCGTCGTGCAGATCCCGATCTGGTGGACCAAGATCGCGCTGGCCGCCGGGCTGTGGTTCGCTGCGGTTCAGGCCGTAGTCAAGGCGGTGCTGGTCGCGACCGACCGCGATCTGCCCGAATCCCATCCCGCCCCCGCAGAATACTGAGGCACCCATGGACCCGATTATTGCGGCCTCGGTCGCCGTTGCGCTGATCTTCGTCCTGCTGGCCCTGGGCACCCCGGTGTTCGCGGCGCTGGCCCTGTCCGGCGCGGCCGGAATCGTCATGGTCGAGAACCTGGCGTTCCTGCTGAACCGGCTGAAATCCTTCAGCTACTCGACCACCGCGACCTCGACCCTGACGGTCATTCCGCTGTTCATCCTGATGGGGGCCTTCGCCCATCATGCCCAGATCGGGCGGCGGCTGTTCGAGGTCGCGAACAGATGGGTCGGGCACATGCCGGGCGGGCTGGCCATGGCCGGGATCCTGACCAGCGCCGGTTTCGCGGCGACCTCGGGGTCGTCGGTGGCGACGGCGGCCACCGTGGGCTCGGTCGCGCTGCCGGAAATGCGGCGCGCGGGCTATGATCCGGCGCTGGCTGCGGGCAGCGTCGCCGCGGGGGGCGTGCTGGGGGTGCTGATCCCGCCCAGCGTGCTGCTGATCTTTTACGCCGCCCTGACCGAGGTGTCCGCCGGCAAGATGCTGGTCGCGGGTTTCGTGCCCGGCATCCTGACCACCATCGTGTTCATGCTGGGGATCCGGGTGATCGCCGGGCGGATGATGCCGCGCGCCACGCTGGCGCCGCGGTCCGGCTGGGCCGAGCGGCTGTCGGCCACCACCCGCGCCTGGCAGGTGGTGGTGCTGTTCCTGGTGGTGCTGGGCGGCATCTACCTGGGGCTGATGACGCCGACCGAGGCCGCCGCCGTGGGCGCGGTCGCCGCGCTGCTTATGCTGCTGGCAGAACTGCGGCTGGGGGTGATGCCGGCCATCGTGGAAAGCTTTCGCTCGACCATCACCACCACGGTGATGATCCTGTTCACCATGCTGGGTGCGGGCATCTTCAGCTATTTCCTGACGCTGGTGCAGCTGCCCCAGCAGATTGCCGGGGCCATCGGCGAATCCGGCATCCCGCCGCATGCGGTCGTGGCGCTGCTGCTGCTGGCCTATATCCCGCTGGGGATGTTCCTCGACGCGTTCTCGATGATGGTCATCACCCTGCCGATCATGTTCCCGACCGTGCAGCACCTGGGGTTCGATCCGATCTGGTTCGGCATCCTCTGCGTCAAGATGTGCGAGATCGGGCTGATGACGCCGCCAGTGGGGCTGAACTGCTTCGTCATCGCCGGGATTGACCGCCAGACCCCGCTGACGCAGGTGTTCCGCGGTGCCATGTGGTTCGTCCTGATGGAGATGGTCACCGTCACGCTGCTGTTCGCCTTTCCGCAGATCACCACCTTCCTGCCCGACATGATGCTGGGCAGATGATGCTGAAATACGAAGGGAAGGCCGCGATGAACGGACGTGTGCAGGACAGGACCGCGCTGGTGATGGGCGCGGGGTCGATCGGGCCGGGCTGGGGCAATGGCAAGGCCATCGCCGTGACCCTGGCGCGGCAGGGCGCGCGGGTGATGTGCGTGGACCGCGACCCCGCCGCGGCCGAGGAAACCGCCGCGCTGATCGCGGCCGAGGGTGGCACCGCGGTGGCCCATGTTGCCGACGCCACCAGCTCGGATCAGGTGGCAGCTGTCCGCGACGCCTGCGTGGACCGGTTCGGCAGCATCGACATCCTGGTGAACAACATCGGCATCGCCCCGGTGGGCGGCGTGGTCGAGCTGTCGGTCGAGGACTGGGACCGCGCCTTCGACATCAACCTCAAGACCTGCTTCCTGGGAATGAAATACGTCATTCCGCAGATGCTGCAGCAGGGGCGGGGGGCCATCGTCAACATCTCGTCGGTGGCGTCGCTGCGCTGGTCGGGGGTGGCCTATGCGGGGTATTATTCCACCAAGGCGGCGATGAACCACCTGACCCGCACCACCGCGGTGGAATATGCTGCCCGCGGCATCCGCATCAATGCGGTGCTGCCGGGGCTGATGCGCACGCCGATGGTGGAAAACTCGGGTGCACTGGCGCAGGACTATGGCTCCGGCGACATCGAAGCGATGTGGCGCAAGCGCGATGCGCAGGTGCCGATGGGGCACATGGGCGACGCCTGGGACGTGGCGAACGCGACGCTGTTCCTGGCTTCGGACGAGGCGCGCTATATCACGGGGATCGAGCTGGTCGTCGATGGCGGCATTACTCTGAAGTTCGCCTGACGCCCCGCGCGCGACCCGCTGCCCTGTCGGGGAACGGCGGAGGTGATGTCATACACGTTGCCACCTGAACGACACCGCATCAATGAAGCCACCGGCGCCTGTCAGCTGTTCCAATGCGCCGAGATCTGCGCCGGCGAAGTCGCGGAACTGCCGGAAATGGCGAAGACGGGCGCAGTCCCCCCTTTACCTCAGCCAGCGGTCCAGCCAGGCGATGATCGCGGGGGCGACGCCGGTCTGGAACGCCTCGCCTCCGAACAGCGCCAGGTGGTTGCAGCCCTCGATCCGCAGCGCCAGGTGGCGCTCGGCGGGCAGCCGGGGGCACAGCGCATGGGCGGCGGCGGTCTGGCCGGGGGCGATGATGCGGTCCTCGATCCCTTCGATTGTTAGCAGCGCGCAGTCGCGGATCGCGCCGGGGTCCACCGTGATCCCGTCATGGATCAGCCCGCCGGTGACCAGCGCCCGGCGGCGGAACACCGCGTCGATGTTTTCCAGGAAATGCCGCGCATCGACGTCGACCATGATGCTGCACAGGTCCGACAGCGGCACCTGCCGGTCGATTTCTCCCATGTCGGGAAACGGCGTCCAGCTGAGCCAGCCGGGCATGAAGGCGCGGCGGAATCGTGCCGTGGCATGGACCGATTCCTGCGTGTCGGCAGAATAGACCAGCCGCCCCACCCCCGGATAGCCGTGGCGCACCGGGGTGATCGCCAGGCTTTGCAGGTGATAGGGGCGCGAGCCCGCCAGATGCCGCGACAGGCTGGTCGGGTTCGCCCTCGGGTCGATCGGGCTGCCCAGCAGCGCCAGCGCCGCCGGGGCGGCCGGATCGCCCTGCGCCGCCATCACCGCGGCGGCGGCCAGCGAGGGCGCGCCGGACTGGCACAGCGCCACCAGCCCCGCCCCCGGCCCCGCCGCACGCAGCGCCCCGATGATCGCGGCGATATTGGCGTCCAGCCCGAAACTGCCTTCGCGCAGGGGGATGAAGCGGGGGTTGATCCAGTCCGGCACCAGCACCCGGTACCGGGGCAGCAGCGCCAGGACCGTCTCGCGCATGATCCGGGACACGACGCCGGACAGCGGCGGCGGCAGCACCACGGTGCCGCGCGCCTCGCGCCCGGGGCAGTCGAACTCAAGCAGCACATGAAAGGCCGAGACTGCCAGTTCCCGCTCGCGCACCTCCAGCGCGGGATCGGCGGTCCGGGAAATCTCGAACCCCACCCGCGCCACATACCGCCCGTGGCGGCCGGCCGGGATGGCCGGGCCGGTGGATGAAAACGATGTGCGGGATTCCCCCATGACGGCCTCCGATGCAGGCGGACAGGCGACTTCGCCCCAGTCTAACCCATTTCCCGGCCGGGGGCGGCAGTTTCTTCTTTCTGGTCCAAATACCCTCTTTCGACAGCGCCGCCGGGAACCAACGCCGGGGCAGGGGCGGGGTTCATTCAGCCGGCGGCAGCGCGCGGAACCCGGCGCGGGCGGATCGTCCCTCGGCGTCGATGACGGCCAGCGCGGAAAAACCCGGCTCGGCGGGCAGCTCGGCCACCGGCAGCGGCTGCCCGACCGCGACCGGCGCCCCGTTCAGCAGCCAGCTGTAGGGGGGCGTGCCGCCGCGGGCGCGCACGGTCAGCGCGGGGCCAGAGAGTTCCACCACCGCGCCGTCGGGGGGGAACTGCACGCTCAGCGCCTCGGGGGGGCGCTGGCCGGGACCGGGGGCCTGCAGGGCGCCGCGGGGGGCAAAGCGGCGCAGCGGCCGCGGCAGCGCTGCGTTGGGGACCGTCAGCGCCGAAGGGGGCGGCGGCGGCAGCGGCACTGCCCGCGGCCCCAGCGCGTCGAACAGATCAAACAGCACCGGCGCCGCGTATTCACCGCCAAAGGCGCCCGGCACCGGGGTGCCGTCGGGCCGGCCCATCCAGACGCCGGCGACGAAACCGCCGTCGAACCCCACCGCCAGCGCATCGCGGTGCCCGTAGCTGGTCCCGGTCTTGTAGGCGACGCGGCCGGCGGCGCGCCCGCCGGGGGGCGCGATCCCGGCCAGCACATGGGCCACCTGCCACGCCGCCGCCCGCCCGAACACCGGCGCCGCTGCAGCCTCGGCCCCCGCCCCCGGCCGGTCGTGCAGCCGCAGCGCCCGGCCGCCGCGGGCCAGCGCGCCGTAGCCCTGCACCAGGTCGCGCAGGCTGACGCCGGCACCGCCCAGCACCACCGCCAGCCCCGGCTGGTCGCCCTGCTGCGACAGCGCCATCCCCGCCTGCCGCAGGCTGGCCGTGATCCGCGCGGGCCCCAGCGCCTCGGCCAGCCGCACCACCGGGATGTTCAGCGATTCCACCAGCGCCTGCCGCACCGTCACCGTGCCGCGAAACCGGTTGTCGAAGTTCTGCGGCTGCCAGCGGCCAAAGGCGGCGGGGCGGTCCTCGATCAGCGTCTCGGGGTGGATCAGCCCCTCGTCCATCCCCAGCGCATAGACCAGCGGCTTCAGCGTCGAGCCGGGCGAGCGCAGCGCCCGCGTCATGTCCACGAACCCGCTGGATGCGTTGTCGGCGAATTGCGCCGCCCCCACCTCGGCCAGGATCTCGCCGCTGCGGTGGTCGGCCAGCAGGATCGCGGCCGAGACCTGCGCCGCCTGTCCCGCCACGGCGCGGGCGGCCAGCCGTTCGGCGGCGGCTTGCAGGCGGGCGTCGATGGTGGTCTCGATCCGCGGCGCGCCGGGGTTTTCGCGACGCAGCCGGTCGGCCAGCAGCGCGGCGCGGGCCGGAAAGGCGCGGCGGCGGTCGGGCAGGGGGGCGGCGCGGGCGGTGGCGGCGGCCTCGGCGTCGAGGATCCCCAGCGCCTGCGCGCGGTCGATGACCCGGTTGCGGGCGGCCAGCGCTGCCGGGCGGGCCGCGGGCAGGTCGGGGCGGCGCGATTCCGGCGCCTGCGGCAGCGCCACCAGCAGCGCCGATTCCGCGGGGGTCAGCCGGCGCGGTTCCTTGCCGAACCACATCAGGCTGGCGGCGCGCACCCCTTCGGTATTGCCGCCATAGGGCGCCAGCCGCAGATAGAGGTCGAGGATACGCTCCTTGCCCAGCCGCCGTTCCAGCGCCAGCGCCACCCGCGCCTGCCGCAGCTTGGCGCGCCAGTCGCCGGTGGGGCCGCGTTCCAGCAGCCGCGCGGTCTGCATCGACAGCGTCGAGGCGCCCGAGACCACCCGCCCGTGCCGCAGCGTCTGCCATGCGGCGCGCAGGATCGCGCGGCGGTCCACGCCGTCGTGGCTGTAGAAGCGCCGGTCCTCCCACCCGACCAGCATCGACAGGAAACGCGGGTCCACCCCGGATTGCGGGGGCGCCAGCCGCCACAGCCCGTTTCCAACCGGAAAGGCGCGCAGCAGGGTGCCGTCGCGGGCCAGCACCTCGGTCCCGACCGGGACGGTCAGGGCGGGCAGCTCGGTCGCGTCGATCCAGCGGTCCCAGGCCGCGCGCGCCCGGTCGGCGCCATGGGCCAGCAGCCCGGCCGCCAGCGCCAGCGCCAGCAGCCGCCGCCCCATGCGGCGGTCCAGCGGCGGCTGCCCCGGCGGCTGACCCGCGTCAGGGCGTGATCGAGGTGCGGCCACTGTCGGTCCAGCCCCGGCGATCCGGGCGATACATGTCCGAGACCACCGCCGCCGGATGCGCGAACTCGCCCGCCGTCACCGCCCGCAGCCGGTAGGCCAGTCGGATCGGCTGGTCGCCATTGCTGGTGACGGCGGCGGCGAAACGGTCCTGCCGGAACTCGACCATGTCGGTCCAGTCGGTCAGTTCCAGCCAGTCGAGCCCGGTGAGTTCGCCCTGCGAGATCAGGTTGGGGTTGTCGATCTCGAACCCCGCGGGCAGCGGGTCGGTCAGGATCAGCCGCCCGCCCGCGGCGTCGAACGGCCGGATCTCGATCACCGCCACCAGCCGCGTTCCCAGCGCGACCTGCGCGGGGTCGGCGGGTTCCCCGTCCGGGGTGTAATAGCTGCGGGTGACGGCGAAGGCGGTGCCGCCGGCCTGCAACGGCTCGACCGGCACCGCGGTGGCGCTGAGCGTGACCGGCAGCGCCGCCGCGCCGTCGTTGCGCAGCGTGGTGGCGGGGACCGCGCCGGCGTCGCCCAGATCGGCGGTGGGGGTCGACAGCGCCGCGCCGTTCAGCGCCAGCCCGCCGCCCGCGCCCGGGCCGGTGGACAGCGCCTGCCCGGCCAGCACGATCCACGCGGCCTCTTGCGTGGACAGCCAGCCGCCGCGCGCGTCCAGTCCGGCCGAGATTGCGGCCACCGTCCCTTCGCGGTCCACCGCCTGGCTGCCGGATTCGGCGGCCAGCGCCAGCATCGCGGCGCGGTCGCGCAGGATGGTGCCATAATCGCCGCGGAACCCGGTGCTGGGCTCCTTGCCCTCGGTGGCGAGCGCCTGCGCCCGGCGGAACATCATGTCCGCGCGGCTCTGGTCGCCGACTGCCGCCAGCGCCGCGCCCAGCTGGGCGCTCGCCATGGGGGTGGCGAACCCCTCGGCCCCGGTGTCGGCGTAATAGCGCAGGTCGCTGACCACCGCGGCGCGTTCGCGCGCCAGCACATAGGCGGCATAGGCCGTGGCCGCGTTTTCGTCGGCATCGGCATATTGCGGGTCGGCGGCGGCGTTCAGCCCGTTCTGCAGGGCCGCCAGCGCATTGCGGAACGCCTGGTCGGGGACCGCGAACCCCGCCTCGCGGGCGCGGGACAGGAAGTCGGCGATATAGGCGTCCAGCCAGCGGTCGCCGGAGTCCGCGCTCCACAGGCCGAAACCGCCCTCGGGCGTCTGGCGGGTGAGGATCTGGGCGATGGCCTTGTCCACCGCTTGACGGTCGCCCGTGCGCCGGGGCGCGCCCTCGGGGGCCAAGCTCTGCGCATGGATCAGCGGGATCGCGGCCGAGGCGAGCTGTTCGCTGCACCCGTAGGCCCAGTTCGACAGCTGCGCGATCGCCGCCGGCACGTCCAGCGCGGCAAAGGCGCCGCTGGACAGCATCAGCCGCCCGGTGCCGGGGCGGAAATCGCCCAGGGAGGACAGGTCGAGCGCCTGTTCCTGCCCCGGCGCCAGCGTCAGCCGCAGGGCACGGGTCACGGGCGGGTCCAGCCGCTCGACCGGGATCGACAGATCCTTGGTGACCTGGCGGCCGTCGGGCAGTTCCGCGGTCAGTCGCAGCTGCGCCAGCCCCTGCTCGTCGGGGGCCGACAGCGACAGCGGCAGGGTCACGGACTGGCCCTCGGCTAGCGCGGTTTCAGCCGCGATGCCGGTGGTCAGCGCCACGGCATCCTCGGCCTCGGCGATGTTTTCCAGCGCCAGCCGCACGGTGCCGGCGGGGCCGGTGGCGTGAGTCAGGCGCAGCTCGGCCTGCGCCCGGTCGCCGGGGGCGAGGAAGGCGGGGACGGTCGCCACCATCACCACCGGGTCGCGCACCAGCATGGTTGTGTCGGCCTGCCCCAGCGCGGTGTCCGTCCACGCCAGCGCCATCACCCGCACCTCGCCGTTGAAATCGGGCAGCGGCACCTCGACCGTGGCGCGGCCCTGGTCGTCCAGCGTCAGCGGGCCGGAAAACCACGCCATCAGCTTTTCCGTGGGCGGAGGCGCCTGCGTCTGCGCGGCGCCCGCATCGCCACCCGTGCGCAGCGCCCCGTCGGCCGCGCCCGAGGGCAGGATCAGCCGCCCGTAAAGATCGCGCAGCCCCACGCCCAGCCGGCGCTGGCCGAAGTAATGGTCGGTGGCCGAGGGCGGTTGATAGCCGGTCAGGTTCAGGATGCCCTGATCGACGGCCCAGATGGTGGCGTGGACGCTCTGCCCCGGCTGCGCGCCCTCGACCGCCAGCGTCACCTGCGCCGCGCCGCGCGGGTCGGTGGATTCGGGTGCGGTCAGCGTGGCGGACAGCACCCGGTCGCCGGGATCGACGGCGGCCGGGGCGATCCCCAGCGCCCGCACCGGCGCGTGGCCGGCCTGCGCGTCCAGCGGCCTTATGGCGCTGGCGGCGACATAGACGCCAGCGTCCCAGTCGTCGGTCACCGGCAGCTCGACCGTGTTGCGCCCGGCCGTGACCGGCACCGATTGCAGCGAGATCAGCCGGTTCGACATGACCGAGACCAGCGCCACCCCGTCGGCCGCAGCCTCCATCGTCAGGGTGGCGGTGTCGCCGGGGCGGTAAGCGGGGCGGTCCAGCGTCACCCGCAGCCGGTCGGGGGTATCGCTGCCCGAGGACGCCGCCCCCCAGCCCGCGTCGAAGGTGATCGAGCTTTCGGCGCCGTCCGCCGCGGTCACCACCAGTTCGTAGCTGCCCCAGTCCACCGGCACCGCCAGCGGCGCGGGGCCGTCGGCAATCAGCGCCAGTTGGCCCGAGGAGATGCGGCTGCGGCGGGTGACCGGCTCCCAGCTCCAATCGCCGTCCAGTGCGAACCACTGGTAATCGGTCTGCACCCGGTTCAGCACCCAGTCCACCGTCGCGGCGGCAGGCTGCAGGTCGGCCCCCAGCGCGACGATGCGGAACCCGGCGTCCGAGCCCTCGGCCACGCTGCCGCCCTCGAAATCGGGGCGCAGGCCGATGGCGGTGCGGGCGGGGGCGACGGTGCGGGTCACGCGGCGCTCGACCGGGCGGCCGGCGCCTTCGCGCACCGACATCGCCAGCGTCGCCTGCCACGGGCGGGCGGCGGCCTGCAGGGCGGGCGGCAGCTCGGCGCTGGCGGCGAAATGCCCGGCGGCGTCGGTCTGCCCCGAGGGCATCGCCACCACATCCGGGTCCGAGGCATCGTCGTGACGACCGAACACATAGCCGTCCCACCCCGGCAGGGTGCTGGCGGGGGTCAGGCGCAGCTCGCCGTCTACCGGCAGATCGGACGCGGGCGCGCCGAACAGCCAGCGCGCGTCGAATGCGACCTGAACCGGGGCGGCGGCGGGCAGCGTGCCCTCGGGCAGGGGCAGGTCAAAGTCGATGCGCTCGGGGCGGAAATCCTCGACCAGCAGCCGGGCCGAGGCCAGCGCCGGGCCGTCCTCTTCCACCCGCAGGTCGATGCGCCAGGCGCCGCGCGGGGCGTTGCCGGGGATCGGGAAATTCAGCACCGCGCCGCCCGCGCCCGCCGGCTGCGGCACCAGCCGCGCGTGTTCGACACCATCGGGGCGGATCACGCGGGCGTTCAGCGGCAGGGCGTCGAGCGCCTGCGCGCGGCCGTCGCGGGCCAGGATCGTTGCATGGGCAACCTCTCCGGCGCGATAGGCGCCGCGGTCCAGCGCCAGGAACAGGTCGATCGGCGGGGCAGGGGGCGCGCCCTCGACCCCGCGGTCGGACAGGTCGAACTCGGGGTCGATCAGCGACAGGAAGGCCAGGTCGGTGATCCGCTCACCATCGCTCGCCGTCGCGGTCACGATGCCGGGGGCAGAGGCACCGGTGCCGCGCACCAGCCCGGCGTCGAAATGCGCGATCCCGTCCCCGTCCGTCACCGCCCGGCCCAGCACCGCGTTCCCGCGCGAGACCAGCTGCAGTTCCACCCCCGCGCGTGCGCTCGCGTCGCCCAGACCCCGCACCGCCACGGTCAGCCCGTCCGCGCCCTGAAACGCGCTGAGCCCCAGATCCGAGATCATGAACCATTGCGTGGCGCGCGGGCTGCGGTCGGTCGACTGCCCCGGCACGGTCGCGTTCAGCACATAGACGCCGGGCGCAAGCGTCAGCCCCGCCTGCCGCAGGTCGATGCGCGAGGCGACCTCGGCGTTCAGCGGATGCTCGCCACCGCCCTCGGGCGGGGCCACGTCCAGCCGGCCGCGCCAGATCTCGTCGCCGATCCGGTCCTCGAACCGGCCGATCTGCCAGTCCTCCAGCGGTGCGGCGAACAGGTTGTCGCGCAGCGCCGCGACAAGGTTGCGGTCCGACATGCGATAGAGCACCAGCTCGGCCGCGCCGGTGTTGACGGTGTTCAGGGTCAGCCCCTGATCGCCGGTCGCGGGCAGCACATAGGCGCGGCCGGAGAACCGCACCAAGGGCGCGCGGTCGCGGACATAGACCGACTGTTCCACGGTGCGGCGCAGCGTGTCGCCGTTTTCGGCCGGCAGCCCGGCGCGCAGGGCAAAGCGCAGCGCCTGCCCGCGCGGAGCGCCGGTGATGCAGATTTCATACCCCTGCGCCTCGACCCCCAGCGCCGGGTCGGGCAGCTGCACAAAGGGCCGCATGTCCACGCCCGAGGCCACGGGTTCGGAAAACCCGACGCAGACGCGGGGTTCCGGGCCGTCGCTGTCGGCGCGGCTGTCGGCGACGCGGAAGCCGTGGCGGGCCTCGAGCTCTTCCAGACGGGCGGCAAGCTCGGGGTTGCCGGGCTCGGCCGCCGCCGCCTGCCGGATCGCGGCCAGTGCGTCGCGGCCGCGTCCGCTTTCCTCGGCCAGCCGCGACCACAGCTGCAGCATCGCGCTGCCGGGGCCGGGGTCGCGCAGCCAGGAGTTGAGCGCCGCCAGCGCCGCCTGCCGCCGCATCCGGTCGTCGCGGGGGCCGTCGGGGGCGCCCGCGGCCTCGTCCAGCGCCGCGGCCAGCGCCGCCCAGTCCGGCGCCGCATCGGTCAGCGCGGCCAGCGCGCCCAGCCAGTGCACCCGGTCCTCGGGCGTCGTCGCGTCCTGCGCGTGCTGGCGCAGCCCCGCGGCATCGCTGCCGTCGCCCGGCCAGTTGACCGAGAGGCGCCGCGCCTGTTCGGCCAGCTCGCGCCGGTCGCCGTCGCTGACCCAGCCCGAGGCCGCCAGCCGCGCCGCGGCAAGGGTGATCCCCTCGGGCGCGGTCTCTGTCACGATCCCGGAATGGGCGCCGACATAGGGCGCCCCCGCCCCGGCGCCGGTTTTGAGGAAACAGGCCCGCGCCCGTGCGTTCCAGGTCAGGGCACGGCAGGCGTCGGTCGCGAGACAGGCCGCGACGCAGGCGTCCTGCCCCAGCTGGCGGATCATCGACAGGTCGTTGCCCGGCAGGTCGAGATCGCTTTGCAGCACCACCCGGGCCTGGGGCACCACATCCTCGGGGCGGGTCTGGGCCTGCGCCGCGGGTGCCAGCGCCAGCAGCGCCAGTGCGATCCCGAATGCTGCCCGCGCCGCGCGCCGCCCCTGCCGTTCCACCTGCGCCATGATCATCCCCCGGTTGTGATCCGCGCGGCGCCCGCCGCTGTCCCGCCATCCTGCCACAAGTGAAATCCCCGCGCCAATCGGTGGTTTCAGGATGTTTGTCTAGCAACAGATCATTCGCATCATTCTGATTAACCCAGATTTAATTTTCAGATTGACGGTATCTTTTGTTCGTGGGCATGGTGGCGGCAAGGGTATGTCCCATCGATTCGCCGTCTGACGCCGGTTGCAGTCTGTATCCAGAATGTCCCTCGACCTGCGGTTCCGGCGGGCGATGCAGCCTGTTCTCGTCAGCCCGTGTCGCAGGACCTCTGCCCATCGTTCTTGGGGCCGAGGAGTTTTCAGATGGCTGTGAATACCTATACCGTGCTTTATCTCGGCAAGCTGTCGGATATGGACACGAACGAGAGAAACGACACCGCTGAAAATGCAAATGGAGTGCTGGGCGGCAAGAGCTTCGGCACCAGCGGCGATCCGCTGTTCGCCAACAGCATGCAACTGACGCTGCATGATGTCGGGGGCGGTAGTGGCGTCCAGTTCGACCACGACAACACGTCGGATTATCTGACCTACAAGCTGAACGGGGTCGACTACACGTTCAAGGCGGACTCGGCGGTCATCGTCTCGAACGTCGAGGTCGTGCAGCGGCTGGATGACGGTTCGACGCGGACCATCACCGCTTCGGTCCGCATCGTGCAGGATACCAGCGGCAACATGTTCGTCATGCCGCCGCTGGCACAGGGTGCGGGCAGCAGCGAGAAGGCGCTGACCGAGCATCTGATCGTCAGCATGAAGCTGCCGACCAACACCGGCGGCTGGTCTCCCAAGGACTACTATAACGAGGGACCGTTTACCGGAATCTCGAATGACCGCGTCCCCCTGCCGTTCCGCGACGGCTATGTCGACGGCACCGATGGCAATGACCGGATCGATGCGAATTATGTCGACAAGGACGGCGACCGCGTGGATCGCGGCGATGCGATCCTGCCCGGCCATACCGGCAACATGGACCATATCCGCGCCGGGCGCGGCAATGACACCATCTATGCCGGCGCCGGTGACGATACCGTCGAGGGCGGCGAGGGCAACGACGTCATCCATGGCGAGGCGGGCAACGACAAGCTGTATGGCGATGCCGGCAACGACCTGATCCATGGCGGCGAGGGCGACGACAGCCTCTATGGCGGCGACGGCAACGACACGCTGCGGGGCGATGGCGGCAACGACCTGCTGGAGGGCGGGGCCGGGAACGACCAGCTTCACGGCGGAAAGGGCGACGACACCCTGCGCGGGGGGGACGGCGACGACCGGCTGTTCGGCGATGAGGGCAACGACAGGCTGGATGGTGGCAAGGGCAACGATTCGCTGGATGGCGGGGCCGGGGCCGACACGCTGACCGGGGGCGAGGGGTTCGATACCTTCGTCGGCGGCAGCGGCGACCTGATCACCGATTTCAATGCCGGGATCGACCCTGCGGCCTATGACGACGGCAACGATGCCAACAACGATGTCGTGGACCTGTCGGGCTACTACAACCACGACAACCTCGCCATCATCAACGCGCAGCGCGAGGCCGCGGGCGAACCGCCCTACCGCACCCCGCTGCAGTGGATGCGCGCTGACCAGGCGGATGGGGTCCTGAACGACATCAACTCTGCCAACGGTTTCGGGCAGGATTTCACCCTGACCATCCAGAACGGCGGCGCGGCGGTGGGTGGCGAGGCGCTGACCCATGAGACCACGCGGGTGGTCTGCTTCGGCGCCGACGCGCTGATCGAGACCGACCGCGGCCCGGACCCGGCCGGCAGGCTGGCGGTGGGCGATCTGGTGCACACCCGCGACGCCGGGCTGCAACCGATCCGCTGGATCGGCAGCAGCCGCCTGAGTGCCGCGCAGCTGGCCGCGAACCCGCGGCTGCGCCCGATCCGCATCCGCGCGGGCGCGCTGGGGGACGGGCTGCCCTCGACCGATCTGGTGGTGTCGCCGCAGCACCGGGTGCTGGTGCGTTCGCGCATCGCGCAGAAGATGTTCGGCACAGATGAGGTCCTGGTCGCCGCCAAGCAGCTGTGCCAGCTGGACGGGATCGACATTGCCGAGGATCTGGACAGCGTGACCTATGTCCACTTCCTGTTCGACGACCACCAGATCGTGTTCTCGAACGGTGCGGAAACGGAATCGCTGTTCACCGGCGACGTGGCGCTGAACTCGGTCGGCCCGGCGGCGCTGGAGGAGATCCTGACGCTGTTCCCGGAACTGCGCACGGGCGCGGTGCCGGCGCCCGCGCGGGTGCTGGCATCGGGGCGGATGGGGCGCAAGATGGCGACAAGGCACCTGCAGAACCAACGCGCGCTGGTCAGCTGACCGGCCTGCGATGGGCCCGGCCCGGCCGGGTCCATCACCCACGCGACGGGATATAACCGCCGAAATCACGGACCCGAGCTTCATGCTCGGCCACCCGCCGCGCCGCCTCGGGTGAACGAGAGGCCATCACCGCCAGCAGCGCCTCCAACGCCGACAGCGCCGCGGTCAGCGAGGGCATGATATGCGGCCCGTCCATCGGCAGGAACAGCGCCTCGGCCGCGCCGCGGGCGATGGGCGAGGATGGCCTGTCGGTCAGGGCGATGAAGGGCACGCCGCGGTCGCGGGCGATGTCGCAGGCCAGCACCACCTCGGACGAATAATGCTCATAGGCGATGGCGACGACCACATCGTTGGCAGTGGCGGTGGCCATCTGGTCGACCAGCATCCCCGGCAGCGACGGCGGCGGGCTGAAATTGCCAAAGGCGATGCCGCCCAGATAGGCGAAGTGGTGGGCGATGCCGAAGCAGCTGCGCGCGCCGACCGTATGGATGCATCGCGCCGTCAGCAAACGCGAGGCACAGCGGTCCAGCACCTCGACCGCCTGCGGCTGGTAAAGCGTGGCGATATTGTCCAGATCGGCGCGCGCGGCGAGATCCCACAGCGCGGCACCGGGGTGCTGGCGCAGCCCGCGGGTCCGCTCGGCATAGATGTCGGCGGTGCTGCGCAGGTCGAGCCGCAGCGATTCGCGCAGCTCGCCATAGCCGCCGAACCCCAGCGCCTGCGCCAGCCGCATCACCGTGTTCGGACTGGCCCCCGCCGCATCGGCCAGCTGCCGCACCGAGCTGAAGGCGACCAGCGGCAGATTATCCTGCAACCACAAGGCCAGCTGCCGCAGCGCCGGCGGCGCAGTCAGCGCGATTTCGGCCAGTTGCTGGCGAATCTGCGCGGTGGCGGTGGCCTGCGCCTGGGGTATGTGTGTCATGCTGGACCTTGCTTGGCGGCTGCCCGGATGCGGTGATAATACATCCGTAATATGAAATGACAAAGCTGGTTCGTTTGTGTTATCGCTCTCTCATCCGGCGATGCCGCCGGTCTGGGCAGGACAGGCACATGACAGGACATATCTTCGGTCGCTCGACCCGAATCTCGCCGCCCGTCGCGGTGGCGGGGGATGGCTGCTATCTGATCGACGCGGACGGCAAGCGCTATCTGGACGGCTCTGGCGGCGCGGCGGTGTCGTGCCTCGGCCATTCCAACCAGCGCCTGCGTCAGGCGCTGCACGCGCAGCTGGACCGGCTGGCCTATGCGCATACCGGCTTCTTCACCTCGGAACCGGCCGAGACGCTTGCCGACCGGCTGATCGCGAAAGCGCCCGAGGGGCTCGAGCGGGTGTATCTGGTCTCTGGCGGGTCCGAGGCGGTCGAGGCCGCGATCAAGCTGGCGCGGCAGTATTTCGTGGAAATCGGCCAGAGCCAGCGCCACCGGGTGATCGCGCGGCGGCAAAGCTATCACGGCAACACCCTGGGCGCGCTGGCCGCGGGCGGCAACGAATGGCGGCGGGTGCAGTTCGGCCCGCTGCTGGTGGAAACCAGCCATATCGCCCCCTGCTACGAATACCGCGACCGGCAAGAGGGCGAGAGCCTTGAGGCCTATGGCCAGCGCGTCGCCGACGAGCTGGAAACCGAGTTGCAGCGGCTGGGGCCGGAAACCGTCATGGCCTTTATCTGCGAACCGGTGGTCGGCGCGACCTCGGGCGCGGTGCCGGCGGTGCCGGGCTATCTGAAGCGGATCCGCGAGATCTGCGACCGCCACGGCGTGCTGCTGATCTTTGACGAGGTGATGTGCGGCATGGGCCGCACCGGCCATCTGTTCGCCTGCGACGAGGACGGGGTGGCGCCCGACATGCTGACCATCGCCAAGGGGCTGGGCGCGGGCTATCAGCCCATCGGGGCGCTGCTGGTCTCGGGCGCGATCTTTGACGCCATCGCGCAGGGCAGCGGCTTCTTCCAGCACGGCCACACCTATATGGGCCACCCCATGGCCGCCGCCGCCGCCAATGCAGTGCTGACGGAAATCGAAGAGCGCGACCTGCTGGCCGCCGTGCGGCGGCAGGGCGAGCTGCTGGACCGCAGCCTGCGCGAGCGGCTGGGCCAGCATCCCCATGTCGGTGACATCCGCGGCCGCGGGCTGTTCCGCGGGGTCGAGCTGGTCGAGGATCGCGGCACCAGGCGCCCCTTCGATCCCGCGCTGCGGCTGCACGCGCGCATCAAGGCGCTGGCGTTCGACGCCGGGCTGATCTGCTATCCGATGGGCGGCACCATCGACGGGCGGCTGGGGGACCACGTGCTGCTGGCGCCGCCCTTCTTCATCTCGGATGCCGAGATCGCCGAGCTGGTCGACAAGCTCGCCGGCGCCATCGACGGCGCCATCGCCGGGGCGCAGGCGGCATGACCGCGCTGCCCCGTATCATGCTGGCCCCCAACGGGGCGCGGCTGACCACCGCCGACCATCCCGCGCTGCCGGTCACCATCCCGCAGGTGGTGCAGGCGGCGCTGGACGCGCAGGCGGCGGGTGCGGACGGGCTGCACGCCCATGTCCGCGACGCCGAACAGCGCCATGTGCTGGACGCCGGGCTTTATGCCGAGCTGCTGGCGGAACTGGCCGCGAAAGCGCCCGGGCTATACGTGCAGGTCACGACCGAGGCCGTGGGCCGCTATGCCCCGGCCGAGCAGCGGGCGCTGGTGGAAACCCTGCGCCCCGCCGCCGTTTCCATCGCGCTGCGCGAAATCATGGCGGGGGGAGAGGACGATCTGAACCGCCGCTTCTTTGCCGGCTGCGCCGAGGCGGGCTGCCATGTGCAGCATATCCTTTACGATGCCGCCGACATCCGCAGGCTGGGGGATCTGGTCGCCTCGGGCGTGATCCCGCGCGAGGGGCTGGCGGCGCTGATCGTGCTGGGCCGCTATGCCGAGGGGCAGCGATCCACGCCCGCTGACCTGCGGGACCCGGCGCAGCTGCTGCTGGAGCTGCTGCCCGGCGTGGACTGGGCGGTCTGTGCCTTTGGCCCGGTCGAGACCGACTGCCTAATTGCGGCGCGGCGGCTGGGGGGCAAGGCCCGCATCGGGTTCGAAAACAACCGCCTGAACCGCGACGGCCGCCCCGCCAGCGACAATGCCGAGCGCGTGGCAGAGCTGGTGACCGAACTGGCGCGGCTGGGGCTGTAGCGCCGCACGGGGCCAAGGACCGGGCTTTCGGGCCCGGCCCGGCCCATCCCCGCGGGTCGCCACGATTTTTTGGTCACTTTCCCGTTGCAGCAGCGCCCGCGGCTGACTACGTTCCCGGGCCATGGCCGATTTGCTGCGATGCGGCAAGACGCACCACGCATATGGACCGGAGGAGGCCAAGTGCTGGATGTGACAGCGATGCGCGACGAGCTGCGCGCCCATTACGACCTTGCCCCGTCGATGGAGCTGGCCCGGGCGATGGCCGATACCCATGCGCGGATGGACCGGGTCGTCACCATGCTCGACTGGGCGGTCCACGCCCCCTATGTCGCCGCGATCAACCGGCTGAAGCGCGAACGCAACGCGGTGGTGCTGGCGCATAACTACATGCCGCCGCAGATCTATCACGGCATTGCCGATTTCGTCGGCGACAGCCTGCAGCTGGCGATCCGCGCGACCGAGGTCGAGGCGCAGGTGATCGTGCAATGCGGCGTGCATTTCATGGCCGAGACCTCCAAGATCCTCAATCCGGCGAAAACCGTGCTGATGCCCGACATGGACGCCGGCTGCTCGCTGGCCGAAAGCATCACCGCCGAAGGCATTGCTCAGATGCGCTCGCAATACCCTGGCGCGCCGGTGGTCAGCTACGTCAACACCACCGCCGAGGTGAAGGCGGCCTCGGACATCTGCTGCACCTCGGCCAATGCCGCGCAGATCGTGGCGGCGATGGACAGCGACACCGTCATCATGACGCCCGACAAATGGCTGGCGCAGAACGTGGCCAAGCAGGTGCCGCAGAAGCGCGTGGTCTGGTGGGACGGCGCCTGCATCGTGCACGAGCAGTTCACCCCGCAGGACCTGCGCGATTTCCGCAGCTGGCACCCGGGGCTGAAGATCATCGCCCACCCGGAATGCCCGCCCGCCGTGGTGGCCGAAGCGGATTTTTCCGGCTCGACCAGCGGCATCCAGGCCTGGGTGGAACGCGAGCGCCCGGAACAGGTGATGCTGGTGACGGAATGCTCGATGGCCGCGAACATCTCGGATTCGCTGCCCGAGGTCGAGTTCCTGGGGCCGTGCAACATGTGCCCCTATATGCAGATGATTACCCTGGAAAAGGTGCTGTGGTCGCTGCACACCATGACCGGCGCGGTCGAGGTCGACCCGGCGGTGGCCGAGCCCGCGCGCCGCGCGGTGCAGCGGATGATCGACCTGTCGCGGCAGCTGGCGGCCTGAGGCGGATGCAGCGGGTAGTAGGCGGCGAGCGTCGGGCATTTGGCGCTGCCGGAGCGGGGGTTTCACACCCCCGCGCCCCCGTGGGATATTTGCATGATGAAGAACAGGCCTCGGAGCTGGAGACCGGCCGCGTCGTCATCGTGGGCGCGGGGCTGGCGGCGCTGACGGCGGCGCTGCGGCTGGCGCCGCGGCCGGTGCTGATGATCTCGCCCGAGGCGCTGGGCAGCGGCGCCAGTTCCGCCTGGGCGCAGGGCGGCATCGCCGCGGCGATGGACCCGGCGGATGCGCCGGAAAACCATGCCGCCGACACCATCCGCGCCGGGGCCGGGCTGGTCGACGCCGCGGTGGCGGATTTCGTGACCGCGCAGGCGCCGGGGCAGATCCGCGCCCTGACCGGGATCGGCGCGCCCTTCGACCGCACGGCGGAGGGCGGCTATGTGCTGTCGCGCGAGGCGGCGCACGGGTTTGCCCGGGTGGTGCGGGTGCGCGGCGATCAGGCGGGGGCCGAGATCACCCGCACGCTGATCGCAGCGGTGCGGGAGGCGCCCTCGGTCCAGGTTCTGGAGGGGATGATCGCCACCGGGCTGGCCGTCGAGGGGGGGCGCGTCACCGGGGTGCGGCTGATGGCGGCGGGGGGCTCGGCGCCCGTGCTGCTGCGCGCGCCGGCGGTGCTGCTGGCGGCGGGCGGCGCGGCGGGTCTCTATGCGCGCACCACCAACCCTGCGCGCATCTGCGGGCAGGCGCTGGGGATGGCGGCGCGGGCGGGGGCGGTGGTCGCGGATGCCGAGTTCGTGCAGTTCCACCCCACCGCCATCGACTGCGCCGAGGACCCCGCGCCGCTGGCGACCGAGGCGCTGCGGGGTGAGGGCGCGTGGCTGGTCAACCGGCTGGGCGAACGCTTCATGCCGGGGCTGCATCCGGACGCCGAGCTGGCGCCCCGCGACGTGGTGGCGCGTGCGATCTACGCGCAGACGCAGGCGGGGCTGCGCCCGGCGCTGGATACGCGCAGGGCGCTGGGGGCGCGCATCCTGACCGATTTCCCCGCCGTGGCCGGCGCCTGCCGCCGCAACGGGATCGACCCGCTACGCGATCCGATCCCGGTGGTGGCGGCGGCGCATTACCACATGGGCGGCATCGCCTGCGACCGGCAGGGGCGCAGCTCGCTGCCCGGGCTGTGGGTAGCCGGAGAGGCGGCCTCGACCGGGCTGCACGGGGCGAACCGGCTGGCCTCGAACGGGCTGCTGGAAGCCGTGGTGTTCGGGACGGCTGCGGCGGATTCCATCGCTGCGGCGGTGCCCTTGCCGCAGAATGCCCCGCCGGTGGAACTGCCGACCAAGGGCGCCGGCGAACTGCCCGACCCGCAGCTGGTCGCCCGGCTGCGCGCTGCGATGACAGCGGGCGCGGGGGTGATCCGCGATGCCGAGGGGCTGGCCCGCACCCTGCGCGAGATTGCCGCCGTGGAATCCGCGCAGCCCGGTTGCGAGCCGCTGTTGAACATGACCGCCACCGCCACGCTGATCGCCGCCGCGGCGCTGGCCCGGCGCGAAAGCCGTGGCGCGCATTGCCGCCGCGATTTTCCCGACACCGATGGCGCCACCGGCCGCCGCAGCCGCATGACGCTGGCCGAGGCGCTGGCCCTGCGCCCCCAGCCCGAGGAGAGATGATGACCACCGACCAACCCGCCCGGATGCCGCCCCTGCCCGACATGGTGATCGAGCCGCTGGTCCGCGCCGCGCTGGCCGAGGATCTGGGCACCTATGGCGACATCACCACCCGCACGGTGATCCCCGCCGGCACGCGCTATCAGGCCCGGATCCGGGCGCGCGAGGCCGGGGTGGCCTCGGGGATGCAGCTGGCGGCGATTGCGTTCCGGCTGATCGACCCCGACCTGCGGCTGCGGGTTCTGATCCCCGACGGCAGCGCTTTTGCCCAGGGCGACGTGCTGGCCGAGATCGAGGGCGAGGCGGCCTCGATCCTGTCGGCCGAGCGGGTGGCGCTGAACTTTGCCGGGCGGCTGTCGGGGATCGCGACCCAGACCGCGGCTTTCGTCGCCGAAACCCGGGGCACCAGCACCCGGATCACCTGCACCCGCAAGACCACCCCCGGGCTGCGAATCGTGGAAAAACAGGCGGTGCTGCATGGCGGCGGCTTCAACCACCGCTTCAGCCTGTCCGACGCGATTCTGATCAAGGACAACCACATCGCCGCGGCGGGCGGGATCCGCGCGGTGCTGCGGGCGGTCAAGGCCCGCGCCTCGCACATGATCCGCACCGAGATCGAGGTCGACCGGCTTGACCAGCTGGCCGAAGTGCTGGACGAAGGCGGCGCCGATGTCGTGCTGCTGGACAACATGAGCACGCCCATGCTGCGCGATGCCGTCGCCATGGCCTCGGGGCGCATCGTGCTGGAAGCCTCGGGGACCATGCGGCTGGACCGCATCGCCGAGGTGGCCGCGACCGGGGTCGACTATATCTCGGTCGGCGCGCTGACCCACTCCAGCCGGACGCTGGATCTTGGCCTTGATTTCTGACTGTTGGAGGAAAGTGACATGAGTGCCACGCCCGACCGCAAGCCCCGCCTGACCCCCGCCGACATCCGCGCCCGCAAGGGGGCCGAGCCGGTGGTCTGCCTGACCGCCTATACCACCCCGGTGGCTCAACTGGTCGACCGCCACTGCGACCTGGTGCTGGTCGGCGACAGCGTCGGAATGGTGCTGCACGGGCTGGAGTCGACGCTGGGCGTCACCATGGAGATGATGATCCTGCACGGGCAGGCGGTGGGGCGCGGGCTGAAGCACGCCTGCATGGTGGTGGACCTGCCCTTCGGCAGTTTCGAGGAAAGCCCCGAACAGGCGTTCCGCAATGCAGCAAGGCTGATGGCCGAAACCGGCTGCCAGGCCGTCAAGCTGGAAGGCGGCCGCCATATCGCCGACACCGTGCGCTTCCTGGTCGCCCGCGGCATCCCGGTGATGGCCCATGTCGGGCTGACCCCGCAGTCGGTCAACGCGCTGGGCGGCTACAAGGTGCAGGGCCGCGGCGCCGAGGGCGAGCAGGTGCTGGCCGACGCCAAGGCCGTGGCCGATGCCGGCGCCTTTGCGGTGGTGCTGGAAAAACTGCCCGCCGAGCTGGGGGCCCGGATCAGTCGCGAGATCGCGGTGCCGACCATCGGCATCGGCGCGGGCCCCGATTGCGACGGGCAGGTGCTGGTCATCGACGACATGCTGGGCATGTTCACCGCCTTCCGCCCCAAGTTCGTCAAGCGCTACGCCGAGCTGGGGCATGACGCGGACAAGGCGATCGAGGCCTACGCCGCCGAGGTCCGCACCCGCAGCTTCCCCGGCCCGGAACACTCATTCGCCGCCGAGGTGAAGAAGGGCTGAATTGGGGGGGCTCGCTGAAGCCGAGGACAGGTTGCGCCTCGGCCCCGGCCAGCACCTCGGGGCGCCACCAACACCGGTTGGGCCTCTCCGGTCGCCCCGCTCACGTCGGCTTCGGGCGGCGGTCGAGGATGGGTTGTGCCTCGGCGCCGGCCAGCGTCTCGGGGGTGACCCAGCGCAATTCGCAGCCCAGCCGCGTGACGTCACGCACCCGGGCCAGCAGCAGCGTGCCCAGCTGGTCCGAGGGCGTGGCGGCGATTTCCAGGGTCAGCCGGTCGCGCTCGGCCGTGCGGTCGATGACGAAGCGGGCCGGTGGGCTGGCGGGCAGGTCGGGGGGCAGGGCGGCCAGGACCTCGGCCAGCATGGCGGGGCGCAGGAACATCCCCTTGACCTTGACCGCATCATCGGCGCGGCCCAGCCAGCCGCGCAGGCGGCGGTTGCTGTGGCCGCTGGCGGCCTGGCCCGGTACGAACCCGGACAGATCGCCGGTGCCGAAGCGGATCAGCGGATAGTCCGGCCGCAGCGGGGTCACCACCAGCTCGCCCACCTCGCCCTCGGGCAGCGGTTCGCCGGAACCGGGGGCGACGATCTCGGCCCACAGTGATTCGGCCAGCACCATGCCGTCGTGCGAATCGGTCTCATAGGCGATGATGCCCAGCTCGGCGGTGCCGTATTGCTCGAACACCGCGATGCCGCGATCGGCCAAACCGGCGCGCAGGCTGGCGGGCAGCGCCGCGGCCGACAGCAGCGCCGCTTGGAACGGTTGCGGCTGGCCCGCGGCCGCGGCGGCCTCGACCAGGATGTTCAGGTGATCGGGGGTGCCGACATAGACGCGCGGCGCATAGGCGGCCATCGCCTGCAGGATCGGCCCGGTATTGCCGCCGCCGGCCGGGATCACCGCCGCGCCCAGGCTGCGCGCCGCATCGTCGAACATCAGCCCGGCCGGGGTCAGGTGATAGCCGAAGCAGTTCAGCACCACGTCGCCCGCCCGGACGCCGGCCGCGCGCATCGCCTGCACCGCGCCGCCGTCTACCACGCCGCCCGGCTCGCAGATCGGGCCGGGGGACAGGAACAGCCGCCCGAACGCCCCCGTGGCCCGGGCGGTGATCCCGCCAAAGGGCGGCAGCGCCGCCTGCATCGCCGGAAGATCGCCCTTGCGCAGGATCGGCATCGCGGCCAGCATCGACTCGGTGACCGGACCCGCGCCGGGGTCGGGCAGGCGCGCGGCCCAGAACGGCACCTGCCGCGCCGCGCGGATCGTGTCGCCCAGCGCCGCCAGCCCGGCGCGGCGCCGGTCCTCGGGCAAGCGGAATTCCTGTGGCGGCGGGATGGGCGCGGAACGCGTCATCTACGGTCCTTTCTGCTTGCATGGACGCAGGACCCCCGTGTCCATGCCCCGTTCATGAAGTGGTTTCATCTGTCCGTCCCGCACAATGAATCGCCAATGACCCTGCGTCGCAAGCAGAATTTTTCGCGATTTCTGCCCCGCTGAAAATGGGTGCTTGACATGAGTAAATGAACTGACCTTTCATAGCAGGGCAACCACGAACTTCAGGGGAGGGAGAGCGTGGCCGGAACCAATTTTCAGACCGCGGGGCCCGTGACGACACCGGCCGCCGCCTCGGCAGGGGCGCGGCCGGTCATCCTGCGCTGCACCGGGATCGAACGGTCCTTCGGCGGCCTCAAGGCGCTGAAGGGCGTCGACGTCGAGGTGCGCGAGGGCGAGATCTTCGGCCTGGTCGGGCCCAACGGCTCGGGCAAGACCACCATGGTCAACGTGATGACCGGATTCTATCCGCCGAACGCCGGTCGGGTCGAGCTGTTCGGCCGCGACATCACCGGCACCGCGCCGCATCGGGTGGCGAAACAGGGCGTCGCCCGCACCTTCCAGAACCTTGCGCTGTTCAAGGGGATGAGCGTGCTGGACAACATCCTGGTCGGGCGCCACACCCATATGCACCCGTCCTCGCTGGCGACGCTGTTCTATTGGGTCTGGGCGCAGCGCGAAGAGCTGGCCCATCGCCGCGTGGTCGAGGAAATCATCGACTTCATGCAGCTGCAGGATATCCGCGACGAACCCGTCGACGTGATCCCGATGGGGCTGCAAAAGCGGGTGGAACTGGCCCGCGCGCTGGTGGCCGAGCCGCGGTTCCTGATCCTCGACGAGCCGATGGCTGGGATGAACCAGGAGGAAAAGGAATATATCGCCCGCTTCATCCTTGATGCACGCGACGAACGCGGCGTGACCATCCTGCTGATCGAGCATCACATGGACGTGGTGACGGCGCTGTGCGACCGGGTGGCGGTGCTGTCCTATGGCGAGGTCATCGCCGAGGGCGAGCCGCACGCCACCATCGCCGACCCGGCGGTGGTCACCGCCTATCTGGGCGCCCGCGCCGCCGCCCGCCACGCCGGGATCGCCGTGCAGCAGCAGGCAGGTCAGCACACGGGGGCAGGGGCATGAGCATCCAGGGCAAGATCACCGGCTGGCCCGTCACCGACAGCGGGGCCCCCGCCACGCTGGTCGCGGCACTGGCCGCCAATGCCGCGCAGCCGGGCAGCCGCCCGGGGTTCCGCGAACGCGACTTCGGCATCTGGCGGGAATGGAGCTGGCCGCAGGTGCTGGACGAGGTGCTTTCCATCGCCGCCGGGCTGGAAACGCTGGGGCTTGGCCCCGGCCGCGCGCTGACCGTGGTCGGCGACAACCGCGCCGCGATCTATTTCACCATGCTGGCGGCGAATGCGCTGCGGGCCTTCCCTTCGCCGGTCTATCCCGATGTGCCGGTGGACGAGTTCAAGACCTTCGTGCGCTTCGGTGAACCCGACATCGCGCTGGCCGAGGATCAGGAACAGGTCGACAAGCTGCTGGACCTGCGCGGCCGCATCGGCCGCCCCTCGACCATCATCTACGACGACCCGCGCGGGCTGGCCGGCTATGCCGAGCCGGGGCTGATCGCGCTGTCCGAGGTCGCCGCCCGCGGGCGCGCGCGGCTGGCGGCGGAGCCGGGGCTGGCCGCCGATCTGGTGGCGCGGGCGCGGCCCGACGATCCGGCGGTGCTGCTGTATTCCTCGGGAACCACGGGCACGCCCAAGGGCATTCCGCTGCTGCATTCCAACATCGTCGGCGGCATCGCCAACGCCGAGGCCGGCGGCTATTTCCAGCGCGGAGAGACGCTGTTCGCCTATCTGCCCACGGCGTGGGTGGGGGATTTCGTCTTTACGCTGGGCGCGGGCGTGCTGTTGCAGGCCACGATCAACATTCCCGAACGGGCGGAAACCGCGCTGCATGATTTGCGCGAGGTCGCGCCGACGTTTTATCTGGCGGCGCCGCGGGCGTGGGATGCGATGCTGACCCGGATTCAGGTCGGCATGGCCGATTCCACCCCGCTGAAACGCCGGCTTTACGACTGGTTCATCCCCCGCGCCATCGAGCTGGAGCGCAAGCGGCTGAAGGGCTATCGCCCCAACGCGCTGGAACTGCTGCGCGAGGCGGTGGGCGGGTTCGTGATGTACGGGCCGCTCAAGGATTACCTGGGCCTGTCGCGGGCCGAGCGGGCCTTTACCGGCGGCGAGGCGATGGGCGAGGACACGTTCCTGTTCTTCCGCGCGCTCGGCATCAGGCTCAAGCAGTTCTACGGCCAGACCGAGACCTGCGCGCTGTCGGCCGCGCAGGTCGAGGGCAGCGTGCGCATCGACACGGTGGGCCGCGCCATGCCGGGGGTCGAGGTGCGCATCGACGATAGCGGAGAGATCCTGATCCGCTCGGCCTCGGTGTTCCACGGCTATGCCGACAACCCCGAGGCCACGGCCGAGGCGCTGACCCCGGACGGGTTCCTGCGCACGGGCGACGCCGGCCATATCCAGGACAGCGGCGATCTGGTGGTGCTGGGCCGGGTCAGCGAACTGGTGGAAACCGCGCAGGGGCAGCGTTTCATCCCCACCTTCATCGAGAACCGGCTGAAATTCTCGCCCTATATCCGCAACGTCGCCATTCTTGGCGCCGGGCGGGACGAGCTGACCGCCATCGTCTGCATCGACTACGAGGCGGCAGGGCACTGGGCGGAACAGCGCTCGATTTCCTATTCCTCTTACGCCGAGCTGTCGCAAAGGCCCGAGATGCTGGAGCTGATCGCGGGCGAGATCGCGCGGATGAACGAATTGCAGCCCGACGGGCTGAAGATCCGCCGCTTCGTCAACCTGCACAAGGATTTCGACGCCGACGACGGCGAGATCACCCGCACCCGCAAGCTGCGCCGCAATGTGATCGAACAGACCTATGCGCCGCTGGTCGCCGCGCTTTACGACGGGTCGGACGAGGTCATCTTCGACGCGAAAATCACCTATGAGGACGGGCGCGAGGGCACGCTGCGCCGCAACCTCGTGATCCGGAGGGTCTGAAGATGGACATGATCCTGCTGCTGGAACTGGCCCTGAACGGCGTGTTCGTCGGGCTGATGTATGCGCTGCTGTCCGCGGGCATCGTGCTGATCTACAAGACCTCGGGCATCGCCAACCTGGCCCAGGGCGCGCTGGCGATGATGGGGGCCTATACGGTCGTGGTGCTGGCCAACAGTTTCGGCCTGTCGATGTGGGTGGCGATCCCGCTGGCGCTGGCGGTGATGTTCGCCTTCGGCGTCGCGCTGGAACGGGTGGCGCTGCGGCGGATGATCGGGCAGCCGGTGATCATGGTCATCATGCTGACCATCGGGCTGGAGATCTTCCTGCGCGGCGTCATCCCGGGCTTTTTCGGCGCGGCGGTCAAGCGGCTGGACCTGGGCATCTCGAACGCGCCGATCTTTATGGGCGACCTGCTGCTGAACCGCGCCATCCTGATCGGGGGAGGGGTGTCGCTCGGGCTGATCCTGCTGTCGATCCTGTTCTTCAATTCCCGCTTCGGCATCATCATGCGCGCGGTCAGCGACAACCAGACCGCCAGCTGGTCGGTGGGCATCCGGGTGGAACGCGCCATTGCGGTGGCCTGGGGGCTGTCGGCCTGCATGGCGACCACCTCGGGCGTGCTTTGGGGCGCAACGCAAGGGGTGGACTGGTCGCTGTCGCTGCTGCTGATCAAGGCGCTGGCCATCGCCATTCTGGGCGGGCTGGATTCCATCGTCGGGGTGCTGATCGCGGGGATCATCGTCGGGCTGGCCGAAAGCCTGGCCACCGGCATCCTCGATCCCATCGTCGGCGGAGGCACCCGCGATGTCGTCGCCTCGGTCATCATCCTGCTCACACTGCTGTTCCGCCCGCACGGGCTGTTCGGCCGCGAACATATCGAGAGGGTCTGAGCGATGATCTACAGACGCGCCGGCATCAGCTTCACCCGCTATCAGGACGAGCGGCAGCTGTGGAAACTGCCGACCGACCGCTGGGCGGTGATCGTGATCTTTGCCCTGCTGCTGGTGGCGCCGTTCCTGGTCGACCGGCTGTTCGTGGTGGGCTATCTGCTGCCGCTGATTATCTGGTCGATGGCCGCGATGGGGCTGAACCTGCTGATGGGCGGCGCCGGGCAGATCCACCTGGGCTATGGCGCGGTGATCGGGATCGGCGCCTATGCCTCGGTCCACGCCATGCGGGCCGGGCTGCCGTTCGAGCTGGCGATGATCATGGGGGGGCTCGCCTCGGCCGCGATCGGGGTGGTGTTCGGCGCCGCCGCCTTGCGGGTCAAGGGGCTGTATCTGGCGATGGCGACGCTGGCGATGCAGTATATCGTCGATTTCGTCATCGTGCAGGTGCCGGCGATTTCCGGCGGCACTCAGGCAGCGCTGTCGGTGCCGCGCACCAGCTTTCTGGGCATCGCCATCCAGGGCGACCGCGCGCCCTATTACGTGGCGCTGGCGCTGTGCGCGGTGCTGACCCTGTTCATGCTGAACGTCAAGCGCACCTCGTTCGGGCGGGCGCTGGCGGCGGTGCGGGAAAAGGACTACGCGGCCTCGATCATCGGGGTGGACCCGTTCCGCTACAAGCTGCTGGCGTTCTGGGTGTCCTCGTTCATCGGGGGCATGACCGGGGCGGTGCTGGCGGTCTGCTACTATCGCACCATCTCGCCCGACCAGTTCCATCTGGACCTGTCGATCCAGCTGGTCGCCATGGTGATCGTCGGGGGGCTCGGCTCGGTGCTGGGCGGGTTCCTGGGGGTGGGGCTGATCCTGTTCGCGCCCATCGTGCTGAACCAGCTGATCGGGCTGGCCGCCGACCAGTTCGGCGTCGCCATCCCCACCGACCTGCGCGCCCATCTGCCGCTGATGCTTTATGGCGGGCTGATCATGGGGTTCCTGTTGCTGGAACCGCTGGGGCTGGCGAAAATCTACAGCAATATCCGCAATTACCTGCTGGTCTGGCCGTTCCGCCACGCCCGGCAGTGACAAGACGACAAAAACTGGGGAGGAAAAACCAGATGAGCCTGACACGTCGGAATATCCTGACCGGAGCGGCGGCCGCCGCGCTGGCCTCGCAACTGCCCTTGCGGGTGGCGCTGGCGCAGGGCGGCGACAAGGTGGTGCGCATCGCGATGCCGATGGACTTCACCAAGGTCTACACCTTCGTGACCGCCGAATATAACCAGGGCCAGCGCGACTACATCACCATGATGAACCAGCGCGGCGGCATCGGCGGCTATACCATCGCCGTCGACATCAGCGACCACGCCAACGACCAGCCCCGCGCCATCGAGGCGTATGAGCGCGCCAAGTCGCAGGGCGCGGTGCTGGTCGATCCGCTGTCCACCCCGGTCGCGCGGGCGCTGACCCCGCGGGCGCTGGAGGACAAGATCAACATGGTGACGGCGTTCTCCGGGCGCTCGGACGCGGCGGACGGGACGGTGTTCCCCTATGTGTTCCCGCTGTCGCCGAACTACTGGACCCAGGCCGGGCTGCTGATCGAGTATTTCAAGCAGCAGGACGGCGGCACGCTGGACGGCAAGACCATCTGCTTCGTCCATATCGACACGCCCTTCGGCAAGGAGCCGCTGCCGGTGCTGGAAGCGCTGGCCGCCAAGGAAGGCTTCAAGCTGCAGGCCTTCCCCTACACCCCGCCGGGCAACGACCAGTCGGCGATCTGGCCGCAGGTGCGCCGCGCGCGTCCCGACTGGACGATGTTCTGGGGGGCGGGCGTCGGCCAGACCGTGGCGCTGACCGAGGCCGCGCGCAACGGGCTGGACATGAACCGGGTGTCCAGCAGCGTCTGGCTGTCGGAATCCGACATGGATGTGGTGGGGCGCGACCAGACCGTCGGCGTGCTCAAGTTCGAGCCCTGCGTCTCGGGGCGCGAGCCCAAGGTGATCCAGGAAATCCTGGCCGAGGTGGTCAACGCCGGCAAGGGCGCGGGCCCCGAGGACAAGGTCGGCACCGCCTATTACAACTATGGCGTGATGCTGGCCGCGCTGATGCTGGAAGGCGTGCGCCGCGCCGCCGAGATCGCCCCCGACGGGCCGGTCAGCGGCGAATGGCTGAACGCCGGGCTGAACTCGATCACCGAGTTCACCGCCGAGGGGCTGATCCCGCCCACCACCATCACCCCCGAGGACCATCAGGGCGGCGGCATGGGCCGGATCGCGCGCTGGAACGGCGAGGCGTTCGAGCCGATGACCGACTGGTTCAGCGCCAACCAGGACGTGGTGTGGGAAGAGGTGCGCAAGTATTCCTCGGAATTCGCCAAGACCGGGCAGTGATGCCGCGCCCCTGTCCCGCCTGTTGCGGGGCGGGGGCGTCAACATGAAGGGATGACCGCATGGCCCTGCTATCCGTCAACAGTGTCGAGGTCGTGTACGACCAGGTGTCGCTGGCCGTCAAAGGCGCCTCGCTCGAGGTGCCGCAGGCCGGGCTGGTCGCGCTGCTGGGCGCCAATGGCGCGGGCAAGAGCACCATCCTGAAATCCATCAGCGGCCTGCTGGCCCCCGAGCGCGGCGCCGTCACCCGCGGCACCATTACCTTCGAGGGCGAGGATATCCTGGCGCTGGACCCGCCCAGCCGGGTGCGCCGCGGCATCGTCCACGTGCTGGAAGGCCGCAAGGTGTTCGAGCATCTGACGCCGCTGGAAAACCTGCTGGCCGCGACCACGATGTATTCCGACCGGGCCAAGATTGACGAAATGGCCGAACAGATGTTCGAACTGTTCCCTCGGCTCAAGACCCGCGCCAAGGCCAAGGCGGGGTATCTGTCGGGCGGCGAGCAGCAGATGCTGGCCATCGCCCGTGCGCTGATGACGCGGCCGAAGCTGCTGATGATGGACGAACCCAGCCTCGGCCTCGCGCCGCTGCTGGTGGACGAGATCTTCGACATCATCACCCGCATCAACCGCGAAGAAGGGGTGGCGGTGCTGCTGGTCGAACAGAATGCCGTGGCGGCGCTGGACGTGGTGAGCCACGCCTATCTGATCGAACAGGGCCGCATCGTGATGAGCGGCCCGGCCGCGGTGCTGCGCGAAAACCCCGACATCAAGGAAGCCTATCTGGGCAGCGGCGCCGTCGCCGTCGACTACCACGCGGTCAAGCATTACCGCCGGCGCAAGCGGTGGCTGGCATGATCGCTGCACCTGAAACCATCGCCCAAGCCCTCGACGCGCGCGAGATCGCGGCGGCGCTGGAGCGGCTGCTGAAACTGCGCAGCCTGCCCTTTGGGATGAAGCTGTTTGCCGACCGCGCCGAGATGCAGGTGATTCCCCGCATCCGCCGCCCGCAGCATATCCACACGCTGGACCAGATCGTCGCGCAGGCGGCGCGGCTGGGCTGGACCGTGGGCGTTACCTCCGAGGATCTGGCCGGCGCGCAATGCCGCGCCGTGGTGGGGCTGGGCAACGCCAAGACCCCCGACTGGGCCGCCGGCAACCGCATGGACGGGGTGTGGTTCCAGGACCAGCCCGGCGCCGCCGCCCATCAGGCCGCCATGCATTGCGTGCCGGACGGGCAATATGACGCGCTGGTGGTCTCGCCCCTGGCCTCGGGGCGGCTGGACCCGCCCGACATCGCGCTGTTCTATGCCACCCCCGGCGCGATGATGTATTTCATCAACGGCCTGCAATGGCAGGGCTACAAGCGCTTCGACTGGTCGGTGGTGGGCGAAAGCTCCTGCGCGGACAGCTGGGGCAGGGCGCTGGTCAAGCGCGAGCCCTCGCTCTCGATCCCCTGTTTCGCCGAGCGCCGTTATGGCGGGGTGCTGGACGACGAGATGCTGATGGCCGCACCGCTCGAGGACATGGCCCGCGCCGTCCTGGGGATGGAGGCGCTGTCGAAGAACGGTTTCCGCTATCCCTTCCCGCAATACGGTATCCAGCAGGATGTGCGCGCCGGTCTGGGCTTCAGCTACGGCAACGGGTAAGCCCGCATCCGTCCAGTGGGGTGATCGTCATGGCGCAGCGCGCAACCAAACGTCAGGTGAACCGGCTGCCGCCCGAGCAGCGCATCGCCGACATCATGCGGTCGGCGCGCGAGGTGTTCACCGAAAAGGGCTATTCCGAATCGCTGATCTCGGACATCGCCGAACGCGCCGGGGTGGTTGAGGGCACGATCTACCGCTTTTTCGAGAACAAGCGCGACCTGCTGCAGCGCGTGGCCGAAGCCTGGTATGTCGAAATGATGGAGGCGTCCGAGCCCGGCTTCGGCGCGGTGCAGGGCGAATGGAACCGCATCCACTATGTCGTCTATAGCCATCTTGAGGCGTTGCAGCGCGACCCCGGGCTGGCGCGGCTGGTGTTCCACGAGCTGCGCCCCGACCCGCATTACCGCTCGACCCGCCTGTTCGAGCTGAACCGGGCCTATACCCGCCGCATCGCCGACATCGTGCGCGAGGGGGCGGCGCGTGGGGTGTTCCGCGCCGATGTGTCGCCCTCGCTGGTGCGCGACATGGTTTATGGAGCCATCGAGCATCGCACCTGGGCGTTCCTGCGCAACGAGGGCGCCTTTGACCTTGAAGCCACGGCGCGCGAGATCACCAACATCGTCTATGGGGGGCTGCTGCCCCGTGCCCCCGGGGGGGCGCCGCGCGACGAGATCCTGGCGCGGCTGGACCTGCTGACCGAGCGGGTGGATGCGGTGGCGCGGCAGCTGGGCAGCTGAGCTGAGCCGCGTTTTTCCAGCGCCACGCCGTGCCGCTGTTCGCGGTTGAACAGGCCGGCATATTCGGGTTTCATCGGCAGTGAACGACATTCATCAGCGGGGCAGGGACATGGACAGCGCAACCGGTTGGGAAGACGTGCGGCTGGAGCTTTCGGGCGGCGTCGCCCGCATCACCCTGTGCCGCGCCGCCAAGCGCAACGCCATGCGCAACCGCTCGGCCGACGAGCTGCTGGCGGCGCTGCGCGCGGCCGAGGCCGGCGGCGCAAGCGCGGTGCTGCTGACCGGCGAGGGGGCGGCCTTCGGCGCCGGCTATGATCTTTCGACGCTGGACCCGGACAGCGTGCCGGATCTGGCGCAGGTGCTGGACGACCATTTCAACCCGCTGATCCGCGCCCTGCGGGAATCGCCGCTGCCGATCGTCGCGGCGGTGAACGGGGCCTGCGCGGGCGCCTCGGTCGGGGTGGCGCTGGCGGCGGATATCGTGATTGCCGGCCGCTCGGCGTTCTTCTATGAGCCGTTCGTCGGCATCGCGCTGGTGCCGGATGCGGGCAACACCCTGTTCCTGCCGCGGATGGCCGGGCGCATCCGCGCCTCGGCCGCGATGCTGCTGGGCGACCGCATCCCGGCGGAGGAGGCTGAGCGCTGGGGGCTGGTCTGGCGCGTGGTCGAGGATGACGCGCTGCTGCCCGAGGCCGAGGCGATCTGCGCCCGTCTGGCCGAACGCCCCGCCGCGGCGCTGGCGATGACCAAGCGGCTGATCGCGCGCGCCGCCGACCCCGACCTCGACGTCATGCTGGACATGGAGCGCGACCTGCAGGGCGAGGCCGGGCGCGGCCCGGAAATGCGCGCGGCCATCGACGCCTTCTTCGCGTCGCGCAAGGGGGCGCGCTGATGGCCGACCCCAGTCTGGTGCCGACCCGCTTCATCGACAGCGACCATCCCGACATCACCGCCTTTGCCGCGCGCCATGCGGGCGACGGCGATGCGCGGTCCCGGGCGGTGGCGCTGGCCGCGGCGGTGCGCGACGCGGTGCCCTATAGCGTCTACGCCTTCGGGATCGAGCCGGAGATGCTGACCGCATCAAAGGTGCTGCGGGCCGAGAAATCCTTTTGCGTGCCCAAGGCGGTGCTGCTGGCAGCGGTGGCGCGCGCGGCGGGGATCCCGTCGCGGATCGGGTTTGCGGATGTGCGCAACCACCTGGCCCCGGCGCGGTTCGAGCAGCTGATGGACACGCCCGATTTCCGCTGGCACGCCTATACGGCGCTGCAGATCGACGGGCGCTGGCTCAAGGCCACCCCGGCCTTTGACGCGGCCCTGTGCGCCCGCAACGGGGTCGAGCCGCTGTCGTTCGACGGTACGCAGGATTCGATCTTCCAGCCCTATGACGCGCAGGGCCGCCGCGCGATGGAGTATCTGCAGTTCCACGGCGAGTTCGACGACCTGCCTTACGCACGGTTTTCGGCGGAAATGCAGCGCATCTATCCGCGGCTGCTGGCGACGCTGGCGGCCGAGCGGCAGGCCCGCGCCGCCGAGACGCCTAGAACCTGAACACGCCAAAGCCCGGTTCGGCCAGCGGCGCGTTCAGCGCCGCTGAAATCGCGATGCCCAGCGCGTTGCGGGTGTCCGCCGGGTCGATGATCCCGTCGTCCCAGATTTCCGAGGTCGCGTGCCAGGCCGACAGCTGGTCCTCATACGCCTGCCTTGTTTCCTGCCACAGCGCCTTGATTTCCGCCTCGTCCACGGTGCCGCCGTTGCGGCGCATCTGGTTGGCCTTGACCTCGGCCAGCGTGTTGGCGGCCTGGTCGCCGCCCATCACCCCGATCTGGTGGTTGGGCCAGGTGAACATGAAGCGACCGTCAAACGCGCGCCCGCACATGCCGTAATTCCCCGCCCCGAACGAGCCGTTGCACATCACGGTGAACTTGGGGACATGCGAACAGCTGAGCGCCATGATCATCTTGGCGCCGTCCTTGGTGATGCCGCGGCGCTCGTATTCCTGCCCGATCATGTAGCCGGTGATGTTCTGCAGGAACACCAGCGGCGTGTTGTTCTGGTTGCACAGCTCGATGAAATGCCCGCCCTTGAGGCTCGAGTCGTTGAACAGCACCCCGTTGTTGGCCAGAATCCCGACCTTGAACCCCCAGATATTGGCGAATCCGCAGACCAGCGTCTGCCCATAGTTCGGCTGGTATTCGTGAAAGCGCGAGCCGTCGACGATGCGGGCGATGACCTCGCGCATGTCGAAGGATTTCTTGATGTCGTCGGGGATGATCCCGTAAAGCTCGGCCGGGTCATAGGCCGGGGGCTCGGGCGTTTCCTGCTGCGCCGGCCATTTCCGGGGGCGGTCCCATTGCGCCACGATTTCGCGGCCGATGCGGATGGCGTCCAGCTCGTCATTGGCGGGATAGTCGCAGGTGCCGGAGACCGAGGTGTGCATCTCGGCCCCGCCCAGATCCTCGACGCTGACCTCTTCCCCTGTCGCTGCCTTGACCAGCGGCGGGCCGCCCAGGAACACCGCGCCTGTGCCGCGCACGATCACGGAATAGTCGGACAGCGCCGGGATATAGGCGCCGCCCGCCGTGCAATGGCCGAACACCAGCGCCAGCTGCTTGACGCCCAGTTTCGACAGCAGCGATTGGTTGCGGAAGATACGACCGGCCATGTGCCTGTCGGGAAACAGCTCGGACTGCAGCTGCAGGTTGCCGCCGGCGGAATCGCACAGGTGGATCATCGGCAGGCGGTTTTCCAGCGCGATATCCATGGCGCGGACGATCTTCTTCACCGTCAGCGGATACCAGGCGCCGCCCTTGACGCTGGGGTCGTCGGCGCGGATCAGCACCTCGCGCCCCGACACCACCCCGATGCCGACGATCGAGCTGGCCGAGGGGCTTTCCCCGCCATAGGCGCGGTTCGCCGCCAGCGAGGACAGTTCCAGAAACGGGGTACCGGGGTCCAGCAGCCGCTCGATCCGCTGCCGGGGCAGCATCTTCCCCTGCCGTTCCAGCCGGTCGAGATCGCGCTGCGGGCGGGCATGGCGCGCCTGTTCCTGGCGCTCGCGGAACGCCTGCACCAGCGCGCGGTTATGGGCAGCGTTGTGGCGGAACTCGGGGCCCGAGGTGTTCAGGCGGGACTGGATCTTACGCATCGCTTTCGTCCTCGGGGGTCAGCCGGGCAAGGATCTGGTCCTTGCCGAAGGTTTCGTCCTGCGCCACGGCGATTTCCGCCACGGTGCCGTCGCGCGGCGCGCTCAGCACGGTTTGCAGCTTCATGCTTTCGATGGTCAGCAGCGGATCGCCGCGGGCGACGCGCTGGCCGGGGGCGGCGTGGATCTCGATTACCGCGCCGGGCATGGGGGCGCGCAGCTCGGACAGGCCGCCATCGGCGCCCGCCCCGCCGCCGTCGTCGGCCAGTTGCACGATGTGGGTGCGGCCGTCGCAGCGCACATCCTGCACGCCGTCGCCCGCCGCGCGCAGGGCGGTGATGCGGCGGCCGTCGACGGTCAGCGCCAGTTCGCCGTCGCCCTCGGGACCGGGGTCCTGCACGATATGGTCGCGCCCGTCGATTCGCAGCAGCAGATGCGGGCGGCGGCGGATGATCTGGATTTCGTGGCGCGTGCCGTTCAGCAGCAGGGCAAAGGACATCTCAGTTCCTCCATGGGCCGATGGCGGCGTGCAGCTCCGGCACGTCGAACACCGCCTGCCGGAACTCGCGGAACCCCAGCGCGGCGGCGACCAGCACCGGGGCCAGCGCGTCATCCGTCATGGGGGCCGGGGCCAGCGCCTGCGCGTGCTGCGCGACAAAGCCGGTGTGCAGATCGCCTGCGCGGAAGGCCGGGCTGTCGATCACCCGCGCCAGATAGTCGATGTTCGTCGTCACCCCCACCAGGGTCAGCCCGCGCAGCGCCTCCAGAGTGCGCTCGATCGCCTGTTCGCGGCTGGCGCCGTGCACCACCAGCTTGGCCAGCATCGGGTCGAAGTCGCTGGTCACCGCCTCGGCCTCGGTCAGGCCGGATTCAAAGCGCAGCCACGGCGCCTGCGGCACCCGCAACAGGCGGATGCGGCCGGTTTCGGGCATGAAGTCGCGTTCCGGGTCCTCGGCGCAGATGCGGCATTCGATGGCGTGGCCGTCGCGGCGCAGCTGGTCCTGCCGGATCGGCAGGCCGCGGCCGGCGGCGATGTTGACCTGCGCCGCGACCAGATCCAGCCCGGAAATCATTTCCGTGACCGGGTGTTCCACCTGTAGCCGCGTGTTCATTTCCAGGAAATAGAACCGCCCGTCGGGGGCAAGGATGAACTCGACCGTGCCGGCGTTGCGATAGCTGGCGGCTTGGGCCAGCCGCACCGCGGCGGCGCAGATCTCGGCCGCCAGTTCCGGGGGCAGCCCGGCCGAGGGCGCCTCTTCCACGATCTTCTGGAAGCGGCGCTGGATCGAGCATTCGCGTTCATGCAGGTGGATGGCGCCGTTTTCGCCGTCGCCGAGGATCTGCACCTCGATATGGCGCGGGCGCTCGACGTAAAGCTCGGCGTAGATGCGGCCGTCGTTGAAATAGCGCTGCGCCTCGCTGGCGGCCAGCCGGGCGGCGGGGATCAGCCCCTCGGCGTCGCGCACGATGCTCATCCCCTTGCCGCCGCCGCCGGCCGAGGCCTTGATCAGCAGCGGAAACCCGATCTGCGCGGCCTGGGCGGCGAACTCGTCCAGGTCGTCGGTCGGCATCACCGAGGGCGCGACCGGCACCCCATGCGCCTGCGCGAAATTGCGCGAGGAGATCTTGTCGCCCATCAGCGCGATGCTGTCGGCCGAGGGGCCGATGAAGATCAGCCCCGCATCCACGACCGCGCGGGCGAAATCGGCGTTTTCCGACAGGAAGCCGTAGCCGGGGTGGATGGCGTCGGCGCCGGTGGTCGTTGCTGCGGCAATGATCTGGGCGGCGTCCAGATGGGCGGCGACGGGGGTGTCGCCGAACAGCTCGACCGCCTGGTCGGCCATGCGGACATGCAGCGCGCCGGCCTCGGCCGCGTGGTGGACGGCGACCGAGCCCAGCCCCATCGCCCGCAGGCTGCGGATGACGCGGCAGGCGATCTCGCCCCGGTTGGCGATCAGCACCTTGCGGATGGGGAAGTCGGGATCAACGATCATGGGGTCTGCCTTCGGTCGCGAAATCTTCCAGCCTGCCGCCGGGCGCGGTCCAGTCGGCGGGAACCGGCACCGGCAGGTCCAGCAGGATCTGCGCCAGCGCCTTGCCCTGCGCGTCATGGCGCAGCGAGGCGGTGCCGCCGCCCGCCAGCGCCCGGTCCAGCACGAAGTTGAAGCCGTCGAGCCCCGGCCAGTCGTAGCGCCGCACCTCGCCCTGCACGAAATGCGCAAGCCATTGGCGCACGGCGTCGGGCGTCACCGCCGCGGCGATCCACGGCAGGAACGCGGGGTCGCGGGACAGCACCCCGATATTGGCGCGGTCGCCCTTGTCGCCGCTGCGGGCGCGGGCCAGCGCGATCAGCGGCACGGTGCGCAGCGGGCCGTCATGCATCGGCGCCGGGGGGCGGGCTTCGGGGCGGGCAGGGGGCCGCGCACCGGGTTCGGCATGGGGCAGATCGTGGCTGCGCCCCTCGAAGGACACGCGCATCGGCACCAGCGCCTTGGGGACCAGGCAGGAAAACAGCCGCACCACCGGCTGCGGCGCCGGGCGGCCGCCGGCGAACCCGGTCAGCCCCTGCGCCATGGCGGTGGCGGCGTGGTAGAGCTCGCGGCCGAAGATTTCCAGCGCGGCGCGGTCGCGGTGGCTGGCGGCAAGCTTCAGCACCACCTCGCGCGTGGACTGCGCGCGGGCCTGCGCGCCGTAATTGCTTTCCGCGCCCAAGAGCTCGATCAGCGTGTCGGTAAAGGGGGCGAGCCCGTCCCGCGCCAGCAGCCGCGCGACGCGGGCCAGGATCGCCTGACCGGTGGCCTGCGCCTTGGCGGCGGCCTCGCGCCCGGCGACCATCATCGTGGCGGCGATGCGCCAGCCGTCGGCCCAGGTGGCGCTGACCTTGAGGCTGCCGGTCGGCGCATGGCCGCGCGCGCCGGTCACGCGCACAAGGTCGGGGCCAAGCTGTTCCAGCCGCACCTGCGACCAGTCGCAGGTCACGTCGGGCAGCAGATAGGCGGCGGGGTCGCCGACCTCGTAGCACAGCTGCTCGGAGACCGTTGCGGTTGAAATCAGCCCGCCGGTGCCCTCGGGCTTGGTGATCTCGAAACTGCCGTCGGGGTGGCAGATGGCGATGGGAAAGCCCATGTCGTCCCAGCCGGCGACGGTTTCGCGCCAATCGGTGAAGATGCCGCCGGTCACCTGCGTGCCGCATTCCAGCAGATGCCCGGCCAGGCTGCCGGCAGACAGCAGGTCGTGGTCGCCCTCGAACCAGCCGAATTCGTGGATCAGCGGTCCCAGCACCAGCGCGGAATCGACCACGCGCCCGGTCAGCACCACATCCGCCCCCATCCCCAGCGCCCGGGCGATGCCGAAAGCGCCCAGATAGGCGTTGATGCTGAGCAGGCGTTCCGGCATCGGCGCGCCGGTGAACATCTCGGCGGTGCCGCTGGCGCGCAGATCATCCGCGATCGGGGACAGGTCGTCGCCCTCGACCACCGCCACCCGCAGGGACAGCCCCTGTTCGGCAAACAGCGCCTGCAGCGCGTCGCGGCAGGCGTCGAGGTTCACCCCGCCCGCGTTCACCACCACCCGGATGCGCCGCTGTGCGATCTCGGGGGCCAGCGGGCGCATCACCTGGGTGATGAAATCGCTGGCAAAGCCCGCGTCGGGGGCGCGCGCCTTCATCCGCGACAGGATCGCCATGGTGACCTCGGCCAGATAGTCCATCACCAGGTAATCGACGTTACCCTGCCGGACGATCTGGGCCGCGCCCTCGGGGCTGTCGCCCCAGAAGGCGCCGCCACAGCCGATGCGGATCGCCTCGCGCATGTTCAGCGCCCCGTCCAGTTCGGCGGGCGCTTTTCGGCGAATGCGGCAAAGCCTTCGCGGGCGTCCTCGGTCCGGGCCATGTTGGCCAGCATGAAGGGGGCGTATTCCAGCGCCGCGTCCAGCGACATCTCGCGGATCTTGGCCAGCCCCTGCTTGCCCAGCCGGATGCCGGTGGGGGTCTTGTCGGTGATGCGCCCCAGCAGCCAGCCCAGTTTCGTGTCCAAATCCGCCGCGGGCACGGCATGGTTGACGATGCCATGCGCCTTTGCCTCGGCCGCGGTGATCGGCTCGCCGGTCAGGCACATCTCCATCAGCACGCGGTTGGGGGTGTTGCGCAGCAGGAAGGGCAGGATCATCATCGGGAACAGCCCGACCTTGACCTCGGTCACGCCCAAGAGCGCATCCTCGCGCGCCACCACCAGATCGCAGGCGCAGACGAGGCCGAAGCCCCCGGCCAGCGCGTGCCCGTTCACCCGCGCGATCAGGGGCAGGCGGCAGTCGTTCATCCGGCGCAGCAGTGCGGCGACGTAGTGGCGGGGGTCGGCCGCGTCGATGCTGAACGGCGCGCCGTCCGCCGCCGGCTGCAGGTCGCCGCCCGCGCAAAAGGCGCGGTCGCCGGCGCCGGTCAGCACCACGGCGCGGATGCTGCCGTCCGATTCGGCGCGGTCCAGCGCCGCCATGATCGCCGCCGCCACATCGGCATTCAGCGCATTGCGCCGCGATTCGCGCGCGATGGTAATCGTCAGCGTCGCGTCGTCGCGGGTGATCGTGACCGGATCGGACATGGCGCTGATCCTCCTTCAGCCTGTGTTCCGTAATTAATGAGGCTGCTTCATCGACTGTGTCAATCATGATCTTTGGGTGAATCAAAACTCTTGACCCGTTCAGCGGAAGTAGTGATGAATATTGTTCATCAACAGGCGCGACGCGCCCCCGGCCAAGGAGCTGTGCCCGATGACCTCCAACCACCCGGACCTGTTCGAGCTGGACCCCGACCGTGCCGCGGTCCTCGACCACGCCGACCGTTTCGCGCGCGGCGAGCTTTACCCGCTGTCCGAGCGGATGGATGCCGAGGAATGGTGGCCCGAGAACGGGATGCGCCTGGTGGGCGAGGCCGGTTTCCTGGGCGCCACCATCCCCGAGGAATACGGCGGCGCCGGCATGGACCTGCTGTCGGCCGGGCTGGTGATGCAGGCGTTTTCGCGCTGGAACCACGCCATGGCGCTGGCGGTGGTGGCGCATGACAACCTGTGCGCCAACAATATCTGGCGCAACGGCAACGACGCGCAGCGCCGCAAATACCTGCCCGACCTGTGCTCGGGCAAAAAGATCGGGGCGCTGGGGCTGACCGAGCCGGGGGCGGGGTCCGACGCGCTGGGGTCGATGCGCACCACCGCGCGGCGCGAGGGCGATCACTACGTGCTGAACGGGTCCAAGATCTTCATCACCAACGGGCCGGTGGCCGATGTGGTGCTGGTCTATGCCAAGACCGCGCCCGACCAGGGCACCCGCGGCATTTCCGCCTTCATCGTGGAAACCGACACCCCCGGCTTCAAGGTGGCGCAGAAGCTGGTCAAGATGGGCTATCGCGGCAGCCAGACGGCCGAGCTGGTGTTCGACGACTGCCTTGTGCCGGCCGAAAACCTGGTGGGCGCGGAAAACCGCGGCGTCGGCATCGTGATGAGCGGGCTTGACCTGGAACGCGCCATGGTGGCGCCGCTGTGCCTGGGCATCGCGGAACGGGCGCTCGATCTGTCGCTGGACTATGCCAAGACCCGCCGCCAGTTCGGCAAGCCCATCGGCAGCTTCCAGATGGTGCAGTCGATGCTGGCCGACATGTATGTCCAGACCGAGGCGATGCGCACACTGGTCTGGCGGGTGCTGGCCGCGGCCTCGCATGTCGAGGCGGGCGAGGGCGGGCGCGGCGACATCCACCGGCTGACCGCGGCCTCGGTGATGTTCGCGGCCAATACGGTGAACAAGGTGCTGGACCTTGCGGTGCAGATCCACGGCGGCTCGGGCTATATCTGGGAATCGGAAATCAACCGGCTGTATCGTTCCACCAAGCTGCTGGAAATCGGCGCCGGCACCACCGAGGTGCGCAAGCTGATCATCGCCGGCGACCTGCTCAAGGACATGCCCTGTGACTGATGCCGTGACTGACGAAGCGACCACCTTTGGTCTGACCGACGCCCAGCTGGCCACGCAGCCTACGGTGTTCGCGCCGGATGCGCTGGCGGGGCAGGTGGCGGTGGTCTCGGGCGGCGCGGGCGGGATCGGGCGGGCGGTGGCCTGGCTTTACGCGCGCATGGGGGCCGAGGTCATCGTCACCGGCCGCAAGCAGGACAAGATCGACGCGCTGGTCGCGGCGCTGCGCGACGCCGGTCATCGTGCCAGCGGCGACGTGCTGAACGTGCGCGACCGCGAATCGGTCGATGCGTTCTGGAACCGGGTCTGGGCCGGGCGCCCGGTGGATATTCTGGTCAACAGCGCCGGCGGCCAGTTCCCGCAGGCGGCGATCGACATCAGCCCCGGCGGCTGGAACGCGGTGATCGACACCAACCTGAACGGCAGCTGGCACATGATGCAGGCGGCGGCGCAGAAATGGCGCGACGCCGGCCGCCCGGGCAACATCATCAACATCGTGGTGGTGACCACGGGCGGGCTGCACGGTATCGCCCATTCCATCGCCGCGCGGTCCGGGGTGATCGGGCTGACCCGCGCGGTGGCGGTGGAATGGGCGCAATACGGGCTGCGGGTGAACTGCATAGCCCCCGGCGCGGTCGAAACCGACGGCTGGAACGTCTACACCCCCGAGGTCCGCGCCACCTATGCCCGCTCGAACCCGATGATGCGGGTCGGCACCGCCTGGGACATCGCCGAGGCCTGCGCCTATCTGGGCGGCCCCTCGGGCAACTTCGTCACCGGCGAGGTGCTGACCGTGGACGGCGGCGGCCAGCACTGGGGCGAGACCTGGACCACCGGCAAGCCGGATTACTTCAAGGGCTGAAGCCTGTACCGCCCGGATCGGCTCCATCCCCTTCGGGCGGTTGATAAATATCCCGGGGCTTGTGAGCGCCCGGAAAACAGTCCGGTGGACTGTTTTCAGCGAACAAGGCCGCGGCAGCGGCCCGGGGGCAGAGCCCCGGTCCCACAGTGCAATGGGGCTCAGCCCGCCAGCCCCACCCGCTCGCGCATCCGCGCCAGCATCTGCATCTGCTCGGGGCTGAGTTCGATGCCCTCGGCCTCGGCCTGCGCGCGGGCGGCAAAGCGGCGCTGCGAGGGCAGGCGGGCGCCCTGGCCGACGATGGCCTCCAGCAGCGTCTCGGCCCGGGCGAAGGGATCGGCGCGGCCGGCGGCGAAACGCTCGGGGCAGAAGGCCAGCAGCAGCTCGCCATGTTTCGGCGCCAGGGTGGTGGTGCCCAGATAGTCCAGTGCCTCGGCACTGGTCATGTCGCCGATCATCGCCCCCGCCAGCAGCTCGATCATCGTCGAGATGGCCGAGCCCTTGTGCCCGCCAAAGGGCAGCATCGCGCCGTCCAGCGCTGCCTGCGGGTCGGTGGTAGGGTTGCCGTCGCGGTCCACGGCGCAGCCCTCGGGCAGGGGTTTTCCCGCGATGCGGTGCAGTTCCACGTCGCCCCGCGCCATGAACGAAGTCGCGAAATCGAACACATAGGGCCGCCCGCCGGGGCGCGGCCAGCCGAAGGCAAGCGGGTTGGTGCCCAGCAGCGGCTTGGATCCGCCCGCGGGCGCCACCGTGGCATAGCTGGGGCACATGGCGATGCCCGCCAGCCCCATCGCGGTGATCTGCTCGACCTCGGGCCACAGCGCCGAGAAATGCGTGCAGTCGTTGATGACCAGCGCCGCCAGCCCCAGCTGGCGCGCGCGTTCGGCCAGCGCCGGCAGCCCGACCGCCAGCCCGGCCACCGAATAGGCGCCGTTCGCGCGCACCCGGATGACGGCGCTGCCGTCGTCGTCCAGCTCCGGCGTGGCGGTCACGTCGACCTTGCCGGCCTCGATGGTGCGCAGGCAGCCCTCGATCCGGTAGATCCCGTGCGAGGCGCAGCCGTCGCGCTCGCCCGCGACGATCACCTCGGCCACGGTGCGCGCCTGCAGATCGGACGCGCCCGCGGCCCGAAAGATCCGCTCGACCTCGGCGGTCAGCTGGTCGATGGTCATGGTGCCGGTCATCTTGTTCCCCAGGTTGGCTGCATCTGTCGTTGTACCGAATGCATACATTATGTATGCAATGCCGACAACGCGCATGACCAGGAGACCCCGCCCGAATGTCCCCGAACCCGCATTTCACCCCGCATGGAAAACACCTGATCGCCGGCGAATGGATCGGCGCCGAGCCGCGCTTCCGTTCGGACCCGGCGCATGGGCCGGCGCATGAGTTCAGCAGCGGCAACCCCGATCTGGTGGATCGCGCCTGCCAGGCGGCCGAGGCGGCGTTCTGGGACTATGGCTATTCCTCGCGCGAGGACCGCGCCCGCTTCCTTGACGCCATCGCCGAGGAAATCGAGGCCCGCGCCGACGCGATCACCGAAATCGCCACGCAGGAATCCGGCCTGCCCGAGGCGCGGCTGCAGGGCGAGCGCGGCCGCACCACCGGCCAGCTGCGGCTGTTCGCCGAGCATATCCGCAAGGGCGATTACCTGGACCGCCGCCACGACCCGGCGCTGCCCGACCGCCAGCCGCTGCCGCGCCCCGACATCCGCCTGATGCAGCGCCCGATCGGGCCGGTGGCGGTGTTCGGGGCCTCGAACTTTCCGCTGGCGTTCTCGGTCGCGGGCGGCGACACCGCGGCGGCGCTGGCCGCGGGCTGCCCGGTGGTGGTCAAGGGCCACCCCGCCCACCCCGGCACCAGCGAGATCGTGGCCGAGGCGGTGGACGCCGCCCGCCAGCGGCTGGGGTTGCACCCGGGCGTGTTCAGCATGGTCCACGATGGCGGGCTCGAAGTCGGGCGGGCGCTGGTCCAGCACCCGCTGATCCGTGCCGTGGGCTTCACCGGCAGCCTCGCCGGGGGCCGGGCGCTGTTCGACCTGTGTGCGCAGCGCCCCGACCCGATCCCGTTCTTCGGCGAGCTGGGCAGCGTGAACCCGATGTTCCTGCTGCCGCAGGCAGTGGCCGCGCGCGGCGACGAGATCGCCCGCGGCTGGGCCGGCAGCCTGACCATGGGCGCGGGGCAGTTCTGCACCAACCCCGGCATCGCCGTGGTGCTGCAGGATCAGGCCGACGCCATCCTTGCCCCGATGCGCGAGGCGCTGGCCCAGGTCGGCGCGCAGGTGATGCTGACCCAGGGCATCGCCGCCGCCTATCGCCGCGGCCGCGAACGCATCGCCGCCAGCCAGGGCGTGCGCGAGGCGCTGACCTCGATGTGCGACCAGCGCAACGCCACCCCGAACCTGTTCGTGGTCTCGGGCGAGGACTGGCTGGGCAATCACGACCTGGGCGAAGAGGTGTTCGGCCCGCTGGGCCTGCTGGTCACCGCCCGGGACGAGGACGAGATGCTGCGCATCGCCCGCAGCCTGAACGGGCAGCTGACCGCGACGCTGCACATGGACGCAGGCGACGCCGGGCTGGCGCGGCAGCTGCTGCCGGTGCTGGAGCGCAAGGCCGGGCGGGTGCTGGCCAACGGGTTCCCGACCGGGGTCGAGGTCTGCGACGCCATGGTCCACGGCGGCCCCTATCCGGCCTCGACCAACTTCGGCGCAACCTCGGTCGGCACCATGTCGATCCGCCGCTTCCTGCGCCCGGTCAGCTACCAGAACCTGCCCGAGGCGATCCTGCCCGAAGACCTGGCCTGAGCCACGCTGCGCCCGTTTCTGCGGCCGCGACCCTGCGTCGCGGCCGCATGGGTATTTGGACCAGAAAGAAACCCCCGCGCCGGTTCGGGGCGAAGGGGCTTCTTTCTGGCGGAAATACCCATGCGACGCTGCCGCAGCCGCGGCGCTGCCCATGGGGGCGCTGGCAGCGACCCTGCGACGGTTTTGCATACAGCGTGTATTTATCATTGATTTGTGGCGGGCGAGGGGCAATAAAAACCCATGGATTCGGCCGATGGAGAACCGGATCTGGTAAGGGAGTGGAGAACGACATGAAATTCGCCTCGATCATTGCGGCCGCGGTCGCCACCGTCTCGATGGCCGCGCCGGCGCTGGCCGACAAGCTCGACGACATCATCGCCTCGGGCAAGCTGCGCTGCGCGGTGGTGCTGGACTTCCCGCCGATGGGGTCGCGCGACGCCAACAACCAGCCGATCGGCTTCGACGTGGACTACTGCAATGACCTGGCCGCGGCGCTGGGGGTCCAGGCCGAGATCGTCGAGACCACCTTCCCCGAGCGCATCCCCGCGCTGGTGTCGGGGCAGGTGGACATCGGCGTCGCCTCGACCTCGGACACGCTCGAGCGGGCCAAGACCGTCGGCTTCTCGATCCCCTATTACGCCTTTGAAAACGCCGTGGTCGCCAACGACAAGGTCGAGATGGCCGACTGGGAAGGCATGAAGGGCAAGACCGTGGGCGCCACTGCCGGCACCTATGAGGCGATCTGGCTGGAAGGCCAGGTCAAGGAATGGGGCGAGGGCCAGTTCCGTCCCTACCAGAACCAGGCCGACGTGTTCCTGGCGCTGAGCCAGGGGCAGCTGGACGCCACCGTCTCGACCGTCGAGGTGGCCGAGGCCAACGTGAAATCCGGCAACTTCCCCGGCATCCGCATCGTGGACAAGGCGCCGATGGTGCCCGACTACGTGGCGCTGATCGCGCTGCGCAGCGAACACGGGCTGATTGACTATCTGAACCTGTTCATCAACCAGCAGGTCCGCACCGGCCGCTATGCCGAGCTTTACGCCAAGTGGGTGGGCGAGGGCGAACCGGCCGACCTGACCATCAAGGGCGTCTATCGCTGACGCGCCCCGCCTGATCCGGCGGCGCGGCTGGGGTCGCGCCGCCGAACCCTCATCCAAGGCAAGGCGGTCATGTTCAACTATACCTTCCAGTGGAAGCAGGCGCTGGCCCGGCTTCCGCAGATGCTCGACGGCGCGGTGGTCACCATGCAGGTGGCGCTGCTGTCGATGGCGATCGGGATCGCGCTGGCGGTGGTGCTGACGCTGTTCCGGCTGTCGGGCAGCCGCATCCTGTCGGGGATCGCCACAAGCTGGGTGGAAATCGCCCGCAACACCCCGGCGCTGTTCCAGATCTACATGGCGCATTTCGGCGTCGCGAGCTTCGGCATCCATTTCAGCCCCTGGACCTCGCTGCTGCTGGGGATCACCTTCAACAACGCGGGCTATCTGGCGGAAAACTTCCGCGGCGCGCTGAAGGCCATCCCGGACACGCAGGCGCGGGCCGGGCGCTCGCTGGGGCTGTCCGAGCTGCAGGCGTTCCGCTTTATCGTGATGCCGCAGATGCTGCGGATTTCCTTTCTGCCGATGACCAACCAGATGGTCTGGGCGATCCTGATGACCTCGCTGGGGGTCACGGTCGGCATGAACACCGATCTTTACGGGGTCACGCAGGACCTGAACGCGCTGACCTTCCGCACCTTCGAGCTGTTCGCCGTCGCCGCCGTGATCTTTTACCTGATCACCAAGGTCATCCAGCTTGGCGCGCGGCTGCTCGCGCGCCGCATGTTCCGTTACTGAGAGGGGGCAGGGATGTTCGATACCGCATTGTCGGCCAACGACCTGATCTTTCTCGCCAAGGGGGCGGGGATGACGATCTTCGTCACCCTGATCGCCGTGTTCTTCGGGACGGTGCTGGGGATCGTCTTTGGCATCTTCCGCTATCAGGTCGGGCCGGTGATCGCCGCGCCGCTGACCTTCGTGCTGGACGTGTTCCGCTCGATCCCGCTGCTGATCCAGCTGGTGCTGGCCAACGCCTTTCTGGGGATGGTGCTGCGGCTGGGGCTGTCGGGGCTGACCGTCGCCTGCATCGTGCTGACGCTGTATACCTCGGCCTATTGCGCGGAAATCGTGCGGGGCGCCATCGAATCGGTGCCGCAGCCGGTGCGCCGCGCCGCGCGCTCGCTGGGGCTGAGCTGGCGGCAGGACATGACCAACATCGTGCTGCCGCTGGCGATCCGGGTGGGGCTGCCGTCCTGGATCGGCCTGTCGCTGGGGGTGATGAAGGATTCGGCGCTGGTCTATGTCGTGCAGGTGACCGAGCTGCTGAAATCCACGCAGATCCTGATCACAAGGCTGCAGGAACCGCTGCTGCTGCTGATGATCTGCGGCGCCTTCTATTTCCTTATCAGCTTCCCCGTCGCGCGGCTGGGCGGATACCTTGAAAAACGGTGGACCCATGATTGAGATCCAGAATGTCCGCAAATCCTTCGGCGCGCTCGAGGTGCTCAAGGGGATCGACCTGACCGTGCAGAACGGCGAGGTGCTGACCATCATCGGCGGCTCGGGGTCGGGCAAATCCACGCTGCTGACCTGCATCAACGGGCTGGAGCCGATAGATTCCGGCCGCATCCTGGTGGACGGGACCGAGGTTCACGCCCGCAGCACCGACCTGAACAAGCTGCGCCAGAAGATCGGCATCGTGTTTCAGCAATGGAACGCGTTTCCGCATCTGACGGTGCTGGAAAACGTCATGCTCGCCCCCCGCAAGGTCAAGGGGATGAGCAAGCCCGAGGCCGAGGCGATGGCCGTCAAGCAGCTGGAACACGTGGGCTTGGGCGACAAGCTGTCGGTCTATCCCTCGCGGCTGTCAGGCGGCCAGCAGCAGCGCATGGCGATCGCCCGGGCGCTGGCGATGTCGCCCAAATACATGCTGTTCGACGAGGTAACCTCGGCGCTGGACCCGATGCTGGTGGGCGAGGTGCTGGACACGCTGCGGCTGCTCGCCTCGGAAGGGATGACGATGATCTGCGTCACGCACGAGATGAAGTTCGCGCGCGAGGTGTCGGACCGGGTGGCGTTCTTCCATCAGGGGGTGATGGCGGAAATCGCCCCGCCGGCCGAGCTGTTCGGCGCCCCGAAAAGCCCGGACCTGCAGAAGTTCCTGGCGGCGACGGCATAAGATGGCGCAGCCGGATGTGATCGTCGTCGGTGCCGGCGTCGTGGGGCTGTCCGCAGCGCTGGCCATGCAGATGCGGGGGCTGGACGTGGTGGTGCTGGACCGCGAGGGGCCGGCGGCGGGCGCATCGGCCGGCAATGCCGGGGCGTTCGCGTTCACCGACATCCTGCCGCTGGCCTCGCCCGGAATCCTGCGGAAAGCGCCGCGCTGGCTCCTGGACCCGCTGGGGCCGCTGACCGTAAAGCCGGCCTATGCGCTGAAGATCGCGCCGTGGATGTTCCGCTTCTGGCGGGCCTGTTCGCCGGCGCGGGTCGAGGGCTCGACCGTGGCGCAGACGGCGCTGATGGACCTGTCCAAGGCCGAGCTGGAGCCGTTCCTTGCGGCCACCGGCACAATGCCCATGCTGCGCCGCGACGGCAACTTGCAGGTGTATGAATCCGAGGCCGAGTTCCGCGCCTCGCTGCCCGGCTGGGAGGCCCGCACCCGCCACGGCATCGCCTTTCGCCACATGGACGCGGAAGAGATGGCCGAGCTGCAACCGGGCTTGTCGCCGCGTTTCGTCAAGGGCACTTTTACCCCCGAGTGGTATTCGATCAGCGACCCCCGCGACTATGTGCTGGCGCTGGCAGAACGTTTCCGCGCCGGCGGCGGAAGGATCGAGCGGGCCGAGGTCACGGCGCTGTCCCCCGCTGCCGATGGCGTCGCGTTGGACCATGGCTGGCGCGCGGGCCATGTGGTGCTGGCGGCGGGCGCCCATTCCCACCGCATCGCGCGGTCCCTGGGTGAGAAAATCCCGCTGGAAACTGAGCGCGGCTATAACACCACGCTGCCGCTGGGGGCGTTCGACCTGCGCACGCAGGTGACCTTTGGCGGCCATGGCTTCGTGGTGTCGCGCCTGTCCAGCGGCATCCGCGTCGGCGGCGCCGTCGAGCTGGGCGGGTTGGAACTGGCGCCCAATTTCCGCCGGGCCGAGGCGATGCTGAAAAAGGCGCAGGCCTTCCTGCCCGGGCTGGACCCGCAGGGCGGCGTGCAATGGATGGGCTTCCGCCCCTCGCTGCCCGACAGCCTGCCGGTGATCGGCCCCTCGCGCGCCAGTCCGCGCGTCACCTATGCCTTTGGCCACGGCCATCTGGGGCTGACGCAATCGCCCGGCACCGCGCGGCTGGTCGCCGATCTGGTGACCGGCGCCGCCCCGCCGATCCCGCTGGCCCCGTTTTCCTCGACAAGGTTCTGACCATGGCAAACCACACGTTTTCCTGCATCGACGGGCACACCTGCGGCAATCCGGTGCGGCTGGTTTCCGGCGGCGGGCCGCGGCTGATCGGCGTGGACATGCTGGAAAAGCGGGCGCATTTCCTGCGCGAGTTCGACTGGATCCGCACTGGGCTGATGTATGAGCCGCGCGGGCACGACATGATGTCGGGCTCCATCCTCTACCCGCCGACGCGGCCCGATTGCGACGTGGCGGTGCTGTTCATCGAGACCTCGGGCTGCCTGCCGATGTGCGGCCACGGCACCATCGGCACGATTACGATGGGGATCGAGAACGGGTTGATCACCCCGCGCGAGCCCGGGCGGCTGTCGATCGAGACCCCCGCCGGCAAGGTCGACATCACCTATCGCCAGGAGGGCCGCTTCGTCGAGGAGGTGCGGCTGACCAACGTCCCCGGTTTCCTCCATGCCGAGGGGCTGACGGCCGAGGTCCCGGGCCTGGGCGAGATCGTGGTGGACGTGGCCTATGGCGGCAATTTCTATGCCATCGTCGACCCGCAGAAGAACTTCCGCGACATCGCCGACCATACCGCAGGCCAACTGGTCGGCTGGTCGCCGTTGCTGCGCGCGGCGCTGAACGCGAAATACGAGTTCATCCACCCCGAGGATGCCCGCATCAACGGGCTGTCGCATATCCTGTGGACCGGCGCGCCGACGCAACCCGGGGCGCACGCCCGCAACGCGGTGTTCTATGGCGAAAAGGCCATCGACCGCTCGCCCTGCGGCACCGGCACCTCGGCCCGCATGGCGCAATGGGCGGCCAAGGGCAAATTGGCGGTCGGGGACGAGTTCTGGCACGAATCCATCATCGGCTCGATCTTCAAGGGCCGGGTCGAGGCGGCAGCCGAGGTCGCCGGGCGGCCGGCGATCATCCCCTCGATCGGGGGCTGGGCGCGGCAGACCGGCATCAACACCATCTTTATCGACGACCGCGATCCTTATGCGCATGGGTTCGTGGTGAAATGACCGCGACCCGCATCCTGCCGGGGCTGGCCGAAGGGCCGGTGCTGGCCATGGACCAGGGGCTCAGCTTCTGGGGCGGGGTCGATCCGGCCACCGCGCGCGTGATCGACGCGCATCACCCGGCGCATGGGGCGGATCTGGCGGGGGCGGTGGTGCTGATGCCGACCAGCCGGGGGTCGTGTTCGGGCTCCGGAGTGATGCTGGACCTGATGCTGAACGGGCGCGCCCCGGCGGCGCTGATCTTTTCGGAGCCCGAGGACATCCTGACCCTTGGCGCGCTGATCGGGGCCGAGATGTTTGGCCGCGCGCTGCCGGTGCTGCGGGTCTCGGCTGCCGACTTCGCCCGCCTCGCCGCTCAGCCTCGCCTGCGGATCGGGGACGACGCGATCACCGGCGAGGGCCTGCGCATCCCCATCGTGGACCCGCCCGAGCACGCGCTGGCGCTGACCGAGGACGACCGCGCCATGCTTGCCGGGCGCGACGGCGCGGCGGCGGCGCTGGCGATGCGGATCATCTGCGCCATGGCCCGGCAGCAGGGGGCGGCGGCGCTGACCGACATCAGCCGCGGCCATATCGACGGCTGCATCCTCGCTCACCCGGCGAACCTGATCTTTGCCGAAAAGATGGCGGACCTCGGCGCGCAGGTGCGGGTGCCGACCACCATCAACGCGATTTCCGTGGACCGCGAGCACTGGCAAGCGCAGGGGGTGGACCCGGATTTCGGCGCCCGCGCCTCGCGCCTCGCGGACGCCTATGTGCGCATGGGCTGCCGGCCCAGCTTCACCTGCGCGCCCTATCTGCTGACCGACCGCCCGCAGGCCGGCGAGGACATCGCCTGGGCGGAATCGAACGCGGTGGTCTATGCCAATTCGGTGCTGGGGGCGCGGACCCCGAAACACCCCGATTATCTGGATTTGTGCATGGCGGTGACCGGCCGCGCGCCGCTGGCCGGGGTCTATCTGGACGACTCCCGCCGCCCGGAACTGGTGCTGGAGGTCGAGCCACCTGCGGACCCCGACGATTCCTTCTGGCCGCTGCTGGGCCATGTCGCGGGCTCGGCCGCGCCCGCCGCGATCCCGCTGATCCGGGGCGTCGGGGGGCTGAACCCGTCGCCCGACGACCTCAAGGCGCTTTGCGCCGCCTTCGGCACCACCTCGGCCGCACCCATGCTGCATGTCGAGGGCGTGACCCCCGAGGCCACGCGCCCGCCGCTGCCCCAGGCGACCCGCCGTCGCATCACCACCGCCGAGCTTGCCGCCGCATGGGACGAACTCAACCAGCAATTTCTTCATCATGAAAATATCCCGGAGCCCGAGGCAGAGCCTCGGTCCCGCGCCACCACCGGCACCCCGGTCGATCTGGTCGCCATCGGCAGCCCGCATATCTCGCCCGTCGAGAGCCGCAAGCTGGCGGCATTGCTCGACAACCGCCCCGTCGCCATCCCGCTGATCGTCACCGCCGGGCGGGCGGTGATCGCGGAACTCGACCGCGACGGCACTCTGGCGCGGCTCAAGGAAAGCGGGGTGCAGGTGATCCCCGATCTCTGCTGGTGCTCGATCACCGAGCCGGTGTTCCCGCCGCAGGCGACCGCGGTGATGACCAATTCCGGCAAATACGCCCATTACGGCCCCGGACTGTCCGGCCGCCCGCTGCGTTTCGGCAGCATGGCCGATTGCGTCGCCGCGGCGCTGACCGGGCACCCCCCCGGCAGACCCCATTGGCTAGGATAGACCCATGCGCAGCACCCGCACCATCCACGTGATTTCCGCCCATGCCGAGGGCGAGGTCGGCGATGTCATCGTCGGCGGGGTGCTGCCGCCCCCCGGTGACACGATCTGGGACCAGTCCCGCTGGATCGCCCGCGACGGCAGCTTGCGCAACTTCGTCCTGAACGAGCCCCGCGGCGGGGTGTTTCGGCACGTCAACCTGCTGGTGCCGCCCAAACACCCCGACGCCGACGCCGCCTTCATCATCATGGAGCCCGAGGACACGCCGCCGATGTCGGGGTCGAACTCGATCTGCGTGGCGACGGTGCTGCTGGACGGCGGGCTGGTGGAGATGCAGGAACCCGAAACCCGGCTGGTGCTGGAGGCGCCCGGCGGCCTCGTCCGGGTCCGCGCCGAGTGTCGCGACGGCAAGGCCGAACGCATTTTCGTGCAGAACCTGCCCAGTTTCGCGGCCGAGCTGGACCGCAGCCTCGAGGTCGAAGGGCTGGGCACGCTGACCGTCGATACCGCATTCGGCGGCGACAGTTTCGTGGTAGTGGACGCCGCCGCCATGGGCCTGCGGCTGGACGCGTCCGAGGCCCATGACATTGCGCGGCTGGGCGTGCGCATCACCAACGCCGCCAATGCGGCGCTGCAGTTCCGCCACCCGACGCTGCCCGACTGGCGGCATTTCTCCTTCTGCCTGTTCGCCGGGGCGGTCACCCGCGACGAAAACGGGCTGCGCGCCGGGGCGGCGGTGGCGATCCAGCCGGGCAAGGTGGACCGCTCGCCCACCGGCACGGCGCTGTCGGCGCGCATGGCGCTGCTGCACGCGCGCGGGCAGATGGGGCTGGAGGAGCGGCTGACCACGGTGTCGCTGATCGGCTCGACCTTCACCGGGCGGATCCTCGGCACCACCGATCTGGCCGGGACCCCGGCGATCCTGCCCGAGATTTCCGGACGCGGCTGGATCACCGGCATCCACCAGCACATGCTGGACCCTTCGGACCCGTGGCCGCAAGGGTATCGGCTGACCGACAGCTGGGGCGCAAGATAGGCGGCAAGATGGCAAAGGACACCACAGTGAGGACCGAGCGCAAACGCGGCGAAGGCGTGCAGTTCGTCTATCAGGTGCTGCGCGACGACATCCTCAACCTGGCGCTGCCGCCCGGCAGCCCGATCGACGAGAACCAGCTGGCCGAGCGGCTGTCGATGTCGCGCACCCCCATCCGCGAGGCGCTGGTGCGGCTGGCGGGCGAGGGGCTGGTGACGACGCTGCCCAACCGCTCGACTGTGGTATCCAACATCGACTTTCTGGACCTGCCCAGCTATTTCGACGCGCTGACGCTGATGTACCGGGTGACCACGCGGCTGGCGGCGGAAAACCGCACCCCGCAGGACCTGGCCCGGATCCGCGCGCTGCAGGACGATTTCGCCCGCGCGGTGGCGGCGCAGGATGCGGCGGCGATGATCTCGGTCAACCGCGACTTCCATGCCGCCATCGCCGCGGCCGGGCGCAACAGCTATTACACCGGCATGTTCAGCCGCCTGCTGGACGAAGGGCGGCGGCTGCTGCGCATCTATTATTCCTCGTTCAACGACCAGCTGCCGCGCCGCTATGTCGAGGAGCATGAGGACATCATCGCCGCCGTTGAGGCGCGCGACATCGCCCGCGCCGACCAGCTGGCGACGCAGCACGCCGACCAGATCGTGCAGAAGCTGCAGCGGCTGATCGCGCAGGACCGGCGCCGGCATATCGAACTGTAGGGGCGCGCTGTAGGCTCGGCCGGATTCTGTCGACAAATAAAATACAAACTGTATAACCAAGGCCAACGTCCAGCGATTCGCGCCCCGTCCCCACCCGTCCAGCCCAGGAGTCCACGATGAACGCCCAGATCTTCGCAGGTTGCATCCCCGCGCTGATGACCCCCTGCACCAGCGACCGCACCCCCGATTACGATGCGCTGGTGCGCACCGGGCGGCGGCTGATCGACGCCGGCATGTCGGCGGTGGTCTATTGCGGCTCGATGGGCGACTGGCCGCTGCTGACCGACGCCCAGCGGATGGAGGGCGTGGCCCGGCTGGTCGCGGCCGGGGTGCCGGTCGTGGTCGGCACCGGCGCGGTGAACACCGCCACCGCGGTGGCCCACGCCGCCCATGCGCAGAAAGTGGGGGCGCACGGGCTGATGGTGATCCCGCGGCTGCTGTCGCGCAGCACCGCGGTCGACGCGCAGCGCAACCATTTCAAGGCGATCCTCGCGGCCGCGCCGGATCTGCCGGCGGTGATCTACAACAGCCCGTGGTACGGCTATTCGACCGGGGCCGAGCTGTTCTTTGCGCTGCGCCGCGAACACCCGAACCTGGTCGGCTTCAAGGAATTCGGCGGGGCGGCGGCGATGGATTACGCCGCCGAGCACATCACCAGCCGCGACGACGACGCCATGCTGGTGGTGGGTGTCGATACCTGCACCTTCCACGGCTTCCTCCGCTGCGGGGCGGCGGGCGCGATCACCGGCATCGGCTGCGTCCTGCCCGAGGCTTCGCTGCATCTGGTGCGGCTGTGCAAGCAGGCCGCCGCCGGCGACGTGGTGGCCCGCCGCCGCGCGCAGGAACTGGACGAGGCGATGAAGGTGCTGTCGCGCTTTGACGAGGGCGCCGATCTGGTGCTGTTCTACAAATATCTGATGGTGCTCAAGGGCCACCCCGAGTTCGAGCTGCATTTCAACGAAACCGACGCGCTGTCCGACAGCCAGAAGGGCTTCGCCAAGGCGCAGCTGGAGCTGTTCGAGAAATGGTATGAGGGCTGGTCGCGCGAGGCGTGAGTTCTCTGCCCCCGCAAACCGGAACGCGCCGCGCAAGGGTCCCTTGCGCGGCGCGTTGTTTTTGGTCGGTGCGCAGGCGGTGATGCGCGTGGCTGAGATCGCCCGGCGCGGCGGGTCGGGCGGGCAGGGCCGCCCGCGCTGAAGGGGCCGGAACGGCCCGCCGTCCGTCCCTCGGATCAGTCGCGCAGCAGCTCGTTGATCGAGGTTTTCGAGCGGGTCTTGGCGTCCACCCGCTTGACGATCACCGCGCAATACAGATGCACGCCGTTCTTCGACGGCATCGAGCCGGCGACGACGACGGAGCCGGCCGGCACCTCGCCATACATCACCTCTCCGGTCTCGCGGTCGAGGATCTTGGTGGACTGCCCGATGAACACGCCCATGCCCAGCACCGAACCCTCGCGCACGATCACCCCCTCGACCACCTCGGACCGGGCGCCGATGAAGCAGTCGTCCTCGATGATGGTGGGGCCGGCCTGCATCGGCTCCAGCACCCCGCCGATGCCGACACCGCCCGACAGATGCACGCGCTTGCCGATCTGCGCGCAGGACCCGACGGTGGCCCAGGTGTCGACCATCGTGCCCTCGTCCACATAGGCGCCGAGGTTCACGAAGGACGGCATCAGCACCACGCCGCGCCCGATATGGGCCGAGCGGCGCACCACGCAGTTCGGCACTGCCCGGAAACCGGCCTGAGCCCAGCGGGCAGCGTCCCAGCCGGCGAACTTGCTGTCCACCTTGTCCCACCAGCCGCCGCCCTGCGGGCCGCCGGAATGGAACTCCATGTCCTTGAGCCGAAAGCCCAGCAGCACCGCCTTTTTCGCCCATTGGTTCACGTGCCAGTCGGCGCCGCGCTTTTCGGCCACCCGCAGCTCGCCCCGGTCCAGCGCCTCCAGCGTGCCCTCGATCGCGTCGCGGGTCTCGCCGGTGGTGGCGGGGGAAATCGAATCGCGCGCGTCCCAGGCGGCCTCGATGGCGGTCTCTAATGCTGCATAGGACATGGCGGCTCCTTCATCCCTCGGGTGGAAACTGTCAGCTTCGGGCTATAAGCGGGGGGGCAAGGGGGCGCAATCTTGACGCGCCGGGTGATGAGGGTCCGATGACGCCAGAAGACGATCGCAGCCACGCGTTCCGCGACAGCTACCAGGACGTGCGGGTCACGCGCCGCACCCCGGACACGCCGCAGACCCGCGCGCCCGCCTATCGGCTGGCGTTCACCGATACCGAGTTCCTGCTGCGCGAGGAACTGCGCCCGGTGCGGCTGCAGCTGGAACTGCTCAAGCCGCAGATGGTGCTGGACGAGCGGGGCGTGCAATCGACGGTGGTGATGTTCGGCGGCGCCCGCATCCCGGCCCCCGAACAGGCCGAGACTGCTGCCACGCCGCGGCTGGGCGCGCTGTCGTGCTATTACACCGAGGCCGAGCGTTTCGCCGGCCTGATGACCCAGCGCAGCCTGGCCACCTATGGGCGGGAATGGGTGATCTGCACCGGCGGCGGCCCCGGCGTGATGGAGGCCGGCAACAAGGGCGCGCACGAGGCGGGCGGCCATTCCATCGGCCTGTCCATCGTGCTGCCACACGAACAGGCGCCGAACAGCTTCGTGACGCCGGACCTGTGCTTCAACTTCCACTATTTCGCCATCCGCAAGATGCATTTCCTGATGCGGGCCAAGGTGATCACCGTTTTCCCCGGCGGCTTCGGCACGATGGACGAGATGTTCGAGGCGCTGACCCTGATCCAGACCGGGCGGATGCGGCGGGTGCCGTTCCTGCTGTTCGGCGGCGCGTTCTGGCAAGAAATCATCAACTGGCAGGCGCTGGCCGCGGCCGGGACCATCAGCCCCGAGGACCTGGAGTTGATCCATTTCGTCGAAACCGCCGACGAGGCGGTCGAGATCATCGACGGGTTCGATTTTTCCGAGTGCTGAACGCGCGTCAGGCGCGGTGATAGGGAGCGCCGGCGAGGATGGTGGCGGCGCGGTAAAGCTGTTCGGCCAGCATCACCCGCACCAGCATATGCGGCCAGACCATTGCGCCGAAAGACAGGCTGTGCGCGGCGCGCTCGCGCAGGCTGGCGTCCAGACCGTCGGCGCCGCCGATCAGGAACACCGCGTCCGACTGTCCGTCGTCGCGCAGCCGCGCCAGCAGGGCGGCGAACTCCGGCGAGGTGAACTGCCGGCCGCGTTCGTCCAGTGCGATCACCGCCGCGCCCGTGGGGATCTGGCGGGACAGCAGCGCGGCCTCGGCGGCCTTGCCGCCACCGCGCCGGTCCTCGACCTCGGCGATGTCGGCCGGGCCCAGCCCCAGCGGGCGGCCGGTTTGCGCAAAACGGGTCAGGTAATCCGCGATCAGCGGCGATTCGGGGGCGCGGGCCGGCAGCCGGCCCACCGCAGCGATACGGACCCGCAGCATCCCGCGGGGCTTACTGCGCCAGCGTGTGGCCCGCCCCGTCGCGGGCTGCGTCGTCGCGCAGGCTGGCCAGCGCATCGGCCGGCATCCACATCTTTTCCAGCTGGTAGAACTCGCGCACTTCGGGGCGGAACACGTGGACGATCACGTCGTCGGTGTCGATCAGCACCCAGTCGCCGGTGTCCTTGCCCTCGATCCGGGCGCCGTGGCCGGTCTGGGCCTTCAGCCGCTCGACCAGCTTGTCGGCGATGGATGCCACCTGCCGCGAGCTGCGCCCCGAGGCGATGACCATATGGTCCGCCATTGCGGAACGCCCGCGCAGGTCGATGGTGACGATATCCTCGGCCTTGTCGTCCTCAAGCGAGGCGAGAATGCGGGCAAGCAGCTGGTCGCTGCCGTCCGAGGCGGTCGCGGCCGGCGTGTCGGCCCGCGGGTGGGTGGTGGACAGGGGACTTCCTCCGGTCAGCGCGCCGCATGTCCCCGGCGCCGGGATGGGACAAAGATAGCACGGGAACGCCCGTTCTCAACCACCGCGACGCAGATTCCTGCGAGGGGCGGCGGAAATTGCCGGGCAGGGCGGGCTTGGCTGGCCCCGAGGGGCCCTGCGCAGGGGCCAACCCCTTGCAGGACGGGGCGTCAAGGGGGTATCTAGACGGAATGATCCGGTTTTTCGACATATCCGATCGCGCCCGCCTGCCCGGCCGGTTCTACGGCCTTTGCCGGACGGTGACCGCGCGACTGTGAACGGCCGTGCCTGCGCGCCGCCTGCTGCGGCGCCTCAAGACGTGTTTTCCGTGTTCCCGCGCCTTATGCCATCTTTCCGAAAGAGACAGCCATGACCGGCACCCCGACCCAAAGCGGCCCCCGCACGCTTTACGACAAGATCTTCGACGCCCATGTCGTCGACCGCCAGCCCGACGGCACCTGCCTGCTGTATATCGACCGCCACCTCGTGCACGAGGTCACCAGCCCGCAGGCGTTCGAGGGGCTGCGCATGACCGGCCGCAAGGTGCGCGCGCCGGAAAAGACCATCGCCGTCCCTGACCACAACGTGCCCACCACCGCCGACCGCGTGGACGGGATCGAGAACCCCGAGGGCCGCGCCCAGGTCGCCGAGCTGGACAAGAACGCCCGCGAGTTCGGGGTGAACTACTATCCGATGAACGACATCCGTCAGGGGATCGTCCATATCGTCGGCCCCGAACAGGGCTGGACCCTGCCCGGGATGACCGTGGTCTGCGGCGACAGCCACACCGCCACCCATGGCGCCTTTGGTGCGCTGGCGCATGGCATCGGCACGTCCGAGGTGGAGCACGTGCTGGCCACCCAGACGCTGATCCAGAAGAAGTCGAAAAACATGAAGGTGGAAATCACCGGGCGCCTGCGCCCCGGCGTGACCGCCAAGGACATTACGCTCGCCGTGATCGGCAAGACCGGCACCGCCGGCGGCACCGGCCATGTCATCGAATACTGCGGGCAGGCGATCCGCGAGCTGTCGATGGAAGGCCGCATGACCGTCTGCAACATGGCGATCGAGGGCGGCGCCCGCGCCGGGCTGATCGCGCCCGACGAAAAGACCTTTGAATACGTCAAGGGCCGCCCGCACGCGCCGAAAGGCGCCGCGTGGGAAGCGGCGCTGTCCTGGTGGAAGACCCTGTTTTCCGACGAAGGCGCGCATTGGGACAAGGTGGTCACTATCCGCGGCGAGGATATCGAGCCGGTGGTGACCTGGGGCACCTCGCCCGAGGACGTGCTGCCGATCGGCGGCACCGTTCCCGCCCCCGAGGATTTCGAGGGCGGCAAGGTCGAGGCCGCGCGCCGCAGCCTCGACTACATGGGGCTGACCCCGGGCATGAAGCTGACCGACATCAAGGTCGACGCGGTGTTCATCGGATCCTGCACCAACGGCCGCATCGAGGACCTGCGCGCCGCCGCCGAGCTGCTGCGCGGCAAGCATCTGGCGCCGGGCGTGCGCGGGATGGTGGTGCCCGGCTCGGGCCTGGTGCGGATGCAGGCCGAGGAAGAGGGGCTGGACCGCGTGTTCATCGACGCGGGCTTCGACTGGCGGCTGGCCGGTTGTTCGATGTGCCTGGGGATGAACCCCGACCAGCTGGCGCCGGGTGAACGCTGCGCCGCCACCTCGAACCGCAACTTCGAGGGCCGGATGGGCCGCGGCGGGCGCACGCATCTGATGTCGCCGGTCATGGCCGCCGCCGCGGGCATCGCCGGGCATCTGGTCGATGTGCGCGAGATTCTGGCCGAGGCTCCGGCCACCGCATAAGCCCTTGTCCCCGCCCGCGCGGCCACGGGGCCGCCGGGCCCCAACCCGAAAGGATGGCGCAATGAAAGGCAGCACGGCACTGATCATCGCGGGCGTCGTGGCCCTGATCGGGGGCATCATCGCCCTGGCATTCCCGCTGCCCGCCTCGCTGGCGGTGGCGATCTTCGTCGGCTGGGCCTTCGTGGTCAGCGGCGCGCTGGGGCTGTGGGCGGCGTTTTCCGACGGCACCCTGCCCAACCGCGGCTGGTTCGGGCTGCTCAGCCTGCTGAACCTGGTGCTGGGGGTCTGGATGCTGGCCCGCCCGCTGGAGGGGATGATCTCGCTGACCATCGTGGTGGGGGCGCTGTTCCTCGTCTCGGGGGCGTCGCGGCTGTATCTGGCGGCGACCGAGTATCGCGGCAGCCAGATGATGTGGACCATGGTGCTGTCGGCGCTGATCTCGCTGGGGCTGGGGCTCTACATCCTGTTCCGCCTGCCCGAGGCCAGCGCGGTGGCGCTGGGGGTGCTGCTGGCGGTCGAGCTGATCGTGGTCGGCACCGCGCTGCTGATGGCGGGGATGGCGATGCGCCGCATCGGGCGACCCTGACGGCCGCCACAACCGAAACACCGGCCCGCGGCCCCGCCGCCGGCCAACCTGTCGCTGGGCAAGCCGCGGCAGTCGATTTTCCCGGAGCGAAGACATGGACAAGTTCACCACCCTGACCGGCATCGCGGCGCCCATGCCGCTGGTCAACATCGACACCGACATGATCATTCCCAAGCAGTTCCTGAAGACGATCCATCGTTCCGGGCTGGGGAAGAACCTGTTCGACGAGATGCGCTATTTCCCCGACGGCACCGAGAACCCCGATTTCGTGCTGAACAAGCCGGCGTGGCGCGACTCGCAGATCATCGTCGCCGGCGACAACTTCGGCTGCGGCTCGTCGCGCGAACATGCGCCCTGGGCGCTGCTGGACTACGGGATCCGGGCGGTGATCTCGACCAGCTTCGCGGACATCTTCTATAACAACTGCTTCAAGAACGGCATCCTGCCCATCGTGCTGCCGGCCGAGGCGGTCGAGGCGCTGATGAAGGACGCGGAAAACGGTGCCAATGCGCGGCTGACCGTGGATCTGGAATCGCAGACCGTGACCGGCGCCGACGGCACCGCCTATCGCTTCGACATCGACCCGCACCGCAAGCACTGTCTGCTGAACGGGCTGGACGATATCGGGCTGACCATGGAGAAAGCCCCCGCGATCGAGGCCTACGAGACCCGCATTGCGCAATCGCAGCCCTGGGTCTAGGCTTGCGCCTTGGGGCTGCGCTGGCCCTGTGGCTGGCGCTGGCCACCGGGCCGGCGCTGGCCGAGCGGCTGCGGATCGCGACGTTTTCCCCCGACCTCTCGCGCGAGGGGCCGGGGCTTTTGTTGCGCGACATCACCTCGGGCAAGGATGCGCAGGTCGCCGCCGCGGTGCAGGTGATCGCCGCGGTCGCGCCCGATGTGCTGCTGCTGACCGGTTTCGACTGGGACCATGAGGGCGCGGCGCTGTCCGGTTTTGCCGCGCTGCTGGCGGATGCGGGGGTGGACTATCCCCACCGCCACGCCAGCCGCCCCAACCGCGGCATGGCGACCGGGCTCGACCTGGACGGCGACGGCCGGCTGGGCAGTCCCGACGATGCGCAGGGTTTCGGGCAGTTTTCCGGGCAGAAGGGCATGGCGCTGCTGTCGCGGCTGCCTCTGGGTGAGGTCACGGACCATTCGGTGCTGCTGTGGCGCGACCTGCCGGGCAACCTGATGCCTCCGGCCCCGGCAGAGGTCGCGGCGGCGCAGCGCCTGTCCACCACCGCGCATTGGCAGCTGCCGGTGCTGGCGGGGGAGCGGCCGCTGACGCTGCTGGCCTGGGCGGCGACGCCGCCGGTGTTCGGCCGCGGCGACCGCAACGCCCGGCGCAACCACGACGAGGCCGCGTTCTGGCTGGACCACCTGCCAAAGGGGCGCTTCGTGCTGATCGGGAATACCAACTTGGACCCCGTGGACGGCGAGGGGCGGCGTCAGGCGATGGCGGCGCTGCTGACCCGCGTGCAGGACCCGCGCCCCGCCAGCGAGGGCGGGCGGCTGGCGCCCCAGACCGGCGCCAATGCCACGCAGCGGGGCGACCCGGCGCTGGACACCGCCGAATGGGGCGACGAGCCGGGCCGGCCGGGCAACATGCGGGTGGATGTGGTGCTGCCCTCGCCCGATCTCACCGTGCTGGATGCCGGGGTGTTCTGGCCTGCGCCGGGGGACCCCATGGCCGAGGTCGCCCGCGCCGCGTCCCGTCATCGGCTGGTGTGGGTCGATCTGGCGGTTGAGTGAACGGCTGCGGCTGGCATCGCCATGGCGCGAGCGGTCGCAGTGACGACGCCCGGATTGCCGGACCGCCGGTTACTGCGGGTGATCGGTCGGCGTGGTGCCGCCGCCCATCTGCTTCAGCCGCGCGATCAGCGGCCTCGCGGTCGGGCCGATGCGGTCGCAGGCGCCGGGATCGTCCAGCAGCTGGAAGGCCGGGCCGTAATATTCGCGGTCGTAGTCCTGCGCGCTCAGCCCCAGCTGCGCGGCCAGCTGGTCGCCGGTGGCGGTGATCAGCGTCCATTCCGCGTCCGAGATCGCATGGTCGGGGCAGTTCGAGGTGATCACGTTCACCTGCGCCAGCTCGGCAATCAGCGCGCGCGCCTGCGCCTGCGACAGGCTGGATGTGTCGGGCAGCGGCACCGTCATTCCCCGTTCGGCCAGTCCGGCCCCCGCGGCGGCGATCCAGACGGCTGCGGCAGCCATGGCCAGCATGGGTTTCATCGTCCGACTCCTTCATTCCTGCGCTCCGCTGCGGGCGGCGGGACCAACCCACCGGAGCGGCGGCCGGACTGCAAGCCAAATGCCCGTGAACTTGACGCCTCGGCAGGGCAGGGCTACGCGGAAACCATCCGCGAAACCCGAAACGCAAAGGCGCAAGATGACCGACAGCTATTCCCTTCTGATCCTGCCGGGCGACGGCATCGGCCCCGAAGTCATGGCCGAGGTCCGCAAGGTCATCGACTGGTTCCAGGCCAACCGCGGCATGCGTTTCGACGTGTCCGAAGGGCTGGTCGGCGGCTGCGCCTATGACGCCCACGGCACGCCGCTGTCGGACGAGACCATGGCGCAGGCGCAGGCGGTGGATGCGGTGCTGCTGGGCGCGGTCGGCGGCCCGAAATACGACAACCTCGATTTCAGCGTGAAGCCGGAACGGGGCCTGCTGCGCCTGCGCAAGGAAATGGACCTGTTCGCCAACCTGCGCCCGGCGCAGTGCTTCGACGCGCTGGCGGATTTTTCCAGCCTCAAGCGCGAGGTGGTCGCGGGCCTCGACATCCTGATCGTGCGCGAGCTGACCTCGGGCGTCTATTTCGGCGAGCCGCGCGGCATCTTCACCGAAGGCAACGAGCGCGTGGGCATCAACACCCAGCGCTATACGGAATCGGAAATCGCCCGCGTCGCCCGCGCGGCGTTTGAACTCGCGCGCAAACGGCAGGGTCGCCTGTGCTCGATGGAAAAGGCCAATGTGATGGAATCGGGGATCCTGTGGCGCGAGGTCGTCCAGAAGGTCCACGACGAGGAATACCCCGACGTCGAGCTGTCGCATATGTATGCCGACAATGGCGCCATGCAGCTGGTGCGCAACCCGCGCCAGTTCGACGTGATCGTGACCGACAACCTGTTCGGCGACATCCTGTCGGACGCGGCGGCGATGCTGACGGGCAGCCTCGGGATGCTGCCCTCGGCGTCGCTGGGCGCCCCGGCCGCCAACGGCCGCCCCAAGGCGCTGTATGAACCTGTGCACGGCTCGGCCCCCGACATCGCGGGGCAGGGCAAGGCCAACCCGATCGCCTGCATCCTCAGCTTTGCCATGGCGCTGCGCTATTCCTTTGGCGAGGGCCAGGCCGCCGACGATCTGGAGGCCGCGGTGGAAAAGGTGCTGGCCGAGGGCGCCCGCACCGCGGATCTGATGGGCCCGGAGGGCGGCACCCCGATCTCGACCTCGGCCATGGGCGACCGCATCGTCGCCGCGCTGGTCGGCTGAGCCCCTTGGCGCGGCCGCCCCTGGGCTGGCCGCGCCGCAACCGCAAGTTTGCGCGCCATCCCCCCTTGCATTCGCCCGCGCCACAGGATACCTGCCCCGTCACGGTCGGAGCGTAGCGCAGCCTGGTAGCGCACCTGCTTCGGGAGCAGGGGGTCGGAGGTTCGAATCCTCTCGCTCCGACCAGTTGCAGTGCAGTCGCTTGTTCCCGCACCGCTTTCCCCTTCCCCCACATCCACGCGACATTCCCGGCAACGTGTGCTACAATCGCCCTTGCGTTGTCCGGCACGGGGGCCTGCCATGCGATCCATTCTGATCCTGTCCGCGCTGGCGCTGCTGGCGGGGTGCGCCGGGCAGACGGCCCCCGCCGCGGATGATCTGCGCGCGCGGCAAGAGGCCGCCTGCACCGCCACCATCGCTGCCCATATCCGCCAGCCTGCGGCGGTGGTCGCCTCGCGCTGGCTGTCCGAAACCGGCGGGGTGGCCAGGGTCGAGGCGGTCGACGGCAATCGCCGGCATCTCTGCGATGTCGATGGCCGCGGGCGGGTGCTGGGCTATTCGCACCCCGACGCCTGAGGGCGGCGGTTTGACCGCGGCGCTGCAGGGCGTATGACGGGCCGGAACCCCTTGCCCGGACCGTCCCATGACCCTGATCCCGCCCGACCCGTTACCCGAACTGCCGCTTGTCGTTTCCGTCCAAAGCCAGGTGGCCTTTGGCCATGTCGGCAACTCCGCCGCCGCCTTTCCGATGCGCGCCAGCGGCGTCGAGGTGGTCGAGGTGCCGACGGCGCTGCTGTCCAACCACCCGCATTATCCCACCATGCACGGCACGCTGCTGGACCCGGAACTGGTCGGCGGGCTGCTGACCGGGATCGCGGAACGCGGGGTGGCGGCGCGGGCCTCGGTGCTGCTGTCGGGGTTTCTGGGGCGGGCCGGGACGGCCTCGGCGCTGGCGGCGTTCCTGGTGCGGGCCAAGGCGGACAACCCGGGGCTGGTCTATCTGTGCGATCCGGTGATGGGCGACGCCGACCTGGGGCATTTCGCCGATGCCGAGCTGCGCCGCGCCTTTGCGGCAAAGCTGGTGCCGCTGGCCGACGTGATCCTGCCCAATGCCTTCGAGCTGGAAAATCTTTCCGGCATCGCCATCGCCGGCCCTGATGACGTGGTGCGGGCGCGCGAGGCTTTGGGCGGCCCGGCGGTGGTCGCGACCTCGGTGCCGGTGCCCGGGCGGCCGGGGCTGCTGGCGACGGTGGTGGCGACGGGCGAGACCTGCCGCAGCTTCGAGGTTCCGCGGCTGCCGGTGCGCCCGGCCGGGACCGGCGATCTGCTGGCCGGGCTGACCGCGGCGCGCTTGGCGCAGGGGCTGGCGCTGCCCGATGCGGTGGGCCGCGCGGTGGCCGGGGTGGCGCAGGCGCTGCGGCGCACCGCAAGCACGCCCTGGGCCGAGATGCCCATCGCCGCCGTCATCGACTCGATCCTGACGGCCGAGTGGAACGGGGCCGCGGCAGAAGCCCTTACCAAGCCCCGCTGAACTGCTAAGCTGCCCCGGCGCGGCGACAGGTCCGGCAGGGGCCGGGCCGCGGGCGCGCGGGCTTGATGCGAAAGGACAGACGATGGCCGAGTGGCTGCCCACCCTGATCACCCTGACCCCCGAGCAAGGTTTCGAGCTTGCGATCAAGATGTCGCGCATGGCGGTCAAGGCGACCCAGCCCGACGCGGCGGTGCGCGACCGCCTGCGCGGCGTCTATGCCGAGGATGCCGATGCGCTGATCGCGGTCAGCCAGGTGGCGGCGCAGTGGTTCGCCACCATCGCGGCGGCCAACGATTACTGGCGATCGGCCTCATGACCGGGATCGAGCGCGCGGGCCCGGATTTTTCCGTCGATGCCGCGCTGCTGGCCGAGGCCTTCGGGGTCACCCAGGCGCAGGTCCAGCAGGAGATGCGCGCCGGCAGCATCACCTCGCGTTGCGAGGCGGGGGTGGAGGAGGACGCGGGGCGCTGGCGGCTGACCTTTCACCGCGGCGACCGGGCGGTGCGCTTCATCGTCGACGACGCGGGGCAGGTGCTGACCCGCGCCAGCTTCCCGATCCGCACCGGCTGAGCCGCAGGCGTCCCTCAGGCCGAGCCGCTGCGGCGCGGCACGCGGTCGGCGACGGCGACCAACCGGATGGTGGCGTCGCTGACCCGGTCGGAGTCGCAGCCCTGGGTCTCGAGCTCCGCCAGATCGTCGGCCAGCGACAGGCAGCGCGCGGACAGCGCCGGGCGCGGCGCGGCGCCCTCGGGGCGCTCGCTGCGGCCCTCGCCGCGTTCCAGCGCCTCGCGCCCGGTCAGGGCGCCGGGGGCACCGACGGGGCGCAAGCCCATGGCGGTCCCGAACCCGCCCAGGGCCTCGGCCAGCTTGGGGATGGTAATGCGGCCCCGCAACTGCCGGTGGGCGTCGAAGCCGCGTGCCCCGGCGGCATAGGAATAGCGCGTGACCAGCGCCTCGCCGGCCTCGGCCCCGTAGTCGGACAGCTGGTCGATCACCTCGGGCGGCATGTCCAGGTTCATGCCGCCTTCGGTCGCGTCGTCCAGCCGCACCGTCACCACCCGCTCGGCATAGCCGGGCAGCATCCCCTGCAAGGTGTCCTGCCAGTCCTTGGCGGTGTTCAGGATCGCCATCAGGAAACCGCTCAGCCGGGTGATCGGCTGCACCGGCAGGTTCGAGCTGACGGGGTTGCGCCGCGGCAGATGCACGCGGTCCTCCCGATGGCGGGCGGGGTCCCAGCTGGCCAGCGCGATGCCGAAGGTCGGGCGCGAGGGCAGCAGCGAATCGAAGAAATGGATCGGGAAGTTCGACGAAATCCCGCCGTCCGAGAACAGGCAGCGCGCCAGCCGCCCCACCGTCCTGCCCTCGGGACCCGGCAGGCGGATCTGTTCGTCATGGCGCCACAGCGGGATCGCCTCGATCAGCCCGGGAAAGCTCAGCGACATGCGGGCGACCAGCAGCACCGGGAAATCGTCGGCGACCGGCAGCTGGTAAAGATCGGCGGGGGCGTGGTCCTGCCCATGCGCCAGCGGGGTGCGCCCGGCGATCAGCGCCTCGAGGAAGGGCGCGGGGAACAGGTGGCGCCATTCGGCAAGGCTGAAATAATGGATCCTGGTGGACAGGGGCAGCTGATAGGGACGCTGGGTGGACAGGTCGGTTGTCATCGCGGCGATCTGGATGCCATGGTGCGCCAGATCGCCCGCCAGCAGCGGCGCCTCGGGCGGCTTGCCCGAGATCCGCTGAAGATGCGCGTGCATCCAGTCGGTCAGGCCGGGGCCGTCGTGGCCCGGCTGGGTCAGTCCCGGGCACAGGCCGAAATTCGCCGCCGGCAGGTCGCGGGTAACCAGCCGCAGCAGCGGCAGCGCGATCCACAGCACCAGCCCCAGCGGCACCGCCAGCAGCGCGGTGACCCCGGCCCAGAAATTACCCGCCAGCCACGCCCATTCCAGCAGCAGCACCAGCAGCGCTGCCGCCACTACCATCGGCACCCGCCAGATGCGCCGCACCGCGCCCCAAGCGTTGCCCGACACCGCCCCCATCAGCAGCGCGAACAGCGGCGCCAGCCGGGGGCGCGGCTGGAACAGGCTGCGCAGGTTTTCCGCCAGATCGGCGGACAGCGCCGAGACCTCGTGGAACCCCGCCATGTCGTCCCCCCCGCCCGACTGGCGCCGGTATTCTGCCGCGGCGGCGAAACAGGCAGCGATCGCGCCCGCGGACGAGCCGCCGATGCTGCGCAGCCGGTAATCCCGCGCGATGCGGACCACCGCCTGCGGATAGACCACCCCCGAGGTGATCCCGCCCTTCATGATCAGGTCGCATTCCTCGAGCGGAACCCGGGGCGGTGTCTCCAGAGGAATGGTGTCGGAAGGGGCAGCGGTCGGGGCGGTCGCGGTCGGGGGGGCGGGGTCCGGCATGGCTCCTCCTGCGGGGGCTGCGCGATTCTCCTTTTGATTGTATCACGAAACCTGTGGCTTGCATCAATCGCCCGGTGTCGCAGGCGGCAGGGCAGGGGCGCGGGCGCGCGCAGGAACGCCAGCCGGAACTGGGCGCTGTCCCGGCGCCGCTGCGCCAGTTTGCCGCAGCGGCGCGCGCGCTGCTGGCGGGATTCCCTGCGCCCCCGCCCCTATCTGTGCTAGGATGCCCCGTCAGGAGGGAGGAGCCCGGAAATGGATTTCATCACGCTGCTCGATACCGTCGGCGAGGGGCGGGTGGCCGCCCTGATGGGGCTGTTGTGCGGGGTGGTCTTCGGCGTGGCCGCGCAGCGCTCGGCCTTTTGCCTGCGGGCGGCGGCGGTGGAGTTCGGGCGCGGCGCCATGGGGCCGCGGGTGGCGGTGTGGCTTTTGTGCTTTTCCACCGCGATGGTCTGGGTGCAATCCGCGCAGCTGCTGGGGCTGTTCCACGGCAGCGAGGCGCGGATGATGGCGGTGCCCGGCTCGTGGTCGGGGGCGATCATCGGCGGGCTGATGTTCGGCGCCGGCATGGTGCTGGCGCGCGGCTGTTCGGGGCGGATGCTGGTGCTGGCGGCGACCGGCAACCTGCGCTCGGTCATGGCGGGGCTGATCTTTGCGGTGGTGGCGCAGATGTCGCTGCACGGCTGGCTGGCGCCGCTGCGCCAGAACCTTGCCGCGCTGTGGGTGACGCCGGGCGGGGCCAATGTGGACCTGCTGGAAAACCTGCGGCTGCCGGACTGGACCGGGCTGGCGCTGGGGCTGGGCTTTGCCGCCACCGCGCTGGTGGTCGCCCGGCGCAACCGGATCAGCGCCCGCAAGCTGGTGTTTGCCTCGGGCGTGGGGTTCGCGGTGGCGATGGGCTGGGTGCTGACCGCCCAGATCTCCCGCGTCGCGTTCGAGCCGGTGTCGGTCACCTCGATGACATTTTCCGGCCCCTCGGCCACCACGCTGATGTTCTTTCTGGAACCGGCGCCCGCGCTGGGGTTCGATGTGGGGCTGGTGCCGGGGGTGTTCCTGGGCGCGTTTCTGGCCGCCGCCTGGGCCCGAGAGTTCAGGTTCCAGGGGTTCGAGGGTGAACGCCAGATGCGGCGGTCGATGCTGGGGGCGGCGCTGATGGGGTTCGGCGCCATGCTGGCGGGGGGCTGCGCCATCGGGGCGGGGGTCACCGGCACCTCGATCTTTGTCGGCACCGCATGGCTGGCGCTGCTGTGCATGTGGATCGGGGCGATGCTGACCGATTTCCTGGTCGACCGGAATCCGCGCCCGGCGCTGGCCGCGGCCTGAACCGGGCCGCCGTCGCGCCCTGAAAGCAGTCACGCCATGAAAAAGGCCCGGCGCGGACGCCGGGCCTTTCCCGTTCGTCCGGGACGGGGGATCAGGCCGGAACGAAACGGAAGCCGTCACCATCGCGCTCGGCGCGGCCGATGCCGCCGTCCGACAGGTGGAAGCCGATCAGGGGCGTGCCGCTGTCGGCCAGTTCCGCCAGCAGCGCCTGCCGGGTTTCGGCGCCGAGCGGCGGATCCTCGTCCGAGGGGCTGTCCCAGCCGGGCCGCGCAAAGGCCACGTGCGAATTGGCGATGGCATCGCCCACCACCAGCACCCGCCGGCCGCCGGCGTCGATGGCAAAGGACATATGCCCAGCGGTATGGCCGGGTGTCAGCCGCGCGGTGACGCCGGGCAGGGGGGAATCGCCGTCCTCGATCAGCGCCAGCACGTCCCCCAGCGCCTCGATCCGGCGCGAGGCGCCGGCGACGAAGCTCTGCCGGTCCTCGCGGATGCTGCCCAGTGTGGCGGGGTCGGTCCAGTATTCGGCCTCGACCCGGCCCATCACATGGGCGGCGTTGGGAAACAGCGGCTCGTCGAACTCGTCCAGAACGCCCCACAGGTGATCGGGGTGGCCGTGGGTGAACAGCAGGTGGGTGACATCCTCGGGGGTCAGGTCCAGCGCCGCCAGCGCCTCGATCACCTTGCCGGCGGTGGGCATGAAATCCGGGCCGCTGCCGGCGTCGAACAGCACCGTGTTGGTGCCGTCGCGCAGCAGGGTGATGTTGCAGGGCGACTGGATCATGTCGCCGGACACCCCGGCCTGTTGCAGGATCGGGTCCAGCTGGTCGCGGGGCAGCCCGGCAAAGCTGAAATCGAAGGGCAGCTCCAGATGCCCGTCCGACAGCGTGTCCACCCGCACGCCCCCGCCCAGGTCGAGCGTGGTTCCCGCCCAGACGCGGAACGGCATTCCGGCCAGCACGGTGCCGGCGGCGGCGGACATCAGAAACAGGCGGCGCGAGATCATGGGGGCCTCCATCGGCTTATCCGAACATTTCGGCGGTGATCGTGTGATACCACGAGAACGCCTCGTCAAAGGTGGCGCGGCGGGTGGCGGCGTCCTCGGCGGGCTGGCTGATGCTGGTGGCGGTCTGTTCGATCCGCCCGCCTTGCGCCGCAAAGCTGGACGCGAGCTTCACGCTGTCGCCCTTGGCAAGGCAGGACCAGCAGGCGCTTTCATAGAGGGGCGGGTGCGGGGTGGTGCCGGCCAGATCGGCCAGGATCGCATCCACCGCCACATATGCCTGGGCATGGGCGGCGAAGGCGCCCTTGGGCATGGCGCCGGCGTCGGCCGCATCGCCCAGCACCCAGATCGCGGGATCTGCCTGCGCCCGCATGGACTCTGCCCGGACCGGCACCCAGCCGTCGGCATCGGTCAGCCCGGCAAGCTGCGCCAGCACGCCGGCCCGCTGTGCCGGGATGACGTTGCAGACATCGACGCGCTGCACCTCGCCCTCGACCAGCAGCTCCATGCGGTCGGGGCGAAGCTCGACGGCGGCGCCGCCGAACTCGGGGCCGATCCAGTCGATCATGCCGTCGGCATGGCGGCCCCAGCCTTCCTCGAACAGCACCTGCTTGGTGAAATGGTCCTTGGGGTCGAGGATCAGGATCTTGGCAGTCGAGTTCACCCGCCGCAGCGTCCGGGCGATCATCGCCGCGCGCTCATAGGGCGCGGGCGGGCAGCGATAGGGGGCGGGGGGCGCCACGATGGCGACGGTGCCGCCCTGCGGCATCGCCTGCACCTGCTGCATCAGCAGCGCCACCTGGTCGCCGCTCTTGTAGGAATGGGGCATCAGCGCGGCATCGGATTCGGACCAGCCGGGGACCGAGCCGGGGACGAAGTCGATGCCGGGCGACAGCACCAGCCGGTCGTAATCCAGCACCTCGCCGCCCGCCAGAACCACCCGCCGCGCATCGCGGTCGATGGCGGTGGCGCGGTCGTGGACCAGCCGCAGCCCCGGGGTGGCGGCCAGCCGGTCGTGGCCGTGGCGCAGATGCGCCAGCGGGACCAGCCCGCCCAGGTAGAGGTTGGAAAAGAAACAGGTGATGGTGTCGACATTCGCCTCGACCAGCGTCACCCGCGGCGCGCCCGCCGCCCGGGCCAGCGCCCGCGCCGCGGTCGCCCCACCGGGGCCGGCGCCGATCACCACCACATGCGGCAGCGCCCGCTGTGCCAGCGCGGGCGCCGCCAGCAGCGCGCCGCCTGCCGCAATCCCGCCCAGCACCGCCCGCCGCGACAGCGGCAGGGGGGCGGGGGCAGGGGCGGGCAGGCGGGTCATGGCTAGCCCGCGTCGGCTGCCGCGCTGATCACCGGCAGGGTGCCGGCCGGCGTGCCGTCCTCGTCCGTGGGGGTCACCTTCAGCTCGGCGGCGCGCTTGGTGATTTCCGGCGCGCCGGGGATGCAGTCGGTCATGCAGGGCTCGGCCGAGAACTGCACATATTCGGTTTCCGGGCGGTCGTCGGGATAGAACCCCTCGGCGTTCGGCATGGCGATGTCGGTGAAGTTCTCGTGCGTCAGCACGAAGTCGTCCTCGACCAGCCCGTTGGAATACAGCAGGAACGCGGTGATCGCATAGGTGTCGTCCACCGACAGCACCTGCGCATTGCCGAAGGGCATCGAGCGGTGCACGTAGTCGTAGACCGTCGACAGATAGGGCCAGTAGCTGCCGATGGTCTTGACCGGGCGCGGGTCGTTCAGCGACCCGGCACCCCCCGCCAGCGAGGGCCAGCTGTCCAGCCCCTCGGCAAAGTCGCCGTGGCAGGACGCGCAGTGTTCGGCGAACAGCTCGTCCCCGGTTTCCACATCGCCCGAGCCTTCGCGCAGCCCGGTACCGTCGGGCAGCACCGCCACGTCCCAGGCGGCGATTTCCTCGGGCAGGGCCTCGCGGCCGATGCCCAGCGGCTCGGCCAGCGCGGGGCCGGCGACCAGCCCGGCGGCCAGCAGCGCGGCGAATGCAGAGTTACGCGATTTCGACATTTTCCACCTCGCCGTCCGCTTTGACCCACCAGGTCTGGATGCCGTTGTTGTGATAGACGTTGTTCAGGCCGCGGATCTCGCGCAGCGCCTGCTTGGTCGGCTGGACATAGCCGGTCTCGTCGATGGCGCGGGACTGCAGGAACAGCTCGCTGCCGTCCCAGTCGATGTCCAGATGGAACCGGGTCAGCGCCTTGGGCTTGGCGTCGCCGGTGATGCGCGCCTGCTGCCAGTTGCGGCCGCCGTCCAGCGACACATCCACGCGGTCGATCTTGCCGTTCCCGGACCAGGCCAGCCCAGTGATCACCAGCGGCCCCTTGCCGTGGCGGATCGGCGCCTGCGGGCTGGGCGAGGTGATGACGGATTTCGCGTCCATCACCCAGGTCCATTTCCGCGCCCGCCCGTCCGGCATCAGGTCGGTGTATTTCGAGGTCTCCTCACGGCTTTCGACGGCCTGGTCGTAGACCCCGATCCGGCGCAGCCACTTGATCCACATGTTGCCTTCCCAGCCCGGCACTACCAGCCGGACGGGATAGCCGTGTTCCTTGCGCAGCGCCTCGCCGTTGGCGAAGAAGGCGACCATCACGTCGTCCATCGCCTTTTCCAGCGGGATCGAGCGCCCGTTCGAGCTGGCGTCGTGGCCCTCGACATAGATCCACTTGCCCTCGGGCTTGACTCCGGCCTCGGCCAGCAGATCGCGCAGCATCACCCCGGTGTATTCCATGTTGTGGATCATGCCCTGGGTGAACTGCACGCCCTCGAGCTGGGCGCCGCCCCACTCCATGCCGCCATTGGCCGCGCATTCGCAGAATGCGGTGGTCATGGCGCGGGGAAAGCGCAGCAGATCCTCGAAGGTGAAGACCAGCGGCCGGTCCACCAGCCCGTTGATCATCAGCCGGTAATCGGGCTTGGACAGCTCGATCGCGCCCGAGTGGTGGCGCTCGAAGGCGACGCCCTGCGGGGTGATCGTGCCTTCCAGCGCGTGGATCGGGGTGAAGTTGATCGACGAGGCGGTGCTTTCCGTCAGCCATTCCACGTTGCGGCGGACGACATGTTCCTCGAAGTGGATCGGCATCCCGTAGGGTGCGGCGTCCACGGGGTCGCCGAAGACGCTGGCCCAGTCCTGGACTTCGGTAATCAGCGGGTCGGGGGTGGCGGCGCGGGCAGCACCCGTGCCTGCGATCAGCCCGGCGCCCGCCATTGCGCTGCCTTGCAGAAAGCGCCTGCGGCTGGGGTTGCGGGTTTCGTCGTTGTTGTCGGTGCTCATGGGAACTCCGTTCGTCTTCAGATGCCGGTCACGGTGACCGAGGTGTTTTCGGGCAGGTTGACCGTGCCCAGCTTGCGGACATGCGCTTCCAGCACGTCCCAGATCTGCGGGCCTTCGGTCCCCTCGTTGACGCTGGCCCAGCCGCCGACCGTATAGCTGCGGGCGGGGTCGATCGCCTCGCCGCTGTCGGTCAGCACCATGTCGGTGATCCGCTGGCCGATGGGTTTCGACACGTCGATGGCGTAGCCAAGCCCGCCGACGCGGACCATGTCGCCGCCCTGCTGGTAGTAGGGATCGGGGTTGAAGATGTTGTCGGCGACGTCTTCCAGGATGGTCTTGAGCGTCTCGCCGGTCATTTCCGACCGATAGACCTGCCCGTAGGTCATCGAGGTGGCGTTGTGGATGTCCTCGCGCGTGATCGGGTCGCCCGGCAGCAGCGACGGTCCCCAGCGCACACCCGGCGACAGCGCGATCTGCACGTCGCGTTCCGAACGCACCGCGTCGCAGATCAGGTCGTCCCAGGTGCCGTTGAAATTGCCGCGGCGGTAAAGCACCATCTCGGTGGTGCCGATCTGTTCCTCAAGCTCGGCCTTGAATGGCTCGCGCTCGGCGTCGATCAGCGCGGCCATTTCCGGGTCGGGGGTGATCACGTCGGAAAAGATCGGGATCAGCTTGTGGCGGAATCCGGCCATGCGGCCGTTCTGCACGTCCAGATCGACGCGGCTGACGAACTTGCCGTTCGAGCCGGTGGCGATGATGATGGTGTCGCCGACCAGCACCGGTTCCGGGATCGCGTCATGGGTGTGGCCCGACAGGATCACGTCGATGCCCTTGACCCGGCTGGCCATCTTGTGGTCGACGTCGAAGCCGTTGTGCGACAGGCAGACCACCAGGTCCACGTTCTTGCCGCGCAGCTCGTCCACCATCGCCTGCATCCGTTCCTCGCGGATGCCGAAGCTGTATTCGGGGAACATCCAGGACGGGTTGGCGATCGGCATATAGGGGAAGGCCTGGCCGATCACCCCGATGGCGAGCCCGCCCTTTTCGTAGATGTGATAGGGCTCGAACGCCGGCTCGTCCCATTCCACGTCGAAGATGTTGGCGCCCAGGAACGGGAAGGGCAGGGACTCGACGATCTCGTTCACCCGCTCGGTGCCGTAGGTCCATTCCCAGTGGCTGGTCATGCCGTCCACGCCCAGCAGGTTCATCGCGTTGACCATGTCCTGCCCGCGGGTCTTCAGCGAGGTCATCGAGCCGTGCCAGGTGTCGCCGCCGTCCAGCAGGATGCTGTCGGGGCGCGCGGCGCGGATCGCCTTGACCACGGTTGCCATGCGGTCCAGCCCGCCCATGCGCCCGTAGGCCCGGCCCAGTGCGTCGAAGTCGGGATAGGTCAGCGCATAGGCCTCGGGCGATTTCGGCGCGATGCCGAACATCTGCTGGAACTCGGTGCCGGTGACATGGGGAATGCGGCCCTTGGCCTCGCCCACGCCGATGTTGATTTCCGGCTCGCGGAACCAGATCGGTTTCAGCTGCGCGTGGATGTCGGTGACGTGGATCAGCGTGACATTGCCGAAATCGTCGAATTGCAGCAGCTGGTCCTGGGTCAGCGCCTGCTGGGCGGCCAGCCGGGACCAGTTGCCCAGACCCGAGCCGACGATGGCCGAGGTGGCCATCGCGGCCTGCAGGAAATGGCGCCGGGTGATCATGGCATCTCCTTGGTGAATCAAGGCATCAGCCGGCCGGTCCGCCGGGACGGCGGGGCCAGTGGTGCCTGTCGATGGGTTCGTGGAATGCGGGGCCGGCGCCGGGCCGGCCCGCGTCTGTCGTCAGTGCCGGACCGACACGCCCTCGACGGCGAGCCCGTTCCCGCGCGAGGCGACGTAAAGCTCGATCGCCTTGAACTCGTCCGAGCCGGCGGCGAAGGTCTCGGCCCGCGTGTCGCGGACGCAGCCGACAAAGCGCTGCTGCGCCGACACCATCCCCGCGTCCTTGAGCCGGTAGGTCGGGAAGCCGTTGATCTGCCCCTGGCTCAGATGGTCCGCGCGGATCATCATGCCCTGGTTGTCCTCGTGGCAGTTGGCGCAGGCCATCTCGAGCTGGCCGAAGCGGGTGTAGTAGAGTTCCTTGCCCTTTTCCCAGAAGGGCTGGGCGGGGCCGTCGATGGCGACATTCACGATCTCGCCGCGCGACTGCATCGAGATCAGGGCCAGCATGTCCTTCATCTCGTCGCCGGTGACCTTCCAGGGCTCAAGCCCCATGCGCTCGGTCACGCAGGACTGGATGTAATCCTCCATGATCATCAGCTTGCCGGTCTTTTCATCGACCCGCGGCATGACGGCGCGCAGCCCCTTGAAGGTTTCCGGCCCCTGGTGGCACGAGGCGCAGGATTCGCCGTTGGCGCCGATCTCGGCATTCCAGCGGTCCAGCCCGCGGTCGGCGAACACCATGGCGGGGTTGTCGAAATCGTCGCGCTGCAGGTCGCGGGTCTCGTCCTCGCGGTAGTGCCAGCCCGACCAGATCGTGTCCATCACGTCCTTGAGATGGTCGGGCGCGGGGGCCGTGGTCACGATCTCGAGCTCGCCGTCGTCGGTGTCGATGACCAGCGTGTCTTCGACCGGGTCCGCCCACGCCGCCCCGGCAAGGATGAGGCCCAGTGCAGTTGCGGCCAGTTGAGTAGTGATCGTCCGGCGCATACCGGGTCTCCTCCCTTGCTCGGATCGTCTTCAGGCGATCTCGATGGACTGCGTGTCCTCGTAGACATCGCCATCGTCGTCATACCAGGTGAACTTGAACTCGCCCGCCGCGTCGACCTTGGCGTCGAACTCGAAATAGGGGTTGGTCGAGACCGCCGGGTCGATGGCCACGTCGACCACGTTCTGCCCGTTCAGGTCGCAGGTGAAGCGGTTGATGATCGAGCGCGGGATCAGGTTGCCGTCGGCATCCTTGCGCTGGCCCGATTCCATCTTGTGGCTGATCAGCGCCTTGATGGTGACGACCTCGCCGGCGCTGGCCGACTTGGGAACCTTGACCCGGGGTTTGGAGTCGCTTGCCATGTCTTCTGTATCCTTCTTAGCCGCCGCAGCCGCCGATGGTGACCTTGACGTTGTTGCTGGCCTGGCGGATCGAGCCGTCCGCCATCTTGGCGATCGCGATCACGTCCTGGGTCTGCGCCAGGCGGATGCGGGTGGCGCCGCGCTGGGCACCGGCCGCCGGGCCAAAGGTGAAAGTCGCGACCGCGGGTTCGGGGTTGCCGGACGCCAGCAGCATGACGGCCACGGCGCCGGGGGCGTTGAACTCGACCGGAACGGTGTTGCCGTTCTCGGCGATCTCGGGGGTGGTCAGGGTCAGCTCGCCCTCGGTGGCGGGGGTGCCGCCGGTGAACTCGGCCGTCAGCTCGTCGACCGTGGCGGCAAGGGTGGCGCCGGGCAGAAGCGTCGCCGCCACGCCGCCGAGGCCGATCAGCAGAGTGTCCCGTCTGCTCAGCATCATCGTTTCTCCTGTCGTCTTTGAATTCAGTCTTTGAGGGTCAGCAGATAGGCGACCACATCCTCGACCTGCTCTGCGGTGAGGATCGGGGGCGGGTCGCCCTCGGACGCCTTGCCGGTGTAGCCGTTGCCCGGGCGGATGAAGCCCGAGGTCTTGTACATTCCGGGCATGAAGCTATCGGGGAAGGTGTGCTTGGCGTCGATGACGATGCCGCGCAGCTGCGCTTCGGAATAGCGGTCGGCGGCGCCGTCCAGTGCCGGGGCGATGTCGCCCGGGAACTCGACCTCGGGCATCGCGGCGATCTGGTGGCAGGCCACGCAGTTGCCCAGCGCGTTGGTGGTCATCACCTTGGCGCCGGCGACCGGGTCGCCGGGGGTGCCGGTCAGCGATGCCTCGACGGCTCCGTCGGCGAAAACCACGTCGTTCGGCGCGGTTTCAGCAAGCGCCGGCGCGGCGGAAACAAGGGCGGCAGCCAAGGCAGGCAGCCATGCGCGTCGGGTCATGCGGTCTCTCCCTGATCTTGTTCCTTTGACCGTAGCAAGGCGGCATGATGTCGCGCAAGCCCTAATATAGCGACACATGAATATTCATATGTTCTGCATTGCAGCGTCGGGCGGTGGTCGGGGAGAATGCAATTTATCCTGTTGAAATTGCATGGAAACAATAATCGGCAGTTCGTTATTCCCGGCCAGATATAGCGAATGCATTCCGCCCCCGAATCACCCCGTTTCGGCCCGCGCCATTTCCTGCGGCAGGATCAGGTCAGCACCCGCGACCAGTCGAAATTGCGCAGCATCCAGTCGGCGATCAGGTTGACGCTGTTCGTCGCGATCAGCAGGCCGAACAGGATCAGCAGCGCCCCCATCGCGCGCTCGACATGCCGCATCAGCCCGCGGTTGCGCGTGATCCAGCGCAGGAACGGCCCGGCGAACAGCGCCGCCGCGACAAACGGCAGGGTCATCGCCAGCCCGTAGACCAGCAGCAGCAGCCCGCCGCGCCACGGCTCGCCCATCCCGCCCGCAATCATCAGGATCGCGGCCAGCGCCGGGCCGACGCAGGGCGTCCAGCCAAAGCCGAAGGCCAGCCCCATCACATAGGCCCCGGCGGCCGAAGCGGGGCGGCCGCCCGCCTGCACCCGTGCCTCGCGATACAGCAGCGGGATGCGCAGGACGCCTAGGAAATGCGCCCCGAACAGGATCAGCACGGCGGCGGCGATCCAGCCCAGCCACTGCCGCCACTCGGCCACCACCCGCCCCAGCGAGGTGGCGCCGAAGCCCAGCAGGACAAAGATCGTCGTCACCCCCAGCGCAAATGCGGCGGCGCGCAGCAGCAGCTGCCCCTGCACCCCCGGCGGCAGGGCGCCGTCCTCGCGCAGTTCGGTGACCGAGGTGCCGGCCATATAGGCCAGGTAGAACGGCACCATCGGCAGGATGCAGGGCGAAAAGAACGACAGAAGCCCCGCCAGCGCGGCGCCTCCGATCGACAGGTCCAGCATGGGGGTGGCTCCTTCCCGCCTGTGGGCTGCGGTATCCGGTCGCGGGATGATTGCCGGGATTGTGCAACCGGGCCGCGCATATTAGATTATTGCTATGTAAGATCACGAGGTGTCAACTTGGCGCGCATCGCGGAACGGCTGCTTGGGGGCTGCGCCCTTGCCCTGGGGCTTGCGGCCGCGGTTCCGGCCCCTGCGTCGGCGGCCGAGTTGTCGATGCTGATGGTCGAGCAGCCGGGCTGCCATTACTGCGCCCGCTTCGACGACGAGATCGCGCCGAAATGGCCCAAGACCGACGAAGGCCGCGCCGCCCCCCTGCAACGGATGCGCCTGGGGGCCGAGCCGCCCGCGGGCGTCACCCTGGATGCCCCGCCGCCGCTGACACCCACCTTTGTCGTGCTTGTCGACGGGACCGAGCACGGGCGATTGGTCGGCTATCCCGGAGAGGATTTCTTCTGGCCGATGATCGCGCAGCTGATCGAACGCGCCGGGACGGACCTGACCACCGATCAGACAGAAGCAACGCCATGAGCATTTTCGGGACCAGCGACGCGGCAGCGGGAACGGGGATTTTCGGACCGGCCGGAACCATGACAGGCGACACAGCGGAAGTATCGGCCCCCGAGCCTGCTGCGGCGATGCAGCCGCTGATCGAACAGACCGATTCCATCGCCTCGCTGTTCAAGGCGATGGGGCATGACGGGCGGCTGACGATCCTGTGCCACCTGCGCAGCGGTGAAAAGAACGTGTCCGAGCTCGAGGCGCTGCTGTCCTCGCGCCAGGCCATCGTCAGCCAGCAGCTGGCCCGCCTGCGGATGGAGGGGCTGGTGGTGGCGCGCCGCGAGGGGCAGACGATCCATTACCGGCTGGCCGATGCGCGGGTTCCCGCTATTCTGGACCTGCTGGCCCGCCATGCGCGGGCCGCGATGCAGGGGTCGGAGGGGGCTGGCGCTTGACGGAATTTCTTGCCGGGCATCTGTCCTGGGGCGCAGTCGCGGCACTGGTGGGGCTGATCGCCGGCACCGTGCTGGGGCTGGCCGCCCGGCTGGGTGATTTCTGCACGCTGGGCGCGCTGGAATCGGCGCTTTACGGCGGCGACCAGCGGCGGCTGCGGCTGTGGGGGGTGGTGCTGGCGGTGGCGATCCTGGCCACCCAGGCCGGCGCCGCGGCCGGCTGGATCGACCTGGGCGAGACCTACTATCACCGGGTGGCCTGGCTGCCGGTGGCCTCGATCGTCGGCGGTCTGACCTTTGGCTACGGTATGGCGCTGGCCGGCAACTGCGGTTTCGGGGCGCTGGTGCGGCTGGGCAGCGGCGACCTGCGCGCCATGGTCATCGTCATCATCCTGGCGATCAGCGGCTTCGTGGCGCTGTCGGGGCCGCTGGCGCCGATCCGCGACCGGCTGTTCCCGCAGGTCGACACCGACACCCCGCAAAGCTTCGAGGCCTCGTTCCAGCGGCTGGACCTGCCGTTTTCCGCATTCGTGGCGCTGGTCGTGGTGGGGCTGCTGGTCTGGGCGCTGTCGCACCCGGGGCTGCGCGCCAGCCGCCGCTCGGTCCTGTGGGGGGCGGCGGCGGGGCTCGCGGTGGCGTTTTCATTCGCCGGGACCAGCTGGGTCGCCCGTGAAAGCCTGGGCGCGGTGGTGGTCGAGGGGCCGTCCTTCGTCGCCGCGGTGGGCCGCGCGCTGCTGTGGCTGATGACCGCCAGCGGCGGGGGGCTGGGCTATACCGTCGGCGCGGTCTTCGGGATCACGCTGGGTTCGTTCATCGGCTCGGTCTGGCGCGGGCTGTTCCGCTGGGAAGCCTGCGAGGACCCGCGCGAGCTGGGCCGGCAGATCGGCGGCGCCGCGCTGATGGGAATCGGCGGGGTCGTCGCCATGGGCTGCTCGATCGGGCAGGGGGTCTCGGCGGTCGCTGCGCTGGCCTGGTCGGGGCCGGTGACGCTGGCCGCGATCGCCCTTGGCGCCTGGTTCGGGCTGCGGCAGCTGATCGAAAGTTTCCAGCCGGAATAGGCCGGAACCCCCTGCATCCGCCGGGTTTCGCCGCAGCGATTCCAGTGCGGTTCAGGGAATTGTGACCCCAAAGGTTGCTTTCCGGCGGTTTGTCGCCCATATTGTTCTGCATCCGATGACCCGTGACGCCCGCCCGGAGCGTCTTTTCGGCCCCTCTTTAGGGGGCCGTAGCTGCGCAATGCGCGGGGGTCTCCTTTTCACGCGATGTCGGCTCCTGTCGGCGTGCAGACCGGGCAAGCAAGGAGTCTCATGCGACCTAAACTCACGGTCCGGAACCTCTACAAGATTTTCGGCAAGAACACCCAGGCGGCGCTGGAACGGCTGCGCCAGGGCGAGGACAAGGCCGAAATCCTGGCGCAGACCGGCGCCACCGTCGGCGTCCAGGACGCCAGCTTCGACGTCGAGGAAGGCGAGATCTTCGTCGTCATGGGCCTGTCCGGCTCGGGCAAGTCCACGCTGGTGCGGACGCTGAACGGGCTGATCGAGCCCACCTCGGGGCAGATCCTGATCGACGGCGAGGATGTGGCGCGCGCCGATGCCGCCAGCCTGCGCCGCATCCGCCGCGACAAGATCGCCATGGTGTTCCAGCATTTCGCGCTGTTCCCGCACTGGACCATCGCGGAAAACGTGGCCTACGGGCTGAAGATCCGCGGCGTATCCAGGGACGCCCGGCGCGCACGCGCGCTGGAGGTGCTGGAACAGGTGGGACTGGCCCCCTGGGCCGACAGCCTGCCCGCCGACCTGTCGGGGGGGATGCAGCAGCGCGTCGGGCTGGCCCGCGGGCTGGCCGCCGACCCCGACATCTTGCTGATGGACGAACCCTTCGGCGCGCTGGACCCGCTGATCCGCCGCGACATGCAGGCGGAACTGCTGACCCTGCAGAAGACGCTGAAAAAGACCATCGTCTTCATCACCCACGACCTGAATGAGGCGCTGCTGCTGGGCAACCGCATCGCCATCATGAAGGACGGGCGCATCGTGCAGACCGGCACCGCGCAGGAAATCGTCACCACCCCGGCCGACGACTATGTGGCGGCCTTTGTCGCCGACATCGACCGCGGACGGGTGTTCACCGCCGATGACGTGGCCTCGGACGCGATCACCATCCAGCTGCGCGACACCCCCGTGCGCGAGGCGCTGCGCCTGATGGAGAAACACGGCAGTCACGCGCTTTACGTCATGGACGGCAAGCGGGTCGCGGGGGTCGTCACCTATCGCGACCTCGCGGCCTGCGAGATGGACACCTCCACCCCCAGCCCCACCATCCGCGGCACCATGATCACCGATTATCCCACCGCCGCCTGCGACACCCAGCTGCACGAGCTTTACGGCCCGGCCGGGCAGGGGCTGCCCATCGCGGTCACCGACGACGCCGACCGGCTGGTGGCGGTGATCGAGCCGGGCGACGTGCTGGCGCATCTGTCGGGCGATGCTACCGCCAACGGCGCCGACGCAAACGGAAAGGAGGCTGCCCATGTTCAGCCCGGCTGATATTGCGACCCTGCCGTTCGACGACTGGGTGAACGGGTTCGTGCGGGGCTGGCTGGTCCCGAACTTCCGTCCCGCCTTCCGCGCTGCGCAGGTGCCGATCAGCGCCGTGCTGGCCTGGACCGAGGCGTTCTTCCTGTTCGTGCCGATGCTGGTGACCACCGCCGCCTTTGCGCTGGCCAGCTGGCTGACCGCCGGGCGCGGCATGGCGATCTTTACGGTCGTGGGTTTCGCCTTCATCGACATGATCGGGCTGTGGCCGCAGACCATGACCACGCTGGCGATGATCGTCACCTCGGTGCTGTTCTGCGCGCTGGTGGGCATCCCCACCGGGATCCTCGCCGCGCGCTCGGACCGGGCCTGGGCGGTGATCCGCCCGGTGCTGGACGTGATGCAGACCATTCCCAGCTTTGTCTATCTGGTGCCCATCGTGATGCTGTTCGGCGTCGGCATGGCGCCGGGGATCATCGCCACCTTCATCTTTGCGCTGCCGCCGATCGTGCGGCTGACCAACCTGGGCATCCGCAACGTCCGCGCCGACCTGATCGAGGCGGCCGAGGCCTTCGGCTCGACCCGCTGGCAGATGCTGTGGGACGTGCAGCTGCCGCTGGCGATGCGCACGATCATGGCCGGGCTGAACCAGACGCTGATGCTGGCGCTGTCGATGGTGGTGATCGCGGCGCTGATCGGCGCCGGCGGGCTTGGCCTTGTGGTCAACACCGGGCTGGGCCGCATGGACGTGGGCGGCGCCACCGCCGGCGGCGTCGGCATCGTGATCCTGGCCATCGTGCTGGACCGGATCACCCAGGGGCTGGCTGAGCGTTCCGATGTCCGCGGCATCTCGCTGCGGCAGGCGCTGGCCAACCTGTTCCGGCTGCGGGGCACCGCCCCCGCGGCGGAAACCCAGCGGGCGGCCTGATACCGGCGGCCCCGTTCGCATGGCGGGCCCGCTGCGGGCCCGTCCATCTGGAGACTGAAAACGCAAAGGAGACTCGAACCCATGTTCCGTCTCGGAAAGACCCTGACCGCAATCGGCGCGCTGGCGCTGGCCCTTGCTGCGCCCGCCATGGCGCAGGACCGCCCCGGCGAGGGCGTCAAGATCACCATGGCCCAGCCCACCTGGGATACCGGCTGGTTCCAGACCGCCATCTACAGCCAGATGCTGCGCGAGCTTGGCTATGACGTGACCGAGCCGATGACGCTGGACAACCCGGCCTTCTACCAGGCGGTGGCTTATGGCGACGTGACCATGTGGGTGGACGGCTGGTTCCCCGGCCACAACACCTATCGCAGCACCTTTGAACAGGGGGCCGAGATCGTCGGCGCCATCGCCAAGGGCGGCGCGCTGCAGGGGTATCTGGTCGACAAGGCCTCGGCCGAGAAGTTCGACATCAAGACGCTGGACGATTTCAAGCGCCCCGAGGTCAAGGAAGCCTTCGACCGCAACGGCGATGGCAAGGCGGATCTGGTCGGCTGTCCCCCCGGCTGGGCGTGTGAGCAGAACATCGAGCATCACATGGATGCCTATAGCCTGCGCGACGATGTGAACCTGATCAGCGCCAACTATTCCGCTGCCATGGCCGACACCGTGGCCGCTTACGGCAATGGCGAGCCGGTGCTGTTCTACACCTGGACCCCGAACTGGACGGTGAACGAGCTGAAACTGGGCGAGGACGTGGTCTGGATCCAGGTCCCCTTCGTCGATCTGGTCGAGGCTGAGAAGGGGCTCGAGGACGCCGCCACCATGGCCGGTGTCGAAGGCTGCGTCGCCGACCCGTGCCAGCTGGGCTATATCGCCAACGACATCGTGCCGGTGGTCAACAGCGAGTTCTTGGCCGCCAATCCTGCGGTGAAGGCGCTGTTCGAGGCGGCCGAGATTCCGCTGCCCGACATCTACGCCCAGAATGCGCTGATGAACGCGGGCGACGAGGATGTCTCTGGCCACGCCGAGGCCTGGATCGCCGAAAACCGCGAGCAGGTGGACGGCTGGCTGGCCACCGCCCGCGAAGCAGCGGCCAACTGATCGGCGCTGTCTGAAATGGCTGCGCGCCTGTCCAGACCGGCGCGCAGTTGTGGTTCTGACCGGGGCGCCGGATCGGATAAGCCGGGAAACCGTCCGACGATCCGGCATCCCGCTGCGGCAGGGACGTTGTTCCCGCAGCAGAATCCCGGCAGGCGGCCCGGCGGCCGCCCATTCGCATGGCGGACCTCGTGCCCCCCGGACGGGCCCGTCCATCTGGAGACTGCAAAATCAAGGAAGACTCGAACCCATGTTCCGTCTTGCAAAGGCTCTGCCCGCTCTCGGTGCTGTGACGCTGGCGCTGGCCATTGCCGCCCCCGTCACCGCGCAGGACCGCCCCGGCGAGGGCGTCCAGATCACCATGGCCCAGCCCAACTGGGACACCGGCTGGTTCCAGACCGCCATCTACAGCCAGATGCTGGAAGAACTTGGTTATGACGTGTCCGAGCCGATGACGCTGGATAACGCGGCGTTCTTTCAGGCGGTGGCGCTTGGGGACGTCACGATGTGGATCGACGGCTGGTTCCCGCAGCACAATGCCTATCGCGACACTTTCGAAAGCGGGGCCGAGATCGTCGGCGCCGTCGCGCGGGGCGGTGCGTTGCAGGGCTATATGGTCGACAAGGCCTCGGCGGACAGGTTCGACATCAAGACGCTGGACGATTTCAAGCGCGACGAAGTCAAGGCGGCGTTCGATCGCGATGGCGACGGCAAGGCCGATCTGGTCAGCTGTCCCGTTGGCTGGGCCTGCGAAGAGATTATCCAGCACCATCTGGAGGCTTATGGGCTGGTCGACCATGTGAACAAGACCACCGCCAATTACGCGGCGGCAATGGCCGATGCGGTGGCGGCCCATGAAAACGGCGAGCCGATCCTGTTCTACGCATGGACTCCGAACTGGACCGCCGACGAACTGAAGCCGGGCGTTGATGCGGTGTGGATCGAGGTGCCGTTCATCTCGCTGTTCGGAAGTGACAAGGGGCTCGAGGAGTCCGCCGTCTGGCCCGGGGTCGAGGGCTGCGTGGCCGACCCGTGTCGACTGGGCTATATCGCCAACGACATCGTGCCGGTGGTGAACAGCGAGTTCCTGGCCGAAAACCCGGCCGTGCGGGCGCTGTTCGAGGCCGCCTCGGTGCCGCTGTCGGATGTGTTCGCGCAGAACGCGCGGATGAAGGATGGCGATAGCGATATCGCGGGCCACGCGGCCCAATGGATCGCCGAGCACCGCGAGCAGGTGGACGGCTGGCTGGCCACCGCCCGCGAAGCCGCCGCCGACTGATCCGGCGGCCGCCGCGCCGCCAGCACCTGCTGCCGTGCGCGGGAAAGGGACTGCTGCGCGCCCGACCCTTTGGGATGGGCGCGCAGATTTGCGTTCCGGCCGGCGCTTCGGACTCGCAGCTCCCCGGGGCGTGCCGCTGGACCCGCGGGCGCGGGTGTTCTAGCTGGGCCTTGGCGTCGTTGCGGCAGCGAGGGGACATGATCTTCACCATCGTCGGTCCTTCCGGGGCCGGAAAGGACACGCTGATTGCCCATGCACGGCGGCTGCGCCCGGGGCTGCGTTTCGTCCGCCGCGTCATCACCAAGCCGGCCGGCACCTCGGGCGAGGATTTCGAAAGCGTCACCCCGCAGGAGTTCAGCCGCCGCAAGGCGGCCGGAGAGTTCGCGCTGGACTGGCGGGCCTATGGCGTGGATTACGGCATCCCCCGCGCGCAAGTGCAGGATCTCGACGGCGACGTGATCTTCAACGGCAGCCGCGCGGCGCTACCCCGCGCGCTGCTGGTGTTTCCGGGGCTGCGAGTGATCCTGGTCACCGCTCCGCCCGAGCAGCTGGCCGCGCGCCTGTCCGCCCGCGGCCGCGAGCCCGCCTCCGAAATCGCGCAACGGCTGCTGCGGGCCGGCCATGGGTTGCCCCCGGGGGTGGAACCCTTGACCGTGATGAACGATTCGACCCCCGACGAGGGCGCGCGGCGGCTGCTGGCCGCGCTGGATCAGGGCCGCGCGCCGCGGCCGCACACCGGGATACAGGACGGCGGACGATGACCGAGACCATTCTTGCCAATGCCACGCTGGTGCTGCCGACCGAGGTCCTGCGCGGACAGATCCGGCTGCAGGGCGGGATCGTCGCCGACATCGCGGCGGGGGCGCAGCTGCCCGCGGGCGCCATCGACTGCGGCGGCGATCTGGTGCTGCCGGGGCTGATCGAGCTGCACACCGACAATCTGGAACGCCACCTGCAGCCGCGCCCGCGCGCCTATTGGCCGCATCAGGCCGCGATCATCGCCCATGACGCGGAACTGGCCGCGATGGGGATCACCACGGTGTTCGACGCGCTGCGGGTCGGGTCGATCGTGTCGGACCCCGAGGCGAATTACGGGGAATACGCGCGCGAGCTTGCCTCCGAGATCATGGGGCTGCGGGCGCAGGGGGCGCTGCGGATCAGCCATTTCCTGCATCTGCGCGCCGAGATCTGTTCGGAAACCCTGGTCGACGAGATGGCGCGTTTCGGTCCCGAGGACCGGGTCGGCATCGTCAGCCTGATGGACCACACGCCCGGAGAGCGGCAGTTCCGCGACCTGTCCAAGCTGCGCGACTATTACACCGGCCGCTTCGCGATGACCGACGCGATGTTCGAGACCCATGTCGCGCAGATGACCGCGCTGCGCGACCGGCTGGGCGAGCGACACGAACGGACCGCCGTGGCCGAGGCCCGCCGCTATGGGGCGACGCTTGCCAGCCACGACGACACCACCGCCGCGCAGGTGGCGGTCAGCGCCGCCCATGGCGTGCATTTCGCCGAGTTCCCTACCACCGAGGAAGCCGCCCGCGCCTGCCGCGACCACGGCATCCTGGTGATGATGGGGGCGCCCAACCTGGTGCGCGGCGGCTCGCACAGCGGCAATGTCGCGGCCGCGGCGCTGGCGGACGACGGGCTGCTGGACATCCTATCCTCGGACTACGTGCCCTCGTCGCTGCTGACCGGGGCGCTGATGCTGGGCGACCAGTGGGGCGATCTGGCCCGCGGCGTGGCGACCGTGACGCAGGCGCCGGCGCGGGCGACCGGGCTTGCCGACCGCGGGCGGCTGCAGGTTGGCGCGCGGGCCGACGTGATCCGCGTCGCGCGCATCGGCGCGGCGGCGGCGGTGCGCGGCACCTGGGTGCAGGGGCGGCGGGTCTGATGGCTGCCTGACGCGCAGACGGCCGCGCAGGGGACTGCGCGGCCGCTGCCGGGTAAACGATGCCTCGTTAAAATGCGCGGGCGGCTGAGAACCGCGCCGCTGGACCGGGGGCCAGCCCCCGGACCCCCGGGATATTTGGGCACCAAAGACGGGGTGCCCGTGTCGCGGGGGATGGGGATCAGGCCGCGCAAGCCGGTTGCGCGGTCTGGGAGTTTCGTATGGGGCCGAGCGGGAAGGTCCGGGCGGACCTTCCCGGTATCTGCGATCAGCCCTCGCCCATGCCCTGTGCGGGTTCCGAGGCGCTGCCGGTGCGGATTTTTTCCTCGATCCGGCGGCCGACATCGGCGTCGATGCTCTTCCAGTAGTCGAGGGCGCGGCCCAGCACCGGCTCGCGCACCCCGCCCAGCAGGCTGCCGGCGACCTGATCGACCAACGCCTGACGCTGCGCCTCGTCCATCACCTCGCGCACCAGCGTGCCGGGCTGGCTGAAATCGTCGTCGTCGGCGCGCAGCCGATAGGCCTGGCGCACCATGTCGCCGTCGGTTTCCCAGCCGTCCTCGACCGGGCCGGTGTCGTCCGCCCACGGCCGGCCGCCGCTGTTGGGGGCATGGACCGGGGCCGCGCCGGTGTGGTGATAGTTCATCGGGCCGTCGATCATGTAGGTGTTCACCGGCACCTTGGGCTGGTTCACCGGCAGCTGGTGGAAGTTCGCGCCGATGCGGTTGCGCTGCGCGTCGTTATAGGCGAACGCCCGGCCCAGCAGCATCTTGTCCGGCGACAGCCCGATCCCCGGCACCACGTTCCCGGGCGAGAACGCCGCCTGCTCGATCTGGGCGAAGAAGTTTTCCGGGTTGCGGTTCAGCGTCATCACGCCCACCCGGATCAGCGGATAATCCGCGTGCGGCCAGGTCTTGGTCAGGTCGAACGGGTTGATGCGATAGGTCTTGGCCTCTTCATAGGGCATGACCTGCACCGACAGCACCCATTTCGGATGGTCGCCGCGGGCGATCGCCTCGAACAGGTCGCGGCGATGGGCGTCGGCATCGGCGCCGGCCATGTTCGCGGCCTCGTCGTTGCTGTAGAACGCCATCCCCTGCTGGGTGTGGAAGTGGTATTTCACCCAGAACCGCTCTCCGGCCGCGTTGATCCACATATAGGTGTGCGAGCCATAGCCGTTCATGTTGCGCCAGCTGCGCGGCAGGCCGCGCTGGCCCATCAGATAGGTGACCTGATGCGCGGATTCCGGGTTCGAGGTCCAGAAATCCCACTGCATGTGGTTGTCGCGCAGGCCGCTGTCGGGCAGGCGCTTCTGGCTGCGGATGAAATGCGGGAACTTCATCGGGTCGCGCACGAAGAAGATGGGGGTGTTGTTCCCGACCAGGTCGTAGTTGCCCTCGGTGGTGTAGAACTTGAGGCTGAAGCCGCGCACGTCGCGCCAGGTGTCGGGGCTGCCCTGCTCGCCGGCGACGGTCGAGAACCGGGCCAGCATCTCGGTCCTGGCGCCCTGCTGGAACAGCGCCGCCTTGGTATAGCGCGACACGTCCTCGGTGGTCTCGAACTCGCCGAAGGCGCCGCCGCCCTTGGCGTGGGGCTGGCGCTCGATCACCTTCTCGCGGTTGAAATGCGCCATCTGTTCCAGGAAATGCACATCGTGCAGCAGGATCGGCCCGTCGGAGCCGATGGTCAGCGAGTTGCGGTCGCTGGGCGCGGGCGCGCCGGTGGTCATGGTCGAGCGTCCCATGGCGGAATAGTCGGGGCGGTTCCTGTCGGTCATGTTGTTTTCTCCGTTGATTTCGGTTGATCTCGTCGCTCAGCCCAGCGTGTCCAGCGCCACCGCTGCCGCGGCCTCCATCCGTTCGACGCTGCGGGTGCGGGCCATGATCTGCAGCCCGTGGTGCAGCGTGTTGAGAAACCGGGCGTGGCGGTCGGCATCCAGCGCCGGCGTGATCGAGCCGTCGGCCTGGCCGCGGCGGATCGCCTCGGCAAAGACGGCCTCCATCGCGTCGATGTCGCGGGCCACGACGCGCTGGACCTCGGCGTCGTGGGTCTCCATCTGCGCGGCCTCGTTGCAGCTGAGACAACCGAACGGGTGGTCCGCTTGCCGGGCCTGTTCGACGGTCAGCGCAAAGAACGCCGCGATCGCATCGCGGCCGGTCGCGCGGCTTTGCAGCAGTTCCTGCATCATCTGCGTCCGTTGGTCGCAGTAGCGGGACAATGCGGCCAGAAACAGGTCGCGCTTGCTGCCGAAGGTCTCGTACAGGCTGCTCTTGCTCAGCCCGGTCGCCGCCAGCAGATCGGCCATGGTGGTGGCGTCATAGCCCTTGGCCCAGAACACCCGCGTGGCCTGCACCAGCGCATCCTGCGTATCGAATTCCCTGGGCCGTCCCATGTGCTTCCCCCGTTTCCGGCATGTGTGTAGCAGTTATGGACTGCGCAGTCCAGAACGATGTCGCCGGTCCGACCGGTGGGGAACCGCCGGTCGCGGGCGACAATGTGGCGGATTTGGACCAATATGTCTGGAAGGGCGAATCGAAGTGTTCCGCATCGACCCGAACACTGATAACAGTGCGATAATGAAACTGTCGTCATTTGAAATCAGTGGTCTACACGTAATGTCCCGCAGAAGCCTTGCAGATGCCGTATTCGACCGCCTGGAAGTCGCCATCAAGCCCGGCGCCTATCAGGACGACGACAGGCTGCCGTCCGAACATGAGATGGCGGCCGAATTCGACGTGTCCCGCCCCGTGGTGCGCGAGGCGCTGCGGCGGCTGCGCGAAAAGGGGCTGATCTATTCGCGGCAGGGGGCGGGCAGTTTCGTGCGCACGCGCGGGGTGCGCAGCCCGCTGGGCTTCGCGCCGCTGGAAAACGTCGCGGATCTGATGGATTTCTACGAGTTCCGCCTGACGATCGAGCCTGCGGCGGCCGCGCTTGCGGCCGAGCGCCACGACCTTGCGCTGCTGGACGGGATCGCCTCGGCGATGGGGATCATGCGCTATGCCGCCTCGCGCCAGGCGCATCGCGAGGATGCGGATTTCCAGTTCCACATGGCGGTCGCGGCGGCCTCGGGGAACGGCTATTTCTCGACCGCGGTCGCGGCGCTGCGCGAGCATATCGCCGCCGGGGTCCGGTTCCACAACAGCTCGCCCCGGCGCGAGGTCGAGGACACCGGCCGCGACATGGAAGAGCACGAGCAGATCTTCCAGGCGATTCGCGACCGCGAGCCCGAGCGTGCGCGCGAGGCGATGCAGGCCCATCTGCTGAGCCTGCGCGACCGCATGTTCGAGCGCCGCCGCAGCGACCTGCACACGGTATGAGGGGCCGCCCGGACCGCCGGACCGGCTCAGCCGTCCTGTTCAATCCCCTGCGCCGACAGGGCGCAATGGACTGCCGGGACGGCATCGGGCGCCGGATCGCAGCTGTCGTCGGCCGCCAGCGGCTCGATGATCGCGCCGGTTTCCGGCAGGGTCACCCGCCAGCGGTGGATGTGCGATCCGCTTTGCGCGCTGTGGCTGTAGGGGGTGAAGTTCAGCACGGTCTCGGCGCAGCGGGCCTCGATCACCTGCAGCCCGGCGCCTTCCAGCACCTGGGTGACCACATCGGCCTTGGCCAGGCATTCCTCGGCATCTTCTGCCGAGGTCAGCGCCAGGTGCGTGCCGCCCCCCTGCGCCAGGGTCAGGACCACGAGAACCGGTTTGAGCATCTGCCTCTCCTGTGCATCCGGGTTGGCGGCAAGCATAGCGCCGCCGGTCGGGAAAGCCGATGGGCGGCGCGCGCGGTTGCGCGATTCCCCGCAGCGGCGCCGGGCGACAGTTCGTCGCGGCCCATGGCGCCGGTCCGGGCGGCGGGCGCAAGGATCAGGCCCCGGGCACGGCGGCCCGGACAGCGGAGCGGCAGATGACAGAGCAAGCCCAGCCTCAACCGCCCGCCGAGGGGCTCGCCGCCGTTCCCCTGCACCGGATCCCGGTGGTGATCGTGACCCGGTTTTCGTTCTTCGGGAAATCCGGCTGGAAAAGCGATGCCTCGCGCGACCGGGCGCTGCTGTTCCAGCCAGAGCGGCTGCAACACCGCCTGCGGCTGTTTTCGCAGATCACCCTGCCGTCGCTGGCCGCGCAGACAAGGCAGGATTTCCACCACTTCATCCTGACCAGCCGCGACCTGCCCGAACCCACTGCTGCCGCGCTGGCCGAGGCCTGCGCCCGCAGCCATGGCGACGCCGGGCGCTATTCCATCGTGGCCGCGCGCCCGATGCCCGCCCGCGCGGCGCTGCGCCGCTTTCTCGACCGGCGCTACCCCGGGCAGGTCGTGGCGCAGGTGGCGCTGGATGACGACGACGGGCTGGCCGCCGATTTCGTCGAGGATCTGAGGCGGCAATTCAGGCTGATCGAGGAAGAGACCCCCGACATCAGCCAGAAACTGCCGCATTTCGTGTCCTATTCCCGCGGCTTCGGCCTGATGCTGCGCGACGCAGCCGAGGGCGCCCCGACACTGTTTCGCATCCGCTACCCCTATATCAACCTGGGCCTGACCATGATCGCCGGGGACCATGCCAAGAACATCCTGGCGATCCAGCACAAGAAGGCCCCCCGCAGATTCGGCGCGCGACTGATCGGCGACACCCCGATGTACGTGCGCGGTATCCACGACTTCAACGATTCCCGGGTCGAGCAGTCCGAGCGCTGGGTGCCACAGGAGGGCGATGACCAACTGAAGGCGCGATTCCCGTTCCTGTTTGCGGCCGATGGCGTCGCTGGTTGGGCGAGGTGAGTGTGACTGCATCGCCAATGAATCTCGGCAATGACCTGGGGATTTGCTTCTGTCTCAGCTTGGCACGCGCCAGTTTCACGTAGGTCGGGCTTTTCCACCATCGCCTGCACTCTGCATCACGGGCCTGACACCTCGCCAGCCGATCTGGCCCTCGCGTCGTTAGCGGTGCTGGCTCCGTTATAAGAAGCAGTTAAAGCCAACTGAACTTCACCAGTTTCTCCGAGGCGGTGTCTCCGCCTGCTGGCGGATGAACGCCTGGTCTGGAACCGACAAACTTCATCGTGACGATGTCTCTGCGGACCCGCGCAGAAACACCAGCGACCCGCTGTCCGCGGCCGCGGGGCTTTCGGCAAAGCCGAGTTGCGCCAGCGCGGTGGCGTAATCGATACGGAGCGCCTCGGCATCCGCTTCTGCGTCCAACGGGATGACCAGGCGGCGCAGCGTGTCCAGCGGCATGGCGGCCAGGGTGGCAGGGCCGATCGCGTGGGGGCGCGACAGGCGCAGCGTGTCGGGGCGGAAGTCGTTCAGGCAGGCGGCGAGGCCGCGGGCCTCGTCGGGGCCGTCGGCACCCAGCCGCAGCGGGCCACCGACCACCCGCAGCCGCGAGTTGTCGCCCATCCGGTTGCGGCGGTGGACCAGCTTGGCCGCATCGGCCAGACCGGGGCGGTCGTCCTGCAGCATCACCACCAGCCGCGGGTTCGCGCGCAGCGCCTTCATCGCCACCAGCCCAACGCCTCCGCCGACATCCAGCAGCCGTACCGCATCGCCCAGCGTCGCCGCGATGTTGCGGGCGTGGCGGCGGTCGAACTTGCCGGCGCGGACCGCGGCCAGCGCGGTTTCGGAAAACATCCCGGGATCCGCGGGCAGCTCGATCTCCTGATTGCGCACCCATTCGGTGTCCGCTCCCTCTGACAGGCTGACAACCGGTGGATAGGGGTCAAGCGGGGCAGGCGCCTCGGGCGCAGGGCGGCCCTCGGCCCGCTCGCCCGAGACGCGGATCATCAGCTCGGCGATGCGGGTGGGGTCGCGCAGCTTCGGCGGCTTGGCCTCGACATTGGCGATCGGCACCTGGCCGGCGGCGACCAGGCTGTCGCGCAAGCTGCGATAGGCCTCGGTTTCGCGGAAACCGGCCAGCCGCGCCTCGGCGCGGGCCAGCGCCTCTTCGTGCAGCCTTGCCAGAACCGGGTCGCGCAGCAACTCGCCCATGATCTCGGCCCGGCGGGGGGCATGGCGCAGGATGCGGGTGTCCGCGACCTCGTTGCGGTCCTGCAGCGCCCAGTAATCGGCGTTGTACTTGTCAGTCTTGTTGTTCACGTTGCCGCGGAACTTGCGCAGCGCGTAGGACTCGACCGACTTGACCGCGTAGTGGTTCATCTGCGCCCAGTCATAGCCGATCGAGCGCCGGATCGAGCGCCAGCCGTGAAAGCGGAAGTAATCCGGCATCTCCCGCCCCGAGCCGTTCAGCCAGCGCACGCTGTCGGCAAAGCCGCTTTCCAGATGCTTGTTGCGGATCGAGGGCCGGTGGATGCCCAGCTTCCAGTATTCCGGGTCGAACCTGAACAGTGTCTTGACGCCCCAGCCCTTGTTCCAGTCGGGCGGCGCCGCGCGGGTGTATTGTTCCGTCACCGGCGCGCGCGACCAGTCCACCAGCCCGTTCGAGCCGAAGATGCGCCAGGTGATGACGATACCGTTCGCGCCGCGCGCCACCGCGTCGTCCAGCATACCGTCCACGGTCCCCGAGGGGTGGTTGACCGACAGGAACTCATCGGCGTCGAACACCAGCACCCAGTCGGCACCCTGCACCAGCGGCTCTTCCTGCGCGTGGCTCAGCGCCGAGGGCTGCGGCTTGACGCCCGGGGCGATCACGTTGGGGCGATGGTGGCCCAGCCCCAGTTCCTCCAGCCGCTGCAGCATCTCGACCGTGCCGTCGCTGCAATCGTTGGTATAGACGAGGATGTCGGTGAAGCCGACGGCAAGATGATGGGCGAACCATTCCAGCAGGAACGGCGCCTCGTCCTTCATCATCGACACGGCCATGACGGTGCCGTGCGGGCTGATGGGTTTCTTGAGGTTCACGGCGTGGCTCCGTACAGGAAGCGGGAACTTTTCACTTTCGGGCTGATGGATGCCCGTATTGCTCGTTATTTCCGGGAACGAACTTCGATCTGGAGCGCGCGCCGGATATCGGGATGGTCGGGATCGACACCTAAATCCTTCAGTCGATGTACGCGCGCGCGGCGAATATCCTCCGTCGACGCAGGGTGGAGTTCATATATCTTGAGGTAGTTATTTGCGCGAGCCTTGCGCTCTCCGACATTTCTGGATGTCGGTCCAGAGGGCTGGATATGCCAGTTTGCCGATGCAATCGGTACATGTTGGAATTCTGCCCGCTTTCGCAGTTTTAGCAGAAATTCCCAATCCTCGCTCATTGTGAGGTTGTGATCGAATTGCAGGTCGCGGATAATCTTGCGAGGCGCAAAAAATGCGTGAACCGGGATGAAATTGCGCACCTCGAGTTCTGCAAGCGGTTTCCGGGCAGTGCTTTTTTCCTTGGTGCGAATGGTGGAAATCAACCCATCGGGGCCGGTTTCTTCAAAGATTTTGCGATAATCGGTGAAGTGGACCACGTGGTCGGTCAGCCTGTCCAGTAGCCCGGATATATTGGCAGCGTCGAGCGTATCGTCATCGTCGAGGAATGAAATATGGCGACCGGATGCAAATTGCAGGCCCGCGTTGCGCGTGTCTGCTGGTCCACGATGGCCCGGAAGGGACAGGAACAGATCGGTATTGCGCAGATGCTCAAGGGCGACACGACGAGTTTCATCGCTGCCTTCGTCGGCACAAAGAACGATCTGGATTCCTTCGCCCAGCGCCTTTACCGATTCCAGGGCGCGCCGCAGAAGCCTGGGCCGGTGATGAGTCGTGACGACGACTGACAGGCGGGGCGTTTCCACTTGGCATCCTCTGGATTTTTCCTGGATAACAAATCGGCGGGGAATAGCCTTGGGCGGCAAGACCGATAAGCCACATTTCATTATGGTTGCGGTCTGGCTTGGCGCCGCGCCGGATTGTCGAAGTAGGAATAATGGCTTCGCTTGAGCGTGCGCCTCGTCACCCGGCCATGCTCATCCCTCCAGCGCCGCGCCCGGCTCGATCCCCACCTGCCCGCACATCCGCGCGACGTAGGAGTTCGGCAGCGGCGGGTTCTTGCGCCACCAGGGCTTGGTGCCGTTGGTGTAGAGATGGACGGAAACGGTGCCGTCGGTGAAATGTCCCTCGACCCGGCCGTGGGGGTCGAAGAACACGTCGTTCAGCTGGAAGGGCACCGGGTAGAGCACGTCCGGGGTCATGGCGCGGTCGATGTCGCCGGTCTGCTGCGCGAACCAGGTGAACGCCTGCGGGCCAAAGGCGGTGCGCTCGGTCTTGTAGATGGCGGCGGCGTGGGACAGCCCGCCCTTTTCGGTCAGCTTGTCCATCTGCTTGCGCTGCTTCTTGCCCCACCAGGCCGGGTAGTCGGGCAGGTTGTCGTAGTAATCGAGCAGCCGGTCCATCAGCTCGCATTCGCGCGGCAGCCCGACGACGCCGCAGTTCAGCGCCCCGCGCATCCCGTGGCCGGCGAAGACGTAATCCCATTCCTCGGGGAACGGCCGGTGGCAAAAGGCGTCGCAGTCGATCCACAGCGCCCCGGTCTGCCGGATCATCTTGTAGCGGAACACGTTCGACAGGAACGAGGCCGAGGTCTCCTCGACCAGCGCCATGTCCAGATCCATGATCTCGGACGCGGGGCGGATCTCGACGCCCTCGGGGGCGTTGTCCACCGCGTCGGTGCAGTAAAGCGTGACGGGATGGCCGTGCAGCAGATGCGATTTCAGGCACAGCTGATTGAGGTAATGCAGCCGGTCGCCGATCCACAGCGAGGCAACGGGGCGGCGGTTCAGGCTCATCGGGCAACCTTCCAGGCACAGGAATGGCTGTTTCTACCGCGTGAGTTTCATATGTTCCAGCGGGTTGAGCGAAAATGATCGCACGTCGCGCCGGCTCAGCGCCCGGAGGCTGCGCCGCGGTCCGCGGCCGACTGTTCTGCCTGCACCCGGGCGCGCAGCCGCAACAGCTGCCGTTGCAGTTCCATCGGCAGCACCGGGGTCGAGGGCGCCTGCGCCAGCCGCGTGAACAGCAGCGAGCGGTGCTCGTCCAGCAGCGCCTCGGCAATGCGGGCGCGGCGCCAGGCGATGCCGGCTTCGTGCAGCCGCGCCAGCTTTGGGTCGGCCAGGAACTCCGCCACCCCCTGCCGCACCGCGCCCAGATGCCGCAGGATGCGGCGGTCCTCGGTGCAGGCGAAATTGCGCTCGATCCAATAGCCGAGGTCGATGGATTCGTCCTCGCGGTTGGGGGTGGCGCGCATGGTCTTGACCAGAAAGCTTTCGGCCGAACCCAGCGCATAGTGGTTGATCTGCGCCAGCCCGTATTTTGCCCCCTCGGAGACCATGAAGCTGCTGGAGGCGCGGAAGGGTTGGCCGTTCCCGTCCACCCACACACCGGCGGGCGGGCCGCCGCCCTGCGCGCGCGGGCGGTGGACGCCGAATCTTGCGTGGTGGGGGGCGTTGCGGAACAGGCTCTTGTACTGGCTGGCGCGCAGCGGCCACAGCAGTGCCTGGGGGCCGCAGCGGGTGAACTGCTCGATCACCAGCCCCGGCTGGAACCGCAGCTGGCCGCCGCTGCCGAACATCCGCCACGGCACCGCAAACCCGTCCGCCTGCGGCGCGGCCGCGAACAGATCGTCCAGCCGCCCGGCGCCCGGGTGAATCAGCAGGAATTCGTCCACGTCGGCCACCATGATCCAATCGGCCCGCTGCGCCAGCGGATGCGCGCGCCCGGGTCAGCGCCTGCCATTGCACGGCCTTTTGCCCCTGCCGCGGGTTGGGCAGGTGGGTGATCACCCCCAGTTCCGCCAGCCCGTCCAGCATCGCATCGGTGCCGTCGGCGCAGTCGTTGGAAAAGATCAGGAAATCGGTGAAGCCGATGGCGCGGTGATAGGCGATCCATTCCAGCAGGAACGGCGCCTCGTCGCGCATGGTGGTGATCATCAGCCGCATCAGGGGGCCCCGCCTGCCTTGCATCGGGCAGACGCGCCCGGACGATAACCCGTAGAATACAGGGCCTGTTCTGGTAAGAGAACGGCTATCGCGAGTCGTGGAGTATGCAGGATGAAGATTGCGGTTGCCGGGCTGGGCTATGTCGGGCTGTCCCTTGCCGTGCTGCTGGCGCAGGCGGATAGCGTGCTGGCGCTGGATGTCAGCCCGGCGCGGGTCGATCTGGTCAACCAGCGCCGCTCGCCCATCGAGGACCCGGATATCGCCGCGTTCCTGGCCGGGCGCAGGCTGGACCTGACCGCGACGCTGGACCCGGTGCAGGCGTTCTCGGGCGCCGAATATGTCATCGTGGCCACGCCCACCAACTACGACCCGCGCACCAACCGCTTCGACACCTCCAGCGTCGAGCTGGTGATCGCGCAGGTCCGCCGCATCGCACCGGACGCCACCATCGTGGTGAAATCCACCGTCCCGGTCGGTTTCACCCAGCGGATGCGCGACGAACACGGCTGGGACAACATCCTGTTTTCACCCGAGTTCCTGCGCGAGGGGCGGGCGCTGCACGACAACCTGCACCCCTCGCGCATCGTGGTCGGCGACACCACCCCGCAGGCGCGGCGCTTTGCCGATCTGCTGATCGCAGGCGCCCTGGACAAGGAGGTGCCGGTGCAGTTCACCGGCCCGACCGAGGCCGAGGCGATCAAGCTGTTTTCCAACACCTTCCTGGCGATGCGGGTGGCGTTCTTCAACGAGCTGGACAGTTTCGCGCTGAACAACGGGCTGGACGCCCGCCAGATCATCGAGGGCATGTGCCTCGACCCGCGGATCGGGGCGCATTACAACAACCCCAGCTTTGGCTATGGCGGCTATTGCCTGCCCAAGGACACCAAGCAGCTGCTGGCGAACTATGCCACCGTGCCGCAGAACCTGATCGCGGCGGTGGTGGAATCGAACCGCACCCGCAAGGACGTGATCGCCGAACAGATCGTCGCGCGGGCGCCCAGGACCGTCGGCGTCTACCGGCTGGTGATGAAAGCGGGGTCGGACAATTTCCGCGACAGCTCGGTGCAGGGGATCATGAAGCGGATCAAGGCCAAGGGCATCCCGGTGGTGGTGTACGAGCCGGTGCTGGACGAGCCGCATTTCTTCAACTCGCCGGTCATCTCCGACCTGGCCGAGTTCAAGACCCGCGCCGACCTGATCATCGCCAACCGCCTGACCGAGGATCTGGCCGATGTCGCCGACCGCGTGTTCACGCGTGACCTGTTCGGGAACGACTGATGCGCACCGCCCTTGTCACCGGCGCAGCCGGGTTCATCGGCTTCCACCTGTCGCGGCTGCTGCTGTCCGAGGGCTGGCGCGTGGTCGGGGTCGACAACCACAACGACTATTACGACCCCGCGCTGAAGGAAGCGCGCGAGGCGCTGCTGCTGACCGACCCCAACTATCGCGCAGTGCGCGGCGCGGTCGAGGAGCCCGGGTTGCTGATGGGGCTATTCGCCGAGGAACGCCCCGTGGCGGTGGTCCATCTGGCCGCGCAGGCCGGGGTCCGCTATTCGATCGAGAACCCCCGCGCCTATGTGCAGGCCAACCTGCTGGGCACGTTCGAGCTGCTGGAGGCCGCGCGCGCGCATCCGCCGCGGCACATGCTGCTGGCCTCGACCAGCAGCGTCTATGGCGCCAATACCGAGATGCCCTATCGCGAGACCGACAAGGCCGACAGCCAGATGTCGTTCTATGCCGCCACCAAGAAATCGAACGAGGCGATGGCGCATTCCTATGCACATCTGTTCGCGCTGCCGGTGACGATGTTCCGCTTTTTCACCGTCTACGGGCCGTGGGGGCGGCCCGACATGGCGCCCTATCTGTTCACCAGCGCGATTTTCGACGGACGCCCGATCAAGGTGTTCAACCACGGCGACATGCGGCGCGACTTCACCTTTGTCAGCGACCTGGTGCGTGCGATCCGGCTGCTGGTCGATGCGGTGCCGGGGACCGAGCGGGCAGGGGAGTTCGACAGCCTGTCCCCGGTGGCGCCCTTCCGCGTGGTCAATATCGGCAACGGCGCCCCGGTGCCGCTGCTAGATTTCATCGCCGCGATCGAGTCTGCCGCCGGCCGCAAGGCGCAGCGCCAGATGCTGCCCATGCAGCCGGGCGATGTCCCCGCCACCTGGGCCGACACCACCCTGCTGCGGGCGCTGTCGGGCTATGCGCCGCAGACTGCGGTGGACGACGGGGTCGCCGCCTATGTGGCGTGGTTCCGCGACTATTACGGGGTGGGCGCTTAGCCTGCGCGTCCGAAGCGGGGGTTTTCCACCCCTGCAGCCGCGACCTTCCTCGCTGAAAACAGTCCGCAGGACTGTTTTCCGGGCGCTCGGAAGCCCTAAGGATATTTCACAAGGAAGAACGAGACCAGGCCGGTCAGCGGTGGGCGCGGCCGACGTCGGCGGGGGCGTGCGAGACCGACTTGACCACCGCGGTCAGCGCCTCGCCCGGGGCGACGCCCAGCTGCGCGGCCGAGCGGCGGGTGATGCGCGACAGCACCGGGCCTGCGGGGGTGGACAGCCGCACCAGCACCTGGCCGCCCTGTTCGGTCAGCGATTCCACCGTGCCGGGCAGGATGTTCAGCGCCGAGATTTCCGTGGGCCGGCCGCGCGCCAGCATTACGTCGGGGGCGGCGATCCGCAGCCGCAGCCTTGCGCCCGGCGCAGCGCCGATTGTGGGCAGGAACAGCGGCAGGCCGCCCGCGGCAAGCTCGGTCACGCCGTCGTCGTGGTGGCGGATGACCTGCGCCTCGATCACCGCGCCGGCCTCGCGCCCGGGGCCGGCGGTCGCCGGGTCGGCCAGCACCTCGGCGGCGGGGCCGATGCGGGTGATGCGGCCGGCGTCCAGCATCACCACCGTGGTGGCGATGCGCGCCACCTCGGCCGGGGAATGGCTGACATAGAGCATCGGCACCCCCCATTCGTCGCGCAGCCGCTCCAGATAGGGCAGGATCTCGCCCTTGCGGTCGTCGTCCAGCGCCGACAGCGGCTCGTCGGCAAGGATCAGCCGCGGATCGGCCAGAAGCGCGCGGCCGATGGCGACGCGCTGGCGTTCGCCCCCCGACAGCGTGGCCGGGGCGCGGTCCAGCAGCGCGCCGATGCCCAGCATCTCGACCACCGCGGATTCGGGGGTGCGCCGGGCGCTGGCGGGGGAAAACCAGCGGCCATAGCGCAGGTTCTGCTGCACGCTCAGATGCGGAAACAGCCGCCCGTCCTGGAAGATCACCCCCAGCCGGCGGCGGTGGGGCGGCACGAACAGGCGCTGCGCGGTGTCGGTCAGCACCGTGTCCCCGACCGCGACCTTGCCCGCGTCGGGACGCAGCAGCCCGGCGACCGCGTTCAGCACCGTGGACTTGCCCGAGCCCGAGGGCCCGAACAGCACCGTCACCCCGCTGGGCGCGTCGAAGGCCACGTCCAGCGTGAAATCCGCCAGCCGGTGGCGCAGGGAAATCGAAACGCTCATCGTCCATGCACCCTGCGCGCGGCACGCCGGGCCAGGAATTCGGAGGCGACCAGCGCCGTCATCGCCACCGCCACCGACACCAGCGCCAGCCGCGCCGCCGCGCCTTCGCCCCCCGGCACCTGCAGGAAGCTGTAGATGGCCGAGGGCAGGGTCTGGGTTTCCCCGGGGATGTTGGACACAAAGGTGATGGTGGCGCCGAACTCTCCCATCGCCTTGGCGAAGGCGAGGATGGCGCCCGCGATCACCCCGGGCAGGATCAACGGCAGCGTGACCGTGGCCCAGACCCAGGGACGCGAGGCGCCCAGCGAGCCCGCCGCCTGTTCCAGCTTCGGGTCCACCGCCTCGACCGACAGGCGGATGGCGCGGACCATCAGCGGAAACGCCATCACCGCCGCCGCGACCACCGCCCCGGTCCAGCGAAAGGCAAAGACGATGCCGAACCACTGGTCCAGATACTGCCCGACGAACCCGCGCCGCCCCAGCGTCAGCAGTAGCACATAGCCGGTGACCACCGGCGGCAGCACCAGCGGCAGATGGACCAGCCCGTTCAGCAGCCCGTGTCCGGGAAACCGCCAGCGCGCCAGCGCATGGGCGACCAGCAGCGCCGGCGGCAGGCTGACCAGCGTCGCCCAGAACGCGACGCGCAGCGACAGGCGCAGCGCGTCCCATTCGGCGGGCGACAGCCAGTCCGGCATCAATCCAGGACCGTGAAGCCCTGGGCCGCAAAGGCCGCATCGGCCTCGGGGGTGTCCAGCGCCTGAAGGAAGGCGCGGTCGGCCTCGTCCGCGGCGTTCTTCAGCAGCGCGACGGGATAGACGATCGGCTCATGCGTGTCGGCGGGGAAGGTGCCCACGACATGGACCTGGGGTTCCGCGGCGGCGTCGGTGGCATAGACGATGCCATAGGGGGCCTCGCCCGTCGCGACCAGCGCCAGCGCCGCGCGCACGTTGTCGGCCTGCGCGACCGAGGGCGACACCGCATCCCACACCCCCAGCGCGGTCAGCGCCTCTTTGCCGTATTGCCCGGCGGGGACCGAATCGACCAGCGCCATGGCCAGCTTGCCGCCGTCCAGCAGCCCGGCCAGGTCGAAGCCCGGCGCCGGGGTCACCTGCGGCGCATCCGCGTCATGGGCGACCAGCACCAGCGTGTTGCCCAGCAGGTCGGCGCGGGTGCCCTCGGCCACCTCGCCGCCCTTTTCGACCTCGTCCATCCACTGCACCGAGGCCGAGATGAAGATGTCGGCCGGCGCCCCGTCCAGGATCTGCTTGGCCAGCGCGTTCGAGCCGGCATAGCTGATCACCACGCTGTGGCCGGTTTCGGCCTGGAACGCCTCGGCAAGCGGGTCGAGCGCGGTCTTCATCGAGGCGGCGGCGAACACCACCACCTCGTCGGCGGCCGCGGGCAGGGGCAGCGCGGCGGCCAGCAGCGGCGCGGCAAGGATGCCGGAAAGGGCAGGGGTCAGGCGAGGCATGGCTGTCTCCTAGGGTTATATTCCGGGGAACATAACCAACGCGGCGCCGGGCTCAACCGTTATTTCCGGGCGGAGCGTCCGCCAGCATCTCGCGCAGCGCCGCCAGCCGCTCGGTGTTGACCTCGGCCGCGGCGGCCTCGATTTCCCGGAACAGCGCCAGCACCTGCCGGCCGGTGTCGGTCAGCGTGGCGCCGCCGCCGCCCGCGCCGCCGCGCGCGCTTTCGACCAGCGGCGCGCGGAACATCCCGTTCAGCGTCTCGACCAGCATCCAGGCGCGCTTGTAGCTCATCCCCATTTCGCGCCCCGCGGCCGAGATCGAGCCGCTGCGCGCGATCCCTTCCAGCAGCGCGACCTTGCCGGGGCCGATCATGTCCTGTTCCGAAAAGAACAGCCGGATGAAGAACTCGGGGCGATGGCGCGGGGGTCTGGTCATGGCCACAGATTTCCGACATCGCGCGCGCGGGGGCAAGCCCGCGCGGCCCGCGCCGCTCAGGTTTCGTGCAGGCTCAGCCGCGTGCCCCATGGATCGCGCAGCGTGATCGCGCCGCCCGCGGCCTCGGGCCCGAGGCGGTCGGCAAGCGCCCGAAGCTCGGGGGCGTCGACGGTCAGGGCGATCTCGGCCAGCCCGGTGGTGCCCTCGCGCCGCGGGCCGGCGCCGCGGCTGTTCCAGATATTCGCGGCCAGATGGTGATGATACCCGTCCGCGCCGAAGAACAGCGCGCCCGGATAGCGGGTCATCACCGCCAGCCCCAGCGTGCCGGCATAGAACGCCTCGGCCTGGTCCAGATCGCCGACCCGCAGATGCACATGGCCGATGCTGCTGTCCGTGGGCAGCCCCGTGAAACGGGCGCGGCCGGCCTCGGCCGCCAGCGCGCGCAGATCCAGCGGCAGCGTCGCCATCGAGACGCTGCCGTCCGCCGCCAGCGGCCATTCGCCGCGCTCGCGGTCGCGGTAGATCTCGATGCCGTTGCCCTCGGGGTCGGTCAGATACAGCGCCTCGCTGACCAGATGGTCCGAGGCCCCGTCCAGCGCCACCCCCATCGCCAGCGCGTGCACCATCCAGTCCGCCAGTGCGGTGCGCGAGGGCAGCAGGAAGGCGGTGTGGAACAGCCCGGCCTCGGAGCGGCCCGGGGGGTCGGCCCCGGGGTCGTGGCGCAGCTCCAGCAGCACCCGGTCGCCGCAGCCCAGCAGGTGGCGCCTGCCGGTTTCGCCGTCCTCGTCGGCCAGCAGCCGCAGCCCGATCACGTCCTGATAATAGCGGCTGAGCGTGTGCAGGTCGCGCACGGTCAGCGCGACCGCACCGATCCGCAGCGATGCCGTGGCCGGCGCAGCGGCGGCGGGGTTCATCTCGGCCACGATACGCTCCTGAACTCGGACATTTTTCCTGCCCCTAAAGCTAGGTAGCCGCCCTGCGGGGTGCAAGGATTCCCCGTGCAGCGCGGCCATGCGCCCTGCCGCCGAGGAAGGGGAGTTTACTTTCCCGCCGGCAACGGCTGTTCTGCGCGGCGTTCCAATCTGCCGGGTGGGGCGATGATCTACCGACTTGCCACGGGTCTTGCCGGCCCCGCGCTGCGTGCGGTCGCGCCGCTGGCCGGCGGCGTGCTGCGCGAGCGGCTGGCGCTGGACGTGGCCGCGCAGCCGCCGGGCGCGATCTGGGTCCATGCCGCCAGCGTAGGCGAACTGAACTCGGCCCGCGCCATCATCGAGGCGCTGGCCGCGCATCATCCGGTAGTGGTGACGACGAACTCGACCACGGGGCGGGCGGTGGCGCGGGATTGGGGGCTGCAAGCGCATCTGGCGCCGCTGGACGTGCCGGGGGCGGTGCGCCGCTTTCTGGACGCGGTGCGGCCGGCGCTGATGGTGACGGTGGAAAATGAGGTCTGGCCCAACCGCGCCGCCGAGGCCCGCCGCCGCGCCATCCCGCAGGCGGTGATCGGGGCGCGGATGTCGGAACGCTCCGCCCGCGGCTGGGGGCGGGCGCGGGGGCTGATCGGGCCGGTGCTGGCCGGGCTCGACCTGCTGTCGGCGCAGGACGCGGGGACGGAATCGCGGCTGCGGGCGCTGGGGCTGCCGCAGGCGGCGCTGGCCGGGCGGCTGAACCTCAAGCTGCTGGGGCCGGCGGCGATCCGGCCGGGGCCGGAAAGCGCCTCGCGCGATCGGCTGTGGCTGGCGGCCTCGACCCACCCCGGGGAAGAAGAGGCGGTGCTGGCCGCCCATGCCGCGCTGGCGGCGCGCATCCCGGGGCTGCGGCTGATCCTCGCCCCCCGCCACCCGCGCCGCGCCGACGAGGTAGCGGCGCTGGCGATCGCCGCCGGATTTGCGCCCGAACGGCTGGGGGCGCGCGAGGTGGCGGCGGCAGGCGCCCCGCCCCTGCTGCTGATCGACCGGCTGGGGGCGCTGGGCGGCGCCTATGCCGCGGCCGGGGTCTGCCTGACCGGCGGCTCGCTGGCCGATCACGGCGGCCATACCCCGTGGGAGCCCGCGGCCTGGCGCTGCGCGCTGCTGCACGGGCCGCATGTGGCCAATTTCCGCGCCGATTACGCGCTGCTGGATGCCGAGGGCGCGGCGCGGCTGGTGGCGCCGGGCACGCTGGCCGAGCGGCTGGGCGCGATCCTCGCCGACCCCGGCCGCCGCCGCGCCATGGGGCAGGCGGCGCGCCGGGCGCTGGACGCCGCCGCCCCCGACCCGGGGCCGCTGGTCGCGCGGCTGCTGGCGCTGGCCGGGGGGGCGCGCGGGGACGCCGGTGCAGCCTCGACCCGGCCACAGCCGCCCGCAAACCCGCAGGGGCCGAACCCGCTTGCGCGGCGCGGCCGCAATTCCGATATTCATGGTCCGGCAGGAGACCACGAATGATCCGTTACGCGCTGCGCTGCGACAAGGGGCATGATTTCGACAGCTGGTTCCGCTCGGCCGCGGCTTATGACGCGCTGAGCGGTGCCGGCCAGGTCAGCTGCGCCGTCTGCGGCAGCGTATCGGTACAAAAGGCGCCGATGGCCCCCGCGGTGCCAGCCCGCGACGACCCGCGCGGCGCTGTTCCCGACAGCGGTGCAGAGGCCGCGCGCCCACTGGAGCAGCCCGGATCGGCGGCCGAGGCGGCGCTGCGCGCGCTGCGCCGCCATGTCGAGGAGAACTCGGCCTATGTCGGCAGCGACTTCGCGACCACCGCGCGCGCCATGCACGCGGGCGACATTCCCGAACGCTCGATCCACGGCGAGGCACGGCTGGACGAGGCCCGCAAGCTGATCGAAGACGGCGTCCCCGTCATGCCGCTGCCGTTCCGCACCACCCGCAAGCTGTCCTGAGGGCGCCGGACCGGGGCTCTGCCCCGGGACCCGGGGATATTTCCGGCAAGATGAAAGAGCGCCCGGCGGCTGCCGATTTGCCGCCGATGCCACTTGCCCCTGCGCCTGCGCTGCCCTATCAGCCCCCCGTTCCACCCGGCGACTGGAGGCTTTGGATGCCGCTTCTGGTGATGAAATTCGGCGGCACCTCGGTGGCCGATCTGGACCGCATCGCGAATGCGGCCAAGAAGGTCCAGCGCGAGGTCGAGCGCGGCTATGACGTGATCGTCATCGTCAGCGCCATGGCCGGCAGGACCAACGAGCTGGTCGGCTGGGTCGAGGGCACCTCGCGGCTGTATGACGCGCGCGAATACGACGCCGTGGTCGCGAGCGGAGAGAACGTCACCGCCGGGCTGATGGCGCTGCGCCTGCAGGAAATGGGCATCCCGGCGCGCAGCTGGCAGGGCTGGCAGGTGCCGATCAACACCACCGACCAGCACGGCTCTGCGCGCTTCGTGTCGATCCCGCGCCACAATATCGACCAGAAATTCGCCGAAGGGATGCGCGTGGCCGTGGTCGCCGGCTTCCAGGGGATCGCGCCGGACGGGCGCATCACCACGCTGGGCCGGGGCGGTTCGGACACCACCGCCGTTGCCTTTGCCGCCGCCTTCGGCGCCGAGCGCTGCGATACCTACACCGATGTCGACGGGGTCTATACCACCGACCCGCGGATCAGCGCCAAGGCCCGCAAGCTCGACCGCATCGCCTTTGAGGAGATGCTGGAGCTGGCCTCGCTGGGGGCCAAGGTGCTGCAGACCCGCTCGGTCGAGCTGGCGATGCGCTTCAAGGTGCCGCTGCGGGTGCTGTCGTCCTTTGACGAAACCGATGAGACCAGCGGCACGCTGGTGTGCGATGAGGATCAGATCATGGAAGCCAAGGTCGTCACGGGCATCGCCTATTCGCGGGACGAGGCCAAGATCACCCTGATTACCGTCGAGGACCGGCCCGGCATCTCGGCCGCCATCTTCGAGCCGCTGGCCGCGGCCGGGGTGAACGTGGACATGATCGTCCAGAACATCTCGGAAAAGAACTACGAGGACCATCCGGGCGCGGTGACCGACATGACCTTTTCGGTCCCGGTGGCGCAGGTGGAGCACGCCCGCCGCGCGATGGAGGCCGCCCGCGCCGAGGGCAAGATCGCCTATGACGAGCTGAGCGTGGACACCGAGGTCGCCAAGGTCTCGGTCGTCGGCATCGGGATGCGCAGCCACGCAGGCGTCGCCGCGCGCATGTTCCGGGCGCTGGCGGACGAGAACATCAACATCAAGGTCATCTCGACCAGCGAGATCAAGATTTCGGTGCTGATCGACCGCAAGTATATGGAACTGGCCGTGCAGGCGCTGCATGATGCCTTTGAACTGGAAAAGGCCTGACGCCTGCCCGTCGGGCGGTTCCGGCCCGACACCGTAAGCAGAAGGCGCGCCGCAGATGCAGGATCGCACGGAAAGCGAATCGCGAAGGCTGCTGCGGCGGCTGCGCGACACGCTGGCCGCGCCGGGCGACGGCCAGGCGCGCCTGAACTCGATCACCCACCACATCGCCGATTCGATGCGGACGCAGGTGTGCTCGATCTACCTGTTCCGCGACCCCGACACGCTGGAGCTGTGCGCGACCGAGGGGCTGCGCGCGCAGGCCGTCCACAAGACCCGGCTGCGGCTGGGCGAGGGGCTGGTGGGCCGCGTCGCCCGCACCGGCCAGCCGGTGAACACCGCCAACGCCCCGGCCCAGCCCGGTTTCCGCTACATGCCCGAGACCGGGGAAGAGGTGTTCCCGTCGTTCCTGGGCGTCCCGATCCAGCGCGTCGGTGAAAAGCTGGGCGTGCTGGTCGTCCAGTCGCGCGAGGCGCGCGAGTTTTCCGAGGACGAGGTCTACGGGCTGGAGGTCGCCGCCATGGTGCTGGCCGAGATGGCCGAGCTGGGGGCGTTCCTGGGCCATGGCGCCCGCCCCGAGCATCGGCTGGCGGCGGTGTTCCGCGGCGTCCCCGCGCAGGAGGGCGCGGCCGAGGGGCAGGTCTGGCTGCACGAACCCCGCGTCGTCATCACCAACCCGGTCGGCGACGATCCCGAAAAGGAACGCGCCCGCCTGGCCGAGGCCGTGGCGATGCTGCGCCAGACCGTGGACGAGATGGTCAGCTCGGCCGATCTGGCCAGCGACGAGGGCCGCGGGGTGCTGGAGACCTATCGCATGTTCACCCGCTCGCGCAGCTGGCTGCGCCGGATGGAGGAGGACATCGACCTGGGGCTGTCGGCTGAGGCGGCGGTGGACAAGGAACAGTCCCACGCCCGGGCGCGGCTGGAAAGCACCGCCGACCCCTATCTGCGCGAGCGGCTGCACGACCTGGACGATCTGTGGAACCGGCTGCTGCGCATCCTGACCGGGCAGGGCCGCGACACCGGCATCCCGATGCCCGACAATCCGATCCTGGTGGCGCGCAACATCGGCCCGGCCGAGCTGCTGGAATACGGCCGCCGGCTGCGCGGGGTGGTGCTCGAGGATGGCTCGGTCGGCAGCCATGCGGCGATCGTGGCGCGGACGCTGGCGATCCCGCTGGTGGTCCACGCCGGGCGCATCACCGCCGAGGCGCTCAGCGGCGACACCATCCTGGTCGACGGCGACAGCGGCGTGGTGCATCTGCGCCCCGAGGACTCGGTGGCGGCGGCGTTCCGCGAACGCATCGCCATGCAGGCCAAGGCGATGCAGCGCTATGCCGGGCTGCGCGACCTGCCGGCGACGACGAAATGCGGCACCACCCTGCGGCTGTGCATGAATGCCGGGCTGATGGCCGACCTGCCCAGCCTGGTCAGCTCGGGCGCCGAGGGGGTGGGGCTGTTCCGCACCGAGCTGCAGTTCCTGATCCGCACCCGGGTGCCGCAGCGGGCGGAACTGGCGGCCTCGTATCGGCGGGTGATGGACAATGCCCGCGGCCGGCCGGTGGTGTTCCGCACGCTCGACATCGGCTCGGACAAGATCCTGCCCTATATGAAGCGGATCGAGGAACCCAACCCCGCCATGGGCTGGCGGGCGATCCGCGTCGGGCTGGACAAACGCGGCGTGCTCAAGATGCAGTTGCAGGCGCTGATCCGGGCCGCTGCCGGGCGCGAGCTGAACGTGATGTTCCCGTTCATCGCCGACGGCGACGAGTTCGCCTGTGCCCGCGGGATGCTGGCCGAGCAGCTGGAGCGCGAAGCGGCGCTGGGCCACCAGATGCCGACCGCCGTCAAGGTTGGCGCGATGCTGGAAACGCCATCGCTGGCCTTTGCCTCGGACGGGTTCTTCCGCAGCTGCGATTTCATCTCGATCGGGGGCAACGACCTCAAGCAGTTCTTCTTTGCCGCCGACCGCGAGAACGAGCGGGTGCGGCGGCGCTATGACACGCTGTCGCTGCCCTATCTGGGGTTCATCGAGATGATCGTCCGCCGCTGCGCCGAACATGGCGTGCCGCTGAGCTTCTGCGGCGAGGATGCCGGCCGCCCGCCCGAGGCGGCGGTGCTGGCGGCGCTGGGGCTGCGCACGCTGTCGATGCGCCCGGCCTCGATCGGGCCGGTCAAGGCGCTGCTGCGCAGTATCGACCTGACCGCCCTGCGCGAGGTGATCGAAGAGGGGCGCGCCCTGGGCGTGACCTGCCTGCGCCCGGCGGTCACGCGCTTCCTGGCCGACGCCGGCTAGTCCGCCGCGCAGCCCGCCAGCGCCGCCCCGATCGAGCGGATCAGCGCCGGATACATCTGCGGCCCCGGCGGGATCTGCGCGCCGATCGGGTCCAGCACCGCGGTCGCCACGTTGCGCCCCTGGAACACCGTGGCGATCAGGTCGGGGTCGAACTGCGGCTCGGTCAGGGCGCAGGTTACCCCCATCTTGGCGGTGCGCTCGCGCAGCTCGGCGATGCGGGCGGGGCCGGGGGGGGATGCGTCGCTGATCGCGATGGCGCCGGCCGCGGGCAGGCCGAAGCGGTTTTCGAAATACTGATAGGCGTCGTGAAAGACGACATAGCGCAGCCCGTCGAGCGGCGCGACCTCGGCGCTTGTGTCGGCGGTGGCCGCGTCGATTTCCGCGGCGCCCTCGGTGGCGTTGGCGCGGTAGAGCGCGGCGTTGTCCGGGTCGGCTTCGGCCAGTGCGGCGGCGATGATGTTCAGCCAGAGCTTGCCGTTCTCGGGGTCCAGCCAGGCATGGGGGTCGGTGGCGCCCTGGTCGTGGCTGCCCCCGTCGTCATGCCCATCGTGATCATGGTCATGGTCGTCGTGATCGTCCGGCGCGGCATGGTCGTCATGCGAATGCGCCTCGAACAGGGCGCTGCTGCGGGTGGGCAGAACGGTGGTGCCGGGGCTGTGCAGCAGGTCGATGCGGGTGGCCGTGCCGGCCAGCGTCGCCAGCGGCCGGTCCAGCCAGGGCGCCAGCTCCGGTCCCACCGTCACCACGATCTGCGCCGCCTGCAGCGCCTGCGCATCCGACGGCCGCAGCGCGTGGAAATGCGGCGAGGCGCCGGGCGGGACCAGCAGCGCCGGCTCGCCCACCCCCTGCATCACCCGCGCCACCAGCGAATGCACCGGGGCGATGTCGGCGACCACGCGCGGGGCCTCGGCTGCGGCAGGGGCTGCCAAGGCGGCAAGGGCAAGGGCCAAAAGGGGACGTGACATTTCGCGGGCTCCGCATTAGATTGTCGGGATGAGTTATATTATAACAGAACACCCGTCAACGCGGCGTTCCCCGGCGACCGGAGGGCCGGACCATGCATGACCACGACAGCTGCATCCGCGCAGCCCTTTCCCATGCCGAAAGCCATTGCGCGCGCGAAGGGGTGCAGCTGACCCCGGTGCGGCGGCGCGTGCTGGAAATCCTGCTGGAAGAACACCGCGCGCTGGGTGCCTATGAGATCCTCGACCGCCTGCGCGACGAAGGTCTGGGCGGGCAGCCGCCGGTGGTCTATCGCGCGCTGGATTTCCTGATCCGCGCCGGGCTGGTGCACCGGATCGAGACGCTGAACGCATTCGCCGCCTGCGCCCATGCCGGCGAAGGCCATGTGCCGGTGTTCCTGATCTGCCGCCAGTGCCGCCATGTGATCGAGACCCCGGCCCCTGCCGGCGGCCAGCTGGAACGCGCCGCCGAGGGCGCAGGCTTCGCCATCGAGACCACCGTGCGCGAGGCCGAGGGGCTGTGCGCCGATTGCCGGACTGCGGCATGAGCGGGGGGGCGGCGCCTCTGGTCACGCTGGCCGGCGTGGCGGTCGAGCTGGGCGGGCAGGAAATCCTGCGCGACATCGACCTGAGCATCCGGCGGGGCGAGATCGTGACCGTGGTCGGGCCAAACGGCTCGGGCAAGACCACTCTGATGCGGACCATCATCGGCGCCGTCGCCCCCTCGCGCGGGCAGGTGACCCGAGCGCCGGGGCTGCGTCTGAGCTATGTGCCGCAGCGGCTGGCGGTCGATCCCACCATGCCGATGACGCTTGGCCGGTTCATGAACCTGCCGCGCCGGCGCGATGCCGCCACCATTGCCGCGGCGCTGGACCGCGCCGGGCTGGCGGGGCTGGAGCGGCGGCCGGTCACCGGACTGTCGGGCGGGCAGATGCAGCGGGCGCTGCTGGCGCGGGCGCTGCTCAACGACCCCGAGCTGCTGATCCTGGACGAGGGCACGGCTGGCCTCGACCAGCCCGGGGTCGCGGCCTTTTATGCGCGGATCGAGCAGGTGAATGCGGACACCGGCTGCGCGGTGCTGATGGTCAGCCATGATCTGCAGATCGTGATGCGGGCCTCGGACCATGTGGTCTGCCTGAACCGGCATATCTGCTGCGAGGGCACCCCGGAAACCGTGTCGCTGTCGCCCGCCTATCGCGGGCTGTTCGGGGCGGCCGGGGCCGGGTCGGTGGCGCTGTATCGCCACCACCACGACCACAGCCACGACGACGGCCTGCCCTGCGCCGGCCATGACGAGGATGCCGCCTGATGCTGGATGATTTCATGGTCCGCGCCGCGCTGGCCGCAGTCGGGCTGGCGGTGGCCTGCGCGCCGCTGGGCTGTTTCGTGGTCTGGCGGCGGATGGCCTATTTCGGCGACGCCACTGCCCACGCGGCGCTGCTGGGCGTGGCGCTGTCGTTGGCGTGGTCGCTGCCGCTGTTCGGGGCGGTGATCGTGGTGTCGCTGGCGATGGCGGCGCTGGTGGCGGGGCTGTCAGGGCGGCAGTCGGTCGATACCGCGCTGGGGGTGCTGTCGCATGGCGCGCTGGCCGCGGGGCTGGTCGCGGTCAGCTTCGTGCAGGGGGTGCGGACCGACCTCAACGCCTATCTGTTCGGCGACATCCTGTCGGTGACTCGCGCCGATCTGGCCCTGATCTGGGCGGGCGCGGCGGCGGTGGTGGCGCTGGTCGCCTGGCGATGGTCGGCGCTGCTCTTGTCCACGCTGTCGCCCGAGATGGCGGTCGCCGACGGCATCCGCCCGCGGGCCGAGCAATGGGTGCTGAAGATCGCGCTGGCGCTGGTGGTGGCGGCCGGGATCCGCATCGTCGGGGCGCTGCTGGTCAGCGCCTTCCTGATCATCCCCGCCGCCGCGGCGCGGCCGCTGTCGCGCTCGCCCGAGGCGATGGCCGTCGCCACCGCCCTGATCGGCGCGGCCGCCGGTCTGGGCGGGCTGGGGACGGCGTTCCGGCTGGACACGCCGACCGGGCCCACCATCGTCTGCGCCGCCGCCGCGATCTTTGCGCTGGCGATGCTGTTTGCCGGGGGGCGGCGCCGGGCCGGGGCCTGAGCGCCACTGCTGCGAGTAACCGGCACCGCTGGCGCGGGCTTTGCCGCCGGAGCCTCCGGCGGGGATATTTGCGGACAGAAGATTTCCCGGTTGCGGCTATACTGCGCGCAGGGAGTGGCCGAATCATGCACACACGCCATCACGCCGACCGCGTGATCGAGCGGACGCGCGCGTCCGACGACCTGACGCCCCTGACCGCGAGCTGGCGGCGTTCCGCCTTGCGGCACGGGCTGGACCCGGCGGTGGCGCTGCGCGCGCCGCGGCTGACCGAGGCCGAGCTGGCCCGCCGCCGCGAGGCGCTGGAGCGGCTGCTGCACGTCGCCGCCGCCCCCATCGACGAGCTGTTCCGGCTGGTCGGCAGTTCCGGCTGCGCCGTGGTGCTGACCGATGCGCAGGGGATCGTGCTGGACCGCCGTGCCGCGCCGGGGGATGCGCGGGATTTCGACGGCTGGGCGCTGGCCCCCGGGGCCGACTGGTCCGAGGCCGCGCAGGGTACCAACGGCATCGGCACCTGTCTGGCCGAGGGGCGCGGCGTGATCATCCACCGCGACGAGCATTTCCTGTCCTCGAACATCGCGCTCAGCTGCATCGACGCACCGATCCACGGGCCGGACGGGCAGTTGCTGGCGGCGCTGGACGTGTCGAGCGCGCGCGACGATGCCTCGCGCGAGATCACCGCGCTGATTGCCGCCACCGCCGGGCAATATGCGCGGCGGATCGAGACGGCATGGTTCCGCGCCGCCTTTCCCGGCACCCGCACCGTGGTGGCGGGCGAAGGGATCGAGGCGCTGGTGGCCGTCGATCGCGACGACCTTGCCGTGGGTGCCACCCGCGCGGCGCGCCGCGCGCTGGGGCTGCCCAAGACCGGCGCCCTGCACCCGCAGCCGCTGTCGGACCTGCTGGCCCGCGCCCAGGGGCAGGACGCCGAGCCGGGCGGGCTGGTCCGCGCCGAGCGCGCGGCGGTGGTGCGGGCCCTGGCGCGGTCGGGCGGCAATGTCACCGCCGCCGCCCGCGCGCTGGGGGTGGGGCGGGCCACGCTGTACCGGCGGATGCGGCGGCTAGGGATCGAGTCCCCGGCGCAATCCCCCCTCCAGTCCCGGGATTGAGACAGTCCCGCCGCCGAAATCCCGCGCCCCTGTTGACCGGGTGCGCCCCCATCCCGCAGCATGATGGCGCCCGGATGTGAGGAGCCGGGCCGTATTCGCTTTCAGGGGAGGAGCAGACATGCCCAACGACCAGGCGCATGAGTTCAAGGGCGTCGGGGTAATGCCGTTCGCCAGCCGCTACGACAACTATATCGGCGGCAAATGGGTGGCGCCGAACGCCGGCCGCTACTTTGAAAACACCACGCCGATCACCGGCGCGAAAATGGGCGACATCGCCCGTTCCGACGCATCCGACGTGAACGCCGCGCTGGATGCGGCCCATGCCGTCGCCGACCGCTGGGGCCGGACCAGCCCGCAGGAGCGGTCGCAGATCCTGCTGAAGATCGCCGACCGGATGGAGCAGAACCTGGAACTGCTGGCCACCGCCGAGACCTGGGACAACGGCAAGCCGATCCGCGAGACCATGGCCGCCGACGTGCCGCTGGCCATCGACCATTTCCGCTATTTCGCAGGCGTCCTGCGCGCACAGGAAGGCACGCTGTCGCAGATCGACGACAACACTGTCGCCTATCACTTCCACGAGCCGCTTGGCGTCGTCGGCCAGATCATCCCGTGGAACTTTCCGCTGCTGATGGCCTGCTGGAAACTGGCGCCGGCGCTGGCGGCGGGCAACTGCGTGGTGCTGAAGCCGGCGGAACAGACCCCGGCCTCGATCATGGTGTGGATCGAGACGGTGGGCGACCTGCTGCCGCCCGGGGTGCTGAACATCGTCAACGGATTCGGGCTCGAGGCCGGCAAGCCGCTGGCGTCCTCGAACCGCATCGCCAAGATCGCATTCACCGGCGAGACCTCGACCGGGCGGCTGATCATGCAATATGCGGCCGAGAACCTGATCCCGGTGACGCTGGAACTGGGCGGCAAGTCGCCCAATGTGTTCTTTGCCGACGTGGCGCGCGAGGAGGACGATTTCTTCGACAAGGCGCTGGAAGGTTTTGCGATGTTCGCGCTGAACCAGGGCGAGGTCTGCACCTGCCCCTCGCGCGTGCTGATCCAGGAATCGATCTATGACCGCTTCATGGAAAAGGCGGTGGCGCGGGTGCAGGCGATCAAGCAGGGCGACCCGCGGCAGGCCGACACCATGATCGGCGCGCAGGCCAGCAAGGAACAGCACGACAAGATCCTGTCCTATCTGGACATCGGCCGCGCCGAGGGCGCCGAGGTGGTGACCGGGGGCGAGGCGGCGGACCTTGGGGGCGAGTTGTCCCAAGGCTACTATGTCAAGCCGACGATCTTCCGCGGCAACAACAAGATGCGGATCTTCCAGGAGGAAATCTTCGGCCCCGTGGTGTCCGTCACCACCTTCAAGGACGAGGCCGAGGCGCTCGAGATCGCCAACGACACGCTCTATGGGCTGGGCTCGGGGGTGTGGAGCCGCGACATGAACACCTGCTATCGCATGGGTCGCGGGATCAAGGCCGGCCGGGTCTGGGTGAACAACTATCACGCCTATCCGGCGCATTCCGCCTTTGGCGGCTACAAGCAGTCGGGCATCGGGCGCGAGACCCACAAGATGATGCTGGACCACTATCAGCAGACCAAGAACATGCTGGTCAGCTATTCGCCCTCGAAGCTGGGCTTCTTCTGATGCGATTTGCGCCGCGGGGTCCGTCCCTGCGGCGCAGCCCTTTCAGCGCAGCCCGTGCAGCGCGATGCCGCGCGTCGCGGTCCGGGCCAGGCGCCGGCGCAGGTCGGTGCTGACCGCGTCGGGCAGATACAGATAGTCCCAGGAATACTGGCCCATACGGAACAGCCCGGCGAAATCGCCGACCTCGACCGCGCCATCCATGAAATTGCAGATCCCCTCGGCCCGCAGCTCGCCGATCATGCGGTTGGCGTGGACCGGGGTCATCCCGCAGGCCTCGCCCAGGTCGCTTTGCGTCAGCGGCAGTTCAAAACGGTCGGTGCCGCACAGGCCGCGGACATATTGCCGCACCAGCATCTCGCAGAAGAAATTGGCGATCCGCGCCAGCCCCGGCAGCCGCCCGATGCGGAAGATCCAGTAGCGGCTGATCGCCGAATCCAGCAGGGTCAGCTGCCACAGCCGGCACAGAAGCTCGGGCGAGGTGGCCTCGAGCGTGCCCAGCTGGTCATGGCTGATCGACTGCAGCCGCACGCTGTTGATCGAATCGATGTCGTGGTCCAGTCGCCCCAGCGCAAAGCTGCTGAGCCCGGCGAAATCGCCCGGGATCAGCACCCCGATGAACTGCCGCCGCCCCGAGCGGTCCAGCCGATAGCGCGCCGCAAAGCCGCGCTGAATGTAAAGCGCGCCGGTTCGGGCGACATTGGCCCGCAGGATCCGCTGTCGCGGGTTCAGCTGCCGCGGCGCGCCCATCACTGCGGCAAGCTGCGCCCCGGCCTCTTGGTCGAACAACCCGGGATAGGCCAGGTGAAGTTCCATGGTCAGACCGCCTTCTCGAAAAACCGGATACCATTTTGACAAGAACAGTTCATGACAGGGACGGCATGTCAAATTCGCCGGTCATGAGATTGCCAATATGCAGATCGCGCCGCGCCGGTTCAATGCGGCGGCAACGAATTCCGGCCGGTTTCGTCCAAAATCTTCAGAACCTGCCGGTGGACCAATCCCCGGCGCCGGTGCCGGAAAACCCTCCCTCCGCGGTCTCGAACCCCGGTTCGGGGCCCAGGCTGGCCATCGGCACCGCCAGCATGATGCGCAGCCCGCGCGGGGTGAAATCCCATTCGGCGCGGCCATCCAGCTGATATGCCAGCAGGTTTTCCATCACTGTCACCCCGAAGCCGCGCCGGTGCGGCGGCGGCAGCTGGCCGCGTTCGGTCCAGTCGATGCGCAGTTCGGGACCGCCGGCCGCGTCCTCGTCGATCTGCCAGCCGATATGCAGCTGCCCGCCGTCCTCGCTGCCCAGCACCCCGTGCTGGAACGAGTTGGCGACCATTTCCTGGATCACCAGCCCCAGCGTCTGCGCGGCGGTGGCGGGCAGGATGATGCGGGGGCCGCTGATCAGCCGCGCGCCGCCGCCGTGATAGGCGCCCTGCGCCTCGAGCTCGTCCTCGATCAGCCCGCGCAGGGTAAAGGTCTGGTCGGGGTCGCGCACCAGCGCTCCGATGACGCGGTGGATGCTGTCCAGCCGGGTTTCCAGATGCAGCACATAGTCCTCCAGGCTCTCGGCGGTCTCGGCCGAGCGGCGGACCACCGAGCGCACCAGCAGCATCGAGTTGGTGATCTGGTGCATCAGCCGGTGCAGCAGCGCCTGCGCGTCGCGGTCGGCCGGGATGGGGTTGCCGATATGCGGGCCCAGCCCGGGATTCCGGTCGGCAAGGGGCGGTCCGGACGACGGCTGGAACGGTTGCCTCGGGGTTCTCCTTCGGAAAGCCAGCCTTGCGCGGAAGCGGGGCGGCTTCAACCATGACCCGGTAGAATCACGGCAAAGTCAGGCGGATTTGCACTGTAATTTGTAGGATCCGACGCAAGGTCATTTCCGGTCAGCGGTTTTCGGCCCGGCTGAGCGCCCGCTGGTGGTCGCGTTCGCGCCGGGGCCAGGTGCTTTTGATATAGGACAGGATCGCGTCGATCTGGGCGTCGTCCAGCTGGTCGCTGAAACCGGGCATGTCGGTTTCATAGCCGCCGCCCACCACCGCGGCGGTGCCTTCCTTCACGATGCGGTGCAGCAGGGAATCGGGGTGGTGCCAGCTGTGGCCGCTGGCGTCGTGCGGCGGCGCCGGCAGCCGCCCCGAAGGCAGCGGCAGCTTCCAGTCCGGCTGGCCTTCCAGATCGGCGCCATGGCAGCTGGCGCAGTGCAGGGCGTAAAGCTCTTGCCCCAGCGCCAGGGTCGCGCGCGAGGGGCGGTCGCGGCCGGCGAAAACCCAGGCTGCCGCGGCCACCACCGCCGCCAGCCCAAGGGCCGCTGCGATCACACCCATCCGTCCTGCCACGCCCGCCACCGTTGCCGCCCGCGCCAGATTGTCATGTTTCCGGGTTTGGGCGATGCGGGTAAAGGGGGTATTGGTGGAACGACGTGACAACGGGATGTGGACGAGATGGCAAATGACCTTGATCGCCGCGCGGTGCTGATGGCGATGGCGGCGCTGCCGGTGCTGCTGGCGGCAACGCGAATCCACGCCGGCACCGCGCCGCTGGTTTCGGTCCACAAGGACCCCGGCTGCGGCTGCTGCGGCGGCTGGATCGAGCATCTGCGCGCCAACGGCTTTGCGGTGCGCGCCAACGACAGCGACGCCATGGAGCAGATCAAGCAGCGGCTGGGCGTCCCCGAGGCGCTGGCCAGCTGCCACACCGCCGAGGTGGACGGCTATGTGATCGAGGGCCACGTCCCCGCCGAGGCTATCCGCCGCCTATTGGCCGAACGCCCCGCGGCGACCGGGCTGGCGGTGCCGGGGATGCCGGCGGGATCGCCGGGAATGGATTATCCTGAAGTTGCGCCCGACATCTATAATGTGGTGCTGTTCGGTCCCGCGGGGCAGCAGAGCTTCGCGCGCTTCCGCGGCGGCAGGGAAATCTGAGCCCTCAACCCCCGGCGGTGCCGCGCCAGACCGCCGGCATCAGCCCGCGCAGGGCATTGCCGACCCATAGCCGCACCGTGGGCAGATCGGCCGCGGGCAGGATCTCCTCGCGGCAGGCGCCGCTTTCCAGCAATTCCGCCCGCAGCACCCCCGGCAGCAGCCCGCAGGACAGCGGCGGCGTGCGCAGCCCCGCGCCGCGGTCGAAGAACAGCGTAGTGATGGTGCCGTCGCAAAGCTCGGCGCGCTGGTTCAGGAACAGCAGCTCGTCCAGCCCCGCGGGCATCGTCGCACGGGCGGCGTCGTAGACCGCGCGGCGGGTGGTCTTGAGCCGCAGCCACGGGTCCGAGGATCGCAGCCGCGCCGCCGCCAGCCCCAGCCGCCATTCGGGCGGTGAGGGCGGCAGCGGCGCGCGCGTCACCTCGATGGTGCCCGCCCGGTCCAGCGTCAGCCGCAGCCGCGCCGCTGCGCCCGGCGGGGCCACCAGTGCGGCCGCCGCGGCCCCGGCATCGCAGGGCCAGCCCAGCGTGGCCGCCCCCGCCTGCAACCGCGCCAGATGCAGCCGCAGCCGCGGGCAGGCGGCGCCGTCCCACAGCACCGTCTCGATCAGCCGCAGCCCGGGGTCGTCGGCGCCTGCGCAAAGCGGGTTTTCCACAAAGCTTCCTCCCATTCCGCGTCGGCGGTCGAATCCTGCACCACGCCGCCGCCCACGTTCAGCGTCACCCGCCCGTCGGGCCAGACCGACAGCGTGCGGATGGTGACCGAGAAACACGCTGCCCCGTCCGGCGCCATCCACCCCAGCGCGCCGCAATAGACGCCGCGGGGAAAGGGTTCGACCTCGCGAATGATCTCCATCGCGCGGATCTTGGGGGCGCCGGTGATCGAGCCGCAGGGGAACAGCGCCCGCATCAGCCCCGGCAGATCGGGGGGCGCGGCCAGCTGTCCGGTCACGCGCGAGCTCATCTGATGCACGGTGGCAAAGCTGTCGACGGCGAACAGCTCGGGCACGCGGACGCTGCCGGGGCGGGAAATGCGGCCGATGTCGTTGCGCAGCAGATCGACGATCATCAGGTTCTCGGCCTGGTTCTTTTCGGACGCCGCCAGCGCTTGGGCCAGTGCCGCGTCGCGTTCGGGGTCGGGGTCGCGCGGGGCGGTGCCCTTCATCGGCCGCGCCTCGATTGCGCCGGCGGCGTCGAGCCGAAAGAACAGCTCGGGCGAGCGTGACAGCACCACCGGCCCGCCCAGATCGGCGAAAGCGCCGAAGCCGACCGGCTGGCGCGCCCGCAGCGCCGCGTAAAGCCCTGCGGCCGAGCCCCGCCGCAGCCGCGATTCCAGCGGAAAGGTCAGGTTGATCTGGTAACAATCGCCGGCGCCGATGCGGTCCTGCACTCGCCGGAACGCGGCCCCGTAATCCTCGCGCGAGACCAGCGGGCGGAACGGGGCCAGCTGGACGTCCTCGTCCGGCAGCGCGAAGTCACCGGCGGGGCAGGGCGCGTCGTGGATGCCAAGCGCCAGCAGCGGCCCCTGCGTCGAGGGGGCGAGCGGGTGCAGCCGCTCCTCGAACGCATAGCCGGCCTCGTAGCCGATCCAGCCCGCGACCCATTTCCCCGCCTGCCGCGCCGTCTCGGCCCGCGCCAGCGCGGGAAGAACCTCGTTAAGCCGATGGGCAACAACCACCTGCTGCGCGTCGCGAAACAGGACCGCCCGCCCGCCGGGACCGAATTCGCACAGGATCACAAGCGCCTCCGCGGACAGGCCCGAAAGGGGGCCGCTTCAGCCCGCCGGAATAAAGCGGCGGGCCCGCGGTGTATAGGCTGCGAGTCGGGCGTCGCGGTCACGGGGCTTGCAGACAGTCCGTCATGAAATCGGCGCGCTCTTCGATCCCCCGCAGCGGAAGCTCGACAATCCGATAGCCGAGCCTTCTGTAGGTTTCTGCCATGATGCTGCCGGTCGCCTCGGCCTCTGGCCGGTCCTGCTTGCGCTCGGCGTCCTGCGTGAAGATGGCGTCCCAATACGGCGCGAGGAAGACCTGCCTGTTATAGCGATGAAGCCTCGCCGCCGCCTCGACATGGGCCGGAACCGGCAGGTCGCAAAGCGTGAGATAGCCGATGACATCGGGGATCCCGCGATCCATCAGGACCGGCCCCGCGCCTGCGGCGGCCTCGTGCCAGGAACGCAGCTCCCAGCCCAGCAGAGCTCTGCAAACAGCGCCCGGTCCGCCCAGGGCAGGGCCGATCCGCCGATCCCAACCTGATCCCGGATGATCGCCCGCCCGGCCTCGGGCATCGTGCGGAAGCCGCGCCGGGCCATCGCGTCGATCAGGCTGCTTTTGCCGGAACCGGGGCCGCCGGTCACGACGAACATATGGTCCCACATGAACCACCCGCGAACTGTTTCATAAGGGGAAAAGCGCTGGCCGCCGAAGGGCCGGCAGGCCGAGGCAGCCGTTGGCCTGCCATGGCCTTCTGCGCAACCGCCGTGCGTCCATATTCGTCGCGCCGGCTGGGCCGGAAATCTGGCGCAGGCAGTATAAAGAGGGAAATGGCGGACCCGGAGCGATTCGAACGCCCGACCCCCAGATTCGTAGTCTGGTGCTCTATCCAGCTGAGCTACGGGTCCGTCGTAGGGCGGGTAGGTAGGCCGAGCGTCCGGGGGATGCAAGGGGTAAAACGCGCCCCCGGGAGATTTTGCGCGGCGGGCAGCAGAGGCCGGGGATCAGGCCAGCGAGATCTCTCGCGGCAGGGTGATGCGGAACTCGGAACCGGTGCTGTCGCTGCGGATCAGCTCCAGCCGGCCGCCGTGGCCGCGGATCAGGTCGGCGGCGATGGCCAGCCCCAGCCCGGTGCCGCCCTTGCGGATGCCGCCGGTGAAGGGCTGGAACAGGTTGTCGCGGGCCTTTTGCGGCAGGCCGGGGCCGCTGTCGCCGACGCGCAGCCACCAGGCTGATTCGTCCTCGCCGGCCGCGATCTCGATGGTGCCAGGCTTGCGGGTGGCCTCGATTGCCTGGCGGGCGTTGCGGGCCAGGTTCGCCAGCACCCGGTACAGCTGGTCGCGGTCGGCCCGGATGCGTAGCCCGGCGGGGATGTCGGTGACGAAATCGACCTCGGCGCCGGGGGCGGGCTCGGCGGCAAGCTCCTCGGCCTCGACCACCTCGGCGACCAGCGGGCGCAGGTGGAACAGCGACAGCGAGGGCTGCGGTTCCTCGGCCTTGCCGAAGGCCAGGGTGGTCTCGCACAGCGTCACCGCGCGCGAGATCGCGCCGACCAGCTTGGGCGCGGTGCGCCGCACCGCCGGGTCGGCGCTTTCCTCGAGCCGGTCGGCGAGGATCTGGCCGGTGGTCAGGATATTGCGCAGGTCGTGGCTGATCTTGGCCACCGCCTGACCCAGCTGCGCCAGCCGCTCGCGCTGCTTGAGCGAGGCGGTGACGGTGTGCTGCATCGCCGCCAGCGCCGATTCGGCGGCGCGCACCTCGCCCATGCTGGCCGAGGGGGTGATGATGGTGCGGCTGTCGTCGGGCGAGGCGGCATAGGCGGTCATGTGCCCGATCACCCGCCGGATCGGCCCCACGATCAGCCGCTGCGCCGCCAGGTTCAGAAGCAGCGCGGTCAGCACCGAAAACGCGGCCGAGACCGCCAGCAGCCGCACGGCGAACTCGATCATCGCGGTGCGCATGGGGGCGGTGTTCATGGTGATCTCGATCAGCTGCCCGGCGTCGCGCACGGGCTCGCCGATCACGCGGATGGTCTGGGGGCGCGGGCTCAGCAGCCGGTGCAGCGTGTCGCGGACGCTGGCGCCGAAATTCTGGTCGCGCAGGTCGTAGGTGGCCGAGATCGGCTCCGGCAGCGGCGAGGACAGCACCAGCTGGCGGATGTCGTCGCGCCGCAGCACCACGTTGTAGACGCCGGCGTTTTCCAGCAGCTCGCTTTCCAGGTCGGCGGCAATGGATTCGTCGGTCGCCAGCAGCGCCAGGCTGGCGATCTGCGCCCGTTCCAGCCGCGTTTCCAGATAGTCGCGGCGGAAATTGGTCACGCTGGGGACGAGAATGAGGATTTCGGCCAACAGCACGAACACGATCGTCAGCAGTGCAAAGCGGCCGGTAATACTGTTGAAGCTCATGTCGTCCTGTATCGTCGCACTGCGCATCCGCCGGCAATTGCCCGGGCGCGTGGCGAGCCTGCGCATCAAACATATGTGATCGGCGCGCGGTTCCCAAGATGGACGCCGCGGCGGAAGATCGGCGGCGGAAATATGGCGAAAGCTCGCCGATGTGGTTGACTTGGGCGCAGGCCAGCCCTATTTGGCGGGCTTCGCATTCCCGGCGTGTTTGCGTGGGCCGTTGGCCCATACCCTGCGCGCCCCAGCTGTTGGAGCTACGACGATGAAACGCACCTTCCAGCCGTCGAACCTGGTTCGCGCGCGCCGGCACGGTTTCCGCGCCCGCATGGCCACCAAGGGCGGCCGTCGGGTTCTGAACGCCCGCCGCGCCAAGGGCCGCAAGGTCCTGTCGGCCTGACACGGCCGATGGTCGAGGCGCTGACCGCGGACGCCCCCGGCGGCGATGCGGCCCGTGTTCCGGCCATGACCACCTTGACCCGCCGCGCCGATTTCCTGCGCGCGGCCTCGGCCCGCCGTCAGGGAACGGCGGGTTTTCTGCTGCAGGCCCGCCGCCGCGACCCGGCCGAGCCGGTCGCCCCGCAGGCGATCCGGGTCGGCTATACCTGTTCCAAGAAACTGGGCAATGCCGTCGCCCGCAACCGCGCCAAGCGCCGGCTGCGGGAATTGGCGCGGCAGGTGATCCCGGCGCGGGGGCAGGGGGGCTGGGACTATGTGCTGGTCGGCCGCCCCGAGGCCACCGCGACCCGCGATTTTGCCGCCATGCTGTCCGATCTGGAAACCGCACTGTCGCGGGTCCACGCGGCGCCGCCGCCGCGCAACGCCGATGCGACGCGCCCGGACCCGGCCCCCCGCCGCCGCGGCAAGGGCCCCGCGGGGGGCAAGCCGTGACCCCGCTGGCCCATCTCGTCGCGCTGCCGGTGCGTGCCTATCGGCTGCTGCTCAGCCCCTGGGTGGGGCATGGCTGCCGCTATCAGCCCACCTGCTCGGCCTATGCGCTCGAGGCGCTGGAACGTCACGGCGCCGTTCGCGGCAGCTGGCTGACGCTACGGCGAATCGGGCGCTGTCACCCGCTGGGCGGGTCGGGCTACGACCCGGTACCGCCGCCGCGCGACAAGACCCGATGACCCTTGACCCCAACCGCCCGAGGGCCGCCTGATGCTGGACGACGCCGCCGACACGCCCGATTCCGCGGACGAGACCGAGATCCACCCGCTGTTCCGCGGCGCGCCCTCGTCGACCGAGTTCCGCAAGCTGCGCAAGCGGCTGGTGCGCGAAACCCGCGCCGCGATCGAGACCTATCACATGGTCAACCCCGGCGACCGCTGGCTGGTCTGCCTGTCGGGCGGCAAGGACAGCTATACGCTGCTGGCCGTGCTGCACGAGCTGAAATGGCGCGGGCTGCTGCCGGTCGAACTGCTGGCCTGCAACCTCGACCAGGGCCAGCCGGGCTTCCCCGCCACGGTGCTGCCCGAGTTTCTGGCGGACCGGGGCGTGCCGCACCGGATCGAGTATCAGGACACCTATTCGGTGGTGAAGGCCAAGGTTCCCGAGGGGCGGACCTATTGCAGCCTGTGTTCGCGGCTGCGGCGTGGCAACCTGTACCGCATCGCGCGCGAGGAGGGCTGTTCGGCCGTGGTGCTGGGACATCACCGCGACGATATTCTGGAAACATTTTTCATGAACCTGTTTCACGGCGGCAGGCTGGCCTCGATGCCGCCGAAACTGCTGAACGAAGAGGGCGATCTGAACGTGTTGCGGCCGCTAGCCTTCGTGGCCGAGGCCGATTGCGAGCGTTTTGCCCGGGCGATGAACTATCCGGTGATTCCCTGCGATCTGTGCGGCAGTCAGGACGGGTTGCAGCGGATGCAGGTGAAAAAGCTGCTGGATGAATGGGAATCGCGCAGCCCCGGCCGGCGGCAGGTGATGTTCCGGGCGCTGACCAATGTGCGCCCCTCGCATCTGCCGGACCCGGCGCTGTTCGATTTCTCGGCGCTGGCGCCGGGGACGGCGGCGGCGCAAGACACGCCCGACGCCCCGCCGCGGCTGCGTTAATCCAGCGGCGAGGCCGCGCTTTCCGGCCAGTGCAGCCACGGCAGCACCTGCCCGCGCTGCCGGCTTTCGGCGATGCGGTCCAGGTCGATTTCCGCCTTGACCCAGCCGGGCCGGTCCATCGCGCCCTCGGCCACCACCCCGGTTTCGGGCCACATCCCGTCCGGGGGCGCATAGATCGCGGCCCGGCCGCGGTTTTCGTCGATGGCCGGGTTCCAGGCGCAGTCGCCCACCGTCGGCGCCTGCACCACCACGCACTGGTTTTCCAGCGCCCGCGCCATGCAGCCGATGCGCACCCGCATGAACCCCGCCACGCTGTCGGTGCAGCTGGGCGCCAGGAGGATCTCGGCCCCCGCCTCGGCCAGCCGGCGGGCGAGCAAGGGAAACTCGCTGTCGTAGCAGATGGTGATGCCGATGCGGCCGATGGGCGTGTCGAACACCCGCAGCCCCGGCGCGGCGATCACGTCCCAGGATTCGCGCTCGAACCGCGTCATGATCTGCTTGTCCTGATGCCCGATCCGCCCCTGCGGCCCGAACAGCACCGCCCGGTTCACCGGCCTTGTCCCAGGCCGCGGAAACGCCGGCCCCGAGGCGGCGAGGATATGGCAGCGATGTTCGGCCGCCAGCCTTGCGTGCAGCGCATCGCGGGTGGCCTCGTGCCTGGCGACCTCATGCAGGCTGGATTCGAGATCGCGCGCGACCTCGGGCCCGCCAAGGCTGGCCAGCTCCATCGCGCCGTATTCGGGAAACACCAGCAGGTCGCAGTCGGCGGCCTTGGCGACCCAGGCTGAAATCTTGGCCTCATAGGCGGCGAAATCGTCGAACCAGTCGAACGGATAAGCCGCGGCGGCGATGCGAACGGGACGGCTCATAGCGGCTTGATCCAGAATTGCAGGGGCTTGGCGGTTTCCTCGGCCTCGCCCAGGTCGCGCCAGCGGAATTGCGCGGTGACGCCCGGCAGCGGCGCATAGCCGCGCTTGCGCCAGAACCCGTCCAGCGGGCGGTAACCGGCGGGCCTGGCCGGGTGGTCGTCGGGCCGGACCACCGAGCAGAACGCCGACCAGCGCCGCCCCAGCGCGCGGCCCTGCGCCTCGCGCCCGTCGAAGAATGCATGGCCCAGCCCGTGGCCCCGATATTCCGGCAGCAGCACCGATTCGGCGCAATAGAAGATATCTTCCAGCGCCTCGGGGCGCCCGGCGAATGCGGCGGCGAAATCGCTGGCGTGGTGTTCCATCGGGGCACCGGTGGCGGCGCCGACCATGCGGTCGCCGTCCATCGCCGCCACTACCACGGCGCCGGGGGCGGCATAGGCGCGCAGATATTCGCGCTCATACGCTTCGTCGCCGTCATAGAGATAGGGCCAGTCGCGGAACACCGCGATCCGCAGCCGCGCCAGTTCCCCCAGCGCGGCGGTCAGCCCGTCCCCGGTCAGGATCCGCGTCGTGATCACGAAACCTGCCGGATCCAGTCGGCGAGGTTGTAATAGGTGGTCACCCGCGCGATCTGCCCGTCCTTGATGGCAAAAAATGCCCCAGCTGGCAGGCGGTAGCTTTGCCCGCGCGCCTCGGGCAGGCCGGGGTCGGTCTTCAGATAGGTCCCGTTCACCACGAACTCGGCCGCGCCGCGGCTGCCGTCGTCGCTGGCCATCACCACCATGTCGGTCAGGGTCTCGCGATAGGTCTCGCTCATGTGGCGGTTGAACGCGGCAAAGCCCTGCTTGCCGCGCCGCACCCCGCCTTCGTTGACGTGATGTTCGAAATCCTCGTGCAGCATCGCCTCCATCGCGTCGGTGTCGCCGCGGTTGAAGGCGTCGTAATAGGCGGCGATCAGGGCTTTGGTCTGGGCGGTCATGGCGGTTCCGGCAGTTGTTTGCCCAGCACTAGCGCGGGTACAGGCCAAGGTCAGCCCCGGCCAAAGTCGGACGGCTTGCGCCTTGCGCCGCGCTTGGGCAGTTTCGCCGCAACCGGACCCGGAGGCCGCCATGACCATGCGCAAGATCACCTGTTTCAAGGCCTATGACCTGCGCGGCAGGCTGGGCGAGGATCTGGACGAGGATGTCGCGTGGCGCGTCGGCCGCGCCTTTGCCGCCCGCCCGTCCACGCGGCGGGTGGTGGTCGGCCGCGACGGGCGCGCCAGTTCCCCCGCCTTGGCGGCGGCGCTGATCCGTGGGCTGGTCGAGGGCGGGGTCGAGGTGCTGGATATCGGGCTGGCCGGCACCGAAGAGATGTATTTCGCCACCGACCACCTGGGCGCCGATGGCGGGATCGAGGTCACCGCCTCGCACAACCCCATTGATTACAACGGGATGAAGCTGGTCGGCCGCTGGGCCGCGCCGCTGGACCCGGTGACCGAACTGGCCGAGCTGCAGGCGCTGGCCGAGAGGGGCGTGTTCCCCGAAGCCGCGCCCGGCTGGGTGACGGATGCCACCGCGGTGCGCATCGATTATGCCCGCAAGGTCTGCGATTTCGTCGACGCGGCGCGGCTGGGGCCGCTGAAGCTGCTGGTGAATGCGGGGAATGGTGTCGCGGGCCCGGCCTTCGACGCCATCGCCGCGGAGCTGGAACGCCGCGGGGCGCGGCTCGAGGTGGTCCGGCTGCACCATGCCCCCGACCCGAGCTTTCCGCACGGCATTCCCAACCCGCTGCTGCCGGAAAACCAGCCGCAGACCGGCGATGCGGTGGTGGCGCATGGCGCCGATCTGGGCGTCGCCTGGGACGGCGATTTCGACCGCTGCTTCCTGTTCGACGAAACCGGCCGCTTCGTGCCCGGCGAATATGTGGTCGGGCTGCTCGCCGCCGCGTTCCTGGAAGGCCACCCCGGCGAAAAGATCGTCCACGACCCCCGCGTGGTGCTGAATACGCTTGAGGTGATCGCGCAGGCCCGCGGGCAGGCGGTGCAGTCGCGTACCGGCCACGCCTTCGTCAAGCAGGTGATGCGCGAATCGGGCGCGATCTATGGCGGCGAGATGTCGGCGCATCATTATTTCCGCGACTTCGCCCATGCCGACAGCGGCATGATCCCCTGGCTGCTGGTCGCCGGGCTGATGAGCCGCAAACGCCAGCCGCTGTCGCAGCTGGTGGGCGAGCGGATGGCGGCCTATCCCTCGTCGGGAGAGATCAACTTCCGTCTGTCGGACCCCGATGCGGCGCTGGCGCGGGTGCTGGCGGCGATGGAGGGCGCGGCGCTGTCGCGCGACGACACCGACGGGATCAGCCTGGAATTTCCGCAGTGGCGCTTCAACCTGCGCCGCTCGAACACCGAGCCGGTGGTGCGGCTGAACGTCGAAAGCCGCGGCGATGCGGGGCTGGTGGCGGCAAAGGTGGCAGAGATCTCAGCGCTGCTGACGGGGTAAGGGCGCTAGTCCCCCACGCTGTCGGGCGTGCCCATCAGATATTCATGGCAGGCGATGGCGTCCTCGATCCGGTCGAACACCAGCAGCCGGCCCCGGTCCAGCACGGCGCCCATGGTGCACAGACGCCGGATCAGCGGCATCGAGTGGCTGACCACGACCGAGGATGCCCGCTGCATCCGCTCGGCAAAGACGCGCTGCGATGTCTCGCGGAACTCGGCGTCGCCGACGCTGGTCACCTCGTCCACCAGATAGATGTCGAAGTCGATGCCCATGCTGCATCCCATCGCCAGCCGCGACCGCATCCCCGAGGAATAGCTGCCGAAGGGCAAGTGATAGCTGTCGCCCAACTGCGAGAAATCCGCGACATAGCCGATCAGCGCGTCGGTATCGACGCCGTAGATGCGGGCGACGAAGCGGACATTCTGCGCCCCGGTCAGGTCGGGGTGGAAGCTGCCCGCGAACCCCACCGGCCACGAGATCGTGCCATCTGCAACGATTCGCCCCGCGCTGGGCCGGGCGGTGCCGGCGATCATCCGCAGCAGCGTGGATTTTCCCGCGCCGTTGCGGCCCAGCAATGCGACCGAGGCGCCGGTGGGAAACACCGCGCTCACCCGGTCGAGGATCGGCCGGTGCCGCCCCTTGCCTGCATAGGACTTGCTGAGCTCCTCCAGCCGGATCATGGCGCTATCGCCGGTCGCGGAGGCTGTAATAGGCAAGCGCCAGGATCGACCACAGCCCGAACAGGACCCCGGTTCCCAGTGCCAGCAACCATGGCCGCGACGGCAGCAGCGACCGCTCGGCCAGCGTCGGCAGGACATGGGCGGCCAGATAGCGGCTTTGCCGCTGCGCGGTCTGCAGCGCGGCCTCATGCGCGGTGCGCGCGGACTGATAGGCGCTTTCGGCGAATTCGAGGTCGACCTTCAGCTGCTCGTAATCGGCGATCAGCTGGGCGTAGCCATCGCCCTGCGTGCCGATGCCGCTGGACCTGCCGCGTTCCTGTTCGATCTGGTGGCGCAGGGAGTCGATCCGCAGTTCCGCCTGGGTGATGCGGTGGTCGCCGGCGCGGGCGTTCCGGCGCAGCGTGTCCAGCGCGACCCGGGCCTCGGCCAGCTGGGCCTGCAGCGCGGTGGTGACGGTCGCCTGCGCCTCCAGCTCGGCGGTGGGGTCCACGATGCCGGTGCGGATGCGGAAGCCGGTCATCGCCTGTCGCGCCCCGGCCAGCAGGGCGCGGGTCTTTTCCAGCTCGGCGCTGGCATGGCGGGTCGCGTCGTCGCGGGCCTGTTCGGACAGCGCGTTCACCACCCGCTCGCTTTCTGCGAAAACCGCTTCGGCGATGGCCTTGGCGTCCTGCGGGGTGAAGGCGCTGACCCGCAGGGTGATGATGCCCGCCGAATCGTTGTAATGGACCCGCACCTGCTGCCGCCAGTAGTCGGTCAGATCCTCGATCGTGCCCGAGGGGTCGAAGGCAAAGGCGAAATCCTGCGGCCAGTTGCGGGAAAACATCGCGCGGATGTCCAGCTGGCGGTCGATCCGCAGCACCAGGTCGGGCGAGCGGATGAACTCGTACAGGATATCCGTGTCGGAGGCGGTGCCCGAGAACCTGCCGCCCAGCATGCCGCCGAACACGTCCATGGTGGGCGGCGCTTCCTCACGCCGGACCGAAAAGCCGATGGTCGAGGTGAACTGGTCGCTGGCGCGGGTCCACAGATAGCCGGCCCAGAGCGCGGCGGGGAGGACCACCAGCAGCAGCAGGCTGGCCAGCAGGGCCCAGTGGCGCCGGCGTGGCCGGGCCGAGGGGGCCGGCGGCGCGACCGGCGGGGCAAGGATGTCGGCAGGAAAAGCGGCCGGCTGCGCGGCGGGAAACGCCTGCACCCGTCCCGCGCCGGCCGGAACCAGCCGGGGCGGCGAGGCGGGCCGCGCAGGAGTTTGCGCTGCATCCGGCCTTGCAAGGGCAGCAGCATCAGCCTGCGCGGGCGTCGGGTCGTGGGCCACAATGCCCCGGCCCGCCGTTGCAATTACGGCCATGGATGCGGCGGAAGAGCGATCACTGGCCATTCTTGCTTTCGTTGCTGATGAATTACAGGCAGTTGTAGGCACGGTGCTGCCCGCAACTCCAGATGACCGATAAAATGCCCGACAGTTTCCCGGATCCCCCGCGTCTTCCGCCCGTGCTCCAACGGCGCAGGCCCGCGAACGGGCTGCTGCGGATGCTGCGCACCATCGTGGCGCTGATCCTGCGCGAGATCGCAACCACTCACGGCCGGTCCTTCGGGGGGTATCTCTGGGCGCTGGCCGACCCGATTCTGGGCATCGCGCTGCTGACGCTGATCTTTCAGGGGGTGATGGGGCGAAGCTCGCCCCCGCTCGGCAGCAATTTTCCGCTGTTCTACGCAACCGGCTACATCGTGTTCCAGATGTACAACGACCTGGCCGGAAAGATCGCGGCAAGCCTGCGCTATTCCCGGCCGCTGCTGGCCTATCCGGCCGTCACCCTTGTCGATGCGCTGCTGGCGCGGTGGATCCTGAATACCATGCTGCATGTCGCGGTCTTCACGCTGGTCGTCGCGGGGATCGCTGCGGGTTTCGGGCTGGCGCTGGTCATGGATGCGGCGGTGGTCGTCCAGGCGCTGGCGCTGACCGCGCTGCTGGGGCTGGGCGTGGGCACGATGAACTGTTTCCTCACCATGCGCTTTCCGGTGTGGGAGCGGGCCTGGTCGATCCTCAGCCGGCCGCTGTTCCTGATGTCGGGGGTGTTTTTCACCTACGACATGATGCCCCGCGCCGCGCAGGAGCTGCTGTGGTGGAACCCGGTGCTGCATCTGGTCGGGCTGATGCGGCGCGGCGTCTACGGCATCTATCCGGCCGATTACGTCAGCACCGGCTATGTGGTGGCGCTGTCGCTGGGGCTGCTGCTGCTGGGGCTTTTGCTGCTGCGGGGGCGCTATCGCGACCTGCTGGAGCTCTAGTCCCGCGTCAGCGCGTCGATCACCGCGCGCAGGGTCTCGATCCCGTGGCCCTTTTCTGCCGAGGTGACGATCAGCTCGGGAAAGGCGGCGGGGTGCTTCTGCAGCTCGGCCTCGATCTGGGCGAGGGTGCGGTCCAGTGCGCCGGGGCCGATCTTGTCGGCCTTGGTCACCACCACCTGGAACGGCACCGCCGAGCGGTCCAGCAGGGTCATGGTTTCATGGTCCACCGGCTTGATGCCGTGGCGCGCGTCGATCAGCGCGAACACGCGGCGCAGATTCGGGCGCCCGGCGAGATAGCGTTTCTGCAGCGCCTGCCATTTCGCCACCACCGCCACCGGCGCCTTGGCGAACCCATAGCCCGGCAGGTCAACCAGATAGGCGCGGTCCCCCAGCGCAAAGAAGTTCAGTTCCTGCGTACGCCCCGGGGTGTTCGAGGCGCGCGCGATGCCCTTGCGCCCGGTCAGCGCGTTGATGAGACTGGATTTCCCGACGTTCGAGCGGCCGGCAAAGCAGATCTCGGGGCGGTCGGGGTCGGGCAGCCCCTCCATCGCGACCACGCCCTTGATGAAATCGACCGGGCCCGCGAACAGCAGCCGGCCGGATTCGGCGGCCTCGGGCGAAGGGGCGGGGGCAGGGGGGAAGGCGACTTTCACAGCACCGTCACCTCATCGCCCTGGCGGATGGTGCCGCCGACGGCCACGCGGGCGTAGATGCCGAAATCCCGGTGCCAGAAGCGCTTTTCCAGCGCCGCCGGCAGGTCCACGTCGAACCGCCCCGTCGCGGTGTCGATGCAGGTCGCGGCGCAGCGGCCGATGCGCCGGGTCAGCGCCAGCTCGACCGTGTCGCCAATGCGGATGCGGTGCAGCTGCATGTCATGCTCGGCAAAGGGCTCCCAGCCGCCGATCCACAGATTGGCGCGGAAGCGGTGGGTGCCGAGGGGCTGGCCGACCATCTCCTCAAGCGCGCGCAGCGAGGACAGCGACAGCACCGAGAGCCAGGGCTCGGACACGTCGGTCAGCGCCTGCGCCCCCTCGACCAGCCGCGCGGGCGGGGCCTTGCCCGAATCCGCCCACAGCGGCGCCAGCCAGTCGAGCACCGCCGCCTGATCGCGTAGCGGGTCAAAGACCAGGTCGGGCAGGTCGGGATGCGACAGCACCAGCAGCCCGTCGCGCCAGCCGCCGGTGATCGCCTGCAGAGATCCGGCTGCGGCGCCGCGCAGGAATGCCGCCTTGGGCAGCCAGCGCTGCGGCGCCTCGCCGTCCAGATGGTGCAGCGCATCCCCGTGCAACACCGCAAAACGGCGGTCGCCGGGCAGGGGCTGGTCCGGGGTCAGCGCGACCCGGTCCAGCGATTCGCCGCCGGCCGACTTGACCGGATAGCGGAAGATATGGCCCAGCCGCGCGCTCACGAACGGGGCGTCACTTGCGCCGCTTGGGCAGGCCGGCGCGGATGTTGCCGAACAGGTTCGGCGGGTGCCCGTGCATCGACATGATCGCGTATTGCTGGAAGATCGTGATCACGTTGTTGGTGATCCAGTACAGCACCAGCCCCGAGGCGAAGCCGCCCAGCATGAACATGAAGATCCACGGCATCCACGCAAAGATCATCTTCTGCGCCGGATCGGTGGGGGCGGGGTTCAGCTTCTGCTGGAACCACATGGAAATCCCCAGCACGATCGCCAGCAGCGGCAGCGACAGGCTGTGCAGCGCGGTGCCCTGCGCAGGCGCGGCATAGGGCAGCAGCCCGAACAGGTTCAGCAGCGACGACGGATCGGGCGCCGACAGGTCGCGGATCCAGCCGACCCAGGGGGCGTGGCGCAGTTCCAGCGTGACGAAGATCACCTTGTACAGCGCAAAGAAGATCGGGATCTGCAGCAGCAGCGGCAGGCAGCCCGCGGCCGGGTTCACCTTGGCATCTCGGTAAAGCGCCATCACCTCTTGCTGGTACTTGGCGCGGTCGTCGCCGGTGCGCTCCTTGATCGCCTCCATCTGCGGCTGCAGCTCGCGCATGCGGGCCATCGAGATGTAGGATTTGCGGGCCAGCGGGAACACCAGCGCCTTGAGGATGAAGGTCAGCGCGATGATCGACCAGCCCATGTTGCCGATCACCCCGTGCAGCCAGTGCAGCAGGCGGAAGATCGGCTTGGTCAGGAAATAGAACCAGCCCCAGTCGATCGAATCGACGAAGCGGTCGATATGCAGGCTGTTCTGATAGGCGTTGATGGTTTCCCATTCCTTGGCGCCCGCGAACAGGAAGCTCGAGGACGACAGCTGCGTGCCCGGCGCCACGGTCTGCATCGGCAGCCGCGCCTCGGCCTGGTAGATGTCGGCGCCTGGCGCGTATTTCACCACCGAGGTGAAGGGCTGTCCCGGCTGCGGGATCAGCGTGGTCATCCAGTATTTGTCGGTGAACCCGACCCAGCCGTTCTCGGCGACCTCGGTGACGATGGCCGGGCCTTCGTTGCCCACCGGGTCCAGCTTCACCATGTCCTTGTACTTCTGCTCCAGCAGCTTGCCGTCGCTCATGCCGACGGCGCCCTCGTGCAGGATGAAGAAGTTCTGGGTGTCGGGCTGGCCGTGCCGGGCCAGAATGCCGTAGGGGGCGGCGGCAAAGGCGGCGGGGCCGGCGTTCTCGATGCTCTGGGAGACCGTGAACATGTAGCGGTCGTCCAGCTCGAAGCTGCGGCGGAAGATCTGGCCGGCGCCGTTGTCCCAGACCAGCGTCACCGGCTGGCCGGGGGCAAGGGCGGTGCCGCTTTCCACCGACCACACCGTCGCCGGATTCGGCACCAGCGCCGGGTCCACCCCGGGGCCGGGCATCCAGCCATAGACCGCATAATAGGGTTTCTGCACCACCAGCGAGGGCATGGCGTCGGGTGCCCCGGGGGTGCTGATGGTGCCCAGCTCCACCTGCGCGGTGGGTGACAGCAGCCGCAGGAACGGCGAATTGGGGTCCAGCGTCTCGCGATAGCCGCTCAGCAGCAGGTCGTCGATCCGCCCCCCGGCCAGCGAGATCGAGCCCTGCAGCGCCGGCGATTCGATTTCGATCCGCCCGGCGGTCAGCACCGGGTCCTGCGGGGTCGAGGGCGCCAGCGACGGCGTCTCGCCCGGTACCGTCTGGGCCTGCGGGGCCAGCGCGATGCCGGTCGCCGGGTCCACCGCCTGCGCGTTGGGATCGGCGGTCTGCGCGGTCACCGCGGGATCGGCCGGTTCCGGCGTGGGCGGCGCGAAAAAGGCATACCACCCGATCATGACCAGTGCCGACAGCACCATGGCAAGGATCAGGTTGCGGTTGTTGTCGTCCATCCTCGGACCCCGGAGCTTTCAGGAAATACGCGCCCGCTTCAACCGGACCCCCTTGCAAAGGTCAAGCCGATAGCTGCCCCGCGCCCCCGGTCCCGGGCTGTCTGAGGACTTCTTTCTGGCCGAAATACCCCGGGGGTCCGGGGGCTGGCCCCCGGTTCTTCAGATCGGCGTGACCACGCGTTCCTGATACAGCCGCATCACGTCGTCGGGGCGGCAGAGCCCGGTGCCGGGCATCATGCAGGTGGCCGAGGCGCAGGCCGCGCCCAGCCCCAGCGCCTCGGCGATGCCGCGGCCGCGGGCGATGGCCAGCGCATAGCCGGCCACGAAACTGTCGCCGGCGCCGATCTTGCTGACGATGGGCACGCGGTGGGCCTCGACATGCCAGCGCCCGTCCGGCCCCGCGGCGATATTGCCGTCGGCGCCGCGGGCGATGACCACCGTCTGCGCCGCCCCGGCCGCGACCAGCGCGCTGGCGAAATCGGCGGTGTCGCGGCGCTCGGGCAGTTTGCGGCCGGCCAGCCCCTCGGCTTCGGCGTCGTCCATGCGCAGCACCGCCAGCCGCACCTTGCCCCGCGCCGCCAGGGCCAGCGCCGCGCCCGAGCTGTCCATCAGCAGCCGCACCGGTCGCCCGCGCAGCCGCGCGCACAGGCGCAGGACGAAATCATCCGGCACGCCGGGCGGGTTCGAGCCCGACAGCACCACGATGCTGCCCGGCACCGCGGCCGCGGCCACCGCATCCAGCGCGTCGGCCACATCCGCGGCCGCCCATTCCGGCCCCGGCAGCACAAAGCGGAACTGCTTTTCCGTCGTGCGGTCGGTGACCGACAGGGATTGCCGCGTGTCGCCGGGAGCGTTGATGCGCAGCACCGGCAGCCCGGCCTCGTTCAGCAGCCGCCCCAGCTGGGTGCCGGTGCCGCCCCCCAGCGCCACCAGCGCCGTCGAGCGCCCGCCGATGCGCGAGATCGCGCGGCTGACGTTGATGCCGCCGCCACCGGGATCGACCGCCGGGGCCTCGCAGCGCAGCTTGATGTCGGGCACCACCTGCTCGGCGCTGGTCGACAGGTCCAGCGCCGGGTTCAGCGTCACGGTCAGGATGGGGGCCTGGTCCGCCCCCGTGATGCCCGCCCCCGCAGCCATGTCATTCCCACCAGCGGTCGATCCGGGCGATGTCGTCGTCCGACCAGCCGAAGTGATGGGCGAACTCGTGGATCACCACGTTGCGGACCAGATCCCCCAGCGAGGCGTCGCCGCGTTCCGCCCATTCGTCCAGGATGGCGCGGCGGAACAGCCAGACGGTATCGGGGAAATGCTGCGGGTCGCTGGCGGATTTTTCCGTCCGCGGAATGCCGTCGTAAAGCCCGGTCAGCTCCAGCGGGTCGTCGATTTCCAGCTCGTCCAGCACGTCCTCGCCGGCGAAATCCTCGACCCGCAGGATCACCTCCTGCGCGTGGCCGGCGAACTCGACCGGCAGCTGGGCCAGCACGTCGCGGGCCAGCGCCTCGATCTCGGCGGCAGAGGGGGCCTTGGCCTCGCTCCAGTCGGTCATGGTGTGTTCCCCCTGCGGCTGTCAGCGCCCGATATGGACAAGAATCGCCCGTTATGAAAGAGCGGGAGGATCAAGGAGACGACGATGACCACCACCCGTTTCGCGCCCTCGCCGACCGGCCATATCCACGTCGGCAACCTGCGCACCGCGCTGATGAACTATCTGATCGCGCGCAAGGCGGGGGGAACCTTCATCCTGCGGCTGGACGACACCGACCGCGAACGCTCGAAACAGGAATACGCCGACGGCATCCAGCGCGACCTGGAATGGCTGGGCCTGCACTGGGACCGGATCGAGCGGCAGTCCGACCGGCTGGACCGCTATGCCGAGGCCGCGGACAGCCTGCGCGCCTCGGGCCGGCTTTACGAGGTGTTCGAGACCCCGACCGAGCTGGACCTCAAGCGCAAGAAGCAGCTGAACATGGGCCGGCCGCCGGTCTATGACCGCGCCGGGCTGGGGCTGAGCGACGAGCAGAAAGCCGCGCTGCGCGCCGAGGGGCGCGAGGGCTACTGGCGGTTCCGGCTGGATCACGAGCGCATCGAATGGCCGGACGGCATCATCGGCGACGTGTCGATCGACGCGGCCTCGGTCAGCGATCCGGTGCTGATCCGTGCCGACGGGCAGGTGCTGTATACCTTTGCGTCCTCGGTCGACGACGTGGACATGGGGGTCACCCATATCGTGCGCGGCGCCGACCACGTGACCAACACCGCCACGCAGATCCAGATCATCCGGGCGCTGGGCGGGCAGCCGCCGCGCTTTGCCCACCACAGCCTGCTGACCGGCCCGCAGGGCGAGGAACTGTCCAAGCGGCTGGGCACCCTGTCCCTGCGCGACCTGCGCGAACAGGGTGTCGCCCCCGAAGCGCTGCTGTCGCTGATGGCGCGGCTCGGGTCGAACCAGCCGGCGGCGCTGCGGATGAGCCTGGACGAGCTGGCCGAGGGGTTCGAGCTGTCGCAGTTCGGCGCCTCGCCCACCAAGTTCGACGCCGAGGATCTGTGGCCGCTGACCCGCGAACGCAACCAGCATCTGCCGTATGAGGCGGTGCGCGACCGCATCGCCGCGATGGGGGTGCCGGATGAGATTGCGCCGCGATTCTGGGCGGTGGCGCGTCAGAACATCACCCGGCTGGACGACCTGGCCGAGTGGTGGACGCTGATGCGCGACGGCGCCGAGCCCGCGATCGCGCCCGAGGACGCCGAGTTCGTGGCCCAGGCGCTGGCGCTGCTGCCGCCGCGGCCGTGGACCGATGCGACCTGGAGCGAATGGACCGCTGCGGTCAAGGCCGCCACCGGGCGCAAGGGCAAGGGGCTGTTCATGCCCCTGCGCAAGGCGCTGACCGGCATGGACCACGGCCCCGAGATGGCCGAGCTGATGCCGCTGCTGCAACAGGTCCGCGCTGCCTGAACGGGCTTTGTGGTGATTCCCGCCATCTTGGGGCGGCGCGTGGCACCCCATGCGCCGCCCCTTTTGCGCAGGTTTCTGCGCGTTTCCCTGCCGATCAAAGCATTTTTGTCAGAAATGAATTGACAGCCGGAGTTGTCGACATAAAAGGTTGGGTATCTGGACCAACCCTCGACCAACCCCGGAGGCTCTGATGAACGACCTCACCTTTGACGTGACCCAACGCGTCGCCGTTCCGCTGCTGCGGGTGCCGCTGCACGATGCCACCGACCTGACCGCCGGCGGCCATCTGGCGCAGATCGCCCTTGCCGACCAGGTCTACACCCTGCGGATCACCCGCGCCGGCAAGCTGATCCTGACGAAATAAGGCTGGCGCCGCACCCTGACCCGGCACGAAACCCAGACCGACAAGGCCCCTGACATCATGCACCACCCTGTGCCCCGCAACCCCGGGGAAACGCGATGATCGTCTGTCACTGCACGGGCGTCACCGACCACGAGATCCGCGCCGCTGTCGGCTGGATGCGCGCCTCGGATGCTGATACCATCATCACGCCCGGCAAGATCTATCGCGCTTTGGGTAAGCGCGCGGATTGCGGCGGGTGCATGAGGCTGTTCGTGACGACGATGCGATCCTCGGAAGGGTTCGCCGTCGATGCGGACCCGCGCCCGGTCCCCGCAGAGCTGCGCGGGCTGCGGCCGCTCGTGGCAGGCTGAACAGGGCTGAACAGGTCAGGGAGACGCTGAAATGAAGGGTGATCCGAAGGTCATCGAATATCTGAATGCCGCGCTGCGGTCGGAGCTGACCGCGGTCAGCCAGTACTGGCTGCATTACCGGCTGCAGGAAGACTGGGGCTACGGCCGGATCGCCGACAAGTCGCGCGCCGAATCGATCGAAGAGATGAATCACGCCGACAAGCTGATTCAGCGCATCATCTTTCTGGAAGGCCACCCGAACCTGCAAAAGCTCGACCCGCTGCGCATCGGGCAGAACATCCGCGAAACGCTCGAGGCCGATCTGGCCGGCGAACACGACGCCCGCAACCTGTATCTCGAGGCGCGGCAGTATTGTGCGCAGGTCAACGACCAGGTGTCCAAGGCGATCTTCGACGACCTGATCGAGGACGAGGAGGGGCATATCGACTTCCTCGAAACCCAGCTGCAGCTGATGGACGAGATCGGCGCGCAGAATTACGGCATGCTGAACGCCAAGCCCGCCGACGAAGCGGAATAAGACCCAAGGTCCAGACGACCCGACGCGCCGCCCCTTGGGGCGGCGTTGTTCATTGCGTCGCCGGCAGGGCGGGCGGCGCTACCAGATGCGGCTCGGGCGGGATAAGGCGCACGAAGCCCGCCTCCAGCGATTCGGCCAGCAGTTCGGGTGGCATCACCGCCATGCGCAGGTAAAGCCGGTCGAGCCCGTCCTCGCCCTCGCGCGCCAGCGTCTCGGCAATCAGCTGCAGCTGCCGGGTCCGGAACTTTCCCGCCTGCGGCACCAGCACCTTGCCGGTGATCCGGCGCAGGTGCTTGTCCTTCCACTGCCCGAGCGACAGCGTGTCGTAATGGCGCAGGACCAGCCGGTCGTCGTGGTGACGCATCTTCAGCCCGGCGATCTCGTCGGGTTTCTTGCCGTGCAGCGGCATCTTTCCGACCGGCGCCGCCGCGCGGATGAAGGACTTGCCCAGGATATGGCCCCAGAACCCGTATTTCGTGGCCTCCCACAGCGCGCCATAGACCCGCTGCGAGATGTCGCGATAGGTGCGGGGGCGGCCGGCGGGGCTGAAGAAGCGCTTGAAATGGGGGGTGTGAAAGATGGTGCCCTCGTCGGGCGGCGCGGCATAGACCGCCTCGACCGGGCGGACGAGGATGCCGCCCACGTCCTGGGGGACCGACGCCAGTACCTCGGCGATGGGGCTGTCCGACCAGATCAACTCGTCGATGTCGCAATGCAGGATCCAGTCGGTGCCGCACCAGCCCTTGGCGCGGGTGGCGTTATGGAGCTGCCGCTGCTCCAGCGCCTCCGGCCGGCCGCGCCGCCACCAGCCGCCGTCGCAGATCGTGCTGGTGACGCCGGGCAGCGCGATGTCGCACGCCATTTCGGGGTCGTCGTGGAACAGGAACACCCGCGAGGCGCCGCGGGCCAGCTGGTGGCGGGCGAATGTCTCGCACAGCGCCCGGCTGGCGCGGACGGTGGCGGCGACGCTCCAGCTGCCGGGTGCGGGGGTGGGTGCCATGTGAACGCCTGCGCCGATAAATGCCCGCGCAGGCAAAAGCAGCTTCCGCGCGGCAAGACAAGATGCCGCGCGGAATTGTCGTGTTGAATTGGAACATGCGGAAAATCAGAAGCGGTAAGAGGCGCTCAGCCCGAGGGTGCTGATATCGGTGTCTCCGGTAATTGTCGTGAACTCATGCGTCATCCATTCGGCGCCCAGCATGAAACGTTCCGAAGCCAGGAACTTCAATCCGGCACCGTAGCCGAATGCGGTATCATGGCCGCTGTAAGGGTCGTTGTTATTGTCAGTAAAGTCGAACTTTGCCCGCGCCACGCCGACGGCGGCATAAGGCAGGAAACGGCCCGCGTCATATCCGGCCAGCAATTTTGCCCGGATCATGTTGCCCTTGGCATCGGCGAAGGGTGGTTCACGGTCGCCTTCGCTGTGAACGGTAATGTCCTTGAGCTTCAGACGGTCGTAAGACAGTTCGACGCCGCCGACAAAGCGGCCGAAGTCGCGCAGATAGCCGACATGGCCGCCATATGCCGGCCCTTTTGCATCTGTGGTGCAGAAATAGGGAAGCCCCGTGGGATTATCGGGATTTTTCAGTGCGCAGTAATCCGGGCCTTTGTTGGCCACCCGACCGAACTGCAGGCCCGCGTAAAACCCGGTCCAATCCCGCGCAGGTTGAAGAATGGGTGCGGCCGCAACCGGCTCGACCGCGATGATGGGGGCCGCATAACCCCCAGCCGTCGCCGCCGTGGTCGCCAGGACGGCGGCCACGGCAGTTGGGACCAGAACAATGTTCATCGTTACAACTCCTACCGGTAAACACTCGACTCGTTGTGGCTACAAGTTGCGACAAAATGTTGCAGAAGGGATGTTGTATTTTTGGATAGGTCTTGTTTGCCCAGCTTTCCTGGACATTTGCGGCGCGTTACGAGAGGGCCTGAGGTTGTCAAGACAACTGCGGAAGCAACGTCACGTAACGTCGCAACGTCGGTTCCATTCCCGCGACAGGGCAGTTGACGGAAAATGCCTCGCCTGACAGTTGGACTGCCCGCAATCGGATGATGTTGAATGAGATGCCGCCGGCAATCACTGCATTTGGTAGCGGAGGAGGGACTCGAACCCCCGACACGCGGATTATGATTCCGCTGCTCTAACCAGCTGAGCTACTCCGCCCCGATGCGTCGCGAACCATGGGCCCGCGAGGGGTGCGGGGGATGTAGGGCGTGCGCGCGCCTCCGTCAAGCGGATTTCTGGCGCGGCCCCTGCCAACTGACCCGCAGGGCGCGGGGTGCTTGCCTAACCGGGCCCGGCCGGGCAGGAAATCCACAGGAAACCGGGCGCGCCCGCAGGGCGTTGCAGCAGTGAGAGCAAGGGGTTGCGAATGGCGGATGATCCGTATGCCGCGCTGGGGGTGTCCCGGACGGCCACTGACGCCGAAATCAAGAAGGCATATCGCAAGATCGCCCGGACGGATCACCCCGATCTGACCGACGATCCGGCGGCGCATGAACGCTTCAAGGCCGCCTCGGCCGCCTATGACCTGCTGCGCGACCCCGAGCAGCGCGCCCGATTCGACCGCGGAGAGATCGACGCGCAGGGGCAGGAACGCCCGCAGCGCCGCTACTATCGCGACTTTTCCGAATCGCCCGACAACCCCTATCGCGGGCAGGCGGATTTCGGCGACTTCTCGGACGTGTTCGCTGATCTGTTCGGCGAGGGCGGGCGCGGCGGCTTCCGCGCCGGCGGGCGGCCGGGCGCGGGCGGCCGCAGCTTCGACATGCGCGGGCAGGATTATCGCTATACGCTCGAGGTCGATTTCCTGACCGCGGCCCGCGGCGGCACCACCCGCATCACCCTGCCGGACGGGCAGGTCCTGGACGTGAACATTCCCGCCGGCACCCGTGACGGCCAGACCATCCGCCTGCGCGGCAAGGGCGGCCCCGGCATGGGCGAGGCGCCCCCCGGCGACGCGCTGCTGACCCTGAGCGTGCGCGAGGACCCCGGCTGGCGGGCCGAGGGCGACGACGTGACCACCGTGCTGCCGATCTCGCTGGACGAGGCGGTGCTGGGCGGCCGGGTCGAGGTGCAGACCATCGACGGCCCGGTGATGCTGACCATCCCCCGCGGCGCCTCGAGCGGGCAGAAGCTGCGGCTGCGCGGGCGCGGGCTGCAGGGTGCGGGGGGCAAGCGCGGTGACCAGCATGTCGAGCTGCGGGTGGTGATGCCGCCCAAGGTCGACGATGAGCTGGCCCGCTTCATCGAGACCTGGCGCAAGGATAACGCCTACGACCCGCGCGCCACCCGGAGGAGGGGAGGACGATGACCAGCCGCTCGATGAGCCGGGACGAGATCCTGGCGCTGATCCCCGAGCTGTCGGACGCGGCGCTGGATGCGCTGACCGATGCGGGGATCGTGCAGCCGGTGCTGGAAGAGGGCGCGCCGCGGTTCCGCGACATCGACGCGGCGCGGCTGCAGCTGGCGGTGGAGCTGGAGGATGCGTTCCAGCTGGACGCCGATGCGCTGGCGCTGGTGCTGTCGCTGATCGACCAGTTGCACGGGCTGAAAGGCGAGATGCGCGCGGTGCTGGGCGCGCTGGCCGCCGAGCCGCCAGAGACCCGCGCCCGGCTGCGCGGCGTCATCCGTCAGACCCGGGTGCTGCGCATCCGCCGCCGCTAGCGCCTTACAGCACGGCGAACAGTGCCGCCAGCCGCGCGGCCTCGTCCTCCAGCCCATAGGGCGGGTTGATGACGAGCATCCCCGACCCCACCATCCCGTGTCCCGCCCGTGCCGGCGGAAACCGCACTTCCGAGCGCAGCGCGCCGGGATGCGCCGCGGCCAGCGAGTCGGCCATCGCCCGGTGTCGCGCGTCGGACAGGATCGGATACCACAGCGCGATCACCCCCACGTTCCACTTGCGCGCCATGCGGGCGATCCAGCCGGGGATGCGGTCGTAGTCGGCTTTGATCTCATAGCTGGGGTCGATCAGCAGCATCCCGCGCCGCGGCGTGGGCGGGATCAGCGCATTCCCCATGGCGAAACCGTCCTGCGCGTAAAGCCGGGCAAATCCCGCCACCTGCGCCAGCGCCGCGTGTTCGGCCGGGTGCAGTTCCGCCAGATGCGCCGAATCGCCCGGGCGCAGGAAATGCGCGGCGATCAGCGGCGAGCCGGGGTAGCAATCGGCGCCGAAGCGGGTGCGGACCGCGGCCAGCGCCGCGTTCAGCGGGTGCTGTGGGGGAAGCCAGCCCGACGATTCGGCGCGGGCGATGCCATGGGCGGCCTCGCCGGTCTTCTGCGCCTCGGTCCCCGACAGGTCGTATAGCCCGCGCCCGGCGTGGGTCTCGATATAGCTGAGGGGCTTCGGCTTTTCGGTCAGCCGCGCCAGCGCCGTCGCCAGCAGCGCGTGCTTGTGCACGTCGGCCAGGTTCCCGGCATGATAGGCGTGCTGATAGGACAACATGCGCCGTGCCTAGCGATGGTGCGGGGGGAAGGGAAGCGGCGGGGGGTTAAAGCGGCGACCCCGGGGAGGAGGAGAGGGGCCGCCGCCGACAACGCGCCCAGGGAGGAGGAGAGGGCGGCGTTGCATCTGGATCGATCGCCGGGGAGGAGGTCGGCTGCGATCCATGGGCACAATATGGCCGAGATGCTGCGGATGCACAATGTCACTTAACGCTGACCTGCCATGCATCCTGCGCATGGGTGCGGGGCGCCTTGTTAACAAAGATTTAACCAACCGTGATTGGACTTGGCGAGAATCGCCCGCGTGCACACTCTGGTTGCATAACCTATGCGTGCGACGCAACGTCACCCGGTGGAAACCCCTTGCATTGCTGCAGTGCGGCGTCATGCCGCTGCCCATGGTGGAGGGGCGTGCGGCTGGCTGCCCGGGTCCGCTCGCCCTATATCGCCAGTGACCATCAATGCAGACAAGGGGGCGGATGTCATGGCGGGGAATCGCGACAGGGTTTTGCAGGAGCTTTCGGGCATCGCGGTTCCTGGCGGTGGCAATCTGGTCGATTCGGACCTGATCCGCGCGCTCAACGTCAGCGACGACGAGGTGAGTTTCGTCATCGAGGCCGCCGATCCCATGCTGGCCCGCGCCCTGCAAGCCGCCGAGAAAGAGGCCGAATCGCGGCTGCGCGCGCTGGGGTTCCAGCGGGTGCGCATCGTGACCACGGCCCCGGCCGGGCGCGCGCCCTCGGTCGCGGCCAGCTCGGGCGCGGCAGGGACGCCGCCGCCCACTCTCAAGCTGGGCCGCCATCCTACCCCGCAGGCCGGGCCGCAGGCGATTCCCGGGGTGCAGCGTATCGTCGCCATCGGCTCGGGCAAGGGCGGGGTCGGCAAATCGACGCTGACCACCAACCTTGCGGTGGCGCTGGCCCGGGCCGGGCGCCGCGTCGGCGTGCTGGACGCCGATATCTACGGCCCCAGCCAGCCGCGGATGCTGGGCGTCACCGAACGCCCCCGCAGCGAAAACGACCGCATCATCCCGGTCCATGCCTACGGCGTCACCATGATGTCGCTGGGGCTGATGATGAAAGAGGGCGAGGCGGTGGTCTGGCGCGGCCCGATGCTGATGGGCGCGTTGCAGCAGATGCTCAACCAGGTTGCTTGGGGCGAGCTCGACGTGCTGCTGGTGGACCTGCCGCCCGGCACCGGCGACGTGCAGCTGAGCCTGTGCCAGAAGGCGCCGGTCACCGGCGCGGTGATCGTGTCGACCCCGCAGGACGTGGCGCTGATCGACGCGCGCCGGGCGATCGACATGTTCGACAAGCTTAGGACCCCGGTGCTGGGGCTGGTCGAGAACATGTCCTCGTATGTCTGCCCCAATTGCGGGCATGAGGCGCATCTGTTCGGCCATGGCGGCGTCGCGGCCGAAGCGGCGGCGCGCGGGTTGCCGTTCCTGGGCGAGGTGCCGCTGGACCTGTCGGTGCGGCTGGCCGGCGATTCGGGGCGCCCCGTGGCCGCGGGCGAGGGGCCGGTGGCCGAGGCCTATGCGCGGCTGGCGCGCCGCCTGATCGAGGACCGGATGGCTTGACCCACCCCCTGCGCCATGGCGGCGGAACGGTCGGTTCCGGGAAATCATGGGAACCGGCCGTGGCGGCGGGAAATCCTGGGACAGCCCGCCGCTGCCGCCTTGCAAGGTCGAATCGCGGCGCCGTGAATACCCGTGATTCCCGGCGTTTTCCCCGACTTGTGCGGGGTGCTTTGCCCGCCCTGCGCGAGTTGCCTGTGGATAACTCGAATACTGAGCCTATTCTGCCACAGTCGCCGCGCCACTATATCTAGTCGTAGTCCGGGGCTGCTTTACCTATATCTGCAAATCTGCTTGCGCGGCCGCGTCGGTGTTCCCGTCGCGTTCTCGTGATGGGTTTCGGCGGAGTTCCGTCGTTCCCATCACAAGCCCATTGCTTCCCATGATTTCCCATGGCATCCCTGTCCCTACGGAAGACGGGCAGTGAAGGGGCGACAAGACCCCAGCCAGAGGCAGGCTTCATACAGGCTCCCGCCATCCGCAAAAACGACTCGGCCGCCGTGCGAGCAGCACCTTCCCCCAAAGGTGGCGCGGCGGACCGGGCGATCCCCCGAAACTTCGGGGCCCAGTGATGGGACGAGGGCGGCGGATCGGGCAGTGGCAGCAGCCCGATCCGTCCTTTCCCGTTTCCGGGGCCCGTTTTCGGGGAATGGACAGTGGGAAGGTGGCGGGCTTGGCACGCAGGTTCAGAGGCTCGGAAGAGGTCAAGGTCGACGCCAAGGGGCGCGTCTCGATCCCCGCCCGGTTTCGCCGCGTCTTCGAATCCGCCGACCCCGATTTCCAAAGCCGCAACCGCGCGCAGCTGGTGGTCGTCTACGGTTTCGCCGACTGGACGCATCTGCGGCTTTACACCATGGAAGCCATCGACGAGATCGACGAGGGCATCAGCCGGATGCCCCGCGGCTCGGCCGAGCGCAGCTATCTGGAAACCCTGATGAACGGCCTGTCGGAAGAGGCCGAGATCGACGCCGACGGCCGGCTGGTGCTGCCGCAGCGGCTGCGCGAAAAGATCGGGCTGGAAGATCGCGTGTTCTTCATGGCGCAGGGCGACTACCTGAAGGTCTCGACCCCCGAGACGCACGAGGCCGACCTGGCCGCCATCCAGGCCGACATGCCGGCGCTGGAACCCGGCGCCGACCCGCTGTCGCTGCTGCCGCCCGCGCCGGCGGCCGAAAGCTGATGGACGCGCCGCATGTTCCCGTGCTGCTGAACCCGCTGCTGGCGGCGGTTGCCCCCGTCCGCGGCATCTGGGTGGACGGCACCTTCGGCGCGGGCGGCTATGCGCGCGGGCTGCTGGCGGCGGGCGCAGATCGTGTGATCGGCATCGACCGCGACCCGGCGGTGTTCGCCATGGCGGCTGAGTGGGCCGGGGACTACGGCGACCGACTGCGGCTGGTGCAGGGCACGTTTTCGGAACTGGACGTGCTGGCCGGCGAGCCGGTGGACGGGGTGGTGCTGGACCTCGGGGTCAGCTCGATGCAGCTCGACCAGCCGGAGCGCGGGTTTTCCTTTCTGCGCGACGGGCCGCTGGACATGCGGATGGGGCAGGCGGGACCCTCGGCCGCCGACCTGCTGAATACCGCCGACGAATCGCGCATCGCCGATGTGCTGCATTACTATGGCGAGGAACGCGCCGCCCGCCGCATCGCCCGCGCCATCGTCGCCGCGCGGCCGCTGGCCACCACCGCACAGCTGGCCGAGGTGGTGCAATCCTGCCTGCCGCGTCCCAGACCGGGGCAAAGCCACCCCGCCACCCGCAGCTTTCAGGCCATCCGCATCTGGGTGAACGACGAGTTCGGCCAGCTGCTGGCGGGGCTCGCGGCAGCCGAGCGGGCGTTGAAGCCCGGCGGGCATCTGGTGGTGGTCAGCTTTCATTCGCTGGAAGACCGCGTGGTCAAGCGCTTCATGCAGGCGCGCGCCAATGCCGCCGGCGGTGGCAGCCGCCACGCGCCGGTGGCGCAGCTGGACCCGCCCGCCTTCACCCTGCCGTTCCGCCGCGCCATCGGCGCCGACGCGGCCGAGCTGGCGGCGAACCCCCGCGCGCGTTCCGCCTTTCTGCGCGTCGCCCTGCGCACCGACGCCCCCGCGGGCCGGGCCGACCCGGCGCGGCTGGGCCTGCCGCGGCTGCCCGGGGGTGTGTGATGCGGCCGCTGCTTTACCTTGCCGCGGCGCTGGTGGTGATGGCGCTGGCATTCTGGGCCTATCGCGAAAACTACCGCACCCAGGCGCAGGTCGACCAGATGCAGTCCGTCCAGCGCGAGATCGCCGGCCTGCGCGAGACGCTGGGCGTGCTGCGCGCGGAATGGGCCTATCTCAACCGCCCCGAGCGGCTGCGCCAGCTGGTCGACATGAACTTCGAGCGGCTGCGGCTGGCGCCGGTGCAGTCGAACCAGTTCGGCGGCCCGCGCAACATCGACTATCCGCCGCCAGACCTGCCCGCCCCGCCCGAGGACGACGACTGGGTGGCCCCCCTGCCGTCCAACAACCACGGTGCGCCGCCGCCGCGCCCGTTCCGCCCCGGCTTTGCCGTCCCCTCTGTCGCTGACCGTTCCCCGCAGGAGTGATTGCCATGATCCGCACCCCCTTGCGCCCGCTGGCCCGCATCCTCAGCGCCCGACAGGCCGGTCAGGACCCCGACGAGATCGAGGCCGAGCTGCGCGCCCGCCGCCACGCCGAGATCCAGGACCGCGCCCGCCGCCGGGCCGAGGGGCGGATCAAGTGGATGGTGCTGGGCTTCATGCTGGCCTTTGGCACGGTGGGGCTGCGGATGGGGACGCTGGCCTCCAGCCAGCCTAGCGAGCCGCGCACCCATGCCTCGGGCGCGCAGATCATCTCGCAGCGGGCCGACATCGTGGACCGGCGCGGGCGGGTGCTGGCGACGAACCTGTCCACCCATGCGCTTTACGCGCATCCGCAGGATCTGGTGGACCCCGCCACCGCAGCGGCAAAGCTGGCGAAGATCTTTCCCGACCTCGACGCCGAGCGGCTGAAGCGCGACCTGACCGGAGAGCGCAAGTTCGTCTGGATCAAGAAGAAGCTCAGCCCCGAACAGATGCAGGCCGTCCACGACATCGGCGAACCCGGGCTGGTGTTCGGCCCGCGCGAGATGCGGCTTTACCCCAACGGCAACCTTGCCAGCCACATCCTCGGCGGTTCGCAATTCGGGGCCGAGGGGGTGAGTTCCGCCGAGGTTCTGGGCATGGCCGGGGTCGAGAAAGCCTTTGACGGCTGGCTGCGCGACCCGGCCAATGCCGGGGCGCCGCTGCAACTGTCCATCGACCTGACCGCGCAGGCCGCGATGGAGGAGGTTCTGGCCAACGGCATGAAGGTGATGAACGCCAAGGGCGCCACCGGCATCCTGATGGAGGTCGCCAGCGGAGAGATCGTGGCCATGGCCAGCCTGCCCGATTTCGACCCCAACGACCGGCCCAAGCCCCTGCTCAAGGGCGATCCTTCGGACAGCCCGCTGTTCAACCGCGCGGTGCAGGGGCAGTATGAGCTCGGCTCGACCTTCAAGATCTTCCCGGTGGCGCAGGCCATCGACGAGGGGCTGATCAACGTCAACACGATGATCAACGCCAGTTCCCCGATGAAGATCGGGAAATACCTGATCCACGATTTCCACAACTATGGCCGCGACCTGTCGGTCAAGGACGTGATCGGCAAATCCTCGAACGTCGCCACGGTGCGGATCGCGCAGATGCTGGGGCCGGAGCGCCAGCAGCAGTTCCTCAAGGAGCTGGGGTTCTTCGAGCCGACCCCGATCGAGATGACCGAGGCGCCGACCGGCAAGCCGATCGTGCCGCGGCGCTGGCCGGCGGTGACCGCGGCCACCGTGTCCTTTGGCCACGGGCTGGCGGCGAGCCCCCTGCATCTTGCCTCGGCCTATGCCACCATCGCCAACGACGGCCGCCGGGTGCGCCCGACGTTGGTCCATCGCAAGGAACCGGTGCAGGGCGAACAGGTGCTGTCGCCGCGCGCCGCCGCCGCCGCGCGCGACCTGCTGCGCTATGTGGTGACCAAGGGCACCGCGCGGCAGGCCGAGGTTCCCGGCTATCGGGTCGGCGGCAAGACCGGCACCGCCGACAAGCCCCGCCCCGGCGGCGGCTATTACAAGAACCGCAACGTCTCGACCTTTGCGGCGATCTATCCCGCGGACCGGCCGGTCTACGTGCTGGTGGTGACGCTGGACGAACCCAAGGTCTCGGTCGCGGGCGGGGGCGAGCTGCGCACCGCCGGCGCCACCGCCGCCCCGGTCGCCGCCGCGCTGGTCGAGCGACTGTCGCCGATGCTGGGGCTACGTCCCGATGACGTGAAACTGCCCGTCATTGAACCTCGTCCGGCCGATGCCGTAAGGATTTCGGCAAGATAAGGACAAGAGGTTGATGGCGGATAAAACCGGAAAGAAACTGTCCCTGCTGGGGCTGAGGGCAGCGGACGGGCGCGACCCGCAGATCACCGGCCTTGCCGTCGATTCGCGGCAGGTGCGCGACGGATATCTGTTCGCGGCGCTGCCCGGCTCGGCCGTCCACGGGGCCGAGTTCATCCGCTATGCGCTGCGCCAGGGCGCGGCGGCGGTGCTGAGCGACCGGCAGGGCGCGGCAATGGCGGCGGACGTGCTTGCGGACAGCCCGGCGGCGCTGGTGGTGGCCGAAGACCCGCGCGCTGCGCTGGCCGGGGCCGCGGCGCTGTGGTTCGAGGCGCAGCCCGAGACCGTGGTGGCGGTGACGGGCACCTCGGGCAAGACCTCGGTCACCAACTTCACCCGCCAGATCTGGCAGGCGCTGGGGCTGCGCGCGATCAGCCTGGGCACCATGGGGGTCGAGGGCGATTATTCCGCGCGCCTTGCCCATACCACGCCCGAGCCGATCACCCTGCACCGGGTGCTGTCCGAGGCCGCTTCCGCCGGCGTCACCCATGCCGCGATGGAGGCGTCGAGCCACGGGCTCGACCAGCGGCGGCTGGACGGGGTGCGGGTGGCGGCGGGCGCGTTCACCAACTTCAGCCAGGACCATCTGGATTATCACCAGGATTTCGACAGTTATTTCGCCGCCAAGGCGCTGCTGTTCGACCATATCCTCGAACCCGGCGCCGCGGCGGTGATCTGCACCGACGACGAGCGCGGCCGGCAGGCGGCGGGGATCGCGCGCGCCCGCGGGCTGGCGGTGACCACCTATGGCCGCGGTGAGGGCTGCGACCTGCGCATCCTCGGCCAGCGCTACGACGCCACCGGGCAAGAGCTGCGGTTCTCCGCCCATGGCCGCACGCATCTGGTCCGGCTGGAGCTGATCGGCGGCTTCCAGGCGGAAAACGTGCTGAGTGCCGCCGGGCTGTGCATGGCGACCGGCGCCGACCCGGATCGCGTCTTTGCGGCGCTGCCGGGGCTGGAAACCGTGCGCGGCCGGATGCAGTTGGCCGCCCGCCGCGCCAACGGCGCCGCGGTGTTTGTCGACTACGCCCACAAGCCCGGCGCGGTGATCGCGGCGCTGCAATCGCTGCGCCCGCATGTGATGGGCCGCATCGTGGCGGTGATCGGCGCCGGCGGCGACCGCGACCGCGCCAAGCGCCCGCTGATGGGCGCCGCCGCGCGCGAATACGCCGATGTGGTCTATGTCACCGACGACAACCCAAGGACCGAGGATCCCGCCGCCATCCGTGCCGCGGTGCTGGAAGGCGCCGGCCCCGAGGCGACCGAGGTCGGCGACCGGGCCGAGGCGATCCTGCGCGCCGTCGATGTGCTGGAACCCGGCGACGCGCTGCTGATCGCCGGCAAGGGCCATGAGACCGGGCAGATCATCGGCTCGGACGTGTTTCCCTTTGACGATGCGGAACAGGCCTCGGTGGCCGTGGCCGCGCTGGATGGCATGATATGACGCTGTGGACCGCACAGGACGCCGCCACGGCCACCGGCGGGCGCGCGACCGCCGACTGGGCGGCCGAGGGCATCTCCATCGACACCCGCACCCTGCGGCCGGGCGATCTGTTCGTGGCGCTGAAGGATGCGCGCGACGGCCATGATTTCGTGGCGCAGGCGCTGGAAAACGGTGCCGCCGCCGCGCTGGTCAGCCGCATCCCCGACGGCATTTCCCCCGACGCGCCGCTGCTGCTGGTCCCTGACGTGGTGCCCGCGCTGGAAGCGCTGGGCCGCGCCGCCCGCGCCCGGACCCGCGCGCGGGTGCTGGCGATCACCGGCTCGGTCGGCAAGACCTCGACCAAGGACATGGCCGCCGCGGCGCTGGCGCCGCTGGGCCGGGTCCACGCCGCCGAGGCGAGCCTCAACAACCACTGGGGCGTGCCGCTGACCCTGGCGCGGATGCCGGCGGATACGGATTTCGCCATCCTTGAACTGGGCATGAACCACCCGGGCGAGATCGCGCCCCTGTCGCGCATGGCCCGCCCGCATGTCGCGATGATCACCACCGTCGCCCCCGCGCATATGGAGGCCTTCGGCTCGCTTGACGGCATCGCCGCGGAAAAAGCCTCGATCTTTCAGGGGCTGGAGCCCGGCGGCCACGCCATCATCCCGCAGGGGCTGGATGTCACCCCGATCTTGCTCGCCGCCGCGCAGGCGGCCGGTGCCGCCATCACCAGCTTCGGCGCTGATGCCGAGGCGCGAACCCTGTCGGCGCAGGTCGAGGACGGAAGGACCAGCGTCCGCGCGCAGATCGGGGGCAGGGCGGTCGATTTCACCCTCGCCACCACCGGCGCGCATTTCACCGGCAACGCGGTCGGCGTGCTGGCCGCCGTCGCCGCGCTGGGCGCCGACCCTGCCGCTGCGGCGCGCGGCCTGTCCGATTGGCGCCCCTACAAGGGCCGCGGTGGGGTCGAACAGATCGGCGGGATCACGCTGATCGACGACAGCTATAACGCGAACCCGACCAGCCTTGCCGCCGGGCTGGCGACGCTGGCCGCAATGCCCGCGGGCCGGCGGGTCGCGATCCTTGGCGACATGCTGGAACTGGGCGAGGACGAGTTCGCCCTGCACCGCGCCGTCGCGGATTTCCCGCAGATGCAACAGGTTGCGCTGGTCCATGCCTGCGGCCCAAGAATGCGTCATCTGTTCAAGGCGCTGCCGGAAACCCGCCGCGGGCTCTGGGCCGAGGATGCCGCCGAGCTTTGCGCCCGCGCGGCCGAGCTGGTGCAGGACGGCGATGTCGTGTTCGTGAAAGGCTCCAAGGGCTCGCGCGTCGCCAGCGTGGTTGACGCGATCCGCAAGGCGCGCCAGACGCCGCCAACAAGTAACGAGGGCTGAAAATCATGCTGTATTGGCTGGCGGACCTGTCCGACGATGGCGGCCTGTTCAACCTGTTTCGCTATATCACCTTCCGATCCGGAGCGGCGTTCTTTACCGCGCTGCTGTTCGGCTTCGTCTTCGGGCGGCCGATCATCGACTGGCTGCGGGTCAAGCAGAAAAAGGGCCAGCCGTTGCGCGAGATCGGCCCCGACCATTTCGCCAAGGCGGGCACGCCGACCATGGGCGGCATCCTGATCCTGTCGGCGCTGTTCATCTCGACCCTGCTCTGGGCGCGGCTGGACAATGCCTATGTCTGGATCGTGCTGCTGGTGACGGCCGCATTCGCCGCCATCGGCTTTGCCGACGATTTCGCCAAGGTGACCAAGCACCACCACGACGGCGTGTCGGGGCGCATCCGCATGGGGCTGGGGCTCTTGGTCGGCGCGCTGGCGGGGCTGGCGGTGATGTGGCTGCAGACGCCGGCGCTGTCGGGGCAGCTGGCGCTGCCGTTCCTCAAGAACGTGCTGATCAACCTCGGAATCTTCTATGTCCCCTTCGCAATGATCGTCATCGTCGGCGCCGCCAATGCGGTGAACCTGACCGACGGGCTGGACGGGCTGGCCATCGGCCCGGTGATGGTTGCCGCTGCAACCTTCGGCATCATTGCCTATCTGGTCGGCCACGCCAATTTCGCCAACTACCTGGGCGTGCATTTCGTCCCCGGCACGGGCGAGATCGCGGTCTTCGTCGCCGCGCTGATCGGGGGCGGGCTGGGGTTCCTGTGGTACAACGCCCCCCCGGCGGCGGTGTTCATGGGCGACACCGGCAGCCTTGCCCTTGGCGGCGCGCTGGGCGCCATCGCGGTCTGCATCAAGCATGAAATCGTGCTGGCCATCGTCGGCGGGCTGTTCGTGGTCGAGGCGCTGTCGGTGATCATCCAGGTCGCCTATTTCAAGCGCACCGGCCGGCGCGTGTTCCTGATGGCCCCGATCCACCACCATTTCGAGAAAAAGGGCTGGGCCGAACCGCAGATCGTCATCCGCTTCTGGATCATCGCGGTGATCCTGGCGCTGATCGGGCTTTCCACGCTGAAGCTGCGCTGATCTTCTGTCCTCAAATATCCCGGGCTTGCGAGCGCCTGGAAAACAATCCAGCTGATTGTCTTCAGCGAACAAGGCCACGGTAGTGGCCCGGGGGCTGGCCCCGGTCCATCCCAACCCGCAAGGACCCAACCGATGATCCCCGTCCAGGGCGTTGCCAACCAGACCATCGCCGTTCTCGGCCTCGGCCGCTCGGGTCGCGCCACCGCCGCGGCGCTGCGCGAAGGGGGCGCCCGCGTCATCGCCTGGGACGACAGCGCCGAGACCCGCGCCCAGGCCGAGGCCCAGGGGCTGGCGCTGGCCGACCTGACCCGCGACGCGGGCTGGCGCGATCCGGTGGATGCGCTGATCACCTCGCCCGGGATCCCGCATCTTTATCCGCAGCCGCACCCGGCCATCGCGCAGGCGCTGCGCCGCGGGGTGCCGGTCGACAACGACATCGGCCTGTTCTTCCGCAGCTTCGGCGCGGCCGACTGGGCGGCGTTCGACACGCCCCCGCGGGTGATCTGCGTCACCGGCTCGAACGGGAAATCCACCACCACGGCGCTGATCCACCATATCCTGCAATCGGCGGGCCGTCCGACCCAGATGGGCGGCAATATCGGCACCGGGGTGCTGGCGCTGGACCCGCCCGTCGATGCCGAGGTGCTGGTGCTGGAACTGTCCTCGTACCAGACCGATCTTGCCCGGGCGCTGACCCCGGACGTGGCCGTGTTCACCAACCTGTCGCCCGACCACATGGACCGCCATTCCGGCATGGGCGGCTATTTCGCCGCCAAGCGCCGGCTGTTCGCCGAGGGCGGCCCCGACCGCTGCATCATCGGCGTGGACGAGGACGAGGGCCGCTATCTGGCCAACCAGATGGGGCAGTCGCCGCAGGACGACCGGGTGATCCGTATCTCGGTCGAGCAGAAGCTGGATGGGTTCGGCTGGTCGGTCTCTTCCCGCAAGGGGTTCCTGGCGGAATGGCGCAAGGGGCGGCAGATCGCCTCGGTCGACCTGCGCGGCATCACTGGCCTGCCGGGGGCGCATAACCACCAGAACGCCTGCGCCGCCTGGGCCGCCTGCCGCAGCGTCGGGCTGGCCCCGCGCGACATCGAGGCCGCGTTCCACAGTTTCGCCGGGTTGCCGCATCGCAGCCAGACCGTGGCCGAGATCGGCGGCGTGCGCTGGGTCAACGATTCCAAGGCGACCAACCTCGATTCGGCGCAAAAGGCGCTGGGGGCGTTCGAGAATATCCGCTGGATCGCCGGCGGCATGGGGAAAGAGGGCGGCATCGCTGCGCTTGCCCCGCTGTTCCCGCGCATCCGCAAGGCCTATCTGATCGGCCACTCGGCCCGCGACTTTGCCCTGCAGCTGTCCGACACCCCGCACGAGGTCGTCGGCACGATGGAGGAAGCCGTCGCCCGCGCCAGCGCCGAGGCCGAGCCGGGCGACACCGTGCTGCTGGCTCCCGCCTCGGCCAGCTTCGACCAATACCCGAACTTCGAGAAGCGCGGCGAGCATTTCACCGCGCTGGTGCAGGCGTTGGCAAAGGGCGAAGACACGCCGGGCTGATCCGCGATGGGGGCGCTGCCCCCGGCACTTCGTGCCTCCCCCGGGATATTTGGGACCGCCCGAAGAGCAAGCGGCGGTCAGCCTCGTCTTTGGTGTGAAAATATCCCGGGGGTGCGGGGGCTGGCCCCCGCTGCGACAGCGACGTTGCGAGACCGCGGCGTGGGACGGCAGCGCCTCACGCAATCATTCCTAGCGCCATCCGCCCATCCGCGCTATCCTGCCGCCCAGACCCGGGCCAAACCGGGCGCAGAGCAGAGGCAGTGACAGCGGTGAACCCATGACCGAGATGGTCTTTGGCGCCACGCCCGTGCGGGTGGGCGATCCGATTCTTCCGCGCTGGTGGCGCACGGTGGACAAATGGTCGCTGGGCTGCGTGGTGGCGCTGTTCGCGCTGGGGCTGCTTCTGGGGCTCGCCGCCTCGGTGCCGCTGGCGGAACGCAACAACCTGCCTTCGTTCTATTATGTCACCCGGCAGGCGGTGTTCGGCGGCGTGGCGCTGGCGGTGATGCTGGTGATTTCCATGCTGTCGCCGCAGATGGTGCGCCGGCTGGGGGTGTTGCTGTTCGCCGGCGCGTTCCTGGCGGTGCTGGCGCTGCCGGTCATCGGCACCGATTTCGGCAAGGGGGCGACGCGCTGGCTCAGCCTTGGCTTCGCCTCGGTGCAGCCGTCCGAGTTCCTCAAGCCCGGGTTCATCGCGCTGTGTGCCTGGTTCATGGCCTCGTCGCAGGCGGTGGGTGGGCCGCCGGGGCGGCTCTATTCCTTTTTCGTCGCTGCGGTAGTGATCGGGCTCCTGGCGATGCAGCCCGACTTTGGCCAGGCCTCGCTGGTGCTGTTCGCCTGGCTGGTGATGTTCTTTGTCGCCGGCGCGCCGGTGGTGCTGATTTCCGGCACCATCGGGCTGGCGGGCCTCGGCGGCATGTTCGCCTATGCCAACAGTGAGCACTTTGCCCGCCGCATCAACGGCTTCCTGTCGGCCGAGGTCGATCCCCGCACCCAGATCGGCTATGCCACCAACGCCATTCAAGAAGGCGGTTTCTTCGGCGTTGGCGTGGGTGAGGGCACGGTGAAATGGTCGCTGCCCGACGCCCATACCGATTTCATCATCGCCGTCGCCGCCGAAGAGTTCGGCTTTGTCATGGTGATGGCGATCATCGCGCTTTACGGGGCGATCGTGGTGCGCTCGCTGTTGCGGCTGGTCGGCGAACGCGATCCCTTTGCCCGCATTGCCGGGGTGGGGCTGGCCTGCGCCTTTGGCGTGCAGGCGCTGATCAACATGGGCGTGGCGGTGCGGCTGCTGCCGGCCAAGGGGATGACGCTGCCCTTCGTCAGCTATGGCGGCTCGTCGGTGATCGCCTCGGGGATCACGCTGGGGGTGCTGCTGGCGCTGACCCGCTCGCGCCCGCAAAGCGTGCTGTCCGACGTGCTGGGACGGGCCGGACGATGAGCGCTGCACACGACCCGGCGCAGCGGGAGCGGCTGGCGCTGATCGCGGCCGGCGGCACCGGCGGCCATATGTTCCCCGCGCAGGCGCTGGCCGAGCGGCTGCTGGCCGAGGGCTGGCGCGTCAAGCTGTCCACCGACGACCGCGGCGCCCGCTATGCATCCGGTTTCCCGCCGCAGGTGGTGCGCGAGATCGTGCGTTCGGCCACGCCGGCGCGGGGCGGTGCGCTTGGCAAGCTTGCGGCACCCTTCCGCATCGGGCAGGGGCTGGCGTCGGCCGTCCGGGCCATGCGCCGCGACCGCCCCGCGGTGGTGGTGGGGTTCGGCGGCTATCCCTCGATCCCGGCGCTGGGCGCGGCCTCGCTGCTGGGGGTGCCGCGGATGATCCACGAACAGAACGGCATCATGGGGCGGGTGAACCGGATCTTTGCCCGCCGCGTGAACCGGGTGGCCTGCGGCATCTGGCCCACCGAACTGCCCGAGGGGATCAGCGGCACCCATGTCGGCAACCCCGTACGCCAGGCGGTGCTGGACCATGCCGCCGCGCCCTATGAGCCGCCGGGCGACGGCCCGCTGCATCTGCTGGTGATCGGCGGCAGCCAGGGCGCGCGCCGCCTGTCCGATGTCGTCCCCGCCGCCGTCGCTGCCCTGCCGCAGGAATTGCGCGCGCGGCTGCAGGTCAGCCATCAGGCCCGGGCCGAGGATGCGGATCGCGTCACCCGCGCCTATGCCGATGCCGGCATCACGGCCGAGGTGCAGCCGTTCTTTGCCGACGTCCCCGAACGCATGGCGCGCGCGCAGCTGGTGGTCAGCCGCGCCGGCGCCTCGTCGCTGGCCGACCTGACGGTGATCGGGCGGCCCGCGATCCTCATCCCCTATCCCTCGGCTGCGGGGGATCATCAGTCGGCCAACGCCCGCGCATTGGCGGAATCCGGCGCAGCGGTGCTTTTGCCGGAATCGGTGCTGGACACCGAAAGCCTGGCGCGCGATCTGCGGGCGATCCTGACGGACGGCCAGCGCGCCCGCACCATGGCCCAAGCCGCGCTTTCGCTGGGCCGCCCCGATGCGGCGGCCCGCCTGCATGACCTTGTGACGGAACTGAGCCCATGAACGCAGCCACCAAACTTCCGGGCGAACTCGGCCCGATCCATTTCGTCGGCATCGGCGGCATCGGCATGTCCGGCATCGCCGAGGTGCTGCTGACCCTGGGCTACAGTGTGCAGGGCTCGGACGCGAAACGTTCCAAGATCACCGACCGGCTGGCGCGGCTGGGCGCCACCGTGTTCGAGGGCCAGCGCCCCGAGAATCTGGGCGAGGCCGAGGTGGTGGTGATCTCGACCGCCATCAAGAAGGGCAACCCCGAGCTGGAAGAGGCCCGCCGCCGCGGCCTGCCGGTGGTGCGCCGGGCCGAGATGCTGGCCGAACTGATGCGGCTGAAATCGAACATCGCCATCGCCGGCACCCACGGCAAGACCACCACCACCACCATGGTGGCGACGCTGCTGGATGCAGGCGGGCTGGACCCGACGGTCATCAACGGCGGCGTGATCCACGCTTACGGCTCGAACGCGCGCGCGGGCGCCGGCGAATGGATGGTGGTCGAGGCCGACGAATCCGACGGCAGCTTCAACCGCCTGCCCGCCGATATCGCCATCGTGACCAACATCGACCCCGAGCATATGGAGCATTGGGGCAATTTCGACGCGCTGCGCAGGGGCTTCACCGATTTCGTGTCGAACATCCCCTTCTATGGGCTGGCAGTGTGCTGCACCGACCACCCCGAGGTGCAGGGGCTGGTCGGCCGCGTCACCGACCGCCGCGTCGTCACCTTCGGCTTCAACGCGCAGGCCGACGTGCGCGCGATCAACCTGCGGTATGAGGACGGCATTGCGCATTTCGACGTGGCGCTGCAGGGCGAGCGGGCCGAGGACGGCGAGTTTCCGGTGATCGAGGGGTGCACCCTGCCGATGCCGGGCGACCACAACGTCTCGAACGCGCTGGCCGCCATCGCCGTGGCCCGGCACCTAGGGATGAAACAGGCCCAGATCCGCGAGGCGCTGGCAGGTTTCGCCGGGGTCGGGCGCCGCTTCACCAAGGTGGGCGAGGTGAACGGGATCACCATCATTGATGATTACGGCCACCACCCGGTGGAAATCGCCGCCGTGCTGAAAGCTGCGCGGCAGGCGACCAAGGGCCGGGTGATCGCCGTTCACCAGCCGCACCGCTATTCGCGGCTCGCCTCGCTCTTCGACGATTTCTGCACCTGCTTCAACGAGGCCGACGTGGTCGCCATCGCCGAGGTCTACGGCGCGGGCGAGGACCCGATCCCCGGCGCCGAACGCGACGATCTGGTGGCCGGGCTGATCGCGCACGGCCACCGCCACGCCCGCGCGGTGATGGATGAGGGCGATCTGGAGCGGCTGGTGCGCGAACAGGCGCGGCCGGGCGACATGGTGGTCTGTCTTGGCGCGGGCACGATCTCGGTCTGGGCCAATGCGCTGCCCGAGCGGCTGACCGCGAGGGCTGCCTGATGCCGGGGGAATACGCACTCATCGCGGCGCTGGCCGCCACCCTTCCCGGGCTGGCCGCATGGCTTGCCGGCCGCCGCTTCGGGCTGTCGGGGCTGCTGGCGGCACTGGCGGTGGTCGCGGTGATCGCCGTTTCCGGCTGGATCGTCACCCGCGAGGTGCTGACCGGCGATTCGCAGATCCGCCGCGCCGGGATGATCTTTTTCGTGATCGTGCCCGGGCTGGTCTCGCTGATCCTCGGGGCCGTCTTCGGCTTCTGGGAGGCGAACCGCCGCCGCTGACAGCCGCCATGCGAGCGGGTCGGGCTTCGGGCGGTCGGAAATATCCTCCGGGGGTCCGGGGGTGGAAAACCCCCGGCGACGGCGGTGCCATCTGGCCCGCACCCGCCGATACGTGCAAAAGACAGGCCATGAACACGATTTCCGACCTGCGCGGCACCCTGACGCAATCCCGGCCGCTGGCCGACCTGACCTGGCTGCGGGTGGGCGGCCCGGCGGACTGGTTGTATCAGCCCGCCGATCCCGACGATCTGGCGCTGTTCCTGCGCGAACTCGATCCGGCCGTGCCGGTGTTCCCGATGGGCGTGGGCTCGAACCTGATCGTGCGCGACGGCGGCATCCGCGGGGTGGTGATCCGGCTGGGCCGGGGCTTCAACAGCATCGAATGCGACGGCGACCGGGTGATCGCCGGGGCCGCGGCGCTGGACGCCCATGTCGCGCGCCGCGCGGCCGAGGCCGGGCTGGACCTGACCTTCCTGCGCACCATCCCCGGCAGCATCGGCGGCGCCGTCCGCATGAACGCGGGCTGCTATGGCACCTATGTCGCCGACCATCTGATCGAGGTTCAGGCCATCACCCGCGACGGCCGCGCCGTCACCCTGCCTGCGGCCGATCTGCAGCTGGGCTATCGCTCGTCCACCCTGCCGCCGGGCTGGGTGCTGACCCGCGCCGTCTTCCGCGCCGGCTCGGGCGACCCGCAGGCGCTGGCCGCGCGGATGGAAGAGCAGCTTGCTCGCCGCGACGCCACACAGCCCACCCGCGACCGCAGCGCCGGATCGACCTTCCGCAACCCGGCCGGGTTCAGCTCGACCGGGCGCGAGGACGACAGCCACGAGCTCAAGGCCTGGAAGCTGATCGAGGAGGCCGGGCTGCGCGGCCACCGCATGGGCGGCGCGCAGATGAGCGAGAAACACCCCAATTTCCTGATCAACACCGGCAGCGCCACCGCCGCCGATCTGGAATCGCTGGGCGAACTGGTGCGCGCCCGGGTGCGCGAGACCTCGGGCCATGAGCTGTTGTGGGAGGTCGTGCGTATCGGCGACCCGCTGCCGGACCCGTAACCAGCTTCGCCGCAGGGTTGCGGGTGACGTCGCAGAAACCCCCTTCACGCCCCGCCGCTTTGCCCGTATGATTCCCGGCAAGGCGCCGCAAAGGTGCCGCAACTAGGGCGTGAACACACGCCCACGAACACAGCCCGGCCAACCGGGCGAAAGGCAGATGTGGCGGGCAGGTCGAGCAGGACAGCCCACACCGTAGCGGTCCTGATGGGCGGCCCCTCGGCAGAGCACGAGGTGTCGTTGTCGTCGGGGCGCGGATGCGCGGATGCGCTGCGGGTGGCGGGGTATCAGGTGGTCGAGATCGCTCTTGGCCGGGACGAATCGGCGTCGCTGCCGGCGCGGCTGGCCGAGGCGCGCCCCGATGTCGTGTTCAACGCCCTGCACGGACGGATGGGGGAAGACGGGCGCGTCCAGGGGCTGCTGGAATGGCTGGGCTACCGCTATACCCATTCGGGGGTGCTGTCCTCGGCGCTGGCCATGGACAAGACCCGTGCCAAGCAGGTCTATCGCGAATGCGGGCTGCCGGTGGTCGACAGCGTGATTGCGCCCCGTGACGAGGTGCGCGCGCGCCACGTGCTGCCGCCGCCCTATGTGGTCAAGCCCAATGACGAGGGCTCGTCGGTCGGCGTCTATATCGTGCATCAAGGCGATGCGCCGCCGGCGCTTTCGGACGACATGCCCGCGCAGGTGATGGTGGAATCCTACGCCCCGGGGCGCGAGCTGACCGTTTCGGTCATGGGCGACAGGGCGCTGGCGGTGACCGAGATCGTCACCGACGGCTGGTATGATTATGCCGCGAAATACAGCGCCGGCGGCTCGCGCCACGTGGTCCCCGCCCAGATCCCGGCCGAGATCACCGCCGCCTGCCTCGATCATGCGCTGCGCGCGCATCGGGCGTTGGGCTGCGCCGGGCTGTCGCGCACCGATTTCCGCTGGGACGAAGCGCGCGGGCCGGCCGGGCTGGTGCTGCTGGAAACCAATACCCAGCCCGGGATGACGCCGACCTCGCTGTCGCCGGAACAGGCGGCGCATGTGGGCATCAGCTTCCCCGAGCTCTGCCGCTGGATCGTGGAGGACGCGCTGTGTCGGGACTGAAGCATCTGACCGCCGCCTTCAGCGCCTCGGCCCCGCCGGCGCCTGCGCGCCGTGTGGGCGCGCGCCCGCAGCCCGCCGCCCGTGCGGCGCGGCGCGAGCCGGGGCCGTCGCGGCTGGCCTATCGGCTGAACCGCCTGTGGCTGACGCCGCTTTACCGGCGCTTGGTCGGAGTGGGGCTGCCGCTGCTGCTGGTTGCGGCCATCGCCGGACTGTGGCTGTCGGACGAAACCCGCCGCGCCAACCTGACCGGGGGCGTGGCGGCGCTGGTGGACAACATCCAGTCGCGCGAGGCCTTCATGGTCCGCACCATGGAGATCGAGGGCGCGTCGCCTGCGGTGGACAAGGCGCTGCGCGCCATGCTGCCGGTGACGCTGCCGGCCTCGAGCTTCGACATCGAGCTGCGGGACCTGCGCGAGGCGGTCGAGCGGCTGGACGCGATCGAGAAGGTCGAGTTCCGCATCCGCCCCGGCGGCATCCTGTCGGCGGTGGTGGTCGAGCGTAAGCCCGCGATCCTGTGGCGCCACGCCCGTGGGCTGGACCTGCTGGACGCGCAGGGCCACCGCGTCGCCTCGGTCACCTCGCGCGATGTGCGCCGCGACCTGCCGCTGATCGCGGGCGAGGGCGCGGCCCCCCACACCGCCGAGGCGCTGGCCCTGATCGACGCGGCCGGGCCGATCCTGCCGCGGCTGCGCGGGCTGGTGCGGGTGGGTGAGCGGCGCTGGGACCTGGTGCTGGACCGCGGCCAGCGGATCATGCTGCCGACGGAACGCCCACTGCCGGCGCTGCGGCAGGCGCTGGCGATGGATGCCCGCGACGGGCTGCTGGCGCGCGACGTGACGGTGGTCGATCTGCGCGACCCCTCGCGGCCGGTGCTGCGCATGGGGCTGACCGCGCAGAACACCCTGCGCCGCGCCGCCGGGCTGCCGGAAATCGACGCCGAGGGAAATCTGATCGACCCGGAGGAAGGCGGCGCCAAGCCCGGCGTCACCGCCAGCGCAGGGCGCCGGGACGGCTGAGGGGACAGGAACGGGCAGGCGAGGGGACAGGCGATGCGTGATCTTTACGAAGCTCAGCGGGCGATGCGGCAGGCGCGCCGCGCCGCGATGGCGCGGGGGGTGCTGGCGGTGCTGGACATCGGCACCTCCAAGGTGACCTGCATCATCCTGCAATTCGACGGCCCCGGGCAGTTCCGCGAATCCGACGGGGTGGGGCCGATGGCCGGGCAATCCTCGTTCCGGGTGATCGGCCAGTTCACCACCCAGTCCCGCGGCGTCCGCTACGGCGAGATCGAGATCATGGCCGAGACCGAGCGCTGCGTGCGCCACGCGGTGCAGGGCGCGCAGAAGCAGGCCGGGGTCCGCGTCGATCATGTCATCGCCACGATTTCAGGGGCGCGCCCGGCCTCTTACGGGCTGGCGGGGGAAATCGCGCTGCGCTCCGGCAAGGTCACGGAAGAGGACGTGGCCGCGGTGCTGGCCGCCTGCGAGGTGCCCGATTTCGGGCGCAACCGCGACGTGCTGCACGCGCAGCCGGTCAATTTCGCGGTCGATGCCCGATCCGGCCTGTCGGACCCGCGCGACATCGTCGGCGACCGGCTGGCGGTGGACATGCATGTGCTGACCATCGACGGGTTCGCGGCCTCGAATCTGGTGCAATGCGTGCAGCGCTGCGACCTTGAACTGGCAGGCGTCGGCTCGGCCGCCTATGCGGCGGGGCGGGCGGCGCTGGTCGAGGACGAACAGGAACTGGGCGCGGCCTGTATCGACATGGGCGGCGGCGTCACCGGGGTGTCGCTGTTCCTGAAAAAACACATGCTGTTCGCCGACGCGGTGCGGATGGGCGGCGATCTGGTGACCCGCGACATCAGTGCCGGGCTGAGGGTGCCGCTGGCGACCGCCGAATGGCTCAAGACCCGGCACGGCGGGCTGGAGGCGACCAGTCGCGACGACCGCGAGATGATCGACGTCACCCCCGAGCAGCGCGACGAGCACTGGGACGGCGAGCGCCGCACCGTCAGCCGCGCCGACCTGATCGGGATCATGCGCCCGCGGGTCGAGGAGATCCTCGACGGGGTGCGCGAGGTGCTCGAGGTGGCGGGCTTCGACCAGATGCCCTCGCGGCAGGTGGTGCTGACCGGCGGCGCCAGCCAGATCCCCGGGCTGGACGTGCTGGCCGCGCGGATCCTGGGGCAGAACGTGCGCATCGGCCGGCCGCTGCGCATCCACGGGCTGGCGCAGCAGCACACCGCCCCCTGCCACGCGGCGACGGTCGGGCTGGCGCTGCACGCGGCCAACCCGCAGGACGAATGGTGGGACTTCGAGATGCCGGTCGAGCGGGCGGGGGTGGTGGGCCTGCGCCGCGCGTATCGGTGGTTCCGCAACAACTGGTGAACATGTTCGCGCAGCTGCCCACCACTGCTTGCGCGATCGGCGACATACCGCCAGAAGGCGCGTTCGATGGCCCATATCTTGTGGATATGTGCTGATTCGGAAGTGACGACCGGGCGGAATCTGTTACCCTGCGCAGGCAGCACAGGGGAATCGACCGGGCGCCCACGACCCGGCAGGCAACACGAAAAGGGCAGGCGGCGATGAATCTCAACCTGATGATGAACGACGACGAGGAACTGCGCCCGCGGATCACCGTCTTTGGCGTCGGCGGCGCGGGCGGCAACGCCGTCAACAACATGATCGAAAAGCAGCTGGACGGCGTGACCTTTGTCGTCGCCAACACCGACGCGCAGGCGCTGGCGCAGAGCCGCGCCGAAAGCCGCGTCCAGCTGGGCCCGAAAGTGACCGAGGGGCTGGGGGCCGGTGCCAAGCCCGCCATCGGCGCGCAGGCGGCCGAGGAAACCATCGAGGATATCGTCGACCACCTGATGGGCGCGCATATGTGCTTCATCACCGCCGGCATGGGCGGCGGCACCGGCACCGGCGCCGCTCCGATCATCGCGCAGGCTGCGCGCGAGATGGGGATCCTGACCGTCGGCGTGGTGACCAAGCCCTTCCAGTTCGAAGGCACCAAGCGGATGCGGCAGGCCGAATCCGGCGTCGAAGAGCTGCAGAAGGTCGTCGACACGCTGATCATCATCCCGAACCAGAACCTGTTCCGCATCGCCAACGAAAAGACCACCTTCACCGAAGCCTTCGCCATGGCCGACGACGTTCTGTATCAGGGCGTCAAGGGCGTGACCGACCTGATGGTGCGCCCGGGGCTGATCAACCTCGACTTTGCCGACGTGCGCGCGGTGATGGACGAGATGGGCAAGGCGATGATGGGCACGGGCGAGGCCACCGGCGACAACCGCGCCGTCGAGGCCGCCGAAAAGGCCATCGCCAACCCGCTGCTGGACGAAATCAGCCTGCACGGCGCCAAGGGCGTGCTGATCAACATCACCGGCGGCGACGACCTGACCCTGTTCGAGATGGACGAGGCGGCCGAGAAAATCCGCGAGAAGGTCGACCCTGACGCCAACATCATCGTCGGCTCGACGCTGGATCCCAAGATGGAAGGCGCGGTGCGCGTCTCGGTCGTGGCCACCGGCATCGATTCGGCGGTGGCGGCCGAAGCCCCGGCCCCGCGCCGCGGCATGAAAGAGCCGCTGACCCAGAACCCGACCATGGGCCGCGCCCCCGCGCCCGAGGCCACGCCGGCCGAGGACCTGCCGGTGCCGCCGCGCCGCACCCCGGTCATGGAAAGCCCGGCCGCGCGCCCGGCGCCGGTGGCCGAAGAGCTGCCCGCCCCGGCCTATCGCCCTGCGGCCGAGCGCGCGCCCGAGCCGGTGGCCGAGCGTCAGCCCGCCCGCCCGGCGCTGGACACGCGCAGCATCGACCAGCGGCTGAGCGACCCGGCCAGCGAGTTCACCGCCCCGACCCGCCCGCAGGCCCCGCGCGGCGAGCCCACCCAAGCGGTGCGCGAACGGCTGGAGCGCGCGATCAACCGCGAGCCCGCGCGCGAGGGGCTGTCTGCCCCGCGTCGCCCGGCGGCCCCCGCCGAGGCCCCGCCCGCGCACGGCCGCATGTCGGGTCTGGGCCGGATGCTGAACCGCGTCGCCGGCGCCTCGGCCGAGGCCGAGCGGCCGCGCCCGGAAACCATTGCCGAGCGCGTCAGCGATCGCATGGCCCGCCGCCAGGCCGAGACCGATTTCGACGATCTCGCCTCGCCCGACGCGGCGCAGGACAACGTGGAAATCCCCGCCTTCCTGCGCCGGCAGGCGAACTGAGGGCTGCCATCTGCCGTCACGTCCGCGTGACGGCGATCACGACGCAAAGGGGCCGCAACCGCGGCCTCTTTTCTTTTCAGGCCAACACCTTATGGCTAAAAACTTCCACATCCTCGCCAGCCCCCCGGCGGATGTTTCAATGAGTCACAAATCGTTAATTGAGGGTCCGGGGGCGGGTGCCTAACTGAGGGTCATCGGGATGCAGACCGCTGTTCCCGTTGAAGGAATGGACGAATACCATGCAGGCCACTCTTGCCACCTCGGCCCGGTTCACGGGCGTCGGACTCCACTCGGGGAAACCCGCGCGGCTGGTGATCCACCCGGCCCCGGCCGGGCATGGCATCGTGTTCCGCCGCACCGACCTGGGCGAGGGTGAAGGCGTGCGCATTCCGGCGCTGTGGGATCACGTCGAGCCGTCGGCGCTGTGCACCCTGCTGCGCGGCAAGGACGGCGCCAGCGTCTCGACCGTCGAACACGTCATGGCCGCGCTGGCCGGCACTGGCGTGCATAATGCGCTGATCGACATCGACGGTCCCGAGGTTCCGATCCTCGACGGCTCCTCCGCGCCTTTCGTGCAGGGGATCCTGCAGGCCGGGCTGCGCTGCACGCCCGAGCCGCTGCGCGCGATCCGCGTGCTGCGCCCGGTCGAGGTGCATCAGGGTGCCGGCTTCGCGCGGCTGTCGCCCGCCGACCGCCTGCAGATGGAGTTCGTGATCGACTTTGCCGACGCCGCCATCGGCCATCAGGAAAAGCGGCTGGAGCTGGCGAACGGCGCCTTTGTCCGCGAGCTGATGGATTCGCGCACCTTCTGCCGGCAGGCCGATGTCGATTCGATGCAGGCCAGCGGGCTGGCGCTGGGCGGCACCTATTTCAACGCCGTGGTGGTGGATGGCGAGCGGGTGCTGTCGCCCGGCGGGCTGCGCCATCGCGACGAGCCCGTGCGCCACAAGATGCTGGATGCGGTGGGCGATCTGGCGCTGGCGGGCGCGCCGCTGCTGGCGCGCTATACCGGCAACCGCGCCGGCCACGCGATGACCAACCGCCTGCTGCGCACGCTGTTCGCGACCGAGGGCGCCTGGGAATGGACCGAGCTGTCGCCCGAGGCGCAGCAGCGGATGCTGGGCGCCGGCGTGCTCGGGCTGTGCCCGCCGGCCGCTGACACCGCGCCCGCCACCGCCGCCAAATCCGCCGCGCGCGCCCGCGCGGTCGCCTGAAACCGCGGCTCCGGCCGCGCGCCGGACCGCTGCCGGCGCGCGCCATTCTCTGCGACTTGCCCTTTTGCGCGCCCCCATGTTGTGTGATACGAGGGCCTGTCCCCGGTTTCGCGCCGGCGACAGGGCCGCATCTCGACGGGACGGACAGAACGAACATGGCATTCAGCAAGACGCGCCTCGTGCTCATGGCAGTCGCGGTGTCCCTTTCGCTTGCGGCCTGCGGCGGGGGCAACACCCCGGCCAGCAAGGGCGAGGCGCTGGACAATTTCACCGCCGAAGAGATCTACAAGCGCGGCGAATACGCGCTGGAAAACGAGCGCAAGCCCAAGGACGCGGTGCATTATTTCAGCGAGGTCGAGCGGCTTTACCCCTATTCCGAATGGGCCAAGCGCGCGCTGATCATGCAGGCCTATTCCCACCACCGCGCCCGCCAGTACGAAGAGGCGCGGGGCGCCGCGCAGCGTTTCATCGACAACTATCCCGGCGACGAGGATGCGGCCTATGCCAAATACCTGCTCGCCCTGTCCTATTACGACCAGATCGACGACATCGGCCGCGACCAAGGGCTGACCTTTCAGGCGCTGCAGGGGCTGCGCGAGGTGATCGAGCAATACCCGGACACCGAATACGCCCGCTCGTCGGTGCTCAAGTTCGACCTCGCCTTCGACCACCTGGCGGCGAAGGAGATGGAGATCGGGCGCTACTACCTCAAGCGCGGCCATTACACCGCCGCGATCAACCGTTTCCGCGTCGTGGTGGAGGAGTTCCAGACCACCACCCACACCCCCGAGGCGCTGATGCGGCTGACCGAGGCCTATCTGGCGCTGGGGCTGACCGACGAGGCGCAGACCGCCGGGGCGATCCTGGGCCACAACTTCCGGTCCTCGCCGTTCTACCAGGACGCCTATGCGCAACTGCGCGGGCGCGGGCTGGAGGCGGCGCCCAAGGGCGACAGCTGGCTGACGCAGGTCTATCGGCAGGTCATCCAGGGCAAGTGGCTGTAGCCGCGGGCCGGGCCTGACGGGCGCGAGGGGGCGGATGCTTCGCACGCTGGACATACGCGACATGCTGCTGATCGAGCGGCTGTCGCTGGATTTCGCGCCGGGGCTGAACGTGCTGACCGGGGAAACCGGCGCCGGCAAGTCGATTCTGCTGGACTGCCTGGGTTTCGTGCTGGGCTGGCGCGGCCGGGCCGAGCTGGTCCGCGCCGGCGCCGCGCAGGGCGAGGTCACGGCGGTGTTCGACCTGCCCGCCGACCATCCCGCCCGCGCCGTTCTGGCTGACGCCGGGATCGAGGCCGGGGATGAGCTGATCCTGCGCCGCGTGAACGCCGCCGATGGCCGCAAGACCGGCTGGGTCAATGACCGCCGCGTCTCGGGCGAGGTGCTGCGGGCGCTGTCGGATGCGCTGGTGGAACTGCACGGCCAGCACGACGACCGCGGGCTGCTGAACCCGCGCGGGCACCGGCAGTTGCTGGACGCTTTCGGCGGGCTGGACCTTGCCCCGGTGCGCGCCGCCTGGAACCAGCGCCGGCAGGCCGCGGCGGCACTGGCCGAGGCCGAGGCCGCGCTCGAGGCCGCCCGCAAGGAGGAAGATTTCCTGCGCCACGCCGTGGCCGAGCTGGAAAAGCTGGACCCGCAGCCCGGCGAGGAAGAAACCCTCGACATCGCGCGGCGCGGGATGCAGGCGGCCGAGCGGGTGCGCGGCGACGTCGCCCGCGCCCTGCAGATGCTGGCCGGAGAGCCCGCGCAGCCCGGCGCCGAGGGGCTGATCGTCGAGGCCGCGCGCTGGTTGGAAGGTGCCGCGGACAAGTCCGCTGAGGGACTGGACGAGCCGCTGGCGGCGCTGTCGCGCGCCTCGATCGAGCTGGGCGAGGCCACGCGTGCCATCGAGGATGCGCTGGCCGGCATGGAGTTCGATCCCGCCACGCTGGAGGCGACCGAGGAGCGGCTGTTCGCCCTGCGCGCGCTGGCCCGCAAGCACGACGTGCTGCCCGACGATCTGGCCACGCTGGCCGGCGAGCTGTCGGCGCGGCTGTCGGCGCTGGACGCGGGCGAGGCGCGGCTGGGCGACCTGCAGCGCGCCGTGGCCGACGCTGACGCCGCCTATGCCGCCGCGGCGGACGCGCGGGGCGCAGCCCGGCGCGCGGCGGCCAAGCGGCTCGATGCCGCGATGGCGGCCGAGCTGGCGCCGCTGAAGATGGAGCGTGCCGTGTTCCAGACCCGCATCAGCGACGGCGAGCCCGGCCCCGAGGGGCGCGATATGGTCAGTTTCACCGTCGCGACCAACCCCGGCGCGCCAGCCGGGCCGCTCGACCGCATCGCCTCAGGCGGCGAGCTGTCGCGGTTCCTGCTGGCGCTCAAGGTCTGCTTGGCGCGCGGGGGCGAGCCGCTGGTGATGATCTTCGACGAAATCGACCGCGGCGTCGGTGGCGCCACCGCGGATGCGGTGGGCCGGCGGCTCGCGCGGCTGGCCGAGGGCGCGCAGGTGCTGGTCGTCACCCATTCGCCGCAGGTCGCGGCGCTGGGCCAGCAGCATTTCCGCGTCGCCAAATCGGTGGCGGACGGGATGACCACCTCGCGCGTGACCGCGCTGGATGCGGATGAGCGGATCGAGGAGCTCGCCCGGATGCTGGCGGGGGAAGAGATCACCCCGGCCGCGCGGGCGGCGGCCGAGGCGCTGCTGGCGGCCGGGCGGCCGGGCTAGCGCCAGCCTGCCCGCAGCGGGTCAGTCGAGGATCGCCTCGACCGCGCGGATCACCGCCAGCACCTTGGCGGTGCCGGCATCCACCCGCACCAGCTGCCCGTCCACGATCGCATAGCGCTGCCCGTCGGGCGCGCCGGCCAGCCCGTAAAGCCCCGGCCGCCGCACCAGATGGGCGCGGTTCCAGTCCAGCACGCTGCCGACCCGCAGCCGCTTTGCCTGCCCGGGCGGGATGCAGGAAGGGGATTTCTTCGCCAGCCCCGGCGGGCAATGCGCCACCGCCGCCGGGGTGCGCCGCCAGTCGTCGTCACGCTTGTCGTGGCGGTGGTCGTGCCGCCGGTCGTCGCGGTCGTCGCGGTCGTCGCGGTCGTCGTGGCGGCGGTGAGGGCGGCGGTCCTCGTCGCGGTCCCGGCGGTCGTGGCGCACCACGCGCTCGCCCCCGTCGCGCATCACATAGGCCGGCGTGCGCTTGCCGGCGTGATCGGGACGGTCGGCCGCGGCGATGCCCGGCAGGCTCAGCGCCACCGAGGCGGCGGCAAGGAATGCGGCCAGTTTCATCCTGAACCCTTTCTGCTGTGCCGGGTCAACGCCGCCGCCGCGCTGCGGTTGCGTCAGGCGCTGCCGGGGCCGCGGCCACGGGCGGAAAGCCGCGGCAGCATGGCCGAGAAGTCGCGGCCGCGCCCGTCCTCGTCCTCGACAAAGGCGGTGTAAAGCGCGGTGGCGAGCTGCCCCATCGGGGTGTCGGCATCGGCGCTTTCGGCGGCCTGCTGCGACAGCCGCAGGTCCTTCAGCATCAGCTCGGCCGCGAAACCGGGCTTGTAGTCGTTGTCGGCCGGCGATTTCGGCCCCACGCCCGGCGCCGGGCAATAGGCGTTCAGCGACCAGCTGTAGCCCGACGAGGTGGACACCACGTCGAACATCTTTTGCCGGTCCAGCCCCAGCTTGTCGGCCAGCGCAAACGCCTCGCAGGTGGCGATCATGGTCACGCCCAGGATCATGTTGTTGCAGATCTTCGCTGCCTGTCCGGCGCCGGATTCGCCGCAATGGACCGCCTTCTGCCCCATGATGTCGAACAGCGGGCTGACCGTGGTAAAGGCTGCGTCCGAGCCGCCGACCATGAAGGTCAGCGTGCCCGCCGCCGCGCCGCCGACCCCGCCCGAGACCGGCGCATCCAGCGCCCCCAGCCCGGCCGCGACCGCCTGTTCGGCGACGGCGCGGGCGCTGTCCACGTCGACGGTCGAGCAGTCGCACAGCACCGCGCCGGGTGCCATCGCCGGGATCACCTCGGCCGCGACGGCGCGCAGGATCTGCCCGTTGGGCAGCATGGTGATGACGACCTCGGCGCCCGCGGCGGCCTCGGCGGCGGTGGCGGCCGGGGTCACGCCCTCGATCTGCGGGGCGGCCAGGTCGAAGCCTGCGACCTGATGCCCGGCGGCGGCCAGGTTGCGGGCCATCGGGCCGCCCATGTTGCCCAGGCCGATAAATCCGATCTTCATGTTCAGTTCTCCCACGTCAGGTCTTGGGGGCCGAGATCGGCCAGCATGGCGGCGACCGCTTCCGGGTCCGCGGGGGCGGACCAGTTCGGGTTGCGGTCCTTGTCGATGATCTGGGCGCGCACGCCCTCAAGGAAATCGCTCGATTCGGTGGCGCGATGGGTAAAGCGGTATTCGCGGCTGAGCGAGTCCTGGATGCGGCCATCCTTGCGGGCGGCGCGGACCATCGCCAGCGTGGCGGCCATCGACAGCGGCGAGTTGCGGCGGATGGGCTTCAGCGAATCCTCGTCGCCCGCGGCCTCCAGCGCGGCGGTGATCTCGGCCACCGTCTCGGCCTCATAGGCCGACAGGTCGCGGGTGGCGAGCGGCGCGAGCGGAGGGGTCTGCCCTTGCAGCACCGCCACGTCGCCGGTGTCGGCTAGGCGGTCCTTGGCGGCTTCCCATTCGGCCTCGGGCAGGTAGAGATCGGCGAAACGTGCATGGATCGCGTCGCCCGCGCCCATGCGGGCGCCGGTCAGCCCCAGATATTCACCAATCCGCCCCGGGGCGCGCGCCAGCAGCCAGGTGCCGCCCACGTCGGGGATCAGCCCGATGCCGGATTCCGGCATCGCCACCTGGGTGCTGTCGCCGACCACCCGGTGGCTGGCATGGCCGCCCAAGCCCACGCCGCCGCCCATGACGAAGCCCTGCATGAAGGCGACGATGGGTTTCGGGTAATCGGCGATGGCGGCGTTCATCCGGTATTCGTCGGAAAAGAACCGCTGCCCGACACCGTGGTCGCCGGCGCGGCCGCCATGGTAGACCGCGGCGATGTCGCCGCCGGCGCAGAAGGCGCGCTCGCCCTCGCCGTCGAGGATGACCAGCTTGACCGCGGGGTCGTCGCGCCATTCGTCCAGCGCCGCGTGGACCGCGTTCGCCATGTCGTGGGTCAGCGCGTTCAGCGCCTTCGGGCGGGTCAGGGTGATGCGGCCGGCGTTGCGGTCGCGACGGATATGCAGGTCGTTCATCAGCCCCTCTCGGCCAGCATGGCGCGGCTGACGATCAGCCGCATGATTTCGTTGGTGCCTTCCAGGATCTGGTGGACCCGCAGGTCGCGGACGATCTTTTCCACCCCGTAGTCGGCCAGATAGCCATAACCGCCATGCAGCTGCAGGCACTGGTTCGCCACCTCGAAGGCGCGGTCGGTGACATAGAGCTTGGCCATGGCGCAGAACTTGGTGGCGTCGGGCGCGCCCTGGTCCAGCTTCCACGCCGCCTGCCGCAGGAAGGTCCGCGAGGATTGCAGCGCGACCTCCATCTCGGCCAGGCGGAACTGCAGCGCCTGGAACTGGTCGAGGGTTTTGCCGAAGGCCTTGCGCTCGCCCATATAGGTCAGGGTGCGATCCAGCGCGGCCTGCGCGCCGCCCAGGGCGCCGGCGGCGATGTTCAGCCGCCCGCCGTCCAGCCCGGCCATGGCGTAGGAAAAGCCGCGACCCTCGTCGCCCAGCAGGTTGTCGGCCGGGATCACGCAGTCGTCGAACTGCACCAGGCTGGTCGGCTGCGCCTGCCAGCCCATCTTGCGTTCCAGCGCGCCGAAGGACAGGCCCGGGGTGCCGTCCTCGATCACCACGGCAGAGATGCCCTTGGGCCCGTCCTCGCCGGTGCGGACCATGGTGACATAGACGTCGGAATAGGTGCCGCCGGAAATGAACGCCTTGGCCCCGTTCAGGCGCCAGCCCTCGTTCGTGCGCTCGGCCCGCGTGCGCAGCGCCGCGGCGTCCGAGCCGCTGCCGGGTTCGGTCAGGCAGTAGGAGAACACCTTTTCCATGCTGCACAGCGCCGGCAGCCAGCGTTCCTTGTCCTCGGGCTTGCCGAACTTGTCGATCATGCCGCCGCACATGTTGTGGATCGACAGGAACGAACCCACCGCGGGGTCGGCCATGGCCAGCGCCTCGAACACCAGCGTCGCGTCCAGCCGCGACAGGCCCGAGCCGCCGTATTCCTCGGACACATACAGCCCGCCGAAGCCCAGTTCGGCGATCCGGGGCCAGAGGTCTTTCGGGATCGTGCCGGCGGCTTCCCATTCGGACGAATGGGGCGCAATATGTTCGGCCCCGAAATCGCGTGCCATGTCGAAGATGGCCTGCTGTTCCTCGGTCAGTGCGAAATCCATACGAGCTCCCCTTTCGCGTGTCGTCTTGTGTGATGCGGCTGGGTTATTGCCGCAGTGTTGCAGAATGATTGCAGGGCGTTGGCGGCTATCTGCGGGGCGGGGTCCAGCCCGCCGGCGGCAGGCCGCGGCGGTTCATGCGGACCAGCAGCCCGGCGATGACGCCCGCGGCGATGGCGATGGTCAGGTCGGTGAACACGGTCAGCGCCAGCGTCAGCAGCAGCACCGCGCGGTCGCCGCGGCGGGCGTGCAGATGTTCGCCCCAGCGGCCCGGCTCGGCCATGTTCCAGGCGGTCAGCACCAGCACCGCGGCCAGTGCCGGCATCGCCAGATAGCCGGCCAGCGGCGCGGCCAGCAGCATCACCAGCAGGATGGTCAGCGCATGGACCACCCCCGCGACCGGGGTGCGCCCGCCCGCGCGCACGTTGGTGGCAGTGCGGGCGATGGCGCCGGTCGCCGGCAGGCCGCCAAAGAAGACCGATCCGATATTGGCGATGCCTTGCGCCATGATCTCGGCATTCGGGCGGTGCTGGCCGCCGACTAGCCGGTCCGCGACCATGGCCGACAGCAGCGATTCGATGCCGGCGAGGAAGGCGATGGTCAACGCCGAGGGCAGCAGCTCGCCCATCCGCGCCAAGGTGATGCCCGAGGGCAGGGCGGGGACGGGCAGGGTGCGCGGCAGTTCGCCAAAGCGCGAGCCCAGCGTCTCCACCGGCAGGCCGAAGATGGCGACAAGCAGCGAGCCCGCGGCGATGGCCACGATCAGCCCCGGCAGTCGCGGCGCGACGCGGCGCAGCACCACGATCAGCGCCAGCGTGAACAGGCCGACGCCGACATCCGCCCAGCCGGCCGAGCCGCGCGCCTGCCACAGCACCGGGATCTTTTCCAGCATGGCTGCGGGCACGGCGCCGGTTTCCAGCCCGAAGAAATCGGCGATCTGGCTGGCGCCGATGATCACCGCTATGCCGATGGTAAAGCCGCTGATGACGGGTTCGGGGATCAGGCGGATCAGTCCGCCGACCCGCAGCAGCGCCGCCAGCACCAGCAGCGCCCCGGCCATCAGCGTGGCGATCAGCAGCCCGTCCAGCCCGTGGTTCTGGATGACGCTGTAGACGACGACGATGAAGGCGCCGGTCGGCCCGCCGATCTGCACCCGGCTGCCGCCGAAGATGGAAATCAGCAGCCCCGCCACGATCGCGGTCACTGGCCCCGTCGCCGGCGGCGCCCCCGAGGCGATGGCGATCGCCAGGCTCAGCGGCAGCGCCACCATCGCCACGGTGATCCCGGCAAGGACATCGGCGCGCAGCGTCGGCGCGTCGTAATCCTTGAGCATGGTGACGATCTTGGGGGTCAGCATGGCAAAAAGCCCGGGATTGGAAAACGCCCCGCAACATGAAAGCTGCGGGGCGCGGGGTCAATCGGCGCGGATCAGTCCATCGCCTTGAAGTTGAAGGCGGCGCCTTCCTTGATGCCGCTGGGCCAGCGGCTGGTGACCGTCTTGGTGCGGGTGTAGAAGCGGAAGGCATCCGGCCCGTGCTGGTTCAGGTCGCCGAAGCCCGACTTTTTCCAGCCGCCAAAGGTGAAATAGGCCAGCGGCACCGGGATCGGCACGTTGATCCCGACCATGCCGATGTTGCAGCGGCTGGCGAAGTCGCGGGCGGTGTCGCCGTCGCGGGTAAAGATCGCGGTGCCGTTGCCGTATTCGTGGTCCATCGCCAGCTTCAGCGCCTCGTCATAGGTCTTGGCGCGGACGGTGGTCAGCACGGGGCCGAAGATCTCGGTCTTGTAGATGTCCATGTCGGGGGTGGCGTGGTCGAACAGCGACGGACCGACAAAGAAACCGTCCTCATAGCCCTGCAGGCTGAAGTTGCGGCCGTCCACCACCAGCTTGGCGCCCTGCTCGACGCCGGTTTCCACCAGCCGCAGGATGTTCTTCTTGGCGGCGGCGGTCACCACCGGGCCAAAGTCCACGTCGTCACCGGCGGTATGGGGGCCGACCTTCAGCTTTTCGATGCGCGGCACCAGCTTTTCGATCAGCCGGTCGGCGGTTTCCTCGCCCACCGGCACCGCGACCGACAGCGCCATGCAGCGTTCGCCGGCCGCGCCATAGGCCGCGCCGACCAGCGCGTCGGCGGCCTGGTCCAGATCGGCGTCGGGCATGATGATGGCGTGGTTCTTGGCCCCGCCGAAGCACTGGGCGCGCTTGCCGGTCGCCGCGGCGCGTTCATAGATATATTGCGCGATCGGGGTCGAGCCGACAAAGCCCACCGCCTGGATCACTTCGGAATCGAGGATCGCATCCACCGCTTCCTTGTCGCCGTGGACGACCTGCAGCACGCCGTCGGGCAGCCCGGCTTCCTTGAACAGCGCCGCGATCATGTTCGGCACGGTGGGGTCACGCTCGGACGGCTTCAGGATCACCGCGTTGCCCGAGGCCAGCGCCGGCCCCAGTTTCCACAGCGGGATCATGGCGGGGAAGTTGAACGGGGTGATCGCCGCGACCACGCCCAGCGGCTGGCGCATCGAATACATGTCGATGCCGGGGCCGGCGCCGTCGATGAACTCGCCCTTGAGCAGCTGCGGCGCGCCGATCGAATACTCGATCACCTCGAGCCCGCGCTGGATGTCGCCCTTGGCGTCGGGGAAGGTCTTGCCGTGCTCGGACGACAGCACCTCGGCCATCTTGTCCATGTCGCGGTTCAGCAGGTCGACCATCTTCATCATCACCCGCGCGCGGCGCTGCGGGTTGGTGGCGCCCCAGCCGACCTGCGCCTCGGCGGCGCGGGCGATGGCGGCGTCCATTTCGGCCTTGCTGGCCAGGTCGACCTTGGCCTGAACCTCGCCGGTGGCCGGGTTGTAGACATCGGCGGTGCGGCCGGATTTGCCGGGCGCTTCCTTGCCGTCGATCCAGTGGTGAACGGAACGCATGACGGATCTCCCCTGATTGCGGGCGCAGATTACCCTTGCGCAAACGCAGGCGTAAAGCGACGATCCGGCCAAACGGTTTTGCATTTTTGCAAGAGGTGGCGCGGATGGACTGGGACGATTTGCGCATCTTCCTGGCCGTCGCGCGCGAGGAATCTTTGTCGCGGGCCGGGCGGCGGCTGGGGATGGATGCCTCGACCATGGGGCGGCGGGTGGCGCGGCTGGAAACCGCGCTGGGCCGGGCGCTGTTCGCCAAGACCCCCCAGGGCTATGCGCTGACCCCCGAGGGCACCGCCCTGATCCCCCACGCCGAGGCCGCCGAGGCTGCCGCCCATGCCGCCGGCGAGGCGCTGACCCGCGCCGGGCTGACCGGGCAGCTGCGCATCGGTGCCCCCGACGGCTGCGCCAATTATCTGCTGCCGCAGCTGGCCGCGCGGATGATGCGCGACCACCCGGGGCTGGAAATCCAGATCGTGGCACTGCCGCGCGTCTTCAACCTGTCCCGGCGCGAGGCCGACATGGCCATCGCCGTCAGCCGCCCCCGCACCGGCCGCGCCACCGTGCAGAAGATCGCCGATTATCACCTGCACCTGGCCGGGCATCAGGACTATCTGTGCCGCCACCCGCCGATTCGCAGCCGCGCCGACCTGCGCGGGCACAGCATGATCGGCTATATCCCCGACATGATCTTTGACCGCGAGCTCGACTATCTGGCCGAGACCGGCGCCGACCATGCGGCGCTGACCTCGAACTCGGTCAGCGTGCAGCTGCAGGCGATCCGGGCGGGGGCGGGGCTGGGTATCGTCCATGATTTCGCCATCCCCTTTGCGCCGGGGGTGCGGAGGGTGCTGGCGGACGACATTTCGCTGCGCCGGTCGTTCTGGCTGCTGCGGCCGGGGGACGACCTGCGCTCGGGCCGGCTGGCGCGGCTGGCCGAAGAGGTTGCCGCCGGGCTGCGGCGCGAGGTTGCGCGGCTGGAAGCGCAGGTGCAGGCGCAAGATGATGCGCACCCTTGACGAAACGACGCGCCGCAGCAACGCTGGATGGTGAAACGACCGCAAAAGGGGTGCGCCATGATCGTGAAGCAGATCCTTGCCATGAAAGCCGGGCCGGACGAGATCGTGATGATCGCGCCCGACACCCCCGTGGCCGAGGCGACCCGGCTGCTGTCCGAGCGCCGGATCGGGGCGGTGCTGGTCTCGTCGGACGGCAAGACCCCCGACGGGATCCTGTCGGAACGCGACATCGTGCGCGAACTGGGCCGCGACGGCGGCGTGGTGCTGAACCGCAAGGCCAGCGAGTTGATGACCCGCAATGTCAGCACCTGCGTCTGCGGCGACGATGCGCTGACCGTGCTGGAACGGATGACCAAGGGCCGGTTCCGGCACGTGCCGGTGGTCGACGACCACGGCAAGATGCTGGGGGTGATCTCGATCGGCGACGTGGTGTTCGCGCGGCTCAAGGAGCTGGCGGCGGAACAAGAGGCGCTGACCGGGATGATCATGGGTAACTGATTGCAGATTGCTGCGCCGCGGCGCTTGCAAAATGCGGTTGCTTACGATTTTGCAGGATGACGCAACCGTGAAACGGAGCAATCCCATGCGCATCGGCCTTTATCCCGGCACCTTCGACCCGATCACGCTTGGCCATGTCGATATCATCCAGCGGGCGACGACGCTGGTGGACCGGCTGGTGATCGGGGTGGCGATCAACCGCGACAAGGGGCCGCTGTTCACGCTGGAACAGCGCGTCGCCATGGTCGAGGCCGAATGCGCCGAGATCACCCGCGCCTGCGAGGTCGAGATCGTCGTCCATCCGTTCGAGAACCTGCTGATCGACTGCGCCCGCGACGTGGGCGCAAGGGTGATCGTGCGCGGCCTGCGGGCGGTGACGGATTTCGAGTACGAGTTCCAGATGGTCGGCATGAACCGGGCCCTGGATGCCAGCGTGGAAACCGTGTTCCTGATGGCCGACGCGCGGCGGCAGGCGATCGCCTCCAAGCTGGTCAAGGAAATCGCCCGGCTGGGCGGCGACGTGTCCAAGTTCGTGACCCCCCCGGTCCGCGCCGCGCTTGAGGGCAAGTTCCTCAACGGCAATGGAGTGAAACCCGGATGAGCGATCTCCCGGACCCGCGGCCGATTCCCGACCCCACGCGCCCGCCGCTGCCCGACCCGGCACCGGACCCCGCGCCGGGCATCCCCGACCGGCCCTATCGCCCCGCCGCGGTCCGGCAGGACATCACCCCCGACCCGATCCCCGACCCGGCGCTGATCGGGCTTGACGCCATCACCGATTCGCTGCGGGCCGGCTGGCGGGATTTCCGCACCGCCCCGGCCTTTGGGCTGTTCTTTTCCCTGTTTTATGTGCTGGGCGGGCTGGTGCTGGCCGCGGTGGCGCTGGCCATGGGGCAGGAATGGTGGCTGATCCCCTTTGTCGTCGGCTTTCCGCTGATCGCCCCCTTTGCCGCCGTCGGTCTTTACGAGGTCAGCCGCCGCATCGAATCGGGGCTGCCGCTGGACTGGCCCGGGGTGCTGGGCGTGGTCTTTGCGCAGAAGGACCGGCAGGTGCCCTCGATGGCGATGGTGATCCTGCTGATGTTCATGTTCTGGGTCTTCGTCGCCCACACCATCTTTGCCATGTTCATGGGGGTGCAGTCGCTGACCAACATCACCAGCTCGCCCGAGCTGCTGTTGCAGGGGCGGGGGCTGGTGATGCTGGCGGTCGGCACCGCCATCGGCGCCGGTTTCGCGGCGGCGCTGTTTGCGATGACCGCTGCCGGCCTGCCGCTGCTGCTCGACCGCGAGGTGGATTTCATCTCGGCGATCATCGCCAGCATCGGGGCGGTGACCGCCAACCCGCTGGTGGCCGCCCTGTGGGCGCTGGTGATCGCGGCGATCCTGTTCGCGGGAATCCTGCCGCTGTTCCTGGGGCTGTTCGTGGCGCTGCCGGTGCTGGGCCATGCCAGCTGGCACATGTACCGCCACCTGCTGCCCGACGAGGACGAGGCCGAGGCCACCGCCGACCCCGGCTGGCTGAACTGACTGGCTGAACTGAAAACGGGCGCCACCAAGGCGCCCGTCCGTAACTGCCGCGGTCGCCCGGATCAGGCGTCCACGTCGACCTTGGATGCGGCCGGGGGGGCCAGCTTCGGGGTCACGCCATTGCCCAGCGGATCTTCCTGGCGCTGGACCGAGCCCTCGAAATGCGCACCCGATTCGATGGCGATGGTCTTGTGGACGATGTCGCCCTCGACCCGCGCGGTGGCCGACAGGCGCACCTTGAGCCCGCGGACCCGGCCGACCACGCGGCCGTTGACGATGATCTCGTCGGCGACGATCTCGCCGCGGATGGTGGCGCTGTCGCCCACGGTCAGCTGATGGGCGCGGATGTCGCCCTCGACCGTGCCCTCGATCTGCACATCGCCCTGGGTGGTGATGTTGCCGGTGACGGTCAGGTCGCTGGACAGGACCGACGGGCCCGAGCGGGTGCGCGCCGGCTGCGGCGCGTAATCTGCGGGCGTGTCGATGACGGGGCGGCCCAGCTCTGCCTCGGGGGTCTGGGCGCGGGGTCCGGGTTCAGTGACGCGAGTCTTAGAAAACATTCTGTGCGGCCTTGATAAAGCTCATGGGGTTCACGGCCTTCCCGTCCACACGCACTTCGTAGTGCAGATGCGGACCGGTCGATCGGCCGGTATTGCCAATATCACCGATAAGCGTGTTGCGCGAGACTCTCTGGCCCTGTTTCACGCGGATTTTCGAAAGATGCGCGTAACGGGTCTCGGTGCCCAGCTCGTGCTTGATCTTGATGAGGTTGCCGTAGCCGCGCTGCCAGCCGGCGAACACCACCACCCCGTCGCCGGTGGCAAAGACCGGGGTGCCGACCGGCGCGGCCATGTCGATGCCCTGATGCTGCCGCCCCCAGCGGGCGCCGTAATGCGAGCTGAAGCGGAAGGCCGATTTCACCGGCATCGCCAGCGGCAGCTTGCTGACTGCGATGCGGTAGTTGTCGAACTTGCCCAGCGAGACCATGACCTCTTGCGCGCGGGCCTCGTTCTCGGTGATCGCGGCGTTGCCGCGGGTCGAATAGCCCATGGGGGTCAGCGGCCCGCCGGTGCCGCCGTAGCCCTTGCGGACCGTGGCCAGCAGCCGGTCGCTGTCGACGCCGACCTTCTTGATCATGTCGTCCAGCGGCTTGACCGACTGTTCGACCGCGGCCTCGAGCTGGGCAAAGATTTCCTCGTTGCGGCGCAGGATCTCGTCACGCTCCAGCTCCAGCGCCTCGGCAGTGCGGACGGCTTCGGTCGCGCGCTGGTCGGCCTCGGCGCTACGGGCGGCGATGGTTTCCAGCTCGCCCGACAGGATGTCCAGCGCCACCGACAGATCCTCGTCCGAACCGGGGGCTTGGGTGTCTGCCGCGGCCAGCCGGCGGTCGGCGTCCGCGTTGCGGGCCAGCGCATCATGCAGCGAGGCCTGGATCGCGCCGATGCCGCTTTCCAGTTCGCGGCGCTTTTCCTCTGAGGTAAGCAGCTGCGTCTGCATCGCGGAAAGCTGGTCCAGCGCGGCGGTAAACCGGCTTTGCGCCGAGGCGGCCTCGGCCGCCCGGGCGTCGCGCTGGGCGATCAGCTCGGCCAGCTGCTGCTGGGTGGCGGTGGTCGCCGCGGCCTGCGGCCCGGCGCCCGAAACCCCCAGCGCATCCAGCGCCAGGATCGAGGTCGCGACCATCGCCCAGCCCGTCACCACCACCATGCCGAACCGGCGCAACAAGGGGCGGAAGCCTGCCTGACCTGCGGTTGCGGCGGTGCTTGGCTGATCTGGTCCGGTCATGCAGGGCGATCCAATCTCGTTATCCAAGGGCAGCGCCCCGCAGCTGGCGTTTTCGTAGAGGAAACCGTGACAACGATGCAACGGTCGAAATTTTCGTGAAGGGGCATAGGCGGAAATGCGCCAAAACCGCTCGCCGGATGGAACCGAATCGCGCGGAAACCCGCCGCTGCGGAAAAACCGTCTTGCGGCTCAGGCGATGGCGTAGGGCAGGGGGCCCGCGCGGTCGGCGGGAATCGTCACCTCGCGGTCGATCGGCGGCACCGAGCGCTGGTGGCAATCCTGCCGCGGACAGATGCGGCAGCTGACCCCGATCTGCTCGTATCCGGCGGGGTTCGACACATCCATGTCGTCGGCATAGGTCAGCGCGCGGGCGTGGGTGATCTCGCAGCCCAGGCAGATGGCAAAGCGGCGCACCGGCGCGCGGAACGAGCCGCCGGGCTTGGCCACCTCGCGCGACAGGCACAGATAGCGCACCCCGTCCGGGGTCTGCGCCAACTGCCGCAGGAACTGGCCCGGGGTTTCAAAGGCGCGATGCACGTTCCACAGCGGGCAGGCGCCGCCGAAGCGGGCGAATTGCAGCCTTGTGGCGGAGTGGCGCTTGGTGATGGTGCCGGCCTGGTCGACGCGCACGAAAAAGAACGGGATGCCGCGGTCGCCCGAGCGTTGCAGCGTCGACAGCCGATGCGCCACCTGTTCCAGCGAGGCGCCGAACAGATGCGCCAGCCGTTCCAGGTCGTGGCGCTCGGCCCGGGCGGCGGCCAGAAAGGCGCGATAGGGCAGCAGCGCGGCGCCGGCGAAGTAATTGGCCAGCCCCAGCCGTGCGATGTCGCGGGCGGCCTCGCTGCGGAACCGCGCCAGGTCCAGCGTCGCCTCCAGCAGGTCAGCGCGGGTCTCGCGCGCCACCAGGTTGAACAGCTGGAACACCTGCGTCGAGCGGTCGGTCAGCGTGTTCAGCGTCACCACATTGCCGTCGCGCAGGAATACCGAGCCCGGCGGCAGCTCGGCCGACTGCACGGTGATGCCGCGGGTGGCCAGCGCCGCCAGCGCCCGCGCCATCGGCTCGGCGCGCTTGCCCTCGGGGCAGGCGAAACGCTCGGCCGCGCGGTCCACGGCGTCGATGTAGTTGTCGCAGTAGTGGAAGAAATCGCGCACCTCTTCCCAGGGCGAGCAGGCGGCGTTCTGGCCGGTGGCGCCGAAGGCCTCGTCCAGCGCCGCCAGTCGGTCCTGCCCGGCACGATGGGCGCGGTAAAGATCCAGGAACGAGCGTACCAGCCCCGGCGTGTTCGAGGCCGCCAGCCGCAGATCGGCCAGCGAGGGCGTGCCGTCGAACAGCGGATCGGCCAGCGCCTCGGCCAGGTCCACCACCATGCGGTCGGCGTCCCCCGCCGCCATCGCGCCCACGTCCACCGCGAACTCGGACGCCAGCTTCAGCAGCACCCCGGCCGAAACCGGGCGGTGGTTGTTCTCCATCTGGCTGAGATAGGGCAGCGACACCCCCAGCCGGTCGGCGAACACCCGCTGGGTCAGCCCGTGGCGGTTGCGGGTCTCGCGCAGCGAGGCGCCGGCGTAGATCTTGTGGCTGGCCATCGGTTCCTCCTCCGGTTCGCTTGCAAACCCTGCATAGGCTTTGCAAACCCGGGTTTGGCAAGCCCAGCAGGCGCAGGGCAGCCATGCGCTTGCTGCATTGCAGCAATGCGGGCGGGGGGAAGCGATTGCCGGGAAAGCCCGGCGCAATGGTCCGTGGGAACCACGCACCCAACCGGGCGCGGGCGAGGTAGGGTGCGTGCTCCGCACGCACCGTTCACCCCCAGTCGTGGAACACGAACCAAGCGCCGGCGCAGATCAGGACAAAGCCGACGCCATGCTGCCAGCCCAGTTTCTCGCCCAGATACAGCCACGAGAATCCGGCAAAGACGGTCAGGCTGATGACCTCCTGAATGGTCTTCAGTTGTGCGGCGGAAAAATGCCCATGGCCGATGCGGTTTGCAGGAACCTGCAAAACATACTCGAAGAACGCGATGCCCCAGCTGATCAGAATGACGCTCAGCAAGGGCGCGGTCTTGAACTTCAGATGCCCGTACCAGGCCAGGGTCATGAACAGGTTCGACGCCAGCAGCAGCCCGATGGTCACCGCAGGGACGGGAAGGTTCAGCCCCATTGCTGGACGTGGTGCCGTTCAAGGTTGCCAAAGCGGGTGAAGCGGCCCTCGAAGCTCAGCTCGACGGTGCCGATGGGGCCGTGGCGCTGCTTGCCGATGATGACCTCGGCCTTGCCGTGCACCTGCTCCATCAGCTGCTGCCAAGTGGCCATCTTGTCCAGGTCGTGGTCCGAGGGCTTTTCGCGCTCGCGGTAATATTCCTCGCGGAACACGAACATCACGATATCGGCGTCCTGTTCGATACTGCCCGATTCGCGCAGGTCGGACAGCTGCGGGCGCTTGTCCTCGCGGCTTTCCACCTGCCGCGACAGCTGGCTGAGCGCGATGACGGGGATGTTCAGCTCCTTGGCGACGGCCTTGAGCCCCTGGGTGATCTCGCTGACCTCGTTGACGCGGCTGTCCTTGGCGGTAGCGGCGCGCAGCAGCTGCAGATAGTCGACGATCAGCAGGTCCAGCCCCACGGTGCGCTTGAGCTTGCGGGCCCGCGCGGCCAGCTGGTTGATCGGCAGCGCCGGGGTGTCGTCGATGTAAAGCGGGCAGTTCTGCAGCGCGTTCGCGGCCTCGACAAAGCGGCGGAACTCGTCCTCGGTCAGCTCGCCGCGGCGGATCATCTCGCTGGGGACCTCGGCGGCCTCGGACAGGATCCGTGCGGCCAGCTGGTCGGCGGACATTTCCAGCGAAAAGAACCCGACGATGCCGCCCTCGACCGTGCCGCGGCTGCCGTCGGGCAGCTCGCCCATCTTGTGCGCCTTGGCGACGTTGAAGGCGATGTTGGTCGCCAGCGAGGTCTTGCCCATCGAGGGGCGTCCGGCCAGAATCAGCAGGTCCGACTTGTTCAGCCCGCCCAGCTTGTGGTCCAGGTCCGACAGGCCGGTGGAAATCCCCGACAGCTTGCCGCCGCGCTGATAGGCGGCGTTGGCGTTGTCGACCGCCCCGGTCACCGCCTGCAGGAAGGACTGGAAGCCGCGCTCGGCCACGCCCTGCTCGGCCAGCTTGTACAGCGTCTGCTCGGCGGTCTTGATCTGCTCTTCGGCGTCGTCCTCCACGGTCATCGTGGCGGCGCGGGCGGCGATCTCGTGGCCCAGCCCGATCAGCTCGCGCCGCAGGGCGAACTCGCGGATCATCCTTGCGTAATCGCGCGCCGCAAAGGCCGACACCGCCGCCCCCGCCAGCCGCGCCAGATAGGCGGGCCCGCCCAGATCGCGCAGCCCGGCGTCATGTTCCATGAACGCCTTGATCGTCACCGGGCTGGCCAGCGCGTTGCGCACGATGCGCTCGGCGCACAGCTCGAAGATGCGGCGGTGCACCGGGTCGTAGAAATGGTCCGGCTTGATCAGCCGCGAGATCGAATCATAGACGTCGTTGTTGGTCAGCAGCGCGCCCAGCAGCTGCTGCTCGGCCTCGATGGAAAACGGCACGGCGGGCGTATCGGAATCCTCGGCCGACGCCATGCGGCGTGGTTCGAGCGCGCGAAGCTCGGTCATCTCATGTCCCCGATTCGAATGAGCCCATCTTATCCCACGACTGCGCGCGGCGGTCTACGGCTGCACAACCCTGTGGATAAGCTGTGGGCAGGCTGTGGAGGGCCCGCGCCCCTTCGGGCGGTTTCAAGTATCCTCGGGGCTGGCGAACGCCCGGAAAACGGTCCGGTGGACCGTTTTCAGTGAGCCAGGGGCAGAGCCCGCGGCCAAGGGCCGCGCGGGGGCAGACAGCCCCCGTCCGACCGCGCCCTCGCAGCGGCCGGTCCTACGGATGCGCCGCCTGCCAGCCGCGGGGATCGTGCAGGAACGCCTCGACCTCGGCGATGGTGGCTGCGTCGAACGAGCCCTGCGCCTTGGCCTCGGCCAGCACGTCCCACCAGGTGCACAGGTGATGCAGCGCGACGCCGTGATCGGCCAGCCGCTGCGTGGTTTCCGGGAAGATTCCGTAGTAGAAGATCACCGCCGTGTGGGCGCAGCTTGCTCCGGTCTCGCGGATCGCATCGACGAAGGACAGTTTCGAGCCGCCGTCGGTGGTCAGGTCCTCGACCAGCAGCACCCGCTGCCCCTCGCGCATCTCGCCCTCGATCCGGGCGTTGCGGCCGTAGCCCTTGGGTTTCTTGCGCACATAACTCATCGGCAGGCCCAGCCGCTCAGCCACCATGGCGGCAAAGGGGATGCCCGCGGTCTCGCCCCCGGCGATGTTGTCGAACGCCTCGAACCCGGCATTGCGGCAGACGGTCGCGGCCATGAAATCCATCAGCGTGCCGCGGATGCGCGGGTGCGAGATCAGCTTGCGGCAGTCGATATAGGTCGGCCCCTTCAGCCCCGAGGCATAGGTGAAGGGTTCGGCCGAGAAATGCACCGCCTTGATTTCCAGCAGCATCCGCGCGGACAGCCGCGCCATCTCCTCGGCGGTGGGAAAGCTCAGGCTCATGCGTCGTCCTCGATATGCCAGTGGACCGGAAAGCCGGGGTCGAAGACGGTGACGGTCTCGCCGCCGGCGGTGATGCGCTCGGGCCAGCGCGCCGGTTGGTCGCGGCGGACCAGGCTGATGTGGTCCGGGTTCGGGTCCAGCCCGTAGAACGCGGCGCCGTGCAGGCTGGTGAACCCCTCCAGCCGGTCCAGCGCGCCCGCCTGCTCGAACACATGCGCGCAGATCTGCAGCCAGTTCGGGGCGGTGAAGCAGCCGGCGCAGCCGCAGGCGCTTTCCTTGGCGCGGTCGGGGTGCGGCGCGCTGTCGGTGCCGGTGAAGAAGCGCGGATCGCCCGAGGTCGCGGCCTCGACCAGCGCCAGCCGGTGGTTTTCGCGCTTGGCGACCGGCAGGCAGTAGTAATGCGGGCGGATGCCGCCGACGAGGATATGGTTGCGGTTGATCACCAGATGATGGGTGGTGATCGTGGCGCCGATGTCGTCGCCCGCGCGCACATAGGCCACGCCGTCGGCGGTGGTGACGTGTTCCATCACCACCCGCAGCCCGGGGGTGGTGCGGCGGACCGGGTCCAGCACGCGGTCGATGAACACGGCCTCGCGGTCGAAGATGTCGACCTCTGGGTCGGTCACCTCGCCATGCACGCACAGCGGAATCCCGGCCCCGGCCATCGCCTCGAGCACCGGGCGCACGCGGTCGAAATCGCGCACCCCGCTGGCCGAGTTGGTGGTGGCGCCGGCCGGATACAGCTTGACCGCGGCGATGATTCCCTGCGCGTGGGCGGCCAGCACGTCGGCCGGATCGGTGGCCTCGGTTAGATACAGCGTCATCAAGGGACGCAACGTCACATTTTCCGGCAGCGCCGCCAGGATGCGGTCGCGATAGGCTGCGGCCTCGGCCCCGGTCACCACCGGTGGCACCAGGTTCGGCATGATGATCGCGCGGCCCAGCCCGGCGGACCACGGTGCCACCGCGGCCAGCATTTCCCGGTCGCGAAGATGCAGATGCCAGTCGTCGGGGCGGCGGATGCGCAGCTTTGTGTTCATGGCCCCGGGTCTATACCGAAGCGCGCGGCGTTATCCAGTGGGGACGCGATGCCGGAACCGCCCTCAGCAGCGGGGTGGCCGGAAATATATCTGGCATTTTTCCGCCGCCGGGCGCAGCAATACCGGCAGTGATCGCAGAGTCTGCGAAAAGGAATGAGAAGATGAACGGCTTTCAGTTTCCACCTGCCCTGCCGCTGCGGCTGATGGGCGATCTGTGTCGCATGGGAATCGAGGCGCAGTTCGTGATCACCATGCGCACCGCGGGGCTGCTGGGAATGGTGCCGCATCGGCCCAGCGAGAATCTGCGGATGGTGACGGAAAAAAGCGACGCCTATCGCGAATCCCTGTCGGCGGCGTTCCGCTCGGCGGCCAAGGGGCGGCGGGCGGACCAGATCCTCAGCGCGGCGCTGCGGCCCTATGGGCAGCGCACCAGGGCCAACGCGCGCCGGCTGTCCTCGTCGGGCAAGTGAAACCCTGCGCGTGAAACGAAAAGGCCCGGCAAAAGCCGGGCCTTTCGTCATTCCGGGGGTGCCGCTCAGATCAGCTTGCCCATCGCCACCGCGGTGTCCGACATGCGGTTCGAGAAGCCCCATTCGTTGTCGTACCAGGTCAGGATGCGGACCAGCCGGCCTTCCATCACCTTGGTCTGGTCCATGTGGAAGACCGAGGAATGCGGGTCGTGGTTGAAGTCGATCGAGACCAGCGGCTGGTCGGTATAGCCGAGGATGCCCTTGAGCGGGCCGTCGGCCGCGGCGCGGATCGCGTTGTTGATTTCCTCGACCGAGGTGTCGCGCGCGGCCTCAAACGTCAGGTCCACGACCGAGACGTTCGGCGTCGGCACCCGGATCGCCACCCCGTCCAGCTTGCCCTTGAGTTCGGGCAGCACCAGCCCCACCGCCTTGGCGGCGCCGGTCGAGGTCGGGATCATCGACAGCGCCGCGGCGCGGGCGCGGTACAGGTCCTTGTGCATCGTGTCCAGCGTCGGCTGGTCGCCGGTATAGCTGTGGATGGTGGTCATGAAGCCGCGGGTGATCCCCACGGTGTCGTTCAGCACCTTGGCGACCGGCGACAGGCAGTTCGTGGTGCAGGACGCGTTCGAGACGATGACATCCTCGGCGGTCAGCGTGTCGTGGTTGACGCCATAGACGATGGTCTTGTCGGAATTGTCGCCGGGGGCCGAGATCAGCACCCGCTTGGCGCCGTTCTGCAGATGCGCCTGCGCCTTGTCGCGGCTGGTGAAGATGCCGGTGCATTCCATCACCACGTCGACATGGCCCCAGGGCAGGTCGGCCGGGTTGCGTTCGGCCGAGACCTTGATCGGGCCGCGGCCCACGTCGATGGTGTCGCCCGCAACCTTGACCTCGGCCGGGAAGCGCCCATGCACCGAATCGTAGCGCAGCAGATGCGCGTTGGTTTCCACCGGGCCAAGATCGTTGATCGCCACGACCTCGATGTCGGTCCGGCCTGATTCGATGATCGCCCGGAGAACGTTGCGCCCGATCCGGCCAAAGCCGTTGATAGCTACCTTGACAGCCATGTTAGTCCTCTCCAACCGCAGGTCTCCGCGCGCAAGGCAATGCCCAATATGGCGGGGGATTGCAATCAGCCGCGCGAAATGCCGCCGAAAGGGGGCCTCTCTGCGCGCCGACACGGCCCGGTTGGCGGGTCCGGTGGACTGACGGGTCCTTCTGCTGGGGGCGGTGGGGCCGGGTGGAGAGTCGGTCGCATGGTTGCCGCAGCAGGGGCGCAGCGGGCAGCTGTGTCGGGTGGCGGGACGTCGGTCCATGCGCCGGGGCGGTGCGGGACCGGGTGAGGATTCGGTTGCGTGGTTGCCGCAGCAGGGCGCAGCAGCGGGCAGCTGTGTTGGGTGGCGGGTCGTTGGTCCATGGGCCGGGGGCTTGATCGGCACCGGCTCGTCGATGATCGCGGCGACGCGGGGGGGGGGCGAACTTGGCTTTGAACAGCTTGTCCAGCGCGGCCAGCGCGTCGTCCCGGCTGACGCCGTGCAGTTCGTGGGAGAACGGCGCGATCCGGTCGGGAGAGCTGTGAGCTTCCAGAAAAGCCGGTGGTCGCCCCGGTCGGCGGTGCGATCTCCGGCGCAAGCTGGGCAGAGCGGTTGCGGCAGCGCGGCAAGGCCCGCGATGCTGCGGCTCAGCGCCAGAAGCTGACCCATTCGATGAAGACCAGCATCTGCCGGCCCAGGAACAGCGGCAGGTTCCAGTGCAGCACCAGCGCGTCCAGCGCGAACAGCCCCAGGATCATCAGCGCCAGCACGGCCGCGATCATGTTGGTCATTAGGGACGGCCCCGGTTCCTGAAAACATGCCTGAAATGCGGTCCGGAATAGTCGCCCGCCGCCGCGGCTGGCAAGTGGTCCGCCGCCGTGGCTGGCAAGTGATCCCACCGCTGCGGTGGAGGTGCCGCCCGCCGCTGCGGCTGGCAAGTGATCCCACCGCCGTGGCTGGCCAATACCGCCTGCCGCTGAGGCTGCCCCGCATGGCCGCGCCCTTCTCGGGCAGGGGGGGAGGCCGCCAGATGATCCCACCCTTTGTGCTGACCCCTTGTCAGCAAAACCCGGGCCTGCCAGCTCGGACTCGGGCGGCCGAGGGGTCCCGTGCCCGGCACTGCGAGACACAGCAGCCATCTTCACGCCAACGACGGCCCTCCACACCCCAACCGGCGGCCATCTTCAGGCCAACGGCGACCATTCTCAGCCCGAACCCCAGCCCTTCACACGCCAAACGGCGCCATCCTCACCCTTCGGACCCGGCACCCGGCGGCGTGGTCGCATCTTCCTCCTCCTCGGCCTCGGTCAGCAGCACCAGCTCGCCCGCCTGCTCCATCTCACGGATCGCGGCGACCACGGTGGTCATGGCCGCCTCGGCATCGCGGGCCGAGACCTTGCCCACCGCCTCGATCTCCTCGCGCATCGAATCGGCTAGGCGAGAGCCGAGCCCGCCCAGCAGGAACTCGACCGTGGGCGCATCGTCGCCGGTGGCCCCGGCCATGGCCTTGGCGATGGTGGCGGCGTCGACCTCGCGCATGACGCGGGGAATGTCGCGGGGGTCGAGCCGGCGCGGGATATTCGCCCAGGTAAAGATGGTCCGGCGCACCTGCACCGCAAAGGCGGCGTCGTCCTGGTCGAGCCCGGCCAGCACCGTGTCGCGGGTCTGCGCGGGCGCCAGGTTCAGCAGTGCGCCCAGCTTTTCCACCGGCTGCGCGTCGATCGCCGGCTTCGGCAGCGATTCCACCGCGCGCATCAGCGCCAGCCCGATTCGCCGCAGCGCCGGCGCCTCGATCCCCGCGGTCAGCGACATCGCATAGGCAATCCGCCGCGCCAGCCCGGCGTCGAGCAGTCCGAACACCTGCGTCGCCCTTGCCACCGGCAGGCGCGAGAACATCACCGCCGCGACCTCGACCGCCTCGGTCCGGGCCAGCTCGGCCAGTTGCGCGGGGGGCAGGGCGGCGATCCGGTCCCAAGGGTCGGCGGCGCCGTTCAGCGCCGCCAGCTTCTGCAGCCGCAGGGTGGTGTCGGGCGACAGATGCGCGCCCAGGAAATCCAGCGTCCCATCGATCGAGCCGGGAAAGGTCACCCCCACCGCCTCGATCATGTCGCAGAACTCGGTCAGGATCTGGTCGCAGGTCTCGCGGTCCACCAGCTCCATCACCGACATTTCCTGCGCCAGCAGCGCCTGCAACTCGGCCGGCAGCTGCGAGAGGTCCAGCCCCTCGCCGTCGGCCAGCACCACCCGGACCACCACCGCCGCCTTTTGCCGGGGCGTCAGCCCCGGCGTCGCCCTGATCATGCCCGCCCCCGTCGAATCACCGTCAGGGCAATCTGGCACGCGGACCCTTAAGCTTCGGTGAACGGGCTCAGGCCTCGCCGAACACCCGGCGGAAGATCGTGTCGACGTGCTTGGTGTGATAGCCGAGGTCGAACTTCTCCTCGATCTCGGAGGGCGACAGCGCCGCGGTCACTTCCGGGTCGGCCAGCAGTTCCTCGCGGAAATCGGCGCCCTGTTCCCAGACCTTCATGGCGTTGCGCTGCACCAGCCGATAGGCGTCCTCACGCGACACCCCGGCCTGGGTCAGCGCCAGCAGCACCCGCTGGCTCATCACCAGCCCGCGGAACTTGTTCATGTTGGCCAGCATGTTGTCGGGATAGATCACCAGCTTCTCGATCACCCCGGCCAGCCGGTTCAGGGCAAAGTCCAGCGTGATCGTCGCATCCGGCCCGATGGCGCGCTCGACCGAGGAATGGCTGATGTCGCGTTCGTGCCACAGCGCCACGTTTTCCATCGCCGGCACCACCGCCATGCGCACCAGCCGCGCCAGCCCGGTCAGGTTCTCGGTCAGCACCGGGTTGCGCTTGTGCGGCATGGCCGAGCTGCCCTTCTGGCCGGGGCTGAAATATTCCTCGGCCTCGAGCACCTCGGTGCGCTGCATGTGGCGGATCTCGATGGCGATGTTTTCCATGCTCGAGGCGATCACCCCCAGCGTGGCAAAGAACATCGCGTGGCGGTCGCGCGGGATCACCTGCGTGCTGATCGGTTCCGGGCGCAGCCCCATCATCTTGCAGACATGGTCCTCGACCGCCGGGTCGATGTTGGCAAACGTGCCGACCGCGCCGGAAATCGCGCCGGTCGCGACTTCCTCGCGGGCGCGCTCCAGCCGCTCGCGGCCCCGGGCCATCTCGGCGTAGAAGCGGGCGAAGGTCAGGCCCATGGTGGTGGGTTCGGCGTGGATGCCGTGGCTGCGGCCGATGCGCACCGTATCCTTGTGCTCGAATGCACGGGTCTTCAGCGCCGCCAGCACCCGGTCCATGTCGGCCAGCAGGATGTCGGCGGCGCGCACCAGCTGCACGTTCAGCGTGGTGTCCAGCACGTCCGAGCTGGTCATCCCCTGGTGGACGAAGCGCGCCTGCTCACTGCCCACATGCTCGGCCAGATGGGTCAGAAAGGCGATCACGTCGTGCTTGGTCACCGCCTCGATCTCGTCGATGCGGGCGACGTCGAAGGTGACATCCTTCGCTTTCCACACCGCCTCTGCGTTCTCGCGCGGGATCACGCCCAGATCGGCCTGCGCGTCGCAGGCATGGGCCTCGATCTCGTACCAGATGCGGAACTTGGTGTCCGGCGACCAAATGGCCACCATCTCGGGGCGGGAATAGCGCGGGATCATGGCCTTCACCTTCTCGAAAACTGTCGCCGCCCGCTTACCCCCTTGGCGGCCTCAGAGGCAACCGGGGGCAGGGGCTTCGGGCGGTCTCAAATATCCTCCCGGGGTCCGAGGGTGGAAAACTCCCGGTCCGGCGCTGCCGCCGAAACAGCGTCAGCAGCTGTAATACATCGCGTATTCGATCGGATGCGGGGTCTGCTCGAAGGCCTCGACCTCGCCGCGCTTCAGCCGGATATAGGCGCCCAGCTGGTCGCGGGTGAACACGTCGCCGGCCAGCAGGAAATCCATGTCCTTTTCCAGCTCGTCCAGCGCCTCGCGCAGGCTGCCGCAGACCGTGGGGATGCCGGCCAGCTCTTCCGGCGGCAGGTCGTACAGGTCCTTGTCCGAGGCCGGGCCCGGGTCGATCTTGTTGCGGATCCCGTCCAGCCCCGCCATCAGCAGCGCCGCAAAGGCCAGATAGGGGTTGGCCGAGGGATCGGGGAACCGCGCCTCGACCCGCTTGGCCTTGGGGCTTTCGGTCCACGGAATCCGCACCGCGCCCGAGCGGTTGCGCGCCGAATAGGCCCGCAGCACCGGCGCCTCGAACCCCGGGATCAGCCGCTTGTAGCTGTTGGTCGAGGGGTTGGTCAGCGCGTTCAGCGCCTTGGCGTGGCGCAGGATGCCGCCGATGAACCACAGCGCCTCTTGCGACAGGTCCGCATATTTGTCGCCGGAAAACAGCGGCTTGCCATCCCTCCAGATCGACATGTTCACATGCATCCCCGAGCCGTTGTCGCCCTTCATCGGCTTGGGCATGAAGGTCGCGGTCTTGCCATAGGCATGGGCGACGTTGTGGATGACGTATTTCTGCTTTTGCAGGTTGTCCGCCTGTTCCACCAGCCCGCCGAAGACGGTGCCCAGCTCGTGCTGGCAGGTGGCGACCTCGTGGTGGTGCTTGTCCACCTTGATGCCGATGCGCTTGAGCGTGGACAGCATCTCGCTGCGGATATCCTGGCCGTCGTCGATCGGGTTCACCGGCACATAGCCGCCCTTGAGCGGCGCGCGATGCGCCTGGTTGCCCATCTCGTATTCCGTGTCGGTGTTCCAGGCGGCCGACACCGCGTCGATCTGGTAGCCGACCTTCTGCGGGGTGACCGAAAACCGCACGTCGTCAAAGATGAAGAACTCGGCCTCGGGGCCGAACCAGGCCACGTCGCCGATGCCGCTGGCCTTCAGATAGGCCTCGGCCTTGACGGCGGTGCCGCGGGGGTCGCGGGAATAGGGCTCTCCGGTGTCGGGCTCGGCCACGGTGCAATGCAGGCACAGGGTCTTTTCGGCGTAGAACGGGTCCAGATAGGCGGTGGCCGGGTCGGGCATCAGCTTCATGTCGGACTGGTCGACCGATTTCCATCCGGCGACCGAGCTGCCGTCGAACATCAGCCCGTCCTCAAAGAAATCCTCGTTGACCACATCCACGTCCAGCGTGACGTGATGCAGCCGGCCGCGGGGGTCGGTGAAGCGGACATCGACATAGGCCACTTCTTCGGAAGCCAGAAGTTCCAGCACTTCGGCGACGGTTTTCATGTGTGTCGTCTCCTTTGCCGCGGGTTCGCGGCGGGTTCGGTTGGCTTACAGCGCGTCGTCGCCGGTCTCGCCGGTGCGGATGCGGATCGCCTGTTCGACGGGCGAGACGAAGATCTTGCCGTCGCCGATCTTGTCGGTGCGGGCGGCGCCGATGATCGCCTCGACCGCCGCATCCACCATGTCGTCGGGCAGCACCATCTCCAGCTTCACCTTGGGCAGGAAGTCCACGACATATTCGGCGCCGCGATACAGTTCGGTGTGGCCCTTCTGGCGGCCGAACCCCTTGACCTCGATCACCGACAACCCCTGGACCCCGGCGTCCTGCAGCGCCTCCTTCACGTCGTCCAGCTTGAAGGGCTTGATGATCGCCTCGATCTTTTTCATCCGGCGGCTCCATGGTTGCGGTTGCATCAGGGCCGTGGTGGCTGGTTTGATGGCCGGGGTAAATGCGGAGGTGCCCGAATGGTCCCCCTGCGGCGCAATCCGGCGGAAAGGTGCCCGTAGATGCGGCAATCTGCACAGAAAACAGGCAGCCTGCGTATGGGCTGGGCCGAGGTGCTGACCACCGCCCGGATGCGCGCGATCGAGGCCGCCGCCATGGCCAGTGGCGCCGTCAGCGGCGCCGAGCTGATGGAGCGTGCGGGCGCTGCCGTTGCCGGGGCGATCCGGCTGCGCTGGCCGCGCCCGGGGCGGGCGCTGGTGCTGTGCGGTCCGGGCAACAACGGCGGCGACGGCTATGTGGTGGCGCGGCATCTGGCGCAGGCGGGCTGGCGGCTGCGGGTGCTGGGGATGGACAATACCCCCGGCCCGGATGCGGCGCTGATGAAGCAGCGCTGGGCCGCGACCGGCGCCATCGCCCCCCTGACGCTGGATCAGCTGCGCGCCGAGCCCTCCGATCTCTGCGTGGATGCGATCTTCGGCACCGGCCTGACCCGCGCGCCCGAGGGCGAGATCGCCGCCATCCTTGCCCATCTGGGGCAGGACGGGGCGGCCGAGCTGGTGGCGGTGGACTGCCCCAGCGGGCTCTGCCTCGACAGCGGCGTATTCCTGGGCCGGCCGCGGGAAGCGGCCACGGATGAGCTGCGTGCCCGGCTGACCGTCGCCTTCGACAGCCCCAAGCCCGGGCATCTGCTGGAGCGCGGCCCCGACTGCTGCGGTAAGCTGGTCATCGCCGACATCGGGCTGCGCCGCTGGCGCGAGGCTGCCGCCGCCCCGATGATCGCCGTCGCCCCCGGCTTCGATATCCCCGACAGCCGCCGCGCGCCGGACGACACCGCCGCGCTGGACAAGGCGCGCGCCGGCGGGGGCCACAAGTTCACCCATGGCCACGCGCTGGTGCTGGCGGGCGGCTTCGGCCACGGCGGCGCTGCCCGGCTGGCGGCGCGGGCGGCGCTGCGGGCGGGGGCGGGGCTGGTGACGCTGGGCCCGCCCCGCGCGGCGCTGATCGAGCACTCCGGCCCGCCCGACGCGCTGATGCGGCGCGGGGTGGACGATGCCGATGCGCTGGCGGCGCTGCTGGCGGATGCGCGCATCTCCGCCGTCGTGCTGGGACCGGGCTGCGGTGTCGAGCGCGCGGCCATGCTGCTCGACCCGCTGCTGGCGGCGGAACGCCCCTGCGTGCTCGATGCCGACGCGGTGACCGCGCTGGCGGCGCGCGGCCCGGGTGGGCTGCATCCGGCCTGCGTCCTGACCCCGCATCAGGGTGAGTTCGCGCGGGTCTTCCCCGACCTCGCCGCGAAACTCGCCGAAACCTCGCCCCACGGCCCGCTCTATTCCCGCATCGACGCCGCGCGCGAGGCTGCCGCCCGCTCGGGCGCCACCCTGCTGCTGAAAGGCCCCGACACGGTGATCGCCGCCCCCGACGGGCAGCTGCGCATCCATTCGGCCTTCGACGTGCCCTGGCTGGCTACGGCGGGGGCGGGCGACGTGCTGTCGGGGATCATTGCCGGGCTGCTCGCCCGCGGCCTTGCGCCGCTCGACGCCGCAGCGACCGGCGCCTTCCTCCACGCCGCCGCCGCCCGCCGCTTCGGCCCCGGGCTGATCGCCGACGACCTGCCCGATATGCTGCCCGCGGTCCTGCGCGATCTGGGCGCCTGACTTCTTCTGTCCGCAAATATCCCGGGGTCCGGGGCAGCGCCCCGGTCCGGCGCCCGACGCAAGAATCTCCTCGCGTGCGGCGGCGGGCTTTGCTAAGACGCCCCGGATTTCCGGCGGACCCCTCGGCCCGTCCGGGCAGGAATTGCGGGTGTGGCGGAACTGGCAGACGCACCAGATTTAGGTTCTGGCGCCGCAAGGCGTGGGGGTTCAAGTCCCTCCACCCGCACCAGGATGGAAACGAAGGAACGGATATGCAGGTCACGGAAACCCTGAACCAAGGTCTCAAGCGCGGCTACCGCTTCACCCTGCCGGCGGCCGAGCTTGCCGCCGAGGTGGACCGCCAGCTGGCCGAGGCCCAGCCCCAGATCGAGATGAAGGGGTTCCGCAAGGGCAAGGTGCCGATGGCGCTGCTGAAAAAGACCTATGGCCAGCGGGTCATGGGCGACGCGATGCAGAAATCCATCGACGACGCGATCAATGCCCATATGGCCGAGGGCAACGTCCGCCCCGCCACCCAGCCCAAGGTCGAGATGGAAAACGGCCAGGACTGGAAAGAGGGTGACGACGTGGTCGTCAACGTCTCCTACGAGCTGCTGCCCGAGATCCCCGAGACCGACCTGTCCGGCGTCGAGCTGGAGCGCCTGACCGTCGAGCCCGAGGAATCCGCCGTCACCGAGGCGCTGGAGAACCTGGCCAAGAACGCGCAGGACTTCGAGGACCGCGCCGAGGGCGAGGCCGCGCAGTCGGGCGACCAGGTCACCATCGACTTCAAGGGCATGGTCGACGGCGAGGCGTTCGAGGGCGGCACCGCCGAGGGCTATCCGCTGGTGCTGGGCTCGGGCTCGTTCATCCCCGGCTTCGAAGAGCAGCTGATCGGCGCCAAGGCCGGCGACGAGATCAACGTCAACGTCACCTTCCCCGAGGATTACGGCGCGCCCCATCTCAAGGGCAAGGACGCGGTGTTTGAAACCAAGGTCCACGCCGTCAAGTCGCCGAAAGCCGCTGAAATCGACGACGAGCTGGCCAAGCGCTTCGGCGCCGAAAGCCTCGAGGCGCTGAAGACCCAGATCTCGGACCGCCTCGGCGCCGAATACAAGGGCGCCGCGCGGGCGCTGGTCAAGCGCGCGCTGCTCGACCGCCTGGACGAGCTGGTCAGCTTCGAACTGCCGGAATCGCTGGTCGAGGCCGAGGCCGCGCAGATCGCCCACCAGCTGTGGCACGAGGAACACCCCGAAGAGCACGGCCACAACCACGGCGCCATCGAGCCGACCGAGGAACACAAGAAACTGGCCGAGCGCCGGGTGCGTCTGGGCCTGCTGCTGGCCGATGTCGGACAAAAGGCCGAGATCACCGTCAGCGACCAGGAAATGACCCAGGCGGTGCTGAACCAGGCCCGCAACTTCCCCGGCCAGGAACGCGCCTTCTTCGAGTTCATCCAGCAGAACGAGGCCGCTCGCCAGCAGTTGCGCGCCCCGATCTTCGAGGATAAGGTGGTGGACCACATCGTCGCCGGCGCCAAGGTGACCGAACGCGCCGTCACCAAGGAAGAGCTGGAAAAGGCCCTGGAATCGCTGGACGAGATCTGAGTCTCGCCCACGCCGGATCGGAAAGGGCCGCCCCCGGGGGGCGGCCCTTTCACGTCTTGCGCAGGTCCTCGTCGCCCTTGGGCGGCACTCCGTTCTCGATCTTGATCTGGCGCTCGACCTCGGAGTTCAGCTCTGCCCCGACCAGCACCACGATCGCCGCGATCCACAGCCACATCATGGTGACCACCGCCGCCCCCAGCGAGCCGTAAGTCTCGTTGTAATTGGCAAAGTTCGACACGTAGAAGGAAAACAGCGCCGAGGCTACCAGCAGCCCGGCGGTGGCCAGCAGCGCCCCGGGCGAGATCCACTGCCAGACCGCATCCTCCTTGCTGGGGCCGAAACGGTACAGCACCGCCAGTCCAAAGATCAGCAGCCCCACCAGCAGCGGCCAGCGCAGCAGCCCCATGACGGTTTCGCCCCAGCCGCCGGCCAACACCGTGTTCAGCAGGATCGGCAGCACCGCCACCATCGCCAGCATGACGACGATGCTGAGGATCGCGCCCAGGGTCATCGCCATCGACACCAGGTTCAGCCGGATGAAGCCGCGCTTTTCGGTTTCGAACCAGGCGATGTTCATTGCCTCGATCAGCGCCTTCATCCCGCCGTTCGCGGTCCACAGCGCCACCAGGATCGCCACGGTCCCCGCGATCGACAGCGAAGTGCTCGAGGCCGAGGCGATGGCGGTGACCTGTCCCTCGATCAGCTCGATGGCGCTTTCCGGCAGCACCCGGTCCAGCATCTCGAGGTTGCCGGCGATGGTCGAGGGGTCGGCCAGCAGCCCGTAGATCGAGACCAGCGCCGTGATCGCCGGGAACAGCGCCAGCAACCCGAAGAACGTGACCCCGCCCGCGACCGAGGTCACCCGGTCGCTGCCGAACTCGTGGATCAGCCGCTTGCCGATGGCCAGCCAGCTTTCGCGGCTCAGCTCCCAGGGGGTTTGCGGGGCGCCCGGGATGCGGGGCGGCGGCGCGCGGTTCGCTGCGGCGGTCTTGGCGGCGGTTTCTGGGGCGGTGTCCGCGTCTGGCAGCGGCGGCAGCCCTTTCCGGCTGCGCCAGTCCGCCGGCAGCGGTCCCATGAAGGCGCCGATGATGTCGTCGCGGGCACTCATTACGGCCGGGCCCTTGTCACAGACGGTGAACGCGGGGATCGTCCTGCGCGTCGTCGTCCCCGCGGTCCGGGGTGCGGCGAAAGGGCGCGCCCGGAGCGGGCTTCCGGGCATCGCCGCCGGCGTGGCCGCGGTCGAAAAAGCTGCGCAGCTGGTCGGCTGCGCCTCCGAACTCGCGCATCAGGCCGTCGGCCTGCCCGGCGACCGAACGGAACCCCGCCACCGCTGCCCCCACGGCGCCGACCACATCGTCGATGGTGCGGGTCACCCGGCGGGCATTGCTTTCGATCTCGTCCAGCAGCCCCTGACGCGGCGGTGCCGGGCGGCGGGGCCGGGCCTTGCCGGGCGCCTCCGAGGCGGCCCGGGCCTGTTCGCGCAGGCGATTGCGGGCCGCGGCATCCTCGCGCATCCGGGTGCGGGCGCGAGTGCGCATCTCCTCGCGCTCGGGGTCGGGCATGATGGCAAAGCGGGGGGCGTGGCCAGAGCTGCCGCCGCGGGCGGCGCTGTAGACCTGCTGGCGGGCCCGCTCGGCTGCGCGTTCGGCGGCGCGGTCGGCCTCGCGGTCCAGCGCCTCGTTGCCCGACACCAGATCCGCCACCTTGCGCACTGCCAGCACCCCGGCCGCGGTCGCCGCCGCCGCTGCCAGCGCCGTGCCGCCATAGACCAGCACCTTGGCGGTCATCGAGGGGCGCGGCCAGATTCGGTCGCCCTTGGGCGAGACATCGCCATGCGGCGGGATCCGGCGCGAGTCCATCCGCGCGGCGCCGGGGCCGGGATCGGCGGGAATATGGGTGTTCTGCGGCAGATGATCGTTGTCGGCCATGGGGAAATCCTTGCTGGGGCCACGGTTGCGGCCGGTCCTTGCCCCTTCAACCCGCGGCTGCCCGGGATCGTTCCCACCCGCAAGCCGCCCCGCGCATGGCCCGCGCGACAAAAGAAAACCGCGCCGGAATCCGGCGCGGTCGCATTGGTGGGGCATGGGCGGCGCTTACTCTCCGCGCGGGCCTTCGTCGTCCTCGCGGCCGGCCGAACCGATGTCGTCGAACAGCTCGGCGATCTCGAACTCGGCGGCGGCGTCTTCCTCGGCCGCCAGCTCCTGGATCGATTTGCCCGAGGCCTGCAGCTCGGCCTCTTCGGGCGAGCGGGCGACGTTCAGCGTCACCTTGACCTCGACCTCGGGGTGCAGGTGGATGGTCACCTCGTGCAGCCCCAGATCCTTGATCGGCGCGGCCAGCACCACGGCGCGGCGCTCGACGGCAAAGCCCTCGGCCCCGGCGGCATCGGCCACGTCGCGCGGCGTCACCGAGCCATACAGCGCCCCGGCGTCCGAGGCCGAGCGGATGATGACGAAGCTCTTGCCGTCCAGCGTCTCGGCGATCTTCTGCGCCTCGGCGCGGGATTCGTCGTTGCGGCTGGCCAGTTCGGCCTTGCGGGCCTCAAAGGCGGCGATGTTGGCGTCCGAGGCACGCAGCGCCTTGCCCTGCGGCAGCAGGTAGTTGCGAGCGAAACCCTCCTTGACCTTCACCACCTCGCCCATCTGGCCCAGCTTGGCCACGCGTTCCAGCAGAATGACTTGCATGGGTCAGGTCCTCACTTCACGGCGTAAGGCAGCAGCGCAAGGAAGCGCGCGCGCTTGATCGCCTGCGCCAGCTTGCGCTGGTTCTTGGCCGAGACCGCAGTGATGCGCGACGGCACGATCTTGCCGCGTTCGCTGATGTAGCGCTGCAGCAGGCGGGTGTCCTTGTAGTCGATCGCCGGGGCGTTGTCGCCCCCGAACGGATCGACCTTCCGGCGGCGGAAAAACGGTTTGGTCGCCATGGTGTCGTTCCTTTCTTAGCGGTCGCTGCGGGGGGCGCGGTCACGGTCGCCGCGATCACCGCGGTCGCCACGGTCACCACGATCCTCGCCGCGCGATTCCCGACGGTCGCCGCGATCACCACGGTCGCCACGGTCACCGCGATCGCCGCGGTCGCGGTCGTCGCGGCGCTGCATCTGCACCGAGGGGCCGTCCTTGTGCTCGTCCACGCGGATGGTCAGCACGCGCATCACGTCGTCATGCAGACGGGCCAGGCGCTCCATCTCCTGCACGGCGGCCGAGGGCGCGTCCGAGCGCAGGAAGGCGTAATGCCCCTTGCGGTTCTTGTTGATCTTGTAGGCGAGCGTGCGCACGCCCCAGTATTCGCTGTCCTTGACGGTGCCGCCGTTGTCGGCCAGCACGGTCGAGAAATGTTCGATCAGCCCTTCGGCCTGCGCATTCGACAGGTCCTGGCGGGCGATCAGCACATGCTCGTAAAGCGGCATGGCATCCCTTTCGTCTCGGGCGGGCTTCATAGGCGGGTCAGCCTTTCCGCGCCCCGCCACGAGAGGCTTCGCCGGTTTCGCAAAAACTGCGGAAAGGAATGGGGCCTTATAAGGTCTGGGCCGCGTGGCGCAAGGTGATTCGGGCGCAGGCGCGGGAACGCCGGGGCCGCGCGCAGTGTTGTCGCCCTGCCGGCCCCTTTTACCCGCAGGGCCATGAGAGGGAGATGGATATGAGACCACGGCTTTTCGTCCTGGCCCTGGCCGCGCTGCTGGCAGGACCGGGGCTTGCCCAGGATACCGCCGCGCCCGCGGATGGTGCGGCGGCCCCCGATGCCGCGGCCCAGCCGGGCGATATCGGCGGCACCTATCAGTTCGACCCCGAGCACAGCCAGATCGTGTTTTCCTATGAACACATGGGGTTCTCGACCAGCCACGGCTTCGTCAACGGGCTTGAGGGCAGCATCACCCTGGACGCCGAAACTCCCGCGAACTCGACCGTCGAGGCGCGTTTCCCGATGAGCGCGATACGCACCATCGCCCCGGCGCTGGACAAGGATATCTACGGCGAGGGGCTGGTCACTGCCGCTACCCCCGACAGCGTCGTGACCTTCCGCTCGACCCGCGTCGAGGTCCGGGACGAGGACGAGGCCGATGTCTTCGGCGAGCTGACGCTGAACGGAGTGACGCGCGAGGTGAAGCTGGAGGTCGAGCTGAACAAGGCCGGCGTGAACCCGATGAGCAACCTGCCCGCGGTCGGCTTCGACATCGAGGGCAGCATCCTGCGCAGCGACTTCAACATGGGCGGCTTTGCCCCGGCGGTCTCTGACGAACTGAAGATCAATATTGCGGTCGAGGCGCGGAAGGGCTGAGCTTGCCGACCGGCGGTTGTGCCCGGTTGTGTGGCGGCGATGATTTTTGATGCTGATGCGGATGCTGCCGGTCACCCAAATCAGCCGGTCTTCTGATCCTCGCCGCCATGCGTTCCGCAACGGCCATCGGGGCCGCCTGACGGCAGCCCCCGGGGTGCGTTCTCGCACCACCTCCCTGCAAGGGTGTGCGGCGTGGGAGGCGGGGCCGGTTGCCCGGCCCGGGGCCTTGCTGCCTTATTCAGCCGGGGCGTTGGCCGGCAGGCTGATCGGCTGCGGGCGCGGGGTGGTCTCGCCCCGGACCGGCAGGATCGGGTGCACGATCTGCGGCTGTTCGCCGGTCAGCGTGCCCAGGAACGCCGTGATGTCCGTGGCCTGCTCGTCCGTCAGCTCGGTCCCCAGCTGCGCCGAGGACATGATGCGCACCGCATCCTCCAGCTCCCAGATCACGCCCGAGTGGAAATAGGGCGGGGTCATCGCCACGTTGCGCAGCGGCGCGGCGCGGAACACATACTGGTCGTCCTCGGTCTGGGTGACCTGATAGCGGCCGACGTCGCCTTCCGGGCGGACGGACGCGTCGGGCGCCTCGATCAGGCCGAAGGGATAGTATTCCTGCCCGCCGAAGTTCACGCCCGCGTGGCAGCTTTGGCAACCGGCGTCCATATAGGCGCGCAGCCCGCGCTTTTCCTGCTCGTTCATGGCGCCGTCGATGCCCATCAGCCATTGGTCGAAGGCCGAGTTGGGGGTGATCAGCGTCGCCTCGAACGCCTCGATCGCCAGGGCGAAGTTGTCGAAGGTGATCGGCTGCTCTTCACCCGGGAAGGCGGCCTGGAACAGCTCGACATAGCCCGGCATGGACTGCAGCGTCTCGATCAGGTTGTCGGGGGTGTTGTTCATCTCCACCCCGGCCTGGACCGGACCCTTGGCCTGTTCGGCCATGTCCTCGGCACGGCCGTCCCAGAACTGGGCGGCGTTGAACACCGCGTTCAGCATGGTGGGCGAGTTGCGCGGCCCCTGCTGCCAGCCGTGGCCGACCGAGGTTTCCAGCATGTCGGTGCCGCCCAGGCCGACGTTGTGGCAGGACTGGCACGAGAACACGCCCGACAGCGACATGCGCGGGTCGAAGAACAGGGTCTTGCCCAGTTCGATGCGCGGCTGCGTCATCGGGCGCCCGCTGGGCAGCTCGGCGGCGCGGGGGATCGGCTGGAACCACTCTGCGGCCTCGGCGCGCAGCTCCGCATCGGGAGAGCCGGGGGCTTCGGCCACCGCCGCCTCGGGGGTGGCCGTGGGATCCGCCGCTTCCTGCGCGAATGCGGCCGGCGCTGCAAATGCGAGGACCGTGGAGAGTAAGAAGACGGAACGAGGACTCATGTTGCTTCCCTTTGCTTTGGGTCGGTACCGCTTATCAGGCAACAGTATCCAAACACTTAACGCGGCTGTCACTGATGTGGATCAAATTGGTCGGGCTTGCCGCGGCGCCGCGTGGCGATTATTTGCCGCTCATGTTTCCCGCCGACCGCCTGGCCCAGATCGTGAACCGCTTCGAGTATCTCGAGGCGCGGCTGAATGCCGGCCCGGCCGCCGACGAGATCGCGCGCATCAGCCGCGAATATGCCGAGCTGGGCCCGGTCGTCGCCCAGATCAACGAATTTCACGCCGCAACCGGGGGGCTGGCCGAGGCGCAGGCGATGCTGTCCGACCCCGACATGCGCGAGCTGGCCGAGGACGAAATTGCCCGGCTGCGCGCCCGCCTGCCCGAGCTGGAACAGGCGCTGCGACTGGCGCTGCTGCCCCGCGATGCCGCCGACGCCCGCCCCGCGATCCTGGAAATCCGCCCCGGCACCGGCGGCGAAGAGGCGGCGCTGTTCGCCGGCGACCTGCTGCGCATGTATCAGCGCCACGCCGAGCAGCAGGGCTGGGATTTCCGGCTGCTGGAACTGGCGCCCTCGGAACTGGGCGGGGTCAAGGAAGCCGTCGCCCATATCGCGGGCGAGGGCGTGTTCGCGCGGCTGAAATACGAATCGGGCGTGCATCGGGTGCAGCGGGTGCCCGACACCGAATCCGGCGGCCGCATCCACACCAGCGCCGCCACCGTCGCGGTGCTGCCCGAGGCGGCCGAGGTCGACATCGACATCCCCGCCAGCGACATCCGCATCGACACCATGCGATCCTCGGGCGCGGGCGGGCAGCACGTCAACACCACCGATTCTGCGGTGCGGATCACCCATTTGCCCACCGGCATCGTGGTGACCAGCAGCGAGAAATCGCAGCACCAGAACCGCGCCAATGCCATGGCGGTGCTGCGCGCGCGGCTTTACGACGCGGAGCGCAACCGAGCCGATGCCGAACGCGCCGCCGACCGCAAGTCGCAGGTCGGCAGCGGCGACCGCAGCGAGCGCATCCGCACCTATAATTTCCCGCAGGGCAGGGTGACGGACCACCGCATCAACCTGACGCTCTACGCGCTGGACCGGGTGATCGAGGGCGACCTGTCCGAGATCATCGACGCGCTGGTCGCCCATGACCAGGCCACGCGGCTGGCCGAGGCCGAGGGGTGAGCCAGACCGGCCACCAGGCGCTGGCCGAGGCGGTGCGGCGTCTGGCCGCGGCCGGGGTGCCGGATGCGGCGGGCGATGCGCTGGCGCTGCTGGGTTTTGCGCTGGGAGTGCCGCGCCATTCGGTGCGCGGTGAATTGTCGCATCCGATGCCGGCGCCCGCGCAGACTGCCTTTGCCGCCGCGATCGAGGCGCGCGCCGCGCGGCAGCCGGTCAGCCAGATCCTCGGCTGGCGCGAGTTCTGGAAACACCGCTTCCGCGTCACCCAAGACACGCTGGACCCGCGCCCGGAAACCGAAACCCTGGTGGCGGCGGCGCTGGAGCTGCCGTGGGATTCGGTGCTGGACCTGGGCACCGGCACCGGCGCGATCCTGCTGTCGCTGCTGGCCGAACGGCCGGGCACCCGCGGCCTGGGCGTGGACCTGTCCGAGGCCGCGCTGGCGGTCGCGCGGGGGAACGCGCAGGCGCTTGGAATTGCGGCGGATTTCTGGCGCTCGGACTGGTTTTCAGGGGTCGAGGGGCGCTTCGGCCTGATCGTCTCGAACCCGCCCTATATCGCGCTGGACGAGATGGCGGCACTGTCGCCCGAGGTGCGCGAGTGGGAGCCGCGGGCGGCCCTGACCGACGAGGGCGACGGGCTGGGTGCCTATCGCGCCATCGCCGCGGGGGCGGGGGTGCATCTGCTGCCGGGGGGCTGGCTGGCGGTCGAGATCGGGCCGACGCAGGGCGCGGCGGTCGCGGCGCTGATGGCGGCGGCGGGTTTCGGCAAAATCGCGCTGCGGCAGGATCTGGATGGCCGCGATCGGGTGGTGATGGGGCAATTCTTGCCCTGACGGCGGCTTTTCATGCGGATCATGTCGAAAATCTGCGCGATTTTGCTTGCCTTGGCCCGGCTGGCATGATTAGCAGGCCGCGTGATGTGGGCATGACGCCCCTCACGGGTCATCCGCACAGCTTGCTGCAGGAACGTTCCGCGAAATCCCGGGCCGGTTTTCAGGCCCTTCCCTTTGCAGGATGGTGACCCCAACCGCATCCAGGCGCGTGGCGCCGGACCAGAACATTGGCACGATGAGATCTTCCAAATCCCGTTCGCGCAACAAGTCCCGCAACCCGCGGTCGCTGGGCAATATCATCAACCGGGTCTTCGACAGCTCGGGCCCCGAGGGCAAGGTGCGCGGCACCCCGCAGCAGATCATCGAGAAATACCTGGCGCTTGCGCGCGATGCGCAGCTGTCGAACGACCGCGTGGCCGAGCAGAGCTTCCTGCAGCACGCCGAGCATTACACCCGCCTGCTGGGCGAGGCGCAGCGCGAGCAGGCCGAGCGGCAGGCGCAGTTCGGCGGTCCGCAGGGCGGCCAGGGTGGCGACACCCGCGAGGATCGCGGCGACGGGCGTGGTGAATCGCGCAGCGAGGGCCGCGGCGAGGGCCGCAATGACGGCCGCCGCGACGACCGCGGCGACCGGCAGGAGCGCCGCGACGACCGTGGCGAGGGGCGCAGCGAAAGCCGCGGTGAGCGGCGCGACGAGCGTCCGCGCGGCGGTGCAGATGACGCAGCCCAGCCCGGCCATGGGCAGGTGAACGGCGCCGAGCCCTCGGAACTCGAGGAGCTGCCGCGCTTCGTGCGCCCGGCTGCCCCGGCCTCAACCGCGCTGCCCGAGGCACGCCCCCCGGCCGGCGAATCCGACCGGATCGCGACGCCCGAAACCGAAGCTCAGGCAGAAGACGCGGCGCCCCCGGCCGCGGCGCCGGACAGCGCCGAGGCCGCCCCGGCGGAAAAACCCGCCGCCGCGCCGCCCCGCCCCCGCAAGCCGCGCGCGTCCAGCACCGCCGCGACCGCGCCCAAGCGCGCCGCCCCGCGCCGCCGCCGCAGTGCCGAGGAGGCCGAGGGCAGCGACGAGGCGGTCGGGCAGACCACCCCCGCCGTCAAGGCCGAGGACTGAGATCGGGGGCGCGGGCAGCCGCGCCCCTTCGATCTTGCGGAACCGCTGGCAGGTAGGTTGCCGCCGCGCCGGCCGCCGGTGCCGCCGCGTCAACGAGGCCGAGGACCAAGACCGGGGGTGCGGGCAGCCGCGCCCCTTTTGTCTTGTGGAACCTTCAACAGGTGGATTGCAGCCGCGCCGGCCGCGCCGGTGCCGCAGCTTCGCCCCATTCAGCCCGGCGGTATTCCGGCCGGTGCTCGTCGTGCCGCCGCCAGCGCGCGTGCCAGCGCGCAATAGCGTTCCAGGTCGATTTCCTCGGCGCGCGCGGTCGGCGCAATCCCCGATGCCTCCAGCAGCGATTCGACCGCCGGGTGCAGCCCGCGCAGCGAGGCGCGCAGCATCTTGCGGCGCTGGTTGAAGGCGGCGCGGGTGATTTCTTCCAGCACGCGCGCGTCGGCGGGAAACCGCGGCGCGGGCAGGGCGGTCAGATGCACCACCGCCGATTCGACCTTGGGCGCGGGCACGAAGGCCTGCGGCGGCAGGGTCAGCACGATCCTTGCCTCGCAGCGCCACTGCGCGAGCAGCGCCAGCCGCCCGTAATCCTTGCCCCCCGGCTTCGCCACGATCCGCTGGGCGACCTCTTTCTGAAACATCAGCGTCAGCGACTGCCAGAAGGGCGGCCATTCCGGCGGCGTCAGCCAACCGACCAGCAGTTCGGTCCCGATGTTGTAGGGCAGGTTCGCGGCGATGCGGATCGGCGGCGTCACATGCGCCAGCGGGTCGATCTGCAGCGCGTCGCCCTGGATCACGGTCAGCCGGCCGGGGTAATGCGCGGCGATTTCCTGCAATGCCGGGATGGCGCGGGCATCCTTTTCGATGGCGAGCACATGACGCGCGCCCTCGGCCAGCAGCCCGCGGGTCAGCCCGCCGGGGCCGGGGCCGACCTCGATCACGTCGCATTGCGTCAGATCGCCGGCGGCGCGCGCAATGCGGGCGGTCAGGTTCAGGTCCAGCAGGAAGTTCTGGCCCAGCTGCTTTTTCGCGCGCAGGTCGTGGCGGGCGATCACCTCGCGCAGGGGCGGCAGCCCGTCGATCGCACTCATCCTGTCGCAACCGGGGGCTTCGCGCCCCCGGACCCCCGCGGGATATTTGTGTGATGAAGAAAGCTCATGCGCCGGCCCTTTTGCACGCCATGTCCCAGGCCATGCGCAGCGCGGCGATGGTGCTGGACGGGTCTGCCATGCCGGTGCCGGCGATGTCGAAGGCGGTGCCATGGTCGGGCGAGGTCCGCACGAAGGGCAGGCCCAGCGTGACGTTGACCCCGCCCGCGAAATCAAGCGTCTTGATCGGGATCAGTGCCTGATCGTGGTAGCAGGCAATGGCCGCATCCCAGCGGGCGCGGGCGGGGGCGTGGAACATGGTGTCGGCGGGATGGGGGCCGGCGACGTCAAGCCCCTCGGCCCGCAGGCGGGTGCAGAGGGGGGCGATCCAGTCGGTTTCCTGCCGGCCCATGGTGCCGCCCTCGCCCGCGTGGGGGTTCAGTCCCGCCACCGCGATCCGTGGCGCGGCGATGCCGAAGTCGCGGATCAGCCCGGCGTGGGTGATGCGGATGGCGCGTTCCAGCAGATCGGGCGTCAGCGTGCGGGGCACGTCCTCCAGCGGGATGTGGATGGTGGCCGGGACCACCCGGCAGGGCGGGGAGACGCTGGTCGAGGCCAGCATCATCACCACATCCGCCCCGCCGGCCAGATCGGCGAGATATTCGGTATGGCCGGGAAAAGCGAAGCCCGCACCCTGTTTCAGCGCCTGCTTGTTGATCGGCAGGGTGCAGATGCCGCCCGCCTGGCCCGCCATCGCCATGGCGGCGGCGCGCGCGATCACATCGGCCACCGCCTGCGCACTGGCGGGGTCGGGGCGGCCCGGGGTGGTGGGGGCGGGAAAGTCGTGGCGCAGCACCGGCAGTGCGCCCGGGGGAGCGGGGTCGGCCGGGGTGCTGACCTCGGCCCAGTTCGTGCCTGCGGGCAGGTGGCGCGGGTCGCCCATCCAGACGAAGGGCACCCCGGCGGCCAGTGCCCTTGGGGCGAGTTCCGGGCCGATGCCGGCGGGCTCGCCGCAGGTCAGGATCAGCGGCGGCGGAGAGGGCCGGGCAGAGGCGCTCACGGGCGGCGCATCAGCGCGTCGGCCCGCAGCTCGGCCAGATAGGCATCGGCGGCGGCGTTCACCTTGCGGTTGAAGATCGCGGCCCGCACCTCGTCGCGGGACCGCAGCGGCGGCTCTCCCGTCGACAGCCCGGCCGCGGCGGCCGCATCGCTGGCGGCGTTTTCCGCGCTGGGGGCGTCGGCGGCCGAGGGCGGCGGCTGCACAGCCTCGCGCCGCGCGGGCGCGGGCAGGCCGGGCAGGGTGGTGGCCATGTCCGGTTCGTCGATCAGCGTCGGCGTGCGCTTGCACAGCATCACCAGCCGCGCACCGCGACCATAGTCGATCACCGTGCCCTCATCGGGGTCGAGCGAGGCGAGGCGCTGCGCCACATCCAGCGGCACCGCGGACAGCGGCAGGCTGTGGCGCTGGATCACGTCGCCGGCAAAGCGGTTCGCCTGTACATAGACCTGATCGCAGCTGTCGGCGACCGACAGGATCTGCGCGCCCTCGGCGGCCGAGGGCAGCGCCAGCTCCACATAGTCCACTGTCTGATCGCTTGCGCCCGCCCGCAGCCGCCCGCGGGTGTCGCGCAGATAGAACAGCACCACCGCCCCCTGCACGCTCAGCGGTGCGCTGACCGAATCCTCGGGGATGCGCAGCAGGATCTCGCGCAGCCCGGGGGCGAGGTTGTCGATCGAGGTCCAGGGCAGACGCCCGCCCTCGGGCGCGGTGGGCACGGCGGAATACTGGCGGGCGGCGGCGGCGAATTGCGCTTCGCTGCGCACGGTTTCCGACAGGCGCTGCGCGATGGCCTGGGCCTGCGCCTCTTGCCCCGGGGGGGCGGGGATCACCAGTTCCGACAGCAGCACCTGGGTGACGATCGGAGTCTGGATTTCCTGCTTCAGCTCCTGCTCGATCTCGCGGTCGCTGACGCTGATGCCGGGGACGACGCGCTGGCGGATCACCTCGCGCCAAGCCACGCTCACGCGGACGAAATCGCGCCAAGCCTGGCGTTCCACCCCTTCCGAGGCCAGCGCGGCGGCAAAGCCGGCGGTATCCAGCCCGGCGCGGCCGGCGAACTCGGCCAGCCCGGCCTCGAGCCCCTCGTCGGTGACGCGGATGCCCATCAGCTCGGCCGCCTGCATCTTCAGCCGGTCGTCGATCAGCGCCTGCAGGGCTGCGTCGGGGTTGGCGTCGGGGGCGCGCAGGATCTGCATGAAGCGGACGCGTTGCGCCACCTCATAGCGGGTGACGGCCGAGTTGTTGACATAGGCAACCGGGGCCAGCGGCCCTTGCTGGGCCAGCGCCGGCAGCGCCGCCGTGCCCAGAAACACCGCCATCATCGTCGCGTGAGCTATCCGCCGCATCGTTGCCTCATTCCTCGTTGGCGCCAATCTAGCGCAGACAGCTGCGCCGCGCCACAGTTGCCGCGCCGCCGTCCCGCTGGCGCCCGAAACCGCCCAGCCGTACCGACAGCCCCACGTCGGTATCGGCGCGCACCGTGTCCGACGAGGTGAAGCGGCGCGACACCGACAGGTCCACGGTCACGCATTCGTTGCGGTATTCCAGCCCCAGTTCGGCCTTTTGCGCGCGGTCGATGGCAAAGTCGTAGCGGCCCTCCGCGGTCATCCGCCAGCCGGGCGCCAGCTGCACGCCGGTGGTGGCGGTCAGTTCCGACACGTCGTCCAGCCGGTCGGGCTCGGTATCGGCGTCGATCCACAGATAGCCGGCGGAAAGCTGCAGTCCCGGCCGCAGCCAGCCCACCCGCAATTCGTTGCGATGCAGGGTCAGGTCGTCGTCGAACAGCGCCCGGTTGGCCATCGCCAGCCCGTTCGGCCCCGAATAGGTGGCCGCCAGCAGCCAGTCCGAGCGTCGGCCCGACAGCATGTCCCCGTCCTGGTCAAAGGCCGGGTCGGGGCGCGAGCGCAGCACCCGTCCCGCCGTCAGCCCCAGCGACCAGCCCGCCGGGTCGATGCGGGTCCAGCCCAGCCCCAGATTGGCGCGGAAACCGCCCTCGACCACATCGCGCCCGGGCAGGCGGTCGATGGAGAACAGATTGCCCTCGTCGAACTCGACCAGGGTGGAATCCTCGTTGGGGATCGGGTCGTCCTCGGATGCGCGGGGCGACCAGACGAACTGCGCCACCGGCTCGAGCACATGGGTGACGCCGCCGCCTTGCGAGATCAGCGGCCAGCGGAACTCGACTGCCGCGATCGGGGTGAGACGCGCCTGCGAGGAATCAAAGCTGGCGTCGTCGCGGATGCGGTAGAGATCGGCGTCGATGCGGGTCTGCACGCTGCCCACCACGCCCCCGGGCAGGATCTCGACCCGCTGCCAGTCCAGCCGGGCCGAGCCGCGCATCATGTCGCGCCCGTCGCCATCCGCGTCCGAGCTGCGCCGGTGCCCGTGGACGGAAAACTGCAGCCCGGCCTCGCCGCCCAGAAGCCCGGGGCGGAAGCGGCGTTCCCACAGCGCATCGGCGACCAGCCCGGGCGAGGTGGCGCTGTCCTCGCCGTCGCGGAAGGTTTCGTAGCGGCCGATGCGGGCCGTGACCAACCGGTCGCTGGCCACGCGGTCCAGGGTGACCCCGCTCCACAGCCGGTCGGCGTCGGTGACGTCATAGTCCAGCAGATAGGGGCGGTCGCTGACCGATTGCAGCTGCAGCCCCAGCCAGTAGTCGTGCGGCAGGCGAAAGCGGGCGGCGCCGAACAGATAGCCGCGGCTGCCGTCCTCGAGGTCGTCGTGGCTTATCGCGCCCTCCAGCTGCAGGGCGCCGTCGGTGAAGGCCTGGCGATAGCGCAGTTCCAGCGTGGTGGTGCGGCTGGCGGACAGATAGGGGGTCAGCGTCAGGTCGGCGCTGTCGCCCAGGGTGATGAAATAGGGCAGCTTGACCCCCACCCCCAGCCCCGAGGTGGTCCGCATCTCGGGCGTCAGGAAGCCGGTCATCCGGTCCACCGTCGGGTCGGGGGCGGAAAACCACGGCAGCATGGCGACGGGCAGGCCAAAGGCGCGGAACTGCGCGCGCTCGAAATGCAGGCGGCGGGTCTCGGCGTCGTGGGTGATGCGGCGGGCGCGGATTTCCCACAGGGGCATCGGGTCCTCGGCGCAGACCTGGCAGGACGACGCCACCACATGCGACAGGGTGGTCATCCGCCCCTCGCCGCTGCGCCGCACCTCGGTCGCGGCCAGCTGCAATTCGCGCGCCAGCACCAGCCGCGCCCCGGTCAGCAGCCCGTCGCGCATTCCTTCGTCCAGCTGGGCGGCATCGGCGATCAGCACGGTTTCGTCGTCGCTGCCGGCCTTGCCGGGCTCGGACAGGTGGATCGGCCCCTCGATCCGCATGGTGCCGGCAGCACCGTCATAGACCACCCGCTCGGCGATCAGCCTGGTGCCGCGATACCATGCCACCACCCCGCCCGAGGCGGTCAGCACCCGGTCGCCCGACAGCTCGATCCGGTCGGCAAGCAGCGTGGCGGGGCTGTCGGCACCGGCATCGTCTGTCGCGGCTTGGGCGGGGCGAGACGGCGCCACCACCACCGGCAGGCGCAGCAGGCTGGTGCCGTCGGCCAGCATCCCCGACAGCCCGGTGGACTCGGTCGGGGCCAGCGCCGCGCCCTGCCGGCCGCTGGCATCGGGGACAAACGTTTGCGCCAGTGCGGGCGCGCCCGCCAGCGCCAGCAGCGCGGCGCCGCAGACCAACGCGCGGCGGGTCCGGTCGGGGCGGGAGGCCGCGGGCGCCGCGATCCCGGGGCCGGGGCGGTAGGAGGTGGAACAGAAGGGCAAGAGTGCAGCGGTCATCCGTCCTCCAGCCCCAGCAGGGCGGCCAGTGCCAGCATCGCCGCCACCAGCGGCGGCACGAAAGCGGCAAGCAGCGGCGGAATCTCGCCGGTCTCGCCCAGCACCTGCGTCAGATTGCGCAGGAAGAACAGCCCCACCCCGGCGATGAAGGCGCTGAGCACCAGCACACCGGCCTTGCGCCCGCGCATCGGCCGCATGGTGAACACGGCCGCGACCATGACCATGGCGCCCATCAGCAGCGGGCGCGCCAGCTCCATCATCAGCCAGACCCGGTGGCGCAACGCGGTAAATCCGGCGCTTTCGAGCCCCGAGATGAACTCGGGCAGCTGCCAGATCGCCACCGCCTCGGGGGCGCCGAAGCCGTCGCGGATGCGGGCGGCGGTCAGCTCGGTCGGCAGGGTAAGGCCGGGCAGCGTCACGGCGGAAAGTTCGGGGTTCGGCTTGCGTAGCGGCCATTCCTTGACCCCCGCCAGCGCCCAGGAACCCGATGCCAGCCGCGCCGACTGCGCCACGATCCGCCGCACCGGCCCGTCCACCGCGTCAAGCACGATGAAGGTGGCGTCGTACAGCGTGGTGGCGTCGGGGCTGGCGCGGCCCGCACGGATCACGATCTGCCCGCCCCGGTCGCCGGTGCCGGCGGCGCCCGGCGCCACCGCCTGCCGCAGCCAGACCGCGCCGCGGCCCAGCGAGATGGTCTGCACCGCATTGCCCTTGGCCGCCGCCGCCGCTTGGTCGTAGCGCTTGCTGGTGGCCGCAACCATCGGGTTCATCACGCTGACCAGCACCGCCCCCAGCAGGATCGCGGTGACCGTGGGCGCGGCCAGGATGCGCAGCCCCGACCGCCCCGCCGCCCGCATCGCCACCAGCTCGGACGAGCGCGACAGCCCCAGGAACAGCGCGATCCCCGCCAGCAGGGTGATCAGCGGCAGGATGGTATAGACGCTGGCGGTGATGTTCAGCGCCGCCAGTCCCGCCAGCCCGGCCAGCCCGATCTCGGCATTGCTGCCGAAGCGGCGGATCTGTTCGATGATGTCGATCAGGAACAGGATCGCGACGAAGACCGCCGTGACCAGCAGGAACTGGCGCAGGAAGCGCCGGGCGACATAGCGTTGCAGGATCACGGCGCGGCCCCGCGGGCGGGGGCGGGCGCGGCGGCAGGCGCGGCGGCGGGGGCGCGGACCCGCCGCGGGCGGGCAGCCAGCCACAGCGCCGCGGCCACCATCGCCGCCCCCACCACAGCGGGCAGGTAGAGCAGCGGCCAGCGCCCGGGCGCCTGCGCCGCCTGCGCGGCGGCGGTGGTGGACAGCATGTGCACGAACAGCAGCGCGACGATGGCCCAGATCACCTGCCGCCAGACCCCGAAGCGCGAATACCCGCCCAGCAGCAGCATCGCGAACCCCAGCAGCGCCCCCACCGGCGCCAGCAGCGGCTGGGCCAGCCGCTCATGCGCCTCGGCCCGGGCGCGGGGTGGGGTGGCGCCGGTCGCTTCCAGCAGCGCGGGGTCGGGGTTCAGCAGCCGCCAGGTGGAATAGTCGCGCAGGTCGCGCCCCGGGGTGCTGCGCACCGACAGCATCGAGCCGATATCATAGGTCAGGTCCGCGAACCGGGTGGTGGACAGGCGCGGCACCTCTCCGGCCACGGTTTCCAGCGTCTGCACCATGCCGCGCAGCATCACCAGCCGCGGCCCGCTGTCGGTGCGCAGCAGCATCGATTCCTCGGCGGTATAGGTAATCTGGCGCGCGGTGCTGCGCGCATCCTCAAGAAACAGGTCCAGCAGCCGCCCGTCCGGCGCGATACTGCCGATGAACAGGGTGACGCCCTCGCCCGGATACTGGAACGATCCCGCGCGCAGGAAGCTGGCAGTGACGTTTTCGGCGATGTCGGCCTGGCGGTCGGCCAGCCGCGCCCGTGCCGCCGGCACCAGCCCATGCGCCAGCGCCGCCACCATCAGCGCCACGATCAGCCCGAACACCAGCGGCGCCCGCGCCAGCCGCCAGGGCGACAGCCCCACCGCCTGCATCACCGTCAGCTCGGATTCCGAGGCGAATCGGTTGGTGCCATAGACCGTCGCCGCAAACGCCGCGACCGGCAGCACCAGCGAGATCACCAGCGGCAGGGTCAGGGCCGTGAACTCCAGCACCACCAGCGCGGTCTGGCCGTCCTGGATCAGTTGCTCGAACAGGCGCACGGCGCGGTTGATCCAGTAGACCGACACCAGCACCAGCGCAAAGAACCCGAACTGCGTCAGGAACTGCAACAGCATGTATCGGTCGATGCGGGTCATGGGCGTCCTGTCCGGCTCTGCCCCTGATTAGCCGCTGCGCCCTGCGGGCGGAAGCCCGCGGGTCGCCGGTCGGCGGTGCTCTGGTCAAGCGCGGGGGGCGCCGCTACGGTCGGGCTGTTTTCCACCGACGAAGGCCAGCCCGCGATGAACCACCCCGTCGAAATCCGTTTCATGCCCGAGGCCGATGCCGATCTGGCCGCCTGCGAGGGCCGCCTGGTCCTGCTGATCGGCGAGCGTGACCAGCTGCCCAAGGGCCTGCCGCCCGCGGCCCGCAAGAGCCTGGCCCGCGCGCTCGGCTCGAAGCAGTGGGGCGAGGTCAAGCCCGGTGGCGCGCTCGAGATCGCCTTTCCGGCGGGGCTGGCGGCGGATGCGGTGCAGCTGCTGCGCCTGCCGCGCCGTGCCGATGTGGCGACGGCGCGCAAGGCCGGGGCCGCGGTCGGTGCCCGCATGGGCAAGGCCGAGGTGACGGTGCTGTGCAGCGGACATCCGCGCATCGCCGAGCTGACGCTGGGCATCGCGCTGCGCGGCTATGATTTCTCGACCTACAAGACCTCGCCCGCGAGCGAAGGCGAGGCGGAAGCCGGCGGCGATGTCCCCGCCGAGCCGCCGCAGGCGGTGACCCATGGGGCAGCCCCCGATGCGCGGCTGAACGACGCCTCGGGCCAGCCCGCAGAGCCTGCGGCGGTTGGGAAGGCCGAGGTGACTCCTCAGCCCGGCAAGGCCCGCGTCACCGTGCTGTGCAGCGACCCCGAATCGGCCGCCCGCGCCGCCCAGGACGGCGCCGCGCTGGCCGAGGGCGTGTTCTTCACCCGCGACCTGATCAATGAACCCGCCAACGTGCTGACCACCAGCGATTTTGCCGACCGGCTGCTGGCGATGCGCGAGCTGGGGCTCGAGGTCGAGGTGCTGGACGAGGACGAGCTTTCCCGGCTGGGGATGCGGGCGCTGCTGGCGGTGGGGCAGGGCTCGGAAAGCCCCTCCAAGGTGGTGGTGATGCGCTGGCAGGGCGGGGGTGACGCCGCGCCGCTGGCGCTGGTCGGCAAGGGCGTGGTCTTCGACACGGGCGGCATCTCCATCAAGCCCGCGCAGGGCATGGAAGAGATGACCATGGACATGGGCGGCGCGGGCGTCGTCGCCGGCGTCATGCGCACGCTGGCGCTGCGCCGGGCGCGGGCTAATGTCGTCGGCGTGGTCGGGCTGGTCGAGAACATGCCCGACGCCCGCGCGCAGCGGCCGGGCGACATCGTGCGCTCGATGAAGGGCGACATGATCGAGGTGGTGAACACCGACGCCGAGGGGCGGATGGTGCTGGCCGACATCCTCTGGTACGCGCAAGAGCGTTTCCAGCCCGCGGCGGTGGTCAACCTCGCCACGCTGACCGGCGCCATCATCGTGGCGCTGGGCCACGAAAAGGCCGGGCTGTTCTGCAACGACGATGCGCTGGCGGGCGAGCTGGCCAAGGCCGCCGAGGCCGAGGGCGAGGGGATCTGGCGGATGCCGCTCGCCCCCGCCTATGACGAGCTGATCAAGTCGCGGCTGGCCGATATCAAGAACTCGGGCGGCCGCCCGGCGGGCTCGATCACCGCGGCGCAGTTCCTGCAGCGCTTCATCCGCAAGGGCACGCCCTGGGCGCATATCGACATCGCCGGCGTGGCGCTGCCGCCCAAGGAAACCACGCTGGCCCCCAAGGGCGCGACCGGCTGGGGGGTGCTGACGCTGGACCGGCTGGTGCGCGACCGCTTCGAAGCCTGAGGACAACCGCGCCATGGGCAACGCGCTGTTCTATCACCTGACCCGCTCGCCCGCGGCGCGGCTGGTGCCCTTGCTGCTGGGCAAGTCGCTGCAGGCCGGCTGGCGGGTGGAACTGCGCGGCAGCGACCGCGCCCGCATGGCGCGGCTGGACGACGAGCTGTGGCTGGCCGAGGGGTTCCTGCCCCACGGCATGGCGGGCGGGCCGCATGACGCGGCGCAGCCGGTGCTGCTGACCGTGGTGGGTGAGGGCCACGGCGGCGCGGCGGCGGCCGAGTGCCTGATCGCGCTGGACGGCGCGGCAGTAGCGCCCGAGGAATGCGCGGCCGCGCAGCGCGTCTGCATCGTCTTCGACGGCAACGACCCGCCCGCGCTGGAACGCGCCCGCGACCAGTGGCGGGCGCTGACCGGCGCTGGCGTCGGCGCCGAATACTGGTCCGAAGCCGGGGGGCGCTGGGAACGCAAGCGCTGAACCGGCCGCGTTGCGATTGCGTCGCCGGCGGTCCGGAGGCCAGCCCCCGGGCCACTACCGTGCCCTTGTTCGCGGAATACAATCCACTGGATTGTATTCCGGGCGCTCGCAAGCCGGGGGATATTCGGGGCCAGATGAAAGCTTCACGCCGCCGGGCGGCCAGTCTCTTCTTTCTGGTGAAAATACCCCGGGGTCCGGGGCAGCGCCCCGGTCCTGCGGCGCGGCGCGCTCAGCGTTCCAGGATCATCGAATCGCCCTCGAAGCTGACCCGGGCAAAGCGGCGCAGATAGTCCATGCCCATCAGCGAGCGGTCGATGTCGGCCTGGATCACCATGGCAGGCACGTTTTCGTCAAGGATGTCGCCGATCGCCACGCGGTCCAGCCGCACCGTTGCGGTGGGCACGATGCCGTTGGCGGTGCGGGCCTGCCCGGCATAGACCAATCGTTCCAGGTCGATCCCGGCGCGGCGGGCATCGCGCGGCGACAGCGCCAGCGCCGAGGCGCCGGTGTCCACGATGAACCGCACCGGCGCCCCGTTCAGCTCGGCCGTCAGATGGAAATGCCCGTCGGGGCCCAGCGGCACCTCGATTCGCGTCGGGTCCAGCATCGCCTGCCGGGGCATGACGTCGCGGCTGATGTCCTGCCACAGCCCCGCCGCGCCGATCGCCGCCAGGAAGATCAGCCCCCAGGCCAGCACCGCCCGCAGGGTCGAGCCGGCGTCGCGGCGGAACTCGACCACCACGAACGCCCCCAGTGCCAGCAGCAGCAGGGTCAGATAGGCCAGTCTTGCAGGGTCGATGCTCATGCGCGCTCCTTGCGGTTTCCCTGCATTTGGGGATTGCCGCGTCCTGCTGCCAGTCGCTGCACCCGCCTGCTGCGGGTGTCGTGATCGTGAAAGGACTTTCGGACCCGCGCGCATATCCTTATATGCGAGAGGCGGCCGTTCGCCGCGCGGGTCAAAAACGCCCGACTACGGAGAAAGACGATGCACGCACCTTCACCCATGGCGCTTCTGTTGATCGCCATCGTCGTCCTGGTTCTGTTCGGCCGGGGCAAGGTCTCGTCCCTGATGGGCGAGGTCGGCAAGGGGATCACCGCCTTCAAGAAAGGCGTGCGCGAGGGCGCCGACGAGGTCGAGCGCACCGCCGATGCCGCCACCGACCGCGCCGCCATCGCGGCCGAGCGCACTGCCGACGACCTGGACGCCGCCGCCGCCCGTGCCCGGGCCGAGGCCGACCGCATTCAGGCCGAGGCCGAGGCGGCGAAGGCTGCCCGGACCCAGGCGATGCGCGACGTGACTCCGACCGACAGCAACCGCCCGTAATGCGGGCGCGCGCACGGCGCGCGGAAGGGGTTGAAATATGCTGGATGTCGGCTGGACCGAGCTTCTGCTGATCGGGGTGGTCGCGCTGATCGTCATCGGCCCCAAGGATCTGCCGGTGATGTTCCATTCGCTGGGCCGGATCATGGCCCGCGCCCGCGGCATGGCGCGCGAGTTCACCTCGGCGATGGAGGATGCCGCCAAGGCCTCGGGGCTGGATGAGGCCACCAAGGACCTGCGCGACATCAAGAACCTGACCAGCCCACGCTCGATGGGCGTCGATGCCCTTGGCCGCGCGGCCGAGAAGTTCGAGAAATGGGATCCGATGCAACCGGTGCGCAACGGCGGCAAGGCGCAGCCCGACCCTGCCGCGCCACGGCCCCCGGCAGGCGCGACCCCCGCTGCCCCCGCCGCAAGCGCTGCCGCCAGTGCGGCGCCGGCCAGCCCGGCCCCTGCATCCACATCCGCGCCGGCAGAGACCGCCGCCGCCCCGTCGCTTGCGCCCGCCGCGCCTGCACCTGTTCACGATACCCCCGAACCGGGGACCCGCCGGCTGCACGCCGTGCGCCGCAGCGACCGGAGCTGAGGCTTGTCCAAACGCCCTGACGACATCGACGAATCCTCGGCCCCGCTGATCGAGCATCTGGCCGAACTGCGCTCGCGGCTGATCTGGTCGGTGCTGGCCTTCGTTGCCGCTGCGATCCTGTGCTATTTCGTCTGGCAGCCGGTCTTCAACGTGCTGACCCATCCGATCTGCGGCGCGCTGGCGCGGCGTGGGCAGGAATGCGGGCTGATCATGCTCAAGGTGCAGGAAGGCTTCTTCCTGGCCATGCATATCGCCATGTTCGGCGGCTTCATCCTCGCCTTTCCGGTGATCGCCTACCAGCTGTGGAGCTTCATCGCGCCGGGGCTCTATCGGTCGGAAAAACAGGCGTTCCTGCCGTTCCTGATCGCCTCGCCCGTCATGTTCCTGCTGGGCGCCAGCTTTGCCTATTTCATCATCCTGCCCTGGGCCTTCGACTTCTTCCTGGGCTTCCAGAGCGGGCCGCTGGTCCTGCCCGACGACCCGGCCACCCCGGTGGTGACCGAGCCGAAGATGGCGGGCATCGTGTTCCAGGGCTCGATCGCGGAATATCTGTCGCTGACTACCAAGTTCATCCTCGCCTTCGGGATGTCGTTCCAGCTGCCGGTGGCGCTGACCCTGATGGGCAAGGCCGGGCTGGTGTCCGCGGCCGGGCTGGCCTCCATGCGGCGCTATGCGGTCGTGCTGATCCTGGTGCTGGCCGCGATGGTCACCCCCCCCGACGTGATCAGCCAGATCGTGCTGTTCACGGTGATCTATTCGCTTTACGAGATCGCCATCCAGCTGGTGAAACGGATCGAGACGAAGCGCGAAGCCGAGCTGCGCGCCGAGGGACTTTGGGTTGACGATGACTGATGCCGCGCTGACGCGCATCGCGGACGCGCTGGACCGGCTGTCGCCGCCCCCCGCGCCCGCGCCGAGCTTTGCCGAGGCCGAGGCCTATGTCTGGCACACCGCCCCCGACCGGCTGGAGCCTGTCCGCCGCGTCGCCCGGGTGCCGCTGGACCAGCTGGTCGGCATCGACCGCGCCCGCGACACCTTGCTGGCCAACACGCTGCAGTTCGCGCGCGGCCATGCCGCCAACAATGCGCTGCTGTGGGGTGCGCGGGGGATGGGAAAATCCAGCCTTGTCAAGGCCGTGCATGCCGAGGCGGTGGCCCGTGGCCTGCCGCTGGTTCTGGTCGAGATCTCTCGCGACGACCTCGATTCCGTCGGTCGGCTGCTGGCGATCCTGGGCGACAGCGACCGCCGCTTCGTGCTGTTCGCCGACGACCTGTCGTTTTCCAGCGACGACGCGCAGTACAAATCGCTCAAGGCCGTGCTGGACGGCGGGCTGGCGGGGCGGCCGCCGAATGTCGTGCTGTATGCGACCTCGAACCGCCGTCACCTGATGCCCCGCGACATGATCGACAACGAGCGCGCCACCGCCATCCACCCGGGCGAGGCGATCGAGGAAAAGGTCTCGCTCTCCGACCGATTCGGGCTGTGGCTGGGGTTCCACGCCTGCGGGCAGGACGAATATCTGGCGATGATCGACGGCTATTGCGCCGCCTATGGGCTCGAGATCGACCCCGACCGCCTGCGGGCCGAGGCGATCGAGTGGCAGGCCACCCGCGGCGCCCGCTCGGGCCGCGTCGCCTGGCAGTTCTTTACCGATCTTGCCGGCCGCGAAGGGCTGGCGGTCTGAGCCGGTAACCGGGGCTTAAGGGTTTTCTGCAATTCTCGCCGGACGTAACCAGTGATTCGGACAGGGAATGCAGGGCGCAACACAGACTGAAGACGGGGTGCCAGCCGGCGGCTCGGTGCTGTGGCGCCATGTCGTGGCGGCCACGGCGCGGCGCCGGGGCGGGCTTGCGGCCCCGCCGGGCGCATCGCCGGCGCGGGGCGCGCAGGCGCGCTCGCCGGAACGGGCTGTTGCCGGCGCCATCGGCCGGGCCGCCGACCGGGTCCACCGGCTGCCGCTGTTCTTCGACCGTATCGAGTGGAGCCAGGCGGCACTGGCCGAGCTGGGCGAGCTTCTGCCCGAAGGCGGGCTGGTCTCGCTGATCGAGGGGCCGGGCGATTCGCTGGGGGTGGTGGCGCTCTGCCCCGAGCTGCTGGCCGCGGTCACCGAGATGCAGACGGCCGGACGCGTCTCCTCGCGCCCGGCGCCGCCGCGCCGCCCGACCCGCACCGACGGCAGCATCTGCACCGATTTCATCAATGCGACCCTGGCCGAGCTTGGCGTCGAGCCCGGATTTCCCCCCGGCCGCGACCGTCTGCGGGGCTATCGCTACGCCAGCCATCTGGACGATCTGCGGACGCTGGATCTGCTGCTCGAGGACGGGGCGTTCCATCTGCTGTCGGTCGCGCTGCGCGCCGGCGAAGCGGGACAAAGAAGCGGCCGGCTGGTGATTGCCTGGCCCGCGGACCCTGCCCAGGCGGGCTGCGACGGCGGTGATCCCCCGGCGCAAGGCAACTGCACCGACGCGCCGTCGCTGGCCGAGGCGATCCACAGCGCCCCGATCGAGCTGCTGGGGGTGCTCTGCCGCCGCCGGATCTCGCTGCGGGAGCTGGCGGCGCTGTCGCCCGGCGACGTGATCACACTGCCCCCCGACGTCCTCGGCGCAGCCACGCTGGAGACCGCCGTCGGCCAAGTGCTGTTTCGCGGAAAACTGGGCGAGATGGCCGGCCGGCACGCGCTGCGCCTGCTGCCGACCCCCGATGCGCCCCCCGAATCCTCGCGCGCCACCGTCGGACCGTCCGCTGGCCCGCCGCCAGACGGCCTGCCCCTGAGCGACCTCGACACCCCGGACCCGTTCCGGCCGGTGTCGCTGGACATCGCTGCCACGCTGGGTAGCACCCAGCCCCCGGCGGAATCCGCGTGATGGGGGTGAGAGGTAGAGGGAGGGGGCGGCGATCTGTGGCCGAGGCGGAAAGCGGAGCCGGGAAAAAAAGAGGTCTGCATGGCCATATAGGCCGGCCTCGATCCGTCGCGACGGCCCGCGGATATTTCACCAGGGGCTGCTGGGGCTGTGGCCCGCGGATTTGTGTCCCAAGTCGTGCGGATGGGCGGTTGAAAAAAGAGGTCTGGATGGCCGCATAGGCCTGTCTCTATCCGTGGCGGCGGCCCTACGGACATTTTTGCCAGAGATCGCCGAGCTGCGGCCGGTCAGATTTGAGCCTGAAGTTGCGCGGATGGGCATGCGTCGTGAGCAATTAACTGCGGCCGGCGCGGGCGTTTGTCGTCCGTGCAGCTTCCCGCTGCTCCCGCAAATATCCCTCCGGCGATCACTTGACGCTTCCCCCGAGTGCAGAGACGGTCAGCGGTCAGCGGTCAGCGGTCAGCGGTCAGCGGTCAGCGGTCAGCGGTCAGCGGTCAGCGGTCAGCGGTCAGCGGTCAGCGGTCAGCGGTCAGCGGTCAGCGGTCAGCGGTCAGCGGTCAGCGGTCAGCGGTCAGCGGTCAGCGGTCAGCGGTCAGCGGTCAGCGGTCAGCGGTCAGCGGTCAGCGGTCAGCGGTCAGCCAAGAACCGTGAACTGACAGGAGCCGCGAGTTGATAGGTGCCTTCGAGTGGCGGAGGAATGGCTTTCTCGTATCCAGCCTCATGCGGTCTTCGTCGCGGTGGGGTGCGCGCTTCCGGCTGCATGTCCGCGATAGATAGGGTGTTGGCTGGGCGGTACGCTTCTGCGAACCAATCCCCGCCCAGACCGCTGCATGGTGCGGGTTGATACGCGCCTTCTCAAAGATCATGGCGCGACAGGTCGTTCTGCTGGCGCTGTCTCTCCCGCTGTCAGCCACTGTGAAACGCTCCCTTGCCGATCTCTCCGGCACCTCCCGGACGCAACCAGCCAGACTCGTCGCTCCGCCATACCGCGATACTGTACCGGGTGCAGCTCATGCTGTCGGTGCCGCAGCACAGCGGGGAATCCCGTGGCGGCGGTGCCCTTTCCCGGCCGGACCGTCGATCAGGCCAGGGCGATCCGGCCGCCGGGCAGGCGGGTGATGGTGCCGTCGAGTTCCAGATCGAGCAGCGTCGGCGCCAGCCGGGCCGGGGCGATGCCGAGGTCGCGGATCAGGCTGTCCTCGTCGGTGGGCGAGGGGCCGAGCAGGTGCAGCAGCCGCCTGCGCAGTTCCGTGGGGGGCGGGGTGGAATCCCGGCTGGCCCCGAACGCCGGTGAGGACACCGGCGATGCGGCGGGCCGCACGTGCGGGTGCGGATATGGCGGGTGCCCGTCGCCGTAGAGCGCAGTTTCAGCGGCGGCGGACCGCGCGTGTGGGTGCGGATCTCGCCCGCTGGAAAGCTGGCCGGAGCCTGCGGGGGCAATTGCCTCCGGTCCACATCCCGACGGTACCGCTTGAGCATTCTGCACGGCGGCAGGGGCATCGTATTGCCCCCCGCGGTGCGGGTATGTGACGTCTACGCGGCGGGAAGAGGGTTGTTGATCGCCCGCAGCGGCGGGCTCTTCGCCTGCCGCGCTGGCGGCGGATCGCGACGCGGCTGTCCTGGAAGCCTGCGCGGGCTTGGCGCTCTCGGCCCCTGAATCCGCCGCGCACCCGTCAAGCCCCGGCAGCGACAGTGGCCGAATCAGCGCCAGCACGTCCTCGACATTGCGCACCAGCACCGCGCCGTCGCGGATCAGGGTGTTGCAGCCTGAGGCGCGGGCGTCCAGCGGGTGGCCGGGCACCGCCATCACCTCGCGCCCTTGCTCGCCCGCCAGCCGCGCGGTGATCAGGCTGCCCGAGCGGCAGGCGGCCTCGATCACCACCACCGCCGCGGAAATCCCCGACACGATGCGGTTGCGGGCGGGGAAATGCCGCGCCACCGGCTCGACCCCCGGTGGCTGCTCGGTCAGCAGGCAGCCCGAGTCGCAGATGCGGTCGGCCAGCGCCCGGTTTTCCGCCGGGTAGATCACGTCGATACCGCCGGCCATCACCGCGATGGTGCCCCGGGCGCAGCTCGACTGATGCGCGGCGGTGTCGATGCCGCGCGCCAGCCCGGCCGCGACCACCAGCCCGGCTTCGGCCAGCCCCGCCGCCAGAAGCCGCGCCATCCGCAGCCCCAGGGAGGAGGCGTTGCGCGCCCCCACCACCGCGACCGCGGGGCGATGCAGCGCCTCGACCCGGCCGCGCAGCCACAGCACCGGCGGGGCGTCGGAGATCGTCGCCAGCAGCGGCGGGTAATCGGCGTCGCCGATCCGAATCAGCCGTGCGCCCACGCGTGCGCCTGCCGCCAGCTCGGCGCGGGCCACCCCGGGCGGACAGGGCTCGTATCCCTTGATCCCGGCCGCGGCGGCGATGCCCGGCAGCGCGTCCAGCGCCGCCGCGGCGCTGCCATGTTCCGCGATCAGCCGGTGGAAGGTCGCCGGCCCCACGCGGCGAGAGCGGATGAGGCGAAGCACCGTCAGGTCGTCTTCCCTCGGGGTAGGGTGGGGGGTGTCGAAAGAAAACGTGCCTGGGTTCACTGCCGGTCCCTGCCTCATCCGCAGGGACTTCATGCCACGGTAATGGTTAATTAGTGGTTACCGCGGCCCGAAAAGTCAGGCGGCCGAACCGCCCACGGTCAGCCCGCCGATCAGCAGCGTCGGCTGGCCCACGCCCACCGGCACCCACTGGCCCTGCTTGCCGCAGTTGCCGACGCCGGGGTCCAGCGCCAGGTCGTTGCCGACCGCGCGGATCTGGCGCAGCGCGGTGGCGCCGTCGCCGATCAGCGTGGCGCCGCGAATCGGCTCGCCCACCTCGCCGTTCTTCACGCGATAGGCTTCGGTGCAGGAAAACACGAACTTGCCGTTGGTGATGTCCACCTGCCCGCCGCCGAAGCCGACCGCATAGATGCCGTCCTTGAGCCCCGAAAGGATCGCGGCCGGATCGTCCTGCCCCGGGTCCATCATGGTGTTGGTCATCCGCGGCATCGGCGCATGGGCAAAGCTTTGCCGGCGGCCGTTGCCGGTGGGGGCCACGCCCATCAGCCGGGCGTTCTGGCGGTCCTGCAGATAACCGACCAGAATCCCGTCCTCGATCAGCACGTTGCGGGCGGGCGGCGTGCCCTCGTCATCGACCGAGATCGAGCCGCGGCGGTCTTGCAGGGTGCCGTCGTCCACCACCGTCAGCCCGGGCGCGGCGATGCGCTGTCCCATCAGCCCGGAAAAGGCCGAGGCCTTCTTGCGGTTGAAATCCCCCTCGAGGCCGTGGCCCACCGCCTCGTGCAGCAGGATGCCGGGCCAGCCCGGACCCAGCACCACGTCCATCACCCCGGCGGGGGCCGGGACCGAGCGCAGGTTGACATGGGCGATGCGCAGCGCCTCGCGCACCAGCCCCTGCCAGTGGTCGGGCTGCATCAGCGCCGACAGGCCGAAGCGGCCGCCGCCGCCGGCGGTGCCGGTCTCGCGCCTTGCGTTCGATTCCACGATCACCGACACGTTCAGCCGCACCATCGGGCGGATGTCGGTGAAGATGCCGCCTTCGGGGCGCAGGATCGCCACCTCTTGCAGGGACGAGGCCATCGAGGCGGTGACCTGCACCACCCGCGGGTCCAGGTCGCGCGCAAAGCTGTCAATGTCGCGCAAGGTCGCGATGCGGGCGCCAAAGCCGATTCCCTCGACCGGATCCTCGCCGCGATAAAGCTGCGCCCCCGGCCCGGCGGGCGCTGCGGCCATGACGCCGCCGCCATTGCCCACCGCCAGCCGCGCCATCGCCGCGGCCTCGCGCAGGCTGGTTTCGCTGATGTCGGTGGAATGGCCGTAGCCGGTGACCTCGCCGCGCACGGCGCGCAGGCCAAAGCCCTGCGCGGCCTCGAACCCCGCGTTTCTCAGCCTGCCGTCGTCGAAAACCAGGCTTTCGCCACGGACCCGTTCCAGGAAGATCTCGCCGTCCTCGGCGCCGGCGGTGGCCTCGCGCAGGATGGAAAGGGCGCGATCGGGGTCGATCAGCTGTTCGAAGGGCGCGAAACGGTCAGTCATGGATCCAGCGAAGTAAGCCCATTTCGCCCCCGAGTCGATACCGAGGGAGGTGCTGTTACGGTAGAGGCTTGTCCTGTTGCGGTATATGTGGTTGTGACAATATGTCTCGACAGACAATGGCGTGCGTCAGCTTTTTCATGAGTCGGGGCACGAGGGGCGACAGGAACGGGATTCGACGAATGGCGAACGGGGCAAGGGGCCGCATGGCGGCGGGGCTGGCAGCAGCGGGGTTGGTCGGCATGACTCTGGCCACCGCCGGGTCTGCCATGGCGCAGGACGTGCTGGGCGATCTGCCGGTGATCGGCAAGCCCGAACCGGGCGGCATCGGGTTCCAGCCGGCGTCGAGCCCGCTGGCCGTCGACCAGCAGTGGCTGGACCAGTTCGTGCTGTACATCATCACCTTCGTGACGGTGCTGGTCTGCCTGCTGCTGCTGTTCTGCATCGTCCGCTTCAATCGCCGCGCGAACCCGGTTCCGGCCCGCTTCACCCACAACACCCCGGTCGAGGTGGTGTGGACGGTGGTTCCGGTGCTGATCCTGCTGACCGTCGGGATCTTTTCGCTGCCGGCGCTGTTCCGGTCGCAGGAAATGCCCTCGGACCCGGATCTGGTCATCAAGGCGATCGGCCGGCAGTGGTACTGGTCCTATGAATATCCCAACGACGGCATCGCCTTTGACGCGCTGATGCTGGCGCGCGAGGAACTGGCCGACAACGGCTATGCCGACGACGAATATCTGCTGGCCACCGACAACGCCGTGGTGGTGCCGGTGGGCGCGACCGTGCTGGTGCAGGTCACCGCCTCGGACGTGATCCACAGCTGGACGGTTCCGGCCTTTGCCGTGAAACAGGACGCCGTGCCGGGCCGCATCGCGCAGCTGTGGTTCTCGGTCGACAAAGAGGGCGTGTATTTCGGCCAGTGCTCGGAACTGTGCGGCATCAACCACGCTTACATGCCCATCGTGGTCAAGGCGGTCAGCCAGGAGAAATACGACGCCTGGATGGCAGGCGCCAAGACCGAGTTCGCGGCCGATGCCTCGGACTACCTGCCCGCCGCCCCGGTGCGGCTGGCGCAGGCGGAATAAGCCGGCGTGGCGGACATCCACTCATATGACCGGGCCGCCCAGGGTCTGGGCGGAGAGGCCGGGTTCGGCGACTATGTGGCGCTGCTCAAGCCGCGGGTCATGTCGCTGGTCGTCTTTACCGCCTTTGTCGGGCTGTATGTGGCGCCGGTGCCGGTCAACCCCTTCATCGGGTTCTGCTGCATCCTGTTCATCGCGCTGGGGGGCGGTGCCTCGGGCGCGCTGAACATGTGGTACGACGCCGACATCGACCGGGTCATGACCCGGACAGCCAAGCGCCCGATCCCCGCCGGCCGGCTGACCGAGGGCGACGCGCTGGGGCTGGGGCTGTTCCTGTCGGGGCTTGCGGTGCTGATGCTGGGGCTGGCGGCAAACTGGTTTGCCGCGGCGTTCCTGGCCTTTACCATCTTTTTCTATGCCGTCGTCTATACGATGTGGCTCAAGCGCTCGACGCCGCAGAACATCGTGATCGGCGGCGCGGCCGGAGCGTTCCCGCCGATGATCGGCTGGGCCTGCGCCACCGGCGGCATCTCGGTTGAATCGCTGCTGATGTTCTCGCTGACCTTCTTCTGGACGCCGCCGCATTTCTGGGCGCTGGCGCTGTTCATGAAGGAAGATTACCACAAGGCCGGCGTGCCGATGCTGACCGTGACCCACGGGCGGCCCGCGACGCGCAAGCACATCTTTGCCTATACGCTGGTGCTGGCGCCCTTTGCGGTGGCGCTGGGGCTGACCTCGATCGGCGGGCCGCTGTATCTGGCGGTGGCGCTGGTGTTCAACGCCCTGTTCATCCTGGGCGGCTGGCGGATCCTGCGCCGGACTGAGGAACAGGCACATGAAGATTCCTACGCGGTCGAGAAATCCTTCTTCCGCCTGTCGCTGTACTATCTGGCCGCGCATTTCGGCGCGCTGGCGGTGCAGGCCACGATCGGAGGCTGGGCGTGATGGCACTGCACCCGGAACATGAGCTGCACCGCCGCCGCAGCGGCCGCAACATCGGGCTGGCGCTGGTGCTGGCCCTGTTCGTGGCGCTGGTGTTCGGCCTGTCGGTGGTCAAGATCAAGCAGGGCGACCTGATGCAGGGCTTCGACCACCGCCCGCCCTCGCTGCCGCCGGCCGCCGCGGTCGCGCCCTCGGCCAACCCGGTGGCGGCACCCGGCACCCCGGCCTCGGCGCTGCCGCAGGCGCGCTCGACCCCGGCCGTAGAGGGGGGGCAGCCATGAGCAATAGGCGCGACAACGCCAATGCCCGCGTCGTCTGGCGGCTGATCGCGGTGGTGGTGTTCATGGGCGCCGCCGCCTGGGCCGCGGTGCCGTTCTACCGCTGGTTCTGCCAGGTCACCGGCTTTGCCGGCACCACCCAGATCGCCACCCAGGAATCCGACCGGGTGCTGGACCAGACCATCCGCGTGCGCTTCGACGCCAACGTGATGCCGGACCTGGACTGGAGCTTCCGCCCCATGCAGACCGAGATGACGGTGCGGCTGGGCGAAACCGCCATGGCCTATTACGAGGCGGTCAACAACTCGGACCAGACGCTGGTCGGGCGCTCGACCTATAACGTCTCGCCCTCGGACGCCGGGTATTTCTTCGAAAAGATCGACTGCTTCTGCTTTACCGAGCAGGAGCTGGCCCCCGGCGAGCGGATCGAGATGCCGCTGACCTTCTTCGTCAACCCCGACATGCTGGACGACCGCGACGCCGGCCGTATCCGCGACATCACGCTGAGCTACACCTTCTTCCATATGGACACGCAGAAATCGGCGCGGGCCGACACCGGCGCGTCCGCAGCCACCGCCCTGAACTGATCCAGTCGACGCGAGAGAGACCATGGCCCACGCCAAGAACCACGATTATCACATTCTTCCGCCGTCCATCTGGCCGTTCATCGGGGCCATCGGCGCGTTCGTCATGTTCGTCGGCGGCGTCTTCTGGATGCACGGAATGACGGTGCTGGGCCTGCCGGACTGGGCGCTGTTCGCGCTGGGCGTGCTGACCGTGTTCTACACCATGTTCGGCTGGTGGAACGACGTTGCCAACGAGGGCAACACCGGCGACCACACCCCGGTGGTGCAGATCGGCCTGCGCTACGGTATCATCCTGTTCATCATCTCCGAGGTGATGTTCTTCGTCGCGTGGTTCTGGGCGTTCTTCAAGAACGCGCTCTATCCCATGGGGGAGATGAGCCCGATCGTCGACGGCGTCTGGCCGCCCGAGGGGATCGTGACCTTCGACCCCTGGCACCTGCCGCTGATCAACACCCTGATCCTGCTGCTGTCGGGCGTCGCCGTCACCTGGGCGCACCACGCGATCGCGCATGACAACGACCGCAAGACCGCGATTCGCGGGCTGGCCGTCGCGGTGTTCCTGGGCGTCGCCTTTACCGCCCTGCAGGCCTATGAATACAGCCATGCGGCCTTTGGCCTGGACGATACCGTCTATGGCGGCGTGTTCTTCATGGCGACCGGCTTTCACGGGTTCCACGTCATCATCGGGACGATCTTCCTGTTCGTCTGCATGGTGCGGATGATCCGCGGCCATATGACCCAGACCCAGCATGTCGGGTTCGAGGCCGCCGCCTGGTACTGGCACTTCGTCGATGTGGTCTGGCTGTTCCTGTTCGCCGCGATCTACGTCTGGGGCCGCTGATCGCCCCTCCATCCGATGAAACGCGCGGGCAGGTCCCGCGCGTTTTTCCTGTTTCAGGGGCCTCTGCCCCGCTGGTCGAAAGGACGCGCTGATGCTGCGTCGGCTGCTGCCGCTACTGGTTGCCGGGCTGGTCGTGACCGCGATCCTCGCCTCGCTGGGGTTCTGGCAGCTGCGGCGGATGGAGTGGAAGGCGGGCGAGCTTGCCGCCATCCAGCGCGGAATCGAGCAGCCTCCGGTGGCGCTGCCCGCAGCCATCGACCCGTCGATGAAATACCTGCCAGTGGTGGTGTCGGGCCGGACCACCGGCGACGAAATCCTGGTGCTGTCGGGCAGCCATGATCTGGGCGGCGGCTACAACGTGATCTCGGGTTTTCAGACCGAGGACGGGCGCCGGATCATGGTCGACCGCGGCTTCATCACCCAGGACGACCGCCGGACGCCGCGCCCGCCGGTGGCGCTGACCGTGGCCGGCAACCTGCACTGGCCCGAGGAAAAGGGCAGCAAGACGCCCGAGCCCGACCTGTCCGCCGGCATCTGGTTCGCGCGCGAGGTGCCGCGCATGGCCGCGCATCTGGGAACCGGACCCGTGCTGGTCGTGGCCGCTGCCGTTCAGGGCGACGCACAGGGGGTGATGGCGATGCCGCTGGACATCTCGCATATCCCCAACAACCACCTGTCCTATGCGATCCAGTGGTTTTCCTTTGCGATCATCTGCCTGGTGATGACAATCGCGCTGGCCTGGCGTATCCGGCAGCAGACGAACTGAGGGGAAGGCGATGCGCTATATCTCGACCCGCGGGCAGGCGCCCGTTCTGCCCTTTGCCGAGGCGATGATGACCGGGCTCGCCCGCGACGGCGGGCTGTATGTCCCGGAAACCGTCCCGCAGCTGTCCCATGCCGAGATCGCCGCGCTGGAAGGGATCAGCTTCGAGGAAGCCGCCTTCCGCATCACCCAGCCCTTCGTTGCGGAAAGCTTTTCCGAAGCCGAGCTGCGCGAGGCGATCCGCCGCGCCTATCAGGGTTTCGGCCACGCCGCCCGCGCGCCCCTGGTGCAGCTGGCGCCGGGGCATTTCCTGCTGGAGCTGTTCCACGGCCCGACGCTGGCGTTCAAGGATTTCGCGATGCAGCTGATCGGGCAGCTGTTCCAGATCGCGCTGTCGCGCGAGGGGCGGCGCATCACCATCCTGGGCGCGACCTCGGGCGATACCGGCTCGGCCGCGATCGAGGCGTTCCGCGGCCTGCCCAACGTCGACGTGTTCATCCTCTATCCCCACGGCCGGGTCAGCGAGGTTCAGCGCCGGCAGATGACCACCCCCGACGACGCCAATGTGCACGCGCTGGCCATCGACGGCACCTTCGACGACGCGCAGGCGCGGCTGAAGGATCTGTTCAACGACCACGCCTTCCGCGATCAGGTGGGGCTGGCGGGCGTGAACTCGATCAACTGGGCGCGGGTGCTGGCGCAGGTGGTGTATTACTTCACCAGCGCCGTGTCGCTGGGCGCGCCGCATCGCCCGGTCAGCTTCACCGTGCCGACCGGCAATTTCGGCGACATATTCGCAGGCTCTGTCGCGCGGGCGATGGGGCTGCCGGTCGAGCGGCTGGTGATCGCGACCAATCAGAACGACATTCTGGACCGCGCGCTGCGGACTGGCGAGTACCGGGTCGGCCGGGTCGAGCCCTCGATCTCGCCCAGCATGGATATCCAGGTCAGCTCGAACTTTGAACGCGCGCTGTTTTTTGCCTATGGCGGCGACGGGGCGGCGGTCTCGGCGCTCATGGAAGAGCTGAAATCCGGCGGTTTCGCCATCAGCCAGGGCGCGTTGCAGCACCTGCGCGAGATCTACGATTCCGGCCGCGTGTCGGAAACGGAAACGCTGGCCACCATTGCCCGCGTCCGCGCCGAAACCGGGCAGGTCGTCTGCCCGCACAGCGCCGTCGGCATCAAGGTCGCGGACGAACAACGCCGCCCCGGCGTGCCGATGATCACGCTGGCGACCGCCCATCCCGCCAAGTTCCCCGATGCGGTGGAGCAGGCCGTCGGCCTGCGCCCGGACCTGCCGCCGCATATGGCGCGGCTGTTCGACCTGCCCGAGCGGCTGTCCCGGGTTGAAAACGACAACGCGGCGCTTAAGTCCCTGATCCTTGAACGGAGAACGGCTTGAGCGATATCCAGATCACCACCTTCCCCAACGGGCTGCGCGTCGCCTCGCGCCACATGCCGGGGCTGCATTCGGCATCGGTCGGCGTCTGGGTGAACGCCGGCGGCCGGGACGAGCGCCCCGAACAGAACGGCATTGCGCATTTCCTGGAACACATGGCCTTCAAGGGCACCGCGCGCCGCAGCGCCCTGCAGATCGCCGAGGCAATCGAGGATGTGGGCGGCTATATCAACGCCTATACCTCGCGCGACGTGACCGCCTATTACGCGCGGGTGCTGTCGGGGGACGTGGCGCTGGCGCTGGACGTGATCGGCGACATCGTGCTGAACCCGGTCTTCGACCAGCGCGAGATCGAGGTCGAGCGCGGGGTGATCCTGCAGGAAATCGGGCAGGCGCTGGACACGCCCGACGACGTGATCTTCGACTGGCTGCAAGAGGCCGCCTATCCCGACCAGCCCCTGGGCCGCACCATCCTGGGCCCGGCCGAGCGGGTTTCCGGGTTCTCGCGCGATGACCTGTCGCGCTTTGTCGCGGAACATTACGGCCCCGGGCAGATGATCGTGGCCGCCGCCGGCGCAGTCGATCACGACGCGCTGGTGCGCCAGGCCGAACAGATCTTCGGCCGTCTGCCGGCGCTGGCGGGCGTGGCCCGGCAGGGTGCGGTCTGGCAAGGGGCCGAGGCGCGCCGCGTCAAGCGGCTGGAACAGGCGCATTTCGCGCTGGCCTTCGAGGGGCCGGGCTATCTGGACCCGGATTTCTACGCCGCGCAGATCTGGACCGCGGCGCTGGGGGGCGGCATGTCCTCGCGCCTGTTCCAGAAGATCCGCGAGGAACGCGGGCTGTGCTATTCGATCTTTGCGCAATCGGGGTTCCACGACGACACCGGCATGGTGACGATCTACGCCGGCACCTCGGGCGAGCAGCTGGCCGAGCTGTCGCATCTGACCATCGACGAGATCCGCCGCTCGGCCGAGGATCTGGCGGAATCCGAGGTCGCGCGCGCCAAGGCGCAGCTCAAGGCCGGGCTGCTGATGGGGCTGGAAAGCCCCTCGGGGCAGGCCGAGCGCATGGCCCGGGCGCTGACCATCTGGGGCCGCGTGCCCGATGCCGCCGAGGTCGCGGCCCGCATCGACGCGGTGACCGCCGCCGATGTGCGCGACCACGCGCAGCGCATCATCGCGCGCGCCCGCCCGGCGCTGGCGCTTTACGGCCCCGTCAAGGCCGCGCCCGCGCGCGAGGATCTGGCAAGGCGGCTGGCGGCGTGATGTTCTGGCGCCGCCATGCGCCCCGGCTGGAAACCGAACGCATGGTGCTGCGCCTGCCCGCGCACGCGGATTTCACCGCTTGGACCAGCCTGCGCGCCGAAAGCCGCGCATTCCTGACCCCGTGGGAACCGATCTGGCACGCCGACCACCTGACCCGGCGCTCGTTCAGCAACCGGGTCTATTGGGCGGCGCGGTCCAGCCGCAACGGCACCTCGCTGCCGCTGTTCCTGATCCGCCGCGACGGGGTGCTGCTGGGGGCGATCACGCTGGACGGCATCCGCCGCGGCCCGGCGCAGGTCGGCACGCTGGGCTACTGGATCGGCGCCCCCTTTGCCCGCCAGGGCTATATGCGCGAGGCGATCGGCGCGGTCGTCGCCCATGCCTTCGGCCCCATGGACCTGTCGCGGATTGAGGCCGCCTGCCTGCCCGAAAACGCCGCCAGCCGCGGGGTGCTGGAAAAATCCGGCTTCAAGTACGAGGGCGTGGCGCAGGCGTATCTGCAGATCAATGGCCGCTGGCGCAATCATGTGCTGTATTCCAACCTGCGCCACGACCGGCGCGGGCGGACCGGGGCGGGCTAGGGCGGGCGCGTGGCGCGGTCGGACCGGGGCGCTGCCCCGGACCCCGGGATATTTGGGTGATGAAGAAAGGCATGTAGCTTGGCGTTGAACCCTGCGGATGCGCGTCTGGCCGCGATGCTGCCCGAAGGGGTGCTGCGCCCGCTCGAGCCTCGGCATCTGGACGAGCCGCGCGGCTATCATGCGGGGCAGGGCGGGCTGCTGGCCGCGCCGCGTTCCGTCGAGGAGGTGGCGGCGGTGGTGCGTGCCTGCGCGGCGGCGCGGGTGGGGATCGTGCCGCGCGGGGGCGGCACCGGGCTGGTGTCGGGCTCGGTCATGCCGGCGGGGCCGCTGCCGCTGGTGCTGTCGCTGGAACGCATGGCAGGTATCCGCGGCGTCTGGCCCGAAGAGGATGTGCTGATCGCCGATTCCGGCGCCACGCTGTCGCAGGTGCAGGATGCCGCGCGCACGGTCGGCCGCCAGTTCCCGCTGACGCTGGCCAGCCAGGGCACCGCGCAGCTGGGCGGGATCCTGTCCACAAACGCCGGCGGCACCGCGGTGCTGCGCTGGGGCAATGCGCGGGCGCTGTGCCTGGGGGTCGAGGCGGTGCTGCCCGACGGCTCGGTGCTGCGCGACCTGCGGCGGCTGCGCAAGGACAACACCGGCTATGCGATCAGCGAGCTGCTGGTCGGGGCCGAGGGCACGCTGGGCATCATCACCGCGGCCAGCCTGCGGCTGGCACCGGCGCCGCACGCGGTGGCGACGGCGATGCTGGCCGTGCCCGACCCGGCGGCGGCGCTGCGGCTGCTGGCGCTGGTGCAGGGGGACATGGCCGGTTGCGTCACTGCGTTCGAGCTGATCTCGGGGCAGGGGCTTTCCTTCCTGTCGGAAACCTTACCCGAAATCCGCCAGCCCCTGCCCGGCGCGCCGTGGTCGGTGCTGCTGGAGCTGTCGCTGCCCCGCGGCTGCGACCCCGCCGCCATGGCCGAGGCGCTGCTGGTCCGCGCGCTGGAGCGGGGGCTGGCCAGCGACGCGATCCTGGCGCAGTCGGGGGCGCAGGCGGCAGAGTTCTGGTCGCTGCGCGAGCATCTGCCGGTGGCGAACCGCCGGATCGGAGCGATTTCCTCACACGACATCAGCCTGCCGCTGTCGGAAATCCCCCGCTTCGTCGCCGATGCCGGGGCGATGCTGGCGGCAATGGGGGACATGCGGGTGAACTGCTTCGGCCATCTGGGCGACGGCAACCTGCACTACAACGTCTTTCCCGCCCCGGGCCGCAACCGCGCCGAATACGCCGCCCTGCGCCCGCGCGTGCAAGAGGCGGTGCATGAAATGGTCGTCGCCCGCGGCGGCTCGTTTTCCGCCGAGCACGGGGTCGGGCGGCTCAAGGCCGCGGATCTGGCGCGCTGGGGCGATCCGGCGCGGCTGGCGGCGATGCGGGCGATCAAGGCGGCGCTGGATCCGCTGGGGATCATGAACCCCGGTGCGGTGCTGGCCTTGCCCGAACCGGGCGGCGGGCCTATATCCGGGGGCTGAAGGACGACCTTCACCCAGATCGGGGCAGCATCCGGGACGGCCCGCAGACAACGGAGCCCCTGATGCGCAACACCCTTGACCGTATCCGCCACGCCATCCTGTTCGAACTGGTCGGGCTGATCTTCCTGATCGGCGGCGGCGCCATCCTGACCGGCTTCGACCCCGCGGCGCTGGGGGTGGTGGGGGTGGTGTCCTCGCTGATCGCGACCGGCTGGAACTTCGTCTTCAACCTGATCTTTGACCGCGCCATGCTGCGGTGGCGCGGCAGCATCATCAAGACCCACCGCATCCGCGCCCTGCACGCGCTGCTGTTCGAGGCCGGGCTGCTGGTGATCCTGCTGCCCTTCGTCGCCTGGGTGCTGGGGCTGACGCTGTGGCAGGCGTTCCTGTTCGATGCCGCGATCGCGGTGTTCTATGTGGTCTACGGCTATGCCTATAACTGGGCTTATGACCGCATCTTCCCGCCGCCCGAGGCGCGGGCGCGGGCCGTCCAGACGGCCCGCTGAGGTCACCGCGGGGGATCAGTTCCCCGAACGCTCCAGCGTCATCCAGCCCAGCGGGCTCTTGAGCTTGAGCACGCCGCCGGTCCATTCGGCCTCGGACGCCTGGGTCAGCGCCTCGAAGAACCGCGCCTCGAAGCCCTTGTGGCCGCAAGGGTTGTCGGTCCAGTTCATCTGCGAGATGTGGATCTGCGGCAGCGGCAGGGTGTTGATCGCGGTGAAGCTGTTGCACGGGCCCTGGCCGGTGATCTGGCCCGGCGTCAGCCGCACATGCCCGTCGCGGGTCGGCACGGCCTCCTGGCCAAAGCCGACGATGGTATAGGTGCCAAAGGGCACGCCGCCTTCAAAGCCGGTGCCGTCGTGGGGCAACCCCGGTTGAGTGGGCGCGCAGGCGGCCAGTCCGGCAAGGGCGGCAGCAGCGGCGGCGGCGCGGAAAGCGGACGTCATGAAGGGATGCCTCCCTGAAAAATATTCGGTTGCGATCATCGGCATCGACTGCCACCGCTGCCGCTCAAAGTCCATGCACCGACGTGTGAGCACGGGCGGCGGTGCAGCGCCCGTGCCTTTCGCGCAACGCCCCCGGGCAGGGGCGCGCGCCTCAGCCCAGCAGCCGACGCGCGATCACCTGCGCCTGGATTTCGGCCGCGCCCTCGAAGATGTTGAGGATGCGCGCGTCGCACAGCACCCGGCTGATCGCGTATTCCAGCGCAAAGCCGTTGCCGCCGTGGATCTGCAGCGCGTTGTCGGCCGCGGCCCAAGCCACCCGCGCGCCCAGCAGCTTGGCCATCCCGGCTTCCAGATCGCAGCGCTTGTCGTGGTCCTTCTGCCAGGCCGAGTGATAGGTCAGCTGCCGCGCGATCATGATCTCGACCGCGGTCAGCGCCAGCTTGTCGGCGACGCGGGGAAAGGCGATCAGGGCCTTGCCGAACTGCTTGCGGTCCAGCGCATATTGCAGCCCCAGCTCCAGCGCCGCCTGCGCCACGCCGATCGCCCGCGCCGCGGTCTGGATGCGGGCGGATTCGAAGGTCTGCATCAGCTGCTTGAAGCCCTGCCCGGGCTGGCCGCCCAGCAGGTTCTCGGCCCGGACCTTGAAGCCGTCGAAGCCGAGTTCGTATTCCTTCATCCCGCGATAGCCCAGCACCTCGATCTCGCCGCCGGTCATGCCTTGGGTGGGGAAGGGGTCTTCGTCGGTGCCCGGGGTCTTTTCGGCCAGGAACATCGACAGCCCGCGCCAGTCGCTGCTGTCGGGGTCGGTGCGCGCCAGCAGCGTCATCACATGGGTGCGTGCGGCGTGGGTGATCCAGGTCTTGTTGCCGGTGATCTCCCAGCCTTCATCCGTACGCACGGCGCGGGTGCGCAGCGAGCCCAGGTCGGACCCGGTGTTGGGTTCGGTGAACACGGCGGTGGGCAGGATCTCGCCGCTGGCGATCTTGGGCAGCCACTGCGCCTTCTGCTGGGGGGTGCCGCCGACCAGGATCAGCTCGGCCGCGATCTCGCTGCGGGTGCCAAGGGACCCCACGCCGATATAGCCGCGCGACAGCTCTTCGCTGACCACCACCATCGAGGCTTTCGACAGCCCCAGCCCCCCGAACTCTTCGGGGATGGTCAGGCCGAACACGCCCAGCTCGGCCAGCTCGGAAATGATCTCCATGGGAATCAGCTCGTCGCGCAGGTGCCAGCCATGCGCCTCGGGGATCACCCGCTCGTCGGCATAGCGGCGGAACTGGTCGCGGATCATCTCCAGATCCTCGTCCAGCCCGGTGGCGCCCAGGGTGGCGCGGCCGTGGTTGTCCTGCATCAGCGCGGCCAGCCGGCGGCGGGCGGCGGGGGTGTTGCCGGCCATCGCGGCGCGGGCGGCATCCGAAGGCTGCCATTCCACGCCCAGATCGGACAGCCGGGCGAACTCGGTTTGGCTCATCGGGATGCCGCCGGCGATCTGGGTCAGGTATTCGCCGAAACCGATCTGCAGGATCAGCGCCTCGACCTCGCCGAAGGCAGGGCCCAGCCGCTCGGCCCAGGCCGACAGCTGCCGCAGCGATTCGACATAGGTCGCCAGCCAGGACAGCGCGTGCGCCGCGTGCTGGTCGTCCTCCAGCGCGGCCGAATCGATCTTGCCGCCGCCGACCCGCGCCCGTAGCGCCTCGGTCGCGCGGGCAAGCAGCGCGTCAAGCTCGGGCAGGATGGCGCCTGCGGCTTCGGCGGTCAGGGCTGGGTCGCGAGTGTCAAGCATGATGGGATTCCCGGGGATCGAGGCACTGCCCCGGGCTTAGACCTTTCGCAATTGCAGCGCAACTATGCTGCGCGACCATGCGCCACGACGCAGTTTCATTGCGCGCCCTCCTTCGGCTCTTTCATCGTGACTCAAATATCCCGGGGGTGCGGGGGCAGGCCCCCGCTTCGACCGCGCCACCGCGCCTGCCTTCGGCTTGCAGCGCCCTCCCGTTCTGGCACAGTCCACGCCTCTGCCCGCCCCTCTGCCCACCCGTGGATTTAAGACCGCCATGACCGACCCTGCCGAACTGACCGCCCGCCTGATCCGCTGCCCCTCGGTGACCCCCGACGATGCCGGCACGCTGGAGCTGCTGACCGCGCTGCTGGAACCGGCGGGCTTCACCTGCACCCGCGTGGACCGCAACGGCACCCCCAACCTGTTTGCGCGCTGGGGGGCCAAGGGCGCGGCCCGCAGCTTCGGCTTCAACGGCCATGTCGACGTGGTGCCGCCGGGCGATCCCGACGCGTGGACGCAGCCGCCGTTTTCCGGCGCGCTGCTGGGCGGGGTGCTGTGGGGCCGCGGCGCCACCGACATGAAATCCGGCGTCGCGGCCTTTGTCGCTGCCGCCATCGACTTCGTGACCGAAACCCCGCCCGAGGGCGCGGTGATCCTGACCATCACCGGCGACGAGGAAGGCCCGGCCCGCGACGGCACCACCGCCATCCTCGATTGGATGCGCGAGACGGGTGAGCGGATGCAGGTCTGCATCGTCGGCGAGCCCTCGAACCTCGAGCATATGGGCGAGATGATCAAGATCGGCCGCCGCGGCAGCCTGACCGCACGGATCACCGCCCACGGCAAGCAGGGCCATGTCGCCTATCCGCATCGGGCGCTGAACCCGCTGCACGCGCTGATCGGGCTGCTCGACGGGCTGGCGGCGCAGCCGCTGGATCAGGGCAGCGCGCATTTCGACCCCTCGGGCCTGCAGGTGACCACCATCGACTGCGGCAACCCGGCCACGAACGTGATCCCTTCACGGGCCAGCGCGACGCTGAACATCCGCTTCAACGACCTGCACACGGGCAAAAGCCTGTCCGCCATGCTGCGCGAGCGCGCGGCGGCGGCGCAGGCGGACAGCGGCGTGCGCTTCGATCTCGACATCGACATCAGCGGCGAATCGTTCCTCACCCAGCCCGGCCCCTTCGTCGATCTGGTCGCGGGAGTGGTGGCGGAACAGACCGGGCGCACCCCGGTGCTGTCCACCTCGGGCGGCACGTCGGATGCGCGCTTCATCAAGGACCACTGCCCGGTGGTGGAATTCGGGCTGGTCGGCGCCTTCATGCATCAGGTGGATGAACGGGTGCCGGTGGCGCAGATCCACCAACTGAAATCCATCTACCAGACCATCCTGACCCGGTATTTCGCATGAAAATTGTCGTCACCACCGATTTTGCCGCCTGCCTGGCGATCCGCCGCAAGGTGTTCGTCGAAGAGCAATCCGTCCCCGAGGATCTGGAATGCGACGCCGCCGACGCCACCGCGGTGCATCTGCTGGCAACGCTCGACGGCCGCCCGGTCGGCACCGCGCGGCTGCTGATCGACGGGGCCGAGGGCAAGATCGGCCGCGTCGCGATCCTGCCCGACTGCCGCGGCACCGGCGCGGGCGCCGCCCTGATGCGCGCGGCGCTGGATGAGCTGCGCGCCCGCGGCGTCACCACCGCCCGGCTGGGCGCCCAGACCCATGCGCTGGGGTTCTACGAAAAGCTCGGCTTCACCGCCTATGGCCCGATCTACGACGACGCCGGCATCCCCCACCGCGACATGAGCCGGCCTCTGTGACCCGTCCCTTCATCCGCCCCGAGCTTGCCGCCCGGCTGCGCCCGTGGCGCGAGCTGGCGGCGGCGGCGCTGACCTTTGCGGCGGGCGGCTGGCTGTTCTCGCTGGGCGGGCTGCTGTTTCGGCCGCTGGGGGCCGGGGTGATGCTGGCCGCGGCGCTGTGGGCCCTGGGCGCCTGGCGCCGGCGCCGCTTTGCGGCAGAGATCGCCGCCCCGGGGCTGGTCGAGATCGAAGAGGGCGCGATCCGCTATTTCGGCGCCCGCGCGCTGGGCGGTGAAATCGCCCTGCGCGACCTCGACCAGATCCGGCTGCTGCGGCTGGACGGGCAGGCGCATTGGCGGCTGCGCAGCCGCACGGGCGAGGCGCTGCTGATCCCGGTGCAGGCCGCCGGTGCCGCCAATCTCGCCGACGCCTTCGCCGCGCTGCCCGGCTTCGACCTCGGCCGCGCCGCCGGGGCGCTAGCGGCCGAACACCCGTTCCAGACCGTCTGGGAACGCCGCCCCTGACCGCCCAAGAAAAGAGGCCGAGAAACCCCGGCCCCTCGCTGCTTCTTTCTGGTGGAAATACCCCGGGGGTGCGGGGGCAGAGCCCCCGCTTGCCCAAGGACGCTCAGTTCCGCGCCAGCAGGTCCGTGATCCGACGCACCGAGGCGCGGCGGTTTTCGCGGATGTCGCCCTCGCGCGGCACCTTCAGGAACTGCTCGCCATAGCCCTGCACCACCATGTTTTCCGGCGGCACGCCGAAGAACTGGGTCAGCGCCAGCGCCACCGACTCCGCGCGGCGGTCCGACAGCGCCAGATTCATCGCGTCGGCGCCCACCGTGTCGGTGTGGCCCTCGATCAGATAGATCTCGCGCGGGTTCTGCCGGATCGATTCCGCGATCACTCGCCCCAGCGCCGACAGCGCCTGCGCCTGGTCCGACTTGATCGCGGCCGAGCCGGTGTCGAAGGTGATCGCCTGGATGTCCACCGGCGCGACCAGCGCCCGCACCTCGGGGATGTTGCGGATCTGACCCAGGGTGAAGCTGCGGTTGACCTGGGTTTCACGCCGTAGCGCCTCGCGCAGCGCCTCTTCCGACATCTGCTGGCCGGGGGCAAGGGTGATCGGCCGCGCCGGCGGCGGCAGCGCCGCCACGTCCACCGGCTGCACCGCCACGGTGTCGTCCAGCAGATCGACCGTGGTGCCGTCCGCCCGCACCAGCGAGCGGCGCAGCACCCGCAGGTTGGCGTCGCGGATCGTCACCACCTGGCTGCCGTCGTCGCGGGTGACGATGGTGCGGGTCGAGCCGTCGGCATATTCCTGCGTCTGCACGGTCGAGCCGGGGCGCAGCAGCAGCGCATTGTCGTCCTTGATGATCTCCTGGCTGCCATCGGGCCGCGTCACCACCACCCGGTCGCCGGTGTTCAGGGAGACCTGGCGGTTGTTCGACAGCATCTGCCCGACCACCAGCCCGGCCAGCGCCGGCAGCACCGCCTGGCGCAGGGTCTTTTCAAGGTTGCTGCGGTCGTCGTCGTCGTCGGCCTCTTGCGTGGCGGCGGTGGTCGCTGCGGCGCCGGTGGTGGTCGCCACGCCGCTGTCGCGGACGATGCCGCTGAGGTCGGTCAGGAAATCCTCGGTCGCGCTGCGCGAGGTTTCCTCGGTCACCGTCTGCGTGTCGGTGGTGGCGACGGGGGGCGCATCGGCCAGCGCCGCCGCATCGGGGGCGGTGTCGGCGGCAGCCGCCTCGCGCGCGGCGTCGGTGGTGGGGGCCTCGACCTCGGGCACTTCGACCACCTCGGCCAGCGCGGCCTCCACGTCCTCGGTGGTGGGAAGGCCATCCCCCGGCGCCGCGGTGGTTGCGCCGGCGTCCGTGGTGCTGGTGGTGTCCGCGGTCGCGTCGGTTGTGGCGTCCGTTTCGGTCCCGGCATCCGTGGTCGTCGCGGCGGTGGCGTCCGTGCCCGTCGCCGTATCCGCGGTCGATTCCTCCGCATCGCCGGTGTCGGTTGCGGTCGTAGCCGCGTCATCCGAGGGCGCCGCGGTGGTGTCCGTGGCCTCGGTGTCCTGCGGTTCCGCCGGGGCGGCGACCGGCGGCTGCGGCGGGGTTTCCCCGGCGCCGGCCGCGGCGGCTTCAGTCGCGCTATCCGCATCGGCAGCCGCGGCCGCTTCCTCTTGCTCGTCAAGGGCGCTGGCCAGCGCCTCTGCATCCGGGTCGGCCTCGGCCGCAGGCGCCTCGGCCGCGGCAGACTCGGCTGTTGCCTCGGGCTCGGCGGCGGGCTCGGCAGCGGTTTCCGGGGCAGGTTCCGCCGCAGGCTCGGCGGCAGTCTCGGTCGTGGCCTCGGCCGCGGGCGCTTCGGCCGCGGGTTCCGCCGCCGGCGCAGCCTCAGCCGCCGGCGCAGCCTCCGGTTCCGGCGCAGCCGCCGGTTCCGCCTCGGCCGCAGGCTCGGCCTGCTCGGCTTCCGGCGCTGTCTCGTCCTCGGCCTGCGCCTCGGTCTGTTCCTCGGGCGGCGGGACCAGGATCACCTCGGCCCCGGCCTGCGCCACCTCGTCGGCGGCGGCAAGGATGATCCTGCCGTCATCCATCGGCTGCGCGGCCGCGATCTGCGGCAGCGCCACGCCGATGCACAATGCGACAGAGGTGGTGTTGCGAAGAAATTTTCGAGTCATTCCGGCTCCGATACAATCCTGGACCATGGCCTGGACCATGGGACGCGGCGGATGCGGCCGCGCACGCTTTGCCCCCGCAACGGAGGCTTGCCGGAAGTGAACCACCGAACCGCCCATGCGTTCCATCCCAAGATGCCCGGGCCACCCGCTTGTGTCCGGCCGTGAGCGTGGCGTGCCCCCTTGAAAACCGCGGCATTTGGCGGCATATGGCAGCGGTCCGCGCCGGGCGGACTTTGACAGGAGAGAACATGGCCAAGGAAGAGATGCTCGAGTTCCCAGGCGTTGTTAAGGAGCTGCTGCCCAACGCGACGTTCCGGGTCGAGCTCGAAAACGGCCATGAGATCATCGCGCATATGGCAGGCAAGATGCGCAAGAACCGCATCCGGGTGCTGGCCGGTGACCGCGTGCAGGTCGAGATGAACACCTATGACCTGACGAAGGGGCGGATCAATTACCGCTTCAAGTGAGGGCGCCTTGACTGACGGGCCGCGGCTGGTGCTGGCCTCGGCCAGCCCGCGCCGCCTGGAGCTTCTGGCGCAGATCGGCATCGCCCCCGATGCGATCAGCCCCGCCGATATCGACGAGACCCCCCGCAAGGATGAAACGCCGCGCGCCTATGTGGCGCGGATGGCGGCCGAAAAGGCCGCCTGCGTGGCATTGGTGGAACCGGGCGTGGTGCTGGCCGCCGACACCACGGTGGTCGCGGGCCGCCGCATCCTTGGCAAACCCGAAGACGGGGCCGAGGCCGCGGCATTCCTGCGCCTGCTGTCGGGGCGGCGCCACCGCGTGCTGACCGCCGTCACCGTGCAGTCGGGCGCGCGCGCCCGCCACCGGCTGGTGGAAACCACGCTGCGTTTCCGCCCGCTGTCGGCCGCCGAGATCGACGCCTATGTCGCCAGCGGCGAATGGCGCGGCAAGGCGGGCGGCTATGGGATCCAGGGACGCGCCGCGGCTTTTGCGCCGTGGATGCAGGGCTCGTTCACCGCGGTGGTCGGGCTGCCGCTGGCGGAAACCGCGGTGCTGCTGGAATCGTTCGGGATTCGCGCGCCGCATGGAACAGGGGAAAGCGGCACATGAAGGGACGCCAGATCGTTCTGGGCCGGTATTGGGGCCGCGAGGCTGCGGCGCTGATGGTCGACGGCCGGGTCGAGGACCTGCTGTTCGACCTGTCGGCGCTGACCACGTTGCCGCCGGGCGCGATCTGCCGCGCGGTGGTGGACCGGCTGGTCAAGGGGCAGGGCGGGGTCTTCGTGCGCCTGCCCGAGGGCGAGCGCGGCTTCCTGCGCGGCGCTCACGGCCTGTCCGAGGGGCAGTCGATGATCGTGCAGGTCACCGGCGCGGCCGAGGACGGCAAGGCAATTCCGGTCAGCCAGCGGGTGCTGTTCCGCGGCCAGACGGTGATCGCCACGCCCGGCGCCCCCGGCGTCAATGTGTCGCGCCGCATCCGCGACGAGGACACCCGCGCCCGGCTGGTGGCGCTGGGACAGGCCGCGCTTGAGGACGCGCCCGAGGATCTGGGGCTGGTCATGCGCAGCGCCGCCGCCCTGGCCGAGGATGATGTGATCGCCGACGAGGCAGAGGGGCTGGTGTCGCTGGCCATCGCCGTGATGGGCGACGCGCAGGGCCGCCCCGAACTGCTGGTCGATGCCGAGCTGCCCTGGCGCGCCGCCTGGATCGACTGGGCCGACCCGCCCCCCGACGACGTGGACCAGGGCGAGGGCGCCTTTGACGCCCATGGCGTCGGCGCGGTGATCGACCGGCTGCTCGACCCGGAACTGGACCTGCCCGGCGGCGGTTTCGCGGTGATCGAGTCCACCCGCGCGCTGGTCGCGGTGGACGTCAACACCGGCCGCGACACCTCGCCCGCCGCGGCGCTCAAGGCCAATATCGCGCTGGCCCGCGACCTGCCGCGGCAGCTGCGGCTGCGCGGCTTTGGCGGGCAGGTGGTGATCGACTTCGCCCCCATGCCCAAGCGCGACCGTGGCACGCTGGAACAGGTGCTGCGCGCCGCCTTCAAGGCCGACGGGGCCGAGGCAACGCTGGTCGGCTGGACCGCGATGGGGCTTTACGAGCTGAACCGCAAGCGCGACCGGGTGCCGCTGGCCGCCGTCGCGCTGGCCGAGGCCGCGATGGTGGAGGACGAGCCGTGAGCTGCCCGATCTGCGGCAAGCCGCCGGCCGAGGAGTACCGTCCGTTCTGCTCGCGCCGCTGCGCCGATCTGGACCTGGCGCGCTGGCTGCGCGGCGACTATCGCATCCCCGGCGAACCCGCCGGGGGCACCCACGACACCGCCTTCCCCGAGCCCCGCGACACGGACGAGGACGACAGGTGATTTTGGCTCTGGACAGCCGCGCCCGGCTTGTCTAGGAACGCCCCACCCACGGGTTGCCACACAAGGCGCCCCCTTGGGCCCGGATAGCTCAGTTGGTAGAGCAGCGGATTGAAAATCCGCGTGTCGGTGGTTCGAATCCGCCTCCGGGCACCATTTCTCTGTTGAAGTTGAAATTGCCTTCACCCGGGTAACACGGCAGCGGGCTAGACGTCGTTTTCCGATTCTACGGCGTGGCCTCGGTTCGGCTTGCCGAAGCAGAGCGCCGATCCGCCCGGCAGCCGCCCCGAGCTCTCAGCCGCTAGGCTGGATGATCGCCGGGTCCGCGCGGCTGCGGTGCGGACCCGGGCTTGGTGTTTCCCTGCGCCTACAGGCCAAGGAACTGGAACGGTTCGGCCTCCTTGAACGCGTCATTCGCCATGCCCGCAAAGCTGTTGCTCTGGTTCGGACCCAGGTCCAGCTTCATGACCTTGGCGCCTTGCGAGAAATCCAGCCCGTTCAGGTCGACCCAGAAGACGTTCGGCGCCAGCGCGGATTCAAAGAAATACAGCTTGCGCTTGTGGTCCGCGACCGTGCGCCAGCGGGTCGACGAGATATTGGGCTGGTCCGGGGTGGTGATCCCGTACGGCACCGAGGTGTTGCGGATCACCCCGAAGACGCTGGCGAGCGTTTCGGCCGCGTTGTCGGTCTTGGGGATCGCGTTGACGTAGAACGAGGCGCGGGCAAAGCGGTCCGCGGCGCGGTTCGTGCCCGGAAGCATCACCGTGCCGCCGATCTGCTTCCAGTATTCGTTCAGGGCCAGCTGCTCTTCGAAGGTCGGAGAGTTGGTCATCACCTGGTAATCGCGGCTGTGGTGGATCACCTGCTTGCCGCCGATGTATTCGACGATGGCGCTGTCGCCGGTGGCGTCGGAAATCGACAGATGCAGCGTCGCCAGCCGCTCTTCGCCCGGGACGCTGTCGGTCACCAGGGTAAAGGGCTCGGCCGCAAGCGCGGTCACCGCCTCTTCCACCGTTGCGAAGTTGTCCAGCACGTATTGCGCCCAGAGCGAGATCGACAGGCCCGGGGTGGTGCCGTCGTATTCGGGGTATTCCGACTCGACCAGCCACAGGACGTTGGCGACCAGGCCGGCCTCGTTCATGCCGTCGGTGGTGGCGACGTCATAGCCGGTGGCGACCACGCTGCCGTATTTCGCCGTCCACTCGGCCGAGTTCGGCCCCGCCTCGCCGTTACGGGCGATGCCGCGGGGCAATACCCAGAGGTTGGTGCCCACGTCCAGCTTCCAGTCCATCGAGCGGGCGGTGACGACCTGTCCGTTCTCGCCCAGATAAACCAGCCTTGTGCAGGCGTCGGCGACACTGGCGGCAACAAGACTGCCGCACAACAGCGTCATTGCGAACAGGGCGGGCAGGGGGCGCTGTGACAACATTCGGGGCTCTTTCACAAGTGAATTGTAGGAGGAGTCCATGGGTTCTGCAGGCGATGCTGGCAGGCGGTCTGAGCTTGCAGCCGAACAATCCGATTGAACAAGGTCACTATGCCGGTAGGATGCCGCTGGAGCAAGCGCTTGATTTGACTGCAAGAGGACGTCATGAAAACTGCGAGTCTGTCCATTCTGGCGCTGATCGTCGCGCAGGCCGCCCTTGCCGGGCAAGCCGCTGCCCAAACCGACGGCCCCGACCAGGTGGTTCAGGTTTCGCCCTATCTCTGGGCCACGGGGATCAAGGGGCAGGTGTCGCCGTTCCGGCGCGGCCCGACCATCGGGATCGAGAAAGGCTTTTCGGACGTGATGGAGGAGCTGGAGCTTGGCGGCTTCCTGAATATCTGGGCGCGCAAGGACAGGTTCGTGTTCTCGGGCGACCTGATGTTCGTGAATACGACCGATGTCAGGACGGGTGTCCTGCCCGTGCTGCCGCCGCTGGAGGTGCCGGTCCGCGGCGAGGTGGACAGCAAGCAGCTCATGCTGACCCTGCAGGCGGGCTATCGCCTGTACGATGCGCCCGGGCTGACGCTGGATGGGCTGGGGGGCGTGCGCTACTGGCATATCTCGAACGAGCTGACGGCAAGCGCGGCCGTCGGGACCCTGACCGCCAAGGAAAGTTTTGACTGGTTCGACCCGCTGGTGGGCCTGCGCGGCTTTGCCCGGATCAACAAGGACTGGTCGCTTCAGGCGCAGGCGGATATCGGCGGCTTCGGCGCGGGATCCGACCTGACCTGGTCGGTGCTGGCGACGGCGAATTACATCGTCACCGACAGCGCCTCGATCTCGTTCGGCTATCGGGTGCTGGACGTGGATTACGACCACGACGGCCATGTTTTCGACACGCGGATGCAGGGCCCGGTGATCGGGGCGACCTGGCGGTTCTGATCGGCGCCAAGGGCAGGGCGTCGCCAGCAGCGCGGAGGTTTCGCGTGCGGATGCCTGCTTCGCCGTTCCAGTGGGCGGGGGTCAATCGCCGGGGGCGCGGCCTTCCCACCCGCCGGCTGACCGGCGGGTGGTGTGCGATAGTCCTTTTCGCCGTGCGGTAGCCGTCCCTATGCCTTCTTCGGCATGTCCCGACGCCTTTCGCCTCAGGCGGTCTCGCTGAAATCCGCGCCGCAAGGGCCGGTCAGAAAGCCGTTCGACAGCCGCCCCAGGGGGGCGGAGTGGCGCAGGGTCTCGGTCAGCGCGTCGGGGGTGGTCTGGCCGGCGATCAGCGCGGCGTAGCCGGCGACCACTTGGGGGAAATCGCGGCTTTGCGGGGACAGGCGCAGCGTTGACACCCCGGCCTCGCGCAGCGCCTCGATGTGCCAGGCGGCGGTGGCGGTGGACTGGCTGAGCGTCTGGATTCCGTTCACCGTCAGGAACGGCTCTCCGTCCAGGGTTTCCACGTCGCGGCCGTCGGGATCCTCGCCGCAGACGAACTGGCAGCTGTCCTTGGCGCGGTCGTGCAGTCGCGCGTGATAGCAGCGCCCCGACACCGCCAGCGGCAGGCGGCCGTGGCCCCAGACCTCGACCGCGACGCCGCAGTCGCGGCCCGCCTGCGCCAGCACCGCCACCGATTCCAGCGGCAGCTCGGGCGGCAGACAAATGCGGGTGGCGCCGCGGCGGGCCAGGAACTGCACCGTGCCGGTGTTGTAGACATTGACCAGCGGCCCGGCCCAGAACTCGCGCCCCTCGGGCAGCAGCTGCAGGGCCGAGAGGTCGTTGATCTCGACCGGCAGGCCAAGCTCGATCAGCTCGGCGGTCAGCTTGCGCTCGCGTTTCAGGGTGATCAGCGCCAGCGTGGTCAGGGCGACCTGCTTGCCGGCGGCCTGCAGGGCCTCGATGGCGACGGGGATCTCGTTTTCCCAGAACGGCAGGCGCTTGGAGCAGACCAGTTCGCCCAGCACCACGCGGGCGGCCGAGGCCTGCGCCATGCGGGCGTAGAAGTCGCGCACGGTTTCGGCGGGCCAGAAGAACTGGTTGGGTCCGATCGTCAGGTCCATCGCCTTACCTCCAGGTCTTGGCATAGGCGCCGGTGGTGCCGGCCTGGCCCTCGGCCAGCCGCGCCAGCGCACCCTGCGGCAGGGGCAGGCCCGCCGCCTGCGCCTCGACCGCGGCGCGGAAGCTGCGCACCACCTCGGCCACATAGGCGCGCGACCGCTGGCGGCCCTCGATCTTCAGCGCGGTGACGCCGGCCTTGGCCAGCGCCGGGATCAGCTGGGTGGCGTCCAGGCTGACCGGATCCTCGAACACATGGCCGGTCTGCTCGCCCGAGGTGAAGCAGCCCTTGCACAGCGTCGGATAGGGGGCGGGCTGGCCCTTGGGCGTGCGGTGGATGGTGAAATCGCCCAGCCGTGCGCGCAGCCCGTCGGTTTCTTCCGAATAGACCACGTGGCTGGCGGGCGAGCACACCCCGTTCATGTTGGGCGAGCGCCCGGTAGCATAGGACGACAGCGAGCAGCGCCCCTCGGCCATGACGCAGAGGCCGCCGAACACGAAAACCTCGGTTTCCACGTCGATCTCGCGGTTGATGGCGCGGATCTCGTCCACGGTCAGCACCCGCGGCAGCACCACCCGGCGCACGCCGAAGGTCGCGGCGTAGAAATTGATCGCGTCGGGGTTGGCGGCGGCGGCCTGCACCGACAGGTGCCGGCGCAGGTCGGGGTGATGGGTGGCGGCGTAGTCGAGCAAGCCCAGATCGGCCAGGATCACCGCATCGGCGCCGGCGCTTTCCGCATTGGCCAGCGCCCGGTGCCACAGCACCTCGCCCCCCGCGCGGGGGAAGGTGTTCAGCGCCACCAGCACCTTGGCGCCGCGGGCATGGGCATAGGCGATGCCCTCGGCCAGTTCCTCGGGAGAAAAGTTCAGCCCCGGAAAGTTGCGGGCGTTGGTTTCGTCGTTGAAGCCGCAATAGACCGCATGGGCGCCGGCATCGACCGCGGCGCGCAGCGAGGCGGGAGTGCCCGCGGGGCAGACGAGTTCCATCATGCGAAGCCTCCGTTCCGGTCGTCGCGATGCAGGGGCAGGCCGCTGACCCGCTCGACCCCGGCCAACAGCCGCCGCAGCAGCGCGCCCGCCGGGCCGGACAGGCGGATCAGTTCCTCGGACAGGTCCAGTTCCGCGTCGTCCAGCGCATTGCGCAGCGCCAGCACGGCCTCGGTATCGCCCTCGATGGTCAGGTCGCGCGAAAAGAACAGCGCGTCGCCGTCGAAACGCCCGTGCAGCATCCCGATCAGCGCCGCGACCGGCCCGGCGATGCGGGCGTCGGCCGCAGGCGCGCGGTGTCGGCGGTGGGCGCTGATGCGGGGCCCGGCCTCGGGGTCCAGCCAGAAGGCAAAGGGCAGGTCGGTCGGGTCGATCAGCACCGTGCGCTGGGCATAGGGGCCCAGCCGGCGCAGCAGCCCGGGGTGGCTGTCGGTCACCCGGCGCGTGAATTGCGTCAGCGCCACGCCCAGCACCGGCAGCGGCAGCGGACGCATGGCCAGCGCAATGGCGCGCGGACAGCGCGGCAGCTCGGTTCCATCAAGGGTCATGTCGGTCCTTTCCAGTCCGGTGCAGGCTATAACGTCGCGGGCAGGGGGTGCTTGATCTAAGCCAAGCCGCCAAAGGCGGAACGGTGCTAGCCGAGGGCGAGCCACGACCGGATGCAAAGCTGTGAGAACCCTGCCCCCCTTTGCCGATCTGCGCGCGTTTCTTGACTGGAATCGCCAGCAGGGACAGCTTCTGCCGATTTCCGAGCCGGTATCCGTGCGCCATGAAATGACCGCCGTGCAGCTGGCGGCGCTGCGCGCAGGCGGGCCGGTGCTTCGATTTGACGCAGCCACGCTGGGCGATGGGCGGCCCGCCGGAATGCCGGTTGTCAGCAATTTGTTCGCGACTCCTGCGCGGGTGGCCGCCGGCATGGGGCTGACGCTGGATCAGGTGCCCGACTTCGGCGCTTTCCTGGCCGAATTGCGCAACCCGACCCCGCCCGAGGGGATGCGCGACGGGCTGTCGCGCTGGCCCATGCTCAAGGCGGCGCTGTCCACCCGGGCACGGGTCCTGCGCGCCGGGCCGGTGCAGGCGCGGGTGGACGAGCGCCCCGACCTGACGGCGCTGCCGGTGCAGGTGCCTTGGCCCGAGGATGGCGGGCCGCTGATCACCTGGCCGGTGGTGGTGACGCGGCCCCACGACAGCGCCGCGCAGGATGTGGGGCGTTACAACCTGGGCGTCTATCGCGCGCAGGTGCTGGGGCCGGACCGGCTGATCATGCGCTGGCTGGCCCATCGCGGCGGCGCGGCCCATGCCCGCAGCTGGGAACGCGCAGGCCAGCCGATGCCGGTGGCGATCGTGCTGGGCGCCGATCCGGCGACGCTGCTGGCCGCGGCGCTGCCCTTGCCGGAAACCGTGTCCGAAATGACGTTTTCGGGCGTGCTGCGCGGCGCGCGGACGGAACTTGTGCCCGCGCGCACCGTGCCGCTGCTGGTCCCCGCCCGCGCCGAAATGGTGATCGAGGGCTGGATCCATCCCGGCGAGACCGCGCCCGAGGGGCCGTTCGGCGACCACACCGGCTATTACAACGCCGTAGAGCCGTTCCCGGTGATGCGGGTCTCGGCCGTGACCGGGCGCGAGGATCCGCTGTATCTGTCCACCGTCACCGGCCGTCCGCCGGACGAGCCCTCGGTCATCGGCGAGGTGTTCAACGACCTTGCCCTGCCGGTGATCCGCCAGCAGATCCCGGAAATCCGCGACCTGTGGCTGCCCCCCGCGGCCTGTTCCTATCGCATCGGGGTGATCGCCATCGACAAGCGCTATCCGGGGCAGGCGCGGCGGGTGATGATGGCGGTCTGGGGGATGCTGGCGCAGTTCAGCTATACCAAGCTGCTGATCGTGGTCGATTCCGACATCGACGCGCGTAACTGGGACGACATCGCCTGGGCGCTATCCACCCGCATGGACCCCGGCCGCGACCTGGTGGTGCTGGACCGCACGCCGATGGATTACCTGGACTTCGCCTCGCCGCTGGAGGGGCTGGCGGGCAAGCTGGGGATCGACGCCACCACCAAGATCGGGCCGGAGACCTCGCGCGAATGGGGGCAGGTGATGCGGCTCGACCCCGCGCATGAGGCGGCTGCCGACGGCATCCTCGCCCGGGCCGGAATGGCCGCGCAGGACGTCGCGGGGCAAGGGGGTGCGCCGCGCCGCACCCGCCCGACCTTGCCCCGGCCGGGGATGATCCGGTGACGGTGGTCCTGGGGCTGTCGGGGGCCTCCGGCGCCGCACTGGCGCTGGCCTGCGCGCGGCATCTGCGGGCTGTGGGCGCGGCGGTCGAGCTGGTGGTGTCCCCGATGGGCAAGCGCACCCTGCGCGAGGAAATCGGGCCGGGCGCGCTTGATGAGCTGGCGGCGCTGGTCGATCACGTGCACCCGGCGGGGGATGTGGGGGCTACGCTCGCCTCGGGGTCGTTTCCGACGCGGGGGATGATCGTTGCCCCCTGTTCGATGCGCAGCCTTGCCGCCATCGCCCACGGGCTGGACGACAATCTGCTGATCCGCGCCGCCAGCGTGCATCTGAAGGAACGCCGGCCTCTGGTGCTGCTGGCGCGCGAGGCGCCGCTGACGCTGGCGCATCTTCGCAACATGACGGCGGTGACGGAAATGGGGGCGGTGGTGATGCCGCCGGTCCCGGCCTTCTACCTGCGCCCGCAGAGCGTGGCCGAGATCACCGACCAGATCGCCGCGCGGGCGGTCGACCTGCTGCACCTGTCGCCGCCCCGCGCCGCGGCGTGGAACGGGCAGGCCCCGCCGGGCTGAACGCCGCGGCGGCCTTGGTCCAGGGCAAGCCCGCCCGCATCGCGCGGGGCGGGGCGGATCTGCTGTCGACTGCGCCATTGCCCTTGAAGGATGCAAATATTCGCATTATTGAATGAACGCGGCGCGCGCCCGGCAGCGGCGTCGGACAGACACGGACAGGAACCGCAGGAGCAGACCCCCGATGACCCAAGCCCCTGAAGTGACCGGATTTTACGAAAAACGCACCGGCTCGGTGCAATATGTCGTGGCCGACCCGGCGACCGGAAAATGCGCCATCATCGACCCGGTGCTGGACTATGACGAGAAATCCGGCGCGACCGCGACGATTCAAGCCGACCGCATCCTGAAGTTCATCGCCGACAAGGGCTATGAGGTGCAGTGGATCCTCGACACCCACCCCCATGCCGACCATTTCACCGCCGCCGATTACCTCAAGCGCAAGACGGGCGCGCCGACCGCCATCGGCGACAAGGTGGTCGAGGTGCAGAAGCTGTGGAAGGGCTTCTACAACTGGCCCGACTTCCCGGCCGACGGCTCGCAATGGGACAGGCTGTTCGCCGAGGGCGAAAGCTTCAGCGTCGGCAACATCCCCGCGCGGGTGATGCTGTCGCCCGGCCATACGCTCGCCTCGATCACCTATGTGATCGGCGATGCGGCCTTCGTGCATGACACGCTGTTCATGCCCGACAGCGGCACCGCCCGCGCCGATTTCCCCGGCGGCGATGCGCATGTGCTGTGGCGGTCGATCCAGGACATCCTCGCCCTGCCGGACGAGACCCGCATCTTCACCGGCCACGACTATTGCCAGGGCGGGCGCGCGCCGAAGTGGGAATCCACCGTGGCCGAGCAGAAGGCCAGCAACTGCCATATGTCGAAATATCTGACCGAGGCCGATTTCGTCGCCGCCCGCGAGGCGCGCGACAAGACCCTGCCGATGCCCAAGCTGATCCTGCACGCGCTGCAGATCAACACCAATGCCGGGCGTCTGCCCGAACCCGAATCCAACGGGCGGCGTTATCTGAAAATCCCGCTCGACCTGCTCGAAGCGGCTTGGGACTAGGAAAGCGACCGGGGAAAGGAGACTGGAAATGCAGGCGAATATTGGAAATGCCGAACGGATCGCCCGGCTGATCGTCGGGGTGGTGCTGGTGCTGCTGCCGTTCCTGTTCAGCTTCACCACCGCATGGACCTGGGTATCGGTGATCGTCGGGCTGGTGCTGATCGGCACCGCCGCGATCCGCTTTTGCCCGGTGTGGAAGCTGCTGGGCATCTGCACCATCGAGGGGCGGAAATGACCGACTTCACCCCGCTGCTGTCCTTGCTGGGTGGTGCGCTGATCGGCGTTGCGGCGGTGGCGCTGATGGCGCTGCACGGCCGCATCGCCGGCATGACCGGGATCCTCGGCGGGCTGCTGCCGGTGGCCGGGGACTGGGGCTGGCGCGCGGCGTTCCTGCTGGGCGCCATCGCCGCGCCGGCGCTGATGATCCGGGCGGGCGGCGTCGCGATCCCGTTCGAATCGCCCGTGCCGATGGTGTGGACGGTGGTCAGCGGGCTGCTGGTCGGGGTCGGAGTCGTCTATGGCGCCGGCTGCACCTCGGGGCACGGGATCTGCGGCAATGCCCGGCTGTCGCCGCACTCGCTGGTGGCCACCGTGACCTTCATGCTGGCGTCCTTCGCGACGGTGTTCGTCATCCGCCACCTGATCGGAGGGTTCTGAATTGGTGGTGATCTCGGCTCTGCTGATCGGGCTGGTGTTCGGCGCCGGCATCGCGCTGTCGGGTATGGCGAACCCGGCCAAGGTGCTGAACTTTTTCGACCTTGCCGGGAACTGGGACCCGTCGCTGATCTTCGTGATGGGCGGCGCGCTGGCGGTGACCTTTGTCGGCTACCGGCTGGTGCTGAAACGGCCCGGCCCGCTGCTGGGCGGGCGCTTCCACCTGCCCGCAAGGCGCGACATCGACCCAGGGCTGGTGCTGGGCTCGGCCGTCTTCGGTATCGGGTGGGGCATCTCGGGGTTCTGCCCGGGCGGTGTCATCCCCGCGCTGGGGCTGATGCGGTTCGAGCCGGTGGTGTTCGTCGCCGCCATGGTCACGGGCATCCTGCTGGCCCGCATCCTCAAGCGGCAGGACCTGTCCGCCGCCCCCGGCCGCCAGGGCGTCTGAGCGGCCCCTGCCGGCCATCTGCCCCCGCGCCGCCTAGGGCCCCGCGCGGGGTTTTCCAAGGAGCGGACCCGTGAAACGACTCGAGCGCTGGATGCCCATCCTCGGCTGGGGGCGGGGTTACGATGCCGGCACCCTGTCGGCCGATCTGCTGGCGGCGGTCATCGTCACGATCATGCTGATCCCGCAAAGCCTGGCCTATGCGATGCTGGCGGGGCTGCCGCCCGAGACGGGGCTTTACGCGTCGGTGCTACCGCTGGTGGCGTTCGCGCTGTTCGGGTCGTCGAGGACGCTGGCGGTCGGGCCGGTGGCGGTAGTGTCGCTGATGACCGCCTCGGCCGTAGCGCCGGTGGTGGCCGCAGGGATCGCCGATGCGGTGACCGCAGCGGTGACGCTGGCGGCGCTGTCGGGGGCGATGCTGGTGGCGATGGGGTTGCTGCGGCTGGGGTTTCTGGCCAATTTCCTCAGCCATCCGGTGATTTCGGGGTTCATCACCGCCTCGGGGCTGCTGATCGCGGCTGGGCAGCTGCGCCATATCCTGGGCGTGCCGGGCGGCGGCGCGACCCTGCCCGCGATCCTTGCCGGGCTGGCGCGGCAGCTGGGGCAGGTGAACCCGTGGACGCTGGCGGTGGGGGCGGGGGCGCTGGGGTTCCTGTATCTGGCGCGCCGCAGCGCCAAGCGCTGGCTGATTGCCGCCGGGCTGGGGGCGCGGCCGGCCGACATGATCGCGCGCGCCGCCCCGATCCTGGCCATTGCCGCCACCATCCTGATCGCCCGGGCGCTGGACCTTGGCGCCCGCGGCGTTGCGCTGGTGGGCGAGATCCCCAGCGGCCTCCCGGTGCCGCGGCTGCCGGATCTGTCGCCCGAGCTGGTCGTGGTGCTGGCGCCGGCGGCGTTCCTGATCTCGATCGTCGGTTTCGTCGAATCGGTGTCGGTGGCGCAGACGCTGGCCGCGCGGCGGCGCGAACGGATCGTCCCGGATCAGGAACTGATCGGGCTGGGCGCCGCCAATCTCGCCGCTGCGGTGTCGTCGGGCTATCCGGTGACCGGGGGCTTCGCGCGCTCGGTGGTGAACTTCGACGCGGGCGCGCGGACACAGGCGGCGGGGATGTTCACCGCGCTGGGCATCGCGCTGGCGGCGCTGTTCCTGACGCCGCTGCTGTCGCATCTGCCGCAGGCGACGCTGGCCGCCACCATCATCCTGGCCGTGCTGTCGCTGGTCGATTTCCCCGCCATCGCGCGGACCTGGCGCTATTCGCGCCCTGATTTCGCGGCGATGCTGGGCACGATCCTGGTGACGCTGGCGGTCGGGGTCGAGCAGGGGGTGACTACCGGCGTGGCGCTGTCGCTGGGGCTGCATCTGTGGCGCAGCAGCCGTCCTCATTCCGCCATTGTTGGGCAGGTGCCGGGGACCGAGCATTACCGCAACATCGACCGGCACGAGGTCATCACCCACCCGGAAATCCTGTCCCTGCGCGTCGATGAAAGCCTGTATTTCGCCAATGCCCGCTTCCTCGAGGACCGCATCGCCGAGCTGGTGGCCGAGCGTCCGGGCCTGCGCCATGTGGTGCTGATGTGCCCCGCCATCAACGACATCGACGCCAGCGCCCTGGAAAGCCTGCAGGAGATCAACCGCCGCCTGGCCGACGCCGGCATCCGCTTTCACCTGTCCGAGGTGAAGGGGCCGGTGATGGACCGCCTGCAGCGCAGCGATTTCCTGGACCACCTGACCGGGCGGGTGTTCCTGTCCCAGCACGCGGCGGATTGCGCGCTGCGCGCCGCGGTGGAGCCATGCGCCGGGGATCAGCCTGCGGCGCAGAAATTGCCGTAAAGCACGTCCATCATCTGCCGGGCGGCGTCGCTTTCGATCCGGTACCAGATTGTCTGCCCGTCGCGGCGCCCCGCCACGATGCGTTCGCGCCGCAGCAGCGACAGGTGCTGCGACACCGTCGAATCGCGCACCTGCAGGAACTCGGCCAGCTGCCCCACCGATTTTTCCCCCTGCACCAGCTGGCACAGGATCAGCAGCCGATGGCGGTTGCCCAATGACTTGAGAAACTCGCTCGCCTCGTCGGCGGCGGCGCGCATGGCCTCGGGGTCGATGGCGACCGGGGCCGCGTGGTCAGAAGCGTGGCTGTCCATGCCTCCAACCTACAGGGTTTCGAATATACGGTCCAGATGGAACAGGATCGCCCGGCAAGGCTTTGCCGCCCCGGCGATGCGGGGCGGCGGGGCGGCCTAGCGCTGGAACACGTATTCCCCCGGCGCGTCGCCCAGAACCGGATAGCCGCGGTCCGGCGCCCCCATCGGCGGCGGCGCCACGGGGGCGCCGGAATGCTGCGCCAGCCAGCCGGTCAGCGCCGGCCACCACGACCCCAGATGCGGCGCGGCCGCCTCGGTCCAGCTGTCGGGGTCGAGGCAAAGCCCGTTTTCCTCGCGCAGCGCGATGCGGTAGCGGCGGCGCGGGCGGCCCGGCTCGCTGACGATGCCGGCATTGTGGCCGCCGCTGGTCAGCACGAAGGTCACCGCGCTGCTGCTGAGGTAGTGGATCTTGTAGACCGACCGCCACGGCGCCACGTGGTCGCGTTCGGTGCCGACCACGAACATCGGCACCCGGATGTTCTGGATCGCCGCCGGCCGGCCTTCGACCATGAAGCGCCCGGCCGCCAGCTCGTTGTCCAGATACAGCCGCTGCAGATATTCCGAATGCATCCGCCACGGCATCCGGGTGGAATCGGCGTTCCACGCCATCAGGTCGATCATCGGCCGCCGCTCGCCCATCAGATAGTCGTGGACCATCCGCGACCAGATCAGGTCGTTGCTGCGCAAAAGCTGGAACGCCCCCGCCATCTGGTCCGAGGACAGGTAGCCCCGGCTCCACATCATGCTTTCAAGGACGTGCAGCTGGCTGGGGTCGATGAACAGCGCCAGTTCCCCCGGTTCGCTGAAATCGGTCTGCGCGGCCAGCAGCGTCATGCTGGCCAGCCGCCGGTCGCCGCGGTGCGCCATTTCGGCGGCGGCGATGGTCAGCAGCGTGCCGCCCAGGCAATAGCCGATCGCATGGGTGCGCCGTTCGGGCAGGATCGCCCCGATCGCGTCCAGCGCATCCATCACCCCCAGCCGGCGATAGTCGTCCAGGCTCAGCTCGCGGTCCTCGGCGGTCGGGTTGCGCCACGAGATGCAGAACACCGTATGCCCCTGCGCCACCAGATAGCGGATCAGCGAGTTCTGCGGCGACAGGTCGAGGATGTAGTATTTCATGATCCAGGCCGGCACGATCAGCACCGGCTCGGGGTGGACGGTCTCGGTCGTGGGCGTATACTGGATCAGCTCGATCAGGTGGTTGCGCCAGACCACCTTGCCCGGCGTCACCGCGACATCGCGGCCGACCACGAAATCCTCGGCCCCTGCGGGCGGCTGGCCTGCCGCCTGCCGCGCCATGTCCTGCCACCAGTTCAGCGTCCCCTGCATCAGGTTCATCCCCCCGGTCTGCACGGTGCGGGCGATCACCTCGGGGTTGGTGAGCGGCGAGTTCGAGGGTGAGAACACGTCCAGCACCTGCCGCGCCATGAAGGACACCAGCCGCTGGTGATGGGGGTGGACGCCGGGCACCTCGTTGGTGGCGTTGTGCCACCATTGCTGCTGCAACAGGAACGCCTGCGCCCAGATGCTGAAGGGCGGCTTGCGCCAGCGGTCGTCGGCAAAGCGGTAATCGCCGGACAGCGGCTCGATACAGGCGGGGGCGTCGCTTTGCGCCGCCACCTCGGCCAGGTGGCACAGCAGCCGCGCCGCCTTGCGGTTGGCCTTGTCGGCCAACTCCATCCGCTTGCCGGGGGCGGCGGCCAGATGCATGGCCCAGTCGTGCATGGCCAGGCTGGCGGCCGCAGGCGACAGCCCGCCCGTCAGCTGCGCCGACCAGGCCGCGCGCATCCGGTCGAAGATGCGATAGCCCTCGCGCCCCAGGGTTTCCTCGCGCGCGACCGGAGGCAGCTGGGGGCGTGCCGCAGCGGGTGGTTCCGGCGAGGGCAGGGGAGCGGTGAGGGCCGGCCCGGCGGTAGCCGGTGCAGCCACGGAAGGCGGGGGTGCGGAAGCGGCGGGTGCAGCCACGGCGAGAGGGGGCGCAGCGGTGGCAGCCCTTTGTGCAGCAGATGCCGGTGCGGACGCGATATCCGGCGGTGCGGCGGATGCAGCTTTCGCGGATGCGGAAGCGGTGGAGCCGGGGGCGAGAGAGGGCGCAACCCCGGGGGCACTCGGTGCAGCGGGCGCCGGAGCGGGCGCGATATCCGGCGGTGCTGCGGATGCTGCTTCTGCGGCTGCTGCGGCGTCCGCCGGCGCGGCGTCGGGGTGCGCCGTGGCGTCTTTGCGCGCTGCGGGGCGGGGCGTGCTGCGGCGGGGTCGGCGGGGGCTGCGCTGGCCGGGCGGGGTCGGCGGGGTCATCATCCTCTCTCCTGCGGTGCGGGATGGTCGGGGGCATTCTACGCCGCAATCCGGGCGCGGATCAAAGCGGCAGATCGTACCGCCCCCGCGTCACCATCCCGCCGCGCGGGCACTGGACGGCGCGCCCCCGAATCGGGATAGCTGGTCCCGCGGCCCCCGGCCCGCTACCCCGTTTTGCAAAAGGAGCCCCCCATGCCGCTGGTCCGCATCGAGCTGTTCCCCGGCCGCAGCCACGCCCAGAAGATGGAGATCGCCGAGGCCATCACCCGCGTGCTCGAGGAAAAGGCGGGGATCTCTCCCACCGCGACGACGGTGATGTTCTCCGAGGTGGCGCCCAGCGACTGGGTGGTCGCGGGCAAGCCGCTGGGTGTATCGAAGGACTGACCCGCTCTCGGGCGGGGAATGGCACACAGGGCTTGACAGGAATCGGTACCCCGCCTTTCCTCAAGCCATGGACCTGACTGCATTCCCCTGAACGCTTCCGGCCCGCCCGGAGGAGAGCGGAGCCCGTCCCATGAGCCGCCGGATCGCTGCCCCCGCCGAAGATGTGGATGCGCTGGTCGACGGATTCCGGGCCGCCGCGCTGTCGGCGCTGCTGGGCGAGACCGGCTGGGCCGACTGCCTGTCGCTGCTGGCGCAGGGCCTGCCCGGCGGCAATGTCTCGATGTTCGTGCAGACGGATCGCAACCAGCCGCTGCCCTGCTATTTCGTCACCGAGGGCTTTGACGAGATCATGCAGCTTTACCTGCGCGACTTCAGCGCCATCAACCCGCTGTGGCCCGGCGACCCCTACGCCGAGGAAGGCCGCGCCACCGCCGATATCGAGACGCTGCCCCGCGACCAGCTTGAGCGGACCCCGTATTATCAGGAGTTCGCGCGCCATTATCCGCTGCGGGCCACCGCCGGCATGGTGATCGCACCCCGCCCCGAGGAATCGGCCGCGATCACCCTGAACATGGCCAGCACCGACGCCGGCGACGTGCTGCGCGCCCGCGAGCGGCTGGCCCGGGCGTGGCCGGTGCTGCGGCAGGTGGTGCGCCATTATCGGCTGCTGGGCGAGCGTGCCTGGACCGCGCTGGGGCTGGCCGCGCAGCTCGAGGCGGCGGGGTGCGAGCTGCTGGTGGTCGGGCAGGGGCGCGCGCTGCGCTTTCGCGCCGGCCCCGACCACGGCGCGGCGCTGCACCGCTGCGACCCGGTGTCGGGGGCGCTGCGGCTGGCCGATCCCCGCGCGGATGCCGCGCTGGGCGAGCTGCTGCGCAGCGACCATGCCGGCCGCGACACGGTGCAGCTTGAGGATGCGCGTGCGCAGCTGACGCTGGTGCGCCACCAAGGCGATGCCGAGACGCGGCTGTTCTGCGGTCCGACCGTTTCGGTGCTGATCGACCCGCGCCGGGGGCTGTCGGGGCGGCAGCGCATGAACATGATGGTGCGCCGCTTCGGCCTGACCCATGCCGAGCGCCGCGCGCTCGAAGGCATCGTCGCCGGGCACGGCATCGACGAGATGGCGCGGCTGCACGGGCTGTCCCCCGAAACCATCCGCAGCCAGGTGAAAAGCCTGCTGGCGCGGACCGAGACGGGATCGCAGCTGGAGTTGCTGCGGCTTTACGACCGCTCGACGCGCTGAAACCCGCCGATTTTCACCCGCGCGGGTGAAGACAGAATGTCGCGCCGTGGACTGTAATCGGACCCGGGCCGTTGCCCGTAGCGATTACGATCCATGGAGAGAATATCATGTTGTTAACCAGAGCCGACGGCCCCGCCCTTACCGTCGTCGCCGCCATCCTGCTGTCGGGCTGCATGGGCAGCAGCGGCGGGTCCAGCAGCAGCCCGCCACCCGGCGGCGGTGGTGGCGGCGGTGGAGGGCTGCCCGGAGAGACATTTGCCACGCATGACCCGGCCGCGGTTGCGATGGAGTCTCGCATCGGTGCGATGTCCGAAACCCAGGCCCGGCCTACCTCCGGCCATGCGGATTACGACGGCTATGCCTTCATCGAGATGAACATGACCGGCCAGGACGTCCGGCCGGGCGACCCGGGATACGAGGCCGTGTTGGGCCAGATGGCCCTGACCGCCGATTTCGCCGGCGGGGGTGTGACGGGCCGCATCCACAATGTCGGCGTGGAGGAGGGGCCCACGCTGGGCGGCCAATTGGACATCACCGGGGGCCGGCTGACCGGCAACGGGTTGACCGGCAAGGTCTCGGGGACGCTGACCGGCAGCGACATGGGCGACGTGACCGCCGATCTCGACATGGACGGGAGGTTCCGGGGCAATGATGCCGATGCCGTGGTGGGCAGCTTCACCGGCGACGTGATGTTCGGGAACGGCCAGAACCGCGTCGTCGGCGGCGACAGCGGCTTCGTCGCCGAGCAGATCGCCCCCTGACCCCGGAATGCGCCGCATTCGCGCCATCGGCTGGCGGGGGATCGCCCTCGCCGGCCTGCTGCTGCTGCCGGGCCTGCCGGCCGCGGCCGAGCCGCCCGACCGGGTGCAGGCGGCGCTGCTGTCGGGCTCGTCCCGGCTGGCGGGTTTCGCGCTGATGCGCGACCGCCCGGCGGGCGGAGCGCCGCTGCTCGCCCGGCTCATGCACGCCGAGGGGATGCTGAGCGACGGGCGCGACGGGCCGGTGCTGCTGTGGCGCGGCGGCTCGGTGCGGCCGGTGCTGCGCTGGGACGACAACATCAACGGCGGGATTCCGGGCGACACGATCTCGGTCGGCGGACTCGACCTGACGGTCGCCGCGGCCAGCCGCGCCCGCAGCGGGCTGGTCCTGGGCGCCGCCGCCTCGGCCGGGGCGCGGTACCGCCTGGCCCCCGGGCGGGTGCTGCGGCTGTCGGCGCAGGCGATGGCGGTGCATTCCCCGCGCCACGACCTTTCGCGCGGCGAGGCGGCGGCCGAGGCCTGCATCGCGCAGGCGCTGCCGGGCTGGCGCTTTCTGGACGCCTGCGCCGGGCATTCGCTGGCCCGCAGCGATCTTTCCGATGCAAACCTGTCTTGGGCGGCGCTGCGCGGCACCGGGCATTTCGAGGGGGCGGGCGGGCTGCACGCGCTGTCGCTGGGCCTGCGCCAGACCTGGCGCGGCGACTATGCCCAGGGGTTTCTGGACCTGTCGCTGGACAGCGCCCTGCCGCGGATCGGTGCGCTGGGGCTGCAGCTGTCGGTCGGCGAATCCGTCGCCGGGCACAACGCCATCCGCTATCGCGCCGGGGCGTCCCTGACCCGGCGGCTTGCCGGGCGGCGTGTGTCGCTGGGCCTCGACTGGCAGCGGGAAGAGGGCTCGGCCGTCTTCGGGTCCCCGCGCCGGGATGCGCTGCACACGCTGGGGGTCGAGGTCGAGCTGTCGCCCCGGCTGACGCTGCGGCTGGCCGGTCAGCGCCGGTCCTCGACGATCTCCATGTACGACGAGAACCGGCTGATCATGGACGTCGGCTGGCGCCCGCGACGATAGGCGGCGATGATCGCGTGCGCCGCCCCCGGGAACTGCCGCCCCATCGGCCCGTTTCCGTCAGGTGACCGCAATGGAGGATCGCGATGACCGATGCCGGCGCCCCGGGCCCCGTCATGCAGGGCAGGCTGCCCGCCGACCGCCCCGCCGGGGGCGATGGGACGCGTTCTCGGCCGTGAGCATCCGCCCCGAGGATATCCTCTGCCCGACCGAGGCCGGGCTTTACTGCCCGCCGGGCGGGTTTCATATCGACCCGCTGCGCCCGGTTTCCCATGCGCTGATCACTCACGGCCATTCCGACCATGCCCGCCCCGGCCATGGGGCGGTGCTGGCGACGCGGCAGACGCTGGATATCATGGCGATCCGCTATGGCGAGGATTTCGCCGCCAGCCGGCAGGCGGCGGATGGCCCGCTGCGTATCGGCAATGTCACCGTCAGCTTTCACCCGGCCGGGCATGTGCTGGGCTCGGCGCAGATCCTCATCACCCCCGACACGGGCCCGCGCATCCTTGTCTCCGGCGATTATTGCCGCACCCCCAACCCCGTCTGCCTGCCGTGGGAGCCGGTCCCCTGCGACATCTTCATCACCGAGGCGACCTTTGGCCTGCCGATCTTCCGCCATCCCGACCCGCTGGCCGAGGCCGGGCGGCTGCTGGCCAGCATGGCCGAGTTTCCCGACCGCCCGCATCTGGTCGGCGTCTATGCGCTGGGCAAGGCGCAGCGGATGATCGCGCTGGCCCGCTTGGCCGGCCATGACGCCCCCATCGCCATCCACGGCGCCCTGCAGCGGCTGTGCGATTACCATGTCGCACAGGGGATCGACCTCGGCCCGCTGGTCCCGGCGAGCGAGCCGGGCGAGGCGCGGCTGGTCCTCGCCCCGCCCTCGGCCTTTGCCACCCCCTGGGTGCAGCGGTTCCGCGACCCGGTGCTGGCCTATGCCTCGGGGTGGATGACGGTGCGCGCCCGCGCCCGCCAGCGCGGGATCGAGCTGCCGCTGGTCATCAGCGATCACGTCGACTGGCCGCAGCTGACCGCCACCATCCGCGAACTCGCCCCGCAGGAGGTCTGGATCACCCACGGCGCCGAGGACGGGCTGCTGCGCTGGTGCGAGCTGAACGCCATCCCCGCCCGGCCGCTGCGGCTGGTCGGCTACGAGGACGAGCCGGAATGAAAGCCTTTGCCCGCCTGCTGGAACGGCTGGCCTTCACGCCCGGAAGGAATGCCAAGCTGACCCTGATGTCGCATTACTTTCGCGACACGCCCGACCCGGACCGGGGCTGGGCGCTGGCGGCGTTGACGGGCACGCTGCAATTGCGGCAGGCCTCGCCCAGCCTGCTGCGACGGCTGGCGGGTGAGCGGGTGGACGAGCAGCTGTTCGCGCTGTCCTATGATTTCGTCGGCGATCTGGCTGAAACCATCGCGCTGATCTGGCCCGAGCCTGCCGGTGAGGGCGCCGAGATCCCGCTGGCGCAGGCGGTGACCACGCTACGCGAAACCGGCAAGCTGGCGCTGCCCGCTGCCATCGCCGCCATGCTCGACCGCCTCTCCGCGCCCGAGCGGCTGGCGCTGCTGAAACTGGCCACCGGCAATCTGCGGGTGGGGGTCTCGGCGCGGCTGGCGCATGTGGCGCTGGCGCAGGCGGGGCCGCGCAGCGCCGACGAGATCGCCGAGGTCCTGCACGGCCTGACCCCGCCCTATCTGGCGCTGTTCGCTTGGCTTGCCGGCGGGCCGCGCCCCGAGCTCGCCTCGGCGGCGCCGTTCCGGCCGGTGATGCTGTCCACCCCGGTCACGCCCGAGGATCTGGCGGCGCTGGACCCGGCCGAGCATGTGGCGGAATGGAAATGGGACGGCATCCGCGTGCAGGCGGTGTCCGAAGGCGGGCTGCGGCGGCTTTATTCCCGCACCGGCGAGGAGATCGGCGGCGCCTTTCCCGACCTGCTCGAGGCGATGGAGTTCCAGGGCGCGGTGGACGGCGAGCTGCTGATCCGCCGCGGCGAGGATGTGGCGCCCTTTGCTGATCTGCAGAAGCGCCTGAACCGCAAGACCGTCAGCCGCGCCATGCTGCACAGCCACCCGGCGGTGCTGCGGCTTTACGACATCCTCAGCTGGGAGGGCGAGGACCTGCGTCCGCTGCCGCTGGCGGAACGCCGCGCCGCGCTGGAAGCCGCGCAGTTCCCCAGCCCGCGCATCGACCTGTCGCCGCTGCTGCCATTTGCGAGTTGGGACGACCTTGCCGCGCTGCGCGCCGCGCCGCATGCGCCGGTGATCGAGGGGGTGATGATCAAGCGCCTCGACGCGCCCTATCTGGCCGGGCGCCCGCGCGGCCCGTGGTTCAAGTGGAAGCGCGACCCGATGGTGGTGGACGCCGTGCTGATCTATGCGCAAAGCGGGCATGGCAAGCGCTCGGGCTTCTACAGCGACTTCACCTTCGGCCTGTGGGATGGGGGCGAGCTGGTGCCGGTGGGCAAGGCGTATTTCGGGTTCACTGATGAGGAACTGCGCGAACTCGACCGCTTCGTGCGCCGCCATACCGTGCAGCGTTTCGGCCCCGTGCGGCAGCTGGAGCCGCGCCTGGTGGTCGAGGTGGCGTTCGAGGGGCTGAATGTCTCGACCCGCCACCGCTCGGGCCTTGCCATGCGGTTCCCGCGCATCTCGCGCATCCGCTGGGACAAGCCCGCCGCCGAGGCCGACCGGCTGGACACGCTGCGGGCGATGCTGTGAGCAGCCTGCCGCCGCTTTTCGCCGACTGGTTCGCCCGCAACGGCTGGCAGCCGCATCCGCACCAGCTGGCGCTGCTGGCGGCGCGGGGGGATGTGCTGCTGATCGCGCCGACCGGCGGCGGCAAGACGCTGGCAGGGTTCCTGCCCTCGCTGGTCGACCTCTACCTGACCGGCGCGCAGGGGCTGCACACGCTCTATGTCTCGCCGCTGAAGGCGCTGACCGCGGATGTGGCGCGCAACCTCGCGCGCCCGATTGCGGGCATGGGGCTGGCGATCAGCGTGGGCGACCGCACCGGCGACACCCCCGAAAGCCAGCGCCGCCGCCAGCGGGCCGAGCCGCCGCAGATCCTGCTGACCACGCCGGAATCGCTGGCGCTGATGCTGTCCTGGCCCGAGGCGCCGCGGCTGTTTGCCGGGCTGCGCCGGGTGGTGCTGGACGAATTGCACGCGCTGGCGGAATCCAAGCGCGGCGACCAGCTGATGCTGGGGCTGGCGCGGCTGCGCAGCCTGGCGCCGGGGCTGTCCGTGACCGGCCTGTCGGCCACGGTCGAGGACCCGCAGGCGCTGGCCCGTTTCATGGGCGGCGCGCGGGTGATCGAGGCTGATCCCGGCCCCGTCCCCGACATCGCGATGCTGCCGACACGCCGGCCGCCGCCCTGGGCCGGGGGCGGCGGGCGCTATGCGGTGCGCGACGTGCTGGAGGCGGTGGCGCAGGCGCGCACCACCATCATCTTTCTGAATACACGCGCGCAGGCAGAGCTGTTCCTGCAGGCGATCTGGGCCGCCAATGACGACAACCTGCCCATCGGCCTGCACCACGGCGCGCTGGCGCGCGAGGCACGGCAGCGGGTGGAGGCCGCCATGGCCAGCGGGCAGTTGCGGGCGGTGGTGGCGACGGCGAGCCTCGATCTCGGCATCGACTGGGGCGATGTGGATCTGGTGATCCAGGTCGGGGCACCGCGCAACATCAAGCGGCTGGTGCAGCGCATCGGGCGCGCGAACCACCGCTACAACGCGCCGTCCCGCGCCCGCATCGTCGCCGCCAACCGCTTCGAGGTGATCGAATGCGTGGCCGCGCTGGAGGCGGTGCGCGAGGGCGATCTGGACGGCGAGCCGCGCGGGCCCGGTCCGCTGGACGTGCTGATCCAGCATATCCTGCTGACCGCCTGCGCCGGCCCCTTCGACGCCGGGGCGCTTTATGCCGAGGTGCGGAGCGCCGGCCCCTATGCCGGGCTCTCCCGCGCCGATTTCGACGCGTCCTTGGATTTCGCGGCCACCGGCGGCTATGCGCTGCGCGCCTATGACCGCTGGCAGCGGCTGCTGCTGCGGGACGGGCTGTGGCAGCTGCGCGACCCCCGCGCCGCCCGCGCGCTGCGCATGAACATCGGCACCATCGTCGAGGCCGAAAAGCTCAAGGTCCGCCGCAGCGGCCGCGGCGGCGCTATACTGGGCGAGGTCGAGGAAAGCTTTGCCGCCACGCTGGCCCCCGGCGACACCTTCCTGCTGGGCGGGCAGGTGCTGCGCTATGACCGGCTGCGCGAACTGGTGGTCGAAGTCACCCCCCAGCCGCGGCGGGAACCGCGCATCGTGGTCTATTCCGGGCTGAAATTCGCCACCTCGACCGAACTCTCGGCGCGGATGCTGGCGATCATCGCCGACCCCGACCGCCACCGCGAGCTGCCCCCCGACATCCGCGCCTGGCTGGAGCTGCAGGCCGAGGTCAGCGGCATCCCCCGTCCCGGCACGCTGCTGTGCGAGAGCTTTCCGCGCGCCGACCGCTGGCATCTGGTGATCTACGGCTTTGCCGGGCGCAACGCGCATCAGACGCTGGGGCTGCTGGTCACCAGGCAGATGGAGGATGCCGGGCTGGCGCCGCTGGGGTTCCTCGCCATGGACCACGCGCTGCTGATCACCTCGCTGCTGCCGGTCGAGGATGTGGCGCCGCTGCTGCGCCGCCCGACGCTGGAACAGGGGCTCGAGGACTGGCTGGCCGACAGCTCGGTGATGAAACGCAGCTTCCGGGCGGTGGCGACCATCGCCGGGCTGATCCAGCGCAACCTGCCCGGCACCCGCCAGACCGGGCGGCAGGCGACGTTTTCCAGCGACATCATCTATGCCACGCTGCGCCGCCACGACCCCGACCATATCCTGCTGCGCGCCACGCGGGACGAGGCGCGGCGCGGCTTTGTCGATTTTGACCGCATCGGTGACATGCTGTCGCGCAATGCCCATATCGAGCTGCGCCGGCTGGATCGGGTCTCGCCGCTGGCTGCGCCCTTGCTGCTGGAAATGGGGCGGGTCCGGCTGGGCGGCACCGGGCACGAGCGGCTGGCGGAAAAGATGGCGCAGGAGCTGATGGAAAGCGCCGGGCTGGACCGGCTGGAACCAGGCTGACGATCCGTGCGGGAATGCGGGTGGCAGGTGTCGCGGGCTGGCGTTATTCCCGTCCCGCCAAATAGGGATCATCGTGTCGCCGTCGGCTCGCGAGGAAAGGAAAAGGCAGAACGGATGACGGGCAGGAAACCGGACCGGCGGGCGCATGGCTGAGCTGCGCTTTGGCGGCGCGACGCTGATCCCCCGTCGCTCGGGGGCGCTGTGGTGGCCCGAGCGGCGGATGCTGGTGGTCGCCGACCTGCATCTGGGCCGGGCCGAGCGTTATGCCCGCCGCGGCGGCCCGCTGCTGCCGCCCTGGGACGTCACCGACACGCTGGACCGGCTGGCGGCGGAAATCGCGGCGTTGGACCCGGCGCAGTTGGTCTCGCTGGGCGACGGTTTCGACGACGATCTGGCGGCCGAGGCGCTGGACTCAAAGGCGCGGCAGCTTCTGTGGCAGCTGGCGCAGGGGCGCGACTGGCTGTGGCTGGCCGGCAACCACGACCGCCGCCCGCTGTCGGGCGACCTGCCCGGCCGCTGGGCGCCCGAGCTGCCCGGCCCCATCGCCTTCCGGCACGAGGCCGGGCCGGGGCCGGACGTCTCGGGGCACATGCATCCGGTGGTGTCGCTGGCCGGGCAGCGCTGGCGCTGTTTCGTGCTGGGGGCGGATCACCTGATCCTGCCGGCGTTCGGCAGCTATACCGGCGGGCTGGACATCCGCGACCCGGCATTCCGCCGGCTGGTCCCGCAGGGCCGGGCGATCTGCTGTTCGCAGGCGATGTTCACCGTGCCGCTGCCTGCTGCCACGCCCGCGAGGGCCGGGATGCGGCCGCCGGTCCCCGGCTGAGCGGACGCCGCGCCCTCAGACCGCCTCGACGTGATGGGTGTCGACGTGATGGGTGCACAGCGCATGATTGCCCAGCGACTCGATCACCCGGCAATCCGAAACCGTCCCCGAGGCGCATTGCGCCAGCATCCGCTCCAGCTCGGCTTCCAGCGCGCGCAGCCGGGCGATGCGGGCGCGCGTCGCTTCCAGCTGGGCGCGGGCGATGTCGTCCACCGCCTCGCAGGGGTGGTCGGGGCAGTCCGACAGGCTCAGCAGATCGCGGATCGCCTCGAGCGGGAAGCCCAGCTCGCGGGCGTGGCGGATGAAGGACAACCGCTCGAGCGCCGCCCGCGGGTAAAGCCGCTGGTTGCCGGCGCTGCGCTCGGGCGGGGGCAACAGGCCGATCTGTTCGTAATAGCGGATGGTCGGCACCTTGACCCCGGCCGCCTGTCCCAGCTTTCCGATCGACAGCATGTTTTCCCTCTTGAAGCTCTAGTTGCTATAGAGATTAAGTTCCCGAATCGAAGGCGGCAAGGGCCGCGCGATGAAGGGCCGGACAATGGCGGATACGGATACTCTGTGCGAATGGTCGATCTCGGGCATGGACTGCGGGTCCTGCGCGGGAAAGATCCGGGATGCGGTCGGCGGGCTGCCCGGTGTCTCTGAGGTCAGCGTGACCACGATGAACGAACGCCTGCGGCTGCGACTGGATGAGACGCAGACCGGGCGCGAGCGGGTCGAGGCGGTGGTCCGCGCACTGGGCTTCGGCATCACCGAGCGGGACAAAGCGCCGGGCGCCGCTGCGGGGGTGCGGCCCGCCGCGCCGGCCCTGGCACCGCGCTGGTTCCAGACCGCCAAGGGGCGGCTGGTGATCCTGACCGGGCTGCTGCTGGCCGCCGCCTGGGTGCTGAAGCTGCTGGTGCCGGGGCCGCTGGGCGGCTGGGGCTTCGTCGTCGCCTGCGTGCTGGGGGTGGCGCCGGTCGCGCAGCGGGCCTGGGCGGCGCTGCGGCTGGGCCAGCCCTTCACCATCGAAAGCCTGATGACGCTGGCCGCCGCCGGCGCGCTGCTGATCGGCGCGGCGGAAGAGGCCGCGCTGGTGGTGTTCCTGTTCGCGGTGGGCGAGCTGCTGGAAGGCGTCGCCGCCGACCGCGCCCGCAACGGCATCCGCGCGCTGAGCGATCTGGTCCCCCGCACCGCGCTGCTGGAAACCCCCGCCGGCACCCGCGAGGTTGCGGCCGAGACGCTGGCGATCGGCCAGGTGGTGCTGGTCCGCCCCGGCGACCGCATCCCCGCGGATGGCGAGATTGCCGAGGGCACCGGCGGCATCGACGAAAGCCCGGTGACCGGGGAAAGCCTGCCGGTGACCCGCGGCCCGGGTGACAGCGTGTTCGCCGGCGCGATCAACGCCGAATCCGTGCTGCGCATCCGCGTCACCCGCGAGGCGGGCGACAACACCATCGCCCGCATCATCCGGCTGGTGGAAGAGGCCGAAGAGGCGCGCGCCCCGACCGAGCGCTTCATCGACCGCTTCAGCCGCTGGTACATGCCGCTGGTGGTGGCGCTGGCGGTGCTGGTGATGGTGGTGCCGCCGCTGGCCACGGGCGCGCCCTGGGACGAATGGATCTATCGCGGGCTCGCACTGCTGCTGATCGGCTGCCCCTGCGCGCTGGTGATCTCGGTCCCGGCGGCGGTGGCCTCGGCGCTGGCGGCGGGGACGCGGCGCGGGCTGCTGATCAAGGGCGGCGCGGTGATCGAGGCGGCGGCCGGGCTGCGCAGCGTCGCCTTTGACAAGACCGGCACCCTGACCCGCGGCCGCCCCGAGGTCACCGACGTGGTGGCGCTGGCCGCGCTGGACGAGCCCGGGGTGCTGCGGCTGGCCGCGGCGGTCGAGGCGGGGTCCAGCCACCCGCTGGCGCAGGCGGTGCTGCACCGGGCCGAGGGGATGGCGCTGCCCGAGGTTGCCGAGGCCCGCAGCATCCCCGGCAAGGGCGTGTCCGCCACTGTCGAGGGCCGGCGGCTGACGGTGGCGAACCCGCGCCACGCCGCCGCGGCGGGCGCGCTGCCCCCGGACGCCGCCGAGGCCGCGGCGACGCTCGAGGCCGCGGGCAAGACCGTCGCCGTGCTGTTCGATACCGACGCGGCCCTGGGGCTGATCGCCTTTCGCGACGAGCCCCGCGCCGACGCTGCCGCGGCCATTGCCCAGGTCCGCGCGCTGGGGCTGGCGCCGGTGATCCTGACCGGTGACAACCAGCGCACCGCTGCCGCCATCGCCGGGGCGCTGGGTGCCGATGACCGCGCCGAGCTGCTGCCCGAGGACAAGCTGGCCGCGATCCGCGAGCTGGCGGCGGGTGGGGGCGTGATGATGGTCGGCGACGGCATCAACGACGCCCCGGCGCTGAAACAGGCCGACGTGGGGGTGGCGATGGGCTCGGGCACGGACGTGGCGCTGGAAACCGCCGACGCCGCGATCCTGCGCGACCGCGCCGCGGATGTGGCGGCGCTGATCCGCCTGTCCCGCGCCGCCATGCGCAACATCCGTCAGAACGTCGCCATTGCGCTGGGGCTCAAGGCGGTGTTCCTGGTGACCACGGTGCTGGGCATCACCGGCCTGTGGATCGCCATCCTCGCCGACACCGGCGCCACGGTGCTGGTGACGCTGAACGCGCTGCGCCTGCTGGGGTTCGGGGGAGGGCGCGAGGCATAGGCAAGACGGGCGGGGCCGCTGCGGCCCCGTCCCGGCCCTGCGCCAAAGGTGCCGGGGCAGATCGCGCTAGTCTGCGCCCGAAGCGTCGGGCGCCTCGCCGGGCCCGCCGCTGCTTTTGACCCGGGCCAGCAGGTCCGCGAACAGCGCGTTCCATTGTTCGTCGGTCAGGTCTACCAACCCGAAGGCCCGCAGCATGAACGCGCCTTCGCCGGCCAGCAGCGCCAGCGCGGCCGCGCGGTCGGCAGGGTCGGCCAGATCCAGCGGCGACAGCCGGGCGTTGTACCACTCGCGCACCTCTGCGACCTGATCGGGGCTTTGCAGCTGCGCCAGCATCATCACCGCGGATCGCGAATATTCCGCCTCGTCGCTGTCGCGCGTCGCCTCGAGATGGGCGCGGATGATGGCGCGGGGCGAACTGTCGCCGCCGCTGCGGCTCAGCACCTCGTGCTCGAAGCTGTCGCTCCAGCGCTCGATCATCGCGCGGATCAGCTTGTCGCGGGTGCCGAAGCAATATTGCACGCCGCCCTTGGTGATCCCCGCCGCCTTCGCCACCGCCTCAAAGCTGAGCGCGGCGACGCCCGAGCGGATGATGATCGCCTCGGCTGCGTCAAGAACCTTGTCCCTGTCGATAATGCGTGGACGTCCCGCCATGGTCTCCTTTCATTTCCATACGATCGTATTTATGTCGCACCGACGATTCGGCAATATGCGATACGAAGGAATGCCCCGATGAGCGACCGGAACCGCTGGCTGGTGCTGGCCATCGTCTCCAGCGCCCTGCTGCTGATCGTCATCGACATGACGGTGCTTTACACGGCGCTGCCGACGCTGACCCTGGCGCTGCAGGCAACCGCCAACGAAAAACTGTGGATCGTCAACGCCTATCCGCTGGTGGTGGCGGGGCTGCTGCCGGGGCTGGGCACGCTGGGCGACCGGCTGGGCCACAAGCGGATGTTCCTGGCCGGGCTGGCGGTGTTCGGCGCGGCGTCGCTGGGCGCGGCCTTTGCGCCGTCGCCCGCGGGGCTGATCGCCTGGCGGGTGGTGCTTGCGGCGGGGGCGGCGATGATGATGCCGGCCACGCTGTCCATCATCCGCCTGACCTTCACCGACGAAAAAGAGCGCGGCTTTGCCATCGGCGTCTGGGCGGCGGTCGCCTCGGGCGGGGCGGCGCTGGGGCCGGTGGTGGGCGGGCTGCTGCTGGAATATTTCTGGTGGGGGTCGGTGTTCCTGATCAACCTTCCGGTGGTGCTGGTCGCGCTGGTGGCTGGGACGCTGCTGCTGCCGGCGCGGCCCGGAGATGCCGGCCGGCCCTGGGACCTGCTTGGCTCGGTGCAGGTGATGATCGGGTTGGTCGGCGTGGTCTATGCGGTGAAAGAGGCCCGCCGCCTGCACCCCTCCTGGGGGATCGCCGCCGTCGCGCTGCTGGTCGGCGGGGCCGCGCTGGTTGTTTTTGTGCGCCGCCAGCGTCGCAGCAGCGCGCCGCTGATCGACTTTTCGCTGTTCGCGAATCCGCGGTTTTCCTCTGGGGTAGCGACGGCGATGGTCGCCTCGGGGGTGATTCTCGGGGTCGAGCTGGTGTTCAGCCAGCGCCTGCAGCTGGTGATGGGCTATTCGCCGCTGCAGGCGGGGCTGCTGATCCTGCCGATCCCGCTGGCCGCTTTTGCCGCCGGGCCGCTGACCGGGTTGGTGCTGCCCCATGTCGCGCCGCATCGCGTGCTGGGGGGGACGCTGGCGCTGACCGCGCTGGGACTGGCGGCGTTCCTGGCCGTCAGTGACGGCACCCCGGCGCTATGGATCGCGCCGCTAGCCGTCATGGGGTTTGCGATCGGCGCCGCGATGACCGCCGCATCCGCCGCGATCATGCTGTCCGCCCCCGAAGAGCGCGCCGGGATGGCCGCCTCGGTCGAGGAGGTATCTTATGAGCTCGGCGGCGCGCTGGGGATCGCACTTCTGGGCAGCCTGCTTTCGGCGCTTTACACCCGCGCGCTGGTGCTGCCCGACGGGATCGGCATCGCCGCGCAGGCCCGCGACAGCCTGGACGAGGCGCTGATGCTGGCCAGCCAGCTGCCGCCCGAGCCTGCCCGGCAGGTCGCGACACTGGCCCGCGCGGCCTTTGACCATGCCTTTGCCGGCGTGATCATTGCCGCCATCGCCGGCCTGTGCATCGTTGCCGCGCATGTGTGGCGCAGCGGCCCGGCAGCGGCGGGGCGGGCGGGGTCGCGAGGATGAACCGGCGACGGCCGTAACCGGCGCTTGCGCCACATCCGGCTTGGGCGGCAGGTGTGGCGCGACCTGGACCGGTTGCGGGAGATCATGCCCGAGTTGCGGCATATCCTGCTGGTCGGAGAGGCCGACCCCGCGCCTGGATTTGACGACGCGCTGGCGGGTGTCGGACCGGAGGCCCCGCTGACCGGGCCCGAGGATGTCGTGGTGATGATGCCCACCGGCGGCACCACCGGAATGCCCAAGCTGGTCCGCATGTCGCAGCGCCGGCTGCTGATCGTGTCCTGGAATACCGGCACCCTGCTGGGCCCCGAGCCCGGGACGGTGGTTGCCCACGGGATGCCGAACTTTCACTGCGGCGGGCTGATCCCGCTGGGAACCCGCAGCCTGCTGTTCGGCCAGACCCTGCTGACGCTGACCTCGCGCGGGTTCCGCGACCGCGAGGTGGTCGCGAATTTCTGGCCGTTGATGGAGGAGTTCGGCGTCACCTCGGTTCTTTCCACGCCGACGACGGCGGCGGCAATCCTGCAAGCCAGCCCGGAAGGCCGGGTCCGCCATGGGATCACCGATTTCCATTGCGGCGGCGCGACGATCCCCGTCGATCTGATGGAGCGGTTCCACCAGCGCTTCGGGATCTGGCTGCGCGAGAATTGGGGCCTGACCGAGACGCATGGCACCATCACCGGCCATCCCGATCCCTCCACCCGCCCACGGGTCGGGTCCGTCGACCTGTAATTTGCGAATGCCAGATTCCCTACCTCGATAACGGAGCTTCCAGATGTCGGATGACGCACCGGTAAGGATCGCCTCGACCATGATGCTGGTGCGCGAAGCGCCGGCGGTCGAGGTGTTGATGGTCAAGCGTAACCAGGCCATCGACCATTTCTCGGGCGCGATGCTGTTTCCCGGCGGCAAGGCCGAGCCCTCGGATCTCGATCCGGCCTGGAGGGCGCAGGTCGAGGGCTGGGGACGACATCCCCGAAAGCGAACGCGGCCCCCGCATCAGCGCCATCCGGGAAACCTTCGAGGAATGCGGTATCCTGCCCGCGGTTCAGGGCTATCGGGCGAGCCCTGGCGATACCATGGCCCTGCGCGCCGCCATGGATCGGGGCGAGGCCAGCTTTCTGGCCTATCTTCAGCAGCAGGGGCTGCGGCCCGACCTGCGCTCGCTGTCGCTGTTTGCGCGCTGGCGCACCCCTCCGGTGGTGGCCAAGCGCTTCGATACGTATCTATCTCGTCCAGGCCCCGGCCGAGCAGGTGGCGCAGGCCGATGGGCGAGAAACGATCATGGTCGAATGGATCACCGCCCCCGCCGCGCTGGACATGGCGGCGAGAGGCGAGCGGACCATCGTCTTTCCCACCCGGATGAATCTGTCGCTGCTGGCCCGGGCTGGCAGCATCGCCGATGCGGCCGGCGCGGGTCGTGGAACCGGTGGTCGAGCTGCATGGTGACAAGCGGTTCCTGCGCCTGCAGCCGAGGACGGATATGGTCCCGCGCTGGAGCCGCTGCTTTTCTGAGCGAAGGGCAGGGCGCCCCCTCAATTCACCGTTGTGACAATGATGGTAACCAGCTCGGCGGAACCGTGGGGCGCAGAGCTGTCAGCGGGCTTGCCAGGGCTACTGGATCGCCGCACAACCCCCAGCCCATGGCGGTTGACGACGATTATTCTACTCAGCATGCGCAGGTCGCCGGCGTGGAGCTTGCCACGGCGCCGGTGACTGGGTTGCAGCCGCTCGATCTGCTTCTCAGGCCCTCCATCAGGTTGCCGGCTGGGACAGCGCTGCCAAGGTAATCAACGGGTTCTGCCCCTCACTCTCCACCAAAGACCCGCCGCCCCCGCACCTACCGCCGCCTCGACAGCCGGAGAATTTGCTGCGGGTGCAAAGGCAGCCATGCAGAATCTTCGCCGCTCTCGCGGTTTTTTGTTGCGATGCAGCATTGCGCGCCCGCATGCTGATTTCCCGCGTTCGCGCGATTCGCTAGATCGAGGCAAGGCCATGGCCCAGCAAGGGATGCTCCAGTTCGTCACCCGTCCGCGCGAGATGCCGGAAAAACGAACTCCTGAGCACCGAAGCACCGACTTTGCCGAGATCTATCGCGAATACGCCGCTGACAAGGCGCGCGAGCAGGCGTCGCGGTGCAGCCAGTGCGGCGTGCCCTATTGTCAGGTGCATTGCCCGCTGCAGAACAACATTCCCGACTGGCTGATGCTGACCGCGCAGGGCCGGCTGCGGGACGCCTATGAACTCAGCCAGTCCACCAATACTTTCCCGGAAATCTGCGGCCGCATCTGCCCGCAGGACCGGCTGTGCGAGGGCAGCTGCGTCATCGAACAGGCCGGCCACGGCACTGTCACCATCGGCGCGATCGAGAAGTTCCTGACCGACACCGCCTGGGACGAGGGCTGGGTGCAGCCGATCCACCCCGCGGCCGAGCGGCCTGAGTCGGTGGGCATCATCGGTGCCGGTCCGGGCGGGCTGGCAGCGGCCGAGGCGCTGCGCCGGGCGGGCGTGCAGGTCACCGTTTACGACCGCTACGACCGCGCCGGGGGGCTGCTGACCTATGGCATCCCCGGCTTCAAGCTGGAAAAGCCGGTGGTCATGCGCCGCATCGCGCATCTTGAGGACGGCGGCGTGCAGTTCGTGCTGAATTGCACCGTGGGCGTGGATATCAGCTTTCAGGCCATCCGCGGCCGGCACGACGCGGTGCTGATCGCCACCGGCGTCTATCGGGCGCGGGAACTGGAGGGCGGCGACGAGCTGCCGGGCATCGTGGCGGCGCTGGACTATCTGACCGCCTCGAACCGCAAGGGGTTCGACGACGCGGTGCCGGAGTTCGACTCCGGGGTGCTGGATGCCCAGGGCAAGCGGGTGGTGGTGATCGGCGGCGGCGACACGGCGATGGACTGCGTGCGCACCGCGATCCGGCAGGGCGCGCAATCGGTCAAGCTGCTCTACCGCCGCGACCGCGAGAACATGCCCGGCAGCCAGCGCGAGGTGCAGAATGCCGAGGAAGAGGGCGTCGAGTTCGTCTGGCTGGCCGCGCCGGCGGGCTTTGGCGGCGCGGAGCGGGTGACCACGGTGCGGGTGCAGCGGATGCGGCTGGGGGCCCCGGACGCCAGCGGCCGGCGCAGCCCGGAACTGATCGAGGGCGCCGATTACGACGAACCCGCCGATCTGGTCATCAAGGCGCTGGGTTTCGAGCCCGAGGAGCTGCCGATGCTGTGGGACGAGCCGGCGCTGACCGTGACCCGCTGGGGCACGATCCGCACCGATGCGACCCACGCCACCAGCCTGCCCGGCACCTATGCGGTGGGCGATATCGTGCGCGGGGCCTCGCTGGTGGTCTGGGCGATCCGCGATGGACGCGAGGCGGCGGATGCCATTCTCGCCGAACTGGCCCAACCCGCCATGGTGGCAGCGCAATGACCCGAGCCGAGGACAGAGACATGAACCACGATCAGGCCTGGGTCGCAGCCGAAACGGCCCGCCGCGAATACATGAACGAAAACAGCCTGTACCGGGCCGAGGATGAACATTCCTCCTGTGGCGTCGGGCTGGTGGTGGCCATCGACGGCAAGCCCTCGCGGCAGGTCGTCGTCAACGGCATCGACGCGCTGAAGGCGGTCTGGCACCGCGGCGCGGTCGACGCCGATGGCAAGACCGGCGACGGCGCCGGCATCCATGTGCAGATTCCGGTGCCGTTCTTTCACGACCAGATCCGCCGCACCGGGCATGAGCCCGACCCGGACGCGCTGATCGCCGTCGGCCAGGTGTTCCTGCCGCGCACCGATTTCGGCGCGCAGGAACGCTGCCGGACCATCATCGAGACCGAGGTGCTGCGCATGGGCCATGCCATCTATGGCTGGCGGCATGTGCCGGTGGATATTTCCGTTCTGGGCGAAAAGGCCAATGCCACACGGCCAGAGATCGAGCAGATCCTGATCCGTAACGCCAGGGGCAGCGATTTCGAGACCTTCGAGCGCGAGCTTTACGTCATCCGCCGCCGCATCGAAAAGGCCGCCATCGCCGTGCAGGTGACCGGGCTTTACCTGTGCAGCCTGTCCTGCCGCTCAATCATCTACAAGGGGATGATGCTGGCCGAGCAGGTGGCGACCTTCTACCCCGACCTGATGGACGAGCGCTTCGTTTCCGCCTTCGCCATCTATCACCAGCGTTACTCCACCAACACCTTCCCGCAATGGTGGCTGGCGCAGCCCTTCCGCATGCTGGCCCATAACGGCGAGATCAACACGCTGAAGGGCAACAGCAACTGGATGCGCAGCCACGAGATCCGCATGGCCTCGTCGGCCTTCGGCGACATGGCCGACGAGATCAAGCCGATCATCCCGGCCGGCGCGTCGGATTCCGGCGCGCTGGATGCGGTGTTCGAGGTGCTGGTGCGCGGCGGGCGTTCGGCGCCGATGGCCAAGACCATGCTGGTGCCCGAGGCCTGGTCGAAATCCACCATCGAACTGCCGCAGGCGTGGCAGGACATGTATGCCTATTGCAACTCGGTGATGGAGCCCTGGGACGGGCCGGCGGCGCTGGCGATGACCGACGGCCGCTGGGTGTGCGGCGGGCTGGACCGCAACGGTCTGCGGCCGATGCGCTATGTCGTCACCGGCGACGGGCTGCTGATTGCGGGATCGGAGGCCGGGATGGTGCCGGTCGACGAGGCCACAGTGCGCGAAAAAGGCGCGCTTGGCCCCGGCCAGATGATCGCCGTGGACATGGCCGAAGGGCGGCTTTACCGCGACGCCGCGCTCAAGGACAGGCTGGCCGCCGCACAACCCTATGGCGACTGGATCGAGAAGGTGGTCGAGCTGACCCCGACGCTGGAGCGCCTGCCCGAGTTCCCGCTGTTCACCGGCGAGGACTTGCGCCGCCGCCAGCTGGCCGCCGGCTATACGCTGGAAGAGATCGAGCAGGTTCTGGCCCCGATGGCCGAGGACGGCAAGGAGATGATCGCCTCGATGGGCGACGACACCCCGCCCGCGGTGCTGTCCAAGATCTATCGTCCGCTGAGCCATTATTTCCGCCAGAATTTCAGTCAGGTGACGAACCCGCCCATCGACTCCTTGCGCGAAAGCCGGGTGATGTCGCTGAAGACCCGCTTCGGCAACCTGACCAACGTGCTGGACGAAAGCTCGGCCCAGACGGAAATTCTGGTGCTGGAAACCCCCTTCCTCGCCAACGAGGAATTCCGGGTGATGACCGAGGAGCTGGGCGCCTCGGTGACCTTCATCGACTGCACCTTTGCGCCCGGAGAGGACGCGCTGCGGCTGGGCCTCGAACGCATCCGCGCCGAGGCCGAGGCGGCGGTGAAGAATGGTGCCGGTCATCTGGTGCTGACCGACCAGCATCAGGGCGAGGGGCGGCTGGCGATGCCGATGATCCTGGCGACCTCGGCCGTGCATGGCTGGCTGACCCGCAAGGGGCTGCGCACCTTCACCAGCCTGAACGTGCGCTGCGCCGAATGCATCGACCCGCATTATTTCGCGGTGCTGATCGGCTGCGGCGCCACCACGGTGAACCCCTGGCTGGCGCAGGATACCGTCGCCGACCGCATCGCGCGCGGGCTTTTGGACCTCGACCTGGCCGAGGCCATGCGGCGCTATCGCGATGCGGTGGATGCCGGCCTGCTGAAGATCATGTCCAAGATGGGGATTTCCGTCATCTCCTCCTATCGCGGCGGGCTGAACTTCGAGGCCGTGGGCCTGTCCCGCGCCATGGTGGCCGAATATTTCCCCGGCATGCAGAGCCGGATTTCCGGCATCGGCCTGTCCGGCATCCAGATGAAGCTGGAGGAGGTGCATGCGCGCGGCTTCGGCCCGGCGCCGGCGCCGCTGCCGGTGGGCGGCTTCTTCAAGGCGCGGGCCTCGGGCGAAAAGCACGCCTGGGAAGCCACCACCATGCACCTGCTGCAAACCGCCTGCGACCGCGCCAGCTATGACCTGTGGAAGAAATATTCCGCGGCGATGCGGGCGAACCCGCCCATCCACATCCGCGACCTGCTGGATTTCAAGCCGATGGGCCGCCCGGTGCCGCTGGAGGAGGTCGAGTCGATCACCGCCATCCGCAAGCGCTTCGTGACGCCGGGCATGAGCCTCGGCGCGCTGTCGCCCGAGGCCCACAAGGCCCTGAACGTCGCCATGAACCGCATCGGCGCGAAATCCGACAGCGGCGAGGGCGGCGAGGATCCGGCGCATTTCCTGCCCGAGCCGAACGGCGACAACCCCTCGGCCAAGATCAAGCAGGTGGCCTCGGGCCGCTTCGGCGTCACGGCAGAGTATCTGAACGCCTGCGAGGAGCTGGAAATCAAGGTGGCCCAGGGCGCCAAGCCCGGCGAGGGCGGGCAGCTGCCGGGGATGAAGGTCACCGGCCTGATCGCCCGGCTGCGCCATGCCACGCCGGGGGTGACGCTGATCTCGCCGCCGCCGCATCACGACATCTATTCCATCGAGGATCTGGCGCAGCTGATCTATGACCTCAAGCAGATCAACCCGCGCGCCAAGGTGACGGTGAAGCTGGTGGCCTCGTCGGGCGTCGGCACCATCGCGGCGGGCGTGGCCAAGGCCAAGGCGGATGTGATCCTCGTTTCCGGCCACAACGGCGGCACCGGCGCCAGCCCGGGCACCAGCATCAAATATGCCGGCCTGCCGTGGGAGATGGGCCTGACCGAGGCGCATCAGGTGCTGGCGATGAACAAGCTGCGCGAGCGGGTGACGCTGCGCACCGACGGCGGTCTGCGCACCGGGCGCGATATCGTCATCGCCGCCATGCTGGGGGCCGAGGAATACGGCATCGGCACCGCCGCGCTGATCGCCATGGGCTGCATCATGGTGCGGCAATGCCAGTCGAACACCTGCCCGGTGGGCGTCTGCACCCAGGACGAGGCCCTGCGCGCCCGCTTTACCGGCAGCGCCGACAAGGTGGTGAACCTGATCACCTTCTACGCGCAGGAGGTGCGCGAGATCCTCGCCAGCCTCGGCGCCCGCTCGATCAACGAGGTGATCGGCCGCGCCGACCTGCTGACCCAAGTCAGCCGGGGCGCGAAAGAGCTGGACGACCTCGACCTCAACCCGCTGCTGATCACCGTCGATGACGCCCACGCCATCCGCTACGACCGCGAAAAGCCCCGCAACCCGGTGCCCGACACGCTGGATCAGGAGATCATCCGCGACGCCGCCCGCTTCTTCGACGAGGGCGAAAAGATGCAGCTGTCCTATGCGGTCAGGAACACTCACCGCACCGTGGGCACCCGCGCCTCGCATCATATCGTGCGCCGGTTCGGCATGAACAACAGCCTGCAACCCGACCACCTGACCATCAAGCTGACCGGATCGGCCGGGCAATCGCTGGGCGCTTTCGCGGTGCGCGGCCTCAAGATTGAGGTGCAGGGCGATGCCAACGACTATGTGGGCAAGGGGCTGTCGGGCGGGCTGATCGTGGTGCGGCCCCGGATGGAGTCGCCGCTGGTCGCGCACGAAAACACCATCATCGGCAATACCGTGCTTTACGGCGCCACGGGCGGCCAGCTGTTCGCCGCCGGTCGCGCCGGCGAGCGGTTCGCCGTGCGCAATTCCGGCGCCGAGGTGGTGGTCGAGGGCTGCGGCACCAATGGCTGCGAATACATGACCGGGGGCGTGGCGGTGATCCTCGGCTCCATCGGCGCCAATTTCGGCGCGGGGATGTCGGGCGGCATGGCCTATCTCTATGACCCCGAGGGGCTGGCGGCGCAGCTGCTGAATATGGACAGCCTGGTTACCTGCCCGGTGACCGTCCCGCATTGGGAGACGCAGCTGCGCGGGCTGATCGAGCGCCATGCCGCGGAAACCGGCAGCCAGCGCGCCACCGATATCCTGCGCCGCTGGGAAGTCGAGCGCGGGGCCTTCCTGCAGGTCTGCCCGCGCGAGATGCTGCGCCACCTGCCGCAGCCGCTGGTCGAGGAAGCCACGGCGCTGCCCGCGGAATGATGCCGCGGCCCGGCTTCGCCCCGGGCCGCGACTGCCGCTTACATGTGATAGGCGGCCTCGCCCTGCGAGGTGAGGTCGAGCCCCCGGCGCTCGGCCTCGGCGGTGACGCGCAGCCCGACCAGCGCGTCCACCAGCCGGTAGAGCGCAAGGGACACCACGCCGCACCAGACGATGGTGACCAGCACCGCCTTGACCTGCACCCAAAGCTGGGCGGCCATGCTCACCCCCTCGGCATAGCCCGTGCCGCCCAGCGATGGCGCGGCGAGGATGCCGGTGCCAAGCGCGCCGACGATGCCCGCGACACCGTGGATGCCGAAGACGTCGAGGCTGTCATCATAGCCCAGCCGGTGCTTGACCACGGTCACAAACACATAGGCCGCCGCTGACCCGGCCGCCCCCAGCCCGATCGCAGCGACCGGCCCCACGAACCCCGCCGCCGGGGTGACGGCGACCAGGCCGGAAATCATCCCCGAGATCACCCCGAGGGCCGAGGCCTTGCCGCGCAGCAGCGCCTCGATCGCCACCCAGGCCAGCGCGGCGCCCGCCGTCGCGGTAAAGGTGTTCAGCATCGCCAGCGCCGCGCCGCCGCCCGCCGACAGTGCCGAGCCGGCATTGAAGCCGAACCAGCCCACGAACAGGATGGCGGCGCCGATGAAGGTCAGCGGCAGCGAATGCGGCGCCATCAGGTCGCGCCCCAGCCCGATGCGGGGGCCGATCACCCAGGCGCCGACCAGCGCCGCGATGCCGGCATTGATATGCACCACCGTGCCGCCGGCGAAATCCATCGCCCCCCAGCCGGCGAACAGGCCGGCGGGGGCCCAGGCCATGTGGGCGACGGGGAAATAGACCAGCGTTACCCAAAGCGCGGCAAACACCACCGCACCCGACAGCCGCACCCGCTCGGCAAAGCCGCCGATGATCAGCACCGGCGTCAGCGCCGCGAAGGTCATCTGGAAGGCGACGAAGACATATTCGGGAATGCTGCCCGACAGCGTGTCCGGCCCGATCCCGGCCAGGAACAGCCGGTCGAACCCGCCCCACCACCGGCTTTCGGCGCCACCGAAGGCCATCGAATAGCCGTAGACCACCCAGATCACCATCACCACCGCTGCGATGATGGCGGTCTGGGTCAGGATGGAAAGCGCGTTCTTGGCCCGCACCAGCCCGCCATAGAACAGCGCGATGCCCGGCAGGATCATGAAGGCGACCAGCGCGGTGGCAACCAGCATCCAGGCGGTGTCGCCGCTGTCCGGCCCGGCCGCCACGGTTTCGGCCGCGCCCTGGGCCAGGGCGGTCGCCGGTATCGGCACCATGGCTGCCACGGCCGGGAGGAACTTGGTGATCTTCATGCCAGTCTACCTTTCTGCGCGAGGGGCGAGGGCGTCGGCGCCCCCGGTCGGCGGGCGCTGCGGCCCCCGGCATCCAGCAACGCGCCTGATCCCCAGCCGCGCAAGAAATGCAGCCCCGATCCGCAGCAGGTGCGGCCGGGCGCAGGCCCGTTCTGTGCACAACTTGGCAAGCCTGCCTAAAAATCAGGCAGTTTGAGAGGCCGAATCATAGGAATATGGGTCGTCGGTGGCCGGCTGGCGCCGCTATGCAGCGGCTGCCCATGGAGGCCAGCCCTAGTCCGGGCATCCGGCAAAACCATCAAATCTGGAAACTGGCTGTGCTGTCAGTTTAATGCGAACCAGTCTCAGAGTTGGCGGCGGGCGCCGGCCTCAGGCTGCGCCGAGCTGACGCCACTCGGCGAGAGCGGCGGTCCGGTTCTGCTTGAAATGCTGCGGCGGGAGAGGGATCGGTCGAGGTTGAAATGGTTGGTGACAGAAGCGTGGACGGATACGAATTTCTGCAGGCTTCGCATTCGGCGGAAGCGCAGCATCGCTCGCTCTCGTCGCCGGAACGGCAGATGTGAATTCTCCGCCCTATTGTTCAGATGTTTGCCGGTGATGTGTTTTTCGACGACGCCAACCTCGCGCATGGCCGCGCTGTAGGAGCGCAGCAAGTCAGTGACGAACTCTTCCGGCGAGCCGTATCGTTTCATCAATTTCCTGAGGAATTTCAGGGCCGCCTTCTTGTCCCGGGTCTTGGTGACGAAGGCTGCCGTGACGCAGGCCCTCCGGATGGGAGCGATCAGCTTTGATGCAGTGAAGCATCTTCTGCTTTGCCGGGTGGAGCGCCGACCACCGCGCCTGGACCTCGACTGCTATCCCTACCTGCCGAAGGCCACAGTCGAGAAGACCAGGGCCGTATCTTACATGCGGCTACTCTCGGTCGGTGCGGAGGGCGCGGCATGAATGATGCGCCGGAAATCCTGCTCGCCCATCACCTCAAGGCGCTGAAGCTGCCCACCTTCCTGCGCGAGCATCAGAAACTGGCCCGCCAATGCGCGACGGAAGGGCTGGACCATGTTAGATACCTAGCCCGGCTGGTCGAACTTGAACTGATCGATCGAGAACGGCGGATGGTGGACCGTCGCATCAAGGCCGCGAAGTTCCCGGCCGTCAAAAGCCTCGACAGCTTCGACTTTGCGGCTATCCCGAAGCTGAACAAGATGCAAGTGCTGGAACTGGCCCGGTGCGAATGGATCGAACGGCGCGAGAATGTCATTGCCCTCGGCCCGTCCGGCACCGGCAAGACCCATGTCGCCCTCGGCATCGGGCTGGCCGCCTGTCAGAAGGGCCTGTCCGTTGGCTTTACCACCGCTGCGGCGCTGGTCAGCGAGATGATGGAGGCCCGCGATGAACGCCGCCTGCTGCGCTTCCAGAAGCAGATGGCCGGATACAAGCTGCTCATCATCGACGAACTTGGCTTCGTGCCGTTGTCGAAGACCGGCGCCGAATTGCTGTTCGAGCTGATCTCGCAGCGCTATGAGCGCGGATCGACCCTGATCACCAGCAATCTGCCCTTCGATGAATGGACGGAAACCTTCGGTTCCGAGCGTCTCACCGGCGCGCTGCTCGACCGACTGACCCACCACGTCAACATCCTCGAGATGAACGGCGAAAGCTATCGCCTCGCCAACAGCACAGCCCGTAAACAGCGCTGATCACCATAAAATCTCTGCCCAAGATTGGCCCTAAGGGGCCAGTGCGCCATGGCTCGCGCCAGCTATGTGGCCAGCGCGCGCGCCATGGCGCCCCCCCCCAACTGGCCGGACTTTACGCCGCCGCCCTGGCCGACTTTTGCTCCGCCGTTGACAGAGATGGACTTCGGTCCAATTTCTGCAGCACCACTGTCGGGAGTGCGCTTGATGTGCGCGGACGGGCGGAGGCGTGGCCGGCCCCAGTACCACAGGTCGGTGTCATTGTCGGCAAAGATTTTATTGGTCATAATATTTAAGTATTATATTGCGGGTATATTTGCCTGAGGCTAGCCTATTTTCCTAGCAGGCACTGCGGAGGAGACGCGGGCCGGTCCAAAAGGGGGGTACCATGAAAACGCTTTTCCGCGGCATGGCAGTTGCCGCGTTCACGCTGTGTGCGGCGGCCGCGATGGCAGCCGATGTAACTTGGCGCGTGCCGACATCGGTGCCGGAAGGGTCGCCTTTCTACCAGAATTTTCTGGAACGGTTCGCCAATAACGTCGACATGCTGACATCAGGTCGCGTCGAAATTCAGCCCTTTGGCGCCGGGGTGATCGTTCCTGCCCTGAAAGTCTTTGATGCGGTCAACGAAGGCGTGGTCGAGGCCGGCCATTCCTCGTCCAGCTACCTGATCAATCAGGATCCGGAGAACGCCATTTTCTCGGGGTTTCCGGGCGGCATGGGGCCGGATGCCTACAAGGCCTGGCTGTATGAAGGCGGTGGTAAGGAAAAGCTTGAGCAGCTGCGTGCGCGTCAGGGCCTGAAGACCATGATCGTCGGCATCGGTTCTTCCGAGATCATGGCCCACGCCAACAAGCCTATCCGCAGCGCAGAGGATCTGAAAGGTCTAAAATACCGCACCTCCGGCCCCTGGGGCGAAGTGATGAAAGACTACTTCGGCGCGGTTCCGACCGTCGTGCCGCCGGGCGAAACCTATACGCTGTTGCAGCGCAAGGGTGTGGATGCCGTGGAATGGGCGCCGCCTTCGGCCAACATGCCCGAGGGTTTCCATCAGGCCGCGAAATATATCGTCGTGCCGGGCGTGCACCAGCCCACCTTCATGTGGGAAGTGGTTCTCAAGCAAGACACCTGGGACAAGGTTCCCGATGACCTGAAGCCACTGATCGAAGCCGCCGCCCAGCTGACGACCGAGCAGGGGCTGAACCATTTCTATGACGCTGACATGCAGGCGATGGAGCAGTACCGTAACGGCCGGAACGAGATCATCACGCTCAGCCCGGAGTTCGTGTCGGAGCTGTCCGACGCGGGCTACGACTGGATGCACAAGACGGCCGAGGCCCAGAAAGCCGCCGGCAAGCCCGAGATGGCCGAAAACCTGGCCGATTACGAGGCTTACCATCAGCGCTGGAAGGCCGAGAGCGGCTATCTGATGCGCGACTGATCGGTAATTTGCACCCATAACCCCAGTCGAGGCCGAGATGCTCAATTCCTTCATCCGATTTGCGAATGGCGTCTCGTGGTGCACTTTCCAACTGGCGAGCATGGCGACGGTCATCCTGACCGCCGCCATGGTCTATGAGGTTCTCGCGCGTTACGTGTTCGGAGCGCCTACGGTCTGGGCCTTCGACATTGCCTATATGGCCAACGGGGCAGTGTTCCTGTTGGGCATCGCCTATGTCCTGCGCGAGGATTCCCATATCCGCATCGACGTGCTGCGAAACCGTCTGCCCGCCCGCTTCAATCACGCAGTACAAGGCGGTCTGTATCTGCTGATCCTAGCGCCGTTCTTCGGCATGCTGTCATGGATCGCTGTCTCACACACGCTGCGCGCATGGCGATCGGGAGAGGTCGAAACGGTCAGCCCGTGGGCGCCGCTGGTTTGGCCTTTTTACCTGTGTATCGCGATCGGTCTGCTCGCGATGACCCTGCAACTCGTCGCAGAAGGGCTGCGCGCAGTTTGTGATCTGGGCTCTGCCGCTGCCAAGGACCGTCCCTGATGAATCCGACAATCGCCGCCCTGATGTTCCCGGGGATGTTTCTGCTGATCTTCCTGGGGGTTCCGGTTTCCTTGTCCCTGATCGTCCCGGCGCTGATCGCCGGCTGGTTCGCCTTTGGCGATCAGGTGTTCAACCAGCTTTACGGCAGCCTGTATTCGGCGACCACCAACTACATCCTGTCGGCCATTCCGATGTTCGTGCTGATGGGGGCGATCCTCGAGCGCTCGGGCATTGCCGCGCGGCTGTTTCGCACCATGCAGCTTTGGCTGGGGCGTCTGCCCGGTGGCCTTGCGGTGGCGACCATTGCCATGGGCGCCACATTTGCCGCCGCCGCCGGCGTGGTGGGCGCGGTCGAGGTCATGGTGGGGCTGATGGCGATTCCGGCCATGCAGCGGTTCCGCTATGACAATTCGCTGATCGCCGGCACGATCTGCGCCGGGGGTTCGCTGGGCACCATGATCCCGCCATCGGTGGTGGCGGTGGTTTATGCCTCTCTTGCTCAGATTTCGGTGGGCGAGCTGTTTGCCGCCATGCTGTTCCCGGGCATCGTGATGGTGGGCCTGTTCATCCTGTATATCGTGACAATCTGCACCCTGAACCCGACCAAGGGTCCGCGTGCCGACGACCCCGACATGCATCTGCCGCTGGCGGAAAAGCTCAAGATCACCCTGGGCGGGCTGGTGCCCACCATGCTGCTGATCGTCGCGGTGCTGGGGTCGCTGATGGCGGGCATCGCCTCGCCGACCGAGGCCGCCGCGGTGGGCGCTGTCGGCGCACTAGTCTTGTGCATCAGCTATGGCAGGTTCAGTGTGTCGGTGATGCGCGAGTCGCTGGCAATCACCGTCAGGATCTCGTCGATGATCCTGCTGATCGTGGCCGGCGGGATCATGTTCACCGGCATCTTCGCCGCCAATGGCGGATCGCGGCTGATCCAGGGGCTGATCTCGGATATGGGTCTGGGAGTGTCGGGCACGCTGGTGCTGTTCCTGTGCATCGTGTTCCTGTTGGGGTTCGTGCTGGACTGGACCGCCAACGTGCTGATCTGCGTGCCGCTGTTCCTACCGGTGCTTAACGCGTCGGGCGTGGACCCGATCTGGTTCGGCACCCTGGTCATCATCGTCATTCAGACCAGCTATCTGTCCCCGCCCATGGCGTCTTCGATCTTTTACCTGCTGTCGATCGCGCCGCCGGACATGAAATATGGACAGGTGTGCAGGGGGGTGGTGCCCTTCATTGTCATCCAGCTGATTACCCTTGCCCTGGTGGTGCTGATTCCGTCGCTGGCGACCTGGTTGCCGAAGCAAATCGTAGGGTTCTAGAAGGCGGGTCGCGCGGGTCGTTGATCTAAGCACTGTTCCGACCCCACCTTTATGTCCTCATCCTGATCGGATCATTGGCCGTCGGGAACCGGTAGTGGCCGGACGAGGTGAAGGCTCATCGCGGAGACGTTTATGTCGTAAGCGTCCGGTCTGACCGCTATCTGTTCCAGCGCCAAGGCAGCAGGTCATCGACCTTTGTGATCTTGTAATCAGGGATACGGGCCAGGGTGTCGGCGAGCCAGGCGTGGGGATCGATGGCGTTGAGCTTGGCCGTTTCGATCAGGGTGTAGGCGATGGCGGCGGCTTTGCCGCCTGCCTCGGAGCCGACGAAGAGATAGTTCTTGCGGCCGAGGGCGATGGTTCGCATGCAGCGTTCGGCGGCGTTGTTGTCCAACTCTATGATGCCGTGGTCGAGATAGGGGCGCAGGCGCTCCATGCGGGTCAGGGCATAGCGGATGGCGGCCGCGAGCGGGGACTTGCCAGAGATCGTGGTGAGTTGCAGGGCCAGCCAGACCTCCAGGTTGTCGAAGACCGGGGCCGCATGTGCTTTGCGAAGTTCGACCCGGACATCCGGTGGCAAACCTCTGGCCTCTTTCTCGACGGCGTAGAGTTGCGCGATCCTGCCGATGGCTTCTTCGGCGATCGGGGAACCCTGCGAGCGGTGAATGTCGACGAACTTGCGCCTGACATGGGCCATGCAGGCGACCTCGCGGATGGCGCCGGTTCGGTAGAGGTCTTCAAACCCGGCATAGCCGTCGGCATGCATCCAGCCGCGGTATCGGGCGAGGTGATCCTTCGGGTGCTGGCCCTTGCGGTCGCCGGAGAACCTATACCAAGCAGCGGGCGGGGCCGCGCCGCCCCAGGGTCGTTCATCGCGGGCATAGGTCCAGAGCCGTGCCGTCTGGGTCTTGCCGGTGCCGGGGGCCAGCATGCTGACCGGCGTGTCGTCTGCGAAGATCGCCTCAGCCGACAGAACATGGCGGCCGATGGCGTCGGCCAGGGGTTCCAGCAGGGCGGTGGTCTTGCCGACCCAGTCGGCCAGCGTCGAGCGATCAAGATCAAGGCCTTCGCGGTCGAAGATCTGGCTCTGGCGATACAGGGGAAGATGGTCGGCGTATTTGCTGACCAGCACATGGGCCAGCAGACCCGGACCGGGGCGGCCCCGCTCGATGGGGCGAGACGGCAGTGGGGACTGCACGAAGCGTTCGCAGCAGGCGCAGGTCAGGCGCGGGCGAACAATGCGGTTCACGATGAAGCGGCCGGGGACGTATTCCAGTTCCTCGGTCACATCCTCGCCGATCCTGCGCAGGCGCCCACCGCAATCGGCGCAGGCATCGGTGCCCGGGGTCAACTCGACCTCCATCCGGGGGATATGGTCCGGGATCGCACGGCGCTTCGGTTTGTCCTTCTCCTCGATGTCCGGCAGCTTCATCCGGGCGGTCATGGCAGCGGCGGCGATCTCGCTGGTCTCAAGGGCCAATTGCAACTGCTCGGCGGTCTCCGACGACGCGCCAAACCGGTGCGCCCGGTGTCCTGCCAACTGATGGCGCAGCTTCTCGATCAGGATCGCTTGCGCCTTCACCTCGGCCAGAAGCCGCGCGGTGAAGCTGCGCAGCTCCTCGGGGTCTTCCGGCAAGGTCAGGGTGTGATCGAGCATACGGGAAGTTTATCCCACTGTATTCCTTGTGGGAATCCTTCACTTGCGAGCCCCGCAAATTATCCCGCTGCCAGAGGCCGCCAGGTCCGCTGCGGTGCCCGCCAGTCGATCCCCTCCAAGAGCATCGACAACTGCGCAGGCGTCAGCGCCACCTTCCCCTCATTGGCCGAGGGCCAGACGAAGCGGCCCTTCTCCAGCCGCTTCATGAACATGCAGGCCCCTTGGCCATCCCACCAGATGATCTTGACCAGATCGCCACGGCGGCCCCGGAACACGAACAGATGTCCGGCGAAGGGATCTTGCTTCAGCACCGCCTCGGCCTGTGCCGCGAGCGCCGCAAAGCCCTTGCGCATGTCAGTGACGCCAGCCGCCAGCCAGACCCGCGTAGTGGCCGGAACCGGGATCACACCGTTAGCCCCCGGATCAGCCGCGCCAGCGCCTCAGGATCATAGCTGCCGCTGATCCGCATCCGGTGACCGCCCGCCAACTCGATCTCGATGTGGTTCTCGGCGGCAAGTGCCGCCGGGGCAGACCTAGGCTCCGCGACGATCTCTACGGGCAGAAACCGCGCCTCCTCTGCTGGGGGCGCAACCGAGGCAGGGTCCGGCGCATAACGGGGATCGCGCAGCCACTTGAAGATCAGGTTCGCGTTCACCGCGTAGCGCCGCGCCACCTGAGCCACGGAAACACCCGGCGCCGCCGTCTGGAAACAGATCGAACGCTTCTCCTCATCCGTCCAAAGTCGCTTCGTCCGACGCGCCACGCCATCACCATAGTGTCCACTATCGCTGGTGGACACTATCCGCCTCTCTCACCACGCGGCAGGGCGGTCAGGCCGGACGCTCACGAAGCTCTCGCTTTGGGCGGAAGGTCAGGTTTGGACCAGCGCCGACGGCACGGCGTAATGAGCGAGGTGATGAAGGCGCAGATCGTCTGGATTACGCCCTCGGTCGGCGCGGTTCGGCCGACGCTTGGCCGCACGCTCGCCGTCATGCAAGTGTTCGGCGGCTCGCTGAAACGGCTTTTCTTCATGTCATCTGCTCCGTCTCACGTTGCGCAGACTGTCCGTAACAGCGAGGGAACTTCCGGCGGGCAGGTCATTACCACTGGACATCAATTGTTGGTGATGATACAGCGCATACAAAATAGTATTTATCTAGCTTATAAGCGATTGCCATGGCGGAGAATTTTGCACTCGCAGCACTCATCTCCGCTGTCCTGTCCCTAGGAATCAATCGCGTCGTAGTACGGGCAACGGATCGCACGCCACTCTCGGATCAACGCAATGACCTTGGTGCGGTTCAGGCCGCACATAGCAGACCGACATCGCGACTGGGCGGTCTGGGTGTGTTTACGGGGTTTGGCGCTGCATCACTGCTCCTGAGCCATGTCACGGGAAGCATGTTGCCGATTTTGCTGCTGATCTCGGCGCTGCCGATTTTTCTGGCCGGGCTCCTCGAGGACTTGGGCAACGGGCAAAGCCCCAGGCGGCGATTACTGGCAGCAGCCATCTCTGCCGTCCTCGCGATTGGTCTCAGCCAGACCTGGGTCAGGGAGACCGGGCTGTATGGGCTCGACCACTTGCTGGCGATCATCCCCATTGGCTTGGGCCTGACGGTTCTCTGGTCCGCGGGAGTGTGCAATGCATTCAACCTGATCGATGGGGTCAATGGCCTGGCCGGTTTTCTGGCATCAGTGATCTCCATGGCGCTTGGCTATGTTGCCTGGACGGCAGACGATATCCTGATGACCCAGATCGCCATTGTCCTAGCGGTCGCAGTTGCTGGATTTCTCATCTTCAACTGGCCTTGGGGGAAGGTTTTTCTGGGCGATGGTGGGGCCTATACCACCGGGCATTTGCTGGTCTGGATCTCGGTGTTGATTTGCTGGCGAAATCCGGACACTTCCTATGCCGCTCTAAGCCTGCTGTTCTTCTGGCCGGTGGCAGACACCTTCTTGGCGATGTGGAGGCGCTCCCGGCGCAGCCGGAAGATGATGCATCCCGATTATCTCCATGTGCATCAATTTGTCATGCGGGCGATCCAGCTGCGCTGGAAACTGCCGCTAGCGCAGGCCAATCCGGCAACCACCCTTGTTCTTGCGCCCTTTTTCATGACCCCGGTACTCAGCGCCGTCTGTCTTGTGAGCCAGGCGACACTAGCATTCATGGCCTGGTTGCTGTTTGCTATCCTGTTCACCGCGTCTTATCAGGTCGGCATCAAACAGGTGCGGCGGCAGGGCTGGCGCAGGTCGAGGAAGCAAGCGGATGACTTCGTCCAGCCAACCGAGTGAGCCGGAGTCGAGAGCAATCGGATGATCAAGACCATCCTAGTGGTATGTGTTGGCAATATTTGCCGATCCGCAGTCGGCGAACGGCTTCTCGCGGCCGCACTCAGCGGCAATCAGCCCCCTATCGGCGTTGCCTCGGCCGGGCTGGCGGCCGTCACAGGCAACCCCGCTGATCCCACAGCCACTGAGGTTGCTGCGGCCCATGGGGTTTCGCTCGAGGGGCACGTTGCGCGGCAATTCAATTCCGTATTGGGTCGCAACAGTGATCTGATCCTGGTCATGGAGCCTGCTCACAAGGCACGGATCGTGTCCATGTCCCCCGAATTGACAGGAAAGCTGATGCTTTTTGACCAGTGGAGCGGTGCTACCGGGATTCAGGATCCATACCGACGCTCCAGAGAATTTCACGAACAGACCTATCTGAAGCTGGAGGCTGCGGCAGCGTCTTGGGCAGAAAAACTGGTGCCGGGAGTTTCCAGAACGTGACCGCAAGCCATCAGGAAAATCCGCGCGGCAATGCGGATGACATCGACCTCCTCATGCTGCTGTCGTTGTTCTGGCGCAGGAAGGGGGTCATTACCTCCTGCGTCATTCTGTTTGCGGCGCTCGGAACGTATAAGCTCGCCAGCACATACCCGGTCTACCAGGCAGATACGCTGATCCAGCTCGAGCAGCGCAAATCCGTTCCGATCATATTCCAGACTGCCAGCGGCTTCGGTGGAGAGGAGACGACAGCCTCGACAGAAGTCGAGATCATTTCCTCCCGCATGGTGCTTGGTCAAGCCGTGGCCCAGAAAGACCTGGACTGGCGAGTGGTTGCGCGCAAGGCGCCGATGATCGGGAATATCCTCGCCCGCTACAACCTGCCGATCCCCGAATGGGACTTCCTTCTTCCCTATGCCCGCCACGGTGAGCGGCTGGTTCTAAGTAACCTGCAGGTGCTCCCGGAGTGGGTGGGGCGGGACATCGCCGTGACCACCACCAAGGAAGGCTACCGTCTCTTGCTGCCTGACGGCAGCATTCACGATGGGCAGGCCGGCATTGAATTGACGCTTGAAGGCCTCGGGTTCTCGATCAACGTCGCCGAGCATCCAGCGACAGCTGGACGCGAGTTCGCCGTGACTCAACTTTCTGAACAGCAGGCCATCCGATCGCTTCACAACCGCCTCTCGATTGCGGAACAGGGTCGGGGATCGGGGATCCTCGAGCTTCTCCTCAACGGCACTGATCCACAAGAGGTGGAACAGAGCCTTGCTGCGATCGCAGATGCCTATGTCCAGCAGAATATCAAGAGAAGCGTGGCTGAAGCCGAAGGGGGGCTGGAGTTCATCCAGCAGCAACTCCCCGATGCCGAGCGCAAGCTGAGGGCGGCGCAGGCTGCACTCAACAACTTCCGGGAGCTGGCCAGCGACCGGGCCCGGGCAGGGGATTGGGCCGAAAGCGATGACGAGCAGAGCTTTGAAGCCCAAGCATTGCTCAACCAGATCACCCGGGTCGAGAGTGATCTTAGGCGCAAGGAACTTGAGGTCGCGCAAAACCGCCAGACCTACGATGAAAATCACCCGGTGGTGCGCAAGAGCCTGAGCGATCATGGAGAGCTCGAGGTGGCACTGGCGGCGCTCCTGTCCCAGGTGGATGCACTCCCAGAAGTGCAGCGGGAGGTCGTCAATCTCACCCGAGAGGTCGAGCTGGCTCAACAGATCTATTTCGACCTGCAAACCCGCTTCCAGGAGATGCAGGTGCTTCAGGCAAGCGCCGTAGGCAGCGTCAGGATTGTTGATCCGGCCGTCACGGCACACGTTCCCATTGCTCCCCGCAAGCCCCTGATCATGGCAGCCTATGTTCTTGCGGGGCTGGTGGTCGGGGTCCTCTTAGCGCTGCTCTTGCACTGGGCCAGGCGCGGCGTTCGGGGCTCGCAGGAGCTGGAGCAGATCGGTTTGCCGGTTTTTGCGACCATCCCACAGTCTTCGCTGATCAATGCCGGCTCGCGCACGAGCGCGATCCTGGCGCTCGAGCAGCCAGATGATCTGGCGGTCGAATCCCTGCGGTCGCTTCGGACTAGCCTGCATTTCGGGATGCTGGGGTCTGACACCAAGGCCGTGACCCTGACCTCTGCAGCCCCCCGCGCGGGCAAGACCACCACCGCCGTGAACCTGAGTGTGATTGCCGCCCAAGCCGGTCAGAAAGTGGCCCTCATCGATGCCGATCTCCGGCGTGGCCAGGTCCGCAAGTTCTTTAAGTTGCCGCGTCAGGCGTCCGGATTGTCCGAGGTGCTGGCAAGGCAGGTCCCTATCGAGACGGCGCTCGTCGAGACAGAGGTTGCCGGGCTCTTTGTCCTGCCGGCCGGGCGCTATCCGCCCAATCCCTCGGAGCTGCTGATGCGGGAGGAAATGTCGGATCTCCTCGCGCTGCTGGACAAGCGCTTCGACCTGATCATCGTCGATACCCCTCCGACCCTCGCGGTCACCGATCCGGTGGTGGTGGCCCGCCTGACCGGGACCACCATCCTGGTCGTGCGGCACGGGATCACTCCGCTGAGAGAAGTCGAGGCCGTCAAGAAGGTGTTCCAGTCCTCGGGCCTGAGACTCGCAGGGGCTGTCCTGAACGGGTTTGACCCCCGCAAGGCGGATCGGGCAGAGGCGTGGTCGGGCTATGATTATCAGTACAGCTACAAGTCGAAGGGTGATTCATGATGCACATCATGCTCACCGCGAATGCAGCCTGGAACATCTTCAATTTTCGTAAACCCCTAGTTCAGGGGCTGCTCGCTGACGGGCATCAACTGACAGTGCTGGCTCCACCGGATCACTCCGTCGACGCGCTAGAACGGTTTGGCTGTAGATTTCTGCCTCTCTCCATGGATGCCAAGGGCCTCAACCCCTTCAGAAATCTTGCCCTTGCGCGGCAGATGCGCGCGGTCTTCCGGCAGGAACGCCCTGAGGTCATTCTTGGGTTCACCATCAAGAACAACATCTTCGGCTCATGGGCCGCGGGGGATATCCCCTTTATCCCCAATGTCACCGGATTGGGGACCGCCTTTCTCTCGGGAGGCATTCTGCGGTTCGTGGCGGAAAATCTCTACCGGCGGGCCTTTGCAAGGCATGAGGTGGTCTTCTTTCAGAACGAGGAGGACCGGGGGCTATTCCTGTCCCACCACCTTGTGCGCAGCGATCAGGCCCGGCTGCTCCCCGGATCCGGCATCGATCTTAAGTATTTCGCGCCCATGCCTCCGGCAGAGAATGGCGATGCCCCGGTCTTTCTGATGATCGCCCGTCTCCTGCGCGACAAGGGGGTTCTGGAGTTCGTGGACGCCGCCCGCGCGGTTCACACCCGCTTCCCTAGGGCCCGCTTTCAGCTTCTGGGAGAACTGGGAGCCAGCAACCGAAGTGCCATTCATACCACCACCCTAGCGGAGTGGCAGCAGGAAGGCGTCATTGAATATCTTGGGGTTGCTCCTGATGTGCGCCCCGTCATCGCAGCGGCTGACTGCGTGGTGCTCCCCTCCTATCGCGAGGGTGCCCCCCGGACCTTGATCGAAGCCGGTGCGATGGCCCGGCCGGTGATCGCGACCGATGTTCCGGGCTGTCGCTCGGTGGTGGCGGCAGAGATCACCGGGTTGCTTTGCCCTCCGCGCGATGCGCAGGGGCTCGAAGCGGCCTTACTCCGCTTCCTAGCCATGCCTCCTGAACGCAGGGTGGCGATGGGCAGGGCTGGTCGTGCCCGCATGGAAGACCTCTATGATCAGTCCATCGTGGTCGAGGCCTATCGTGCAGCGATTGCAAAGGTGCAAATGCTGCCGGCCGCCCATCGAAATACTTCACAGAACCGAGAGGCGAATTTTTCTTGAAACGCGTTCTCATCACCGGCACCGCCGGGTTCATCGGCTTCCACTTGGCCAAGTTGCTCCTTGCCGAGAGTTTCCGCGTGCAGGGTTATGACGGAATGACTGACTACTACGACGTCACCCTGAAACAGCGTCGCCACGCGATGCTGCTCCAGAACCCCAATTTCAGTGCGGTGGAGGGGATGCTCGAGGATCAGGTGCGGTTCGATGCGCTGGCCGACGATTTTCGTCCTGATGTTATTGTCCACCTGGCGGCGCAGGCGGGAGTCCGTTACAGCCTGGAAAACCCGCGCGCCTATCTTGATTCCAATGTAATCGGGACCTTCAACGTCATGGAGGCCGCCCGGCGGCTTGAGGTGAAGCATCTGCTGATGGCCTCGACCTCTTCGGTTTACGGCGCAAACGAGGAAATGCCGTTTCAGGAAACCGAAAAGGCGGACACTCAGCTTACTATTTACGCGGCGACGAAAAAGGCTACCGAAAGCATGGGGCACGCCTATGCGCATCTGTGGAACCTGCCCATCACGATGTTCCGGTTTTTCACGGTTTATGGCCCTTGGGGGCGGCCGGATATGGCGCTGTTCAAGTTTGTTGAGGGGATCCTTAATGGCCGCCCGATCGACATCTACAACCACGGCGAAATGTACCGCGATTTCACCTATGTGGAGGATCTGGTGCGGGGCATCCGGCTGTTGATCGATGCCGTACCGGAACGGCCTGTTGACGGGGTCGTCTCCCAAGGGGATAGTCTCTCTCCGGTGGCGCCTTTCCGCATCGTCAATATCGGAAACTCGGACAAGGTTCGGCTTCTGGATTTCATCGAAGCGATCGAGGACTGTCTCGGCCGAAAAGCTGTGCGCAATTACATGGAGATGCAGAAGGGAGATGTTCCAGCAACCTGGGCGGATGCATCTCTGCTCCAAACGCTTACCGGCTATCGACCGAAGACGGATTTCCACGAAGGCGTTGCACGATTTGTGAGCTGGTTCAGGGAGTATTACGGTAAGTGACGGGAACCGGACTATTGCCGATGCATTATCCGGGGTCGGGATCCCACATAATAGTCGAGATATTTTCGGAATGGAAATGAGCAACAAGGTACTTGCCGTCATCGGCCTTGGTTATGTCGGCCTACCCCTGGCCGTCGAGTTCGGCAAGCGCCGGAAGGTCATCGGGTTCGACATCAAGGAAGATCGGATCGAGGAGCTTCGCACCGGAACTGATCGCACCCTTGAGGTCCCGGCCGAGGAACTTGCCGAAGGCAAGCATCTCCGCTTCACCTCGGATCCAGAGGCGCTGCGCGAGGCCCGGATCTTTATCGTCACCGTCCCCACGCCCATTGACGTGCATAAGCGCCCCGATCTGACGCCGCTGCTGCGCGCCTCGGAGACCGTGGGACAGGCGCTGAAGCCGGGCGACATCGTGATCTACGAATCCACCGTCTATCCGGGCGCGACCGAGGAGGACTGCGTTCCGGTGCTGGAACGGGTGTCGGGTCTGCGTTTCAACGTCGATTTCTTCTGCGGCTACAGCCCCGAACGCATCAACCCCGGCGATCGTACCCATCGGCTGACCACCATACGCAAGGTGACGGCTGGTTCCACGCCCGAGGCCGCCGCCGAGATCGACGCCCTTTACGCCTCGATCATTACCGCTGGCACCTATCAGGCAGAGTCGATCCGGGTGGCCGAGGCCGCGAAAGTGATCGAGAACACCCAGCGGGACCTCAATATCGCGCTGGTCAACGAACTTGCGATCATCTTCAACCGCATGGGGATCGATACCGAAGCGGTGCTCAAGGCGGCCGGAACCAAGTGGAACTTCCTGCCTTTCCGCCCGGGGCTGGTCGGCGGGCACTGCATCGGGGTGGATCCCTATTACCTGACCCACAAGGCCGAGGCGCTTGGCTATCACCCGCAGGTGATTCTGGCCGGTCGGCGCATCAATGACGGGATGGGCGCCTATGTCGCGGGGCAGATGGTCAAGGCGATGCTCAAGCGCCGGATGCATGTGGATGGCGCCAGGGTGCTGGTCCTGGGGCTCACCTTCAAGGAAAACTGCCCGGACCTGCGCAACACTCGCGTCATAGACCTCGTGCGTGAGCTGAAGGACTACGGCGTGACTGTCGATGTGCACGACCCATGGGCCGATGCCACCGAAGCCAAGCGGGAATATGGGCTCGACCTTGTCGCTACTACGCCCGATGCAGCTACCTATGACGGCATCATTCTTGCCGTGGCTCACGATGAATACCGGACAACTGGTACCGAGGCGCTTCGAGCCTTTGGCGCAGAGCACCATGTCTTCTGCGATCTCAAGAGCGTCTTTCCGCCTGCCGAGAGTGACTTGCGGCTATGATATCCAGGATGGAACGTATCGAGGGGCCGAACCTTGTCCTGCGCCTGATCCAGCCGGAGGACGCAGAATACGCGCACGGGCTGAGGACCGATCCAATCTATAACGCGTATCTCTCCTTTGTAACCGGCACTATTGCGGATCAGCGCCGCTGGATCGAGGAGTACAAGAGCCGAGAGGCACAGGGCCTGGAATATTACTATGTGATCGAACGGCGTGTGGACGGCACGCGCTGCGGCCTTGTTCGCCTCTATGATTTTGATGAGGACCACTTCACCTGGGGGAGTTGGATTCTCGATGCGAACAAGCCTGCCAAGGCCGCACTGGAAAGCGCGGTTTTATCCTTTGGTACGGGCTTTGACATCCTTGGTATGACCCATGCTTTGATCGATGTGCGTCATGCCAACACACATGCTGCAGCCTTCTATCGCCGCTTCGGAATGAAGGAAATTACCGAAGACGCTCAGAATATTTTCTTCATCTATCCGCGCGAGACTTTTTTGCGAGATCGGGCAACACATCTCGCAGTGCTGAATGGAGCCGCCGCATGAGTGATACCATCAAGGGCTCTGTGCGCTGGTTCGACTTGCCACAAATTCACGATCCTCGCGGCGACCTCACCTTTATCGAGGGGCGTAACCATGTTCCTTTCGATATTGCCCGGGTTTATTACCTTTATAACGTCCCGGTCGATGCCGAGCGTGGCGGTCATGCGCATCGGGAACTTGACCAGATCGTCTTCGCTCTGTCCGGCAGCTTCCGCATGAAGATCGACGATGGCACCACAAAGTCCGAATACTGGCTACGTGACCCGCGCAAAGGCCTTTATATCAGTCGCATGGTCTGGCGAGAGATGGACAGCTTCAGTCAGGGTGCGGTCTGCATGGTGCTGGCGTCGCATCGTTATGACGAAGCGGATTATTATCGTGACTATACGGAGTTCCTTGCCGCAGTAAGGGGGGATCAAGCATGATCCCCTTTCTCGAACTGCGTCCCGCCTATCTGGAACTGAAGCCAGAAATTGATGCAGCCGTCGCACGGGTGCTGGATAGTGGCTGGTACATCCTAGGCCCCGAAGTCGAAGCGTTTGAGGCTGAATGGGCGGCCTTCTGCGGTGCGGATCATGCAGTAGGGGTCGCCAATGGCCTCGATGCGTTGACCCTCGCCTTGCGGGCACTCGATGTCGGACCGGGGGATGAGGTCATCGTTCCCTCGAACACCTATATTGCCACATGGCTGGCCGTCTCGGCAGTGGGGGCGAGGATCGTCCCGGTCGAGCCCGATCCTGCAACCCACAATCTCGACCCAGGCCGGATTGCCGAGGCCATCACACCGGCGACCAAGGTCATTCTGCCTGTCCATCTTTATGGGCAGCCGGTCGATCTGGACCCGATCCTGACCTTGGCGCGCGCCCACGACATCTTCGTGGTCGAGGACGCGGCTCAGGCCCATGGCGCTGTCTACAAGGGCAAGCGCATCGGCTCACATGGCGATCTGGTCTGCTGGAGCTTCTACCCGGGAAAGAACCTCGGGGCGGTGGGTGATGCCGGCGCAGTGACAACGAACCGCACGGACTTGGCAGAGCGGCTGCAGGCCCTTCGCAACTACGGCAGCACACAGAAATACGTCAACGACGAGCAGGGGGTGAACTCCCGTCTCGATCCGATTCAGGCGGCAGTGCTGCGGGTCAAACTGACCCGCCTTGAGGAGTGGACGGCACGGCGCCACGCCATCGCTGCGATCTATACCGAGGGGCTGGCCGACACCGGGCTGATCCTGCCCCATGTGCCGGAATGGGCAGACCCGGCCTGGCATCTTTACGTTGTGCGTAGCCCTGACCGCGACGAATTGCAGGCGCGCCTGACCGCCGCGGGTATTGGGTCCCTGATCCATTATCCGATCCCGCCGCATATGCAGACGGCTTATGCGGGACTCGGGATGGACCCGGATACCATGCCTCTGGCCCGGCAGCTTGCCTCAGAGGTGCTGAGCCTGCCGATGGGGCCGCATCTGTCCTCTGATGACGCACGAAGAGTGGTAGAGCCCTTGAAATGACTGGGCTGGTTTATCTGCATGTTGGTCCGCCCAAGACCGGGACAACCTCGCTGCAACTAGCCTTGCAGGAGGCTGAACTTCCCGGTTTCACCTATATAGGCACGCATCAGCCTCGTTCAGATTATCCGGAAGATAGAATTAAGCTACTGTCACAACTGGCCAGAGGCGATGAGCTGACTCCCGCTGAAAGCGTCGAACTGCAGGAGACCTTCACTACTGCTCTTGGTGCCGGGAAGGCTCTAATTGTTTCTGAAGAAATGCTGGTGGTGGACAAGAGCGAGGCTGCAATACGGGCAAGGTTGAGGCGTGCGATCAACTATTTTCGACAGGAACTGGGGCTTTCGGTACGCCTCATCCTGACCTTGCGCGACCCCGTCGACGCAATTCCGTCCTACTATCAGGAAATCTTCCGATCCCTACCAGGGGATATGACGTCAGAGTTTTCCGCCTTCGCGCGAGATGGTCGGGCTTTCTGTTACGACTACGCTGCGTTGATGGACCACGCCCACGCATGTGGCGCGGAAACCCATGTTGTCGAGTTCACCCAGCTTGCCTCGGGCAAGGTTCCGATGACAGCTCTTCTGGGAGCAGATTGCGGTACTGATGCCGTGCTGGACTTGGGTAAAGCTAATACGGGTAACAAGACCGGAAGCGGTCGTGTTCTTCCCGCAATCACCTTGGCGCAGCGCTTGAGGTATTCCCGCCTGCATCAGCTCCTTCATCGGGCAGGCATGAACCGTCTGCCTGGTTGGCATATTTTGACATCCGGGGTCAGAAAAATATCCGTTAAGCCTGAGAGGATCCAAGAACTTATCCTGCCGTCAGATGTCCTGAGCCACTATACGAGGTCCCTCGTGCAGGCGCGGGAAAAAAGCGGCGACAGCAAGAAGCGCGGCCTCTAATGGCGTCCTCTCGCGGCATGGTTCGATCGATGCTGCTGATCGGCAGTGCGCAGGCCGTAAATATCCTGATCTCACTGCTGCGAATGAAGCTGCTGGCGGTAATGGTTGGCCCAGTCGGCTTAGGCCTGCTCGCAAACTACAGCAACCTACAAAGCACTGTCGGCACGCTGGCTGGCCTTGGCCTTGGCAACAGTGGCGTGCGCGAGATTGCTGCCGCAAAGCATGATCCCACGGTCCTCTCTCGTGTTCGCCTCGTGTTGCTCGCAGCCAATCTGGTTCAGGGTACGCTGGCCATGGTGGCGATATGGTTTTTGCGCGTTCCGATCTCGCGCTGGCTGACCGGCAGTGCCGAATATGCCACTGAAATCGGTCTTGTCGGGGTCGCGGTTCTGCTTGGGCTCGTCTCTGCCTCGCAAACAGCTCTGTTGCAGGGGCTGCGTCGGATAGGGGATCTGGGCCGGGTCACGATCCTTTCTGCGCTGGCTGGAACAGTTGCTGGGCTGTTGACGGTCTGGCTCCAGGGCGACGATGGGCTGATATGGTTCTTGATCGCCCAGCCGACGACCTCGGTGCTCGTAGCTCTGTGGTTCACCCGCCGCCTTCCCTCTCCAGAGGTCCAGTCATGGACTATCGGCGCTGTCTGGTCCGTGTGGAAGCCGATGGCGGCGCTTGGTGTTGTCTTCATGCTAGCCGCTCTGGCGTCCTCAGCGACGCTCTTGGTGGTGCGCGGTCTGATTAGCCGCGAACTGGGGCTGGAGGCCGCAGGCTTGTTTGCCGCGTCCTGGGCGATCGCCATGACCTACATCGGTTTCTTGCTTGGTGCGATGGGTGCAGATTACTACCCGCGCCTGGTCGAGGTAATCAATGATCCGGCCAAGGCTAATCAGTTGATGAACGACCAAATGCAAATCGGTCTTGCCTTGGGTGGGCCCATCCTGTTGGCGCTGACCGGGCTTGCCCCCTGGTTCTTGGGTCTGCTGTATTCTCCTGATTTCATTCCAGCCGCCGGGATGCTGCAATGGCAGTCGTTCGGCAACGTTTTGAAGCTTTCAAGCTGGCCACTCGGTTTTGCCTTGGTAGCCGCCGCACGCTCCCGCATCTATCTGTTCACACAGCTTAGCTGGAATATAGTGTTCTTGGGCACAATCTGGATCGGCTTGCCTTTAGTCGGCTTGGAGGTTGCGGGAGTTGGATTTGCGTTAGCTTATCTGGTTCTCTTCTTGCTTGCATGGACCATCGCCCACCATCTAAGCAGCTTCCGGTTTGCACGGCTGTCAGCTACGTTGCTTGGCTTCCACTTGACGGCATCTGTGGCGATGCTCTCCTTGGCCTATTATGCTCCGGTTACGGCCGCACTGACCGGGGTCCTGCTCGCGCTGGTCGGTGGGATTGTCGGGTTGCGTGTCGTTTTGATCAAGATCGGCCCACAGGGCCCCCTCGCCGCACGGCTTTCGGCATTCTTTACCGCGATTGGCTGGCCCATCAGAAGTAAACCATGATTAACATTAACGCGATAGAACGGCCGCTCGGTACGGTCATCGAGCCGAAGTTGATCGGCGTTACTGCAACGGGCGTGGCATTTCTGGCGCTGTATGTTGTCTATCTGCCGCTGGTGCGCCGGCTCGGTGGCAGGAGTATCGGTTTTCACTGGAGCCGCGCGGTCAAGGCGCAAGCGCTGGCGGTGATCGTCGCGGCGCTGGTCGTGGACATTGCCGCGCGGGCGAGCCAGTGGCTGGGTGCTGGCCTTGGAGTTGGTCTTGCGCTGGCTGCGGGGCTATGGGCACTGGTGAGACTGTCTACACAAGCGGGGGCGGGCGGACGACTGGGCCGCATTGCCGGTTATGGGGAAAGGGTCCAGGGATGGCTGATCAGGCGCAAGTGAAAATTTATGGCAACCCTGACCTGCCGGAAGGCCCGGACGAGCGACCGCTCGTTACCTTCGCGCTGTTCGCCTATAATCAGGAAAAATACATCCGCGAGGCGGTTGAGGGTGCATTTTCTCAAACCTACGAGCCGCTGGAGATCGTCCTGTCAGACGACTGTTCATCGGACCGGACATTCGAAATCATGCAGGAGATGGCGGCGGCTTACGAAGGTCCGCATCAGGTGGTGGTACAACAAAATGCTAGTAATCTTGGATTAATCCACCACATTCTCTTGGCTGCTCGTATGGCATCCGGTTCGCTAATCATAGTTGCAGCGGGCGATGACGTTTCCTTGCCATCCCGAGCGACAAAATTAATCTCCCACTGGATTGCCAGTGGAGGTGTTGCAGGTGTTGTGCATAGTGATGCCCTGGCAATGGACGAAAGCGGCAAAACTACAAAATATCTGAACGGCGGCATTCAGGGAAAAAAGCCCACACTGAAGTCCTTTGTCAAAAACAATCTGCGGACGCCAATTATTGGGGCAACAGCTGCATACACGCGGAATCTAATAATAGACGGACCGGACATCGACGAAAGAGTTTTCGAAGATAAGGTTTTATCGCACAGGGCGTTGCTTGTGGGCGAAATCGTGTATGTGCCTGAAGGGTTAGTAAAATATCGACAAGTGCCATCGTCAATTTCGCAGCAACTATATAACTCTAGAGAGCATCAGGTAAAGTACTTTATCGGGCAGCGCAGCTCTGCGCTGCAAATATTAAGCGAGTACATAGAGCAGGTGAAGAATCATAATATCCCTATGGACACTTCCCTTGCCGCAAACATTATTAGGATCCTTCATTCCTGGGACAAGCAGATATCTGGGTACAACGGAGGCGTCGTTAATAAGTTATTTTTAGCAATTTTGAGGCCAGCTTCATCTATCAATGAACGAGTGCGCGCAGTCCTTGACAGCCTGGGACTGGGGCCTGCACTTAATTTTATTCGCAGGAAGGGTAGGCGGCTATGACCAGTAAAGCATCCTTTGTGATAATTTCCATCCAAGGATGGACAGATATGTGGGTCAGCAAGCACTGGATTGCCAATTTGTTGACAAACTACGGTGACGTATATTTTGTTGAGCCGTTTCGTGGTGCTTTGCTCAGGGGACGAGGAGGCAAGCTTCAGGATTTTCTCTTCGGCCCTCGTATCCGACAGGAAAAACAGGTAAATGTTGTGACGATGTCTAGCCTTCCCGGACATTACCGTGGTTTCGGCTGGTATCGGTCGCTATCGCGTCTTGTCATGAGGCGCCAGATGGAAAAATTGGACAACATGCTTATAGGGACGGATGTATATGTTTTGACGTTCGACTACAGGAGCGAGCCGCTAATCCGCAGGATGAAGAAATTAAAAAAAACACTGTACTATGCGATTGATGTCATTCCACCCAAGAAAAACGATCCGTGGTGGCCAGAGAAGAGTTTGGTGCATTTTGTAGACGGAATATTGACGACAAGCGAAAGGCATCGCCGCCGGCTCATTGATGCCTTCGGCAGGGATGATATAACGTTAGTGCCCCACGGAGTAGATTTTTCCGCTGTGTGCGCGATAAACAAAGATGCAAGACCTGACGACCTGCCGCAGGGCGAACATGTTATAGGCTATACGGGCACTATCCATGACAGGTATGTTGACTTTGATGTTGTTCGAGAAGTCGCTCTTGCGCGCCCTAATTGGGATTTTGTATTTATTGGCCCCGTAAAGAGAAATGCTCTTTCGATAGGGGCGTCCGAAAGAGTAGAAATTCTAAGGGCCCTTCCGAATACTCACTTCTTGGGGCAAAAATCTTACCAGGAATTGCCGGGATACATTGCCCACTTTGATGCATGCATCATGCCCTACAACCCCAGTGTAGACAACGAACCATTTAAGACCTTGAACTATTTAGCGCAGGGCAAACCTATCGTTGCTACCGACGTTCCTGGAATATCGGAATACCGATCACTTCTTTATACTTTTGTTGGTGCCGCTGAAATGATCGCGAGCTTGGAGAATGCTTTGGCAGAATCCAAATCGGATGAAATCAGGATGGCAAGAGTAAAATACGCACAGGAGCGCGATTTTCGAAAAATTGCGGAGCTGATACTCGCAGAATTTGGGATGAAAAGTTGAACTCATGTGCGAGGATCGACTTCTGCCACCTGCCCTCTACCTTACCCGAAATGGCCTGCTCGAACCGCTTGGACAGAGCCAAGTCATGGCCTATCTCCGCGGCTTGTCCCAAGACTACGCGATCACGCTGATCACCTATGAAAAGGACGAGGATCGCGCCGACAGTGCCCGGATGGCGGCTGCGCGGGCGGAATGTGAGGCATTGGGCATCCGCTGGCTACCCCAACGCTTTCGACCACATCCGAAGGTGATTGCCCCTGCCCTCTCGATGTCGCGGATGATCTGGCTGGTGCGCCGCGAGGTGCAGGCACAGAACATACAGCTGATCCATGCACGGTCCTACATTCCTGCAGCGGTGGCCATGGCTGTATCCCGTATGACCGGAGCGCCCTTCATCTTCGACATGCGGGCGCTTTGGCCGGAAGAGCTGATCACAGCCGGCAGGCTGCGGCGCGGATCGGTCCTGCACCGCCGTATCGTTGCGGCCGAGCGGATCTGTCTTCGCCGGGCGGCCGGGGTGGTGTCGCTGACCCATGCAGCGGCAGAGCATTTGCGGCGGATCTATCCAGAAGAGCTGAAGGATCAGCGGCTGGTCGTCATCCCGACCTGCGCCGATCTGGATCGCTTCGTTCCCGCGGCCTCGCCCCCTGCGCGCCGGGTGATCGGTTGTCTCGGCACCATGCTCAGCGGTTGGTTCCGGGTCGACTGGCTGCGGGCGTTTCTTGAAGCCGGGCTTCGCCGCGATCCCACCTTGGAGATCGAGCTGACCACGCGGGACGACCCCGGGCGATTACGTGAGGTCCTTGGACCGGTACTGGCCGAGCGGCTGGTCATCGCGCCGGCGCGACCTGACGAAGTGCCCGCAGTTCTGCAAGGCCAGTTTGCATCGGTGATGTTCTTTACCGACGGCCTCGGTAAACTCGGAAGCTCACCCACCCGCATGGGTGAAACCCTGGGCTGTGGCCTGCCCGTCGTTGCCAATGAGGGCGTGGGTGATGTCGCCCGCATCATCCGCGAACACCGCGTGGGGATATTGGTTCGCAGCGCCGCCCCGCAGGACATGGAATCGGCCTGGGTTGATCTCGAGGCTCTGCTGACCGATCCCGGTCTTGCTGCACGCTGCCGCAGCGCGGCCGAGGCGGTGTTTTCGCTGTCGGCCGGAACTGACAGCTATCAGCGGCTCTACGCGGATATCTTGGGTGGTAGGCCCCCCGATGTTGCAAAGGATTACCAAGAATGTGCGGGCTGACGGGCTTTCTCGACGCCGAGGGAAGCGCATTTGGCGATATCCGGGGCCGGATCGCGGCGATGACCGGCCCGCTTTCCCATCGCGGCCCGGATGCAGAGGGCGTCTGGATTGGCGAAGGGGTCGCCTTGGGCCACCGCCGCCTGGCCATCCTCGAGCTTTCTGCGGCGGGCGCCCAGCCCATGACCTCGGCCTGCGGGCGCTGGATCATCGTCATCAACGGCGAAATCTACAATCACCTCGACCTGCGCCGGGAACTCGAGGCAGCTGGCGCGGTGCTGACATGGCGGGGGCATTCCGATACGGAAACGCTTCTCGCGGGGATCGCGCACTGGGGCCTTGACGAAACTCTGCGCCGTGCAAGTGGAATGTTCGCGCTGGCTCTCTGGGATCGCCGTGAACGGCGGCTTTCGCTCGCGCGTGATCGGATGGGAGAAAAGCCGCTTTATTGGGGCTGGGCTGGCAGGAGCATTGTTTTCGGCTCCGAGCTGAAGGCGTTGCGTGCCCATCCAGGCTTTCCCGGCGGGATCTGTCGAGCGGCGCTCGCCCAGTATCTGCGATTTACCTATGTCCCGGCACCTCGCAGCATTCATCCCGGGATCTTCAAGCTTGAACCCGGTACGATTCTGGAAATTTCTGGCCATGCTCCTGCTGCAATCCCGTCGGAACCCCTGCGCCCGGGGGAGCAACACGGCAGCTTGTCGATCCGGCGCTACTGGTCGCTGAATGATGTGATGGAAACGGGGTTCTGCACGCTTCTTACTGATGAGGAAGAGGCGATTGATGCTCTGGAACATACCCTCAAAACCGCGATTAGACGACAGATGGTGGCGGATGTTCCGCTGGGGGCGTTCCTGTCCGGAGGAATCGACAGCTCTCTCATCACGGCGCTGATGCAGGAGCAATCGCCGGGACCGGTCAAGACCTTCACCATTGGGTTCGAGGATCCGGCCTTTAACGAAGCTCCTCATGCCGCCGCCGTGGCTCGCCATCTCGGCACGGATCACAGCGAGATGACCGTTACAGAGCAGGACGCCCGGGAGGTCATTCCCCATTTACCTGACCTATATGATGAACCATTTGGGGATTCTTCTCAGATACCCACCTTTCTTCTTTGCCGTGCGGCGCGCGCGAATGTCACTGTAGCGCTGTCGGGCGACGCCGGGGACGAGTTGTTCGGGGGCTACAAGCGTTATTTCTGGGGACCACGAATCTGGCAGCGCTTGAGTTGGATGCCCCAGGCGCTGCGCCGCGGGGTGGGGGCGGGCATGCGCGCGACTCCGATTGCGGCTTGGGACGGGATTGGGAGCGTGCTTGGCCGCATGGGCGGGCCGCGTATCTCGCGGCCGGGCGACAAGGCCCATCGGCTCGCCAGACGCCTGCAGGAAGTTAATAACCTCGACGATCTTTATCGCAGCCTCGTTTCAGAGTGGGATGGCGCTGCGCTGGTGCGCGGGTTCCAAAAAGAGCCGCGGTCTCTTCTTGACGATTCCTTGCCCGCTTGCCTTGACGGTGATCCGGTTGCGCGAATGATGGCGCAGGATATGCGAAGCTATCTTCCCGATGATATCCTGTGCAAGGTCGATCGCGCGGCAATGGGGGTCAGCCTTGAAACGCGGGTACCATTCCTTGACCCTGCGGTGATCGCGCTTTCAATGCGCTTGCCAGCGCACATGAAAATTCGCGATAATCAAGGGAAATGGGCGCTGCGCCAGATTCTTTATCGTCGTGTCCCGCGCGAACTGATAGAACGACCCAAGGCAGGATTCGGCATCCCTGTAGGGGAATGGCTGCGCGGGCCTCTGCGTCCTTGGGCCGAGGATCTGCTCACCCTCGCCCGGCTGGAGCAGGATGGTATTCTTGACCCCGACCCAATCAGGAAAGCCTGGGCTGAACATCAGTCGGGCCGTTGCGACTGGACGCCTCGCCTGTGGACCATGCTGATGTTGCAGGCCTGGCGGGACAGATGGGCATGAAGCTCCTCATCCTGTCGCGGTATGACCGTCTTGGCGCTTCGAGCCGCCTGCGGACGATGCAGTATCTCCCTTGGCTCGACGCTGCGGGTATCGAGGTGACAACGGCCGCCTTCTTCGACGATGCCTATCTGGAGCGCCTCTACCGGGGAGAAAGACTGGGAGTCAGTGCTGCCAGCTACTACCTGAAACGCTTCCGGCAGCTGCGCCTGTCCCCGCCGCCGGATCTCATCTGGCTGGAAAAGGAAGCATTGCCGTGGCTTCCAGCGGGAGTAGAGCAATGGCTGCTGCCAAGGGATGTTCCCGTGGTCAGCGACTACGATGACGCAGTGTTCCATCGTTATGACCTGCACCGGAAACCTATCATCCGTCGCCTTCTCGGGCACAAGATTGACCACGTCATGGCCAGCTCGGCGCTGATACTGGCAGGCAATCCCTATCTTGCAGCGAGGGCGAAGGCAGCGGGATCATCTCGGGTCGAAATCGTCCCGACCGTGGTTGATATCCATGCGTATGATACCACCCCCCTGCCCGCGGACGACGGGATGGCTCGTATTGGCTGGATTGGCAGCCCCAGTACATGGCGGGAATATCTGGAGCCGATGATGCCGATGCTTTCGCATCTGGCACGCGAGAACCGAGCGAAGCTGCGGGTAGTGGGAGCGGATGCAGCACCCAAGCCAGAGCTCGAGTTCATGCCTTGGACAGAGGCAGAAGAGAGCAAGATGATCCAAGGCATGGACATCGGCTTGATGCCGCTAGACGACTCGCCGTGGGCACAGGGCAAATGCGGCTACAAGATCATTCAGTACATGGCCTGCGGCGTGCCGGTGGTGGCCTCTCCGGTCGGGGTCAACAGCGAGATAGTCGAGGACGGGGTGACTGGCTTTCTCGCCAGTACGCCCGACGAGTGGCGTCAGGGGATCGCGCGTCTGCTCCGCGATCCCGAGCTGCGGCGCCGGATGGGCCGTGCCGGTCGCCGCCGCGTTGAAGAGCGTTATTCGCTGCAGGTGTGGGGGCCGCGGGTCGCCGACCTGCTGCATTCGGCCGTCCGCCCATGACCTATGTTGCGATGGCTTTCGGCCTGTTCCTGCTGCGCTACGCCGTTCTGGGGCAGCCACGGCTGAACCGGCAGCTGTATCCGATAGTCCTTGCGATTCTGTTCCTGTTTTCGGGGTTCAGATTCGAGGTCGGCTGCGACTGGGGCGGCTATCTGAACCAGTACGAACTCGCTCGCAGCATGACCCGGGACCAGGCCCTGCAGAATGTAGAGCCGGTCTGGTGGTCGCTGCTGCGGCTGCAGTATATGATCGGTCTGCCCTATCCTTGGATCAACGTCCTGTCGTCGCTGGTCTGCTTTGCGGGCATTCATGTCCTGGCGCGCCGACAGCCGGATCCTCTGGGTTTCCTGGTCCTCCTGTTTCCCGTTCTGCTGATCAACATGCCGATGTCCGGCATCCGGCAAGGCGCGGCCATCGGGTTGATCTGTGTTGCGATGACGCGCTTCATGAACGGGCGGCTGCTTGGCTTCCTGCTCTGGGTGGTTCTGGCGGCCAGCTTCCACAGCAGCGCCGCGATATTCCTTCTGCTCGCCCCTCTGGTCTCGCGCAAGATCACCGGCGTTCGCATCCTGGGTGCTGCGCTGCTCGCGCTGCCCGGGGTCGTCTTGCTGATGGCAGGAGAGGCGGGGCAAGTAGCAACCCAACGATACATCGACACCGGAAGGGATGCTTTCGGCGGCCCGCTGAGGATCGCGCTTCTGTCGTTGAGCAGCATGTTCTTCTTCCTGTTCCTGCGGAAAGCGTGGAGGCGAGAGTTCCCCGAGGACTACCAGTTCGTCACCCTGGGCGCGGTCGGCATGATGCTGATCGCCGCCCTGCTGCCGGTATCGACCATCATCGCGGATCGCCTCGGCTATTACTTCATCCCGTTGCAGGCCCTGATCTTCGCCCGCATTCCCTGGATGCAGTCGCTGCCCTCCCGCCCCATTCTCGCGGCGGCACCGTATCTTGGCCTTCTGGTGTTCTTCGTGGTCTGGACCATGAGCTCGGGGCATTTCCAGTCATGTTACATCCCTTACCAAAGCTGGATCCTGGGTGCTCCCTGACCCAAGCCCGTGTCCGTTGCTCGGTCCCTGCGGCGTGTCCAGCCGCGCCGTAAAACCTGGACGCGAGCGGGTGGCAGGTGCAGAAATGTAACAGGTGGGGTTGCGCAGGCGCCCGCCGTGGAACTGATTCACCTGACAGGCGTAGGGAAACATGCCATAAGTCCAACCAAGCCTTTTGAAAGAATATGCTAGCTGATCGAAGGGCTGAAAATCGGAGCATGCTCATGACCAAGTTCAATACCTTTGCCCTTGCCCTCGGCTTTTCGGCTTCGTCCGCACTGGCCGGCGGCTATGTCGCCCCGGTTGTCGAAGTTGAGCCGGTGATCGTCGACACCCGTCCGGCCTCGACCAATGCTGGTCTGGTGATTCCGGCCCTGCTGCTGCTGGGTGTTATCGCAGCCGTTGCCTCGGATGACGACGACGACGCCTCGGACACCTGATTTCACGTCCTGAAAAATTGGAAAGGGCCCGTCTTCAGACTGGTCCTCTCTTTTTTGACGCACTCGAAACTTCCTGCACCCGGCCGCCCGTGAGCCGGCGCTCTGGTCAGCTTGGGGCTCCGCCAGCGCGGTGATTCGCTGAACATTAGCGCTGGCGCCGCCGGGCCTCGACGGCTCAGGCCGCCGCTGGTCGAATTGACCGCTCAGCGCCAGAACCTTCCCCAGCCACTGTAGAGATTGGTGGAGTGGCTGTCGCGGACGACATCATACAGCCGCCCGTCGACCCGGAGCTTGCGGCCGCCATCGCGGTTGAGCGACTGGACGGTGCCTCCGACCGTGCGCTTGGAGGGCGTGCCCAGGGCCCAGGCCATCGGGATGCGGACCGAGATTCCCTTGTCGAAGGATCCCTCGCCGTATTCCTCGGAACTCAAGTCGGTCTTGGTGGCCCATGCTCCGACTTTCCAGCCATTGGCGAATTCGCGGGTCAGGGTGACCGTGGCGCCATCGTCCCCGGCGAGATAACGGCCGATGTCGAGCTGGCCGACGAAACCTCCTCCGAACTCGTAATAGGCGGAAACATGGCCGGTGGTGACCTCATAGTCGAGGAACTCGAAGGCGTTTTCGTAGTCGCGCTTGCGGACCCGGTTGATCTCGGCCCCCAGTGCCAGGCGCGAGTTCACCGGCTTCCACAGGATCTCGGTCGAAATCCCGCCATACATGTTTTCCAGAAGCCCGACCGTGACGCGGCTATAGAGGGTTTCGGTCGGCTTGGCGTTCCAGTTGATGGTGAGCTGGGGAATGCGCGGCTTGTCGTTGCCCGAATACATCCGGCCGTCCGAACGGACGCGATAGACCCCGTTGTTGCCTGCCGCGATCTCGTCGTCGGACAACTCCAGATAATCTGCCACGGACAGACCGCCGGGCGCCTCCTGCTCTGCATTGCCGAAGGCTCTCTGCCTGACGGTGCCATTCAATGTCAGGCCGGGCAGCAGCTCATAGCTGGCGCTGAGCTCGGCCCCGACCTCGTAGCGGATGGGCTCCTCGGGGTCCCAAAGCCCGGTGGACAGATATGGCCCCAGCGTCCACCGGAAGCGTGGCGTGACACCGGGGCTTTGCACCAGCCCGGCGGCCCGCGGATCGGCGTCGCTCAGCACCGCGACATTGGCGATATGGCTGACCTCGGTATTCTCCAGCCGCTCGACATCGGAACGTCGGAAGGTCAACGAAGACGTCGGCATTCCTTCCTCGACCGAAGTCACGACCAGTGTCTCGACCGAGGGGGGCATGGCGCGGGTCATCAGCCGCACGGTGCGGCCGATTGCTTCTGCCTGCTGCATGTAGCGGTGGTTGCGGATGCGGACCTCTGCCCGGTTCGCGGTCAACGCCATGGATTCCAGCCTCTGGCCTTCCTTGGCAAGTGCATCGCCAAGCGCCTTCTGGATCGCCGGTTGCGCCGTCGGATCGGCGGCCCAGGTGCCGGCCCAGCCGTCGGGGTCGGCGGAAACCGCCGGGCGGGGACGGACTGGCGCCGGGCCCTTTTCGAATCCGGAAGGGTAGGGACCCCGCCGCGGGTTCAGCGACATGCTGGCTTGAACGCCGACCTGCTTGCCGCCCAACAGATGAGCCCCGATCTGGTAATTCGGACCGGCCTGATAGCTGAAGCCCAGGTTGATGTTGCTGGACAGCTCCTTATTGTCGCTGCGCCAGGAAGGGCGGGGGCATTTCTCTGCATTTCCGGTTTCGCAGGCATAGTCATCGCCCGAATATTCCGCCAACAGCGTCAGCTTGTCGGTTGCCAGCCACTGGATGTTGACGAATGGCGCCGTTTCCCCTCGGAACCACTGGTCGGGATGCAACGTCCCGCCCTGGTCTCCCGCTTCACGTCCGTCCCGGTCGCCGAATGGCGATCCGATGCCGCCGTCGTTGGCCATGCGGCCCCAGCCCAGACCTCCCGAGACACGCAGGCGGGGGGTAATGATCTTGGTTGCGACGATATATTCCGCCGCGTAGAATCCGGTTCCAATGGCATCCTGAAGTCCCAGCGCAACGGCGGGGCGCCAGCCAGTCGGATCCTCTTCCATCAGCTGCAGCCGGAAGTCGAACGAGCGGTCGCGAATATATCCCAGACCTCCGTCGGTATCGAACTTGCCGTAGCGCAGAATGGCGGTGACCCGGGGCAGGACCTGAAAGCTGAGCCCCACGGCGTTGCCCAGATCGGAATAGCTCAGCGATGCGCCCAAGACGCCATCCGGCATCATCTCGGCCGAGGGCGTATCGATCGCACCCGGCAACCCGTAGCGGTTGATGACAGAGCCGGTCGTGGGATCAGCCAGACCGGGACTGGCCGGAAGCAGTGCCATTGCTACAGGCAGTGCAACAGCCAGGAATCGATGCATCATGAGTTCGCACTCGACACTGTGGGCGCGGTTTGGGGCTACATGTATCGGTGCGAGAACATTTCTCACTATTCGCTCCTTGGCAGCTGGAGCCATGCGGGCGAAACCTCTCGTCATGACAGCTACTTCAGTTTTCAAAGCCGGATCCTTCCTCGCATGGTCAAACTGGCCTTCACAAGGCTGGTGTGGCCCCCTGAAGACTGCTTCAAGTGGATTTCCCTAGAGCGCCGCCAGACAGAGGTCCCGGCATTGGGGAGCAAGTATCAGAAATACCTCCTTTCTCCGAAAGATGCGGCCGCGGCCGAACTGGTAACCAGCAGGCCGGCCTCTCTGCAGGCGGAATATTGCTACTTCACGAGTGTGCTTAAAATGCCACATTTTTTGACGCCCTGAAGGCATTCTGCACCAAATTCCGCAGCGGTACAGATCGGCCAAAGACGGGTGCACCGCCGAAACTCCCAAAGCTCGTCAGGATGCAGGCTGGCAGCAGCATGTCCTATTCAAGCCGCCAACAGGCAAAAATCGTTTGTAACGCTCTGGGGTACCTTGCGCTGCTTACCGCTCATACACGAACATTCTGAACGAGGGCGATCTGTGGAACATGTCGACGAAGGTTTCGGTGGAGATAGCGACGGAGGTAACGTCGGATTCGGCGATCCCGTCGGCATTGTATTCTTCCACCTCGAGGGTGCTGCCTACGGCAAGGACGCTGGGCGCGCCGGACCCAAGGAGGAAGGCCTGGATCGTTCTGCCATCCTCCGGCGGACGCTGAACCCGGATCTGGCCGGACAGGATGAAAAAAATCCGATGGACCGCATCGCCAGGCGCAAACACGCGTTCTCCGGCCGGGGTGGTGACGATTGTGCTCGCAGCCTCGAGACAGGCCCGGTCGTCCGGCGGCAAACCACGCAGCAGCGAGAAATGGTCGATCCATGATGGTTCGATCGCCGACACAGCCTCGCCGTGGTCCGAAGGCCTGGTGGCTTGATGCGCCGAAGACACCTCCACCCCGGCGCCACTCAGCCGAGTTTGCTGCCGTTCGAAGGCCTCCTGCGCGGCCGGTTTGCCCGGGCGCCGTAACGGCGGCATACCCGACTTGCGCCAGCGCTCCTGTGTGGCGATGGCATCGTGGTAGTTTTCTCCGCGACGCAGCGCTTGCAGTTGCTTCCCGCTCAGCCTCCGCCTGATGTCCGCGGGTGGCTCCGGCCACCGACCTTCCTGAAGGCGCTGTTCCAGCTCCTGTTGCTCGAAGCCGTCATCGGTCACCTGCCAGGCCTCGATCGAGAACACGGACATCAGCTTCATAGCGTAGAACATCACGAAGTATTCGTGTTCTCGGATGGCGTTAATCAGGTAGGCGCGCTCGTCCGTGTGCCGTAGACGAAGCCGGGCAAGCTTCTTCCGCGCCTGCTCCAGCTCCCACCTGAAACACCCGAATGCTCCCCACATCCGTTCCCACTCGACCTTCTGCTGAAGATCTGCGGGGCCGCGGATGACCATTCGCGCGGTGGCGCGGTCCATGACGATGTGATCCGGATCCGGAACCAGGTCTTCGTCGATCCCGCGTTCAATGTTGCGCCGGCGACGTGCGAGCTGATGTTCTTTAAGTGCCCTCAGCGCGCGATCACGAGCGTCTAGTTCCGCTGCATCCCTCGCGTCGATCTCACGCTGCAGTTTGATCAGCTGCTCCTGTGCCCGAACATTGCCCTTCATCGCCTGTACGCTCAGAGAGCGGGCAGCGGCTTCAAGGATCGACAAGGTTTCGGGCCCATCCACCCCTCGGATCTCGACGGTGCGCGCGAGCTCCCGTTTCAGGACGTCGTCGATCTTGCCGCCGGTGATCTTCAGCTTGTTCTTCGCCCCCTTGGGGCGCCCGGCGGGGTTGCCGGACTTTCCCTTGCGGAACTGGCCCCACTTCGGGGGCCGCCCATAGCCGACCGCGTAGGCGTTTCCGTCTGACTGAGAGGGTGATCCGGTCATCCCAGCATCCTTCGGATCGCGACTTCGTCCAGGGGCGGCGTTTCGGCGCCAGGCGGATCGTCGTTAATGGGCGCCACATCGGTGGCTTGTACCGCCATCCCGGCTTTGCTTGGGCGCTCGACCAGCACCGCCTCGTCCTTTGCCCAAACCTCGTAGCGGGCGAGGATGATATCGCAGTAGAGCGGGTCGATCTCGCAGAGCCGGGCTCGGCGACCGGTCTTTTCGGCGGCGATCAGTGTCGAGCCAGATCCGCCGAACAGATCGAGGACGATCTCGCCGCGCGCGGATACATCTCGGATCGCGTCGGCGATCATCTGCACCGGCTTGACGGTCGGATGTAGCTTCAGTTCTTCGAAGCTGGCACCGCGGTATTCCCAGACATTCGTCCGGTAGCGTCCATGCTGGCCAAGCTCGAAGCTGTTGGTGTGGGGCGCTGTCCCCAGCTTCCAGGCAAAGATCAACTCGTGGCGGGAACGGTAGAAAGTCCCCATGCCGCCCCTGTCCTTGACCCAAGCGATCAGGTTCTTGAGTTCGCTGTAGATGCCCTCGGCCGCCGCCATCACCTCGGCGATGTGGCGCCAGTCCATGCAAACGAAGTGGATCGAGCCATTGAGCGCATGGGCTGATAAGTTCTCGAACGCACTGCGGAGGAATGCGGTGAACTCGCCCACCGACATCTCACCGGACGCCATCGCGAACTCGCGGTGCTTCAGGTTACCCGAACCGCCGACGTGTCCGTCGACCGGGACGTTATACGGCGGGTCGGTGAAGACCATCCGGGCAGTCTCGCCCGCCATCAACCGGTCGACCGTGGCGCGGTCGAGGCTGTCCCCGCAGATCAGCCGGTGGGAGCCGAGCTGCCAGATATCCCCAAGCTGCCCTCGGGCAGGCGCATTGGCGGGAATGACATCGTCCCGCGGGTCTCGGTCATCCTCTGGCTTGTCGATCGAAAGCAGGCTGTCGACCTCGGCGATGTCAAAGCCGGTGATGCCCAGATCGAAGCCGGCGTCGATGCTGGCCAGCGCCGCCAGCTCTTCGGCCAGCAGTCCCTCGTCCCAAGTGGCGTTGAGGGCAAGCTTGTTGTCGGCGAGGACATAGGCGCGCTTTTGCGCCTCGGTCATGTGCTCGATCCGCACGCAAGGCACAGTGTTCATCCCGATCAGCTTCGCCGCCTCGACGCGGCCGTGGCCGGCGAGGATGGTGTGGGCCTCGTCGATCAGCACCGGGTTGGTAAAGCCGAACTCGCGGATGCTGTCGGCGATCTGGCGCAGCTGCTTCTTCGAGTGCTTGCGGGCATTCTTGGCCCAGGGCCTCAGGTCCGCTGGCGCAATCTGGTCAATTTGGGGCAGTTTCGTGGTCATCGACCAGCCCTCCTTCACAGTTCCAAGCCTCGACGGCGCGCTGGTCGAGGAGCCGCGCGCACAAAAACAGCAGGTCTCCCGTCGATTGCCCCGTCACTCGGACCGGTCCCTCCGACCGCGATCCCCGTGTCTGATCGCCCCTCGCGCCCGCCGACGGCCCCCTGTGTTCGACGCAGTCTTGCGTGAGGCGGGCAAGCGAATCGGACAGACGGTAGGTTGCCCCCGCCACCAGGTCCGCACGAAGCTCGTTTAGAATGTTATCCCAGGAGTGCCGGACCTCCGCCTGTTTTGTGATCCGGTCGACATCGGCGATCACGAGGTTGACGCATTGCCGAACCCGGGCAGTGGCAGAACCTGCCGCCTTTGCAAGCAGGGAATTCCCGATCTCGCGCCATCTGGCCCTGAGGCGCGCGAGATCCTTGTCGAGGGTCACGTCGTGATCGCGCAGAAAGGCGGTGAGGTTGGCCGCATCCTGGCAGACCAGAGCATCGGCCGCTTGCCTGAGCAACGCTTCGTCAGCGGCCCGGAACGGAGCGGTGCCCCGCGGACGGCCGGGACGCCGCTTCAACAACGTGTGGGTTGTGCCTCGCGTAACCATAGATGCTGTGTAGCGCGGATAGGTGGCTCGGGCTACGAATTAATGTTCGTGTTCAAAGATTATCCTGGGCCTGCCGGTGCGTCTTGGTCCGGCATAGGAAGACTTCCAGCTGGACTTCGCGCGCCGGTGGAGCGTGAGTGTTGCCGAGCCCGACCGCGCGTCGGGCTTGCGGGAGTAGCAGGCGGCAAGGAAGCCAGCGCAATCTGGGGCAGTCTATGGCAACGATATCCAGAACCCGTTCAGCAGCACATCGTGGTCGACTTGCAGCGGCCGCGCCCCCAGCATCCGCCGCCCTTTCCATTCCGGACGTCCTCGTTCTTGACCGTGCGGACCTCGTTGCTATCTGGGCCCAGCTGCATGGGGCACCGCCGCCGCGATCGATCAGCCAGCCCCTGCTGCGCCGGATCCTTGCTTTCGACCTACAGCTTACGGCCGCGGGCGGCTGGCCAGATGGACTGGAGGCGCGACTGGCAAAGGTGAGCACGAACGGCGCACGTGCCAAGGCTGCTGAGCCTGGCGCGGGCGGTCGATTCCTGCGCGAGTGGAACGGGACCACCCATGTCGTCGATATCACCGAGAGCGGCTATCAGTGGAACGGCCGGACCTGGCGGTCGCTGTCGGTGATCGCCCGTGAGATCACCGGTGCCCACTGGTCGGGACCGCGGTTCTTCGGGCTGAAGGACGACGGCAAGGTCGACAAGAAACAAGCTAGGCGAGAGGGCAGGAATAGATCATCGGCCTCGGTCCCGACGAAGTCGGCCGTGCAGCCCAAAACAGCGCGCCGCAAGGCGGTGCGGCAATGACCTCAACCGTCCGATGCGCGATCTACACCCGCAAGTCGAGCGAGGAGGGGCTGGAACAGGGCTTCAACACACTCGACGCCCAGTACGAAGCCTGCGCCGCCTATGTGGCCAGCCAGAAGCACGAGGGCTGGAAGCTGGTAAAAGACCGCTATGACGATGGCGGCTTTTCGGGCGGCAACACCGACCGCCCGGCCCTGCAGCGGCTGCTGGCCGAAGTGGACGCCGGGCAGGTGTCGATGATCGTGGTCTACAAGATCGACCGCCTGACCCGCTCGCTCGCTGACTTCGCCCGCATGGTCGAGCGACTGGAGGCCAAGGGATGCTCCTTCGTCTCGGTCACCCAAGCGTTCAACACCTCGACCTCGATGGGCCGCCTGACGCTGAACGTTCTGCTCAGCTTTGCTCAGTTCGAACGTGAGGTCGCGGGAGAGCGGATCCGCGACAAGATCGCAGCGTCGAAGAAGCGGGGCCTGTGGATGGGCGGTACCTTGCCGCTGGGCTATGATCGCCACCCCGATCCGCGTGAGCAGGTGCTGGTGGTCAACGAGATCGAATCGGCAACTATCCGGCTGATCTTCGATCTCTACGAGCAGACCGGATGTCTGAGGGCACTGACTGAGGAGGTGCAACGCCGCGACCTGCGTTCCAAGTCCCGGAAGGGCCGGGACGGTCGCGAGATCGGCAACCGTCCGTTCGGCCGGGGGCAGCTTCACTACTTGCTGACGAATCCAGTCTACCGTGGCCGCACCCGGCATGGCGGGACCGATCATGAGGGTCGCCACCCTGCGATCATAGATAACGATCAATGGCAGCGGGTGCAGCAAATGCTGCAGCAAAAGGCGGGCAGGGGACGGGGCGATCCGAACGCCGAGACCGAAGCTGCTTCGCTCACCGGAAAGCTGATAGACGAGACCGGCGACCGGCTTACCCCGACACACACTACAAAGGGGTCCCAGCGGTATCGCTACTATGTCTCCAACCGCATGATCTCGGGTCCGCCCGATCCGCAAGGCTGGCGGCTGCCTGCGGCTACCTTGGAGCTGCAGATCGCCGGCGCATTGCGCGGGCACCTGGCGCGGGCCTTGGATGGCCACCACCTTCTGGCCACACCCGACCTGTCACGACACGACCAGCTGAGGAGCAAGCTGGAGGACCTGGTCGCGCCCGATGCGCCCAACGATATCGGGCGCCAACGCAAGCTCCTCGACCTCGTCGAGCATGGCACCATCGGGCGCGAGACGACCACGCTTCAGTTCGACCCGCACCGCCTCGCCGCCATCCTCGGCGTCTCGCCAGCCGAGATTGCCTCCTCCGTACTGACCGTCACGGCTCCGATCTCGATCCGGCGACGCGGGGTCGAGGCGAGGTTGGTGATCGGCGAGCGTCCCCGCCAGCCGGATGCGAAGTTGGTCGCCGCTTTAGCCCGGGCACACCGCTGGTTGCAGGCGATTCGGTCCGGTCGCGACATTGCCAGTCTCGCCAAGGCCGACGGAATCGCAGAAGGCACCCTGCGCGTGCACCTGCAGCTGGCCCTGCTCGCGCCTGCGATCCAACAGGTGATCCTCGATGGCACCCAGCCCGAAGGCCTCACCCTGCATCGTTTGACCCGGCCCGAGATGCCGGCCGATTGGCAGGCGCAGTGTCGGCGCATCGGGATCAACCCAGCCTGAGCTGCTTCAACTTTCCCTGTTCCTGAAGACCATCTTCCCTGTTCGGGATTTCCTCATTCCCTGTTCGGCACGGTCAAACTCCCTGTTCCTGCGAGTAGGGATTTGGGCAACCAGGCGGCAGGAAACCCCGCAAAACATGGGGGATGGCAGCGGCTGACCGGTGTGGGACACGGACTCGCGTACATATTCCCTGTAAATTCCCTGTAAACGAGCCAAAACAGGGAAACTGCTCCCGAAACCGCACGACAAAAAACGCCCACTGAGACGCGGGCGCAAGAATCGCGAAAACAGGAGCGAGAAGTCAGTCTCAGATACGGTCCGAGCACCGCAAACAACCGAAAAGGCGGGATTATCCGCGGTCCGTCAGAGTGAGGTGAATGTGAGGAAAACGACTGGCTGGGGCGGTAGGATTCGAACCTACGGTGCGCGGTACCAAAAACCGGTGCCTTACCACTTGGCTACGCCCCAGCAGTGCGGCGCTATCTAGCCAAGGGGCCGGGGGGGTGCAAGAGGGTTCGGGCAAAAACTTGTGCGATCGCGGCGGTGGGGTTAACGCGCATCCGGCAGGCGCAAGGAACGGGGCAAGGGCATGGAGCGGGCGGATGTGGTCATCCTCGGCGCGGGGGGCGCCGGGCTGTTCTGTGCGGGCAGCCTGGCCGGTCGCGGGCTGCGGGTGGTGGTGCTGGACCATGCGCGCGCGCCGGGGGAAAAGATCCGCATCTCGGGCGGGGGTCGGTGCAATTTTACCAATCTCGGCACTACGCACGAAACCTTCCTGTCGCAGATGCCGCGGTTCTGCGCCTCGGCGCTGGCCGGGTTCCGGCCAGAGGATTTCGTGGCCCTGGTCGACCGCGCCGGCATCGCCTGGCACGAAAAGACGCAAGGGCAGCTGTTCTGCGACGGGCGGGCCACCCAGATCGTGCAGATGCTGGTCGACCGCATGGGCGGGGTAGAGCTGCGACTGGGGGTGGCAGTCACAGGGGTGACGCCGGGCGCAGAGGGGCTGCGGGTGGATACCTCGGCGGGGCCGCTGCTGGCCGCGCATGTGGTGGTGGCGACCGGGGGCAAGTCGATCCCCAAGATGGGCGCGACCGGCATCGGCTATGACATCGCCCGCGCCACCGGCCACCGCGTGACCGACACAAGGCCGGGGCTGGTGCCGCTGACCTTCGCCGAACAGGACCTCGGCCTGTCCGCGCCGCTGTCGGGGATCGGGATCGAGGCGCGGGCCGCGCTGCCCAAGGCGCCCGGCCGCCGTGCCATCGCGTTTCAGGACCGGCTGCTCTTCACCCACCGCGGCCTCTCGGGCCCGGTGATCCTGCAGATTTCCAGCTACTGGCAGCCGGGGGAGCCGCTGGCGCTGGACCTCGCCCCCGGCCATGACATCGCCGCGCTGCTGAAACAGGCGCGGGCCGAGGGCGGGCGGGCGCAGACCGCCACGCTGCTGGCGCGCCTGCTGCCGGACCGGCTCGCCGCCGCCATCGTGGCGGAACTGGGCATGACCGGCGCGCCGCTGGCCGCGCAGTCCGACGCGCGGCTGGAGACGCTTTCCCGTCGCGTCCACGACTGGCGCATCCGCCCCGTCGGGACCGAGGGCTACCGCACCGCCGAGGTCACCGTCGGCGGCGTCGACTGCCGCGATCTCGATGCGCGCAGCCTTCGCTCGCGCCACGTGCCGGGGCTGTATTTCGTGGGCGAGGTGGTGGACGTGACCGGCTGGCTTGGCGGCTATAACTTCCAATGGGCCTGGGCCTCGGGCCACGCCGCCGCGCAGGCGATCCTGGCCAGCTAGGCCCGCTGCTTCTTTCTGGCCAAAATACCCTGGGGGGGGGGCGGCCCGCGGCCGGCGGGGGGCAACGCCCCCCTTGCACCACGCCAGACTACACCCGCAGCGGGTCCGCCTTGGCCAGCGCGTCGAACCGCATCAGGCTGGCGATCAGCGCCGGCATCTGGTCCAGCGGCACCATGTTGGGCCCGTCCGAGGGCGCGCGGTCGGGGGCCTCATGCGTCTCGATGAAGACGCCGGCGATGCCCAGCGACACCGCGGCCCGCGCCATCACCGGCGCGAACTCGCGCTGCCCGCCCGATGATCCGCCCTGTCCGCCCGGCTGCTGCACCGAATGGGTGGCGTCCATGATCACCGGCCAGCCGGTCCGCGCCATGATCGGCAGCGACCGCATGTCCGCCACCAGCGTGTTGTAGCCGAAGCTGACCCCGCGTTCGGTCAGCAGGATGCGGTCGCTGCCGGTCGAGGCCACCTTGTCGGCCACGTTTGCCATGTCCCAGGGGGCCAGGAACTGCCCCTTCTTGATGTTCACCACAGCGCCGGAACGTCCCGCCGCCAGCAGCAGGTCGGTCTGCCGCGACAGGAAGGCGGGGATCTGGATGATGTCCACCACCTCGGCCGCGCGCAGCGCCTGCGCTTCGTCATGCACATCGGTCAGCACCGGGCAGCCGATGCGCTCGCGCACCGTTGCCAGCATCGCCAGCCCCTCGTCGATGCCGATGCCGCGGCGGCCGGACAGAGAGGTGCGGTTGGCCTTGTCGTAGCTGGCCTTGAACACGAACCCTGCGCCGGCCTCGGCGCAGGCGCGCGCCAGCGGTTCCGCGATCGACAGCGCGTGGTCCAGGGTTTCCAGCTGGCAGGGTCCCGCGATCACCACCAGCGGCAGGTCGTTGCCAAAGGTCACGTTGCCCACGGCGACGCGGGCCTGCGCCACTTGCGCGGCGGTCACGACGACACCTGTTCGCGCAGGATCGAAACGGTCAGCGACAGCATCAGATATACTCCCCCAAAGATCAGAAAGGCGACCAGCGTGTTCTGGAACGCCTTGGGATAGGTGGCCTCGTCCGGCGGGACCGGAGGCATCGAGAGCGACAGATAGCGCACCTGCTTGTTGGCTTCGACCCTTGCCGCCTCCATCTGCTGGGCGGCGCTGGCCAGCAGCTGCTGGCGGGTCGCCAGGTCGCTTTCGGCGATGCGCAGCTGCCCGGTGATCGCGGCCAGCGAGCCGCGGGCGGTGGAATCGGTGGTCAGCTGGGCGCGGGTCTCGGCGATCATCTGTTCCAGGCGGCTGATATCGCCCTGAACGCCCAAGACCCGGCTCTGGTTCGGGCGCAGGTTCGATTGCAGCTGCCCCAGCTCCAGCCGCTTGTCGGCCAGCTGCGATTCCAGCGCGCTGATCCGCCCCATCACCGCGCCGCTTTCCGCCGCCGGGTCCAGCACGCCCAGCTGCTCCTGCAGCTCCTGGATGCGGGCCTGCGATTCCAGCACCTTGCGTTCGGCGTCGGCGTAATTCTTCATCGCGCCCTTCATCTGGTCGTCGCGCAGCCGCGCGCTCATCTGGTCGACCTGCCCCTCGGCATAGGAAATCAGCGCCAGCGAGAACTGTTCCGACAGCGCCGGGTCGGGGGCGATCACCTCCATGTTGATGACGCCCTCGGTCGGGTCGTAGCCGATCTTGACCGAGCGTTCATAAAGCCCGTAGGCCTGTTCGTTCGTCGCATCCGGGGGCAGGCGCAGCAGCGCATCCACCGCCGGGTCCTGAAAGGCGCGGGTAAACCCCAGGTCGTTGTCCAGCCGCAGCATCGCCGCGCGCGAGGTCAGGTAGCTTTGCACCGACACGCTGTCGGGGTTGGTGGCCATGGGCGAGGCGCTCAGCAGCCCGCCGCCCTCGCCGGAAAACCCGCCGTCGGCCTGCTGGATCAGGAACTGCGAATGGGTGGCGTAAAGCGGCGTTGCCTGGGTGTGGTAATACCAGCCCGCGATCAGCGTCGGCAGCCCGACAAAGAACGCCAGCCGCAGCAGCAGGAACCCCAGCCGCTTGCGCCGCCGCCGGGCGATGTCGCGCTGGATGCGATAGATTTCGGCGGCGCGGCGTTCCTCGGTCAGCGCCTCGCGCGAGGGCAGGCCGGGGTGGCCATCGCCGGGGGCGGGCAGGGGCTCGATCTCGCGCCGGCGGGTGCGGGCGGGCAGGCCGGGGCCGGGCACCGGCACCGGCGCCTGGGGCGAGGGCGCGGCCCCCGCCCTGTCGCCCGCCTCGGACAGGATGCGCCCCAGCGCGCTGCGGTGGAACGGGTCGATGCCGCGCTGGCGCAGCCGCAGCACTGCCTCGTATTCGGACGCGGCCTCGATCTGGTGCATGGCGGCGATGCGCATGGCCATGCGCAGCTGGCGCGAGGTCAGGTTCTCGGCCCGGATCGCGGCCAGCGCCTGGGCCTGTGCGTCGGCGGTGCCGGGCGAGTCCAGCGGCACCCCCTCTGCCTCGGCCTGTGCCGGGCCGCGGTCGGCATTGGCAGGGTCGGGCAGGGCGTCGGGATCTGCGGCCACGGCAGGCTCGGCCCCCGGAAAGCGGCGGTCGCCGAAACCGTCGTCGGCCGCGTCAAAGGGCCCGGTGGCTGCGGCGGCGCCCCGGCGCAGCTCGACCCGGACCGCGGGCTGCGGCGCGGCGGCTTCGGCCGCGGTTTCGGGCGCGGTGGCACCGCCCCATGCGGCGCTGCGCGCGGCGGCGACGGGGGATTCGGAGGCGCTCAGGTGAAAGCGGCGGACCTTAGGAGGTGTAATCATAATACTGCTTCGCCTCATCCAGGCTGTCGAACATGTAAAGCCGCCCGTCGCGCAACACGCCCGCGCGACGGCAAAAACGTTCCAGGGTGGCCGGCTGGTGCGACACCACCACCACGGTCGAGGTCTTCAGCCGGTCGTAAAGCACGCTGCCGGCCTTGCGGTTGAACTCGACATCCGTGGTCGAGGGCATCCCTTCGTCGATCAGGTAGATGTCGAACTCCAGCGCCAGCAGCAGCGCGAAGGTCAGCCGCGAGCGCATCCCCGAGCTGTAGACCCCGACCGGCTGGTCGAAATATTCGTCGATGTCGCACAGCCAGCGGCAGAAGGCCGACACGTAATCCGGGTCCAGCCCGTAGATGCGCGCGATGTAGCGCGAGTTCTCGTTCCCCGACAGCCGCGGGATCACCCCGCCCATGAAGCCCAGCGGAAAGGACACCCGGCAGGTGGCGCGGATATGGCCCTCGTCGGGCTTTTCCAGCCCGCACATCATGTTGATGATGGTGGTCTTGCCGGTGCCGTTCGGGGCCAGGATGCCCAGGGATTCCCCAAGCTCGACCCGGAAGGACGCTTGGTCGAGGATGACCTTGCGCTGGGTGCCGGTCCAGAAGGACTTCGAGACATTGTCGAATTCCAGCATGGTCGCAGTGGGTATCCCGCGTAAGCCCGCAATCGGCAAGGGTTCGTGCGGACGACAGATCGCCCGCGTTGCGGCGCCGAACATAGGCGCCGACCGCGGTTCTGTCCATTGCGCCGCGACGTATCCAGAGAATGCAATCTGTTATGGCGAACCCGGCGTAACTATGTGAGGGGGCATGAGCGACGATTCCCAGCGATTTCCCGCCCGCCCTGGCGCCGATCCGGCCGCCGGACTGCCCGAGCTGCCGGTCGCGGCCGAGTTGCGCGCCTGCCGCCTTTGCGCCCAGCGTTTCGCCGCCACCGCGACCGCCCACGAACCCCGCCCGGTGGTGTGGTTCGACCGCGGCGCGCGGGTGCTGGTCGCCAGCCAGGCGCCGGGGATGCGGGTGCACCAGTCGGGGCGGCCGTTCACCGACGCCTCGGGGCAACGGCTGCGCGAATGGATGGGGGTGGACGAGGCGACGTTTTACGACCGCTCGCGGGTGGCGATCGTGCCGATGGGGTTCTGCTTTCCCGGCTATGATGCCAAGGGTGCCGACCTGCCGCCGCCGCCGATCTGCGCCCGGACCTGGCGGGCGCGGATCATGCACGATCTCGACCCGCAGGTGACGCTGCTGATCGGCGGCCACGCGATCCGCTGGCATCTGGGGCTGCGCGACGTGACCGCGGCGGTGGCGGGCTGGCGCGACCATGCGCCCCGGGTGTTCCCCTTGCCACATCCCTCGTGGCGCAATACCGCTTGGCTGAAACGCAACCCGTGGTTTCAGGCCGAGCTGGTCCCGGAACTGCGCAAGACGCTTGCCGAGGTGCTGTGACTCCGCCCGATCCCGCCCCCGACTCAGACCGCACCGAGCTTGACCGGCTCTGCGCCGCGGTGCCGTTCCACGACGCCGACCCCGTGCAGCGCGCGGCGGTGCTGCGGCGGCTGGCCGACACCGAACTGCATGTCGCCCTGTCGGCGGACCCGGTGGACGACCGCGCCGATCTGCGCATGTTCGAACTGCCGGGGGGAGAGGTCGCGCTGGCCTCGGACGACGCGGCGGCGCTGGCGGGGTTCCTGGGCGGGCCGGTCGCGCATCTGTCGCTGCCCGGGCGGGTGCTCGCGCGCGAACTGGCGCAGGCCGGGCGCGGGCTGCTGGTCAACCCCGGCCGCCCCTCCGAGATGCTGCTGGACGCCGCCGCGCTGTCGTGGCTGATCGCCGCGCTGGCCGAGGCGCCCCCGGCCGCCGAGGTAATCCCGCGCGGCCTCTCCGCCCCCTCGCCGCAAGCCGTCGCGGTGCTGGCCGAGCCGCTGGCCACGCGGCTTTCCGACATGGCCGGCATGGTCGCGGGCGCGGCACTGGTGGCGGTGGAATGGCAGGACGGTCGGCAGGGCCACCTGATCGCCGTGATGGGGGCCGCCCCCGAGGCCGCCGGCGCCGACGCCAGCCGCCGCGCCATCGCCAAGGCCCTGTCCGAGCTGGTGGCCTTCCTCCCCCCGCTCGAAGGCGGCGTCGACATCACCTTCCAGCCGCTGCCGCTACCCCCCGGCGCCGTGCGGATCGAGGCCACCGCCCCACCCCCTCCGCCCCCCGCCAAGCCCCGCGACCCGGACGCCCCGCCCCGACTGCGCTGAACCTCTCCCATCGGATGGGCTGTGCGGGTCCAACACCGGGTTGCGCGACGGCCATTCTGCCGGGACCGACGTGGTGCCTGCGTCTCGACCACCCCGTGGCGCGGCGGATATGGCCTCTCTCTGGAGAGCGGAGAGCCGGGAACTGCGGATATTCCTCGGCAACAGGACCCGCCAGGGCAATCCTGCCCGCTTCTTCCTTGCTCGAATATTCCGGGGCTAGTGAGCACCCGGAACAGGAGGCGGATCAGAGAACGGCTGGATGGTTCGGTGACTGTTTTCGGCGTACAAGGCTGCCGCAGCGGCCCGCAGCGCAAGGTAGCGCCCTCTGCAACGCCTCTCTCAGTCCCCTCGCGCGGTTGAGCAGATGCAGCAGCGGCCGTGGCCCAAGCGGTTGTTGTTCAGCTCGGCCAGCAGCGCGTCGTCGTCCAGCACCCTGCGGCCGGGGGTCAGCAGCAGCGCCCCGCCGCCTTGGGTAGCGCCGCCGCCTCTCTCAATACCCCCGCGCGCGATCCACCAGATGCAGCAGCGGCCGGCCGTCCATGGCGCGGCGCAGGTTTTCCGCGGCGATGGGGGCAGCTGAGGCGGGGCGGGTCTCGGCGGCGATATGCGGGGTCACGGTCACGCGCTGGTGGCGCCAGAACGGGTGCGCGGGCGGCAGCGGTTCGGTGCGGAACACGTCCAGCACCGCGTGGCCCAGGCGGTTGCTGTTCAGCTCGGCCAGCAGCGCGTCGTCGTCCAGCACCGTGCCGCGGCCCGGGTTCAGCAGCACCGCCCCGCGCGGCAGCAGCGCCAGCCGCCGCGCGTCCAGCAGCCCCCGGGTCTGCGGCGTGTCGGGCAGCAGCGAGATCAGCACCTCGGCCCGGGCCAACGCCTCGGGCAGCGCCGCGGCGCCCAGCACCCGCACCCCCGGCACCGGCTTGCCCGAGGCCGACCAGCCGGTCACGTCGAAGCCCACGCCGCGCAGCATCGCGGCCACGGCCCGGCCCAGCTCGCCCATGCCCAGGATGGTCACCTTGCGCGCGCAGGCCAGCGGCGGCACCACCGAGTTGCGCCAGATCCCGTCCTGCGGATAGCGGTCCATCCCCAGGTGAAAGCGCATGGTCCAGCCCAGGCACCATTCCGCCATCCCCTGCGCCAGCCCCGGATCGACCATCCGGCACAGCGGCTGGGTCAGCGTTGGGTTGCCGACGATCCGCTCGACCCCGGCCCACAGGCTCTGCACCAGCCGGGCGCGGGTAAAGGGGCTGAAATCCATCTCGCGCCCCGCGGCGGGATAGCCGGGCGCATAGATCACCGCGTCGAAATTGGCCGGGTCGCCGTCGCGGCACAGCTCCATCTCGGGGCAGGCGGCGCGCAGGGCGGGGGCCCAGCGGTCCCACAGGGCGGCAGGCGCGGCAAAGAACACCCGCATCAGCGCGGCCTGTTCACATGCGCGGATTGCACGATGCCGAACGCCATCAGCAGGATCATCAGCTGCGTCCCCCCATAGCTGACCAGCGGCAGCGGTGCGCCCACCACCGGCATCAGCCCCATCACCATCCCCATGTTCACCGCGAAATACAGGAAGAACGTCCCCGCGATGCCCAGCGTCAGCAAGCTGGCGAAACGGTCGCGGTTGGTCAACGCCGAATACAGGCAGAACGCCAGGATCAGCGTGTAAAGCGACAGCAGCGTGATCGAGCCGACAAAGCCGAACTCTTCGGCCAGCGAGGTGAAGATGAAGTCGGTGTGCTTCTCGGGCAGGAAGTTCAGCCGGCTTTGCGTGCCCTGCATGAAGCCGCGCCCCGACCAGCCGCCCGAGCCCAGGGCGATCTGCGCCTGGGTGATGTTGTAGCCCGCGCCCAGCGGGTCGCTGCCGGGGTCCAGAAAGGTGTCGATGCGCCGGTACTGATAGTCGTGGATCAGCTGCCAGTCGGTGCCGCGGCTTTTCAGCACCGCGAACACCAGCCCGGCCACGCCGCCGATCACCGCCGCGAAATACCACAGGCTGACGCCTGCCGCGAACATCATCAGCCCGCCGCCCGCCACCAGCATGACCGAGGTGCCCAGGTCGGGCTGCGCCAGCACCAGCCCGGTCGGGATCAGGATCAGCAGCACCGGGATCAGCACCCACAGCGGCCGCGACACCCGGTTCAGGTCCAGCCAGTCGTAATAGGCGGCCAGCACCAGCACCAGCGCGATCTTGGTGATTTCCGAGGGCTGCAGCTTGACCGGCCCCACGTCCAGCCAGCGCTGCGCCCCCATGGCGTGGTGGCCGAACACGTCCACCGCCACCAGCAGCAGCACGCAGACCACATAGGCCGCCACGGAAATCGAGCGCCAGAACCACACCGGCACGAAGGCCAGCGCGATCATCGCCACCATGCCGACGGCGAACCGCTCCATCTGCGGCTCGGCCCAGATCTCGGCCCGGCCGCCGGCGATGGAATACAGCATCAGGAAGCCGGTCGCCGCGACCGCGACCAGCAGGAACACCAGCGGCCAGCTGAGATACAGGATCTTGCGCCAGCCGGTCGGGGTCTGTTCGGATTTATAGTCGAGATAGCCGCTCATCGTCCTGCCCGTTCCGCACCTGCCCGGATGCCGCCGCCCGCCGCCCTCATGCCCGCGCTCGCCCGGTGGCCTGCGGGGCGGGGGGCGGGGTCAGGTTCATCCGCGCCCGCATCTCCTCGATGCCGTCGCGCTGCCCCGGCGGATAGGCATCCAGCGGCGGCAGCCCGCCGGCCAGCGCGAATAGCAGGATGTCGCGGCCGATGGGGGCGGCCACCGAGCCGCCGCCGCCGCCATGCTCGACCACCACCGACACCGCATAGCGCGGCGCGTCCACCGGCGCGTAGCAGACGAACAGCGCATGGTCGCGGCGATTCCACGGCAGCTGGTCGTTGCTGATCACCCCGCGGGCGCGTTCCGCCGCGGTGATGTTGCGCACCTGGCTGGTGCCGGTCTTGCCCGCCATGCGCCATTCCGGCGTCAGGATGCGCGAGCGCAGGGCGGTGCCGTGATTGCCGTTCATCACCGCATCCATCCCGGCGCGGGCGATGCGCAGATGCGCCTCGTTCAGGCCCAGCTCGGGGAACGCCGTCTCTGGCACCGCCACGCCGTTCACCGCCCGCACCAGCCGCGGCGCGATCTCGCGCCCGGTGGCCACCCGCGCGGTCATCACTGCCAGCTGCAGGGGCGAGGCCAGCACGTAGCCCTGCCCGATCGAGGCGTTGATGCTGTCGCCCACCTGCCATTCCTGGTCGTGGCGGGCGCGTTTCCAGGCGCGGTCGGGGGCGATGCCCTCGGCGATCGCCGACATCGGCAGGTCGTGGCGCACGCCGATGCCCAGCCGGCGGGCCATCTCGGCCATGCGGTCGGCGCCGATCTTCTGCGCCAGCTCATAATAATACACGTCGCAGGACCGCTCGAGACTGGCCACCGCGGTCACCGAGCCGTGGCCGCCCCGGCTCCAGCAGTGGAAGCGGCGGCCGGCGACGGTGATGTGGCCGGGACAGTAGAACCGCGTGCCGGCGTCGATCAGCCCGGAATCGAGCCCGGCCAGCAGCGGCACCATCTTGAAGGTCGAGCCGGGCGGATACACCCCCTGCACGGTCTTGTCGGCCAGCGGCCGGTGGTCGTGTTCCATCAGCGCGCGGTAATCCGGCCCGGAAATCCCCCGCACGAACAGGTTCGGATCGAAGGTCGGGGCCGAGGCGCTGGCCAGGATATCGCCGTTCTGCACGTCGATCACCACGGCGGCGGCGCTTTCCTCGCCCAGCCGCTGCACGGCAAAATTCTGCAATGCCGCGTCGATAGTGATCTGCACGGTGTCGCCCTGCTGGCCCTCGACCCGCTCGAGCTCGCGCATCTCGCGCCCGGCGCTGTTGACCTCGACCCGGCGGGTGCCGGCCTTGCCGCGCAGCCGTTCTTCCAGCCGCGCCTCGACCCCCAGCTTGCCCAGCTGGAACTCGGGCAGCATCAGCACCGGGTCGGGGTCCTCGATCCGCGACAGGTCATAGTCCGAGACCGGGCCGACATAGCCCAGCACATGGGCGAAATCGCCGCGGCGCGGATAGCTGCGCGACAGGCCCGATTCGGGGGTGACGCCGGGCAGCGCCGGCGCGTTCACCGCAATCGAGGCGAATTGTTCCCAGCTCAGCCGGTCGGCCACCACCACCGGGGTGATGGCGCTGCGCTTGCCGATCTCGGCCAGCACCGCCTCGACGGCGGTGTCGGTCATCGGGATCAGCTGGCGCAGGCGGGCCAGCACCAGTTCCGGGTCGCCGGCCTCTTCGCGGGTGATGGTGGCGCGATAGTTCGCCTCGTTCCCCGCCAGCAGCACGCCGTTGCGGTCGTGGATCAGCCCGCGCGCCGGCGGCAGCAGCCGCAGCTTGATCGAGTTGCCGTCCGAGAGCATGCGGAACTCGTCGGCGCGGTCCAGCTGCATGGTCTTGAGCCGCCAGCCCAGCGTCGCCACCACCGCCGCCTGAATGGCACCCAGCATCAGCGCGCGACGGTTGATCGCGCGGTTGCTGTCGGTGATGTCGCGGGCGGATTTCTTCATCGCGTCGGAGTTGCCGTTCGGGTTTCAGCGTGCGGGTTTCAGCGTTCTGGCCAGTTCAGTTCCAGGGGCGAGGGGCGGCGCAGCCCCAGCGGATGCAGCACCGCCACCACCAGCGGATAGGCGCCGACGGTGGCGATCAGGCGCAGGATATCCTGCCCCAGCGGCGGCAGCGGCGCCAGTGTCGGCGGGATCAGGAACAGCGTGCGCAGCGTCCGCTCGGCCAGCACCATCAGCGCCATCAGCGCCGCCGCGCGCAGCCACTCGACGATGAAGCCCTGTGTGCGGCCGCGATGGGCGCTGCGGCGCAGGGTCTCGGCCGCGACCACGGTGATCGCGGCGCCCAGCCCCGGCGGGCGAAACAGCAGGATATCGGCCAGCAGCGCCACCGCGCCGATGGTCGGTGCCGGCACCTGCGCCGGGCGGCGCACCACCCAGGCCAGCGTCATCGCGGTCAGCAGGTCGGGGCCGGGCACCCCGATCCGCCCCGGCGCCAGGGGCAGCAGCGCCGCGACGATCAGCGCCAGCGCCAGTGCCACATACAGCGACTGGCCGGCAAGCTGGCGCTGGCGGGCGGGGGACAGCACCGCTCACTCCGCCTGCGCGCTGGCGGCCGGATCGGCGGGTTGCGATGGCAGCACCGGGCCGATGAAGCCCGGCGGCGGCGGGCGGATCAGCAGCCCGCTGTCGGCGATCTGTTCGGCCGGGTGGCTGCGCAGCACGCGCAGGAACTCGAGCCGCCCGTAATCGGCCGCCAGCCGCACCCGCATCCGGCGGTCCGAGGTCTGCACCGCCTGCCCGACCAGCAGCCCCGGCGGGAACAGCCCGCCGTCGCCGGATGTGATCACACGGTCGCCGGGCCGCACGTTTTCCGGGCTTTCCATGAAATCCAGATAGGGCAGGGCGGTGTTGTCGCCGGTCAGCAGCGCCTTCTGCCCCGAGGGCTGGATCGTCACTGGCAGCCGCGACGACGGATCGGTCAGCAGCATCACCCGGCTGGTGGTCTCGCCCACGCCCGAGATGCGCCCGACCAGCCCCAGCCCGTCCATGGTGGCCCAGCCGTCCAGGATCCCGTCGCGCGCGCCGCGGTTCAGCAGCACCGACTGGCGGAACGCGGTGCCGCTGTCGGTCAGCACCACCCCCGAGACGCTGGTCAGCGCCGGGTCCAGCCGGACGTTGTTCTGCGCCAGCAGCTTGGCGTTTTCCTGTTCCAGCTGCACCGCGGCCTCTTTCCAGGCGCTCATCCGCTGCAATTCGCGGCGCAGCTCCTGGTTCTGGGCGTAAAGCCGCTGATAGGACTGAAACCCGGAAATCATCCGGCTGGCCGCGGTCACCGGCGCCATCGCCCAGTCCAGCGAGGGCACGAAACGGTCGACAAAGGCCGCGCGCATCCGTTCCGCCCGCGGGCTGTCGATGCGCCAGAACACGAACACCGCCAGCAGCGACAGCACCAGCAGCGCCACCAGCACCCGCCGGACCGGAGTCGCATAGTCGTAGCTGCGGCGCGCCATTCAGGCCGCCTCAGCTGTCGTAGTCGATGACGTGGCGCAGCTGTTTTTCGTATTCCAGCGCCTTGCCGGTGCCCAGGGCCACGCAGTTCATGGGCTGGTCGGCCAGGCTGATCATCAGCCCGGTCTGCTCGCGCAGCGCCAGGTCCATCTCGCCCAGCATGGCGCCGCCGCCCGACAGCATCACGCCGCGGTCCACGATGTCGGCGGCCAGGTCCGGGGGCGTCGCCTCCAGCGCGATCATCACCGCCTCGCAGATCTGCTGCACCGGCTCGGCCAGCGCCTCGGCGACCATGGCCTGGGTGATCTCGACCTCTTTCGGGACCCCGTTCAGCAGGTCGCGGCCGCGCACCTGCATGGTGGCGCCGCGGCCGTCGTCGGGCATCCGCGCGGTGCCGATCGAGGTCTTGACCCGTTCCGCCGTCTGGTCGCCGATCAGCAGGTTATGGTGGCGGCGCAGATAGTTGACGATGGCCTCGTCCATGCGGTCGCCGCCGACGCGGACGCTGCGGGCATAGACCACGTCGCCCAGCGACAGCACCGCGACCTCGGTGGTGCCGCCGCCGATGTCGACGACCATGCTGCCGGTCGGCTCGGTGATCGGCATCCCCGCGCCGATGGCGGCGGCGATGGGTTCGGCGATCAGCCCGGCCTTGCGGGCGCCCGCCGACAGCACCGATTGCCGGATCGCGCGCATTTCCACCGGGGTGGCGCCATGCGGCACGCAGACGATGACCTTCGGCTTGGAAAACGAGGTGCGCTTGAACACTTTCTTCATGAAGTGCTTGATCATCACCTCGGCGCTGTCGAAATCGGCGATGACCCCTTCGCGCATCGGGCGGATCGCCTCGATCGAGCCGGGGGTGCGGCCCAGCATCAGCTTGGCGTCCTCGCCCACGGCCAGCACCTGTTTCTTGCCGTCCTTGACGTGATAGGCCACGACCGAGGGCTCGTTCAGGATCACGCCCTTGCCCTTGACGTAGATCAGCGTGTTCGCGGTGCCCAGGTCGATCGCGATATCGGTCGAGAAAAGACCGAAGAATGCCATGTCAGATCCCTTCCGTGCCTGCCCGACACCGCTTGTGATTATGCCCGGCAGCCCTGCCGGCCGGGCCGATTGCGGCTGCGCCCCCATATAGGCCCGGCACCCCTTGGGGAAAAGCCGATTCTGCGGCCGCGGCACGGGGGGCAGGCCCGCGGACGGGCGATCTTTCGCCGATGGGCGGCAGGAAAAAAAGGGGCGCCACCGCGGGCGCCCCTTTCCGGTCCCTAGACCGTGTACATGCTGATCGCCTTGGTGTCGGTGTCCGGCGCGGTGCGTTCGCGGCGCACCTTCAGCCGGTTCAGTGCCCCGACATAGGCCTTGGCGCTGGCAAGGATCGTGTCCACGTCGGACGCCTGCCCGGTGGCGATGCGCCCGTCCTCTTCCATCCGCACGCTGACGGTGGCCTGCGCGTCGGTGCCTTCGGTCACGGCATGGACCTGATAGAGCTGCAGCGTGGCGTGATGCGGGAACATCGCATCGACCGCGTTGAAGGTCGCGTCCACCGGGCCGTCGCCCTGCCGCGTCTCGGTCTGTTCGGCGTCGCCCACCACCATGGTCAGCGTGGCCATCGCGGGTTCGCCCCCGCCGCAGACCACGCGCAGCTTTTTCACCTGCAGATAGTCGCTGTCGGTGTTGGCGGCGCTGTCCTGCATCAGCGCGACCAGATCGTCGTCGTAGATTTCCTTTTTCCGGTCGGCCAGTTCCTTGAACCGAACGAAGATATCCTTGAGCTGGTTGTCCCCCAGCTCATACCCCAGATCGCCCAGCTTGGCGCGCAGCGCGGCGCGGCCCGAATGCTTGCCCATGGCGATATTGGCCTCGTTCAGGCCGATGTCGGCGGGGCGCATGATCTCAAAGGTCTCGACGTTCTTCAGCACGCCGTCCTGATGGATGCCCGATTCGTGCAGAAAGGCGTTCTTGCCGACGATGGCCTTGTTGAACTGCACCGGGAAACCGGAAACTTGGCTGACCCGGCGGGAAATCCCCATGATCTTGCGGGTGTCGATGCCGGTGGTCCACGGCATGATGTCGTGGCGCACCTTCAGCGCCATCACCACCTCTTCCAGCGCGGCGTTGCCGGCGCGCTCGCCCAGCCCGTTGATGGTGCATTCGATCTGGCGGGCGCCCGCCTCGACCGCGGCAAGGCTGTTGGCCGTCGCCATGCCCAGATCGTTGTGGCAGTGCGTGGAAAACACCACCTTGTCGGCGCCCGGCACCCGCTCGATCAGCATCCGGATCAGCGCGGCCGATTCGCGGGGTGCGGTATAGCCCACGGTGTCGGGGATGTTGATGGTCGAGGCCCCGGCCTTGATGGCGATTTCCACCACGCGGCACAGATAATCATGTTCCGTCCGGGTCGCGTCCATCGCCGACCACTGCACGTTGTCGCACAGGTTGCGGGCGTGGGTCACGGTCTGGTGGATGCGGTCCGCCATCTGGTCCATGTCCAGATTCGGGATCGCCCGGTGCAGCGGCGAGGTGCCGATAAAGGTGTGGATGCGCGGGCGGCGGGCGTGTTTCACCGCCTCCCAGCAGCGGTCGATGTCGGGGATCTGGGCGCGGGCAAGGCCGCAGATCACCGCGCTCTGCGCCTGTTTGGCGATCTCGGACACGGCGGCAAAGTCGCCCTCGGATGCGATGGGGAACCCGGCCTCGATCACGTCCACGCCCATCTCGTCCAGCATCTGGGCGATTTCCAGCTTTTCGGCATGGGACATGGTGGCGCCGGGGGATTGTTCCCCGTCGCGCAGGGTGGTGTCGAAGATCAGCACCCGGTCGGAATCGCGGGCTTGGGTGGTGGCGGCGGTTGCGCTGGCAGGGGTCATGTCGCGTCTCTTGAATACTGTCGCTTCTGGGAATGGCCGGGCGCTGTGCCAAACTGAGCGGCGGCCCGGCGGACCCGCTCAGCGCAGCGTAAGAAGCAGCAGACCGCGGAGATTCACGACAGCGCGCGCGCCCGGCTGGTCGCCGGCGGCAAGCGTCGTGGCATGGTGCATGATCCGCGTCATGGGCGCGACTATACCCCGCCCGCCGCGCTTGAAAAGAGGGGCGGATGCATTTCCGCCCCCGTTTTCATCCTTTTGCCGCAGTTGTGGGACTGCTGCGGCAGGCTCAGCGGGCCGGGCCGGTGGCGCCGACGCGGGGAAACTCGACCTTGGGGCAGCGGTTCTGCACCACGGTCTTGCCGGCGGCGCGGGCCTTTTCCGCCGCGCCCTCGTGCATCACCCCCATCTGCATCCAGATGGTTTTCAGCCCCGGCAGCGCGGCCAGCGCCTCGTCCACCACCTCGGGCACCGATTCGGAGCGGCGGAAGATATCCACCATGTCAACCTCGGTCCCCGCGGGGATGTCGGAAAGCGCGGCATAGGTGGTCTCGCCCAGGATGCTCTCGCCGGCGTGACCGGGGTTGATGGGGATGATTCGATAGCCCAGCTTCTGCAGGTAATGCGCGACCTCGTGGCTGGGGCGGTCGGGCTTGGGCGACAGTCCCACCACGGCGATGCTGCGGGTTTCCGCGGCGATGCGGGCAATATCGGGCTGGGTCATGCTGGTCTCCTCGTTGGCGGTTCAGGCAGAAAAAAGCGCCCGGTCAGGGACCGGGCGCAAGTCGCGGAACGAGGGACAGTGATCTGAACAAGACCGTTCCGTGGTCCTGCTCATGATGTAAATGTGCATCACTGTCGCAAAGTTCCATGTACGAACACGGGAATGTGAGAATATTTCCGGCCCCGCCCATTCCGCCCTCGCACCCGCCCGTCACCGCGACTGTTTCTTCCACGCGCGGGCAGCCAGGTCGAGGATCGCGGGCTCGCGGCGCAGCCGTTCGCGCGCGGAAGCCGAGCCGGCCAGATAGACGGTGCCGTTCAGCACCACGAAATACTGCGGCTCGCCCGGGTGACGCTGGCCATCGGCCAGCGCGACCGGGCAGTTGCCGCCGAAACCCGGGGCATAGGCGCCGGGGTTGGCCTCGAACGCGGCGCGGTTGGCGTCGTTGGAAAACCGCCACTCGTGCCCCTTCCAGTGGGTCGAGATCGCGGCGTCTCCCCCCACCGGGCGGCCCGCGTCGCGCAGGCTGACCGGATCCATCCCGCCCAGAGCCTGCGCCAGCGCCGGCCCCGACAGCAGCCCCCACAGCGCCAGCGCCGCCAGCGCCTGCCGCCCCGCCGCCGGGCGGGCCCGGAAACTGCGGGCCGGGCGGGCGGCCGAAAGACCGGCAAAAGAAACCTGTCGAATCATCGCGGCATGGGGCTGAAAGGGGGCAGCGGACATCATGCCGTCCTGTCTCGCATCACCACCGCTTTCGTGCAACGGCCGGCGGCGCAGATCGCCCCAAAGTGACCGCGCGTGCAGCGACGATGCCACAGCGCATCCAGCCGTTTCACGCCCGGGTCGCCGCATAGAGCGCCACCGCCGCCGCGTTCGAGACGTTCAGCGATCCGAAATCCGCCGCAAACGGGATCCGCACCACCCGGTCGCAGGTCTCGCGCGTGCGCTCGCGCAGCCCCGGCCCCTCGGCGCCCAGCACCAGGCAGATGGCGCGGCCGGGCAGTTCCGCCAGCGCCTCGGGCAGGGTGGCGTCGCCCGCGCCGTCGAGCCCCAGCACCACATAGCCCATCGCCTTCAGCCCGATCAGCGCATCGGCCAGGTTCACCACCCGCAGATAGGGCTGGCGTTCCAGCGCCCCCGAGGCGGTCTTGGCCAGCGCCCCGGTTTCCGGCGCGGCGTGGCGGGCGGTGGCGATGACCGCGCGGGCGCCGAACACCTCGGCCGAGCGCAGGATTGCGCCGACGTTATGCGGATCGGTCACCCGGTCCAGCGCCACGATCAGCGGCCGCGAGCCTTCACCGCCCGTGGCGGCGACGTCGGCCAGCCGGCCCCAGTCCAGCGGTCTGACCTCGACCGCGGCCCCCTGATGGACGGATTCCGGCGCCAGCGGCACCTCGCGGTCAAAGACGCGGGCATCGACGATCTCGGGCTCCATCCCCGAGGCCGCGATGGCGTCCCCCAGCCGGTCGGCGGCGTTTTTCGTCACCACCAGCCGCAACCGGCTGCGGGCCGGGTTGGCCAGCGCGTCGCGGACCGCATGCAGGCCGAACAGCCACACGGTTTCGGCCGCGCTCGCACGGCGCGCGCGTTCCTTGTCGATCACCCATGCGGGCTTGCGGGTCTTTTTGGGCGGGACGGTCATCGGCTCTCCTGTCGCCTGCCTGATTGCGCCGGGGCGGCGCGGGGCGCAAGGGGGGCGCGGGCGGCGGCGCGGGAAAGCGCTTGACCCTGCGATTGCACGAGGATAATCACCCCGGACGTCGGGCGACGTGCTGCAAGGTGCGGCAGCGGACTGTAACTCCGCCGGGGAGACCCATGCCTGGTTCGATTCCAGGGTCGCCCACCATCCTCTCTCGCAAGATCGATGGTGTTCGCCGCACAAGCGCAGGACGGCCGATGAGCGACGCGCTGCAAATCCTCCCTCCGACCCGAGGCCAGGCGGAACGCGCGGTCCGCAAGGCGCAGCGCTTGGCCGAGCGGCAGGCGCGCAGATCCGCGCATGATCCCGTCCGCCCCCCCGAATTCGACATCCTGATCGTCGCGCAGGGCGGCGGCATCGACCGCGAGGCGGCGATGCTTGCCGCCAGCCTGCGGCTCAATGCGCCAGGTTTCCGCGGCCGGCTGATCGTGGCGGAACCCCAGCCCGGCGGCGCTTGGGACGGCACCGACCCGCGCATCTCGCCCCCCGCGCGCGCGGCGCTGGCCGCGTTGGGGGCCGAGATCCGGCCGTTGCACGCCCGCAGCTTTGGCCGCAGCTACCCGCACGGCAACAAGATCGAGGCGCTGGCGCTGCTCGACCCCTCGCGCCCGTTCCTGTTTCTGGACAGCGACACGCTGGTCACCGGCGATCTGGACGCGGTGGCGTTCGATTTCGCCCGCCCCTCGGCCTCGATGCGGCGCGAGGGGACCTGGCCCGAGCCGCCGCCTTACCATCACGATTACGATTCGATCTGGCGCTCGCTCTACGATCGCTTCGGCCTCGGCATGGACGGCTCGCTGGACCTGTCGCAGCCCCAGGATCACTGGGAACGCTTTCTCTATTTCAACGCCGGCTGGTTCTTCGGCGCCGACCCGGCCGAGTTCCACCGCCGCTTCCACGATTGGGCGGTGGCGGTGCGCGACGACCCGGGCGAGGCGCTCGCCTGCCAATCGCTGGACCCGTGGCTGGATCAGGTGGTGCTGCCGCTGGTGATCCACAGCCTCGGCGGCGGCCGCCCGGGGCCGGAACTGGCCGGGCTCGACGGCGAGATCACCTGGCACTGGCGCAACCTGCCGCTGCTTTATGCGCTGGCGCCCGAACCCGCGCTGGCGACCTTTGAATCCATCGCCGCCCAGCCGGAAATCGCCCCTCTGCTGGCCGGCTGGGAACCGGCTGAACGCCTGCTTGCCGGCGGCGAGGGGCGCCGCCTCATCCGCCCCCTCGGCGCCGCCCATCCACCGCGCGCCCCGGAACGCGCGCTGCGCAAGCGCCTGAAACGCGCCGGGCTGTGGCTGGCCTGAGGATTCGGGCGGTCCCAAATATCCCGGGGAGGGGCCAAAGGCCCCGGGGCAGAGCCCCACCCACACCCGCGCCGTTGCGCCCGCGCCGCCATTCGCGCTAAGCGGGGCCGTTCCCAGCGAATGAGGCGCCCATGTCCGACACCGCCACCCTTTCCGCCCGCCGCGCCCGGGTCGCGCGCCAGACTGCCGAGACCGACATTCAGGCGGCGGTGGACCTGGACGGCTCGGGCCGTTCGGACAGCCAGACCGGGGTCGGGTTCTTCGACCACATGGTCGACCAGCTGGCCCGGCACTCGCTGATCGACATCGAGCTGAAAGCCACCGGCGACCTGCATATCGACGACCACCACACGGTCGAGGATTGCGGCATCGCGCTGGGGCAGGCGCTGGCCCGGGCGCTGGGGGACAAGCGAGGCATCCGTCGCTATGGCAGCTTCCACCTGGCGATGGACGACGCGCAGGTCCGCGCGGTGCTGGACCTGTCCGGGCGGCCGTTCCTGGTCTGGAACGTGCCGTTCCCCGCGCAGAAGATCGGCAGCTTCGACACCGAACTGGTGCGCGAGTTCTTCCAGGCGCTGTCCACCCATGGCGGCATCACCCTGCATGTCGACCTGATCCACGGCTTCAACGCCCATCACATTGCCGAGGCGGCCTTCAAGGCGGTGGCGCGGGCACTGCGCGAGGCGGTCGAGCCCGACCCACGCATCGGCGACGCGTTGCCATCGACCAAGGGGGCGCTCTAGCCGATGCGGGTGGCGCTGATCGATTATGGCAGCGGCAACCTGCATTCGGCGGCCAAGGCGGTGGCGCTGGCCGGGCGTGACTGGGACGCCAGCGTCGCGGTGACCGCCGACCCTGCCGAGGTCGCGGGCGCCGACCGCATCGTGCTGCCGGGGGACGGGGCGTTTCCCGCCTGCCGCGCGGCCTTCGACGCGGTTCCGGGGATGGCCGAGGCGTTGGAGGACGCGGTGATCCGCCGCGGCGTGCCGTTCCTGGGCATCTGCGTGGGGATGCAGATGCTGGCCGACGAGGGGCTGGAATACCGACCCACCCCCGGCTTCGGCTGGATCCATGGCCGGGTCGAGCGCATCGCCCCCGCCGATCCGGCGCTGAAGGTGCCGCATATGGGCTGGAACGAGCTGCGGGTTCACCGGCCGCACCCGGTGCTGGCCGGGGTGGCGCAGGGCGCACACGCCTATTTCGTCCACAGCTGGCAGTTCAACGTCGCGCGGGCGCAGGATCTGGTGGCCTCGGTCGATCACGGCGGGCCGGTCACGGCAGTGGTGGCGCGCGACAATATCGTGGGGTTGCAGTTCCACCCCGAGAAATCCGGGGCGCTGGGGCTGCGGATCCTGCGCAATTTCCTGGGCTGGGCGGGGTAAAGAGGGGGCTTTGCCACCCGGCCTGCGGCCACTGCCGTGGCCTTGCTTGCTGAAAACAATCCACCGGACTGTTTTCCGGGCGCTCGCAAGCCCCCAGCATACTTCCGGACAGAAGATCGGACGCACCGAGGATCGGGCGCCGCCCGACGCGTCAGGGGTGGGGAAGCTGGTCCTGCGGCAGGGCGCGGCGCACGGTCTCGATGCCGTCGGGCTCGGTCGGCGGGCCGAAGCGGTCGAGCATCCGGCGCAGGATCTGGTTGCGCGACTGCCGGTAGAGCGCCAGCTTTTCCGCCCGCACCTCGGTCAGCCCGGCCGGGTCCATGATCGGCCAGTATTCCACCTCCAGGTGGTAATGCCGGGTCAGCTCCAGCGCCTGATGCTTGCTGGCCGGTGACAGCGCCACCACCAGGTCGAACTGGCCCAGGTCGTCGCCCCAGTCGCGCATCTCGTCGAAGCTGCGGGCGCGGTGGCGCGACAGCTCGATGCCCAGCTCGTGAGAGACGGCGATGGTGAAGCCGTCGATTTCCATGTCGCTGTGCACGCCCGCCGACTGCACATAGGCGCTGCGCCCGTAAAGCTTCTTCATCAGCCCCTCGGCCATGGGCGAGCGGATGGCGTTGTGATCGCAGCAGAACAGCACCGACCCGGGAAAGCCGGCCGGAATCCCCTTGCCGGGCAGCATCGAGGTCAGTCCGACACCAGCGCGCAGATCAGGGTGAAAAGCCGGCGCGAGGTGTCGATGTCGATCTCGGCCTTGCCTTCCAGCCGTTCCTGCAGCGTCCTTGCGCCCTCGTTGTGGATGCCGCGCCGCGCCATGTCGATCGCCTCGATCTGGGCGGGGGGCAGGCGCTTCACCGCGTCGAAATAGCTTTGGCAGATCTGGAAGTAGTCCTTGACCACCTGCCGGAACGGTCCCATCGACAGGTGGAACTCGGCCACCCGCTCGCCCAGTTCCGAGCTGAGGTCGAACACCAGCCGCCGGTCGCGCACCGCCAGTTGCAGCGCATAGGGGCCGGATGGCGCGTCGTGGCCGGCGCGGCCGGGCAAGGTCAGGCTGTTGTCCTCGAGCAAGTCGAAGATGGCGACGCGGCGCTCCTGCTCCATCTCGGGGGTGGCCGGGGGCAGGGCGGAATCGTCGATCTCGACCCGGATGAGGCGATCGGTGGACATCTCGGCTGTTCCTGTTCTGGCCGGCACGGGGCCGGCGCCGCCACGATTCCCGCAAGCGGGCAAGGTTTCAAGCGCGAAAACCGTCAGGCACCGCGGTTGAGCGTTTCCAGCCGCGCCTCGATCGAGCGGGCGTGGGCCGACAGCCCCTCGGACAGCGCCAGCCGCACCGCGGCCGGGCCGATGGTCGCCAGCGACGCGGGCGACAACGCCGAGACGGTGCTGCGCTTGACGAAATCCATCACCGACAGCCCCGACGAAAACCGCGCCGAGCGTGCCGTGGGCAGCACGTGGTTCGGCCCCGAGACGTAATCGCCCGCAGCCTCGGGCGTCCAGGCGCCCAGGAAGATCGCGCCGGCGTGGCGGACCTGCGCAGCCAGCGCCTGCGGGTCGTCCACGCACAACTCCAGATGCTCGGGCGCGATGCGGTCGGACAGTGCCGCGGCCTCGGAAAGGTCGCGGGTCAGGATGATGGTGCCGTGGTCGCGCCAGCTGGCCCCGGCGATTTCGGCGCGGGGCAGGGTGGGCAGAATGCGGTCCACCGCCGCGGCCACCGCCTGCGCCAGCGCCGGATCGGGGGTGATCAGGATCGCCTGCGCGTCGGCGTCGTGTTCGGCCTGCGCCAGCAGGTCCAGCGCCAGCCAGTCGGAGTTCTGCGCGCCCGCGGCGATGATCAGCACCTCGGAGGGGCCGGCGATGCTGTCGATGCCGACGCGACCGAACACCTGCCGCTTGGCCGCCGCCACATAGGCATTGCCGGGGCCGGTGATCTTGTCTACCGGCCGGATGGATTCGGTGCCATAGGCCAGCGCGGCAATGGCCTGCGCACCGCCGATGCGCCAGATCTCGTCCACCCCGGCGATGCGGCAGGCCAGCAGCACCAGCGGGTTGATCTCTCCCCCCGGGGTCGGCACGCAAACCGCCAGCCGTTCCACCCCGGCCGCGCGGGCGGGGATCGCGTTCATCAGCACCGACGAGGGATAGCTCGCCTGCCCCCCCGGCACATACAGCCCCGCAGCCGAAACCGGGGTCCAGCGCCACCCCAGCGTGGCGCCGGTCTCGTCGGTCCATTCCGTGTCCTGCGGTAGCTGGCGGTCGTGATAGGCGCGGATGCGGGCGGCGGCGAGTTCCAGCGCGGCGCGGTCATCCGCCGGGACCTGCGCGCAGGCGGCGTCGATGTCCGCGGCGGAAAACTGCAGCCCGTCGGCGGAAAGATCGTTACGGTCGAAACGATTGGTCAGTTCCACCAGCGCGGCGTCACCGCGGGCGCGGACATCGGCGATGATCGCGGCCACCGCCTGTCCGACATCGGCGGAATCCTCGCGCTTGGCGGACAGCATCGCGGCAAAGCCGCGCTCGAAATCCGGGTCGGCGGTGTTCAGCGTGACGGGCATGGCGCGGCTTTCCGAAAACTGGGCGGTTGGGCGCTGTTACCCCGCGCCCCCGCGCGGCTCAAGCGGCGAGACGGCGGGGCAGCTGCAGCGCCAGTTCCAACTCGTCCAGCCCCAGCGGGTTGCGCAGGGGCGGGGTGGCGGTGGGCGCAAAGCCCAGACCGCGGTAAAACCGCAGGGCGCGCTGGTTGGTCGCGACCACGTCCAGCTGGATACGGTGATGCCCCTGCGCCGCGGCCCGTGCGACCAGCTGGCGCACCAGCGCCGCAGCCAGTCCGGTACCGCGCGCGGCGGGCAGCGCATACACCCCCATCAGCGTCGCGGTGCCGGGGGACTCGAGCGCCTCCCACCGTCCGACGGCCAGCAGCTGGCCCTGCGCCCAGCCAGCGGCCCAGCAATCGGCGCGTTCCAGCACAGCGCGGAACTCATCCTGCGGGCGGTCGAGCCATTCGGCCCAGTCGCTGGCGAACAGCCCCTGCAATTCCGCCAGCGCGCCCTGCATGATGCGCTGCCAGGGGCCGGCGTCGGCCGGGGTCAGCCGCCACAGCAGCGGCCTAGGGGTCATGCCGGGGCAGTTGTGCCGAGGCGGCGCGATGCGGGCGCGCCACGTCGCGCAGGTCGACCGACAGGCATTCCGCGTCGATCACCACCGCGCCGTCGCCGGCGAATGCCAGCACCAGCCGACCGGTGCCGTCCTCGCCCGGCTGCCAGTCCAGCGTCAGCAGCGACAGCACCGTGCCGGGGTCGTTGCGGTCGATACCATCATGGCGCACCCGCAGCACGTCCGAGATCACCAGCAGCGCCCGCACCCGCTCATAGGGACGCGATTCGCGGCGGGCAGAGTCGGCGTCCTCCCAGCGGAAACGGCTGAGCAGCAGGCTGAAGCGGCGCGATTTCGGGTCGTAGCCCATGTCGGCGACGCTCAGCACCGCATCCTGCGCCAGCGCGGCCAGCACCCGCAGGTCGTCCGCATCCTCGGCCCGGATCGCCAGCGCCGCATCGGGCCCGGCATCGGCAAAACGCGCGTCACTCGGCATGGGCAGGCCGCTCCTTGATCCGCTCGATATCCGCGCCGACACCGCGCAGCTTGCGCACGACCTTCTCATAGCCGCGGTCGAGATGGTAGACGCGGCTGACGATGGTCTCGCCCTCGGCCGCAAGCCCGGCAAGGATCAGGCTGACGCTGGCGCGCAGGTCGGTGGCCATCACCGGGGCGCCGCGCAGCTTTTCGACGCCGGTGACGCGGGCGTGGCCGCCGTGGACCTCGATCTGCGCGCCCATCCGCGCCAGTTCGGGGGCGTGCATGAAGCGGTTCTCGAAAATGGTTTCCTCCAACTCGCTGGTGCCCTCGGCGGTGCAGAGCAGCGCCATCATCTGCGCCTGCAGGTCGGTGGGGAAACCGGGGAAGGGCTCGGTCACCACCTTCACCGCATTCACCCGGCCGTTGCGGCGGGTCACGGTCAGCCCGCGCTCGGATTCGGTGACGCTGATCCCGGCCTCGTCCAGTTTCTCGCAGAACGCCTCGACCAGCTCGATCCGCCCGCCCAGGCAGGTGACCTCGCCGCCGCAAATGGCGGGGGCGAGCATGTAGGTGCCCAGTTCGATGCGGTCGGTGACGACGGGGTGGGTGGCGCCCGACAGCCGGTCGACGCCCTGGATGGTGATGGTATCGGTGCCCTCGCCCTCGATCTGCGCGCCCATGCGGCGCAGGCAGCGGGCGAGATCGACGATCTCCGGCTCGCGCGCGGCGTTTTTCAGCACGGTGGTGCCGCGGGCCAGCGTCGCGGCGAGCAGCGCGTTTTCCGTGGCCCCGACCGAGACCAGCGGAAACTCGATCACCGCGCCGCGCAGCCCGCCCAAGGGTGCTTTCGCGTGGACATAGCCGTCGCGCAGGTCCAGTTCCGCCCCCATCGCCTCCAGCGCCCGCAGATGCAGGTCCACCGGCCGCGCCCCGATCGCGCAGCCCCCGGGCAGCGACACGATCGCCTGCCCGTCGCGCGCCAGCATCGGCCCCAGCACCAGGATCGAGGCCCGCATCTTGCGCACGATGTCGTAGTCGGCGCGGTGGCTGGTCAGCGCGTGGCTGGACAGCGCCAGCACGCGGCCGTCCTGCAAATCCGCAACCTCGGCCCCCAGCGAGCGCAGCAGCTCGGTCATGGTGCGGATGTCGGACAGCCGCGGGGCGTTGGTCAGGGTCAGGGGCTCGTCGGTCAGCAGGGTTGCGGGCATCAGGGTCAGGCAGGCGTTCTTTGCGCCCGCGATCTCGATCTCGCCATTCAGCGGACCGTTGCCGCGCACCAGAATCGTATCCATCAGTCCTCGCTATCGCCCCGGGTTTCGGTGGTCGGGGTCGTTATGTTTCTGCCCGCCGCGGCGCCGCCGCTGCCTGTGTCGCCGTCTTCGCCGCCGGCCATCCCGGCCCGGCTGCGCGCCTGCGCCTTGCGCCGCGCCAGATTTTCCCGCAGCGCCGCCGCCTGCCGCGCCGCGCGGTCGTCGGCGCCGGGGTTGCTGCGCGTGCGGCCGGTCCTGCCGGGGTGACGGTCCTTGTCCATCCGGTCCAATTAATCGCCCCGCCCGCCCAGGTCCAGCGCCAGCGCGCCGGACCGGCGGACATGGCCCGCGCCGCCCCGCGGACAGAGAAACCGGGATTTCCCCTCATACCCCCTTGCACCCCCGCGCCCTTGCGTCTAAATCGCCCCCCACGGTCCGATGGCGGACCAGCCGGCGCTGTGGTAGCTCAGTGGTAGAGCACTCCCTTGGTAAGGGGCGGCTCTAGGGCGCTAGGCGGCGGAAACTAAAGGGCTTTTCCAGAGCCCGCTTGCTTCGGGGTAACGTCCGGGGTAGCTATCTGGAAAAAGGCGGCTGTGGTAGCTCAGTGGTAGAGCACTCCCTTGGTAAGGGAGAGGTCGAGAGTTCAATCCTCTCTCACAGCACCATCCTCTCCAAGAAAATCAGGCGGTTAGGTGGATGGGGCGGCGGGATGTGCTCGTTACCCCGTGTTACCCCACCCAGTCTTACGCCAGTCTACGTCGATCTTGCAGACACTCCCTTGCGGCGGTCACAAATCAGCCGATCAGGCGGTTGAAGATCGCCTGCAAGCGAGCGTCGATAGCAACCCGCTGCCCTTCCGCTATCAGGTCCAGAAACTCGATCACCTGAGCATCCCCCAAAGCAATCATGAAGCCACGGCCATCTTGCGCTGTGTCCCTGCATCGTGCGCACAGGCGCTCATAGTCATCAACTGTGCGGTAAAGCATCATGCCGAGTTGTCCCCGGTTTACCCCGAATCGTCCTGACAACTGGTCAACCTCGGGGTTCGCAGGGTCTTTGCTGTAGTTCTTGCACTCGACCATGATCATGCGAGAGGCCACGTTGTGTGCCGTATGCGCCCGCCAGAAGAAGCCGTCCTGTGCCGCATTAGTGTAGACAATGTCGATGCGCTTTCGGCCCTCGTGGACCTCGTGTTCCTTCTTGGGATAGATCAGATTCGGCCAGAAAATGAACTCAAGCGCACCCATGATGAAGGTATGGTATCGGTCGGCATCGGCATTTCCCGGCGGTATGTTTGGCAACGCCGCAGCCAGTGCCCGAGCAAACATCGCCTCATCAAACTCACTGTCGAAATCCTGATGGCGGAGTGGTCCCTGCGCGCCTTCGATCTGGGCATAGAATCGCTTGTAGCCATCCAACACATCGGGGTGCGCTTCCGAAAATCTCGCAACAAAGTCTTTCGAGAAGGGAAAATGCTCTTTCAGTGTTTTTTTGGTTGGGGGCCGTCGCTCGCCGCTTGCCAGCACCCTAACGAGGGGAGAGCGGCGCTCAAACTCTTCTTCTTGGATGAAGTTCAAGATGTGGTGCGAATAGAACTCCTGTGAATCCAGAGCCATCTTCCGCCGCACCGTATACTTCGGCACAAGTATTAGACGCTTCTGAGCCACAATGGGGAGCCTGACGTATTCCTGTCGCCACGCCCCGGCATCCATGTCCCAATAACGCCCAGAGGGGAAAGTCCCGTTCAACGCGATGCCGTGTAGGGCGCATTGCTGTTGGGTGTATTCGATCAGCGGTCGCCGGATGATGTTCGTCGTTATGTCGGAAATCTTGTCACTGCCGATGCCAGGTATGAACAGATCACACTCTGCAAGCTCTTCAAGCAATCCGTTCTGCGCCGCCTGCGATGCGGCAAGGCTCTCATACAGGTCGAACGCCTGCCTTCCGCCCACTCCTCGCCCAGCCGGAGCGCCCCGCGATAGACCCAGGCAGGTTTCGTTCGGCTCGCTGAGGCCGTTCAACATCAGTCGCGCCTGCTGATCGCGCCCAGCTCGGATATGATCGAGCGCAGTCTGGAAGAAGTGGGATATATGTTGATGGCAGGCCTCAGACCAAGCGTCCCCCTTGAGGGAGATTGCGAAGGGATCAATGAACAGCGGCAGGTCGCGGTCGGGCTCAATGTCAACGAAATCCAACTGGGGCTGCTCAAGGCCGATCCCAAATATCTCAGAGAACCTCATGGCCACCCCCATGTTGTGCCTTCCAGTGGCCACAATAGGGCGCTTCCCGCTTCGCGCAACATGTGGCATCAATACCTCATGTCGAATCTAGCTGTTGATCCACGTATCCTTGCGCTTTGTGAGAAGGTGACAGCCAAGCGTCCCCGCGCGCTGATCGACTTCCTTTTGAAGCATGGCGAGTGCTCGACTGAGGACTTGAACGAACTCGGCTATGACCACCCGCCTCGGGTGGCCGGGGACGTGAAGGAAGCGGGCATCCCCATCGTGATGACGCGGGATCGAGTATCAGCCAAGACGGGGCGCAAGATCGGCGTCTACCGCTTCGGCAACCCCGACGACATCCGGGCGGGACGGATTGATGGGCGCAAACCTTTCTCGAAAGCGTTCAAGGCGCTTCTGGTTGCGCGATATGGCGCGCGAGACGCTTTCACGCAGGAAGCACTTGAACCCCGCTATCTCCAGATTGATCACCGGGTGCCCTATCAGGTCGCGGGCGATGCTGCGTTCAGCGAGGAACGCCCGGAAGACTACATGCTGCTGGACGCTTCAAGCCAGCGCGCCAAATCGTGGTCCTGCGAGAACTGCCGAAACGCCCGTGTAGACCTTGATGTTGAGGTGTGCCGGACGTGTTTCTGGGCATCGCCGGAGGCTTACACCCATGTCGCGCTTGAGGAGGTCCGTCGCCTCGACATTGAATGGCGCGGCGCGGAGGTCGAAACCTTCGACCGGCTCCGGGCGCGGGCCGCGCGCGAGGGCATGAGCGTTGCCGCCCTCGTCAAGCGGCTGCTACAGGGCTAGGCTCTCCTGCAAGGCACGGGGACGGATCACCCCTGCGACAGGCTCCGCCAGACCGGGAGTGACATATAGGCTTTCGACCGTCTCCTCGTTGCGGCCCGAAAGCGTGGCCTGTGAGGATTTCCCCGCGTGGAGAAGCAGGCGCGTAAGCCCAAGACTGGCGGGCAGCGGCGGTCCGTATTCCCGCCCGCCGGTCATACCGTCATAGGATAGGGCGAAGGGGACGCGCCGGGCCATCAGCCCCTCAAGGCCCTCGCAAAGCTCGTCCTGCGTGAGTTGCTGGTGATAGCGTTTGTCCCGCCCGATGGAAGTCCCAAGGTATGGCGGGTCCATATATACGAAGTCACCCTGCGCGGCGTCTGCTGCCGTCTCCTTCCAGTCGCCAACCCGAAACTCCGTGCGCCCCAGAAGGATTGCGGAGACACCCATGATCGCGCCCCGCATCTTGTCGGGCTGCATCCCGAGGCGGCGCTTGTCCACCGACTGCGTGAAGCGCCCGCTACCGTTGAACCGGATAGCGTTCTTGACGCATCGGCAGATGAGGTAAAGCAGGTCAACCGGGTCACGCTTGCTGTTGTAGCGGTCCCGAACCTCGTTAAAATACCCCAACTCACCCGGTCTCTGCCCCTCCCAAACGTCGCGGTATCGCGCTGCCGTCCGTTCCGGCTCGTCCACAATAGACCGGAGGAGGTCCACCATTGGCTCTAGACTGTCCGCCACGACAAACCGCTCGGCCAAACGGTGGTGGGCGGCGTAAATGGTCATGGCGGCAGAGCCTGCGAACGGTTCATAAAAGGTCGCCACGCCCCGAGGGATGTAGCGGCCAATCATCGGCGCAAGGCTTCTCTTGCTTCCCTGATATGGGATGGGGTGCGGCAGTCTGATCATGGTCTGGTCTTACCCGTGTTCGCTCATTGTTACTAGGGGACTAAGCCGCCGCCCGCGCGCGAGGCGAGCCCAGCGGCAGCCATTCCGCGATGCCGGTGGGACGCCCAAGGGCAATCCCTGCGAAGGCCCCGGCGGGGTCCGTAACACGGGCCTCGACCGTCCAGCCCAGAGAGAGGGCCAGCGCGCCCGCCTCGGCCAGCGCAAGGTCGCGCGCTTCCGCGAGGCTCTGGGCCTCGGCCCACCATACATTCGCCACCGTCACCCGATGCTTCACGCCACGCCTCCACAGGAACAAAAAGGGTCCATTAACCCCGTCTTAACCGGCGGCTCCACAGCCGGTAAAGCGGAAACCGGGGATAAGTGTGAATGATTTCCGTGACTTGCCGGACTGCTTAACAGGACGTTAACAGCGCGCCAGTTATCCCCGCCCCCTAACGGTCAGCCTACTGGGGGAACCATGATGGAGCTAGTTGTCGCCCGCGCCGCGCTCGGGATGATGGGGTTTGAGGCGGAGATTGCCCACGGGCTGCGCGCATGGTCGTGGGGCAGGATCGCGGTCGATGCGCTCGTGACCGCGATCCCGCCCGAGGTGGTCGGGCTGGTTCTGGCCGCGCCGCGATGGGAGCCGGTCGTGGGCGGGCGGCGGGCATTCTTCTGAGTTACGTCAATAGCCGCCGGGACTGGTCCCGAATAAGCCTGACAGCAATCTAACAGATAAAATAGGAAACCTCCTGCACGGCCAGCTGGGCCGGTTATAGCGAGGAGCTACCCAATGGAATCTGTCAACTTCGACGCCACCACGGCGCGTATGTTCGACCGCAACCCCAACGGCAGCGGGCACCCCGCCTGCATAGATGCGGCGGGTTCGATCTGCATCGTGGTCGAGCACGAGTATGGCAACGGCTGCGCGGTGAATGCCAAGGCCATTCACTGGGGGAAGAACCGCAAAGAGCAGGTGTTCATCCGCCTGATGAATAAGGAGGCGCGGCTGGATATGATCCTGCCCCTTGCTTCGATCCGGTTCGGTCAGGTGCGCAGAGGGCCGTCCGGGTATTTCTATGCCGTGGACCCGCGCGCCCCGTCTGCACCCGATTTCCCGCCACCGACGGTGTTTGATGACGCGGCGTCGTGATCACGCCCTCTGACAAAGCAGCCCGGCGCGGATCGCCCGCGCCGGGCTTGACCGCCCGTGCCGCCGGAGATCGAAGCGGCGCGGGCGGATCAGTGCAGGACTTCGCGGCGCAGGACGGCATCGGCGGCGCGGAAGATGCCGTAGGACGCCATCACCGACCGCCCGAACTTCTCGGCCCCGACCATGCGGGCGAAACCGGGCTGGCGGAAGTCGTCCACCCATGCCGTCTGCCGCCCGTGGCGATAGGACAGAAGCCCGAACAAGGCCCCGAGGGGTGCCGAGGGCACGCCGTAGCAGGCCGCGAACCGCAGGACAGAGGCCGGTGTGGGCCAGCCGTCCGGTTCGCATTCCTCGGCCCAGCGGAGCAGCGCCTCATGCGCCAGCCGAAGCTCGGGCGTCAGCAGGTGCTGGTATCCGCCCGAGGCGATTTCCGCATCGGTCATGCGCCCCTCCGGGTCTGATACGCGGTGCCCACCACCTCGCCCTCGATCAGCGCCGCGACGAAGCCGCCCTGCGCGGTCGCGGCGACCTGCGTGGCGGTATAGTCCGCGAAGGGCGCGTTCAGCCCCGGTGCGAGGGCGTTTGCGGCGGCGATGGCGGCGGGGCCGTTCGCGGCATCGACCAGCGCGCCATGCAGGCCCGCCGGGTTCTTGAGATGGTCAGCGCCGCGCGGGCGGTGGATCAGGAATAGGGCCATGTGGTCACTCCTTCGGCGTGGTCAGGGCGAGCTTGATCTTGTCCAGCGGGCTCGCCCGGCCCCGCTCCCATTCACGGTTGCGCACCAGCGCCCGTTGCGCGGCGGTGCGGATGGTGGCGATGGCCGCCTGCATCGCCCGCGTCTCCTCGCCCACCAGCCGGTCGGCCAGATCGGCGGCGCTGAACGGGCGGGCCTTGGTAGGCATCCGGTCGATGATCGACACCAGAGCGGCCCCGAGAACCTTGTTGCCGGTCGCGGCGGCGAATTGCGCCATGTTCGTCAATTCGACCGGCCCGGCCCCGGCAAGCTGTTGCTGGAAATGGCTGCGCTCGGGCGTCCCGAGGCCATGACGGGCAAGGACGGTCACGGGGCTGGCCCAAAGCGGCGCGGTCGCGGCGATGCTGTCCGCCGCCGCGTTAAGCTTGCGCAGCGCGGTCCAGCGGGTGTCCTCGCTGTTTTTGGTGATCTCGGCGCGGGCGGTCGCGGTGGCCTTTTCGGCCCCGGCGCGCTGCTGGTCAGGCGGAAAGCCTGCCCGGGCCATCGCCTCGGCTGCATCGGCGGCACGGGCGGCAATGCCGGCGTCCAGCGTGTCGATCAGCGCGCCAAACTTCTCGGCGCGCTTCGCCGCGACCTCGGCCAGCGAAACGACTTCGGCGGTGTTCATGGCGGATGTCTGGGGGATCAGAAGGGCCGGTTCGGCCATGCGAGGCTCCTTTGCCGGGCGGCACCACCATTGGTGCGCCATTACCCGAAGGATACCGCGCGGATGGTGCCTCGCAGAGCGGTTTTCGTTGTTGTTCAAGCAGTTGACGGCCACCCCGCGAGGGGGTCGCCGGATCGGCAGGCCGGAGCCCAAGGGGCTGGGCGGTTGCGCAGGGGCGGATCGGACACCCGCCGGGGGTTCGGTTGCGGGGTCAGACCCACCAAGCTAACTGCGGTTCGCCTGTCTCGGCCTTGCGGGCGTTTGCGGATGTGGTCGGCAGATGCGGTTCGGGATCGGCGGCGACCTGCGAGATGGCATGACCGATCAGCACGGGCGGCGCGTCGGTGACAAGGGCGATGACGGGGCGTGGTTCCCGGGGGTTTGTGAAGGACGGTTCGACCCGGGCGGCGAAGCCTAGGCGGACCAGCAGCCCGGCGGCGTTGGTGTAGACCTCAGCGCGTGTTTCCACAGCGGACCTCCCGGCAGAGGGCATCGGCCTCGCATGGGTCCATCGCCCGAAGATCGCGCAGCATCGCAAGGCCCCGGGCCTCGGTCGGGGTGATGGTGTCGGGCGGCAGCGGCCCGCAGGCGGCGATGCCCAGAAGCAGGGCGAGGGCGCGCATAGTCAATCCCCGCGCCGCGTGATGCGGGTTCCGGTCGGGTGGTGGTCATCGTCAGGAAGCGCGGGCGTCACGTCGATCATCTCGCCCGGTCCCTCAAGCTCGCCGTCGCTGCGCTTCTGGGCAAGGTAGTCCTCGACCGACAGGCGTTCCGGCACGACGAGGACGCCGCCGGTGCTGACGTTCAGGTTCACCTCCATCGGTTCGCCTTCGCGGTAGGCATGGCGGGACTTCAGCAGGAAGATGTTGGCGACCAAGTTGCCGTCATCGGCCATCGTGCGCAGGTTGCTGACCAGCGCGTCATGCTCGACCGCAAGGCCGCGAATGTATGCTTCCTCGACCTCGGGCTGCCTGCGTCGCACGGCGATGAAGCTGTCCCGCGACATGCGCAGTGCCCGGGCGATGGTCGTGATGTTGCACCCTCTGGCGGCAAGCTCCTCGACAATCTTGAGGCCCTTGGCCCCGACGCGGTAGATGGATTTGCCACGGTTATCCACCACGCGGCAGGCGGGGAGTTGGTCCAGTGGATCAGGCATTGGCGGCCTCCTTGTCGAACTCTTGGCAAACGCGCTGCGATAGGCCCTTCCCGCATTTCAGGGTCTTGGCGATGCGGTCCATGCCCATCCCCTGCGCGCGAAGGGACCGGATGGCGGCGATGATGCCCTCACCGGCGGGGGCGCGACCGATCTGCGACCCTCGTGCCCGGGCGGCGGCCATGCCGTCCTTCGTGCGTTCGATCAGAAGCTCACGCTCGAAGGCGGCGATGGCGGCGATGAAGGTGAACATCATCCGACCCGCCGCCGTGGTGGTGTCGAGGGCTTCCCGATCAACATACAGGTCACAGCCCGCCACCCGAAGATCGTCAAGCAGGTGCATGAGGCCGATGGTGGTTCGCCCAAGGCGGGTCAGGTCCACGGCGGCAATCACGTCCACCTTGCGACGGCGGACGCTGGCCATCATGCGGTCGAACTCGGGACGGGTCTTGGCCGCGCCGCTGATCACCTCAACGTGCTCGGCGGCGATGGTCCAGCCCGCGCGGGCAGCAACTTCGCGGAGGCGGGTGATCTGGCCGTCCGTGTGTTGGTCGGCGGTCGATACCCTCGCATACAGGGCGGCGCGGCGGGTCACAGGTCCAGCTCCCTCGGATCGCAGCCGACCGGCGCACCGCCCCGCCAATACCAACCCGGCGAGGGGTTGCGGCCCAGAGGATGGTCCGCCGCCGGGCCGTGGCTGTTCGGGCCATAGGAACCGGGCACGATCCACCAGCGCATCACCGCGCCGTCCTCGGCCACATGGAAGAACTCCACCTGGCCCTCGACCATGCCGGGGATGAAGTCCTGCATCTTGTCGGCCATGTTGCCGCGACCGGCGAGCCATTCCGCCGCGCGCCGTTCGGCGGCGGGGTCGAACGCCTCCCCGAAGTTGGCCCAGAAGCGCCGCCCGATGTAGCCGCAGAGGCTGCCCCGGACGGTGCGGCGGATACTGCGTTTCCCGGTCATTCCGCCGCCTCCATCATCATGCCGGTATGCGGGACCGGGGCCTTCATGCCCTCGGGCAGCACGAGGTGATAGACGGCGAACAACTCCGCCGGGTTGTAGCCGTTGGCGAGGTTGTCGGCCAAGAGCGCAGCCTTGTCCGCCTCGCTCACATCGTCGGGGTGGCTGTCGGCGCGGAACGTGCCCATGCCTTCATAATCGGTGGCGAGCCAGCGCTGATAGCCGTTCTCATGGGTGGTGCGGATGCCATAACCCTTCTGATGGCCCATATCCCAAGACAGGCCCGACTTGATCGTGCTGTCCTGCCACGGGGCGAGGGCGGTGCGAAGCTCGGCCATCGACGCGCCGCCGGGGCGCGACAGCAGGTCCACGAGGATCGCCTGCTTGGTCCCCGCCCGGCAGGCCCGCGCCTCAGCCTTCGGCGCGACGGTCATCCCGCGCGGCGTTTTCTGTGCCGAGGGCTGGGCCTTCGCCTTCGGCTGGACGGCGGGCTGGGGCGCGGGTTCGGCGGCAGCCTCCGGCACAGCGGGGGCAGCGGAGAGTGCAACGAGGTTTTCCCAGATGCGGCGGGCGGCAACGTCGCGGCTGGCGAACCGCTTCACCGGCGCGATGCCCAAGGGGGCAGCGGTCGCGGCGAACAGGGCGGCACCTTCGGCGGCGGTGAGGCCGGACAGGCATTCGGGCGACTGCGCGATCAGGTGATCCTTCGCGTCCGCCGCCGCCTCGGCATCGGCCAGCGAAGGGTGAAAGGCGAAGGTCCAGCAGGTCGGGTCAAGGGTGGCGAAGGCGGTCATGTCGTGCTCCATTTCTCGATGTTGGAGTGTGGTATCTGGATACCCCACATAATTGGAACATATCGTGAACACTGGGCGCAAGTAAACCCCCCTAGAGGATCGGCCTGGGGGTGACTTCGGGGTGGCTCCGGGCAGGTCTGTCGAAGCCCAGCGGGGATGGACTTTCGATCTGTGCACCCGCTGGACCCTTCCGGGGTGGGCTGCGGACCAGTAGTCCCCTTTTGCATGGTCGCAGGACGTGTGGTGCAATGTCCCCCCTGCCCAGAAATCAGCATCACCGAACGCCGCGCCGCGTTCCCCAGACCGTCCCCCAGCCGTTCCGTCCCCGGGGGGACCGCCTAAGTCCAGTCCCCGCCAGCCTTATATCCTCCGTTCCCCCCGTTCCCCCTCAAAGGGATAAAGGAGCGGGAAGGCGGAAGGGAAAGCGCCTCTATGGGCTCGGGGGCGACGGGCCGCAGGGGGTCTAGGGAGAATGGGGAACGGGCCGGAACGGGGGGAACGATGGGCAATCCGGCCACGGAACCAGACACTTAGCCGTTCCCGCCTTTTTCCACCGTTCCCGCCCCCCCGTCAGAACGGGTCGCGCCACCCGTCTCCTTCGGCATAGACGCCCAGAAGCTCGCCATCCGGCCCGAACTCGGGAACGATCCGAACTGCGCCATCACCGCGCACATAGCACCACTCGGGGTTCGGACCGCCGAACCGACGCTTGGCCCGCTCGAACCCTAGCCGTCGCATCGCGTCCCCCAGCCGCTCGTTGTCGTCCTGCGTCCGCTGACCGGAAGGCTTCCCGACGATGCGCCACGCATCCTCGCCCCGCAGCTTCCCATCCCCAGCCTCCCCGAGTACACTATGCAGCCGCTCAAAGTATGGATCCTCCACCCGCCGGGCATCCTGTTCCGCCGCTGCCTCGTCCCAGAGTGCAGGGTCAAGCCGGATCGGCATACCCTCGGCCTCTCGCGCTGCCGCCTCGGCCCAGAGCTGGTCCCGGTCGCGGCGCAGGGCGTCAAGGTCGAAGCCCGACACGGCCACCGGCCAGAACCGGCGGTTGCCGGTCGTGTCGCGCAGATACCGGCTGTCGTTGGTCGTTCCGATGATCACGCATTGGCGCGGCACCTCGCGTTCCAAGCGGTCATAGGCCATCCGGGCCTTGTCGTGGGTCCGGGACAGGAAGCCTTTGAGATGGTCAGCGCCGCCCTTCTTCAGGCCCTTCAACTCGCCCGCCTCGACAATCCACTTGCCGGAAAGCGCCTCGATCACGCGCCGAGTTTCGGCGTTCAGCGGAAGGTCATCGGTGAACCAGCTATCCCGGACGGCCAGCAGCTTGAGCGCCGTGGACTTGTTTGTGCCCTGCGGGGATTCAAGAACCAGCATCTCATCGAACTTCACGCCCGGCCTGCGCACCCGGCGCACAGCAGCGACAAGAACAAGCTCGCCCACGGCCCGGGTATAGGGCATGTCCACCGCGCCGCCATATTCGGCAAGCCACCGCCCGATCCGGGGCACTCCGTCCCAGCGCAGCGCCGCCAGATATTCCGCGACGGGATGGAAGGCATTCAGCCGGGCGGCGTCCGCAACCACGGTCAGGAAGAACTCTCGGGCGGGCCGGAACTGAAATCGCTCGTCAATCAGCAGCCAAAGGCGATTCACGGTCGCGTCGTCCAGCGCCGGTCCGAAGCCGTCCAGCCCCTCGACCGTATCGCGGCCCGAGAACTCGTCATGGCGCAGCGTCACGCCCAGCCGCCGCAAGGCAACACGGATGTTGCGCTGCGACGTGGCGAGGGGGCGCCCCTCCTTGTCGCAGTCGAAGGTATCGTCAGCGTCGGCCCGCGCCCGGGCGACCTGCCGCCGGGCGTAAGTCTCGGGCCGTTTCTGGGCAAGGACATGGCCGCTGATGCCAAGATCGCGGTCAAGGATCACGCCAAGGATCACCTCATCGTCGCACCCGGCCCGGACCATGCCGCAGACCGCATGGAACAGGGCCTCGCTCCGGCTGGGCCAGCGCTGGGGCTCATCGGGATCGCAGCCGTTCACGATCAGGGCGCGCAGCCGGTCGGGCACGGGCAGCGCCGCAAGATCGACACCGACCGCTGGCGCGGCAACCGGCGCATCAGCAGGCGCGGCCTTCGGGTCGGGCACCGCCGGAAAGTCGGTCAGCCGGTAGACCGCGCCAGTCGCCGCGACTATGCGTGCCGGTCCCGCGCCCGGCTTCCTGTTCACGGTTCCGGGCAGGCGCATCACCCGTTCGATGTTGTGGCAGGCATCGGCCCCGAAGCCCAATTCAAGGCCCCGGTTGCGATCCTCGACAGAAGCCCGCGCCGTATCCCAGCCCGGCGCATCCGCATCGGGCATCACCACGGGTTCGGCCAGCCGCCACAGGCCCCAGAAGCCGCGCCCGCTGTCGATCACGGCGGAAGGCGGCGGCACCCCTGCGGGCAGGCGGTCGGTAAGCAGCCCACGGAGACGCGCCCGCTCGCTGTCGATGGGCTCGCCCGCCCTCGGGTCAAGGTCTACCCAGAGGAACGAAACGGCGGCAACGTCCTGCTTCCTGGCTTTGTCGCCCCGGAAGCCGGGACGCAGCGCCGCAATCGACACATAGGTGTTATGGTCGCGGTTCTGGGCCAGCGCCCAATCCGCCGCATCGTCCGCGTCACGATGCACCTTGCCCCGGAAGCCGCCGGAATGCTTGGCGCTGACATGCCAAGGCCCCTCGGGATGGAGGAGCCGAAGCGCCGACAACAAGTCTTTCTGTTCGGTCGCGCTGGCAGGATCAGGTAGGATAGCGCTGTCTCGTTCAGCGTTGTGATCCCCCTGCGCCCCGGCCTGCCCACAGGTCGGGGCGTCCTTCATCCGGCAACCCTCGCTTCCGCGCGGGCATTGATCCAGCCCGCGACCTCGCGTTCAAGCCACGCGACCTTGTTGGCGCAGAGGCGAAGCTGTTGCGGGAATTGTCCCTGACGGATCAGCTTGTAGATGGTGGGCTTGGAAAGGCGGGTGCGCTCGGCAACCTCCTCGATTGTCAGCAAAGTGTCGGCGGTCATCGTTTATCCCCGGATACGCAGGCATCTGGGGGGATAATCGGAGAAATGACCGTGAACGTAGATTAGGGTTATTGACCGCGCCGGACGCGGCCTATTCGTATAACTTCCCAAGCGTCAACCAAGCATAGTAGCAGGCAGCTTCAAGGTCCGTCCGTTTGGAGGTTGGTTCCCCTTCTTGCAGCGCCAGCGCCTCAATATGATCGGCCTTGTAATTCCGATCAACTTTCATCAGGTGCTCGCCGAGGAACGTCACGAAGCCATTGAACCTGTAGTAGTTCGTCGATCCTTTTGATTTGTTGAGGTAAGCTCCGCGCGGCACCTTTGTTTCGGGTTTCAGCTTGAAGTGCCGCTTCCAAATCTCTGTCAGAAACACCACCGCTTCATATCGCCCATAAGGGTGTGGATGCCCAGCGGGCGAGAAGTCCTTTTTGATCGCCTGCTCTTGGGACAATTTCCCCGCCGACACAAGCTCATCCCCAATGAGAGAGAAGTCGGAAGCCGTGTCGAAAACGCCGATGCACTCATCGACACGATCCAGCCAACGGTTCGGTGATTGACGCTGATCCACCAGCAGGGCACGGGTTTCTTCCGATACCCCCGCCAGCGCACTGCGGATCGCCCGCAATTCATCCAGCGTCCGTTTTTCGGCGGCGGACAGCCGCATATCGTCGCCTGCTCGCTTAAAGCTGGACAGTCTTACGGTGACAGCCTCGCCATCCCTGAATTGCTGTTCCGCCTCCTCCCCGCGAGCGACCGCTTCGCGCAACTGCGCCCATTGTTCATCCGTAAGAACCGGCGGCTTCTCCTCGGTCACGCCCATTGCGCCCCCCATATGTCCAGCGCCGCCCGCTTCTCGGCAAGGTAGCTGTAGCGGTTGTAGGTTCCGGCCACGCCTTCAATCGCATGGCCCAGCACCCGTTCGATATGTTCCTGCGGGATGCCCAGCCGGGCCATGTGGGTCGCGGCGGAGCGGCGCAGGTCGTGCAGGGTCCACTCCTCGACCTTGGACAGCTTGTCGATCCGGGCCTTGGCCTTGGAGAAGCCCGAGACGGGACGCCTGCCCGCCGTGGTGGACAGTAGGTATTCCCCGCTGTTCCACTTGGGCAGCGCCTCGACAATCGCCAGCGCGGGGGCCGACAGCGGCACCACCTGCGGACGGTCGGTCTTGTAGTGGCTGGCGGGAACCTCGAACGCCTCCTGCCCGGACAACAACCATCCGCGCTGCAACTCGGCAATTTCGGCCCGGCGCTGGGCGGTCAGGATCAGCAGCCGCACCATCGGGCCGAAGGGATAGCCCATCTTCCCCGCCGCCTCCCAGACCGCCTTCAACTCCTCCATCGACAGCACCCGTTCGCGCGGCGCATAGCCCAGCTCGGGGCGGCGCATCCCGGCAACGGGGCTGGCGACCAGAAGGCCCCGGTCCACCGACCAGTTGAAGAACTTGGTGACATGCTTGCGGACCTCGCGCGCCGCGCCCGCACCCTGTTCCATCGCAATGTCGTCCAGAAGCTCGTGCGCCGTCGCCCGGTCGATCTGGTCGATGGGCTTGCCTTTCCAGACCGGCACGACGAGGGTGTTCAGCAGCCGCTCGGTGTCCTTCCACTTCACGGTATGGGCCTTCGCGTGAAGCTCGATGAACCGGGCGCAGATCACCTCGAACACCCGTTCGCCCTTCGCCCGCGCCTCATCGCGGCGCTTGTCGGCGGGATCGTCGCCCCGGTCGGCAAGGTCCAGCGCCGACCGCGCGCGTTCGCGGGCATCCTTCAGGTCGATCAGGGGATATGCGCCCAAGGTCATCCGGCGCAGCGGTCCCCGGTTCCCGCCGTCGCCCCGTCCCGCGACCCGATACATCACCGACCAGCTTTTCTTGCCCGCCTCGGTGATGCGCAGCGCAAGCCCCGGCGTCAGGGCGTCGAATACCTCCAGCCGCCGCCCGGCCTCGGGCGCGAACTTCTGGACGGCAATCTCCGTCAGCTTCTTCTTCATGCGCAGGCTCCGGGGTAACGGCGGGGTAACGGATCGGTGGACTATTCGGCGTTACGGGCCTTTACCACCGGAGACGAGTATAGCCGTCAAGTACCTGCAAATAAAGTGATTTCTACTATGGCGGGAGTCCGCCGGAGACGGGCGGATACGCCCGGCCCGCTTCTTGGTAAGGGAGAGGTCGAGAGTTCAATCCTCTCTCACAGCACCATAAAATCAACAACTTAGTCGTATGATAAGGTTTGCTCTCTGGTCTGCTGGACCTGAAGCTCCATTGTCGGCGGCCTTCCGGGGCACGAGGCGGATTCTGCTGCGTCGAGGAGCGCTGCAACCCGGTTCGCATAAGATATTGTTCTCATGGTCGAGGATCTGCGCTGTCCGCCCGGATGGCACGTCCTTGCGCTGCCGTCGCGCCGGGGCCAGATAGGGGGCATGAGCATCCCGCCCCGTTTTCCCGTCACCCCCGAGCAGATCGACCGCGTGGTCGCCGTGTTCTATGGCGCCGTGCGCCGGCACGAGGTGCTGGGGCCGGTGTTTGCCAATCACGTCTCCGACTGGCCCGAGCATGAGGCAAAGATCGCCGCCTTCTGGCGCAATGCGATCCTGTTCCAGCGGGTCTATGACGGCAATCCGATGCGGGTGCACCGGGCGGCGGGCGATGTCCGGCCAGAGCATTTCCGCGACTGGCTGGCGCTGTTCGACGCCACGCTGGCCCGGCTGCTGCCCGAGGAGACCGCGCAGGCGTGGTCGGCGCTGGCGCATCGGATCGGCGCCGGGCTGCGGATGGGGGTCGAGGATCTGCACGCGCCTGCGGGGCCGCCGCTCTTGCGGTGATGTGCAGGGGGCGCTGCCCCCGTCCCTGCGGGACTCCCCCGGGATATTTGGGTGATGAAGAACGGGTCAGGCTTGCTGTTGTTGCCAGCGGCGCTCCAGCGCCTCGATGGCGGCGATGCGGCGTTCGATCGGCGGGTGCGAGGCCAGCCAGGCGACCGGGCGGCCGCTGCTGCCGGTCAACTGGCCCAGCCGCGCCAGCAGCGCCTTTTGCGGCGCGGTGCCGAAGCCGGACTTGACCATCAGCGCGGCGGCGAAGGCGTCGGCCTCATACTCGTCCTCGCGTGACAGTCTTGCCGCCAGCGCCGAGGCGACCAGCATCGCCAGCCACGGGCCGATGATGGGGATGAAGCGGCCAAAGGTCGTCGCCAGCACCGTGCGCACCAGATTCTGCCCGGCGAAATCCATCATCCGCCGGCGGGCGTGGCCGTGGGTGACGTGGCCAAGCTCATGCGCGATGACCGAGGCGAGTTCGGCCTCGGTCACCTTGCCGGCGTCGAGCTGGTCCAGAAAGCCGCGGGTCAGGAACACCCTTCCGTCCGGCGCGGCCAAGCCGTTCACCGGAGCGATCTCATAGACATGCGCCCGGACCGGCCCCAGCCCCATCGCCCGCCCCAACCGGTCCAGCGCCGAGGCCAGCCGCGGGTCGTTCAGCGGTGTCGAGTTCTGCGTCAGCTGCTGGCGCAGCCGCCACGCCGAAAACAGCCACATGGCCACGGCGTAGGCGACGATGAGGATAAGCGGCAGCAGCTTCATGCAGGCAATCTGGGCACTGGCCGGGGCGGGATCAACTGCGGATCAGCCCAGCACCCGCATCGCCTGCGTCAGCCCCTGCAGGGTCAGCGGCAGCATCCGGTTTTCGAAGATGCGGGCGATCATGCCGATGGACGGGGTATGGCGCCAGTGCTGCTGCGGCACCGGGTTCAGCCAGACGTGATCGGGCCAGGTCTCGGCCAGGCGGCGCAGCCACAGCTCGCCGGGTTCGGGGTTCCAGTGCTCGCTGGCGCCGCCGGGGGCCACGATCTCGTAGGGCGACATCGAGGCGTCGCCGACCACGATCACCTTCCAGTCGCGGCCATAGCGGTGCATCAGGTCCCAGGTCGGGATGGTCTCGTCCCAGCGGCGGCGGTTGTCCTTCCACACGGCTTCATACAGGCAGTTGTGGAAGTAGTAATGTTCCAGATGCTTGAACTCGGCCCGCGCGGCCGAGAACAGCTCGTCCACCACGCGGATATGGTCGTCCATGCTGCCGCCCACATCCAGCAGCAGCAGCACCTTGACGGCGTTGTGGCGTTCCGGCCGCGTCTGCACGTCGATATAGCCGTGGTCGGCGGTGGCGCGGATGGTGGCGGGCAGGTCCAGTTCCTCGACCGCGCCGTGGCGGGCCCATTGCCGCAGCCGCTTCAGCGCCACCTTGATGTTGCGGGTGCCCAGTTCGACCGAATCGTCGAAGTCGCGGAACTCGCGCTTGTCCCAGACCTTGACCGCGCGGCGATGGCGCGATTCGGCCTGGCCGATGCGCACGCCCTCGGGGTTGTAGCCATAGGCGCCAAAGGGCGAGGTGCCGGCGGTGCCGATCCATTTGTTGCCGCCCTGGTGGCGGCCCTGCTGCTCGGCCAGCCGCTCGCGCAGCTTTTCCATCAGCGCCTCGAAACTGCCCGAACTCTCGATGGCGGCCATTTCCTCGGGCGTCAGCAGCTTTTCGGCCAGCTTCTCCAGCCATTCGCGGGGCAGGGCGGTTTCGCTGACCAGCGCTTCCAGCGGCACCGTCTCCAGCCCGGAAAAGCTTTCCGCGAAGGCGCGGTCATAGCGGTCGACGTGGCGTTCGTCCTTGACCAGGATGGCGCGGCCCAGGCCGTGGAACTCTTCGACCGACCAGCCGGCCAGCCCCGCGTCCATCGCCGCCATCAGGTCCAGCCATTCGCGCAGGGTGACCGGCACCCCGTGGCGGCGCAGCGAATCGAGGAACGGGCGGAACACCGCCCTACACCCGCAGCCAGCGGTCGATCAGGATGGTCGCGAACAGCCCCACCACCGCAAAGGCGATCGCATGGGCTGCGGCATATTGCAGCCGGTCCTTGCCATTGCCGCCGGCCCGGCGCGCCCGCATGTCGCCCAGGATGGCGCCCAGGACGAAGGCTGCGATGACGATCATGGGCCATCCCCCGCTGGCTGTGAAAGGCGATCTGCCGCTGGCTTAGGCGAAGCGGCCCGGGCTGACAAGCAAGCCGGTGGGCAAGGCGGCGGGCAAGGCGGCGGACGGAACACGGGGACGCGATGCGCCCTTGATCCGGTCCGGCCGCCCGATTAGGTTCAAGGCAACACGATTTCGGAGGGCGTTGCAGATGACGCCCAGGCGTCCCGCGGGTGCGGACGCAATCCCGGCCCCCAAGGCCCTGCCTGCCGACACCCGCAAGCCCGGCGACGGTGCGCTTTATGCCGCGCTCGACCTGGGAACGAACAGTTGCCGGATGCTGATTGCCCGCCCCTCGGGTGGTCAGTTCCAGGTGATCGACAGTTTCTCGAAGCCGGTCCAGCTGGGGCTTGGCCTCGAGGCGTCCGGCCGGCTTTCGCGGCAGTCGATGTCGCGGACGGTTCATGCCTTGCAGGTATGCCGGCGCAAGATCGAGCAGCACGGCGTCCGTCGGATGCGGCTGGTCGCGACCGAAGCCTGCCGCCGCGCCCGCAACAGCCGCGACTTCATGCGGATGATTCGGCGCGAGACCGGGCTGCCGGTGGAAATCATCGCCGCCGAGGAAGAAGCAAGGCTGGCGGTGATCTCTTGCGCGCCGCTGGTCAACACCCAGACCGAGCAGCTGCTGGTCGTCGATATCGGCGGCGGCTCGACCGAGCTGGTCTGGATCGACCTGCGCGGGGTGGAACCGGCGCTGCGGTCGCGCGCGATCATGCGGCTGACCGATGGTTTTCCCGATGGCGCGGCCGGAAATGCGCGGGTGGTGGACTGGATCAGCGTGCCGCTGGGCGTGGCCACGCTGCGCGACCAGTTTGCCGATGTCAGCGACGACCCGGCCCGGTTCGCGCTGATGAGCTGGCAGTTCGAGCAGATGCTGGAGGATTTCGCCCCCTATATTACCGGGGTGCGCGCCGACGACGCCTTTCAGATCATCGGCACCTCGGGGACGGTCACCACCGTCGCCGCCAGCCATCTGGGGCTGAAGCGCTATGACCGCACCAAGGTGGACGGGCTGTCCATGACCTCGGTCGAGATCGACCGGGTGATCCACAACTACCTGGCGCTGGGCCCCGAGGGTCGGCGCGCCGACCCCCGCATCGGGCGCGAGCGTCACGCCCTGATCATGTCCGGCGCGGCGATCCTGCAGACGCTGATGCGGGTCTGGCCGACCAGCCGCCTGTCGGTGGCCGACCGCGGCCTGCGCGAGGGGCTGCTCTATTCGCAAATGGTGCGCGACGGGGTATTGGCCTCGGACGGGCTGATGGGAGTGGCATGATGGCGGCGGGTTCGAGTGGGACGGCAGGCGGGCGCGGCGGCGCCGGCGGCAGCCGCGCGGGCAAGGGCAGTTCCGGGCGCGGGCAGCGCGACCTGCGGGTGCGGGTCAAGACCGCCAAGGGGCGCAAGCTGTCCTCGACCCTGTGGCTGGAACGGCAGCTGAACGACCCCTATGTGGCGCGGGCGAAGCGCGAGGGGTATCGCGGCCGCGCCGCCTACAAGATCATCGAGTTGGACGACAAGTACCGGTTCCTGAAACCCGGCGCCCGGGTGGTCGACCTGGGCTGCGCGCCCGGCGGGTGGTGCCAGGTGGCAGTGGCGCGGGTGAATGCGCTGGGCGAGGCGCGCGGCAAGCCGCAGGGGCGGGTGCTGGGGGTGGACCTGCAAGAGGTCGAACCGATCGCCGGGGCCGAGCTCCATCAGCTCGACTTTCTTTCCGACGATGCGGACGAGCGGGTCAAGGAATGGCTGGGCGGCCGCGCCGATGTGGTGATGTCGGACATGGCGGCGGCCTCGTCCGGGCACAAGGGCACCGACCATCTGCGCATCGTGACGCTGGTCGAGGCGGCGGCCGAGTTCGCCTTTGACGTGCTGGAACCCGGCGGCAGCTTCATCGCCAAGGTGCTGGCCGGTGGTGCGGAACAAGGGCTGCAGGCAATCCTGAAGCGCAACTTCACCACGGTGGCGAACGTGAAGCCGCCGGCCAGCCGGTCCGATTCCTCGGAAAAATTCGTCGTGGCGCTGGGGTTCCGGGGCAGGGCCGATGCCTCGGAGCAGGGGGAGAGCGAGGGCGACGAGGATTGAGTGGGGCTGGGGCGGTGGATTTGCAGCGCCGTTGTCCGGTCTCGTGCGACCGGACACTGTTGCACGGGGGGCGCTCATCATCGCTGCTGCGCCAAGGGTCCTCACGCAATAACCGTGCAGGTTCTTCCGAGGCTTCGTCTCGGCGGTGGGACTGCGGCAGGGAAGATCAAGCCTCGAAACAGTACGGAGGCAACCGCCGCGCCGCTGTCCGGTCCGGCGCGGCGGGTGCAGTACCGCACGGGGATGTGCGCTGTCGCCGCTTCGCGATACGCTGTCACGCAATATATTCATACTGTTTCATTCATACTGTTTCCTCCAACGGAATTCGCCACGGCGGTGCTGTTCTGCGGCCAGGAGGACGAAACCTGAAGCATGTTAAGGGCGACCGCGCCGCGGACTGAGCCAAGGTGCCGGAGACCCCGCCGCATCGCTCTCCCGGTCCCGCGCAACCAGTGCAGTGCTGCACTGCGGCGCACGCCATCGGCCTGCTCCGCAAGGCGCCGCCACACGGTGTTCGTGCCGCTTCCTCCCAGAAAGTCGTCGTGACGATGGGGCTTAGGGAACGAGGGGAAGCAGACCTCGGAGCAGGCCGAGGGCGACCGTGGTACGGATCGAGCCAGAGTGCGGCGCTGCCGGAGATTCTTGCCCCGTCGCTATCGGGGCCCGCACGACGGGTGCAGGGCCGCACGGGAGCGCCGGCCATCGCGCCGCTGCAATGCGCTGTCACGCATTGTTCTCACCTTCCCTGCACCGTTGTTTTCTCTTGGCCGGCCGCCGCCCCCCGCTGCCCGCCTGCCGCGCCGGCATCTACTGCTGGACCACCGTTTCCTCCCAGCTGCCCCACACGCGCACCCGCCCCCCGCAACCTGCCCGATCATAGCCTCACCCCCTCCTTCGGGCGGTTCTCAAATATCCTCGGGGGAAGAGGCCGCAGGCCTCGCGGGGGCGGACAGCCCCCGTCCGGCGGGGCCGCGGGGCGCTCCGCCTCAGCCTGCCACAGAGCTTGCTCGCGCCATCTGCCGGTAGTTTTCCGGGGTGCGGCCGGTGGCGGTGATGAAGCTGCGGATCAGGTGGGCGGTGCCAGTGAAGCCCAGCTCGGTGGCGATCTCGGCCAGGGGGCGGTCGGTGCTGCGCAGGACCGTGGTCGCGCGTTCGAGCCGCAGCTCATAAAGCAGCGCCAGGGCCGAGCAGCCGCGGTGGCGGCGGCAGGCGGCGTCCAGCCCAGCGGCGCTGACCCCCAGCGCCTCGGCCAGGTCGGCGACGGTGCGGCCGCGGCCCAGCTCGCGCGCCGCGAGCTCGCGGTAGGCGGCCACCAGCTGGCGGTCGTCGATGTCCGGCGGCGGCCGCCGCCCGGGCTCGGCCCCCGCCGGGACCATCCGGCGCAGCGAGCCGGCGATCAGCCCCAGCCGCAGCCCGGCGGCGATCCCCTCGGGGTCGTCCAGCCGCTGCGCCAGCGCCCGCAGATCCGCCGACAGCGTATCGCCCGCCGCCGAATCCGCCAAGGTTGCGACGACGCGGTTCGGCAGCGGCAGGTCCAGCCGCTCGCCCAAGTCGCGCGGCATCAGCAGCACCTGCCCGCAGATGCCGGGCTGCGGCTCGGCGGCAAAGGCGGTGCCGGCGGGGATGAACACCACGCTGCCGGCGCCGTGATCGACCGGCCCGCGCGGCAGCGTGATCCGCAGCGTGCCCGCCGTCACCCGGATCAGGCAGTGATCGCCCCGCGTCCGGCCGCGCCGGGCCCGGGCCGGGCCGGCCGGTCCGCCCCAGGCGAAACTGTCCAGCGGCAGCAGCCGCAGCCCGTTTCCGGGCAGCAGCGGCCGCCCGGCATAGGGGCGCAGCGGCGCCGTCGGCCGCGGCAGGTTGGCCGGGTCCGGCAGCGGTACCCCCGCAGGCGCCACCCCCGCAGAATTTGCAGGCGGCTGGAGTTCCGGATCGGGACGGGGTGCCTGGGCGAACATCGACCTGCCTGCGTGACTGAAACTCGCCCTGTCATAAAAGACAAAACTCTAATAAATGTTTAACGCGCTTGGCAGGAAACGGAACCCGTCCTGCGCAAGGATCCTGCGAAAAATCTGTAAAAATCCGCTCAGACGAGGAGTTTAGTCCAATCCCGCATCCGGTTGCGAAACCAGATGCGCTGCGACTTGGCATATTGCCGGGTGGCGATCACCGCGCGCTCGCGCGCCTCGGCCAAGGTCAGGCGGCCGGACAGATGCCCGGCCAGCTCGGCCGCGCCGATAGCGCGGGCCCATTGCGCGCGGGGATCCCAGCGGGGCAGCATGGCACGCACCTCGTCCAGCGCGCCCTCGTCCAGCATCGCGTCGAAGCGGCGGGCGATGCGCCCGGCCAGAACGTCGCGGTCCATCTGCAGCACGAAACGCTGCGCCTGTTCGGGCGCGACCAGCGGCGGCGGGGTGTCCGCCTGCCAGTCGGCAAGGCCGCGGCCGGTCGCGGCCAGAACCTCCCACGCGCGCTGGACGCGGGCAGGGTTGCGCAGGTCCAGCCCTGCGCGGGTGCGGGCATCCAGTGCGGCGATCATGTCGGCCAGCCCGCCATCGCGCGCTAGCCAGGAGTCGCCCTGCGCCCGGATTTCCGGCGGCACCGGCGGGATCACCGCCAGCCCCCGGGTCAGCGCCGACAGGTAAAGCCCGGTGCCGCCGGCGATCACCAGCCCGCGGCCGGTCGCCAGCAGCGCCCCCACCTCGGCCAGCCAGTCGCCCACCGAATAGCTGCGTCCCGGGGCGACATGGCCGTAAAGCAGATGCGGGGCCGCGGCCTCGTCCCGGGCCGAGGGGCGGGCGGTCAGCACCCGCCAGCACGACCAGACCTGCAGCGCATCGGCATTGACCACCGCGCGCCCGGTTTCCTGCGCGATCCGCAGCGCCAGCGCCGATTTGCCGGCCGCGGTCGGCCCCGCGATCAGCACCAGGCGCGCGGGGTCGATCCCGGCCAGCAGCCGGTCCAGCCCGGCGGGCGTCGTTGCGTCGATGACATCGGGGCCAGTGTTGATCATGCGCTCTATCTGGGCCATTTTGCGCGCCAGCGAAACAGGGCGATGAAACCGGGGGAACACCACATGAACGATACGTCAAGCAAGACCCCCGACCAGCCCGCAGACCAGCCCGCCGCCAGCTACAAGCGCGTGATGCTGAAGATTTCCGGCGAGGCGCTGATGGGCGATCAGGGCTACGGGCTGCACCCGCCCACCGTCGCCCGCATCGCCGACGAGGTGGAATCGGTCCACAAGCTGGGGGTCGAGATCTGCATGGTGATCGGCGGCGGCAACATCTTCCGCGGGCTGCAGGGCAGCGCGCAGGGGATGGAGCGCGCGACCGCCGACTATATGGGGATGCTGGCCACGGTGATGAACGCGCTGGCGATGCAGGCCGCGCTGGAAGCCAAGGGCCTGCATTCGCGGGTGATTTCCGCCATCCGCATGGACGAGGTGGCCGAGCCCTATATCCGCCGCCGCGCCATCCGCCACCTTGAGAAAAAGCGCATCTGCATCTTTGCCGCCGGCACCGGCAACCCGTATTTCACCACCGACACCGCCGCCACGCTGCGCGCCAACGAGATGGGCTGCGAGGCGATCTTCAAGGGCACCAAGGTGGATGGGGTCTACGACAAGGACCCGGCCCGTTTCCCCGACGCGAAACGCTATGACAACGTGACCTATGACGAGGTGCTGCAGAAGCACCTGGGGGTGATGGATGCCTCGGCCATCGCGCTGGCGCGGGACAACAACCTGCCGATCATCGTGTTCTCGCTGGACGAGCCGGGCGGGTTCTGCGGCATCCTTGCCGGCAAGGGCACCTATACGCGGGTCCACGGCTGAGATCGCGGCCCGAAAGTTCTTGCGGCGCGTGTAATCATTCTGAAAGGAATCCCGTGGTAGACGGGTGCGGAACTATACAAGCGCCCGTTGAAGAGGCTATAGCACCGGGAAACGATTGAAGAGGGAACCATGGCCGACGAGATCGAGATCGACACCGACGATCTGGAGCGCCGGATGAAGGGCGCGATGGACAGCCTGCGGCACGAATTTTCCTCGCTGCGGACGGGGCGCGCCTCGGCCAGCATGATCGACCCGATCATGGTCGACGCCTATGGCTCGCTGACCCCGATCAACCAGGTCGGCACCGTCAACGTCCCGGAGCCGCGGATGGTTACGATCAACGTCTGGGACAAGGCGATGGTCGGCAAGGTGGAAAAGGCGATCCGCGAAAGCGGGCTGGGCATCAACCCGCAGCTGAACGGCACCATCATCATGCTGCCGATCCCCGAGCTGAACGAGGAACGCCGCAAGGAGCTGACCAAGGTCGCCGCCGGTTATGCCGAAAGCGCCCGCGTCGCCATCCGCAACGTGCGCCGCGACGGCATGGACCAGATCAAGAAGGCCAAGGGCAAGGGCATGTCCGAGGACGACCAGAAATTCTGGGAAACCTCGGTGCAGGAGCTGACCGACAAGATGATCGCCGAGGTCGACAAGGCGCTCGAAACGAAACAAGCCGAAATCATGCAGGTCTGATCCATGGCCGCCGAAGCCGCGACGGTCGGCGTGCCGGTTGCCGGGGGGACGATGGCGCGCCCGCGCCATGTCGCCATCATCATGGACGGCAACGGCCGCTGGGCGACCGAACGCGGCTGGCCGCGGCTGGTCGGCCACCGCCGCGGGGCCGAACGGGTCAAGGAACTCGTCCGCGCCGCCCCCGATCTGGGGGTGAATTGGCTGACGCTCTATGCGTTCTCGACCGAGAACTGGAAGCGCTCGACCGAGGAAGTGCTGGGGCTGATGGGCATCTTTGCCCGCTATATCCGGCGCGAGGCCGACGCCATGGCGGCCGAAGGGGTGCGGCTGCGCTTTATCGGCGGGCGCGCCCGGCTGGACGACAAGCTGCAATCGCTGATGGCGGGGATCGAGGCGCGCACCGCCGGCAACACGCGGCTGAACCTGACCGTGGCGATCAACTATGGCGGCCGTGATGAACTCGCCCGCGCCGCCACGCGCCTGGCCGCGCGCATCGCCAGCGGCGAGATCACCCAGCCGACCGAGGCGGACCTGGCCGCCTGTCTGGATACCGCCGGCCACCCCGATCCCGATCTGGTGATCCGCACCAGCGGAGAGACGCGCATCTCGAACTTTCTGCCCTTTCAGGCGGCCTATTCGGAATATGAGTTCACCCCGGTGCTGTGGCCCGATTTCTCGCCGGCGCACCTGGCCGAGATCCTTGAACGGACCAGCCAGCGCCAGCGCCGCTTCGGCGCGGCATGACCGCGCCCGGGGCTCAGGGGCGCTGGGGCGACCTGGCGGCGCGGATCGGCTCTGGCATCGTGATCCTGCTGGCCGGGGCGGCGCTGCTGCTGTTGCCGCTGCCGCTGGCCGGGGCCGGAATCGCGGCGCTGGTCGGCGGGCTGATCTGGGAACTGACCCGGCTTGCCGTCCCCGCCCCCGCGCCGCGGCTGGTGGCCGGGGTCGCGCTGGCGGCAGCGGCGGCGATGGCGGCGGCGCTGTATCTGGGCCCCGCGGCGGCGCTGTTGCTGCTGGTGCCGCTGGCCGCAGGGACGGCCGCCGCCCGCCCCGGGCTGCGTGGCGCCTATGCCGGGATCGCGCTGGCGATGATGCTGGCGGCGTTCGGCGTGCTGTGGCTGCGCGCCATGGCGGGGCTGCCGGCGACGCTATGGGTGGTCGCCATCGTGGTGCTGTCCGACGTGCTGGGGTATTTCGTCGGCCGGACCCTCGGCGGCCCCAAGTTCTGGCCCGCCATCAGTCCCAAGAAGACCTGGAGCGGCACCGCCGCCGGCTGGATCGGCGCCGCGGTGCTGGGGCTTCTGCTTGTGATCACAGGCATTGCCCCCGCCAGCGTCATCGTGATCGGCCCGATTCTGGCCTTTGCCGGGCAGATGGGCGACATTGCCGAAAGCTGGATCAAGCGGCGGGTGGGCGTCAAGGACAGCTCGCAGCTGATCCCCGGCCACGGGGGGCTGATGGACCGTTTCGACGCCATGACCGGATCGCTGGGGCTGGCGACGCTGCTGTCGCTGGCGGGGCTGCTGCCGGCAATCGGGGGCTGAATGCGCAGCGTCTCGATCTTTGGCGCGACCGGCTCGATCGGGGAAAACGCCTTTGACCTGCTGATCCGCTCGGGCGGGGCCGCGGCGTGGCGCACGGTGGCGCTGACCGGCGGCCGCAACGTCGCGCGGCTGGCCGAGATGGCGCGGGCGCTGCGGGCGGAAATCGCCGTGATCGCCGATGACACCCTGCTGCCCGTGCTGCGCACGGCGCTGGCGGGCAGCGGCGTTCAGGCCGCGGCGGGCGCGCAGGCGATTGCCGAGGCCGCGGACCGCCCGGCCGACTGGTCGCTGTCGGCCATCGTCGGCGCGGCGGGGCTGGCGCCCGGGCTGCGGGTGGTGGAACGCGGCGGCACGCTGGCGCTGGCCAACAAGGAAAGCCTGGTCACCGCCGGGCGGCTGCTGATGGGGCAGGCGGCGCGGACCGGCGCCACCATCCTGCCGGTCGATTCCGAACATTCCGCGGTGTTCCAGTGCCTTGAGAATGAAAACCTCGACCGGATCGAGCTGGTGACCCTGACCGCCTCGGGCGGCGCCTTCCGCGACTGGCCGCTCGAGCGGCTGGCGGCGGCGACGGTGGCCGAGGCCTCGACCCACCCCAACTGGGTGATGGGGCAGCGCATCACCATCGACAGCGCCAGCATGTTCAACAAGGCGCTGGAGATCATCGAGGCGCATGAGTTCTTCGGCCTGCCGAGCGAGCGGATCGCGGTACTGGTCCATCCCGAATCCATCGTGCACGCGCTGGTGTCCTATGCCGACGGCGGCACGCTGGCGCATCTGGGCCCGCCCGACATGCGCCACGCCATCGGCCACGCGCTGCATTGGCCCCGGCGGGAAAAACTGCCGCTGCCGCGGCTGGATCTGGCCCGGCAGGGCAGCCTGACCTTCCGCGAACCCTGCGCCGCGCGCTGGCCGGCGCTGTCGCTGGCGCGGCAGGTGATCGCGCAGGGCGGCGCCGCCGGGGCGGTGCTGAACGCGGCCAAGGAACAGGCGCTGGACGACTTCATCGCCGGGCGCATCCGCTTTACCGACATGGCGGGCGCGGTGGCGCATGCGCTGGACCGCGCCGCCGGGCAGACGGGGTTCGGCCGCAGCCCCGCCAGCCTGGCTGAGGTGCTGGCCTGGGACGAGGCCGCGCGCCGCGCCGCCGCCGACTGGCGGGCCGCCGCATGATCGAGGCTGTGATCACACAGACCGGCGGGCTCGCCTGGACCGTCGTCGCCTTTGTGGTGGCGCTGTCGATCATCGTCGGCGTGCATGAATACGGCCATTATATCGTCGGCCGCTGGTGCGGGATCCGGGCCGAGGTGTTCTCGCTGGGGTTCGGACCAAAGCTGGTGGCCTGGCGCGACCGCCGCGGCACGGTCTGGCAGATCGCGGCGATCCCGCTGGGCGGCTATGTCCGGTTTCTGGGCGACGCCGATGTCGCCAGCGCGACGCGTGACGGAACCGTGGACCCGGCGCTGGCCCGGCAGACGCTGGGGGGCGCGCCGCTGTGGGCGCGGTTCGCCACGGTGGCGGCGGGACCGGTGTTCAACTTCATCCTCGCCGCGCTGGTCTTTGCGGGTGTGATCACATGGCAGGGGCTGGCGACCGAGCGGCTGGAGGTGGGCGAGATCCTGCAAGCCCCGCCCGGGGTGGTGAACCAGCTGCAACCGGGGGACGAGATCCTCGCCATCGCCGGCCACCCCGTTCCCGACTGGCCGGCGCTGTTCGCCCTGCCCGAGACGCTGCCCGCTGCGCCCAGCCACGACTGGACCGTGCGCCGGAACGGGGCCGAGATCACCGTGACCGCCCCCGACCCGGCGCCGCCGCGCATCTCGGGGGTGTCCCCGCGCAGCGCGGCCTCGGCCGCCGATCTGCGCCCGGGCGACGTGGTGCTGGCGGTCGAGGGCCGCCCCATCGCCCGCTTCACCGAGCTGCGCCCCGCGGTCGAGGCCGCAGCGGGCCGCCCCGTGGCCCTGCGCGTCTGGCGTCCGGGCGTGGGCGAGGCCGATTTCGCCCTGATCCCGCGCGAACAGGACCTGCCCACGGCGGACGGCGGCTATGAAAAGCGCTGGTTGATCGGGGTCACCGGCGGCGAGGGGTATTTCCGCCCCGCCACCCGCACCCCCGGCCCGGTCGAGGCGCTGGCCATCGGCGCCCGCCAGACCCGCGACGTGATCTGGGGCTCGCTGACCGGCATCGTCGCCATGATCACCGGGCAGATCGGGCGCTGCAACCTCTCGGGCGCGATCTCGATCGCCGAGGTGGCGGGCGATGCCGCCAGCGCCGGGGCGGGCAATTTCTTCTGGCTGGTGGCGCTGTTGTCGGCGGGGATCGGGTTCCTGAACCTGCTGCCGATCCCGGTGCTGGATGGCGGCCATCTGCTGTTCTACACATGGGAGGCCGTGGCCCGCCGCCCCCCCTCCGAACGCGCGATGGACATCCTGACCCGCATCGGCATGGCGCTGGTGCTGACGCTGATGGTGTTCGGCCTGACCAACGATATCGTCTGCCGCTGACCTGCCAGGCCCGGATTGCCCCCGTTTCTGCCGGGTTTGCTTTGACAGCTCCCCCCGTGCGGGGTTAATCCTGCCGCAAATGGCGAACGGAAAACCGGCGCCGGACGCTGACGCGAGGGGCAGGCAATGACGGATCGGATGAGGGGCGCGGCTTTGGCCCGCGCGCGCGCGGCGGGGACGATCCCGGCGATGGTGCTTGCCGCGGCGCTGGGCGTGGCCGGCGCGGCGAGTGCCGCGGTCTACGACCAGGTGCGGCTGGAGGGCGCACAGACGGTCGATGCCGAGACCGCGCTGTCGCTGGCCAACCTGCGCCGCGGCGCCGACCTGTCGCTGGGCGATCTCAACGATGCCCAGCAGCGGCTGCAGCAATCCGGGCTGTTCGAGGCGGTCGAGATCGTCCCGCAGGGCCGCACGCTGATCATCCGGGTCAGCGAATACCCGGTCATCAACATCGTCAATTTCGAGGGCAACCGCCGCATCAAGGACGACCAGCTGGCCGAGGTGGTGCAGTCGCGTTCGCGCCGGGTGTTTTCGCCCAGCATGGCGGAACAGGACGCGCAGGCCATCGCCGCGGCCTATGCCTCGCAGGGGCGCTATGCCGCCCGCGTCGATCCGCGGGTGATCCGCCGGTCCGGCAATCGCGTCGACCTGGTGTTCGAGATCCGCGAGGGCAAGGTCACCGAGATCGAGCGCATCGGTTTCACCGGCAACCGTGCCTTTTCCGATCGCAAGCTGCGCGACGTGCTGTCCACCAAGCAGGCCGGGCTGCTGCGCGCCTTTGTCCGCCGCGACACCTTCGCGCCGGAACGGATGCAGCTGGACGAACAGCTGCTGACCGACTTCTACCGCTCGCGCGGCTATGCCGATTTCCGCGTGCAGGCCGTCGCCCCCGAGGTCGCGCGCGAACGCGACGCCTTTTTCGTGACCTACAACATCTACGAAGGCCCGCGCTACAGCTTCGGCAATGTCGCGGTGGTCAGCGAGATCCCGGGCCTGGATGTCGCCCCCTATCAGGCGCAGAACAAGGTCCGCCGCGGGCAGGTCTACAGCCCCTCGGCCGTGGAAAACACCATCCAGCGGATGGAGACGCTGGCCCTGCAGCAGGGGCTGAACTTCGTCGCGGTCGAGCCGCGGGTGACCCGCAACATGCGCAACCAGACGCTGGACCTGACGCTGGCACTGGTGCGCGGCCCGCGCATCTTCGTCGAGCGGATCGACATTGAGGGCAATACCACCACCCTGGACGAGGTGATCCGCCGCCAGTTCCGCACCGTCGAGGGCGACCCCTTCAACCCGCGCGAAATCCGGGCCTCGGCCGAACGGATCCGGGCGTTGGGGTATTTCAGCGACGCGCAGGTGGAAACCCGCTCTGGCTCGACGCCGCAGCAGGTCATCGTCGATGTGAACGTCGAGGAACAGCCCACCGGCTCGCTGAGCTTCGGCGCCAGCTACGGCGCGGATGCGGGCGTCGGCTTCAACGCCTCGCTGTCGGAAAACAACTTCCTTGGCCGCGGTCAGACCGTGCAGTTGGGCTTTTCCACCGCCAGCGGCTCGCGCAGCTTCGATTTCAACTTCGTCGAACCGTATTTCCTGGGGCGCGACCTGCGGGCGCGGTTCTCGGCGTGGTATCGGACCTCGGACTATTACAACGCGCGCTACAATACCCGCAGCATCGGCCTGTCCTCGGGGGTCGAGTTCCCGGTCAGCGACAACGGCCGGCTGGAGCTGCGCTATCGGATCAGCAAGGACAAGCTGTTCGACGTGACGCCGATCGACCTTGTTGAGGATATCGGCTCGTCCGATATCCTCGTGCGAGAGGAGGGCGAGCGGATCACCTCGGCGCTTGGCTACAGCTACGGCTATGACAGTCGCATCGTCGGGATCGACCCGCTGACCGCCTACAAGCTGCGCTTCAGCCAGGATTTCGCCGGGCTGGGCGGCGACGTGGAATCGGTGACGACCACGGTTCTGGCCGGGGTCGAAAGCCGCGCCTGGCGCGAGGAAGTCACCCTGCGGGCCGAGTTCGAGGCCGGGGCCCTGCACATGCTGGGCGACGAGGACAGCCGCATCACCGACCGTTTCCGCAGCACCGGCCGCATCCGCGGGTTCGAGGCCAACGGTTTCGGCCCGCGCGACCTGATCGCGCCCTATCGGGACGCCCTGGGCGGCAATTATTTCTGGGCACTGCGGACCGAGGCGCAATTCCCCATCGGCGTGCCCGAGGAATACGGCATCTCGGGCGGGTTGTTCGCCGATGCGGGGTCGATCTGGGGGCTGGACAACACCATGGGCGGGACCGGCACCGACCCCGTTGACGACAGCATGAAGATCCGCGCCGCGGTCGGGGCCTCGCTGTTCTGGACCACGCCGATCGGGCCGCTGCGGTTCAACTTTGCCAAGGCGGTGAAGAAAGAGGACTACGACCGGGACCAGTCGTTCGACCTGTCCATCACCACGCGGTTCTGATGCGCGGGGCGGGGCTGCGGCGGGCGGGTGCGCCCCTGATCGCGGCGCTGCTGCTGGCGGCGTCGCCGCTTGCGGCGCAGGAACCGGCCGGTACGCGCCCGGTCCCGCGCGCCGAGACCCCGCAAGCCACGGATGCGCCGGGGCTGAGCGGTGCGGCCAGCGACCTTGCCGGCCCCGCCGCGGCCCCGCCCGTGCCCGCCGCCCCGAACAGGGCCGCCGACACGCCGCTGCGGCTGGCGCCCACCCCGGCCGCGCCGGGGCAGGACCCGCTGGCGCTGGCGGTGGTGATCGTCGATCAAGAGGCGCTTTACCGGCAGTCCCGCTGGGGAATGCGCGCGCAGGCAGAGCTTGCCGCGCAGTCGCGCCAGGTTGCCGCCGACAACGACCGCGCCTTTGCCGATCTGGTCGCCGACGAGGACGCGCTGACCGCTGCCCGCGCCCGGCTGTCCCCCGAGGAGTTCCGCATCCGCGCCGCCGAGTTCGACGAGCGGGTGATGGCGATCCGCCGCGAACGCGACGAGGCGCGCGAGGCGCTGTCGGACACCGCCGAACGCGACCGCGCCATCTTCTTTCAGGCCGCGGCGCCGGTGCTGGGGCGGGTGATGGTGGCGCGGGGGGCGTTGGTGATGCTGGACCAGCGCATGGTGCTGATCGCCGACGACCGGGTGGACGTGACCGACGATGCCATCGCCGCGCTGAACGCCGAGCTGGGCGACGGCCGCGAGATCATCGCCGCCGCGCTGAAGGCGCAGGCCGAACAGGAACGCGCACAGGCCGAGGCCGAGAAGGACAAAGCGCCGGCGGGGTCCGAGACGGACCTCGATTCCGCCGCCGGCCGCGACACGGCGGCGGGGGCGGACGGGGCGGCCGCTGACCCCGGGTCCGCGACTGCGCCGGAGGATGCGGCGCCCGCGGCTGTGCTTGACGATGAATCGGCCGAACCGGCCTCCTCGGCGGGGTTGGGCGAAACGGCGGACCCGGCGGCCGCGGCTGCGACGGTGCCGGGGGATGCGGCGCCTGCGGCTGTGCCTGTCGATGAAGCGCCCGGAACGGCATCCTCGGTAGTGCCCGCGCCGGGGGCTGCGGGCACTGACGCCTCTGACCCGGCGCCGCTACCGGAGGATGCAGCCACCGATGCGCCGGATCTGGGTGCCGACTCTGCCCCCCGCGCGGAGGCCGCGCCGGCTCTGCCGCCCGCGGGCTCTGGCCCTCCCTCCGGGCCCGGCGGGGCCGAGTGAGATGCGGGCCGGGACGGGCGACACGCTGATCGCCCTGCCGGGGCAGCGGATCGGGCTGCTGGGCGGCTCGTTCGATCCGCCGCACGCCGGGCATCTGCACATCACCGAAATGGCGCTGCGCCGGTTCCGGCTGGACCGGGTGTGGTGGCTGGTCAGCCCCGGCAACCCCTTGAAACCGCACGGCCCCGCGCCGCTGCCCGACCGCATCGCCGCCGCAAGGGCACTGGTCCACGACCCCCGCATCCGCGTCACCGGGATCGAGGCGCAGCTGGGCACGCGCTGGACCGCCGACACCATCGCCGCGCTGCGGGCGCGCTGGCCGGGGGTACGCTTCCTGTGGCTGATGGGCTCGGACAACCTGATCCAGTTCAGCCGCTGGGACCGCTGGCGCGGGATCGCCGCGCAGGTGCCGATCGGGGTGATCGCGCGTCCGGGCACCCGCACGCCGGCGCGGACCTCGCGGGCGGCGCGGATCCTGTGGCAGGCGCGGCTGCCCGAAGCCCGCGCGCCCCTGCTGGCCGAGGCGCCGGCGCCGGCCTGGGTGATGATCAACGGGCCGATGAGTCCGCTGTCGTCCTCGACCATCCGGGCCGCGCGGAACCCCGCCCCCGGGCGGCCCGGCTGACCGGGGCCAGCTTGCCAAGGCTCAAGCGCATTTGCTAGCACATCCAAAACATCCCGGAGTGACAGAATGGCCGAGCCAGAGCGCGCGCCCGCACCCTACACCACCGCCGACCTGGCCCTGATCAAGCGCATCATTCCGCATCGCTACCCGTTCCTGATGATCGACCGGGTGCAGGACATCGTGCCCTTCGAGGGTGGGGTGGGCATCAAATGCGTGACCTCGAACGAGCCGCATTTCCCCGGGCACTTCCCCGACCAGCCGGTGATGCCCGGCGTGCTGCTGGTCGAGGCGATGGCCCAGACCGCCGCGGTGGTGGTGGGCATCACCCGCAACTACATCGACGAGCGGCTGCTGACCTATTTCATGGGGGTCGACAACTGCAAGTTCCGCCGCATGGTCCAGCCCGGCGACGTGGCCGAGCTGCATGTCAAGGTCAAGCGGCCCGGCGGCAAGATCTGGAAGTTCACCGGCGAGGTGCAGGTGGACGGGCAGGTCTGCGCCAGCGCCGAGTTCACCGCGATGATGGCCGTGAATGACGCGGCCGATGGCTGACACGCAGATTCACCCCTCGGCCATCGTTGAGCCGGGGGCCGAATTGGGGCAGGGGGTCCGCATCGGGCCCTTCTGCCATGTTGGGCCTCAGGTGCGGCTGGGCGATCGGGTCGAGCTGAAATCCCATGTCGTCGTCGCCGGTGAGACCGAGATCGGCGCGGGCACGGTGATCTTTCCCTTTGCCTCGATCGGACAGGCGCCGCAGGACCTGAAGTTCGGGGGCGAGCGCACGCGGCTGGTGATCGGCGCCCGCAACCGCATCCGCGAATACGTGACCATGAACCCCGGCACCGCCGGCGGCGGCGGGCTGACCCAGGTCGGCGACGACGGGCTGTTCATGTCCTCAAGCCACGTCGCGCATGACTGCCGGATCGGGAACCACGTGATCCTGGTCAACAGCGTCGCCATCGCCGGGCATTGCGTGCTCGAGGACGAGGTGATCGTCGGCGGGCTGTCGGGCGTGCACCAGTTCGTCCGCATCGGCCGCGGCGCGATGATCGGGGCGCTGAGCATGGTCACCGCCGACGTGCTGCCGCACGGGCTGGTGTCGGGGCCGCGCGGGCAGCTCGAAGGGTTGAACCTGGTCGGGCTCAAGCGCCGCGGCGCCAGCCGGGCCGAGATCGCGGCGCTGCGCGAGCTGCTGGCGGCGCTGGCGTCGGGATCGCTGCGCGAGACCGCGCAGCTGCGTGCCGGGGGCGAGGTCACCGCGATGGAGCGCGAGGTGCTGGACTTCATCCTCGGCCCCAGCGACCGCAGCTTTCTGCGCCCGCCCGCGAAATGAGCGGCGCGGCAAAAACCGCGATCCTCGCCGGGGACGGGGTGCTGCCGGGGGTGGTGGCGCAGGCGCTGGGTGACGCCGGGACCCCGCCGCTGGTGCTGGCGCTGGAAGGATTTCCCCCCGCGCTGCCCCCGGGGATCGCCGCCGAAAGCTTCCGGCTTGAACGGCTGGTGCCGCTGCTCGACCGGCTGGTGGACGAGGGGTTTGCGCGGGTGGTCTTTGCCGGCGCGATCCGCCGCCCGCGGCTGGAACCCGAGATGTTCGACCCCCGCACCGCCGCGCTGGTCCCCCGCATCCTGACCGCGATGCAGCAAGGCGACGACGGCGCGCTGCGCGAGGTGATCGCGATCTTCGAGGACTGGGGGCTCGAGGTCGTGGGCGTCGATGCGATCTGCCCCGCGCTGGTGCCCGGTGAAGGGGTGCTGGCGGGCGAGCCTTCGGCCGCCGACCGCGCGGATGCCGCCCGCGCCGCCGCGATCCTGTCGGTGACCGGGCCGCTGGATATCGGGCAGGGCTGCGTGGTGGTGCAGGGGCTGTGCCTAGCGTTCGAGACCCTGCCGGGGACCGAGGCGATGCTGGAGTTCGCCGCCCTGCACCAGGGGCTGCGTCCGCGCCCCGAGGGCGCGCGCGGCGTGCTGTTCAAGGCGCCGAAGCCGGGGCAGGACCGTCGCATCGACCTGCCCGCCATCGGCCCCGACACGGTGGCGCAGGCCGCCCGCGCCGGGCTGGCCGGGATCGCATGGCAGGCCGGCGGCGTTCTGCTGCTGGACCGCGGGGCGACCATCGCCGCGGCCAAGGCGGCGGGGGTGTTCCTGTGGGCACGGGCGTGACCGGGTATTTGGGCCAGAAAGAAACCGCTGAGTCCGCGCAGGTGGCCGCGTGAAGGCGTTCCTGATCGCGGGCGAGCCCTCGGGCGACCGGCTGGGCGGTGCGCTGATCGCCGGGCTGCGCGAGTTGGACCCGGGGCTGGAGATCGCCGGGATCGGCGGCGAGTCGATGGCGGCGCAGGGGCTGACCAGCCTGTTTCCCATGTCCGAGCTGTCGCTGATGGGCATCTGGGAGATCCTGCCGAAATATCGCGCGCTCAAGCGCCGCATCGCGCAGACCGCGCAGGCGGTGGTGGCGGCGGCGCCCGATGTGCTGATCACCATCGACAGCCCCGATTTCGGCCTGCGGGTGGCGCGGCTGGTGCGGGCGGCGGCGCCGGGGATCCGCACCGTGCATTACGTGGCGCCCTCGGTTTGGGCCTGGCGGCCGGGACGGGCGGCGAAAATGGCCGAGGTGATCGACCACTTGCTGGCGATCTTGCCGTTCGAGCCGCCGCTGATGCGCGCCGCCGGGATGAGCTGCGATTTCGTCGGCCATCCGGTGGTGGCCGAGCCGGTGGCGACCCCGGAGGAGGCCGCGGCTTTCCGTGCCCGCCACGGCATCGCCGCCGACGCGCCTTTGGTGCTGTGCCTGCCCGGGTCGCGCCAGGGCGAGGTCGCCCGCCTCGGCCCCCGTTTCGACGAGGCGCTGATGCAGCTGCGCGACCGGGTGCCAGAGCTGCGGGTGGTGCTGCCCACCGTGCCCGGCGTGGCCGCGATGGTGGGGCAGATGGTCAAGCGCTGGCCCACCGCGCCGGTGGTCGTGCAGGACAGCGAGGACAAGCGCGCGGCTTTTGCGGCGGCGGATCTGGCGCTGGCGGCCTCGGGGACGGTCAGCCTGGAGCTGGCGGCGAATCAGGTGCCGATGGTGATCGGCTACGACATGGCGCCCCTGACAAGGGCGCTGCTGGGGATGCTGCTGAAAACCGACACGGTGACGCTGGTCAACCTGGTCACCGACACCCGCGCGGTGCCCGAGTTCCTGGGCAAGCGCTGCCAGCCCGGCCCCATGGCCGCGGCGCTGCTGCAGCTGCTGGACGACCCCGACGCCCGCGGCGAACAGCTTGCCGCGATGGAGCTGACCATGCAGCGGCTGGGCCGGGGCGGCGAGCCGCCCGGGCTGCGCGCCGCCCGCTCGGTGCTGGCGGCGGTCAGAGCGCCGCGGTGACGATCACCTCGACCCGGTAATCCGGGGTCGCTAGCCGCGATTCGCCGGTGGCACGGGCCGGGCAGTGGCCTTGCGGCACCCATGCGTCCCAGACCGCGTTCATTTCCGCGAAATCCGCCATGTCGGCCAGCCACACCTGCGCCGAGAGGATGCGGGTGCGATCGGTCCCGGCCTCGGCCAGCAGCCGGTCGACCTCGGCCAAGGCGGTGCGGGTCTGCTCGGCCACGCTGTCGCCGGGGGTGCCGATCTGGCCCGCCAGCCAGACCACGCCATTGTGGACGACGCCCATGCTCATCCGGGGGCCGCATTCGATCCGTCTGATATCCGCCATGTTCATGCTCCGCTTGCCAGTCGCCAAAAGAATACCGCCGTCATGCCGAAGCCGACGACCGCGATCAACCCGCGCAGCACCGGCACCGGGATGCTGCGCGCCACCGGCGCGCCTAGATAGCCGCCCAGGACGGTGCCGATCGCCACCGACAGCGCCGGTCCCCAGGCGACCTGCCCGCCGGCGGCGAAGATCGCGAAGCTGATGATCGACAGCGCGAAAGATAGCCAGTTCTTCAGCCCGTTCATCTCGATCAGGTCGGTCATCCCCCACAGCGCGAACAGCGCCAGCAGCACGATGCCCAGCCCGCCGTTGAAATACCCGCCGTAGATTGCGACGGGAATCATGGTGCCGGCGCCAAAGGCGGTCACGCCCCCGCGATAGCGCGCGGCCCAGGCGCGCAGCCGCCCGCCGGCCATGAACACCAGCGTCGCGGCCAGCAGCAGGAACGGGACCAGTACCGCAAACGCCTCGTTCGAGGACAGCAGCAGCAGTGCCGAGCCCGCCGCGCCGCCTGTCATGGTCAGCACCGTCAGCCGGCTGAAGATCGCGCGCGGCAACAGCGCGATTTCCCGCCGGAACCCCAGCGCCGCCGACAGATATCCCGGCAGCGCCGCCACCGTGCTGGTGGCATTGGCCGACACCACCGGCACCCCCACGAACACCAGCGCCGGAAAAGTGATGAAGGTGCCGCCCCCCGCCACCGCGTTGAGCACCCCGCCCAGCACCCCGGCGATAAGCAGCAGAAGGAAGTCGGTCACGGAAAGCTCCTGTCGTTTTGCAGCGCGGGCCACACTGGCGGCGCGGATCTTGGGGGGCAAGGGGCGGCGCCCGGTGGTTCCCGGCAGGCGGAAACCTGTGGTGTGTGGAGGACAGGGGGGCGAATCGGGCGGGTTGTTCCAGTTGCGGGGGAGATGATGAGGATGCGCCGATGCTTGGGGAAAGTGTTAACACCGCACCGGCAAATGAAGGATTGAAGCGGGTGGAGGGAAACGAGCTGTCGTAAGCTTGGGAAGCTTCTGCTCTGTCATTGAGTTACACCCGCACCCCGGAATGTCCGAGACTCACCGCTGGACTGTGGCCTCGTCTATAGACGCGAGCAATGTTCCGTCTTTTTCCTTTTGTCCACAATTGCGAGATCAAACTTTCCTGCCGTGGGCTGCGGTTTGGCGTCCTCTATTTTTCCGGCAAGGGAATGGAGGCATTGTCGGGTAATGCAACATGAAATTCGGCAAGGCTCGATATTTCCCGGTGGCGCGGCATTCTGCTGTTGAATAATACTGATAAGCCGTTCAGGAGCCGGGCGATGCAATTTGAAACAGGATCAATCCCGCAAAGGAATCTTCACCCCGTGCAACCCTGCATCGGTCAAGGCTCCCCGAGCTGAACAGCCCCTCGATCCGTCCCGGCCATCGGATCGGGCCGCACCGCTCGCAGGCCCAGCACCCAGTCATAGACCTCGCGCACCTGCGTGGCCTTGCGCGTCCATGTGAACAGCCCTTCGACCCGCGCCCGTGCCGCCGCTGCCTTCTGCGCCACTTCGGCCGGGTGCTCCGCGCAACGCAGTAAGGCCGCGCGCAGCCCGGCCACCACCTCGGCGCGGTCGCCGATAGGCACCGCATAGCCGGTGTCCGGCGTCACCAGCTCGGCCGGGCCCGCATAGTCGATCACCACCGGGCAAAGACCCAGCGCCATCGCCTCGAGCACCACGCCGCCGCCGAATTCGCGGATGGAGGGAAAGGCCAGCACCGTGCATTCCGCGGCGATATCCTGCACCTCCTCGTGTTTTTTCCAGCCGTGAAAGCGCACCGTGTCGCCGAGGTGCCGGGCCTGCTCTTTCAGCGCGGGCAGCACCGGACCGTCGCCGATGATGTCCAGCTCCATCCGCCCCGATTCCAGCAGCGGCTCTGCCGCCGCAATCAGCATGTCGACCCCCTTCAACGGCACCAGCCGGCCGATGAAACAGGCCCGCAGCGGCCCGCCGGCCAGCGCAGGCCCGTGATCGGCGCTGCGCCAGAACCGGGCAGGGTCGACGGCATTCTCGGGCAGATAGATCACCCGGTCCCGATGCCGGGCAGGGATGTCGCGGATCATCTGCCGTGATCCGGCCAGAATGGCGTCCGCCCGCAGCGTGTTGCGCCGCCCGGGCAGCAGGCGCGACAGCCCGCGCAGCCGTGACAGCCATTCGTTTTCCTGCTTCATCTCGGCCTCGAAACCCTTGGGCCAGGGCACCCCGCCGTTGAGCGGCCCCAGCAGGAACGGCACCCCGGCACGGCGGCATTTCGCGGCAATCGGACTTTGCTGCACCGGCGACAGCGGCGTGATCCGATGCACCAGGTCGAATTGCCCGGCCCGGATCTGCGCCCCGAACCGCCGCCACACCAGATGTTCGAAATAGGGATAGCTGATCGTGTTCACCGCCTGCTGGATCGTCCAGCCGCGCCCCTCGCCACCCGACAGCAGACTGCCCAGCTTCCACAGGGGCCGGGCCAAGGCCTCGCTGTCGATGGCGGTGAAATCGCGACCCTCGACCAGCCCGGCGCGCAGGATCGCCTCTCGGTTGCGGATCTGGGTGACCAGATGCACATCGGCCACGTCGCGCAGCGCCTGCGCGAGGGACCAGCCGACCAACGGAACCGACACCCATTCGGGATTGGCTGCCTCGGCGATCAGCAGGACCCTTGGCCGCGTCGTCCCTGTGGTTTCCTGCGTCATGTCCCTGTCCCCGCCCGTCCCATCGCATGTGGCAGCCGACCTGCACCTGCCGATCGGCTTCGATTGCGTTGAAACAATCTTAGACCATGGCGGCGGCTTGCCACCATGGGCAGCATGATCCGACCTGATCGTTGATGATCGCGGGCGGGCGGAATTGATGTCAATCCCAATCCCCCGCGAACTTGAGAAAACGCCTCATGGTTGCATGATCGGTTGACAACAAGTTGGACCGAGACCGATTTCGCCGGTGACCCGATCCGAAGCTTGTCTTCAAGGCCGGCTTCAAATAGCATGGCGCAAGGGGAAATTATAGCCGGGAGCAATCGGAATTAGCTGATGATCTGCAATAGGGCTGATTTTGTAAAGTATTATAATGATTTGATCCGTGGCAGGGAGTTTGTCGAATACGAGTCCTATTATGAAAACTCGGTGACCCGCTTCTGGAAAGCATTCGACCATATCCAGCGGCTAGATCTGCCGCCTTCGGCCAGGGTTCTTGATATCGGCGGCGGTATCATGGGGGTCTTGCTGGCGCGGATCCATGGCATGCAGGTCACCGTCGGCGACGTCAATCGCCGTGCGGCCGAGGATATAAATGGCTTCGGTATCCCCTTTGTCGAGCTGAACCTGATGTCGGATACGCAGCTTCCGCAAGAGCAGTTCGATCTGATCATCCTGCAAGAGGTCATCGGCCATATCCCGCAACCGCCCTATATCGTTTTCGGGCGGATTCAGGGTTTCCTGAAAAGCGGCGGTATCCTGTTCCTGACGACGCCGAATGGATCGCGTTTCCGCAATGTGCTGTATCTTCTGGCCGGAAAGCAGGTCCTGGATCATTTCCGCTACCCCGAGGGGACCGAATCTCTGGGGGCGCAGCATGAATATACGCTCAGCCAGATGACATGGCAGTTGGAGCGGGCAGGGATGCAGATCCTGTTCGCCAAGCAGTATACCTGCGGCTGGGCGGGGGCGACGCTGTGGGCGCGGTTGGCGCACAGGCTGGTTGCACCGGCCGCCCTGATCCCGCATCTGCGCAACGGCCTGATGCTGGCGGCGCGGAAACCGGCGGACTGAGACCGCCGGGGCGGAAACGCGGGTTTCGTGAAAAAACTGATGCCTGTATGGCTTCTGTCCGTTATAATTCTTTCGATCCGGTTCATCCTTCAGGAAAGGCCTTCATGACCGCCCTGACCTCCACGGATACACCGCCCTCTCCGCCTTCCGGGTGCTTCGTCGTAATGGCGCATCCCGATGACGAGGTGCTCTGGGCCAGTTCCATCCTGAAAACCGCGGGCAGGGTGATCCTGTGTTACGGCGATTTTCCGGGCCAGCCGGTCTTTTCGGAGGGGCGCCGGCGGGCCGTTCGCGCCCTGCCGCTGAGCAATGTGGAAAGCCTGAATATTGTCGAGGCATCGGTATTCAATCACGCCACCTGGCCCATTCCCGAAGAAACGGCCGAGGGGCTGGCGCTTCGCCGGATGCCGTTCAACCTGCATGGCGCCACCGCGGCCGCCTATCGGGCCAATTTCGAAATGCTCTGCACCGCGCTGGAAGATCGCCTGAAAGGGGCGGCGGATGTGGTGACCCACAATCCGTGGGGCGAGTATGGGCATGAGGATCACGTGCAGGTGTTCCGCGCCGTCGAGGCGGTGCAGAAAAAACTGGGCTTTCGGATCTGGGTCACCTGCTATGTCAGCGACAAGGCGGTGATTCTGATGCAGCGCCATCTGTATCGGCTGGGTCCGCCTTCACCGCCGCTGGGGACGGACAAGGCGCTGGGGGATGAAATGCGCCGGATCTACATGGAAAACAGCTGCTGGACCTGGCCCGATGAATATGTCTGGCCGGATCGCGAATGGTTCTATCCGCTGCTGCCGAATGCCGGGGAGGCTCCGCCGGTATCACCGTGCCAGGTGCAGCCGGTTCATCTGAACATGATCCGTTTCGACTGGGTGCCCATGCGCAGCAAGGATTTCGTGAAAAACGGCCTGCGTCATGTGAAATACCGGCTGGTGCGGCGTTTCCCGAGTTTCGGGCGGTTTCTGGAGGGAATCAGGAATCGGTAACCGATGAAGGGGCCGGAATGCGTTATCAATCGCGGGCCAAGAACATTATCGGCTCTGCGGGCACCGCGCGGCACTGGCGATCTGGCCACGCACCCTGGACTGCGCCGGTCACCACCCTCCGCATTCCCTCCGTTCCCGCGAATGGGATCGGTCGCAACGGCTTGCTGACCATAGCAACCGCCTCTCGGCCAACAAACATTCCTGGGGTGGAGGCCCGTTCCGGGCCGGGCAGCGCGCCGGTGCGAACACTGATTTCTGGAGCGGGTGAAGGGAATCGAACCCTCGTCGTAAGCTTGGGAAGCTTCTGCTCTACCATTGAGCTACACCCGCGGCCCGCCTGCGATATACAAAGCTGCCGGCCCGGTCAAGCGGGCAGTCGCCGGAATGCTGCCGCGCCCCGGCTTCTTCCCTTGTAAAAATATCCCCGCCGGAGGCTCCGCCGCGTCAGCGCCGGATGGCGTCAAAGCAGCCCCATCTCGGCCAGTTCGCGGACCAGCTCTGGCGGCAGCGGGTCCTCGCTGGCGCGGCCGGGGGGCAGGTCGGGGGGCGCGTCGGCGCCGGGCAGATAGCGCCAGCCCTGGAAGGGGCGGCGGGGCACGGCGGCCACCCGCACCAGCTGCGGGTCGAGCACCAGCGCGCAACGGGTGATTCCATCGGCACCGACCCGGTCGTTGAGCCCCAGCAGCCGCTGCCGTGCCAGCATCACCCCCCGGAACACCCAGTAGATCGAGCCGCCGGCCAGCAGCTCTTCGGCGCGTTTCGGGCGCATCCTGGTGACGTGGATCGCGGGGCCGGCGCCGAAACGCTCGTGCTGCCATTCCTCGAGATCCTCGGGACGGTCGGCGCCGACGCAGAGTTTCATCATGTGCAGGGGCTCGCTCATGCCGCCGATATAAACCCCGGCGGCGCAGGTGAACAGGGCGGGTGAACAGAGGGGTGACAACCGCCGCCCCCGGGCACGGCATGGTGAAAACCGATCCTCGCGCCGGGGTTGCGACCCCCGGTCGCAGAGCGTAGGGGATCATGGAAAGGACGCTCTCATGACTTCGCAAAACTCTGACACCGCTCGGGCGCGGCAGGGTGAACTGATTGCCATGCTGGCATTCCTGTTCGCCACGGTGGCATTTTCCATGGATGCGATGCTGCCGGCGCTGCCCCAGATCGCCGCCGAGCTGACGCCGACCGACGTCAACCGCGCGCAGCTGGTGCTGACCAGCTTCATGGCCGGCATGGGCATCGGCACGCTGTTCGCCGGGCCGATCTCGGACGCGCTGGGGCGCAAGCGGGCGATGGCGATCGGGATTACCATCTACCTGGTATTCTCGATCGTGGCGATGTTCGCGGGGACGCTGGACGCGCTGCTGCTGGCGCGATTCGCGCAAGGGCTGGGGGCGGCCTCGCCGCGGATCGTCGGCACCGCGCTGGTGCGCGACCTTTACGCCGGGCGCGAGATGGCGCGGATCACCAGCTTCATCATGATGGTGTTCATGATCGTGCCGGCGATGGCGCCGCTGATCGGGCAGGGGTTCATCCATGTGCTGGGCTGGCGCGGGGTATTCATCGGCTTCTTCCTGTTCGGCTCGCTGGGCTGGCTGTGGCTGGGGCTGCGGCAGGAGGAAACGCTGGCCCCGCAGGACCGCCGCCCGCTGCGGCTGCGCAGCTTGTGGGAGGGCACGCGGGAGGTGCTGTCCGACCGGCAGGTGGTGCTGAGCACGATCACCATGACGCTGGGCTTCGCGCAGATGTTCGCGCTGCTGTCCTCGGCCCAGCAGCTGTTCGGCGAGACCTACGGCCAGGGCGAGCGCTTCCCGCTGTGGTTTGCCGTCATGGCGCTGCTGGCGGCGACCGGCACGCTGATCAATTCGCGGCTGGTGATGCGGGTGGGGATGCGGCGGATCGCCCGCACCGCCTATCTGCTGCAGATCTTCGCCTCGGCGGCGTTCCTGCTGGCGCTATCGGGCGGGCTGCCGCCGCTGCTGCGCTTTCCGGTGTTCTTCCTGTGGTCGGTGGGCATCTTCACCATGGCCGGGCTGACCTTCGGCAACCTCAACGCGCTGGCGATGCAGCGCATGGGGCATATCGCGGGGCTGACCGCCTCGGTCGTGGCGGCGCTGTCGACGCTGGGGGCGGTGCTGATCGCGGCGCCGGTGGGGCTGGCCTATGACGGCACCGCCATGCCGGTGGCGGTGGCGGCGCTGGTCTGTTCGGCGCTGGCCTGGGCGATCATGGGGCTGATGCGGGGCTGACGGCCCATGGGGGGCGGTTGACTCTGCCCCCCGCGCGGCTATAAGCGCCGCTTCCATTGGTGTTGGTGGACCCTGCAAGGGGAAGCCTGTCGCCCCTGTGAAGGGGAGAGGACAACGCCCTTCTGCAACGAACGAAGGAGATCAGCGATGACCAAACGCACCGCTGCCAAGTACAAGATCGACCGCCGCATGGGCGAAAACATCTGGGGCCGTGCCAAGTCCCCGGTGAACAAGCGCGAATACGGCCCCGGCCAGCACGGCCAGCGCCGCAAGAACAAGCTGTCGGACTTCGGCACCCAGCTGCGCGCCAAGCAGAAGCTCAAGGGCTACTACGGCGACCTGACCGAAAAGCAGTTCCGCCGCATCTACGCCGAGGCGGTGCGCCTGCGCGGCGACACCGGCGAGATGCTGATCGGCCTGCTCGAGCGGCGCCTGGACGCGGTGGTCTATCGCGCCAAGTTCGTGCCGACCATCTTCGCCTCGCGCCAGTTCATCAACCACGGCCATGTCACCGTGAACGGCAAGCGGGTGAACATCGCCTCCTATCGCGTCAAGGAAGGCGACGTGATCGCGGTGCGCGACCGTTCGCGCCAGCTGGCCATCGTGCTGGAAGCCGTGGGCCTGGCCGAGCGTGACGTGCCCGATTACCTGGACGTCGACCACAACAAGATGACCGCCACCTTCGTGCGCACCCCGGCGCTGGGCGACGTGCCCTATCCGGTGGTGATGGAGCCGAACCTGGTGGTCGAATTCTACTCGCGCTGATCTCTTGCGCGATCGGGTTTCAGGGGCCGTCCTTCGGGGCGGCCCTTTTCCATTGTGGCGGCGCCGGACCGGGGCTCTGCCCCGGGCCCCGGGATATTTGACGACAGAAGACATACGCTGGTTGACAGCGCGGGCCCCGGTTTCCATGGGTGGGGGATGAACCCGACGCCGGCCAATACCGACAGCATCCCGCGCCCCGACGAGGCGCTGATCGTCGATGTGTCCGGCTATGACGGGCCGCTGGACCTGCTGCTGACGCTGGCGCGCACGCAAAAGGTCGATCTGATGCAGATCAGCGTGCTGGCGCTGGCCGAGCAGTATCTGGGCTTCATCGAACGCGCGCGCAGCCTGCGCATCGAGCTGGCGGCGGATTATCTGGTGATGGCGGCGTGGCTGGCCTATCTCAAGTCGCGGCTGCTGTTGCCGCCGGACCCGCAGGCCGAGGGCCCCTCGGCCGAGGATCTGGCCGCGCATCTGGCCTTTCAGCTGGAACGCCTGCAGGCGATGCGCGAGGCGGCGGCGCGGCTGATGGGACGGCCGCTGCTGGGGCAGGACCGTTTCGCCCGCGGCGCCCCCGAGACGGTGGCGAAGCTGCGCGCCACACGCTGGCAGGCCGGGCTGATCGAGCTGATGCAGGCCTATGCGCGGCTGCGCACCCGCGACGAGTTCCGCCCCTATGCCTTTGACCGCCGCGATATCTGGTCGCTCGAGGATGCGCTGGACCGGATGCGCCGGATGATCGGCCACAGCGGCGACTGGACCGACCTGATGCGTTTCCTGCCCGAGGGCTGGACCGGGACTCCGGCGCGGCGGCGCTCGGCCACGGCGGCAACATTCGCGGCCTCGCTGGAGCTGGCGCGGCAGGGGCGGGTCGAGCTGCGGCAGCAGGCGGTGTTCGCCCCGATTGCGGTGCGGCCGCGATGAGCACGCCCCCGCCCGAGGACCAGCAGGAGCGGATGGTCGAGGCGCTGCTGTTCGCCAGCGCCGAGCCGCTGGCTGTGCGCGACCTGGCCCGGCGGCTGCCCGCGGGCTGCGATGCGGCCGAGGCGCTGCGCCGCCTGCGCGCGCGCTATGCCGGCCGCGGGGTCGAGCTGGTCCGCGTCGGCGACGCCTGGGCATTCCGCACCGCCGCCGACCTGGGCTTCCTGATGCAGGAGCAGGTGGTCGAGACCCGTCGCCTGTCGCGCGCGGCGACCGAGACCCTGGCCATCGTCGCCTATCACCAGCCCGTCACCCGCGCCGAGATCGAGGAGATCCGCGGCGTCTCGGTCAGCCGCGGCACGCTGGACCAGCTGATCGAGATGGGCTGGGTGCGGCTGGGCCGTCGCCGCCAGACCCCGGGCCGGCCGGTGACCTTCGTGGTGACCGAGGCGTTCCTCGACCATTTCGGCCTGGCCAGCGTCGGCGATCTGCCGGGTCTGGCGGAACTGCGCGCGGCGGGTCTGCTCGACTCCCGCGCCGGCGCGATGCCGGGGCTTGCGCCGGATCGGGAGGACGCCGATAGTCATGCGGACGGGCCGGGCGACGATCTTTTCGGAGATTGACGCCTGGAATCACAAGGGCTTGCGTCGAATCGGGCGCTTGAGGGGTTGCACCATGAATGCCAATGGCCTGATGTCCATGCTGATCCGCCGCCTGATGAGCTGGGGCATGGACAAGGGGATCGACCTCTACGCCCGGCGCAGCGGCGGGACCGACCCCGACGGCAAGCCCACGCCCGCCGCCCAGAAACAGGCGCGAGGCGCGCGCGAGGCCGCCAAGCGCGCCCGGCAGGCGGCGCGGATCACCCGCAGGCTGCGCTAGCCCTCAGCCGCGGAACTGCTTGGCAAGCTTCAGCCCCTGGCCCTGGTAGTTCGAGGCGATGCCCGCGCCGTAAAGCCGGTCGGGAGGCGCGGCCATCCGCTCATAGACCAGCCGGCCGACGACCTGGCCGTGTTCCAGCGCGAACGGCGCCTCGTGGCAGCGCACCTCGAGCACGCCGCGCGCGCCTGCGCCGCCGGTGCCGTACCCGAAACCGGGGTCGAAGAAACCGGCGTAATGGACCCGGAACTCGCCCACCATCGCCAGATAGGGCGACATTTCCGCGGCATGGTCCGGCGGAATCGTCACCGATTCGCGGCTGACGAGGATGTAGAAGGCGCCGGGATCGAGGATTAGCCGGCCTTCGTCCGTGCGCAGCTCGTCCCAGAAATCCCGCGCCAGATAGCCGCCGATGCGGTCGAGGTCGATCACCCCGCTGTGCGGCCGCGCCCGATAGCCGACCAGATCGCCCGAGGCCGGACGCAGATCGACCGAGAAGCCCAGCCCGCCGTCGATCAGCGGTTCGCCATCGACCAGCGGCTGTGCACCATGCAGCGCCGCCAGCGCCGGGTCGTCCAGCATCGCCTGCCCGCGCCGCAGCCGCAGCTGGTTCAGCCGCATCCCCGGCCGCACCAGCACCGAAAAGCTGCGCGGGCAGATCTCGGCGTAAAGCGGGCCGTCATAGCCGGGGGGCAGGCGATCGAACTCGGTGCCGTCGTCGGTCACCAGCCTTGTCAGCAGGTCCAGCCGCCCGGTCGAGGATTTGGCGTTCGCCACCGCCTCCACCCCCTGCGGTAGCGCCAGCCGTTCCTGCAGCGGCACCAGATAGACGCAGCCCTTTTCCAGCACCGCGCCGCCGGACAGGTCCATGCGGTGCATCTCGAAATCCGCCAGCCGCTCGGCCACGCTGCGCCCGCGCCCGGCCAGGAACGAGGCCCGCAGCCGCCAGGCGGTCGCGCCCAGGCGCAGGTCGAGGCTGGCAGGCTGGATCTGGTCCGGGGTAATCGGTGCGGCGGCGGTGATCGCGCCCTCGGCGATCAGGCGGCGCAGGGCGCTGTCGGGAAGGACACCGTTCACATCAACCCCCCAATCAAGCCCCGTTCATAAGCGAACGCCCACCCCGAGGGGTGGGCGTTTCGTGATGGTCGGGCCGGCGAGATTCGAACTCGCGGCCTTCCGCCCCCCAGACGGACGCGCTAACCAGACTGCGCCACGGCCCGACGCCGGCCATATAGAGCGAAGCGCGGCGGCTGCACAAGGGGGCGGGGCCTCGAAAACGGCTTTCCTGCCGAGGTTTTCGCCGGGGCCGGAAAAACCTGCATCAAGGCTGGGTTACAGGCTGCCACCCCGGGCGCGGTGCAGGGCCCGGCCGAGGTCCTGGCGCAGCCGCGCCAGCTCGGGCGGCGGCGGGTCGGCATGACGGCGCAGTGCCCCTGCCGTCGCGGTCAGCCGCGCGAGCCAGGCGCCGCGGTCCTGCAAGAACTGCGGGGCGGCGGCTGGGTTCTGTGGGGCGGCTGGTCTGGCGGCGGCGGCCGGGTCCAGCTCGGGAAACAGCGGCAGGGAAGGGCCGGCGCGTTCGGCAGGCGCGCCCTCCACGCTGCGGGTGGTCTTGCGGGCGGGCTTGCCGGGGGATGCGGGTTTCCGGACGCGGGGCTCGGCCGCGGGTGTCGCGGTGTCCGGGCCGGCGGGGTCCGCCATGGCCAGCCGCTCGCGCCCGCGGGCACGCAGCTCCTCGCCCCGGTCCAGCGCGATCAGCCGGCGGGCGCCGCGGATGGTTAGCCCCTCTTCGCGCATGACCACGCACAGCCCGGCGGCCAGCTGCACATCCTCGGGGCGGTAATAGCGCCGGCCGTCGGGGCGCCGCACCGGGGCCAGGGCCGGAAACTGGGTTTCCCAGTAGCGCAGGACATGGGTCGCGACCCCGATCATCTGCGCGACCTCGCCGATACTGCGAAAGGCTTGCGGCGATTTCATGTCCTGGTTCCCGCTGTGGCGGTGCCTGCCGGTGGCGCTAGCGGTTGCCGGCGGCGATCCGTTCTTTCATCAGATGCGACGGGCGAAAAGACAGCACGCGCCGCGGGGTGATCGGGACTTCCTCGCCGGTCTTGGGGTTGCGGCCGATGCGCTCGTTCTTGTCGCGCACCGAGAACGTGCCGAAGGACGAGATCTTCACCTGCTCGCCGCGCACCAGCGCATCCGAGATATGCCCCAGCACGCTTTCCACCAGCTGGGCGCTTTCGTGCCGGGACAATCCGACCTCGCGGAAGACCGCCTCGGCCAGATCCATTCGGGTCAGTGTCTTGTCGCTCATTCGCCGGCCTTTCGTTTCTGACAGACTGTTGATCCTTAAGTGCAAAGTCAACCTGCGGCCATGGGGATCGTTCCGCGCCACCGGCAGTTTCATGTCCCGGCCCGGCTGCCGGCCCCTGAGGCGGCCCGTTCCGGCCCTTGCCCTGCACTGCGGAACGTCCCATTTTCATGGTCTGGACGCAGGATTTCCACCCGCAGCATCGCGGGCTGGCATCAGGGAGGTTGCGATGGCCGGGGGATGGGCCACCGATGGCGCGGTGAACGAGCAGATCGAGGTCAGCACCGAGGAGGCGCTGGCGCGGATGCGGCTGCGCAACCGCCGCGGCGGCGAGAGCCTGGCCGAATGCGCGGATTGCGGCGACCCGATCCCCGAGGCACGGCGCCGCGCCGTGCCGGGCGTCACCCTGTGCGTCGCCTGCCAGAGCGAGGCCGACCGCCGCTTTGTCCCCGGCGCGGGGATCAACCGCCGCGGCTCCAAGGACAGCCAGCTGCGCTGACGCTCAGCCCTGCGCGGCGGCCAGCCGGTCCTGTACCAGCCCGCTGATCCGCGCGAGATCGGCGGCCAGGGCGCGGCCGGCGGAATGGTCGCGGGCCAGCGCGGCGGCGGCCTGTTCCAGCGGCTCGTCCCGGGCCGAGCGGGCGACCCCGGCAAGGAAGCGCGCGATATAGTCGATGGCCCCGGTATCGGAGGAACTCGCCAGCACTTCGGCCACATGCGCAAGATCGTCGTGCAGCGCGCCGGCATCGGGCTGCACGGTGTCGCGGGGAACCACCCGCAGCCCGGGCGGCCGCGCCTCGGGCGGCAGGTTCGACAGGATCAGATGCTGGAACAGCGCCAGGCTTTCCACCGGCTTGGCCAGGAACCCGTCCGCGCCCGCCGCTATCGCCGCGGCCTCGGTCTCGGGGTCGCCGGACATCCCCAGCACCACCGGCACCACCCCCGCCAGCTGCGCGATCAGCTGCGCGCCGCTGCCGTCGGGCAGCGCCATGTCGACGATGGCCACCCCGGGGCGATAGGTCTGCAGATGCCGGGCCGCGGTGCGCAGGCAGTCGGCGCGGCGGATGCGCGCGCCCGAGCGCAGGCAAAGCAGGCGCACCGCTTCGGACGCGAGACGCGAATCCTCGACCACCAGCACGGTCAGCCCGGCCAGCGGCCGCCCCGGCGGCGCCACCGGCCACAGCGGCATCGGGGCGTCATGGGCGCAGATCTGGTTGGAGTTCATGGCAGCATCCCCTCGAATCATCCACAGGCCCAGATTAGCCGCCATTATCCTAACGCCCGGTTAAGCGCGGTTCCCCCGCGGGACTTTTCCTTGCCCCGCGTCCGGCCTATTGAGGGCCAAAGCTGAGGAGCCTCGCATGATCGGACGCCTGAACCACGTCGCCATCGCCGTGCCGGACCTGGCCGCGGCGGCCGACCAATACCGCAACACGCTGGGCGCCACCGTGCGCGCGCCGCAGGACGAACCCGACCACGGCGTGACGGTCGTGTTCATCGAGCTGCCGAACACCAAGATCGAGCTGCTGTATCCGCTGGGCGAGAACAGCCCGATCAAGGGGTTCCTGGACAAGAACCCCTCGGGCGGTATTCACCACATCTGCTATGAGGTCGAGGATATCCTTGCCGCCCGCGACACGCTGAAGGCGCAGGGCGCCCGCGTGCTCGGCGACGGAGAGCCGAAGATCGGCGCCCACGGCAAGCCGGTGCTGTTCCTGCATCCCAAGGATTTCAACGGCTGCCTGATCGAGCTGGAGCAGGTCTGATGACCATCACCGGCGGGCTGGTCATGTTCGCAAGCATCTGGTTTCTCGTCATGTTCCTGCTGCTGCCCTGGGGACACCAAAGCCAGGAGGAATCCGGCCATGTGGTTCCGGGCACGCCCGCAGGCGCGCCGGTCAAGCCGGGGCTGGGCAAGAAGGCGCTGTGGGCGACGCTGATCGCGGCGCTGCTGGTGGGGGCGATCTGGGCGTTCCTGGCCTCGGGGATCGTCACCCGCGCCGACATGATGGAGTTCAACCGCCTGACGCCCTGAGACGCGGCCCCGCCGAAGGGGCCGCGACATGCGGCGTTACAGGAATACCGTCCGCGCCGCCACGTCGGGGCGGGGGCGGTCGGGAACCTCGTCCGGGCCGGTGCCGATGTGGATCAGCCCGACCACACGCTCGCCCTCGGCCACGCCCAGATGCGTGCGGGCGAAATCGTCGCCGGCCGCGGGGCCGGTCAGCCAGGCCGCGCCCCAGCCCGCCGCCAGCGCCGCGTTCAGCAGCGACAGGCACACCGCGCCGGCCGACATCTGCTGTTCCCACAGCGGGATTTTCGCGCTGTCCACCGGCGAGGACACCACCGCCACGATCAGCGGCGAATCAAAGCCGCTGCGGGCTTTTTCAGCGGCGGCCTCATCGCCGCCCTTGGCGCGCACATGCTCGGCCAGCAGCGGCGCCAGCCGGTCCAGCGTCGCCCGCTCCAGCACCACGAAGCGCCAGGGTTCCAGCTTGCCGTGGTCGGGTACCCGCGTGGCGATGGTCAGCAGCCGCGCCAGCGCCTCGCGGTCGGGGGCGGGGGCGGAGAGCAGCTTGGGCGGGCGCGAGCGGCGGCGGGCCAGGAAATCGAGCGCCTCGGGGGTGGCGGGCATGGCAGGTCCTCGGGTGGTGTCAGATCCTGGCCAAGGCTACAGCCCGCCCCGGCGGATGGAAAGCCGGGCTTGACGCGGACCCTTGCGCGCGCCACCCCCATGGAATGAGAAAGCCGCAAGACCTGTCCGAACTGGCCGTGCCCGGCGCCCGGATCGCGGTGCGGGTGACCCCGCGCGGCGGGCGCGAGGCGCTGACCCGCGACGACGCCGGCGCCATCCACATCCGCGTCACCGCGCCGCCCGAGGACGGCAAGGCCAACGAGGCCGTGCGCAAGCTGCTGGCAAAGGCGCTGCGGGTGGCGCCGTCGCGGCTGACGCTGGTGGGCGGCGCGACCGCGCGCGACAAGCTGTTCCGGGTCGAGCCCTAGGGGTCGCGCGGGACCACGCGGTAATTGCCCTCGGGCAGGTTCAGGGCCAGCCGCAGCTCGTTCAGCTGCTCCATGGTCAGGACGATGCGCGAGACGCCGTCACCGCCCGGCTCCATCTGCTCGATCACCACGCGGTCGTCGAAACCCAGGATCACCACGTCCTCGTTCAGCGGGCGGGTGCCGGGGGGCGCCTCGTCCACCAGCGTGATCACGGTGGCGTCGAAATCGTGCTCGATGGTGAACATGGCCGGGCCTTTGCGCAAACGATGTGGGGTGCGTGCAACATTCGCGTGAGCGGCGGCGGCCCGCAACCCCGGAGCTTTGCAGCCGCCCGGATTAGGCTGTAGCCTGCCGGCAGGAACAACGCGCGCGTGGGACGGGTGGACATGACGAGGACGGCGGCAACCGCGGCAGGCACCGCGGCGGAGGCCATGGCGGCGACCGGAGCCGGGATCAGGGCGGCACGCCCCGCCCGCCCGGCCGGCCGGATCGGTCTGCGCGGGCTGGTGCTGGCTGCGGCCGCGGCGCTGGCCGGTTGCGGCGTGCCCGGCGACATCCCGATGCCGCCGCCGGGGCTGCCGCCCGCCGATCCGGTCATCATCAAGACCACCTCGGGCGCGCCGGCCACGCCGCAGGCGGCGGCCTCGAACTTCACCGCGGTGATCCGCGCGATGGAGCCGGCGGTCGAGCGCGAATGCGCGCTGCGCCGCCGCCAGCCGATCAACTGCGATTTCCAGTTCGTGGTGGACGACCGCCCGGGGCTGGACATCAACGCCTTCCAGACGCTGGACGACAACGGCCGGCCGATCATCGGCTTTACGCTGGCCTTGATCGCGGCGGCGCGGAATGCCGATGAGCTGGCGTTCGTGGTCGGGCACGAGGCCTCTCACCATATCCTCAACCACCTCAACCAGCGCAGCGGCGCAGCCCGCGCAGGGGCGGTGATCATGTCGGGGATCGTCGCGGCCTCGGGCGCGGATCTGGCGACGATCCAGGCGGCCCAGCAGATGGGGGCGCAGGTCGGCGCGCGCTATTATTCCCGCGACTGGGAATTGCAGGCCGATTATCTGGGCGCGATCCTGACGCTGAATGCCGGGTTCGACCCGATCCGCGGGGCCGAGTTCTTTGCCCGCATCCCCGACCCCGGCGACCGCATCCTGGGCAGCCACCCGTCGAACGTGCAGCGGCAGGCTCAGGTCGCGCGGGCGGTTGCAGATGTAAGGGCGGGACGGGCGCGCTGAGCCCGGCGGAAACGGCGCGATAAGGCTGCATCGCCGCGCCGGCGTCGCCGTTGCATGGGTATTTGGGCCAGAAAGAAGCCCCGCGGCCCGGGAGGCGCCACGGGGGCTTGTCGTTACGGGGGAAGGGGCGTCAGCGGCCGCGCGACAGTGCGGCCACGCCGGTGCGGGCGACCTCGGCCAGGCCCAGCGGGCGCATCAGCTCGGCGAAGGCGTCGAGTTTTTCCGGGGTGCCGGTGATCTCGAACACGAAGCTTTCCAGGGTGGAATCGACCACATTGGCGCGGAAGATGTCGCTGATCCGCAGCGCCTCGACCCGTTTCTCGCCGGTGCCGGCGACCTTGAATAGCCCCAGCTCGCGCTCGACCGAGGCACCCTCGACCGTCAGGTCGTGGACCTCGTGCACCGGGATGATCCGGCTGAGCTGCGCCTTGATCTGCTCGATCACGGCCGGGGTGCCGCGGGTGACCAGGGTGATGCGCGAGGTGTGGCCGGTGTGGTCCACCTCGGCCACGGTCAGGCTGTCGATGTTGTAGCCGCGGCCGGAAAACAGCCCGATGACCCGGGCCAGCACCCCGGCCTCGTTGTCGACGATCACGGCAAGGGTGTGCCGTTCCTCGCCCGCCGCGTGATAGTCGCGCAGGTCGTAGGCTGAATGGCTGGACGCGCCGCGTTCGATCTTGAGTGCAGACATGACCGGCCCCCTTACACCAGCACCGCGCCGTCGGACTTGATCGCGGTGCCGATGTCGTCGGCCGCGATCTCGTCGCCCAGCAGCATTTCGTTATGCGGCTTGCCCGACGGGATCATCGGGAAGCAGTTTTCGTGCTTTTCCACCAGCACGTCGAGGATGAAGGGGCAGTCGCTGTCGATCATCTCGCGGATGGCGTCGTCCAGATCGCCGGGTTCGTGCACCTGCCGGCCCTTGCAGCCGAAAGCCTCGGCCAGCTTGACGAAATCGGGCAGGCTTTCCGACCAGCTCTGGCTGTAGCGCTCGCCATGCAGCAGCTGCTGCCACTGGCGCACCATCCCCAGCCGTTCGTTGTTCAGGATGAATTGCTTGACCGGTGCGCGGAACTGCACGGCGGTGCCCATTTCCTGCATGTTCATCAGCCAGCTGGCATCGCCCGCGACATTGATCACCAGCGCCTCGGGGTGGGCGACCTGCACGCCGATCGAGGCCGGCAGCCCATAGCCCATGGTCCCCAGCCCGCCGCTGGTCATCCAGCGGTTCGGCTGGTCGAAATGCAGGAACTGCGCCGCCCACATCTGGTGCTGGCCGACCTCGGTGGTGATGTAGCGGTCGCGGCCGGCGGTCAGCGCCTCGAGCCGCTCGAGTGCGTGCTGCGGCTTGATCAGCTTGTCCGAGCGCTTGTAGGCAAGGCAGTTGCGCGCCCGCCACTGCTCGATCTGCGCCCACCATTGCTGCAGCGCCGGGTTGGTCTTGCGGCCGCGGGCCTTCCAGATCTTCAGCAGATCCTCCAGCACGTGCCCCACGTCGCCGACGATCGGCACGTCGACCCGGATCACCTTGTTGATCGAGCTGGGGTCGATATCGACATGCGCCTTGACCGAGCCGGGGCTGAAATCGGCCACCCGCCCGGTGATGCGGTCGTCGAAACGCGCGCCCAGGTTGATCATCAGATCGCAGCCATGCATGGCCATGTTGGCCTCATACAGGCCGTGCATCCCCAGCATCCCCAGCCAGTTCTTGCCGCTGGCCGGATAGGCGCCCAGGCCCATCAGCGTCGAGGTCACGGGGAATCCGGTCGCGTCCACCAGCTCGGTCAGCAGCTGGCTGGCGGCGGGCCCCGAGTTGATGACGCCGCCGCCGGTGTAGAACACCGGGCGCTCGGCGGTCTCCATCAGCTCGACCAGGCGGGTGATGGCGGCGGTGTCGCCCTTGCGCGGCGGCTGGTAGCGCGGCGGCTCGATCTGTTTCGGGCCGACATAGCTGCCGGTGGCGAACTGCACGTCCTTGGGGATGTCGATCAGCACCGGTCCCGGCCGCCCCGAGGTGGCGACGTGAAAGGCGCGGTGCAGCGTCTCGGCCAGGCTGTCGGTGTCGTTCACCAGCCAGTTGTGCTTGGTACAGGGGCGGGTGATGCCGACGGTGTCGGCTTCCTGGAACCCGTCGGTGCCGATCATGAAGGTGGGGACCTGCCCGGTCAGCACCACGATCGGGATCGAATCCATCAGCGCATCGGTCAGCCCGGTGACCGCATTGGTCGCGCCCGGCCCCGAGGTCACCAGCACCACGCCGGGCTTGCCGGTCGAGCGCGCATAGCCCTCGGCCATGTGCACGGCGCCCTGTTCGTGGCGGACCAGGATGTGCTTGATGTCGTTCTGCTGGAAGATCTCGTCGTAGATGGGCAGGACCGCGCCGCCGGGATAGCCGAATACGGTATCGACGCCCTGATCGCGCAGCGCCTCGACCACCATTCTTGCACCCGTCATGCTTCGGGACATCTCCGACCCCCTGTTCGCGAAAAATTTGCGGCAAAGCGGCAGGCTCTGCTGCGCCGCCGCAAGCTAGTCGCCGGCTCCGGTCGGGTCAATGCCGCGTTTTGGGAAAAATGCCGCAACCCCGGGGTCCCGCGCAAGAAAATTACAACCGCGAAGGGTGTGGCGCAAGCTGTGGCCGGGATTGTGCGCTCAGGGCAGGTGGATTCGCGCGACCTGCTCGACGATCGGGTCCACGGACAGCGGGTGGGCCTCGTCCTCGTGGTCCTCGGGGCGGCCGATGTCCTGCCAGACGCCGCCCTTGTGGATTTCCAGCGCCCCGAAGGCGGCCTTGTAGGCCATCTTGCGGCTGCCCGGCACCCAGTAGCCCAGATAGACATAGGGCAGCCCGGCCGCTCGTGCCATCTCGACATGGTCCAGCACCATCCAGGTGCCCAGGCTGTCGGCGCGGCGGTCGGGGTCGTAGAAGCTGTAGACGAGGCTCAGCCCGTCGTCGAGGATATCGGTCAGGCACACCGCGGCCAGGGGCGCAGCCTCGCCATTGCGGGCGGGGGGACGGTATTCGAACACCCTTGTGCGGACCGGGGTCTCCTCGATCATCGCCGCGAATTCAAAGATATCCATGTCGGCCATGCCGCCGTCGGCGTGGCGGCGGTCGAGATAGCGGCGGAACAGCTCGAACTGTTCGTCGGTGGCCCAGGCGCTGGTGCCCAGCCGGATCAGTCCCGCATTGCGCTTCAGCACCCGGCGCTGGCTGCGCGAGGGGCGGAAATCCGCCACCCGGATCCGCGCCGACATGCAGGCGACGCAGCTTTCGCAGCTGGGCCGATAGACCACGTTCTGCGAGCGGCGAAAGCCCTGTCGCGACAGCGCATTGTTCAATTCGCGCGCGCGGTCGCCGGTCAGGGCCGTGAAAAGCTTGCGCTCGGCCCGGCCATGCAGATACGGGCAGGGCTGCGGCCCGGTGACATAGAACTGCGGAGCGTTGTGCCCGGAATGCCGCATCACGCGCCCCGCCCGGAAGGATCCGCGGCTGGTTTAAGTCCGGGGGGGCTGGCAGGGACGATGGACATGCGCAGGGGCCGGAAAATCGCATCATTCAGCGGGAATCAAGCGACGGTAGCAACTGCCGCGGCGCGGGACAAGCGCCGAAGCGAGGGCCTGCCCAGGCTGGGCAGGCTTGCGCGCACCGCAGGGGGCCGCGGCGCGATTGCCGCGGGTTTTCCCGGGGTTCCGGCGGGTGGCGGGGAAAGGCTGGCCACGGCAACAGCGGTGTTGCTGCGAAATCCGGGGGGCGGGCACGCGGTTGTGAACCGGCGGGGTGTCGCGGGGCTGTCCCCTGCGTCGCATCGGCGCAGCCGCGCGTGCAGACTGGCGCGGCCGGCCGGAAGCCGCCGCCGGTGGGCCGGGGCATGAGGCTTTCGACCAGCATCACCCGCCTGCCGCTGGCAGAGGACCCGGCCCGGGCCGAGGGCGCAGCTGCCAGCCTGCCCGCGGCCGGGGGGAAGTTGTCGGCACTGATTGCCGGGGCCGGGGGCTCGAGCCCGTATCTGGCCGGGCTGATCGCCGGCGAATCCGCCTGGCTGTCGGAGGCCGCCGACAGCGATCTTACCCCCGCCGCGCTGGTGGCGTCCGGGACTGCTGGGTTCGAGGCGCTGTCCTCGGCCGAACTCGGTCCGGCGCTGCGGCAGGCCAAGCGGCGGGTGGCGCTGTTTGCGGCGCTCGCCGATCTCGGCGGCGCCTGGTCGCTGGACGAGGTGACCGCGGCGCTGACCGCGCTGGCCGACCGCGCCACCGACCTGGCCCTGCGCGCCCATGTCGGGGATGAGCTGCGCCGCGGCCGCCTGCCTGCCCCGCGCGCGGGGGCAAGCCCGGATGCGGCGGGGATCTTTGCGCTCGCCATGGGCAAGATGGGCGCGCATGAGCTGAATTATTCCTCGGACATCGACCTGATCGTGCTTTACGATGACGCGGCCTATGCGCCCGAGGACCAGCACGACGTTCGCGCCGCGCTGATCCGCGCCACCCGCAAGGCGGCGGCCACGCTGTCGGACCTGACCGCGCAGGGCTACGTGTTCCGCACCGACCTGCGGCTGCGCCCCGACCCTTCGGTGACGCCGGTCTGCATCTCGGCCTCGGCCGCGCTGGGGTATTACGAGGCCGAGGGCCGCAGCTGGGAACGCGCCGCCTATATCAAGGCACGGCCCTGCGCCGGTGATCTTGCGGCGGGGGCGCGATTCCTGGCGGCGCTGCGGCCGTTCATCTGGCGCCGGCACCTCGACTTTGCGACCGTCGAGGACACGCATGAGATGCGGCGGCGGATTCGTGATCACAAGGGGCTGCATGGCGGAATCCAGGCGCCCGGCCATGACCTCAAGCTGGGGCGCGGCGGCATCCGCGAGATCGAGTTCTTTGCCCAGACCCGCCAGCTGATCGCCGGCGGCCGCGACCCCGACCTGCGGTCCCGCCGCACGGTCGAGGCGCTGGCGGCGCTGGCCGAAAAAGGCTGGATCCCAGGCGACGTTGCCGCCGAGTTGAGCGCCCATTACCGCGAGCACCGCGAGATCGAGCATCGCATCCAGATGGTCAACGACGCCCAGACCCATGTGGTGCCCGCAACCGCCGCGGCGCTGGCGCCGGTGGTGGCGCTGTCGGGCGAAACCGAACCTGCCGCCTGGTGCGCACGGCTGGAATCGCGGCTGCAGCGGGTCGAGGCGCTGACCGGCGATTTCTTTGCCCCCACCGCGGTGCAGACCACCGCCCGCCCCGAGCTGACCGACGAACAGGCAGCGGTGGTCGAGGGCTGGCAGCGCTATCCGGCGCTGCGCTCGGCCCGGGCGCGGCATCTGTTCGGGCGGATCGAGCCGCAGGTGCTGGCGAGCCTGTTCCGCGCCGCCCGCCCGGACGAGGCGCTGGCGCGGTTCGACAGCTTCCTGCGCGGGCTGCCGGCGGGGGTGCAGCTGTTTTCCATGTTCGAATCGAACCCCTCGCTGATCGACCTGCTGGGCGACATCTGCGCGACCTCGCCGGCGCTGGCCGCCTATCTCGCCCGCCACCCCGAGGTGCTGGACGCGGTGATCGCGGGGCGGTTCTTCGCCCCTTGGCCGGGGCTGGCGGCGCTGCGCGCGGGGCTGGCCGGGCTGCTGGACGGCACCATGACCGCAGCCGAAGGCGGGTATGAGCGTGCGCTGGATGCGGCGCGGCGCTGGGCGCATGAATGGCAGTTCCGCGTGGGCGTGCACCATCTGCGCGGGCTGATCGAGGCCGAGCAGGCGGGCCAGCATTACGCCGACCTGGCCGAGGCGGCGCTGGCGGCGCTGGCGCCGCTGGTCGCGGCCGAGTTCGCCCGCCGCCACGGCCCGGCCCCCGGGGTGGGGGCGGCGGTGCTGGGCATGGGCTCGCTGGGGGCGCGGCAGATGAATGCGCTGTCCGACCTCGACCTGCTGGTGATCTACGATGCCGACGGGGCCGAGGCGTCGGATGGCGCCAAGCCCCTGGCCACGCGGGCCTATTATGCACGGCTGACCCAGGCGCTGCTGGCGGCGCTGACCGCCCCCACCGCGGCCGGGCGGCTTTACCAGGTCGACATGCGGCTGCGCCCCTCGGGGCGGCAGGGGCCGGTCGCGACCTCGATCGGCGCTTTCCGCGACTATCAGATCAACGAGGCCTGGACCTGGGAGCATCTGGCCCTGACCCGCGCGCGGGTGGTGGCGGTGATCCCCGGCGGGGGGGGGGGGGCGGGCGCCCCCCCCCCCCGGTGCCCCGCGCGCATCGAGACGCTGCGGCAGGAGATTCTGGTGCAGCGCGGCCGCGACCCGCGGGTGATGCCGGATTTCCAGCAGATGCGCGAACGGATCGCTGCTGCCGGGGGGGATGCCGCAGGCTGGGCGCCCCGTGCAGGCCGCGGCCGCCTGCAGGATATCGAGCTTTATGCGCAGACGCTGGCGCTGCGGGCGGGCTCGGCCTCTCGACGGGCGCCGATGCAGATCCGCGCCGGGCTCAAGGCCGGGCTGGTTGCGGCCGCGGATGCAGAGGTGCTGGTGCGGGCGCATGAGTTCCTGTGGCGGCTGCATTGCGGCGCGCGGCTGCTGAGCGAACGGCCGCTCGACCTTGCGACCATCGGGCAGGGCGGGCAGGAGTTCCTGCTGCGCGAGACCGGGGCCGAGGATGCCGCCGCGCTGTCGGCCCGGCTGGACGAGCTGACCGAGGCCGCGGGGCGCATCATCGACGCCGCGGCGGGCTGAGTCGGCGCGGGCCATGGCGTCAGCGCACCGTGCCGACCAGCGGCACCGCCGTGGTCGCGAGGGCGCTTTCGGCGCCGTCCTTGGCCCCGTCCTCGGCGGCGTGGTCGAACACCCCGTGCAGGGTCTTGTCCCAGTAGAACGGCTTGGCCACGATCTCATAGGCGGCCTTCCACGCGGCCAGGCAGGCCAGCGGGAAATAGAAATACAGCGTCGGCGCCCAGAGCCCCAGCCCGGGATGGGTGCGCCGCACCGCCCAGGCCGCGACCGCGATGTTCAGCGCCTCGGAAAGCAGGAACAGCGTGATCACCGCCGGCCCCAGCCAGGCGCCGCCGAAGCCGGCGAGCGGATGGGAAAACCCCAGCAAAAACAGCCAGAAGCTCCACAGCACCGGGGCGAGCAGGAATTGCTGGACGGTGGCGAACATCTGCAGATGGAACCCGACCGCCGGCCAAAAGCCGATCGCCCGCACCAGCCCGCGCGGGTCGCGCATATGCACCCCCCAGGTCATCGCAAAGCCCTTGAGCCAGCGCGAGCGCTGCTTGACCCAGGGAATCGGGCGGCAGTTGGCCTCTTCATGGGTGGTGGTGGCGACGATTTCGGTGCGGTAGCCCAGCCGGGCCAGGCGCACGCCCAGATCGGCGTCCTCGGTGACGTTCCAGGCGTCCCAGCCCCCGGCCTCGGCCAACGCCGAGCGGCGGATGAAGAAGGTTGTGCCCCCCAGCGGCACCACCAGCCCCATGCGCGCGATCCCCGGCAGCACGCCGCGGAACCACGCCGAATATTCCAGGGTGAAGCAGCGGGCCAGCCAGTTGGTGCGCGGGTTGTAGAAATCCAGCGCGCCCTGCACGCAGGCGACCTGCGCCGGGGCGAAATGCAGGTGGCGGGCGACGCGATGCAGCTGGTCGGGCTCGGGGCGGTCCTCGGCGTCCCAGACTCCGATGATCTCGCCCCGGCAGAAGTTCAGCGCATAGTTCAGCGCCCGTGGCTTGGTGCGGATCGGGCCGTCGGGCACGGTCACCACCCGCATCCAGAAGGGCAGCTTCACCCCCTTTAGCGCCTGCCGCGTCACAAGGTCGGTTTCCTCGACCACCAGCAGCACGTCGGTCAGCTCGCGCGGGTAGCTGAGCCGGGCGAGGCGGCCGACCAGCCGGTCGGCGATGTCCTCCTCTCGGAACATCGGCACCATCACCGAGATCACCGGCCATTTGCCGTCCATTTGCGCATCGGGCGGGGGTAGCGGCGGCTCGTGCGAAGCGCGCAGCGTGCGACGGAAGGCCAGCGCCTTGAGCAGCGTCGTCGCCAGCAGCGTCAGGACCGTCAGCAGGCTGACCGCCGCCAGCACCAGCACCGGCGCCAGCCATAGCCCCAGCGCCAGCGCCCCCATCAGCGCCAGCAGGATTCGGCCCAGCCGCCCCTCGTCCCTGGTACGGCAGGAATATTCGGGCGCGACGCAGCTTTCCGCCTGCCGGATCAGCGCAGTGCGGCGGGTGGAAAGCAGCGCCTGGGTGGCGTCGTTTTCGGTGCAGAGCAGCATTCGCACCGGCCCGAGCCGGGATTCCAGCGTGGCCCGCGCCGCCTGAAAACGTTCGGGCCAGGCCGCGGCGACAAAGGTCACGCCGCCGGTGCGCCGCCAGGGCACGATTCCCTGCGTCAGGCACCAGTCCGCGCCGGCGAGGTCGATCAGCCGCGCATCCGGCGGCATCGCCATCAGATCGACGCTGCTGGTCCGCCATTGCTTCGACAGCGCCCCGGTCAGCGCCTGTGCCGTCACCCAGCCGCGGGCGAGCAGGATTTCCCCCAGCCGCGCCGATTCCGAGCGGCTGACCACCAGCGCCTTGAAAAGATTGCCCGGATCGACCGCGCCCGCATCCAGCAGCAGCTGCCCTAGCGTGCGTTCGTCGCGCCCCTCGGGCTGCGGCGCCGGGCGGTCGTCGGGCCGGGCCGCCCGCAGCCGGAAGGGCAGCGGCCCGCCGCCGGGCACGGCCGGGCCGGGCACAGCGATGGGCTGGGCAAGCTTGCGGAACGGCGTGACGGACATGGAGGGCACCCCGGTGCGAAAGGAATCGCCCCTTGATGCCCTTAAATGTTTAAGCGGCCGTTAACGCCGGCCGGACGCCCTCAGGCCGGGCGGCGGTCCAGCATCGCCTGGCTGAAACGGGCGAACAGATGGTCGCTGTCGCGCGGGCCGGGGCTGGCCTCGGGGTGGTACTGCACGGAAAACACCGGACGATCCGCGATGCGCAGCCCGCAGTTCGAACCGTCGAACAGGCTGACATGGGTCTCGACCACGCCCTCGGGCAGGGTCTGGGAATCGACCGCGAAGCCGTGGTTCATCGAGGTGATCTCGACCCGCCCGGTCTCGAGGTCGCGCACCGGGTGATTCGCGCCGTGGTGGCCGTGGGGCATCTTGATGGTGTTCGCCCCCAGCGCCAGCGCCAGCAGCTGGTGGCCCAGACACACGCCGAACACCGGCAGGTCGCGCTGGATCAGCTCGCGGATCATCGGCACCGCGTATTCCCCGGTCGCGGCCGGATCGCCGGGGCCGTTCGACAGGAACACGCCCTCGGGGTCGTGGGACAGCACGTCCTCGGCGGTGGCGGTGGCGGGCAGCACGGTCACCTCGGCGCCCGATTGCGCCAGCGAGCGCAGGATGTTGCGCTTGGCGCCATAGTCGATCGCCACCACCCGCAGCGGGTGGTCCGGGCGCTTGTCGTTGAACCCGCCCGGCCAGGCCCAGTGGCCCTCGGACCAGCGATAGCTTTGGGTGCAGCTGACCTCGCGCGCGAGGTCCATGCCCACCAGCCCCGGCCAGTCGCGGGCGCGGGCGACCATCGCCGCGGTGTCGAAATTGCCCTGCGGATCATGGGCCAGCACCACATGCGGCGCGCCCTGTTCGCGGATGGCGCGGGTCAGGCGCCGGGTGTCGATGCCGCCGATGCCGATGCGGCCGCGGCGTTCCATCCACGACACCAGGTCGCCCGCCGCACGCCAGTTCGAGGGCTCGGTCGGGTCCCATTTCACCACGATCCCCGCGGCGACCGCATCGGGGGATTCGTCGTCCTCGGGGGTGATGCCGGTGTTGCCGATATGGGGGAAGGTGAAGGTCACAACCTGCGCCGCATAGCTGGGATCGGTCATGATCTCCTGATAGCCCGACATCGCCGTGTTGAAGACGAGCTCTGCCACGACCTCTCCGCTGGCGCCGAAGCCCCGGCCATAGAAGATCGTCCCGTCGGCCAGTGCCAGGCACGCGGTCGGTTTCTGTTCCATCTTGAACCCCCGGAAAATCGGGCGAGTGCTAAGGGAAGCCGCCGCCGCGGTCAAGGGCGCGATCGTCCGCGGGCCCGCGGGCCCGCGGGCAGGCGGGTCGGCGGCGGGTTGACGGCGGCCGGGCGTGGGGGCAACCCTGACGGGTCAGACAACGAGGACCAAGATGGAACTGCGCGCGCGTATCCAGGACGCCACGAAAGCGGCGATGAAGGCCAGGGACCAGCTGCGGCTGTCGACGCTGCGGCTGATCGGCGCCGCGATCAAGGATCGCGAGATTGCCGCCCGCGGCGAACCCGGCGAAGGCCAGTTGACCGAGGATGACCTGGTCGCGCTGCTGTCGCGGATGGTCAAGCAGCGCCAGGAATCGGCGCGCGCCTATGAAGAGGGCGGCCGGCTGGAGCTGGCCGAGCGCGAACAGGCCGAGATCGGCATCATTCAGGAGTTCCTGCCCCGGCAGCTCGACCCCGCCGAGGTTGCGGCGGCGATCGACGCGGTGATTGCCGAGCTGGGCGCGACCGGGGTGCGCGACATGGGCCGGGTCATGGGCGCGCTGCGCGAGCGCCATGCCGGGCAGATGGACTTCGGCGCCGCCGGGGCGCTGGTGAAGAAGCGGCTGATGGGGTGAGGGCGAGGCGGGGGCGCTGCCCCCGGGCCGCTGCCGCGGCCTTCCTTGCTGAAAACGGTCCACCGGACCGTTTCCCGGGCGCTCGGAAGCCCCGGGATATTTTTACAGGTAAGAAGCGCAGGAGCGGCGCTGACGGCTGCGGCCTAACCTGTGGATATTTCAAAGGAAGCGGCCGCAGGGACGGCGTGCGTCAGGTCGCCTGCCGCTCCAGCCGTTTGCGCACCAGCGCGGCGGCGGCGGCGACGGCTTGCTCGATGCTCATTGCGGTGGTGTCGAGGATCACCGCGTCGGGGGCGGCGCGCAGCGGTGCGGTGTCGCGGGCGGCGTCGCGGGCGTCGCGTTCGCGCAGCTCTGCCAGCATCACTGCCGGGTCGGCGCCCAGCTCGGCCGCACGGCGGGCGGCGCGGGTCTCATCGGCGGCGATGACGTAGAGCTTCACCTCGGCGCCCGGGCAGATCACCGTGCCGATGTCGCGCCCGTCGAGGATCGCACCCGGCTCCTGCCGCGAAAACCGGCGCTGGAAGTCGATCAGCGCCGCGCGCACCTCGGGGATGGCGGCCACGCGCGAGGCGGCCTGCCCGGCCTCGGCGCTGCGCAGCCCGGGGCGCAGCAGGTCGTCGGGGTCGAGCCCGCGGGCGGCGGTGGTCGGGTCGCCGCCCATGGCGCCCACCGCGCGATAGAGCAGCCCGGTGTCGAGATGCGGGAACCCGAATTCCCGTGCAAGCGCCCGCGCGATCGTGCCCTTTCCCGAGGCGGCGGGTCCGTCGATGGCGATGGTAAAGGGCATGGTGGTCTCCGATCCGAAGGGCGCAGGGGGGTGATGCCATATCGGGGGGCGCGGGGAAAGCGGGCGGGGCCGCTGTATCCGCTGGGATTTTTGGCGTCCCAGGCAGGGGAGTCAGACGATGGCGGCTTCGGCCAGCGGGCGTCCGTCCAGCACCCGCTGCATCCCCAGCGGCGACAGATCCAGCGTCACCCAGTTGCCATGCACGATCTGTTCGGCGATGCCGCGCCCGACGGCCGGGGCCTGTTGCAGCCCGTGGCCGGAAAACCCGTTGGCGAGATAAAGGTTCGCCACCAGCGGATGCCGCCCGATAATCGCGTTCTGGTCCAGGGTGTTATAGGCGTAATGCCCGGCCCATTCGCGGATCACCCGCGCGGCTGCAAACCCCTCGGCCCGGTCGTAGAGGGCGGGCCAGACGTGATCCTCCCACAGTGCGGATTGGGGGGCGAAGTCCTCGGGATCGCAGGGGCCGTCGGTGGCGGGGACGGTGGAGCCAGCCATTGCCCGTGTTCGGGGCGCATCCAGATCCCCGAGGGATCCACGATCAGCGGCGCATCCTTGTGGCGGGCCTGGGGCGCGTCGACCACGAAAATGGTGCGCTTGCGCGGCTCGACCGGCAGCGCCAGCCTGGCGCTGCGCATAAGCCCCGCCGCGCGCGGTCCGGCGCAGTTGACGAAGATATCGGCGGGGCGGCGGCCCGCGGTTTCCAGCGTCGCGGCGGTGATGCGGCCGCCGTCGCGGTCGAGCCCCAGCACCCGGTCGGTCAGCCACACCGCGCCCGCGGCACGGGCCGCGTTCTTCAGCCCCGCCAGCAGCCCCATGTTGTCAAAGAACCCCTCGTCGCGGGGGCCGAAGGCGCCGGCCGCGATGTCGTCGAGCCGCATCCACGGAAAGCGGCGGGCCAGCGCCGCCCGGTCCAGAACCTCGGTCGCCGCGCCCAGCCGGCGCTGCATGGCGGCAAGCGCTTCCAGCTGCGCGGCGCCGGCCTCGGTCCGGGTCAGGAACAGATAGCCGTTCTCGCGCAGCCCCAGGTCGGGGACGCCGCCGGCGGGGCCGGTGTGGCGGGCAAAGTCGCGGATGAACTCGATCCCGAAGCGGCTGATCGCCACGTTCACCTCGGTCGTGAACTGCGAGCGGATCCCGGCCGCCGACAGCGCGGTCGAGCAGGTGGCATAGCTCGGGTCCGGCTCGACCACGGTGACGCGCAGCGTGGGGTCCAGCCGGGTCAGCCAGAACGCGACCGAGGCTCCCATCACCGCCCCGCCTGCAATCAGCACCTCGGCCATGCGCCGCCCCCATCCCCCAAAGCCGTGACAGGCTTGGCCGATGGCATGGGCGCGTGCAAGGGGTGCTTCAATTCAGCGCAAGCAGCGGGGATGCAGGGCGCAAGGCGCTGGACCTTGCGCCCCCGATGCGCGATATGGTGGGCCAGTCGCGCCAGAGCGGAGTTGCCCCATGTGGATCGTCGATCGCATTTTGACCTGGTGGAACGGCCAGACCCTGGGAACGCAGGTCTGGACCCGCCGTTTCGGCCGCAAGGTCGGCGAGGACCAGCAGGGCAACGTCTATTACCAGACCGCCGACGGCAAGCGCCGCTGGGTGATCTACAACGGCGAATCCGAGGCCAGCCGCGTGCCGCCCGAATGGCATGGCTGGCTGCACCACACCTGGGACCAGCCGCCGACGCAGGCGCCGCTGCCGCACAAGCCTTGGGAACGCCCGCATCTGCCGAACTTGACCGGACTGCCGGGCGCCTATCGCCCCGCCGGCTCGCTGCTGCAGGCCGAGCCCGCGCGCCGGCGCGACTACGACGCCTGGCAGCCCGAGTAGGGAAGCGGTGTCCGCTGCCGCCGAAAGGGCCGAGCTGCTGGTCGGCGCCGCCGTGCTGGCGGTGGCGGCGGGGTTTCTGGCGTGGTCGGTGGGCGGCTGGGCCGAAACCGGGCGCGGCAGCTATCCGCTGATCGCCTCGTTCCCCAATGTCGCCGGCGTCGAAAAGGGCACCGAGGTGCGGCTGGCCGGGGTGCGGGTGGGCCGCGTGTCCGACATCCGCCTGAACCCGCAGACCTATTACGCCGAGGCCGAGATGCGGCTGCCCGCCGACATCCTGCTGCCCACCGACAGCGCCGCGCTGATCCAGTCGGACGGGCTGCTGGGGGGCTCCTACATCGAGCTGCGCCCGGGCGGCGCGCTTGAGCTGCTGGGGTCGGGCGACGAGATCGAGGACGTGCAGGGCGCGGTCAGCCTGCTGACCCTGCTGATGAAATTCGCCGATTCGCAGGCGGATGACGGGGACGCCCCCGCATCCGACCCGGCCGCACCCGCAGCGGAACCGGCCGACCCCGAGGGCGGGCAATGATTCGCGCCGCGCTGGTTGCGGCGGCGGCCATGGCCGCGGCGCCGTCCTGGGCGCAGGCGCCGCCGGTTCGGCCCAGCACCGACATCGCCCCCGGCACCCGCGCCGAATCGGTGATGCCGCTGGTGCAGGGCGAGGTCGCGCGCGCGCCGGCGGCGCTGCTGCGCGGGCTGGACAAGGTGTCGGGGCAAAGCACCGACCTGCCGCTGCTGGTGGGAGACAGCGTGGTCTTTGGCCGGCTCGAGGTGCGGCTGGGGGAATGCCGCTATCCGGCCGCCGATCCCGATTCGGACGCTTTCGCGCAGCTGACCATCACCGACACCCACAGCCGCCGCACCCTGTTCACCGGCTGGATGATCGCCTCGTCCCCCGCGATTTCCGCGCTGGACGATGCGCGCTATGACGTCTGGGTGGTGACCTGCGACGACGGCAGCGGGCTGGCGCTGCCCGAGCTGACCTATGAGCCCGACACCGCCGAGCCCGAGGGCGGCGAGGGCATGGGCCCGGACGGAGAGACCGCCCCGGTCGAGGACGAGGACGGGGCCGAGGCGGCAGAGTAGCCCCCTCGCGCCGCCAGTTCGGCGGCGCTGCGCAAGGGCAGGGCGTGGTAATCCGCGGGCTGGCGCAGGGCATGGGCCAGCCGGGCGCGATAATCCTCGCGCGTGATCTCGACCCCGCCCATGCTGGCCAGATGCGGGGTCAGATACTGCGTGTCGAACAGGGTGAAGCCGCAGCGGGCCAGATGGTCCGACAGCCACACCAGCGCCATTTTCGAGCCGTCGGTGCGGGTGGAAAACATGCTTTCCCCAAAGAACGCGCCGCCGAGCGTCACCCCGAAGATCCCGCCCGCCAGCGCGCCGTCCTGATACACCGCCAGCGCCTGCGCGTGGCCGCTGTCATGCAGCCGGTGGTAAAGCTGCAGCAGCGGGGCGTTGATCCAGGTCTCGGGGCGGTCGGCGCAGTGGCGCACGATGCGATCGAAATCGGGGTGGGCGTCGGCGGTCCAGCCGCCCCGCGCCAAGCTGCGCCGCAGCGAGCGCGACATATGCACGCCGCCCACCGGCAGGATGCCGCGGAACGGCGGGTTGAACCAGTAAAGCCGCGGATCGTCGGCGGCGCGGGCCATCGGAAAGATGCCCTGCGCATAGCCGGCAAGCAGCTGCATCGGGCCGAGATGGGGCGGGTGATCCTGGCTCATCCCCCGAAGCTAACTGATTTCGTGGGGAAAGGGCAGGGTGGCCGCGCCGCCGGTGGGCCTGCGCGGCCGTGGGCCTAGTCCTGCGCGGCAGTGCCGGTGATCGCCCGGGCAAAGGCCGAGCGATACAGGGCCGACAGCTCGGCAAGCGGCGCGGAATCGCCGCCCAGGGTGACGCGGGTGCCGTGGAAGCTGCCGACGCGGGTGACCGGCACCCCGGCTTTTGCAGCGAGTTCGATCAGGCTTTCGGCGTCGGCCGCGGGAGCGGCGAGCAGATAGCGGGCCTGATCCTCGCCGAACAGCGTCGGGATGTCGGTGGGGTCGAGCTCGACCCCCAGCCCGGCACCCTCGGCCATCTCAAAGGCTGCCAGCGCCAGCCCGCCGTCCGACAGGTCGCTGGCGGCGCGGATGTGGTTGCGGTGCGCCAGCAGGAACTCGCCGTTGCGCCGCTCGGCCGCCAGATCGACGTGCGGAGGCTCGCCCGCCTCGATCCCCCAAGCTTCGGCTGCCAGCGCCGACTGGCCCAGGTGGCCGGCGGTGGCGCCGATCACCAGCGCCACGTCGCCCGCATGGGGCAGCCCGCCGATCAGCTGGTCCAGATGCGCGACCAGCCCGACGCCGCCGATGGTGGGGGTGGGCAGGATCGCCTGCCCGTCGGTCTCGTTGTAAAGGCTGACGTTGCCCGACACGATGGGGAAGTCGAGCGCCCGGCAGGCCTCTCCGATCCCCTTGATGGCGCCGACCAGCTGGCCCATGATCTCGGGCTTTTCGGGGTTGCCGAAGTTCAGGTTGTCGGTCGCGGCCAGCGGCCGCGCGCCGGCGGCGACCAGGTTGCGCCACGCTTCGGCCACCGCCTGCTTGCCGCCCTCGACCGGGTTCGCGCGGACATAGCGGGGGGTCACGTCGCTGGTGAAGGCCAGCGCCTTGTCGGTGCCGTGAACGCGGACCACGCCTGCGCCGATCCCGGGGCGGCGGATGGTGTCGGCGCCGACCTGGGTGTCGTATTGTTCCCAGACCCAGCCCTTGTGCGCATGGTTGGGCGAGCCGATCAGCGCCCGCAGCGCCGCGATGGGGGTGATCTCGGGCAGCGCCGGCAGCGGCTCGGGCGCCGCGGTTTCGACCCAGGGACGGTCGTATTCGGGCGCGCTGGACGACAGTTTCGACAGCGGCAGGTCGGCCATGACCACGTTGCCGTGCAGGATCAGGAAGCGGTCCTCGGCGATGGTCTCGCCCACGATGGCGAAGTCGAGGTCCCATTTCTCGAAGATCTCGCGGGCCAGTGCCTCTTTTTCCGGCTTCAGCACCATGAGCATCCGCTCCTGGCTTTCGGACAGCATCATCTCGTATGCGGTCATGCCGGTTTCGCGCTGGGGCACGTGGTCCAGCATCAGCTTGATGCCCAGGCCGCCCTTGTCGCCCATTTCCACGGCCGAACAGGTCAGCCCCGCCGCGCCCATGTCCTGGATCGAGATCACCGCGTCGGTGGCCATCAGCTCCAGACAGGCTTCCAGCAGGCATTTTTCGGTAAAGGGGTCGCCGGCCTGGACGGTGGGGCGCTTGTCCTCGATCGATTCGTCGAACTCGGCGCTGGCCATGGTGGCGCCGCCCACGCCGTCGCGGCCGGTCTTGGCGCCCAGATAGACCACCGGCATCCCCACGCCCGAGGCGGCGGAATAGAAGATGCGGTCCGATGGCGCCAGCCCGGCGGCAAAGGCGTTGACCAGGCAGTTGCCGTCATAGGCGCGGTGGAAACGTACCTCGCCGCCCACGTTCGGCACGCCGAAGGCATTGCCATAGGCGCCGATCCCCTCGACCACGCCCTTGACCAGATGGGGCGTGCGCGGGTGTTCGGGGCGGCCAAAGGACAGCGCGTCCATGGCGGCGATGGGGCGGGCGCCCATGGTGAACACGTCGCGCAGGATGCCGCCGACGCCGGTCGCGGCGCCCTGATGCGGCTCGATATAGCTGGGGTGGTTGTGGCTTTCCATCTTGAACACCACCGCCTGCCCGTCGCCGATGTCGACCACGCCCGCGTTCTCGCCGGGGCCGCAGATCACCTGCGGGCCGTCGGTCGGTAGGGTGCGCAGCCATTTCTTGGACGACTTGTAGGAGCAATGCTCGTTCCACATCGCCGAGAAGATGCCCAACTCGGTGAATGTCGGCTCGCGGCCGATGATGTCCAGAATGCGCTGATACTCGTCGGGTTTCAGCCCATGCGAGGCAATCAGCTCGTCGGTGATCGCCGGTTCGTTCTGCATGTCCAACCCCCTTCACGGCCCTGGCCGCCTAATAGGCCGCGGCGCCCGGCTTGGGAAGATGGCCCGTCGGCGCTGCGACGCAGAAAACACGGCGCCGGCGCGAAAAAAAGAGCCGGGCACGATGGCCCGGCCAAGTCCAACAGGGAGGTTGAAGAAACGACAAGACATTGCGCTTCCTCAATATCCACATAAGCGCCTCGTGCCGGGGATTTCAAGGATTCCCGACGATTATTGCAGCATGACCGCCATGCAGGGCGTGCATGGCAGCGGTTTCCCGCCGGGGGCTCAGCTTTCGCCAGGGTTGCGGCGCAAGGATTGAATCTCCTCTACCACGAAATCGCGGAATGCTGCGACGCGGCGCGAAGAGCGCAATTCCTCGGGAAAGGCGAGGAAAACCGGCACCTCGGCGGATTCCACATCCGGCAGGGCGCGGAGCAGATGCGGGGCCTCGGTCTCCATGTAGTCGGGCAGGATGCCGACGCCGACATGGCTCAGCACCCCCTGCAGGACGCCGAAATAGCTGTTGACCAGCAGGGTGGTGCTGACGTGGCGCGACAGTAGCGACTGCGACAGCACCGCGCCCGCCGAGACCTGCGGCGTGGTCGGGTTCTGGCAGATCAGTCGGTGGCCGGGCAGATCCTCGAGCGTCTGCGGCACCCCGCGCTGCGCGGCGTATTCCGGCGACACGTAAAGCCGCATCCTGATGTTCAGCAGTCGCCGCCGGATCAGGTCGGCCTGGCTGGGTTCCTTCATGCGGATGGCGACGTCGGCCTCGCGCATCAGCAGGTCCAGCACGCGCTCTTCCAGCATCAGGTCGATCTTGAGATCGGGGTAGCGTTCATAAAGCTTGCCCAGCCGCGGCACCAGCCACAGCGTGCCGAAACCGGTGGTGGTGGTGATCTTCAGCTCGCCCGCGACATGTTCCTCGCTGTCGCGGATGCGGGCGGTGGTGGTGTCCAGCTTGCGGCTCATCGCCTTGGTGGCGTCGAACAGCATCTCGCCCTGTTCGGTCAGGATCAGCCCGCGGGCGTGGCGGTGAAACAGGGTCGAGCCCAGCATCTCCTCCAGCGCGCGGACCTGGCGGCTGACCGCGGACTGCGACAGGTGCAGCACGTCGCCGGCATGGGTCAGGCTGCCCGCGTCGGCGACCGCATGAAAGATGCGCAACTTGTCCCAATCCACCATACCGACCATCCCTGCTGGGTGAACCCTGCTATGCAATTTGCGCAATACATAGTGTGGCGGGATGGTTTCACAAAGGGCTTTATCGGTCAGCGTTCCTGACCTATACTGAAGGCGGGTCATCGACGCCCCCGGGGAGGAAGCAAGATGAGCGTGCAGGATATTTCCCTTGCCGACCGTTTCGACATCACCAAGCGCCATGTGCTGCTGAATGGCACGCAGGCGCTGGTGCGGCTGATGCTGATGCAGGCCGCCCGCGACCGAGAGGCCGGGCTGAACACGGCAGGGCTGGTGACGGGTTATCGCGGCAGCCCGCTGGGCGCGGTCGACCTGCAGATGATGAAGGCGGAAAAGCTGCTCGCCCCCGCCAACATCCGCTTTCAGCCCGGTCTGAACGAGGACCTGGCCGCCACCGCCATCTGGGGCAGCCAGCAGGCCGAGCTGCGGGGCGAGGGGAAATACGACGGCGTGTTCGCGCTGTGGTATGGCAAGGGGCCGGGGGTGGACCGCTCGGGCGACGTGATGCGCCACGCCAACATGGCCGGCTCGTCGCAACATGGCGGCGTGGTCATGGCGATGGGCGACGACCACACCGGCGAAAGCTCGACGGTGCTGCACCAGTCCGACTGGGCGATGGTCGATGCCTATATTCCGGTGCTGTCGCCGGCGGGGGTGCAGGAAATCCTCGACTATGGGCTTTACGGCTGGGCGCTGTCGCGTTTCGCCGGGGTCTGGACCGGGCTCAAGACCATGAAGGACACGGTCGAGGCGACCAGTGTCGTCGACGGCGACCCCTTCCGCATGAGCTTTGCCGTGCCGGTCGATTTCACTATGCCCGAGGGCGGGCTGAACATCCGCCTGGGCGACAACCCGGTCGCGCAGGAAGCGCGGATGATCGACTACAAGCGCTTCGCGGCCGAGGCCTTTGCCCGCGCCAACCGCATCGACCGCCGCGTCTGGGGCAAGCCCGGCGCCAAGATCGGCATCGCCGCCGCCGGCAAGAACTGGCTGGACGTGGTCCACGCGCTGGGGCTGCTGGGTATCGACGCGGCCGAGGCCGAGCGGCTGGGCATCACCACCTACAAGATCGGCCAGACCTGGCCGCTGGACATGGTCAGCTTCCACGAATGGGCCGAGGGGCTCGAGCTGATCATCGTGGTCGAGGAAAAGCGCAAGCTGATCGAGGTGCAGGTCAAGGAGGCGATCTTTGACGACCGCCGCGGCCGCCGCGTCTATGGCTGGCACAAGGGCGACACCTGGGAACACGGCCGCCGGCTGGAGCTGTTCCCGACCCGCTATGCGCTGGACCCGGTGCTGGTCGCCGAACGGCTGGGCGGCATCCTGATCGAGGAAGGCCGGCGCACCGACCGGCTGGACGCGGCGCTGTCCCGGCTGGCCGACACGAGGCGCAACGACAACGCCCCGGAAATCGCGGTGCGCACGCCGTGGTTCTGTTCGGGCTGCCCGCACAACACCTCGACCAAGGTGCCGGACGGCAGCCGCGCCTATGCCGGGATCGGCTGCCACTACATGGTGCAGTGGATGGACCGCGAGACCTCCGGTTTCACCCAGATGGGCGGCGAGGGCGCCAACTGGATCGGCGAGGCCCCGTTTTCCAAGCGCCCGCATGTGTTCCAGAACCTCGGCGACGGCACCTACAACCACTCTGGTTCGCTGGCGATCCGCGCGGCCAAGGCGGCGGGCACCAACATCACCTACAAGATCCTGTTCAACGACGCGGTGGCGATGACCGGCGGCCAGCCGAACGAGGGCGGGCTGACCGCGCCCCAGATCGTGCGCGAGTTGCAGGCGCTGGACGTGCCGGTGGTGCTGGTCCACGACGAGAAAGAGGACGTGGACCCCAAGGCGTTCCCGAAGGGCCTGCGGATCGAGAAACGTGAAAACCTGATGGGCGTGCAGCGGGAACTGGCGCAGGTGCCGGGCGTGACCGCCATCGTCTATGTCCAGACCTGCGCCGCCGAAAAGCGCCGCCGCCGCAAGCGTGGCGCCTTCCCGGACCCCGACCGCCGCATCTGGATCAACCCCGAGGTCTGCGAGGGCTGCGGCGATTGCTCGGTGCAGTCGAACTGTGTTTCGGTCGTGCCCTTCGACACGAAACTGGGCCGCAAGCGCGCCATCGACCAGTCCAGCTGCAACAAGGATTATTCCTGCGTCAACGGCTTTTGCCCCAGCTTCGTCAGCGTCCGGGGCGGCAAGCTGCGCCGCCCGGCCGCGCAGGCGCTGGAGCTGCCGGACCTGCCCACGCCGACCCTGCCCGCCATCGACGGCACCCACAACATCGTGATCACCGGCGTCGGCGGCACCGGCGTGGTGACCATCGGCGCGGTGCTGGCGCAGGCCGCGCAGCTGGACGGCAAGGGCGCCGGCATGATGGAGATGGCCGGCCTCGCGCAGAAGGGCGGCGCGGTCCATATCCACCTGCGGCTGGCCAACGCCCCCGAAGATATCAGCGCCATCCGCGTCGCGGTGGGCGAGGCCGACGCCGTGATCGGCGGCGATCTGGTGGTGACCGCGGGGGCCAAGACCGTGGGGCTGATGACCCATGGCCGCACCGGCGCGGTGGTCAACGACCACGAGATCATCACCGGCGAGTTCACCCGCAACCGCGATTTCCACGTCCCCGGCGATCGCCTGAAACTGTCGCTGCAGGCGCGGCTGGGCGAGCGGGTCGGGTTCCTCGACGCCTCCAAGCTGGCCGAGCGTTACCTGGGCGATTCGATCTATTCCAACATGCTGATCACCGGCGCCGCCTGGCAGCAGGGGCTGATCCCGCTGACCGAAGCGGCGATCCTGCGCGCCATCGAGCTGAACGGCGCCAAGGCCAAGGAAAACCAGCGCGCCTTCCAGATCGGCCGCTGGGCGGTGCTGTTCCCGCAGCAGGCCGCACCCGCGCCCGAGGTGGCGCAGGTGCATGACCCGGTGGCCTATCGGGCGGGCCGGCTGGTCGGCTATCAGGGCCCGCGGCTCAAGCGCCGCTTCCTGCGGCTGGTCGAGATGGCGCCCCCGGAACTGCGCGAGACGGTGGCGGAAAGCTTTTATCGGCTGCTGGCGATCAAGGACGAATACGAGGTCGCCCGCCTGCACCTGACCACCGCCGAGGGCGTCGCCCGCAGCTTCGAGGGCGATCTGGACCTGACCTTCCACCTCGCCCCGCCCTTCCTGGGCGGCAAGACCCCCGAGGGCCGCCCGCGCAAGCGCGACTTCGGCCCGTGGATCCTGCCGCTTTTCCGGGCGCTGTCGGCGCTGCGGGGCCTGCGCGGCACGCCGCTGGACGTGTTCGGCTGGCAGGGCGAGCGCCGGTTCGAGCGCGCCCTGGCCCGGCAATACGAACGCGACATGGAGGAGGTGCTGCCCAAGGTGACGCCCGAGACGCTCGAGATCGCCCGCGAGTTGGCCGCCCTGCCGCAGGACATCCGCGGCTACGGCTTCATCAAGCACGAGGCCGCCGAGAAAGCTTCCGCCCGGCGCGAGGAGCTGCTGGCCGCCTTCCGCGCCGGCGGCTGGCCCCGGCAGCCGGAACTGCGCATCGCGGCGGAATAGGGGGAAGCCCGGGCCTGCCGCCGGCGGGGATATTCGGGCAAGCAGGCAGCGGCTACGTAGCGGGGCGTGCTTCTTCTGTCCGTAAATATCCCGGGGCTTCCGAGCGCCCGGAAAACGGTCCGGTGGACCGTTTTCAGCGAGGAAGGCCGCGGCAGCGGCCCGGGGCAGCGCCCCGGTCCGGCCGCGACAACATGACCAAGGTCATGGATTCCGCGCGCCGCTCGCCTTAGATGTGGTCGCAGCAACACGGAGGGGTGGATGGCTGTCGGCGTTTTCGATTCGGGGCTGGGCGGGCTGACCGTCCATCAGGCCATTGCCCGCCGCATGCCGGATCTGCCGCTGGTCTATCTGGGCGACAACGCCCATGCCCCCTATGGGGTGCGCACCGCGGACAATATCTATGAGCTGACCTGCCGCGCGGTCGAGCGGCTGTGGGACGAGGGCTGCGACCTGGTGATCCTGGCCTGCAACACCGCCAGCGCTGCCGCCCTGCGCCGGATGCAGGAAAACTGGCTGCCGCCGGGCAAGCGGGTGCTGGGGGTGTTCGTGCCGCTGATCGAGGCGATGACCGAACGGCAATGGGGCGACAACTCGCCCCCGCGCGAGGTCGCGGTCCGCCATGTGGCGCTGTTTGCCACCCCCGCCACCGTCGCCAGCCGCGCCTTTCAGCGCGAGCTGGCCTTCCGCGCCATCGGCGTCGATGTCGAGGCCCAGCCCTGCGGCGGCGTCGTCGACGCGATCGAGGACGGCGACGAGATGCTGGCCGAGGCGCTGGTGCGGTCCCATGTCGAGGCCCTCAAGCGCCGGATGCCGCACCCCGAGGCCGCGATCCTCGGCTGCACCCATTACCCGCTGATGGAGCAGACCTTCCGCGAGGCGCTGGGCGAGGGGGTGCGGGTGTTCTCGCAGGCCGATCTGGTGGCCGAAAGCCTCGAGGATTATCTGCACCGCCGCCCCGAGTTCATCGGCCCCGGCACAAGCTCGCGCTTTCTGACCACCGGCGATCCGGCCCGGGTCACCGCCAAGGCGACGCAGTTCCTGCGCCAGCCCATCCAATTCGAATCTGCCTGAACAGACAGGGGAAATACCATGAAATCCCTCAAGAAGAAGCGCCGGGTCCAGGTCCTGATCGCGACCGCGGTGGCGCTGCTGATCGCCACCGTGCTGATCGGCTACGGCTTCCGCGACGGGATCAACCTCTATCGCTCGCCCAGCCAGCTGGCCGAGAATCCTCCGGCCGCGGGCGAGGTGTTCCGGCTGGGTGGCATGGTCGAGGAAGGCTCGCTGCTGCGAGGCGAAGGCACCACCGTCAGCTTTGCGGTCACCGATGGCGGCGACACGGTGCAGGTCAGCTTTACCGGCGTCCTGCCTGATCTTTTCGCCGAGAACTCGGGGATGATCGGCACCGGCCAGATGGTCGACGGGGTGTTCGTCGCCTCGGAGATCCTGGCCAAGCATGACGAGGATTACATGCCCCGCGAACTGGTCGATTCGCTGGAGCAGCATTCCTACCAGGCGCCGAACAGCTGACGCCGCGCCGCCAGTCGCCACAGCTGCAACGTCCGCATCGTTAAGAAAGCCTTAACCGGATCGGGCAACCCTGCCGCCCTTGGACGAAAGGGGGCAGGGATGCAGACAGTCGAACAGCTTGCGGCCGCGATCGTGGCGCGCGAGGGGGGGTATGTGAACGACCCCGACGACCCCGGCGGCGCCACCAATTTCGGGGTCACCATCGGGACCATGCGCAGCCTGGGGCTGGACCTGGACGGCAACGGGCGCGTGGAAGCAGCGGATCTGCGCAAGCTGGACCGCGCCCGCGCCGCGCAGATCTATATCGAGCATTATTTCCGCAAGCCCGGGCTGGACCGGCTGCCGCAGGCGCTGCAGGCCAGCGTCTTCGACATGCAGGTGAACGCCGGCGCCAATGCGGTGAAGATCCTGCAACGGCTGGTCGCGCGCATGGGCTTCGCCTGTGCCGATGACGGTATCGTCGGCCCCCGGACCGAGGCCGCCGCCCGCGCCGCGGCCGCGGCCGCGCCCGCCCATATCGCCGACGCCTACGGCATCGCGCGGCGGAATTATTACTACGCCCTTGCCGATGCCCGCCCCGCCAGCCGCAAATACGCCCGCCGCAAGGACGGCGGCAAGGGCGGCTGGATCACCCGCGCCGAGGAATTCATCTCGGCCCGCTATCACCTGACCGACGCGCAGCACCGCGAAAGGACCGCGACATGGGCCTGATCGACCGACTGACCAGCCGCAGCCAGCAGGTGTCTACGGCCGCCGGGGCCGCCGCCCGGGTGGCGCAGGCGCTGGCCGCGCGAAAAGCGACGCCCGCCCGCGACGCGGCCGAGGGTCTGGCCCGCATCGAGGCCGAGTTCGCCCGCGGCGGTTTCGACGGGCTGGTGAACGCGCTCAACCGCCTGCCGCGGCCGCTGCTGATGCTGGGCGCGGTGGCGGTCGGCGGCTACGCGATGCTGGACCCCGAGGGCTTCGCCGCGCGGGTCGAGGCGATGGCCGGGATGCCCGAGCCGCTGTGGTGGCTGTCCGGCGCGATGCTGGGGCTGCATTTCGTCGGGCGCGAGGGGCATTACTGGCGCAACCGCCTGCGCGGGAACCCGGAGGCACCGGCCGGAGCAGGGCTGACCGGGGGCGAGGACGCGCCGACAGAGCCTCGGGCTGTCCCGCCGGAGGGTGACGGTTTTGCCGACAATGCTGCCTTGCGGGACTGGGTAGGGGGTATCGCCGCCACCACGCAGGGTTGACGGGGCGCCGAGCCGTCCCGGCGGAACCGTGGCAGGGGGGCTGTCTGCCCCCCCGTTGCCTTCGGCAACTCCCCCCGAGGATATTTGCCAACCGCCCGAAGTCCGCCGGGATCCTTCGGATGAGCGGCGGCGTTGACGGGGCTGTGACAACCGGCCCCGCAGGCGGGGCTGGTCGCGCGGCCGCGCAGGGCTTACTGTAACCCCCGGTTCCTACGTTGGGGGTTTTTCCGTATGATTGCCGAAACCGGGCATTTCGCGCTGATCCTCGCGCTGGGAATCGCGCTGTTCCAGACTGTCGTGCCGATGCTGGGGGCCGCGCGCGGCCATGCCGCCTGGATGGACAGCGCCCGCCCCGCCGCGGTCGCGCAGTTCGGGCTGCTGGCCATCGCCTTCGCGGCGCTGACCTGGTCCTTCGTCACCTCGGATTTCAGCGTGGCGCTGGTCTATGAAAACAGCCACTCGGCCAAGCCGATGCTCTACAAGATCACCGGCGTCTGGGGGAACCACGAAGGCTCGATGCTGCTGTGGGTGCTGATCCTGGCGCTGTTCGGGGCCGCCGCGGCGGTGTTCGGCGAACATCTGCCGCCCGGGCTGCGGGCAAGGGTGCTGTCGGTGCAGGGCGCGATCGGGGCGGCGTTCCTGGCATTCATCATCTTCACCTCGAACCCCTTCGTGCGGATGCCGCTGCCGGCCTTTGACGGGCGCGACCTGAACCCGCTGCTGCAGGACCCCGGGTTGGCGTTCCATCCGCCGTTCCTCTACCTCGGCTATGTCGGGCTTTCGATGTCCTTCAGCTTTGCGGTGGCCGCGCTGATCGAGGGGCGGGTGGACGCCGCCTGGGCGCGCTGGGTGCGGCCGTGGACGCTGGCGGCCTGGGTATTCCTGACCATCGGCATCGCGCTGGGGTCGTGGTGGGCCTATTACGAGCTGGGCTGGGGCGGGTTCTGGTTCTGGGACCCGGTCGAAAACGCCAGCTTCATGCCCTGGCTGTTCGCCGCGGCGCTGCTGCATTCCGCCATCGTCGTGGAAAAGCGCGAGACCCTGAAAAGCTGGACCATCCTGCTGGCCATCGTCGCATTCGGGTTTTCGCTGATCGGCACCTTCATCGTGCGTTCCGGCGTGATCACCTCGGTCCACAGCTTTGCCAGCGACCCGGCGCGCGGGGTGTTCATCCTCGGGATCCTGGCCCTGTTCGTGGGGGGGGCGCTGACGCTGTTTGCCGCCCGCGCCGGGGCGATGACCGCCAAGGGCGTGTTCTCGCCCGTCTCGCGCGAGGGGGCGCTGCTGCTGAACAACATGCTGCTGGCCGTGGCCTCGCTGGTGGTGTTCATCGGCACGATCTGGCCGCTGGTGGCCGAGATGTTCTGGGCCCGCAAGCTGTCGGTGGGGGCGCCGTTCTTCAACCAGGCCTTCACCCCTTTCATGGTGGTGCTGGCCATCGTGCTGCCGATCGGCGCCATCCTGCCGTGGAAACGCGGCAAGCTGGGTCGCGCCATGCGCACGCTGGTTCCGGCAGTGGTCTTGGCGGTGGCGGTGGCGGCGCTGACCTATGCGGTCTCGACCGGCAACAGCGGGCTGGCGGTGGTCGGCGCGGCGCTGGGGTCGTGGCTGATCGCGGGCGCCGCGGTCGACATCTGGCAGCGCGCCGGCGGGCAGGTCGGGCGGCTGGCGCGGCTGCCGCGCGCCGACTGGGGCCGGGTCGTGGCCCATGCCGGGCTGGGGGTGACCTTCATCGGCATCAGCCTGCTGATGGCCTGGTCGGTCGAGGATATCCGTGTCGCGCGCGAGGGCGAAAGCTTCGAGGTTGCCGGCTATCAGATCACCCTTGTCGATGTCTCGGACGTGCAGGGGCCGAACTATATCTCGACCACCGCGACGATGCGGGTGGAACGGAACGGGCGGCAGGTCGCTATGCTCTATCCCGAAAAGCGGGTGTATCCGGTGCAGTCGATGCCGACGACCGAGGCCTCGATCCGCACCTCGGTGTTCGGCGACATCTACCTGGTGATCGGCGATGCGCAGCAGGGCGGCGGCTGGGCGGTGCGCAGCTACATCAAGCCCTTTGCCTTCTGGCTGTGGCTGGGCTGCGGGCTGATGGCGCTGGGCGGGCTGATCAGCCTGACCGACCGGCGCTGGCGGGTGGCGGTGCCGGCTCGCCGGGCCGCACCCGCGCGCGCGGTGGCCGCGGAATGAGCGCGCGGCTGAGGGGCGCGCGGCTGGCGCTGGCGGTGCTGGCGCTGGGGATCGCGCAGGGCGCCTGGGCGGTGCAGCCCGACGAGGTGCTGGCTGATCCGGCGCTGGAACACCGCGCCCGCCTGATCGGGCAGGTGCTGCGCTGCCCGGTCTGCCAGGGCGAGAACATCGACGAATCGAATGCGCCGATCAGCCGCGACCTGCGGCTTTACGTGCGCGAGCGGCTGGTCGAGGGCGACAGCGATGCCGAGGTGATCCAGGCGGTGACCGAGCGCTATGGCGAATACGTGCTGTTCGAGCCGCGGCCCGAAGGCGCGAACCTGATCCTCTACTGGGCGGGGCCGCTGATGGCGCTGGTGGCGCTGCTGGCGGGGTTCCTGTTCCTGCGCGGCCGCCGCCCCGAGGCTGCGCCCGCCCCGCAGGCGCTGACGCCCGAGGAACGTGCCCGGCTCGACGCGCTGATGCGCGATCAGGACAGCTGAAGGAACCGCGTCTCGGCGTTGCGGTTGTCGAAGAACGGCACGCTGAGCGGCACCGACAGCGGCCCGGGCCCGGCCTCGGCCACCAGCTGCGCGATCTCGGCCAGCACCACCTCGGTGATGAAGGGCAGGTCGAGCGCGCGTGCCTCGGCCAGCGGCACCCAATGCAGGTGGCTCAGCTCGTCGCAGGCGGCCGAGAAATCCTCGCGGTCGCCGACGATGTTGCGCGCGTCGATCAGGAAGAACCGCGCGTCGAAGCGGCGCGGCCGCCCCGGGGGCGTGATCGCGCGGAACACGAACAGCAGCGGATCGTCGGCGGTGGGTGCCAGCTGCAGGCCGGTTTCCTCGGCCATCTCGCGCATGGCGGCACCGGCCAGCGCGTCGGGGTCGATGGCGGCGGCCGTCACCGGATGCGCCGCCAGCCGTGCCCGGCAGGCGTCCGACAGCGCGTCGCGGCAGCCCTCGCCGTCGCCGGGATCGACTGCGCCGCCGGGAAACACGTATTTCGAGGGCATGAACGCCGCCCCCGCGCCGCGCATCCCCATCAGCACCGACGGCCCGTCCGCGCGGTCGCGGTCGACCAGGATCACCGTGGCGGCGTCGCGGATGCGGTCGGGGGCGGGTTTTGTGTCTTGGGCCGGGGCAGCGGGTGCCAGCCCGGCATCGCCGGGGCTTCGGGGCAGCGGCGCCTCGGTCATGGTTCGGGGGTCCGGTCGGGCTGGCCGCCGAATCCGTGCATCCGCTTGGCCCATTGCATCCCCACGAACCCGCCCTTGATGATCGGCAGCAGGATCAGCGAGGCGACCAGCGCGCCCCCCAGGAAGGTCGCCACCAGCAGCTCGGTCGAGGGGCGGTAGATCATGTAGATCGCCAGCAGCAGCGCGGTGGCGATATGCGAGACGATGAGGATGGTCAGATAGGCCGGCCCGTCATCGGCGCGGTGGTGGTGCAGCGCTTCGCCGCAGCCGCTGCAATGGTCCTTGACCCGCAGATAGCCCGAAAACATCCGCGCGTCCCCGCAGGACGGGCAACGCCCCGAGGCGCCGCGCCGCATCGCTTCCCCGAGAGGCCGGTCGGGAAGCGCCGGATCGCTGAGTGCAGTCATGTCATTCCTTCGGCATTGTTCGGAAGGAAAGATAGGCACTGCCCGCGCCGGACGCCACCGCCATCTGCAACATTTCGCCGCAGAGGTGGGGGGGGGCGGCCTTCTGCGCTGGACACGGCGCATCTAACCATCTGGCAGGAACGCTCGTGGGCGGGGGTTTCCGATCCGCCTTTTATCCGGGCGTTCGGAAGCCTGGAATATCTGGCAAGAGGGCAGCGTGGCGGATCCGGCGTCGCGGTCGGACGGGGGCGGTGCCTCGGGCCGGCCGCGGCCTTCGTCGCTGACAACGGTCCACTACACCATCCGGCGGGAAAACAGCCTTCCATTGCGGGCGCTCGGAAAGCCCCCGGAATATCTCGCAAGAGGGCAGAGCCGCGGACCCAGCGCCACGGCCTGCCCGGGGCACCGCCCCGGGCCGCTGCCGCGGCCTTCCTCGCTGAAAACGGTCCACCGGACCATCCGGCGGGAAAACAGCCTTGGAAGCTGTTTTCTGATCCGCCTCCTATTCCGGGCGCCCGGAAGCCCCGGGATATTTCTGCAAGGAAGAAGGAGCGGGGGCCGCCGAGGACGGAAGGTGGGGCTGTAGGGACGCAGCAGCGAATCGGCACGGCCGGAGGAGGGGGCGACCGGCGTGCGGTCGCCCCCGTCGCGGTTCAGCCGCGCAGGATCGAGCGGCCGGCGTATTCGGCGGTGGCGCCCAGCATTTCCTCGATGCGGATCAGCTGGTTGTATTTGGCCAGCCGGTCCGAGCGGGCAAGGCTGCCGGTCTTGATCTGGCCGCAGTTGGTGGCGACGGCGAGGTCGGCGATGGTGGCGTCCTCGGTCTCGCCCGAGCGGTGCGACATCACCGAGGTGTAGCCCGCGCGGTCGGCCATCATCACCGCGTCCAGGGTCTCGGACAGGGTGCCGATCTGGTTGACCTTGACCAGCAGGCTGTTGCCGCAGCCCTTGGCGATGCCTTCGGCCAGCCGTGCGGGGTTGGTCACGAACAGGTCGTCGCCGACCAGCTGCACGCGATCGCCCAGCCGCTCGGTCAGCAGTTGCCAGCCGTCCCAGTCGTCCTCGGCGCAGCCGTCCTCGATCGACAGGATCGGATAATCGGCGCAGAGCGCGGCCAGATAGTCGACGTTCTCGGCCGAGGTCAGGGTCTTGCCCTCGCCCTTCATCTCATAGCGGCCGTTCTTGAAATATTCGGTCGAGGCGCAGTCCAGCGCCAGCATGATGTCGTCGCCGGGCTTGTAGCCGGCCTTTTCCACCGCCCGCAGGATGAAATCCAGCGCGTCTTGGGCCGAGGACAGGTTCGGGGCAAAGCCGCCCTCGTCGCCGATGCCGGTGGACAGGCCCGCGGCCGAGAGTTCCTTTTTCAGCGTGTGGAACACCTCGGCGCCCATGCGCACGGCCTCGCGGATATTGTCCGCGGAAACCGGCATGATCATGAATTCCTGGATGTCGATGGGGTTGTCGGCGTGTTCGCCGCCGTTGATGATGTTCATCATCGGCACCGGCAGGATGCGGGCGCCAGTGCCGCCGACATAGCGGTAGAGCGGCTGCGAGGTCGCGTCGGCCGCGGCCTTGGCCACCGCCAGCGACACGCCCAGGATCGCGTTCGCGCCCAGTCGGGACTTGTTGGGGGTGCCGTCCAGCTCGCACATCATCAGGTCGATGGCGCGCTGCTCGGTCGCGTCCTCGCCGATCAGGTTCTCGGCCAGCTCGCCGTTGACGGATGCCACGGCTTCCAGCACGCCCTTGCCCAGATAGCGCGCCTTGTCGCCGTCGCGCTTTTCCACCGCCTCATGCGCGCCGGTGGACGCGCCCGAGGGCACGGCGGCGCGGCCCATGGTGCCGTCTTCCAGCGTCACGTCGACCTCGACCGTGGGGTTGCCGCGGCTGTCGAGGATCTCGCGCGCGAAGATGTCGATGATGGCGGTCATGGGGCAAGTCCTGTGCTGAGAGGCGGGATTTGCCCGCGTCTTAGCCGCTTGCCCGCCCCGGAGGAACCCCGTCCGCCGCTGTTTGCGCAACCAGCGCGCGGTTGTAGTCGGAAACATTGTCGGCCGCACGCAGCGGCCGGTCGTCGGGCAGCGCCGGGCGAGTGACATGCAGGTCGGCCCAGATCGGCAGGTGGTCCGAGGCCATGCGCGCGAGCGGCGTGTCCAGCACCCCGCTGGCCGCCACGGTGACGCCGGGCGACACCGCGATCCGGTCCAGCCGCAGCTGCGGCGCCAGCGCCGGCCAGCTGCGCCCCGGGGCGATCACGTCCAGGTCGGTCAGCGCCTCGAGCCCGCGTTCGCCGTGCCATTCGTTGAAATCGCCAGTCAGCACCACCGAGCCGCCGTCCAGCCGTCCCGCCTTGGCCGCCAGCCGCGCCAGCTGCGCCCGGCGGGACGAGCGCATCAGCCCCAGATGCACCGCCATCACCGTCAGCCCCGGCAGGTGCAGCGCCACCGCGCCGCGCGGCTCGATCCCCGGCAGCGCCACGGGGCGCGAGCGTGCCACCGCCGCCAGCTCCGGGCGCAGCAGGATGGTCTGCCCGTGCCAGCCCAGCGACTGGTCCGAGGTGCGCCGGTGCTGCATCGGCACCAGCCCGGTGCGGGCCTGGATCAGCTGGCGGGGCAGGGCCTCGGGGCGGTCGCCCATGCGGAAATCGACCTCTTGCAGCGCCACGATATCGGCGCCCAGTTCGGCGATCACGTCGAGGTTGCGTTCGGGCGCAAACGGGCCGAACGAGCCGCGGCATTTATGCAGGTTGTAGCTGGCAAGTCGAATGCGCATGGGTCTTTCCCGGTCGGTCAGGTGCCGCAATAGGTGACGCGGACTTCCTGTCCCGGCGCGGGCGGATCGGCCAGGTCGGCCCAGTCCGGGCGGTCGTCGAAGGGCTGGGTCACCGCCGCGACCAGCCGGTGGAAGGGCGCGAAATCGCCCGCCAGCCCGGCGTCGATGGCTTGCTGGATGCGGTGGTTGCGGGGGATACGAACGGGGCTGGCGCCGGCCGCAAGCTCAAGGTCGGGGCTGCGCGCCTGCCAGTCCTGCGCCCAGGCGTCGAAGGGGGCGGGGTCGCGGAACTCGTCGCGGGCGGCGCCGGTGGCGAGCCCGCGGAACACCCGGGTGAAATCGGCCTGCTGCGCGGCCATCAGCGCCAGCAGCCGCTCGATCAGCGCCCGGTCGGATTCGGCGGGTTGGGCCAGCCCCAACTTGGCGCCGAAGCGCCTCAGCCAGGCGGCGTCATACAGCGCGGGAAAGCCGTGGACGATGCGGGTGGCCTGCGGCACCGCGGCATCGGGGTCGCCCATCAGCGGCAGCAGGCAGGAGGCAAGCTGCGCCAGATTCCACACCGCCACATGCGGCTGTTCCGACCAAGCATAGCGCCCGGCCCGGTCGATCGATGAAAACACGCGGTCCGGGTGGAACCCGTCCATGAAGGCGCAGGGGCCGTAGTCGATGGTTTCACCTGAAACCGCCATGTTGTCGGTGTTCATCACCCCGTGGATGAACCCCAGCGCCATCCATTGCGCGATGGTCTCGGCCTGCGCCGCGACCACGCGCTCCAGCAGCTGCATGGGGGATTGCGCCTCGGGGTAGTGGCGGGCGATCACATGCTCGGCCAGCGCCCGCAGCCGGTCCACGTCGCCGCGAATGGCGAAGAACTCGAATGTGCCGACGCGGATATGGCTGGATGCCACGCGGGTCAGCACCGCGCCGGGCAGGGGCGCCTCGCGCCACACGGTCTCGCCGGTCAGGGCGGCGGCCAGGGCGCGGGTGGTGGGGACGCCGGCGGCGGCCATGAACTCGCTGACCGCATATTCGCGCAGCACCGGACCCAGCCACGACCGCCCATCGCCGCAGCGCGAAAACGGGGTCGGGCCGGAACCTTTCAGCTGCAGGTCGAAGCGCGCCCCGTCGGGGGCCACCACCTCGCCCAGCAGCACCGCGCGCCCGTCGCCCAGCTGCGGCGACAGCCCGCCGAACTGGTGGCCGGCATAGGCCTGCGCGATGGGCTCGGCGCCGGGGGGCGCGGCGTTGCCCGCCACCATCGCCAGCCCCTGCGGGCCGCGCAGCCAGTCGGGGTCGATCCCCAGCCGCCGCGCCAGCCCCTGGTTCACCGCGATCAGCGCCGGTCCCGGCACCGGGGTCGGCGCGGTCCGCGTATAGAAGCCGGGGCCGAGCCGGGCATAGGAATTGTCGAAGGCGATGGGCTGGGTCATTCCGAGCATGTGGGTAAAGCGGCCGCGGATTGTAAGGGCGGGACGCGTCGGGTGGGGGCTCTGCCCCCGCGCTGCGCGCTCCCCCGGGATATTTGGGACCGCCCGAATCTGCCAGAGCCGCTGCTTGCGAACGGGGGGCGGCGCGCGTATCCCTGCAAGACCATGCCAGGGAAGCCGCGATGAAGTTCCTCGATCTAGCCAAGGTCTATATCCGCTCGGGCGGCGGCGGGGCGGGCTGCGTGTCCTTCCGGCGCGAGAAGTTCATCGAATACGGCGGCCCTGACGGCGGCGACGGCGGCCGCGGCGGCGATGTCTGGGCCGAGGCGGTGGACGGGCTGAACACGCTGATCGATTTCCGCTACCAGCAGCATTTCTTCGCCAAGTCCGGCCAGCACGGCATGGGCAGCCAGCGCACCGGCGCCAGCGGCGACGACATCGTGCTGAAGGTGCCGGCCGGGACCGAGATCCTCGACGAGGATCAGGAAACGGTCATCGCCGACCTGACCGAGCCGGGGCAGCGGGTGCTGCTGGCCAAGGGCGGCAACGGCGGCTTTGGTAACCTGCATTTCAAGACCTCGACCAACCGGGCGCCGCGCCGGGCCAACCCCGGGCTGCCGGGGGTCGAGCACACGCTGTGGCTGCGGCTGAAGCTGATCGCCGATGCCGGGCTGGTGGGGCTGCCGAATGCGGGGAAATCGACGTTTCTGGCGGCGGTATCGAATGCGCGCCCCAAGATCGCCGATTACCCGTTTACCACGCTGGTGCCGAATCTTGGCGTGGTGGGGGTCGACGGGCATGAGTTCGTGATGGCTGACATCCCCGGGCTGATCGAGGGCGCCAGCGAAGGCCGCGGCCTCGGCGACCAGTTCCTGGGCCATGTGGAACGTTCCAACGTGCTGCTGCATCTGGTCGACGGCACGTCCGAGGACGTAGCGGCGGACGCGCGCACCATCCTGACCGAGCTGGCCGCCTATTCCCCGGTGCTGGCGGAAAAGCCCCGCATCACCGTGCTGAACAAGATCGACGCGCTGGACGACGAGACGCGGGCCGAGCGTCTGGCCGCGCTGCAGGCCGAGATCGGCGGCCCGGTGATGACCATGTCCGGCGTGTCCCGCGAAGGGGTGACCGAGGTGCTGCGCGCGCTGTGGGCGCAGATCGAGCCGACCCGTGCCACCCGGGCCGACGATGCGGAGCCGTGGCGGCCATGAGCCTTGCGGCAGAAGCGGCAGTGGCGACCCCGGACATCGCCCGGGCCCGGCGGCTGGTGGTCAAGATCGGCAGCGCGCTGCTGGTGGACGACGCTGGGCTGCGCGAGGGCTGGCTGCGCGGCTTGTGTGCGGATGTAGCCGAATGGCGCGCGCGCGGGGCCGATGTGGTGCTGGTCTCCTCAGGCTCGATCGCGCTGGGGCGGCGGGTGCTGGGCCTGCAGGCGGGGCCGCTGACGCTGGAACAAAGCCAGGCGGCGGCGGCGGTCGGGCAGATCCGCCTTGCCCGCGCCTATGAGGAGATGCTGGCCCCGCATGGGGTGATCACCGCGCAGATCCTGGTGACGCTGGAAGATACCGAGAACCGCCGCCGCTACCTCAACAGCCGCGCGACGGTGGAAACCCTGCTGGGGCTGGGGGTGGTGCCGATCGTGAACGAGAACGACACCGTGGCCACCGACGAGATCCGCTATGGCGACAACGACCGGCTGGCCGCGCAGATCGCGGTGACCTGCGGCGCCGACCAGCTGCTGCTGCTGTCGGATGTGGACGGGCTGTATACCGCAAACCCCAAGACCGACCCCGCCGCCCGGCATCTGCCGGTGGTCGCGCATCTGACGCCCGAGATCGAGGCGATGGGCGGCGACCCCGTCTCGGGGCTGTCCAAGGGCGGGATGAAAACCAAGCTGATGGCGGCGCGCACCGCCGTGTCCGGCGGCTGTGCCATGGCGATCGCCGAGGGTTCGGTGATCCGGCCGCTGTCGGCGGTGGCGCAGGGCGCGCGGGTCACGTGGTTCCTGCCCGAGGGCGACCCGCAGGCCGCCCGCAAGCGCTGGATCGCGGCGATGAAGCCGAGGGGAGAGCTGGTGGTGGACGCAGGCGCCGCAAGGGCGCTGGCCAACGGGCGTTCGCTGCTGCCCGCGGGGGTGCGGCAGGTCAGCGGCGTGTTTCACCGCGGCGATCCGGTGCTGATCCGCGGCCCCTCGGGCGCGGCGCTGGCGCAGGGGCTGGCGCGCTACGATTCCACCGACGCCGCCCGCATCGCCGGAAGGCGCAGCGAGGAAATCGCCGCGATCCTCGGCGGCAACATCCGCGCCGCGCTGGTCCACCGCGACGACATGGCGGTCAATCGCTGAACTGCCGCAGGGGGGCTGTCTGCCCCCCATCGCCTGACGGCGATTCCCCCCGAGGATATTTGCGGACAGAAGAGGCGCGCCGCGGCGGCCCTGTCTTTGGTGTGAAAATATCCCGGGGGATCGTCGTATACGACGATGGGGCTGGCCCCCGCTTGCTGCGGCTCAGGCGCGGCCGTAGGCCTCGGCCATGGCGATCTCGATCGCCTCTTGCGGCGAGGGCTGGCCCCAGCAGGCCAGCTGGAAGGCCGGGTAGAAGCGTTCGCAGGAGTCGATGGCGCGGCGGATCATGTGGTCGATCTGCTCGGTGCCGGCCAGCGCCTCGCCCGCCAGCACCAGCCCGTAGCGCCACACCATCAGCCGCTGCTGCGTCCAATAGGTGAAGCTGCCGTCCCAGACCTCGTCATTGGCCAGGTTCAGCACCTCGTAAAGCGCCGGCATCCGCGCCTGCGGCGGGTCGAGGTCGAAGCTGCAGATCAGCCGCAGCATCTCTTCGCGCGGCGACCAGGCGAGGGTCAGGGAATAGTTGCGCCACTGGCCCTCGACCGCCATCGCGATCTGGTCGTCGGCCAGCCGGTCGAAGTCCCAGGCGCGGCGGGCGGCGACGATCTCGGCGATGTCGATCGGGTGGATCTCGTCGCTGTGGATGAAGTGGTCCAGCTGGGCCATGTTGCGCTCGCCTCTGTATCGGACATCGGGGTTTATCCCCAACCTGTTGTCGCGCCCACAATACCGCGAGGTGCTGGGCCTGCCTCATACCATATATTGGTCTGGCAGAATGGGCGTGAAGTAAAGCGGTATTTCCGCCGCGCTGCGCGGGGACGGCGGATTTTTGCGGCCGTCGGGCGCCGGTTTCCGGGCCGGAAAAGCCGCCGGCGCCTTGCATCATTCGCCCCCTCTTGCCACATCGGGGCGACGACAGGGGCAGGGACCACAGGCAGGACCGACCGTATGCAGAAGATCCCATTGGCCGAGCGGCCCGGCTGGCGCGAGCGCGCGGCCGAGCTTGGCTTCACCTTTGCCGACATGGGCGGCGAGCCCTATTGGGACGAGACCTCGGCCTATCGCTTCACCCTGTCCCAGATCGAGGACGATATCGAGGACCCGTCGACCGAGCTGCACGGGATGTGCCGCGAGGCGGTGGCCCATGCAGTGGGGTCCGAGGAATGGCTGACCCGGCTGGAGATTCCCCGCGCGCATTGGGATTTCGTCGAACGCGCCTGGAGCAATGGCGAGCCCGAGCTTTATGGCCGCTTCGACCTTGCCTATGACGGCAGCGGTCCGGCGAAGCTGTTGGAATACAACGCCGACACCCCGACCTCGCTGTACGAATCCGCCTCGTTCCAGTGGCTGTGGTTCGAGGAAAGCCGCGATGCCGGCGTGCTGGGCCCGGGCACCGACCAGTTCAACCGCATCCACGAGGCGCTGGTCGAACGCTGGGCCGCGATCTGCGCCCCCGGCGAGGACGTGCATTTCGCCGCCGACAAGGACAACCCCGAGGATTACGCCACCGTCGAGGCTCTGGCCTGGGCTGCGCGCGAGGCGGGGCTGGGTGCGCATTTCACCGCGCTGTCGGACATCGGGCTGACCGACGAGGGCCAGCTGGCCGACGACCAGGACCGGGTGATCGGCACCCTGTTCAAGCTGTATCCGTGGGAAGACATGCTGCGCGACGAGTTCGCGCCGAACCTGCAACCCTCGCAGACCCGCTTCATCGAGCCGCCGTGGAAGGCGGTGCTGTCGAACAAGGGGCTGTTGCCGCTGCTGTGGCACCTGTTCCCCGACCACCCCAACCTGCTGCCCGCCTTCTTCCAGGCGGATATTGAGGCCGCGCGGCGGGGCGACGCGACGCCCTTTGCCGACGCCATCGCCGCGGCCGGGCCGGTGCTGGCGCGCGGCCATGTGGTCAAGCCGATCTTCTCGCGCGAGGGCGCCGGGGTGGTGATGGTCGAGGGCGGCAGGGAAACCAGTCGCGCCCCCGACGACAGCTATTCCCACCACCCGCGGGTGGTGCAGGCGCTGGCGCTGCTGCCCGCGTTCGACGGGTTCCACCCGGTGCTGGGCGCCTGGATCGTTGGCGAGGACTGCGTGGGGCTGGGGCTGCGCGAGGACCGCGCCCGCATCACCCACAACCTGTCCCGCTTCAAGCCGCATTTCATCGAAGGGTAAGGCCATGACCGCAACCTCCGACCTCGCCGAAACCGCTACCCCGCGCCGCAAGCGCTCGCGCCATGTCGCGCTGATGCTGGCGGGCGCCGCCGTGCTGACGCTGGCCGCCTGCGAAGAGGACAAGGTCGACGCGCAGGCCTTCCCCGATCTCGACAGCTGCCTGGCGGCGGCGCAGACGGACGGGCTGTGGTTCACGGCGGACGACTGCCGCAACCAGTTCGCCGCCGCGGCGCAGGAACATCTGGAAACCGCGCCGCGCTATGAATCGCGCGAGCTGTGCGAGCAGGAACACGGCGCCGGCGCCTGCGGGGCCGACCCGGCTGCCGGCGGCGAACAGGCCGCACAGGGCGGGGGCGGCGGCTTCAGCTTCATGCCGCTGCTGGTGGGCTACATGATGGGCTCGATGCTGTCGCGGGGCGGCGGCGTCTTCAGCCAGCCGATGGTGCGCACCCCGACCGGCTATTCCACCCCCTCGGGCAACCAGAGCTTCGCCAGCAACTCGGGCGCGGGCAGGGTGCCGGCCACCACCTTCAACCGCGCGCCCTCGACCATCGGCAAGGCGCCGATGACCCGTGCCCAGGTTGCGCAACGCGGCGGCTTCGGCGCCGCCGCCACCTCGCGCACCGCGACCGGAGGCGCCCGCAGCTCGGGCGGCTGAGCCCCCGCGGCTGTTTCATCTTGCCTCGGGTATCTCGGGCCTTCGAGCGCCCGGAATGGAAGGCGGATCGGAAAACAGCCCCCAAGGCTGTTTTCCCGCCGGACGGTCCGGTGGGCCGTTTTCAGCGAGGAAGGCCGCAGTAGGGGGCGGGGGAGAGCTCCGGCCCTGGGGGGGAACGGGAGGCGGATCCGGAAACAGCCCCTGGCTGCCCTCCGCACCCCCGCGCGCGTCCGCCCTTGCACCTTGCCGCCGATAGTCGCAGGGTCCGCCGGTATTTCGTCCGCAAGCAGGCCCGCCATGACTCCCGCCGAACAATCCGTCCGAATCCGCGAAATCTGTGCGCTGGCGCCGGTGATTCCGGTCCTCGTGATCGAGGACGCCGCTTGGGCGGTGCCGCTGGCGCAGGCGCTGGTCGCGGGCGGGCTGCCGGTGCTCGAGGTGACGCTGCGCACCCCCGATGCGCTTGCGGCGATCACCGCCATGGCCGCGGTGCCGGGTGCGGTGGTGGGGGCGGGGACGGTGCTGAACGCGCAGGACGCGCGCTGCGCCGCCGCGGCCGGGGCGCGGTTCGCGGTCTCGCCCGGGCTGACGCCCACGCTGGCCGCCGCCTGCACGGATTCGGCGCTGCCGCTGCTGCCCGGCGTCGCCACCGCGTCCGAGGCGATGGCGGCGCAAGAGGCCGGGTTCGACGCGCTCAAGTTCTTTCCGGCCGGGCCTGCGGGCGGCGCGGGTTATCTCAAGGCCCTGGCCGGGCCGCTGCCGGCGCTGGGCTTCTGCCCGACCGGCGGGGTGTCGGCGCAGAACGCCACCGCCTATCTCAGCCTGCCGAACGTGCTCTGCGTCGGCGGCAGCTGGGTCGCGCCCGAGGCGATGATGCGCGCGGGCGACTGGGCGGGGATCGAGGCGCTGGCCCGCCAGGCAGCCGAGCTGGGCGCGGCCGAGCCGGGCGCCGGGGCGGGAAAATGACCGCCGCGGTCGCCGACACCCCCGAAAACCGGCGCCGCGCCTGGTCGAACCTGTGGGTGCTGACCACCGCGCAGGCGCTGATCGGGGCGCAGATGTCGATGGTGTTCATCACCGCCGGGCTTGCGGGTGCGATGATCGCGCCGAACCCGTGTTTCGCGACGCTGCCGGTGTCGATGACCATGCTCGGTTCGGCAGTATCGGCGCGGCTCTTGTCGGGGTTCATGGCAAGGCACGGGCGGCGGCTGGGGTTCACCCTGGCCTGCATGGTCGCGGCGCTGGGGGCGGGGGTGGCCTTTGCCGGGCTGCAGAAGGGCAGCTTCGTGCTGTTCACGCTCGGCTGCACCCTGATTGGCGCCTATATGTCGGCGCAGGGGTTCTTCCGCTTTGCCGCCGCCGATGTGGCGCCCGAGGCGCTGCAGCCGCGCATGATCAGCCTGGTGCAGGCGGGGGGGCTGGTCTCGGCGCTGATCGGGCCGCAGCTGGCCAGCATCACCGCGGAAGCCTCGGCCGTGCCCTTCGCGACCACCTTTGCCGCCATCATCGGGCTGAACCTGCTGGGGCCGGTGATCTTTTCGATGCTGCGGATCCCGGTGCCCGAGCGGCGCGGCGCGAATGCCCCCGGTGCCGGCGGGCGCAGCACCGCGGAACTGCTGCGCACCCCGGAAATCGCCGTCGCGATCATCTGCGCGATGGTGTCCTATGCGCTGATGAACCTGGTGATGACCTCGACGCCGCTGGCGATCGTGGGCTGCGGCTTCGGCACCTCCGAGGCGGCGAACGTGACGGCGGCGCATATCATCGCGATGTTCGCGCCGGCGTTCTTCACCGGCAGCCTGATCACCCGCTTCGGCGCGGAACGGGTGGTCGCGACCGGGCTGGTGATCCTGGCGGCGGCGGGGGCGGTGGCGCTCAGCGGGGTGTCGCTGGACAAGTTCTACCTGGCGCTGATCCTGCTGGGGCTGGGCTGGAACTTCGGCTTCATCGGCGCGACCGCCATGGTCACCGCCGCCCACCGTCCCGAGGAACGCGGCCGCGTGCAGGGCATGAACGACACCATCGTGTTCGGCGGGGTGTTCCTGGCCTCGCTGTCCTCGGGGGCGCTGATGGGCTGTAGCGGCGGCACCGCCGAGCAGGGCTGGTCGGCGGTTAACATGGCGATGGTGCCGTTCCTGATCCTGGCCGGCGGGGCGCTGATCTGGCTGACCCTGCGCCCGCGCGAGATCGCCTGAAACCGGCAGCGCCGCAAAGGATTGCGCGGCCGGATTGGGTATTTGGGCCAGAAAGAAACCCCCTCTCCCCTCAACGGCAGGGGCTTCTTTCTGGTCCAAATACCCATGCAACCGCGACGCGGGCGCAAGGATGCCGTCCTGGCGAGTGTCAGAACAGCGAGCCCTGGTCCGGTTTCGGGCGCTTGGCGCGTGCAGGGCGCGCGGGCGCAGGCTCGGCCGCGGGGCGCGCCGGAACCCGGCCGTCGTGGAACTCCAGCTCCAGCGCTGCGGCGCTGGCGGCAGCGGCGGCCGAGGTGAGCAGCTGCCCCTCGGGGCCGCGCACGATGGCGAAGCCGCGCTTGAGTGTCTCGGCATGGCCCAGGGTCTGGCGCAGCCGGTCGAGGGATTCCAGCGCCGCGCGGCGTTCCGCCGTCAGCTTCGGGGCCAGCGCGTCGAGCCGCCGTCCGGCCTCGGCCAGCCGGGCGCTTGCGTCCAGCTGGCTGCGCCGTGTCCGGGTCTGCACCGCGTCCAGCCGCGCGGACGCCGAGGCCAGCCGCCGCTGCGCCGCAATCTGCGCCACCCTTACCGCACCCGGGCGCAGCACTGGCAGCGCCGCCCGGCGGCGCTGCAGGTCGCGCGCGGGGGCCTGCGCCAGCGCCATCCCGGCGCGGGTCAGGGCCTCGCGCCGGCTGGCCATGAACTGGCGCAGCGCCGACAGCGGCAGATGCAGCGAATCGGCGCGGTGGCGGCAGTCGCGCACGAAGCCGCGCAGCGCCGATTCCAGCCGCGGCCCGGTCAGGTCCAGCCGCTGCCGCGCCGGTTCCGTCAGCGCCTGCGGCCGCCCCAGCGCGCGGCCGAGATCGCCCAGCCGCTGCGCGGGCAGCTCGATCCGCGCGCGCACGCTGCGCAGCAGCCGCGCCTGTGTCTCGGTCAGCCGCGCGGCCAGATCACCCAGCACCGGCACAGCCATTTCCGCCGCCGCCGTCGGCGTGGGCGCGCGCAGGTCGGCGGCGTGGTCGATCAGCGTGGTGTCGGTTTCGTGGCCCACCGCCGAGATCAGCGGGATTGTCCCCGCCGCCACCGCGCGGACCACCGCTTCGTCGTTGAAGCCCCACAGATCCTCGACCGAGCCGCCGCCGCGGGCGACGATGATCAGGTCGGGACGCGGCACCGGCCCGCCCGGCGCGATCGCGTTCAGCCGGGTGATCGCGTCGGCCACCTGCGGCGCGCAGGCGCTGCCCTGCACCGCCACCGGCCAGATCAGCACCCGCGAGGGAAAGCGGTCGCGCAGCCGGTGCAGGATGTCGCGGATCACCGCCCCCGAGGGCGAGGTCACCACCGCGATCACCCCCGGCAGGAACGGGATCGGCCGCTTGCGGGCGGGGTCGAACAGCCCCTCGGCCGCCAGCGCCCGGCGGCGCTGTTCCAGCATCGCCATCAGCGCGCCCACGCCCGCGGGCTCGACCTGCTCAACGATCAGCTGGTATTTCGACTGGCCGGGATAGGTGGTCAGCCGGCCGGTGGCGATGATCTCCATCCCCTCTTCGGGGCGATGCGCCAGCCTTGCGGCCTGCGCGCGCCAGCAGATCGCGGCGATGCAGGCATTGTCGTCCTTGAGGTCGAAATAGAGGTGCCCCGAGGCCGGGCGCGACACCCGCCCCACCTCTCCGCGCACGCGCACGCGGCCGAACTCGCCCTCGATCACGCGCTTCACCGCGCCGGAAAGCTCGGAAACGCTCAGCGCCGGGGCATTGCCGCCCCCTCCTTCGGGGGTGTCGGTTTCGAACAGGTCCATCCCCGCTAGATGGACCGGCGCGGCGCGCGGGGCAAGCCGCGGGGTCTGGACAGCGCGGCGCGGATCGTTACCCCTTGGGCCCTGAACAAGCTTGGAGGGGAAGGGCCGATGGACCTGACGCATCTGAACCAGCGCGGGCTGGTGCTGGTCGGCTGCGGCCGCATGGGCGGCGCGCTGTTGCAAGGCTGGCTGGCGCGCGGGCTGGCGCCGGGGGCGGTGCATGTCGTCGACCCCAATGCCCCCGCCTGGGTGGCGGAACGCGGGGTTTCGGTCAACGGGGCGCTGCCTGCGGACCCGGCGGTGCTGGTGCTGGCGGTCAAGCCGCAGATGATGGGGGACGTGCTGGCGGGGCTTGGGGGCGCTGCCGGGACGCTGGTGATCTCGGTCGCCGCGGGGGTGACGCTGGCGGCTTACGGGCGCGCCTTTCCGGGGGCTGCGGTGGTGCGGGCGATGCCGAACACCCCGGCCGCGATCGGGCAGGGGATCACCGCCATCGTCGGCAATGCGCAGGCCGATGCCGCGGCGCTGGATCTGGCGCAGGCGCTGATGGAGGCCGTGGGCCGCGTGGTGCGGCTGGAGGATGAATCGCAGATGGATGCGGTGACCGCGGTCTCTGGCTCGGGCCCGGCCTATGTGTTCCACCTGATCGAGACGCTGGCCGCCGCAGGCGCGGCCGAGGGGCTGCCGGCGGAGCTGGCGCTGGACCTTGCCCGCGCCACCGTTGCCGGCGCGGGGGCGCTGGCCATGGCCGAGGGCGGCGATCCCGCGCGGCTGCGCGAGGCGGTGACCTCGCCCGCCGGCACCACCGCGGCGGGGCTTTCGCAGCTGATGGACCCGGACACCGGGCTGGGGCCGCTGATGAGACGCACCGTCGCCGCCGCCGCCGCACGCGGGCGGGAGCTGGGGCAATGAGCGACGCTGCGGCCGCGACCTCTCAGATCGCCTGGGACGATTTCGCCCGCGTCGATATCCGCGTCGGCACCGTGGTCCGCGCCGAGCCCTACCCCGAGGCGCGGGTCCCCGCGATCAAGCTGTGGGTGGATTTCGGCGAGCTGGGCGAAAAGCGCAGCTCGGCGCAGATCACCCGTCATTACGACCCGGCCGAGTTGATCGGGCGGCAGGTGCTCGCCGTGGTCAATTTCCCGCCGCGCCAGATTGGTAAGGTCCGCTCCGAGGTGCTGGTTCTGGGCCTGCCCGACGCGGCGGGCGAGGTGGTCCTGATCGGCCCCGACCGGCCGGTCCCCGATGGGGGGAGGCTTTACTGATGCGGCTGCTGGTGACACGGCGGATGACCGAGCGCGCCGAGGCGGCGATTTCGGCCGAGTTCGACGCCGATTTCCGCGACGAGACCACCCCCCTGACCGAGGCCGAGGCGCTGGAAGCGCTGCGCGACTATGATGCGGTGCTGCCGACGCTGGGCGATCCGTTCAACGCCTCGGTGCTGGGGGCAGGGGGCTTGCGGGCAAGGATGCTGGCCAATTTCGGCGCCGGCTACAACCACATCGACGTCGCGGCCGCACGCGCCGCCGGGATCGTGGTCAGCAACACCCCCGAGGTGGTGACGGAATCCACCGCCGATATCGCGCTGGCGCTGATCCTGATGGTGGCGCGTCGCGCGGGTGAGGGTGAGCGGCTGGTCCGCGCCGGCGGCTGGACCGGCTGGCACCCGACCCAGATGCTGGGCCGCCACGTTTCAGGTGCAACGGTGGGCATCGTCGGCATGGGCCGCATCGGCCAGGCCATCGCCCGGCGCTGCCATCACGGCTTCGGGATGCGGGTGGTGTTCCACAACCGCTCGGTGGTCTCGGGGCTGGAGTTCCCGGCGACGCAGCTGCCGCTGCCCGAGGTGCTGGCGCAGGCGAATTTCGTGGTGCTGGCCGTGCCCGGCGGCGGCGCCAGCCGGCATCTGATCGGCGCGCCCGAGCTGGCGGCGATGCAGCGGGGTGCATTCCTGATCAACATCGCCCGCGGCGACGTGGTGGACGAGGCGGCGCTGATCGCCGCCCTGCAGGACGGCAGGATCGCCGGCGCCGGGCTGGACGTCTATGAGCGCGAGCCGCAGGTTCCCGCGGCGCTGGTCGCGCTGGAAAACGTGGTGCTGCTGCCGCATCTGGGCACCGCCGCCGAGGAGGTGCGCACCGCCATGGCGCTGCGGGCGCTGGACAACCTGCTGGCCTGGCGCGCGGGGCGGGAACCGGGCGACCTTGTGTCCTGAGCCGTCCGCCTTCGGAACCATCCCCGGAACGGAGACGTTCAATTCCCGCAAACGCAACCGCACAACGGAGACTGCGCAATGAATTGGGATGTCATCGAAGGCAAATGGGGTCAGCTCAAGGGTTCGGTCAAGGAACAATGGGGCGACCTAACCGATGACGAGCTGACCGAGATCGACGGCAAGCGCGACAAGCTGGCCGGCAAGCTGCAGGAACGCTATGGCTGGGCCAAGGACGAGGTCGAGACTCGGATGAACGATTTCTTCGGCCGCCACATATGATCCTGGCCATGGCCGGATGAGGAGGAGGCGCCTTGCGGGGCGCCTCTTTTGCATTCATGCGCCTGCGGTGGCGGCGCGGTTGCTAGCGGGGGGTCCACCCCCGGCCGCTGCCGTGGCCTTTCTCGCTGAACACGGTCCACCGGACCATCCGGCGGGAAAACAGCCTTGCGGGCTGTCTTCTGATCCGCCTCCTATTCCGGGCGCTCGGAAGTCCCTAGGATATTTGGGGCAAGATGAAAGGGTTTGAGTGGCGGTGAGGGAAGCGGGCGTGACGGAATACCGGCGTTATGCGGTTTATGATCCGGGGCCGGCGGCGCTGGCAGCGTTCGGGGCAGCGTGGCTGGGCTGGGACCCGCGCCGCGGGTGCGAGACCCGGGGCTTAGGCGGGGCGCTGGCCGCCACCCCGCGCCGCTACGGGTTTCACGCCACCATCAAGGCGCCGTTCCGGCTGGCGCCGGGCTGTTCGCCCGCGGCGCTGGTGGCAGGGTTCGAGCGGCTCTGTGCCGGGCTGGCGCCGGTCGCGGCCGAGCCCGGGTTGCAGCTGCGGCGCATCGCCGGGGTGCTGGCGCTGCTGTTCAAGCCGCAGCCCGCCGCCGTCACCGCGCTGGCCGCCGAGGTGGTGCGCGGGTTGGACGGCTTCCGGGCGCCCCTGACCCCCGAGGACCGCGCCCGCCGCCGCCCCGAACTGCTGACCGCGGCGCAGCGCGCGCTGCTGGACCGCTGGGGCTACCCCTGGGTGATGGAGGAGTTCCGCTATCACATGACCCTGACCGGCGCCCTGTCCGCGGCCGAGGAAGCCGAGGCGCGGCAGCGGTTGCAGCCGCTGCTGGCGGGTCTGCTGCCGCAACCGCATCCGATCACCGCGCTGGCGCTGATGGGCGAGGATGCAGAGCGGCGGTTCCACCTGCTGCACCAGGCCGAACTGCGCGGCTGAGGGGGCCACGGCCCGTAACGCCACTGGCCGAGCTGAGGGGGCAGGAAACCGGGTTGAGCAAGCGCCCGGCCCATGACGCCGCGGCGCCGGGTTGCGGGGCTGAGGGGTGCTCAGGCCGGGGTGCCGAACAGCGCCCGCGCCCGCCGCCAGGCCGGCACCAGCACCGCGTTGCTGAGCGGGATCAGCAGCAGCCCCAGCGCCAGCCCGAAGATCCCGTCCAGCACCGCTGTGACCAGCCAGCCGACCACCGCCGCCGCCTGCGGGACCGCCTGACTCGCCAGCTCGGACCAGTGGCGGATCGTCTCGTAAGGCAGCGAAAAGCCCAGCACCTCCAGCCCGTGCAGCACGATATTGCCCCCGACCCACAGCATCGCCGCAGTGCCGATCACGGTCAGCGCCTGCATGAACCCGGGCATCGCCTTGACCAGCGTGCGCCCGGCGGCGCGCAGCCAGCCGCCGCGGGTGCGCACCAGCGCCAGCCCGTAATCGTCCGCCTTCACGATCAGCGCCACCGCCCCATAGACCGCCGCGGTGATCGACAGCGCCACCACCAGCAGCACCGCCGTGCGCATCGCCAGCCCCTGCCCGGGCGGGATCGCCGCCAGCGCGATGGTCATGATCTCGGCCGAGAGGATGAAATCGGTCTTGATCGCGCCGGCGACCTTGGATTCTTCCAGGTGAGTGGGGTCGTCGGGCTCGGTGGTTTCCGGCGATACGTGCTCGGCATGCGGGACCAGCGCGTGCCAGACCTTTTCGGCGCCCTCGAAGCACAGATAGGCGCCGCCCAGCATCAGCAGCGGCGTGATCAGCCAGGGCGCGAACTGCGACAGGATCAGCGCCGCGGGCAGCAGGACCACCACCTTGTTGAACACTGACCCCTTGGCGATGCGCCAGACAATCGGGATCTCGCGGCTGGCGTCGAAGCCGTGGACGTATTTCGGCGTCACCGCCGCGTCGTCGATCACCGCGCCGGCGGCCTTGGCCCCGGCCTTGGCCGACATTCCGGCCACGTCATCCACCGATGCCGCTGCCACCTTGGCGATTCCCGCCACATCGTCGAGAAGTGCGATCAGTCCGCTCATTCCGCCCGCTTTCGCTGTCCCGGCCCGTCTTCCCCCGCGATCTGCGTGCGTCCCCGGACCCACCGGCCAACGCGCGCACCCGTCGCGAGGTTCAGCGCCCGTGCATCAGGTATCACGCCTTGCGCACGCGGCAAGGATGTTCCATCACCGGGCCTGAGGACTGAAAGGACGTGGAACGATGGCCGATCTGGATGTGAACGCGAAACCCACCGAAGAGATCGACCTTCGCGACGTCTTCGGCATCGACAGCGACATGAAGGTCAAGGGGTTCGCGCAGCGCACCGACCGGGTGCCGGATCTGGACCCGACCTACAAGTTCGACCCTGACACGACTTTGGCGATTCTGGCTGGGTTCGTCTATAACCGCCGGGTGATGATCCAAGGCTATCACGGCACCGGCAAATCCACCCATATCGAGCAGGTGGCGGCGCGGCTGAACTGGCCCTGCGTGCGGGTGAACCTGGACAGCCATGTCAGCCGCATCGACCTGATCGGCAAGGATGCGATCAAGCTGGTGGACGGCAAGCAGGTCACGGTCTTCCACGAGGGCATCCTGCCCTGGGCCCTGCGCAACCCCACCGCCATCGTGTTCGACGAATACGACGCCGGCCGCGCCGACGTGATGTTCGTGATCCAGCGCGTGCTGGAGGCCGACGGCAAGCTGACCCTGCTGGACCAGAACGAGGTCATCACCCCCAACCCGTATTTCCGCCTGTTCGCCACCGCGAACACCGTGGGCCTGGGCGACACCACCGGCCTTTATCACGGCACCCAGCAGATCAACCAGGGCCAGATGGACCGCTGGTCGCTGGTTTCGACGCTGAACTACCTGTCCCACGACGCCGAGGTCGCGATCGTGCTGTCCAAGAACCCGACCTACAACACCGAAAAGGGCCGCCGCACCATCAGCCAGATGGTGACGCTGGCGGACCTGACCCGCACCGCCTTCATGCAGGGCGACCTTTCCACGGTGATGAGCCCGCGCACCGTGATCGCCTGGGCGCAGAACGCCCGCATCTTCGGCGACAACATCGGCTATGCCTTCCGCCTGACCTTCCTGAACAAATGCGACGAGCTGGAACGCCAGACGGTGGCCGAGTTCTACCAACGCCTGTTCGACGAGGAGCTGCCGGAAAGCGCCGTGGTCAAGGCGGGGTGATGGGGTGCATCTTGCATGACAGCGTCATGACAAGAGAAATTGCAGATGATTCGGTTTCGGGCCTGCGGAAATATCCTGAAATCGAAGCTGCATTTGGGCAGAGCTCTCGAAGACGCCGCAGTTTCCACTGACATAATTGAAGGCGAGGTGACCGAACCGGCTGCGCCGCTGCGCATCCTGCCGGGAATGCTGGACAGGGTGACGCATGGCGTTGCCGGCCACAGCACCGCCTCGCAGGAACTGGCCGTAGCAACGGCCGCGGTTTTCGTTCACGCCCCGGTCGTCAGATACACCCTGCGGGATTGCCTGGTGCACCGCGGAGGCGTCGAATACGCCGGCGGTTTCGTGGCGAAATCGCGAAAGCTCCTCGATCGCCTTCCACTTGAACCCATCGCGACCGAGGCGCGGAAATCCTACTGCATGTCGCTGGTCAGCCATATCTATTTCGGACATTGGCTGACGGACGCCTGTGCGACCGCATTGCTTGCGGATGAAGCCGAGGACGTTATCCTTGATGCGCGTCCCGATTGGCCGGACACTGCCATCTACGCGCGGGCGTTCGGCCTCAGGGCAACCCCGGCCGCTGCAATGCGCGTTGCAGAGCTTCAGCTTTATTCCGATTTCTCTCAGGGCGCGTCGAAGCGCCGGCGCTATGACACGCTCAAGCAGCGTTTGCGGCAATCCGTTCGGATGGATGCGGGCGAATCCCGCCCCGTTTTCCTCAAGCGCGGGGCAAGTGGCGTGGCCCGTCCAATCGCCGGAGAAGCTGCGCTTTGCGAGCGGCTTGCGGCCGCGGGCTATGATATCATCGACCTTGCGGCGACCGATTTCAACGAACGCTATCGACGGCTGGCCGCAGCCTCCGTCGTGGTGACAGTCGACGGGAGCCACGTCAATCATGCGTTTTTTGCAATGCGTGCCGGGGCGGGGGTGGTCAGCCTGATCCCCTCCGACCGGTTCACGATGCGCGAGCGTGGCGTAGCCCACGGCTTTGGCCTGAATTACGGCTGCGTCGTCATGCAGCCGTCGGAAGCCGGCTATGTTGCCGACCCGGAAGAGATATTCCGGACGGTCGATCTTTTTTGAAACTCGGGGCGGCTGCTGGAATCGGCCCGCAGTTCTGGCGGTCTTTGGGCGGCCGGTGACGGGCCGGGCGACAATAGCTCGAACGTGCCTCGATCCATCGTGCGTTTGCCGGTGCTGCCTTTCATAATTCGGCACTTCCGAATTGTGGCGGCAGAGCCTTTGGGCGGTCCCTGCCGAGAGAGCCGTCAGAAACCGCCATTCCCCGATAAGGCGCCGCGTGCAAAGCGGCGCCTTTGCCGGCTTCAGCCCTCGCGCGCGGCCTTGGTCGCCTTGGTCCACCAGACCAGCTCGTCCAGCATCGCGTCCAGCGAGGGCTTCAGGATCCCCTCGATCTCGGTCAGGGGGGCGTTCTGGCCGCCGCTCCAGACCTTGAAGAAATCGCTGCCGCCGATGTGGACGGCGTTGCGCAGCGGCACCATCTGCACCTCGACCATCACGTTGCGCAGATGCTCCAGCGAGCGGGCGCCGCCCATCGAGCCATAGGCCAGCGCGCCGCCGGGCTTGCGGTTCCAGCCCACGTAATCCTGGTCGAAGGCGTTCTTCAGCGCCGCCGGTATCGAGTGGTTGTATTCGGCCAGCACGAACAGATAGCCGTCGAACCCGGCCACCTTCTGCTGCCAGCGCTGCGCGCGTTCGTCCTGTGACGGCACCCAGGCGTTCGAGGCCGCCTCGTCGAAGAACGGCAGGTCATAGTCGCGCAGGTCCACCAGCTCGAAATCCAGCTCGGGGTGGTTGGCGACCTGCTCCATCAGCCAGGCGGCGGGCTTGTCGGCGAAGCGTGCCTTGCGGGTCGAGCTGATGATGACGGCGATTCTGGGCTTGGACATTGCGGTCTCCGTGATTAACTTGGTTTCCATAAGATACTTCGGGTCAGTTAGAGACCTGCGCCGGACCCCGCAAGAAGGCACCACAATGATACCAACCGACACCCATGACACCGGCACCTGCCAGCGCATTAGCGAGCTTCTGTCCCGCATCGGCGACAAATGGACGCTGCTGATCGTGCGCGCGCTGGGGCAGGGGCCGAAACGGTTCTCGGCGCTCAAGCGCGAGCTGGGCAGCATCTCGCAGAAGATGCTGACGCGGACGCTGCGCAACCTGGAACGCGACGGCTTCGTGGACCGCAAGGTGACGCCGGTGACGCCGCCGCAGGTGGAATATGCGCTGACCCCGCTGGGGATGGACCTGTTCCGCCCGATCGCGGCGCTGGCGGAATGGACCTTTGCCCATGCGGATGCGATCGACGCGGCGCGCCATGCCTATGATGCGCGCCACCCCGACCCGGATCATCGGGCGGCGTAATCCATCAGCGCCCGGAACAGCTCGGGCGGCAGGTTCTGCGGGTCGGTGATGGTGATGGTGCTGCCCGGCGGCAGCGCCTCGGGCGCCGCGGGGGCGGCCGGGGCGATTCCCCCGCCGGGATGGCGCGCCAGCGGCGGCAGCGCCGGCATCCCGGCCGGCGCCGCCACCGGCCCCTGCGCGGCCAGCGCCTGCGCCTGCGCCTCGGCCAGCCGGGTATCCAGTGCCTTAGCGCGGTCCGCCTCGATCCGGGCCAGCTGCGCGTTCACCTGCGCCTGCACGTCGGCCTGGATCTGCGCGGTGACCGCCCCCATCTGCGCGTTCACCGCCTCGACCCCGGCCGAGAATCCCTCGCGCCAGGCCGCCTCGGCTGCCGCGCCGCACTCGGGCGACTCGGCCGCAAGCGGCAGGGGCAGCATCGCCGCCACCAGAACCAGCATCGCCCGCATCCCGCCTCCTTTCCGTTCCCGCCAGCCGAACGCACCGCCCACGCGCAGGTTTCATCGCTTCTTTCTGGCGCAAATACCCCGGGGTCCGGGGCAGCGCCCCGGTCCGGCGGCAAAGCTTATGGACAGCCGCCGCCGAACGGCTCAAAACACCGGTATGAAAAGATCCGACAACCCCGCCGATCCGTTCAAGAAGGCCTTGGCCGAGGCGACGCGCGCGCTGGCCGACGAGCATGAGCTGACCGTCACCTTTACCGCCGACCCCTCGGGGGTGGCGGGCGACACCATGCGCCTGCCGCAGGTCAGCCGGCGGATGACCCGCGACGAGATCCTGCAGGCCCGCGGTACCGCCGACGCGCTGGCGATGAAGCTGCGCCACCACGACCCCGCCACCCACGCCCGCTACGCCCCCGCCGGCCCGATGGCGCGCGAGCTTTATGAGGCGATGGAGACCGCGCGCTGCGAGGCCCTGGGCGCGCGCGAGATGCCCGGCGCGCTGTCGAACATCGACGCGAAGATCGGGGCCGAGGCCGAGCGGCGCGGGTTTGCGCAGATCAAGTCGCCCTCGGACGCGCCGCTGGCGGCGGCGGCGGGCTATATCCTGCGTCAGGCCGCCACCGGCCGGCCGCTGCCGCATGCGGCGCAGCATGTCGCCGATCTGTGGCGCCCCTTCGTCGAGCAGCAGGCGGCCGAGGCGCTGGCCGATGTCGGCACGGCGCTGCCCGACCAGGCGGCATTCGCCCGGCTGGCGCGGCGGATGATCGCCGATCTCGGCTACGGCGACCAGCTGGGCGAGGACCCCGACCAGCCCGAACCCGACGCCCCCGACGAGGATGCCGAGCAGCAGCAGGAATCGGGCAGCGAGGAATCCGCCGAACAGGCCGACGCCGAGGATACCGAGGCCAGCCCCGAGCGCAGCCAGGATCGCACCCAGGAGGAGCGCCAGGCCCAGGTGAGCCTGGACGACCAGTCCGACGACGAGCTGGTCGAGGACGCCGAGCAGCCCGATAGCGAGATGCCGCCCGAGCTGCCGCCCCCGGTCAGCGAGGCCAGCCCCGACTACAAGGTTTATACCCAGGCTTTCGACGAGGAGATCCGGGCCGAGGACCTTGCCGACCCGGCAGAGCTCGAACGGCTGCGCGCCTATCTCGACAAGCAGCTGGAACCGCTGCGCGGCGCGGTCAGCCGTCTTGCCAACAAGCTGCAGCGCCGCCTGCAGGCCCAGCAGAACCGCAGCTGGGAGTTCGACAAGGAGGAAGGGGTTCTGGACGCCGGCCGTCTGGCGCGCGTGGTCGCCAACCCGACCACACCGCTGTCCTTCAAGGTCGAGAAGGACACCGAGTTCCGCGACACCGTGGTGACCATCCTCATCGACAACTCGGGCTCGATGCGCGGCCGCCCGATCTCCATCGCCGCGATCTGCGCCGATGTGCTGGCGCGCACGCTGGAGCGCTGCTCGGTCAAGGTCGAGCTGCTGGGCTTCACCACCCGCGCCTGGAAAGGCGGGCAGAGCCGCGAGAAATGGCTCAAGGACGGGCGCCCGGCCGGGCCGGGGCGGCTGAACGACCTGCGCCACATCATCTACAAGGGCGCGGATGCGCCGTGGCGGCGGGTGCGGCCGAACCTCGGGCTGATGATGAAAGAGGGGCTGCTCAAGGAAAACATCGACGGCGAGGCGCTGGAATGGGCGCATCGGCGGCTGGTCCGGCGGGCCGAGGCCCGGCGCATCCTGATGGTGATTTCCGACGGCGCGCCGGTCGATGATTCCACCCTGTCGGTGAACCCGGCGAATTATCTGGAAAAGCACCTGCGCGACGTGATCGCGATGATCGAGCGGCGGCGGCAGGTGGAACTGATCGCCATCGGCATCGGCCACGACGTGACCCGCTATTACCAGCGGGCGGTGACGATCACCGATGTGGAACAGCTGGCCGGCGCCATGACCGAGCAGCTGGCGGCGCTGTTCGAGGCCGACCCCCGCAAGCGCGCCCGCGCCATGGCGGTCGGCGGTCGGCGGGGGTTCTGACGGCAGCGCCGGGACGCGCCCGCCGGGGACAGGAGGTTTCGCGATGCTGAACACCCGTTTGCCGCGTCGTGCGGTGCTGGCGCTGACAGCGCCCGCGGCGCTGTCGGCCTGCGGGCTGACCGCGGCGCGCTTTACGGCCGACCCGCCGCCCGAGGGGGTCGAGGCGGCGCCCCCGGGCTATCATGCGATCCGCGCCTGGGGCGATCTGTCCGGCTCGCCCGAGATTCTGGCGGACGACCCGGCGCATGATCTGCTGACCTCGGCCGCGCGGGTGGACATGCTGGCGCTGTCGGGGGGCAGCGACGGCGGCGCCTATGGGGCGGGGTTCCTCAAGGGCTGGACCGAGCGCGGCGACCGGCCGCAGTTCGATTACGTCACCGGGGTCTCGACCGGGGCGCTGATCGCGCCGCTGGCGTTTCTGGGGCCGGGCTACGACCCGCTGCTGGAACATTTCTATACCGAGACCCGCAGCGCCGACGTGCTGCTGCTGAAGCCGCTGCAGGTGCTGACCGGGGCGCCGGCGGTGGGCGACCCCACGCCCCTGCGCCGCCGCATCGCCGCCATCGTGACGCCGCGGATGGTCGACGCCATCGCGGCCGAGCGCCTGCGCGGGCGGCTGCTGCTGGTCGGCACCACCAACCTGGATGCGCAGCGGCAGGTGATCTGGGACATCGGGCGCATCGCGGCCTCGGGGCAGCCCGACCGGGTGGAGCTGATCCGGCAGGTGCTGCTGGCCTCGGCCTCGATCCCCGGGGCGTTCCCGCCGGTGCCGATCGAGGTGGTGGCGGACGGGCAGCGCTATTCGGAACTGCATGTCGACGGCGGTGTGACCCACGGCATCTTCGCCTATCCGCCCTCGGTCCGGCTGCCGCGGCGGCGGGGGCAGCAGCGCAACCTGTGGGTGATCCGCAACTCCAAGCTGGCGCCCGAGCTGCGCGCCACCAAGGGCTCGGCCGTGGCGGTGGTGGAACGCGGGCTTGATACGATGATCAAGTCGCAGGCCCACAGCGACATGGACACCATCGCCCGGCAGGCGCGCCGCGACGGGTTCCGGCTGCGGATGACCGCGGTGCCGCCGGATTTTCCCTATATCTCCAGCGTGCCGTTCGATCCGCTCTACATGCAGACGCTGTTCCGCACCGGATACGCCGCCGGGCGCTCGGGCCGCGCCTGGGCCGACGATATCGCGCCGCTGATGGGGGCGGTCGTGGCGCAGACGGCGGGCGAGGGATGACCATGTGGCAGGATTTCAGCAATGCCGCCGACCCCGCCGCCGCGGCGCCGCGGGTGGCGGCGCTGCGCCGGCTGATGGCGCGCGAGGGGCTGGACGCGGTGATCGTGCCGCGCGCCGATGCCTGGCAGGGCGAATACGTGGCCGATGCCGATGCGCGGCTGCGCTGGCTGACCGGGTTTTCCGGCAGCGCCGGTTTCGCCATCGTCACCGCGCTGCAGGCGGGGGTGTTCATCGACGGCCGCTACCGCGTGCAGGTGCGGGCCGAGACCGACCCGGCGATCTTCACCCCGGTGCCGTGGCTGGAAACCTCGGCCGCCACCTGGCTGCGCGAGGCGCTGCCCCATGGCGGCGCGCTGGGGTTCGATGCGTGGCTGCACAGCCGTGCCGAGATCGAGGCGCTGTCCCGCGGGTTGGACGGCAGCGGCGTCACCCTGCGCGCGATTGCGAACCCGGTCGATGCGATCTGGCCGGACCGCCCGGCGCCGCCGCAGGGGGCCGCGCGGGTGCATGACCCGGCGCTGGCCGGGGTAAGCGCGGCCGAGCGGCGCGGGATCGTGGCGCAGGTGCTGCGCGCGGCCGGGCAGGGGGCGACGGTGCTGACCCTGCCCGATTCCATCGCCTGGCTGCTGAACATCCGCGGCGCCGACATCCCCCGCAACCCGGTGGTGCAAGCCTTTGCCACCGTGGACGCCGAAGGCCGGGTCGGGCTTTACGCCGACCCCGCCAAGTTCGACGCGCAGGTCCGCGCGCATCTGGGCAACGGCGTGACCATTGCCCCGCCCGAGCAGTTCGCCGCCGGGCTGGCGGCGCTGCCGGGCGTGGTGCGGCTGGACCCCGACAGCGCCCCCGAGGCGGTGTTTCGCGCCTTGGAAGCGGCGGGGCGAGAGATCGCCCGCGACCGCGACCCGGTGGCGCTGCCCAAGGCGCGCAAGACCCCGGCCGAGCTGGCCGGAATGCGCGCCGCCCATCGCCGCGACGCGGTGGCGATGATCCGGGCGCTGGCCTGGATCGACGCGCAGGCGCCCGGCCGCTTCACCGAAATCGACGTGGTGCGCGCGCTGGAACGCTTCCGGGTCGAGGCCGGAGCCATCGACATCAGCTTCGACACCATCTGCGGGGCCGGGCCGAACGGCGCCATCGTGCATTACCGCGTGACCGAGGCCACCAACCGCACCATCCGCCCGGGCGATCTGCTGCTGCTCGATTCGGGCGGCCAATATCCCGACGGCACCACCGACATCACCCGCACCATCGCCACCGGCCCGGCGTCCGAGGTGGCGCGCGATGCCTATACCCGGGTGCTGCAGGGGATGATCGGGCTGAGCCGGCTGCGCTTTCCCCGCGGCATGGCCGGGCGCGACATCGAGGCGGTGGCGCGCGCGCCGCTGTGGACGGCGGGGCTGGATTTCGACCACGGCACCGGCCACGGCGTCGGCGCGGCGCTCTGCGTGCACGAGGGGCCGCTGCGGATCTCCCGCCGCTCGGAATTGCCGCTGGAGCCGGGGATGATCTTTTCCAACGAGCCCGGCTATTACCGCGAGGGCGAGTGGGGCATCCGCATCGAGAACCTGATCGCGGTCGAGCCCGCCCCCAGCCCAGACGGCCGCGACATGCTGGGGTTCGAGACCCTGACCCTGGTCCCCATCGACCGCCGGCTGATCGAACCGGGGATGCTCAGCCGGGCCGAGATCGCCTGGCTGGACGCCTATCACGCCAGGGTGCGCACCGAGATCGGGCCGCTGCTGCCCGAGGGGCTGCGCGGCTGGCTGGAACAGGCGACGGCGCCGCTGTAACGGCGCGGGCAGTCGGGGGCGCTGCCCCCGCCGTCTGCGGCCACTGCCGTGGCCTTGTTCGCTGAAAACAGTCCACAGGACTGTTTTCCGGGCGCTTACAAGCCCCCGGGATATTTGGGCCATGATGAAAGCCCCTGTTGCCGCAGGGGCGCGATCTGGTCTTGAGGGCGGCGGGGCGCGGTGGCAGATTTGCGCCGGCCTTGAGGAGTCCGAAAATGCCCATATCCGAGAATGTCCTGTCCGAACTGCGCGCCGTCCTGGGCGAGCGGCTGTCGACCGGCGAATCCGAACGCGCGCTGCATGGGGCGTCCGAGACGTTCCACCGCGCGCCGCCCCCCGATGCGGTGGCGTTTCCGGTCGATACGGGCGAGGTCTCGGCGATCCTGAAGATCTGCAACGCCCATGGCGTGCCGGTGATCGGCTGGGGCACCGGCACCTCGCTGGAAGGCCACGCGCTGGCGATCCATGGCGGGCTGGTGGTGGACCTGATGCGGATGGACCGCGTGCTTGAGATCCGCCCCGAGGACATGCTGGCCGTGGTCCAGCCCGGGGTGACGCGCGCGGCGCTGAACACCGAACTGCGCGCCACCGGGCTGATGTTCCCGATCGATCCCGGCGCCAATGCCAGCCTGGGCGGCATGGCCGCGACCCGGGCCAGCGGCACCACTGCGGTGCGTTACGGCACCATGCGGCAGAACGTGCTGGCGCTCGAGGTGGTGCTGGCCGACGGGCGGGTGATCCGCACCGGCACGCGGGCGGCGAAATCCAGCGCCGGCTATGACCTGACCGCGCTGATGGTGGGTTCGGAAGGCACGCTGGGCATCATCACCGAGCTGACCCTGCGGCTTTACGGTCAGCCCGAGGATATCTCGGCCGCCGTCTGCGCCTTTCCCACCCTGACCGAAGCGGTGACCTGCGTGGCGCAGACCATGCAGATGGGCATCCCCATGGCGCGGATCGAGTTCATGAACCCGCTGGCGATGCGGGCGATCAACCTCGAGCTCGGGGTCGAGCGGTACCCCGAAAAGCCGCATCTGCTGGTCGAGTTCACCGGCTCGCCCGATTCGGTGCGCGCGGATGCCGAGGCGTTCGGCGCCGTGGTGGCCGAAAATCACGGCGAGGGGTTCGAGTGGGCCTCGGACCGCGACGATCGCAACCGGCTGTGGGCGGCGCGCCATGCCTCCTACACCGCCTCGCTGAAGCTGCGGCCGGGGGCGACCGGGGTGGTGACCGATATCTGCGTGCCGATGTCGGAACTGCCCGGCGCGGTGGCGGCGGCAGCCGCGGACATGGAGGAGGCCGGGATCTTCGGCAATATCGTCGGCCATGTCGGCGACGGCAATTTCCACACGCTGATGCTGGTCGAGCCGGGCAACGAGGCCGAGATCGCCGACGCCAAGCGCATCGCCCGCCGCATGGCCGAGCGGGCGCTGAAGGTCGGCGGCACCATCAGCGGCGAACACGGGGTGGGCATCGGCAAGCTGGACCTGATGCGCGACCAGCATGGCGAGGACGCCATTGCCGCGATGCAGGCGATCAAGCGGGCGCTGGACCCCAACAACATCATGAACCCGGGCAAGCTGGTGCCGGGGGTGAACTGACCCGGCGCGGCCCGGCGCGCGTGCAGGCGGCAGGGCCTGACGCGTTCGTGATCCTGCCACGCGACCGCGCCGAAAATCCCGGCGTGGTCTTGGGCATTGGCCTGTGGAATAATCCCCGCCAAAGATACCAAGAAACTTCACGAGGCGGGACATGAGACATTGGATCAGGGCGGCTGCCTTGGTAGCGGTGGCGGCGCTGGCGGCCTGCGGCGGCGGCGGGCATCGCGGCATCGTCGGCGGCACCTATACGGGCGGCGCGGTGCCCGCGTTCGGCGATACCGCGCCCCATGTATGGAAGCACGGCCACCCCTATAACCTGCCGGTGCATGGCGTCGACGTTTCGCGCTATCAGGGCGACGTGGACTGGCATGCGGCGCGCCGGGCCGGGGTCAGCTTCGCCTTCATCAAGGCGACCGAGGGGGGCGACCACTCGGACCCCAACTTCCGCCGCTATTGGGCCCAGACGCGGGCGGCGGGGATCCCGCGCGGCGCCTATCACTTCTATTACTTCTGCCGCGGCGGGGCCGAGCAGGCTGCATGGTTCATCGCCAATGTCCCGCGCGAGCGCGGCGCGCTGCCGCCGGTGCTGGACCTGGAATGGAACCACGCCTCGCGCAACTGCCGCCACAAGCCCTCGGCCGCCGAGGTCCAGCGCGAGGTCTCGGCCTTCATCTCGGTCATCACCCAGTATTACGGGCAGCGGCCGATCATCTACACCACGGTCGATTTCTACCGCGACACCAACATCCGCCACCTGAACGCCGATTTCTGGCTGCGCTCGGTCGCCGACCACCCGCGCGAGACCTATCCGGGCCAGCGCTGGACCTTCTGGCAATATACCGGCACCGGCACCGCGCCGGGGTTCCGGGGCAATGTCGACCTGAACGCCTTTGCCGGCAACCGGGCGCAGTGGAACATGTGGCTGGGCGCAAGGATGCAGCGATAGCGGATGGAGCGGCGCGCCACCCTCTGGGCCGAGTTCGTGGCGCTGTTCGTCGGCGCGCCGCTGGCCATCGCGCTGCTGCTGCCGCCCCGGCTGATGTTCGGGGCGCTGTTCGGTTTCACGCTGGCGGGGCTGGGGCTGCTGTGGTGGACCGGCAATTTCGACTGGCGCAACCTGTTGCGGGGCTGGGGCAGGGTGCGTTGGGGCTGGTCGGCGCTGTTCGGGCTGGCGGTGGCGGCGGTGGGGCTGGCGATCATGCGCTGGGGCAACCCCGGGTTCCTGCCGCATCTGTCGCCCGAAAGGCTGCGGTTCCTGTTGATGCTGTGGTGCCTTTACCCGCTGCTGTCGGCGCTGCCGCAAGAGCTGATCTTCCGCGCGCTGTTCTTTCACCGCTACGGGCGGCTGTTCCCGACCCCGGGCCGGGCGGCGCTGGCCAATGCGGCGCTGTTTTCGCTGGCGCATCTGATGTACTGGTCATGGGTCGTGGCGGCGCTGACCTTTGCCGGCGGCTGGATCTTTGCGCAGACCTACCAGCGCCGCGGCTTTCCGGCGACCTGGGTGCTGCACGCCATCGCCGGCAACGTGCTGTTCACCGTCGGCATGGGCCGGTATTTCTGGTCGGGCAACGTGGTGGCGCCGTTCTAGGCGTCGCTGCTGCTTGACTTGGCGCCGCTGGCGGCGTTGATGCGGGACCGAAAACAAAGGGGACGCGCCATGAACGCCTATCGCAGCCACACCTGCGGCCAGTTGACCGCCACCGACGCCGGGAACCCCGTGCGCCTGTCGGGCTGGGTGCACCGGGTGCGCGACCATGGCGGCGTGCTGTTCATCGACCTGCGCGACCATTACGGCATCACCCAGGTGATCGCCGACAGCGACTCGGCCGCGTTTCCGGTGCTGGAGCGGCTGCGCGCGGAAACCGTGATCCGCATCGACGGCCGGGTGAAGCTGCGCGACGCCAGCCTGGTGAACCCCAAGCTGCCCACCGGCGAGATCGAGGTCTATGCGACCGGGGTCGAGGTGCTGGGCCCCGCGGACGAGCTGCCCCTGCCGGTGTTCGGCGACCACGACTACCCCGAGGAAACCCGGCTGGCCTATCGCTTCATCGACCTGCGCCGCGACAGCCTGCACAACAACATCATGCTGCGGTCGCGGGTGGTGAAATGGCTGCGCGACCGCATGTGGGACGCCGGTTTCACCGAGTTCCAGACCCCGATCATCACCGCGTCGTCGCCCGAGGGGGCGCGCGACTTCCTGGTGCCCTCGCGGCTGCATCCGGGCAAGTTCTATGCGCTGCCGCAGGCCCCGCAGCAGTTCAAGCAGCTGATCATGGTCGCGGGCTTCGACCGCTATTTCCAGATCGCGCCCTGTTTCCGCGATGAAGACCCGCGCGCCGACCGCTCGCCCACCGATTTCTACCAGCTCGACGTGGAAATGTCATTTGTCGAGCAGGAGGACGTGTTCGCCGCCATCCAGCCGGTGATTCAGGGCCTGTTCGAGACCTTCGGCAACGGCCGCCGCGTCGATGCCGACTGGCCGCTGATCCCCTATGCGGAGTCGATGCTGAAATACGGCACCGACAAGCCCGACCTGCGCAACCCGATCGAGATGCAGGTGGTGTCCGACCACTTCCGCGGCTCGGGCTTCGGCATCTTCGCCAAGCTGCTGGAACAGGACGGCACCGAGATCCGCGCCATTCCCGCCCCCGGCGGCGGCTCGCGCAAGTTCGCCGACCGGATGAATGCGTTCGCCCAAGCGCAGGGCCTGCCGGGGATGGGGTATATCTTCTGGCGAAAGGCCGAGGACGGCGTGACCGAGGCCGCCGGCCCCATCGCCAAGGCCCTCGGCCCTGAAAAGACCGAGGCGATCCGCACCCAGCTGGGGCTGGGCGAGGGCGACGCGGTGTTCTTCCTGGGCGGCAAGCCCGAGAGCTTCGAGGCGGTCGCCGGCCGCGCCCGCACCGAGATCGGCCGCGAGCTGGGGCTGATCGACGAGAACCAGTTCAAGTTCGCGTGGATCGTCGATTTCCCGATGTATGAAAAGACCGACGAGGGGAAGATCGACTTTTCGCACAACCCGTTCTCGATGCCGCAGGGGGGCTTGGACGCGCTCAATGGCGACCCGCTGGCGGTCAAGGGCTATCAGTACGACCTCGCCTGCAACGGCTATGAGCTGGTCAGCGGCGCGATCCGCAACCACAAGCCCGAGATCATGTTCAAGGCGTTCGAGCTGGCCGGCTATCCGGCCTCCGAGGTCGAAAAGCGCTTTGGCGGCATGGTCAAGGCGTTCCGCTATGGCGCCCCCCCGCACGGTGGCTGCGCGGCGGGGATCGACCGTATCGTGATGCTGCTGGCGGATGAGCAGAACATCCGCGAGGTCATCATGTTCCCGATGAACCAGCGCGCCGAGGACCTGATGATGGGCGCGCCCAGCGAGCCCACCAACGAGCAGCTGCGCGAGCTGCGGCTGCGGGTGCTGCCGAAGGACGCCTGAGCCCGGGCGGTGCGGGCGGGGGTGCTGCCCCTGCCTTACTGCCGGAAACGGGTGCACCGGACCGGCAGGAATGGCCTTGAGGGCGGTTTCCTGACCCGCCTTCTGTTCCGGGTGCGCGGAAGTCCCGGATATTCAGGGCAAGATGAAAGAGAACGGCGGGCGGCGGCGGTGACGCCAGCCGCAAAAGCATTGCGCCGCTGCGATGGGATCGCGGCGGCCGCTTGGGTGTCAGGGGGAGAGGGGCCGACGGCTCAGGCCGCCATCTCCATCGCCACGGCGACTTCGTGCCAGCCTTTCCCAGATCATCCGCAGGCCGATGAACATGCTGTTCAGCAGGCCGGTCCAGGCGGTTCTGATGAAAGAAGATTTGCGGCGGTGCCGCTGGCCGCAAAAGCATTGCGCCGCTGCGATGGGATCGCGGCGGCGCCTTGGTGTCAGGGGGAGGGGTGGCGGCGGCTCAGGCTGCCATCTCCATCGCCACGGCGACTTCGTGCCAGCCTTCCCAGATCATCCGCAGGGCGACGAACAGAATGATCAGCAGACCGATCCAGGCGATCCAGCGGAAGCGGTTGATCAGCCGCGCGATCCAGGTCGAGGCCAGCCCCATCAGCGCGATCGACAGCACCAGCCCGATCACCAGCACGTCAAGGTGATGGCGCGCCGCGCCGGCTACCGCCAGCACGTTGTCCAGCGACATCGACACGTCGGCGATGATGATCTGCGTCACCGCCTGTCCCAGCGTCTTGCGCTTGCCCTCGGCCGGACGCTCGGCGATGCTGACGTCGGCGTCGGCCAGCGCCTCGTGCGCGGCCACATGGTCATGGCCCGCGCCCGAGCGCAGCTCGCGCCACATCTTCCACGACACCCACAGCAGCAGGATGCCCCCCGCCAGCAGCAGCCCGGTGATCGCCAGCAGCTGGGTGGTGATCAGCGCAAAGCCGATGCGCATGACGGTGGCGGCGCCGATCCCGATCAGGATCGCCTTGTTGCGCTGGTCGCGCGGCAGGCCGGCGGCCGCCAGCCCGATGACGATGGCGTTGTCGCCCGCCAGCACGAGGTCGATTGCGATGACCTGGAACAGCGCCCCGATCCAGTCGCCGGTCAAGAAGTGCATGTCGTTCCTTTCCTGCTGCCTGGCCGGGCGCGGTGACGGCCGGCCCGGGCGTCGCCGCCCCGGTCTGCCGCGCCGCCCAGCCCGCCTGCGGTCGCGGTCCGATAAACCCTGCGCAAGCCGAGCGCAATGGGATCAGTCGCGCCCTGGGATGCGGCAAGCCGCGCGCCCCGGCGCCAGGTCGTTGGGGACGGGAGGCCGGGTGACGGGGCGCGCTTGCATGGAAAAGGCGGGGTCAGGGCCCCGCCTGTCGGTTTGCTGCGGCCCCGGGGCAGCGGCGGGCGAGGTGGTCCCCCGCCCTCATCCGCTGCTGCGTGCCGTCGCGCGGCTCAGTTCGCCGGGGTTCCGGCATCGGGCGCCGCGGGCTGCGGCTGCGGTGCGGCAGGTGCTGGCTGCTCTGCCTGCGGGGCGGCCGCCGGCGCAGAGGGCGCACCCGGGGCGGGGGCCACGGGCGCCGGGGCTGCGGCCGGAGGCTGCGGCGGCGTGCCGGCCCCGCTTCCCGGCACCGGCCCGGGCTGGCCCATGCCCGGCCCGCCGGGCGCCTGCGGGGGCATCCCATGCATCCCGTGCATTCCGCCATGCATCCCGCCCGGCATCCCCATGGGACCGCCCGGCATTCCCGGGCCGCCGCAGGCGGGCTGGGCACCGGCGGGCAGCATCGTCCACACCCCGGTCACCGCGGCGGTGATGGTCAGCTGCCCGGCCTCGATCGGGGTGCTTTGCGCATCGGCGGCGCGGGCCATCATCATCTCCATCGGCCGGGGCCCGCCCGAGCGGGTGGCGTCGGTCAGCGATTGCAGCGGCCCCAGCACCATGCCGGCAGCCTGGGCGATGACCTCGGCACGGCGGCGCGCCTCGACCACGGCGGCGGCGCGGGCCTCATCCTCGGCGGCGGCGGCATCTTCGCGGGTGAAGCTGATGCCGCGCACATCGGTGGCGCCGGCCTCGACCATCGCGTCCAGCAGCGCTCCCAGCTGCGGGATGTCGCGCACCCGCGCGGTCACGATGTTCTGCGCCTGGTAGCCGGTGATCAGCGGCGGCTGCCCCTCGCGCGAATAATCCTGCATCGGCGACAGGTTCAGCCCCTGGGTCTGCAGGTCCTCGGGGGCGATGCCCTGGGCGCGCAGCACCTCGATGATGGCGCTTTGCCTGGTGGCGTTGTCGGCCATGGCCTGGGCCGCGGTCTCGGCCTGGGTGGTCACTCCGATGGACACGGTGGCGAGATCCGGGGCGACATTCGTGCGCCCCTCGCCCTGCACGTCGATCGTGGCCGGCCGCATCGGCGCGCCGGCGGCATAGCCCGGCCCCGCATGGCCCGGCCCGCAATGCCCCATCGGATGGGCCGCGGCCGGGGTCGCCGCCAGCATCGCCAACGCCGCGGCGCCCGCCAGCAGCCCCGCCGACGCCCCGATCAGCCCTGCCGGCGCGCCCCCCGCCAGCCGCGCGGGTGCGCCCCGGGAAAGCGAAAACTTGCGTGAGACCAAAGCCATGTGCATTCCTTTCTTCCGACCCCGCGGCGGGGCCTTCCTGCCATTGCTTCGGCAACGCCGGCTTGGGACGCAAGGGTCCCTCACGATATGGTGTTTCTCTTTGCACGGACGTGCAACTGCGCTATCCATTGGGATGAGCAGTCAACGGACCGGATCGCGATCAACGACGACCGGCCAGAACAGAAAAGCACCGGCCATGAACACGCGGTCCGCGCCCGATTTTGCCCTGTCGTTCAGCAGCGATGCTGTGCATCTGATGGAACGGACGGCCGCGCCCGGCCAGTTCCCGCGCTGGACCGAGGTCTCGGTCGCGCCCTTCGATGCGCCGGATTTCCGGGCCGAGATGGCGCGGCTGCGCCGCCTGGCCGCCAACGGCCCCGAGGCGCTGGTGGCGCTGATCATCCCCGAGGACCAGATCCTCTATACCTCGCTGCCGGCGGCGGCGGGGGCGGATCTGGGCCCGGCGCTGGACGGGCTGACCCCGTATGCGGTGGACGAGCTGTCCTGGGACTGGCGCCCTGCCGGGGACGACCGCCTGCGCGTCGCTGCCGTCGCCCGCCAGACCCTGCGCGAGGCCGAGGATTTCGCCCGCAGCCACGGCTTCGCCGCCGCCGGCTTCCTCGGCGACCCGGCCGAGGGCCAGTTCCCCGCCGCCCCGCAATTCCGCGATGCCGTCGACGCCGAGGAGCTGCCGGCCCCGGCCGCGCAGGGCGATCTGGACCTGAGCGGGGACCTGCCTGAGCCGCCGGCGGAAGCCTCCGGGACCGGAGCGTCGGAGGAGGGCGCCGCGGCGCTGCAGGCCGGGGACGGCGATGACAGTGCCGTGGAGGGCGGGGCTGCGGCTGGGCGGCGGGAGTCTGCGGTGGCCGAGCCCGCCGAGGCGGCTGCGGTCGGGGCCTATGATGAGGCTGCGGCCGAGTTTCCCGAGGCGGTGTCAACCAGGACCTTTCATGCGGTTGCGGCCGAGGTTTCTGCTGTGTCCGAGGCCGGGACCGCTGATACAGCCGTGGCTGGGACCCCCGAGGCGGCGCCGGCCGGGACCATTGGCGCAGCTGCGGCTGAGCCCCCTGCGGCGGTGCCGGGCGGGGCCTCTGATGCAGCTGCGGCCGAGTTCCCCGATGCGACTGGGGGCGAGTTTTCTGATACGGCCGTGGCCGGCGCCCCTGATACGGCCGGAGCGTCGGTTGCAGCCGACACAGCGGCCTCGTCCCTCGTGTCGGAGGCATTGGATGCGGAGACTCCGCACCCCGCGCCTGCCGACGATGCCGCAGGTGCTGCCGGGACGCAGGGTTCCCATCGCCGCGCCGTTATGCCGGCGGCTGATGCCCCGACCTCTCATGCATCCGCTGCAGGTGCGCCTGCTGCTCTTGCGCCTGCGGCCGCAGCATCTGCGCCCCATGCGACAGGCGCAGCGATGCCCGCGTCGGCGGTGCCCGCCAGCGATATCCCGCCTGCTGCCGCTGCATCGGTTGCCCATGCGCTCACTGCCGCTGGGCCTGCTGTCGGTGCGTCTGCCGTCGCCCGGACCTCGCGCGCAGATGCCGAACTGCCTGCGGATGCGTCGCCCGTCGCTGCGGCCGAGGATGCGGTGCCTGCTTCGAAGGCCCCTACCGACGCTGCTGCATTGGCCGATGCTGGTGCACCGGGTGCCGCTGCGTCGGGACGCCATGCGCAGGCTACCGAGACCCTCCCACAGAATTTTCGCCCTCGGGGGAACGTCGCGCCCGCTGATCTCTCGGCTTCTCATGCCGCTGCTACTGCTACGCCTGCTTCGCAGACTGCGGCCGACGCAGCCTCTGCCTCCGCTGCCCGTGCGCCGGGACGCCATGCGCAGATTGACGAGACCTCTGCCACCCTTCCACCGGACTTCCGCACCCGGGGGGACGGTGCGCCCACCGAGCTCTCGGCTTCCCCTGCCGACACTGTCGCCATGCCTGCTTCGCAGACGCCGGCCGCCTCCGCTGCCCGTGCGCCCATAACCGCGGAGCCGGCCTCTGCCGCGGCGCGCCCATCCCGTTCCGCGTCCGCTGCTGCGGCACCCGCGCTACCCGAGGTCACCGCCTTCCTTCCCGATGAGCTTGCCGCCGCGCGGGTCGGGCCGGCCGGGCCGGTGCGCACGGCGCCCCCGCCGCCGCCCTCGGATCTGATCGCCGAGCACGAGGCCCCCATTCTGCCGCGGGTTCCGGCCGAGCTGTCGCCGCGGGCCCGCGCGGTGCTGGACCGGGCCGCCGCGGCGCGGCTGGTGCGGGGTGAGGCCCCGGCGCTGCCCGAACGCCATCCCGGCTCTCGCGGCGGGGTGGGGGCGCTGCTGGTGATGCTGGGGGCGCTGCTGCTGGGGCTGACGCTGATCTGGGCCTTTGTCACCCCCTCGACGCGCGGGCCGGACATGGCCTCGACCCCGGATGTGGCGGGCAGCACCGGTGTTGCCACGACGGCGACCGGGACGGCAGGGCAGGGCGGCCCCCCCGGGGTTGCGGCTGGCACCACTCCTGCGCCTTCTGCACCGCCTGCATCGCCTGTTCCAGCCACCGGCACCGTTGCCGCACCCGCTTCGTCGGGGCCGGAGGGCGGGACCCCAGCCACCGATGCGCGGGCCGCGGCGCCGCTTTCCCCGACTGAGGGCACTTCCGCCGCCAGCGTTCCCGTTGGTGGCGCACCCGCTGTCGATACGCCGGCGGCCGGCACTCCGGCGGCAACCGCCTCTGCCACCGGCGGCGTGGCGGCCGGGTCGCCGGCCCCGGCAGCGCAGGGTAGCGCCACTTCCGCCACCGATCCGGCGGCGGCGCCGGGGACTGCCGCGACGGTGCCCGAAACAGGCGCGGCCGTCGAGACCGCGACTCCGGGAGCCATTGCAACCTCCCCCGCGTCCAGGGCTCCGGCTTCGACGCCCGATTCCACGTCGCCCGCCGCCACGGTCACCGGCGCCGATCCGGCGGCCACTGTCCCTGCAACCCCCGCCGGAACCACGGCGGCGAGTGAAGGCGTAGCGTCCACCGGCACCGCGGCAGACGCCACGCAGCTCGCCGCCCCAACCCCCGCTGGAGCCACCCCGGCCAGCGAGAGCGGCACCCTGGCAGACGCCACGGCGACCGCGCCGAACGCCCCGCCTGCCGCCACCGGCCGGCCGGCGCTCGCGCCGCGGCGGCCCGAGCCTGCGGCCGCGCCGCCTGCGGCGACGGCGGATCAACTGCCGGCGGTGGTGCCGGGGCGGCGGGCGCTGACCCGCTCTGAACGGCCGAGCAGCCGGCCGGCGGCAGTGCGGCAGCAGCAGGCCCCGGCGGCCACCCGCGCGCCCGCGGCCACGGTCCCGGCTGCGACCAGCCAGCCCACGCGCCCGGCGCGACCGCCGCCCCCGGCCGCGCGCCCCGCGCCCGCGGCGCGGCCGCCCGCGCGCCGGGCGGCGCCTGCCGCCGCCGCCTCGACCCCAACCCCCGCTGCGGCTCCCGCTGCGGCCACGGCTCCGCGCCCGTCCAGCGCCCGCCCGGCGCCGCGCCCCGAGGAAGGCTCGGCCAACGAAGCCGCCACCGCGGCCGAGATGACTGCGGCCGAGGCGGTGGCCGCGGATGCGCTGCTGGCCGATCTTTACGCCTTCAACCCTGCGCTGCGGCGGCTGTCGGCGCCCGTCGCCGACCGCGGTCCGCTGCTGGCGCAGGCCCGCCCGGCCCCCCGCCCGGGCCGCGCCGCCTCTGCCGTCGATGCGGCGATTGCCGAAGCGGTGGCCGCCAAGCCCGCGCCCGCGCCGGCCGCGCAGGCCCCCGCCCGCGCCACGGTCGCCGGCAACCGCCCCAGCCCCCGGCCGGGGCGTGCGGGCGCGCCCTCTGAAACCGCAGTGGCCAGCGCCCTGGCCGAGGCCGTTGCCAGCGCCAACCCCGCCGCCGGCCGGCCGCTGGCCAGCGCCGGCGCGCCGCTGCGCAAGCCGGCCCGCGCCGCCACCGCGCTGGCCCCGGTCCGCGACGCCGAGGCCGAGGCGGTCGCCATCGCCGCGGCGGCGGCGATGCGCCCGGTGGCACCGCTGCCCTCGCCCCGCCAGCAGGTGGCCCCCGAGGCCGCGCCCTCTGCGGCCCCGCCGGCCGCCGCCGCCCCGCCGGCCGACGATCTCGCCCAACGCGCCCGCGACGAAGAGCTGCAGCGCCAGGCCGAGGAACGCGCCCGCGCCCGCGCCCAGACCGACGCGCAGGCCGAGGCCCAGGCCCGTGCCGAGGCCGAGGCCCGCGCCCGGGCCCAGGCCGAGGCCGAGCGCCAGGCTGCCATCGCCTCGCAGGGCTCCTACCGCCCGCCCGAGGTGGATGACGAACCCGAGATCGCGCAGAAAGCCGCGCAGGGCACCACCGCCGGCGACGTGGCCCGCAACGCCACCCAGCGCGGGTTCGAGGCCGGCAAGACCCAGGTCATCGGGGTGATCGGCGCCGGCCGCGCCAGCCGCGGGCTGATCCGCCTGCGCAACGGCCGCATCGTCACCGTGCGCATCGGGGACAAGATCGACGGCGGCGCCATCAACAAGATCGGCGACGGCAAGATCACCTATGTCAAGGGCGGCCGCACCTACAACCTGCCGATCATGAACGGCAGGTAAGCCCCCGGGAACCGCGCGGCGCCACTTGCCGTGCGGGCCTTGCGGCAATAGAACCGGCGCAACCCTGCCGGAGGCCAGAATGCTCGACCATCTCACCTATACCGCACCCGGACCCAAGGTCATCGCCGGGGCCAAGGGCGACTGGGAACTGGTGATCGGGCTCGAGGTGCACGCGCAGGTCGCCTCGAACGCCAAGCTGTTTTCGGGGGCCTCGACCGCATTCGGCGCGGAACCGAACAGCAATGTCAGCTTCGTGGACGCGGCGATGCCGGGGATGCTGCCGGTCATCAACGAGTTCTGCGTGGAACAGGCGGTGCGCACCGGGCTGGGGCTGAACGCCGCGATCAACCTGTTTTCCGCCTTTGACCGCAAGAACTACTTCTACCCCGACCTGCCGCAGGGCTATCAGATCAGCCAGCTTTACCACCCCATCGTGGGCGAGGGCGAAATCATCGTCGACATGGCCCCCGGCATCGCCCGCCGGGTGCGGATCGAGCGCATCCACCTGGAACAGGATGCGGGCAAGTCGATCCACGACATGGACCCGAACCTGTCCTTCGTCGACCTGAACCGCACCGGCGTCGCGCTGATGGAGATCGTCAGCCGCCCCGACATCCGCGGCCCCGAGGAAGCGGCGGCCTATGTCGGCAAGCTGCGCCAGATCATGCGCTACCTGGGCACCTGCGACGGCAACATGCAGAACGGCAGCCTGCGCGCCGACGTGAACGTGTCGGTCTGCAAGCCCGGCGCCTACGAGCGTTTCCGCGAGACCGGCGATCATTCCGTGCTGGGCACGCGCTGCGAGATCAAGAACATGAACTCGATGCGCTTCATCCAGCAGGCGGTCGAGTATGAGGCCCGCCGCCAGATCGCCATCATCGAGGATGGCGGCGAGGTGGTGCAGGAAACCCGGCTCTATGACCCCGACAAGGGCGAAACCCGGTCGATGCGCTCGAAAGAGGATGCGCATGACTATCGCTATTTCCCCGACCCCGACCTGCTGCCGCTGGAGATCGAGCAGGCATGGGTGGACGGAATCGCGGCTGCGATGCCGGAACTGCCCGACGCCAAGAAGGCGCGCTTCGTGCGCGAGCTGGGGCTGTCGGAATACGATGCGGGCGTGCTGACCGCCGAGGTCGAGAACGCCGATTACTTCGAGGCCGTGGCCAGGGGCCGCGACGGCAAGCAGGCGGCGAACTGGGTCATCAACGAGCTGTTCGGCCGGCTGAACAAACAGGGGCTGGCGATCGCCGACAGCCCGGTCAGCGCCGCGCAGCTGGGCGGCGTGATCGACCTGATCGCCTCGGGCGAGATCTCGGGCAAGATGGCCAAGGACCTGTTCGAGATCGTCTGGACCGAGGGCGGCGACCCGGCCGAAATCGCCGCCGCGCGCGGGATGAAGCAGGTCACCGACCTGGGCGCCATCGAATCGGCGGTGGACGAGATCATCGCCGCCAACCCGGCACAGGTCGAAAAGGCGCGCGCGAACCCCAAGCTGGCCGGCTGGTTCGTCGGGCAGGTGCTGAAGGCCACCGGCGGCAAGGCCAACCCCGCCGCGGTGAACGAGCTGGTGGCGAAGAAGCTGGGGCTGTAGCCGCCGCTGCGCCTTGCGGTGCCGGCTTTTATGTGGCGGCGCCGATTGCAGCATCCTGCCGGCGCTGCGGCGGCCTGTGCTGCAGGAGGGAAGGGGCTGTCGCCCATGAGAAGCGGCCGCCCGATCTGGAGCAGGGCAGCGGCGCCGGGACGCCGCCGCTGCGGCCGCCAGCGCGCTATTCCGTCACGCCGGCCAAGCGGAGCAACTCGGAAAATTGTTCAGGGGTCAGGACGCTGCGCCAGTGATCCACGCAGGCCGAGCGCATCATTGCCATTTCGGTTTCCTTGGCACCGATCCGGGCGGCGAGCGCCTCGCGCTCGGCGACCGGCGCGCCTGCGGCGATCATCTGGCGCAGTTCCGTCCGCATTGCTACGGTTTCGCGCTCGACGGCGATCCGTTTGGCCGGCATCTCGTCCATCCACGCCTTGACTGCCGCGCGCTGTTCGTCGGTCAGCTGCAGCGCGTCGGCATTTTGCGCCAGCGCCATGGTGATGGCGATCACGGGCTGGGACAACCCGGCCTTCTGCGCGTCGAACGGTTCTTGGGCTGCGGCCGCCAGCGGCAGGGCCATGGCCAGCGCGGCCGAAAACAGGAATCTCTTCATATGTCGCATCCTCTGAATATTCGAATGATCTAATTATAGCTGGAATCCGCTGCCGATGGCGTGCGGCAAAATGCGCATCGGCCACCGCCCCGTTTCGTGAACAGGGGAATCCTGCGCGAGTCTGGCGGGGACAGGCGGGATGGATTAATCCTGACCTGCCCAAACCCAGCGGAGGCTCTCGTGCAGCAACATGAATACACGGTGATCCCGGCCCCGGCCCGCGGCGAAAAGACCCGCGGCGCGCGCACGGGCGCGGAACGCTTTGCCCATGCCCTGACCGTCGAGATCAACCGCATGGCCGCGGCGGGCTGGGAATATATCCGGGCGGAAACGCTGCCCTGCGAGGAACGCAGCGGGCTGACCAGCCGCACCACCGTCTATCACAACGTGCTGGTGTTCCGCCGCCGGCTGCCCTCGCTTGCGACCGTGCCGGAGCCAGAGGCCGCCCCCCGCGCCACCCCGGCCGCGCCCTCAGCATCATTGGCCGAAAGCCCCGCTGCGGCGCCGGTGCCTGCTGCCGAAAGCCGCCCTGCACTGCACGCCGAACTCGACGACCCGGGCGCCGCCACAGCCACAGTCACAGCCGCGCCCGAGACGCCCGAGCCCGGCCCGGCCCCGGCCTTCGTCCAGCGCCCGCCGCTGGCGGCCCGCCCCGACGCCCAAGCGACCGAGCCGTCCAACGGCACCCGGCTGGGCCCCGCCTCTCGCTGACGGCTGCGCCCGGCCGCACCCGGACCCGCTGCGCCGGATGGTGCGGCCGGAGCCTCCGGCGGGGATATTTGGGCAAGGAAGAACGGGCGCGGGCCGGTTTCCACCGGAGCCGCGCCCTTCGTTCATTCGTACTCGACCGGAGAGCCGTCCTCTTCCTCGAACAGCTGCTCGGCATTGGCGGCATCCGCCGACAGCCAGACCTTGCCGCCGTCCAGCGAAGCCACGGCGGCCAGCCGCACATAGTGGTGGTGGCTGCTGTCCTGCCCGTGTTCGGGGTCCTTGCGGGTCATCTTGATGCGGTCGCCGTCCATGTGATCGACCTTGCCGACATGCACCCCGTCGGCGCCGACGATTTCCATGTGTTCCCTGATGTCGCTGGCGTTGACCATGACACTCCTCCTTTGGTGCGGGTGATGCCGGTCAACGCGCGGCCGCCGGAATCGGTCCCGGCCGCCGGTCTTTCACCGTGTCCCAAATATCCCGGGGGAGTCCCGCAGGGACGGGGGCAGCGCCCCCTTGCGGCGGCGACGCAAGCCCGGCCGTCCCGCGGTCAGTGCGGCTGCGCCAGCCCCAGATGCGCCAGCAGCGCCTGCATCGGCGCGGTGGCGGCGGCGCTGCGGTTGGCCAGCAGCGTCGCCTGGCTGGCGTGGATCAGCGCGTCGGGCAGGATCTTCAGGTGGTTGGCGCGCAGCGTCTCGCCCGAGCTGGTGATGTCGGCGATCGCCTCGGCGGTCAGGTTCGCCACCGTGCCCTCGGTTGCGCCCTGGCTGTCGACCAGCTGGTAATCGGCGACCTCGTGTTCGGACAGGAAGGCGCGTACCAGCCGGTGATATTTGGTGGCGATCCGCAGCCGGAACCCGTGGGCGGCGCGAAAATCGCGGGCGATGGCGGCGAAATCGTCCAGCCCCTCGCAGTCGCGCCAGCAGGACGGCACCGCCAGCACCAGATCGGCATGGCCGAAGCCCATCGGCGCCAGTTCCACCACGTCCGAGCGCCAGCCCGCCAGTTTCTCGCGCACCAGATCGGTGCCGGTCACCCCCAGCTGGATGCGGCCGGCGGCGAGTTCGCGCGGGATCTCGCCCGCCGACAGCAGCACCAGCGACAGCCCGTCGATTCCCTCGGCGCGGGCGGCGTATTCGCGGTCCGATCCCGCGCGCGACAGGCGGATGCCGCGGGCGCAGAACCACTCGAAGCTCTGCTCCATCAGGCGGCCCTTGGAGGGCAGGCCCAGCTTCAGCATTCCGCGCCCTCCAGTTCCGCGACCAGCCCGGGGCGGATGATGCCGCCCACGGCCGGGATCGCCGCGCCCGCGCCCAGAACCCGGGTCAGCGCATCATAGCGCCCGCCCGAGGCGACCGGCGGCCAGCCCGCCCGCCCTTCGGCGGTAAAGCTGAAGGTCATGCCGTCGTAATATTCCATGGTCTGCCGCCCGTGACTGGCGTCGAAACGCACCTGCGCCGGGTCGATGCCGCGCGCCGACAGCGCGGCCAGCCGCGCCGCCAACCGCTCGACCGCCGGGGCGATGGCGGGCAGGTGGTCGGCCAGCACCCGCAATTCGTCCAGCGCCGCCGGCGCGGGGCCGGCAACGGAAAACAGCCGGTGCAGCCGCACCCGCCATTCCGGGGGCAGGGGCGGGCCTTCGGCCGCGGCTTCCAGCCGGGCGATGCGGGACAGCATCTCGGCCTCGGTCCGCAGCCCGGTCCAGGGGGCGCCGTTGATCGCGAAGCGGCGCGGAGTCTCGGGCGCGGAAAACCGTTCCAGCAGCCGCTCGAACCGCCGCGGCCGCCAGATGTGATGCGCGAGCATCGCCCGGCGCGGCTCGGACAGCGGCAGCCCGGCCACCGCGTCCAGCAGCAGCTGCATGTCGCCCATGGTGGCGGCCAGCCGGCAGGGGGCGAGGGTGGCATGGAACAGCGCGAACACTTCGGCATCGGCGTCGGGGTCGCGGGAAAACAGCTCGAACCCGGCCTGCAGATATTCGTTGTCGCGGGGGTGGTCGGGACGGGTGTCGCCGTGGTCCTGCTTGCGGAACACCTCGCCCAGATAGCAGTAGCGCGCGGGCTCGGCGCCGCCCGCCATGTGCATCCGCACCACCGGCACGGTGAAATCGGGGCGCAGCACCACCTCGCCCCGGATCGGGTCGGTGGTCAGATAGGCGCGGGCGCGGATGTCCTCGCCATACAAGTCCAGCAGCGTGTCGGCGGGCAGCAGGATGTCGGGGGCGACCTCGATCGCCCCGGCGGCGCGGAACGCCTCGAGGATGCGCCGGCCGGCCGCGGCCTTGGCGGTGCGCGGGATCATTGCGCCCCCGTCTCGCACGCCAGCATCCCGCGGACGGTGGCGACCAGATCGGCGCGGGGGACCTCGACCTGTGCGGGCTGGGATTTCCATTCCTCGACCGAGGCTTGCGCCGCGATCTTCGCGCCCAGGATCAGGTCCTTGACCTGCACCACGCCGCGCGTGGCCTCGTCCGTGCCCTGGATGATGGCGACCGGCGCCGCCCGCTTGTCGGCGTATTTCAGCTGGTTGCCAAAGTTTTTCGGGTTGCCCAGATAGACCTCGGCCCGGATGCCGGCGGCGCGCAGTTCCGCGGCCATGGCGTGGTAATCGCCCATCCGCTCGCGGTCCATGACGGTGACCACGACCGGGCCTTGCGCCTGCGCCCCGGCCAGTCCCTTTTCGCGCAGCGCCGCCAGCAGCCGGTCCACGCCGATGGAGACCCCGGTGGCCGGCACCTTCTGCCCGGTGAAGCGTTCGACCAGATCGTCGTAGCGCCCGCCACCGGCGACCGAGCCGAACTGCCGCTTGCGGCCCTTGTCGTCGAGGATTTCAAAGGTCAGCTCGGCCTCGAACACCGGGCCGGTGTAATAGCCAAGGCCGCGCACCACCGAGGGGTCGATGACCACGCGGTCCGCGCCCATGCCGCCCGCGTCCAGCAGCGCGGCGATCTGGGCCAGTTCGTCCACGCCCTCGGCCCCCACGGCCGAGGCCCCCACCGCTGCGCGCAGATTGTCCAGCGTCGCGGCGTTGGTCGCGCCCTTTGAGGTCAGGAAGGCGATCACCGGCTCGGCCTGCGCCGGGTCCAGCCCCACGCCTTCGATCTCGGCGCCCGAGGCGTCCTTGCGTCCGGTGGTCAGCAGCTCGCGCACGCCAACCTCGCCCACCTTGTCGAACTTGTCGATGGTGCGCAGCACGTCGGCGGCGGTGTCGGGATCGCTGACCCCCATCGAGTCGAGCACCCCGTTCAGCACCTTGCGGTTGTTCACCCGCACAAGGTAATCGCCGCGCGCGATCCCCGCGGCCTCAAGCGCATCGGCGAGCATGGCGATGATTTCCGCATCCGCCGCGACGCTGGCCGCGCCCACGGTATCGGCGTCGCATTGATAGAACTGCCGGTAACGCCCCGGCCCCGGCTTTTCGTTGCGCCAGACCGGCCCCATCGCATAGCGCCGATAGGGCGCCGGCAGCTCGTTGCGGTATTGCGCCGCGACGCGGGCCAGGGGCGCGGTCAGGTCATAGCGCAGCGCCAGCCAGTCGCCGGAACCGCCCCCGGGCACCGCTTCCTCTTGCCAGGCGAACACGCCGGCGTTGGGACGGTCCACGTCGGGCAGGAACTTCCCCAGCGCCTCGACCGTCTCGATGCCGCTGGTTTCCAGCGCGTCGAAGCCGTGCAGATGATAGACCGCGGCGATCCGGTCCAGCATCTCCTTGCGTTCGGTGACGTCCGGCCCGAAGTAGTCGCGAAAGCCCTTGGGCGTTTCGGCGCGCGGGCGGCGCGGTTTGGGGTCCTTGGCCATGGGCATATTCCTGCTGTGCGGGGACCGATTAGCGGAAGGGGGCGGCATGGACAAGTTGCAGGCGCTGGAAGAGCGGATCGCGCATCTTCAGCGGATGGTCGAGGATCTGTCGGACGTGGTGGCGCGGCAGGACGCCACCCTGCGCGCGATGTCGCGCCGGGTCGGGCTGCTGATGGAGCGCGAGGCCGAGCGCGAGCTGGCCGAGGGGCAGGTCCCGCTGGCCGAGCAGCGCCCGCCGCACTGGTAAGGGATTACAGCCCGACCAGCGCCCGGGCGAACTCGTCGGGGGCAAAGGCGTCCAGATCGTCGATCTGCTCGCCCACCCCGATGGCGTGGATCGGCAGGCCGTAGCGGTCGGCCAGCGCGACCAGCACGCCGCCGCGGGCGGTGCCGTCCAGCTTGGTCATCACCAGCCCCGACACATCGGCCATGCGCCGGAACGCCTCGACCTGGCTCAGCGCGTTCTGGCCGGTGGTGGCGTCCAGCACCAGCAGGGTGTTGTGGGGGGCGGTCTCGTCCTTCTTGCGGATGACGCGGACAATCTTGGCCAGTTCCTCCATCAGGTCGGCGCGGTTTTGCAGGCGGCCGGCGGTGTCGATCAGCAGCAGGTCGGCACCCTCGGCCTCGGCCCGCACCATCGCGTCATAGGCGAGGCTGGCCGGGTCAGAGCCCTGCGGCGCCACCAGCACCGGCACGCCGGCGCGGCTGCCCCAGACCTGCAGCTGCTCGACCGCGGCGGCACGGAAAGTGTCGCAGGCCGCGATCACCACGGTCTTGCCCGCCGCGCGCAGCTGGCTGGCCAGCTTGCCGATGGTGGTGGTCTTGCCCGAGCCGTTGACGCCAACCACCAGCACCACCTGCGGTTTCTTGGGATACAGCGGCAACGGCCGGGCGACGGGGGCCATGATGCGGGTGATCTCGTCCGCCAGCGCCTGTTTCAGCTCGGTCGCGCCGATGCGGCGGCCCATGCGGCCCTCGGCGATATTGGCGGTGACGCGCAGCGCGGTCTCGGTTCCCATGTCGGCGGCGATCAGCATGTCCTCGAGTTCCTCGAGCATGGTGTCGTCCAGCTCGCGCCGCGGCTCGGCCGGCGCCGTTTCGCGCCCCAGCAGCCGGCCCATCAGCCCCGGGCGCTCGGGTTCCGGCGCGGGGGCCGAGGGGGCAGGCGGTTCGGCCACCGCGGCTTCGGCGACGATATCATCCAGCCCGGCGCCGATCTTCGACGAGGATTTGGTCAGACGCTCGCGCAGCTTCGAGAAAAACGACATGGCCCCGCCCTTTCACCCGGATGTGGGATTGCCGGATAGCTAGCCATCCGGCGCGCAAAGGGGAACCCCGCCCGGGTGCTTCTTCCTTGCAGAAATATCCCGGGGGCGCGCGCAGCGCGGGGGGCAGAGCCCCCTTCTTCACCCGTTCAGCCGGCGCTGCCAGTCCTCGACGCGGTTGCTGTCCAACCGCCGCGCAGCCAGTTGCCGCCAGCCCGGCGCCAGCGGCGGCAGCGCCGCCATTTCGGCCAGCGCCGCGCGGTCCAGCCGGTCGATATACAGCAGCCGGTGCAGCCGGGTCAGCGTCCAGTTGGGTGCGCGCCGGTCCACCAGCGCCAGCGCGTCGTCGGGGGCGACCTCGCCGGGTTCCAGCACCCGGTAATACCAGCCGCTGCGGCCGGTCTGCTGCACCAGCCGGGCCATGTCCTTGCGGCCGAAGCGCAGGTTCAGCTTCCAGCAGGGCTGGCGGGCCTGGCTGACCTCGATCAGCGCCGAGCCCAGCCGGAACACGTCGCCGACCGCCACGTCGCCCTCGGACAGGCCCTGGGTGGACAGGTTCTCGCCAAAGCCGCCGGCCTGCAGCGCGGGCAGGTCGCCCAACTCGGCGCGCCAGGTCGGGTAATGGCCGGCGTCGTAATGGTGGACGGCCTTTTCGGGGCCGCCGTGGTGGCGGCGGTCGGCCTGTTCGTCGCCGGTGAAACCTTCGGGACCCAGCCGCAGCTTGCGGTCGACCGGGTGCTTGCCGATGGCGCTGAGAACGCCGGGCGCGAGCTCGGCCGCCGGGCCGACATGCAGGGACAGGATCGGAATCATCGCGCGCAGCATGGCAAATGAAAACGGGCGGCGAAAGCCCCGCCGCCCGTCCGGTCCGGTGAAATCGCGATCAGGCGCGGCCGAGATAGATGTCGACCAGCTTGCCCAGCATGTCCAGCGCATCCTCGCGCGAGCGCTGGAAGCTGTTGCGCCCGATGATCGAGCCGTTGCCGCCGCCGTCGCGGATGGCGCGCGCGTCATCAAAGACCGCATCCGCGCCTTTGGCGGCCCCGCCCGAGAACACCACCAGCCGCCGCCCGGCAAAGGCCGCGTCCATGCAGTGCTTCACCCGCGCGGCCTGGGTCGAGATGTCGATCCCCTGTTCCTCATAGACCTTTTTCGCGTCCTTGTTTTCCAGGTGGTCGGTGGACAGCTTGATCTTGATGACATGCGCGCCCAGCAGCGCGGCCATCTGCGCGGCATAGGCGGCGATGTCGATCGCGGTCTCGCCGTCCTTGGAAATCCCCTCGCCGCGCGGATAGGACCAGATCACCGTCGGAATCCCGACCGACGCGGCCTCGGCTCGCAGCGCCGAGATTTCCTCGAACATGTCCAGCGCCATGTCCGAGCCGGGATAGATGGTGAAGCCGATGGCCGCGCAGCCCAGCCGCAGCGCGTCCTGCACGGTCGCGGTCACCGCCTGGTTCTTGCCGGCGGTGTCCGACATCAGGCTGTTGGCGCTGTTGCATTTCAGGATGGTCGGGATCTGCCCGGCGAACGTGTCGGCGCCGGCTTCCAGCATCCCCAGCGGCGCGGCATAGGCGTTCAGCCCGGCGTCGATCGCCAGCTGGTAATGATAATGCGGGTCGTAGCCCGCCGGGTTCTTGGCAAAGCTGCGGGCGGGGCCGTGCTCGAACCCCTGGTCGACGGGCAGGATGATCATCTTGCCGGTGCCGGCCAGCTTGCCGGTCATCAGCATCCGGGCCAGGTTGCCCTTTACGCCGGGGTTCTCGCCCTCGTAGTTGGCGAGGATCTTCTTGACGGTATCGGTCATCTGCATCGGACTGGCTCCGCTGGTTCATGGATTGGCCGTGTCCATAGCAGACGGGCGCCAAAGCGAAAGGCCGGTTGCGCTAACGCCGCCGGTGCGGGCCGGGCGCCGGGGGTGGTGGAACGCCCGGCGGGGGCGGGGCGTTTGATCGCAACCACTGCAACAAAGGACCGGCAGCCATGTCCTACAACGAAAACGACCCGACCCGTTCCGTGCGCAAGCACCGCCCCGCGATCTGGGGCATCATCATCGCCGTGGCGGTGGCGGTGCTGCTGGCGGTGGTGCTGCTGCCCCTGGGCGGCGGCGAGGATCCGCTGACGGGCGAGGTGGTGGCCCCCGGCGGCACTGCCGAGCCGGTCCCCGACACCGCCGTGCCCAACCCCACCGTGACCCCGCCCGGCGGCCAGCCCGCCGAGGACACCGCCCCCGCCGCCCCCGGCGGCGCGGTCACGCCCGCGCCCGCGGAGTAAGCGGCAGGCCCCCGCTTTGCGGCGGGGGCCATGCGTTCCGGCGGCGCGGCTTCGGGACGCAACACTGAGCCCCCGTCCTTGCGGCGGGGGTTGTGCTGTATTCAAGAGGTGAGGGCGGGCAGGACCAGAGCGCCGGGTGAAATAAAGCTGGCCTTCAGCCACGCGCCGCCCACGTTTCGCATCGGTCGGTCAAGCACTACCGTGAACGCCGGCCCATGTCTTTAAGAACGCCATGGGCATTGCAGTATCAGCACCCCTGCACAGGCCGGGAGCCCGTGCCACCGGCAAGGGGTAGTGCAATCCACCGCATCGCTGCCCCTTGGTCCAACCTGTTCTTTACGCTTAGCGGACGGCATCGCCCCATCGGCCTCCGGCGTAGGCTTGGGGCCGATGGGCAAGCGACGGCGCAAATCCGCTGCCGCTGCCGCGCCTAACGCTTCGAGGCGATCAGCGCGGCGACGCCGGGCAGGTCCTTGCCCTCCATCCATTCGAGGAACGCGCCGCCGGCGGTCGAGATGAAGGTGAAGTCGTCCGCGACGCCGGCCTTGTTCAGCGCCGCCACCGTGTCGCCGCCCCCGGCGACCGAGACCAGCCGTCCCTCGCGCGTCAGCTCGGCAGCGGCGGCGGCGGCGGCGTTGGTGGCGGCGTCGAAGGGTTCGATCTCGAAGGCGCCCAGCGGGCCGTTCCAGATCAGCGTGCGGCACTGGCCGAAGACCTCGCGGATCTTCGCCACCGTCGCGGGGCCGGCGTCCAGGATCATCGCGTCGGCGGGGCAGGCGTCGGCGGCGACCAGCTCATGCGGGGCGTTCGCTGCGAACTCGCGCGCCACCACCACATCGACCGGCAGGTGGATGGTGCAGCCCGCGCCCTTGGCGTCGGAAAGGATCTGCCTTGCGGTGTCGGCCAGGTCGCGCTCGGCCAGGCTGCGGCCGACCTCGACCCCCTGGGCCACCAGGAAGGTGTTGGCCATGCCGCCGCCGATCACCAGATGATCGACCTTGCGGATCAGGTTCGACAAGAGATCCAGCTTGGTCGAGACCTTGGCGCCCCCCACCACCGCCACCACCGGCCGCTCCGGGTTCCCCAGCGCCGCGTCCAGCGCGTTCAGCTCGGCCTCCATCAGCAGACCGGCGGCCGAGGGCAGCAGCCGCGCCAGCCCCTCGGTCGAGGCGTGCGCCCGGTGGGCGGCGGAAAACGCGTCGTTGACGTAAACCTGCCCAAGCGCGGCCAGCGAGGCGGCGAAAACCTGCTCATTGGCTTCTTCGCCCGGATAGAAGCGGGTGTTTTCCAGCAGCAGCACGTCGCCGGGCTTGAGCGCCGCGACCGCGCGCTTGGCATCGCCCCCCACCGCTTCGGACGCGAAACCCACCGGCTGGCCCAGGGCGGCCTCGAGCGCGGGCAGGATCTGGCGCAGGCTCATCGAATCGACGCGCTGGCCCTTGGGGCGGTCGAAATGCGCCAGCAGCACCGGAATACCGCCCTTTTCCTGGATTTTCTTGACGGTCGGCACGATCTTTTCGATCCGCGTCGCATCGGTGACCTGGCCGTTTTCCACCGGGACGTTCACGTCCACCCGGGTCAGCACGACCTTGCCGTCCAGCTCCATGTCGTCCAGCGTGTTGAAGCGCGCCATCGGCATTTCTCCTGCAATGCGGGGTCGGCCCGCGTTCGTCACCCGCGTTGTCCGTCAAGCGGTCCAGCGCGTCAACTCTGCGTCAGGACGAGTTGATGATTCCGAGCGGCCCTGTGGCGGCTGGGGCGTTGCGCGGCGGCCGCGCGCGGCCTAGACCTTGCCCCGCACCCAACCAACGGGCACCCAACCAAAGGAAAGATCCGATGGCCGAGATCAAGGACCCCGAGAACACGATCATCATCGAGCTGAAGGACGGCCCGGTGGTGGTCGAGCTTCTGGCCGACGTCGCTCCCCAGCACGTCGCGCGGATGAAAGAGCTGGCGCGGGCCGGCAAATACGACAACGTCGCCTTTCACCGGGTGATCGACGGTTTCATGGCCCAGACCGGCGACGTGGAACACGCCAACATGGAAAAGGGCTGGAACCCCGGGCGCGCGGGCACCGGCGGCTCGGACCTGCCGGACCTGCCGGCCGAGTTCTCGCGCATCCCGCACGCGCGGGGCACGCTGGGCGCGGCGCGGTCGCAAAACCCCAACAGCGCCAACAGCCAGTTCTTCATCAACTTCAAGGACAATGATTTCCTGAACGGGCAATACACCGTCTATGGACAGGTGATTTCCGGGATGGAGCATGTCGACAAGATCGCCCGCGGCGAGCCGCCGGCCAGCCCGGACCGGATGATCTCGGTCAAGGTGGCCGCCGATGCGTAAGCTGCTGCTTTCCGTGGCGCTGGCGGCTGGCGCCGCCGGCATGGCCGCCGCGCAGGACGTGGCGGCGCCGCCGTCCGAGGACGGCCCCGGCCCGAACATGGTGATCGAGGTCGCGGACGCCTCGGGCGCGGCCAAGGGCACCATCGTGCTGGACCTGAACCCGGAAAAGGCGCCCGGCCACGTCGCGCGGCTGACCGAGCTGGCGCGCGCCGGCGCCTATGACGGGGTGGTGTTCCACCGCGTGATCGAGGGGTTCATGGCCCAGACCGGGGACGTCCAGTTCGGCAAGCAGGGCGGCGATCTGTCCCGCGCCGGCATGGGCGGGTCCGAGCAGCCCGACCTCAAGGCCGAGTTCAGCGACCAGAACTTCCTGCCCGGCACCGTCGGTATGGCCCGCAGCCAAAGCCCCGACAGCGCCAACAGCCAGTTCTTCGTCAACTTTGCGGCGACGCCCTCGCTGGACGGGCAATATACCGTCGTGGGCCGGCTGATCGAGGGCTGGGACGTGCTGAACGCGATCAAGAAGGGCGATCCGCGCTTCAACGGCAAGGTGGACGAGCCCGACTACATGGCCAAGGTCACCATCGTCGAATAACGGCGGGGACCGGACCCGGGCCCCTGCCACGGCAAGGCCCGGGTGCAAAGAAAAACCGGCGCGGACAGGGGGCCGGGCCGGTTTTTTCGTTTGGATCGGCGAGTCTCAGCCGCGGCGGGCGGCCGAGCCCTCCAGCGGCTCGAAACGGATCGATTCGCCGCAGCCGCAGGCTTCGGTGACGTTGGGGTTCACGAAGCGGAAGCCGCTGTCGAGCAGCCCGCTTTCATAGTCGATGACGGTGCCGAACAGGAACATCTGCGCGGTGGGCGCGATCAGCACCCGCGCGCCCCCCTGTTCCACCACCTCGTCATTGGGGGCGGCGGCCTGGGCCAGTTCCATCGTGTATTCCATGCCCGCGCAGCCGCCCTTCTTCAGGCCGATGCGCAGCCCTGCCGCGCCCTTGTCGGCCATGAGCCGGGCGATCCGCGCCTCGGCGGCGGGGGTGATGCTGACGGGAGGCTTGCCGGGAATCGAGAACATCGGGGACCTTTCAGGCTGACCCTTTCGGTCGGGTAGCCCTCTACATAGTCAGCCCCTGTCCCGCACTCAAGCAGGCCGCGGGCAGGGCCGGAACGCGAAAGGGCCGCAGCGCGGGGCTGCGGCCCTTGGGGGCAAGGCGGGGGCGTGCGGGTCAGCCGCGCCCGGCCAGTTCGGCCGCGCGGGCGGCGGCGGGGCCGCGGTTCAGCACCGCATAGGCCACGGCCGCGGCGACGAAGGTCACCGGCGCCGACAGGCTGGCCAGCGCGCCGGGGGCGAAATGCAGCACCAGCCCCGCACCCGCACCCAGCAGCCAGGCGCCCAGCCCGGCCGGATTCACCGCCCTTGTGTCGCGCAGGCGGAAGCTGACCCGGTCCTGTTCGGCGCCGGCGCGGCCCTCGGTCAGGATATGGACCAGCGCGATGCCGACCCAAGCCACCACGAAGATGCCCTGATAGGCCAGCGCCTGCAGGATATAGGCGAACACATCGGCCAGCATCAGCACATAGCAGATCGCGCCCACCACGCAGGCCCAGAACACCTTGGGCAGCTTCAGCCGGAACACGGTCTGGACAAAGCTCTCCATGTTGACGGCGGCGAGGTAGTAGTTGGCGGTATTGATCCGCGTCTGGCTGATCCAGACGAAGCCCAGCCCCGCCAGCCCCATCAGCTGGATCAGCGCCAGCACCACCGACACCTCGGTCACCCCGCCCTCGGTGGGCAGGCTGGCCGCCAGGAAGATGCCGACCAGCCCGTTGAGCAGGAACGCCACCAGATAGAACGGCGCGCCGAAGTTGATCCGCGCGTGATAGTCCGCGTCCTCGGCCCGGCCGAAGCGGGCATAGTCATAGGTGAACATCATCAGGATCCAGACGCCCATGAAGGCGACGAAGCAATCCCACCAGCCGCCGGGCTTGGCGCCGCCCTCGGGGCCCAGGTTCAGCCAGGCGTCCGAATAGCCGTATTCCGCCACCGCCAGCACCACCGCCGCCAGAAGCCCGATCAGGTAGAAGGGCAGCAGCACCCCGTTGAGCTTGTCCAGCCAGTTCTGGATCGAGCCGAAGATCAGCGCCACCGAATAGACCACCACGATCAGCGCCGCCAGCGGATAGCCGATGCCGGCATAGCTTTGCAGCGCCAGCGCGATGACCGAGCCCTCGAACACCGCATAATAGATCGCGGTGGCAAAGAAGATCAGCGTGGCGATGGCCGCGCCGGTGCGCCCCAGCAGGATGCGCGAGAACAGCGACACCGACAGCCCGGTGCGGATCGCGTGGCGCACCAGCACCGCGTTGACCGCGGCATAGGCCGCGACCGACAGCACGAGCCCGATGATCGCATTGACCGAGCCATAGGCCAGCGCCAGCGTCGCCGAGACCACCAGATAGAACATCGCCGAACAGACCGACCACCAGGCCATGGTCAGCGGCATCCGCCTCATGCGCTGGTCTGGCGGCACGGGGCGGTCGGAAAACTCAAGCTCGAGCGCCTCGTCGGGGGCGGTATCGGCGGGTGTGGACATTGTGGTTTCCTCCCTGAAAACAGTCACATGCCGGGACAGCGCGGCCGGACCGCACGGCCGGGCGCAGCACCCGGATCACGGGCGCGCCGGCAGCACGCAGGCCGCTGTGGTTCGATCTGTCGGTGATGCGCCCGCGATCTCCTCTTCGCGGCCGCCGTTCTCTCCCGGCTTCGGTGACGGGCATGGTGGGCAGGCGGGGCGGGGTCCGTCTTGCGCCTGCGCGTGCGATTTCTTGTCGCTGGGCGAAAGCGTGGGGAATGCGGGGCCGGTCCGGGCGGCGCGGCCGGACGGGGGTTTCACACCCCCGTTCCCCCGCGGGATATTTCTACAAGGAAGAATGGGCAGGGGAACGCGGCGCCACGAGGCGATCGGGCGGAAAGGCCGCGTGCTGCGGGCTCAGCCCGCGCTGCGGGCGCGGCGGCGCCAGTCGGATGGCGTCATCCCGAACTGCGCCTTGAACAGCCGCGAGAACTGCGCCTGGTCGGAAAACCCGTAGCGATAGGCGATCTCGGCCAGCGCCAGCCCCTGCGAGGCCGCGATCTCGTTGCGGGCCACGATCAGCCGCTCTTCGCGGATGAACTGCGCCACGGTCTTGTCGGTGTCGCCGAACAGCTCGTGCAGGTAGCGTTTCGAAATCCCGCATTGCCCGGCCACGAACTCGGGCGACAGCGCCGGGTTGGACAGGTTCTGGCGGATCACCCGCTCGGCCCGGCGCAGGTGGCCGGCGCGCACCGCCGACATCGCGCCCGCATCCTCGGGGCCGGAACGCTCGTCCAGCGCCAGCGCCAGCACCTCGACGATCTGGCGGCCCAGCACATTGGCGGCGTGGGATTCGGCCGCCGACAGCGCCTGCAGATGGCCCATCATGCTGACCAGCAGCGCCGACAGCCCGCTGCGCGCGTCGATCGCCTGCGCGCAGAACCGGTCCGGGTCGCGCAGCCGTTCCAGCAGCATCGGCCGCGAGACCTTGAGCACGCAGAGCTCGTTGGGCTGGGTGTAGGAAAACCGGTAGGGTTCGTCGCCACGCTCGAGAATCAGCCCGCCGGGGGCGCAGCGCACCTCGCGCCCCATCTGCGAGAAATCCACCGGCCCGCGCCGCGGCACGGTGACCAGATATTCCTCGGGGTTGTTGTGGGCGATGTCGCGGGCGTGGCGCTCGTATTGCATCGGCGCGGTGGCCAGCCGCGACAGCGAGACCTGGCCCATCTGCCGCCGTTCCAGCTCGCCTGAGAAACTGCCCGGGTCGCGGTAGGTCAGCTGCAGGGGAAAATAGGTGTCCGCGATCACGCGGCTCCATTCCGCGGCGCGCTGCGCCGCCGCGGTCGACGCGGTGCTGTAGACGGCAATCTCCATGCGCCTTCCTCCTCGAAGCGCGTGACCGGCGTCGCGGCCTCCTCCTGACCGCACTGTGCCGGGCAGTCTAGCGCCGCGGGGGCCTGCGGTGCAACAAATCCCGGCGGCGACTGCACGCAGCGGCAAATCCTGATGCGCCCTGCGACAAGTCCCGCGGCGGCAGTTCCCGGATCGGCAAGAAAACACTCGCTGCGCTGCAAGAAACCGGGGTTTTTCCCGGTCAGTCTGGGCCGATGCCGGGCGGCTGCCCGCGGGGGCGCAAGCCCCGCCGCGCCGCCCACCCATCGGGGGAGGAGCCCAAGGACATGACAGGACGCAATGTTGACCCGATCACGCTTTCCGTGGTCCGCGGAGTGCTGGAGACCACCCAGCGCGAGATGACGCTGACGCTGGAACAGACCGCGCGCAGCTCGGTCTTCAACCTGGCGCACGACTATTCGACGGCGCTGTTCAACCACACGCCGGAAATGATCCTGCAGGGGCAGGACATCCCGATCCACCTCGGCTCGCTGATCCCGGCGATGAAGTCGGTGGCCGGGTTCTTCGAGGGCGACATCCACGAAGGCGACCTGATCCTGCACAACGACCCCGCCTATGGCGGCAGCCACATCATCGACACCTGCATGTACATGCCGGTGTTCTACGAAGGCGAGCTGGTGTTCTGGACGGTCTGCAAGGGCCATCTGACCGACATCGGCGGCCCGGTGCCCGCGGGCTACAACCCCAACGCCACCGAGATCTTTGCCGAGGGGCTGCGGATTCCCCCGGTCAAGATCTGGGACAAGGGCCGCCCGCGCCACGACGTGATGAACCTGCTGCTGACCAATATGCGGGCGCGGCGCGACCAGGAGGGCGACTTCAACGCCCTGATCGGCGCCTGCCAGGTCGGCGCCCGGGCGCTGATCCGCATGATGGACAAATACGGCAAGCAGGTGGTGCAGGACTGCATCGCGGAACTGCTGGACATGGCCGAGGCGCATATGCGCAAGCTGATCGCCGAGGTCCCCGACGGCACCTATTCCGGCACCGCCATCCTCGAGGATGCCGGCCACGGCTTCGGCGATTTCGAGATCACCGCCACGGTGACCATCACCGGCGACAACTGCCACATCGCGGTGAACTCGCCGCCGCAGGTGCCGTATTTCATCAACAGCTACGAAGGCAACAGCCACTCGGGCGTCTATCTGGGGCTGATGATGTTCGCGCAGCTGCCGCCCCCTTATAACGAGGGGCTCTATCGCTGCGTCAGCACCGACATGGGCCCCAAGGGCACGCTGTGCAACGCGAAATCCCCCGCGCCGCACATGAACTGCACCACCACGCCGATGGAGACGCTGACCGACGCGGTGCGGCTGGCGTTCGAGCAGGCGGCGCCCGCCAAGGTCTCGGCCAGCTGGGGCCATGCCAACGGCTGCAACATCGCCGGCTGGGACAAGCGCCACGACGAGGAATACGTCACCATGGTGCTGGCCTCGATCATCTCGGGGGCGGGGGCCACGGCCTCTGGCGACGGCTGGCACGCCTGCGGGCCGGAATGCTGCTTCGGCGCGCTGACCTCGGGCGATATCGAGATGCTGGAACACTCCTACCCGATCATCATCCACCGCTATTCGCTGATGGAGGATTCGGGCGGCGCCGGGCGCAACCGCGGCGGCTCCGGCACCTGCTGGGAGGTCGAGCCGATGGACGGCCCGATGACGCTGATCACCTTCGGCGAGGGGCGGCGGATCCCGGCGATGGGCGCGGCGGGCGCGAAGTCCACCATGGTCGCGACCAAGGTCGGCCGGCTCGAGGTGACCCGCGGCGGCGAGACGAAAGTCATCACCGAAAACGTGATCGAGACCATCCACCCCGGTGAACGCGCCGCCAACAAGAACCCCGGCGGCGGCGGCTACGGCAACCCGTTCGAGCGCGAGATCGCCCGCGTGGTCGAGGACGTGCGCAACGGGCTGGTCAGCCTGGAAGGCGCGCGGCTGGATTACGGCGTGGTGATCGCCGACCGCGACACGCTGGCGGTCGACGAGGCCGCGACCGCAAGGCTGCGCGCCGCCGCCTGATCTTCGTCTTCTGTCCCGAAATATCCTCGGGGGGAGGCCGCAGGCCGTGGGGGGCGGAAAGCCCCCCGCCGACCGCGCCGCACGCGATGCCGGCCCAAGCCTGCCCGGCACCCCCGGACACCCATAAGGATCGACCCATGCAGAACCAGTATCGTCTCGGCATCGACGCCGGCGGCACCTTCACCGACTTCATCCTGGCCGACCGCAAGGGGGGCGTGCGCATCTTCAAGGCGCTGTCCACCCCCGGCAACCCGACCGAGGCCATCCGCAACGGCCTGGCCACCATCCAGGAGGAAACCGGGCTGGCCCCGGAAACCATCGTCTCGAACGCCGATCTGTGCATCAACGGCACCACCGTCGGGCTGAACGCGCTGATCACCCACACCGGCGCCAAGACCGGGCTGATCGCCACGCTGGGCCACGAGGACAGCATCGAGATCCGTCTTGGCCACAAAGAGGACGGCTATCGCTACGACCCGGACTATCCCCCGGCCACCATGCTGGTGCCGCGCTACCTGCGCCGCGGCATCGCCGGGCGGGTGCTGTCGGACGGCAGCGTCCACACCCAGCTGGACGAGGAAGCGGTGCGCGACGCCTGCCGGCATTTCCTGCGCGAAGGCGTCGAATCGGTGGCGATCTCGTTCGTCTGGTCGGTGCTGCATCCCGAACATGAACGCCGCGCGGCCGAGATCGTGCGCGAGATGATGCCCGCCGTGCATCTGACCGTGGGCAGCGATCTTTATCCGCAGGTGCGCGAATACACCCGCACCTCGACCGCGATCGTCAACGCCTATCTGGCCCCGATCCTGCAACGTTATGTCCGGGCGGTGGACGGGTATTTCCAATCGCTGGGCGCGCGGCACCCGGTGCGCTATTTCCAGTCGAACGGCGGGCTGGCCTTGGGCCGCACCGTCAGCGAACAGTCGGTCTATGCGATCAACTCGGGCCCCGCCTCGGCCCCGCAGGCGGCGCTGTGGCTGGGCGAGCCCTGGGGGATGCGCGACATCATCACCGTGGACATGGGCGGCACCAGCTTCGACATCACCCTGACCCGCGACGGCCGCGCCAACGTCTCCAAGAACATCGACTTCCTGCGCTATCGCATCGGCATCCCGATGATCCAGGTGGAGACACTGGGCGCGGGCGGCGGCTCGATCGGCTGGATCGATTCGATGGGGCTGATGCAGATGGGGCCGCAGTCGGCGGGCTCGGAACCCGGCCCGGCCTGCTACGGCAAGGGCGGCACCATGCCGACCACCACCGACGCCAACCTGGTGCTGGGCTATCTGAACCCGCAGGGGCTGGTCGGCGGGCGGCTGCCGCTGGACGTGGAAAAGGCGCGCGAGGCGATCCGCCTCCATCTGGCCGAGCCGCTGGGGATCAGCGTCGAAAAGGCTGCCTACGGCATGTTCACCATCGTCAACAACAACATGGTGAACGGGATCCGGCGCGTCTCGGTCGAGCGCGGCTATGACCCGCGCGACTTCGTGCTGAACTGCGCGGGCGGCGCCACCGGCGCCCATATCACCGCGCTGGCGCGCGAGATGGGCATCCGCAAGGTACTGGTGTCCAAGCTCGCCTCGGGGTTGTGCGCCTTTGGGCAGATCATCTCGGACGTGAAATACAACTACATGGCGCCGGCCCCGATCCGGCTGGAAGGGGCCGAGGCGGCGGCGCGGCTGGATGCGCTGTTCGCCGGGCTCGAGGCGCGCGGGCGCGAGGACCTGGCCGGCGACGGCTTTGCCGAGGACCGCGTCAGCATCGGGCGCAGCCTCGACATGCGCTATGTCGGGCAGGTCCATGAATGCACGGTGAACGTCGCGCCCTTCGAGATCACCGAGGCCTCGCTCGACCGGCTCAAGGCCGCCTTCCACGCCCGCCACGAAGAGCTGTACACCTATTCCGAACCGAACAGCGCCGTCGAGGTGGTCAACGTCGAAAGCGCGATCACCGGGGCGGTGGACAAGCCCGGCCGGATGGAACTGCCCGCCGGGCAGGGCGCGCGCGGGGCGCTGATCGGGACACGGGCGATGATCTTCGACGCCTCGGGGATCCCGCACGACACCCCGGTCTATGACGGCGACCTTCTGGGGGCGGGCGACCGCATTTCCGGCCCGGCGGTGATCCAGGAGGTAACCACCACCATCATCATCGAACCCGGCTGGAGCGGCGAGCTGGACGCCTCGGGCGTCTATGTCCTGACCATGGGCACCGCCACCGCCGCCACCACCGCCGCCGAACGCGAGGCCGAGATGGCCTGAACGGGGCATCGCCGGACCGGGGCTCTGCCCCGGACCCCGGGATATTTAGGTGATGAAGAAAAGCGGGCCGGTCGGACCAGTAGAAGCAAGAAGGGCCGCCCCAAGGGCGGCCCTTTCATGGTTCAGGTGCGGGGCGATCAGGCCAGCGAGTTGTCGATGCCCTTGCAGGCCTCGACCAGGCCCTTCACCGCGTCGATGGATTTCTGCATCATCGCCTGTTCGTCGGCGTTCAGCTCGATGTCGATGATCTTCTCGATGCCGCCGGCGCCGATCACGGTCGGCACGCCGACATACATCCCGTTCAGCCCATAGGCGCCGTCTACCCAGGCCGCGCAGGGCAGGACGCGCTTCTGGTCGCGCAGGTAAGCCTCGGCCATCTCGATGGCGCTGGTGGCGGGGGCGTAGAAGGCGCTGCCGGTCTTCAGCAGGCCGACGATCTCGGCGCCGCCGTCGCGGGTGCGCTGGACGATGGCGTCCAGTTTTTCCTGCGTGGTCCAGCCCATCTTGACCAGATCGGGCAGCGGGATGCCGGCGACGGTGGAATAGCGCGCCAGCGGCACCATGGTGTCACCATGCCCGCCCAGCACGAAGGCGGTGACGTCGCGCATCGACACGCCGAACTCGAGGCTCAGGAAATGCCGGAACCGCGCCGAATCGAGCACGCCCGCCATGCCGACCACCTTTTCATGCGGCAGGCCGGAAAACTCGCGCAGCGCCCAGACCATCGCGTCCAGCGGGTTGGTGATGCAGATGACGAAGGCGTTCGGCGCGTGCGCGGCAATGCCCTCGCCCACCGATTTCATCACCTTGAGGTTGATGCCCAGCAGGTCGTCGCGGCTCATCCCCGGCTTGCGCGGCACCCCGGCGGTCACGATGCACACATCGGCGCCCGCGATGTCGGCATAGTCGTTGGTGCCCTTGAAGCTGCCGTCGAACCCTTCGGACGGGCCCGATTCGGCGATGTCCAGCGCCTTGCCCTGCGGCGTGCCCTCGGAGATGTCGAACAGCACGACATCCCCCAGTTCCTTGATGGCGGCGAGATGCGCCAGCGTTCCACCGATCTGACCGGCGCCGATAAGGGCGATCTTGGGACGGGCCATGGAGTTCCTCCGTTTGGCTGATGGATTTCCCGCCCGACTAGACCCTTGCCCCCGACCGCGCAAGGCGTAGGACGGGCCGCCGGGGCGGTGTTTGCGCTAAATCCGCCCGGCGGGCGGCAACGGGCGAAAGGCAGGGCAAGGTGGAGCTGACGGGCGGGGCATGGGCGTTGCTGGCACTGGCATCGGCGCTGGTGGGGCTGTCCAAGGGCGGGCTGTCGATGGTGTCGATGCTGGCGGTGCCGATCCTGTCGCTGGTGATGTCGCCGGTGCAGGCGGCAGCGGTGCTGCTGCCGGTGTTCGTCGTATCCGACATGTTCGGGCTGATCGCCTATCGCCGCCACTGGGACCGCCGCGTCGTCGCCTGCCTGATGCCGGGCGCGGTGGCGGGCGTGGCGCTGGGCTGGGCCACCGCCAGCCTGGTGGACGAGCGCTGGGTCGGCGGCATCGTCGGCGTGATCGGGCTGAGCTTCGCGCTGGTGACGCTGCTGCGCCGGGCGCCGGTCGAGGGGCCGCGGGGTCGGGCCGAATGGGGCAGGGGCAGCCTGTGGGGGCTGGCGGCGGGCTATACCAGCTTTGTCAGCCATTCCGGCGCGCCGCCCTATCAGGTCTATGTGCAGCCGCTGCGGCTGGGCAAGGAAAGCTATGCCGGTACGGTGACGGTGTTCTTTGCGGTGGTGAACGCGGTCAAGCTGATTCCCTATGCGGCACTGGGGCAGCTGGGCAGCGCCAATCTGGGCAAGGCCGCGGTGATGGTGCCGGTCGCGGCCGCCAGCGTCGGGCTGGGGGTGTGGCTGGTGCGGGTGATCCCGCAGCGGGCCTTCTATCTGTTCATCACCTGGGCGCTGCTGGGGGTTTCGGTCATGCTGATCCGCGACGCGCTGGTCTGAGCAGGGTGTGGTCTGCTGCATTGCAGCATGTTGGGGCTTGCCGTTTCTGGCGGAAACGGGCAGGCAGACGAACGATTCTTGCGCGTTGAATGAAAGGTCCGGCCCCATGACCCGTCCCTATCGCTCGGTTCTCTATATTCCCGCCGCCAACCAGCGTGCCATGGACAAGGCGCGGACGCTGGCGGCCGACGCGATCATCTTTGACCTCGAGGATGCGGTGGCGCCCGCGGAAAAACCCGGCGCGCGCGAGCTGCTGCGCGCGGCGCTGGCGCAGGATTACGGCGGGCGGGCGCGGATCGTGCGCATCAACGGCTTCGATACCGAATGGGGGCGCGACGACGCCGCCTTTGCCGCCGGTCTGGGTGACTGCGCTGACGCGGTGCTGGTCCCCAAGGTCAGCCGCCCCGAGGATCTGGACGCGGTCGCCGCCATCACCGGCGACATCCCGCTGTGGGCGATGATGGAAACCGCGCTGGGGATGCTGAACGCCGCCGCCATTGCCGCGCATCCGCGGCTGCAGGGGATGGTGATGGGCACCAACGACCTGGCCAAGGAACTGGGCAGCCGCCACCGCCCCGACCGGCTGGGGATGCAGGCGGGGCTGGGGCTGTGCCTGCTGGCCGCGCGTGCCCATGGGCTGGTGATCGTTGACGGGGTGTTCAACGCCTTCAAGGACGAGGAGGGCTTGCGCGCCGAGTGCGAGCAGGGCCGCGACATGGGTTTCGACGGCAAGACCCTGATCCACCCCGCGCAGCTCGACATCGCCAACGCCGCATTCGCCCCGACCGGGGCCGAGATCGACCTGTCGCGCCGCCAGATCGAGGCCTATGAGGCCGCCATCGCCGAGGGCAAGGCCGTGGCCGTGGTGGATGGTCGCATCGTGGAAAACCTGCACGTCGAAACCGCCCGCAAGACCCTTGCGCGTGCGGATGCGATTGCCGCGCTGGCCGGGTGATGGCAGGCTGAGCGCAGCCAGATAAGGGAGCCGCCGATGTTTCTGCTGATCGTGGGGGTCGCGCTGTGGTGGGGTGCGCATCTGTTCAAGCGGCTGGCGCCCGGGACGCGCCGGGGCCTCGGCCAGTCCGGCAAGGGCATGGTCGCGGCGGCGCTGATCCTGTCGGTGGTGCTGATGGTGATCGGCTACCGCTCGGCCGATGTGACGATGTGGTGGGCGGCGGGGCCCGCGCTCAAGGGCATCAACAACCTGCTGGTGCTGGTGGCGTTCTTCCTGTTCGCCTCGTCGGGGATCAGGAACCGCATCGGCACCCAGATGCGCCATCCGCAGCTGGTGGGGTTCTCGCTCTGGGCCTTTGCGCATCTGCTGACCAACGGCGACCTGCCCTCGCTGGTGCTGTTCGGCGGGCTGCTGGCCTGGGCGCTGGTGGAAATCGCCGTCATCAACCGCAGCCAGCCCGGCTGGCGCCCGCCGCCGCATGAAACCTCGATCCGCAAGGAGGCCATCGCCGCCATCGCCGCGCTGGTGGTCTATGGTCTGGTCGCGGGCATCCATATCCTGCTGGGCGTCAACCCCTTCGGCGCCTGAGGAAAGGAACCGCCATGGCCACGATCTATCGCCTGCTGACCGAGGACGACACCTCGGCCTTCTGCCACAAGATCAGCCTGGCGCTGTCGAAAGGCTGGGTGCTGCACGGCGCGCCCAGCATCTCGTATGACGCCACGCGGGGCGTGATGCGCTGCGCGCAGGCGGTGACCAAGGAAATCGACGGGGAATATCACCCCGACATGAAGCTGGGTGAGCAATGAGCAAGACCAATCCGGGCCGTTTCTTCGAGGATTACCACGTCGGCGACGTGATCCGCCACGCCGTGCCCCGCACCGTAGCCGAGGGTGAGCGCGCGCTTTACCATGCGCTGTATCCGGCGCGGGGGGCGATCTATTCCTCGGATGATTTCGCGGCCAGCTGCGGGCTGGACGGTAGCCCGATGGACGACCTGATCGCCTTCCACACCGTCTTCGGCAAGACCGTGCCGGATGTGTCGCTGAATGCGGTGGCGAATCTTGGCTATGCCGAGGGGCGTTGGCTGAAGCCCGTCTGGCCCGGCGACACGCTGCGCGCGGAATCCGAGGTGATCGGGGTCAAGCAGAACTCGAACGGCAAGTCCGGCACCGTCTATGTCCGCACCCGCGGCCTGAATCAGCAGGACGAGGTGGTGCTGGAATATGTGCGCTGGGTGATGGTGCGCAAGCGCGACGCCGCCAGCCCCGCCCCCGAGCCGGTGGTGCCGAACCTTGCCCGCGTGGTCCCCGCCGCCGATCTGGTGGTCCCCGAGGGGCTGGATTTCAGCGACTACGACTTTGAACTGGCAGGCGAGCCGCACCGCTGGGGCGACTACGCGGTGGGCGAGATCATCGACCACGTGGACGCGGTGACCGTGGAAGAGGCCGAGCATATGCTCGCCACCCGGCTGTGGCAGAACACCGCCAAGGTGCATTTCGACGCCACCTTCCGCGAGGACGGGCGGCGGCTGATCTATGGCGGCCATGTCATCAGCCTGGCCCGCGCGCTGTCCTTCAACGGGCTGGCCAATGCGCAGATGATCGTGGCGCTGAACGGCGGCGCCCACGCGAACCCCTGTTTCGCCGGCGACACCGTGCGGGCGTGGTCCGAGGTGCTGGAACTGGCCGAGACCGACTCGCCCGGCATCGGCGCGATCCGGCTGCGGCTGGTCGCCCACAAGGGCGCGCCCGGCGACACCACCCTGCGGGCCGAGGACGGGAAATACGCGCCGCATGTGCTGCTCGACCTCGACTACTGGGCGCTGATCCCGCGGTGAGCCCGTGATCCTGCTGGCGATGGTGGTGCGGGACGAGGCTGATATCATCGGCCTGAACCTCGAACACCATCTCGCCGCCGGGGTGGACCGGGTGGTGGTGCTGGACAACGGCTCGACCGACGACACCGCCGATATCCTGGACCTCTATGTCCGCGCCGGGGTGGCCGAAGTGATCCGCGACGACCCTGCGGATTTCCAGCTGGCGGTGGCGCTGGACGCGCTGGTCCGCGATGCGGCCGCGCGGCTGCGGCCCGCTTGGATCGCCGCCCCCGATGCCGACGAGTTCCTGGTCGCGCCCGGCGGCGATCTGCGCGCGGCGCTGGCCGCGCATGGCGCGGACCGCGTGCTGCGCTGCGAACGCGACAACATGATCGGCAGTATCGAGGCGCTGGAGGAGGCGGGCTGGCAGCAGGCGCTGGTGCATCTGTGCACGCGGGCGCTGCTGCCGCCCGGCGGCCACGCCGATCCCGCGGTGCCGCTGGCGCTGCCGTGGTTCGCCTTTCGCCTGCCGCCCAAGGTGATCTTTCGCCCGCAGGGGCTGCGGGGGCTGGCCGCCGGCAGCCACGCGGTCGCGCTGGACCCCGCCGCCGAGCCGGTGCCGACCGCGATCAGGATGCGGCATTTCCCCATGCGCTCGGCGGCCGAGTTCCTGCGCTCGGTCCGTCGCTATGCCGCGATCCTGTCGCCGGACCTTCCGGGGCGGCCGCAGCCCTCGGGGAAATACCGGCGCTGGCGGGCGATGCTGGCGCAGGGCGCGCCCGAGTCGGCGGTGCTGGCCGAGGCGCTTCCCGATGCGGCCGCACTGGCCAAGGGCTTGGCAGATGGCGGTTATCTGGCCGCGGGGGCCGGAATCGACTGGCCGCGGCTGGCGGCATCTGCTGCATCGCGGCACGGCAGCCCGCTGCTGCGCAGCACGAAACCGCAGGTTTGTGATCACTGAGACCGGGCTTGTGATCACGAATTGCGCTAACATGGAGCAAAGCGTCGCCGGGGTTGATCTGGACCGTGACAGCGCTCAAAGGATGGCTAGACAGACTTACGAACTCAAGCCAGCCCGCGCGCCAGCTTGGCCCGCGCTTTTTCGGACAGGAGCGCCCATGGGAGACATCCCTCGCGGAAACCGCCCGCTTTCGCCGCATCTCAGCGTCTACAGGCTGCCGATCGCTGCGGTCACATCCATCATGACCCGGATCACCGGGCAGGCGCTGGTCGCCGGGCTGCTGCTGGTGGTCTGGTGGCTGGTCGCCGCCGCGACCGGGCCGCGCGCCTTTGCCACCGCCGACTGGGTGCTGCGCAGCTGGATCGGCTATCTGGTGCTGCTCGGCTCGGTCTGGGCGCTGTGGTACCACTTCCTCGCCGGGATCCGGCATTTCTTCTATGACGCGCGGCTGCTGATGACCAAGCCCGAGGCGCGGCAGGCCAGCTGGGTGCTGATCTGGGGCTCGGTCGGGCTGACGCTTCTGACCCTGCTGCTGTTCGTGATCTGAGAGGGGAAGACACATGCGCTACATCACCCCCCGCAAGGCCGCCAAGGGACTGGGCGCCGCCGGTCCGGGCGCCTCGACCGCCCATCACTGGGGCATGACCGTCAGCTCGGCCGCGCTGCTGATCCTGACCCCGGCCTTCATCCTTGTGGTCGCCTCGGCCATCGGCCTGCCGCATGAGGCGGTGGTGGCCTATTTCAGCCGCCCCTATCCGGCGATCGTCACCGCGCTGTTCCTGGTGGTGGGGATGCACCACTATATCAACGGCACCCGCATCATGATCGACGACTATCTCGATCATGCCGAGCGCAAGGTCGCCATCATCCTGTCGCATCTGTTCGGCTGGGCCGTCATCGCCGCGGTCGTCTATGCGCTGGCGCGCATGATGCTGTCGCCGGCCGCCGTCGTCGTCGTTTCCTGAGGGTCCCATGTCCGCATACGAATACCAGACGCATGATTACGACGTGGTGGTTGTCGGCGCCGGCGGCGCGGGCCTGCGCGCGACGCTGGGCATGGCCGAGCAGGGGTTCAAGACCGCCTGCGTGACCAAGGTCTTTCCGACCCGCAGCCACACCGTCGCGGCACAGGGCGGCATCGCCGCCAGCCTGTCCAACATGGGCCCCGACAACTGGCAGTGGCACATGTACGACACCGTCAAGGGCTCGGACTGGCTGGGCGACACCGACGCCATGGAATACCTGGCGCGCGAGGCCCCCAAGGCCGTCTATGAGCTGGAACACTACGGCGTGCCGTTTTCGCGCACCGAAGAGGGCAAGATCTACCAGCGCCCCTTCGGCGGCCACACCACCGAGTTCGGCGAGGGCCCGCCCGTGCAGCGCACCTGCGCCGCCGCCGACCGCACCGGCCACGCCATCCTGCACACGCTCTACGGCCAGAGCCTCAAGGAAAAGGCCGAGTTCTTCATCGAATATTTCGCCATCGACCTGGTGATCACCGACGGCGCCTGCACCGGCGTGGTCTGCTGGAAGCTGGACGACGGCACCATCCACGTCTTCAACGCGAAAATGGTGGTGCTCGCGACCGGCGGCTACGGCCGCGCCTATTTCAGCGCGACCAGCGCCCATACCTGCACCGGCGACGGCGGCGGCATGGTGGCGCGTGCGGGCCTGCCCCTGCAGGACATGGAGTTCGTGCAGTTCCACCCGACCGGCATCTACGGCTCGGGCTGCCTGATCACCGAGGGCGCGCGCGGCGAGGGCGGCTACCTGACCAACTCGGAAGGCGAGCGGTTCATGGAACGCTATGCCCCGACCTACAAGGACCTGGCGTCCCGCGACGTGGTTTCCCGCTGCATCACCATCGAGATCCGCGAGGGCCGCGGGGTGGGCGAGCACAAGGACCACATGTTCCTGAACCTGCAGCACCTGCCGCCCGAGGCGCTGGCGGAACGGCTGCCGGGGATCTCGGAATCGGCCAAGATCTTTGCCGGGGTGGATGTCACCAAGGAACCGATCCCGATCCTGCCGACCGTCCACTACAACATGGGCGGGGTGCCGACGAACTACTGGGGCGAGGTTCTGAACCCGACGCAGGGCGAACCCGACCGGGTGTTCCCGGGGCTGATGGCGGTGGGCGAGGCCGGCTGCGCATCCGTCCACGGGGCGAACCGGCTGGGCTCGAACAGCCTGATCGACCTGGTGGTGTTCGGCCGCGCCGCGGCGATCCGCGCGGGCCAGGTGATCGACCGCAAGGCGGCGATCCCCGCGACCAACAAGGCCGAGGTCGACCGCGCGCTGGACCGCTTCGACGCGCTGCGCCACGCCAACGGCGGCACGCCGACGGCCGAGCTGCGCAACCAGATGCAGCGCACCATGCAGGCCGACGCGGCGGTGTTCCGCACCGACAGGACCCTGGCCGAGGGCGTCGAGAAGATGACCGAGATCGCCGCCAAGCTGGACGATCTGCACGTCACCGACCGCAGCCTGATCTGGAACAGCGACCTGATGGAAACGCTGGAGCTGACCAACCTGATGCCCAACGCCCTGGCCACCATCGTCGCCGCCGAGGCGCGCAAGGAAAGCCGCGGCGCCCACGCGCATGAGGACTACCCTGAGCGGGATGACGCCAACTGGCGCAAGCACTCGCTTGCATGGGTGGATGGAAATGACGTCAAACTGGCCTATCGGCCCGTCCACCTCGATCCGCTGACCGCGCCGGGGGAAGGGGGGATCGATCCTGCAAAGATCGCACCGAAAGCGAGGGTCTATTGATGCGCATTTCCATTCTTCCCGCCCTGGCCGCGGCCGCCGTTCTGGCCGGCTGCGTGGCGGTTCCGCCGACCGGGCCGATCGTGACCACGCCGACGGCGCCGGTCGTGACGGCCCCGGCCCAGCCCAGCAACGCGGTGGCGCGGCAGGTGGTCAGCTCTGAAATGGCGCGCCGGCTGCCCGGCCGCAACGTCGCGCCGCTGACCGACTGCGTGATGCAGAACGCCACCATGGCCGAGCTGGCCGACATCGCGTCGCTGCAGGGCCAGTCGGGTGCCGCCGGTGCGGTGGCCGCGATCGTGTCGCGGCCCGCGACCGCGCAATGCATCCAGCGCGCGGCCGTCGCCTGATGAGCGCGCGCGCGCATCCCCTGGCGGCGCTGGCGCTGCTGGGCGCGGCGGCGGTGGCGGGCTGCGCGCAGCAGCCCGTTTCCGTCGAGCAGGCGGAAAGGATCTGCCTTGCGGCTGCGTATGATGCCATTTCAGGCCCCCGCGGCAATGTCGCGGTGGGCGTGGGCGGCGGCAGGCACTGGAGCCATTCGGGCGTCGGTGTCAGCGTCTCGATGCCGATGGATCAGCTGATGCGTCGCGACCCCGCCGATGCCTTCGCCCAGTGCGTGCAGCAACGCTCGGGCCAGATGCCGACCCGCCCGCTGTACGAGCAGCCGGGCTGGAGGGGCTGAGATGGTGCGCCGGTTCTCGGGTCCCCAGGTTCGGGGGAGGGCGTAGGTCCATGCAGGGGCTTGTGCTTGCGGCGGCCGGGCATGGCAGGGATCATGGCGGGCCGGTGACTGCCGATGCGCCGGGCGCTGTGCCCGCTGCGGCTGGGGCTGCGGCGCGGGTGTTCCCCCTGACCCTGCCCGAAGACGCCGCCGCAGCCCTGCGCGACGCCTGCGCGGGCGCTCGGGTGGTGCTGGAATACGGCAGCGGCGGCTCGACCTTTCTGGCGCTGGAGGCGGGCGGGGGGTTCGTGGCCAGCGTGGAAAGCGATGCGCAATGGGCCGCCGATATCGATGCGGCGCTGTCGGCGCGGTTTGCGGACGATCGCTTCTTGGTCCACCACGCCGACATCGGCCCGACGAAAGCCTGGGGCCATCCCGCCGACCGCAGCGGGTTCCGGCGCTATCCGCTGTACGCCACCGAGATCTGGGACCACCCGCGCTTCCGCCACCCCGATGTGGTGCTGATCGACGGGCGCTTCCGTGTCGCCTGTTTCCTGACCACCATGATCCGCTGCACCCGGCCGGTGACGGTGCTGTTCGACGATTACATCGACCGCGAGTCGTATCACTGGATCGAGGAGTTGGTGCCGGTCGACTCCATGGCCGGGCGGATGGCGCGGTTCACCGTGACCCCGCGCGCGCTGCCCCCCGAATACCTGACGCGGTTCGCCGCCGCATTCACCGATCCGCGTTGAGATCCAGCCAAGTTGAGGGCTGACGCCCCGAAAGGATAGCCAGATGGTCCAGCTTACCCTTCCTCAGAACAGCCGTATCCGGGTCGGCAAGACCTGGCCGAAGCCGCAGGGCGCCACCAAGCTGCGCCGGTTCAACATCTATCGCTGGGACCCCGACACCGGCGAGAACCCGCGGCTGGACACCTATTGGATCGACGAGGCCAAATGCGGCCCGATGGTCCTGGACGCGCTGATCAAGATCAAGACCGAGATCGACCCGACCCTGACCTTCCGCCGCTCGTGCCGCGAGGGGATCTGCGGGTCCTGCGCGATGAACATCGACGGCGGCAACCACCTGGCCTGCATCTACGGCATGGACGAGGTGTCGGGCGACGTGAACATCTATCCGCTGCCGCATATGCCGGTGGTCAAGGACCTGATCCCCGACCTGACGCATTTCTACGCCCAGCACGCCGCCGTGCACCCCTATCTGATCACCGAGACGCCGACCCCGAACGAGGAATGGCGCCAGTCGATCGAGGACCGCAAGAAGCTGGACGGGCTCTATGAGTGCATCCTCTGCGCCTGCTGCTCGACCGCCTGCCCGTCCTACTGGTGGAACGCCGACCGCTACATGGGGCCGGCGGCCCTGCTGCACGCCTATCGCTGGATCGTCGATTCGCGCGACGAGGCCACCGGCGAGCGGCTGGACGAGCTCGAGGACCCGTTCAAGGTCTATCGCTGCCACGCGATCATGAACTGCACCAACACCTGCCCCAAGGGGCTGAACCCGGCCAAGGCCATCGCCGAGATCAAGCATCTGATGGTCGACCGGATGGTGTGATCGCAATTTGTGATCACGACTGTGCCACAGTGACGCAGGCCGCCCCCACGGGCGGCCTGTTTCGTCGGCAAACAAGGGCATTTTACGCGAATTTGACCGCAGTGACCCGGCGTCACCCCCATGGCGAATGCTGCGCTGCGGCATTAGATATCGGGTCGGGAGGACACTCATCCTTCTCAAGGTGATGGAAAATGACTCGCAAAGAACTGTCGCAGGCCGAACGTCCCCAAGGGCTGATGGCGGACCTGGATTTCGTGACCCGCCCGGTGCAGCGGCTGCCGAACCGGCGCGCGCTGGCGGTGCTGGACCAGATGTACGCCTATCACGATGTCGAACAGCCGGTGGGCGCGGCCGAAACCGCCTATGACGCGGCTGCCTGAGGCTGCAGCCGACATGATCCGGGCCTGAGCCCGGACGAACGGATGAAACCGGGGCCGGGAGACCGGCCCTTTTTCATTCCGGGGTCTCGGCCACCCCCTCGGCCTCCGCGGCCAGCCTCAGCTCGGCGGCCAGGAACCGCTCGAAATCGTCCAGATCCAGAGGGTCGACCTGCCCGAAGCTGCGCATCCACACGGCGGCGGCGCGCATCCCCTCGGGGTCGAGCTTGCACCAGATGATCCGCCCGCGGCGTTCCTGCCGGATCAGCCCCGCCCCCGCCAGCGTCGCCAGATGCTTCGAGATCGCCGCCAGGCTGATCCCGAAGGGCGCGGCCACGTCGGTCACCGCCATGTCGTCTTCCAGCAGCATCGACAGGATCGCCCGCCGCGTCGGATCGGCAAGCGCGGCGAAGATCAGGTCGAGATCGCGGTCGGCGGGCATGGGACCTTGGAGCAAGAGGGCAGGGGACATGGCCCTGAATCGCAGGCCTCAGGGCAATGTTCAACCGGCAGGTTGAATGAGCCTGCAGCCCCGTGCGCCCCGGAATCCGACCCCGGCGACGGGCGCGGTTAGCGGTAAACCCAGAATTATCAAGGCGCTGTCCGCCGGCTTGCCACGGTTGACTCAGCCGCGGCCAGTGCCTATCAGCACCGCAACGCATGAGGGCGGAACATGCAGCAGGACGGCGACGACAGCGGCCAGCAGGCCCGTGACGCCGAAAGGCTGCGGGCGCTGGAGGAACGCCTGGCCAAGGCCGGGCGCGATGACAGGCTGGCTCCGCCCGGCATGGACAAATTCGCCCACGCCAACCAGGCGTGGAGGATGGTGATCGAGCTGGTGGCGGGGCTGGGCGTCGGATTCGGCATCGGCTACGGGCTGGACCTCGCCCTGGGCACCACCCCGGTGCTGATGGTGCTGTTCATCTTCCTCGGCTTTGCGGCCGGCATAAAGACGATGTTGCGGACAGCCGCCGAGATGGGCGGCCCGCCGGTGCAGGCCAAACCGGGCGACGATCCGGCAAAGGACGAGAGGGACTGATCGTGGCGACAGAAGACAGCACGGGCCTGGTGTTCCACCCGATGGACCAGTTCATCGTCCGTCCGCTTTTCGGCGACGGCGCGGTCCACTGGTACACCCCCACCAACGTCACGCTGTGGCTGGCGCTGGCGGTGCTGGCGGTGTGGCTGCTGTTCGTGGTGGGCACCTCGGGACGGGCGCTGATCCCGTCGCGCATCCAGTCGATGGCGGAACTGACCTACGGCATGGTCCACAAGATGATCGAGGACGTGTCGGGGAAAGAGGGGCTGCGCTATTTCCCCTATGTCTTCACGCTGTTCTGCTTCATCCTGTTCGCGAACATGCTGGGGCTGCTGCCCAAATCCTTTACCACCACCTCGCATATCGCCGTGACCGGCGTGCTGGCGCTGCTGGTGTTTCTTGGCGTGACCATCCTGGGGTTTGTCCGCAACGGCGCGCATTTCCTGGGGCTGTTCTGGGTGTCCTCGGCGCCGCTGGCGCTGCGCCCGGTGCTGGCCGTGATCGAGGTGATTTCCTACTTTGTCCGCCCGGTCAGCCACTCCATTCGTCTTGCCGGCAACCTGCTGGCGGGCCACGCGGTCATCAAGGTCTTTGCGGCCTTTGCCGCCATCGCTGTGATCGCGCCGGTCTCGATCCTGGCCATCATCGGCATGTTCGCGTTCGAGATCATGGTCGCCGTGATCCAGGCCTATGTGTTCACCATCCTGACCTGCGTGTATCTGAAAGACGCGCTGCACCCGGCCCACTGACGCCGGCAGGACCAATCTTTCCACCGTTTCCAAAGCCTCAAGGAGCATATCATGGAAAACGTCGCGACCTACGCCGAGCTGGGCAAGTATCTGGGTGCCGGTCTGGCCTGCATCGGCATGGCGGGCGCCGCCATGGGGGTGGGCAACGTCGCCGGCAACTACCTGTCGGGCGCGCTGCGCAACCCCTCGGCCGCCGCGTCGCAGACCGCGATGCTGTTCATCGGCATGGCCTTTGCCGAAGCTCTGGGCATCTTCTCGTTCCTCGTCGCGCTGCTGCTGCTGTTCGCGGCCTGATCCCGACGCCACTCCTTGCTTTTGGGTGGGGCCCTTCGCGCCCCGCCCGATTGCCAACCGCAGGCCAGGGATAGGATATGTTCAGCCTTTTGCAGCAGACCGCCCCAGCCGCGGTCGATCAGACCATCATCGTGGTACCCGCCGACCCGGCCGCTGGCGTGGTCGTGGCGGAAACCGAAACGGTCGTTGCCGCCGGCCATGCCGCCGCGGATGCGGCCGGCTCTGCGGTGGGAATGCCGCAGCTCGATTTCTCGACCTTCGGCAACCAGATCTTCTGGCTGGTGGTGGCGCTGGCCGCCATCTACCTGATCCTGTCGCGGGTCGCACTGCCCCGGATCGGCCGCATTCTGGGCGACCGGCAGGGGCTGATGACCGCCGACCTGGCCGCGGCCGAGGATTTCAAGCGCAAGGCCCGCGAGGCCGAGGCCGCCTATGACCGCGCCCTGGCTGAAGCCCGGGCCGAGGCCGGCAAGATCGTCGCCGCCAACAAGGCCGAGATCGACGCCGAGCTAAAGGTCGCCATCGCCAAGGCCGACGCCGAGATCGCCGCCCGCGCCGCCGAATCGGAACGCCGCATCGCCGAGATCCGGGAATCCGCCGCCACCGACGCCCGCAACGTCGCCCGCGAGGTCGCGGCCGAGCTGGTCTCGACCTTCGGCGGCCGGCCGGACACCGCGGCCGTCGACGCCGCCGTGGACAGCCGCATCAAGGGAGCCGTGCAATGATCGCCCGTCTGATCGCCGTCGCCGCCGCGCTGGCCGCATCGCCGGCGCTGGCCGCCTCGGGTCCGTTCTTCTCGCTGCGCAACACCGACTTCATCGTCACCCTGGCCTTCCTGGGGTTCATCGGCATCCTGCTGTATTTCCGCATCCCCGCGGCGATCGGCAAGCTGCTGGACAAGCGCGCCGAGGCGATCAAGGCCGATATCGCCGAGGCCCGTCGCCTGCGCGACGAGGCCCAGGACATCTATGCCAGCTATGAGCGCCGGCAGCGCGAGGTCCGCAGCCAGGCCGACGAGATCGTTGCCAACGCAAGGCGCGAGGCCATGGCCCAGGCGGAAAAGGCCAAGCTCGACCTGCAGAAGTCGATCGAGCGCCGGCTGGCCGCCGCGCAGGACCAGATCGCCGCGGCCGAGGGCGATGCCGTCCGCGCCGTCCGCGACCGCGCCGTGCAAGTGGCCATGTCCGCCGCGACCGAGCTGCTGGGTGCCCAGATGGATGCAGGCGCGCGCAGCGCCGGGATCGACCGCGCCATCGACGACGTGGCCCGGCATCTGAACTGAGCCCGCTGGCCGGACATCCGACAGCCGAATGAAAAATCCCCGGTGGCGACACCGGGGATTTTCTTTATATGCTCTGCTGTCAGCGGGTGGGGCGGATGATGATCTCGACCCGGCGGTTCTGCGCCCGCCCCGCGGCGGTGTCGTTCGAGGCGATGGGCTGGCTCATCCCCATACCGGCGATGGCGATGCGGTTGGACGAGACCCCGCCCGCGGTCAGCACATTGGCCACCGAACGGGCACGGCGCTGCGACAGATCGACGTTATAGGCGGCAGTGCCGGTCGAATCGGTGTGGCCGATCACCTGGATGGTCGAGTTCGGATATTGCTGCAGGTTGCGCGCGACCGCATAGAGGTCGTTCTGCGCCGGGCCCGAAATCGCGGCGCTGTCGAAGCCGAACAGCACGCTTTCCGGCAGGGTCACGTTCACCGTCTGCCCGGTGTTGGTCACCCGCACGCCGGGCGTGGTCATCTGGCTTTGCAGCGACCGCGCCTGCGCGTCCAGGACCGCGCCCACGCCCGCGCCGGCAAGCCCGCCCAGGATCGCGCCCCGCGCGATGTCGCGGCCGCGGTCGTTGCCGTCCTTGTCGCGCACCGCGCCATAGATCGCACCGGCGGCCGCGCCGGTCAGCGCGCCGGTCTGGGTTCGGCTGGCCGGCTGGCCGTAGCCATAGGGGTCGGTGGCGCAGGCGCTCAGCGCGGTCGCCCCCAGCACGGCGACGATAAGGGAAACTCGGCGGTTCATCTGTTCTGTCCTTTCACAAGCCAACCGGCGGCAGGGTGTCCCATACCTCCTGATCCATCCGGTGCCGAACGGCGCAAGCCTTGCAGAAGTTCCGGGCCATCGCCATGGGAACTCACTGAAACCCTGTCACAAATCCTCGATTGCGCCGTGGGCTTGCGCCCCGGCGCCGGCGCGGGCATCACCGGGGCATGGCCAGAGAAGCTTCGCCCAAGGCGCCCGCCCGCAAGCCCCGCCCCGCTGCCGCGACGCCGCCGGCGCGGGTGGGGCCGCCGCTCGACTATGGGCAGCAGCTGGCGATCTTCTCGATCCTGGCGGCGGCGAACCCCCGGCCCACGACCGAGCTGCAGTATCGCGACGCCTTCACCCTGCTGGTGGCGGTGGCGCTGTCGGCGCAGGCGACCGACGTGGGCGTGAACAAGGCCACGCCCGCGCTGTTCGACGCCGCCCCCACCCCGCAGGCGATGCTGGCGCTGGGGGTCGAGGGCGTGACCGAGCATATCAAGACCATCGGCCTGTTCCGGCAAAAGGCCCGCAACCTGATCGCGATGTCGCAGCGGCTGGTCGAGGTCTATGACGGCAAGGTGCCCTCGTCCCGCGTGGCGCTGATGACCCTGCCGGGGGTGGGGCGCAAGACCGCCAACGTGGTGCTGAACACGATCTGGCGGGTGCCGGCGCAGGCGGTGGACACCCATATCTTCCGCGTCGGCAACCGCACCCGCATCGCCCCCGGCCGGTCTGAGGCCGAGGTCGAGCGCGCGATCGAGGACAACGTGCCCGCCGAGTTCCAGCAGGACGCCCATCACTGGCTGATCCTGCACGGCCGCTATATCTGCCAGGCCCGCCGCCCGCGCTGCCCGATCTGCCCGATCCGCGAGCTCTGCCCCTACGAGCCCAAGACCACCGATCCCGCCTGATTTCCGCGGCTTGCCCTTGGCCTCCGCAGCGGGTTTAAGCGCGCGGACAGTGATCTGAGGGGCAGCCATGGCATATCGGGTGATCGGCATCGGCAATGCGGTGATGGACGTGATCGCGCCGATCACCGACGCGCAGCTGGAGCAACTGGGCATCGCCCGCGGGGTGATGGCGCTGGTCGAGCGTGACCGCTCGGACCAGCTGACCGCAGCGGCCTCGGGGGCGCGGCTGGTGCCGGGCGGCTCGGTCGCCAACACCATGGCCGGGCTGGGGCGGCTGGGGCTGTCCACCGCCTGCATCGGCCGTGTCGCCGACGACGATCTGGGTCGCGCCTATGTCCGGCAGACGGTGGCCGAAGGCAGCGATTTCGTGAACCCGCCGGTGGCGGGGGCGGGGCTGCCGACCTCTCGCTCGGTGATCTTCGTGACCCCGGATGGCGAGCGTTCGATGAACACCTGGCTGGGGATCTCGGCGGAGCTCGACGAAAGCGACGTGGACGAGGCGCTGTTCAGCGACGGCTGCTGGCTGTTTCTGGAAGGCTATCTGTTCGACAAGGACAAGGGGAAGGCGGCGTTCCACAAGGCGGCGCTTGCGGCACGGGCGGCCGGCGGACAGGCCGGCATCGCGCTGAGCGACCCGTTCTGCGTCGACCGCCACCGCGAGGATTTCCGCCGGCTGGTCGCCGGGCCGATGGATTACGTGATCGGCAACGTCCATGAATGGCTTGCGCTTTATCAGGTGGCGGATCTGGACGAGGCGCTGCGGCTGGCCGCCGCCGATTGCGGCACGGTGATCTGCACCCGCTCGGGCGAGGACGCGATCCTGATCCGCGGGGATGAGCGGGTGACCGCGCCGGTCCATGCGGTCACCCCGGTCGATGCCACCGGCGCCGGCGACCAGTTCGCCGCCGGGCTGATCTACGGGCTGGCCACCGGCCGCCCGCTCGCGGTCGCCGGCCGCATGGGCTGCATCGCTGCGGCTGAGGTGATTTCCCACGTCGGCGCCCGCCCCGAGGCGGATGTGCTGGCGCTGTTCCGGGCCGAGGGGCTGGTCTGACAACTGCCCGCTGAAAATCGGGGGGCAGGCCTGACCGCTCTGCCGGAGCCTCCGGCGGGGATATTTGCGTGATGAAGATGGACAGGGTCGCACTCTTCCGGAATCGAACGGAAATCCGTCGCCCGCTCCTTCTTCATCATGCAAATATCCCGGGGGTGCGGGGGCTGGCCCCCGCTCCGGCGGTGCCGGACAAGACCGGGGTATGATGATAGGAGCCGGGCCATGACGACCCGGCCCCCCTATCGTTACGCAGCCGCCGCCTGCGCCCCGAAGCGGCCGTAGAAGCTGTCGCCCTTGGCAGCCATGTCGCGCAGCAGCGCGGGCGGAGCGAAGCGGTCGCCGTGGCTTGCGGCCAGCGCTTCCGCGATCTCGACCGCGCGTTCGGCGCCCAGCATGTCCAGCCAGCCGAACGGCCCCCCGGTCCAGGGCGCGAAGCCCCAACCGAGGATGGCGCCGACGTCGCCTTCGCGGATGTCGGTCAGCACGCCCTGTTCCAGCGCCCGCACGGCCTCCAGCGCTTGGGCGAACATCAGCCGGTGCTGCACCTCGGTCAGTTCCGGCTGGTCCTCGGCGCGGGGATAGTCGGAGGCAAGCCCCTCCCACAGCCCCTGCCGCTTGCCGGCGTCGTCATAGGCATAGAAGCCCGCCTTGGCCTTGCGCCCCAGCCGGCCGGCCTTTTCCATCGCAAAGATCACCGCGTCCACCGCCTCGTCCGGATAGGCCTCGCCCATCGCGGCGCGGGTGGCGCGGGCGATGCGGGCGCCCAGCTCGATCGAGGTCTCATCGACCAGCTGCAGCGGCCCCAGCGGCATCCCCATCAGCCGCGCGGCATTCTCGATCAGCACCGGGTTCACCCCTTCGCCGACCATGCGGATGCCTTCGTTGATATAGGGGATGATGCAGCGGTTGGCGTAGAAGAACCGCGCGTCGTTCACCACGATCGGGGTCTTGCGGATCTGGCGCACGAAATCCAGCGCCTTGGCCACTGCGCGCTCGCCGGTCTCGCGCCCGCGGATGATTTCCACCAGCGCCATCTTGTCCACCGGGCTGAAGAAATGGATGCCGATGAACTGATCCGGCCGGCTTGAGGCTTTCGCCAGATCGCTGATCGGCAGGGTCGAGGTGTTGGTGGCGAAGATCGCATCCGTGGGGATCACCGCCTCGGCTTTCGCGGTGACCTCGGCTTTGACCTTCGGGTCCTCGAACACCGCCTCGACGATCAGGTCGCAGCCGTTCAGCGCGGCGTAATCGGTGGTGGCGGTGATGCGCGACAGCACCTGGGCCTTTTTCTCCTCGGTCAGCTTCTTGCGGCTGATGCCCTTGTCGAGGATGCCGGCGGAATGGGCCTTGCCGCGATCCGCGGCCTCTTGCGTGGAATCGATCAGCACCACCTCGATCCCGGCATTGGCTGCGACATGGGCGATGCCCGCGCCCATCATGCCGGCGCCCAGCACGCCCAGCTTGCGCACCCGCTGGTCGGGGACGTCGGGGCGGTTGGCGCCTTTTTCCAGCGCCTCCTTGCTGATGAACAGGCTGCGGATCATGTTCCCGGCCGAGGGGTTCATCAGCACCTGGGTGAACCAGCGCGCCTCGATGCGCAGGGCGGTGTCGAAATCGACCTGCGCGCCCTCGTACACCGCCGACAGCAGCGCGCGGGCGGCGGGATAGACCCCCATGGTCTTGCCCATCACCATGGCGTTGGCGCCGAGAAAGGTCATGAAGCCGGCCGGGTGCCACGGATCGCCGCCGGGCATCTTGTAGCCCTTGGCGTCCCACGGCTTGACCAGATCGGCCTCTGATGCCGACAGCACCCAGTCCCGCGCCGCCGCCACCGGGTCGGCCACCACCTCGTCGATGGCACCCGCCGCCTTGGCCTTGGCGGGGGCGTTCAGCTTGCCTTCCAGCAGCAGGGGCGCCGCCGCCATCGCGCCCAGCTTGCGCGACAGCCGGGTGGTGCCGCCGGCGCCGGGGAAAATGCCGACCATGATCTCGGGCAGGCCGATCTTTGCCTTGGGATTGTCGGCGGCAAAGATGCGGTGGCAGGCCAGCGGCAGCTCCAGCCCGATCCCCAGCGCGGTGCCGGGCAGGGCGGCGGCGATGGGCTTGGCCCCCTTCAGGGTCTTGGGGTCCATGCCCGCGCGCTCGATCTTGCGCAGCAGGTGATGCAGGCTCATCACCCCGTCGAACACCGCCTGCGCGCCGCCCTGTTTCATGCCGGCCAGCACGTTGAGGTCCATCCCGGCGGCGAAATCCGGCTTGCCCGAGGTGATGACGATGCCCTTGACCGCATCATCGGCCAGCGCATCGTCGATCAACGCGTCAAGCTCGGCGGCGCCGTCCATCGACAGCACGTTCATCGACTTGCCCGGGACGTCCCAGGTGATGGTCGCGACGCCCTCTGCGTCCTTCTGCATGGTGAAGTCGGTCATCTCTTACACCCTTTCGATGATCGTGGCCGCGCCCATGCCCGAGGCGACGCACAGTGTCGCCAGCCCGGTGCTCAGGTCGCGCCGTTCCAGTTCGTCCAGCAGCATGCCGATGATCATGGCGCCGGTGGCGCCCAGCGGGTGGCCCATGGCGATGGCGCCGCCGTTGACGTTGACGCGCTCGGGCGAGACGTCGAACGCCTGCATGAAGCGCAGCACGACCGAGGCAAAGGCCTCGTTCACCTCGAACAGGTCGATGTCGCCGATGGCCATGCCGGCGTCGCGCAGCACCTTTTCGGTCACCGGCACCGGGCCGGTCAGCATGATGGTCGGGTCGGTGCCGATCTTGGCGGTGGCGCGGATGCGGGCGCGGGGCTTCAGGCCCATCGCCTCGCCCCATTCGCGCGAACCCAGCAGCACTGCTGCCGCCCCATCCACGATCCCGGACGAGTTGCCGGCGTGGTGGATGTGCTCGATCCGGTCGAGATGCGGGTATTTCAGCATCGCCACCTTGTCGAAGCCGGGCATCACCTCGCCCATGTCCTTGAAGGCGGGCTTGAGCTTGGCCAGGTCGTCGACCGTGGTGCCGGGGCGCATGTGCTCGTCGCGGTCGAGGATCACCAGCCCGTTCTGGTCCAGCACCGGCACGATGGATTTCGCGAAACGCCCCTCGTCCCAGGCCTGCGCCGCACGGCGCTGGGATTCGACGGCCAGCGCGTCGGCCTGTTCGCGGGTAAAGCCGTATTCGGTGGCGATGATGTCGGCCGAGATCCCCTGCGGGACGAAATAGGTCTTCATCGCCAAGGCCGGGTCGACGGCGATGGCGGCGCCGTCCGAGCCCATGGCGACGCGGCTCATCATCTCGACCCCGCCGGCCAGATAGGCGCCGCCGGCGCCGGCCTTGACCTGGTTGGCGGCCAGGTTCACCGCCTCCATCCCGCTGGCGCAGAAGCGGTTGATCGACAGGCCCGGGATGCGCTCGTCCAGATCCGACATCAGCACGGCCGAGCGGGCGAGGCAGCCGCCCTGTTCCTTGACCTGGGTGACGTTGCCCCAGATCACGTCCTCGACCGCGTGGCCATCGAGCCCGTTGCGCTGCTTCATCGCGTTGAGCAGCCGCGCCGACAGCGCCAGCGAGGTGACTTCGTGCAGGCTGCCGTCGCGGCGGCCGCGGCCGCGCGGGGTGCGGGCGGCATCAAAGATATAGGCGTCGGTCATGGGTCCTCCGATGCGGTAACAATGCGGGGCATGGTGCAGGTGAACCGGGGGCTTCGCGCCCCCGGACCCCCGCGGGATATTTTCATGATGAAGAGGGGGCGGGTTAACCGATTTTCAACCATTCTGCGCCACTCTGGCCGGGCGGTACAGGCGGGGACGCCGATGACCGCTGATGGAGAAGGAAGCCCCGGCCCGCGCCATTGATGCCGATGGCCCGGCACGGGTCGGGGCCGCGTCCATCTTCATCATCCAAATATCCCCGCCGGAGGCTCCGGCGGTGCCGCCGGCGGGAAGGGTACTCATCTCAGAACTGCTCGGCCGACAGCGCCATCACCGGCGCCGCGCCCGAGCGGATGCGGGCAAGATGCGTCGCGGTGATCGGCAGCTGCCGCGCCATGTAATAGCGCCCGGTCGCCAGCTTGGTTTCGTAGAAGCCGCGATCCTCGGCGCCTGCGTCCAGCGCCGCCTGGGCGGCCGCCGCCATGCGGCCCCACATCAGCCCAAGCGCCACATGGCCGAACAGATGCATGAAGTCGTAGGATCCGGCGAGCGCGTCGTTGGGATTCTTCATCCCCCGTTCCATGAAGAACATCGCCGCCGCCTGCAGGTCCTTGGACGCCGCCTTGAGCGGCTCGAGGAAGTCGGCCTTCAGCGCCTCGTTGCCTTCGTTGTCGCGGATGAAGCCCTTGACCATCTCGAAAAACGCCATGACGTGCTTGCCGCCGTCCTGCGCCAGCTTGCGGCCCACCAGGTCCAGCGCCTGGATGCCGTTCGCGCCTTCGTAGATCATCGGGATGCGGGCGTCGCGGACGAACTGCGACATGCCGGTTTCCTCGATATAGCCGTGGCCGCCGAACACCTGCTGCGCCTGCACCGCGGATTCGAAGCCCTTGTCGGTCAGGAAGCCCTTGATGACCGGAGTCAGCAGCGACACCAGCCCCTCGGCCGCCGCGTCGCCCTGATGGCCGCGGTCGATCAGGTCGGCGCCCCAGAAGGTCAGCGCCCGCGCCCCTTCCAGGAAGGATTTCTGGTCCATCAGCGCCCGACGGATGTCGGGGTGGACGATGATCGGGTCAGCCGGACCAGCGGGGTTTTCCGCCCCGGTCACCGCGCGGCCCTGCAGCCGTTCGCGGGCATAGGCGACGGCGTTCTGATAGGCGCCCTCGGCCACGGCATAGCCTTGCAGCCCGACGCCCAGCCGCGCCTCGTTCATCATGGTGAACATGGCGCGCATGCCTTTGTGCAGGTCGCCCAGCAGCCAGCCGCGCGCCCCGTCGTAATCCATCACGCAGGTGGCGTTGCCGTGGATGCCCATCTTTTCTTCCAGCTTGCCGACGCTGACCGCGTTGCGCGCGCCGAGGCTGCCGTCCTCGTTCACCAGGAATTTGGGCACGATGAACAGGCTGATGCCTTTGGTGCCCTCGCCGCCGCCGGGGGCCTTGGCCAGCACCAGATGGATGACGTTGTCCGCCAGATCGTGGTCGCCGGCCGAGATGAAGATCTTCTGCCCGGTGATCAGATAGCTGCCGTCGTCCTGCGGCTCGGCCTTGGTGCGCAGCAGGCCCAGGTCGGTGCCGCAATGCGGCTCGGTCAGGTTCATGGTGCCGGTCCATTCGCAGCTGACCAGCTTCGGCAGATACATCGCCTTTTGCGCGTCGGTGCCATGGGCGTGGATCGCCGAATAGGCGCCGTGGGTCAGGCCCTGATACATGTTGAAGGCCATGTTGGCGCTGACGAACATCTCGCCCGCCGCCACGTTCAGCACATAGGGCATTCCCTGGCCGCCATAGTCCGGGTCGCAGTCGAGCCCGGTCCAGCCGCCCTCGCGCATGGCGTCAAAGGCGCGGTCGAAGCCGGCGGGGGTGCGGACGGTGCCGTTTTCCAGCACGCAGCCTTCGCGGTCGCCGGTGGCGTTCAGCGGTTCCAGCACTTCCGAGGCGAGCTGGCCGGCGGCGTCCAGCACCGCCTGGGTGAAGGATGCGTCCAGTTCCTCGCGGCCGGGCAGGCCGGAGTCGGAAATCCGCAGCAGGTCGTGCAGCAGGAACTGCATGTCGCGGATCGGGGCGGTATAGGCGGTCATGGATCCTCCTCGGCATTCGTCGGTGGCTGGCCGGGCGCGCCGGACCCAGCGGGTCGTCGCGGCGCCGTGCCCCCCGCGGCCGCCCTGCCGGTGCCGGGCCCGCCGCGGCGGGCGGTCGGGGCCAAGTCCTTGTCCGGCCTGGCGGCGCAGGTGGTTTCCGGCCGCTGTCCACCAATGGATACAGCCCCGCCGGCGTTCCGCCAGCAGGGACGCTGCGTCATCGCCGGGGATGCCGCTGGGTCAGTTCCCCGTGCCGTCCCGGCCGTCGCCGGGGGCGCTGTCGGGGGCGGGGTCCGCGCCGTTGCTGCCGGGCGGCAGCTTGGCCACCAGCGCCACGGTTTCGTCGCGCAGCTTGCGCAGGTCGGCGATGGCGGCGTCGATGTCGTCGCGCTGGGCGGCCAGCACGTCCAGCTGCTTGGTCGCGAACTCGATCCAGACCTCGTATTGGGCGCGGGTGCCGTTCTGCTGGTACATCAGCAGCCACTGGCGGATTTCCTCGAGGCTGAAGCCGAAGCGGCGGCCGCGCATGATCAGCTTCATCCGCGCGACCTCGCGCGGGCTGTACCAGCGGGCGCGGCCCTCGCGCAGGGGGCTCAGCAGCTCGATGTATTCGTAATAGCGCAAGGTCCGGGGGGTGACCCCGAATTGCTCGCACATCTGTTTGAAACTGATGTAGCTTTCGTCTCGCATCCTGCCTGTCCCGGCCACTTGGGAAACCCTAGCGCAGCCCCGCCGCGATCTCAACCGGGGCGCGTGCCGCGAGGGCAGGGTTGCGATGCGCGCCGGGCCGGGGCACTCACGGGGCAGGAAGGCGAAGGATCAGGGACAGGAACCGCGATGGAAATGCAGTCCGGCACCGATGCGCAAGACGCGGAAACGATCGTCCGCCGCTTCATGGAGGTGGTGCCCCATGCCGAAGCGCTGGGGATGGAGGTGGTCGAGGCCACCCCCGGCTGCGTCGAGGTGGCGATGCCCTGGGCGCCCGAGTTCGTCGGCGATCCGCGCACCGGGGTGCTGCATGGCGGCGTGATCTCGGCGCTGATGGACATGAGTTGCGGGCTGTCGGTGCTGTGCCACCCCTCGCGCCCGCCGGTGACCGCCACCATCGACCTGCGGATCGACTATCTGCGCTCGGCCGCGCCGGGGCAGCGGGTGCGGGCGCGGGCGGAATGTTTCCACGTCACCCGCTCGGTCGCCTTCGTGCGGGCGGTGGCGCGCGACGACGGCGACACGCCGGTCGCCACGGCGACGGGCACGTTCACGGTGGGGGTGTGACATGGGGCTGACGCGCGAATCGGTGATCGACGGGCTGCTGGCCAAGGTGCCGTATTTTGGCTGGCTGCGGGTGCAGGTGGACCGCCGCGGCGACGAGCTGACCACCGTGCTGCCCTTTGCCGGCCGGCTGATCGGCAACCCGGCGCTGCCGGCGCTGCACGGCGGCGTCACCGCGGCATTCCTCGAGACCGCGGCGGTGATGGAGCTGGTCTGGACCGCCATGGGCGACGAGGGCGGCGGCGTGCTGCCCGCCGACGGCCCCGAGATCGAGCTGGGCGAGGGTGAGGCCAGGGCCGCCGGGCCGATGCCGCGGCTGCCCAAGACCATCGATTTCACCATCGACTATCTGCGCTCGGGGCTGGCGCGGGACGCCTATGCCCGCGGCCGGGTGGTGCGGCTGGGGCGGCGCTATGCCAGCGTGCAGGTCGAGGCGTGGCAGGAAAACCGCTCGCGCCTGTTTGCGCAGGCGACGGGGCATTTCCTGATGCCGCAGCCCCGCGGCTAGCCGGGCTGCGGGCGTGACCACCCCCGATGCGCTGACCCATCGCCGGGTGCTGGCGATCGCGCTGCCGATCGTGCTGGCCAATGCCACCGTGCCGATCCTGGGCGCGGTGGATACCGGGGTGGTCGGGCGCCTGGGGCAGGCGGCACCCATCGGCGCGGTGGGGCTGGGGGCGGTGATCCTGACCTCGGTCTACTGGATCTTCGGGTTCCTGCGCATGGGCACCTCGGGGATGGTGGCGCAAAGCCACGGCGCCGGGGATGGCGCGGAAAGCGGCGCGCATCTGATCCGGGCGCTGGCGGTTGCGGGTGCGGCCGGGGCGGCGCTGATCGTGCTGCAATGGCCGCTGATGGCGCTGGCCTTCCGGCTGGCCCCGGCCTCGGCCGAGGTCGAAGCGCTGGCCCGCGCCTATGTCGCGATCCGCATCTGGGGGGCGCCGGCCACCATCGCCATGTATGCGCTGACCGGTTGGATGATCGCCACCGAAAGCACCCGCGCGGTGCTGGCGGTGCAGATGCTGGTCAATCTGGTCAATATCGGGCTGGACCTGCTGTTCGTGCTGGGCTTCGGCTGGGGCGTGCGCGGCGTCGCCGCCGCCACGCTGGCGGCCGAGCTGTCGGGGCTGGCGCTGGCGCTGTATCTGGCGGCCCCGGCACTGCGTGAGGGCGCGTGTGCCGTCGGGATCTGGGCGCGGGCGCAGCTGGGGCGGATGCTGCGGGTCAACAGCGACATCATGCTGCGCTCGGTGCTGCTGCAGGGGGCGATGACGGCATTCGTGTTCGTCGGCGCGGGCATGGGCGACGTGGCGCTGGCGGCCAATCAGGTGCTGCTGCAGTTCCTGGCGATCACCGCATTCGGCCTGGACGGGCTGGCCTTCGCCGCGGAATCGCTGGTCGGGCAGGCGGTGGGCGCGCGCCGCCCCGAACGGGTGCGCCGCGCCGCGGTGCTGACCTCGGGCTGGGGGCTGGCCGGGGCGCTCGCGCTGAGCCTCGTCTTTGCGCTGGCGGGCGGGCAGCTGGTGTCGTGGCTGACGACCTCGGCCGAGGTGCGGGCGGCGGCGGCGGTCTATCTGCCGTGGCTGGTGCTGGCGCCGCTGCTGGGCGTGGCCAGCTGGATGCTGGACGGCATCTTCATCGGCGCCACGCTGACGCGCGAAATGCGCCGCGCCATGCTGCCGGCGGTGGCGGCCTACGGGCTGGCGGTGCTGCTGCTGGTGCCGCGCTTCGGCAACCACGGGCTGTGGGCGGCGCTGATGGTGCTGTATCTCGGGCGGGCGCTGGCGATGGGCGCGTATTATCCCCGGGTCGAGCAGGCGGCCGCCCCCTCTGCCGCCGCTGTGGCGCCCGGCTGAACCTTCGGCCGCGACACGAAAAAAGCCCCCGGGAGCGGGGGCTTTCGTAACGATCCGGGACGGCCCCGGGCTCGGGTGGGCTCAGATTTCCTCGAGGATCTGGCGGCGGGCCTCGGCGCGGAACTCGGCCATCCGGGCGCGGATCGTGGCCTCGTCGGCCTTGCCGGCCAGATCGGCGCTGATCTTGCGGAACACGTCCTCTTCGCCGGGCTCGTCGAAATCGGACGAAACCACGGTCAGCGCATAGGTCCGCGCCTCGTCCCCGGTCTTGCCCAGCAGCCCGGCCGCCCATTCGCCCAGCAAGCGGTTGCGCCTGGCCTCGGCCTTGAACCGCAGCTCGGCGTCAAGGGCGAACTTGGATTCATGGGCGCGCTCGCGGTCGTCGAAAGTGCTCATCAAAGCCTCCGATTGATGTCGTTTTCGATATTGCAGTCCGGGGACACCCCCCGCAAGCCCCGTTTCCCGCCCGGCGGTTCTGCCGCAGGGGGCGGCCCGCAGCCGCCCGCACATCTTCGCGCAGGCCGCCGGCCCGTATTGCCCCTGAGCCCCGAACGGGGCTATGGGTGCGGGGACAATCCGAACCCGCCCAAGGAAAGGCGCGCGATCATGGCCCCCAGACGCAAGAAGATCTACGAAGGCAAGGCCAAGATCCTTTACGAAGGCACCGAGCCGGGCACCCTGATCCAGTATTTCAAGGACGACGCGACCGCGTTCAACGCCCAGAAAAAGGCGGTGATCGAGGGCAAGGGGGTGCTGAACAACCGCCTGTCGGAATATTTCATGCAGGGTTTGGGCAATATCGGCGTGCCCACCCATTTCATCCGCCGCATCAACATGCGCGAGCAGCTGATCCGCCAGGTCGAGATCATCCCGCTGGAAGTGATCGTGCGCAACTTTGCCGCGGGCAGCATCGCCAAGCGGCTGGGCATGGAAGAGGGCACCCAGCTGCCCCGGCCGATCGTCGAATACAGCTTCAAGAACGACGAGCTCGGCGATCCGATGGTGTCCGAGGAATATGTGATCGCCTTTGGCTGGGCCAGCCAGCAGGATCTGGACGACATCGTGTCGCTCGCGCTGCGGGTGAACGACTTCCTGTCGGGGGTGTTCTACGGCGTCGGCATCAAGCTGATCGACTTCAAGATCGAGATCGGCCGGATCTGGGACGGCGAGTTCATGCGGCTGGTCGTCGCCGATGAAATCAGCCCCGACAGCTGCCGGCTGTGGGACATCAAGACCGGGCAGAAGCTGGACAAGGACGTGTTCCGCCGCGACCTGGGCAATCTGACCGACGCCTATTCCGAGGTCGCGCGCCGTCTGGGCGTGCTGCCCGCCGCCGTGCCCGTGAAACCCACGCTCATCAACTGAACCACCAGAAGGACGCGCCCCGAATGAAAGCCCGCGTGACGATCATGCTGAAGAACGGCGTCCTGGACCCGCAGGGCGAGGCGATCCGCCATGCGCTGGGCACGCTGGGGTTCCAGGGTGTCGAGGGCGTGCGCCAGGGCAAGGTGATCGAGCTGGACCTGGCCGCCACCGACGCGGCAGCGGCCGAGGCCGAGGTCGGGCGCATGTGCGAGCAGCTGCTGGCCAACACCGTCATCGAAAGCTGGCGCGTCGAGATTCTGTGAGCGCGCGCTAGCGGCGGTCCCGCCGGCGCCGCCGCACCGGGGGTTTCATACCCCCGGACCCCCGTGGGATATTTGGGACCGCCCGAAACTGCGCAAGGTGCCCCACGATGATCGAGCGGCTGCAGATGTTCATGGTGCTGGCGCGCGAACAGCATTTCGGCCGCGCGGCCGAGGCGCTGGGGATCACCCAGCCCTCGCTGTCCTCGGCGCTGCGCACGCTTGAGGAGCATCTGGGCGTGCAGCTGGTGCGGCGGGGGTCACGGTTTCACGGGCTGACGCCCGAGGGCGAGCGGGTGCTGGAATGGGCGCGGCGCATCGTCGGCGACGTGCGCACCATGCAGGCCGAGCTGCGCGCTACCCGCAGCGGGGTGTCGGGGCGGCTGCGGCTGGGGGTGATCCCGACCGCGATGCCCCGCATCGCCGAGCTGACGGCGCCGTTCCTGGCCCGCCACCCGGCGGCCGAGATCACCATCCTGTCGCGCTCGTCCGACGAGATCCGCGACCAGATCGCCGCGTTGGAGCTGGACGCCGGCGTCACCTATCTGGACGGCGAATCGCTGGGGCGGCTGCGCACGGTGCCGCTGTTCGTGGAAACCCTGTGCCTGGTCGACCGCAGTTCGCAATCCGGGCCGGTGTCCTGGGCCGAGGCGGCGACGCGGCCCCTGTGCCTGCTGACCCCGGACATGCAGAACCGCCGCATCGTCTCGGCCCGGCTGGCGCAGGCGGATGCGCTGGTCACGCCCAAGGTGGAATCCAATTCCATGCTGGCGATCCTGTCCCATGTCGCCACCGGCGGCTGGGCGGCGATCCTGCCGCAGGCGCTGGCCGACGGGCTGCCGCTGCCCTCGGGCGTCAGGGCGCGGCCGCTGACCGGGGGCGAACACATGGTCGGGCTGGCGCTGGCCAGCCGCGAGCCGTTGCCGCCGGTGCTGGAAGCGCTGGTCCAGATCGCCGAGCAGCTGCGGGCGCGATAGGCGCTGCCTATCGCAACACGGGTCTTCAAGATTGATCTGCCTATCACGGCGGGCGTAACCTTGCGGTCGCCCGCCGTCCGAGCCAGCCGACTTGAGGAGCCTTATGCAGCCGACCTCCAACATCAACCGCCCGCCGAACACGCCGCCGATTGCCGCGCTGACAGGCGAGCCCCTCGAACGGTTGCAGGCGATCATCACCCGCCATCTGGGCGACGAAGGCCCGCTGCTGCCGATCCTGCATGACGTGCAGGCCGAATGGGGCATGATCCCCGAGGCCGCGCAGCCGGTGATCGCCGAGGCGCTGGGGATGAGCCGGGCCGAGATCCACGGCGTGGTCAGCTTTTACCACGATTTCCGGCAGAAGCCCGCCGGCCGCCATGTGCTGCGGCTGTGCCGGGCCGAGGCCTGCCAGTCGGTCGGTGCCGATGCGCTGGCGGAACAGGTCCGGGCCGCGCTGGGGCTCGACTGGCACGAGACAACCCCGGACGGGCGGCTGACGCTGGAGCCGGTGTTCTGCCTTGGCCTTTGCGCCTGTGGCCCCTCGGCGCAGCTGGATGACCGGCTGGTCGGACGCGCCACCACCGACAAGCTGGTGGCGCTGGCCGGGGGGGTGCGCTGATGCGGATCTGGGTTCCCGTTGATGCCGCCGCCCGCGCGCTGGGCGCGGACGAGGTGGCGGCCGCCGTGCGCGCCTGCGGCCAGCAGCCGATCCGCAACGGCTCGCGCGGCATGGTCTGGCTTGAGCCGCTGCTGGAAATCGAGATCGACGGCATCCGCCACGGCTTCGGCCCTGTCGAACCCGACGAGGTGGCGGCGATCCTGGCCGACCCGCAGGGCCACGCCAAGGCGCTGGGGCCGGTCGAGGAACTGCCGTGGATGCGCGCGCAGACCCGGCTGACCTTCGCCCGCGTCGGCGTGACCGACCCGCTGTCGCTGGAAGATTACAAGGCGCATGGCGGGCTCGAGGGGCTGAAAGCCGCCATTGCCGCCCCCGCGCGCATCATCCCCGAGGTCACCGATTCCGGCCTGCGCGGCCGCGGCGGCGCCGGGTTCCCCACCGGGATCAAATGGGCCACCGTCGCCAAGGCGGAGGCCGCGCAGAAATACATCGTCTGCAACGCCGACGAGGGCGACAGCGGCACCTTCGCCGACCGGATGCTGATGGAGGGCGACCCCTTCACCCTGATCGAGGGCATGGCGATTTCCGGCATCGCCGTCGGGGCCACCCGCGGCTATGTCTATATCCGCAGCGAATACCCCGACGCGATCCGCGCCATGCGCGCCGCCATCGACATCGCCCGCGTCGCCGGGGTGCTGGGCGCATCCGTGCTGGGCTCGGACCACCGCTTCGACATGGAGGTCCGCGTCGGCGCCGGCGCCTATGTCTGCGGCGAGGAAACCAGCCTGCTCAACAGCCTCGAGGGCAAGCGCGGCGTGGTCCGCGCCAAGCCGCCGATCCCGGCGCTGCAGGGGCTGTTCGGCCAGCCGACGGTGGTGAACAACGTGATCTCGCTGGCCACGGTGCCGTGGATCATGGCCAACGGCGGGGCGGCCTATGCGGCGCATGGCATCGGGCGCTCGCGCGGGACCATGCCGCTGCAGATTGCGGGCAACGTGAAATACGGCGGGCTGTGCGAGATCGCATTCGGCCGCTCGCTGGGCGAGATTGTCGAGCAGATCGGCGGCGGCACCGCCAGCGGCCGACCCGTCAAGGCGGTGCAGGTCGGCGGCCCGCTGGGCGCCTATTTCCCGCCGGCGCTGTTCGACACCCCCTTCGGCTACGAAGAGTTCGCCGGCAAGGACGGGCTGGTCGGCCATGCCGGTATCGTGGTCTTTGACGACACCGCCGACATGATGGCGCTGGCCCGCTTCGCGATGGAGTTCTGCGCCGTCGAATCCTGCGGCAAATGCACGCCCTGTCGCGTGGGTTCGGTCCGGGGCGTCGAGACCATCGACCGCATCGCCGCGGGCGACCCGGCGGCGATGCCGCTGCTGGCCGATCTGTGCAACACCATGAAATGGGGCAGCCTGTGCGCGCTGGGGGGCTTCGTGCCCTATCCGGTGATGTCGGCGCTGACGCATTTCCCTGACGATTTCACCGGCCGCGCGCGTCGGGTGGAGGCTGCGGAATGAAGGATTTCATCATCCCCGACCTGCGGGACCTGGGCACCCCTGCGGTGCGTTCGGATGTGACGGTCACGCTGAGCGTGGACGGCATCCCGGTCAGCGTGCCTGCGGGCACCAGCGTGATGCGGGCGGCGGCGCTGGCCGGCGTCACCGTGCCCAAGCTTTGCGCCACCGACAGCCTTGAGGCCTTCGGGTCGTGCCGGCTGTGCGTCGTCGCCATCGAGGGGATGCGCGGCACGCCCGCATCCTGCACCACCCCGGTGGCCGAGGGCATGGTCGTCCACACCCAGACCGACGAGATCGCCCGCATCCGCCGCGGGGTGATGGAGCTTTACCTGAGCGACCACCCGCAGGACCTGCTGGGCAGCCCGATCACCGGCAACTCGGAAATGCAGGACATGATCGGGGCGGTGGGCCTGCGCGAAATGCGCTATGCCCCCGGCAAGAACCACGTGCAGCCGTGGAATGACGGCACACCGAACCCGGAATACCGGGCGCCGGACGACTCGAACCCCTATTTCACCTTCGATCCCTCGCTGTGCATCGTCTGTTCGCGCTGCGTGCGCGCCTGCGAAGAGGTGCAGGGCACCTTCGCCCTGACCATCGAGGGCCGCGGCTTCGACAGCCGGGTCAGCGCCGGGATGGCGTCGGACGATTTCCTGTCGTCGGATTGCGTCAGCTGCGGCGCCTGCGTGCAGGTCTGCCCGACCGGATCGCTGGTCGAAAACTCGGTGATCCAGATCGGCACCCCCGACCGCATCGTGAAAACCACCTGCGCCTATTGCGGGGTGGGGTGCAGTTTCGACGCGCATATGCGCGGGGAAACCGTGGTCAAGATGGTGCCCAGCAAGGACGGCAAGGCCAACCACGGCCACAGCTGCGTCAAGGGCCGCTTTGCCTGGGGCTATGCCACCCATGCCGAACGCATCCTGCACCCGATGGTACGCGAGCATCATACCGACCCCTGGCGCGAGGTGTCCTGGGACGAGGCGCTGGATTTCGCCGCCGAGCGGCTGCGGCGCGCGCAGGCTGAACATGGGCGCGATTCGATCGGGGTCATCACCTCGTCGCGCTGCACCAACGAGGAAACCTATCTGGTCCAGAAGCTGGCCCGGGCGGTGTTTGGCAACAACAACACCGACACCTGCGCCCGGGTCTGCCACTCGCCCACCGGCTATGGGCTGAAGACCACCTTCGGCACCTCGGCCGGCACCCACGACTTCGATTCGGTCGAGGATACCGACCTGGCGCTGGTGATCGGGGCGAACCCGACCGACGCGCATCCGGTGTTCGGCTCGCGGCTGCGCAGGCGGCTGCGACAGGGGGCGGGGCTGATCGTGATCGACCCGCGCCGCATCGACCTGCTGGACACGGTGCATGGGGGCGAGGGGCTGCACCTGTCCCTGATGCCCGGCACCAACGTCGCGGTGCTGACCGCGATGGCGCATGTGATCGTGGCCGAGGGGTTGCAGGACGACGCCTTCATCCGCGAGCGCTGCGACTGGGACGAGTTCCTGGCCTATCGCGAGTTCCTGCTGGACCCCCGCCACGCGCCGGAATCGGTGCAGGCGCAAAGCCGCGTTCCCGCCGAGCTGATCCGGCAGGCGGCGCGCGCCTATGCGGCCGCCCCCCGCGCCAGCATCTATTACGGGCTGGGGGTGACCGAACATTCGCAGGGCTCGACCACGGTGATGGCGATTGCCAACCTGGCGATGCTGACCGGCAATATCGGCAAGCCCGGCACCGGGGTGAACCCGCTGCGCGGCCAGAACAACGTGCAGGGCTCGTGCGACATGGGCTCGTTCCCGCATGAATACCCCGGCTACCGCCATGTCTCGGACCCCGAGACAAGGGCGATCTACGAACGCGTCTGGGGGGTGGAGCTGTCCGAGGAACCGGGGCTGCGCATCAACAACATGTTCGACGAGGCGACCGCCGGCCGCTTCAAGGGCCTGTATTGCCAGGGCGAGGATGTGCTGCAATCCGACCCCAACACCAGCCATGTGCAGCAGGCGCTGGCCAGCCTCGACATCCTGATCGTTCACGACATCTTCCTGAACGAGACGGCGAATTATGCGCATGTGTTCCTGCCCGGTTCGACCTTCCTGGAAAAGAACGGCACCTTCACCAATGCCGAACGCCGCATCAACATGGTCCGCCGCGCCATGGCGCCGCGCAACGGCTATGAGGATTGGGAAATCACCCAGATGCTGGCCAACCGGCTGGGCGGCGGCTGGGATTATGCCCACCCCTCGGACATCATGGACGAGATCGCGCTGACCACCCCCAGCTTTGCCGGGGTCAGCTTCGACCTGCTGGACCGCGAAGGCTCGGTGCAGTGGCCCTGCAACGCGGCGGCGCCGCTGGGCACGCCGGTGATGCATATCGACGGCTTCGTGCGCGGTAAGGGCCGTTTCATCAACACCGAATATGTCGCGACCGATGAACGCAGCGGCCCGCGCTTTCCGCTGCTGCTGACCACCGGGCGCACGCTGACCCAGTACAACGTCGGTGCGCAGACGCGGCGGACCGACAACACCGTCTGGCACCCCGAGGATGTGCTCGAGATCCACCCCCACGACGCCGAGAACCGCGGCATCCGCCAGGGCGATCTGGTGCGGCTGGCCAGCCGTGCCGGGGAAACCACCCTTCGCGCCGAGGTGACGGAACGGGTGGCGCCGGGGGTGGTGTTCACCACCTTCCACCACCCCGGCACCCAGGCCAATGTGGTGACCACCGACAGTTCCGACTGGGCCACCAACTGCCCCGAGTTCAAGGTGACGGCGGTGCAGGTCAGCCCCTCGAACGGGCCGAGCGAGTGGCAGGAAAGCTATGCCCGCCACGCCGAGCTGTCGCGGCGCATCCTGCCGGCGGCGGAATGACCGGCGCAGGCGCAACCGCGCGCCGCGACGCCGTGAAAGACAACGATCCGTCCCCTTTCGGGGGCGGCAGGGCTTCGGATGCGTTCCCGCTGGGTGAGGCAACGCCGTCCCCGGACGGCAGGGCGGGTGCAACCGAAGGCGCAGGGCCAGGCGGGGTGGTTTCCCGCGCGGCCGGTCCGGCAGTGCCGGCCGGACCGGCCGCCTCTGCGTCCCCGCTGCGGCGCTGGTCGGGCGCGGGCTGGGACCTCTCCGACGCGCCCGCCCCGCCCGAGGAAGCTGCGGTCGCCATTGTCGTGGACGGCACCAGCCAGGCGGTGCTGATGGCGACGCCGCATGATCTGGACGACCTCGCGCTGGGGTTCGCGCTGACCGAGGGGCTGATTGCGGCCGTGGGCGACGTGACTGATGCGCAGGTGGCGGCGGTGGCGCCGCCCGCGGCGCTGCCCGGGTTGCCGGCGCTGGAAACCCGGCTGTGGCTGCGCCCGGGTCTTGCCGCCGGTCTGGCCGAACGCCGGCGCAGCATGGTCGGCCCAGTCGGCTGCGGGCTTTGCGGCGTCGACAGCATCGCCGCGGCGCTGCCGCCGGTGCTGCCGGTGGCCGCCGGTTATACCGCCACCCCCGGTGACATCGCCCTGGCCATGCAGGCGCTGGCCGAGGGGCAGCGCCGCTGGCGCGACACCCCCGCGATCCACGCCGCCGGTTTCTGGTCGCCCGAGGTTACGCTGGTGCGCGAGGATGTCGGCCGCCACAATGCGCTGGACAAGCTGGTGGGCGCGCTGGCGGCGCGCGGCATCGACCCCGGCGGCGGGATCATCACGATGACCTCGCGCCTGTCGGTCGATCTGGTGCAGAAGACCGCGCGTATTGGTGCGGGCCTGCTGGCCGGCGCCAGCACCCCTACGCGGCTGGCCATCGACTGGGCCGAGGCCGCCGGCCTGACCCTGATCGGGCGCGCCCGTGCGGGCAGCTTCGACCTTTACACCCACCCCCAGCGCATCAGGAGCGCGTGACATGCCCGACAAGCTGATCCGCATGGCGACCCAGATCGCCGATTTCTTCCGCAGCCAGCCCGGCCAGCCCGAGCTGGCGGTGGCTGGGCATATCAATGATTTCTGGACCTATCGGATGCGCGCGCAACTGATCGAGGCGCTGCGCGCCGGCGCCGCCGCCGACCCCATCGTGCAGGCGGCAGCGCCCCATATCCACATCCCGGCGGGGCAGGGCGGCTAGGCTTCAAGCCCCGGCCTCGATCGGGCCGGGGGCGGGGGCGGTCGGCACCAGATGCGAGCGGATCGCGCCCTCCTCGGCGCAATGCAGCATGATCGCGCCCGGTTCCAGCATCAGCGCCAGCGGCTGCTCGGGTTGCAGTCGCAGCGCCACCGCGTGCGACGGGCTGGGGCAGCTGAGGCACAGTACCCCCGCCGCCACCGTTGTCACCGCGCGGTGCAGATGCCCGCAGACCAGCTGCGCCCCGGCGCGATGCCCGGCCAGCAGCGGTTCCGGCGACAGCAGCGCCAGCGCGTCCATGGCCTTGATCCCGGAGCGGAACGGGTGGTGGTGGACCGCCACCAGCACCGGCCGCCGCCCGGCAGTGTCCAGCGCCCGGTCGAGGAACCCTAGCGTGCCGTTGCCCAGGATTCCGTGGCCCGCGCCGGGGACGTGGCTGTCCAGCGCCACCACGTCCAGCCGGTCGAATTGCAGATGCAGGTTGATCGCGCCGTGGTCGGGCATCCAGTGCAGATGGGAAAACGCCTCTCGCATCACCTCGCGGTTGTCGTGGTTGCCGGGGATGGCGAACCACGGCAGCGGCAGCGGCGCGATCAGCCGCAGGAAATGCGCGTATTCCTCGGGGCGGCCGGATTCGACCAGATCGCCGGTGACGATCACCGCGTCGACCGGGCCGATGGCGCGCAGGTTGCGGGCGATCCACTCCACCGTGCGGCTCAGCGCGGCGGCGGTGTCGATCATCCCGCCCAGCAGCCGGCCGGGCACGCCGATATGAGGGTCGGAAATCTGCAGGATGCGGGTCATGGGCGGCTCTCGCGGCGGGGTCTGGGGCAGCATACAGGCGGGACGGCGGGACAGAAGGGGGCTCAGCCCGCGGCTTCGCGCGCGAACTCGTCCAGGATCATGCTGCGCAAGATCGAGCCGCCCAGCCCCAGCGGCCGTGCGCGGCGGTGGATCAGATAGCAGGTGTTGGCGCCGCGGCTGCCGGGGACCGCGATCTCGCGCACCTCGCCGCGTTCCACCCAGGGCGCGGCAAAGGCCAGCGGCAGCGAGCCGAGATAGCGCGAGGACAGCACCAGCACCATCCGCGACAGGATGGTGGGGGCGGTGGCGGCGATGCGGAACCCGCCGAGGAAATCGGAAAACGCTGGCTCCTGCGCGACCTCGGCGGCGACGAAACCGTGGCGGCGCAGCTCGTCCATGGTTAGCGCCGCGTCGTCGCGGGCAAACAGCGGATGTTCGCGCCCGCAGAAGATGCCCATCCGCTCCTTGCAGACGGGGGTGGCGACCAGCGCCTTGTTGGGGGCGATCAGCGCGGTGAACCCCAGATCGGCCGACCCTTCCAGCACCGAGGCGAGGATCTGGTCAGGCGAGGTCATCCGCAGGTTCAGTTCCAGATTCGGGTAACGATCATGCATCCGGGCGATGGCGCGGGCCAGCGGCTCGCCGAACTCGAACAGGAAGCTGTCGTCGGCGAACATGGCGATCTCGTCCTCGAGCCGGCTGGCGGCGGCGCCGATGAAATCGCTGAACCGGGCGATCTCGGCCATCAGCTCGACGGCGGCGGAATGCACCATCTGCCCCTGTTCGGTCAGCCGGAACCCGGACCGGCCGCGTTCGCACAAGCGCATGGAAAGTCGCGATTCCAGCCGTGACAGCCCCAGGCTGATCGCGGATTTTCCCTTGCCCAGCCGGCCTTCGGCGGCGGTGATGCCGCCGGCCTCGACGATCTCGATGAACTCGCGCAGGCTGGCGATGTCGATGTCGGACAGCCTGCCGCGGAACATGCGCTGATGCGGCATGAGCCGTTCCCCCCGGTTTTGGGCCATGGTTTGCACCGGATCAAACCTTGGTCAAGCACTCGGGGCTCGACAGCGGCGCGCCCAGGGCGCATGGCTGCCGGTGGCACCGCCGCCCCAACTGCACCGCACGACAGGACCGCACGACATGGATGACCTGACCAATTTCGCCGACACCCCCGAGGCGAAGGACATCGCGCATCACTTCCACGCCTATACCAACGCCCGCCGCCACGCCGAGATCGGCCCGATGATCATCGAGGACGGCGAGGGCATCCATGTCCGCGACAACAACGGCAACCGCTATATCGAGGGCATGGCCGGGCTGTGGAGCGTGGGCGTCGGCTTCAAGGACCGCCGGCTGATCGACGCGGCCATGCGGCAGCTGGAGAAACTGCCCTTCTATCACAATTTCGGCCACAAGAGCCACGGCCCCGCCATCGAGCTGGCCGAAAAGCTGGTCGCCATCGCGCCGGTGCCGATGAGCAAGGTGTTCTACACCAACTCGGGGTCCGAGGCGAACGACACCGTGCTGAAGATGGTGTGGTACCGCTCGAACGCGCTGGGCAAGCCGGAAAAGAAAAAGGTCATCTCGCGCATCCGTGGCTATCACGGCGTCACCATCGCCGCGGCCAGCCTGACCGGGCTGCCCTACAACCACCGCTCTTTCGACCTGCCGATCGAGCGGGTGCTGCACACCACCTGCCCGCATTACTGGAAAGAGGGCCGCGAGGGCGAAAGCGAGGAGCAGTTCGCCACCCGCTGCGCCGAGGAACTCGAGGCGCTGATCCTGCGCGAGGGACCCGATACCGTCGCCGCCTTCTGGGCCGAGCCGGTGATGGGCGCGGGGGGCGTGGTGGTGCCGCCGCGCGGTTATTTCGACAAGATCCAGGCGGTGCTGGCGAAATACGACATCCTGTTCGTCGCTGACGAGGTGATCTGCGGCTTTGGCCGCACCGGCGAGATGTTCGGCTCGACCCTCTACGGGATCCGGCCCGATGTGATGGTGCTGTCCAAGCAGATCACCTCGAGCTATGTGCCGTTCTCCGCCATCGTGATGAACGAGCGCTTCTATGACCCGATCGCGGATGAAAGCGACCGGATCAGCACCTTTGGCCACGGCTTTACCGGCGGCGGCCACCCGCTGGGGGCGGCGGTGGCGCTGGAAAACCTGGCGATCATCCAGGACAACGATCTGGTGGCGAACGCGCGCGAGGTGGGTGCGCATTTCCGCGCCCGGCTGGCGACGTTGGCCGACCGCCCGCTGGTGGGCGAGGTGCGCGGCGTCGGGCTGATCGCGGCAGTCGAGCTGGTCGAGGACAAGGCGGCGAAATCCGTCACCACCGTCGGCCGGCTGGGCGCGATGATGAACGCGGCGATGCAGCGCAACGGGCTGATCTCGCGCAACATGGGCGACAGCGTCGGGTTCTGCCCGCCGCTGATCATCACCCGCGTCCAGGCCGACGAGATGTTCGAGATCGTCGAGAAATCGCTGGGCGAGGTCGAGGCTGAACTGGGGCTTTGACCCCGCCAGCCGCGGGCGGGGGAATCCCCGTCCGCAGGCCGGTAACGCAGCGTCAGGCCGGCGGGTTCCCGCCGGCCACGGTTTTGTGATGGTTCCCGGCCGGGGTGCCGCCTTGGGTCGCCGCGGGTGCTTGGATAAGATTTCGAATGTCGGGCGGCCAATCCGGCGCGCGGGTCCAGCCCGCGCAGCATTCCAAGTCATTCGAGCGCAGAACATGCATCACCCTACCCGCAACGCCGTGGAAGCCCTGTTGCCGCCCGGAACCACCGTGGACGACCTGTCCGACAGCGAGGTTCAGGACCTGTTCAACTCGATCGTCCGGCAGGCCAAGGCCGAATCCGAACGCAGCGCCGACCCGGACGGGACCGCGCCGCCGGGCTGACGCCTGCGCGCCATCCGCAGCAGCAGGGCAGCCATGCAGGACCAAGCCACGCCCCCGGACGATCCATCCGCGCCCGGAGGAGCCGCCAGCGGCGCGCGCGGCCATGTGCTGATGTGCTCGATGCGCGACGAGGGGCCGTTCGTGCTGGAGTTCGTGGCCCATCACCGCGCCATCGGCTTCGACCGCATCTTCATCGCCTCGAACGACTGCCGCGACGGCACCGACCTGCTGCTGGACGCGCTGGACCGGGCGGGCGCGATCACCCATTACCGCAACCGGGTCAAGCCGGGCGAGCTGCCGCAGCATTCCGCCTATGCCGGAATCCGCCGCCGCCACGGGCTGGATGCGGCTGACTGGCTGATGGTGCTGGATGCGGACGAGTTCCTGGACGTGACCACCGGCGGCGGGCGTGTGCAGGATCTGACCGCGCAGGCCGATGCGGGCGACGACATCATCATGCTGAACCCGCTGACCTTCGGCACCAGCCGCGACCCGCGCTGGCAGCCGGGGCTGGTGACGGAACAGTTCCCCCTGCGCCTGCCCGCGCGCCATGGCGCCAACCGCCCGGTCAAGACCCTGGCGCGCGGAGTGGGGCGGTTCCGGCAGATCCACAACCACTCGGTGGTCGGCTACCGCGGCGAGGATGCGCTGACCGTGCTGCGCGCCGACGGTTCGCGCTTTGCGATCCCGCCGGGCGGCAAGCTGTGGGAGGTGCTGCGCAACGTGCCGGTCGAGGACATCCGCCACGGGCTGGCCCATTACAACCATTACGCGGTCAAGTCGCTGGCCTCGTACCTGCTGCGCCATGACCGCGGCCGGGGGGCGGCGCCCATGGGCGAGGCGAACGCCCGCCACACCTCGGGTTATTTCGACCGCATCGCCGGGGCGCGGATCCGCGATACCGGCTTTTCCGACCGCCACGGCGAAGCCCTGCGCGCGGAATACGCGCGGCTGCTGGCGATCCCCGAAGTCGCCGCCGCGCAGGCCGAGACCGAGCGCCGCTATGGTGCCCTGATCGCGGCGATCATGGATTACTAGCTGGCGGCGCGGGTGGCGCTGTTGGGGGTCAACGTGTGGTCCACGGGCTCATACCCGGACTGGTCGGGCTGGGCCTCGGCATCGCCCGACAGCGGGTCGGGCTTCATGCGAAAGCCGCGCTGCAGCTGGTCGAAGGGCGCGACCGGGTAGTCGCCGGAAAAACAGGCGTCGCAATATTGCGGGCAGCGGTCGTTGCGACCGCCAGCCTCGCCCACCGCGCGGTAAAGCCCGTCCAGCGAGACAAAGGCGAGGCTGTCCACCCCCATCCAGTCGCGCATCTCCTCGGGCGACATGCGCGCGGCCAGCAGCTTGTCGCGGTCCGGCGTGTCGACGCCGTAGAAACACGGCCAAGCGGTGGGGGGCGAGGCGATGCGGAAATGCACCTCGGCCGCGCCCGCGTCCAGGATCATGTCCTTCATCTTGCGCGAGGTGGTGCCGCGCACCACCGAATCGTCCACCAGCACCACCCGCTTGCCCGCGACCAGCGCCCGGTTCACGTTCAGCTTCAGCCGCACGCCCATGTTGCGGATCTGGTCGGTCGGCTCGATGAAGGTGCGGCCGACATACTGGTTGCGGATGATCCCCATCCCATAGGGGATCCCGCTTTCATGGGCAAAGCCGATGGCCGCCGGGGTGCCGCTGTCGGGGACCGGGCAGACCAGATCGGCGTCGACCGGGGCCTCGCGCGCCAGTTCCACGCCGATCTGGCGGCGGGTCTCATAGACGGAACGGCCGCCGATGATCGAATCGGGGCGGCTGAAATACACGTGCTCGAAGATGCAGAACCGCGGCGCCGACAGCCCGAAGGGGCGCGAGCTTTCGATCAGCCCCTTGGAGATCACCACCATCTCGCCCGGCTCGATCTCGCGCACGAAATCGGCGCCGATGATGTCCAGCGCGCAGGTTTCCGAGGCCAGCGCGTAGGCGCCCCCCGCCAGCCGCCCCAGCACCAGCGGCCGCACGCCCAGCGGATCGCGCACCCCGATCAGCTTGGTGCGGGTCATGGCGATGACGGAAAACGCCCCCTCGACGCGGCGCAGCGCGTCCTTCATCCGCTCGGGGATCGAGCGCTGGATCGAGCGCGCCATCAGGTGGATGATGCATTCGCTGTCCGAGCCGGACTGGAAGATCGAGCCCCGCTCGATCAGCTCGCGGCGCAGGGCGACCGCATTGGTGATGTTGCCGTTATGGGCGATGGCGCAGCCCCCCATCGCGAACTCGCCGAAGAACGGCTGTATGTCGCGGATCGCGGGGCCCTTGGCGCCGGCGGTGGAATAGCGGACATGGCCGATGGCGATCTCGCCCGGCAGCGTCTCCATCAGCGACGCCTTGGTGAAATTGTCGCGCACATAGCCAAAGCGATGCGCGCTGCTGAAGCCCTTGTCGGGGTGATACGAGATGATGCCGCCGGCCTCTTGCCCGCGATGTTGCAGGGCGTGCAGCCCCAGCGCCACGAAATTGGCGGCCTCGGCCATGCCGATCACGCCGAAGACGCCGCATTCCTCGTGCAGGCGGTCACTGTCGAAGGGGTCCGCTAGAAAGGGCTGCATGGCTGGGCCTTGGCTTTCGGAAAACAGGGGCTGGCGGCGGGGCGCGCGCGGGCGCCCGGACCTTCGGTGCCGTATCTAATGCGCCGGCGCGCAAAAGTCACGCCCCGGCTGTGCGCCGGATTAACAAGGGATCAGTTCGCCGACGGTGCGGCGGGGGCGGCGGGCGCAGCAGGCGCGGGGGTGGCAGTCGCGGGCGTCACCGTGGTGCCGGTCGCATCGCAGTCGCGCACCAGCTGCTCGAACCGCGCGGCCAGCCAGCCCGGCGCATCCTGCGGGATCTGGTCGTTCAGCTGCCCGCTCATCTGCCGGAACACCTGCGCCGAGCGCGACTGGTCCACCATCTCGACCCGCTGGGTGGTCATCACCCGGTCATAGACGATGAAGGCGATGACCACGAGCAGCACCCCGCGCGCCACCCCGAACAGGAAGCCCATGCCCTGGTCGACGCCCCCCAGCGCCGAGCGCTGCACGACCGAGGAAAACAGCGGCGTCAGGATGGAAAACACCACCAGCGCCAGCGCGAACACCACCGCGAAACCGGCGATCATCCCCAGTTCGCAGTTGTCGGCGATGATCTTGTCGACATAGGGGATCTGCGCGATCAACGGCCGCATCGCCCCGGCAAAGACGAAGGCCAGCACCGCCGCCCCGATCCAGCCCAGAATGGCCAGCGATTCGCGCACGAAGCCGCGTGAATAGGCGAGGATCGCCGAAAGGATGATGACCGCCGCCACGATGCCGTCGATCAGGGTGAAACCGTCCATCTGTCAGCCCTTTTTGCCCGGTGCCGGCAGCACGCCGCGGCCCCGCCTAGCGAAAGCGGTCGCCCGGCCCGGTCATCCGGCGCCGAAGGTCTCGCCCGTGAAACTCGTCAGATCGGCGGTCCGGGACAGGTCCATTCCGCCGCCGCCCTCGACCTTCTGGACCTCGGGCAGGATCGCGCGTGAGAAACCAAGTTTCCGCGCCTCTTTCAACCTGTTTTCGGCCTGGCCCACCGGGCGCAGCGCGCCAGAGAGGCTGATCTCGCCGAAAAGCACGGTATCGGCGGGCAGGGCGTGATCCTCGCGCGCGCTCAGCAGCGCGGCGGCGATGGCGAGATCGGCGGCGGGTTCCGCGACCCGCATCCCCCCCGCCACGTTCAGGAACACGTCCAGCCCGGCAAAGGGGATGCCGCAGCGGGCCTCGAGCACCGCAAGAATGGTCGAGACGCGGCCGCTGTCCAGCCCGACCACCGTGCGCCGCGGTGCGGCCAGCGTCGAGGGCGCGACCAGCGCCTGGATTTCGGTCAGCACCGGGCGAGTGCCCTCGATTCCCGCGAAAACCGCGCTGCCGGCGACGGGCTCGCCGCGTTCGGACAGAAACAGCGCCGAGGGGTTGGCGACCTCGGAAAGCCCGCCGCCGGTCATCTCGAACACGCCGATCTCTCCCGAGGGGCCGAAGCGGTTCTTGACCGCGCGCAGGATGCGGAACTGGTGGCCGCGCTCGCCCTCGAAATAGAGCACCGTGTCCACCATGTGCTCGACCACGCGGGGGCCGGCGATCTGGCCGTCCTTGGTGACATGGCCGACGATGACGACCGCGACGCCGCTGCGCTTGGCGAAGGTCACAAGCTCGTGCGCGGCGGCGCGGACCTGGCCGACGCTGCCCGGCGCGGCCTCGACCGTGTCGGACCACAGGGTCTGGATCGAATCGATCACCGCCACGTCGGGGCGTTCGGCGTCGAGCGTGGTCAGGATGTCGCGCAGCGCGGTTTCGGTCCCCAGCCGCACCGGCGCATCCGCCAGCCCCAGCCGCTGCGCCCGCATCCGCAGCTGGGCGCCGGCCTCTTCGCCGCTGACATAGACGGTGTTGCTGCCGGCGCGGGCGAATGCGGCCGCGGCCTGCAGCATCAGCGTGGATTTGCCGATCCCCGGGTCGCCGCCGACCAGAATGGCGCTGCCCGGCACCAGCCCGCCCCCCAGCACCCGGTCGAGTTCCGCGATGCCCGAGGGCGTGCGCGGCGGCGGCGGCTCGGTCGAGGACAGGCCCGACAGCGGGATGGTGCGCCCGCGCTGCGCCCCCAGCCCGCGGCCGGGGCCTTGGCTCAGCGGCGCTTCCTCGACGATCGAGTTCCATTCGCCGCAGGCTTCACAACGCCCCGCCCATTTGCGGTGGCTGGCGCCGCAGGCGGTGCAGGTGAACGAGGTGACGGGCTTGGCCATGGCGCGGTTGTGGCAGCGTGGCGGGCGGGCTGCAAGCCGCGGGGTTCGTGCAGGCGAGCCGGGGGCTTCGCGCCCCCATCGTCGTATACGACGATCCCGCGGGATATTTTCATGATGAAGAAAGAGCGCGCGCACTCACGCGGTTGTCGGCTTGCATCGCGCCGCGGCGGCAGCCATTCCATGGCGAGATTTTGGAAAGGTCGGCCCTTGGCAAACCCGCGTCCGTTTTCGCGTTACGAGTTCATGATCGCCTGGCGCTATCTGCGCGCAAGGCGGGCCGAGGGCGGGGTCTCGGTGATGACCTGGATCAGCCTGATCGGCATCGCGCTGGGGGTGATGGCGCTGATCGCCACGCTCGCGGTCCGTTCCGGGTTCCGGGCCGAGTTCGTGGACACGATCCTGGGCGCCAACGCGCATTCGACGCTCTATCTGCCCCCCAGCCAGATCCGGAACGAGTTGACCGAAGAGGTCTATACCGTCGCCGGGGTGATCGAGGATTACGCCGAGGTGGCGGCAAGGGTCGCGGCGCTGCCGGGGGTGCTGCGCGCCGATCCGGTGGTGCGCGGGCAGGTGATGGCCAGCGCCGGCGACCGTTCCGGCGTGGCCGAGGTCTACGGGCTGTCCGCCGAGGATCTGGCCGCCATCCCCCGCGTGGCCGACCCCGCCACCGGCTATGGCGACATCACCGCCTTTGGCGAGGGCGTGGCCGTGGGCGCCGGCATGGCGCGCGAGCTGGGGCTGGGGGTCGGCGACATGGTGCAGCTGATTTCCCCGCAAGGCGCGCAGACGCCGTTCGGGGTGACGCCGCGGGTCGGCAGCTACAAGGTCGTCTATGTCTTTTCGGCCGGGCGCTACGACATCGACCGCACCCGCATCTACATGCCGCTGGAGGAGGCGCAGTCCTATTTCAACCGCGAGGGCGCAGTGGACGAGATCCAGGTCTTTGCCGCCGCCCCCGAGGCGATCGACGCGCTGACGCCCGCGCTGATCGAGGCGCTGCCGGGCAGCATGGTCTGGACCTGGCGCGATGCCTCGGGCGCGTTCCTGTCGGCGCTGGATATCGAGGATGACGTGATGTTCGTCATCCTGTCGGTGCTGGTGCTGATCGCGTCGATGAACATCACCTCGGGGCTGATCATGCTGGTCAAGAACAAGGGCCGCGACATCGGCATCCTGCGCACCATCGGCCTGACCGAGGGCGCGGTACTGCGGGTGTTCTTCCTGTGCGGCGCCTTTACCGGGGTGCTGGGCACGCTGGCCGGGGTGGTGCTGGGGGTGGCGCTGGCGCTGAACGTGGACAGCATCATGGCCGGGGTGAACTACCTGTCGGGCGGGGGCGCGTGGGACCCGTCCGTGCGCGGCATCTACCGCCTGCCGGCCGAGCTGCGCGGCATCGATATCGCCCGGGCGGTGGGGCTGTCGCTGACGCTCTCGTTCATCGTCACCATCTTTCCGGCCCGCCGCGCGGCACGGATGAACCCGGTCGAGGCGCTGCGCTATGAATGAGGTCCTGCGGCTGGAAGCGATCGCCAAGACCTACAACCCCGGCACCCCTGCCGCCGTCGAGGTGCTGCGCGGGCTGGACCTGTCGGTCGCCCGCGGCGAGGTGGTGGCGCTGGTCGCGCCCTCGGGCGCGGGGAAATCGACGCTGCTGCATATCGCCGGGCTGCTGGACACCCCCGACGCGGGGCGCGTGGTGCTGAACGGGCGCGACATGACCGGGCTGTCGGACCGCAGGCGCACCGAGGCGCGGCGGCGCGAGCTGGGCTTCGTCTATCAGTTCCACCACCTGCTGCCCGAGTTCACCGCGGTGGAAAACATCGTGCTGCCGCAGCTGGCCAACGGGGTGCCGGAACGGGCGGCGCGCGAGCGGGCGCGGGGGCTGCTCGACCGCGTGGGGCTGTCGGCGCGCGCGGGTCACCGCCCGGCGGCGCTGTCGGGGGGCGAACAGCAGCGGGTGGCGTTCTGCCGGGCGCTGGCCAACGCGCCCTCGCTGCTGCTGGCGGACGAGCCGACGGGGAACCTGGACCCCGGAACCTCGGATCTGGTGTTCGGGATGCTGATGGCGCTGGTGCGCGAAACCGGGCTGTCGGCGCTGATCGCCACCCACAACCTCGAGCTGGCTTCGCGCATGGACAGGGTATTCCGGCTGGGCTGACGCTTTTCCGCCCGCCGTGCGCCAAGCCCCTTGCCGTCGGCGGCGGGGCTTGCGACACTCGCGGTCAAAACGAGGGATCGCGGATGAAACTTCCCCTGACTTCGCTGGCCGTGCTGGGCGCCTGCGCGGCGCTGGCCGCCTGCACGCCCCCGGTGCCCGACACCGGCGCGGCGGATTACGCGCAGTTCTGCGCCTCGTGCCACGGGCCTGCGGGCAAGGGCGACGGGCCGGCGGCACGGGGGCTGCGCCCGCCGGCCACCGACCTGACGCTGCTGGCGCGGGACAACGGCGGCAGCTTCCCGCGGCTGCGGGTGATGAACCGCATCGACGGCTATACCATGGGGATGAGCGACAGCTCCATGCCCCAGTTCGGGCAGGAACTGCGCGAGGGGCCGACGGTGCTGTTCGACGCCGGCGACGGGGTGCCGACGCCGACGCCCGCGCGGCTGGTGGCGCTGACCAGGCATCTGGAGCGGATGCAGCAATAACCGTTTAGGCTTGTGGCCCGAGGGCGTCGATTTCCTCGGCCACCAGTTGTTGCAGTCGCCAGATATAGGGGTCGTGGATGCCGTGTTCGGCCAGCCCGTGCACGGTGCGCAGCAGATATTCGGCGCCCGTCCCGGCGGCCCCGGCGGCGCGTGCCAGCCTCCGGGCCTGTTCCTCGACCGACAGCATCGCAAGTTGCGTGCCGACCGGGCCTGCGTAAAAGGTCAGCGCCTGCCCGCGGCCGGCCTCGGTTTCCACGTCGATCCAGGCGGCGTTGGCGGCCAGCTCATGCGCCACCAGCTCGCGCCGCAGGATCGCGCGCAGGGATTGCTGCTCGGACCCTTCGGCGATGTCCAGCAGCACCCCTTCGCATTGCCCGCCCGAATCCAGCGCCAGCATCAGCCCCGGCCGGTCCGGCGAGCCGCGGAAATGATCGAGCGAGATCGAAAAGCTGCGATGCCACCCCAGCGCCGTCGCTCGCCGCCGCGCCTGCACGTCAAAGCCGGGGTTCCAGATCAGCGAGCCATAGGCAAACACCGGAATCGGCCGCGGCCGGTCGCGGGTCAGCCGGTCCGCTAGCAGATCAAGGTCGTGATCCTCAAGCATCCGCCAGCCCGGCGTATGCAACGGCCCATCCCCCGGCGCGACCCGGGCGACATGGGCGGCGGTCAGGGCGATCGAGGGCTTGCGGGGCGGGGCGTCATGCAAGGGTTTTTTCCAGGAAGTCGACGAAGCGGAACTTGCGGGCGATCTCGTGATCGAAGGCGTCGAACACCGCATCCAGCCGTGCCGCGTCGTAATCTTCGCCGAGCGGGATTGCGTGGCGTCCCATCTTGATGGGCTCGGCCAGAGCTTCGGAGACCACGGGCTTGCCGGCAAGATAGGCTTTCAGCAGCCGCGGCGCCTCGGTCACCACGCTGTCGATGTAATGGATGTTCAGAACCGCTTCCGAATCTTGGAGTATGCGATGCAGATCCATTCCCCAAGTGTTGGGGGCGATTATAGTGACGTCGTTTAGGGAGCTGAGTATTTGCTTCCGGCGCTCATTTATTGCGCCGATAAAAGCTACGCCGCTCCCTTGCTTTGATCGTCTCACGGGTGATGCAGGAAATATATAAGGACCAAAAAACAGCTTCTTATGTTTTCCTGGCCAGAAAAATTTATATGCACAAGGATTGTTGAGTGAGATATCCAATATGTAGTCGAAGCGCCACAGAAATTTTTTCTTCTTCCAGTCGCTCACAGTCAGGAACATTTCTTGCCCGTTGGCATCAAGGTAATGCTCTGTTTGAATTCCGATGAGAGGGCCTTTGATGCTCCTTGGGCGGAAGTTGTGTATTCCCACAGCCACCGTCCCGCGCAACGAGATGTCGGGTGGAAGCCCTCGAGCCAAGTCGCACGCAAGGTCGACAAGGAGCGGATGACGGGCCATAAATGTAATTCCACCCCGTTCAATGATGAAATAGTCATCAATTTGAACGGCAACTGGCTCATCGCTAAACATCCAGATCCTCGGCGAACTGGGCGTTTTCCTGGATGTACTGGAAGCGCAGCTCGGGTTTCTTGCCCATCAGCCGCTCGACCAGATCGGCGGTCTCGCCGCCCTCGTCGTCGTCGATGCTGACGCGGATCAGCTTGCGGCTGGCCGGGTTCATCGTGGTTTCCTTCAGGTCCTTGGCGTCCATCTCGCCCAGACCCTTGAAGCGCTGCACGTCGATCTTGCCCTTGCCGCCAAGGCCCTTGGCCAGCCACGCTTCTTTCTCGGCGTCGTCGGCGACATAGACCCGGCGCGCGCCTTGGGTCAGGCGGTAAAGCGGCGGACAGGCCAGATACAGGTGCCCCTTGTCGATCAGCGGCCGCATCTGGGTAAAGAAGAAGGTCATCAGCAGGCTGGCGATATGGGCGCCGTCGACGTCGGCGTCGGTCATGATGATGATCTTGTCATACCGCAGGTCATCGACGTTGAAGCGCGAGCCCATGCCCACCCCCAGCGCCTGACACAGATCGGCGATTTCCTGGTTCTGCCCCATCTTGGAGGACGAGGCGCCCAGCACGTTCAGGATCTTGCCGCGGATCGGCATGATCGCCTGGGTGGTGCGCTCACGCGCCGATTTGGCGGAACCGCCGGCGCTGTCGCCTTCGACGATGAACAGCTCGGTGCCCTTGCGGGTGTTGCCCGAACAATCCACCAGCTTGCCCGGCAGCCGCAGCTTGCGGGTGGCGGATTTGCGGGCGGTTTCCTTTTCCTGGCGGCGGCGCAGGCGTTCCTCGGCCCGTAGCACCAGGAAATCGAGGATCGCGCCCGCGGATTTGGTGTCGGCGGCCAGCCAGTTGTCGAAATGGTCGCGCACCGCGCCCTCGACCAGCCGCGCGGCCTCGGCGGTGGCCAGGCGGTCCTTGGTCTGGCCGACGAATTCGGGTTCCGAGATGAAGCACGACACCAGTGCGCAGCCGCCGGTCAGCAGGTCGTCGCGGGTGATGTTTTCGGCCTTGCGGTTCTTGGTCAGCTCGCCGTAAGCGCGGATGCCCTTGAGGATGGCGGTCCAGAACCCGGCCTCGTGGGTGCCGCCCTCGGGGGTGGGCACGGTGTTGCAATAGGACTGGATGAAGCCGTCGCGCGAGGGCGTCCAGTTGATCGCCCATTCGACCTTGCCGGGAACATTGAACCGCTCGCGGAACTCGACGGCGCCGGCAAAGGGGCGCTCGGCATAGGTGGTGGCGCTGCCCAGCTGTTCGGACAGGTAATCGGCCAGCCCGCCGGGGAAATGGAAAGTCGCTTCCAGCGGGGTCTCGCCGTCGTCGATCTCGGTCTTCCAGCGGATCTCGACGCCGGAATGCAGATAGGCCTTGGACTTGACCATCCGCATCATCCGCGCGGGCTTCAGCCGGTGGTGGCCGAAGATCTGCTCGTCGGGATGAAAGATCACGGTGGTGCCGCGGCGGTTCGGGGCGGGGCCGATCTTTTCCACCGGCCCCTGCGGGATGCCGCGGCTGAAGCCTTGCCGCCACAGCTCGCGGTTGCGGGCAACCTCGACCACCATGCGGTCCGACAGCGCGTTCACCACCGAGGCGCCGACCCCGTGCAGCCCGCCCGAGGTCTGGTACGCGCCTTCGGAGAACTTGCCGCCGGCGTGCAGCGTGCACAGGATCACCTCGAGCGCCGATTTGCCGGGGAACTTCGGGTGCGGGTCGATCGGGATGCCGCGGCCGTTATCGCGCACGGTGACGCTGCCGTTGCCGTGCAGCTCGACCTCGATGCGGCTGGCGTGGCCGGCGACGGCCTCGTCCATGGCGTTGTCGAGGATTTCCGCGACCAGATGGTGCAGCGCGCGTTCGTCCGTGCCGCCGATATACATGCCGGGGCGCTTGCGGACGGGCTCGAGCCCCTCGAGCACCTCGATCGAGGCGGCGGAATAGCTGTCGGAGGCGGCTTGCGCACCCGAAAGAAGGTCGTCGGACATCGGATCTGCCTGCTCGTGATTATGGGGCGTCATGCCACGACGGGGCAGGGCGGGGCAACCCGCCGCTGCCGGGGGCGCGGGACGTGGCGTCAAGCCCGGTCGCGCAGCCAGTCCGCCAGATGGCCGTCGTCAATGAGGCCCTGGGCGAGGGCGATGATCTGCTGGCCGATATCTTCGTGGTTCCAGACCATCTCGATCCCGTTCAGCGCCAGGCAGACATCCATCGCCTGGTGAGCGGTCCGCTTGTTGGCATCGTTGAAGCAATGCCCGCGCGCGATCGCCATGGCGTAAAGCGCCGCCAGGTCGAACACATCCCCGACCAGCCCATACAGAATGCGGTTGTCCACCCGCGCCAGCGCGCTCTCCAGCGACTTGCCCATGGCGCGGCCCTGCAATTCGCCGGGATTGAGCACCGCATCATGAATCGCCTCGACGGTTTCGACCGTCAGAAATACGAAGCTCATTTGTCTTTCAGGTAATCCAGGACCGGTTGGTTGATGGCGCGACGCCGCTCCATGACGGCGCGCACCTCATCCAGGGTGGCGTAACGCGGTTCAGGTTCGGTGGCGGCCTCGGGCACCAGATACCCCACCACCGCCGAATTGCGCAGGATCGCCACCGGCTTGCCGCCCGAGCGTTCCAGCACCTTGTGCGGCTCGCGCAGCTCGGTGATCGTGGCGATGTGGTTGGTCAGAAGGCGGGTCATGGCGAGCACTCCGGCAGGGTTGTGTCCTTTATATTGCATATTGCAGTGGGTATTTCAATGGCGGGCTCAGGGGGCCTCGGCCTCGCGCGCGGCCCACATCTGCCGAAAGCCGTCGCGGGTCTGGCAGGCGGACAGCCACGCCTGCACCGCCGGGAACTGCTGCATCAGCGCGCCGTAGCCCTGCGCATAGCGCAGGATTTCCGCGACGTTCAGATCGGCGACGGTGAAGCGGTCGCCGACCAGATGGCTATGGCGGGACAGGCGATCCTCCAGCACCTTCATCGGGCGGACCAGCCGCTCGGCGGCGTCGGCGACAAGGGTGGCGTCCTCGGCCGGCTGGGACTGGCCGGGGCGGTGCAGCATCTGGATGGTCAGCGACTCGGGCTCGATCGCGGTGGCGGCGTAAAGCGACCATTGCAGCATCAGCGCATCCTCGGCGGCATCAACCGGCGCCAGCGGCCCGCCGTGCTTGCGCGCCAGATACAGCGTGCAGGCCAGCGATTCCGACAGCACCAGCCCGTCATCCTCGATCACCGGGATGGTGCCGGCGGGCGACAGCGCCAGGAACGCGGGCGAGCGGGTGTTCACGGCCGCACCCGGCGCCTGCGGGCTGCCCAGCCGATAGGCCTGGATCACCGGCACCTGCCGGAAGGGCAGGCCGAGTTCGTGGCAAAGCCAGACGACGCGCGAGGCGCGCGAGCGGGTGACGCCGTGGATGGTCAGCATGGAGGGCCTCGTCTGCGATGGGCCTTCATGCAACGCCGCGCGGCTGCCGCCGTCAACCGTCCTTCAGGGCCCTTGCGCAAGCTGTCGGAAACACCTGCTGGAATCCGGCGCCGGATCGGCATAGAGCACGGCGCATGTCCACTGGCGGATGCCCCGCCCATCCCGAGGAAAACGATGGCCGCAGAACCGCGCATCATCACCACGACCGACGAACTTGCTGCGTTCTGCGAACTCGCCAAGGCGCAACCCTATGTCACGCTGGATACCGAGTTCCTGCGTGAACGGACCTATTATTCCCGGCTGTGCCTGGTCCAGATGGCGCTGCCGCCGGCCTCGGGGCCCAAGGCGGCAGGGGGGCCGGCGGTGCTGGTCGACCCCATGGCCGAGGGGCTGTCGCTCGAGCCGCTTTACGACCTGTTCCGACACACCGCCACGGTCAAGGTCTTCCACGCTGCGCGGCAGGATCTGGAAATCTTCTTCCACGATGCCGGGGTGTTTCCCGACCCGCTGTTCGACACCCAGGTCGCGGCGATGGTCTGCGGCTTTGGCGAGCAGGCGGGATATGAAACGCTGGTCAAGCGCATCGTCCGGCAGCCGCTGGACAAATCCTCGCGCTTCACCGACTGGTCGCGCCGGCCGCTGACGCAGGCGCAGGCGGAATATGCGCTGGCCGATGTGACCCATCTGCGGGCGATCTATGAGTATCTGTCGGCCCAGCTGAAAAAGACCGGCCGCGACTCCTGGGTGGCGGAAGAGGCCGCGGCGCTGGTCGATCCCGAAACCTACATCACCCGCCCGGACGAGGCCTGGGCGCGGGTGCGCACGCGCTCGGGCTCGCCGCGGTTCCTGGCGGTGGTGCGGGAACTGGCGCGGTTCCGCGAAACCTACGCCCAGACCCGGGACGTGCCGCGCTCGCGCGTGTTCAAGGACGATGCGCTGATCGAGCTGGCCTCGGCCAAGCCGCTGACGGACGAGGATCTGGGCAAGTCGCGGCTGCTGCTGCGCGAGGCGCGGCGGGGCGAGATCGCGCAGGGGATCCTGGCCGCGATCAAGGCCGGGGTCGAGACCAGCGACCTGCCCAAGCCCGTTCCCGACCAGCCCGGCCTGCCCGGCAATGCGGCGCTGTCGCAGCTGCTGCGGGTGTTGTTGCAGGCCAAGGCCGATGCGGCCGGGGTGGCGCCCAAGCTGATCGCCTCGGCTTCCGATCTGGACGCGATCGCGTCCGGGGTGCGCGACGTGCCGGCGCTGTCGGGCTGGCGCGCCGAGGTCTTCGGCAACGAGGCGCTGTTGCTGACCCAAGGGCGGATTGCCCTGTCGGCGCGCGGCGGCGCGGTGCTGGTGGTGCCGGTGGGCTGAGCCGGCTCAGCTTCGGTCGTCGAGCCCGATGTAGATCAGGCAATAGGGAAAGGCGATCTCGCGGTCCGCGAGCCGGTCCAGATCGCCCACGCTGCACCGGATCACCTCGCAGTCGGGATAGCCCGCGTTCAGCACCAGCGCCATCGCCGTGTCGGCGGGGTAAAGCTCGCGCGCCTTGGCGATCAGCCGCGGCAGGTCGAGGCCCATGCAGAACAGCACCCAGCTGTCGGGCAGGCAGTCGCGGCCGGCCTCCATGAAGGCGGCAAGCCCGCTCAGCTGCAGGCGCTGGTTCTGGTCGTGCAGCAGCGACTGCGCCAGCGCCGCATTGCCGGCGTTGAAGCTGGACACGCCGGGGACCAGTTCCGGCTGCAGGTGGCGGAACGCGGACAGATAGCCGCGATAGGGGCTGAACAGCGCCGCATCGCCGGATTCGAGCAGGACGATGGTCTGCCCCGCCGCATGGGCGGCCTCGATCCGCTGGCGGATCGCATCCTGCTGCCTGGCCGCCTCATCAGGGTCGAGACGGCGCAGGGCGAGATCGTCGAACAGCCCATGGCCGCCGTCGATCACCTGCTTGCCGGCCAGCTCGTCGGCAAAGCGCTTGCGCTGGCTGTCCGAGGCGATGACCAGATCCGCCTGTTGCAGGATCCGGTAGCCCCGCAGCGTGATGTTGTCATGCGCCCCCGCGCCGGCGTTGATGATGAAAAACCGCGATGTCTTCATATCTGTCCGCTTCGCCGTGGGATCGTTCCGTGGATTGCGCGCAGTCTGGCAGGGAAGCGGCGGCAGGCGCAAGCCGGGGGGCCTGCGTCGGATAGGCTGTTGGCAGCGGTGCTGATCGCGTCGCGTGCAGCTTTGGGCGGGGTAAGCCGGAGGTGAACGAGTTGGTCGAGGCGATGACGACTTTCGAGCTGCCGGTGCAACGAGGATCACCACATTCTTCCCTTCCGGCTGTGCCTCTTGAAGGAAGCCCCGATTTCGGACAGTTTGCGGCCGTGCCCGACAGTTCCTTCCCACAGCAGATTGCCGGTCTGGACGCGGTTGCGCTGGCGCGGCGGCTGATCGGGGCCCGGCTTGTCGTCCGCGGCGCCGGCGGCATCGTCATCGAGACCGAGGCTTACGGCCGCGACGATCCGGCCTCGCATAGTTTTCGCGGGCCGACGCCGCGGAATGCGTCGATGTTCGGACCGGCGGGCCATGTCTATGTGTATCGGTCCTACGGGATCCATCTTTGCCTCAACGTGGTGGCGCAGGCGGGCGAGGCGGTGCTGATCCGGGCGCTGGCCCCGGGCACCGGCATCGAGCTCATGCAGGCGCGGCGGGGCCGTGGGCCGTTGTGCAGCGGGCCCGGGCGGCTGGCGCAGGCGCTGGGGCTGGACATGGATGACGATGGCGCGCCCTTCGACGGCGGGGATTTCTCGATCACCCTGCCGGTGGCGTCCCCCAAGCTGCTGGTCGGACCTCGTATCGGCATCAGCAGGGCGCAGGACCTGCCCTGGCGCTTCGGCCTGGCCGGCGCCCAGGGGCTGAGCCGGCCATTCCCGCGCTTGGGCTGAAGGTCACGCCGGAAACCGGTGCCGCGGGGCTGGCGCTACAGCGGCCGGGTTTCCTTCACATAGGTCTCGAAGAAATCGGAAAAGGTAGCGACGCGCAGCGGCAGCCGCTCGTAGGGCGGATAGAACAGCGTCAGCCAGATCGAGGGCGCCGACCAGTCGGGCAGCAGCTGCACCAGCTCGCCCGCGGCCAGCGCCTCCTCGACCATGAAGCGCGGCAGCAGCGCGATGCCCTCGCCCTGCAAGACCAGCCGGGCCAGCAGGTCGCCGTTGTCGGTGCTGAACCGGCCCCGCGCCTTGTGCGCGCGGCGGGCGGGGCCGCGCGACAGCTCCCACACCTCGGTCCGCGCCTCGGGGCCGTAGCTCAGGCAGCTGAAGCGCGACAGATCCTCGGGGGTTTGCGGGGTGCCGTTGCGGGCCAGATAGCCCGGGGCGGCGACCAGCAGCCGCGGCACCGGGCAGACCTTGCGCCAGATGGTCGACTTGTCGCCCGGCGGCCCCGAGATGCGGATCGCCAGGTCGTAGTCCCCCTCCACGATGTCGACGAAGCCGTCCGACAGCGACAGCGCCACATGGGTGTCAGGGTAAAGTGCGGCGAATTGCGACAGCACCGCCGGCAGCACCTTGAGCCCCAGCGAGATCGGGGCGCTGACCCGGATCCGCCCCGAGGCGATGCCCTGCGCCTCGCGCGTGTCCTCGGCCGCCTCGGCCAGCCCCTGCGCCAGCGGCGCCACCCGCGCGGCATAGACCGCGCCCGCCGCGGTCAGCGCCACCTGCCGCGTGGTGCGCACCAGCAGCTGCACCCCCAGCCGCTGTTCCAGCGCCGCGATGGTGCGGGTGACCGAGGCCGGGGTCAGCCCCAGCTGGCGCCCGGCCCCGGCAAAGCTTTCCTGTTCCGCGACGGCCAGGAACACCCGGATGGATTCGAGTTCGCCCATGGCCCGACCGTTACGGCACGCGCAACAGTCTGCGCAAGCTTGCAGCGGTGGCTGGGTGTCATCGGCGGCCCCGGGGTGGGGCCGCCGCCTGCCGGATCAGGCGCGCTTGGCGTCCAGCGCCACCGGGCCCGCGCCGGCCGCCGCCAGATACAGGAAGACGAAGCAGAACAGGATCGCCGCCACCCCGCCGTTCTGCGCCGGATAGAAACCCTGCGGCGCATGGGCGAGGAAATACGCGAACGCCATCAGCCCCGACAGCACAAAGGCCGACAGCCGGGTCCACAGCCCGATCATCACCAGAAAGCCCAGGGTCAGTTCCAGCACGCCGGCGACCCAGGACAGCGAGCCTGCGGGCGGCATGGCGCCCGACGCCGGAAAGCCCAGGATCTTCTGGGTGCCGTAGCTGAAGATCACCAGCCCGGCGACGGCGCGCAGCAGGCTGTGCAGATAGGGTTGGTAGGGTTTGAGCATGGTCATCGGCTCATCCTTCGGTTTGTCGATGTCTGGTGAAAAAATCAGGCGCGGCGCAGGAAATCCGCGATCCGGCCCAGCTCGGCGGGCGCGATCTCGTGGCCGCCGTCGTGCAGGGCCAACTCGGTCCTTGCACCCTGCGCGGCCAGCCAGTCGGCCAGCGCCTGCGTCCGGGGCAGGGGGCAGATCGGGTCGCGCCGCCCGGCGGTCAGCAGCAGCCGGCTGCCCCTTAGCCCCGGCTGGTCGGCCGGGGTCCAGGGGATCAGCGGGTGCATCAGCACCACCCGGTCGAACAGCTCGGGCGCGCCGAACAGGACCGAGGCGAGGATGTTGGCGCCGTTGGAATACCCCAGCGCAAGGACCGCCCGGCCGGGGTTCGCGTCCCGATGCGCGCGCAGGAACGCGGTCATCCGCTGCGTGCGGGCGGCGAGGTCCGGCATGTCGTAGACCCCTTCGGCGGTGCGGCGGAAAAACCGGCTGGCGCCGTGTTCCGACACATCACCGCGGGGGGCGACGATCGCGGCCTCGGGCAGGATCTGCCCGATCAGCGCGGTGAACTGGTGTTCGTCCCCGCCGGTGCCGTGGAAGGCAAAGACCAGCGGCGCCCCCGGGCCGCCGGGCCGGGCGAAATGATGGTAAAGCTGGGTAGCCATGTCAGTCCCTGGTCTCTTCAGTCCCTGGTCTCGTCAGTCCCTGATCTCGGGCAGGAAGCGTTCCAGCTGGCTGCGCAGATGCGCGTGCTGCGCGGGCAGTTTCAGCGCCTCGCCCAGATGGGCGGTATCCTCGTCCCGGTCGAAGCCGGGTTCGTTGGTGGCGATCTCGAACAGCACCCCGCCGGGGGTGCGGAAATAGATCGCCCAGAAATAATCGCGGTCGATCACCGGGGTGACGTGGTAGCCGGTGTCCATCAGCGCCTTGCGCACCCGCAGCTGCGCGGCGCGGTCCTCGACCGCAAAGGCGACGTGGTGGACCGAGCCCGCGCCCTGCCGGGCCGGTTCGGCGACCGCCAGCGTCTCGATGTCGATGTAATCGGCGCCGTTGCCGTCGATGGCAAAGCGGGTGGTGGCGCCCTGTCTGCCGGCCTCGTGGTAGCCCATGAACTTCAGCAGCTCGGCCGTGGCGCCGGCGTCGCGCAGCCGCATGGTGACGCCGCGGAACCCGTGCACCCCCTCGCTGGCCGGAACCGGGCCGGCATAGGGCTGGCGGGGGTCACCCTCGACCTCGACCAGCGCGAAGCCGTCGCCGTCCGGGCCGCGAAACCCCAGCCGGGTTTCGCCGAAACTGTCGTATTCGCGCAGCCCGCCGACGCCCTGCGCCGCCAGCCGCTGCTTCCAGTAGCCCAGAGAGCCTGAGGGGACCGAGAACAGCGTCTCGGACACCTCGCCGGTGCCGGGACGGCCGCGGGCGATATGCGGAAACGGGAAATAGGTCATCACCGTGCCGGGGGTGCCGGTCTCGTCGCCGTAATACAGGTGATAGACGTCCGGCGCGTCGAAGTTCACCGTCTTCTTGACCCGCCGCAGCCCGAGGGTGCGGGTGAAGAAGTCGTTGTTTTCCTGCGCATCCGCCGCCATCGAGGTGACGTGATGCAGGCCCTTGATCTCGGTCAGCATGATGCGTCCGCCTTTGCCTGATTTCGTTGCAAGTGAGATAGAGGCGGGGCGAGGCCGGGAGAATATCCATAATCCGGCATTGATTGTTGCGATAATCGCAACAATTGGCTGGGGGGTGGGGACAGGGGCGCGGAATACCGCGCAAAGAAGGGGGAATGTGACGCTTCGTCGCGATGGCGAATATTCCCGTCGCACTCAGTCACATTTCCGGCGCGGTGGTCCCACAGAATGAGCCAGACCAAATGGCAACCGGGGTGGGGAGACCTCGTGCGGCTCCGCGGAGGAATCCGGTTGTGTGATCAGGGGGAGAATCGATGGTCAAACCTGCATTCCTGTCTTTCGAAAAGGTGGATCGAACGATCTTCCTGGGCGGCATCCTGACGGTCGTGCTCGTCAGCCTGCCGCTGGCGCTGTTTTCCGAGGCCGCGAGCGCCGTCCTCGGCAAGCTGTTGGCCGCGATCACCGCCAATTTCAGCTGGCTCTACCTGCTGACCGGGGCCGGGGCGTTCTTCTTTATGGTGTGCCTGGCGTTCAGCCGCTATGGCAACATCCGGCTGGGCCGTGCCGAGGATGAGCCCGAGTTCAGCAAGTTCAACTGGATCGCGATGCTGTTTTGCGCGGGCATCGGCATCTCGATCGTGAACTGGGCCTTTGTCGAGCCGCTGTATTTCCTGAACTCTCCGCCGCTGGGCCATGTGGCCAACAGCGCCGACGGCGCGGAATGGGCGGCGATGTATCCGATGTTCCACTGGGGCTTCGTGCCGTGGGCGCTGTATCTGATGCCCTCGATTCCGATCGCCTATGCGCTGTTCGTCCGCCAGGAAAACGTCGTCCGGCTGAGCCATGCGTGCCGTGGCGTGCTGGGCCGCTCGGTGGACGGCAATCTGGGGCGCTTCATCGACATGATCGTGATCTTTTCGATCATGGGCGGGGTCGGTACCTCGCTGGGCCTGTCGGTGCCGCTGGTGTCCCGGCTGGTCAGCGAGATGACGGGGCTGACGGTCACCTTTGGCCTGCAGATGGGGATTCTGGCGGTCTGGACGCTGCTGTTCGGCTGGAGCGTGTGGCGCGGCCTGGGCAGCGGCATCAAGATTCTCAGCGACATCAACGTCGGGCTGGCGGTGCTGCTGCTGCTGTTCGTGCTGGTGGTGGGACCGACGGTCTATATCCTGAACCTGTGGACGAACAGCTTCGGCCTGTTCATGGACAATTTCTTCCGCATCAACTTCTGGACCGACCCGATCGAAGGCGGCAGCTTCCCGCGTGACTGGACCGTGTTCTACTGGGCCTGGTGGATCGCCTATACTCCGATGATGGGGTTGTTCGTGGCCCGGATCTCGCGTGGGCGCACCATTCGCGAACTGATCCTGAACGGGGTCGGCTGGGGCAGCCTGGGCTGCTGGGCGTTCTTCGCCATCTGGGGCGGCTATGCGCTGCACCTGGAGCTGAACGACATCATCCCCGCGTCCGAGATCCTTGCGGCCGAGGGCACGCCCGCGACCGTGGTGGCGATCCTCAAGACCCTGCCGGGCGGTTGGCTGGTGCTGCCGGTGTTCACCGCGCTGTGCTTCGTGTTCCTGGCGACCACGCTGGACAGCTCGGCCTATATGGTTGCCTCGATCTGCTCCAAGGACCTGTCGGGCTATGAAGAGCCGGTGCGCTGGCTGCGGGTGGTCTGGGCGCTGGCCATCGCCTTTGTCGGGGTCGGGCTTCTGTCCGTGGGCGGGCTCGAGGCAGTGCAGCTGTCGACTATCATCGTGGCGCTGCCGATGATCCCGGTGCTGGTGATCGTGACGCTGTCCTTCTTGCGCTGGGTCAAGCGCGACTTCGGCTCCGAGATTGCCGCGCGCGAGCTGGTGCTGCCGCACCCTCCCGGCCACCAGTCCCGCTTCCGTACCGACGCCGTGCCCGCGGGCGACGCCGCCGCCGCTGCTGCCGCGCCGGCTGCTGCCGCCAGCCCCGCCCGGCCCGTGATGCCGCCGCAGGCCCTGCCGGCCCACGGCTAGGGCCGCCTGCGCCGGTAATCGGGGCACATGCGGCAGCCCGCATGTGCCCACTCCTGTTCCAACCATTCCCTGCCGTTTCGACATAGGTGTCCGCCATGGCCCATCCCGTCACCACCGTCCGCCGCGACGGCATCCATGAAATCACCCTCGATTGTCCCAAGGCCAATGCCATCGACGTCGCCACCAGCCGCGCACTTTATGACGCCTTTGCCGCGTTCGAGGCTGACCCGCAGGCTCGCGTTGCCATCCTGACCGGCGCCGGCGACCGCTTCTTTTCCGCCGGCTGGGACCTGAAGGCGGCCGAGCAGGGCGAGGCCGTCGATGCCGATCACGGTCCCGGCGGCTTTGCCGGGCTGACCGAGTTCCACCAGCGCCGCAAACCGGTCATCGCTGCAGTCAACGGGCTTGCGGTTGGCGGCGGGTTCGAGCTGGCGCTGGCCTGCGACATCATCCTGGCCAGCGACCACGCGCAATTCTTTCTGCCCGAACCGACGCTGGGCATCGTCGCCGATTCCGGCGGGGTGCTGCGCCTGCCGCGGGTGCTGCCCCGGGCGCTGGCCACCCGGATGCTGCTGACCGGCGAGCGGTTGAGCGCTGCGCAGGCGCTGCAGCACGGGTTGCTGTCCGAGGTGACTACACCGGACGCACTGCTGCCCGCCGCCCGCGCGCTGGCTCGGACCATCTGCGCGGCCGCGCCTCTAGCCGTGGCTGCGACGCGGGCGATCCTGGCGGGAACCGCGCATTTGTCGGTCGAAGAGGGCTACCGCGCCATGCGCGCGGGCGCCTTCCCGGCCTATCAGGCGATGCTGGCCTCGCGCGATTCGCTTGAGGGTGCCCGTGCCTTTGCCGAGGGACGCGCGCCGGTGTGGGAGGGACATTGAGATGGCCGAGACGATCTATCGCGACGGGCTTTTCGCCGGGCAGGCGGCGCTGGTCAGCGGCGGCGGCAGCGGCATCGGGCTGGGCATCGCCCGGCTGCTGGGACGGCTGGGCGCGCATGTCACCATCGCGGCCCGCGACGAGGACCGGCTGCGCCACGCCACCGGCGAGTTGCGGGCCGCTGGGATCGATGCCGAGTGGCGGGCCCTGAACATCCGCGACGACCAGGCGGTGGCGGCGCTTTTTGCCGGGCTTGCCGCCGAGGGGCGGCTGCCCGACATCCTGGTCAACAACGCCGGCGGGCAATTCGCTGCCCCTGCGCTGGAGATCTCTGCCAACGGCTTTCGCAGCGTCGTCGATCTGAACCTGAACGGCACGTTCCACATGACCCAGGCGCTTGCCCGCCACGCCATTGCGGCCGGGCGCCCGGCCAGCGTGGTCAATATCGTGCTGTGCCTGGGTTCCGGGCTGCCGGGCATGGCGCACGCGGCCGCGGCCCGCGCCGGGGTGGTCAACCTGACCCGCACCCTCGCCAACGAATGGGGCCGTCACGGCATCCGGGTGAACGCGGTGGCTCCCGGCACCATCGCCACCGACGGCCTGGAGAACTACGACCCCGCGCAGCTGGCGCGGGTGACGGCGCGACTGCCGCTGGCGCGCTTTGGCCGCATCGACGAGGTGGCCGAGGCCGTGGCCTATCTGGCCTCTCCGGCCGCCGGGTTCATCACCGGCACCACGCTGGAAATCGACGGCGGCGAGCACATGATGGGCGCCAGCGACCAGCTGGTCTTCGACTGAATCGCGGGCGCGGCCGCCCTCGTCCGGGCGGCACCGCCGGCCCATTTCCGGCTGCTTATCCGCCGAAGATCTTGCGGTCGCGCTTGGGCGAGCGGCCGAAGCGCGAGCTGTAGGCGCGCGAGAAATGCGCCGCGGCGCTGAAGCCGCATGCCACCGAGATCTGCGTGATCGACATGTCGGTCTGCTGCAACAGCCGCCGTGCATGGGTCAGCCGCAGCTTCATGTAGAAGTTGCTGGGCGTGTCGTTCAGATGCGTGCGGAACAGCCGCTCGAGCTGGCGCCGGGTCACCCCCACCTTGTCCCCAAGTTCTTCGACATCCAGAGGGGTTTCGATATTGCGCTCCATGGTCTGGATCGCCTGCACCAGCTTGGGGTTCGAGATGCCGAGTTGCTCGACCAGCGACATCCGCTGCGAATCGGACCGCACCCGAAGGCTGTTGTGGATGAATTGCTCGGCCACCCGTACCGCCAGGTCGGTGCCGTGGTCCTCGGCGATTAGTGCCAGCATCATGTCGATGGCCGCCGTGCCCCCCGCGCAGGTGAACAGCCGCGGCGACAGCTCGAACAAGTTCAGCGAGATCTCGATCCCGTCATAGGTTTCCAGAAAGGCCGGCACCGCCTCCCAGTGCATGGTGCATTGCTTGCCGGCAAGCAGCCCGGCTTCGGCCAGCACCCAGGCGCCGGTGTCCAGCGCTCCCAGCACCGCCCCCATCCGCGCCTGCTGGCGCAGCCAGCCCAGCAACTCGGGGGTTACGGATTTCAGCGGCTCGAAACTGGCCTGCACGATAAGGGTCTGCACCGATTTCACGTCGCGGATCGCGGCGTCGGCCGCAACGGGCAGCCCGTTGCTGGCCTGCACCGCGGCGCCGTCCACCGACAGGAACACCCATTCGTAAAGCGGCCCGCCAAAGCGGTTGGCGACGCGCATCGGTTCGATCAACGAGGCCAGCGCCATCATCGAGAACGACGGCAGCAGCAGGATGTGAAAGCGACGTGCCACCGTAATTCTCCGCCCCCCGGGCCGCGATAGTGCAAGTTGCCGACGCGCTCAGTCAAGTTGGCCAGAGCGGTTCCGCTAGCTTTGATCCAAGCCGGTCATGCGGCTGACGATCACGGAATGGAACAGCGGCGCAGGCCCCGTCCCGGCGCCACAGCGGAGGAAAAACCCATGGACTTCAGACTCTCGCTCGAACATCTGGCCTTGCAGAAAAAAGCCCGCGATTTCGTCGACCAGGTGCTGGTGCCGGTCGAGATGGAATGCGAGCTGAACGACGGTCTGTCCGCCGAGACGCTGGCCAGGCTGAACCCGCAGGTGCTCGAGTGGGGCTTCAATGCCATCAACCATTCCAAGGAAGACGGCGGCCAGGGCTATGACGTGTTCGAGCAGACCCTGATCAACGAACAGTTCGGGCGGGTGACCGGGGCGATCTGGGACGTGGTGTGGCAGCCGGCCTGGCCGCTGCGCTATGCCACCCCGGCGCAGCGCGAGGAATACCTGCTGCCGACCAACGCGGGCAAGCGCCGCGACGCCTATGCGATCACCGAGGCCGAGGCCGGCAGCGACCCGCGCCAGGTCCAGACCACCGCGGTCAAGGTCCCCGGCGGCTGGAAGATCAATGGCGAGAAGTGGTTCGTGACCGTTGGCGACGTCGCCGATTATTTCCTTGTCCATGCGCATGTCGACGGCGACCCGGACCTGCCGACGGTGTTCTTCGTGGAAAAGAACCTGCCCGGCGTGATTCTGAAGCGCACCCCGCTTTACACCCATCACTTCGCCTTCAAGCACCCGGAATACATCTTCCAGGACGTGATCGTGGGCGAGGACAAGATCCTGGGCGAGATCGGCCAAGGCTACAACATGACCAAGGACTGGTTCGTCGAGGCCAGGTTGGGCATCGCCGCCCGCTGCATCGGCGGCGCGACCCGCGCGCTTGAGGAAGCGAACGACTACGCCGCCAACCGCAAGCAGTTCGGCCAGAGCATCCGCGACTTCCAGGGCATCGAGTTCATGCTGGCCGACATGGCGGTCGAGATCATGGCCGCGAAAAGCATGATGTACCGCTGCGCCTGGGACATGGCCAACAACTATGACCGCAAGCTTGCCCATGCCCGCATCTCGGCCTGCAAGCTCTATTGCTCCGAAATGGTGGGCCGGGTCTGCGACAAGGCGCTGCAGATCCTCGGCGGGCGCGGCTACATGCGCGAGAACGCCGTCGAGCGGCTGTGGCGCGACACCCGTGTCGACCGGATCTGGGAAGGCACCTCGGAAATCCAGCGCGTGATCATCGCCGGGCAGATCAAGAAACGCGGCATCGGCGTCTATACCGACTGGTTCTGAACCCCCAAGGGCGGAGAAGCGAAATGAGCAAGCAGGACAACCTCAGGCGGTTGCTCGCCCCGCGCTCGGTGGCATTCATCGGCGGCCGCAACATCGCCGCTTCGGTGCAGGACTGCATCAACAGCGGCTTCGCCGGCGAGATCTTCGTGGTGAACCCGAAATATGACCAGATCGCCGGCTTTGACTGCGTGAAGTCCATCGCCGAGCTGCCCGCGCCCCCCGACGCCGCCTTCATTGCGGTCAACAGCGAGGCGACGGTCGAAGCCGTCGCCCAGCTTGCGGCGCTGGGGACCGCGGGATGCGTCTGCTACGCCGCGGGCTTTGCCGAGACCGGCGGCGCCGGGGTCGAGTTGCAGCGCCGGCTGGTCGCGGCGGCGGGCGACATGGCGGTGGTCGGGCCGAATTGCTACGGGGTGCTGAACTACGTGGATGGCGTGTCGCTGTGGCCCGACATCCACGGCGGCCGCCCGGTGCCGCGCGGCGTTGCCATCCTCAGCCAAAGCGGGAACATCGGCCTCAATCTGACGATGGCCGAACGCTCGCTGCCGCTGGCCTATGTCATCAGCGTCGGCAATCAGGCGGTGCTAGGCATCGGCGACTATATCGACGCGCTGATCGAGGACGACCGGGTGGATGCGATCGGCATCTATCTCGAGGGTCTGAACGACATCGCCGGTTTTTCCGCCGCCGCCGCCCGCGCCTTGCAGAAGGGCGTCCCGATCGTGGCGCTGAAATCCGGGGTCTCGGACCTGGGGGCCGAACTGACGCTGAGCCATACCAGCTCGCTGGCCGGCTCGCGCGAGCTTTATCAGGCGATGTTCGAGCGGCTGGGGGTGATTCAGGTCACCTCGCTGTCGCAGATGCTCGAGGCGCTCAAGCTGCTGTCGGCGCTGGAGGCGCCGGTACAGGGGCGGCGGCTGAACATCCTGACCTGCTCGGGCGGAGATTCGGCGCTGGCGGCCGATGCGGCGGCGGAATACGGCTTTGCCATCCCGCGGTTTTCCGACCGGCAGGTCGCGGCGCTGCGCGCGCAGCTGCCCTCCTTCGCCAGCGTCTCGAACCCGCTGGACTATAATACCTCGCTTTGGGGCAATGCGCAGGCGATGGCCGACTGCTTTGCCACCGTGATGGAAGGCGAGGCCGACCTGACCATCCTGATGCTGGACTATCCGCGCGAGGGGCTGGCCGGCCACCAGCCCTGGAATGCCGCCGTCGAGGCGCTGATCCTGGCCAAGGCCCGCACCGGCGCACCTGCGGCGGTGCTGGCCTCGATCCCCGAGCTGCTGCCCAAGGCGGCGCGCGACCGGTTGATCGAAAACCGCATCGCGCCGCTGCAAGGCATCGACATGGGCTTTCGCGGGCTGGCGGCGGTGGTCGGCTATCACCAGCGCCGTGCCGAGATCCTGGCCGGAGACGGGGTGGCCCAGATCCTGCTGTCCGCCCCCGTGCAGATCGACGGGCCGGTCGAGATGCTCGACGAATGGCATAGCAAGCAGGCTCTGGCGGCGCGCGGGCTGGGCATCTCGCCCGGCCGGCTGGTTGGTGCGGCCGATGCCGCCGCCGCCGCCGCCGAGATCGGTTTTCCGGTGGTGGTCAAGGCGGTCAGCCCCGCGCTGGCCCACAAGACCGAACTGGGGGCGGTGCGGCTGAATCTCGAGACCGAGGCCGAGGTCGAGCAGGCGGTGGCCGAGATCGCGGCCAATGTCGCCGCTGTGCCCGGCGCCGGTGAACGGTTCCTGGTCGAGAAGATGATCCCCGGCGCGGTGGCCGAGCTGATCATCGGGATCAGGCGCGACCCGCAGTTCGGCTTGGCGCTGGTGCTTGGCGCCGGCGGCATCCTTGTCAACCTGATCGAGGATTCCCAGGCGCTGATCCTGCCCACCACCCGCGGCGACGTGCGCCGGGCGCTGGGACGGCTCAAGGTGGCGCGGCTGCTTGAGGGTTATCGCGGCAAGGCTGCGGCCGATATCGAGGCGATCGTCGACGCCGCAATGGCGGTCGCCGGTTACGCGCTGGCCCATGCCGACCAGGTGGTCGAGATGGATGTGAATCCGCTTTTCGCCATGCCCGAGGGGAAAGGGGCCATCGCCGCCGATGCGCTGATCCGCCAGGTCACTGCCCGGCCGCTCGACCAGCTTGCCGCCGAGTGACCGGCCGCGCCCGCCCTGCCCGGGGGCGGGCGCCCCCATCCCCGGCCGACAGGAGGATCCCGTGCCGATCTATGAGTTTGAAGGTCTCGTCCCCGTTGTGGACCCGACCGCCTATGTTCACCCGACCGCGGTCCTGATCGGCGACGCCATCGTCGGGCCGAACTGCTATGTCGGCCCCTTCGCCTGCATGCGCGGCGATTTCGGACGGCTGATCCTCAGGGCCGGGTCCAATCTGCAGGATCATTGCATAATGCACGGCTATGTCGACATGGACACGGTGGTGGAAGAAGACGGTCATGTCGGGCACGGCGCAATCCTGCATTCCTGCGTCGTCGGGCGGGGCACGCTGGTGGGCATGAACGCTGTGGTGATGGACGGGGCGGTGCTGGGGCCCGACAGCATCGTCGCCGCCAATTCTTTCGTCCGGGCTGGATTCCGGGGGGCGCCGCGGCAGCTGCTGGCCGGCACGCCCGCTGCCGTCCGCCGCGAGGTCACGGAGGAAGAAATTTCCTGGATGGCGCTGAATACCCGCGAGTATCAGGAGCTTGCCGTTCGCTCGCACCGCGGGCTGCGTCCGGTTCAGCCGCTTGCGGCGGCCGAGGCCGACCGCCCGCGGCTGCGCGGGGCGACCGAGGTGGTGGCGATCCACGCAGCCGCGCGCGGCTGATCCGGCAGGCGGGCGCCCGGGAGCGTCGCGTCAGGAAGCGGCGGCCCGCTTCAGCGCCTCCTGGCAGGCGGCCTCGTCCCCGGCGGCAAGGGCGGCGCGGGCCTCCTGCAGCGCGGTGGCGCGGGCGTCGGTGCCGGATTCGGCCTGGGCCTGCTGGGCGGCGGTGGCTTGGCCTTCCTGCTGCGCCTGCGCGTCCTGGCCGGACATGGCCACGTCGCTGCTGGCCCCGCTGGTGCTTTCCAGCGGCGCGGTGCTGCCGTCCTTGGCGATCTCGTTGCCATCCGCCGCGTCACCCGCGCCAGTGGTGGTGTTAGTGGTGGTGCCAGTTGTCGTGCCCGCGGTCGTGTCGGTGGTTGCCGTGGCCGCCGTGTCTGCGGTTGTCGTGTCCGCAGGTGCCGTGGTTCCGGTAGTCGTGGTCCCGGTGGTCGCAGTTCCCGCCGTGGTGTCTGTGGCAGTATCCCCCTGCAGCGGCGCCAGCGAGCCGTCCTTGGCAATGCCGTCGGCCGCGGCCGAAGTCTCGGCCTCGAACTTCGCCAGGTCGGCGGCGCAATCGGCATAGGCGGTGCCGGTGGCAACCAGCGTCAGGCTGGCGACCAGTATCTTCAAAGATGCGGTCATCTCGATTTCCTCCCCTGCGCCGGATCGGCGCAAGGCATGTGAACCCGCAACGGCCGCAGATGTTCCAGCCGGGCGTATCCGGGTTAGCCGCCGCCGCCCAGCGCCACCGACATGAAGGCGCGGAAGACCGCGGCGGGGCCGGAGAGCGGGCGCGCGCGCGCCCAGGCCAGGCCCACGTCCATCGAGGGGATCGGCTCGGCCAGGTCGCGCAGGTCGAGCCGCTGCCCCTCCAGCGACCAGGGCCGATACACCATGTCCGACAGGATCGTCACCCCCATCCCGGCGGCGACCATGGAGCGCACCGCCTCGACCGATGAGGTGGCAAAGATCACCCGCGGCTCCAGCCCGGCGCGCGCCCAGTAGCGGCCGGCGGTGTCCCGGGCCTCGTCCACGGTCAGCATGACGTAGGGCTCGCGCGCCACATCTGACAGGCTGACCTGCGGGGCGGTGGCGAGGGAATGATCGGCGGGCAGCCACAGCCGGCGGCGCGAGCGCATCAGCGGCTCTTCCTCGAGCCCCTCGTGATCGGCGAGGTTCGAGACCAGCATCACCGCCATGTCCAGCCTGCCGCGGGCCAGGTCCTCCTCGATCGCCGGGCGCGGCAGCTCGACCATTTCCAGCGCGATCTCGGGGTAGGCGCGGCGAAAGCGCGCATAGTGCCGGGTCATGAAATAGCCGGCCACCGTATAGGTGGCGCCCAGCCGCAGCCGGCCGGTGATGCCGCGGCCTTCGCCCATCGGGCTGCGCATCGCATCCTCGACCGCGGCGACGATGTTGCGGGCGCGCGCCAGGAAGCGGCTGCCCTCGATGGTCAGCGTGACGCCCAGCGGGGTGCGTTCCAGCAGCGACACGCCCAGCTGCGCCTCGAGCCCCTGGATCGCCACGGTGACCGCCGATTGCGAGATGTTCAGCTCCATCGCGGCCTGGCTGATCTGTCCGGTCTCGGCGGCGGCGATGAAGTAGCGGACCTGTTTGAACGTCAGCGATATGGCGGGTTGTCCCATGTGCTATCTGTTTTTCCGATACGCTGATCGAAAAATTAGAATTTTACAATCGAATGCGACTCGGCTCAGCATCAGGGCAAGCGATCAGGGCCGGGGCGACGAATGGCGGTGACAATCAACTGCGACATGGGCGAAAGCTTCGGTCTCTACCGGATGGGAGACGATGCGGGCATCATTCCCTTCATCCATGTCGCCAACGTGGCCTGCGGCTTTCACGCCTCGGACCCCGACCACATGCGGGCGACGGTGCGGCTGGCCAGGGCGCACGGGGTCCGGGTCGGGGCGCATCCCTCGCTGCCCGATCTGCAGGGGTTCGGCCGACGCGAGATGAAGATGGGGCGCGACGAGCTGGCGAATGCCCTGATCTACCAGATCGGCGCCCTGACCGGCTTTCTGCGCGCCGAAGGGGTCGAGCTGAACCACATCAAGCCGCATGGCAGCCTGTACGGGATGGCCGCCCGGCTGGAGGACGCGGCCCATGCGGTCTGCGATGCGGCGGATGTGTTCGGGGTGCCGATCCTGGGAATGACCGGCACGCTGCATGAAACCGTCTATCCCGCCCGCGGGCACCGCTTCGTGGCCGAGTTCTATGCCGATCTGGATTACCGCCCCGACGGCAGCCTGATCGTGTCCCGCGAACACGAGGCCAAGGACCCCGCGCTGATGGCCGCGCGCTGCCTGCGTGCGATCACCGAGGGCAAGGGCACCGCGATCGACGGCAGCGACATCCCGGTGCGCTGCGAGACGATCTGCATCCATTCCGACACGCCGAATGCCATCGACATCGCCCGCGCGGTCTCGGCCGTCGTGGCCCCGTTCACCCCCGAAAGGACCGCCTGATGCAGACCATCCTGTCCCCCTTGCCCGGCACCTTCTATCGCGCCTCTTCCCCCGACCAGCCGCCGTTCAAGGCCGACGGCGATGCGGTGGCGGTGGGCGACGTGATCGGCCTGATCGAGGTGATGAAGTCCTTCCACGAGGTCAAGGCCGAGGTGGCCGGCGCCGGCATCCGCTTTGTGGTCGAGAACGAAGAGCCGGTGATGGCCGGCGCCGTCTTGGCGGAGCTGGGCTGATGCTGGAAAGGCTTCTGGTCGCCAATCGCGGGGAAATCGCGGTGCGGATCATCCGCGCGGCGCGGGATCTCGGCATTTCGACCGTGGCTGTCCATTCCGATGCCGATGCGGGCGCCTTGCATGTGCAGATCGCCGATGCGGCGGTGAACATCGGCCCGCCGGCCGCGCGCAAATCCTATCTGAACACCGAGGCGATCCTGCAGGCCGCTGCCGCGACTGGCTGCGACGCCATCCATCCCGGCTACGGGTTCCTGGCGGAAAACGCGGGTTTTGCCGATGCGGTGGCGGCGGCGGGGATGGTGTTCGTCGGCCCCTCGGGCGATGCGATCCGGTTGATGGGGGACAAGGTGGCCGCGCGCTCGGCCGCCCATGCCGCCGGGGTGCCGGTAGTGCCCGGCTCGATGGGGCGGGTGGCTGATATCGGCGAGGCCCGGCATCTGCTGATGGAAACCGGGTTTCCGGTGATGATCAAGGCCGCCGCCGGGGGCGGGGGACGCGGCATCCGCATCGCCCATAACCTGACGGAGTTCGAATCCGGCTTTCCGCAGGCCCAGGCCGAGGCGCTGGCGGCCTTTGGCGACGGCGGCCTCTACATGGAAAAGGTGGTCCAGCGCGCCCGCCACATCGAGGTGCAGGTGCTGGGCGACGGCACCGACGCCATCCATTGCTACGAGCGGGAATGTTCCCTGCAACGCCGCCGCCAGAAGGTCTGGGAAGAGGCGCCCTCGCTGGCGCTGACCGACCGGGCCCGCGACGAGCTGTGCGCCAGCGCGGTGCGGCTGGCCCGGGCGGTGGGCTATTCCGGCGCCGGGACGGTGGAATATCTTTACGACGACCTGTCCGGCGCCTTCTTCTTCATCGAGATGAACACCCGCATCCAGGTCGAGCATCCGGTGACGGAAATGGTCACCGGCGTCGATCTGGTGGCCGAGGGGCTGCGCATCGCGGCGGGCGAGGGGTTGCGGCTGCGCCAGTCCGACATCCGCGTGCAGGGCCACGCCATCGAGGTGCGGCTGAACGCCGAGGACCCCGCCCGCGATTTCGCGCCCTGTCCCGGAACCGTGGGCGAGCTGCGGGTGCCGGGCGGGCCGGGGCTGCGGTTCGACAGCATGCTGTATCCGGGCTGCCAGGTACCGCCCTTCTACGATTCGCTGCTGGGCAAGCTGATCGTCCATGCCGAGGATCGCCCCGCCGCCATCCGCCGCCTGTCGCGGGCGCTGTCCGAACTGTCGATCGGCGGGATGAAGACCACGCAACCGCTGTTCGTCGCGCTGGCCGGGGACCCCGAGCTGCGGGAAGGCGCCGTTCATACCCGCTGGCTGGAGGGCTGGCTGAACCGTCACGCCGGCCGGCTGGCCGCAGACATGGAACCCTGACGCGAGGAGGCCGTCGATGTCCATCCGTTTCACCTTTGGCGGGGATGAACACATCTTTGCCGAAGTGTCCGAGGAAATGTCTCTGGAAGCCTTCTTCAAGGGCATGTCGGTCACCAATGCCCTGCACGAGGCCAGGATCCGCGGGGTGACCGAGATCTGCCCGGCCAATGCCTCGTTCCAGGTGCGCTTCGATCCCGACGTGATCGCCCCCGACCGGATGCTGGCCGAATTGCAGGCGCTGGAGGCGGCGGCCGAGACCGCGCCCGCGGTGCTTCAGACCCGCATCATTGAGGTGCCGGTGCTCTACAACGATCCCTGGACGCACGAGACGCTGATGCGCTTTCGCGAGCGCCATCAGGACCCGGCCTCGACCGACATCGAATATGCGGCGCGGATCAACGGGCTGGACGGGATCGACGGCTTCGTCAAGGCGCATTCCGGCGCGCCGTGGTTCGTGTCGATGGTGGGTTTCGTCGCCGGGCTGCCGTTCCTTTACCAGATGGTCGAGCGCGGCCGGCAGATCCAGGTGCCCAAATACCTGCGGCCGCGCACCGACACCCCGGGGCTGACGGTGGGCCATGGCGGCTGCTTCGCCTGCATCTATTCGGTGCGCGGCGCCGGGGGCTATCAGATGTTCGGCATCACCCCGATGCCGATCTACGACCCGGCGCAGCGGGTGCCCTATCTGCGCGACTTCATGTGCCTGTTCCGGCCGGGCGACATCGTGAAATGGAAGCCGATCACCCGCGAGGAATACGACCACACCTTGGCCGAGGTCGAGGCCGGGCGCTGGACCCCCCGGATCGCGCCGGTCGAATTCTCGCTGGCCGGGTTCCAGGCCGATATTGACGGCACCAACGCCCGCATCATGGAGGCGCTCAATGGCCATTAACGTCGTCAAGCCGGGGCTTTCCACCACCGTCCAGGACCAGGGACGGCCAGGGTATTACCACATCGGCATCCCCATGTCGGGCGGGATGGACCTGCTGTCGCTGACCGCGGCCAACCTGCTGGTCGGCAACGACATGGGCGCCGCGGTGCTCGAGGCGGTCTTCCTGGGCCCCGAGCTGGAGTTCACCGCCGACGCCACCGTGGCGGTCACCGGCGCCGAGATGCCGCCGCGGGTGGATGGCGAGGAACGCCCCGGCTGGACCGCCTTTCGCATCCGCAAGGGGCAGGTGCTCAGCTTCGGGATGCTGAAATCGGGCGCGCGCGCCTATATCGCGGTGTCGGGCGGCATCGACGTGCCGGTGGTGCTGGGCTCGCGCTCGACCTATGCGCTGGGGGGCCTGGGCGGCTACCACGGGCGCACGCTTGCGGCGGGGGATGTGCTGCCGATGGGCGCGGCCGGGCCGCAGGTGGCCGAGGGGCGCAGCGTCCCCGAGGCGCTGCGCCGCAAGCCCGGCCAGCCGGCCGAGCTGCGGATGCTGCCCGGGCTCTACTGGCACCGCATCACCGAAAGCTCGGGCGCGCGGTTCTTCGAGGACAGCTGGAAGGTCGCGCCCGAGGCGGACCGGATCGGCTATCGCTTCCGCGCCGGCAGACCGCTGGAGTTCGTCCCGCGCGAGCAGCCCTTCGGCGCGGGCTCGGACCCGTCGAACATCGTGGACGCCTGCTATCCCTATGGCTCGGTGCAGGTGCCGGGCGGGACCGAGCCGATCGTGCTGCACCGCGACGCAGTGTCGGGCGGCGGTTATTTCATGGTCGGCACGGTGATTTCGGCGGACATGGACCTGATCGGCCAGTTGCAGCCGCATATGCCCACCCGTTTCGTCAAGGTCGATATGGAAGAAGCGCTGCAGGCGCGGCATGATCGGCGGGCCATCCTGGCCGGGATCCGCGACGCCCTGGCCTGAGCGGCACCGATCCGCAGCCGCGCGGGCGCCCGCCCGCCCGCGCCAGAACGCCCGAGGCCCCATGTCCGACGCAGCCTATGTCCCGCTGTCCGCGCCGCCGATCGTGCCGCGCCGCCGCCTGCGCGTGCTGGGCACCTCGGTCACGCTGCTCGAACCGGTGCGGGCGCAGGCCGAAGCGGATCTGGGCTTCGACGTCGAGTTCGACCTGCGGGATTTCCTGTCCTGCCAGCGCCACGCGGCGATGGAGCCGGAAATCTACGATGTCTACGAACAGTGTTTCCACAATCTCGACATCGTGTGGTTCTGGGGGGCGCTGCAACCCATCGATACCGCCCGCATCGGGGAATGGGACAATATCTCCAGCCTGGCGCGGCTGGGCACCAGCAGCCGCTATTCCGAGCGCGGCTTCGGCGATGCGCCGGTCAAGAAGCTGTATATCCAGCCCGGCGGATTCCTGGGGCCGCGGCCCTCGCGCCATATCAGCATGTTGCCGACGGTCCACAACATGGACAGTTTCGGCTATGATCCCAAGGTCTTCGGCCACGGCCCCGATGTGCGGCCCAGCTGGTCCTGGCTGCTGGACCGCCGCGCACGGGGCCGCATCGCGCTGGTGGACGAACCCGCCATCGGGTTCTTCGACGCGGCGCTGGCGGCCGAGGCCACCGGAGAGATCCAGTTCGCCGACATCGGCAACATGACCGTGGACGAGATCAACGCCCTGATGCGGCTGCTGGAACGCCGCCGCCAGGACGGGTTCTTCTGCGGCACCTGGCGCGACGGGGACGAGGCCGGGGCGCTGATCGCGGCGGGACGGGTCTCGGTGCAAAGCATGTGGGCGCCGGTCTACGGCAAGCTGGGCGAGGGACGCGCGCAATTCGTCGACGCCGTGCCGATCGAGGGCTACCGGGCGTGGTACGGCGGCGCCAGCCTGTCGCGGCATCTGCGCGGGGTGCAGCTGGACATGGCCTATGAATACCTGAACTGGTGGCTGTCGGGCTATGCCGGCGCGATCATGGCGCGCCAGGGCTATTACAGCGCCAATCCCGCCTGCACCCGCGAGCATCTGTCCCCCGACGAATGGGACTATTGGTACGAGGGCGCGGCCGCTTCCGGCGATCTCTGCGGCCCGGACGGCGAGGTGGCGGTGCGCGCGGGCGAGCGGCGCGCCGGCGGGTCCTATCTGGATCGCACCCGCCACATCGCGATCTGGAATACCGTGATGGACGAGTACAACTATGCCGCCCGCGCCTGGGAGCGCTTCGTGCGGCGCGTAAACGAGGGGGTGCCGGCATGATCCGCGCGGCCAATCCCCTGGCGCAGGAACCGCGCTACGAACTGATCACCCGGGTGCTGCGCGACAACATCCGGTCCGGGGTGCTGCCCGAGGGCTTCGTCCTGCTCGAGGCGCCGATCGCGGCGATGATGCAGACCAGCCGGGTGCCGGTGCAGGCGGCGCTGCGCCGGCTGCTGGACGAGGGGCTGGTCCATCGCTTCGAGGGGCGCGGCTATCTGGTGGGGTGCGCGCGGCCGGGGCTGCACCCCCGGCGCGGCGATATCCGCGAGCTGCCGATCGACATCCCTTCGGATGTGGACAGCGCCTTGCAGACCCGCGGCGCCTGGCGGCATGTCTATGATCAGGTTGAGGAAGAGATCGCCTCGTGCCAGATCTTCGGCGAGTTCCGCATCGTGGAATCCGAGCTGGCCGATTATCTGGGCGTCAGCCGCACGGTGGCGCGCGACGTGCTGGCGCGGCTGCACGAGCGGGGACTGATTCGCAAAAGCGCCACCTCGCACTGGATCGCCGGGCCGCTGACCGCCCGCACCGTGTGCGAAAACTTCGAGCTGCGCGGCATCGTCGAGCCTGCTGCGCTGCGGCTTGCCGCCCCCAACATCCATTATTCCGAGGTCGAATCCCTGCTTGAGCGGATCGGCACCGACCCGACGATCACCCCGCAGCTTCTGGGTGACGCGCTGCTGGAGCATTGCATCGCGCAGGCACCAAACAGCGCGCTGGTCGAAATGATCCGCAGCAACCGGCTGCTGTTGTCGGCCGTCGACCGGGCGCTGATCCGCCTGGGGTTGCCGCGCGACGAGGACACCATCGAGCAGTATCAGACGCTGTTCGACCTGATATCTCGTCATCCCATTGATTCTGCTTGCGAATATCTGCGCGACCACCTGTCGATCACCGCGCGCCGCTATCTGGCGCGGATGAAGATCGTTGCGCTGATCACCGATGCTGGCGAGTTCGCACCTTATCTCAGTCCTATGTGAACATTGTACTCGATATTCGAATTATTGAATGGCCTTCTGGGCCAGCTTTGCGCCCGCAGCATAGTAAAACCACACTGGAACGCCGGAAAATCGCGGTTTATTTTTCTGTTGACAGACAGATTAGAAGCTATTTCATACAAAGTGCGTTTCAAGATGCTGCTGGAGGAGCCGCATCTCAACCATCCAGACAATAAAGCGGGGCGGCCGCCGCGGCAGGTCGCTTCCATCTTCAGGCGAGGTGATCGTGGACACGGCGGTCTTCAGACTTGAGGGCGTGACCAAGCGCTATGGCGACCTGGTGGCCCTCGACAACGCGACGCTGGAAGCGGGGGCGAACGAATATATTTCGTTCCTCGGCCCCTCGGGGGCGGGCAAGACGACGCTTTTGCGGGTGATCGCGGGGTTCGAGGCCCCCGAGACGGGAAGCGTCTATTTCGAAGGGCGCGACATCACCCATGTGCCCGCGCATGAGCGCGGCATCGGCTTCGTGTTCCAGAATTTTGCGCTGTTTCCGCATCTGACGGTGATCCAGAACGTCGGCTTCGGCCTGGCGCACGGCAAATCCGGGCTGAGCGCCGCCGAGATCGAGCGGCGCAGCCTCGAGATGATCGAGCTGGTGGGCCTGACCGGCATGGAGGGCCGGGGCGTCGACCAGATCTCGGGCGGGCAGCGCCAGCGCGTCGCGCTGGCCCGGACCCTGACCATGCATCCCAAGCTGGTGCTGCTGGACGAGCCGCTGGGCGCGCTGGACGCGAACCTGCGCGGCCGGATGCGCAACGAGCTGCGCGCGATCCGCGAGCGGCTGGGCGTGACCTTCCTGCATGTGACCGGCAGCGAGACCGAGGCGCTGGCCATGGGCAACCGGGTGGTGGTGCTGGACCGCGGCCGGGTGATCCAGACCGGCCGGCCGGGCGACATCTACGACCGCCCGGTGTCGCCGGACGTGGCGCATTTCCTCAACCGCTTCAACCTGTTCGAGGGGCGGCTGTCCGCCGGCGCCTTTACCGGCATCTTCGGCACGGTGCCGGCGCCCCATGCGGTGCGCGCCGACCGCGATGTCTATGCCGTGCGCTACGACCGGATCAGCGTGCTGCCGGCCGGCGCCGGCACCGACGGCCCGCGGGTCGCGGCAAGGTTCCTCACCTCGGAATATCTGGGCTCGTCGATCATCGACTTCTTCGAGGCGGAGGACGGCCAGGTGATCGAGGTCGAGCACCACCTGAGCCTGGGCGCCCCGCAGAGCTTTGAACTGCGGCAGGAATATCTGCTGACCTGGAACCCCGAACAGGCCATCGTCTTTGGCCGCGAGGCACGCTGATGACCAGCCCCACCACGATACAGAAGCGCCAGGCCAGCGTGACGCGCTGGCTGCTGGCGCCCGGCATCATCTGGATGATGCTGTTTCTCGTCCTGCCGATCCTGATGATCGTCTATGTGTCGTTCTGGACGCAGACCACCTTCAACATCTCGCCCGATCCGACGCTGGCCAGCTGGAAGCAGTTCTTCACCTCGGACACCTATGTCGGGTCGCTGTGGACCACGATCCGCATCTGGCTGATCGTGCTGGCCTGCACCTTCATCGTCGGCTACCCGACCGCGCTGTTCGTGGGGCTGTTCGTCAAGTCCCGGACGCTGTCCACGATCCTGCTGGTGATCTGCGTGATCCCGTTCTGGACCTCGTTCCTGATCCGGGTGCTGGCCTGGCGGCCGATGCTGGGCAAGGAAGGCGCGATCAACATCGTGCTGATGAAGCTGGGTATCATCCAGCAGCCCATCGAGGTGCTGCTGTTCACCGAGCTGTCGGTGGTCATCGGCATGACCCAGATCTACTGCGTGTTCATGGTCGGCCCGATCGCCTTCATGCTGTCGCGGATCGACCGCAACATCATCGAGGCCGCCCGCGACCTGGGTGCCGGGTTCGGCCGGATCTTCTGGAAGATCATCTTCCCGCTGTCGCTGCCCGGCGTCGTGGTGGGGGCGATCTTCGTCAGCGTCATGGTGCTGGGCGAGTTCGCTACTTCGGGCGCGCTGTCGGGGCGCAAGGTCAATCTTCTGGGCAACATCATCGTCACGCAGGTCGGCTCGCTCAAATGGGCGATGGCCTCGGTGGTGGGCGTGATCCTGACCGTGGTCATGGGGATCGTGATCGCCGGCTTCCTGCGCATCGTCGATCTGAAGCGGGAGCTTTGAGCCATGGAATCGCGTGTCTTCAAACCCGTGCTGGCCGTCTATGTCGCGCTGTTCGTGCTGTTTCTCTATGGTCCCTTCGTGGTGCTGACGATCCTGTCGTTCCAGCAGGGCCCCGAGGGCGGGCCGCAGTTCCCGATCATCGAGTGGTCGACCTACTGGTATCGGCATCTGTTCGGGCTGACCCCGCCGTCGCGGGTGGCGCCGCTGCCCTTCGGCGAGGCGCTGGTGCGTTCGCTGCTGCTGGCGCTGATGACCATGGTGGTCTCAACCGTGCTGGGGGTGATGTCGGCGCAGGCGTTCCGGCGCCGGTTCAAGGGCTCGGGCCCGGTGTTCTACCTGATCGTGCTGGGCATGATGGTGCCGGGCGTGCTGACCGGGCTGGGCACCTCGCTGCTGGCCAACAACGTGATCGGGATCGAGCGGCACTGGTACACCACCGCCTTTGCCACCCATGTCGCCTATACCTTCCCCTTTGCCTTCCTGGTGATGCTGGCGGTGCTGAACCGCTTTGACGCCTCGGTCGAAGAGGCGGCCTGGTCGCTGGGCGTGGACCCCTGGACCACCTTCCGAAAGGTGACGTTTCCGCTGATCTTCCCGGGGGTGCTGTCGGCGATGCTGTTCGCCTTTACCCTCAGCCTCGACGAGTTCCCGCGCACGCTGTTCGCTTCGGGGCGGGACCAGACGCTGCCGCTGGCGATCTACGGCACCTTCTCGGTCGAGATCCATCCCAACATCTTCGCCTTTGGGGTGCTGACGACGCTGTTCTCGTTCGCGCTGCTGTCGGTCTACGGGATCCTGATGGGGCTGTCGGTGCGCCGGGCGCGCAAGATCGCGATGCAGGAGGATATCGCATGAGCACCATGGGCACTGTCATCGTCACCGGCGCGGGATCGGGGATCGGGCGGGCGATCGCCCTGCGGCTGGCCGCGGACGGTTTCAACGTGATGGTCAACGACTATCGGTCCGAGGCCGCCGCCGCGGTGGCCGCCGAGATCGGCCCCTGGGCCGCCAGCTGTGCGGGCGACGTGTCGGACGAGGGCGACGTCGCCGCCATCGTCGCCGCGGCCGAGGCTGCCTTTGGGCCCGTCACCCATCTGGTGAACAATGCCGGCCATGTGCACCAGGCGCTGTTCCGCGATCTGACGGCCGAGGATTTCGACCGGATGATCGCCGTCCACCTGCGCGGCAGCTTCCTGTGCAGCCGCGCGGTGATCGGGGGGATGCTGGCGCGCGGGGCAGGGGTGATCGTCAACATCGCCTCGCAGCTGGGCCAGATCGGCGGGGTCGAGCTGGTCCACTACAGCGCCGCCAAGGCGGGGATCATCGGCATGACCAAGGCGCTGGCCCGCGAGGTCTCGGCGCAGGGGGTGCGGGTGAATGCCGTGGCGCCGGGGCCGATCAACACGCCGCTGGTGCGCAGCCTGTCCGAAGACTGGCAGCGCGCCAAGGCGGCCGAGCTGCCGCTGGGCCGCTTCGGCGAGCCCGAAGAGGTCGCCGCCGCCGTGTCCTTCCTGTGTTCGCCCGAGGCCGCGCTGTTCGTCGGCCAGACGCTGGGCCCCAATTCCGGAGATGTAATGCTATGACCCAGACCGTGCTGATCACCGGCGCCGGCATCGGTATCGGCCGTGCCACTGCCAAAGCCTTTGCCGCCGCGGGCCATCATGTGGTGGTGACCGACGTGCTGGAGGCCGAAGGCCGGTCCTGCGTGGACGAGATCCGCGCCGCCGGCGGCAGCGCCGAGTTCCACCACCTGGACGTGCGCTCGACCGAGGCCGCCGATGCGCTGGTCGCCCGGATCGAGGCCGAGCGCGGCGGCATCGACGTGATCGTCGCCAATGCCGGCATCGCCCACAAGGTGCCGCTGCCCGCCCTGACCGACGAGAAATGGGACCACACCTTCGACATCGACCTGAAGGGCATCTTCCGCGTGGTCCGTCCGGCGCTGCCGGGGATGCGGGCGCGGGGCAGGGGGGCGATCGTGGCGCTGTCCTCGATCATGGGCGTGGCCTACGGCTGGGACGAGCATGTGCATTACTCGGCCGCGAAGTCCGGGGTGGTGGGGCTGGTGCGCGGGCTGGCGGTCGAGCTGGCGCGCGACGGCATCCGCGTGAACGGGGTGGCGCCGGGCTACATCCGCACCGCGCAGCTTCTGTCCGCGGAAAACTCGCTTGGCCCCGAGGCCGCGGAAAAGGCCGGGGAATTCATTCCCATGGGCCGTCTTGGCGAACCGGAGGACATCGCCGACGTGATCCTGTTCCTGGCGTCCGAGGGCGCCCGCTACATGACCGGACAGGTCGTGGTGGTGGACGGAGGACTGCTCGTCGGGCGCTACTGACGTCCGGCGACGAAGAACAACCGCATACCGAAAAATGGGAGGTAAAAAGGTATGTATCACAAGTCGCTGTCACGGCGCGGTTTTCTGCAGGGAACCGCAGGGACGGTGGCCCTGGCCGCTGCGGGGATGCCGTTCCTTGGCGCCCAGCAGGCCTATGCCGCCGACCTCGCCTCGCAGGAGCTGCGCACCGTCGGCCTGTCCGTCACCGTGCAGGAACGCATCCTGAACGATTTCAAGGCGGCCTCGGGCGTCAGGTCCGTGTCGGGCAAGGCCGACATCTTCCCCAACACCCAGACCGAGCTGCTGTCGGGCTCGACCGCCTATGACTGCTGGGAAATCATCGCCGAGCGCCTGCCCTCGATCGTGCAGACCGATCTGGTGGCGCCGATCCCGGTGTCGTCGCTGACCAACTGGACCGGGATCGGGGAATCCTTCCTCAAGCCCAGCGACAAATGGGAACCGCGCGCCCAGATCACCGGCCAGATCTGGACCGACGAGAGCCAGACCGAGCTTTACATGGTGCCCTCGGTCTACAACTTCGACTCGATCGGCTTCCGCCCGGATCTGGTCGATGCCGAAGAGGCGGCGATGTGGTCGTCGCTGTTCGATCCCAAGTTCAAGGGCAAGACCGGGCTGAACGTTGATCCGCTGATCGCCTTTGGCCAGGCGATCATGGCGATGAACGAGCTGGGGCTGCTCGAGGTCAAGAACCCCGGCAACCCCGACCCCGCCGCGGTGGAAGAGGCCGCGAAGTTCCTGATCTCGAAGAAGAAGGAAGGCCAGTTCCGCGCGCTGTGGGGCGATTTCGGCGAGTTGGTGAACCTGTTGGCCTCGGGCGAGATGATCCTGGCGGATGCCTGGCAGCCGGCGGTGATGGCGGTCAAGGCGCAGGGGGTGCAATGCTCCTACGCCACGATGAAGACCGGCTATCGCGGCTGGGCGATCGGGGTGTCGGCGCTGAAATCCTCGCCCAACTTCGATGCCGTCGTGGCTTACGCCGATTACTGGCTGTCGGGTCCGCCGGCGGTGGCAGTGTCGGAACAGGGCTATTACTCGCCCAACGACAAGGTCAGGAACATCATGGCCCCCGAGAAATACGCCTTCTGGTACGAGGGCGCGCCCTGGGTCGGCCCCGAGGAACGCGGCATCAAGGAAGGAGACCTGCGCGACGGCGGCTCGCTGGCGACCCGCGCGGCCAATGTCGCCTACTGGCACCAGTGGCCGGACGAATACGACCTGCTGATCCAGAAATGGGACGAGTTCCTTTCGGCCTGATCCTGCCACAGCGCGGCCGGGGCCTTGCCGTCCCGGCCGCATATCGCCCGCAATCCGAGGAATACCAGTGGCCTACGACCTGCAACTTTCGCATATCGGCAAGGTGTACGACAACGGCACCCCCGCGGTGATCGACTTCAACCTGGACGTGGAGAAGGGAGAGTTCATCGCCTTCCTGGGGCCGTCGGGCTGCGGCAAGTCCACCACGCTGCGCATGATCGCGGGGTTCGAATCGATCTCGTCGGGCGATCTGCTGATCGCGGGCAGGCGCGTGAACGACCTGCCCCCGGAAAAGCGCCCGACCTCGATGATCTTCCAGAACTACGCGCTGTTTCCGCACATGACCGTGCGGCAGAACGTGATGTTCGGGCTCGAGGTCAAGAAGCTGCCCACCGCCGAGGCACGGCGCAAGGTCGGGCGCGCCCTCGACATGCTGGGGCTGTCCGAGGTGGCCGACGTGCGGCCCACGAGGCTGTCGGGGGGGCAGCGGCAGCGGATCGCGCTGGCGCGGTCGCTGGTGATGGAGCCCGACATCCTGCTGCTGGACGAGCCGCTGGGGGCGCTGGACGCCAACCTGCGCAAATCGATCCAGAACGAGCTGAAGCTGCTGCAGCGCGAGCTGGGCATCACCTTCGTCTTTGTCACCCATGCCCAGTCCGAGGCGCTGGCGCTGTCCGACCGGATCGTGGTGATGAACGCCGGCCGGGTCGAGCAGGTCAGCCCGCCGCGCGAGCTGTATACCCGGCCGCAAAGCATCTTCGTGGCGCGGTTCATCGGCTCGAACACGCTGATCTCGGGGCAGGTGCGGCAGGTGGGGGGCGACTCGGTGTCGATCGAGACGCCCTTCGGCATCTTGCGGGCCGAGCCTGCGGCGCGCCCCGCCGCCACCGGCAACGCCGCCTCGATCGTGCTGCCGGCCGAGGCGATGCACGTCCTGCCCGCGACCATGGGCGAGGCGGAAATCCGCGCACGCCACGGCAGCAACGTCATCCCCTGCATGATCGACCGCCTGCAGCTGGTCGGCCATATCCTGCAGATCGGCATGACGCTGCCGAATGGCGAGCCCGTGTCCCTGGAGGGCCACGCCGACAAATACCGCGACATGCTTGCGACCGGCAGCCCGGCCTATGTGGCCTGGGATCCGGCCGAGGCCACGCTGATCGTGCAATAGGTGACGTGATGGAGTGCAAGACGGCACGGGAACTTGCCGACGACCTGCGCGAGGGACGCCGCGATCCGCTGGATCTGGTGGCCGAGGTCTATGACCGCATCGAGGCGTATGGCGACGATGCGCTGTTCATCCGCCTGACCCGCCCGCGCGCCGAGGCCGAGGCGCGCGCGGCGCGCGAGCGGCTGCGGGCGGGGCTGCCGGCCAGCTGTCTGGACGGCGTGCCGCTGGCCTGGAAGGACCTGTTCGACCTGAAGGGCACGGTGACCACCGCGGGCTCGGCCGTGCTGCGCGATGCCGCCCCCGCCGCGCAGGATGCGGCGCTGGCCCGGGCCGGGATGCGGGCGGGGCTGGTCAGCATCGGCACCGTCAACATGACCGAGTTCGCCTTTTCCGGGATCGGGATCAACCCGCATTACGGCACCCCCCGCAACCCCTGCGATCCGGCGGTGCACCGCTCGCCCGGGGGCTCGTCCTCGGGCAGCGGCGCGGTGGTGGCGGCGGGGATCGTGCCGCTGTCCATCGGCACCGACACCGGCGGATCGGTGCGGATCCCGGCGGCGTTCAACGGCATCGTCGGCTACAAGACCTCGACCGGGCATCACCCGATGGCGGGGGTGTTCCCGCTGTCGCGCAGCTTCGACACGCTGGGCCCGCTGGCCCGCACGGTCGAGGATTGCGTGCTGGCCGATGCGGTGCTGCGCGGGCTGGCCGCGCCGGAGGTGGCGGCCGCCGATGCCGCGGCGCTGGATTTCGTGGTGCCGGATGCGGTGATGCTGGACGATCTGGACCCCGGCGTCGCGCAGGCGTTCGAGGCCAGCCTGGCCCGGATCGAGGCCAGCGGCGCGCGGCTGCGCCGCATCGCCCTGCCCGAACTGCGCGAGGTGATCGAGGTGGGTGCGCGCTTCGGCCCGCTGGGCTCGGCCGAGTCGCTGGACATCCATGCCGAGCGCATCGCCGGGCCTGATGCCGCGCGGATGGACCCGCGGGTGGTGCGCCGGATGCGCATGGGCGAGCGGATGACGGCGGTCGACCTGATCCGGCTGCACGATCATCGCCGCCGCCTGATCGCATCCGCGGCCGAGCGGCTGGGCGATGCGATCCTGCTGTGCCCGACCACCCCCGGCACCGCCATGCCCATCGCGCCGCTCGAGGCCGACGAGGAGGTGTTCTTCCACCATAATTTCCGCACCCTGCGGAACACCTCGCTGGGCAATTTCCTTGACTGGTGCGGGCTGTCGATCCCCAACGGCCGCGATGGCGACGGGATGCCCACCGGGCTGCTGCTCAACGCCCGCCACGGCCGCGACCGGGCGGTGCTGGCCGCGGGCCTGGCCCTGGAACGGACCATAAGGGGATGACGACGCCCGGCCATATCCCGCGCCTGCGGCCGCGCCCGCCGCGCCCGCCGCGCTGACCGCCCCGCCCTGGACTAACTTCTCAACCACCTCAGGAGAAATCCCATGACCAAGAAAATCATCTGCGGCTTCGGCACCGACATCGACTCGGTCGCCGGCTGGATCGGTTCCTATGGCGGCGGCGACAGCCCCTCGGACATCCAGCGCGGCATCTTCGCGACCGAGGTGGGCGTGCCGCGGCTGCTGCGCATGTTCAAGAAATACGACCTCAAGACCTCGTTCTTCATCCCCGGCCACTCGCTGGAAACCTTTCCCAGGGAAATGGAGATGATCGTCAATGACGGCCACGAGATCGGCGCCCATGGCTATCTGCACGAAAACCCCATCGCCATGACCCCGACCCAGGAAGAGGACGTGCTGGTCAAGTCGATCGAGCTGATCAAGGGCCTGACCGGCCAGGCGCCGCGCGGCTATGTGGCGCCGTGGTGGGAAATGTCGAACTCGACCGCGGCGCTGCTGCTCAAGCACGGGTTCAAGTATGACCACAGCCAAGGTTATCGCGACTTCCAGCCCTTCTACGCCCGCGTCGGCGACGAATGGAACACCATCGACTATTCCAAGTCGGCCAAGGACTGGATGCACCCGCTGAAGCACGGCAAGGAAATCGACCTCGTGGATATCGCCGCGAACTGGTATGTCGATGACCTGCCGCCGATGATGTTCATGAAGAAGTCGCCCAACAGCCACGGCTTCGTGAACCCGCGCGACATCGAGGAGCTGTGGCGCGACCAGTTCGACTGGGTGTATCGCGAGATGGACTATGCCGTGTTCGCCTTTACCATCCACCCGGATGTGTCGGGCCGCCCGCAGGTGCTGCTGATGCTCGAGCGGCTGATCGAATATATCTCGGGGCACTCGGGCGTCGAATGGATGACGTTCGAGGACATCGCCGCCGATTTCCGCCAGCGCTTCCCCTTCGACGGTGGCAAGCGCCCCGACGTGATCTGACCCCATCCGGCACCGGGGTTCCGCCCCGGTGCCGTCCCAGACCGGAGGATGTCATGTGCAATGCCTGTGGAAACCCCGCCGCCCCCGGCCACTGGACCGAGGCCGGCGCCGCCACCCCCGGCGACCGGCTGCGCGCCCGGTTCCATCGCGCCGACATGCTGCGCGGTGTGCTGCGCCCCTATGGGCTGACCGCCCATGACGGCGGCGCGGTGCCGGGCATCCAGCTGGGCACGCTGTCGGGCGCGCACACTATCGTCCACAATCTGGAAGAGCTGTGGGCCGAGGCCGAACGCCTGGCCGGCCGGCCCATCGACCCGCTCGACCCGCGGTATCTGGGCGATGACTGACGGCGATCCGGCCGAGACCCGGCTGCGGCTGACCATCCTGGGCGGCTATCTCGGCTCGGGCAAGACCACCTGGCTGCGCCACCAGCTGCATGTCGGCGGTTTCGGCCCGCGGGTGCATGTCATCGTCAACGAGGCCGCGGAAGTGCCGGTCGACGACGCGCTGTTGCAGGGGGCCGAGGGGATCACGCTTCTGGCCGGCGGGTGCTGCTGCTGCGAGGGCAGGGCAGGGCTGATCGCCGCGCTGCGCGAGCTGTGCGATGCCCGCAGCCGCATCCCGGCCGACCAGCCGCGCCTGCGCCATGTGGTCCTGGAAACCAGCGGCCTGGCCGACCCGGGCGCGATCGTCGCCGCGATCCAAGGCGATCCGGTGCTGATCAACCATATCCTGCTGGCCGAGACCGTCGTCGCCGTGGATGCGCTGCACGCGCTGGCGCAGCTGCGCACCGAGCCGCTGGGCCGCCGCCAGATTGCCGCCGCCGACCGGCTGGTCCTGACCAAGGCCGATGCCGCCGATCCCGCCGCGCTGGCGGCTTTGCGCGCGACGCTGGCGGTGCTGAACCCCCATGCCACGGTGTCGGCCAGCAGCCTGGGCGAAGAGGTGCCGCTGCTGCCGCTACCCCCGGATGCGCAGCCCGTCCACCTGCCGCCGCTGGGTCCCGAGGACGAGCGCGGACCGATCCGCCCCACCCAGCTGGCGATCCCGCTCGATCTCGACTGGTCCGCCTTCACCCTGTGGCTGTCGGCGCTGCTGCACGCGCGGGGCGACGATCTGGTGCGGGTCAAGGGGGTGGTGCGCACCCCTGCGGGCCGGCTGCTGCTGCAAACCGTGCGCAAGGTGGTGCAATCGCCGGAAATCCTGCCCGAACAGTCCGACGGCCGGCATGACGACGTGATCGTCTTCATCGGCCGCGGCTACCGTCCCGAGGACCTCGGCCGCTCGCTGCGCCGCTTCCTGGGAGTGGTCTGATCGGGAGGGTGGATATTCATCCTTTCTCGGGCGCCTGACCTGCGCAACCGGGAGGGCAGTGCGTCTGGAACTGCGGTGCCTGGAGGCCGAGGAGATTCTTGGGTGGAGGCACCGTTTGTGCTGCTGGCAACCCGGCAAGCATCCGCCTGCGGAAGCACGCGCCCACCCAGAACTCTGGCCAACTCGTCAAGGTCGAGCGCCAACTGGTGTCCGTGATAGGACGGATTTGTCTGCGTGCAGACGGGGTTAGCCGGGATGCCCGCCGTGCCACGAAACCGCTGCCGTTGCCTGACAGACGTCAACGTCGCCGGGCACTATCGCTATGGCCATCTGCAGCCGCCGGTGCTAGGCATTTCACCCGCCGTCTTTCGTTGCGCTGGAAACTATCGGGTGGGTTAACGGCTACCTGCAATGGCGCGAAGACATCGGTCATTATTCGCTCCTTGGCAGTTCGGGCACGCAAGCACCCGGAGACCGCTATAGCTTGGGTTTAATATCGTACCTGTTTGGCATGGGGTGCAGCTTCTCACAACCCACCGGAGGTGCTGTCGAAACCGCAACGCAGGCGGCTTTTCGCCGGTGCGGGTGCGTTCAGCGGGGGGCGGCGGCGGTCCCGTCATGCCGGGTGCGGGCGCACGCCGCACGGCATCAGCCCAAATTGCGGCCGACCGATATCCCCGGAGTGCGGTCGCGGGTCATGATTTCCAGCTTCGCGCCGGTGCGCATGAAGCCGGCCGGAATGGAATGTAAAGCTGTGCAGCATCGGCATTCCGTTTCATCATCTCGCAGGTCGTCCTATTGCCCTGCACCGGGTTAACGCGGGGTGGTTTCGGCAACCCGATCATCAGCATTTGCCCGCATCCTTTCTCCGAATGGCCGCGTGCCCTCAGCCAGGCGCGTTCTCGCCACGGTTCGGCAGCTTCGGGGCATCGTCGCGTGCGGCGAAGGCCCAGTCGCGGAAAGCCCGGGCCTCGCGCGCCATGGCCATGTCGGCGGCCGGGCCCGAAAGCAGGTAGTAGCCGAACTCCTCCAGTACGCTCAGCTCCGACAGCTGCACCAGCCGGCCGGAATCGAGGTCGGCGCGGATCATTGCGACCGGGCAGAGCGCCACCCCCTGCCCGGCGAGGGCGGCGGCGCGCAGGAGGTTGAAATCCTCGAACACCGGGCCGCCCGACTGTGCCGGCGCCGCGTGGCCGGCGCGTTGCAGCCAGCTGCGCCAGCCCGACGAGTCGGTGTCGTGCAGCAGCCCCAGCGCGAGGATGTCCTCGACCCCCGCCCTGGTCTTGCCCAGCCGGGCGAGGGCGAGCGGGCTGCAGACCGGCACGCTCACCCCCGGCAGGAATGCCTCGGCCCGGATGCCCGGGCGCTCGGGCAGCCCGGCGGCGAAGACGAAGGCCAGATGGGCGTCGCGAAAGTCGATGTCGCGGCCGTGCATGGCGTAGATCACCCGGATCTCGATCTCGGGGTGCAGTGCGCGAAAGCCGGCGAGGCGCGGGATCAGCCAGCAGACCGCGACCGAGGGGATCGCCGCGATCACCAGCGGCCCGTCGCGGTGGCTGCGGACCCGCTGGCAGGCATTCTCGATCTCCGAGAGGCTCAGGCTGAGGGCGCGGGCCAGTTCCTCGCCATGCGGCAGCAGCCGCGGCCGGCTGCCCTCGCGGTCGAAAAGCGGCGTGCCGAGCCAGTCCTCGAGATGCCGGATCTGGTGGCTGACCGCCGACTGGGTGACGAACAGCGCCTCGGCCGCCCGGCGGAACGACCCGGTGCGGGCCACCGCTTCGAAGACGCGCAGGGCATTGAGGGGCAGGTGGGACACGGGACCGGACCCCGGGGTGGTTTAGATTTTCTCATAGACTGCATGAAAAACCGTCTTTTGACAATCCGCCCCCCGAATCGCGATCCTTTTCCCGGGAAGCGAGGCCCGTGCAGCGCCCGCGACAATCGGAGGAGAATTATGGAACGCGAACGTTTTCAGGACTATACGGGCAATGGTGAACCGGCGAAGCCGACCTTTTCCCGGTCCGAGATGCAACGGCGGGTGGATGCGATCCGCGGCCACATGGCCCAGGCCGGAATCGACGCGGCACTGTTCACCTCGTATCACAACGTCAATTACTATTCGGATTTTCTCTACTGCTATTTCGGCCGCCGCTACGGCCTGGTCGTCACCCATGACGCCCTGACCTCGATCAGCGCCGGCATCGACGGCGGCCAGCCCTGGCGGCGCACCTTCGGCGGCCGGAACGTGACCTACACCGACTGGCAGAAGGACAACTACTTCCACGCGGTGCGCCGGCTGACGCCGGGCGTCAAGCGGCTGGGGATCGAGTTCGACCACGTCAACATCGACCTGCTGAACCTGCTGCGCGAGGAGCTGCCGGGGGTCGAGCTGGTGGATATCTCGCAGGCCGCGATGCGGCTGCGGATGGTCAAGTCGGCCGAGGAGATCGCGCATATCGAGAAGATGACGCGCATCGCCGACATCGGCGGCGCCGCCTGCGTCGAGGCGACCGCGGTGGGCGTGCCCGAGCACGAGGTCGCGCTGCACTCGACCGCCACCATGGTGCGCGAGATCGCGAAGACCTTCCCCGATGCCGAGCTGATGGACAGCTGGACCTGGTTCCAGTCGGGCATCAACACCGACGGCGCCCACAACCCGGTCACCAGCCGCAAGATCCAGCGCGGCGACATCCTGTCGCTGAACTGCTTCCCGATGGTCGCCGGCTACTACGTCGCGCTCGAGCGCACGCTCTTTGCCGAGACCGCCAGCGACGAGCATCTTCGCCTGTGGGAGGTCAACTGCCGCGTCCACGACCGTGGCAAGGAGCTGCTGGTGCCCGGCAACAGATGCTCGGACATCGCCAAGGAGCTGAACGAGATCTACGCCTCCGAGAACCTGCTGCAGTATCGCAGTTTCGGTTACGGCCATTCCTTCGGCGTGCTCTGCCACTATTACGGGCGCGAGGCCGGCCTCGAACTGCGCGAGGACTGCGAGACGGTGCTCGAACCCGGCATGGTCGTCTCGATGGAGCCGATGATCACCATCCCGAACCACCTGCCCGGCGCCGGCGGCTACCGCGAGCACGACATCCTCGTCGTCACCGAGGGTGGCAACCGCAACATCACCGGCTTTCCCTACGGCCCGCAGCACCTGATCGTGCCCGGAAAGTCCAATGCCGCCTAAGGTCCGGGCGCGTCCGCGCGCCCCGGTCCAGGCCGATGACCGAAGCGACCGGCCCGCGGGAGGAGACGCGGGCCGGGACCGATAGCCGGTCCGCGACCGGCGACAACCACATGGGAGGAGACCATGGCAGCAACTGTTGCCGTCGGCGGTGCCTACAGCGCCCCGCCGCGCGAGACGGAGGTCGCGCCCGGCGTCCTGCGCAAGGTTCTGACGGCGAGCTTCATCGGCAACTTCGTCGAGTGGTTCGACTATGCCTCATACGGCTATTTCGCCACGGTCATCGCCGTGGTGTTCTTTCCCGATATCGCCCCCAGCGCGGCGCTGATGGCCACCTTCGCGGTGTTCGCGATCTCGTTCATCATCCGCCCGCTTGGCGGCATCATCTGGGGCAGCATCGGCGACAAGGTCGGGCGGCGCACGGCGCTGTCGTGGTCGATCCTGATCATGTCGGGCGCCACCACCGCGATCGCGCTGCTGCCGGGCTATAACCAGATCGGCATGCTGGCGCCGGCGCTGCTGCTGTTGATCCGCATGGTGCAGGGCTTCTCGGCCTCGGGCGAATATGCCGGCGCCGCCTCGTTCATCGCCGAATACTCGCCGGTGCAGAAGCGAGGCTTCTACACCAGCATCGTCCCGGCCAGCACCGCGGCCGGGCTGCTGGCCGGCTCGCTGATGTCGGCGACGCTGTTCTGGCTGCTGAGCGACGCGCAGATGCAGTCCTTCGGCTGGCGGCTGCCGTTCCTGCTGGGGCTGCCGCTGGGCCTGGTCGGGATCTACATCCGGCTGCGGCTCGAGGACACGCCGAAGTTCCGCGAGCTCGAGCAGCGCCACCACGTCCAGGCCATGCCGGTGCGCGAGCTGTTCCGCGACTATCGCCCGCAGATCCTGATCGCCTTCGGCGTGACCTGCCTCAACGCCGTCGGCTTCTACCTGATCCTCAGCTACATGCCCACTTACCTGATCACCGAGCTGGGCATGGGCGAATCCGAATCGTTCCTCGCCGCCAGCATCTCGCTTGCGGTCTATATCGGGCTGATCTTCCTGATGGGGATCCTGTCGGACCGCTTCGGCCGCAAGACGGCGCTGATCGCCGCCTCGCTGCTGTTCATGGCGCTGACGGTGCCGCTGTTCTCGCTGCTCGACGGCGCCTCCCTGGGGACGATCATCCTGATCCAGATTGCCTTCGGCGCGCTGCTGACCATCAACGACGGCACCCTGCCGACCTTCCTGACCGAGATATTCCCGACCAAGGTGCGGTTCTCGGGCTTCGCCTTCAGCTTCAACTCGGCCAACGCGCTGTTCGGCGGCACCGCGCCCTTCGTCGCCACCTGGCTGATCGCGCTAACCGGCAGCAAGATGGCCCCGGCCTGGTATCTGGTCGCCGCCGCCGCGGTGGCGCTGATCGCAATGATCGCAAGCCGCGAGACCGCCGGCAAGCCGCTCGCCGACTGAACCCCCGCGGGCTACCCCGGAAGCGGGCGGCAGCCATGCCGCCCGTTTCGTCATGTCCGCGCCGTCGCCCCCCGAATCAGAGGCGAGGCATCGCAGAAGCCGGCCTCGGGCGCGACTGGCGTTATGCCCCTCCATATCTTCTGATCAGATATCGGCTTTCGCAGCTATCTTTTATTTTTAGGGCTTGTGTGGATTGCCAATCCATCAATGCCATGCTGGGATAATACGTAACCGTGCGCCGCCAAGTACTTGCTCAGCTCTTTTGCTCGTTGTGGCGGCAAGTTTCTGTATTCAAAATTGATGACAGGTGGCAGGAATCTTTCGATGTCGCTGGCGTAGATAACCTGGTCGTCAAAGCCCTCGGCATCGATTTGAAGAACGTCAATAGAGTCAAACATGCCTGCTCGCCTCAAAAGCTCGCGCATATTGACGCAATCCACTGATACATCTTCAATAATGTCGCCTGGTGGAAGCTTTCCCTTATAGTGGTTCGATGCCCAGGTAAGGACGTGATCGTAACTTGAAGAGGTGACGCCTGTGGGGGCTCGATATTCTGGCCATCCCTGTGCATAGGCAGCTGAGCAATCGGGCCAGCACTCTCGCTTTATGCGATACAGCTTCAATGAAGGGTCGGGGCCAATTGCGCCATTGAAGATAAATTTGCCACTGTGGAACTCATAGTTTTTTTCGAGTTCCGGGATCAGGTAGGCTTGAGGCTCGCACAGAATAATTTGGGTGCGTTTCGGGTAATTCGATATGAAGCCGTAGAGTGGATCGTTAATCGCGCCGTCGTTTGCTCCAACCTGGACGATGTTTAATGTTTCGCGAAAATTTGCCAGAAGATGCAGGCAACTTTCGAAATGTGTCAACTCCCGCACGGAAGGAGCAACGGGTTTCCTGCGAATCTCGTATCCAAACTGATCAGCAAGAGCAATAATGCTCTTTTTTATTTTCCGAATCATTGTATCTCACGCTTTATCGCCGTCTCTGCTAGCTTCCGCCCTTTCGATACCGAAGTGGCGGAGGCGGTGGGATTCGAACCCACGGTGGGGTTGCCCCCACGTCGGTTTTCAAGACCGGTGCATTAAACCACTCTGCCACGCCTCCGTGCGCGGGTGTTAGCGTGGGGCGGGCGGGCGATCAAGCGAATGCGGGGTTGGGTTTCCCTGTGGATCACAGCCACCAGCGGCCGGTCAGCGCCAGCCGGGCGAGTGCTGCGCGGCGGGTGAACTCCGATGGGGCGGCGGGGATGGTTGCCGCCAGCGCGGCGTGCAGGGCGGGGCGGATGGCGGGGCCGGGGAACAGCGCCGGGGCGGCCTCGCGCGGGATTTCGCGGCGGGAGCGGGCGGCCTCGGCAAAGGCGGCAGCGGCGGTGCGGGCCAGCGATTGCAGGGCTGCGGGCTCGGGACGGGCGAGGGCCAATCCTAGTTCCTGCAGTGCGGGACGGGCGCGCAGCCAGGCGACCAGCGCGGCGCCGCGGCCTTGCGCGCGCAGGGCAGGCCCATCCGCGGCCCCCAGCGCCTGCGCGGCATGGGCCATCAGCGCGGCGCCGGTGGCGTCGGCATAGGCGACCACCGCGTCGGGGGTGGCAAAGGGCTCGCGGTCGGCGTCGTGCAGCCGCGCCTCGGCCAGCGGGGCGAACGCCGCGGCGTCGGCCCCCCAGGCGGACCACAGCGGCGACAGCAGTTCGTGCGGAGGCGGGGGCGCGTCGCGCAGCGCCGCCAGCTGCTCGACCCACCACTGCACCCGCATCCCGGCCAGCAGCGGGTCGCGCGCCGACAGCGCGGTGCGGGCAAGCTCGGCGTTCAGCGCGTAAAGCGTCAGCAGCCGTGGTCGCGCGGCGGGGGCGGCCAGCATCGCCATCGCCCAGCGGTCCGGGTCCTCGCCCCGCAGTCGCTGCGCGAGCGCGTCGAGCGCCTCAGCCGTCATGCCGCGCCGTCATGGATCAGCTTCCAGCGGATCGCGTCGATCAGCGCCTCGAAACTGGCATCGACGATGTTTGGCGACACGCCCACGGTGGACCAGGCCGCGCCGCTGCGGTCGATGGAATCGATGGTTACCCGCGTTACCGCATCGGTGCCGGCGCCGATGATCCGCACCCGGAAATCCGCCAGCGCCATCTGGTCGATCGAGCCCTGCCACGGCCCCAGATCCTTGGCCAGCGCCCGCCACAGCGCATGGACCGGCCCGGCATCCTCGCCATTCTCGCCCAGCCCGTCGCTGACCGACATCACCCGCTGCCCGCCGACCCGGGCCACCACCACCGCCTCGCTGACCGAAATGCGGTGCCCGAGCGCGTTCATCCGCCGCTCGACGGTGACGCGATAGCGCTCGACCTCAAAGAAATCGGGCAGGGCGCCCAGTTCCTCGCGCGCCAGAAGTTCAAATGATCCCTGTGCGGAATCATAGGCATAGCCCTGATCCTCGCGCTGCTTGACCGTGGCAAGGATGCGCGACAGCGCCGGGTCGCCGGGGGCGACCTCGATCCCCGCACCGGCCAGCCGCGCGCGCAGGTTGGACTGTCCGGCCTGGTTCGACATCGGGATCACCCGTTCGTTGCCAACCGTCGCGGGGTCCACATGTTCGTAGGTCTGCGGTGCCTTGAGGATGGCGCTGGCGTGCAGCCCGGCCTTGTGTGCGAATGCCGAGGCGCCGACATAGGGCGCGGCCCGCAGGGGCACCCGGTTCAGGATCTCGTCCAGCCGGCGCGAAATGCGGGTCAGGCTTGCCAGCGCCTGTGCCCCCACCCCCGTGGTCAGGGTCGAGCGAAAGGGTTCCTTCAGCAGCAGCGTCGGGATCAGGCTGGTCAGGCTGGCGTTGCCGCAACGCTCGCCCAGCCCGTTCAGCGTGCCCTGCACCTGCCGCGCCCCGGCCTCGATCGCGGCCAGCGAACAGGCGACGGCGTTGCCCGTGTCGTCATGGGCGTGGATGCCCAACCGCTCGCCCGGAATGCCGGCGGCGATCACCGCACGGGTAACCTCGCCCACCCGGGCGGGCAGGGTGCCGCCGTTGGTGTCGCACAGCACGATCCAGCGCGCGCCGGCGTCCAGTGCCGCTTGCAGGCAGGACAGCGCATAGGCCGGGTTGGCGGTGTAGCCGTCAAAGAAATGCTCGGCATCGAACAGCGCCTCGCGCCCCTGCGCCACCACATGGGCGACGGATTCGGCGATGCAGGTCAGGTTGTCGTCCAGCCCGATCCCCAGCGCCTCGGTCACGTGGTAATCATGGGTCTTGCCGACCAGGCAGACCGCCCTTGTTCCCGCGTCCAGCACCGCCGCCAGCACATCGTCATTCGCAGCCGAGCGTCCGGCGCGCTTGGTCATGCCGAATGCGGTCATCGTGGCCCGCGTCGTCGGCGCATCGGCAAAGAAGTCGCTGTCGGTGGGGTTGGCACCGGGCCAGCCGCCCTCAATATAGTCCACCCCCAAAGTGTCGAGCATAAGCGCAATTTCGGCCTTTTCCGCGGCTGAGAATTGCACGCCCTGCGTCTGCTGCCCGTCGCGCAGGGTGGTGTCGTAAAGGTAAAGGCGCTGGCGCGTCATGGGCTTGGCCCTTTTGGCTGGCTGAGGGATTATTGCGGCAGTCTTGCGGCATCGAAGCTGGCGCCGGGGATCAGTTCCACTCCTTGCGCACTCATGCGGACCTCGACCCCGGCTGCGTTCAATGCGGTTTTCAGTGCATCCACGGCCGAGAAATCCTTGCTGGCCCTGGCTTCGGCGCGCAGCGCCTCCATCCGTGCGACCAGCGGCGAAAGGTCAGGGGCAGGGGCGATCCAGCCGCCGAGCTCTTCGGTCAGCAGCCCCAGCATCCCCGCGCTGGCGACGAAAAGCCGCCTGAGTTCCAGCGTGTCGCCACCTGTGAGTTGTTGCAGATCGTCGGGGCTGGTAGCACTGCGGATCGCCTCGGCAATGCGGTGCAGTTCGGCAATGGCGCCCGCGGTGTTCAGGTCGTCGGCCAGCGCGGCGACGATGGCGGGCGCCGGGCTTGCCGCGGGCTCGATGCCCGCGACAAGACCACGCCAGCGGCGCAGCACCGCCTCGGCCTCGCGCGCCTTGTCGGCGGTCCAGTCCATCGGCTTGCGGTAATGCGTCATCAGAAACACAAAGCGGATCACCTCGCCCGGGATGCCCTGATCCAGCAGGTCGCGGACGGTGAAGAAATTGCCGAGACTTTTCGACATTTTCTTTCCCTCGACCTGCAGCATCTCATTATGCAGCCAGATCCGGGCGAATTCGTCATGTGGGTGGGCGCAGCAGCTTTGCGCGATCTCGTTCTCGTGGTGGGGGAATTGCAGGTCGATGCCGCCGCCGTGGATATCGAAAGAGCGGCCCAGCAGCGCCTCGGACATGGCGGAACATTCGATATGCCAGCCCGGACGGCCGCGGCCCCAGGGGCTGTCCCAGCCCGGCAGTTCGGCGTCCGAGGGTTTCCACAGCACGAAATCCATCGGATCGCGCTTGAACGGTGCGACCTCGACCCGCGCGCCGGCGATCATGTCATCGACCGAGCGTCCCGAAAGCTGCCCGTATTCGGGGAAGGAGCGCACGTCGAACAGCACATGGCCTTCGGCGGCATAGGCGTGGCCCTTGGCGACCAGCGCCTCGATCATGGCGATCATCTGCGGGATATAGTCGGTGGCCCGCGGCTCGTGGTCGGGGCGCAGCGCCCCCAGCGCGTCCATGTCGGCGTGATACCAGCCGATGGTCTCCTCGGTCCGTTCGCGGATCAGGTCTTCCAGCGGGCGGGGGTCGCCCGCCTGCCGCCGGGCCAGTGCGGCAGCGTTGATCTTGTCATCCACGTCGGTGAAGTTGCGCACATAGGTGACGTGTTGCGCGCCATAGACATGCCGCAGCAGCCGATAGAGCACGTCGAACACCACCACCGGCCGCGCATTGCCCAGATGAGCGCGGTCATAGACGGTCGGCCCGCACAGATACATCCGCAGGTTCTGCGGGTCGATCGGAACCAGTCGCTCTTTCGAGCGACTGCGGGTGTTGGTCAGCTGGATTTCGACCATGAGTTCCCCCTGTGGCGGGGTCCATGTCGCGCGTGAACGGCCCGCCTGCGCTTGCTCAGACGGTAATGCAGATAGTGGTGGAATAACCGTTCATGGCGGTCGCCATAGCAGCGGCAGGGCGCTGCGGCAAGCGGGTTGTCCCCCGGGCAGGCGCGCGGTTTCGCCGCTGTGGCGGGGGCTGCGGGAGCTGCGGGAGCTGAGGTGGTGGTGGGGACTGAGGCGGTCGCGGTGGCTCGGGCGACGAGGCGGACCGGGCGGCGAGGGTGCCTCGGCGGCTCCGGTGGCTTCGGCAGCGAGGGTGCTAAGGCAGCTCCGGCGACAAAAGCAGATCAGCTAGCGTCTGCAAGCCTGGCCCCGGTCCCGTCCTGTGGCGACGGCGAGTTGGTGGCAAGGGCGGATCAGCCACGGCAGCCGGACCGCTCACGCCCCGTCTTCCTCGCGCCAGACCATCAGCCGGTCGCGGCCGCTGCGCTTGGCGCGCAGCAGCGCGGCATCCACCCGTTCTAGCAGCGCTGCAGCCGCCGCGCCCGGCAAGCCTGGCGGCAAGGGCGGGTCAGCCCCGGCAGCCGGGGCGCGCTCATGCCGCGGCTTCCTCGCGCCAGACCATCAGCCGGTCGCGGCCGCTGCGCTTGGCCCGCAGTAGCGCCGCATCGGCCCGTTCCAGCAGCGCCGCAGCCGCCGCGCGGCCGGTGTCGGGGTGGCTTGCCCACGGCTGGCCTTCGCCCGCATGAAGCCTGCCGGCAAGGCTCTCGCCCGGATGGATCAGGCTCGCATGGCTCTCGCCTGCCTGGCTGCCGACGCCATAGGCTCCGCCGGAATGCCCCGCGCCGCCCGGGCCTGCGCCATGGCAGGCGACCCCGGCAGAGAGGGTGATCCGCAGCGCCAGCCCCGGGTCGCGGCCGGGCAGGTGCACGGCGGTCCCCGAGACCTGCGCCCGCATGATCTGTGCCAGCTCGGCCGCCTCGGTCTCGGCAAGGCCCGGCAGCACCGTCAGGAACTCCTCGCCGCCCACGCGGGCCACGAAGCCCGGTGCCGGGACGCAGCGTTCCAGCCGCGCCGCGATCTCGGCCAGCACCGCGTCGCCGGCGGCATGGCCGTAGCGGTCGTTCACCTCCTTGAAGCGGTCGATGTCCATGGCGACCACCGCGCAGCCCGGCCGCCCGGGTCCGTCCTGGCAATGCTCGGCCAGCCGCGGCAGCGCGAAGCGCCGGTTCGGAAGCCCGGTCAGCGGGTCGATCCAGGCCAGCGAGCGTTCGCGCTCGGCCGCCTCGCGCTGGGCGTCGGCGGCCAGCTTGCGGCGGATCAGCGCGGTCAGCCGCAGCGCGGCCTCGTCGGCCGCCTTGCCGCCGGTGAACCCCGAGGTCAGCACGTCCCCCGCCCCCAGGTCCAGCGCCACCGACATCATCTCCAGCCGTGCCGGGTCCAGCACCACCGCAAACGCCGCGTTCCGTGACGAGCGGCGCGAGCGCAGCTCGGACAGCAGCCGCAACCCATCGCCCGGCTGCATCATGTCGGCGGCGACGAGATAGAGATCCGGCACCATCCCCATCGCCGCCTCGGCCAGGGCGCGCTCGGGGTCGGCGATCCGCAGATGCGCCGAGAGCCGCGGCAGCAGCGCGTGGCGCCAGCCCAGCCCGGCGCCGGCATCCCCCGCAATCAGCAGCGCCGTGCAGGGGCGGGGGGGCGCCTCGTGCCGGAACGGCTGCTGCCCCTCGGCCAACCCCGGTCCATGGGCACCGCCATGCCCGGCCACGCCGGCAAGCTGGTTGCGCATCAGCCCGCGGATCCGCGCGAACAGCGCCATCTCGTCGATCGGCATGTCCAGCACCGCCGCCGCCCCGGCCTCGAGCGCGGCGATTCGCCGCTCTTGCGGGACCGTCATCACCACCGGCACCGCCGAGCCGGCAGTGATCCGGCGGCACAGCTCGATCGCGTCCATGTCGCCCGGAGTTCCGCCGATCAGCACCATGCTGGGCCGGGCGCCCTCCAGCGCCTCCAGCGCCTCGGCCCCGGTCCGTGCGGTCAGCGGCTGGTAACAGGCCGCCGCCAGCCGCACCTTGAGCGTGATCCGGTTCGTGGCCGCGCCGTCGACCACCAGGATTGGCCCCTCGATCAATTTTCCGCCCCCGCCGCCTGTGCTCTCCCGACTCACTCCTAGACCGAAACCATTAACAAAGCGTTTCCGCCGCCGCAGTCGGTGCTTGCGAAATCCGCCGGCCGGGGCCAAGCATCGGGCATGATCGACCGGAAATCCCTTGACCTGCTGGCGCAGGCGATCCTCGACCACCTGTTGCGCAACCCCGATCTGATCGAGGCGCTGGTCGCCGAAAGCGGGCTGCTGCCGGGCGATCTGCGGGGTCTTGCCGCCGATCCGACGCCGGCCTTCGCCACCGCGCTGGTCGATTTCATCTGCGCCAGCGACGAGCGCCTGACCGGCTTTGCCGCGGAATCGGGCTGGCCGCCGTTGAAGGTCGCGCAGATGCGCGAGGCGCTGTCCTGCGGATTCCCGGACTGATTCACCGCATCTTAATGTCTGCGGGCCATAGAGGCGGGGCAACAGGGGGAATCGGATGCACGGCCTCGTCAACCGCTCGATCGAATATTTCGCGCGCCAGACCCATGGCGACGCGGTGTGGACGGCGGCGGCGACCGCCGCGGGGGTCGATCCGCGCGGGGTCGAGCTGATGTGCGAACAGGATGATTCGACGGCGCGCCGGCTCTTGCACGAGATTGCGGCGCTGGTCGGCTGCTCGCCCCCGGAACTGGCCGGGGATATCGGCGCCTGGGTCGCGCAGCGCTCGGCGATCCGGCGGCTGCTGCGTTTCGCCGGGCGGGATTTTGCCTCCTTCGTCACCACGCTTGACGAATTGCGTGGCCGGGCACGGCTGGTGCTGCGCGATCTCGAGCTGCCGGCGATCTCGGTGGCGCCGCTGCCGCGCGGCTGGAAGCTCACCCCCGCCTGCGACGAGGTCTGGCTGCACGCGCTGGCCGGGGTGCTGCACGCCATGGCCGATGATTACGGGGTGCTGGCGGTGATCGAGATCCGGGGCAATTCCATCCTGGTCGATGTCCCGGTCGTCGATTTCAACGAGGGGCGGCCGTTTTCGATCAGCGACCCCAGCGTGGGCGCGGCATGAACCTGGAACGCGCCGCGCTGATGCTGATGCCGATGCATCTGCATGTGGATGCCGCCGGGCGGGTGCTGTCGGCCGGCTCGACCCTGCAGCGCATGGTCGGCCCGGTCCGGGATTTCGATGCGGCGTTCGAGGCGGTCGGGCCGGTCGCCGGCGCCAGCCTGGCGCAGCTTGCGGCGGCCGAGCGGGTGTTCCTGCGCAGCCGCGCCGACCCCGGGCAGGTGCTGCGGGGGCGGGCGATCGCGCTGGCGGATGGCGGGCTTGTCTTCAACCTCGGGTTGGGGATCGGGCTGGTCGAGGCGATCCGCAACCACGAGCTGACCGACCGCGACTTTGCGCCCTCGGACCTCGCGATGGAGTTCCTGTTCCTGCACGAGGCCAACAATGCGATGATGGACGAGCTGTCGCAGGCCAATCTGCGGCTGGAGGAGGCGCGGCGGCGGGCCGAGGCGCAGGCCTTCACCGACCCGCTGACCGGGCTGAGCAACCGCCGCGGGCTGCAGCTGTCCTTCGAGGCGCTGCGCCAGGGAACCCTGCACGCGGCGCCCGGCCATTTCGCGCTGGTCGCGATGGATCTCGACCGTTTCAAGGAGTTGAACGACAGCCGCGGCCATGCGGTGGGCGACGCCATGCTGTGCGAGGTCGCGGCGCGGCTGCGCGCGATCACCCGAAGCTGCGACACCATCGCCCGCACCGGCGGCGACGAATTCGTGCTGCTGCTGCCCGGAATTGCGGACCCCGCCGCGCTCGAGCAGCTGGGCCGGCGGATCGTGCGGCGGATCGAGGCCCCGGCCCGCATCGCCGGGGCGGTCAGCCGGATTTCCGCCAGCCTCGGGGTGGCGATCTCCTCGCGCTATGCCCGCATCGACTGGAGCCGGATGGAATCCGACGCCGACGCAGCACTTTACCGCGCCAAACGCGAGGGGCAGGGCCTGCTCCGCATCGCTCCGGGTGATCATGGGGAGGCTGGCCTAGCGGGGGATCGGGGCAATGGCGGGACGTGAGTTGGAGGTGGGGCGATGCGAGGACCAGTGGATTGCCGCCACTATGCGCCAAGGAGCGCCGCGGAGGGGCGAAGGGAGGGAATACAATGGCCTGAATTAAACGGCGGCGGCTGCGCAAGAAGCAGGCAACTGACGGCCGGTGATAACGGCGAAGCCGCTGGCGGGGCGGCTGCAGCGGGCAGGTCGCATCAACTTCCCCCTCAGCGGACCACGTGTGGCGGCGGATGAGGCAAGCAGTCTGGACGCTGGCCTGCGTCGCTTGAAACACGCTGCACGGCCCTCGCAAGCGCACTGCCCCTCGCCAGCACATGCCGACGGTCGCCCCGCCCAGTCGGCCGGCGGTTCAGTTGCGGGCGTAGACGTCGTCGTAGCGGATGATGTCGTCCTCGCCCAGATAGACGCCGGTCTGCACCTCGATCAGCACCATCGGCACCTTGCCGGGGTTCTCCATCCGGTGGACCGCGCCCAGGGGCACGTAGATCGACTGATTCTCCGTCACCAGCGAGACCTTGTCGTCCACCGTCACCTTGGCGGTGCCGCTGACCACGATCCAGTGTTCCGCCCGATGGACGTGGCTTTGCAGCGACAGCGCCGCGCCGGGGTGGACGACGATGCGCTTGACCTGGAACCGATCGCCCATCACCAGCGTCTCGAACCAGCCCCAGGGGCGGTGGTCGCGGCGGAAGCTTTCCGCCTGCCGCAGGCCGCGGGACTTCAGCGCGGTCACCGCCTGGCGCACGTCCTGCGCGCGGTCCATGTCGGCGACCAGCACCGCGTCGCGCGTGGCCACGACCATGGTGTTCTTCAGCCCGATGCCGACGACCTGCATGTCCTCGTCGTCCGAGCGCAGCAGCACGTCGTCGCAGTCGATGGCGGTCGAGCGCGAATCGGCCACCACCCCCCGCCAGGCCGGGCGGTCGATCTGCGCCTCGCGCCAGATCGCGTCCCAGCCGCCCAGGTCCGACCAATGCTCGGCGAATCGCACCACCGACAGGTTGTCGGCCTTTTCCATCACCGCATAGTCGATCGACAGCTCCGGCAGCGTCTCCCAGGGTTCGGGGGCAAGCCGCAGGAACCCGAGGTCGCGGGTGGCGCCGTCCAGCGCCGCCTGTACCGGTTCCAGGAATTGCGGGGCATGGGCGCGGAACGCCTCGATCATGCTGCGGGCGGTGAACAGGAAAATCCCGGCATTCCACAGGAAATTGCCGGCCCTGAGCATGGATTCGGCGGTCTCGGCGTCAGGTTTCTCGACAAAGCGGCGCAGCCTGGTGGGGCCGGGATCGGCGTGCTCCTCGCACTCCAGATAGCCATAGCCGGTCTCGGGGCGGGTGGGCTCGATCCCGAAGGTGACGATGCGGCCGGCCAGCGCCGGGGCGATGCCCTGGTCGACGGCGCGGCCGAAGGCGTCGGCATCTGGCACCACATGGTCCGAGGGCGCGACCAGCAGCAGCGAATCGGGGTTGTCGCGCGCGACATGCAGCGCCGCCGCCAGGATCGCGGGGGCGGTGTTGCGGCCGGCCGGCTCGATCAGGATGCCGGCGGGGGTGATTCCCGCCTCGGCCAGTTGCTCGGTCACGATGAAGCGGAAATCGGCGTTGGTCAGCACCAGCGGCGGCGCGTAGCGCGGCCCCGACAGCCGCAGCGCCGAGGCCTGGAACAGCGATTCCTCACCCGTCAGCGGCGCGAATTGCTTGGGAAAGGACTTGCGCGAGACCGGCCACAGCCTTGTCCCCGAGCCGCCGGACAGAAGAACGGGAATCACGCTGGACATGTCGGCTCTCCGCGATGGGCCCGGCGGCGCGGGCGGATATCTCCCTCATGCACCGCCGCGTGAAAATGCGAAAGCCCGCAGGAATATGCGGGCTTCGCAAGGCCTGCGCCGGAGGATGGACTCAGGAGCCCCAGGTCCGCAGCGGGCCGCAGTCCATATGGACGAAGTTCGAGCGCGAGTATTTGCCGACGCCGCCCGCCCGGCACGAGGCCGCGGCCTTGTACATCTGCCCGACCGAGCGCGATTTCAGCCGCAGATCCGCGGCCTTGCCGCTCATGTGCAGCGAGCTTTTCGCGACGCCGCTGCTTTGGGCGCGCAGCATGGCGTTGGTCTTGGGCGAGCGGTAGCCCGACAGCATCATGTAGGGTTCGTTGGTCTGCAGCAGCCGGTGGCTGGCGGCAGCGATGTCGATGGTCCGCGGGTCGATCCCGATCACCTGCCCGGTGCGCCAGTCCCTCATGAAGATGTTGATCTCATTGAGGGAATCGCGGATATACTTGCCGTCCACCCAATAGACCGTATCGATGCTTTCGCCCGTCCGGCCGGAATACATCCGGACGCGCCGGTAATCGCCGGCGCCGCGCATGAGGCCAAAGGCATTCGCCATAACCGGAGCCGCCGCAACCGTGGTTGCCGCGAACACGCCGAGAATGCCGCGTCGCGAGAATTCGAAGGTCATGTTCAGATCCGCCTGTCCTGCGTTCTTCTTTGCGCCAGTCGCCTGACGGTGCCGGTTTACCCCGGACTGCTTAACAATATGTCACCGCGGGCACGGTTGCGGAACCGTGAGTTCCCGCGGCAGGCGATTTCATGCCATCATAGGCGAAATCCTGCCGATCGTGACCAGGGTGCAGCAGATGGCCCACAGCACTGTATCCGCAATGCAACGCTCGGGGCCGCAATCCCGGCCCTCGCCGGTTCCATCTGCGCGATTCTGTCGCATATGTCTGGGGATGACCTGTCAGGATTCCGCATGATGCTCTGCCCGCCTTTCCTTTGCCGCATGGGGGCGATTCTGCTGGCGGCGGCCGTGGCGCTGCCAACCGCCGCCGCTGCCGGCGCGCCGGCGCCGCGACTCGACTTCGGCGCTACGGATTGGGCGCTGGCGCGGGGGGTGGCGGACGACCCGGGGCTGGCGGCGTGGTACGGCGGAACCGGCTTGCAGCCGGTCTTTGCCGCGCCCGAGGGGGCGCCGCTGCGGGCGGCGCTGATCACCGAGGCGGGACGGGCGGCGGCGCACGGGCTGCCCGATGTCTATGGCGTCGAACGTCTGCGCCGGCTGGATGCCGCGATGCCGGCGCCGGTCGAGACCGAGCTCGCCTTTGCCCGCAGCTTTGCCCGCTGGACCCATGACGTCGGCGGCGGCATCCTCGAGCCGCGCCGCGTTCACCCGGAAATCCGCCGCGATGTGCTGCGAACGCCGCTCGACCAGCTGCTGCGGCGCTTTGTCGAGGCCCCGGACCCAGCGGCCGCGCTGGCCTCGGTCGCGCCGCAGACCCCCGAATACCGCGTGTTACAGGCGGCGCTGGCCGCGCGCAGCGGCCCCGTCATTGCCCCGGACCTGCCGCAGGTGCCCGCCGGCGCCTGGCGCGAGGGCGCGCGCAACCACGCCGTCGCGCTGCTGCGCGCCCGGCTGGCGGCGGCGGGATTCGCGGCCGACTCGGCGGAGCCCGAGCTGTTCGACGCCGATCTCGCCCGGCAGCTTCGCGCCTATCAGGCCCGGGTGGGGCTGGCGCCCGACGGCGTGGCCGGGCCGCGCACGCTCGACCGCCTGAACGGAGGCAGGGATACCGATTCGCGCGACCTGCTGATCGCGCTGGAGCGGATGCGCTGGATGAACGGCCATGACCTGAACGCGCGGATGATCTGGGTGAACCTGCCCGAGTTCAACGTGCGGGTGAAGGACGGCGGTCGCACCATCTATGAAAGCCGCGCGGTGATCGGCAAGGACCGCGACGACTGGCGCACGCCCGAGTTTTCCGACGTGATGCAGAACGTGGTGGTCAACCCCAGCTGGAACGTGCCGCGCAACATGGCGATCCGGGACTATCTGCCGCGGCTGCAGCAGAACCGCTTTGCCGCCGCGCATCTGGACGTGGTGGACAGCCGCGGCCGGGTGGTGGACCGCGCCTCGGTCGATTTCTCGCGCTATACCGCCAAGAGCTTTCCCTATCGGCTGCGGCAGAAACCCAGCGCCGACAACGCGCTGGGCGAGGTCAAGTTCATCTTCCCCAACAGCATGAACATCTATCTGCATGATACGCCGACGAAAGGACTTTTCAGCGAATCGGTGCGCGCGTTCTCCAACGGCTGCATCCGGGTGCAGAAGCCGGTCGAACTGGCGCATGTGCTGCTGGAAGGCGCCAGCGCCGACCCGGCCGCCACCTATGAACGCGCCCGCCAGTCGGGGACCGAGCGGTTCCTGAAGGCCGCCGGGCAGCCGGTGCATCTGGTCTATTTCACCACCACCGTGGACGAGGACGGCACCATCCGCCATTTCCGCGATATCTACGACCGCGACCCCGCGGTGTGGCGCGCCCTGCAGCAGGCCGCCGCCGAGGCTGGGGCCACCGGGCTGGAAACGGCCGCGCTGGCGCAGTAGGACCATCGCAAGGAGAGCGGCATGACGATAACCTTGGAAGACCTTGCGCGCGATCTCGGGGCGCGGCTGTGGGGCGATGGCGCGCTGCGGATCACCGGCGCGGCCGAGCCCGCCGACGCCGCCCCCGCGGCGGGCGGCGCGGCGCGGATCGCCATGGCGATGTCGCCCAAGTTCGCCGCCGACCTGGTGCCCGGCGCCGTGGCGCTGCTGTCCGAAGGCATGGACCCGCAGGCGCTGGGCCTGGCCGGCGCCGCCATCGTGGCGCGGCCGCGGCTGGCGATGGCCGGGGTCACCCGCGCACTGGACCGCGGCGCCGAGTTTCCCGCCGGCATCCATCCCTCGGCGGTGATCGACCCCAGCGCAGAGATCGGCGAGGGCGCCTCGATCGGGCCCTTCGTGGTGATCGGGCCGCGGGTGCGGCTGGGCGGCGGCGCCCGGATCGGCGCCCATGCCAGCATCGGCGCCGAGAGCGTGATCGGCCGGGACGCCACCATCCACGCCGGCGTGCGCATCGCCCATGGCGTGACCGCCGGCGACCGGCTGATCGTGCAGTCCGGGGCGGTGATCGGCGGCGACGGGTTTTCATTCGTCACCCCCGAGGTCTCGGGGATCGAGGAAATCCGCCACACCCTCGGCGCCCGCAGCGAGATTCGCGACCAGCACTGGGTGCGCATCCATTCGCTGGGCGGCGTCACCCTGGGCGACGACGTCGAGATCGGGGCGAACGCCACCATCGACCGCGGCACCATCCGCGACACCTCGGTCGGCTCGGGGACCAAGATCGACAGCCTGGTGCAGGTCGGCCACAACGTCCGCATCGGCCGCGACTGCCTGTTGTGCGGGCTGGCCGGGGTCGCGGGCTCGGCCCGGATCGGCGACCGTGTGGTGCTGGCCGGGCATTGCGGGGTGAACGACAACATCTTCATCGGCGACGACGTGATCGCCGGCGGCGCCAGCAAGATCTTTACCAACGTGCCGGCGGGGCGGGTGGTGCTGGGCTCTCCGGCCACCAGGATGGAGACCCAGCTGGAAATCAACAAGGCGGTGCGCCGCCTGCCGCGCATGGCCGCGCAATTCGCCGAGCTGCAAAAGACCGTGGCCCGGCTGATGCAGAAGGACTGAGACAGAGGCGCTTTCATGTCGACCAGCACCCCCAGCATTCATGACCGCATCGTGGCGATCATCGCCGAACAGGCCATGCTCGACCCCGCGCAGATCACCCCGGATGCCAGCCCGGCCGAGCTGGGGGTCGACAGCCTCGGGCTGGTCGAATCGATCTTCGCCATCGAAGAGGCGTTCGACATCACCATCCCGTTCAACGCCAACGAGCCCGAGAAATCCGACTTCGACATCTCCTCGATGGGCGCGATCATCGCGGCGGTGGAACGGCTGATCGCCGAGCGCGGATGAGCGGTCCGCGGCGGGTCGCGATCACCGGGGCCGGCACGGTCAACGCGCTGGGCCGCGATGTGCCGCAGACCTTGGCGGCGATGCGCGAGGGGCGCTGCGGCATCGGCCCGCTGGAGTTCCGCGACGTCGAGCGCCTGTCGGTCCGCATCGGCGCGCAGGTGCGGGACTGGCGCGCCGAGGATCATTTCAACCGCCAGCAGATCGCGCTTTACGACCGCTTTACCCAGTTCACCATGCTGGCCGCGAAACAGGCGGTGGCGCAATCCGGGCTGAGCTTCCAGGGTGAGCTGGGGCTGTGTTCGGGGGTGGTGCTGGGCACCGCCGGGGGCGGGCTGAACACCTGGGACGAGAATTACCGCGCCGTGTTCGAAGAGGGGAAGAACCGCGTCCATCCCTTCGTGGTGCCCAAGCTGATGAACAACGCCGCCACCAGCCATGTCAGCATGGAGTTCGGGCTGCGCGGCCCTTCGTTCACCGTGGCGACGGCCTGCGCCTCGTCCAACCACGCCATGGGGCTGGCGTTCCAGATGGTGCGCGCGGGCGCGGCGCGGGTGATGCTGTCGGGGGGCGCCGAGGCGATGCTGTGCTTTGGCGGCATCAAGGCGTGGGAGGGGCTGCGCGTGATGTCGCGCGACGCCTGCCGCCCGTTTTCCGCCAACCGCAACGGCATGGTGCAGGGCGAGGGCGCCGGGGTCTTCGTCTTCGAGGACTGGGACCATGCCGCCGCCCGCGGCGCCGAGATCCTGGCCGAGGTGGTGGGTTTCGCCATGTCGGCGGATGCGCAGGACATCGTGATGCCCTCGGCTCAGGGCGCGGAACGCGCCATTGCCGGGGCGATGCGCGACGCCGGGCTGAACCCCGACGAGATCGGCTATATCAACGCGCATGGCACCGGCACCGCCGCCAACGACAAGACTGAATGTGCCGCCGTCGCCCATGCCTTCGGCCAGCACGCCGACCGACTGCTGATCTCGTCCACGAAATCCATGCACGGGCATCTGATCGGCGGCACCGGCGCGGTCGAGCTGCTGGCCTGCATCATGGCGCTGCGCGACGGGATCATCGCCCCCACCATCGGCTATGAAGAGCCGGACCCGGAATGCGCGCTGGACGTGGTTCCGAACCAGGCGCGCGAGGCAAGGGTCGGGGCGGTGCTGTCCAACGCCTTCGCCTTTGGCGGGCTGAATGCGGTGCTGGCGCTGAAACGGGCATGAGCTGATCCTGGCGGCACGGGTCGCATGGGTATTGGGACCAGAAAGAAACCCGAGGGGGTGCGCCCCGGCCAACCCCGCCGCGCGGGCGGGACGGGATGTTTCACCCATGACCGGGGCGGCTTCTCTCTGGGCGGTCATCGGCTCCCCAGCCTGTACCGCGATTCGGACCATGGCAGCGCCGGGTTAAGATTCGGTTGACGGGCTTCTTTCTGGTCCAAATACCCATGCGGCGGCGACGCGGGCTGGGCCGCGCATCTTTTCATCCGTGCCCCCATCGCCTATCTGCGTCGGCGCAGACAAAGGATGGGCCGATGGCGAAGATCACCTATATCGAATGGAACGGCACAAGGCACGAGGTCGAGGTCCGTCCCGGCATGACCGTGATGGAAGGGGCCCGCGACAACGGCGTTCCGGGGATCGAGGCCGATTGCGGCGGCGCCTGCGCCTGTTCCACCTGCCATGTCTATGTCGCGCCCGAATGGGTAGACCGGCTGCCGCCTCGCGACCCGATGGAGGCCGACATGCTCGATTTCGCCTGGCAGCCGGACCCGGTGCGCTCACGCCTGACCTGCCAGCTGAAGGTCACCTCCGAGCTTGACGGGCTGGTAGTCCAGATCCCCGAACGACAGATCTGAGCGCCCGCCCGGGGGGCTCAGCCCCCGGCGGGCCGTCCGGTCAGCAGCAGGTCGACAAGCTCGGCGATGGTGGCCGAGATCTCGGCGTCGAGATCCTGGTGCGGCGGCAGCCAGATGGATTCGCGTCGTTCCAGGATCAGGTCGGTCAGTCCGAACAGCGCCGCCCGCGCCAGCGCGGCGCGGCGGGTGGTGCTGCCCGGTTTGTCCTCGCTCAGATAGCGGCGGACCAGCGGCGCAAAGCTGGCATCATAGCGCCGCACGATCGAATCGGCGCCTGAGGGCTGCAGCAGCCGGCTCGAGATGGCGCCGTAAAGCGCGCGGTTGCGGCGCGCCCAGTTCACATAGGCCTCGGACAGGCCGATCAGCGCGGCGCGGTTGTCGCCGCCGGGCGCCGCGATCAGCGCCTGCGTCATCGCATCGGCCATCTGCACCATCGCAAACCCGGCGAGGGATTCGTTCAGCGCCGCATCCTCGGGAAAGATCGCCCGCGCCTCTTGCCGCGGAATGCCGGCCCGGTCCGCAACCTCGTCCACCCTGACCCGGAACGTGGGGATTTCACGCAGCTGATCCACTGCGGAATGCAGCAATCGGTCCATGACCGAGCGGCCAGCGTCATTTTCCGTCGAAGTCGTCATTTCAGGGTTGTCTGTTTGTCAGATCGCCACCAAGCCGGCGAACCTTGGGTCAGGGTCCGACGGATCGCAAGCGAATTTTCGTGTCTTTGCGCGGAATTGCGGTCCCGGGTCAGGTTTCCGCGCGGGCCTGGCGCTTGCGTTCATGCGGGTCCAGGAAGCGCTTGCGCAGCCGCACGATCTTGGGCGTGACCTCGACCAGCTCGTCGTCGGCGATATAGGCGATCGCCTCCTCGAGGCTCATCCGCACCGGCGGCGTCAGCCGCACCGCCTCGTCCGAGCCCGAGGCGCGGATGTTGGTCAGCTTCTTGCCCTTGAGCGGGTTCACTTCCAGGTCGTTGTCGCGGGAATGCTCGCCGATGATCATCCCCTGATAGACCTGTTCCTGCGCGCCGATGAACAGCCGCCCGCGTTCTTCCAGATTCCACAGCGCATAGGCGACGGACACACCGTCCTCCATGGAAATCAGCACGCCCTGGCGGCGGCCCTGGATCGGGCCCTTGTAGGGGGTCCAGCCGTGGAAGATGCGGTTCAGCACCCCGTTGCCGCGGGTGTCGGTCATGAACTCGCCCTGATAGCCGATCAGCCCGCGCGAGGGCACATGCGCGACGACGCGGGTCTTGCCGTGGCCTGCCGGGCGCATGTCGATCAGCTCGCCCTTGCGGTCGCCGGTCAGCTTCTCGATGACCACGCCGGTGAAGTCGTCGTCGACGTCGATGATGACTTCCTCGACCGGCTCCAGCCGCTGGCCGTCCTCTTCGCGGAAGATCACGCGCGGGCGGGAAATCGACAGCTCGAACCCCTCGCGGCGCATGTTCTCGATCAGCACGCCCATCTGCAATTCGCCGCGGCCCGAGACGACGAAGGCCTCGCCGCCCGGGGTATCCTCGACCCGGATCGCGACGTTGGATTCGGCCTCTTTCAGCAGACGCTCGCGGATGACGCGGGACTGCACCTTGCTGCCGTCGCGGCCCGCGAGCGGGCTGTCGTTGATCCCGAAGGTGACCGAGATCGTCGGCGGGTCGATGGGCTGCGCGGGCAGGGGGGTGTCGACCTCAGGGGCGCAGATGGTGTCGGCGACGGTGGCTTTCGCCATCCCCGCCAGCGTCACGATATCGCCCGCCACCGCCTGGTCGATCGGCGTCTGGGTCAGGCCGCGGAACGCCAGCACCTTGGAGATGCGGAACTGTTCCACCCGGTCGCCGTCGCGCGACAGCGCCTTGACGGTGTCGCCGGCCCGCGCGGTGCCCGCCTCGACCCGGCCGGTCAGCAGCCGGCCCAGGAACGGGTCGACGCCCAGGGTGGTGGCCAGCATCCGGAACGGCTCGTCGCGGCGGGCCAGCTGCCGGGGCGGCTCCACATGGCGCAGGATCAGGTCGAACAGCGCCCCCATCCCCTCGCGCGGGTCGTCGAGCGAGGCCACCGCCCAGCCGTTCACCCCCGAGGCATAGACATGCGGGAAATCCAGCTGCGCGTCCGAGGCGCCCAGATTGGCGAACAGGTCGAAGACCTCGTTCAGGGTCTGGTCGGGGTCGGCGGCGGGCTTGTCGACCTTGTTCAGCACCACGATGGGTTTCAACCCCAGCGCCAGCGCCTTGGAGGTCACGAACTTGGTCTGCGGCATCGGCCCTTCGGCCGCGTCCACCAGCAGGCAGACGCCATCGACCATCGACAGGATCCGCTCGACCTCGCCGCCGAAATCGGCGTGGCCGGGGGTGTCGACGATGTTGATGCGCGTGCCCTTCCATTCGACCGAGGTCGCCTTGGCCAGGATGGTGATGCCGCGCTCACGCTCGATGTCGCCGGAATCCATGATCCGCTCGGCCACGGCCTGGTTCTCGCGGAACGATCCCGACTGCTTGAGCAGCTGGTCGACCAGCGTCGTCTTGCCGTGGTCGACGTGAGCGATGATCGCGATGTTGCGGATGTCCATGCGGGGGGCCTGTCTTGCAGCTTTGGGCGCGACCTATCGCAGCAGCGGCGGGAACGCCACCCGGAATTGCGGGGCCGGCGCCCGTGGCGCTGCGGAACCTTGGGCCGGAACCCGGGGGCTGCCTGCCCCCGGACCCCCGAGCATCCTTGCGGCAAGATGAAAGACCCGGGCACCGCGGGGCGGGGCAGAACGGTCAGCGCAGGCCCAGCATCGACAGGATGAACAGCACGACGACGACCAGCCCGACGATGTAGATGATGGAGTTCATTGCAGAAGTTTCCTTTGTCCCTGGGGGCTGTCCTGTGGGCCAACGGCCGCGCCCCGGGCCGAGTTCCGTTGCGGCACCGGGGAATATGCCCATGGTTCGGCGGCGGTTTCCAGCCCGGGCGGGGTTTACATACATTCGTGAATGTTGGTAAGGGCGGCGGGCACAAATCCAGGCCCGACCCCATATGCGCCGCCGCAAGGACGATTCAGAACAGACCCGCGCCGCGATCCTCGACGCCGCCGAACAGGCGTTCTGCGAACGGGGCTACGCCGCCACCACGCTCGAGATGATCTCGCGCGCGGCGGGGGTGACGCGAGGGGCGTTCTACTGGCATTTCAAGGACAAGGCCGAGCTGCTGGCGGCGCTGCACGCCCGCATCCTGCTGCCGCAGGAACAGTTCCTGGCCGCCGCCGCCGATGCGGGCGGGCCGGGCGATCCGCTGGACCAGCTGCTGCACGCCGGGCTCGAGGCGCTGCGCGACTTCGAGGTGAACGAGAGCCGGCAGCGGATGTTCCGCATCATGTCCGACCTGGGGATCGGCCCGGCCGGGCGGGCGGCGCTGTCGCGGCTCGAGGGCGATCTGTGGAGCCTGATGCTGCGGGTGATGCAGCGGGCGCGCGACGAGGGTTCGCTGCATCCCGATTTCACCCCGCACGAGGCGGCGGTGATGGTCCATGTCACCTTCCTGGGGCTGCTGGGCGAATGGCTGCGGTCGGACCAGGGCTTTCCGCTGGTGGGATACGGCGAAAAGCTGGTGCGCCGCCAGTTCGCGGCGCTGCGCGCGGATGGCAGCGGCCGGGCGGATGCCGGCGGCGCCGGTCCCCGCGACCCGCCGGTTGTTCCCGTCCCCGAGTCGGAGGTTTTGGCGGATTGACAACCAGGCCCGAAACCCGTCGAAAAAACCCAGTCGGGACCGCCGCGAGTCCCGAACCCCCACCTGATCACCGAAAGCTGCCCCCGATGCCTCGCACCCCGATTCTCTTGTCTCTTGGCCTCGCCGCCGCGCTGGTGCTGGGCCCGGTCCCAGCCGCGCGGGCGCAGGAGGACGGCCCGCCGCCGACCCCGGTCACGGTGATCGAGGCCCAGCCCACCGACTACACCGTCACCGCAAGGCTGCCGGGGCGGATCAAGGCCTCGACCGTCTCCGAGGTGCGCCCGCAGGTCGCCGGCATCATCCGCGAGCGCCTGTTCGAGGAGGGCACGGTGATCGAGGCGGGGCAGCCGCTCTACCAGATCGAATCCGACACCTATGCGGCGGCGGTCGCGGCGGCGCAGGCGGCGGTGGCGCAGGCGCAGGCGAATTACGACCTGGCCATCCGCGAGGCCGAGCGCGCCCAGGAGCTGTTCGAGAGCAATACCGGCTCGGCCCAGCGGCTGGACAGCGCCGTCGCCGCCCGCGACGCCGCCGATGCGGCGCTGCAGCTGGCCAAGGCGCAGCTGCAATCGGCCGAGATCGACCTGGACCGCACCACGATCCGCGCTGCCATCTCGGGCGTGATCGGGTTTTCGCAGGTCAGCACCGGCGCGCTGGTCGCCGCCCAGCAGGCCAACCCGCTGGCGACGATCCGGGCGCTGGATCCGGTGCATGTCGACGTGACGCAATCGGCCAACGACCTGCTGCGCTGGCAGCAGACCCAGCACGCCACCACCCCGGAAAACCGCCAGGCGACGCTGATCCTGCCGACCGGCGAGCATTATCCGCTGCGCGGCGAGCTGCGCGCCGCCGAGCCGCAGGTCGAGCCGACCACCGGCATGATCACGCTGCGCATCTCGTTCCCCAACCCCCAGCACCTGCTGCTGCCGGGGCTTTACGTCGAGGTGATCCTGCCGCAGGCCGAGGAAAAGGACGTCTACCTGGTCCCGCAATCGGCGGTGATGCGCGACACCCAGGGCACGCCGCACGCCTGGGTGGTCGAGAACGACACCGTGGCGGTGCGCACGCTCGAGGTGCTGACCTCGGACGGCAGCAACTGGGTGGTGACGGCCGGGCTGGAGCCCGGGGACCGGATCATCACCTCGGGCTTCCAGAAGACCGGGCCGGGCGCCCCGATCACCGTCATTCCCGGCCAGCAGCCCACGCCCGCCGCCGGGGCTGCACCCGATGCGGCCCCCGCCGATGCTGCCCCCGACGCCGCGCCGGATGCCGCGCCGGAAGCGGGTGACGCTGTGAACGCCGATGCGCCGGAAGCGGGTGCGGACGCGGGCGACGCCGGTGATGCCGGTGACGCCGCCGCGGCGCAGGGGAACTGACCCATGGCCCGTTTCTTCATCGACCGCCCGATCTTTGCCTGGGTGATCGCGATCATCATCATGGGGCTGGGCACGCTGTCGGTGCTGCGGCTGCCGATCTCGCAATATCCGACCATCGCCGGGCCTTCGGTCGTCATCAACACCGTCTATCCCGGCGCCTCGGCCGAGACAGTGGCCGACACCGTGGTCCAGCTGATCGAGCGCGAGATGACCGGGCTGGACGGGCTGCGCTACATCAACTCGACCACCACCTCGACCGGCGGCGCGACGATCACCCTGACCTTCGAGATGGGCACCGACGCCGACATCGCGCAGGTGCAGGTGCAGAACAAGTTGGCGCGGGCGCAGGCGATCCTGCCCGAACCCGTGGTCCGCCAGGGCGTGGCGGTGTCGAAATCCGCCACCGGCTTCCTGATGGTGGTCGGGCTGATTTCCAGCGACGGCGCGCGCACCGCGGTGGACCTGGCGGATTACCTCAACTCGTTCATGGTCGAGCCGATCTCGCGGCTTGAAGGCGTGGGCAAGGTGCAGGTGTTCGGGTCGGAATACTCGATGCGCATCTGGCTGGACCCGACGCGGCTGAAATACTACGATCTCTCGCCCGCGCAGGTGGTGGCGGCGATCCGGGCGCAGAACGCGCAGATCTCGGCCGGGGCCTTTGGGGCCATGCCCGCGCCCCCCGGCCAGCAGCTGAACGCCACCATCACGGCGCAATCGCTGCTGCGCACCCCCGAGGATTTCGAGCGCATCGTGCTGCGCGCCGACACCGACGGCGGGCTGGTGCTGCTGCGCGACGTGGCACGGGCCGAGCTGGGGTCGGAAAACTACGAGATCGCCGGCACCTACAACGGGTTGCCGTCCTCGGGGATGGCGATCCAGCTGGCCTCGGGGGCCAATGCGCTGGACACCTCGAAGCTGGTCAAGGACAAGCTGGACGAGCTGGCGCAGTTCCTGCCCGCGGGGATGGAATACGTCATCCCCTATGACACCACGCCCTTCGTGCTGATCTCGATCGAGGCGGTGGTCAAGACGCTGATCGAGGCGATGGCGCTGGTCTTCCTCGTCATGCTGATCTTCCTGCACAACTTCCGCGCCACGCTGATTCCGACGCTGGCGGTGCCGGTGGTGATCCTGGGCACCTTCGGGATCATGGCGGCGCTGGGGTTCACCATCAACACGCTGACCATGCTGGCGATGGTGCTGGCCATCGGCCTGCTGGTCGACGACGCCATCGTGGTGGTCGAGAACGTCGAGCGGATCATGCGCGACGAGGGGCTGGGTCCGCTCGAGGCCACCCGCAAGTCGATGGACGAGATCTCGGGCGCGCTGGTCGGCATCGGGCTGGTGATCTCGGCCGTGTTCGTGCCGATGGCCTTCTACGGCGGCTCGACCGGCGAGATGTACAAGCAGTTCGCCGTCACCATCGTTTCAGCCATGCTGCTGTCGGTGGTGGTGGCGCTGGTGTTCACGCCGGCGCTGTGCGCCACCATGCTGAAGCCCCACGCCCATTCCCATGCGCACGCGCCGCGCCAGGGGCTGCTGGGCCGGCTCGGCTCGGGCTTCGGCAACTGGTTCGAGCGCAACTTCACCCACGTGACCCATGGCTATGTGGCGATCGTGCGGGCGACCACGGCGCGGCCGTTCCGCATGATCCTGGTCTATCTGCTGATCGTGGGCGGGATGGTGGTGCTTTATCAGCGCACCCCCACCGCGTTCCTGCCCGACGAGGACCAGGGCGCGCTCATGGTGATCGTGCAGGGCCCGACCGGCACCACCGCCGAGGCGACCGAGGCGGTGATGGCCCGGGTGTCCGAGTATTTCACCACCGCCGAGGCCGGCAACGTGGAATCGGTGTTCGCCGTGCGCGGGTTCTCGTTCGCGGGGCAGGGGCAGAACATGGGGATGATGTTCGTGCGGCTGACCGATTGGTCGGAACGCCCCGAGCCCGACCAGTCCGCTGCCGCCATCGCCGGGCGCGCCTTCGGCCCGCTGATGGGCGGCATCCGCGAGGCGCTGGTGATCCCGATCGTGCCCCCGGCGGTGCTGGAACTGGGCAACGCCAGCGGGTTTTCCGCCTATCTCTCGGCCGCCGCCGGCCAGAGCCACGAAGAGCTGCTGGCCGCGCGCAACCAGCTGCTGGGCATGGCCAGCCAAAGCCCGGTGCTGACCGCGGTGCGCCCGAACGGGGTCGAGGATGCCTCGCAGTTCAAGCTGAACATCGACTGGGCCAAGGCCGGTGCGGTGGGCGTGACGGCGACCGATGTCGGCTCGTTCCTGGCGACGATCTGGTCGGGCACCTATGTCAACGACTTCCTGTACAACGGCCGCATCAAGCGGGTGTATGTGCAGGGCGAGCCCTGGGCCCGCACGGCGCCCCGCGATCTGGAGCTGTGGCGGCTGCAGAACGGCAATGGCGAGTTCGTCGATTTCTCGACCTTTGCCACCCAGGACTGGGTGTTCGGGCCGCAGCAGGTGACGCGCTACAACGCGCTGCCCGCGATGGCGATCGAGGGCCAGCCCGCACCCGGCTATTCCTCTGGCGACGCGCTGGCCGAGATCGAGGCGCTGGCCGCGCAGCTGCCGCCCGGCTTCAACCTGCAATGGAGCGGTCTCTCGCTCGAGGAAAAAGAGGCCGGGGCCGGGGCGCTGACGCTTTACGCGCTGGCGCTGGCAACGGTGTTCCTGTGCCTGGCCGCGCTTTACGAAAGCTGGACCATCCCCATTGCGGTGCTGCTGTCGATGCCGGTCGGCATCCTCGGCGCGCTGATCGGCGCCTGGGTCGGCGGGCAGGCGAACGGGGTCTATTTCCAGGTCGGGCTGCTGACCGTGGTCGGGCTGACCGGCAAGAACGGCATCATGATCGTGGCCTTTGCCCGCGAACGCATGGAGGGGATGGGCGAATCCGCCCTGACCGCCGTGCGCGAGGCCGCAAGGCTGCGGTTCCGCCCGATCCTGATGACCTCGCTTGCCTTCGGGCTGGGGGTGCTGCCGCTGGTGATCTCGTCCGGTGCCGGCGCCGGCGCGCGCCACGCCATCGGCTACGCCACCTTCTTCGGCACCGTCACCGGCACCCTGCTGACGCTGCTTTTCGTGCCGGTGTTCTTCGTGATGGTGACGCGGCTGTTCCGCCCCCGCCGCAAGGATCCCGCGCCGCAACCGGCCTGACCTGACCGGTACCATGATTTGCAAAGGCCCCGCCCCCACCGGACGGGGCCTTTTGCCGTTCTGCCCGCCCGCTCCTGCTTTGCCGCCCCTGCTTTCATCGTGGGGGAAATATCCCGCGGGATCGTCGTATACGACGGGGCGCGCAGCCCCCGGCGGCGCCGCCCGAACCGCGTCTGGCCCTTTCCCCCCGCCCGCGCCATGATGCGCCCAACCACGAACACCAGGGGATATGATGCCGGCGCCGATCCTGACCGCCTTATCGCTTGGATTTGCCGCCTATCTCGTCGTCATCGGCGTCTACATCATCGCCGAGAACCGCCGCCCCAGCGCCACCCTGGCGTGGATGCTGCTGTTCGCGCTGCTGCCCGGGGTGGGGGTGGTGCTCTACCTGCTGTTCGGGCGCCAGCACCAGAACTTCGGCCTGACCGGCAAGCTGATGCGGCAGGAACTGGACGCGCGGCTGGCGCCGCTGATCGCCGGGCTTGAACCCGAACACCGCGAGGCGCTGGCAAGGATGGAGGCCGAGGACGGCTCGGCCGCCTCGCTGTCCGAGCTGGTGCGCAACACCACCCGCTCGACCGTGACCACCCGCAACCGGATCGAGCTGCTGCAGGACGCGCCCAACGCCTATCCGCGGCTGATCGAGGACCTGCGCGGGGCCACCCACTCGATCCACCTGCAGTATTTCAGCTGGAATGCCGATGATTTCGGCGAAGAGCTGAAGGCGATCCTGACCGAAAAGGCGGCGCAAGGGGTGGCGGTGCGCATCCTCTACGACCCGGTAGGCTCGATCTTCATGCTGCGCCGGCGCTATATCCGCCAGATGCGGGCGGGCGGGGTGCGGTTCGAGCCGTTCTCGAAACTGTGGCGGGTGCACACGATTTCCTACCGCAACCACCGCAAGATCGCGGTGATCGACGGGCGGGTCGGCCATACCGGCGGGCTGAACATCGGGGGCGAGCATATCCACCCGCCGCGCGGCTTCCGGCTGTGGCGCGACACCAATATCCGCATGACCGGATCGTCGGTGGCGCTGCTGCAGGCGGTGTTCGCGGTCGACTGGCGCAACGCCACCGGCGAGGACCTGTTCCAGCCCGACCATTTCCCGCCCACCCCGGCGGAGTTGCAGGACGCGCGGCTGCCGGTGCAGCTGACGCTGTCGGGGCCGGACTCGGAATGGCAGGCGATAAGGCAGCTGTATTTCGCGATGATCGTGGGGGCACGGGAACGGGTCTATCTGCAATCGCCGTTCTTCATCCTCGACACCAGCATCGCCGAGGCGCTCAAGGCGGCGGCGCTGTCGGGGGTGGATGTGCGGGTGATGATCAGCGAACGCGGTGCAAGGCAGTATGTGCCCTATTGGGCGGCGAACACCTATATGCGGGAAATTGCGGCCTCGGGGGCGCAGGTGCTGCTGTATCAGCCGGGCTATCTGCACGCCAAGACGGTAATCGCCGACGGGCGGGTCTGCTCCATCGGCTCGGCCAATATCGACATCCGCAGCTTTGGCATCAATTACGAACTGAACGCGGTGATCTATGACGCCGCGTTCTCGCAGCGGCTGGAACAGGATTTCCTGCGCGACATGCAGGATTGCCGCCAATTCACCGTCGAGGGCTACCGCGCCCGCAACCCGCTGCTGCGGTTCCGCGATTCGCTGGCGCGGCTGTTTTCGCCGTTGATGTAGCGGGGAAAGGGGGCTTTGCCCCCGCGGGCCTTGCGGCCGGCCCCCCCCAGGATATTTTCATGATGAAGAAGCGGCGGGCAGGGTGTGTCAGCCCTTGAGCCGGGCAAGCAGGGACGAGGTGTCCCAGCGGCCGCCGCCCATCAGCTGCACCTCCTTGTAGAACTGGTCGACCAGCGCGGTGACGGGCAGGCTGGCGCCGATCTCGTCCCCGGTCTTCAGGCAGATGCCCAGATCCTTGCGCATCCAGTCCACTGCAAAACCGAAATCATAGCGCCCCTCGGCCATGGTGGCGTGGCGGTTCTGCATCTGCCAGCTGCCGGCGGCGCCCTGGCTGATGACCTCGACCAACTCGGGGATCGACAGCCCCGCCCGCTGCGCGAAGTTCAGCGATTCGGCCAGCCCCTGCACCAGCCCGGCGATGGCGATCTGGTTGCACATCTTGGCCAGCTGCCCCGCGCCGCTGTCGCCCATGCGCCGGCAGATCCGCGCATAGGCGGCGATCAGCGGCTCGGCGGCGTCATAATCCGCCTGCGCCCCGCCGCACATCACCGACAGCTGCCCGTTTTCCGCACCCGCCTGCCCGCCGGACACCGGCGCGTCCACGAAACCGATGCCAAGCTCGCGCGCCGCCGCCGCCAGCTCCCGCGTGACCTCGGCCGACACCGTGGTGTGATCGACGAAGATCGCCCCCGGGGCCATCCCCGCAAAGGCGCCGTCCGGGCCCAGGCACACCGCGCGCAGGTCGTCGTCGTTGCCGACGCAGGCCATGACGAACCGTGCGCCCTGCACGGCCTCTCGCGGGGTGGCGGCGTGGCGGCCGGGATGGCGGCCGGTCCAGTCCAGCGCCCGTGCCGCCGTGCGGTTGTAGACCGTGACCTCGTGTCCCTTGGCGGCCAGATGCCCCGCCATCGGGAACCCCATCACGCCCAGCCCCAGAAACGCCACCTGCGCCATTGCATCCTCCTGTCCGGGCCGCGTTGAAAACCGGCGGCCGCTGCCCTATCAGCCTGTCACATTCCATTGCCCTCTGGCCCCGTCAACCGGGGCCGCCCGTTTTCAAGGACGCCGCCGCCCATGCTTTCGCTGTTTCGCTGGCTGGTCCGGCTGACCATCGGCCTGATTGCGGTCCTTGTCGGCGCGCTGGCGCTGGCGTGGTATTTCGCCGTCCGCTCGCTGCCCGACTATGACGCCGAGCTGGCGCTGGCGGGGGTCGAGCAGCCGGTCGAGATCGTGCGCACGACCGAGAACATCCCCCATATCCTTGCCTCGACCGACCGCGACGCCTTCTTTGCGCTGGGGTTCGCCCATGCGCAGGACCGGCTGTTCCAGATGGTGGTGCTGCGCCGCGCCGCGCAGGGCCGGCTGGCCGAGATGTTCGGCGAACGCGCCTTTGCCGCCGACGACCTGGCGCGCCGTCTGGGGCTGTGGCGCCATGCGCAGGACTCGCTCGCCGCGCAGGACCCGGCGACGCAGACGGCACTGCAGGCCTATGCCGACGGGGTGAACGCCTGGGTCGAGCAGGTCAACCAGGGCGCCCTGGGCCGCGGCGCGCCCGAGTTCTTCCTGCTGCCCGGCGACATCGCCTATTGGCAGCCGGCGGATTCGCTGGCGATCCTCAAGCTGGTCGCCGCCGGCGCCTCGCGTCAGGTCGCGGCCGAGGTGACGCGGGCGCGGGTCTCTCTGGCTGCGCCCGAGCGGGGGGGAGATCTGGTCCGCGCCGCCGGCGAAGCGCCGCTGCCCCCCTATGCGGCGCTGTTCGGAGAGGGCGCGCGCTTTGCCCCCGCCCCCGAGGCGGCGGCCGAGGACTGGTTCGCCGGGCTGGTCGGCTATATCCGCGTCGGCCGCGGCAGCTCTGCCAACGGCTTTGCCGCCGGCGCCAGCCGCACCGCCGCCGGCGCGCCGCTGCTGGCCAACGACCCGCAGGTGGCGCTGACCGCGCCCTCGCTGTGGTATCTGGCGCGGATGGATTTGCGCGCGGGCAGCGTGATCGGCGGCACCATCCCCGGGATCCCGGCGGTGCTGACCGGGCGCAACCAGCAACTGGCCTGGGGGCTGACCCCGGCCTGGGTGGACGACCAGGACATCGTGATGGAGGAGGTCCAGCCCGGCGCCCCCGACCGCTATCTGGCAGACGGCGGCTGGCGCGAGTTCACCACGCGGCACGAGGTGATCCGCATCCACGGCGCCGAGGACCGCCGCATCACCCTGCGCGAGACCGAATCCGGCCCGGTGATCCCGCCCGCGCATCTGGGGCTGCTGGCGGTTACCCCGGGCGGCTATGTCCCGGCGCTGCGCTGGACCGGGCTGTCCGGACAGGACACCACACTCAGCGCGCTGATCGCGCTGATGCAGGCGCCCGACCGCGCCGGCGCCGCGCAGGCCGCGCGCGGCATCGTCGCCCCGGCGGTGCAGGTGACGCTGGCCGATGCCGAGGGCGTGGCGCAGGTCCTGGCCGGGGAAATCCCCCGTCGCCCGCCCGAGCATCCGACCGCCGGGCGGATGCCCGCGCCCGGCCGCGACCCGGCTGTGCGCTGGCTCGAGCCGATGGCGCCCGACGATCCGCTGCGGATGACCGAGCCCGCGCAGGGCATGGTCGCCGCGACCGGGGCCGAGGCCACGGGGGCCAGCGCCCTTGCCCTTGGTCACGACCGCGACGAGCCGCTGCGGCTGCTGCGGCTGTCGCGGCTGCTCGCCTCGCGCGAGATCCATTCCCGCGACAGCTTCATCGACGCGCAGCTGGATACGGTCAGCCCGGCGGCGCGGGCGCTGCTGCCGCTGGTCGGCGCCGACCTGTGGTTCACCGGCGAGGCCGCCGCCCCCGGCACCCCGGAACGCCAGCGCCAGGACGCGCTGGCGCTGCTGGCGGAATGGGACGGCAACATGGGCGAGCACCTGCCCGAGCCGCTGATCTATTCCGCCTGGATGCGCCATCTGCAGGACCGGCTGATCCATGATGAGCTGGGGGCCCTGGCGGCAGAGGTCTCGGCCGAGCTGCGCCCCGCCTTCATCGACCGGGTGTTCCGCGACACCGGCGGCGCCGCGGTCTGGTGCGACGTGGTGCAGTCGGCTCCGGTCGAGGACTGCACCACCATCGCCCGGCAGGCGCTGGACGCGGCGCTGGTCGAGCTGAGCGCGCGCTTCGGCCCCGACGTGGAAAGCTGGCGCTGGGGCGATGCCCATGTCGCGCGCCACGAACACCCGGCGCTGGGGCGGATGCCGCTGATCGGCTGGGTGGTCAGCCTGGTGCAATCCACCTCGGGCGACGGCTCGAGCCTGGCCCGGGCGCCGGTGATGGGGCAGGGCGCCAACCCCTGGGCCGCGGTCGGCGGCGCCGGCTATCGCGGCGTCTACGACCTCGCCGACCCCGACAGCTCGGTCTTCGTCATCGCCACCGGCCAGTCGGGCCACCCGCTGTCACGCCACTACGACGACCTGTCGGAACGCTGGCGGCGCGGCGAATACGTGACGATGTCGCTGGACCCGACCCTGGCGCGCGCCGGCGCCCGCGGGGTGACTGTGCTGCGGCCGCTGCACTGAGCCGGGCCGGGTCGCGCACGGCGGCGCGGCCGGAGCGGGGGCGCTGCCCCCGCGCCCCCGGGATATTTTCGTGATGAAGAAGCAGGCGGACGCAGATGCCGCCTATACTGCCTTCTTCAGCGTCTCGGCCAGATCGGTGCGTTCCCAGCTGAAGCCGCCGTCCGCTTCCGGCGTGCGGCCGAAATGGCCGTAGGCGGCGGTGCGGCGGTAGATGGGCTTGCACAGGTCGAGGTGGTTGCGGATGCCCAGCGGCGTCAGGTCCATGACCTCGCGCAGGGCGCGCTCGATCTCGGCCTCGGGGACCTCGCCGGTGCCGTAGGTGTCGGCATAGATCGACAGCGGCTCGGCCACCCCGATCGCATAGGACAGCTGGATCACGCAGCGTTTCGCCAGCCCGGCGGCGACCACGTTCTTGGCCAGGTAGCGCGCCGCATAGGCGGCCGAGCGGTCGACCTTGGTCGGGTCCTTGCCGGAAAATGCCCCGCCGCCGTGAGGGGCGGCGCCGCCGTAGGTGTCGACGATGATCTTGCGCCCGGTCAGCCCGGCGTCCCCGTCCGGCCCGCCGATGACGAAGGTGCCGGTGGGGTTGACGTGCCAGACGGTGTCCTCGGTCAGCCAGCCCTCGGGCAGCACCTCGCGCACATAGGGTTCCACGATGGCGCGGATGTCGTCCGAGCCTTGCGTCTCGTCCAGATGCTGGTGGCTGACCACGATCTGCGACACCCCGACGGGGCGGCCGTTTTCATAGCGCACCGACAGCTGCGACTTGGCGTCCGGGCCCAGCGTCGGCTGCTCGCCGGACTTGCGGGCCTCGGCCAGGCGGCGCAGGATCGCGTGGGCATACTGGATCGGCGCCGGCATCAGCTCGGGCGTCTCGTCCACCGCATAGCCGAACATGATCCCCTGGTCGCCGGCCCCGTCCTTGTCCACGCCCTGCGCGATATGGGCGGATTGCTCGTGCAGGAAGTTCAGCACGTGGCAGGTGTTCCAGTGGAATTTTTCCTGCTCGTAGCCGATGTCGCGGATCACGCCCCGGGCGATTTCCGGGATCCGCCCCATGGTCGAGGTCAGCCGCCCCTTGTCCTTCAGCCCGATCTCGCCCCCGATCACCACCATTCCGGTGGTGGCGAAGGTCTCGCAGGCGACGCGGGCCAGCGGCTCCTGTTCAAGCAGCGCGTCGAGCACCGCATCCGAGATCTGGTCGCACAGCTTGTCGGGATGCCCCTCCGAGACGGACTCGGAGGTGAAGATGTAATTCTGACGGGACATGATTGCTCCATTGGTTCAGGACCTCTCCACGCCAGGAAGCCGTTGTGGGGGTCGTCGCCCGGGCGATACGCCCTTGTGCCGGTGGCGTCAATGACCGCGGCGGCTGCGCCGGGCGATGGCCAGCGCCGCAGCGGCCAGCGCCATCAGCGCCAGCATCGGCAGATCGCCCCAGCGCCACCACAGCGTCGGCGGCAGCGCGCCCGGCAGCGGTGCGTCCAGCACGCCGTCGCGATTCAGCGCCAGCGTTGCGCGCAGTCCCCCGCGCGCGTCGATCACCGCCGAGACCCCGGTATTGGCCGCCCGCAGCAGCGGCAGCCCGGACTGGATCGCCCGTAGCCGCGCCTGCGCCAGGTGCTGGTAGGGGCCGGACCAGGTGCCGAACCAGGCGTCGTTGGTCACCTGCAGGATCCACTCCGGGCGCTGGCCGCGCAACAGGTGGCGCTCAAAGATCGCCTCGTAGCAGATCAGCGGCTGGAAGGGGGGCAGGCCCTCGACCGCCATCAGCTGCGGGCCGGGGCCGCGGGAATAGCCGTTGCCGTGCTGGGCGGCAAAGGCGGTGATCCCGAACCGCGCCAAGGCATCGCCCCAGGGGATGTATTCGCCGAAGGGGACCAGGTGGAATTTGTCGTAGACCGCGCCGATACGGGCGTCCGGGGTGAACTCGGCCAGGCTGTTGAACCAGGCGGCGCCCTCGGCCCGCTGGATGCCGACCAGGGTGGTGGCGCCGGACTGGGCGGCGATGTCCTCCAGCGCCGGGCCGGCCTCGTTCAGCAGGAACGGCACCGCGGTTTCCGGCCAGACCACCAGATCGGGGCGGCCGCTCCCCAGCGTCGGGTCCAGCGGCAGCGCCGACAGCGCGGTCAGCCGGTCATAGAACTGCGGGGCCCAGAACGGGTCCCATTTCAGCGTCTGGTCGGCGTTGGGCTGGACAAGGCGGATGATCTGGGGCTGGTCCGGGGGCAGGGGCTGCGCCAGCCGTGCGAGCCCCACGCCCCAGGCCAGGGCGATCAGCGCCGCCGACAGCCCGGCGCCCGTGGCGAGACTGCGGCGCGTGCTGCCCAGCACCGGCAGCAATGCCGCCGCCAGCGTCAGCGCCGACAGCCCCGGCGCGCCCAGCCAGGCGGCGATCTGCCCGGCGGGGCTGTCGATCCAGATATGGCCGGTCAGCGCCCATGGCAGGCCGGTGAAGATCCAGCCCCGCAGCCAGTCCGAGACCAGTAGCGCCAGCGCCAGCGCCGCCGCGCGGCTGGTGCGGTTCCATCCGAACCGATGCGCGGCCAGCGCCGGCAGCGCCCAGAACAGCGCCCCGCCAAGTGCGGTCAGCAGCAGCGCAAAGGGCGACATCCAGCCGTAGCGGTCGGCCTCGACCAGAAAGGGCTGGGTGATCCAGGCCAGCGCCAGCGCGAAATGCCCAGCGCCGATGGCCAGCGCCCGCCAGGCGGCCGCGCGGGACGAGGGCGCCGTCGCCACCCGCCAGATCAGCGCCGCCAGCGCCAGCACCGTCACCGGCCAGAGCCCCCAGGGGGCCTGACCCAGCGCCGCCGCCGCCCCGATCAGCAGGTCGGCACCGAGGCGCAGCGCAAGGGGGAGCCGGCGGGCCGGGGTTGCCTGCAAAGCGCCGGACGCCGCCCCCGAGTCGGGCCGCCGCGGGGCCGGGCGCATCAGAAGCGTCAGCCCTGCGCCGGGCCAGCGTCCTTCTGGCCGTCCGCGGGCTTGGTGTCAGCGGCATCCGCGGCCGCGGGTGCGGCGGCATCCGTGTCCGTGCCGGCATCGCCCGCCTTGCCGGCGGCAGCCTTGGTGGACTTGGCAGGCGCCTTGCGGGTGCGCGGCTTTGCGGCGGGTTTCGCCGGCGCCTCGGTCGTTTCGGTTGCAACGTCCGCGGCGGGGGCCTCTGCCGCTTCGGCAGGGGCCTTGGCCGCGGATTTCGCGCTGCGGGTGGATTTCGCGGGCGCCTTGGCGGGGGTCTTGGCCGCGGGTTTCGCGGCGGTCGTGCGGCGGGTGCGCTTGGGCTTTTCCGCGACCCCGGCCTCGGCGGCGGGAGCCTCCGCGGGCGTCTCGCTGCCCGTATCCTGAACCTCGGCCGCCACCTCTGGCGCGGTCGTTTCAGGGGCAGCTGCCGGCACGGCGGCATCGGCCGCAGCAGCGTCGTCGCTGGCCGTTTCCACCGCTGCCGTCTCGGTCGCAGGGGCAACCGACTCGGGCGGCTGATCGCTGGCCGCTTCCGCCTCGACCGCTTCGGTTGCGGGGGTAACCGTTTCGGCGGCAGCCTCGGCCGCCTGATCGCCCACGGCCGTATCCGCGGCCTCGGTCACCACCTCGGCGCTGCGGTCCTTGCCGCGCGAGCGGCTGCGCGAACGGCTGCGACCCGAACCCGAACCCGAGGGCGCGGCGGCCGGGGTCTCGGCCGGGGCCGCGTCTTCCTCGGCCGGCTGCGGCTCGGACTGGCTGCGGCTGGCCATGCGGGCGTCGGTGATCGCCAGCGCCTCGGTGAAGCTGGTGCGCATGAAGTCGGGAACGTGATCGCCCATCCCGGCCACCGCCGGGCCGCGGTCGTGGTCGCGATGGCGGTCGCGCCGGTCATCGCGGCGCTCGTCACGCCGGTCATCCCTGCGGTCGTCGCGGCGATGCTCGCCGCCGTGGCGGCCCTCGCCACCCGACTGGCCGTTGCCGTGACCACTCCGCCGCGGCTCGGCGCTGCGCTCGCTGCGCGGCTCGCTGCGTTCCGGGGCCGCGGCGCGCGGCGCCTCTTCGGGCAGAGCGACGGGGGCGGCGGCGCTGGCCTCCGCCACCTCGGCGCTGTCCTTCGCCGGTTCCCTCAGCCCGCCGCGGCGCGAGCGGCTGCGCGCCGGCGCGCCCCGGGGGGCGCCGCGCTCGGATGCCGGGCGCGGCGGGCGCTGCGCCGCATCGGACAGGCGGAAGCCCTCGGGGACATCCGCGCGGGGCAGGGACTGCTTGACCAGATTCTCGATCGCCGACAGGTATTTCTCGTCCGCCGGGGTCGAGATGGAAATCGCCGTGCCCTGCCGGCCGGCGCGCCCGGTGCGGCCGATGCGGTGGACGTAATCCTCGGCGTGCGAGGGCAGGTCGAAGTTGAACACATGGCTGACCGCCGGAATATCCAGCCCCCGCGCCGCCACGTCGGACGCCACCAGGAAGCGCAGCGAGCCGTCGCGGAACCCGTCCAGCGTCGCCATCCGCACCCGCTGGTCCAGGTCGCCATGGATCGGCGCCGCGTCATAGCCATGCGCCTTCAGCGACTTGGCGACGATATCCACGTCGGTCTTGCGGTTGCAGAAGATGATGGCGTTCTTCAGCCCCTCGCCCTCGGCGTCGATCAGCGCCCGCAGCAGCTCGCGCTTCTGCTTGGCGGACTGGTCCTTGCGGGTGGGTGTCAGCTCGACCAGCTTCTGGGTGATCGTCTCGCTGGTGGTGGCCTGGCGGGCGACCTCGATCCGCTCGGGGGCGTGCAGGAAGGTGTTGGTGATCCGCTCGATTTCCGGTGCCATGGTGGCGGAAAAGAACAGCGTCTGCCGGGTGAAGGGGGTCAGCTGGAAGATCCGCTCGATATCCGGGATGAAGCCCATATCGAGCATCCGGTCGGCCTCGTCCACCACCATGATCTGCACGCCGGTCAGCAGCAGCTTGCCGCGCTCGAAGTGATCCAGCAGCCGGCCGGGGGTGGCGATCAGCACGTCGACGCCGCGGTCGATCAGCAGGTCCTGTTCCTTGAAGGACACGCCGCCGATCAGCAGCGCCTTGGTCAGGCGGGTGTGCTTGGCGTAGATGTCGAAGTTCTCGGCCACCTGCGCGGCCAGTTCGCGGGTCGGGCACAGCACCAGCGACCGCGGCATCCGCGCCCGCGCCCGGCCCCGGCCCAGCAGGGTGATCATCGGCAGCACGAAGCCGGCGGTCTTGCCGGTGCCGGTCTGGGCGATGCCCAGCACGTCGCGGCCTTCCAGCGCGGGGGGGATGGCGCCGACCTGGATCGGGGTGGGGGTCTCATAGCCCGCCTCGGTAACGGCCTGCAGCACCTTGGGGTCGAGCTTGAGATCGGAAAACTTGGTCATCGGGGTCTTTCGTCAGGAAGTATCGCGGTCCGACGCGCGACGCTTGCGCGCAAAATGGGACGCGGCCTTCCATGCGCCCCTCGGTCGCCCGCCGGATGCGGGCTTGCGGCCCCTAGCGCAGAATGGGCGTCGCGTCAATTCTTGACTGCGGTGCGCCACCCCCGGGGCGTTCATCTTGCAACAAATATCCCGCGGGGGAGCCTGAAGGGCGGGGGGGGGGCGCGAAGCCCCCGGTCCGGCCCTGCAAGGTTGCGGCTTTCAGGCCGCTTCGCTACTGCATTGCGGGCAAGAGCGAGAAAGCCCGATGAACATCTTTGCCGATATCCGCGTGCGCGTGCTGGACGCGCTGACCGACATGACCGCCGCCGGGCAGCTGCCCGCGGGGCTGGATTTCGCCGCCGTGGCGGTGGAGCCGCCGCGCGACCCCGCGCATGGCGACATGGCGACCAATGCCGCGATGGTGCTGGCCAAGCCCGCCGGATTGAAGCCGCGCGAGATCGCCGAGGCGCTGGCCGCCCGCCTTGCCGCCGACCCGAGGATCGAGGCCGCGGAGGTCGCCGGTCCCGGCTTCCTCAACCTGCGGCTTGCCCCCGGGGTCTGGACCGGGGTGCTGCGCGCGGCGCTGGAGGCCGGCGACGACTATGGCCGCGCCCCCGCCGGCCAGGGCGCAAGCATCAACGTCGAGTTCGTCAGCGCCAACCCCACCGGCCCGATGCATGTCGGCCACATGCGCGGGGCGGTGTTCGGCGATGCGCTGGCCAGCCTGCTGCATTTCGCCGGCAACGATGTGACCCGCGAATACTACATCAACGACGGCGGCGCCCAGGTCGACGTGCTGGCGCGCTCGGCCTATGAACGCTACCGCGAAGCCCATGGCCAGGAACCCCGCATCGCCGAGGGGCTCTATCCCGGCGACTACCTGATCCCGGTGGGGCAGGCGCTCAAGGACCGCTACGGCGACAGCCTGCTCGACCGTCCCGAATCCGAATGGCTGGCCGAGGTGCGCGACTTTGCCACCGGGCTGATGATGCAGGTGATCCGCGACGACCTGGCGCTGCTGGGCGTGGAGATGGACGTCTATTCCAGCGAAAAGGCGCTGTACGGCACCGGCCGGATCGAGGCCGCGATCCAGCGGCTTGCCGACGCGGGGCTGATCTACGAAGGCGTGCTGGACCCCCCCAAGGGCAAGCTGCCCGAGGACTGGGAGGCGCGCGAGCAGACCCTGTTCCGGTCCACCGCGCACGGCGACGACGTGGACCGGCCGGTGAAGAAATCGGACGGCAGCTGGACCTATTTCGCCCCCGACATCGCCTATCACTGGGACAAGATCGACCGCGGCTTCGACCAGCTGATCGACATCTTCGGCGCCGACCACGGCGGTTACGTCAAGCGGATGCAGGCGGCGGTGGCGGCGCTGTCGGGCGGGCGCGTGCCGCTGGACGTCAAGCTGATCCAGCTGGTGCGGCTGTTCAAGAACGGCGAGCCCTTCAAGATGTCCAAGCGCGCCGGCACCTTCGTCACCCTGCGCGACGTGGTGGAACAGGCCGGTCGCGACGTCACCCGTTTCCACATGCTGACCCGCAAGAACGACGCGGCGCTGGATTTCGACTTCGACAAGGTTCTGGAACAGTCCAAGGACAACCCGGTCTGGTATGTCCAATATGCCAGCGCCCGCATCAACTCGGTGCTGCGCCGCGCGGCCGAGATGGGCGTGGACGTGTCGGACGCGGCGCTGGCGCAGGCGGTGGCGCTGGACCACCCGGCGCAGGGGGCGCTGGCCCGGCGCATCGCCGAATGGCCGCGCACGGTGGAAATCGCCGCCCGCGCGCATGAGCCCCACCGCATCGCCTTCTTCCTCTACGACCTCGCCTCGGACCTGCATGCGCTGTGGAACCGCGGCAACGACGAACCCGGGCTGCGCTTCGTGCAGGATGGTGACATCGGCGCAACAGCGGCGAAAATCGCGCTGGCGCGGGCCGTCGGCGTTGTCATTTCGGCGGGCTTGGGTATCTTGGGGGTAACTCCGGCCAGGGAAATGCGCTGACTCAACGAGGCGTCCGGTCCGGGGAAGGAACGAGCAGTCAACGACAACCGGGTCAACCGGCGGACAGGCAGGACGATAGCGATGACGGTGGTGGATTTCCGCTCCGGCGGGTATGGGGACTCTTCTCACTTGTATCCGGGGCGCGAGGATGGTGATTCTCCCGCGCCCGGGCGTCACGCCGCGGATTGGGGCGTGCAGGACGACGAGGTTCTGGAAGGGCACAGCTGGACCGCGCAGGACTGGGACGAATCGCGCTATGCCACCCATGGCGACGGGCTGCGGCTGACCGACCGCGACAGCGTGCTGGGCCGGGTGGCGCGGCTGACCCATTACCTGGGCGCGCTGGTCTCGGTGTTCCTGATGGCCAGCCTGGCGGTCTGGGGCTACCAGCTGGTGGTGCGCGACGTGTCCGGCGTGCCGGTGATCCGCGCGGTCGAGGGCGACAGCCGCATCGCCCCTGCCGATCCCGGCGGGGTGCTCAGCGACCGCGAGGGGCTGGCCGTCAACGGCGTTGCCGCCGGTGCCGGCGCCGCCCCGGTCGAACGGGTGGCGATCGCCCCTGCGCCGACCGCGCTCGACCAGCAGGACGTCGCCATGGGAGAGCTGGGCGCCACCGCCCGCGAAGCCGCCGCCGAGGATGATTTCGTCGAGGATGCCGGCGCCCCGGTCGTCGCCACCAGCGACGCCGAGGCCGCGCGCCGCGCCGCCGAGCTTGCGGCCCAGGCCGATCTGGCCGTGGGCGTGCCCGCCGTCGGCCCGATGGAGGCCGATGCCGTGCCGGTGACCGCCGCGGTCACCGATGCCGCCGGCCAGCCCGCGCTGGACCACGCCATCACCGCCGCGCTGGCCGAGGCCGGGGCGCAGCCCGCGGTCGCCACCTCGGCACGCCCGATGCCGCGCCCGCGCCGTCTGGCCGCTGCAACCGCTGCCGCCCCGGCCCCCGCGGCCCCGGCTGCCGCCGAAACCGCCGTGGCTGCCGCCCCCGAGGCCGCGCCCGCCGCTGCTGCGCCGGCGCCGGTCAAGGTCGCCTCGGGCGCGCCGCTGGTGCAGATCGGCGCCTTCGACAGCAACGCCATCGCCGAAAGCGAATGGAGCCGCGTGTCGGGCCGCTATGGCGACCTGTTCGCCGGCAAGGCGCCCTTGGTGCAGGAGCACAAGGCCGGCGGCCGGGTGTTCTACCGCCTGCGCGTCGCCGGGTTCGAGACCCGCGACGAGGCCCGCAAGTTCTGCGCCGACCTGATCGCCGCCGGCACCGACTGCATCCCCGCGGCGGCGAATTGAGCCGGACCCCCGGTCCTGGCCCCGCGCATGGCGCCACCATCCTCGGGGTCGAGGGTCTGACCCTCGGCCGCGACGAGCGCGCCTTCCTGCGCGAGGCCGACCCCTGGGGCTTCATCCTCTTTGCCCGCAACGTCGATACTCCTGAACAGCTGCGCCGCCTGACCGCCGATCTGCGCGAGGCGGTCGGCCGCGACGCGGTGGTGATGACCGATCAGGAGGGCGGCCGCGTCCAGCGCCTGCGCGCGCCCCACTGGACCGACTGGCCCGCACCGCTCGACAGCGCAAGCGACGGCGCCGAGGCCGTGCGCCTGCGCCACCGGCTGATGGGCCGCGAGCTGCGCGCGGTCGGGATCGACGCGGATGCCGCCCCCTGCCTCGACATCGCCGGGGACCAGACCCACGAGTTCCTGAAGAACCGCTGCTTCGGCACCGATGCCGCCACCGTCGCCACCATGGGCCGCGCCGCGGCCGAGGGGCTGCTGGCCGCCGGCGTGCTGCCCATCGTCAAGCACATGCCGGGCCACGGCCGCGCGCTTGTGGACAGCCACCACCAGCTGCCGGTGCTGGACACGGCGCTCGACGAGCTCGACGCCAGCGATTTCCAGCCGTTCCGGGCGCTTGCCGACCTGCCGCTGGGGATGACCGCGCATATCCGCCTGACGCAGCTGGACGACCGCCCGGCCACCGCCTCACCCGCCGCGATCCGCCTGATCCGCGAACGCATCGGCTTTAACGGCCTGCTGATGAGCGACGACATCGGCATGAACGCGCTGAGCGGAACCCCGGCCGAACGCACCGCCGCCGCCATCGCCGCCGGCTGCGATGTCGTGCTGGCCTGCAACCTGACCCGCGCGGAACTTGAACAGGTCGCCGCCGCCGCCGGCCGCATGACCAGCCACGTACAGGCCCGCGCCGACCGCGCCCTTGCCCGCCGCACCCCGCCCGATCAGGTGGACGTGGCGGGGCTGCACGCCGAACTCGCCACGCTTCTCGGCTGAGATCGCTTCTTCATCACTCAAATATCCCGGGGTGAGCGCCGCAGGCGCGAGGGGCGGCGCCCCTTTCTTGCGGCCCCTCCGGCAAAGCTACCCCAGCCACCCCCGCGCCAGCGCCGGCAGCGCGTCGAACCCGGCCAGCACATGGTCGGGTTGCAGCCGCGAAATCGCCGCGCCCTCGGGGCCAAAGCCGACCAGCGACACCCGCACGCCGCTGGCCCTTGCGGTCTTCAGGTCGGTCTCGGTATCGCCCAGCAGGAACGACCGCGCCACCGTGCCGCCGGCGCGTTCCACCGCTGCCGCATAGGGGCGCGGGTCGGGCTTCCTGACCGGCAGCGTGTCGGCGCCGATCATGGCGCCGAACAGCCCCCGCACCCCAAGCGCCGCCAGCAGCTTTTCGGCCAGCGCCTCGGGCTTGTTGGTGCAGACCGACAGCAGATAACCCTCGGCCCGCAGCTGCTCCAGCGCCTCTTCCACCCCGTCATACAGCCGGGTCGAATCGGCGATGCAGTCGCCATAGAACCCCAGCAGCCGCGGGAAATCCTCGTCCTCGGCGCCGGGGGGCAGCAGCGTATCGGCCGGGATCCGCCCATAGCCCGCCCGCAGCATCGCCCGCCCGCCGTGGAATGCGATGCCGGCATCCGCCACCGGGTCCAGCAGCCGCCCGAGCCCGCGGGCCGCGAAACAGGCATTCGCCGCCGCGATCAGGTCGGCGGCGGTATCGGCCAGCGTGCCGTCCAGATCGAACACCACCGTGCCGCGATCGCCCCTTGCCGTCATCTTCCGTAACCTTTCGACAGATACCGTGACCGGGCGCACCCTTCCGTCCCGTGCCGGGCCTAGCTACAAGACGCCGAAAGATCAACGAAGGGCAGGCGCGGATGACGGAACGGGCGGTGGCGCTGATCGTGCTGGCGGCGGGGCAGGGCAGCCGGATGCAGTCCGAGCTGCCCAAGGTGCTGCACCGGCTGGGGGGCACGGCGCTGCTGGCGCACGCGCTGGCGGCGGGGCGCAGCCTCGACCCGGCGCTGGTGGTCGTCGTCGCGGGCCATGGCGCCGATGCTGTGACAAGCGCCGTGGCCAGGCTCGACCCTCAGGCGCAGGTGGCGCTGCAATCCGAACAGCTGGGCACCGGTCACGCGGTGGCGCAGGCGCTGCCGCTGCTGGACGGTTTCGACGGCCGGGTGGTGGTGCTTTACGGCGACACCCCCTTCATCGCCCCCGAAACCCTGGCGGCGCTGGCCGCGCACCCGGCCGATGTGGTGGTGCTGGGATTCCGGGCCGCCGATCCGGGCCGCTATGGCCGACTGGTGGCAGATGGCGATACGCTCGACCGCATCGTGGAATACAAGGACGCGGATGAGGCCACCCGCGCGATCACCCTGTGCAATTCCGGGGTGATGGCGGTGGATGCGGGGCTGCTGCGCGATCTGGTTGGGCAGCTGTCGAATGACAACGCCGCCGGGGAATACTACCTCACCGACGTGGTGGCGCTGGCCCGCGCCCAGGGCCGCAGCGCCGCCGTCGTCACCTGCGACGAGGCGGAAACCCTGGGCATCAACACCCGCGCCGAGCTCGCCGCCGCCGAGGCCGCCTTCCAGTCCCGCAAGCGCGCCGAGGCGCTGGAAAACGGTGTCACCATGGCCGACCCGGCCACCGTCTGGTTCGCGCTGGACACCCATGTCGGCCGCGACGCGATCATCGGGCAGAACGTAGTCTTCGGCCCCGGCGTCACCATCGAAAGCGGCGCCGAGATCCTGCCCTTCTGCCATCTCGAGGGCTGCCACGTCAGCGCCGGCGCCACCGTCGGCCCGTTTGCGCGGCTGCGCCCGGGGGCGGAGCTCGGCGGCGACGCCCATGTCGGCAATTTCGTGGAAATCAAGAACGCGGTGCTGGCCGAGGGCGTCAAGGTCGGCCACCTGACCTATCTGGGCGACGCCGAGGTGGGCGAGCGCAGCAATATCGGCGCCGGCACCGTCACTTGCAATTACGACGGGGTGGGCAAGCACCGCACGGTGATCGGGGCGGATGCGTTCATCGGTTCGGACACGATGCTGGTGGCGCCGGTCAGCGTGGGGGCGCGGGCGATGACCGGCTCGGGCTCGGTGATCACCCGGGACGTGCCGGACGGGGCGCTGGCGCTGGGCCGCGCCCGGCAGGTGACCAAGCCGGGGCTGGCCGTGCGGATCATGCAGGCGCTGCGCGCCGCCAAGGGGAGAGCCTGACATGTGCGGAATCATCGGTATCCTCGGCAAGAACCAGGTGGCGCCGCAGCTGGTCGAGGGGCTGCGGCGGCTGGAATACCGCGGCTATGACAGCGCCGGCGTCGCCACCATCGACAGCGAGGGGCGGCTGGACCGCCGCCGGGCGGTGGGCAAGCTGGTCAACCTGTCCGATCTGCTGGTGCATCAGCCGCTGGAAGGCCGCGCCGGCATCGGCCACACCCGCTGGGCCACCCATGGCGCAGCCACCGAGACCAACGCCCACCCGCACAGCCACGGCCCCGTCGCCGTGGTCCACAACGGCATCATCGAGAACTTCCGCGAGCTGCGCGCGGACCTTGCCGCCCACGGCATTGTCGCCCGGACGGAAACCGACACGGAAACCGTGGCCCTGCTGACCGCCCATCACATGGCGCAGGGCATGGCCCCGGCTGACGCCGTGCGCGCCACGCTCTCGCGGCTGCACGGGGCCTTTGCGCTCGCCTTCCTGTTCCAGGGCGAACCCGACCTGATGATCGGCGCCCGCAAGGGCAGCCCGCTGGCGCTGGGCCATGGCGAGGGCGAGATGTTCCTGGGCTCGGACGCGATCGCGCTGGCCCCGTTCACCGACCGCATCACCTACCTTGAGGACGGCGACCACGTGGTGATCACCCGCGCGGGGGCCGAGATCTTCGACGCAGCCGGCCGCCGTGCCAATCGCGACATGGCCCGCATCGACGTCGGCGCCACCGCCATCGACAAAGGCGGCTACCGGCATTTCATGGCCAAGGAGATCGCCCAGCAGCCGGTGGTGTTGGGCGACGCGCTCAGCCACTACATCAAGGACGGCCGCATCGTCCTGCCCGACTCAGTCGATTTCCGCGGCGTGGACCGTATCACCCTGGTCGGCTGCGGCACCGCCTATTACGCCGCCTGCGTGGCGAAATACTGGTTCGAGCGGCTGGCGGGTCTGCCCTGCGACGTCGATGTGGCCTCAGAGTTTCGCTATCGCGAGCCGCCGCTGTCGCCCGAAAGCTGGGCGATCTTCGTCAGCCAGTCGGGCGAGACCGCCGACACGCTGGCGGCGCTGCATTACTGCAAGGACAAGGTGGCGCGCACGCTGGGGGTGGTGAACGTGGGCACCTCGGCCATCGCGCGCGACACCGACATCGCCCTGCCGATCCTGGCGGGGGTCGAGGTGGGCGTGGCCTCGACCAAGGCATTCACCTGCCAACTGGCGGTGCTGGCGGTGCTGGCGCTGAAAGCCGCCGCCGACCGCGGCGCGCTGAAGCCGGCGGAGCTGGCGGCGCATCTGGACCAGCTGATCGCGGTCCCGGCGCTGGTGGCGCAGGCGGTGGGGGCCAGCGACGACTGCCGCCGGCTGGCCGACTGGCTGGCCGAGGCGCAGGACGTGCTGTTCCTGGGCCGCGGCGCGCAATACCCGGTGGCGCTGGAGGGGGCGCTGAAGCTCAAGGAAATCAGCTATATCCACGCCGAGGGCTATGCCGCGGGCGAGCTCAAGCACGGGCCCATCGCGCTGATCGACCGCAATGTGCCGGTGGTGGTGGTGGCGCCCTCGGACGCGCTGTTCGAAAAGACCCTGTCGAACATGCAAGAGGTGATGGCCCGCCACGGGCAAGTGCTGCTGGTGTCCGACAGCGCCGGGATCGAGGCGGGGGCCGAGGGCACCCATGCCACGCTGACCATGCCCGCCGGCGCCGGCGCCTTCGCGCCCATCGTCTATGCGGTGCCGATGCAGCTGCTGGCCTATCACACTGCGGTCGCCAAGGGCACCGACGTGGACCAGCCCCGCAACCTCGCGAAATCCGTCACGGTGGAATAAGCGCCGCCCGCCGGCCCAGCCTGCGGCACAAGCGGCTTCTTCATCATGAAAATATCCCGGGGCTTCCGAGCGCCCGGAATAGAAGGCGGATCAGAAAACAGCCCACAAGGCTGTTTTCCCGCCGGATGGTCCAGTGGACCGTTTTCAGCGAGGAAGGCCGCGGCAGCGGCCCGGGGCAGCGCCCCGGTCCGGCCGCGACTTCAGCCCACCCGCGCCGGCCTGCGGATCAGCGTCGCCGTATACAGCACCAGCGCCGCCCAGATCAGCGGGAAGGCGACCAGCCGCACGCCCGCAAAGGGCTCGTGGAAGATTGCCACCGCGATCAGGAACACCATAGTCGGCGCCAGATATTGCAGCACCGCGATGGTGGACAGCCGCAGCAGCTTGGCGCCGTTGGCATACAGCATCAGCGGCACTGCGGTGATCACCCCGGTGCCCACCAGCAGCAGCGATTCGCCGGCCGAGCGGCCGAAATGCCCGGCTCCGGTCCATTCCAGCCACAGCAGATAGCCGGCGGCGGGCAGGAACAGCAGCAGCACCTCGACGGTGAAGCCCTCGTTCGGGGGCAGCGGCAGGCGGCGCTTGCAATAGGCATAGACCCCCCAGGTCACGGTCAGGGTCAGCGCCACCACCGGCAGCCCGCCCGCGGCGGTGGTCAGCAGCACCACCGCCAGCACCGCCAGCGAGATCGCGGCCAGCTGCGGGCGGCTCAGCCGCTCGCCCAGCAGCGCCCAGCCCAAGAAGATGCTGAACAGGGGGTTGATGTAATACCCCAGCGCGGCCTCGACCGTCTGGCCATGGGTCACGGCCCAGACATAGGTCAGCCAGTTCACGGTGATCAGCACCGCGGTCAGCCCCGCCATGGCCACCAGCCGCGGCTTGCGCAGGGTCGCGGCCACCGTTTCCAGCTGCCCGTTCTGGCGCAGCACGATCAGCGCGATCGGCAGCGACCACAGCACCCGGTGCGCCACCACCTCGCCCGCGGGGACGTCGCGCAGCGTGTAGAGATACAGCGGCATCAGGCCCCAGATCAGATAGGCGCCGATGGCGAAGGACAGGCCGCGGGGGGAATCATGGGGGTTCATGCGGCATGATTAGCGCCGCGCCCCGGCAGCGTCCATCGCGACCATCGGCCCGCCCCGTGGCGTATCAGTGCTTGATGCGCCGCTTGCAGTTGTCGTAACGCTGTCGGATGCGGATACTTTTTCTTGGCGACGTGATGGGCCGCACCGGGCGGCGGGCGATCTCGGAACGGCTCGCGGGGCTCAAGTCCCGGCACCGGGCGGATTTCACCATCGTGAACGGGGAAAACGCCAGCGGCGGCATGGGGCTGACCGGCGCCCACGCGCGGCTGCTGCTCGAGGCGGGGGCCGACTGCCTGACGCTGGGCGACCACGCCTTCGACCAGAAGGACATGCTGAGCTTCATCGAGACCGAGCCGCGGGTGCTGCGGCCGCTGAACTTTGCGCGCGAGGCGCCGGGACGGGGCGCGCGGGTGTTCCAGGATGCGCGCGGGCGCAAGATCCTGGTGGCGCAGGCGCTGGGGCAGGTGTTCATGCGCCGCCCCTTCGACGATCCGTTCAGCGCCATCGACGCGGTGCTGCGCGCCCATCCCGCCGGCGGCATGGTGCAGGCGGCGGTGCTGGATTTCCACGCCGAGGCGACCAGCGAAAAGATGGCGATGGGGCATTTCTGCGACGGCCGCGCCAGCCTGGTGGTCGGCACCCACACCCATGTGCCTACCGCCGACACCCAGATTCTGCCGCGCGGCACCGCCTATCAGTCCGACGCGGGCATGTGCGGCGACTATGACAGCGTGATCGGCATGGACAAGGCGGAACCCATGCGCCGCTTCCTGACCGGCATGACCCGCGAGCGCTTCACCCCTGCCGAGGGTGAGGCCACGCTGTCGGGCCTGCTGGTGGTGACCGACGACCGCACCGGGCTGGCGAGCTCGGTCGAGCCGATCCGCGAGGGCGGCAGGCTGGCGCTGCCCCTGCCGGTCTGAGCTGCGCGCGCCCATGCAAGCCCGCGAAATCCCTTGCGGACAAGTAGGAAATAGCGCATCCGGGGCCGCGTCCGCCCCGCGGCGGTCAGGTGACGAGGTTCGACGATGTTCGATGCAGGACTGACCGGCCATGCAGCCGCGGTCACGACGCTGGTCATCATCGCGGCAATGTTCGTGATGTTCGTGCGCGAGCGCCACCCGCCCGAGGTGGTGGCGGTCGGCACCGCCGCCCTGATGCTGGCGCTGGGGCTGGCGCCCTATGACGATGCGGTGGGGGTGCTGTCCAACAGCGCGCCCTGGACCATCGCCTTCATGTTCATCCTGATGGGGGGGCTGCTGCGCACCGGGGCGCTGAACCAGCTCAGCCGGATGGTGACCTCGCGCGCCGAAGCGGCGCCGCTGCTGACCATTGCGGGGATGTTCGCCTTTGTCTGCATCGCTTCGGGGATCATGAACAATACCCCGGTGGTGGCGGTGATGATCCCCATCGTGATCCAGGTCGCCCGCAAGACCGGCATCCCGGCATCCCGGCTGCTGATGCCGCTGAGCTATTTCACCGTCATGGGCGGGATGCTCACCCTGATCGGCACCTCGACCAACCTGCTGGTGGACGGGGTGATCCGCGCCCGCGAGATGGAACCGTTCGGCATCTTCGACATCATGCCGGTCGGGCTGGCCGTGACCGTGGCCGGTGCGCTTTACCTGGGGCTGGTCGGCTGGCGGCTGCTGCCGGACCGGGGCTCGATGGCCTCGTTCCTGACCGACCGCAGCCAGATGAAATACTTCACCGAGTTCGCCATCCCCGAGGGCAGCAACCTGATCGGGATGGGCCTGTCCGACGTCAAGCTGTTCAAGCGCGAGAACGTGCGGGTGATGGACGTGCTGCGCGGGGACACCTCGCTGCGGCGCAACCTGGCCGAGGTGGTGCTTGAACACGGCGACCGGGTGGTGCTGCGCTCGGGGATGGCCGACCTGCTGGAAATGCAGAAGGACAAGGGGCTGCGCGCCTTCGACAAGCTGTCCTCGGTCGAGACCGAGACGGTGGAGGTGCTGATCTCGCCCGGTGCCCGCATGATCGGGCGGCGGCTGGGCGATCTGCGGCTGCGGCGGCGCTATGGGGTCTATCCCATCGCCGCGCACCGGCGGAACCAGAACATCGGCCGCCAGCTCGACGATCTGGAGGTCCGCGTCGGCGACACGCTGCTGCTGGAAGGCGCCCCGGCCGACATCGCGCGGCTGGCGGCGGACATGGATCTGGTGGACGTGTCCCACCCCACCACCAAGCCGTTCCGCCGCAGCCACGCCCCCATCGCCACCATCGCGCTGCTGGCGGTGGTGCTGCTGGCGGCGCTGGATCTGGCGCCGATCATGGGGCTGGCGTTCCTGGCCTCGGCCATCATCCTGCTGACCCGCTGCGTGGACGCCGACGAGGCCTTCGGCTTCATCGAGGCGCGGCTGCTGGCGATGATCTTTGCCATGCTGGTGGTGGGCGAGGCGCTGGAGGCCACCGGCGCCGTCAACCTGATCGTGGACAACGTGGCGCCGTGGCTGCAGGGGCTCAGCCCGTTCTGGACGCTGGTGGCGGTGTATTTCCTGGGCCTCGTCATGACCGAGGTGCTGTCGAACAACGCCGTGGCGGTGATGCTGACCCCGATCGCGATCGAGCTGGCGCTGCAGCTGGGCCATGATCCGCGCGCCTATGTGGTGGCGGTGATGTTCTCGGCCTCGGTCGCCTTTGCCACCCCCATCGGCTATCAGACCCACATGATGGTCTATGGGCCGGGGGGCTACAGGTTCACCGACTTCATCCGGGTCGGGCTGCCGCTGGACATCGTGACCGGGCTGGCCGCCTGCCTGACGATTCCGCTGTTCTGGCCGCTCTAGGCCCTACACGCGCGGCGGGGGCTCGGGGAAGGGCGCGCGTACCGCGGCCTCGGCTGCGGCGGCCAGCGACTTGCGGTCGTGGCCGGCGACCGGGATCGGCGGGTGCAGGGTCACGGTGACGCTGCCCTGCCGCCACTGGCCCAGCACCGCCAGCAGATGCGGGCCCAGATCCATGTCGCCCCACCAGCCATAAAAGCGCGGCTCGCGCCCCCATGGCGCGGTATAGCGCACGCTTACCGGTTGGATCGCCAGCCCCTGCGGCAGCGCCGGGTCCAGAAAGGCCTGAAACAGCGTCGGCTTGAACGGCAGCACCCGGCGGCCGTCGGTGCTGGTGCCTTCGGGAAAGAACAGCAGCCTGTGGCCAAGCGCGGTGCGTTCGGCGAACTCGGCCGCCTGCACGCGGGCAAGCCGGGGGTCGCGGGTCACGAAATGCGTGTCGGTCACGCGGGTCAGGATGTTGATCCCGGGCCAGCCTGCGACCTCGGACTTGCTGACGAAGAACACCGGCGCCGCCGCGTTCAGCACGAAGATATCCAGCCAGCTCGAGTGATTGGCGACCATCGCGCCCGGGCCGCGCATCCTTGCGCCGCGGCATTGCCAGCGGATGCCCAGCACCAGCAGGCACAGCCGGCACACGCCCTGCACCCACGGCCCGGTCAGCGGCCGCCTGCGCCCCGCGAACAGCCGTTCCGCAGCGCGCAGCGGCAAGAGCAGCAGCACCCCGACCAGCAGCACCGTCACGACCGCGCCCCCGCGCAGCGCCACCAGCACCCAGCCAGCCCCCGAGGGCCGCGGCGGCACGTCGGGGGGCAGTCCGCGCCAGGTGGCGCCGTTCGGCCGCGCGGCGGCGCCCGCTGCCGGATCATCGCCAGAAAGCGCCGCGGCGGCGGGCGAGGGTCGGGGGGGCGCCGTGGTCATGCCCCTTGCCGGCGGTCCTGATAATACTGGCGGTGGCGTTCGGACATGGCGGCGGTATCCATCAGCAGGAACACGTCGGTGGTATTGAACTCGTGGTCGATCCAGGCGCCGTCGCCGACCACCCCGCCCAGCCGCAGATAGGCTTTTATCAGCGCCGGCATGGCGGTCATTGCCGCGCGGCGGTCCAGCGCTTCGGGCGCGATCAGGTCCATGCGCTGGTAATGCGGGGCCCGTGCCACCGGCCGCAACGCCACGGGTGCCAGATGGTGGTGGTGCAGCCAGGACAGGGCCTGCGCCAGCGGCTCGATGCTGGTGCCGTGAAAACTGGCGACGCCGAACAGGATCTCTATCTCGCGGGCCAGCACGTAATCGGCCAGCGCATTCCACAGCAGGAACATCCCGGAACCGCCGCGATAGTCCGGGTCCACGCAGGAACGCCCCAGCTCGACCAGTCGCCGCCCCGACTGGCGCAGCGGGGTCAGGTCGTATTCGCTGTCGCAGTAATAGCGGCCGAACTCCTCGGCCACCTGGCTGCGCAGCAGCCGATAGGCGCCGACCACATGCTCGCCCGCGTCGGGGTCGCGGCGGGTGTCGACCAGCAGCAGGTGATCGACCACCGGGTCGAACTCGTCCCGCTCCAGCCGGGCGTCATGATCGACCAGCGGCCCGTCCCCGCCCAGCTCTTCGACAAAGACGCGATAGCGCAGCCGTTGCGCGGCGCGCAGGTCGCGCTCATCTGCCGCCAGCCGCACCTCGAGCCAGCCCGGATCGGTCTTCATCGGCTCTCCTTTCGCTCGGGCGTTGCAAATGCGCGGCACTCCGCCGACGGCAATCGCCAAATCGGCGGAAAATTGCTTGACACATCCGCAGATTGCAAGGAATTGGTTGTTGCAATTAGAGCAGAAAACATCACGAGGGCGCAGGAGTGAGCAGTTCTGATCCAACACGGCCCGGACCCGCATCCCGCCCGCACCAAGCGCGCCATCGCATCCGGCCCGGGGTGCAGCGGCCATCGGCCGGGACGGCACCGGGGGCGGGCATCCCGGCGATCGGCCCGGCGTCGGGCGCGGCTGTGGACGTCGTGTTCATCTTGGGATCCGCCTCGGCTGGTCTGGGCGCAAAGGCTAGCGGACGATGAGGCCGGTCACAATCCCGGCCGACGCGATCCCGGCCGGCACATCCGGCGGGCTGGGCATCGAACTGGCCAGCCTGGTCGCGGCGCGGTTGTGCCATGATCTGGTCTCTCCGCTGGGGGCGATCGGCAACGGGGTCGAGCTGCTGGAAATGGCCGGCGAATACCCGGGGCTGGCCAAGTCGCCCGAGCTGTCGCTGATCGGCGAAAGCGTCAAGGCGGCGCGGGCGCGGGTGCGATTCTACCGCACCGCCTTTGGCCATGCCACCCGCGACCAGCGCACCGCCGTGACCGAGGTCGCGCAGCTGGCGCAGGATTACGCCCGCGGCACAAGGCTGGCGGTCGAGATCGAGGGCAGCGGCGATCTGTCGCGGGTCGAGGCGCGGATGCTGCTGCTGGCGCTGATGTGCATGGATTCGGCGATGCCCTGGGGCGGGCGGGTGCTGGTCTGCCGCTCGATGTCGGGCTGGCGGGTGGTGGGCGAGGCCTCGCGCACCCGCAGCCAGCCGGGGCTGTGGGGCTGGCTGGCGCCGCTGGGGGCGCCGCTGTCGCCGCCCGAGCCGTCCGAGGTGCATTTCGCGGTGCTGGGGGTGCTGGCGCAGCAGCACCACCGCCCCATCCTGTGGGAGGTGGACGCGACCGGCGGCGAGATCAGCTTCTGACCCCGCCCGCCTGCGCGGTTCAGGGGCGGATGGTGCCGTCCCCGGTCACCAGATACTTGAAGCTGGTCAGCTGCTCGGCCCCGACCGGCCCGCGCGCGTGCAGCTTGCCGGTGGCGATGCCGATCTCGGCGCCCATCCCGAATTCTCCGCCATCGGCGAACTGGGTCGACGCATTGCGCAGCAGGATCGCGGAATCGATGCGCTGCATGAACCGGGCGGCGGTGGCGTCGTTCTCGGTCAGGATCGATTCGGTGTGGCCCGAGCTGTGCTGGTTTATATGGGCAATCGCCCCATCCACGCCGTCGACCAGCTTTGCGGCGATGATCATGTCCAGGAACTCATGCCCGAAATCCTCGGGGCGGGCCGTGGTGGTGCCGGGAATGGCGGCCAGCTCGCCCTCGGCCCGGACCTCGACGCCCGCGTCCAGCAGGTCGCGAATCAGCACCTCGCCGTGGCGTTCGTAAAAGCCGCGGTCGATCAGCAGGGTCTCGGCCGCGCCGCAGACGCCGGTGCGCCGGGTCTTGGCGTTCAGCACCACCCGCCGCGCCTTGTCCAGATCGGCGTCGCGGTCGGCATAGACGTGGCAGATGCCTTCCAGATGCGCAAACACCGGCACGCGGGCCTCGGCCTGCACCAGCCCGACCAGCCCCTTGCCGCCGCGCGGGATGATCACGTCGATCAGCCCCTGCGCGCGCAGCATCGCGGCGACGGCGGCGCGGTCGCGCACCGGCACCATCTGGATCGCGTCCTCGGGCAGCCCGGCCTGCCGCAGCCCCCGTTTCATGCAGTCGAGGATCGCGCCAGAGGAATGGATGCTGTCCGTCCCCCCGCGCAGGATCACCGCATTGCCGGATTTCAGCGCCAGCGCGCCGGCGTCGGCGGTGACGTTGGGGCGGCTTTCGTAGATCACCCCCAGCACCCCGATGGGCGTGGCCACCCGCTGGATATGCAGCCCGTTCGGCCGGTCCCATTCCGCCAGCACCCGCCCCACCGGATCGGGCTGTTCGGCCACCGTGCGCAGCCCGTCGGCGATGGCGCGGATGCGGGCCGGGTCCAGCCGCAGCCGGTCGATCATCGCCGGCGACAGGCCGTTTTGCTCGGCATAGGCCAGATCCTCGGCATTGGCGTTCAGGATGGCGGCTTCCGATTCGACGATGGCATGGGCGGCCCCGATCAGCGCGGCGTATTTGCGCTCGGCATCGGCATGGGCCAGCGCGGCCGCGGCGGCGCGCGCGGCCGCGCCCATGCGGGCGATCAGGGTTTCGGCATCGCGGGCGTCATCCTGCGGCATCTCGGCGGCACCTTCCAGCAAACCTGCCCGCACCAGCGGCGGGCCGGGCGTTGGTCGCACAAGCAGGCGCAAAACGAAAGAGCCCGCGCAGGCCCGCCCGCGCCCAAGCTGCGGGCTTGCGCGGGCCCATTGCGGCGTGGTCCACTTGCCCGACCGGGACCCGGAAACCCGGCAGGGAAGGGGAGGGGCAGGACTTGACCACGGACAGCGCCAGCGACGACCAGCCCGAGCCGCGCCGCTTCACCCCGGCCGAGCTTGGGGCGCTGGCCCATCTCTACCGGGGCGAGATCTATCGCTCGACCGTCTGGCGCACGCGGCTGGACACCACCACCAACTGGTCGGTGGTGACGCTGGGGGTGGCGCTGTCGATCACCTTCGCCTCGCGCGATTCCTCGCCGCTGCCGCTGGTGCTGGTGGGGATCCTGATCCTGCTGTTCCTTGCGCTCGAGGCGCGGCGCTATCGCTATTTCAACGTCTGGCGGGCGCGGGCGCGCTGGATGGAAAAGCATCTCTATGTGCCGATGCTGCGCGACGGGGTGCTGGACGACGGCACCAACTGGCAGCTGACGCTGGCCGACGACTATCGCGCGCCGCGCTATCACGTCAGCTATCTGGTGGCGATGTCGCGGCGGATCCGGCGCAACTACCTGTGGATCCTGCTGATCCAGTCCATCGCCTATGTCGGCAAGCTGCTGGTCCACCCCAACCCGGTCACCTCGCTGTCCCATTTCATCGAACGCGCCCGCATCGGCCCGATCCCGGGCGTCGTGGTGCTGGCGACGGGGCTGCTTTATATCGGGGTGTTCCTGGGGCTGGCGATCTGGGTCCGGCGCGAGGATGCGCGGCGCGCGACCATGCGCGGATCGCAGGGGCCGATGGGATAGCGGAAAAAGGGGGGGGGAAAGTGCAGGATTCTGTTGCCAGGCTCCTGCGGGCCCCGCCTGCCGCGGCTAAGCGACAGGGCTTAGTTTTCGGTTACCCGAGCTGCTTACGCAGCCAGAGCCACCGGAGCACGGTTGTCGTTGGCAACTGTACTTTTCGCACCGATAACGGTGGTAGCTCACCGAGACAAAGCAAACAGCTTTAGACGTTCGTCGATCCTGTTTCGGCCCCATTCGCCCCCAACGAGGGATGGATGGTGGAGCCGCCGGGTACCGCCCCCGGGTCCGATCCGCTTATTACCTGCGCGTTTATGTCCATAGTCCGGGCGAACCCGGACAGGACCAAGATAGGGGGGCCGCCGCCCCCCTGCAAGGCCCGATCGCGGGGCCTCGCGTCAGGGCTTGATATAGACAAAGCCCTCCTGCTGCAGCCGGGCGACCTCGGCCACCCCGGCCTGCACGATATCCTCGGGCCAGACGTCGAACAGGTCGGTCTCCGGGTCGATGTTGCGGCCGACCAGCGTGTTGTTGCAGACGAGGAACCGCACCCCCCGCGCCTTGAGATCCGAGATCGTGGCCTGCAGCGCCTGGTCCTTGTTCGCCGCGGCCAGCAGCCCCAGCCCGTCGCCGTGCATCACCACCCGCAGGTCCAGATTGTCCTCGCCCACCGCGTTCAGGTGGTTGTCAAGGTTGTTCAGCGCCGGCTTGTAGCCCGAGCCGTCGATGCCGCCCGGATAGTTGATGTGATAGACGGCCTTTTGCGGCGCGTATTCCTGCGCCGCCGCTTCCGGCGCGGCCTGTCCAGCGGTCTCGGCAGGGGCAGCGGCGTCCTGGGCCAGTGCCGCAGGGGTAGCCAGCAGCAGCATCAGCGCGGCGGAACGAAGGATGTCTTGCATGTTCATGGTCGGCCTTTCCTGTTGGGGGAACGGCCATGGTCGGGGCTGGGCAAGCTTATTACAACCTCCTTTGCCCGTTTTGTCGGTCCCCCGAGGACGCCCGCGCCGCCGGGGTCAGCCCTTCCAGTCGATCACCATCTGGGTCTGGGTGACGATCGCCGCCACCTTGCCGTCGCCGCGGGTGATGGTGGTCTGCCACACCATCGTCGTGCGCCCGCGGTGCAGCGGGATGCTGCGGCCGGTGGCGGTGTCGCCGACGCGGATCGGGCGCAGGAAATTGGTCTTGCTTTCCACGGTGGTGGTGGTCTTGCCGGGGGGCAGGTTGATCATCGTGGCGGTGCCGCCCAGATTGTCGGCCATCGCCATGATCGCGCCGCCATGCATGACGCCGTTGCGGTTGGCCAGCTCGTCGGTGACCGCGACCTCGCCCACCAGCTCGTCCTGGGTGATGCCGACCAGCCGAAACCCCAGCAGCCGCGCGAAGGCGGGCTGGTCAAGGGCGATGCGTTCCTGTTCGCTGCGGTCCATGCGCTGTTCCCGTTCATGAAGCGGCGCGGCCCGGACGGGGCCGCGCGCAGGTGGAGGTTGGAGTGTTACTGCCCGGCCTGGGCCGAGGTGAAGTAATCGTAGGGCAGTTCCGCCACCCGCAGCCACTGCTGCTGCCGGGTCCAATAGGCCGACCAGTGGTCGTAGATCTTGCGGAAATTGTCGTTCGCCGCCGCGTATTCCGCATAGAGCTTGCGCGATTCCGCAAAGGCCGCCGCCAGCACGTCGTCGGGGAACGCCTGCAGCTGCGCGCCGCTGGACACCAGCCGCATCAGCGCCTCGGGGTTGCCGTTGTCGTATTTGGCGACGCAATGGGTCATCGCCTCGGAGCAGGCGGTTTCCAGCACGGCCTGGTAGGACGCGGGCAGTGCCCCCCAGGCGTCGAGGTTGATGTACAGCCCGACGTTGGCCGTGCCTTCCCACCAGCCGGGGTAATAGTAATAGGGCGCGACCCGCTGGAAGCCCAGCTTCTCGTCGTCGTAGGGCCCCGAGAACTCGGCCGCGTCGATGGTGCCGCGTTCCAGCGCCGCATAGATGTCGCCGCCGCCGATCTGCTGGGGCACCACCCCCAGTCGCGACAGGATGGTGCCGCCCAGCCCGGCGATGCGCAGCTTGAGCCCGTTCAGGTCGGCGACCGAGGTGATCGGCTTGCGATACCAGCCGCCCATCTGCGCCCCGGTGTTGCCCGAGGGGATCGAGCGGACGTTGGCGCTGGCGATGAATTCGTTCACCAGTTCCAGCCCGCCGCCGTAAAGCAGCCAGGCGGTGTTCTGGCGGGTGTTCATCCCGAAGGGCAGCGAAGTGTCGAAAGCCCAGGTCGGGTCCTTGCCGATGTTGTAGGACCCAAGCGTATGCGCGCATTCCACCGTGCCGTCCGACACCGCGTCCAGCGCCTGCAGCGGCGGCACCAGCTCTCCGGCCGCAAAGGGCTGGATCTGGAAGCCGCCGTCGGTCATCTCGGCCACCCGGCGCGCGACATGGTCGGAAATGCCGTAGAGCGTCTCGAGGCTTTTCGGATAGCTCGAGGTCAGCCGCCAGGTGACATTCGGCCGGGCCTGCGCCAGCGCCGGGGCGGCCAGCGCGCCGGCGGCCGAGGCCAGCGCGGCGGTGGACAGGAAGTCGCGACGTTTCATGGGAATATCCTTCCGAGATTCATGGGCGCAAGCTACACAAAGCGGCCGCGGCCGCAATGTGATCCGCCGGGGGCGGGCGCCGCGCGCCCCGGAACCATCCGCCCCCCGCGGCGTTGCCGGGCAGTCACTTACATGATCGAGGTTTTCCATGCGTATCTTCCCCGCCGCCGCCGCCCTGACGCTGACCCTGGGTCTCGCCCCCGCCCTGGCGATCGCCGCGCCGCCGCCCGCCGACGGGCTGAAGCTGTCGCAGATCGTCGCGCAGGTCGAGACCAGCGCCGGCGCCGCGCTCGCCTATATCGACGAGCTGGAATGGGACGACGACGGCTATTGGGAGGTGAAATACATCACCACCGACGGCAGGAAGATCGAGGAAAAGCTGGATCCCCGCACCGGCGCCACCATGCCGCGGCGCTGAGCCTGCCCGAAAAAGAAAAGGGGGGCTGTCTGCCCCCCATCGCGTGGCGGCGATTCCCCCCGAGGATATTTGGGCCACGATGAAAGCCTCGGCTGGTTTCATCGTGGCCCAAATATCCCGGGGGTGCGGGGGCAGCGCCCCCGCGTTCGGGCCGCTCAGTAGCCGGCCTTGATCTTTTCGAACTCGATCAGCTGGCGCTCGCGCTGTTCGGGGTCGTTGGGGACCTGCGCCAGCACCGGGGCGTCGATCTCGGCCAGACCGTGGACCACGCGCGGGTCGTTGGCGACGGTTTCCAGCCCCTTGGTGTTGGTCAGCCCATAGCCGATGGTGTCCAGCAGCCCGATCGCCGAGCCGGGGTCCAGCCAGGCGTTGATGAAGTCATAGGCCTTGTCCTCGCTGCCCGGGCCGTTCTTCAGGTTCACGAAGCCGCAGAAGAAGGTCGAGGAGCCCTCGGTCGCGGTGCGCTGGAAGCCGATCGGATAGCCCTCGGCCTCGAGCAGCGGCAGCACGTCGTTCCACGACCACGCCACGTCCACCGCCCCCGAGGCCATCAGCTGTGCCTCTTCCGCGGGGTCGGCCCAATAGACGGCGACGTTCTGGTGCGCCTTGCGCAGCCAGTCGGCGGCGGCCTGGAACTGTTCGTCGCTGACGTCGGTCCAGTCGGTGACCCCGGTGGCCAGATAGCCCAGCGCCCAGACGTCATCGGCGGAATCGGGCAGCGAGGTGCGGCCCTGATAGGCCGGGTTCACGAAGATCTGCAGGGTCGAGACGTCTTCCTCGGGCACCGTCTCGGTGTTGTAGGCGACGGCGGTCGAGCCGAAATCGGCGGGGATGTACCACAGCCCCTGATCGTCGCGGAACACCTCGGAATCGAGGAAGCGCGGGTCGATGTCGGCCACCGCCGGGATGCGGCTTTCGTCCCAGGGCTCGATCAGCCCGGCGTCGCGGTATTTCGACACCATCTGACTGCACGGATGCGCCACGTCCGCCCGGAACCCCGAGGCGATTTTCTGGTACGCCTCGTCGTCGTCGCCGTAAAAGGCGAAGGTCGGGCCCTGGCCGTGCTTGTCGATGTATTTCTGATAGATCACCGGCTCTTCGAACCCGGCCCAGTCAAAGACGGTCAGCTCGGGATCGGCGGCAAGGGCGGGGGACAGGCTGGGCGCGGCAAGGACAAGCGCCATGGCGGTGGTGCGCAGGATGGACACGGGCTGGACTCCGGGTTGGACGTTTGGTCAGAACGCTAGCGGCGGGTCGGCCGCGGGGCAAGGGCGAAGGCCGCGGGTGCGGCCTGCCTTTGGCAAGACAGAGAATGTCGGCCGCGGCTGGGACGGGAATGGGACGGCAGCGAGGGGATGCGATGAACGGTGATGCAGGCGAAGCGTTCGGCGGGTTGCGCCCGCCCCGGATCGGCGCGGGGCTGCCGGCGGTGGATCTGGTCGCCGGGCGGCCGCTGCTGTTCGTCATGGCCGCGCCCGAGGAATACGGCCCGGCGCTGCGGGCGCGGATCACGCCGCTGATGACCGGCATCGGCCCGGTCGAGGCCGCCATCGCCGTCACCGCCGCGCTGACCCGGCTGGAATCCGCGGGCGCGCTGCCGCTGGCGGTGGTGTCGCTGGGCAGCGCCGGGTCGCGGCATCTGGAACAGGGCGGGGTCTATCAGGCGCAATCGGTCAGCTATCGCGACATGGATGTCTCGGCGCTGGGGTTTCCGCGCGGGCTGACCCCGGGGCTGGACCTGCCGGCCGAGCTGGCGCTGGCGCCGCACATCCCCGGCATCCCGCTGGCGCGGCTGTCCTCGGGGGCGGCGATCGTGTCGGGCGGGGATTACGACGCCATCGACGCCGACATGGTGGACATGGAGACCCATGCCGTCTGCCGCGCCTGCCTGGGGTTCGGGCTGCCGCTGATCGGGCTGCGCGGGATTTCCGACGGGGCCGAGCCGCTGGCGGGTTTCATGGACTGGACCCGCTACCTGGCCGAGATCGACCTGCGGCTGGCCGCGGCGGTGGACCGTCTGTCAGCGGCGGTGGCCGAGGGGCTGCTGGGCTAGGGGACCAGCAACTCGTCGTCGCGGGCGCGCAGGTCGTTGTGGATGGCGACGGCGGCGCGGGCGCCGGTGCCGATGGCGATGCCGATCTGGTCCAGCGCGTCCACCGCGTCGCCGGCCGCATAGACCCCGCTGGCGGTGGTGCGCTGATGGGCGTCGGTAACGAAACACTCGCCATCGACCAGCCGCGTGCCCAGCATCTCGCCCAGGCGGTTGCGGGTATGGGTGCCAAGCGCGGCATAGAGCGTGTCGAACACATGCTGCGAGCCGTCGGCCAGGGTCAGCCGCACCTCGCCCTTGTCAAAGCCGAAATGCGACACCGGCGCGGGGGTCAGCGCCACGCCGGCGCGCTCCGCCTCGGCCCGTTCGGCGGGGTCCAGCGCCAGCCCGGTCAGCGAGACCAGCGTGACGTCGCGGCTGTAGCTGCGCAGGAACACCGCCTCGGCCAGCCCGTGGCGGTCGCCGCCCAGCACCGCGATGCGCTTGCCGCTTTGTTCGTAGCCGTCGCAGATCGGGCAATAGCGCAGCAGCCCTGCGGCGACGGCGCGGTCGTGGGTGGCGGCGTCCAGCGGCGGGCGGTGGTTCACCACCCCGGTCGCCAGCAGCACGGTGCGGGCGCGCACCGGCCGGGCGAGGGGGGCGCCGGTGTCGGCGCCCGCGATCTCGGCCTCGATCACCCCGTCCGCGTGGCGCAGCGCGGTCACCTCGGCCTGAACCAGCGCCGCGCCGTAGCGGGCGGCCTGGCCGCGCATCTCGGACAGCAGGTCGGCCCCGCGGATACCCTGCGGATAGCCGGCAAGATTATGGGTCCGCGGGATCATCTGCAGCCGCCCCTCGCCCTTGTCCACCACCATCACCCGGCGGTGGAAGCGCGCCAGATACAGCGCCGCCGTCAGTCCGGCCGGGCCGCCGCCCACGATCAGGCAGTCAAGCGGGTCGGCGGCGGCGTCGGGCATCTTGCGGCACCTTTCGGGCTGGGGCAGGGCAGGGTCAGCGCATCCGCAACGCGCCGTCGATGCGGATCGTTTCACCGTTCATGTAGCCGTTTTCCACGATGAAGGCCGCCAGCCGCGCATATTCCGCCGGATCGCCCAGCCGCCTGGGGTTGGTGACCTCGGCCGCGAGGCTGTCCTGCACCTCTTGCGGCAGGCCGCGCAGCATGGGCGTGCCGAAGATGCCCGGCGCGATGGCGCAGATGCGGATGTTGTTGCGCGCAAGGTCGCGGGCGATCGGCAGGTTCATGCCCGCGATGGCGGCTTTCGAGGCCGCATAGGCCGCCTGTCCCGCCTGCCCGTCGAAGGCCGCGACCGAGGCGGTGTTGACGATCACCCCGTTTTCCTCGCGCCCGTTCTTCGCCATTTCGGCGGCGGCCAGCCGCAGCACGTTGAAGCTGCCGATCAGGTTGATCTCGATCACGCGGCGGAAGCTGTCCAGCGCCAGCGGCCCCTCGCGGCCAAGGGTCTTGCCGGCGGTGGCCACGCCTGCGCAGTTCACGCAGATGTCGATGCCGCCCATGCGTTCCATCGCCAGCGCGATGGCGGCGGCGACGGAGGATTCGTCGGTCACGTCGGTGCAGGCGAAATGCGCGCCGATGGCGTCGGCCGCCGCCTGGCCGGCCTCGTCACGGTCCAGCACCGTGACCTGGGCGCCGCGCTGGCGGAAAAGCTCGGCAGTGGCGGCCCCCAGCCCCGAGGCGCCGCCGGTGATGATGGCGCGGGCATTCGACAGATCCATGGTGTCCCTCTCCTCAACTTGGTTTCGGTGCCGGTGCTAGGGCGCGGGGGCGGCGCTGACAAGCGCCGCGTGGCTGGCCGCCGCCCGCTACCAGCGCCCCGAGGCGCCGCCGCCGCCCGAGGATCCGCCCCCGAACCCGCCGCCGCCGCCGCCGCCGCCCCCGCTGCGGCCCGGGGCTGGCTCGACCCGTTCCCGGCGCCCGTCGCGGTCGTAATGGGTGATGACCGGCAGCGGGATGGTCCGGTCGCGGCTCCAGCCGCAGGCGGGGCAATGCTGGCGCCGCGTGGCCTCGGCCGTGCGCCAGCCGCCGTCGGGGCGGTCCTCGCGCAGGGGGGTGTCGGCGGTGGAAAGCCCGGCGCCGCATTGCGGGCAGCGGTTGCGGCGGGCCCGCGCGCGCAGCTGCAGCCCGACCATCGCCGCCGCCGCGGCCAGGAATGCCGCCAGCCCGCCCCAACCGCTGCGGTCGCGCGGGGCTGGCACCGGCGGCTGCCCGGCGGCATGGGGGCGGGCGATGTGGTCGATCACCGCCAGCGTGCCGTCGCGCAGCGCGGCCGAGACCTCGCCGCGCCGCAACGCCGGCAGCATCACCCGCGACATGATGTCCTGCGCGACGATGTCGGATTCGACCGGATAGCCGCGCCCGAGCTCGATCCGCGCCTCGCGGTCGTCGCGCAGGAACAGCAGCATGAAACCGTTGTTACGCTGGGCGTCGCCGATGCCCCAGTGGTTGAACAGCCGCGTGGCAAAGGGCTCGAGCGCCTCGCCGCCGTAGCGGGCGCGGTCGGGCAGGGTGACCAGCGTGCCCTCGACGCCGCTGTCCCGGCGCAGCTGTGCCAGCGCCTGGTCGACCGCTTGTGCATCCTGCGGGGCCAGGACCGCGGCGAGGTCGTTGACCGTGGTCGCCTGCCAGTCGGGCAGCGCCTGCGCCCCGGCCCCGGTCGCGGCCCAGACCAGCAGCAGGAACGGCGCAAGGATTCGGCACAGGCGCATGGTGGGTCCGCGGGCGGTTGAAGAATCCGCCTCAGGGTTGGCGCCCGTTAACCCTCTGTCAACCTTGCTGCGCTAGGGAGGGGGTGAGAGGTCCCCATGCGCCTGTTTCGCCTGCTGTCCCTGCTGATCGCGCTCTGCGCCGCCGCCCCGGTGCTGGCGGCGGACGGCAGCTGGACCCAGCTCGACCTGCACCGCGAGGGCGGGCAGCTGGTGGTGCAGGTGGAAAAGGGCCGGCTGCTCTGGGGGATGTCGCTGGGCGAGGATGCCGAGGACCGCTGGGCGCGCGCCTCGGTGCTGTATACATGGCCGCTGGGCGGCGGGCGGGCGCCGTGGAACCTGCGCGCCGGCCCCGCGCTCAAGGCCGAGGAGATCGGCTGGTGGCAGGTTGCGGATTACCGCTGGGCCACCTGCCTGGAGGACCGCGACCGCTGCGGCGCGCTGCGCGCCGGCTGGCGGCTGTCGGCGGATCGCTGGGCGCAATACGGCGACTGGGGGTTGTTCCTGATGGCGGATTTCACCAGCATCGACCGGGCCACGCTGGCGGTGGCGGGGGCGACGCATCTGCCCTCGGGCTGGGGCGGGCAGGTTTCGCTGTGGCACGAGCAGGGCGGAGAGCCGACCCCTACGTTGATGCTGACCCGCCGGCTGGGCAAGCGGCTGACGCTGCGGCTGGGCCACAAGTTCGTTGAGGATGAAACCTTCCTGGGGATCAGCGTCTCGACCTATTGACGGGAGGCGGGACCGCGGCCCGCCCGCCCGGTCGTTCCCGCCCGATCTCGGCCAGGTCGAAGGGCGTGGTCTGGTAGATCTCGTTGATCCAGTTGCCGTAAAGCAGATGCGCGTGGCTGCGCCAGCGGTTCGTGGGCGTGCGCGAGGGGTCGTTGTCGGGATAGTAGTTCGCCGGCACCTCGATCGGCTTTCCGGCCGCCACGTCGCGGTCGTATTCGTCCTTCAGCGTGGTGGAATCATATTCCAGGTGGTTGAAGATATAGAGCCGCCGAGCCGCCGCATCCTCGATCAGGCAGGGGCCGACCTGTTCCGAGGCCAGCAACGTCTGCAATTCGGCGCGCGCGTCGATGTCGGACTGGCGCACCTCGGTCCAGCGGCTGACCGGGATCAGCACGTCGTCCGAGAACCCGCGCAAGTAAGGCGACGAGGGCGCGAGGTTGCGGTGGCGGAAGCAGCCGAAGGCCTTGTCATCCAGCATGTGCTTGGGCAGGCCGTGGAAATGCCAGGCCATCGCCATGCCGCCCCAGCAGACCCCGAAGCTCGAATGCACATGGGTCCGGGTCCAGTCGAACACCCGGCGCAGCTCGTCCCAATAGGTCACCTGGTCGAAATCCAGATGCTCGACCGGGGCGCCGGTGACGATCAGCCCGTCGAAACGCTCGCCCGAGGCCTCGACCTCGGTGAACGGCCGGTAGAAGGATTCCAGGTGGTCGGCGGCGGTATTGCGCGATTCGTGGTCCGACATGCGGATCAGCGACAGGTCGATCTGCAGCGGCGTCGCCCCGATCAGCCGGGCGAACTGGTTTTCCGTCTGGATCTTCTTGGGCATCAGGTTCAGCAGCGCGATCCGCAGCGGGCGGATGTCCTGGCGTGCGGCGCGGTCGGGCGCCATCACCATCACCCCTTCGCGCTTGAGGATTTCAAACGCCGGCAGGTTCGAGGGCAGCGTAATCGGCATCAGGCGTCCTTTCGGTGTTTGCGGGTGATCGCGCGGGCGATCAGCGCGGCGAAATCCGCGGGCGAGGCGACGCGGGCGATCTCGTCGGCCTCGACGGTCACGCCGCGCCGGGCCATGGCCTCGTATCGGGGCTGCCTGTGGGCCAGCGCGCGGGCATAGGTCCAGCGGATGAAGGCGTCGGGACAGACCGGGCCGGGGTGGGTATCGGCGTAATCGCTCCACGCGCGGGACAGGAAATCCGGCTGGTAATACATCGGCTTGGGCGCGCGGTCAAAGCGCCGCACCAGTTCCGCCGTATGCGCCTCGGTCCCGCGGATCCAGACCGGCAGCATCAGCCGGGCGGTCGCCGCCAGCACCGGATCGTCGGGATCGTCGGGGTCCACCACCTCGCACACCGAGCCCGAGGTGTCGCAGACGAAATCGCGATAGCCGTAGATCGCGCGGGCGCGGTCGATGAAATGCCCGCAATCCAGCATCGCCGCGATTTCCGCGGCGCGGTGCTGGTTCTGCCGGGTCATGTAGTCGGGAAACGCCAGCCCGCCCCGTGCCGGATCGCCGGGCTTGCCCAGATACATCGACAGCGGCGCCAGGTTGTCGAAGGTGATGTTCGAGCGGATGCGCACGGAATCGGTCAGCAGCAGCTCGCGCAGCAGCGGCACCTGCATGGCATGCAGCTTGAACTCGTCGGCGATCAGCTCGCCCATGTAGCGGGTGCCGATGCGGTAGTCGACGCTGTAGTGGAACCAGCCGCCGGCGCGGCGCAGCATCGAGGCGACATGGGTTTTCCCCAGCCCGGACATGCCGAACAGCATCACCCGCTTTTCGGGCGCCTCCAGCCACGATTCTGCGCTGTCGTAGATCATCGGTCCCGCCCGTCTGCCTTGCCGCCGCGATAGGTAGGCCGCGACGCGGCAAAGGAAAAGGGGCGGCCGACGGGCCGCCCCCTGTGACACCCCGGTGGAGGGGGTCAGAAGCTGTAGCCGACCTTGACGCCGATGCCCCAGGCGTCGTTGTCGCGAAACTCGGCGCGGGCGGTATCGGGCGTCCCCGTCTCTGCCTCGGCATCGCCGAGCTTGATATAGGTGATCCCGGTCGTGACCTTCCAGTTGTCCTGCGTATAGACTGCCGCGAGGCCGAGGCTCTTGCGCCCGGTGGTGGGCGACAGCGGCGAAACGAGTCGGCGGCCCGATTTCTCGTATCCGAAAGACAGCGCGCCCGACCAGTTCTCGGTGAACTTGCGGGCAACGCCGAGGGTATAGGTGGTGGTGTCCTCAAGATCGACGAGGCCGTCTCCGGTCACCGTTACAAGTCCAACCGGATCCACCCGGAATTCGGACCAGTTGACCCAGCGGATCGAGCCGAACACCAGCGTGTCGGCAGCGACGCCTGTCTGGCCCTCCAGCGTCCAGGATCGCGGGGTTTTCACGGTAGTCTCAGAAGCTCCGTTCAATCCAGGCACCGGCAAGCCGGTTTCCACCGTATCAAAATCGTGCTCGATGGGGGAGTTGTAGGTCAGCGAGACGCGCGCCGCGATCTCAGGCTTTTCCCAGCTTGCGCCCAGCACGTAGCCCCAGCCCCACGCGCTGTCGAGGTCCACATTGTATCCCGATAGGGTCGCGTAAGCGGCACCTTCCAGATTGACCCGGCCATCGGCGCGCGAGCCGCGGATGCCGCCGTGGATACCGAAGTTGTTGTCGAATCGATAGCGCAGCAGTGCAGTGTAGGTGGTCGAGTTCACATAGGCGTAGGTCCCGCCCAGATTGACCGACCCACCGACGGGATAGGAGATGTCCGCCCCGTAAGGCTGCTCAATGATCAGTGCAGCAGAGAGATTCTCGTTGAACTGATGTTTGTAGCCGAGGCCGAAGAAACTATAGTTCTCGGAAATATCACCGCTGCTGCTTCCGCCCGACAACGAGCCCAGCGGCAAGTCCGTTCCCGATACGTCCGGGCTCACCCGCCCGGCCGAGAACTCGACGTAATTCCCTTCCTCGAACAGGATGCCCAGCGACTGCGGCGCGCGCTCGATGGCGCCGGCAAAAACCGGTGCGGCGGTCAGCATCAGCGCCGCGGTGCCCGTCAACAGATGTTTCATCGAATTAACCTCCCCCTGTCTCGCAAAACCGTCATTGCCGGTTTCCTGTCATTTTCGGCCTGTTAAGGCGCTGGTCAATCCATTGTGCATGTGACGCGGCGTTCCGGGGGCCGGGTGGGGCTGTGCGTGGCGGCGGTGCAACGTCCGCGCCGCCGTCTCGCCCCCTGCGCCCGCGCGATTTGCCGCTATGTGCCAGCAGCACCATTGCAAGCAGCAGGACGTCTCGCCCCCCCCCGAGCCTGCGCGATTTGCCGCGCTTGGCAAGCGCGCGCGGGGCTGCGATCATGCGCCCATGACCAGGGACCGCCTGCATTTCGCCATGCCACGCACCGTTCCGCCCGGCCTGTGGCGCCGGGTGCCTCCGGCCGTGTTCCCGCCGGTGCTGGGGGCGCTGGGGCTGGCGCTGGCCTGGCTGGGGGGCGTGGGGGCCTTTGCGCTGCCGCCGGCGCTGGCGCAGCTGCTGGCGGGGATGGCGGTGGCGATCGCGGGGTTCGCGATGCTGGCCTATGCGGTCAAGCTGGCCCGCCGCCCGGCCGTTCTGGCCGAGGAGCTGGCGATCCTGCCTGGCCGCGCCGGGGTCGCGGCGGGGGTGCTGGCGGTCTATCTGGTGGCGGCGCTGCTGGCGGCGCTGGGCATGGTGGGCGCCGGCAAGGCGGTGCTGGGCGTGGGGCTGGTCCTGCACGGGGTGCTGCTGGTGGTGCTGGTCGCGGTGCTGCGCGGCCTGCCGCCCGAACAGCGCCGCGTCGCCCCGGCGTGGCATCTGAGCTTTACCGGCCCCATCGTCGCGGCGCGGGTGGCGGTGGCTGTGGGCTGGCCGGGGCTGGCGTGGTGGCTGTTCTGGCCGACGCTGCTGGTGGCGCTGGCGATCTATGCGGTGAGCGCCCGACAGGCGCTGGCCCTGCGGGTGCCGCCGCCGCTGCGGCCGCTGCTGGCCATCCACCTTGCCCCGATTGCGCTGTTCGGCACGGTGGCGCTGGGGCTGGGCTGGACCGCCGCGGGGACGGCGCTGGCCTGGCTGGCGCTGGCGCTGCTGGTCCTGGGGCTTGCCGCGGCGCGCTGGCTGCTGGCGGACGGGTTTTCCGCGCTGTGGGGGGCGCTGACCTTCCCGGTGGCGGCGACCGCGGGGCTGTGGGTAACGCTGTGGCAGGTCCAGCCGTCCGAGCTGCACCGGCTGATCGCCGGGGTGGTGCTGGTGGTCGCGACGCTGGTCGCCGTCCCGATCCTCGCGCTGGTGCTGAAAGCCTGGGCGCAGGGGCGGCTGCCGGTCAAGACCAACGCTGCCATCGCCTGAGCGCGCAGTCGCCTGACATACATTCTTATGGGCGGCTGGACTTTCCGGCCCGCTCGTGAAATGGGGAACCGCCAAACGAACCCCTGACAGGATTGCATCCCATGCAGATTCGCGAGGCGCTGACCTTCGACGACGTTCTTCTGGTTCCCGCCGCATCCAGCGTGATGCCATCGACGGCGGATGTGACCACGCGGGTCTCTCGCAACATCCGCATGAACATCCCGCTGGTCAGCTCGGCCATGGATACGGTGACCGAAAGCCGCATGGCCATCGCCATGGCGCAGGCGGGCGGCATCGGGGTGATCCACCGCAACCTGTCCCCCGAAAAACAGGCCGCCGAGGTCCGCCGCGTCAAGCGCTTTGAATCGGGGATCGTGTATGAGCCGATCACCCTGCGTCCCGACCAGACCCTGGCCGATGCCAAGGCGCTGCAGGAACACTATCACGTCACCGGGTTTCCGGTGGTGGACGACCAGGGCCGCGTCGTCGGCATCGTCACCAACCGCGACATGCGTTTCGCCAGCGACGACCGCACGCCGGTGCGGGTGATGATGACCTCGGACGACCTGGCGATCCTGCACGAGCCCGCCGACCGGGACGAGGCGATCAGCCTGATGAAGGCGCGGCGCATCGAAAAGCTGCTGGTCACCGACGGGCAGGGGCGGCTGACCGGGCTGCTGACGCTGAAGGACACCGAAAAAGCGGTGCTGAACCCGCTGGCCTGCAAGGACGACCAGGGGCGGCTGCGGGTGGCCGCGGCGTCCTCGGTCGGGGATGAGGGATTCGAGCGCAGCGTGGCGCTGATCGAGGCGGGCGTGGACATGGTGGTGATCGACACCGCCCACGGCCATTCCGAGGGCGTGGGCATCGCCGTGCGCCGCCTGAAAGAGGCCTATCCGCAGGTCGAGATCTGCGCCGGTAACGTCGCCACCGCCAGCGCCGCCCGCGCGCTGGTCGAGGCGGGGGTGGATGCGGTCAAGGTCGGCATCGGCCCCGGCTCGATCTGCACCACCCGGATCGTGGCCGGCGTGGGCGTGCCGCAGCTGACCGCGATTCTGGACGCGGTGGCGGGCGCGGGCGACGTGCCGGTGATCGCCGACGGCGGCATCAAGTATTCGGGCGATTTCGCCAAGGCCATCGCCGCCGGCGCCAGCTGCGCCATGGTCGGCAGCGCCATCGCCGGCACCGACGAATCGCCGGGCGAGGTGACGCTGTACCAGGGCCGCAGCTTCAAGTCCTATCGCGGCATGGGCAGCCTTGGCGCCATGGCCCGCGGCTCGGCCGACCGCTATTTCCAGAAGGACGCGGCCAGCGACAAGCTGGTCCCCGAGGGGATCGAGGGGCAGGTGCCCTACAAGGGCTCGGTCACCGCGGTGCTGCACCAGATGGTCGGCGGCCTGCGCGCCGCCATGGGCTATACCGGCTGCGCCACCATCGAGCAGATGCGCACCGGCTGCGAGTTCGTGCGCATCACCGGCGCCGGGCTGCGCGAAAGCCACGTCCACGACGTGCAGATCACGCGGGAATCGCCCAACTATCGGCTGGGGTGAGCCGCGCGGTGCGGCGGCCCGCAGGGGCGGCCCGCCCCCGTGGATTGCAACACCGCCCCCGGCGAGACCCACCGCAGCACCCGGCAGCAGTTCCAGCAGCCGCGCCGGCTGCGGGACCCGTCACCCCACATCGGTGAGCCAGCCCAGCCCGGCCTCGGTGGTGGTGGCGGGGATGTATTCGGCCGACACGAACCCGTCATAGCCCGAGGCCGCCAGCCGCCGGAAGAACGCCGGATAGTCGATGTCGCCGCCCCGTGGCTCGTGCCGCCCGGGGGCGCCGGCGATCTGGACGTGGCGGGCGCGGGCGCCGTGGCGGTCCCAGCAGGCGAGCGCGTCGCCGGTGATGCGCTGCGCGTGATAGGCGTCGAATTGCAGGCCGATATTCGGCGCCCCGATTTCGTCCAGGATCTCGGCGGCGAGGTCGAAATCATCCAGGAAATAGCCGGGCAGGTCGGCGGTATTGGCGGGCTCGATCAGCAGGCTGGCCTGCGGCGCCCGTGCCGCCGCCCAGGACAGGTTGCGGATGAAGCTCTGCCGCGCCTCTGGCCCCTGGGCGCGTCCGGCCATGACATGGATATGCTGCGCGCCCAGCTCGCCGGCAAAGCGCAGCGCGCGGTCGAAGTCGCGGCGAAAGCGATCCTCGCCGCCGGGGATGGCGGCAAAGCCGCGCGGCCCGCCCGCCCAGTTCGGGGGCGGGGTGTTCAGCGCCACGAACTCCAGCCCCTCGGCGCGGGCGGCGCGGGTCAGCTCGCGCGTGGCGAGGTCATAGGGGAACAGCACCTCGACCCCGGAAAACCCCGCCCGCCGCGCCGCGGCAAAGCGCTCGGTCATCGGCAGTTCGGTGAACAGAAAGGTCAGGTTGGCCGCCAGCCGCGCCATTCAGCCCTCCAGCGCGAAGCTGGCCCCGCGCGAGCGCAGCACCAGCCGGCCCGCTTCATCCTCGGACGCGGCCTCGACTAGCCGGTAAAAGGTCTTGCGGTCGATCAGCGCATCGAGCCCGCCGCGCACATGCACATAGGGGCGCGGCTCGCCGTCGCGGCTTTCGACCCGGATCGGGTTGTCAGGACCTGCCACAACCTCATCCCCGATATTGGTGACAAAGCGGATCTCGTCCGCGCCGATCTCGGCGTCCACGGCCAGGAACGGTGCGTCCTGCACCTTGATGCCCAGCTTTTCCACCGGGGTGACCAGGAAGAAACGGTCCCCCTCGCGTTTCAGGACCGAGGCGAACAGCTGCACCATCTCGGGGCGGCCGATGGGGCTGCCCACGTGGATCCAGCGCCCGTCGGCGCGGATTTCCAGGTCCATCTCGCCGCAATAGGGCGGGTTCCACAGATGCACCGGTGCGGGCCCGCGGCCCTTGGCCTGCCGCGCCGCGGCGATGATGCCGGCGCCCGGGGTGGTCGCCGTCGCGCGATCGTGCGGCGAATCTGCCTGTCTGTCCGTCATTGCTGGTGGAGCCTCTGCATTTCTCCTCATATGCTCGGGATAACGCAGAGCAGGGGCAGAGTCATGGCCGCACACGCCGATATCGCCGCAGGGCAGGATCTTGCCGCCGAGGCCGGGCAACTGGCCGCGCGGCTGACCGCGGCCCGCGCCAGCATCGAGCGCCGCTTCGTCGGCCAGCACGAGGTGGTGGAACAGGTGCTGGCCGCGATCCTGTCGGGCGGGCACGCGCTGCTGGTGGGGCAGCCGGGGCTGGGCAAGACCATGCTGGTCGATACGCTGTCCACCGTGCTGGGGCTGGACAGCGCCCGCATCCAGTTCACCCCGGACCTGATGCCGGCCGATATCCTCGGGTCCGAAGTGCTGGACATGAATGCCGACGGCAGCCGCGCATTCCGTTTCGTGCAAGGGCCGGTGTTCACGCAGCTGCTGATGGCGGACGAGATCAACCGCGCCAGCCCCCGCACCCAGTCGGCGCTGTTGCAGGCCATGCAGGAGGGCGAGGTCACCATCGGCGGCGCCCATCGCCCGCTGGGTCGGCCTTTTCACGTGCTGGCGACGCAGAACCCCATCGAGCAGGAGGGCACCTATCCGCTGCCCGAGGCGCAGCTGGACCGCTTCCTGGTGCAGGTGGACATCGACTATCCCGACCGCGACACCGAACGCGCGATCCTGCTGGCCACCACCGGGGTGGAACAGGACCGCCCCCATGCGGTGCTGGACGCGCCGGCGCTGATCGCGGCGCAGCATCTGGTGCGGGCGATGCCGGTGGGGGAAAGCGTGACCTCGGCCATTCTCGACCTGGTGCGCGGCGCAAGGCCCGGCGCGCCCGAGGCCGACGCGTGGCTGTCCGAGACGCTGGTCTGGGGGCCGGGGCCGCGCGCGGCGCAGGCGCTGATGCTGCTGGTGCGGGCGCGGGCGGTGCTGCAGGGACGGCTGGCGCCGACGCTGGACGACGTGGCCGCGATGGCCGCGCCGGTGCTGCGCCACCGCATGGCGCTGTCCTTTGCCGCGCGGGCGCGGGGCGCCACCTCTGACGAGGTGGTGGCGCGGCTGATCGAGGGCAGCCTGCTGGCGGCCGCCTGACATGCGGGGGGCTGGGTCCAGCCGCGGATTCGCGGCGACAGGAACGGGCGGGGCGGCGGCGCTGCGGTTGCGGGCCGAGGCCGCAGCGCTGGGCCTGCCCGAGCTGATGCTGGCGGCCGAGCGGCTGGCCTCCAGCGTCGATCCGGGCGCGCATGGGCTGCGCCGCGCCGGCACCGGCGAGGATTTCTGGCAATACCGCGCCGCGGTGCCGGGCGATCCGGCCGGGCTGATCGACTGGCGCCGCTCGGCGCGCTCTGACGCGGCTTTCGTGCGCGAACGCGAATTGCAGGCGCCGCAGGCGGCGGTGCTGTGGGTGTCCGGCGCGCCCGGCATGGGGTGGAGCGGCGATCCCGCCCGGCCGGCCAAGCGCGACCGCGGCCGGGTGCTGGCGCTGGCGCTGGGGCTGCTGATGCTGCGCGGGGGTGAACGGGTGGGCATCGGCGCCTCGCCCGCGCGGCCCGGCCGCACGCAGGCCGAGGCGCTGGCCCGCGATCTGCTGGCCGCGACGGATGAGCTGCCGGATGAAGCCGCGCTGCGCCCGCATCGCCGCGTGGTGCTGGTCGGGGATTTCCTGGGCGATCTGACGGGCCTGCGCGGGCTGCTGGGGCAGGCGGCGGCGCTGAATTGCCGCGGCGCGCTGCTGCAACTGCTCGATCCGGTTGAGGAGACTTTTCCTTTTTCCGGGGCGGTGCGGTTCCGTGCCCCTTCGGGGGAACGCCACGCCACCGGCAACGCCGCCGCCCTGCGCGACGCCTATCTGGCCCGGCTCGCCGCCCGCCGCGACGAGCTTGCGCAGCTGGCCGCGGGCGCGGGGTGGCGGTTCGGCACCCATGACACCGGCGCCCCCCCTGCAACCGCGCTGCTCTGGCTGCATGGGGCGCTGTCGCCATGATGACGCTGGGCCCCCTTGGCTTTGCGGCGCCGTGGCTGCTGGCGGCGGGGCTGGCGCTGCCGCTGCTGTGGCTGCTTCTGCGCGCCGTGCCGCCCGCCCCGCGCGAGGTCGAGTTTCCCGGCACCGCGCTGCTGCTGGGGCTGGCCGACCCGGCGCCGGTCACCCGCCATACGCCCTGGTGGCTGCTGGCGCTGCGGCTGCTGGCGGTGGCGGCGGCGATCATCGCCTTTGCCGGACCGGTCTGGCGTCCGCAGCCGCAGGCGGCCGGCGGCGATGGCCCGCTGCTGGTCCTGATGGACGCCGGCTGGGCGGCCGCGCCCGGCTGGGCCGAGGCGCAGGCCCGCGCCCGCGCCGCGCTCGACCGCGCGCAGGCCCAGGGCCGCCCGGTGGCGTTTTGGCTGGCCGACGGGCAGGGCGGGCGGGGGCAGGGGCCGGTGTTCGGCACCGCCACCGATGCCGCTGCGACACTACGTGCCGCCAGCCCGCAGCCGTGGGAAACCCGCTATCCCGCCGATCTCGCCGCGATGCTGGGCGATGCGCCCGCGCAGTTTCAGACGCTGTGGATCGCGGACGGGCTGGACCATCCGGGGCGCGCTTCGCTGCTGGCGGCGCTGGCCGCGCGCGGGGCGGTGACGGTGGCGCTGCCTGCCCGCCCGCTGCTCTCGTTGGCCGTGCAGGATAGTGCGCAGCCCTCGCTGATCCTGCGGGCACATCCCCCCGGCCCGCTGCCCGAGGTGCTGGCGATGGGGCCGGACCCGCAAGGCATCCCGCGCCAGCTCGCCCGACTGCGCGCGGCCGCGGACAGCGACCCCGCGGCCGCCGTCATCCCCATCGACCTGCCGCCCGAGTTGCGCAACCGCATCACCAGCTTCGCGGTTGAGGGCGCGGCCTCGGCCGGGGCGGTGGTGCTGGCCGACGACCGGATGCGGCGGCGCAAGCTGGCGCTGGTCGGCGACGCCCGCGCGACCGAAGGCCAGCACCTGCTGTCGCCGCTGCATTACCTGCGCCAGGCGCTGGCGCCCTCGACCGACCTGATCGAGGGCACGCTGGCCGATGTGCTGCAGGCAAGCCCCGATGTGGTGGTACTGGCCGATGCCGCCCCCGGTGCGCAGGCGCAAGAGCTGGCGGAATGGGTGGTGCAGGGCGGGGTGCTTGTGCGGTTTGCCGGGCCGCGGATGGCGGCGCAGCCCGATCTGTCGCAGGACGGGCTGCTGCCGGTGCGCCTGCGCCCGGGGGGCCGCGATGCCGGCGGCGCGCTCAGCTGGGGCGAGCCGCGGGCGCTGGCGCCATTCACAGCGGACGGGATTTTCGCCGGGCTGGCGATCCCCGCCGATGTGCTTGTGCGCGCGCAGCTGCTGCCCGAGCCGGACCCCGACCTTGCCGCCCGCACCATCGCGCAGCTTGAGGACGGCACCCCCCTGGTCACTCGCGACAGCGTGGGCGCGGGCCGGATCCTGCTGGTCCACACCACCGCCAACGCGGAATGGGGCAATCTGGCGCTGTCGGGGCTGTTCGTGGCGATGCTGGACCGGATCGTGCAAAGCGCCCCGGGTGCGGCGGGGGCGGATGCCCCGGATACCGCGCCCGCCGAGACCGGCCATTGGGCGGCGCAGCTGGTGCTGGACGGCTTCGGCCGCCCCCGCGCGCCCGAGGGGCTGGCCCCGGTCGCGGCCGAGGATTTCGCGCAAGGGCCCGGGCCGCTGGCGCCGGCGGGAGTCTACGCCTCGGGCGAGCGTCGGGCGGCGCTGAATGCGGGCGGGCCGATGGTGGCGGCGGACTGGCCCGGCGCCACGGTCGAGGCCGCCGAGGCCGCGCCCGGCACGCCGCTGGGCGGCTGGCTGCTGGCGCTGGCCGGGCTGGCGCTGGCGGCGGACGCCCTTGGCAGCGCGGTGGTCGCGGGCGGGCGGCGCCGGATGGGGGTGGCATGAGCAGGCGCATCCTTTCCCTGGCGCTGGCCCTGCTGCTGGCCGCACTGCCCGCGGCGGCGCAGGAGCCGCCCGCGCCCGAACCGCGGCTGGTCGCCGCGGCGGCGGATTCGGCGCTGGCCTATGTGATCACAGGCGATCCGCAGCTGGACCGCGCCTCGGAGCTGGGGCTCGCCGGGCTCAGCGCCGCGCTACGCGCCCGCACCACCGTCGAGCCGGGCACCCCGGTCGGCGTCGATCTGGACCAGGACGACCTGTCGCTGCTGACCTTCCTCTACTGGCCGGTGACGGCGGATCAGCCGCCGCCCTCGCCGCTGGCCTATGCGCGGCTGAACCGGTTCCTGCGCAGCGGCGGCATGATCCTGTTCGACACCGGCGACGGCGATCTGGAAGGGATCGGCGGGCTTGAGGGCACCGGCAGCGGCACCCTGCAGCAGCTGGCGGCGCCGCTGGAGATCCCCCCGCTGGCGCCGGTGCCGCCCGACCATGTGCTGACGCGCTCATACTATCTGCTGAGCGAGTTTCCCGGCCGCCACCGCGGCGGCACGCTCTGGGTCGAGGCGACCTCGGCCAGCGCCGAACAGGGGGCGCTGGGGGTGACCAACGACGGGGTGTCGCCGGTGGTCATCGGCGGCAACGCCTGGGCCGAGGCCTGGGCCGAAGACGACTCGGGGCGCCCCGCCTATGCGATCGGGCCGGGCTATGACAGCGGCCGCCAGCGCGAGCTGGCGCTGAGATTTGGTATCAACATCGTGATGTATGCGCTTGGCGGCAATTACAAATCCGACCAGGTGCATGTGCCGGAACTGCTGGAGCGGCTGGGCCGCGAACAGGGCGGGTATGATTTCAGTGCCCCCGACTATGCCCCGCTGCCGCAAAGGCTGCTGCCATGAGCGTGGCGGGTCTCGGGCTGGGTTTCGCGCCGCTGCTGGGCTGGGGCGTGGTCGCCGCCGCTCTGGCACTTGCGCTGCTGGCCGCTGCGCTGGCGTGGTGGCGCGGCCTGCGCGGCTGGCCGTGGCGGCTGGCGGCGGGGCTGGCGGCGGCGGCGGCCATGGCGGGGCCGATGCTGGAAACGGGCGTGCGCCGGGCGCTGTCCGACATCGTGCTGCTGGTCGAGGATCACAGTGCCAGCCAGTCCCTGCCGGGTCGGGCCGCGCAGCTGGCGGCGGCCTCGGAGGCGATGGCCGCGCAGATCGCCGCCCGCCCGGATACCGAACTGCGCCGCGTGACGCTGGCGGACGACCCTGACGGCACGCTGCTGGGCGAGACCATCGCCCGCGCACTGGCGGCGGAACCCGAGTCGCGCCTCGCCGGGGTGATTGTGATCACGGACGGGCGGCTGCACGATCCCGCGGCGCTGCCGGCCGAGGCGCCGGCGCCGGTGCATGTGCTGCTGACCGGGCAGGCGGAGGACTGGGACCGCCGGCTGGTGATCGAGGAATCCCCCGGTTTCGGGCTGATCGGCCAGCCGGTGACGCTGCGGCTGCGGATCGAGGATCAGGGCGCCGTCCCCGACGTGGTGGCCGGCCGCGCCGCCACCCTGCGGCTGTCGCTGGACGGCGAGGACGAGCAGATCATCTCGATCCCGCCGGGGATGCCGCTGGATATTCAGGTGACGCCGGAACACCCGGGGCAGAACGTGGTGGCGCTGGCGCTGGACCCGCCGGACGCCGGCCCGCCGCAGCTGACCGAGCTGAACGACCGCGCCGTGGTCCGCATCGAGGGCGTGCGCGACCGGCTGCGGGTGCTGCTGGTGTCGGGCGAGCCGCACCCGGGTGGAAGAGTCTGGCGCAACATCCTGAAATCGGACACGAATGTCGATCTGGTCCATTTCACCATCCTGCGGCCGCCGGACAAGATGGATGGGGTGCCGGTGGACGAGCTGGCGCTGATCGCCTTTCCGACCGAGGCGCTGTTCCACGACCGCATCAACGATTTCGACCTGATCATCTTTGACCGCTACCGGGTGCGCGGCATCCTGCCGCCGCAGTATTTCGACAATATCCGCCGCTATGTCGAAGCCGGGGGCGCGCTGCTGGTCGCCTCGGGGCCCGAGATGGCGGGGGTGGAAAGCCTACATCTGTCGCCGCTGGGTGCGATCCTGCCGGCGCGGCCGACGGGGCGGTTCGTTGATGCGCCGTTCCGGCCGCAGCTGACCGAGGCCGGGCGCCGCCACCCCGTCACCGCCGCGCTGCAGGGCGCGCCGGGCAGCGACGGCGCGCCCTGGGGGCGCTGGCTGCGCATGGGTGAAGTGGTGGCCGACCCCCGCGCCGAGGTGCTGATGACCGGCGAGGGAGAGCGCCCGCTGCTGGTCGCCGGCCGCGCGGGTCAGGGGCGGGTGGCGCTGCTGACCTCGGACCAGGTGTGGCTGTGGGGGCGCGGCTTCGAGGGCGGCGGTCCGCAGGCCGAGCTTTTGCGCCGCGTCGCGCATTGGTCGATGAAGGAGCCGGATCTGGAGGAGGAGACGCTCTCGGTCCGGGTCGCCGAGGGGCCGGTGCTGGCGATCACCCGCCGCACCATGGAGGACGCCATCGGCCCGGTCGAGATCATTCGCCCCGATGGGGCCACCGCGACGCTGGCGCTGGAGCCCGAGGGCGCCGGGCGGTTCTCGGGGCGGTTCCCGGCGCCGGCGCCGGGGCTGTATCGGCTGGCCGAGGGCGAGTTGACGCGGGTAGTCGCCGTCGGCCCTGCCGCCCCGCGCGAGTTCGAGCAGACCGTGGCTGATGCCGCGGCGCTGGAGCCGCTGGTGGCGGCGATGCAGGGCGCGGTGCTGCCGCTGTCCGAGGGCGTGCCGGACCTGCGCACGGTGGCGGTCGGGCGGCAGGCGCATGGGCAGGGCATCGCGCGCCCGTGGATCGCGATCACCCCGCGCGGGGCCGAGGCGGTCGAGGGGCTGGCGGTGCGGCCGCTGCTGCCGCCTTGGGCGTGGCTGCTGCTGATCGCCGGGCTGGCGCTGGCGGCATGGCTGGCCGAAGGCGGACGGCTGCGGACACGACGTGAGGATTCCGGGGTTCGATGATGAAAAGGCGTGAGTTTCTGCTGGCGGCCTCGGCTGCGGTTCTGGCCGGTCCGGCATGGGCCGGGCGGCCGCGCCGCAAGCCCGCGCCCTCGGTCGCGCAGCTGTTCGCGGGGGCGGGGCTGGGGGACGCCTCGCTGGGGTTCGCGGCGATCGACCTGGGTTCGGGCGCGGTCCTGCAGGCCGAGGGCGCAGAGCTGGCGCTGCCCCCGGCCAGCACGCTCAAGACCGTGACCGCGCTTTATGCGCTGGACCGGCTGGGGCCGCAGCACCGGTTCACGACGCGGGTGCTGCGCGACGGCGACACGCTGGTGCTGGCGGGGGGCGGCGACCCGGCGCTGGACACCGATGCGCTGGCGGTGCTGGCAGCCGAGACCGCGCAGGCGGTGGGCGACTGGCGGCCCTTGCGCTTTGCAGTCTGGGGCGGGGCGCTGCCGCAGGTGGAGGAGATCGCGCCGGGGCAGGCGGCGCATCTGGCCTATAATCCAAGTGTTTCCGGGATGATCCTCAACTATAACCGCGTCTATCTGGGCTGGCGCTGCGAGGTGGATTGCACGCTGGACCTGCAGGCGCGCGGGTCTGCGCAATCGCCGCGGGCCTGGACGATCAGCGCCGGCACCAAATCGGGCGGCGGCTTTGGCCACAGCATCGCCGAGGGGCGCGAGCATTGGCAGGTGCCGCGCGCCGGGCTGGGGCGCAGCGGTTCGCGCTGGCTGCCGGTGCGCCGCCCCGAGGCCTATGCGGGCGACGTGTTCCAGACGCTGGCGCGCGCGCAAGGCCTGCCGCTGCCCGCGCCGGAGGTGGCGCAGGCCGCGCCCGCGGGGGTCGAGATCGCGCGGCTGGACAGCGCACCGCTGACCGTGCTGCTGCGCGGGATGCTGGAACATTCCACCAACCTGACGGCCGAGGTGGTGGGGCTGGCCGCCAGCGGGGCTATGAGCCAAGCGGATTCGGCCCGGGCGATGGGCGAGTGGCTGGCGGCGGCGGGGATCACCGGCGCGGTGCTGGCGGATCATTCCGGGATGAGCCCGCAGAACCGCATTTCCGCGCAGGCGCTGGCGCGGCTGCTGGCGCGGCCGCAGGCCCGCGCGGCGCTGCGGCCGCTGCTGAACACCGACCCGCTGCGCGAGGTGCTTGGCGAGGCGGCGCAGGGCCACGGCCGCAACGGCGCCCCGCTGGTGCAGGCCAAGACCGGGACGCTGAACTTCGTGTCCTGCCTGGCCGGTTATGCGGCGGCGGAGGGGCGCGAGATCGCCTTTGCCACGCTGATGGCGGATGAGCCGCGGCTGGCGGCCACGACCGGGCAGGACTGGCCCCAGGGCTCGCTTTCCTGGGTCAAGCGCGCCAAGATCTTGCAGCGCGACCTGGTGGCGGCGAGCCTGCGCGACGATGCCGCACCCGCCACGCTGCCGCCGGAAATCTAGAGCTGGCGGTTGCGGGCGTTGGCGGCCAGCTCGATGGCGGCGGCGTGCAGGCGGTCGATCTGCAATTCCTCGCGCAGCTCGACCAGCAGCCGCAGCTCGACCTGATCGGCGCGGCCGTCGGCGGCGGCGACGTCGCAGGCCAGCACATAGGCGGTTTCGTAAAGCGATTCGGGCAGCGCGTCGCGGATCAGCCCGAACAGCGCGTCCAGCCCGTCCTCTTCCTCGAAGATCGACAGCACGGTCTGCGACACCCCCCGCACCCGGTCGATGTCATAGGCGGCAAACACCGGGGTGTGGTTCACCAGCCGCTCGATCGCCACCATCTCGGCGGTGCCCAGGCCCTGTCCGGCGGCCGAAACCGCCACCATCACGGCGACAAGCGCGTCGCAGGGCGACATTGCGGGCAGGGGCAGGGTCATGGGGGCCTCGGGGTCGCGGGCGGCGCTTGGGCGCGCCTGTGTTGACGATATCTGGACCGCCCGCTACGGCAGGGCCGAACGGACGGAGAATGACGATGACCACCCTGCGCGATGCCGCGATGAATTCCAAGGCCTGGCCTTTCGAGGAAGCGCGCCGGGTGCTGAAACGTTACGCCAAGAAGGACCCCGAAAAGGGCTATGTGCTGTTCGAGACCGGCTATGGCCCCTCGGGCCTGCCGCATATCGGCACTTTCGGCGAGGTGGCGCGCACCACCATGGTGCGCCGCGCGTTCGAGATCATCAGCGACATCCCCACACGGCTGTTCTGTTTTTCCGACGACCTGGACGGGATGCGGAAGGTGCCGGACAACGTGCCGCAGACCGAGATGCTGCGCCAGCATCTGCAAAAGCCGCTGACCAGCGTGCCGGACCCGTTCGGCGAATACCCCAGCTTCGGCGACCACAACAACGCCATGCTGCGCCGGTTCCTGGACACCTTCGGGTTCGAGTACGAGTTCATCAGCGCGACCGAGTTCTATCGCTCGGGGCAGTTCGACGCCACGCTGCTGCTGGCGGCGGAACGCTATGACGCGATCATGGAGATCATGCTGGCCAGTCTGCGCGAGGAGCGCCAGCAGACCTACAGCTGCTTTCTGCCGATCCACCCGGAAACCGGGCGGGTGCTGTATGTGCCGATCAAGAACGTCGATGCGGCCAACGGCGAGATCACATTCGACGACGAGACCGGGCGCGAATGGACGCTGCCGGTCACCGGCGGCAACGTGAAGCTGCAGTGGAAGCCCGACTTCGGCGCCCGCTGGGCGGCGCTGGACGTCGATTTCGAGATGTATGGCAAGGACCATTCCACCAACACCCCGATCTATGACGGCATCTGCGAGGTGCTGGGCGGCCGCGCCCCCGAGCATTTCACCTATGAGCTGTTCCTGGACCAGCACGGGCAGAAGATCAGCAAATCCAAGGGCAACGGCTTGTCGATCGACGAATGGCTGACCTATGCGGCCACCGAGAGCCTGTCCTATTTCATGTATCAGAAGCCCAAGACCGCCAAGCGGATGCATTTCGACGTGATCCCCAAGGCGGTGGACGAATACCACCAGCAGCTGCGCGCCTATCCGGGGCAGACGGTGGACCAGCAGCTGGCGAACCCGGTCTGGCACATCCACGGCGGCAAGGTGCCCGAATCGAATCTGGTGGTGCCGTTCCAGATGCTGCTGAACCTGGCCTCGGTTTCGGCGGCACAGGACAAGGAAACGCTGTGGGGCTTCATCCGCCGCTATGCGCCCGAGGCGACGCCGGAAACCCACCCCGACCTGGATGCGGCGGCCGGGTTTGCGGTGCGGTATTTCAACGACTTCGTGGCCCCCACCCGCGCCTTCCGCGCCCCCACCGACAAGGAGCGCGCGGCGCTGGAGGATCTGGCGGCGCGGCTGGCGGCGTGGGACGGGCCTGCGGATGCGGAAGCGTTGCAGACGATGGTCTTTGCCATCGGCAACGCGCACGGGTTCGAGCCGCTGCGCGACTGGTTCCAGGCGCTGTATCAGGTGCTGCTGGGCGCCGATCAGGGGCCGCGGTTCGGCGGCTTCATCGCGCTTTACGGGGTGGCCGAGACCCGCGCGCTGATCGAGCGGGCGCTGGCCGGAGAGCTTGAGGCGGTCTGAGGACAGGCGGTGCGTGCAGAGCACGCACCCTACAGAGCTTCCGGTGCGCGCTCTGCACACGCCATTCCTCGCGCCTCACCTGCGTAGGGTGCGCGCTCTGCACGCACCGCCCCCCGCATCTGCGTTGCCGTCCCCCTTCTTGCACCGCGCGGCTGGTTAACCGGGCGTCAACCCTTGCGCGGCAGTGTTCCGGGCTGCTGCGGGGCGTGTCGTGACCTCGCATCCTCAAGGGGAAGGACGAGCGCATGAACATCGCCATCACATCGGGGTTGCAGCTGATGCCGCCGGGGTTCGCCGCGGGGCTGGCGGCCTGGTCGCAAGAGGACGGGCGGTCGGGCCAGACCACCTGGGCCAGCGCCGCCAACGCGGCCATCGTCCCGGCCGATCAGGATTTCGGTGCCTGCCTGGAAATCGTCAAGCAGGCGAACGAGACCCGCATCCGCTTTACCGGGGAAACTCCGATCCTGCCGGGGACCTATCTGCGGGTCTCGGCGCGGGTCAAGGCGGTGGCGGGGAACCTGCCCTCGGTCCGCATCGCGGGCTGGCCGGGGAACGCGCAGCGCCAGCGGGTGAACGGGGTCACCGTCACCGGCCCGGTGGTGGCGCTGCCGGGGCACGGGCAGGTGGTCGAGGTCTCGGCCATCGTCGGCACCTCGGCCCGGCCGGGGGTGCATATGGGCTGGGGGCCGACGGCGGTGTTCGGCCATCTGGGGCTGGACATCACCGGCCCGAATGGCGGCGCCGTCCGTATCGAGAGCATCCGCATCGAGGACATCACCGCCGCCTTTGTCCCCGCGATGATCGACTGGGTGGATGTGCGCGACTATGGCGCAAAAGGCGACGGGGTGACCGACGACCGCGCGGCGTTCCAGCTGGCCGACGCGGCGGCGGCGGGCGGGCAGGTGCTGGTGCCGGCAGGCAGCTATTACATCGGCGGCAACCTGACCATGAACGAGCCGGTGCGCTTCGTTGGCACGCTGGTGATGCCCCGCACCGCCCGGCTGGGGCTGCGGCGCAATTTCGACCTGCCCTCCTACGCCGATGCCTTCGGGGACGAGACCGAGGGGATGAAGCGCGGGTTGCAGGCGCTGCTGGATTACAGCGACCACAACATCTTCGACCTGTGCGGCCGCAAGGTCGACCTGACCGAGCCGCTGGTGATCGGCGACATCATCCCCGGGCTGACGCAGTTTTCCGCCCGCCGCGTCATCGCCAACGGCCAGATCGCCATCGTGGACGGCCCCGCCTGGGAAACCGGCACGCTCACCGCCACCGCCACCTATGACCCCGAGCGCCCGCTGGAGCTGCGCGCCGTGGGCCAGATCGCCGCGATCGAGGTCGGCTCGCGCATCTCGGGCCCGGGAGTCGGGCGCGAGATCTATGTGCGCGACAAGAACATCGCCACCGGCACGCTGACCCTGTCGCAGGCGCTCTATGGCGGCGCCGGCACCCGCAGCTATACGTTCGAGCGCTACCGCTACGCCTTCGATTTCTCGACCGTGCCGCAGGTCGACCGCTTCTATTTCATGAACGTGGATTTCGGGCTGGACGGGCGGGCCAGCGGGGTGATGCTGCCGCCGCAGGGTGAGCTGTGGTCGTTCCGCGACTGTTTCATGACAAGGCCCAAGGACCGCGGCATCACCTCGATCGGCGAGGCGTGCCAGGGGATGCTGATCGACCGCTGCGAGTTCATGTCCCACGACATGGGCCAGCCGGTGCAAAGCCGCACCAGCGTCTGCCTGAACGTCAACGCCAACGACGTGAAGATCCGCGACAACCGCTTTGTGCGCTTCGGGCATTTCTGCGTGGCGGCGGGGACCGGGCACCTGGTTTCCGGCAACCACTGGTTCCAGGGCGACAGCCAGAACACCGGGCTGCGCAGCGCCGGGCTGGTGCTGACCGGGCGCAATGCCCAGGTGACGATTACGGGCAACTATATCGACAACGCCAGCATCGAATGGACGAACGAGCACCACCCGGTGCCGAACTCGTCGGGCCAGCCGCCGTTCGGGGGGGTGACGATGACCGGCAACACCTTCCTGTGCTCGCACACGGTGGCCAGCTTTTCGTGGATCGTCATCAAGCCCTTTGGCACCAACCACTGGCTGCACGGCTTGACGGTGATGGGCAACGTGTTCAAGTCGCTTTACGCGCAGATCGACCGGGTCGAGCGGGTGGACACCAGCTTTGCCAATCTGGACGTGGCGCGGATGCGCAACGTCCGGTTCGAGGGCAACACCTTCAGCGGCGTCCGCACCCCCACCGCCAACCCGCTGACCGTCAGCCACCGCCAGAACACCGCCGCCGCGCGCTGGGTGGTGGGAACGGGCGGCGCGCTGCCGTTCAGCGCGCAGGCGCTGCGGGTGGAATCGGTGGTGGCCGAGGGCGCGGTGACCACCGCCAGCGGCGCCCGCAACACCGACCTGCCCTCGGTCACCGCGGCGCAGGGGACGGCGAAAGACCAGCTCTATCTGGATTTCTCGCAGGCGGTGCGCGGCGCCATGGCGCTGAAGATCCGCATGGATCAGGCGGAATGACCCGCGTTCCGCGCTGAACATCCTGCCCGGCAGCCTTGTGCTGCCGGGGCTTTTTCGCGTCAGCTCAGATCGGCCGGGCCCAGCTGATAGGCCCGGCCGAAACCTGCGTTCAGCAGCCCGCCGCGGGGTTGCAGCCGCCACAGCCGGAAATCCGGCAGCCGCGCATAGACCGCTGCCTTGGGGTCGCGGGCCAGCCAGTCCGCGCGCAGGGTGGCGTCTTCGGCGGGGTCCCGCAGCTCTTGCGCCTCGACCTGCAGCGACAACCGCGCCCGCGCCAGGGCGATGCCGCGCGCATCCGGTGCGGCAGGGGCGTCGATCAGCAGCGCTGCGCGCGGGTCGCGGCGCAGCGCGGCGGTGTGCAGTGCCAGCCCCGACAACATCGCCCACAGCCCCCCGGCAGCATCCCGCTGCACCGCGATCCGCGACGTCATCGGCCAGCCCTGCGCGTCCAGAACCGCCAACACCGCGCTGTCTGCCGCCCGCAGGATCGCCTCTGCCTGCGCGCGGGCGGGGTCGTCGGCGGGACGATGCGGGCCGGTTGGCGGGTTCTCGCCGGTTTTGCCCGCGACAAATTGCCCAATTCCCATGATTATGTCCCCGAAACCGATGGTTTTTTACAGTATACGCAAGAAACAGGGTTTATTTTGCAATTTTTGCATATGACAACCGCGCCGGGCGCTTCTAGGCTCCGTCCTATCGTCGGCCGCTTGTGCCGGCGGTTCGCGGCGTTGAGGATCGCTGCGGTTCTGGACGGCTAGGGAGGTTATATGTCTGTCGCACCAGTGGCCAAGCACCCTGTTCCCGAAGGCTATGAAAAGGCTCATGTGACGCCCGAATCCTATCGTGCGCTCTATCAGGAATCCCTGTCCGACCCCGACGGGTTCTGGGGTCGCGAGGGGCGGCGGCTGGACTGGATCAAGCCCTATACAAGGGTGAAGAACACCGATTTCATGATGGGTCAGGTCTCGATCAAGTGGTACGAGGACGGGATCCTGAACGTCTGCGTGAACTGCGTGGACCGGCACCTGCCCAAGCGCGCCAACCAGACCGCGATCATCTGGGAACCCGACGATCCCGACACCCCCGCCCGCCACATCACCTATGCCGAGCTGTCGGAAAAGGTGAACCGGATGGCGAACGTGCTGCTGAGCCAGGGGGTGATGCGCGGCGACCGGGTGGTGATCTACTTGCCGATGATCCCCGAGGCCGCCTATGCGATGCTGGCCTGCGCGCGGATCGGGGCGATCCATTCCATCGTCTTTGCCGGGTTCTCGCCCGATGCGCTGGCCAACCGGATCAACGACTGCGGCGCCAAGCTGCTGATCACCGCCGACACCGCCCCGCGCGGCGGCCGCCGCACCGCGCTGAAATCCAACGCCGATGCGGCGCTGCTGCATTGCTCGGACAGGGTGCGCTGCCTGGTGGTCAAGCACACCGGCGACCAGACCACCTGGGTGCAGGGCCGCGACGTGGACGTGCTGGCGCTGATGGAACACGCCAGCCCCGACTGCCCGCCGCGCCCGATGGGGGCCGAGGATCCGCTGTTCATCCTGTATACCTCGGGCTCGACCGGCAAGCCCAAGGGCGTGGTCCACAGCTCGGGCGGCTATCTGGTCTATGCGTCGCTGACGCATCAGAACACCTTCGACTATCAGGACGGCGACGTGTTCTGGTGCACCGCCGACGTGGGCTGGGTCACCGGCCACAGCTATATCGTCTATGGGCCGCTGGCCAACGGCGCCACCACCATCATGTTCGAGGGCGTGCCGAACTATCCCGACCCCGGCCGCTTCTGGGCAGTGTGCGAAAAGCACAAGGTGACGCAGTTCTATACCGCGCCCACCGCGATCCGCAGCCTGATCAGCCAGGGCACCGAATGGGTCGAGAAATACGACCTGTCCAGCCTGCGGGTGCTGGGCTCGGTCGGCGAGCCGATCAACCCCGAGGCGTGGAACTGGTACGACAAGCACATCGGCAAGGGCCGATGCCCGATCGTGGACACGTTCTGGCAGACCGAGAACGGCGGCCACATGATCACTTCGCTGCCCTATGCGATCGAGACCAAGCCCGGCTCGGCGACGCTGCCCTGCTTCGGGGTGCGCCCCGAGGTGCTGGACCCGACCACCGGCGCCGTGATCGAGGGCAACGGGGTCGAGGGCGTGCTGTGCTTCGCCGACAGCTGGCCGGGGCAGATGCGCACGCTGTGGGGCGACCACCAGCGTTTCGAGGAAGCGTATTTCCAGCAATATCCCGGCTATTACTTCACCGGCGACGGCTGCCGCCGCGACGAGGACGGGTATTACTGGATCACCGGCCGGGTGGATGACGTGATCAACGTCTCGGGGCACCGCATGGGCACCGCCGAGATCGAAAGCGCGCTGGTCGCCCATCCCAAGGTGGCCGAGGCCGCGGTCGTGGGCTATCCGCACGACCTCAAGGGGCAGGGCATCTACGCCTATGTCACGGTGATGAACGGGGTCGAGCCCTCGGACGAGCTGCGCAAGGAGCTGGAGACCTGGGTCCGCACCGAGATCGGCCCCATCGCCAGGCCCGACCTGATCCAGTGGGCGCCGGGGATGCCCAAGACCCGCTCGGGCAAGATCATGCGCCGGATCCTGCGCAAGATCGCCGAAAACGACTATGGCAGCCTGGGCGACATCTCGACGCTGGCCGACCCGGGCGTGGTCGACGAGCTGATCGAAAACCGCATGAACCGCGGATAGCCCCGACAAGCGCAGCGCCGGCCGGATCGAGGAGGTCCGGCCGGCCACCGGCGAGCTGGCCGGATCCGTGACGGGCCCCCGTGGCCGCGCCGCGCGGGCAGATTGTCAAAGAATATCATTTTACTCGTGGGAGGATTTCTCCATGCAGGACTCGATGCTCGAACGTATCGCTTCCGACCCGAACTATCAGGAGCTGCGACAGAAACGGCTGCGATTTGGCTGGCGGCTGACCATTGCGATGCTGGTCGTCTATTACGGCTTCATCACGCTGATCGCCTTCAGCAAGGAAACGCTGGCTGCGCGCATCGGCGACGGCGTCATGACCTGGGGGATCCCGATCGGCTTCGGCGTGATCCTGTTCACCATCGTCATCACCGGGGTCTATGTCGCCCGCGCCAACAGCGAATACGACGACCTGAACGAGCGGATCAAGCGGGAGGCGCTGAAATGATGCCGGGACTTTCCATGGGCCGCTTCCTGGGCCTGTCCACGCTGCTGCTGGTGCCCTCGCTGGTCGTCGCCGCCCCCGCGCTGGAAGGCGAGATCCAGAAACAGGCGACCAACTGGACCGCGATCGGGATGTTCGCGATCTTCGTGGCGGCGACCCTGTTCATCACCAAATGGGCCGCCTCGCGCACCAAGTCGGCGGCGGATTTCTATACCGCCGGCGGCGGCATCACCGGGTTCCAGAACGGGCTGGCGATCGCCGGCGACTACATGTCCGCGGCCTCGTTCCTGGGGATCTCGGCGGCGGTGATGTCGAACGGCTATGACGGGCTGATCTATTCGATCGGCTTCCTGGTCGGGTGGCCGATCCTGACCTTCCTGATGGCCGAGCGCCTGCGCAACCTGGGCAAGTTCACCTTTGCCGACGTGGCCTCGTTCCGCTTTGCCCAGACCCCGGTGCGGGTGTTCGCCGCCAGCTCGACGCTGGTGGTGGTGGCCTTCTACCTGATCGCGCAGATGGTCGGCGCCGGGCAGCTGATCAAGCTGCTGTTCGGGCTGGAGTACTGGATGGCGGTGGTCATCGTCGGCGCGCTGATGATGGTCTATGTGCTGTTCGGCGGCATGACCGCCACCACCTGGGTGCAGATCATCAAGGCCTGCCTGCTGCTGGGCGGCGCCTCGTTCATGGCGTTCATGGTGATGATGTCGGTGGGCTTCAGCCCCGAGCGGCTGTTCGCCGGTGCGGTGCAGATCAAGACCGACCTGGCGCTGGGCGCCGGCCAGACCCCGGAACAGGCGGCGGTCGCCGGCCAGTCGATTATGGGGCCGGGCAACTTCATCAAGGATCCGATCTCGGCCATCAGCTTCGGCATGGCGCTGATGTTCGGCACCGCCGGGCTGCCGCATATCCTGATGCGCTTCTTCACCGTCCCCAGCGCGAAAGAGGCGCGCAAGTCGGTGATGTGGGCGACCGTCTGGATCGGCTATTTCTACCTGCTGACCTTTATCATCGGCTTTGGCGCCATCCTGTTCGTGCTGACCAACCCCGAGTTTCTTGAGGCGGACGGCGGGCTGATCGGCGGCGTCAACATGGCGGCGGTGCATCTGGCCGACGCGGTGGGCGGCAACATCTTCCTGGGCTTCATGTCGGCGGTGGCGTTTGCGACCATCCTTGCGGTGGTGGCGGGGCTGACGCTGTCGGGGGCCTCGGCGGTGTCGCACGACATCTATTCCAGCGTGCTGCGCAAGGGGAACGCCGACAGCGCCACGGAACTGCGGGTGTCGCGGATCACCACGATCGCGCTGGGAATCATCGCCGTGATCCTGGGGATCGCCTTCGAAAAGCAGAACATCGCCTTCATGGTGTCGCTGGCCTTTGCGGTGGCGGCCTCGGCGAACTTCCCGGTGCTGTTCCTGTCGATCCTGTGGAAGGACATGACCACCCGCGGCGCGGTGATCGGCGGCTTCCTGGGGCTGATCTCGTCGGTGCTGCTGACCGTGCTGTCGCCTTCGGTGTGGGAGGCCACGCTGGGCAACCCGGCCGGGTCCGCGCCCTTCCCCTATACCTCGCCCGCGCTCTTCTCGATGACTCTGGCGTTCCTGGGGATCTGGCTGTTCTCGGTTACCGACAAGAGCCGGCGCGCCGCGGTCGACCGCGCGGGCTTCCTGGCGCAGCAGGTCCGGTCCGAGACCGGGATCGGCGCCGCCGCGGCCTCGGCGCATTGACGCCTGCGGGGCTCAGGGAAAACGACGGTGCGGCCGGGCCTTCGGGTCCGGCCGTGCCGCTGGCGTCTGGCGGCGGCGACCATGCCCGGCGCGAGACGCTGACGCTGATCACTTCGCGCGTGGGGGACGCGCCGGTGCGCAAGCCGTTCTTTCTGGACGCGGGCACCGACATCGTCAGCGCCTGCCGGCAGATGGCGGCGGCCGGCGTCACCGACGTGCTGGTGCAGGACGGCGGCGCGGCGGGGGACCGGCTGGGCATCTTCACCACCACCAACCTGCGCGACGTGCTGCTGATGGACCGCCCGCCCGCGTCCATCACCCTGCGCGAGGTCGCGGCCTTTCCCGCCATCACCATCGAGCGCGGCGCCGAGCTGTTCGAGGCGATGATCCTGATGCTGCGCCACGGCGTCCACCGGCTGGTGGTCTGCGAGCGCGGGCAGGTGGCGGGGGTGCTGCGGCAGCTGGACCTAATGGGGTTCCTGGCCAACCATTCGCATCTGATCGCGCTCGAGGCGGCCGAGGCCGGCAGCGTCGCGGCGCTGAAACGCGCCGCCGACCAGATCGCGCCGCTGGTCGCGGTGCTGCATCAGGACGGGGTGCGCATCGAGGTCATCGCCAGGCTGGTGGGCGAGTTGAACCGCACCGTGTTCCGCCGCCTGTGGGAACTGGTGGCCCCCGAGAGCTTGCGCGAGAACTCCTGCCTGATCGTGATGGGCAGCGAGGGGCGCGGCGAACAGATCATGCGCACCGATCAGGACAACGGCCTGATCCTGCGCGACGGCGTGGCGCCTGAAATCGCGGCCGCCGCCACCGCCGCATTCACCGCCGCGCTGGTCGATTTCGGCTATCCGCCGTGCCCCGGCGGCATCATGGCCAGCCGCCCGGACTGGTGCCGGCCGGTGGCCGGGTTCCGCCGCGCCATCGGGCAATGGGTGCATGGCGACGACCCCGAGGGGCCGATGAAGCTGGCGATCTTCATGGATGCGCTGGCGGTGTCGGGCGATGCGGAGCTGCTGGCCGGCCTGCGCGCGCATCTGGCGCGGCTGATGTCGGACAGCGACGCCTATCTGGCGCGGTTCGCGGGGTCGGTGAACAGTTTCTCGCAGGATCGCAGCTGGTGGTCGCGGCTGCCGGGGATGACCGGGCGCGGCTCGGCCGAGATCGACATCAAGAAGCTGGGGATCTTTCCCATCGTGCAGGGCGCGCGGGCGCTGGCCCTGAAATACCGGGTGTCGGACCTGCCCACCACCGCCCGGCTGGCGGCGCTGGCGCAGGCGCGGCGGATCACGCCTGCGCAGGCCCGCGACCTGTCGGATGCGCTGCATTTCCTGATGGGGGTCAAGCTCGACAGCAACCTGCGCCAGATCGAGAACGGCCGCGCCCCCGACAACCTGATCCGGCTGGACGCGCTGGGGGCCTTGGACCGCGAGGGGCTGAAGGAGGCGCTGGCCATCGTGCGCGGTTTCCGCGACTGGATCACCCAGCATTTCCGGTTGCAGACATGATCGGGCGCGGCGGTCCCCCGGCGCCCGGCGCCATGGAAGCGCCGCATGACGACGAGGTGTTGGCCGCTGCCGTCCACGAATTGCGCACGCCGCTGACCGCGATCCGGGCGCTGGCCGAACTGATGCAGGACAGCCCCGACATGGACCCTGCCGAGCGCGAGGGCTTTCTGTCGATCATCGCCGATGAGGCGGCGCGGCTGGGGCGGCTGGTGGACGGCATCCTCGACGCCGCCCGGCTGGGCACTGCATTTGCCGAATGTGAGATGGCGGCGCTGGACCCGGCTGCGCTGCTGCGCGACGCGGCGGCGGTGGTGCGGCCGCTGCTGGCGGCGCGGGGGGTGGCGCTGGAGCTCGATCTTGCGCCGGTGCCGGTGATGCGCGGCGACCGCGACCGGCTGTTGCAGGTGGCGCTGAACCTGCTGTCCAACGCCGCCAAGTTCGCGCCTGAGGGCCGCGGCCGCATCACCGCCGCGCTGCATCCCGTGCCCGCGGGAATCGAGATCTCCGTCACCGACAACGGCCCCGGCATCCCCGAGGGCGAGGCCGAGGCGATCTTTCGCCCCTGGCACCAGTCCGGCGCGCCGGGCGCGCGCCCCAAGGGCAGCGGGCTGGGCCTGCCGCTGGCCCGCAGCATCGTCGCCCGCCACGGCGGCCGCATCGTCGCCGGACCCGCGCCGGACGGCGGCGCGCGCTTCGTCGTCACCCTGCCGCTGGACCCGGGCCCGGCAGGCGACGCTGCGGCAGGCGGAAAGGAGGAGACCCCATGACCCACACCGTGCTGATCGCCGACGACGAGCCGAACATCGTTGTCTCGCTGGAGTTCCTGCTGAAACGCGAGGGCCACCGCGTGCTGATCGCCCGCGACGGCGCCGAGGCGCTGGCGATGATCCGCGCCGAGCGCCCGCGGCTGGTGCTGCTGGACGCGATGATGCCCGGCCTGTCCGGCTTCGACCTGTGCGAGACGCTGCGCAGCGACCCCGCGCTGGCGGGCACCTGCATCGTCATGCTGACCGCCCGTTCGCGCGAGGCCGATCAGGCCCGCGCCATGGGGGCGGGGGCGGACGCCTTTGTCGCCAAGCCGTTCTCGACCCGCGATCTCGCGGCCCGCATCCGGGGGCTGCTGGCATGAAGCCCGGGCGGCTCGCACCCCTGATCGCGCCGGGGGTGGCGCTGGGGCTGTGGTCGCTGGGGGGCGCGGTGGTGTTCCTGTCGGTGCTGGGACCGCGGGGGGCGGCGCTGCGCCAGGCAGTGTTCCAGGCGCTGGAAGCGACCTGGATGGTGATGTTCCTGTGGTGGCTGGGGGCGGCGGTGCTGCTGGGGTGGCTCGCGCAGCGCGCCCGCCACCGGCTGATCGTCGCGCCCCAGCGCCTGCTGGGCGCGATGCGCATCGCCGCCGCCGATGAGACGATGGATTCCGTCCCCGACATCGCCCACACCCCCGAAACCCAGGCGCTGGCGCAGGAAATCGACCGGCTGCTGGGCCAGCGCCGGGCGCTGGCGTCCTACATGGCGCGGCTGGTCGCCGACGCCAGCCGCAGCGTCGCCGAGCAGCGCGACCAGCTGGCGGCGCTGATGACCGAGCTCGATCACGCGGTGGTGGTCTGCAACCGCGAGGGGCGGATCCTGCTTTACAACGGCCGGATGCGGGCGCTGGCGCGGCGGATCTCCGGGCGCGGCGGCGGCGACAGCGCGGGGGCAGAGCTGATCGGGCTGGGCCGCTCGATCCACGCGCTGATCGACAAGGCGGCGTTGGACCACGCGCTGGACCGGGTCGAGGCCCGCATCGCCCGCGGCGCCGACGGCAGCGCGGCGGCCGCGCAATTCGTCACCGCCTCGGACGCCGGGCATCTGCTGCGCGCCAGCGTGGCGCCGGTGCGGCGCACCGATTTCGCCGAGATGGGGGGCGAGGCCGACGACAGCGACGGGAGCGACCCCGAGGCGCTGACCGGGTTCCTGCTGATGCTCGACGACATCACCGAGGATCACGAGCGCCAGACCCGCCGCGACCGCGCCCTGCAGGACATGTATGAACGCAGCCGCGCCGCGGTCGCCAACATGCAGGCGGCGCTGGACATGCTGGAATATCCCGACCTTGGTGCCGCCGACCACGACCGCTTCCTGTCGGTGATCCGCGACGAGGTGGCGGCCATGCACCGGCGGCTGCTGGCGGACGAGGAGGCGGCGGCGCAGGACATCGGCTCGCGCTGGCCGCTGCACGACATGCTGGGCACCGACCTGCTGGCGGCGGCGGTGCGCCGGCTGGCCGCCACCGCGGGCGCGCCGATCACCACCCAGCCGATGGCGCAGGACCTGTGGCTGCGCATCGACAGCTTCGGGCTGATCGGGGCGCTGGACCATCTGGCGCGCCGCATCCTGGCGCTGCACCCCGACCCGGTGCTGTGGCTGCGGCTGACCCCGGCGGGGCCGCGGGCGCATCTGGACCTGGGCTGGGTCGCCGATGGCCCGGCGCTGGACCCGCGCGACTATTCGGCGCTGCCCGACGAGCCGATGGCGCAGCCGGTGGCCGGGGCGCTGAGCGTGCGCGAGGTGGTGGACCGCCACGGCGGCGAGATCTGGCTGGAGCGCGAGCGCGACGGTTTCGGGGGCAGTGGCGGCGGGCGGTTCTTCCGGCTGCTGCTGCCCCGCGCCACCGCCGACACCGCGCCCCCCGAATCCGCCATCGGCAGCCGCCCCGAGTTCTACGACTTCGGCCTGTTCGCCGCCGGCCACGCCAGCGCCGACGACAACCGCAAGCTGTCGGAACTGGCCTTCACTGTCTTTGACTGCGAGATGACCGGCCTCGACCCCGCCGGCGGCGACGAGATCATCCAGATCGGGGCGCTGCGTATCGTCAACACCCGCATCCTGCGCGGCGAGACCATCGACCAGCTGGTCGACCCGCAGCGCTCGATCCCCGAGGCGGGCATCGCCATCCACCACATCACCCCGCAGATGGTCCGCGGCCAGCCCGCCATCGCCGAGGTGCTGCCGGTGTTCCACCGCTTTGCCGCCGACAGCGTGCTGGTCGGCCACAACATCGCCTTTGACATGCGGTTCCTGAAGCTGAAGGAAGCCGCGACCGGGCTGCGCTTCGACCATCCGCTGCTGGATACGCTGCTGCTGTCCAGCGTGCTGCACCCGGCCGAGGACAGCCATTCGCTGGAGGCCGTGGCCGCGCGGCTGGGGGTGGAGATCGGCGCCCGCCACACCGCGCTGGGCGACGCCATCGCCACCGCCGAGGTGTTCGTGCGCATGATCCCGCTGCTGGCCCGGCAGGGGATCGAGACGCTGGGGCAGGCGCGGGCGGCCTCGGACCGCTCGCAATTCGCGCGGCTGCGCTATTAAAGCTCGATCTGCGGCAGCAGCGGCGGCGGGCTGGGCGGGTCGGACAGCGGCGGATGCCCGGGCGGCAGCACGCCGGGGCTGCGCGGCATCAGGTTTTCCACCGGCGGCGGCGGCGGTGCGCCCGGCTTGCGGCGGATCAGGATGTCGCCGTTCGCCAGCCGTTCGGGCGGCAGCTCGTAATTGCCGATGTCGTCCATCAGCCGCCCGAGGTCGTCGAGCATGGGGCGGTAGTCCTCCATCAGCCCGCCCATGTCCTCGGCCAGCCCCTCCAGATGCGGCTGCGCGCGGTCGAAAAGCTCCATCAGGAAGCCCTCGAGCACGCTTCCGGCGGGGGCCTCGTCGGAGGGCGCCCCGGGCGCGGGATCATCCGCGCGCGGCATCTGGAAGGGCGTCTCGGGGGCTTGCTGCGCGGCGGCGGGCAGGGCGGACAGCGCCAGTGCGAGGGCCAGTGCGAGGGCCGTGGCCAGGGTGAAACGGGACATCGGCACTCCTGCAACCGGAAAACGGGACGGGCCGCGGGGCCCGGTTCCCAAGGAACACCCTGAGCAGATGGGAGTTCCGCCGCGGGCGGTCAACCGGAGTGGGGGGCTCAGCCGAACTCGGCGCGATAGGCGGCCCAGGCGGCGTTGATCGCGCGGGTGCGCGATTCCGCCAGCCGCACCGCCTCGGGCGGCAGGCCGTGGGCCTGCGCGCGGTCGGGGTGGTTCTCGAAGATCAGCCGGCGATAGCGTTCGCGCGCCATCTCCAGCGGCGTGCCGGGGGTCAGCCCCAGAACCTCGCAGGGCAGGCAGCGGTGGTCGGGCACGCGACGGGCGCGGATCGCCGCATGGTCGCGCGGGGTGATGCCGAAGATGCGCGCCACCTCGTCCAGGAACACCCGCTCGGCCTCCAGCAGCCGCGGCTGGTCGCCGGCGGTGGCGATGACGTAAAGCCCGTCCAGCACGTCGACCAGCACCGGGTCGCCGGGGGGAAACAGCCGCGCCAGCCGTTCCGCCCACAGCTCGAACCCGGCCACGTCCTGGCGGGCAAGGTCGAAGACCCGCGCGGCGTGGCGTTCCTCGGACCGCGGGATCTTGAAGATGCGGCGGAAGGCGGCGACCTCGTCGCGGGTGACGCGGCCGTCGGCCTTGGCCATCTTGGCCCCCAGCGCGATCACCCCGATGGTGAAGGCGACCGAGCGTTCCGGCGGCACCGCGGCCCGCCGCGCCCCGATCAGCGCCGCCAGGCGATCGCCGATTCGCTGCCAGAACCCGCGGGGCGGGGGCAGCTGCGGCGCCGGGGTGCCGATATGGGCGTGGGTCGGATCGTCCATGCGCGCCAACCTATCCGACCGGGGCGGTGCGCGAAAGAAGAACCCTCGGGTTTGGTGGGGCGAAGCGCGGGGTTCGCGATCACAAGACGGACAGCTTGCCGTGCCTGCCGGTGGAAGCGGCGCAGGGCAGGGGCGCTGCGCCCGTCGCGCCTTGCGCGACTCCCCCGGGGTAGTTGGGCAAGGAAGAAACACCGGCACCACGGGCATTTGGCCGAGTGCTGGCTGCGGCCGGGCTTCGGGCGGTCTTAAATATCCCGGGGTCCGGGGCAGCGCCCCGGTTCGGCCGCGCCGCCGGGACCGCGCGTCAGGCCCGGCGCACGCCCTCGGCCAGGCTGCGCACGAAGCCCAGCACCTGATCCACCGGCTTGCCCTCGGCGATCTGGCGCACGATGGCAGAGCCCACCACGCAGCCATCCGCCACCGCCGCCACCGCCTGCGCGGAATCGGGGGTCGAGATGCCGAAGCCCACCACCACCGGCAGGCCCGAGGCGTTGCGGATGCGCGCCACCTCGGGGGCGACCTCGGCCGCGTCGGCGGCGGGGCCGCCGGTGATCCCGGTCACGCTGACGTAATAGACGAAACCGCTGGTGTTCTGCACCACCGCCGGCAGGCGCCGGTCGTCGGTGGTGGGCGTCGCCAGCCGGATGAAGCTGATCCCGGCCTCTGCGGCGGGGATGCAGAGCTCGGCGTCCTCCTCGGGGGGCAGGTCGACGACGATCAGCCCGTCCACCCCGGCCTCGGCCGCATCCGCCAGGAACTGCGCCACCCCGCCCGCGCGCGCATAGATCGGGTTGTAATAGCCCATCAGCACGATCGGGGTGTCGTCGTCGTGCTGCCGGAACTCGCGCACCATTCCCAGCACCCCGGTGGCCGACCCGCCCGCGGCCAGCGCCCGTTGCCCCGCCGCCTGGATCGTCGGCCCGTCGGCCATCGGATCGGTGAAGGGCATCCCCAGCTCGATGATGTCGACGCCCGCGCCCGGCAGCCCGCGCAGCACCTGCATCGAGGTTTCCCGGTCGGGGTCGTAGCCCATGGTATAGGTGGCGAACGCCTTGCGGTTTTCGCGGCCCAGCCGCTGGAACAGCCGGTCGATGCGCGTGCTGGGGCGGGTGGTGGGGCGGGTGATGGTGCGCGCGGTCGCGTCGGTCATGGGCGGGGCCTTTCCTGCATAGGGAAATCCTTAGCCGGGCCACGGCGAAAGGGAAAGATGCGCGGGGCGCCGCTCCCGCTTTACCCGCCCCCGCTTTACCCGGCCCCGCCCGTGACCTAGAACCCCGGCGAAACCGGGAAAGGATGCAAGATGGGCTTTCGCATGGGGATCGTCGGGCTGCCGAATGTCGGCAAGTCCACGCTGTTCAACGCGCTGACACGCACCGCCGCCGCGCAGGCCGCGAACTTCCCCTTCTGCACGATCGAGCCCAACGTGGGCGAGGTCGCGGTCCCCGACCCGCGGCTGGACCAGCTGGCCGAGATCGCCGGATCTAAGCAGATCATCCCGACCCGGATCACCTTTGTCGACATCGCAGGCCTGGTGAAGGGTGCCAGCCGCGGCGAGGGTCTGGGCAACCAGTTCCTGGCAAATATCCGCGAGGTCGACGCCATCGCCCATGTGCTGCGCTGTTTCGAGGACGGCGACATCACCCATGTCGAAGGCCGCGTCGACCCGGTGGCGGATGCCGAGACCATCGAGACCGAGCTGATGATCGCCGATCTCGAATCGATCGAGCGGCGGCGGGCCAACCTGTTGCGTAAGCTCAAGGGCGGCGACAAGGAGGCCGCGGACCAGGACCGGCTGCTGAAACTGGCGCAAGAGGCGCTCGAGGCCGGGCGCCCGGCCCGCAACGTTGCGGTGGCCGAGGACGACCGCCGCGCCTGGGGAATGCTGCAGCTGCTGACCGCGAAGCCGGTTCTTTACGTCTGCAACGTCGCCGAGGTGGATGCCGCCACCGGCAACGACCAGACAAGTGCCGTGGCCGAGATGGCGCGCGCGCAGGGGGCGGGGCATGTGGTGATCTCGGCCCGGATCGAGGAAGAGATCAGCCAGCTGCCCGAGGACGAGGCGCAGCTGTTCCTGTCGGAAATGGGGCTGGAGGAGGCCGGGCTCGACCGGCTGATCCGCGCCGGCTACGAGCTGCTGGGCCTGCAGACCTATTTCACCGTCGGTCCGAAAGAGGCCCGCGCCTGGACCATCACCCGCGGCACCCTGGCCCCGCAGGCGGCCGGCGTGATCCACGGCGATTTCGAAAAGGGCTTCATCCGCGCCGAAACCATCGCCTTTGACGATTACGTCGCGGGCAAGGGCGAGGCCGGCGCCCGCGAGGCCGGCAAGTTCCGCGTCGAGGGCAAGACCTATGAGGTCAAGGACGGCGACGTGCTGCATTTCCTGTTCAACGCCTGACCTTAAAAGCCATTCAGGAGAGCCCCGGAGATTCCGGGGTTTTCGTTTCCGGTGAAATGTCCGGGCTGCGAGGCGGCAGAGGACGCTTTTCCCCGGGCGCCGGATTTTCAAGGGCAGCACATGCACAACCGTTACGGAAAACTCGCCGCCTGGGTTTACAACCTGGACAAGCCCGTCGGCCGCTCTTTCGGTGACGTCGAGTTTTATCGCCGCCGCCTGGAACGCTGCGACGGCCCGATTCTGGAACCGGCGGTCGGCAACGGGCGGATGCTGGTTCCGCTGCTTGAATCGGGGCTGCGCGTCGAGGGGTTCGACAGCTCGGACGAGATGCTGGCCTATTGCGAAGCCGAGTGCCGGCAGCGCGGGCTGGAGGCGGGGCTGAGCCGGCAGAGCTTTGAGGATTTCAGCTATGAAACGCGGTTCTCTGCCATCATCCTGCCGGCAGGGTCTTTCCAGCTGATTACCGATGGCACTGCGGCCGCCGCGGTGCTGCGGCGGTTCCACGACCATCTTGCCCCCGGCGGGCGCCTGATTGTCGATCTCGACCCGATCGGCAGTTTCCTTGCGGGCGGCACATCGGTGCGCAGCTGGGTGACCGGGGACGGCGATCTTCTGACCCTGAACGACCAGCATGTCGAAACCTGCTACATCGCCCAGACCACGCTGTCCCATCTGCGTTACGAGCATTGGCGCGAGGGCAGCCTGGTCCGCAGCGAGCTCGACCTGTTCAAGCTGCGCTGGTGGGGTGTCGACGAGTTTTCCATGGCGCTGCGGGCGGCGGGTTTTGCCGAGGTGGAGGTCTCGGGCAATTACGAACACGGGCGCGCGCCACGGGAGGGCGATGCCATCATCAGCTTTGAGGCCACGCGCGGGGCAGGGTGAGAGCGCGGGGCGTTCCGGCTGACCGCCTGTTGTTTGGGGGCGCCCCTGCGAGGTATCTCAATCGTCATTCGGCAGCGGGATTTCCGGGTGTCCGAGCGTTCTTTGGATATTTGGACAAGGAAGAATGGCACAGGCCGGTCCCCGGCAGGCGATTGGTTTGGCGGGATGGAACGAAAGCGCGGCTCTGACGTTTCCGTGAGCGGGGGATATCCCCTGTTTTTCCCGGAAAAAAAAGGAGCCCACTCATGCGCAAGTTCCTGACCATGCTTGCGGTGTCCTCGGCCTTTGCGCTGCCGGTGGCGGCGCAGGACGCCGCCCCGCCCGCGACCGATGCCGTCCCCATGGCCCCCGATGCGGCCGCTGCCGCGGCCCCCTGGCTGACCAGCCTGATCACCGAGACCCCGCAGGCGGGGTTCGACCTTGCGGTCACCATGGCGCGCAAGGCGGTCACCACCACCCAGACCGACAAGGACACGCTGCACAAGCTGCGCCCGAACTACGCCCATGACCCGCAAAGCCTGATCGGGGTGTCGGGGGTGGCCGCGACCTGGTTTGCCACCATCGCCGCCGCCAACGATTACTGGCGCCAGTAAGGGGACGCGGCCATGTCGGATATCCATTTCCCGAAATCCACCCCCGACATCGCCCGCCGCCGGCATGAGCTGGCCCCGGCGATGGACGACGCCTTCAAGGCGTTCTCGCAGGCGGTGTTTGCCGATGGCGCGCTGGACAAGCGCACCAAGCAGCTGATCGCGGTGGCGGTCGCCCATGTCACCCAATGCCCCTGGTGCATCGAGGGCCACGTCAAGGGCGCCCGCCACGCCGGCGCCACCGACGCTCAGATCATGGAGGCGATCTGGGTCGCGGCCGAGATGCGCGCAGGCGCGGCGTTCGCGCATTCGATCAAGTCGCTCGACCTGCTGGGGCCCGCACAGGGGCAGGGACAGGAGGGCGGATGAGCGCGCGCCCCGCCATCCATCTGGCGCGGGCCTGGGACGGGCCCGGGGCGATGGTGGGCGCGCGGCTGCTGGTCGACCGGGTGTGGCCGCGCGGGGTGGCCAAGGACGAGTTGCGGCTGGACGGCTGGCTGCGCGACATCGCCCCCAGCAGCGCGCTGCGCAAGTGGTTCGGCCACGACCCCGCCCGCTGGGACGAGTTCCGCGACCGCTACCGGGCCGAGCTGGACCGGAACCCCGACGCCGTGGCGCAGGCGCTGGACTGGTGCCGCAAGGGGCCGGTGACGCTGATCTTTGGCGCGAAGGATCGCGACCGCAACCAGGCGGTGGTGCTGCGCGACTATCTGGCCGGGCGGCTGTAGCGGCGGGGTTTTCCGGCGCGGGCTGCCGGGGTTGCGGGCCGCCTGCGGCAACTTGTCGGCGTGCGGGGGGCGGCCCTACGGCCTTAGGCTGAAAGGCGGAAAGCCACGTCACGCACGTCTGCTGTTCGCATCCAGCCAGTGTCGCCGCATCCCGGGACCCGCCAGATCAAGAAGGAAGACCAATGACCAAGCCAGATCCCGCGCCTCGTCAGGGGGTGCTGCCACGCCTGCGTTCGCTGCCGTTGCTGGCGCTGATCCTGTGGGGCGCCGCCATCCCCGCCGCCGTCCCCGCCGCCGCCCAGGCCCCCGCCGCCAAGCCCGAGCCGCCCGCGGCCGCGCAGCCCGCCGCCCCGGCAGCCGAGCCCGCCGGGGCCGCGCCGCAGATGATGCCGGTCGAGCGGGTGCCGTTCTATCACGACTGGGCGCAATCGCCGCACGCCAAGGCCGATGCGCAGGCCTTCAACAACTGGAACGAGCAGGGCGAGATCCCGGAAGCCTGCGCGCGCTGCCACTCGACGCCCGGGTTCCTCGACTATATCGGCGCCGACGGCAGCGCCCCGGGGGTGGTCGACAAGAAGGCGCCGACCGGCTCGCTGATCGGCTGTTCGGCCTGCCACAACGAGACCACGCGGATGATGACCTCGGTCACCTTCCCCTCGACCCTGCGGGTGGAAAACCTCGGCGCCGATGCGCGCTGCATGACCTGCCACCAGGGCCGCACCGCCGGCGCCACGGTGGACGCCGCCGTCGCCGGGCGCGACGAGGACACGGTGGTCCCCGAGCTCGAGTTCATCAACGTCCATTATCGCGCTGCGGGCGCCACGCTGATGGGCACGCTGGCCCGTGGCGGCTATGAATACCCGGGCCGCGCCTATGCCTCGGCGCGCAACCACCCCGGCCCGTTCAACAGCTGCACCACCTGCCACGAGCTGCATACGGTGGCGCCGAAATCCGAACCCTGCGCCGCCTGCCACGACGGGGTGAGCAACCGCGAATCGCTGGCCTCGATCCGCAAGGGCAAGATCGACTTCGACGGCAACGGCAACGTGACCGAAGGCATCGCGGTTGAGATCGCCACCCTGCACGAGCGCCTGCTGGCTGCGATCCGCGCCTATGCCGTCGACACCGCCGGGGCGCCGATCGGCTATGACGGCCATGCGCATCCGTATTTCTTCAACGACAGCGACGGCGACGGCGCGATCAGCGAGGCCGAGGCGCAGGGGACGAACAAATACGCCTCGTGGACGCCGCGGCTGCTCAAGGCGGCCTACAACTATCAGTTCGTGGCCAAGGACCCCGGCGCCTATGCCCATAACGCGCCCTATGTCATCCAGCTGATGCACGATTCGCTGGCCGACCTGGCCGAGGCGAATGTCGCGGGGCTGACCCGGCCCTGAGCTTTCCCCGGCCTTGCTGTGCGCCCGGCCGCGCCACCGCGCGCGGCCGGGTTTGCGTTTCCGCCGCTTGCCTGCCGCCCCGGCGCGCGCTAGGGCGCAGCCATGTCGGACACCCCCTCACTCGCCCCCTTGCAGCCGGTCGTGATCCTCGTGCGGCCGCAGATGGGGGAAAACATCGGCGCCGCCGCCCGCGCCATGCTGAACTTTGGCCTGACCGAGATGCGGCTGGTGGCGCCGCGCGACGGCTGGCCGAACCCGCGCGCGGTGGCGATGGCCTCGGGCGCGGCGGGGCAGGTGCTGGACCGGGCACGGGTGTTTCCGACGCTGGCCGAGGCGATGGAGGATATCCACCACGCCTATGCCACCACCGCCCGCGGGCGCGAGCTGACCAAGACCGTCCACACCCCCGCCAGCGCCATGGCCGAGGCGCGACAGATCGCCGCCGGGGGCCGCCGCGTGGCGCTGATCTTTGGCCCCGAACGCGCCGGGCTGGAAAACGACGACGTGGCGCGCGCCAGCGCGGTGGTGACCGTGCCGGTGAACCCGGAGTTCCCCTCGCTCAACCTCGCGCAGGCGGTGCTGCTGCTGGGCTATGAATGGGCGCGCGAGGCGCTGCCCTCGCAGCCCGCGCCGCCCGGCCGGCGCCCGCCCGGTGAAACCCCCGCCACGCGGCTGGAGATCGAGCGGCTGGCCGACCACTGGGAGGAGCGGCTGGAGGCGGCGCGGTTCTTTTTCCCGCCCGACAAGGGGGCCTCGATGCGGCTGGCGCTGCGCAACCTGTGGTCGCGGATGCCCCTGATGCGGGCGGATGTGCAGATCCTGCACGGGGTGGTGCGGCAGCTGACCTGGAAGCCGCGCGACGATTGACCTTTGGCGCCGTCGCCGCCAATGTCCGGCCGCGGTTGCGCCACTGCGGCAGCCGCGCTTTCGCGCCCCTAACTCCGAAAGGCCCCGCCATGGCCAAGCGCCCGATCTTTCAAGAGGTGTCGAGCCAAACCCCGCCGGCACAACCGCCCGCGGGCGGCATGATCGACGCCCGCCCCAAGGGCGCGCGCGGCGCGATCCGCATCTGGCTGGTGGCGCTGTTCGTGATGGTCGCCGCGATGATCGCGCTGGGCGGTGCCACCCGGCTGACCGGCTCGGGGCTGTCGATCACGGAATGGAAGCCGGTCACCGGCGCGCTGCCCCCCAGCGGCCAGGCCGCATGGGAGGCCGAGTTCGCCAAATACCAGGCGATCCCGCAGTTCCAGGTGGACAACCCCACCATGGACCTGGCCGGGTTCAAGCGCATCTACTGGTGGGAATGGGCGCATCGGCAGCTGGGCCGTGCGGTCGGGCTGGTCTGGGCGCTGGGGTTCCTGTTCTTCTGGGCCTCGGGGCGGATGCCCGCGGGCTGGGCGCCGCGGCTGCTGGTGCTGGGGGCGCTGGGCGGGCTGCAGGGCGCGGTCGGCTGGTGGATGGTCAGTTCCGGGCTGGTCGAGGGGATGACGGCGGTGGCGTCCTACCGGCTGGCGGTGCATCTGGGGCTGGCCTTTGCCATCCTCGGGCTGATCGCCTGGCAGGTGCTGCAGCTGTCGCGCCCGGAATCGCAGCTGCTGCGCGCCCGCCGGGCCGGCGAGCCCAAGCTGTTTTCCATGGCCACCGGGCTGATGCATCTGGCCTTCGTGCAGATCCTGCTGGGGGCGCTGGTCGCCGGCATCGACGCCGGACGGCAGTATACCGGCTGGCCGAAAATGGGTGGCGAATGGATCCCGGCGGCGATCTGGGACGTCGGGCTGGGCTGGCGCAACTTCTTCGAAAACGCTGCCACGGTGCAGTTCACCCATCGCATGGTCGGCTATCTGCTGGCGGTGTTCGCGGTGGTGGTGTGGCTGCGCGCCCGCCGCTCGCCCCACCCGGTCACGCGGGGCGCGTTCACCGCGATGATCGCCGCCGTGGGCTTGCAGATCGCGCTGGGGATCGTCACCGTGATCCATGGCGCGCCCCTGGGCGAGGCGCTGGCCCACCAGTTCGGCGCGGTGGCGCTGTTCGTCCTGATCATCCGCGCCCGCCATCACGCGCGCTATCCTTTTGAAACCAGCGTCCGGGGGACGATCCGATGATTTCCGCAAATGCCGCGATGAACGAGCTGCTGGAATACCAGCGCCAGACCGAGGCGCTGTCGTCGGTGGCCGAGCGGCTGGTCTGGGACCAGGAAACCGTGATGCCACGCGGCGCCACCGAGCAGCGCGCCGAGGAAACCGCCGCGATGGAGGCGATGCTGCACGAGCGCCGCACCGATCCGCGCATCGGCGAGTGGCTGGACATCGCGGTGCCGCAATCGCCCTCTGAAGAACGCATCCTGGCGCTGATCGCCCGCGACTATGCCCGCGCCGGCGCGGTGCCGGCGCAGCTGGCCACCGAGATCGCCCGCCAGACCAGCCTGGGGCAGGGGATCTGGGCGGCGGCGCGCGCCAACGAGGCGCCCGAGGATTTCATGCCGCTGCTGGATCAGATCCTCAGCCTCAAGCAGGACGAGGCCCATGCGCTGGTCGCCGCCGGCTTCGGCAACGGCGACCCCTATGACGCGCTCCTGGACGATTACGAGCCCGGCGCCACCCAGTCCCAGATCGCCGGGCTGTTCGAGACCATGCGCCCGCGGCTGGTCGCGCTGCGCGAGGCGGTGCTGGACGCCGACGGCCAGCCCGAGCCGCTGCGCGGCCGTTTCGCGCAGGAAGCGCAGCTGCGGCTGGCCCGGGCCTGCGCCACCGGCTTCGGCTATGACTGGACCCGCGGGCGGATGGATATTGCCGTGCACCCGTTTTCCAGCGGTCGCTGGCAGGACAGCCGCATCACCACCCGCATCGTCGAGGCCGACCCCTTCAACTGCATCTACTCGACCATCCACGAGGTCGGGCATTCCAGCTACGAACAGGGCATCGACCAGGACCACGCCTTCACGCCGCTGGGCCGCGGCGTCTCGATGGGCGTCCACGAAAGCCAGAGCCGCATCTACGAAAACCAGCTGGGCCGTAGCCGCGCCTTTACCGGCTGGCTGTACGCGCGCATGGGCGACATGGTGGGCGGGCTGTCGATTGCCGACGCGGACGAGTTCTACCGCACCGTGAACCGCGTCACCCCCGGCTATATCCGCACCGAGGCCGACGAGGTGCAGTACAACCTGCATATCCTGATGCGCTTCGACCTGGAGCGCGAGCTGATCGCCGGGCGCCTGTCCACCGACGACCTGGAAGAGGCGTGGAACGCCCGCTTCCTGCGCGATTTCGGGGTGGGGGTCGACAAACCCTCGAACGGGGTGCTGCAGGATGTGCACTGGTCGGTGGGGCTGTTCGGCTATTTCCCCACCTATGCGCTGGGCAACGTCTATGCCGGTGCCCTGCACCGGGCGCTGCGGGCGGCGGTCCCCGATCTTGACGACAGCCTCGAGGACGGCGACGCCACCCCGGCGGCCGAGTGGCTGCGCGAGAACGTCCACCGCCACGGCGCGCTGTTCGAGCCGGGCGAGCTGATCGAAAGCGCCGTCGGCGGCCCGGTCACCCCCGAGCCGCTGCTGGCCTATCTGGAAGAGAAGTTCGGCGCGATCTACGATCTTTGATCGGCGCGGGTGATGGGGGCGCTGCCCCCGTCGCCCTGACGGGCGACTCCCCCGGGATATTTTCATGATGAAGAAGCGCGCCGCGGCCGTGGGCGGGGGAGGGCAGGGGGGCTGTTCTCGGCTACGCCGCGGCCTTCTTCGCTGAAAACGGTCCACCGGACCATCCGGCAAAAACGGCCTTGTGGGCTGCCTGATCCGCCTTCCATTCCGGGCGCTCGAAAGTCCTGGGATATTTCTGCAAGGAAGAAGGACGCCGCGGTCTTCCTCGCTGAAAATGGTCCACCGGACCATCCGGCGGGAAAATAGCCCGAGGGTTGTTTTCTGATCCGCGTTCCATTCCGGGCGCTCGGAGCCCCCGGGATATTTTTACAAGGAAGAAGAACGCCGCGACTTTTGAGGCGGAGCTTCTGGCTGCCTTGCCGCCGTCATGCGGTCGGTGACCCGTCAGAGCCCCCGAGGCGCGCACTGGCTGGCCTCGGCTTGGGATGCCGTTGGCCTGCGCACCGGGTCTGAAGTCTGGTTCAGTCGGCCAGTTCCGCCAGGATCCGTTCCGCCTCGGCCACGCAGGGGGTGAGGGCGGCGCGGTCCTCGCCGGGGTAGAAGCGGGCGCGCAGCGCGGTCGGCATCGGCTGGGGGGCGGCGATCACCACCTTGGGGCCGAGCCTGCGGTTTTCCGTCTGCCAGCTGCGGGCGAAGGCGATCTGCGCGGCCTTGGTGGCGCCATAGGCGCCAAAGAACGGCTGGCCGCCGCGGGGGTCGTCGAAGAACAGCGCCGTGCCCGCGCGCGCGCGCAGCAGCGGCTCGAACAGCACCGCCAGCCCATGGGTAGCCAGCAGGTTGACCGCGACCGAGCGTTCCATGTCCTTGGGATCGACATGCGGGGCGGGCGACAGGGGGGCGGCGTGGATCGCGGCATGGACCCACAGGTCGCAACCGCCCCAGCGTTCCAGCACCGCCTTGGCCAGCTGGATCATCGCTGCGGGCTGGGTGATGTCCATTGGCGCCAGCGTCGCCGCGCCGCCGACCGCGCGGATGCGGTCGTCGAGTTCCTCGAGCGCGCCGACCGTGCGGGCCACGGCCACCACGTGATGGCCGCGCGCCGCCAGCAGCCGCGCCATGGAAGCGCCAAGGCCGCGCGAGGCGCCGGTGACGATGGCGATCTTGCCGCCTTGGGCAGTCGCGGATTGCAGGGCGGGATCTTGATCGGTCTGGGTCATGCCCGCCCCTTGCCACCCCGCGCCGCTTATCGCAAGCGGTGAATGGCCGCAGGGGCGCGGGCGGGGCGGGGGCGGCGCGGCGGCCTAGACGTTCAGCAGCAGATGTTCGCGTTCCCAGGGCGAGATGACCTGCAGGAACTCCTTGTATTCGTTGCGCTTGACCGATTCGTAGACATCGACGAACTCGGACCCCAGCACCTCGCGCATGGGGTCGGATTCGACCATCAGGTCCAGCGCGTCGCCAAGGTTGGTGGGCAGCTCGTCCTCGGACATATAGGCGTCGCCCAGGCATTCGGCGCGCGGGCTGTCCTGATGGGTCAGCCCCAGATAGCCGGTCGCCAGCGAGGCCGCGAGCCCGAGATAGGGGTTGCAGTCCATCCCCGCCAGCCGGTTTTCCACCCGCCGCGCCACCGGCCCGGAAATCGGCACCCGCAGCCCGGTGGTGCGGTTGTCGCGCCCCCATTCCAGGTTGATCGGGGCCGCGAAGTCCGGGACATAGCGGCGATAGCTGTTCACATAGGGCGCCAGCAGCGCGATGGCTGCGGGCAGATGCGCCTGCATCCCGGCGATGAAATGCATGAAGGCGGGGGTCTCGCGCCCCTGTTCGTCGGAAAAGATGTTGCGGCCCGCGGCGTCCACCACCGAGTGGTGGATATGCATGGCGCTGCCCGGCTCGCCCTCGATCGGCTTGGCCATGAAAGTGGCGAAACAGTCGTGGCGCAGCGCGGCCTCGCGGATCAGGCGCTTGAAATAGAAGATCTCGTCGGCCAGCGCGACCGGATCGCCATGCGCGAGGTTGATTTCCACCTGCCCGGCGCCGCCCTCTTGCAGGATGCCGTCGATCTCGAACCCCTGCGCCTCGGCGAAATCATAGATGTCGTCGATCACCTTGCCGTATTCGTCCACCGCCGACAGCGAATAGGCCTGTTTCGCCGCCGCCCGCCGCCCGGATCGCCCCATCGGCGGCTGGATCGGCTGGTTGGGGTCGATGTTGCGGGCGACCAGGAAGAACTCCATTTCCGGTGCAACGATCGGCCGCCAGCCGCGTTCCGCATACAGCGCGACGATGCGTTTGAGCACGTTGCGCGGCGCCACCGGCACCGGGTTGCCCTGCTGGTCCAGCACGTCGTGGATGACCTGCAGCGTCACATCCGCCGTCCACGGCGCGGCCGAGACGGTCTCGAAATCCGGCACCAGCACCATGTCGGGTTCGGTGAACGCACCCGAGGGGTTGTCGGCCCATTCCCCGGTGATCGTTTGCAGGAAGATCGAGTTGGGCAGGAAGAAGCTTTCCTGCCGGGCAAACTTGGACGCGGGCATGGCCTTGCCGCGTGCGACCCCGGCGATGTCGGGGACGATGCACTCGACCTCGTCGAGCCTGCGGCCGGCGATGTATTCGCGCGCCGCTTCGGGGATTTTCGTCAGCCAGTCTGACATGGGAACTTTCCGCCGGGCTGTCCGGCTTTCGCTGTTGGGCGCCCGGGGGCGCGAGGGTCACGGGGCCGGGCGGCTCTGGCGAAAGAACGCCTCGATCCGGTCGGTGATGGGCGAGGGGTCGGCGCGGCCCTGCCGGTCGCGGGCGGCATCCAGCAGCGCCGGCGGGATCGCGGCGCCGCGATGCGCCATCAGCCCCTCGATGAACTCGTCGCGGAACTCGGGGTGGGCCTGCACGGTAAAGGCGTGGTCGCCATAGACCAGCGCGGCATTGGCGCAGAAGGCGTTGTGGGCCGCGACCTCGGCCCCCTCGGGCGGGGTCACCACCTGGTCCTGATGCCAGGCGTTCAGGGAAATGGTCTCGCCGCCGAAATCATAGTCCTGCGCCCCCACCGCCCAGCCGGCCGGGTGCTTGCCGACCTGCCCGCCAAGCGCCTGCGCGACGATCTGGTGGCCGAAGCAGATGCCGACCAGCGGCACCCGCGCCGCCACCGCCTTGCGGATGAAATCCTCCAGCGGCGGGATGAACGGGTGATCCTCGTAGACGCCGTGGCGAGAGCCGGTGATCAGCCAGCCGTCGGCGTCGTGGACGGAGGCGGGAAACTCCATCGCCTCGACGTGGTAGCTGGTGAAGTCGAAGCCGCGCCCGGCCAGCAGCCGTTCGAACATGTCGTCGTAGTCGCCGTGTTCGGCGCGGATTTCGCCGGGCGGCTGCCCGGTCTTGAGGATGCCGATGCGCATCGCGGTCTTTCCTGGTGCTGTCGCACCCAAGTTAGGCGCGGGGGCGGGGGGCTCGCAAGGGGGGCGGGGGCACGCATGGGGGCCGCCCAAGGTGGCAGGGGGCGGCGCGGATGCTGGCACAGCCGCGCATCCGCCGCTAGGATCGCGCGGTCACATGCAGGGGAAACGCAGATGTCGGGATTGCGCGCGGATGGTCACAGCAAGGTCGACCCCGAGGGGTTGATCGAGTTCTCGGTGGTGTTCACCGACCGCAGCCTCAACCACATGTCGCAGAAGTTCCAGCAGGTGATGCGCGACATCTCTGCCATCGCGCGCGAGGTCTATAACGCGCAAGCGGTGGCGCTGGTCCCGGGCGGCGGCACCTATGCGATGGAAGCGGTGGCCCGCCAGTTCGCCCGCGAATCGGACGCGCTGATCGTGCGCAACGGCCTGTTCAGCTTTCGCTGGAGCCAGATCATCGAGACCGCGGGCTTTGACGGCACCGCTATCGTGCAGCCGGCCCGGCCCGAAGGGAACGCCCCCCGCCCCGCCTATGCGCCGCCGCCGATCGAGGATGTAGTGGCCGAGATCCGCAGCAGCCGCCCCTCGGTGGTGTTCGCGCCGCATGTGGAGACGGCGGCCGGGCTGATCCTGCCCGACGACTATATCGCGGCGCTGGCGGCGGCGGTGCATGAGCATGACGGGCTGATGGTGCTGGACTGCATCGCCTCGGGGACGATCTGGGTCGACATGCAGGCGCTGGGGGTCGACGTGCTGATCTCGGCCCCGCAAAAAGGGTGGAGCGCGCCGCCCTCGGCCGGGATGGTGATGTTCTCGGCCCGCGGGGCGGAACGGCTTGCCGCCACCAGTTCCGACAGTTTCGCGCTGGACCTGAAGAAATGGCGCGCGATCATGCAGGCCTATGAGGACGGCGGCCACGCCTATCACGCCACCATGCCGACCGACGCACTGCTGACCCTGCGCGACGCGATGGTGGAAACCCGCGAGATGGGGTTCGAGGCCGCCCGCGAAGCGCAGTGGGAGCTGGGCCGCAAGGTGCGGGCAGTGCTGGCGGAACGCGGCTTCGCCTCGGTCGCGGCCGAGGGGTTCGGGGCGCCGGGGGTGGTGGTCAGCTACACCGACGACCCCGACATCCGCTCGGGGCGCAAGTTCGTGGAACAGGGCGTGCAGATCGCCGCCGGCGTGCCGCTGCAGGTGGGCGAGGGGCAGGATTTCTCGACCTTCCGGCTGGGGCTGTTCGGGCTGGACAAGCTCAAGGATGTGGACGGGACGGTGGCGCGGCTGACCCGCGCGCTGGACGCGGTGGCAGAGGGCTGAGGTTTCCGGCAGGCGGCGGAGCGTTTGCGTCGCCGTTGCAATGGGTATTTGGGCCAGAAAGAAGCGGCGTGCGCTGGTTTCCCGCCGCCCGGGCGCGTGGCTGCGGGGGTTTGGCAGCAAGTAAATCCGGCGTGGTCGGCGTGTGCCGGGGAGAGGTGGTGCCAGCGCTGGAACGCGGAGAGGCGTTTGCATGGGCAGGGGCTGGCCCAGACATTAACCCCCCGGTGCCGTTTTCCGCTGCGCAGGCTCGTCTTTGGTGCGGAAATATCCCGGGCTTCCGAGCGCCCGGAATAGAAGGCGGATCAGAACACAGCCCCTAGGCAGTTTTCCCGTCGGATGGTCTGGTGGACTGTTTTCAGCGAGGAAGGCCACGGCAGGGGCGGGGCTGGTGCCAGCGCTGGAACGCGCAGAAGCGTTTCGCAGGGGCTGTTCCAGACACCAACCGCCGAGGCCGTTTTCCGCCGCGCAGGCTTCTCTTTGGTGTGAAAATATCCCGGGCTTCCGAGCGCCCGGAAAACAGTCCAACGGACTGCTTTCAGCGAGGAAGGCCACGGCAGTGGCCGGGGGCAGGCCCCCGCTCCGGCAGTGCCGTTCTCAGGCGCCGATCATTTTCCGCGCCGCGCGGGCGATCACCAGCTCCTCGTCGGTCGGGATCACCATGATGGTGGTGCGGGAAAATGCGGTCGAGATTACCGGCGCGTTGTCCTGGTTGCGGCTGTGGTCGAGCTCGATCCCCATCCACTCGGTCCGCTCGCAGACGCGGGCGCGGATCAGGCGCGAATTTTCCCCGATGCCGCCGCAGAACACCAGCGCATCGACCCCGCCCATGGCGGCCGCCATCCCGCCCAGCTCGCGTTGCAGGCGGAACACGTAATAGTCGATGGCCTCGCGCGCGTGGGGGTGGTCCGAGGCCTCCAGCTCGCGCATGTCGTTGGAAATCCCCGACAGCCCCAGCATGCCCGATTGCGTATAGAGCAGCTCGGCGATCTCGTCGGGGGACAGGCCCTCCTGCTGCATCAGGTACAGCACCGCGCCCGGGTCCAGCTGCCCGCAGCGGGTGCCCATCGGCAGACCGTCCAGCGCCGAAAACCCCATGGTCGAGGCGACCGAGCGCCCGTGCTGCACCGCGCACATCGAGGCGCCGTTGCCCAGATGCGCGATCACCACCCGCCCCGCCGCCAGCGTCGGCGCGATGCGGGCGAGTTCCCCCGAGACATATTCGTAGCTGAGCCCGTGGAAGCCGTAGCGCCGCACCCCGCGGTCGTAGAAGCGCCGGGGCAGGGCGAAGGTGTCGTTCACGAAGGGCTGGTTGCGGTGGAAGGCGGTGTCGAAACAGGCGATCTGCGGCACGCCCGGATAGGCCTCCATCGCGGCGCGCACCCCATCGAGGTTGTGGGGCTGGTGCAGCGGCGCGAATGGCGACAGCGCGCGCAGTTCGTCAAGCATCGCCGCGTCCAGCATCACGGGGCGGTCGTGGAAGATGCCGCCATGCACGATCCGGTGCCCGATGGCGATGGCGCGGGCATCGGGGAACGCGCCGCGCAGGCTGCCCAGCACCCGCGCCACCGCGTCGTCGTGATCGCAGAGCGGCCCCGGCGCCACCGGCAGCGCCGCCCCGTCCGCGTCCTTCATGGTCAGCGTGGCGTCGGGGCCGATCCGGTCCACTTGGCCGCGGGCCAGCAGCGCCTCGGACTGGGCGTGATACATTGCGAATTTCAGCGAGGACGACCCCGCGTTCAGGGTCAGGATCACCGGGGTGGTCATGGTTTCGCCCCGCTCAGCCGCGCGTGATGCAGCGCCGCCACCGCGCAGGAGGCCAGCCGCGACATGGCACTGTCCGAGCGCGAGTTCAGGATCACCGGCACCCGCGCCCCCAGCACCAGCCCGGCGCTTTCGGCGTGGCTGATATAGGACAGCTGCTTGGCCAGCATGTTGCCGGCGTCGATCCCGGGCGCGACCAGGATATTGGCGCGGCCCGCCACCTCGCAGCGCAGCCCCTTGGTGCGGGCCGCGGCCAGGTCGACGGCGTTGTCCATCGCCAGCGGCCCCTCGACCAGCCCGCCGGTGATCTGGCCGCGATCCGCCATCTTGGACAGCAGCGCCGCATCGACCGAGGACTGGATGTCGGGATTGACCGTCTCGACCGCCGACAGCACCCCCACCAGCGGCTGCTGCGACCCCAGCGAGATCGCCAGGTCGATGGCGTTCTGCACGATATCGACCTTGGTGCGCAGGTCGGGGGCGATGTTGATCGCGGCGTCGGTGACCATGATCGGATGCGCCATCCCCGGCACGTCCATCACGAACACATGGGTCAGCCGCCGGTTGCCGACCCGCAGCCCGGTCTGCCGGTCCACCATCGGGCGCAGCAGCTGGTCGGTGTGCAGATGCCCCTTCATCACCGCGTCGGCGCGGCCCTCGTGGACCAGCGCGCAGGCGCGGGCGGCGGCTTTCAGGTGGTCGGGCTCGTCGATGATCTCGACGCCCGCCAGCGAGTCCTCACCCGCCGCCGCGGCGATCAGGGCCTTGTCGCCGATCAGGATCGGGGTGATCAGCCCCTCGCGCCAGGCCAGCAGCGCGCCGGACAGCGAACGGTCGTCCTCGGGTGCGACCACAGCGGTGCGCATGGGCGGCAGCGGGCGCGCGCGCTCCAGCAGCGCCTCGAAATGGCGGTGGCGCTGGACGACCAGCCCGGGGATCTCGATGTCGTCGCGGGCAAAGCGCACACGGGGGGCGCTAACCAGCGCCTCGCCCGACAGGATCAGCGCGCCATCGGCCGGGCGCGTCACCCTGATCGCCATGGTGACGCTGCCGTCATCATGTTTCGCGGCCACGGTCAGGCGGCTTTCCAGCTCGTCCCCTTCGCGGGCATGTTCGTGGAATTGCAGCGATTGCGTGCGATAGAGCGTCCCCGGCCCCGGCAGCAGCGTCCCCAGCACCGCCGAAACGAGCGAGGCCACGAACATCGCCGGCGCCAGCCCGTCCGGCACCCCGTCGCCGTCGCCATCCTCGCCCGGCAGGTGCATCGGGTTGTAGTTCCCCGAGGCCGCCGCGAATACGTAAAGGTCGTCGGCAGTGATCAGCCGCCGCAGGCAGGCGGTTTCCCCCGGCTGCAGCTCATCGAAGATGCGGTTTGTCAGGTGCATGGCGGTTCCCCGTCGCGTGGTCGGGCCGGTTATGGTCCGCCGGGCGGCCGCGGGGCAAGGGTTCCGTCACGGCCCGATCGCCGCAGGGGCGAGTTGCGGCAAGGCGGCGGTTCCACGAGACTGAGTTTCGGGGCCGGGTTTGGGCCGTGGGGTGCTGCTGCCCGTGCGGGGCCGGGTGGGAAGAGGAGCTCCTTCCCGATGCCGGAGCGTCCGGTCTGGTTCTGGAGCGGCCTCGGGCGCAGATTTGTGCGCGAGATGCGATGCGTCAAGGACTGCCAAGTCACGGAATTGTCGGGAGATTTCCCCCGTCAGAGGGGAAATGGTGCCGCAGAAGTGCTTCGGGAATAAGGACCCAACTTGCAGCAATCCGCGTTAAGCGCCATGGTATCAATAGCTTACTAAGGGCGGTCCGCCCCGGACTGCCCCGCCGTGTGTGCTTGGCGAGTGTGGACAGTGTGCCTATCCTAAGCCCTGCAAGGCCCCCTGCGCAACGGGTTACGGGTCTCAATTTGGCGGAAAAATCCGAGGCCCTATTTAGTCAAGATGAGCTCTGCTCGCTCCCCCCGGAGGGTAGGTCCAAGCAGACACAGCATGATCGCGCTTCCTTCCCTTCCAGAAAGCAACCCCACCCCCCCTCCGCTTTCCTTTTGTCAAAGCTAAAAGTTTTAGCGACACGCGCGCAACCAGTTTACATCTCAAACGTCCGTTGAAGATTGACAAATACCCCTGACGGCTCCACCTTCAGGGGAACTTGACGGGCAGCGCAGAGGGCCACGGGGGCATGAAACAATTCGTCACCTATCGCCGGGTCAGCACGGCTGGACAGGGCCGCAGCGGGCTGGGGCTTGAGGCCCAGGACCGCGACATTCGCTTGTATCTCGACAACTACGCCGATGTTCCTCACGAGGTCTTGGCAGAGTTCCTGGAGGTTCAGTCAGGCGCTGACGGGGATCGCCCCGAACTGTCCAAGGCTCTGGACCTCTGCCGAAGGACCGGGGCAGAACTGCTGGTCGCCAAGCTGGACCGGCTGTCCCGGCGTGTGTCCTTCATCGCTGCCCTGATGGATGATCCGAAGGTGAAGCTACGCGTGGCCTCCATGCCGAACGCCGACAAGTTCCAGCTTCATATCTATGCAGCTCTTGCCGAACAGGAGCGGGACTTCATCTCCATGCGCACCAAGGCTGCGCTGGGGGCCGCGAAGGCCCGAGGGGTGAAGCTGGGTGGCAACCGCGACGTGCTGCTGCAACGGGCAGAGGCGGTGAGGCGGGATGCCCAAGACTTCGCCCGCAAGGTGGCCCCTATCGTGCAACCGCTGCGGACCTCTGGGGCCACGCTGACGACCATTGCGGAGGCGCTGGACGGGGCAGGGATCGCCACCGCAAGGGGCGGAAAGTGGACCGCAACCCAGGTCAAGCGCGTTCTGGACAGGCTCTAAGCTCCTAGGGAGACTCAAGGAATTAGTCACTATATCACAACTAAATCAATGGTTTACATCTAGTCCCTTATATGGAATATAGGATGCACGGCACCTGCCGGACGGCTTCTGCCGTACAGAACTGATCCAATGAGGGACACCACCATGAACATGCACACCGCCACCGCCACCGCTGATGCTGCGCCGTCTATCCTTGACCACCTTGTCGCCGCAGCCGACGCGCTGGACCGCAACGCCACCGCGACGGCCCCCGATGATGCAAGTCTGCTGGACACCGTGCGGGCCCTGCGCGCCGCCGCTGACTTCCTTTATGAGGCCACCGAACGGGTCAGCCTCGGGGATGCCCTCAACGCTCCCAGCGTGGCCCAGAGGGTGACTTGGGCGCTGTCTAAGGTCGAGGAAGCCCGGAGGGTCCGCGCAACAGCGGCCTGACAGGACCCCGCGCCATGGGGGGCGTTGTGCTTCTATCTGTCTGTCTCCTCATGGCCGGGGGTCTGCCCCTCAGTGCCCCCGTAGGCCCCCGTAGGCCCCCGTAGGGCCCTCTACAGGCCCGAGTTCATTTCGCGCTAGGTAAGTAGCCGGGCGGGTCGCCCGTCCTGTCACGCCCCCTGTGGCCCTAAGGCCCCGTGACCTCCTCGCTATGGCCCCCTCCATGGTGCGGGTTCGTCCAGCAGACTTGCGTCCAGCAGACTTGCGTCCAGCAGACTTGCGTCCAGCAGCGCCAGGGCGGAAAAGTGTTGATTTTCACCCAGAACTGAGCCGGGTTTTCCATCGAGAATTGAGCCACCTCTGACTATGGATTGAGGGTCAAGCTGGGGTCAAGGCATGTGACGTCCCCTCCTTTTTCTGGGCTGCTGCGGCTGAACTGGCCTTGAAGCGGAAGCTGTCGTTTCCGGTCTCCAGGATGTGGCAGCGATGAGTAAGCCGGTCGAGCAGCGCGGTGGTCATCTTGGCATCGCCGAAGACCGTCGCCCATTCGCTGAAGCTGAGATTGGTGGTGATAACGACGCTGGTGCGTTCGTAAAGCTTGCTCAGCAGATGGAAGAGCAATGCACCGCCGGAGGCGCTGAAGGGCAGGTATCCCAGTTCGTCGAGGATCACGAGGTCGAGGCGGGTCAGGCTTTCGGCGACCTGCCCGGCCTTGCCCCTGGCTTTCTCCTGTTCGAGGGTGTTGACCAGTTCTATGGTCGAGAAGAAGCGAACCTTTCGGCGGTGATGCTCGATGGCTTGGATGCCGAGTGCGGTCGCGACATGGGTCTTGCCGGTGCCCGGCCCGCCGATCAGCACGATATTTTCGGCGCCGCTCATGAACTCGCAGCGGTGCAACTGGCGCACCGTCGCCTCATTCACCTCGCTGGCCGAGAAGTCGAAGCCCGCCAGATCCTTGTAGGCAGGGAAACGCGCGGCTTTCATGTGATAGGCGATGGAACGGACTTCACGCTCAGCCAATTCGGCCTTCAGCAGCTGCGACAAGATCGGGATGGCGGCTTCAAAGGCCGGGGCGCCTTGCTCGATCAGATCAGTGACAGCCTGCGCCATGCCATGCATCTTCAGGCTGCGAAGCATGATGACGATGGCGCCGCTGGCGGGATCATGACGCATGGCGGCCTCCGGCGATTTGGGTGCGCAACCCGTCATAGCGCTCGACATTGGCCTTGGGCTCACGGCGCAGGGCCAGCGCGTGTGGCGTATCCAGCGGCGGTCCCCCCACCACCTTGCCGTCGACCAGCCGGTGCAGCAGGTTCAGGACATGGGTCTTGGTGGGCACGCCCTCGGCCAGGGCCAGTTCCACGGCGGTGAGCACGGCTTGCTCATCGTGATGGAGCACGAGAGCGAGGACATCGACCATCTCGCGATCACCACCGGGCTTGCGTAACATGTGCTCCTGCAACTGCCGGAAAGCCGGCGGCAATTCCAGGAAGGGCGCGCCATTCCGAAGCGCCCCGGGCTTGCGTTGCACGACCGCCAGGTAATGTCGCCAGTCATAGATCGTTCGCGGTGGTAGCTGGTGGCTGCGCTCGATGATCCGCCGGTGTTCGCACAGGATGTTGCCCTCGGCCGCCACGACCAGCCGGTCCGGATAAATCCGCAGGCTGACAGGCCGGTTCGCAAAGGGTGCCGGAACGCTGTAGCGATTGCGCTCGAAGCTGATCAGGCAGGTGGGCGAGACGCGCTTGCTCTGCTCGACGAAGCCATCAAAGGCTGTGGGCAACGGCATCAAGCTCGCCCGCTCCTCGCCCCAGACATCGGCGATCGAGCCCGGCAAGGTGCCGTGTGCCGTCTCGCGCCACAGGTCCTGACAGCGCTGCTCCAGCCAGACATTCAGCGCGGCAAGGTCGGGAAAGTCCGGCATCGCTTGCAAGATCTGGTGGCGGGAATCCCGGACGTTCTTCTCGACCTGCCCCTTCTCCCACCCTGCCGCCGGATTGCAGAATTCCGGCTCAAAGACATAATGGTTTGCCATCGCGAGGAAGCGGATGTTGATCTGCCGTTCCTTGCCGCGGCCGACGCGATCCACCGCCGTCCGCATATTGTCGTAGATCCCGCGACCGGGCACACCGCCGAAGACGCGGAAGCCATGCCAATGGGCATCGAACAGCATCTCGTGTGTCTGCAAGAGATAGGCGCGAACCAGAAAGGCGCGGCTGTGCGCCAGCTTGATATGGGCCATCTGCAGCTTCGTGCGCTCGCCGCCCAGAACGGCAAAGTCCTCGCTCCAGTCGAACTGGAAGGCTTCGCCTGGGCGGAAAGACAGCGGAACGAAGGTTCCGCGCCCCGTGGTCTGCTGCTCACGCTGCCGATCTGCCCGCCATTGCCGTGCAAAGGCTGCAACCCGGCCGTAAGAGCCGGTGAAGCCGAGCGCCTCAAGATCGGCATGCAATTGCTTCAGCGTCCGCCGCTGCTTGCGCGACTTCCCGGCCTCGGTCTTCAGCCAGCCGGCCAGCTTCTCGGCGAAGGGGTCAAGCTTGCTCGGCCGCTCCGGCGTGGCAAAGGTCGGCTCGATCGTGCCCGCCGCAAGATGCTTCGTCACGGTATTCCGTGACAGTCCCGTGCGCCGCGCAATCTCGCGGATCGACAGATTCTGCCGCAAATGCATTCGTCGGATGATGTTCAAAAGTCCCATGTGGATCACTCCGTTGCCCCCGCCGCTCACTGCGTTGGGGAAAGGTTCACATGGCTCAATTCTCAGTGAAAATTATGCGCCTACCCGGCTCAGTTCTGGGTGAAAATCAACAATGCCGGGTTCATGGCGCAAGCCGAGAATACTCTCTCAGGGGTAGGCGCGAACGTCGCCCTTCTGTCCGAGTTCTGCACTGATGACGAACTGCGGCAAGCGCGCCAAGCCACCGTATTCGGGGCCAGCGATCGGCTTCAAGAGATTGGCAAGGCTGCCGTCGAGCGCCTCGCCCGGATGCCCGAACAGGACCCCGAGGGGTTCCGCGAGATGGTCGAAGGGATGACCGCAGAGGAACGCAAGATGCTGCACAAGCGGGACGATGGGGGCTGGACTCTCCGCGCCCCCGGGCACCCTGAAATGTCCTTCGGTGCTGCCGTGCTGGCCGGGCTGGTGCGCATATGACCCCCGCCCCCTCCATGCTGGCAGTCGCTCTTACGGAAACGCATCTGGGCAACCTCCGCAGCGTGGCGCTGGACGGGGAACCGTGGTTCGTGGCCGTGGACGTCTGCAAGGCCCTCGGCATCAAGAACAGCAGGTCCGCGCTGATTAAAGTCGACTCAACCGACAAAAATACCGCCAAGGTCACCGAGGGGCGCGGACGCCCCGTCGCTGTCATCAACGAAAGCGGGCTATATGCGCTGGTATTGCAGTCGCGCAAGCCAACCGCAAAAGCCTTCCGACGCCTTATCACGACCGAGGTCATCCCGTCTCTTGTTCGGCACGGCGTCTATGTGGCTGGGCAGGGCGCAATGACTGACTGCGAGCTACAATCGGCCCTCCAGAGTCGGGGGGAATTACTGGTGAACCGGACGCGGGAACAGCGCCGCATCGCCTATCAGCAGGAAATTGCCCGGATCGAAGCCCTATTTGGCCGCAGGGCAACCCGCTGGGAACGCTTCGTGGCAGACAAGCCGTAGGAAAGCTGCGGCGCGGGTGTCCGGCGGCACGGCAATCCTGAACACGGATAAAACCCGTGTTTGTGATTTCCGCTTCCCCGGGGCCCGCCTCCCCCTCCCTCTGCTGCACTAATACCAATGAAGGAAGAACCCAGATGAACTGTTGCGCGCCACCGCCCAGCGCCCCACCGCCGCCTCTGCCGTGCACCCCACCGCGCCCCCGCAGCGCCCCACCAGCGGGGATTGTGCATATTCCCCTTAGCGGGAAAGCCGCCCGGCTCCCTGACGGGGGCACCCTGACTGCCACCATGTCGGCCCATCAATGGGACTATTTGCAGGAACATTGCGGGATTTCCGGTCCCCTGATCCTGAACGACAACGGCGGCGGGAGGCTCTATGTCAGGGCCATGCGTCGGAGGGCTGACGGGACCCCTCCGCGCCTGGTGGTGGTCGCCCGGGAACTGCTGGGGGCTGGACCCCGGGTTCAGGTCAGGTATCGCAACGGCAACCGCCTGGACCTACGCCCCGGGAACCTGATCGCTGTAGTGGTGACCCCCGGGAAGCGCCGCCGGAAGGGGTCCTGATCGACGGGGAACCGTGGTTTGTGGTCCGCGAGGTCTGCGACGTTCTTGGGCTCCAGCTGGTCGGCCGGGCTCTGCTGAACATTCACGAAATGAATGTTGGGGAGTTCCGCTTCCGCAAGGACGGAGGCAGGGCCAACAAAATGGTCAACGAGGCTGGCCTCTACGCCCTCGTGATGCGGTCCAACAAGCCGAACGCCAAGGCTTTCCAGAAGTGGACGCCAGTCGGCTGGTCATTGGCACGGTCCTGCCCGCGATCCGCAAGGACGGGGCCTACAAATGGTCCGCGAGGTCTGCGACGTGTTGGGCCTCAAGCAGGTCACTTACGCACTGGCTAACGTGGATAAAACCCACCTTAGCGAACACCGCTTCAACCCTCGCTTCGGGAGGCCCAACAAAATGGTCAACGAGGCTGGCCTCTACGCCCTCGTGATGCGGTCCAACAAGCCGAACGCCAAGGCTTTCCAGAAGTGGACGCCAGTCGGCTGGTCACTGGCACGGTCCTTCCCGCGATCCGCAAGGGCGGCCTTGGGAAATAGCTACATTAATCGGACGGATGCAGGTCTGAACCCCGGCAGGAACCTCACCCGCTGCCCGGCCTCCTACGGCTCCCCTCCATCCTCCCCGAGCAATGCCCTGCGCATGGCCCGCGTGGTCACCCGCAACACCACCGGCGTTCCCCCATAGACCCGATCACCGATCCCGCCCAGCGCGTGGCCCAGGATAAGGTTCTGGTCCAGTGACGACACCTCGGCAAGCTGTAGCTTGTCCTTGAGGTTGTGCCGCAGGGAATGGACGGTGTGACGTGGGTCAGTGGTCACCGCCCTGATGTGCTTCATCAGCGCAGCCGACACCGCGTCAGGCCCTCGTGGGGTGGCATAGCGGGCAAACAGCATGGTCCCCGCGGGGTCCCTCTCACGGGCCGCAGCGACCGCCTCACGGGCTGCCTCAAGGCCATCCCCGACCAAAGGAACATGACGCAGGGATGCCGCCGTCTTGATCCTCCGCCCCTCGTGCCATGTCACAAGCACGTTGGGGGTCTCTCCGGCCAGTGTCACGTCCTCGACGCGCAACCCCACAACCTCGCCCAGCCGACAGCCGGTCCATTCCAGCAGCTGCCATATGAGTTGCAACTCGGGGATAGCCCCCGCAAGCACTCGTTCCCTGACTGCGCCCAGCACCTTGTCGGGCAGGGGCAACCGCCGGTCTCTCTCTGTCGCCGCCGCCTCTGCGCCCCCTCGCGCTCCCTTGGGGGTTACGGGAAGGGCGTCGAAGGGGCTCTTGTAGGTGGCCGGAAAGCTGAACTCACGGGCCGCCACGGACAGGATCGCCCGCAGCGTGTTCATGTCCCTGCGCACCGTGGCGGGGCTGACCGGCTTGCCTGTCCGCTTTAGCCTTCCAAGCATGTGGTCTCTGATGATCCGGGCATCCTCGCGCGTCAGGTCCAGCAGCGCCATGCTCTCGCCCCGCTTGCCCAGCGCCCCACGCACAAGACCCACTACGCGGTTCACCCGTGCTTCCTCATCCCCGCCCGGGTTCTCCGCCAGATACATCTTGCGGGCATCCTCCAGGGTCACCTTCGGGGGCTGATAGCTCCTGTGCGGTTCCAGCCGCAGCAGGTTCACCGCATGACGGTCCACGTCAGGGACCCCGGCCGGCTCCCCCGTCTCGGGGTCATCTGGGTAGGCGGCAAGGATCGCGTCGGCAGCGACGTCCCTCTCGCGTGTGGCAGCGGTCAGACTGGGGTCCTGCGCCTCCCACCGCTGGACCATCAACCGGGCCGCGCCATAGGCTTCCCTGTCGGTGACCTCTCCGCGCCTCACGGCTTCCTCGTGGACGGCAACGCGCTGGGCAGCGGCGATCTCCCTCTCCACAGCGGCATGGACCCGGGGCCACGCGTTCCGCGCCTCGCTCTCCGTGTCCCCCAACTTCTGCTTGAACTCCCGCTTCGGGATCACCGCAGAGACAGCCTTCGGGACCCTGCGCCGATACTGCCAGCCTCCCGCCTTGGTCCGCTCTACGTGCTTCAAGTAAAGCCTCTCCCGTTGTCCCATGTGTGCCCCGTGTGTGCTTGAATGTGCACCGGGGGGACCGTTATCTATCGGAAGTTATTGATATTTCTGCCCCATATCGGGGGAAATGGTGCCGCAGAAGGGACTCGAACCCCCGACCCCATCATTACGAATGACGTGCTCTACCAGCTGAGCTACTGCGGCCTGACCCGCGCGAGTTAGCACCTTCGCGCGGGCAGGGAAAGGGGGTCAGCGCGATTCCGCGGTCGCGGCGGCGGTCTGCTCGGGCGGTTCGACGTCGGGGCGCACCGGCGGGTCGCCTGCCGTGGGGGTGGGAGTTGCGGTCGGGGCCGCGGAGGATGCGGCGGCCGGGGCGGGGGGCTCCGTCTCGCTCACCGTAGGGCGGGCCCCAGTGATCGCGTCGATGCCGTCGCCGGGCGGGGTGATCGCGGCTGTCGCTTTCGGCGGGGCCGGGGCGGGCGCTTCGCGGTGGGTCAGCGTGACCGAGGGCGCATAGTCCGATTCGCGCGGGATGTAGCCGGGGCGGACCACCGGCACCTCGGCCGCCACCTTCTCGGGGGTCGGGGGGTGCGGGGGCGGCTCGGTCGCGGGGACGGGGCGCAGCGCCGGGGTTTCCGGGCGGGCGGTGTCCGCGGATGGCGCGCTCGCCCCCGCCTCGGTCGGGCGGCCGATGATCAGCGGCAGCATCTCGACGCCGTTGCCGGCGGTGGCCATGCGGGCGGCGACCGGGGGCTCGCGCCAGCTCAGCGTGTCGAAGCCGTGGCAGCTGTCGCAGACCGGCGACCATTCCGACATGATGTTGTGGCAGTGGTCGCAGACCCATTGCGGGCCGCGGCTGGCGTTCATCGCGCGCGCCAGCCACGCCCGCACCACGCTGTCGTCAGCGCCCGAACCGCGTTCCACCGCCGCCATGATCGCGATCGAGCGCACGGTCGGGTGCGTCTCGGCCAGATCGCCAAGCGCGCGGCGGGCGGCGGGGAAATCCTCGGCCGCCAGCGCCAGCTCGGCCTGCAGCAGCCGCGATTCCTCGTGGTCGGGGTTCTGGCGGATCAGCTCGCCGAACCGGCGCAGCCGCTGGGCCGGGGTCTCGTCCGGCTCGATCTCGGCATAGGCGGCGGCGAGCGAGGGGTGGGGCTGCACCGCCCAGGTCTTTTGCAGCAGCCGCGCGGCGTTGCGCGGGTCCTTCTGCGCCAGATAGCTGCGCGCGGCCAGCACCGCGGCCGGCACCAGGTCGGGCGAGGCGCGGTTCGCGCTGATCGCGGCCTCGCGCGCGCTGATCGAGTTGCCCTGCGCCAGCACTTCCGAGGCCTCTTGCAGCGCCAGCACCGCGTCGCGGCGGATCGCCACGTCCTTGGGCAAGAGCCCGTGGCGGCGCTTGTCCTTGATGGTGGTGCGCGCGCCCTTCCAGTCATGGGCGCGGGTCTGCAGGTCCAGCAGCGCGTCCTGCATCCCGATATGGGCGGGCTTCAGCGCATAGGCTTTCTCGGCCAGCCGCAGCGCGGTGGCGGTGTCGCCCATCGCCAGCCGCTGCTGCATCAGCCCGCGGATGCCGACGAAGCGGGTGCGCTGGTCGGTCAGCATGGTGCGATAGACCTGCTCGGCATGTCTGGCGTCGCCCGCGGTCTCGGCCGCCTGCGCGGCCAGCAGGTTGGTCAGATGCGGCTGGTCCAGGTATTTCGCGGCCTTCTGGGCATGGGCCTGCGCGGCCCGCCCCTCGCCCGAGGCGACGGCCAGCATCCCCTCGGCCAGCGCCCGGTAGCCCTTGCGCTCGCGCGAGCGGTCGAAATAGCGGTCGATGGCGGTGCGGTCCCCGGCCAGGAAGCGCAGGAAGGCCCAGAGGATGCGCAGCGCCTGCACCGCCAGCCACGCCAGGAACAGCGCCAGGATCGCCGCCACCGCCGCCTGCACCGGGCCCAGCGTGTATTCCATCCCGTTGAACTGGATGATCAGCGGCGCGCCGTGTTCGGCCAGATAGACCGCCCCCAGCGCCGCCGCCAGAACGACGCCGAAGAAGAACGTGACCTTGAGAAGCGTGAGCAGCATCTTCGGAGGACCTCAGTTGGATGGGGCGGCAGCAGAGGGGGCGGCGGCGGTTCCGGCGGGCGGCGACTGGCCCGGGGCGGGTGCCGGCGCGGATGCGTCGGGGGCAGGGGCCGCAGATGGCGCGGCCTCGCCTGCGGCGGGGGGCGCGACCAGCGCGCCAAGCGCCGCCTGGGCGGCGACATAGGCCTGCGCCTGCGCGGTCCAGTCGGCCATGGCCGGGCGGGCGGGTTCGGGCAGGGCGGCAAGCTCGTCCAGCGCCGCGGCGATGGCGCCGCGCTGCACCGCATCGCCCGCGCGCGACAGCACCGCATCGGCGTCCGCGCCCTCGCGCGGGGCGACCGAGCGGGCGCCGGTCTGGGCGCGCAGGAAATTGCCGATGACGCTGCCGGTGCCCTGCGCAGGCTCGGCGGCGCGGGCGTCGCGCAGCGCGGCGCGGGCGGCGGGGGCGAACCCCGCGGCCAGCGCCTCGAGCGTCGGCAGCTCGCCGGTCAGGGCGGGCGAGGGCTCGACCCCGGCCTCGGCCAGCGCGCTCAGCGCCTGCTGGCGGGGGGCGCCGGTCTGCAACGCCTCGGACAGGGCCACGGCGGCGCTGGCGGTGCGGGCGCGGCGGGCGGCCTCGTCCGCGGCGGCGGCAAGCTCGCCCGCGCGCGATTCGGCCTGTGCGAGCTGCGCCTGCGCCTGCTCGGCGGCTTCCAGGATGCGGGCGGTGGCGGATTCGGCATCGGCGCGCAGCTGCGCCAGTGCCTCGGGGTCGACGGCGGGGCGTTCGGCCAGCGCGGCAAGCTGCCGTTCCAGCGCCTCGATCCGGGGGGCGAGTTCGGCCGCGGGCGCGGCCCCGGCATCCGTGGCGGGTGCGGCACGCAGTTCCGCCAGCGCGTCGTTCAGCGCCTTGTCCAGCGCGGCCAGCTGCTGCGCCTGCGCGGCCAGCGCGGCCTGCACCGAAGGGTCGGCCTCGCCGTTGGCGCCGGCGGGCGCCTCGGCCAAGAGCTTGGTGGCAGCCTCGGCCCCGGCCTGCCGTGCCTGTGCCAGCAGCGCGTCCCCCTGCGCCAGCCCCTGCGCGAGGCTGGCATCGGCGGCAGAGGTGGCGGCTGCGGCAGCAGCCTCGCGCGCGGCCTCGACGGCGCGCGATTCGATTTCGGTGCCGGCGCGGGCCAGTTCGGTGCGCGCGGCCTCGGCCCCGGCCTCGCGGGCGGCCCCGGCCAAGGCGGCGGGGTCGGGGGCAGGGGTGCTGGTGGCGGGCTGCCAGGCGGCGGGCAGGCGCGGGATGGCGACCCACGCCGCCCCGGCGCCCAGTCCCGCGGCGACGATGCCGCCCAGCACCATCGGCGCAAATCCGCCGCGCCGCGGGGGCGGGGCGGCGGGGGGTGCTGCGGCGGGGATGGGGGCGGAGGCGGTTTCAGAGGAGGCCGGTGGCGCAGCGGATGCGGTGCGGCCAGTGGCTGCGGCCGCAGAGGAGGCCGGTGGCGCAGCGGATGCGGCTGCCTGAGTCGGCGCAGCAGTTGCGGCGGGAGCCGGCGTCTCGGCCGCGACCCCTGCGGCAGTCTCGCCCGGGCGCGGCAGTCCGGCGCCCGCCACGGCCTTGCCCGCCTTGGCCGCCGTCCCGTCCTCGGCAGTCCCTTTCGCGCCGGGCTGGTCCTTGCCGGCCTCGGTCGCGCCGTGAGCAGCTTCGCCCGCCCCGCCGGCCGCAGGAGTCGCCGCCCCGGCCGCGGCTTCAAGTCGCAGCGGCGCGTCCCGGTTCTCGGCCCCGGATGCGGCGGGGCGCGGACTCATCGGGGGCAGTTTGCCGCCCGTCCCGACCAGCGTCGATTCGATTGCGGGGGCCGGGTCGCGCGGTGGCGCGGTGCCCGCCCGCCCGTCCCCGATCCCGTGCGAGGGGACCAGCGTGCCCGGCGCGGCCGCCTGTGCCGCCGGCTTTGCGGGCGTTTCCGGGGCGGTTTTCGAGGTGCCCTTGGGCGGGGCGGCATCGGGGCGTTTGGTCATGGCGCGGCGAGTCCTTGCAGTCGAGGGGCGCAATCCGGGGGCTGGGCCGGCCCGCGGAACGGTCGAAAACCTTGGTCTGGATGGCGCCGCAGGCGGCGCGATTGCGCCAAACCTAGACGGGCCGGGGGAACTGCTCAACCCGCCGCGATGTCGCTGCGTTCCCCGCGCTCTTGCGGGGAAAGCGCGCGCAGCACCCCCTCGGCGTCGGGGGTGTCGGTCACCACCGCGGGCAGCGGCGGGTGGGGCCAGTGCGACTGCCACGCCTTGCGCGCGGCCTCGCTGATGGCGATCAGTCGCAGCGGCGCCAGCGGCCCCTCGGCGGCCAGCGGCGCGAAGGCCTGCGCCGCCAGCTGCGCCGAGCGGGGCGAGAACAGCGGCAGGATCACCGGCGCGCCCCCGCGCAGCAGCGCCTGTGCCGGCGCCGACAGCGGCAGCGCCTGCTGGTCGTAGACCACCACCCCCGGCACCGGCAGCCTGGCCGCCAGATGGGTGCCATGCGCGTGCAGCCAGCCGGGCCCGAGGTCGGAAATCAGCGGGATCAGCCGCGCCGCATCCCCCGGGCCGGTGATGGCGTCGTAACCGGCGGCGGCGGCGACCTTGGCCGTCCTCGGCCCCACGCACCACGCCGGCCGCCCGCGCCCCGGCCCGGCAAAGCGCACCCCGTTTTCCGAGGTGAACACCAGCCCCCGCGCCGCCTGCAACGCCGCCGCGTCATGGGGCACCGGCACGATCCGCAGCATCGGCGAGATCAGCGCGCGCAGCCCCATGGGCGCGATCCTTGCGGCAAAGCGCTCGGCCGCCTCTTGCGGGCGGATCAGCAGCACCACGGGCGCAGAATCGGGGGGAGCAGACTCAGGGGGCGCTGGCTCTTGCATGGCGTTTCCTCGCAACCGGTGTTACCCCCCCGATAAGCCGCAGCAGACCCGTGAATACAACCATGACCCTGACCGTGCTTGGGATCGAGAGCAGTTGCGACGACACCGCCGCCGCTGTCGTGACCGGGGACCGGCGGGTGCTGTCCTCGGTCGTGGCGGGGCAGGCGGCGCTGCACGCGGATTTCGGCGGCGTGGTGCCGGAAATCGCCGCCCGCGCCCATGCCGAGCGGCTGGACCACTGTGTCGAATCCGCGCTGGAACAGGCCGGCGCCACCCTGCGCGATCTGGATGCGATCGCGGTGACGGCGGGGCCGGGGCTGATCGGCGGGGTGATGGCCGGGGTGATGCTGGCCAAGGGGCTGGCGGCGGGGACCGGGCTGCCGCTGGTCGGCGTCAACCACCTGGCCGGGCACGCGCTGACCCCGCGGCTGACCGATGGCATCGGCTTTCCCTATCTGATGCTGCTGGTCTCGGGCGGGCATTGCCAGTTCCTGCTGGTCCGGGGGCCCGAGGATTTCACCCGGCTGGGCGGCACCATCGACGACGCCCCGGGCGAGGCCTTCGACAAGGTGGCCAAGCTTTTGGGCTTGCCCCAGCCCGGCGGCCCGGCGGTGGAAGCCGAGGCCGCGCGCGGCGATCCCGCCGCGGTGGCGCTGCCCCGGCCGCTGCTGGACCGCCCGGGCTGCGACCTGAGCTTTTCGGGGCTGAAGACCGCGGTGCTGCGGCTACGCGATCAGGCGGTGGCGGCGGACGGCGGGCTGCGTCAAGGCATGCGCGCCGATATCTGCGCCGGGTTCCAGCAGGCGGTGGCCGAGGTGCTGGCCGAAAAGACCCGCCGCGCGCTGGCGCTGGCCGGGGTGCCGGTGCTGGCCGTCGCCGGCGGCGTCGCTGCGAATCGCGCCATCCGTTCGGCGCTGGAACAGGTGGCCGAGGCAGAGGGCGTGCGCTTTGTCGCGCCGCCGCTGGCGCTGTGTACCGACAACGCCGCGATGATCGCCTGGGCGGGGATCGAGCGCTTTCGCCTTGGCCATCGCGACGGCATGGATCTGGCCGCGCGGCCGCGCTGGCCGCTGGACGAACGCGCCGCCCCGATGCTGGGCGCCGGCAAGCGGGGGGCAAAGGCATGAGCGGGAATATCGCGATCCTGGGCGCGGGCGCATTCGGCACCGCGCTGGCGGTGGCGCTGTCGGCGAACGGGCCGGTCACGCTCTGGGGTCGCCGCATCGGCTGGAGCGGCGAAAACCCGGCTCTGCCCGGGGTGGCGCTGCCGGATGCAGTGACGGTGACCGAGACGCTGCCCGCGGCGGACATGATGCTGCTGGCGGTGCCGGCGCAGGCGCTGTCGGGGTTTCTGGCCACCCATGCCGCGCATCTGGACGGGCGCGCGCTGGTCAGCTGCGCCAAGGGCATCGACCTGGCCAGCGGGCAGTCGCCGGCGCGGATGATGACCTCGGCCTGCCCGGCGGCGGTGGTCGCGGTGCTGACCGGGCCCAGCTTTGCCGCCGACATCGCCCGCGGCCTGCCGACGGCGCTGACGCTCGCTTGCGCCGACCCGGCGGCCGGGCACCGGCTGCAACATGCGCTGTCGACCGCGGTGCTGCGGCTTTACCGCACCACCGACGTGACCGGGGCGGAACTGGGCGGCGCGCTGAAGAACGTGATCGCCATCGCCGCGGGTGCGGCCATCGGCGCGGGTCTGGGCGATTCCGCCCGCGCCGCCATCATCAGCCGCGGATTTGCGGAAATGACCCGCTTCGCCGTCCACCGCGGGGCCGAGGCCGAGACTCTGACCGGGCTTTCCGGCCTGGGCGATCTGGTGCTGACCGCGACCTCGGAAGGGTCGCGCAACTTCCGCTATGGGCTGGCGCTGGGGCGGGGTGAGCGCTTCGATCCCGCGATCACCGTCGAGGGCGCCGCCACCGCCCGCGCCGTCGCCGCCATCGCAGCCGCCGAATCGGTCGAGATGCCGATCTCGACCCTGATCGCCGGGCTTGCCGCTGGGCAGGTTGACGTTAAAAAGGCAATGCGACTTTTGCTCGCACGTCCGCTCAAGGAGGAATGATGCCGCTTTATGCCGTGATCTGCCGGGACAAGCCCGGCCGTGTCGAGACCCGCGCCGCCACCCGCCCCGCGCATCTGGACTGGCTGGCCGCCCATGGCGGCGTGCAGTTCGCCGGGCCGCTGATCGAGGACGGCGCCCCCATCGGCTCGCTGGTGGTGATCGAGGCCGGGGATCTGGCGGCGGCGAAAGCCTGGGTCGCGACCGACCCCTATGCGGCGGCGGATGTGTTCGCCGCGGTCGAGGTGATCGAGTGGAAGAAGGCCATCGGATGAGGCTCTGGCTGTTCAAGTCCGAGCCGGACGTGTTTTCCTGGGACGATCTGGTCGCGAAAGGCGCCGCCGGCGAGGAATGGGACGGGGTGCGCAGCTATCAGGCCCGCAACTTCATGCGCGAGATGCGGCTGGGCGACCGCGGGTTCTTCTATCACTCCAACATCGGCAAGGAAATCGTCGGCATCGTCGAGGTGAGCGCCGAGGCGCACCCGGATTCGACCGCCGACGACCCGAAATGGGAATGCGTGGACGTGCGCGCGGTGGAAAAACTGCCGCGGCCGGTGCCGCTGGCCACGATCAAGACCGACCCGCAATTCGCCGCCATGATGCTGGTGACGCATTCGCGGCTGTCGGTGCAGCCGGTCACGCAGGACGAATGGGACGCGGTGCTGCGCCTGTCCCGCGACGCGCAGGGTGGGGAGTAGCCGGATGGAGCTGATGATCGTGATCGCCGCCGCGATCCTCGCCTGGGTGATCGGCGCCATCATCTATCGGCTGGCGGACGGGGTCTATGCCAGCGCCTCGGCCCTGCAGGTGCGCAATATCGGCGACCCGCGCGACCGCCCGGTCACCCCCTATCTGCTGGCCGGGGTCGGGCTGGTGGCGGTGTCGGCGATGATCCGGGTGCTGTTCCTGCGCGCCGGCATCGACGGGATGATCGCCGGCGCCGGCTGGGGCGCGCTGATCGGCGCGGCGCTGGTCTCGCCCTGGCTGGTGATCGAGAACACCCACGCCTCGCGGCCCATGCTCACCACGCTGATCGACGCCGGTTTCGCGGTCGCCGCCTGCGCGGCCATCGGCGCGGTGATGGGGGCGGTCTAGGGGGCAGCGCGGCGCTTGTGGCGCTGTCGGAGCGGGGGCCAGCCCCCGCACCCCCGGGATACTTGGATGATGAAGAACCCCGCGCCCTCCGTGACGGGGCGGTCTCGAGCTTGTCGCGAGGGCCGAGTGGCCGCCGGCGCGCGCTGGTGGCGGGCGTGGGCCGCGGGGGCACGGGTTGCCCTGCGGCCCCCCCGCGCCTAAACGGGGCCAGTCCCATGAACCGGGAGGCAGAATTGGCCCGCTCACCCTCGACCCCTGTCGATCGCCCGACCACCAGGCGCATCGGCGCGCTGAAGGCGCTGTGGCCCTTCATGCGGCCCTATCGGCTGCGGTTGCTGGCGGCGCTGGCGGCGCTGCTGCTGACCGCCGGCGTGAGCCTGGTGCTGCCGGTCGCGGTGCGCCGGATCGTGGACGGCTTCGATCAGGGCGCGGGGCTGTTGGACCAGTATTTCCTGGCGGCGCTGGCGATCGCCGCGCTGCTGGCGGTGGGCACGGCGCTGCGCTACGCGCTGGTCACCCTGCTGGGCGAGCGGGTGGTGGCCGACATCCGCCGCGCGGTCTTCGACCGGGTGATCGGTCTCTCGCCTGCGTTCTACGAGCGGGTGATGACCGGAGAGATCATCAGCCGTATCACCACCGACACCACGCTGATCCTGTCGGTGATCGGCAGCTCGGTGTCGCTGGCGCTGCGCCAGACCGTGGTGGTGATCGGCGGCATGGTAATGCTGCTGTTCACCTCGTTGAAGCTGACCGGGCTTTTGCTGCTGCTGGTGCCGCTGGTGCTGGTGCCGATCATCGTGCTGGGGCGGCGGCTGCGGGTGCTGTCGCGCGAAAACCAGGACTGGATCGCCAATTCCTCGGGGGCGGCGTCCGAGCATCTGCTGGCCGCGCAGACCGTGCAGGCCTTTACCGCCGAAGAGCCCGCGCGGCAGGGCTTCGCCCGGGTGACCGAGGCCGCCTATGCCTCGGCCGAGCGGCGCATCCGCATCCGGGCGCTGATGACCGCGGCGGTGATCTTCCTGATCTTTGCCGGGGTCGTCGGCGTGCTGTGGATCGGCGCCCGCGACGTGCGCGCCGGGGCGATGACCGTGGGCGAGTTGGTGCAGTTCGTCATCTATGCGGTGCTGGTCGCCGGTTCCGCCGGGGCGCTGTCGGAAATCTGGGGCGAGCTGCAGCGCGCCGCCGGCGCCACCGAGCGTCTGGGCGAGCTACTGGCGACCGAGGATTCCCTGCGCGACCCCGCCCATCCGGTGGCGCTGCCGCGCCCGGCCCGCGGCGGGATCGAGTTCGCCGGCGTCAGCTTCCATTACCCGACGCGGCCCGATGTCTCGGCCCTGCGCGACGTGACGCTGACCATCCGGCCCGGGGAAACCGTGGCGCTGGTCGGGCCCTCGGGCTCGGGCAAGACCACGGTGGTGCAGCTGATCCAGCGCTTCTGGGACCCGGCCGAGGGGCATGTCGCCATCGACGGCATCGACCTGCGCGCCATGGCCCGCAGCGATTTCCGCCGCGCCATCGCGCTGGTGCCGCAGGACCCGGTGATCTTTGCCACCACCGCGCGCGAGAACATCCGCTTCGGCCGCCCCGAGGCGACGGATGCCGAGATCGAGGCCGCCGCCCGCGCCGCCAACGCGCATGAGTTCCTGATGTCGCTGCCGCAGGGCTATGATTCCCAGGTGGGCGAGCGCGGGGTGATGCTGTCGGGCGGGCAGAAACAGCGCATCGCCATCGCCCGCGCCATCCTGCGCGACGCCCCGATCCTGCTGCTGGACGAGGCCACCAGCGCGCTGGACGCGCAGTCCGAGCGGCTGGTGCAGGACGCCATCGACGCGGTAGCCGAGGGGCGCACCACCATCATCGTGGCGCACCGGCTGGCGACGGTGAAAAAGGCCGACCGCATCGTGGTGCTGGACGAGGGCCGCATCGTGCAGCAGGGCACCCATGACGAGCTGGTGGCGCAGGGCGGGCTTTACGCGCGGCTGGCGCGGCTGCAGTTCACCGATGGGGCCGAGGCCGAGGTGGCGGCGGTGGTCGACGCCTGAGGCGGTCGCGCCGGGGTTGGCGCGGCTGGTGCAGGTGGCCCGGCCGGAGCGGGGGTTTTCCACCCCCGCACCCCCGGAGGATATTTGTGACCGCCCGAAGCATTGGAGGCCGGGCAGGGGAAAGCGGTTGCTTTTCTGGGGATGGCGCCGCGCGTCGTTCAGAAGCTGGGGAAGAACTTCCCGGCGGGCGAGAGGGTGAAGATCTCGCAGCCGTCGGCGGTGACGCCGATTGCGTGTTCGAACTGCGCCGACAGCGACTTGTCGCGGGTGACGGCAGTCCAGTCGTCGGCCAGTACCTTGGTTTCCGGGCGGCCGAGGTTGATCATCGGCTCGATGGTGAAGAACATTCCTTCCTCCAGCAGCGGGCCTTTGCCGGGGCGGCCGAAATGCAGCACGTTCGGGGGCGCGTGGAAGACGCGGCCGATACCGTGGCCGCAGAAATCGCGCACCACGGACATGCGGTGACCCTCGGCATAGGCCTGGATGGCGTGGCCGATGTCGCCGAAGCTGTTGCCGGGGCGCACCGCCTCGATCCCCTTCATCAGCGCGTCATGGGTGACCTGCATCAGCCGCCGCGCCTTGACCGAAGGCGTGCCCGCCACATACATCCGGCTGGAATCCCCGAACCAGCCGTCCAGGATCACCGTCACGTCGATGTTCAGGATGTCGCCGTCGGCCAGCCGCTTGTCGCCCGGAATCCCGTGGCAGACCACGTGGTTCACGCTGATGCAGCTGGCGTGCTGGTAGCCGCGATAGCCGATGGTTGCGCTGGTCGCGCCCAGCTCCTCGACCCGGCGGCGGATGAAATCGTCGATCTCGGCGGTGGTGGCGCCGGGCTGGACGTATTCGCCCACCTCGTCGAGGATGCGCGCCGTCAACTGCCCGGCCGCGTGCATCCCGGCGAAATCCTCGGCGGCATGGATACGGATCCCCTCGCGGGTGACGCGGGCTTCGTTCATCGGACGGTCCTTTCGCTTTAACGTCCGAGATAGACCCGGCAGCGCGGTTGTTCCAGCCCCCCGCCGCCTGCGGGACGGCCTTGTCCCGGCCCGGCAGCCTGTCATTATGGCGCCCGAAGCGAAGGGAACCCCGATGCAGTCCGACAATCCGACCGCCGCCATCCTGCTGATCGGCGACGAAATCCTGTCCGGTCGCACCCGCGACCTGAATGCCCATCACCTGGCCGGCGTGCTGAACGCGATCGGTATCGACCTGCGCGAAATCCGCGTGGTGGCCGACGATCACGCGGCCATCGTGGCGGCGCTGCGGGCGCTGGACCGGCATCTGGGCGGCGCCTGGGACATGGTGTTCAGCTCGGGCGGGATCGGGCCGACCCATGACGACATCACCGCCGACGCCGTGGCCGAGGCCTATGGCGCGGCGCTGGAGCTGAACCCGGATGCCCGCCGCGTGATGGAGGAGCACTGGGGCGCGCGCGGGGTCGAGATCACCGAAAGCCGCCTGCGCATGGCCCGCATCCCCCGCGGCGCCACGCTGATCCGCAATGCGGTGTCGGCGGCGCCGGGGTTTTCCATCGGCGGGCTGCATGTGATGGCGGGGGTGCCGTCGGTCTTTCGCAGCATGGTCGAGGCGATCGTGCCGCAGCTGGCCACCGGCCGCCCGGTGCAATCCGCCACCATCGAGGTGCTGCGCCCGGAATCCGAGGTCGCCGAGGATCTGCGCGCCGTCGCCGACGCCCATCCTTCGCTGTCGCTGGGCAGCTACCCGTTCCGCGACGACCGCGGCTACGGCACCAACGTGGTGGTGCGCGGTCTGGACGCGGGCGAGGTCGAGCGGGCTCGCGCCGCGCTGGTCGAAAGATTCGGCGCATGATCTCGGGGGCGTTCGATGCGGCCTGGGCCGCGACCTGGCCGGCGGCGGAATATGTGCTGGCCGGCGGGCTGGTGGTCGGGCGCGGCGCCGGCGGCGGCGGCCGCGTCAGCTGCGCGCGCCGGCTCGAGGATGCGGCCCCGGCCGGCCAGGGCGGCATCGGCGCCGATGTCGAGGCCGCCGAGGCCCGCCACCGCGCCTGGGGCCAGCCGGCGCTGTTCGCGGTCGAGCGCGAGGACGCGGCGCTGGCCCACGCGCTGCGCCGGCGCGGCTACGCCGAGAGCGAGCCGACGCTGATCCTGTCCAGCCCGGTGGCGCCGCTGTGCGAGCCCGAGATCCCCTCGGTCACCGCCATGGCGCTGTGGCCGCCGCTGGCGATCCAGCGCGAGCTGTGGCTGGCCTGCGACGTCGGCCCCGAGCGGCAGGCGATCATGGAGCGGGTGCAGACCCCCAAGGCCGCGATCATCGGCCGGATGGACGACCGCGCCGCCGGGGCCTGTTTCGTCGCCGTGCAGGGCGAGGTCGCGCTGATGCACGCGCTGGCGGTGCTGCCGCAATGGCGCGGCCGCGGCCTGGGCGCCTGGATGGTGCGCCGCGCCGCCCGCTTTGCCCGCGCGCAAGGCGCGGCGCAGCTGGGCCTGTCGGTGACCGAGGACAACGCGGTCGCGCGCGCATTCTACGCGCGGCTGGGGTTTTCCGAGATCGGCGGATATTCCTATTGGCGACAGGGGTGATTTCGACACCGTCCGAGCGGGGCTAGTCCCCGCACCCCCGGGATATTATTACAAGGAAGAAGGAGAGCGGGTAAACGGGGTTCTGTTGCCTGAGCCGCCCCCTGTTGTGGGTGCCGGGAAAGCCGGTATTTGCAAGAACGACGAAGCCGGGAAAGCCGGTAACGGGCTTCTGTTTTCTAACTCGCCCCCTGTTCCGGGTGCAGGGAGGCAGAAATGTTCTTACAAGAAAGAACGGGATATTTTTACAAAGTAAGCCGGAAAGCGGGTAACGGCCTTCTGTTCTTTGACCCGCCTCCTGTTTCGGGCGCTGGGAAGCCCGGGGCTATGTGAGGCAAGATGAAAGAGGACAGGCGGGGGCCTTGCGGGCTGTGCGGCGTCGTTTCCCGGGCGTTCGAAAGCAAGGGACAGTGGGCAGCGGCGGGCAGCCGGGGCGGCAGCCGGACAGCAGCCACGGCGTCCTGACCGGGCGCCGGGGAGTGCCGGGAGCTGCGGTAGCCCGGGCGCCACGGCATCGTTCAGCCGGGCCGCTGCAATCCTGTCGCCGCAGGACGCGCGGCAGCTCGGCTCAGCCAGTGGCGAGGCGGCGGAGTTCGGGTTTGGGCAGGTCCAGCTACGGGGTCCTGAACGGGCATCATGCCGGGCGCCGGGGAGTTGCGAGCAGCTGCGGTATCCCACCAGCCGCGGCATCTTTCAGCCGGGCCGCCGCAGTCCTGCCGCCGCAGTCCTGCCGCCGCAGTCCTGCTGCCGCGGGACGCGCGGCAGCTCGGCTCAGCCCGTGGCGAGGCGGCGGAGTTCGCGTTTGAGCAGGTCCATCTCGGCCCGCAGCAGGTCGATCTCGGCGCGCAGATCGTCGGCCAGCGCCTCGCCGGCCAGCAGCGGCAGATGCGCCAGGCGGGTGGCGCCGGGGCGGGGGTCCTCGGTGCCGTCGCCGTCGTCGGCGACCAGCAGATAGGTCTGGGCGCCGTCGGCCAGGGTTTCCGGGGGAATCCGGGCGCTGGCGCGCCAGCTGCCTTCGCCCTCAGGCGTCAGTTGGGCCAGCGCCACCGTGCGCCCCTCGAGCGTCAGCGCCACGCGCGGCGGCGGGGCGGCGCTGCGCCAGGTGCATTCCCACACCCCGCGGCGAAGCCCCAGCGACGAGACATCTGCGGCGGTGATCCGTCCGGGCATGGCGTTTCCTTTGTCAGACCTGGGCGCGGGGGTGGCGCGACAGGAACAGGTCGCGGATCCGGGCCGCGTTCATCTGCGGCGCCTCGAAGATCAGGTCGAGCCACATCTTTTCCAGCCGCCGCTCGTTGATGTCGAGATAATGCAGGTCGAACTCGACCACCCTCGGCGTGGTCTCGTCGGGGCGGAAATCGCCCAGGTGGCGCAGGGCGCTGTCGGTGTTCGGGCCGTGGCCGATGTTCAGCCGCGCAAAGATGCTGAGCGGGCGTTCGACGCTGAGCACGCTGTCCAGCCGCAGGATATGGCCGCGCGTCAGCCCGGCAAGGCTTTCCGGCGGCAAGTCGATGGCGATGGACAGATAGCTGCCCCGGAACCCCATGGTTTCCAGCTGCAGCCCATAGGGGGCCAGGTCGGCGGCCGAGCGGTTGGGCAGCTGCCGCAGCACCAGCGCCCGCGAATCGCAGTCGTGCCAGAGGCCGGTTTCCTCGCCCAGCCGGGTGCCGCTGTCGGGGGCGGCGATGCCGGGGCGGTCCAGCCGCGCCAGCAGCACCCCCGGGCGCCAGCGCCAGTCGGTGCCCGGCGGCAGATGCGGCACATCCGCCGCCCGCCCGGTCCCGTCCAGCCGCAGCTGCGCGCGGGCGATGAAACGGTCGAGGTCGCGGCGCAGCGCCCGGCCCTCGTCGCGCAGCCGCCGCAGCCGCCCCGGCGGCAGCGCCCCGGCCCGCTCGGCCAAGGCGTCCCATTGTCCGCAGCCGTGCAGCCGCAGCCGGTCGGCCAGCCAGCGCCGCGGGCGCAGCTTCATCGCCGCCGCTCCGTCATAGCCCCCGTCCCGTCACTGGTCCATGTAGACGTGGGTTTCTTCCTTGGCGCCGGGGTGGGTGACGGCGCCGTAGCGGGCCGAGCCCACCAGCTGCGCGTATTTCCACAGCGCCCCCGAGGCATAGTCGGTCTTGCGCGGGCCGGCCCAGTCCTGCTTGCGGCGGGCGAGTTCCTCGTCGGACAGGTCCACCGAGATCTCGCCTTTGATCGCGTCGATGGTGATCATGTCGCCGTTCCGGATCAGCGCGATCGGGCCGCCATGCGCGGCCTCGGGGCCGACGTGGCCCACGCAGAAGCCGCGGGTGGCGCCGGAAAACCGGCCGTCGGTGATCAGCGCGACCTTCTTGCCCATGCCCTGGCCGGACAGCGCCGCGGTGGTGGCCAGCATCTCGCGCATCCCCGGGCCGCCGGCGGGGCCCTCGTTGCGGATGACGAAGACGCAGCCTTCCTGGTAGGTGCGGTTCTGCACCGCCTCGAACGCGTCTTCCTCGCATTCGAAGACCAGCGCCGGGCCGGTGAAGATCTGGTCTTCCTCGGCCATGCCGGCGACCTTGACGATGGCCCCGTCGGGGGCAAGGTTGCCGCGCAGCCCGACCACGCCGCCGGTCTTGCTGAGCGGGTTGGCGACGGGGTGGATCACGCGGCCGTCGGGCTCGCCCCGGATGTCGTCCAGCTCTTCGCCCAGGGTGCGGCCGGATGCGGTGATGCAGTCCAGATGCAGCAGGCCTTCGCGGGCCAGCTCCTTCATCACCACCGGGATGCCGCCGGCCTCGTACAGGTCCTTGGCGACATATTCGCCGCCCGGGCGCAGGTTCACGAAATAGGGGGTGTCGTGGAAGATGTCGCAGACGTCGAACAGGTCGAAGTCGATCCCCGCCTCATGCGCGATGGCCGGCAGGTGCAGCCCGCCGTTGGTCGAGCCGCCGGTGCAGGCGACCACGCGGGCGGCGTTTTCCAGCGACTTGCGGGTCACGATGTCGCGGGGGCGGATGTTCTTTTCCAGCAGGTTCATCACCGCCACGCCCGAGGCATCCCCGAACGCGTCGCGCGATTCATAGGGCGCCGGCGCCCCCGACGAGTTCATCAGCGCCAGCCCGATCGCCTCGGACACGCAGGCCATGGTGTTGGCGGTATACTGGCCGCCGCAGGCCCCGGCCGAGGGGCAGGCCAGTTTTTCCATGATCGCCAGTTCCGCATCCGACAGCAGCCCGGCGGCGTGCTGGCCGGCGGCCTCGAACATGTCCTGGACCACGATGTCGCGACCCTTGTACTTGCCCGGCAGGATCGAGCCGCCGTAGATGAAGACCGAGGGCACGTTCAGCCGCACCATCGCCATCATCATCCCCGGCAGCGACTTGTCGCAGCCCGCCAGCCCGACCAGCGCGTCGTAGCAATGGCCGCGCATGGTCAGTTCCACCGTATCGGCGATGGCATCGCGCGAGGCCAGCGACGAGCGCATCCCCTCGTGCCCCATGGCGATGCCGTCGGTCACGGTGATGGTGGTGAACTCGCGCGGCGTGCCGCCGCCCTTCTTGACGCCCATCTTCACCGACTGCGCCTGGCGGTTCAGGGCGATGTTGCAGGGCGCGGCCTCGTTCCAGCAGGTGGCGACGCCGACGAAGGGCTGGTGGATTTCCTCTTCGGTGATGCCCATCGCGTAAAGATAACTGCGATGCGCGGCACGCGACGGCCCCTCGGTGACGTGACGGCTGGGCAGTTTCGACTTGTCGAAGCGCGTGTTCTTCATGGCAATCCCCTCTGGCTGAAGGTGGAATAGTCCCGCAGGGCGCGGCGGGCAAGGGTGCTGGGACGGGGGAAGGGCGCTGTCTCAGATCGCCAGCCAATAGGCCGCAACCCCGGCCAGCGTCGCCAGCCCGGCATCGCGTCGCCACAGCATGACCGCGGCGGCGGCGGCCGATCCCAGCGCAAAGGGGCGCCAGGCGTCGGCGGCCAGCGCGGCGCGGGCCTCGGGCAGCAGCACGGCGACGGCGATGGCGGCGAGGATGCAGGGGCCGAGCGCGTCCAGCCACGCAGGCGGCGGCGCCCCGCTGCCGCGGCGGCGCGACAGCAGCGGCAGGGCGCGGGTCAGATAGGTCAGCGCCCCGATCACGGCAAAGGCGAGCCACAGCGCCGCGCTCAACGGAACCACCTTGCGCTCAGGCACGCCAGCGCACCGCCGGGGATGGCCAGCTGCGCATGGCCCGACAGCACGGCCAGCGCGGCGATGGCGGCGGCAAGCGCCACCGGCACCGCGACCTCGCGCCGCAGGGCGCCCAGCATCAGCCCGATGAACAGCGCGGGCAGGGCAAAGCCCATGGCGGCGGCGGCCGATTCGCTTAAGCGCCGCAGCGCGTCGCCCGCGGCGGCGCCGGCAACGCTGCCCAGGCTCCACGCCGCCCAGGCGGTCAGGGCCAGCCCGATCAGCCAGCGGCCGCCGGGACGAGCCTTTCCATGATCGCCGGTGCTGGCGGCAAGGGCGGTGGCGAACACCTCATCCGTCAGCCCATAGGCGAATGCGGCGCGCTGGGGACGGCTGCCGCCGATGCGGTCGCGCAGCACCAGCCCGTAAAGCAGGTGCCGCAGGCTGGCGGCGGCGGTCAGCGCCACCATCAGCACGACCGGCATCCCTGCGGGAATCGCGGCCAGCAGGAACGCCTGGTTGGCGCCGGAAAACACGATGGCCGACATGGCGCCGACCTCGGGCGCGCTCAGCCCGATGGCACTGGCCGCGGCGCCAAAGGCGAAGGCCGCGGGCAGATACCCCAGCGCCACCGGCAACCCGGCCCGCATCCCTGCGGCGATCCTGTCCCAGTCCGTCCCGTCCATGCCGCGGTGATTGCCGCGCAGCGGGCGGGATGGCAAGCGGGCTTGGGTGGCGCGGCCCGAGCGGGGGCTGTCTGCCCCGGACCCCCGAGGATATTTCTTGCAAGATGAAAGAAGGTGGCAGATTGCGCTGTCCGCTCTTTCGGGCGGTTCTTAAATATCCCGGGGCTTCCGAGCGCCCGGAGAATGGTCCGGTGGACCATTTTCAGCGAGGAAGGCCGCGGCAGGGGCCCGGGGCAGCGCCCCGGTCCCAAGGGTCGGCGCGGCGTGCAGCGCCGGTGCGGTAGTCCATGGCCGCCCCCGGATTCCGGCTTTGCGTTGCATCATCCGTTCCGGCGGCCTATTTCACGCCCGAACCGTCAGGCAGGGGCAACAGGATGAACTGGATCACCAACTACGTCCGGCCGCGCATCAACTCGTTGTTTTCGCGGCGCGAAGTGCCCGAGAACCTGTGGACCAAATGCCCCGAATGCGGGACGATGCTGTTTCACCGGGAACTGGCCGACAACCTCAACGTCTGCTCGAACTGCGATCACCATCTGGCGATCTCGCCGCGCGCGCGGTTCACCGCGCTGTTCGACGGCGGGGTCTTCGTCGAGGTCAAGGTGCCCGAGCCGCTGGCCGACCCGCTGGGGTTCCGCGACCAGAAGAAATACCCCGAGCGGATGAAGGCCGCGCAGAAATCCACCGGCGAGAAAGAGGCGATGCTGGTCGCCGAGGGCGAGATGGGGCGCACCCCGATCGTTGCCGCCGCGCAGGATTTCAACTTCATGGGCGGCTCGATGGGGATGTATGTCGGCAACGCCATCATCGCCGCCGCCGAACGCGCGGTGGCGACGCGCCGCCCGCTGGTGCTGTTTTCCGCCGCCGGCGGTGCGCGGATGCAGGAAGGCATCCTGTCGCTGATGCAGATGCCGCGGTCCACCGTCGCGGTGCAGATGCTGAAAGAGGCCGGGCTGCCCTATATCGTGGTGCTGACCCATCCGACCACCGGCGGCGTCACCGCCAGCTACGCCATGCTGGGCGACATCCAGATCGCCGAGCCCAACGCGCTGATCTGCTTCGCCGGCCCGCGGGTGATCGAGCAGACCATCCGCGAGAAGCTGCCCGAGGGTTTCCAGCGCGCCGAATACCTGCTGGAACACGGGATGCTGGACCGGGTGACCCATCGCAAGAAGCTGCGCGAGGAGCTGATCTCGATCCTGCGGATGCTGGGCGGGCTGTCGGCGCCGGTGGTGGCCGACCTGCCGGCGCCCGGGGTGCTGCCCTCGGCCCTGCCGGCCGCGCCGGCCTCGACCCCGCCCGCCGCACCGGAAACCGCCGAAAACGGCGCCGAGCCCGCGCCCCCTGCCACCGGGCGCGACTGAGTTGACCGCCGCCGTCGATGCCATCCTGCAGCGCCTGACCGCGCTGCATCCCAAGGTGATCGACCTGTCGCTGGACCGGGTGCAGCGGCTGCTGTCCGATCTGGGCGACCCGCAGGACCGACTGCCGCCGGTGATCCATGTGGCGGGGACGAACGGCAAGGGCTCGACCCAAGCCTTCATCCGCGCGGGGCTGGAAGCGGCGAGGCTGCGGGTCCACGCCTATACCTCGCCGCATCTGGCCTGGTTCAACGAGCGTATCCGGCTGGCAGGCGCACTGATCCCCGACGACATGCTGGCCGCGACGCTGGCCGAGGTCGAATCGGTCAACGCCGGCCGCCCGATCACGTTTTTCGAGGTGACCACCGCCGCCGCATTCCTGGCGTTTTCGCGGGTGCCTGCGGATTTCACCCTGCTCGAGGTCGGGCTGGGCGGGCGGCTGGATGCGACCAACGTGGTGGCGCGGCCGCGGCTGACGATCCTCACCCCGATCAGCATCGACCACACGCAATATCTGGGCGAGACCCTGCCCGAGATCGCCGGCGAGAAAGCCGGTATCCTCAAGCGCGGGGCGCCCTGCGTGGTGGCCCGGCAAGAGGATGCGGCGCTGGCGGTGATCGAGGCGCGCGCCGCCCGGCTCGGCTGCCCGCTGTCGGTCGCCGGCCAGCACTGGACCATCGCGCGCGAGGGCGAGGCGCTGGTGTTCCAGGACGAGCGCGGGCTCCTCGACCTGCCGCTGCCGGCGCTGCCGGGGCCGTTCCAAACCGGCAACGCCGGCACCGCGGTGGCGGCGCTGCGCGAGCTGGGCTTCGGCCAGGCCGAGGCCGCAGCGGCGATGACCGGGGTCGAATGGCCCGCGCGGATGCAGCGGCTGCGCCACGGGCCGCTGGTGGCGGCGGCGGCGGGCTGCGAGCTGTGGCTCGACGGCGGCCACAACCCGGCCGGAGGGCAGGCGGTCGCCTCGACGCTGGCCGAATTGCCGCCGCGGCCCACACATCTGATCTGCGGGATGCTGAACACCAAGGACGTCGGCGGCTATCTGCGCGCACTGGCGCCGCAGGTGGAAACCCTGACCGCGGTCAGCATCGCGGGCGAGGCCGCGACGCTCTCGGCCGACGACACCGCCGCTTTTGCCCGCGATGTCGGCATCCCCGCCAGCACCGCGCCCGACGTGGCGCAGGCGGTTGCGGCGCTGGCCGCTGCCCATCCGGGGGCGCGGCTGCTGATCTGCGGCTCGCTGTATCTGGCCGGGCGTGTGCTGCGCGAAAACGGCTAGGGCACGGTTTCGTCTGTAACGATCCGGGGACATGGCCGGTTTTGCCCGCAAGGTCGGCATTCCCGCCAGCATCACGCCCGATGTGGCGCAGGCGGTCGCGGCGCTGGCCGCTGCCCATCCGGCGGGGCGCGGCTGCGCAAAAACGGTTAGGGCGCGGTTTCGCCAGTAGCGCGATCCGAGGCCCAGTCGGCGGCCTGCATCTCGTTCAGGCGGCTGGCGGTGCGTTCGAATTCGAAGGCGCCGCGACCCTCGGGGTAGAGCCGCTCGGGCTCGGCGGCGGCCGAGGCGTAAAGCTTGACCTTGGCCTCGTAGAGCGCGTCGATCAGGGTGACGAAGCGTTTCGCCATGTCGTAGTTCCCCGGGCCCAGCCAGGGGATATCGTCGATGATCAGCGCATCGAACGCCTCGGCGATGGCCAGGTAATCCGCCGGTCCCAGCGGCCGCCCGCAGAGGTCATAGAAATCCGCCCGGGCCACCCGTTCATGCGCGGCCGGAATGGTGACGCTGCGGCCCTTGAGTTCCAGCGCGCGCGGGCGGGCAGGGGCGGCGCCGGTCAGCTCGTCCCAGATCTCGTCCAGCGTGGCGCGGCGGTTGCCGTCCTCGGGCGTGAACCAGACCTGCCCGCCCGCGGCCCGGCCCTGCCGGTGGTCGCGGTCGGAATCGAGCCGGATCACCTGCATCCGTTCCCGGATCAGCGCGATGAAGGGCAGGAAAAGCTGGCGGTTGAGGCCATTCTTGTACAGATCCTCGGGCACCCGGTTCGAGGTGGTGACCACCGTCACCCCTTTCTCGAACAAGAGCTGGAACAGCCGCCCCACGATCATCGCATCGGCGATGTCGGTGATCTGCATCTCGTCGAAGCACAAAAGCCGGGTCGAAGCGGCGATGGACTCGGCCACCGGGCGCACCGCATCGGCGTCGCCGCGCAGGCGGGCGTCGTTGAGCCCGGCCTGGACCTCTTGCATGAACTCGTGGAAATGGACGCGGCGCTTTTCCGCGATGGGTGCGGCGCCGACCACCAGGTCCATCAGCATCGACTTGCCGCGCCCGACGCCCCCCCACAGGTAAACCCCGCGCGCCACCGGACCGGGCGGAGGCTTGGCGGCCGCCCCGAAGATGCGGCCCAGAAGCCCGCCGGGCTTGCTGGCCGCCGGCGCGCGCGCCACCGCCGCGACCAGCCGGTCGAGCGCCGGCAGCACCGCGCGCTGGGCGGCGTCGTCCTTGATCCGCCCTTCGGCGACGATGCGGTCATAAGCCGCGGTGACGGGGTGCGAAACGGGATCGGCCATGCCCCGGCCGTGCCAGAGTTTCGCCTTGCCTGCAAGCCGCAGTGCCGCGTGGGGTGCTGCTCGGTCAGCGGCCACGGCCTTGTTCGCTGAAAGCGGTCAGCCGGAGCATCCGACGAGAGACAGCCTCGGGGCTGTTCCCTGATCCGCTTGCAGTTCCAGCCGCTATCACCGGGGCTCTGCCCCGGGCCGCTGCAGCGGCCTTCCTCGCTGAAAATGATCCACCGGACCATCCGGCGGGGAAACAGCCTTGTGGGCTGTTTTCTGATCCGCCTCCTATTCCGGGCGCTCGGAAGCCCCGGGATATTCACGAACAGCCCCAAAGAGGGGACACCGCGCCGCGTCCTTACCTTTCATCTTGCTGGAAATACCCCGGCTTCTGAGCGGCCGGAAAACAGCCGGAGGAGTGTTTCCAGCGAGAAAGGTGGCAGCACGACGCCTGATCTTCGGGCGGTTCTAAAATATCCCGGGGGTGCGGGGGCTGGCCCCCGCTTGCGGCGCGCGGCCTCAGCGGGTCTCCGCAGCGATGCGGTCCAGCACGCGGCGTTTTTCGGCGTCGCTCATCCGGCTCCAGCCGCCGATTTCCTCCAGCGTGCGCAGGCAGGCGGTGCAGGTCCTCGTGTCGCGGTCGAGCGTGCAGATGTTCAGGCAGGGGCTTTCGACGCTCATTCCAGATAGCCCAGCCGGTCCAGCGCGCCTTGCAGGATATAGGCGGCGGCCACCTGGTCGATCACCTCGGCGCGCTTGCGGCGCGAGGCGTCGGCCTCGAGCAGGGCGCGTTCGGCGGCGACGGTGGACAGGCGCTCGTCCCAGAAGGCCAGCGGCAGGGGGGTCAGCCGTTCCAGGTTGCGGGCGAAGGCGCGGGTGGATTGCGCGCGCGCGCCTTCGGTGCCGTCCATGTTGCGCGGCAGGCCCAGCACCAGACCGGCCAGCCCGCGCTCGGCGGCGATGCGCAGCAGCTCGGCGGCGTCCAGGGTGAATTTCTGCCGCCGGATCACCGTCAGGGGCGAGGCGACGCTGCGCAGCCCGTCGCTGACCGCTACGCCGATGGTCTTGGTCCCCAGGTCCAGCCCGGCGATGGCGCCGGTGCGGGGCAGGGCGGCGGCGAAATCCTCGATCCGCTCGCAGATCATTCGGCTGCCGCCGCGGCGGCGGGAGTGGGTGCGGCCGCGGGTCCGGCGTCTGCGCCCGCCTCGGCGTTGCCGTCCAGCCCGACCTCGGCCGCGGCGGCCTCGATCACCGCGGCGGCTTCCGGGGTGGCGCCGAAGCGCGCCCGTGCCTCGGCCAGGATCTCCTGCGCATGGGAATCGTCGCCGATCCGCACCAGCGAGGTGATCAGCCGCGCCCATTCCTCGGGGGTGCCGCCCTCGGTCGCCAGCCGGGTTTCCAGGTTGGTGACCATGCCGCGGACCATCTGCTCGCGTTCCTCGGCGCTCATCTCGCCGGCGGCGGCCATGGCGTCGGCATCGGGGCCGGGCAGGGCGGGCATCCCCGGCGCGGCCGCTTCCGGCGGGCGGTATTCGGGATGGCCGGCGAACCAGGCCAGCTCGGGCATCAGCTGGCGGATGGTCAGGTTCCAGGGCGCGCCGGGGGCCGAGGTTTCCAGCAGGTCGCGCCACAGCTCGAAGGCCAGGTCCGGCCGGTCGTTCTGCGCATAGGCCAGCCCCTGCAGATAGCGGGCCTGCGGCAGCCGCGGGTCCAGGCGCAGCGCGGTCGCCACCTCGGCGGCGGCCTCGGCCGAGACCACGCCCCCCGCCGCCTCGACCCGCAGCAACGCCAGCCGCGCGTGGTCGAAGGGCTCGGCCGCGTCGCCGCGCAGGGCGATCAGCCGGGTCTGCGCCTCGGTCGCAGCGGCGATATTGCCCAGCCGCGCTTCGTGCTCGGCCAGCAGCTCCAGCCCCTGCTGGTCGTCGGGGTTGCGCGCCACGGCCTCGCGCAGCTTCTCGATCAGCTGCGCATATTCGGGGTCGGCGACCGGAGGCTCGCGCACGGGGGCGCGCGCCTCCAGCTCGGCCTGCGCGGGCAGGGCGGCAAGCCTTGCGTCGGCGGCGGCGATACGGCCCTTCAGCGGCACGTCCGGCATCCGCGGGCTGCCCTCGCGCCAGTAGACCGCGGCGCTGGCGGCCACCGCCAGCACCAGCAGCGCCACCGCCAGCCACGGCCGCGCCGCCGGGCCGTCGCCCGCGGCATGGCGGCTCAGCGCCCGGTCGGCGTCGAGGATCTTGCGCCCGATCTCGGTGCGCAGCCGCCCGGCCTCGGCCTCGGTCAGCACGCCGCGCTTCACGTCGCGGTCGACCTCGCGCAGCTGGTCGCGATAGACCCCCAGGTCATAGGCGGCGGCGGGAATGGCCCGGGCCTGTCCGCCACGCAGGAACGGCCGCAGGATCGCCCCCGCCACCACCAAGGTCATTGCCGCCGAAATGATCCAGAACATCGCCGCCTCGCTTGTGTCCCCGGGGTGATAGGCAGTTTCGCCGCCGGGCGAAAGCGCTGCGAGGCCGCAGGCAGTTCACGCGCGCGTGGGGCCGGGTCGGGCGCGGGCGGTTTCCGCGGTGAAAAACCGCAGCGCGGCGACTATCGCGCTGATGGCGCTTGATATTGCTGCGCCGCAGCGTATGAGTCGGGCCATATCAACGGAGTAATTGAAATGGCCTCGACCAACGAAAGCAAGAACCTGTGGTACCTCGTCGGCGCGGTGGTCGTCGCGGCGGCGGCGGCCTTCTGGTATTTCGGTTCGGATGCACCGACCCCGGCGGGCGATGTCTCGGTCGAGACCGCCCCGGTCGTGGAAGCCCCTGCCGTCGAGGCGCCTGCCGCCGATGCCCCGGCGGCTGACGCGCCCGTCACCGTCGAGCCTGTGACGGACGACGCCGCCGATGACGCGGCCGACGACGCCGACGACGTTGCCGAAGACGCGGCCGACGATGCCGCCGAGGCAGAGACCCCGGCGGTCGAGGTCGAGCCGGCAGCCGACGCCGAAACCACCGGCAACTGATTCCCGGCGCGGGGGCGGCAACGCCCCCGCGATGCAGGCCGAAACCGCGGCGCGGGTCGCGGCGTTGGGACAGTCCCACGGTGGCCCGCACCGGACGATCCGGCGCGGGCCCGGATCTGTTCCAAAGGTGCTTCCAATGGCTTTACCCCGCGAAACTTCCGGCATCGGCATCTGGCCCCTCATTCTCGGCGTTGCCGCCGTCATCCTGGCGGCGGTGCTGTTCTTCATGCTCGTCCCGATCCAGAGGCCGGTGCCGACGCCCGACAGCCCGGCCGCGCTGGGCATCGAGGGCGCCCCGGCCGGCGTCACCGGCGACGGGCTGCGCCCCGGCGCCCCGGAAGGCACCGAGGTGCCCCCCGCCGTCGTGCCGGTCGAGCCCGCCCCCGCCGCGCCCGCCCCGGCGGAGTGATCCCGGGCCGCGGCGCTGCCGCAGCTTCCTGGCCCCGCACCGCCGCTGGCGGGGCCAGTGCGGATCCGGCGCCCCTCCCGATCGTCTTTGGTGCCAAAATATCCTCCGGGGATCGCCCTATACGACGATGGGGTGGAAACCCCCGCTCCGGTGGCGCCGAAAGCAAAGGGCCCGCCAGTCTCGGCGGGCCCTCGCAATCACGTCTTCAGTCCCGCGCGATCACATCCGCGAGGCGACGTTTTCCCAGTTCACCAGCTTGCCCAGGAAGTTTTCCAGGTATTTCGGCCGGGCGTTGCGGAAGTCGATGTAGTAGCTGTGCTCCCACACGTCGCAGCCCAGCAGCGCGGTCTGGCCGAAGCACAGCGGGTTCACGCCGTTCTCGGTCTTGGTGACCTTCAGGCTGCCGTCCTGGTCCTTGACCAGCCAGGCCCAGCCCGAGCCGAACTGGCCGGCGCCGGCCTCGGCGAATTTCTTCTTGAATTCGTCGACCGAGCCAAAGCTTTCGGTCAGCGCCTTTTCCAGCTCTCCGGGGATGGCGCCGGGGGTGGGGGTCATCATTTCCCAAAACTGCGCGTGGTTCCAGTGCTGGCTGGCGTTGTTGAAGATGCCGTTCTGGGCGACCGCGCCGTCCTTGTAGTTGCCGCGCACGATGTCCTCGAGTGAGGCATTTTCCCACTCGGTCCCGGCGATCAGCTCGTTGAGCTTGTCGACATAGGCCTTGTGGTGCTTGTCGTGGTGGTATTCCAGGGTTTCCCGCGACATGCCCCCGCCGGCCAGAGCGTCGTGGGCATAGGGCAGATCGGGCAGAGTGAAAGCCATGGGTCTCAATCCTTTCAATGAGTTTCGGGCAGAGCCTCGAGCGTGGCTCGTCCAGCCGGCGGGCAGTCTCGCTGCCGGCCGAACGCGGGTCAAGCGGATAGGGTTCCACCGGCCTGCCTGCGGCCCCGCGCGCCGCCCTGCCGTTGCCCGCGTCGCTGCCGGTGCCGCCGCGCGGGCGTTGGCAAACCCCCGGCCGCATGTGTAGAAGGGCAAAAACCGGATCAAGGCAGGCGCGGACCCTTCATGGCGAACCAGAACGACCATTTCATCGACGAGGTGACCGAGGATCTGCGCCGGGACCGGCTGTTCCAGATGATGCGCCGCTATGGCTGGATCGCAGGGCTGCTGGTGGTGGCACTGGTGGGGGGCGCCGCATGGCGCGAATACGACCGCGCCCGCGACACCGCCTCGGCGCAGGCATTCGGCGATGCGATCCTGGCCGCGCAATCGGCGGGCGAGGACGCGGCCGCCCGCGCCGCCGCCATTGCTGCGGTGGCGGCGGACAACCCGCGCCAGGCGGTGCTGCGCGACATCCTGGCCGGGAATGCGCTGGTCGAGGCCGGCGACATTGCCGCCGCCGCGCAGCGCTATGACACCGCCGCCACCGCCGCCGGCAATGACGTGGTGATTCGCGACCTCGCGGCGCTGAAATCGGTGATTGCGCAGGGCCCCGACATGGACCCCGCCGCCCGCGATGCGGCGCTGTCGCGCCTGTCGGCGCCCGGCGCCCCGTTCGAGATGATCGCGCTCGAGCTCAAGGCCGTGGCGCTGTCGGGGGCCGGGCGCAGCCAGGATGCCGTCACCCTGATCCGCCAGATCCAGAAGATGAACGGGCTGAGCCCTCAGATGCGCCAGCGCCTGGCCGACCATCTGGTGACGCTGGGCGCCGACCCCGACCCCGAGGCCGCCAGCCAGACCGCCCCCGACCCCACGCTCGCCCCCGAGGTGGTCCAGCCCGCCGACGAGGACTGAGCCTCTGCCGACCCCCTTGACCGCCGACCCACCGCCTGCACCGCACCGGAGCCACAGATGTCCAGACTGAACGCGCTGCTGCCCCTGATCGCCCCGATGGTTGCCGTCGCCGCGCTGTCGGCCTGTGCCCCGCGCGAAGTGATCCTGACCGGCGAGCGGCTCGACCCCCGCGACATCGCCTCGGCCGAAGGCCCGGCGGTGCTGGGCGAGCCGGGCGTGACCTCGACCGCGCTGAACCTTGCGGCGCCGGTGTCGACCGAATGGACCACGCGGGCGGCGAATGCGGCGCATCTGATGCCGCACGCGGCGCTGGCGGGCGGCGGGCTGCAGCGGATCTGGTCGGCGCCGATCGGCCAGCCCTCGGGCAAGCGCCACCGCATCACCGCCGACCCGGTGGTGGCGGGGGGGCGCGTCTTCACGCTGGACAGCCGCGCGCAGGTGGTGGCCACCGCGCTGTCGGGCGGCACCGCGTGGATCGCCGATCTGCGCCCCGCGGCCGAAAGCGGCGACGGGGTGTCGGGCGGCGGCATTTCCTATGAAGCGGGCCGGGTCTTCGTGACCACCGGCTATGGCGAGCTGGTGGCGCTGGACGCGGCCAGCGGCCGGGTGCTGTGGCGCCAGCGCGTGCAGGCGCCCATCGGCGGCGCCCCCACGGCCGCGAGCGGGGTGGTCTATGTCGCGGCGCGCAACGCCACCGGCTGGGCGGTGCGGGCCGAGGACGGCAAGGTGCTGTGGACGGTTTCCGGCATCAGCGCGCCCTCGGGCGTGACCGGGGTCTCGGCCCCGGCGGTGGCGGGGGGGCAGGTGATCTTCCCCTTCGCCTCGGGGCAGCTGCTGGCCGTGGACACCGCCACCGGCGCCGAACGGTGGAGCGCGCAAGTCGCCGGCTCGCGGCTGGGCCGGGCCATCGCCTTTATCCGCGACCTGACCGGCGACCCGGTGATTGCGGGGAACGTGGTGCTGGCGGGGTCGTCCTCGGGGCGGATCAACGCCTTTGACCGCGACAGCGGCGCGGTGCTGTGGTCGGGTCGCGATGGTGCCAACAGCCCGGTGGTGCTGGCCGGCGGCTCGGTCTTTGCGGTGAACGACCAGGCCGAGCTGGTGCGGCTGGACGCGCAGACCGGCGGCCGCATCTTTGCCACCCCCCTGCCGCTGTTCGTCGAGCAGAAGACCAGGAAACAGGCCGCGATCCATGCGCATTACGGGCCGGTGCTGGCCGGGGGGCGGCTGTTCGTCGCCTCGTCCGACGGCTATCTGCGCGCCTTCGACCCGCGCTCGGGCGGGCTGGTCGGGCAGGCGGCGATCCCCGGCGGTGCGGCGACCGCGCCGGTCGTGTCGGGCGGCACGCTTTACGTCACCGGCCAGGACGGCCATCTGCACGCCTATCGCTGATGAGCTTTACCCTCGCCATCGTCGGGCGCCCGAATGTCGGCAAGTCCACCCTGTTCAACCGCCTGGTCGGCAAGCGGCTGGCGCTGGTCGATGACCAGCCCGGCGTCACCCGCGACCTGCGCGAAGGCGACGCACGGCTGGGCGACCTGCGCTTTGTCGTGATCGACAGCGCCGGGCTGGAAATGGTCGAGGACGACAGCCTGCAGGGAAGGATGCGGCGGCTGACCGAACGCGCGGTCGACGAATCCGACATCTGCCTGTTCGTGATCGACGCCCGCGTCGGCGTGACCGCCGCCGACGAATATTTCGCCGACATCCTGCGCAAGCGCGCCAAGCACGTGATCCTGGCCGCCAACAAGGCCGAGGGCGCTGCGGGGGAAGCCGGCGCCTCCGAGGGCTGGGCGCTGGGGTTGGGCGAGCCGCTCCAGATCTCGGCCGAGCATGGCGAGGGGATGGAGGATCTCTACCGCGTCCTCAAGCCGCTGTCCGAGATTGTGGAAAGCGAACGCCCCGCCCCCATCGCCCCCGCCGTCGAGGTGACGCTGACCGAGGCCGAGGCCGAATCGGGCGAGGGCGCCGAGGACTGGCGCCCCAGCGCCGCCCGCCCCCTGCAGATCGCGGTGATCGGGCGGCCGAACGCAGGGAAATCCACGCTGATCAACAAGATCATCGGCGAGGACCGGCTGCTGACCGGCCCCGAGGCCGGGATCACCCGCGATTCGATTTCCGTGCGGACCGAGTTCATGGGCACTCCGACCCGCATCTTCGACACCGCGGGGATGCGGCGGAAATCGCGGATCACCGACAAGGTGGAAAAGCTCTCGGTCGCCGACGGGCTGCGGGCGGTGCGGTTTGCCGAGGTGGTGGTGGTGCTGCTGGACGTGGCGATCCCCTTTGAGCAGCAGGACCTGCGCATCGCCGATTTCGCGGAAACCGAGGGTCGCGCAGTGGTGGTCGCCGCCAACAAATGGGACCTGGAAGAGGACAAGCCCCACAAGCTCAACGAGCTGCGCGAGGCGTTCGAGCGGCTGCTGCCGCAGCTGAAAGGCGCGCCGTTGGTCACGGTCTCGGCCCGCACCGGCAAGGGGCTGGACCGGCTGCACGCCGCGATCCTGCGCGCGCATGAGGTCTGGAACCGCCGCGTCCCCACCGCACGGCTGAACCAGTGGCTGAGCGCGATGACCGAGGCGCACCCGCCCCCCGCCCCGGGCGGCCGCCGCATCCGCCTGCGCTACATGACGCAGGTGAAGACAAGGCCGCCGGGCTTCGTGGTGATGGCGACCCACACCGACCAGCTGCCCGAGGCCTATCGGCGCTATCTGGTCAACGGGCTGCGGGCGGATTTCGACCTGCCCGGCACCCCGATCCGGCTGAGCTTCCGCGACCAGGGAACCAAGAACCCCTACAAGGACCGCTCGAACAAGCGGCCCACCGGGGCGCTGGCCAAGCACAAGGACCGGCAGAAGCCCAAGGGCAGCTGAGCTTCCGGCGGCGCGGCCGCAGCGGGGGCTTTCCACCCCCGCACCCCCGGAGGATATTTGCGCAAGAAAGAACGGCGCGGCATCCCCTCGTTCGGGCGGTTGTTAAGTATCCCGGGGCTTCCGAGCGCCCGGAAAATGGTCCGGTGGACCATTTTCAGCGAGGAAGGCCGCGGCAGCGGCCCCGGGGCGGGCATCTAGAACAGCAGGCGGATCAGGAAGCAACCCTCGAAGCTGTTTTCCGCCGGAGGGTCCCGGCGCGCTGTTTCAGCGAGGAGCGCCACGGTAGAGCCCTGACCACGCGAAACTGTGGACGGCTCAGCCTGCCGCCGCCATCGCATCCATGACCCGCACCAGCTCGGCGGCGATGCGGGGTTCGGTCAGGGCGTGGCCCGAGGCGGGGACCATGCGCAGCTCCGCCCCCGGCCAGCCGCGCGCCAGCTCCCACGCGCTTTGCGGCGGGCAGACCATGTCGTAGCGACCCTGTACGATCGCGGCGGGCAGGTGCTCGATGCGGTGGCGGTCGCGCAGCAGCTGCTCGGGTTCCAGAAAGCATTGATGCGCGAAATAGTGGTTTTCCAGCCGGGCGAAGGCGCGGGCATAGGCCGGCGGAATGTGGCTGGTGGTCGGGGTGTCCAGCCCGGCCAGCGCGTTTTCCCAGGCCAGCCAAGGGATGGCGTGGCGGGTCTCGGTCGGCTCGTCGCCGCTGAAAAGCCGGCGGTGATAGGCGGCGATCAGGTCGCCGCGCTCCTCGGGCGGGATCGGCGCGACGAAGCGTTCCCACAAATCGGGCCAGAACCGCCCGGCACCGCCGCCATAGAACCAGTCAAGCTCGCTCTGCCGTCCCAGGAACACCCCGCGCAAGACCAGCGCCGACACCGCCTCGGGCCGGGCCTGCGCATAGGCCAGCGCCAGCGTCGCGCCCCACGAGCCCCCGAACAGCACCGCCGGCGGCAGCGCCAGCGCGTGGCCGATCGCGTCGATGTCCGAGATCAGATGCGCGGTGGTGTTGGCCACCACCGACGCCTGCGGGCGCGAACGGCCGCAGCCGCGCTGGTCGAACAGCACCACCCGCCAATGCGCCGGGTCGAAGAAGCGCCGCATCACCGGGCTGGTGCCGCCGCCCGGGCCCCCGTGCAGCACGATCACCGGCCGCCCCTCGGGGTTGCCGCATTGCTCGACATGGATGTGGTGGCCGTTGTCGCGCGCGATCAGGCGCTGGTCGAACGGCTCGACCTGCGGATAAAGCCGCCCCTGCGACGATGATGCGGCGTTTCGGTCTGCCAAGCGGTCCATGTTTCCGCTATACACCCTGCGCCGGGCCGACGCCAATCGGTCGCCGAAGGAGATGGGCCATGACCACCGCGCACAGCAGCATCGACCGGGCCGAGGTCGCCAAGTTCCAGGCGATGGCCGAGGAATGGTGGGACCCCGCCGGCAAGTTCAAGCCGCTGCACATGCTGAACCCGCTGCGGCTGGAATACATCGTCACCCAGATCGCGGCCGAATTCGCCCGCGACCGCAGCAGCCTGCGCCCGCTGGACGGGTTGCGGCTGCTGGACATCGGCTGCGGCGGTGGGCTGGTGTCGGAACCGATGGCGCGGCTGGGGGCGCAGGTCACCGGCGCCGACGCGGCCGCGGAGAACATCGAGATCGCCCGGCTTCATGCCGAGCAGTCGGGGCTGCAGATCGACTATCGCGCCACCACCGCCGAATCGCTGCTGGCAGAGGGCGGCGGCTACGACGTGGTGCTGGCGCTGGAAATCGTCGAGCATGTCGCCGATCCGGCCGAGTTCATCGCCACCTGCGCGCGGCTGCTGCGGCCGGGCGGGGTGCTGATCGCCTCGACCGTGAACCGCACCCCGCAAAGCTTTGCCGCCGCCATCGTGGGGGCGGAATGGATCATGCGCTGGCTGCCGCGCGGCACCCACGACTGGCGCCGCTTCATCCGCCCCGATGAGCTGGCGGCGATGTTCGATGCCGCGGGTGCCAAGGTGGTTGACCGCGCCGGCATGGTGTTCAACCCGCTGGGGTGGAGCTGGTCGCTGTCGCCCCGCGACCTGGCGGTGAACTATCTGATGACCGGGATCCGGCGCTAGCTTTCATCCTCGAGCCGCTCGCGCAGGCGGCGCAGGACCGGCAGGGCGCGGCGCACCTCGGGCGCGCCGAGATCGCGCACGATGGTCGAGATCCGCGGCAGGAACGCCGCCAGCGCCGCATCGCGCGCCGCCCGTCCGGCGGGGCTGATCGCCACCCACTTGCGCCGCGCGTCGTCCCAGTCGGGGCGGACATGGACGTGCCCCGCCCATTCCAGCCGGGAAATCGTGTTGCTCATGGCGCTGCGGTTGACGTGGAACGCCTCGGCCAGCTGGGCGGGGGTGCGTTCCTCGTTCAGATGCGCCAGCAGGTTCAGCACCGAGAAATGCGACAGCTGCATCCCGCCGGGCAGGCTGCGGGTGACCAGCGCCCTTGCCAGCTGTTCGCTGGCCAGCAGCTCGGCAAACAGGCTCGCGGCCAGCGCCGGGATGGTGTCGAGATCGTCGCTCATGGTCCCCAGATCACCGGATCGTGCCGCCAGGCGGGAACGCGGGCGCGGGCCTCGGCCACGCGGGCGGGATCGAGATCGACCAGCGTCACCCCCGGCGCCGTGCCCGCGTCGGCCAGCACCTCGCCCCAGGGCGCGACCGCCAGCGAATGGCCGTAGCTGCGGCGGGGCTCTCGCCCCGGGCTATGGGGGGCGGGGTGGGTGCCGGTCTGGGCGGCGGCCAGCACGAAACAGCCGGTCTCGATGGCGCGGGCGCGCAGCAGCACATGCCAATGCGCGGCGCCGGTGGTCGGATGAAAGGCCGAGGGCACGGTCAGCAGCTGCGCCCCCGCCAGCGCCAGCCGCCGGTAAAGCGCCGGAAAGCGCATGTCGTAGCAGATGGTCAGCCCCATCGGCCACGGCCCCTGCGCCAGCACTGCCCGCGCGCCGGGGCGGAAGGCCGCGCTTTCGCGGATGGCGCGGCCGTCGATGTCGACATCGAACATGTGGATCTTGTCATAGCGCGCCGCGATCCGTCCGTCCGGCGCGATCAGGAAGCTGCGGTTGACGAAGCGCGGCTCGTCCGGGTCGTCGTGGCGCAGGGACAGCGAGCCGATGGACAGCCAGATCCCCCATTCCGCCGCCGCTGTGCGCAGCGCCGCCAGCGTCGGGTCGTCGGCCTCATGTCGCAGCAGCGCGCGCTGGCGTTCGCGGTCCGGGGTCAGCAGGTTGGTCGCCTCGGGCGTCAGCACAAGCTGCGCGCCGCCGCGCGTGGCCTCGGCAACAAACGCCAGCGTCCCCGGCAGATTCGCCGCCGGGTCGTCGCCGACATTCAGCTGCACCAGCGCCGCGCGCAGCATCGCTTACAGCCCCAGCATCGGGTCGAGCTTGCCCTGCCGGTCCAGCGCGTGGATGTCGTCGGACCCCCCGACGCCCACCCCGTCGATGAAGATCTGCGGCACCGTGCGGCGGCCATTGGCGCGCTGGGTCATCTCGGCGCGGCGGGCAGGCTCGCGGCCGACGTCGATCAGCTCGTACTCCACGCCCTTGCCCCGCAGCAGGGCGCGGGCGGCGATGCAATAGGGGCAGCTCTGGGTGGCATAGACCTCGACGCGGGCGGTCATGGCATTCTCCTGTCTTCGGGTCAGACGTATCTGGGATGAAACCGCGGCTTTCGCCAGCCCCACCGTGTCCCCGAACGCCGGCGGCTTCTTTCTGGCCCAAATACCCATGCCCCCGCGCCACAGGGCGCCGCGCCGCCGGTCCGGGCGCTGCTTGTCTCTTGGTCCGGTCTTGCCTATATCCCGGCTTTCCCTTTCCGCCCCGAGGGTTCCGCCGCCCATGACCCACCCGACCGACCCGCAGACGCCGTTCTACCTGATCGACCGCTCGCGGCTTCAGGCGAACATGGACAAGATGGCCCGGCTGCGCGAGCGGTCGGGGGCGAAAACCCTGCTGGCGCTGAAATGCTTTGCGACCTGGGGGGTGTTCGACCAGATGTCGCGGTTCATGGACGGGACCACCTCGTCCTCGCTGAACGAGCTGCGGCTGGGGCGGGAAAAGTTCGGGGGCGAGACCCACGCCTATTCCGTCGCCTGGGCCGATCACGAGATCGACGAGGCGGTGTCCTATGCCGACAAGATCATCTTCAACAGCCTGGGCCAGCTGGACCGTTTCGCCGACCGCGCGCAGGGGATCGCGCGCGGGCTGCGGCTGAACCCGCGGTTTTCCACCAGCGGCTTCGACCTGGCCGACCCGGCGCGCAAATTCTCGCGGCTGGGGGAATGGGACATGGCGCGGCTGGAATCGGCGCTGGACCGGATCAGCGGGGTGATGATCCACTACAACTGCGAAAACGACGATTTCGGCCTGTTCTCGACCCAGCTCGACCGGATCGAATCCGTGTTCGGCGATTTCCTGAAGAAGCTCGACTGGGTGTCGCTTGGCGGCGGCATCCATTTCACGGGTCAGGGCTATCCGCTGGATGCCCTCGCCGACCGGCTGCGGGCGTTTGCCGACCGCTTCGGGGTGCAGGTCTATCTGGAGCCGGGCGAGGCCGCGATCACCGGCACCACCACGCTGGAGGTGACGGTGCTGGACCTGCTCGACAACGGCAAGCGCATCGCCGTCGTGGACAGCTCGATCGAGGCGCATATGCTCGACCTGCTGATCTATCGCGAAAACGCCACCTTGCCGCAGGAGGGCGCCCACGGCTATCAGATCGCCGGCAAGTCCTGCCTGGCTGGCGACATCTTCGGCGAGGCGCGTTTCCCGGTGCCGTTGCAGGTCGGCGACCGCATCAGCGTGCAGAATGCGGGCGGCTATACCATGGTCAAGAAGAACTGGTTCAACGGCGTGGCCATGCCCGCCATCTGCATCCGCGAGACTGACGGGACCATCACCCCGGTGCGTTCGTTCTCGTACGAAGACTATCGGGACTCGCTGTCCTGACCCCGTTCCCGGCCAGATCCCCTGGCCCGATCCCCGGAAAGGAGACCGCTGCGGTGGCAAAACCCAACGTCCTCATCATCGGCGCCGGCGGCGTCGCACAGGTCGCGGCGCACAAGGTGGCGCAGCGGGCGGATGATTTCGGCGAAATCCACATGGCGAACCGCACCCGCGCCAAGGCCGACGCCATTGTCCAGAGCATCAGGGACAAGGGCCATGCGTCGGGCCGCACCATCACCACCCATACGCTGGACGGGATGGACAGCGCCGCCGTGGCCGCGCTGATCCGCAAGACCGGCGCCAAGATCGTGATCAACGTCGGTTCCCCCTTCATCAACATGACCGTGCTGCAGGGCTGCATCGACACCGGCGCCGCCTATATCGACACCGCCATCCACGAGGACCCGGCGAAGATCTGCGAAACCCCGCCGTGGTATGAAAACTACGAATGGAAGCGGCGCGAGGACTGCGAAAAGGCCGGCGTCACCGCCATTCTGGGCGCGGGGTTCGATCCGGGCGTGGTCAACGCCTATGCGCGGCTGGCCGAGGACGAATATTTCGACAAGATCGACGAGATCGACATCGTCGACATCAACGCCGGCAGCCACGGCCGCTATTTCGCCACCAACTTCGACCCCGAGATCAACTTCCGCGAGTTCACCGGCACGGTGTATTCCTGGCAGGGCGGCGAGTGGCGCGAGAATGCGATGTTCGAGGTCGGCCGCGAATGGGACCTGCCGGTGGTGGGCAAGCGCACCGCCTATCTGGCCGGGCATGACGAGATCCACTCGCTGTCCGCCCGCTATCCGCAGGCCGACGTCCGCTTCTGGATGGGCTTCGGCGAGCATTACATCAACGTGTTCACGGTGCTGAAGAACCTCGGCCTGCTCAGCGAGCAGCCGGTGACCACGGCCGAGGGGCTCGAGGTGGTGCCGCTCAAGGTGGTCAAGGCGGTGCTGCCCGACCCGGCCAGCCTTGCCGCGGGCTATACCGGCAAGACCTGCATCGGCGATCTGGTCAAGGGCTCGCGCGACGGCAAAAAGGGCGAAGTGTTCATCTACAACGTCGCCGACCACGAGGAAGCCTTTGCCGAGGTCGGCAGCCAGGGCATCAGCTACACCGCGGGCGTGCCCCCGGTCGCGACGGCGGTGCTGATCGCGCGCGGCGACTGGGACGTGAAGCGAATGGTCAACGTCGAGGACCTGCCCGCGCGCCCGTTCCTGGAACTGCTGGGCGAGATGGGCCTGCCCACCCGCATCATCGACGAGAACGGCGACCGCCCGCTGTAAGCGCCGCCCCCCATCGCGACCGGCCCGGCCCCCCCGGGCCGGTTCTGCATTTCTGCGCTCCGGATTCTTTCATCTTGTCCCAAATATCCGGGGGATCGTCGTATACGACGATGGGGCAGGCCCCCGCCGGGGCCGCGCCGTCAGCACCGCCCGCCGCTGCGGCTCTTTCATCTTGCCCCAAATATCCTGGGGCTTCCGAGCGCCCGGAATGGAAGGCGGATCAGAAAACAGCCCTCAAGGCGTTTTCCCGCCGGATGGTCCAGTGGACTGCTTTCAGCGAGGAAGGCCACGGCAGTGGCCGCGGGGCTGGCCCCCGCCGTGGCCGCGCCGTCAGCACCGCCCGCCGCTGCGGCTCTTTCATCTTGCCCCAAATATCCTGGGGCTTCCGAGCGCCCGGAATGGAAGGCGGATCAGAAAACAGCCCTCAAGGCGTTTTGCCGCCGGATGGTCCAGTGGACTGCTTTCAGCGAGGAAGGCCACGGCAGTGGCCGCGGGGGCAGCGCCCCGCTCGCGCCCTGCCGCCAGCCCCGGGGGGAACCAATCCGCACCGCCGCCGTTGGACGCTGGACCACGGGCGCCTGCAACGCCCCGATATGTATGCGGAAAGGCGGCGATGGCGCAGGATTCCTCTGACAGGCTGATGTTCCCGCCGCTGGCGGCGCGGCGGCGGCTGCGGCCGGCGAACTGGGCGATCATCGGCATCTTCATCATCCTTGCCTTCGACATGATCGCACGGGCGCGCGAGTTCCTGATGCCGGTGGCGCTGGGGGTGCTGCTGTTCTTCGTCTTCGTGCCCTTCCGGCGCTGGATGGACCGGCGCGGGGTCAAGCCGGGCATCACCGCCGGCATCGTGGTGCTGGGAATCCTTGCCACCATCGGCATGATCGGGTTTTCCGTCTCGGGCCCCGCGGGGCAGCTGATCGACGATGCGCCCCAGATCAGCCGCCAGCTCAAGCAGAAATACGAGGATTTCCGCGAGAACTTCCGCGGCATCGCCGAGGCCACCAGCCAGCTGTCGGGGGGCGAGCCGGGGGCGGTGGTCAGCTCGGTCACCTCGGACCCCGGGCAGGGCGTGACCACGACCACCACCACGCCGGCGGTGGACGGCGTCCCGGTCACGGTGCCGGTGCCGGTCCCCCCCGCTGGGGGGACGCTGCCGCAAGAGGAAATCGGCGGCGCGCCGGGGGCGGTGGCGACGGCCTCGGGGTCGGTCACCGCCTCGTCCACCGTCCGCCAGGGCGGGGACGAGGCCCCGGTCACCAACGACCTGCGGGTCGAGGTCCACACCGCGTCCCAAGGGACGTCGCTGACCGACACGCTGTTCAGCCTGGGCCCGGCGATCGTCAGCCAGACCGTGTTCACCCTGATCTTCCTGTTCTTCCTGCTGGCCTCGGGCGACCTGCTCTATCTGCGCATCGTGCAGAGCTTTGATTCGCTGGCCCGCAAGCGCGCCGCCTATGAGGCGCTGCGCCAGATCGAGGCCAACCTGGGCTCTTATCTGGGCACGATCACCGTGATCAACGTCGGGCTGGGGGTGGTGTCGGGGCTGGCGATGTGGGCCTGGGGAATGCCCTCGCCGCTGCTGTGGGGGATCGGGGCGGCGGTGCTGAACTACATCCCCTATATCGGCGCGGCGCTGGGCTATGTGGGGGCGGCGCTGGTGGCGCTGGTGGTGTTCGACGACGCCTGGACCGCGCTGCTGGTCGGCGGCACCTATTTCGGCCTGACCGCGATCGAGGGGCAGTTCGTGACCCCCTATTTCGTCAGCTGGCGGCTGCAGCTGAATCCGGTGGTGGTGTTCCTGACCGTGGCGCTTTGGGCCTGGCTGTGGTCGGTCATCGGCATGGTGGTGGCGGTGCCGCTGCTGGTGGTGGTGCGGGTGCTGTCCGAGCATATCCCGGCGCTGCAGAGCTTCGGCAATTTCCTGGCCGGGGAATCGCCCCCGGGGCTCGAGGACGAGCCGCAGGCCGACACCCCGGCGGTGTGAAGCCTGCGTCGCGGAGGAAAGGGGCTCCGCCCCGGCGCGTTGCCGCTGCCGCGGCCTTGTTCGCTGAAACAGTCCACCGGACCATCCGGCGGGAAAACAGCCTTGGGGGCTGTTTTCTGATCCGCCTCCTCCGGGCGCTCACAAGCCCCGGGATATTTGGGCAAGGAAGAAACTGCCGGCGGGTTGGCCTTGCAAGCGGGGGCCGGGCGGTCTATATGCTGGGTCACAGCGGTGCGGGGGTCCAAACCTCGCCCACCGGGACTTACGCACGGGCCGCCCTGACGGCCCGTTTTCTTTTTTCGGGATCGGACCATGACCGACCTTATCGCCAAGACCGCCATCGACCGGCGCCTGGCCGAGATCATCCAGCCGGTGATCGAGGGCATGGGGTATGAGCTGGTGCGCATCCGCCTGCAGGGCGGGCGCACCGCCACGCTGCAGATCATGGCCGACCGTCCCGAGGGCGGCATCGACGTCGAGGATTGCGCCGACATCTCGACCGCGGTCAGCGCGGTGCTGGACGTCGAGGACCCGCTCGAGGAGGCCTATCACCTTGAGGTCTCCAGCCCCGGCATCGACCGGCCGCTGACCCGGCTGAAGGATTTCGCCACCTTCGAGGGGTATGACGCGCGGCTGGAAACCGCCCAGCCCATCGACGGCCGCCGCCGCTTCAAGGGGGTGCTGGCCGGGGTCGAGGGCGACGAGGTGCTGCTGAACATCGAGGAGCAGGGCGAGACCCACACCATCGGGCTGGAGTTCGAGCTGCTGTCCGACGCCAAGCTGTTGCTGACCGACGAGCTGATCGCGCTGATGCTGAAGCAGCGCAAGGAGGCCGGCACCCTGCCGCCCGGCGCCGAGGCCGGTGCGGGGATCGGCGACGGCAAGGGCACGGCGGCCGAGGGCTTCGATTTCGACGAATCCGCCTTTGACGAGATCGAGGCCGATACCGATATCACCGACACCGACACCGACGACACGGAAACAGACCAGCGCGGCGATCCTGCCGCAACCAAGGAGTGAGCATGGCCATTACCTCTGCCAACCAGCTCGAACTGTTGCAGACCGCCGAGGCGGTCGCGCGCGAGAAGATGATCGACCCCGGTCTGGTGATCGAGGCGATGGAGGACAGCCTCGCCCGCGCGGCCAAGTCCCGTTACGGCGCCGAGATGGACATCCGCGTCACCATCGACCGCAAGACCGGCAACGCCCGCTTTACCCGAGTCCGCACCGTGGTCGAGGATGACGCGGTCGAAAACTATCAGGCGCAGTTCACCGCCGCTGAGGCGCGCGCCTATTTCGAGCCGCGCAAGGACACCCGCTGGCTGCGCGACGGCGCGGTGGTCGAGGATTTCGCCGGCGGCCCGCAGCCCGGCGACGTGTTCGAAGAGCTCGTCCCCCCGGTCGAACTTGGCCGGATCGCCGCGCAATCGGCCAAGCAGGTGATCCTGCAGCGCGTCCGCGAGGCCGAGCGTGACCGCCAGTACGAAGAGTTCAAGGACCGCGCCGGCACCATCATCAACGGCATCGTCAAGCGCGAGGAATACGGCAACATCATCGTGGACGTGGGCCGGGGTGAGGCCGTGCTGCGCCGCAACGAAAAGATCGGCCGCGAGAGCTATCGCCCGAACGACCGCATCCGCGCCTATGTCAAGGACGTGCGCCGCGAGGTTCGCGGCCCGCAGATCTTCCTGTCGCGCACCGATCCGCAGTTCATGGCCGAGCTGTTCAAGATGGAAGTGCCGGAAATCTACGACGGCGTCATCGAGATCAAGGCGGTGGCCCGCGACCCGGGCTCGCGCGCCAAGATCGCGGTGATTTCCTATGACAACTCGATCGACCCGGTCGGCGCCTGCGTGGGGATGCGCGGTAGCCGCGTGCAGGCCGTGGTGGGCGAGCTGCAGGGCGAAAAGATCGACATCATTCCGTGGTCCGAGGATCAGGCCACCTTCCTGGTGAACGCGCTGCAGCCGGCGCAGGTCGCCAAGGTGGTGGTGGACGAGGATGCGACCCGCATCGAGGTCGTGGTCCCCGAGGAACAGCTGAGCCTGGCCATCGGCCGGCGCGGCCAGAACGTGCGGCTGGCCAGCCAGCTGACCGGGCTCGACATCGACATCCTGACCGAGGAAGAAGAATCCAAGCGCCGGCAGGCCGAGTTCAACACCCGCACCCAGCTGTTCATGGACACGCTGGACCTGGATGAGTTCTTCGCCCAGCTGCTGGTGGCCGAGGGCTTCACCGACCTGGAAGAGGTCGCCTATGTCGAGCTGGACGAGCTGCTGTCCATCGAAGGCGTGGACGAGGGCACGGCCGAGGAATTGCAGGCCCGCGCCCGCGACCACCTGGAAGCCGCCAGCAAGGCTGCGCTGGAAAACGCCCGCGCGCTGGGGGCCGAGGACAGCCTGATCGGCTTTGACGGGCTGACCGCGCACATGATCGAGGCGCTGGCCAAGGACGGCGTCAAGACGCTCGAGGATTTCGCCACCTGCGCCGACTGGGAGCTGGCCGGCGGCTGGACCACCCAGAACGGCCAGCGGGTCAAGGACGACGGCCTGCTTGAACCCTTTGGCATCACGCTGGAACAGGCGCAGGACATGGTGATGACCGCCCGGGTGATGCTGGGCTGGGTGGACCCCGACGAGCTGCACCGCGCGAGCGGTGACGACGAAGCCGCCGACGCAACCGAGGAGGCCGGGGTGTAACGCCCCGGAACGCTGGTTGACGCGCGGGGGCCGGGACAAGGACCGCGAGGCGCCGTCGGAACGGCGCTGCCTCGTCACGGGCGAGGTACAGCCCAAGGCCGGGTTGATCCGCTTTGTTGCGGGGCCCGAGGGCATGGTCGTGCCGGATCTGGCCGAAAAACTGCCCGGCCGCGGCTTCTGGGTCGCGGCCGACCGGACGGCCCTGCAAAAAGCTGCCGACAAGGGGCTGTTTTCCCGGGGTGCAAAGGCCCACGTAAGGGCGGAACCGGATCTCGTGGAGGGAATCGAGACGGCGCTGGCGCGGCGGGTGATCGAACTGATCTCGCTGTCGCGCAAGGCCGGCGATGCGGTCGCGGGATTCGAAAAGGTCAAGGGCTGGCTGGCCGACGGCAAGGCAAAGGTGCTTTTCCAGGCCAGCGACGGGTCGGACCGTGGCAAGGGCAAGTTGTGGACGCCACCCGGCGGCCGCTGGTTCGGGTGCCTGACGGCATCGGAATTGGGTTTGGCATTCGGGCGCGATCATGTCATACACAGCGCGCTCGCACCCGGGGGTCTGACCGACAGGGTCATCAGGGACGCCGGCAGGCTGAATGGTCTGCGCGGGCAAATCGGCAGTTCCTCTGCCGGGAAGGATTCGAGAGCGGATGAGCGATAGAGACGGAAAGAAACCCCTGGGTCTGGGCGGCGGCGCAGGCGGGCGTTCGGGGCAGGTGAAGCAGAGCTTCAGCCACGGGCGCACGCATAACGTGGTTGTCGAGACCAAGCGCAAGCGCGTTGTGACGCCCAAACCCTCGGCCGCAGCGGCGACGGGGCTGCGCGCGAACACGCCTGCGGCAGTGGCCTCGGACCCGTCCAAGCGCCCGGCAGGGATCTCGGAAGCCGAGATGGAGCGGCGGCTCAAGGCGCTTGCCGCCGCCAAGGCGCGCGAGGCCGAGGATATCGCCCGCCGCGCCGCCGAGGAAAAGGCGCGCGAGGAAGAACGCGAACGCCGCCGCGCCGAGATCGAAGCGAAGGAACGCGAGGAGCGCGAGCGCGAGGAAGCCCTGCGGCTGAAGGCCGAAGAGGACGAGCGCCGCGCCCGCGAGGCCGAGCTGCGCGCGCAGCGCAAGGCCGAGGTGACGGCGAAGCCCGCCGAGCGCAGCTCTGCCACCACCGACCGCGCCGCCGCCGAGGCCGCGGCCGCGCGCGCCGACAAGGGCACGGCCCCGCGCCGCACCCCCGAACGCGCCCGTGCCCCCGAACCCGACCGCGATCGCGGCAAGGGCCGTGGCGGCGACACCCGCCGCGAGGGCAAGCTGTCGCTGACCCAGGCGCTGTCGGGCGAGGGCGGCCGCGTCCGCTCGCTGGCCGCGATGAAGCGCAAGCAGGAAAAGGCCCGCGCCAAGGCGCTGGGTCAGTCGCATCGCGCCGAAAAGCAGGTGCGCGACGTGCAGCTGCCCGAAACCATCACCGTCGGCGAGCTGGCGAACCGCATGGCCGAGCGTTCGGCCGATGTGGTCAAGTCGCTGATGAAGATGGGCATGATGGTCACCGCGAACCAGACCATCGACGCCGACACCGCCGAGCTGGTGATCGAGGAGTTCGGCCACCGTGCCGTGCGCGTGTCCGACTCTGACGTGGAACAGGTCATCGACACCGTCGACGACCGCGAGGAAGACCTGCGTCCCCGGCCCCCGATCATCACGATCATGGGCCACGTGGACCACGGCAAGACCTCGCTGCTGGACCGCATCCGCCAGGCGAACGTGGTGTCCGGCGAGGCCGGCGGCATCACCCAGCATATCGGCGCCTATCAGGTGCGCGCCGAAAGCGGGGCGCTGCTGACCTTCCTCGACACCCCCGGCCACGCGGCGTTCACCTCGATGCGGGCGCGCGGCGCCAATGTCACCGACATCGTGGTGCTGGTGGTGGCCGCCGACGACGCGGTGATGCCGCAGACGGTCGAGGCGATCAGCCATGCCAAGGCCGCGGGCGTCCCGATGATCGTCGCGATCAACAAGATCGACAAGCCGACCGCCAACCCGCAGAAGGTCCGCACCGACCTGCTGCAGCACGAGGTGGTGGTCGAGGCGATGTCGGGCGACGTGCAGGACGTCGAGGTCTCGGCCCATACCGGGCAGGGCGTCGACCAGCTGCTGGAAGCCATCGCGCTGCAGGCGGAAATCCTGGAACTGCGCGCCAACCCCGAGCGCGCGGCGCTGGGGGCGGTGATCGAGGCCAAGCTGGACGTGGGCCGCGGCCCCGTCGCCACGGTGCTGGTCCAGAACGGCACGCTGAAACAGGGCGACATCTTCGTCGTGGGCGAGCAGTGGGGCAAGGTCCGCGCGCTGATCAACGACAAGGGCGACCGCGTGTCCGAGGCTGGGCCGTCGACCCCGGTCGAGGTTCTGGGCCTGAACGGCACCCCCGAGGCCGGCGACGTGCTGAACGTGGTCGAGACCGAGGCCCAGGCCCGCGAGATCGCCAGCTACCGGATCCAGGCCGCCAAGGACAAGCGGGCCGCCGCCGGTGCCGCCACCACGCTGCAAGAGCTGATGGCCAAGGCCAAGGCCGACGAAAACGTCGCGGAACTGCCGGTGGTGGTGAAGGCCGACGTGCAGGGCTCGGCCGAGGCGATCGTGCAGGCGCTGGAAAAGGTCGGCAACGACGAGGTCCGCGTCCGCGTGCTGCATTACGGCGTCGGCGCGATCACCGAATCGGACGTCGGCCTGGCCGAGGCCTCCAGCGCCCCGGTCATCGGCTTCAACGTGCGGGCCAACGCGCCGGCGCGGGCCAGCGCCAACCAGAAGGGCGTCGAGATCCGCTATTACTCGATCATCTACGACCTGATCGACGACATCAAGGCGGCGGCCTCGGGGCTGCTCTCGGCCGAGGTGCGGGAAAACTTCATCGGCTATGCCGAGATCAAGGAAGTGTTCCGCGTCACCGGCATCGGCAACGTCGCGGGCTGCCTGGTCACCGAAGGGGTGGCGCGGCGCTCCGCCGGTGTCCGCCTGCTGCGCGACAACGTGGTCATCCACGAGGGCACGCTCAAGACGCTCAAGCGCTTCAAGGACGAGGTCAAGGAAGTGCAGTCGGGCCAGGAATGCGGCATGGCGTTCGAGAACTACGACGACATCCGCAAGGGCGACGTCATCGAGATCTTCGAGCGCGAGGAGGTCGAGCGGAAGCTCTGACCTGCCTGGAAAACGGAAAGACGGCGCGTCCCTTGGGGACGCGCCGTTTTCGTTTCGGGGGGCGGTGATTGGAGGAGGGGGCGCTGGCGTCGGCGGAGTGTCCGGGTATTTGGGCCAGAAAGAAACAGGCGTTTGGGTGCCGGCTGCGGACGGGGGGCGGTTTTCCGATGAGGGAAGCCGTGGCCGTGAAGTGTTTGGGTGTCTGGGCCAGCAAGAAATAGGCTTTCGAACGCTAGCTGCGTCACCAGGGGGTGTGACGACTGCCCGGCGAGGAAGCACTGGTGGATGCGAAGTGTTTGGGCGTGTGCTGGCTGCGGCGGCTGGGTCGGCGCTGCGGGGGTAAGATGTCAGCGCAGGAGGGCGTTGGCGCAGTCCCGGGTCAGGCCGAGGGCGATGCCGTCGGCGGTCTCCGCCACGGTGCCGCACCATGTTCCCTGCGGCGAGAACAGCGATTTCGTCCGCCCGCCGCCGGGGCGATAGGCGATGCGGTGGCCGCGGCGGTCGAACAGGTTCAGCGTGCCGCCGTTGCGGGTGTAATAGCCGACCGGCTCGTCACCCGCCCAGATCGTGCGGCCGCCGCCGGGCAGGTTCGCCGGATTGTCGGGGGCGTTGGCGCGGATGCCCGAGCCGTTCCCGGGCGCGGCGCCGCTGTTGCCGGGGGCGTGCGGCAGGTTTCCCGCCCGCGCCGGCTGGTTGCCGGGCGCGCCGGGGCCCAGGTCGAAGGGCATCTGCGACGGCTCGACGATGAACAGCGGCGCATCGGCAAATGCGGCGGACGGCAAGACGGGCGCCGCCAGCAGCGACAGGACCAGCAGGGCAGGGACCCGAAGCGAGGGTACCCTTAGCGACGGAGCCCGCAGCATGGAAAGCGCCCGCAGCGACCGGGCCGGCGGCAGGGCAGGGGCGCCCCGCCCGCTCACACCATCCGTTCCTGTTCCTTGGCGGCGCGGATGAAATCGGCGAACAGCGGCGCCGGGGCGAAGGGCTTGGATTTCAGCTCGGGGTGGGCCTGCACGCCAATGAACCACGGGTGGCCCTCGATCTCGACCACCTCGGGCAGGCGGTTGTCGGGGGACATGCCGGAAAACACCAGCCCCGCCGCCTCGAGCTGCTCGCGATAGGTCACGTCGACCTCGTAGCGGTGACGGTGGCGGTCCTCGATCTCGGTGGCGCCGTCATAGACCCGGCTGATCAGCGAGCCGGGCTTCAGCACCGCCGTATAGGCCCCCAGCCGCATGGTGCCGCCCTTGGCGTCGTCGGGCTTGCGTTCCACCTTGCGGTTGCCCTGCACCCATTCCTTGAGGTGATAGACCACCGGCGTGCAGCGCCCGGGGCCCAGGTCGCGGTCGAACTCTTGCGAGCCCGCGTCGGTGATGCCGGCCAGGTTGCGCGCCGCCTCGATCACCGCGGTCTGCATGCCCAGGCAGATGCCCAGATAGGGGACGCGCTTTTCGCGGGCGTATTGCGCGGCGACAATCATCCCCTCGGTGCCGCGCTCGCCAAAGCCGCCGGGCACGATGATGCCGTGATACCCGTCCAGCAAATGGGTGCCGCCGTCCTGTTCCAGATCCTCGGCCGCGATCCATTCCGGGCGCACGCGCACCCGATTGGCCATGCCGCCATGGGTCAGCGCCTCCGACACGGATTTATACGCGTCCTCCAGCTCGGTATATTTGCCGACCACGGCGATGCGGACCTCGCCCTCGGCATGGGTCAGCCGGTCCATCACGTCTTCCCAGCGCGACAGGTCGGGGCGCGGGGCGGGGCTGATCTGGAAGGCGTCCAGCACCGCCCGGTCCAACCCGGCGCGGTGATAGGCCAGGGGCGCCTCGTAGATCGACTTGAGGTCATAGGCGGGGATCACCGAATCCGGGCGCACGTTGCAGAACAGCGCGATCTTGGCGCGTTCGCGGTCGGGGATCAGCTGTTCGGAACGGCAGACCAGCACGTCCGGCTGCAAGCCGATCGAGCGCAGTTCCTTGACCGAGTGCTGCGTCGGCTTGGTCTTGAGCTCGCCGCTGGCGGCAAGCCAGGGCAGCAGCGTCAGATGCATCAGGATGACCTTGCCGCGCGGGCGTTCCTGCCCGAACTGGCGGATCGCCTCGAAGAAGGGCAGCCCCTCGATATCGCCGACGGTGCCGCCGATCTCGCACAGCATGAAATCGACCTCATCTTCGCCGATGGCAAGGAAGTCCTTGATTTCGTTGGTGACGTGCGGAATGACCTGGATGGTCTTGCCCAGGTATTCGCCGCGGCGTTCCTTTTCCAGCACGTTGGAATAGATGCGCCCGGCGCTGATCGTGTCGCTGCGCCGCGCGGAAACCCCGGTGAAACGCTCGTAATGCCCCAGATCCAGGTCGGTCTCGGCGCCGTCGTCGGTGACGAAGACCTCGCCATGCTCGAACGGCGACATGGTGCCGGGATCGACGTTCAGATAGGGGTCCAGCTTGCGCAGCCGCACCGTATAGCCGCGCGCCTGCAACAGCGCCCCCAGGGCGGCCGAGGCGAGCCCCTTGCCCAGCGAGGACACGACACCGCCGGTGATGAAGATATAGCGCGCCATTCAGGGTCCCCGTGATCGTCTAGGCAATGCGGAACTGGGCCGGTTGGACCGGCATCACGGGACCCGGCCTATAGCCGATTCTTCGCAAAACCGCAACGGACACAGCAAGATGTCGTGGGGGCACAGGCGGCGCGCCCCCGCATGTCGGTCGGTCAGTTGGCCGCCGGCGTGGCCGGGACCGGCGCGGTGGCCGGGGCCGATTCGGTGGTCCCAGCGACAGGCTCGGTGCTGGTGGCGTCGGTTGCGGGCTCTGCCGGGGTCTCGGCCGCCGGTGCGGGCGGGGTGACCGGAGCCGCCGGAGCGTCGGTTGCCGGGGCCTCAGCCGCGGGGGCTGCATCCTCGGCGGCCGACGCCTCGGCCGCGGGCGCCTCGGTTGCGGGCGCGGCGCCGGGCGGCAGCACCGGCTGGCCCACCCCGGGCGGCGGCGCATAGGTCGGCAGCGTCGGCAGGTTGCCCGCGGGCGCGGCCGGCGCCGGGGCGATGCGGTCCACCACCGAGCCGCCCACAGAATTGCGCGCCGCGATCACGGTCAGCGCGATCGAGGTGATCAGGAAGGCGGTGGCGATGATCCAGGTGCCGCGCGACAGCGCGTTCGCCGCCTGCCGCCCGGTCATCACGTTGCCGCCGCCGCCGCCGATGCCAAGCCCGCCACCCTCGGATCGCTGAAGCAGCACGATGCCGATCAGCAGCAGCGCAAGGATGAGATGCACGGTCAGGACGACGTTTTCCACGGGGCGGCAGCCTTATCTTTTCGGACCGGTGTTATCTATGCAGAGCCCCCGCGGAAGGCAAGCGATGCTTCCCCCAGCCCGACCCGGCAGCCCGTCTTTGGTGCGGAAATATCCCGCGGGCTTCCGAGCGCCCGGAATAGAAGGCGGATCAGAAAACAGCCCTCAGGGCTGTTTTCCCGCCGGATGGTCCAGTGGACCGTTTTCAGCGAGGACGGCCACGGCAGTGGCCCGGGGGCGTGAAGCCCCCGGCTGCGGCTCAGGCCAGTGCCTGCAGCGCCTGCGTCAGGTCGATGGCCCCGTCGTAAAGCGCCCGGCCCGAGATCGCCCCGGCGATCACGCCGCTGTCGCGCAGCTCGATCAGGTCCGACAGCCGCGACACCCCGCCCGAGGCGATCACCGGGATCGAGACCGCCCGTGCCAGCGCCGCGGTCGCGGCGACATTCGGCCCCTGCATGGCGCCGTCGCGGTCGATGTCGGTATAGATGATCGCGGCGACCCCGGCGTGCTCCAAGCTGCGGGCCAGGTCCGTGGCCATCACCTCGGTGTCCTGCGCCCAGCCGCGGGTGGCGACGCGGCCGGCGCGGGCGTCGATCCCCACCGCGATGCGGCCGGGGAAACGCTGCGCGGCCTCGGTCACCAGCGCGGGGTTCTCGACCGCCACCGTGCCCAGGATCACCCGGCGAACGCCGCGGTCCAGCCAGAAGCCGATCGTCTCCATGTCGCGGATGCCGCCGCCCAGCTGCACGGGGATGGAGACTGCGGCCAAGATCGATTCGACCGCCGCCGCGTTCACCGGCCGCCCGGCAAAGGCGCCGTTCAGGTCGACCAGATGCAGCCAGCGCGCCCCCGCCTGCTGGAATGCCAGCGCCTGCGCCGCGGGGTCGGTGCCGAACACCGTCGCCGCCTCCATGTCGCCGCGCAGCAGCCGCACGCAATTGCCGTCCTTGAGGTCGATGGCGGGGTAGAGGATCATGTCGCGCTCCGTTCAGCCGTGGCGGGGTTGCCCGCGTCCATGCCACAGCCGCCCCCTCCGGGAAAGCCCGTGCGGGCCGGGCGCGCGACCTCACGTCACGCTTGCCAGAACGCCGGCGCCGCGGCCCAATCGCCCCAGAGGAACCGGAGGAGATATCCATGCGAACCATCACCCTGGCCGCCGCCCTGTCGCTGGTGGCGGGCGCCGCGCTTGCCGCCGACCCGATCGAGGGCATCTGGCAGACCCAGCCTGACGAGGGCTCGGTCGCGCTGGTGCAGATCACCCCCTGCGGCCCGGCGTTCTGCGGCACGATCATGCGCACCTTCAAGGGAACCGAGGAATACCGCTCGCCCAATATCGGCAAGCAGATCGTGATCGACATGGTGCCCTCGGGCGGCGGCGCCTATGCTGGCAAGGTGCTGCGCCCGGCTGACAACAAGATCTACAACGGCAAGGCCAGCGTCAGCGGCACCTCGATGAAGCTGTCGGGCTGCGTGGCGGGCGGGCTGATCTGCAAGTCGCAAAGCTGGACCAAGCTGAAATAGCGGGGTGCAAGGCGGCGCGGCCGGAGCGGGGGTTTTCCACCCCCGCACCCCCGAGGATATTTCGATGATGAAGAGATACTAGAACAGGACGCTCGCCCCTTCGTCGGCCGCCGAGGCATTGGCGCGGAACAGGGCGAAGAGTTCGCGGCCCAGGCCTTCTTCGTTTGCCGACAGGTCGGCAGCGGCGGCGGGGCGGTTGGCGAAATCCGGCGTCAGGCAGTCGAGCGTGCCGGTGATCGCGTCCAGCCGCAGCAGGTCGCCGTCGCGCAGTTGCGCGAGCGGCCCGCCGGCGGCGGCCTCGGGCGTGCAGTGGATCGCGGCCGGCACCTTGCCCGAGGCCCCCGACATCCGCCCGTCGGTCAGCAGCGCCACCCGCAGCCCGCGGTCGAGCAGCACCGACAGCAGCGGCGTCAGCGTGTGCAGTTCCGGCATGCCGTTGGCGCGCGGGCCCTGGAAGCGGACGACGACGATGCTGTCGCTGGTGAACTCGCCCGCCTGAAACGCCGCCTTGACCTGCGCCTGGTCGGTGAAGATGCGGGCAGGGGCCTCGATCACATGCAGCTCGGGCTTGACGGCCGAGACCTTGATCACTGCGCGGCCGAGATTGCCGGACAGCATATGCAGCCCGCCGGTGGCGGCAAAGGGCGCGGCCACCGGGCGCAGGATGCGGTCGTTGAGCGTTTCGCGCGCGCCTGCGACCCATTCGGCGTGCTCGCCCGCCAGCCGCGGTTCCTGGCGGTAGCGGTCGAGCCCCGGGCCGATGATGGTGCGCGCGTCCCCGTGCAGCAGCCCCGCGTCGAGCAGCTGCGCGATCATGAAGCCCAGACCCCCGGCGGCGTGGAAATGGTTCACATCGGCCAGCCCGTTCGGATAGACCCGCGCCAGCAGCGGCACCACCGCGCTGATTTCGTGAAAATCCTGCAGATCCAGCAGGATGCCTGCCGCCCGCGCCATCGCCGGCAGGTGGATGACGTGGTTGGTCGAGCCGCCGGTCGCCATCAGCCCGACGATTCCGTTGACGAAGGCGCGCTCGTCCAGGATCGCGCTGATCGGGGTGTAGTCGGGGCCGAGCGCGGTGATCCCGGCGGCGCGATGGACGCCTGCGATGGTCAGCGCCTCGCGCAGGGGCGTGCCGGGGTTGACGAAGCTGGACCCGGGCAGTTGCAGCCCCATGAACTCCATCAGCATCTGGTTCGAATTGGCGGTGCCGTAGAAGGTGCAGGTACCCGGCGCGTGGTAGGAGGCCATCTCGGCCGCCATCAGCGCCTCGCGCCCGATATTTCCGGCGGCGAATTCCTGCCGCACCCGGGCCTTTTCGTCGTTGGGCAGGCCCGAGGGCATCGGCCCGCCGGGCAGGAATACCGCCGGCACATGCCCGGCGGTGGCGGCGGCGATCACCAGCCCCGGCACGATCTTGTCGCAGATCCCCAGCCAGACCGCGGCGTCATAGGTGTCGTGCGACATCGCCACCGTGGCGGCCAGCGCGATCACGTCGCGGGAAAACAGCGACAGCTCCATCCCGGCGCGGCCCTGGGTCACGCCGTCGCACATGGCGGGGACGCCGCCCGCCACCTGGGCGGTGGCGCCGGCGACATGGGCGGCGCGGCGGATCAGTTCGGGGTAATGCTCATAGGGCTGATGGGCCGAGAGCATGTCGTTATAGGCGGTGACGATGCCGATATTCGGCCGCCTTGTGGTAGCGAAATCCTGCTTGTCGTCCATCGCTGCATAGGCATGGGCCTGATTGCTGCACGACAGATGGGTGCGGCGGGGGCCGTCCTCGGCCGCACGCGCGACCCGGGCCAGATAGGCGGCGCGAGGGCCGGCCGAACGCTGCCGGATGCGGTCGGTCACGCGGTCGATGACGGGATGCAGGGCCATGGCTCGTTCGCTTGCTTGGCAATCGCCAGAGCTTAGCGCGTTAGCGATAACGGGGCAAATGTGGATTTACTCGGGCTGTCCGCGCGCCAGTTGTCGGGGCAGGGCTTTCCCGCGTGGGGCGTGTTGCCGAGGGTCCTGTCATCAGGCGAGATCAGGGATTGACCGCGCGCAGATATGGCGTCGGTCCGGATCCATATACGGGCATCCCGGCGCTTGCCGGCATACGGGCGCAAGCGGGGTTTCCGGTGTATTTTACCAAGCCTTGGCCCGGCTTGCGCATTGCCAGATGCACGGCCGGAGGGCGGCGGACAGGCCGCCGCACCCCTGGGATCAGCCCGCGGCGGCCGAGTCCTTTTTCGCCTCGGCGTGGATCTGCAGCGGCCGGGCGGCGGGGTTCTCCACCGCTTCCTCGTTCACCACGATCTCGGTGACGCTGTCCAGCCCGGGCAGCTCGAACATGCTGTCCAGCAGGATGTCCTCCATGATCGAGCGCAGCCCGCGGGCGCCGGTCTTGCGCTTGATCGCCCGCCGCGCAATCGCCTTCAGCGCGTCCTCGGTGAAGGTCAGCTTGACATCTTCCAGATCGAACAGCCGCTGATACTGCTTGACCAGCGCGTTCTTGGGCTTGGTCAGGATCGCGATCAGCGCGTCCTCGTCCAGGTCGGTCAGGGTGGCGATCACCGGCAGGCGGCCGACGAATTCGGGGATCAGGCCGAATTTCAGCAGATCCTCGGGCTCGAGGTCCTTGAAGATCTCGCCCACGCCGCGGTCGTCCTGTTCCTTGACCGAGGCGCCAAAGCCGATGGCGCTGCCCTTGTTGCGCTGCGCGATGATCCGGTCCAGCCCGGCAAAGGCGCCGCCGCAGATGAACAGGATGTTGGTCGTGTCCACCTGCAGGAACTCCTGCTGCGGATGCTTGCGCCCGCCCTGCGGCGGCACGCTGGCGACCGTGCCCTCCATGATCTTCAGCAGCGCCTGCTGCACCCCTTCGCCCGAAACGTCGCGGGTGATCGAGGGGTTGTCGGACTTGCGGGTGATCTTGTCGACCTCGTCGATATAGACGATGCCGCGCTGCGCGCGTTCGACGTTGTATTCCGACGCCTGCAGCAGCTTGAGGATGATGTTCTCCACATCCTCGCCGACATAGCCGGCCTCGGTCAGCGTCGTCGCGTCGGCCATGGTGAAGGGCACGTCGAGGATCCGCGCCAGCGTCTGCGCCAGCAGCGTCTTGCCGCAGCCGGTCGGGCCGATCAGCAGGATGTTCGACTTGGCCAGCTCGATGTCGGATTTCGAGCTGTGGTTCAGCCGCTTGTAGTGGTTGTGCACCGCGACCGACAGCACCCGCTTGGCGTGTTCCTGGCCGATCACGTAATCGTCCAGCACCGCCATGATCTCGCGCGGGCTGGGCACGCCGTCGCCGGTCTTGAGCCCGGCGCTCTTGGTTTCCTCGCGGATGATGTCCATGCAGAGTTCGACGCATTCATCGCAGATGAACACGGTCGGGCCCGCGATCAGCTTGCGGACCTCGTGCTGGCTCTTGCCGCAGAAGCTGCAATAGAGCGTGTTCTTGCTGTCGCCGCCGGGCTGGTTTGCCATCGTCGTCATCCTTGCCTTGTCTGGACCGCGCGGAGCCATCCGCCGCGCGGTTCGGCGCGTCCTGTCGGTTCCGCCCATGTTAGGGGGGGCGGCGTCCGGTCACAATCCCGCATTTCCGGGCCCGATTTCGGACCTGCGGTTTTCAGGCCCAGTCCCTCGGCCCCGCATCCCGCGGCCGGGCGATCTTCGCCGCCCTTGCCGCGCCGGCTCAGCTTTCGGGCACGGCCTTGCCGCGCGCCGCGAGGATGTCGTCGATCAGCCCCCAGTCCTTCGCCTCGTCCGGGGACATGAAGCGGTCGCGTTCCAGCGCCGCCTCGACCTCGGCCAGGGTGCGGCCGGTGTGCTGCACATAGATCTCGTTCAGCCGTTGCTTTAGCTTTTCGGTCTCGCGCGCGTGGATCAGGATGTCCGAGGCCGTGCCCTGGAACCCGCCCGAGGGCTGGTGCACCATGATCCGGCTATTGGGCAGCGAAAACCGCGCGCCCTTTTCCCCCGCGGCCAGCAGCAGCGAGCCCATCGAGGCCGCCTGGCCGATCACCAGCGTCGAGATGCGGGGGCGGATATACTGCATCGTGTCGTAGATCGACAGCCCGGCCGTCACCAGCCCGCCGGGGCTGTTGATATACATGCTGATGTCCTTGGACGGGTTTTCCGCCTCGAGAAACAGCAGCTGCGCGCAGACCAGCGTCGCCATCCCGTCATGCACCGGGCCGGACAGGAAGATGATGCGTTCCTTGAGCAGGCGCGAGAAGATGTCATAGGCGCGTTCGCCCCGGCTGGTCTGTTCCACGACCATCGGGACGAGCGTATTCATGTAATATTCTGCCGGATCCTGCATCTGCCCTGCCCGTTGCCTGATTTTCGATTCGCCTGCACTGGCCCTTGATCGGACCCGTCATAGCGGCGAACAGTTGACAGAGTCTTAGTTACGGGCGAGGTCCGCCGCAAGGGATGGGCTGAAAGCGCGGAAAATGCCGATGATCTTGATGGTGGGGCTTGGCAATCCCGGCGCGAAATACGCCGGCAACCGGCATAACGTCGGGTTCATGGCCGTGGACCGGATCGCCGCCGACCACGGGTTCTCGCCGTGGAAGCCGCGGTTCCAGGGGCTGGCGGCCGAGGGGCGGCTGGGCGACAGCCGGGTGACGCTGCTCAAGCCGCAGGGCTACATGAATCTGTCCGGCCAGTCGGTGGGCGAGGCGATGCGCTATCTCAAGCTGACCCCGGCCGAGGTGGTGGTGCTGCATGACGAGCTCGACCTTGCCCCAGGGGTGTGCCGGCTCAAGACCGGGGGCGGGCACGCGGGGCACAACGGGCTGCGCTCGATCCACCAGCATGTCGGCGAGGGCTACCGGCGGCTGCGCATCGGCATCGGCCACCCCGGCCACAAGGACCGGGTGACCGGCCATGTGCTCTCTGACTTCGCCAAGGCCGAGCAACCGATGCTGGAGGATCTGCTGCGCGGCATCTCGGACGGGGCCGCCGCGCTTGCCCGCGGCGACGGCGCCGCCTTTGGCACCGCGCTGGCCGCCCGGATGGCGCCGCCGAAACCCCCGCGCCCGGCCGCGCCCCCGGTTCCGGCCGACCCCGCCAAAGCCACCCCCACCCCCACCGCCCCGGAACCCCGCACGATGACCGACCGGCTCAGATCGCTCGCGGACCGGTTCCGCTAGGCCGGCTTCTCCCTTGTCCAAATATCCTCCGGGGGGGCCGGGGGTGGAAAACCCCCGGTCCGGCCGCAACGAAAGGAACCCCCGATGGAACCCTCGCTCAACGTCCTCGGCCAGCGGCTGCAGCCCTGTTCCACCGACCCGCTGACCGGGTTCTACCGCAACGGTTGCTGCGACACCGGGCCCGAGGACCGCGGCCGCCACACGGTCTGCGTGGTCGTCACCGCCGAGTTCCTGGCGCTGTCGAAATACCTGGGCAACGACCTGTCCACCCCGCGGCCCGAGTTCCGCTTTCCGGGGCTGAAGCCCGGCGACCGCTGGTGCCTCTGCGCCGCGCGCTTCCTGCAGGCGGCCGAGGAGTTCGCCGCCCCCAGGGTGGTGCTGGAGGCCACCCACGCAAGCGCCACCGAGATCGTGCCGCTGGAACTGTTGCGCGCCCATGCGGTAGATGTTTGAAATTACCGGGATAATATTTTCTGATCGGGCGTCCTGCCCAAGTGATTGAAGGGTATCTTTTTTGACCAGAAAAAACATTCTGCTGATCAGTTTCGATGATGCCGTGGCCCCCTGGCCCTACAAGAGCGTATTCAACGAGCCGATGCGGACGCCAAATCTGGATCGGTTCTGCGAGATATCAACGGCATTTCATGCAGCCTACGCTCAGGCGCCCATCTGCGGACCTTCGCGGGCCAGCATGATGACTACGCTGATGCCACATGAAACCGGTATTCTCGACAACGGAGTCTACGCATTCGATCGCATCACGCCGCAGTCGATCTGGACCTTCCTGCTGAACTCGGGGGGGTATTACTGTTCATCTGGCGGCAAGTTGCATCATGGTTATCGGCCGCTGAAGCCGGTGAACCATAATGTCCTGTATTCCGATGGAAGAAAGAAGTTTCCCGACGACATGAGCTTGCCAAAAGAGCTTCGAAAGCGAAGCAAGGCGTTTGGCGGGTTCAAAAAGGGCTGGGGAACGCCGGACGGAATCGACGACGATTTCTATTACGATGCAAAATCTGCAGATTCCGCGGTGAAGTTCCTGGCGGAGTATGACGGCGATCAGCCGTTCTACCGGGAGGTCGGCTTCTTCAGCCCGCATGTGCCATGCGCGACCCCGGCAAGGTTCAAGGAGATGTACGACGCCTCGAATCTTCGGCGGCCGCCGGAGTGGAATGGTTATGCCCCGGAAAGCGATTATATTGCGTCGCTGTTCCCGGAAAATGAGGATTTCCGTTCCGAGAAATATTGGCAGGACAGTATCAGGAACTATTTCTCGGCCTATAGTCACGGCGATTATCACTTTGGCCGCGTCATGGATGCGCTGAAAGCTTCCCGACATGCGCGGGACACCATTGTCATTGTCGTCTCTGACCACGGCTTCCATCTCGGGAACCGCAATCTGTTCAGGAAGACGACACTCTGGGAGCAGTCATTGCGGGTCCCGTTCATCATCTTTGATCCGGAAAATCCCGTTGGTCAGGAGATCCACGACCCGGTGGCGCTGATCGACCTTGGTCCTACCGTGCTCGATTTCGCCGGGATTACGCCAGCAGAACGCCGGCATGGGCGCTCGCTCCGGCCATTCCTCCACGGAGAGCGGGATGCAAGCCGGGTAATTCCGTCCTTCTACAAGCATCATGTTTCCATACGGAAGGGCGATTACCGTATCATCCGATATGAGGACGGGAGCATGCAGCTTTCCAATGTCGAGACGGATTTCTGGCAGTTGAGAGATCTTGGCGCCCAGCACGAAGAGTTCGCGCCAATGTATCAGGCCCTGAAAGAATGTTCGGCGGATTGCGGGTTCGATTTCAAGAACGCGATCAGCGCAGCAGTTGATCCGGCTGCGGGCGACGCTGGCTTGCAATCCATGTGACAGTCGGGGCGCCCCGGTTCGTGCGGTCAGAGGTCACCATGGGTTTCATCGAACATTTCGGAAAACAGCAATGTCGAAGATGAAAGCGCCTTGCGGCTGTTTGCCTGGATCGGGACAGGAGGCCGGAACAGTCAGCGACGACGTCGCGCCATGTGGTGCATCGGATTCCCTGCGCGCGGCGATATCGGCAGAGATGCGCCCGATTCCGGGCGGATTTTTCGAGATGGGCACCCCGCTGTCGCGTTATGAGGTCGATCTTGACAGCCCGCGGCGGCGGATCTGGGTCGATGGCTTTTCCATCAGCGCAACGACCGTGACGAACCGCTTGTTTGCGCGTTTCATCGACGAAAGCGGTTATCGCACGACGGCCCAGCGGGAAGGCTGGTCCTTTGTTTTCGCGAATTTCTTGCCGGATGCCGCCGCCTGGCCGAAACATCCGCCGCTGACTCCGTGGTGGCGGCAGGTTTTCGGGGCGGACTGGGCGCATCCTGAAGGACCGGGCAGCGATATCGCCCAGCGGATGGACCATCCCGTGGTCCATGTCTCATGGCACGACGCCGCCGCCTTTGCCCGTTTTACCGGCACGAGGCTGCCTTCGGAAGCACAGTGGGAATATGCGGCCCGCGGGGGACTGAAGCGCATGAAATTTCCATGGGGCAATGCGCCATCGTCGGGCAGTGTTCACCGCCACAATGTCTGGCAGGGACAATTCCCGAATGAAAACAGCGCAGACGACGGATATAGCGGTACAGCGCCGGCCCGCAGCTTTCCGCCCAATGCTTTCGGCCTTTTCAACATGACCGGAAACATATGGGAATGGGTCGCGGACTGGTTCGGTCCGCTGCCGGCGGCGGAAATGCCGCCGTTACGCAACCCCGAGGGACCGCGATCCGGCGCGGCCAAAGTCATGCGCGGGGGATCGCATCTGTGCCATGACTCATACTGCGCCCGGTATTTCGTGCATTCCCGCACCCGCAACACACCGGACAGCACCACGGGCCACATCGGCTTTCGCCTTGCAAGTGGCCCGCTTGCCGCGCGGTAGCGGACCGCGCCGGGGTTAACCCTCGATCTCCACGCCCAGGTGGCGGGCGACGGTGAAGATGTCCTTGTCGCCGCGGCCGCTGAGGTTCATCACGATCAGGTGGTCCTTGGGCAGCGTGGGCGCGATCTTCATCACATGCGCCAGCGCGTGGCAGGGCTCGAGCGCGGGGATGATGCCTTCGGTCTCGCAGCACAGGGTAAAGGCGGCCAGCGCCTCGGTGTCGGTGACGCTGACATATTCGGCGCGACCGATGTCGTGCAGCCAGGCGTGCTCGGGGCCGATGCCGGGATAATCCAGCCCGGCGCTGATCGAATGGCCTTCCAAGATCTGGCCCTCGGCGTCCTGCAGCAGATAGGTGCGGTTGCCGTGCAGCACGCCGGGGCGGCCGCCCGACAGGCTGGCGCAATGCTGCATGGTCTCGTCCACGCCCTTGCCGCCGGCCTCGACCCCGATAATCCGCACCGAGCGGTCGTCGAGGAACGGGTGGAACAGCCCCATTGCGTTGGACCCGCCGCCGATCGCCGCGACCAGAGTGTCGGGCAGGCGGCCCTCGGCCTCCATCAGCTGGGCCTTGGTCTCGCGCCCGATGATGGTCTGGAAATCGCGCACCATCGCCGGATAGGGGTGCGGGCCGGCCACGGTGCCGATGCAATAGAAGGTGTCGCGCACATTGGTCACCCAGTCGCGCAGCGCGTCGTTCATTGCGTCCTTCAGCGTGCCGCGGCCCGACTGCACCGGCACCACCTCGGCGCCCAGAAGCTTCATGCGGAACACGTTGGGCTGCTGGCGGCGCACGTCCTCGGCGCCCATGTAGACCACGCATTTCAGCCCGAAACGCGCGCAGACGGTGGCGGTCGCCACCCCGTGCTGGCCGGCGCCGGTTTCCGCGATGATCCGGGTCTTGCCCATGCGCCGCGCCAGCAGGATCTGGCCCAGCACGTTGTTGATCTTGTGGCTGCCGGTGTGGTTCAGCTCTTCGCGCTTGAGATAGATGCGCGCGCCGCCCAGATGCGCGGTCAGGCGCTCGGCGAAATACAGCGGCGAGGGGCGGCCGACATAATTTTTCCACAGATCGTCCATCTCGGCCCGGAAGGCGGGGTCGGTCTTGGCGCGCTCATATTCCGCCTGCAGATCGAGGATCAGCGGCATCAGGGTCTCGCTGACGAAACGGCCGCCGAAAATGCCGAAACGGCCGCGGTCGTCCGGTCCGGTCGTGTAGCTGTTGATCAGATCTTCGGCCATCGTGCTCTCCCGCGCGGCTGACTGGGGGCCTGCCTTGCCCGTCGAAGGAGCCCGTCAGAGAGGTTTCTTAAATCCGATGTGCGATGGGGTAAACCCGGCCCCCTGATAGAAGCGCAGCGCGTCGCTGCGGCTGGCGTTGCTGGTCAGCTGCAGCAGCCCGCAACCGGCGGCGCGGGCACGCGATTCGGCGTCGGCGATCAGCCGCGCGCCCAGGCCCTGGCCGCGCAGGCTGGCGGCGATGCGCACCGCCTCGATCTCGGCGCGGCGGGTGGCGGACAGCGACAGGCCGGACATGACGATCAGCTGATAGCAGGCGACGACGCGGCCGCCGGCATCCTCGGCCACGATCAGCTGGTTGCCGGTTTCGCCCTGCATGGCCTCGAAGGCGGCAAGATAGCGGTCGAGCCCGGCGGTCTCGCGCCCCGCACCCAGGATGTCGTCGGAAAGCAGCGCCACCACTTCGGGCACGTCCTCGCGGGTGGCAGGGCGGAAACGGATGCTCATGACCCGGCCTTGGCCCCGGCGGCGGCGACAAAGCGGCGGATGCGCTCCGCGTCCTTGATGCCCGGCGCGGATTCGACGCCCGAGGACACGTCGACCATCGGCGCGCCGGTCAGCCGCACCGCCTCGGCCACATTGTCGGGGGTCAGCCCGCCCGCCAGCATCCACGGCCGGAGCAGCCGCCGCCCGGCCAGCAGCCGCCAGTCAAAGGCCAGCCCGTTGCCCCCCGGCAGCGCCGCCCCGGGGGCGGGCTTGGCATCGACCAGCAGCAGGTCGGCGACCAGCCCGTAATCCCACAGCGCATCCAGATCCTGGGGGGCGGCGATGCCCACCGCCTTCATCACCGGCAGGCGGGTGCGGGTGCGGATCTCGGCCACGCGGGCAGGGGATTCGCTGCCGTGCAGCTGGATGATGTCCAGCGCCACCTGCGCCAGCACCGCATCCAGCGCCGCGTCGTCGGGGTCCACGAACAGCCCGACGCGGGCCAGCAGGTCGGGGGCATTCCCCGCCAGCGCGGCGGCCGATTCGATCGAGAGATGCCGCGGCGATTTCGGAAAGAACACGAATCCCGCATAGCGCGCCCCGGCCTGCGCCGCGGCCTCGAGATCCTCGGGGCGGGTCAGGCCGCAGATCTTGACCTGGGCCATCAGCTCTTGGCGGGCAGCGCCGCCGTACCCGCTGCCGGAGTCGTACCGGTCGCCGGCGGCTTGGGCGCGTCGAGAATCGCCAGCACCTCGTCGCGGGGGGCGTGGTGGGTCTTGCGCAGGCTGCCGACCTCGCGCTCCAGCACCTGCAGCTCATGCGCGCGCTGGGCGGATTGCCGGCGCAGCGACGATTCGCGCAGCCATTCCCAGACCACCCCCAGCAGCATCCCGGCCAGGATCGCCAGCAGGATGATCAGGAACAGCGGCATCCGCGCGCTCCACTCGCCGGGGACCCATTGGTCCAGCCCGGCCGGAATCAGGCTGACCTCGACGAACTGCCGGTTGGCCAGCGCGACCACGATCAGAACCGCCGCCAGCACCACGACGAACAGCAAGCGCAGATAACGCATCGGCAAGACCTTTCGCTGCCCGATCCTTACGCGCCCGATCCCGCCGGGCGTCGGTTTCGGGTGTCGGGCGCAAGTTTCCTAGAACCGGCGGCGGGACGCAACCACCCTGAACCACACTTGGCCCCGCCGGGACAACAGGGCGCAGGGCGGGGGTCAGTCGGCGTCGGTGCCGTCCGCGTCCAGCCCGTTCAGCCGGTCACGCAGCAGCTTGCCGGTCTTGAAGAAGGGGACGTGTTTTTCCTCGACCTGCACGGTCTCGCCGGTGCGCGGGTTGCGGCCCAGCCGGGCCTGCCGCTGCTTGACCGAAAACGCGCCGAAGCCGCGCAGCTCGACCCGCTCGCCCCGCGCCATGGCGCCGATGATCTCTTCGAACACGGTCGTCACGATCCGTTCCACGTCGCGCTGGAAAAGATGGGGATTTTCTTCGGCGATTTTCTGAATCAGTTCTGACCGGATCATGGGGCGTCCCGTTTTGTCTGTAGCACTGTCCGCGCGAGGAGATTCCAGGGAAGGAAACGCAACAGGACTGAAAAGGTTGCAGGTTTTCAGGGATATTACCATCCCCTTGCCATGAAAAAAGACCGCCCCCCGAACTGGGGGGCGGCCCGATGGCGCCGGCGCGGGGATTTTCCCGCGCCAGACCGGGATCAGCTGCGGCTCTTGAGCGCGGCGCCCAGGATGTCGCCCAGCGACGCGCCCGAATCGGACGAGCCGTACTGGTCGATGGCTTCCTTTTCCTCGGCGATCTCGCGGGCCTTGATCGACAGGCCCAGGCGGCGGGTGCGGGTGTCCACGTTGGTGACGCGGGCATCGACCGAATCGCCGACCTGGAAACGCTCGGGGCGCTGGTCCTGGCGGTCGCGGGCCAGATCCGAACGGCGGATGAAGGACTTCACGCCGTTGAACTCGACCTCGATGCCGCCGTCCTCGATCGCGGTGACAGTGGCGGTGACCACGTCACCCCGCTTCACGCCATCGACGGCCTCGGACATGCTGTCGTTTTCCAGGGCCTTGATCGACAGGCTGATGCGTTCCTTGTCGACGTCGACTTCCTGAACCACGGCCTGGACGACATCGCCCTTGCGGTAGTTCTGGATCGCATCCTCGCCGCGCTGGTCCCAGGACAGGTCGGACAGGTGCACCATGCCGTCGATGTCGCCTTCCAGACCCACGAACAGACCGAACTCGGTGATGTTCTTGACCTCGCCCTCGATGGGCGTGCCGGCGGGATGGGTTTCGGCGAACACTTCCCACGGGTTGCGCATGGTCTGTTTCAGACCCAGCGACACGCGGCGCTTCTGCTCGTCGATCTCCAGCACCATCACGTCGACCTCTTGCGAGGTGGACACGATCTTGCCGGGGTGGACGTTCTTCTTGGTCCAGCTCATTTCCGAGACGTGGACCAGACCCTCGACACCGGCTTCCAGTTCCACGAAAGCGCCGTAGTCGGTGATGTTGGTCACGCGGCCCTTGTGGACCGAGCCGATCGGGAACTTGTCCGACACGGTATCCCACGGATCCGACTGCAGCTGCTTCATGCCCAGGCTGATGCGGTGGGTGTCCTTGTTGATCTTGACGACCTGGACCTTGACGGTCTCGCCGATCGACAGGATCTCGGACGGGTGGTTGACGCGGCGCCAGGCCATGTCGGTGACGTGCAGCAGCCCGTCAACACCACCCAGATCGACGAAGGCGCCGTATTCGGTGATGTTCTTGACCACGCCGTCGACCACCTGACCTTCGTGCAGGTTGGCGATGACCTCGGCGCGCTGTTCGGCGCGGCTCTCTTCCAGGATGGCGCGGCGCGACACCACGATATTGCCCCGGCGGCGGTCCATCTTGAGGATCTGGAACGGCTGCTTGAGCCCCATCAGCGGGCCGGCGTCGCGCACGGGGCGCACGTCAACCTGCGAACCGGGCAGGAAGGCCACGGCGCCGCCCAGATCGACGGTGAAGCCGCCCTTGACGCGACCGAAGATGGCGCCTTCGACGCGCTCTTCCTTGGCGTAGGCCTGCTCCAGACGGTCCCAGGCCTCTTCGCGGCGGGCTTTCTCGCGCGAGATGCTGGCCTCGCCGCGGGCGTTCTCCACCCGGTCCAGATAGACCTCGACCTCGTCGCCGACGCTGAGTTTCGCGTCTTCGCCGGGGGCTGCGAATTCTTTCAGATCGACGCGGCCTTCCATCTTGTAGCCGACGTCGATGATGGCCTGCCCCGCCTCGATGGCGATGACGCGGCCCTTGACGACCGAGCCCTCTTCGGGCGTGTCGATTTCGAAGCTTTCGTTCAGGAGGGCTTCGAATTCCTCCATGGATGCGGTTTTCGCCATGCGGCAGTCGTTTCCTTTGAAGCTGTTACGGGCCGGGCGGTTGGCTCCGCCGGTCTATGGTTTGCGTCCCCCGCGGCAACGACAAAGGGTCGCGGCATGACGCCCGACCCGTGTACTGCCGGCCTGTTGTGGCCATGTCGCCCGAAAAGACTGTCGCGCCTATAGCGCGGAACGGGGTTCGGCGCAAGGCTGCGGGGCGGGGCGGGGCCGGACCGGGGCGCTGTCCCGGCCGCTGCCGCGGCCTTCCTCGCTGAAAACGGTCCACCGGACCGTTTTCCGGGCGCTCGGAAGCCCGGGATATTTCGGGCAAGATGAAAGCGCGGAGGGTCAGCGGGGGGTGAGCCCGCCCAGGGCGGCGGCGAGTTCGTCGCGCAGCTGGCGGCGTTCCTCGGGCGAGAGCAGGGCGCCGAGCTCGATTTCGCGCTGGCCGTCGGTCAGGGTCAGGTAGTCCTCGACCGGGCCGTCGCGGCGCAGGGTCAGCCGCACCCAATAGGGGTTGGCCTGCCACTGTCGCGGGGGGCGGCCGGGGTCGTGGCGGCTCACCAGCAGGGTGTCGGGGGTCAGGGTCAGCTCCTCGAAGCTGCCGCCGCCGCGCCAGTGGCGCTGCATCGCCCACCAGAGCCCGGCCAGCGCCGCCAGCGCAAACGGCAGCAGCCCCCACATCACCGCCGAGCCGGTCAGCGCCACCAGCGGCAGCACCAGCAGCAGCGCGGTGGCGCCGATGAACCAGACGAAACCATGGACGGTCAGCGAGCGGTGGCGCCAGATCAGCAGCCGGCGGGCGCCGTCCGGGGCATCAGGCTGCCAGGCATAGGGCATCGAAGGGGCAGGGTCCGTAAGGGGCACGAAAAACGGCCCCGGATCGCTCCGGGGCCGCGGGACTTGCCGGGGCGGGATCAGTGGGCGCGCGCCCGGTCCCAGTCCTCGGGCCTGGGCAGCTGCTCGAACGTATGCTCGGGCGGCGGCGAGGGCAGGCTCCATTCCAGCGTGTCGGCGTATTCGTTCCAGTAGTTGTTCTCGGTCACGCGCTTGCCGGCGAACAGCGTGTAGAACACGATGCCGATGAACAGCAGGAACGAGGCGAACGACAGATAGGCGCCCAGCGACGAGATGTTGTTCCAGTAGGCGAAGGCCTCGGGATAGTCGATGTAGCGGCGCGGCATCCCTTGCTGGCCCAGGAAGTGCTGCGGGAAGAAGATGAGGTTCGAGCCGATGAACATCATCCAGAAATGCAGCTTGCCGGCCCATTCGGGATACTGGCGCCCGCTCATCTTGCCGATCCAGAAATACGACCCGGCGAAGATGGCGAAGACGGCGCCCAGCGACATCACATAGTGGAAATGCGCCACGATGTAGTAGGTGTCGTGATACACCCGGTCCAGCGGCGCCTGGCTGATCACCACGCCGGTCACGCCGCCGACGGTGAACAGGAACAGGAAGCCGAAGGCCCAGAGCATCGGCGTCTTGAACTCGATCGAGCCGCCCCACATCGTCGCGATCCACGAGAACACCTTGATGCCGGTCGGCACCGCGATGGTCATGGTGGCCAGCATGAAATAGGCCTGCTGGGTCAACGACATGCCGGCGGTGTACATGTGGTGCGCCCAGACCACGAAGCCCAGGATCGCGATCGCCGCCATCGCCAGCACCATCGGCAGATAGCCGAAGATCGGCTTGCGCGCGAAGGTGGCGATGACGTGGCTGATGATCCCGAAGCCGGGCAGGATGATCATGTAGACCTCGGGGTGGCCGAAGAACCACAGGATATGCTGGTACAGCACCGGGTCGCCGCCGCCGGCGGGGTTGAAGAAGTTGGTGCCGAAGTTGCGGTCCATCAGCAGCATGGTGATGCCGCCCGCCAGCACCGGCAGCGACAGCAGGATCATCCAGGCGGTGATGAACACCGACCAGGCGAACAGCGGCACCTTGAACAGGGTCATCCCCGGCGCGCGCATGTTCAGGAAGGTGGTGATGATGTTGATCGCCCCCAGGATCGACGAGGCGCCCGAGACGTGCACCGCAAAGATCGCCAGGTCCATCGAATAGCCGGCCTCGGTCGTCGACAGCGGCGGGTAGAGCACCCAGCCCACGCCCGAGCCCATCTGGTCATTGCCACCCGGCGCGATCAGCGACGCCAGCCCCAGCGCCACGCCGCAGACATACATCCAGTAGGACAGGTTGTTCAGCCGCGGGAACGCCATGTCCGGCGCGCCGATGTGCAGCGGCAGGAAATAGTTGCCGAAACCGCCGAACAGCGCCGGGATCACGACGAAGAACATCATCAGGATGCCGTGATAGGTGATCATCACGTTCCACAGATGCCCGTTGGGGGTGCATTCGGCGCTGGCATCGGCGATGAAGCGCGCGCCCTCAAGGCACATGTACTGCACGCCGGGGTGCTGCAGCTCCATCCGCATGTAGACGGTGAAGCAGACCGAGATCAGCCCCACTATCCCGGCGGTGAACAGGTAAAGGACCCCGATATCCTTGTGGTTGGTGGACATGAACCAGCGGGTGAAGAACCCGCGGGTATCATGCTGCGCACCATGGCCGGGAACGGCGGCGTCTGCCATGCGAATGCTCTCCTCAGAATCTTGCCGGACCGGCGGGGCCGGTGGGACTCAGCCGAAACTCTAGAGCAGGATTCCGGCTGGGGCAATGTGTCGCGCCGCCCCGAGTGCGACAAAAAAGCCCAAAGGATGAGGCAGGTGGGGCTGGGCAGCGGCAGGGCCGCGAAAACCGGGCAGGAGAGGGGCGCGGGAAGGGAAGGGGGAAGGAAGATGCCCCCGGCCGGTGTCGCCGTCGGGGGCAGGCAGAGGCGGACCCGCCGGGTCCGCCCGTGTGGCCGCCGGGGAACGGCGGCCGGTGCGGGATCAGCCCTCGTCGCCGCCGGCAGCGGCCTCGCCCGCCTCGGGCGAATGCGCGGCCAGGAACGCGGCCACGTCGGCCTGGTTCTTGTTCAGCTTGAAGGTCATCTTGGTCTTGGCCTTGTCGTCGCCGGTGTGGGCTTTCAGATAGGCGCCCGGATCGGTCATGTATTCGATCAGCGACGCTTCGTCCCAGACCATGTCGGGGTTCTTCTCGGCCAGTTCGAGAATGCCCTCACCGTATTTGAAGCCCTCTTCCGCAGCCGGCTTGGAACCGACGATGCCGTACAGGTTCGGGCCGGTCTTGCCGCCCTTGACGATGTCGGTGCCGTCCGGCGCCTGCACCATGTGGCAGGCCTTGCACTTGTTGAATTCCTTCTGACCCTTTTCGGCATCGCCGTCCTGGGCAACGGCCGGCACTGCCAGAGCAAGCGTGGCGAGCGTGGCATAAAGGCTGATTCTCATTCGTCTTCCGTCCTTCCTCAGCGGTTCCATCCCTGCGAGGGACACCCCTCGCGCCGGGCATATCATTCCAGTCCCCCGCACGACACTACAAAAGTCATACGGATTCGGTTCCCGGTCCCATTGCACGAACAAATCCGTTCAGCAACGCGTGATCCAGGTCGGCCATGGTCACCGGCAGGCCCAGATCGACCAGGCTGGTGACCCCGTGGCCGCTGATTCCGCAGGGCACGATGCCGGCGTAATGCGACAGGTCGGGCTCAACGTTGATCGCCAGCCCGTGGAAGCTGATCCAGCGGCGCAGCTTGATGCCGATGGCCGCGATCTTGTCCTCGCGCGCGGTGCCGTCGGGCAGGGGGGGCTTGTCGGGGCGGGCGATCCAGACGCCCACCCGGCCCTCGCGGATCTCGCCGCGCAGGCCGAACTCGGCCAGGGTTGCGATCACCCAGCCCTCGAGCGCCCGGACGAAATGACGCACGTCGCGACCGCGGCGGTTGAGGTCGAGCATGACATAGACCACCCGCTGCCCCGGCCCGTGATAGGTATACTGGCCGCCGCGCCCGGTCTGGTGGACCGGAAACCGATGCGGGTCGGTCAGGTCCCCTGGGCGGGCCGAGGTGCCGGCGGTGTAAAGCGGCGGATGCTCGACCAGCCAGATCGTCTCGGGCGCGGTGCCGGCCGCGATCCCGGCGACGCGGCTCTCCATCCAGGCGACGGCCTGCGGATGCGGCATCAGGCCGGGGGTCAGCAGCCATTGCGGCGCGGGGGCGGCGCCGGGGGTGGCAAGCGGCAGCGTGTCGGGCGTGGGCAGGGTCATCGGGACGAGAGATAGCGGCCGGGCGGGAATCCGCAAGGCTTGTGGCCTTGGCCGCGCCGGAGCGGGGACCAGCCGCCGCGCCCTCCGGGATATTTTTCACAAGGAAGAAAGGGGCCGGGGGCGCGGCGCGCCGCCGTCAGGGCTTTTCCCCCAGCGGGCGGTGGATGGTGCGGCGGCGGCGGCGCACCTCGCGCAGATGCGACATATGGGCCGCGTTGGGGCCGGGGGGCGGCAGATCCAGCACCGCCCGGCGCAGCGCCTCGATCCCCTCTTCCGAGCGGGCGGGCAGCGAGGCGGAATCGATCGGCTGGCCGATGGTGATGCGATAGGTATGGCCGGCCTTGTTCAGCACCTCGTGGAACAGCGTCACGTCGCGCAGCGTCGGGTGGATCGCGTCCAGCAGGTAGAACAGCGCCGAGTTGCGCGCCCGGATGTGCAGCGGGATCACCGGGGCGCCGAACTTGCGCGCGATCATCGCGGCGCTGGCCATCCACGGCCGTTCGTGCAGCGTCAGCCCGCGGCGCTTGGCCAGCCGCCCGGAGGGGAAGATCAGCCCGATCCGCCCCTGTCCCAGCGCGGCGCGGGTATAGTCCATCGTCTGCTTGGTCTTGGCGTGGCTGCGCTTTTCCAGCCGCCACTCCACCGGGGCGATCAGCTCTTCGGTCTGGGGCAGCACCCGGATCATGTCGTGATTGGCATAGATGAACAGATCGTCGCGCACCGCCGAGACCACCGCGTGCAGCACGATCCCGTCGGCGATGCCGGTCGGGTGGTTGGCCACGATCAGCGCCGGGCCGGTGGCGGGGATATGTTCCAGCCCGTCCACCCGCAGGTCGCGCAGGATCAGCCCCGAGATGCGGCGCATGATCTCGGCCGTGGGCAGGTCGCGGAACTCGGCCGCCAGCTCGATCGAGCGGGGGTATTGCAGCAGCTGCATCATCAGCAGCCGCGCCGCGGTATGGTGCGGCCGCCCCGAATAGAGCCAGGGCGCACGTTCCTCGATCAGCGGGTCCAGCCGCTGCTGCATCTCGGTCCGGGCCGGCAGGCGGCCCGTCGGGTCTGGCGATTCTCTCGGCGGCATCTGGCTCATCTGTCTGTGATTCCGATGGTTGCCCCTGAGGATTGACGCGGACAAGCCCCGTCGGGTTCCCCTCAGCCCCCGGCGGCAAGAATGCGCCGGACCATCTCGGCGCTGTTGACGGACAGCGACGGCATCGCGGCGATCCGTTCCAGCGCCGCGCGGGCCGCGGCGCGGCGGCTGGCGTCGTGCCGGGGCCAGGTTTCAAAGGCGGTCATCATCCGCGCCGCGGTCTGCGGGTTCGCCGGATCCAGCCGCATCAGCCATTCGGCCACGAAGTCGTAGCCCGAGCCGTCGGCGGCGTGGAACGCGGCCGGGTTCGCCGTCACCGCCCCGATCAGCGCGCGGAAGCGGTTCGGGTTCTTCCAGTCGAAATCGGGACGCGCGGCGAGGCTGCGGGCGATGGCGACGGCGCGGGCGGGCGGGGCGGCCATCGGCTGGATAGTGAAGAACTTGTCCATCACCAGCCGGTTGTCTGCGAACTGCGATTCCATCTGCGCCAGCGCCGGGCCGGCGCGGTCCAGTCGCACCAGCGCCGCCAGCGCCCCCATGCGCTGGGTCATGTCGGGGGCGGCGTCCCACAGCGCCTGCGCCAGCGCACCGCCGTCCAGCCGCGACAGCAGCCCCAGCGCCGCCAGCCGCAGCGAGCGCCGCCCGGCCGAGGCCGCATCGGGCGAATAGGGGCCGGCCGGGTTCATCCGCTCGTAAAGCGCCGTCAGCACCGGGCGGTGGTCGCGGGCAATGGTTTCGGCCAGCGCCTCGCGCGCCTCGTGGATGCGGTCGGGGTCGGGGATGGCGCCGCGGGCTGCGATCGCGGCCGCAATCTCGTCCTCGGACGGCAGGCGCAGCACCAGCGCCACGAAGGCGGGGTCGAGCGTCTCGTCCCCCAGCACCCCCGACAGCGCCCGGGAAAACGCCGGGTCGGGGTCGCCGCCCTGCGCGGCGGCAACCAGCGCATCCACTGCCAGCTCATGCCCGGCCTGCCAGCGGGCAAATTCGTCGCTGTCATGGGCCAGCAGCAGGGCGCGGTCGGCGGCGCTCATCCGCCGCTCGACCGTGACCGGGGCGGAAAACCCGCGCAGCAGCGACACCACGGGCCGCGCGCCGAGGCCCTCGAAATGCCATTCCTGCTCGGCCTCGGTCATTTCCAGCAGCTGCGTCGGCAGCACCTCGTCGCCGTTGGGCGAGATCAACCCCAGCGCGATCGGGATCACCCGCGGCGGCTTGTCGGGCTGGCCGGGGGTGGGGGCGGTCGCCTGCGCAAACCGCAGGGTCAGGCGGCCGGCGTCCTCGTCCCAGCTTTCCGCCATGGTCAGCCGCGGGGTGCCGGCGTCGGTATACCAGCGCTTGAACTGCGCCAGGTCGCGGCCGGTGGCGTCCTGAAACACCAGCAGCCAGTCCTCGATGGTGCAGGCCTGCCCGTCGTGGCGGTCGAAATACAGATCCATCCCGGCGCGCCAGCCATCCTCGCCCACCAGCCGGCGCAGCATCCCGATCACCTCGGCGCCTTTTTCATAGACGGTGGCGGTGTAGAAATTGTTGATTTCCTCATACCGGTCCGGCCGAGGGGGATGCGCCAGCGGCCCCGCATCCTCGCGGAACTGGCGGGCGCGCAGCGTCACCACATCCTCGATGCGCTTGACCGCGGCCGAGCGCAGGTCCGAGGTGAACTGCTGGTCGCGATAGACGGTCAGCCCCTCTTTCAGGCACAGCTGGAACCAGTCGCGGCAGGTGATGCGGTTGCCGGTCCAGTTGTGGAAATATTCATGCGCGATCACGGATTCGATGCGCTCATAATCGGCATCGGTGGCAGTGTCGGGGCTGGCCAGCACCAGTTTCGAGTTGAAGATGTTCAACCCCTTGTTTTCCATGGCCCCCATGTTGAAATCGTCCACCGCGACGATGTTGAACACATCCAGGTCGTATTCGCGCCCGTAAGCCCGTTCGTCCCACGCCATCGAGGCCTTCAGCGCCTGCATCGCAAAGCCCGCGCGGTCCAGATCGCCCGGCCGCACCCAGATGTTCAGCGCTACCTCGCGCCCCGACATGGTGGTGAAGCGGTCGGAAAGCGCGCGCAGCTCGCCCGCCACCAGTGCGAACAGATAGGCGGGCTTGGGCCAGGGATCGTGCCATTCCGCCCAGCCCTGACCCTGCGCCACCGGGTTGCCGTTCGACAGCAGCACCGGCAGGTCGGATCGCACCACCACCCGGAACGGCGCCATCACGTCGGGGCGGTCGGGATACCAGGTGATGTGGCGGAAGCCCTCGGCCTCGCATTGGGTGCAGAACATGCCGCCCGAGAGATACAGCCCCTCGAGCGCGGTGTTGTCGGCGGGGTCGATCTCGACCTCGGCGGCAAAGGTGAAGGGACGGTCGGGCAGGGCGGCCTCGGCGATGCTCAGCGATTCCGCGCCGATGGTCAGATGCGCGGGATCGACCGGGCGCCCGTCGATGGCGACCGCGCGCGTGCGCAGCCCCGCGCCGCCGTCCATGACCAGCGGCCCCGGCCCGCTGCGCTCCATCGCGATGTCCGAGCGCACCATCGTCCCCCGCGGCGCCAGCGCGAACTCCAGCCGCGTTTCGGTGATGCGGAACGGCCAGGGGCGATAGTCGTCAAGCAAGCGGGTTTCCGCCATTTCTGCCTCCGCTGGGGAAATATGTTCGAACCGGGGAACTTGTGTCGAAGCAGAGTGTTAAGCGCAGGATTACGGGGTCGCAACCCGGGCTGTCCTCGTCTATGACGGCGCGGCAGAACCGGTCCCGAAATACCGAACAGCTTCAAGGAGTCACACACATGGCCAACTACGACCCCAACGATCCGCGCCGCACCGATGCCACCGACCCGCACCGTCCCGTGGATCCGGCCGGTCGCACCACCGCCGTGAACGAAACCTATGTCGAGCCGGTCGAGAAGAAAGCCTCGCCGCTGCCGCTGATCATCGGGATCCTGCTGGCCTTGGCGCTGGCCTGGTGGCTGCTGTCGAACTTCATGGGCAACGACACCGACACCGCGGGCGACACCACCACGACCACCACCACGGTGACCACGCCCGAGACCGACACCGCCCCGGCCACCACCACCACCGCCCCGGCAGTGACCGAACCGGCCGACACCACCACCGAAACCACCACCACCGAGGTGCCGGTGGAAGAGCCCGCGGCCGACACGGCGACCGACATCACCACGGATACCGCGCCCGCGGCCGATTCTGCCGCGACCGAGGCCGAGACGGCGGTGGATGACGCCGAAGCCGCGGCCGACGCCGCCGAGGATGCCGCGGCCGAGGCCGAGGCTGCCGCCGACGCGGCCGCCGATGCCGCCGCCGATTCCGCGACCGACACCACCACCCCGGGCACGGTGGTCCCGCCCGCCACGAACTGACGGTCCTTTGCGGCCGCTCGGGTGCCGGGGTCATCCCTCGCCCCGGCACCCACCGACCGGCCTCAGGGCCCCTCCGACCGCCGCGTCCCCAGCGCGGCGGTTTTTTGCCGTCCTCGCGCGTGCGCGTATGGCGTCCGCCCCGCTCTCAGGCTTGTGAAAGTCCGAAACGCGGTGCTAATGCAGGTGCAGCAACGGACAAAGGGGGGCGGGCCCGGTGAGAATTGGCGCGTTGAAGGAGATTTTCGAGGGAGAGGCGCGGGTTGCCGTCACTCCGTCGTCTGCGGGGCATCTGCAGAAGCTCGGGCACGAGGTTCACGTCGAATCCGGCGCCGGGGCGCGGTCCGGGTTTTCGGACGCGGCCTATGAGCGGGCGGGGGTGATCGTGCATCCTACCGCCGCGGCGCTGCTGGCGGCGGTGGATGTGGTCGCCAAGGTGCGGCCCCCGACCGAGGACGAACTGGCGGCGATGCGCGAGGGGCAGACGCTGATCTCGTTCTTCTATCCCGGGCAGAACTCGGAACTGCTGGAACAGGCGCGGGCGCGGGGCGTCGACGCCATCGCCATGGACATGGTGCCGCGGATTTCGCGGGCGCAGAAAATGGACGCGCTGTCCTCGATGGCCAATATCGCCGGCTACCGCGCGGTGATCGAGGCCGCGAACAACTTCGGCCGCTTTTTCACCGGGCAGGTGACGGCGGCGGGCAAGGTGCCGCCGGCCAAGGTGCTGGTGGTGGGCGCGGGCGTGGCCGGTCTGGCCGCGATCGGCGCCGCGACCAGCCTGGGCGCGCAGGTCTACGCCTTCGACGTGCGCCCCGAGGTGGCCGAGCAGATCGAATCGATGGGCGCCGAGTTCGTGTATCTCGACTTCACCGATCAGGTGCAGGACGGGGCCGCGACCGGCGGCTATGCCGCGCCCTCGTCGCCCGAGTTCCTGGCCAAGCAGCTTGAGAAGTTCCGCGAGCTGGCGCCCGAGATGGACATCGTGATCACCACCGCGCTGATCCCCGGCCGGCCCGCGCCGAAGCTGTGGACCACCGACATGGTCGAGGCGATGAAGCCCGGCTCGGTCATCGTCGACCTGGCCGCCGAGCGCGGCGGCAACTGCGACCTGACCGTCCCGGACGAAAAGATCGTGACCGAGAACGGCGTCACCGTCATCGGCTATACCGACTTCCCCTCGCGCATGGGGGCGCAGGCCTCCGAGCTTTACGGCAACAACGTGCGCCACATGCTGGCCGACCTGACGCCGGCCAAGGACGGCACGCTGGTCCACGACATGGACGACGACGTGATCCGCGGGGCCACCATCACCCGCGACCACGACATCACCTGGCCGCCGCCGCCCCCCAAGGTGCAGGCGATCGCCGCGCAGAAGCCGCGCGAGAAGGTCAAGGAGCCGACGCCCGAGGAACGCAGGGCCGCGGAACACGCAGCCTTCCGCCAGCAGACCCGCAACCAGGTGACGCTGCTGGTCGCCGGCGGCGCGGTGATGGCGCTGGCCGGGCTGTTCGCGCCGGCGTCGTTCCTGCAGCATTTCATCGTCTTCGTGCTGGCGGTGTTCATCGGCTTCCAGGTGATCTGGAACGTCGCGCATTCGCTGCACACGCCACTGATGGCGGTCACCAACGCGATCTCGTCGATCGTGATCCTGGGGGCGCTGCTGCAGATCGGCTCGGGCTCGGCCTGGGTGATCATCCTGGCGGCGCTGTCGGTGCTGATGACCGGCGTCAACATCTTCGGGGGCTTCCTGGTCACGCGCCGGATGCTCGCCATGTTCCAGAAGTCGTAAGGGTCGATGATGGAGAATACCGTGATCACCACCGCCCCCGCCGCGCCCCTGAACGTCGTCCTGGACGTGCTGCCGGCCTACGGCTTCACCACCGCGGCCTATGTTGTCGCCGCGGTCCTGTTCATCCTGTCGCTGGGCGGGCTGTCCGGCCAGGAAAGCGCCAAGCGCGCGGTCTGGTACGGCATCGTCGGCATGGCGCTGGCGGTGCTGGCGACGCTGTTCGGCCCGGCCTCGGCCAACTGGTGGCTGACGGTCATCATGCTGGCCATCGGCGGCGCCGGCGGCTGGGTGCTGGCCACCCGCGTGCAGATGACCGAGATGCCGCAGCTGATCGCCGCGATGCACAGCCTGGTCGGGCTTGCCGCCGTGTTCATCGGCCTGAACGCGCAGCTTGAACTGGGCCGGGTGATCCGCGCCCGGGCCGAGGGCGTTGTCGAGGGCTTCGGCGGCTTTGCCGCGATGCTGGCGCAGAAGACCCCGGCCGAGATCGCCATGCTCAAGATCGAGGTGGCGCTGGGCATTTTCATCGGCGCGGTCACCTTTACCGGCTCGGTCGTGGCCTATGGCAAGCTGGCCGGCAAGATCGACGGCAAGCCGAAGAAGCTGCCGGGCGGGCACATGCTGAACCTGACGGCGGCGCTGCTGTCGCTGCTGCTGACCATCCTCTACGTCACCGGCTGGGGCCCGGCGGTGCTGTGGCTGCTGATCCTCGCGGTGATCGCGGGCTTCATCGGCTGGCACCTGATCATGGGCATCGGCGGTGCCGACATGCCGGTGGTGGTGTCGATGCTGAACAGCTATTCCGGCTGGGCGGCGGCGATGATCGGCTTCACCCTGTCGAACGACCTGCTGATCGTGACCGGGGCGCTGGTCGGCTCTTCGGGTGCGATCCTGTCCTATATCATGTGCAAGGCGATGAACCGCTCGTTCATCAGCGTGATCCTGGGCGGCTTCGGTGGCGAGGCCGGCCCCGCGATGGAGATCGAGGGCGAACAGATCGCCATCGACGCCGACGGCGTGGCCGCGGCCCTGAACGAGGCCGACAGCGTCATCATCGTCCCCGGCTACGGCATGGCGGTGGCTCAGGCCCAGCAATCGGTCAGCGAGCTGACCCGCAAGCTGCGCGCCGCCGGCAAAGAGGTGCGCTTTGCCATCCACCCGGTCGCCGGCCGACTGCCCGGGCACATGAACGTGCTGCTGGCCGAGGCCAAGGTCCCCTATGACATCGTGCTGGAAATGGACGAGATCAACGAGGACTTCCCCTCGACCGACGTGGCGATCGTCATCGGCTCGAACGACATCGTGAACCCGGCGGCACAAGAGGACCCGAACAGCCCCATCGCCGGGATGCCGGTGCTGGAGGTCTGGAAGGCCAAGCAAGTGTTCGTGTCGAAACGCGGCCAGGGCACCGGCTATTCCGGCATCGAGAACCCGCTGTTCTACAAGGAAAACACGCGGATGTTCTATGGCGACGCCAAGAAGTCCATCGACGCGCTGCTGCCGATGATCGACTGAGACCGGCGGCGGCTGGAAACAGGAAACCCCCGCTTCGGCGGGGGTTTTTTGTTGGAAACGGCGGAGCGGTTTGAGGCGCGGGACCGGGGCTCTGCCCCGGACCCCGGGATATTTAAGAACCGCCCGAAGGGCCAAGGGGAGCGCGGCGCTCAGGGGCGCGGCCCCCTGGGCAGGGCGAGAGAGCCGGGGCCGATCGGGGCTCCTGCCGGCGGTGTCTCAGGGGGTGATCAGGACCGGGGTGCCATCGCGGACCATGGCATAGATATCCTCGATCTGGTCGTCGTTCACCGCGATGCAGCCGGCGGTCCAGTCGCGCTTGTGGGGCGCCAGCGCCCGGCCCTCGGGGCCCCAGCCGTGGATGAAGATGTCCCCGCCCGGGTCCTGCCCCTGCGCCAGCGCGAAACCGGCATCCTGCGGGTTCGGATAGGAAATCCCCAGCGACAGGTGATACTTGCTGTCGGGGTTGCGGCGGTCGATGTAATAGAGCCCCTCGGGGGTCTTGCCGTCACCCGAGAACTGCTTGTGGCCCACCGGCTCGTTCCCCAGCCCGACATCATAGGCCGCGATCACGCTCGACCCGCTGAAGAACAGCATCTGCCGCGCCGATTTGTTCACCACGATCTGGGTTACCGGAGGGCCGTCATAGCTCTTGAACTTGCTGGGCGCGCAGGACGCCGCCAGCGCCAGCAGCATCGCCGCGATCGGCAGTCTGAACGAGGGTCTCATGATCTGTCCCGTGATTATTGCCCCGATCTTGCCGCAGCCGCCGCCTTTGGACAACCGGGGCGGCGATCACGATAGGCTCAGCGGCGGGCCGGCGGCGGGGAATGGCCGGCGGGCCTTGCGCCGCGAAGCGCTTGCGCGGGCGGCGGTTTGCGGGTTGATGTCGGGGCATGGAAAAGCACCCGCCCCGCACCCCGAGCCCGCTGGACCACCCGCTGCGCTACGAGATGGTGAACGAGCTGCACGCCCGCCCATCGCCGCGGCTGAACGTGCCCTGCACCGCGGTCTATGTCGCGTTCAAGGAACCGCGCGACGCCGCCAGCCGCGACCGCAGCGTCGATCTTGCGCATCTGGCCGAGCTGGTGGCGCGCCACGGCGCCCCCGCGCCGCCGCCGGAAGCCGGGCATTACGCCGCCCAGCTGGGCCGGCACGAGCTGCGCTGGGAAAGCCACAGCGAGTTCGTCAGCTACGCCAGCTTCTCGCCCGGCCGGCCGCATCGGCCCTTCGATCCGGCGCTGGCCGAGCTGTTTCCCGACGAATGGCAGGCCCGCGCCCCCGGGCGGCGGGTGGCGGCGGCGATCGTGCAGGTGCTGCCGATGCCCGAGGACCCGGCCGCGATCACCCCGCTGCTGGGGCAGTGGTTCGCCGCCGACGGGCTGGTCGCGGTGCAGGTGCTGGACGGGGCCGGGGTCGCCGCCACCGATTTCCGCGTCGATCCGGCCGGCTGGATGCGCTTTGCGGTATTCGTCGCCCCCGATGTCGGCGCCGGGCGCATCGGCCGCATCGTGCAGCGGCTGCTGGAGCTGGAAACCTATCGCGCCATGTCGATGCTGGGTCTGCCGCGGGTGCGCTCGCTGACCGCGACGATGAACACGCTGGAAACGAGGCTCGCCACCCTGCTCGAGCGGCTGGGCGACGACAGCGGCAGCCCCGATTCGGCGCTGCAGGAGCTTCTGGACCTGGCGCAGCAGCTGGAATCCGCGGCGACCCAGCACGGGTTCCGCTTTGGCGCCACCCGCGCCTATGAGGCCATCGTCCACGACCGCATCGCCACCCTGCGCGAGACCCGTTTCCAAGGCCGCCAGACCCTGACCGAGTTCATGGTGCGCCGCTATCAGCCCGCCATGCGCACCGTGCACTCGGCCGAGCGGCGGCTGGCGGCGCTGGTCGACCGGGCGGCGCGGGCGGGCGAGTTGCTGCGCACCCGTGTCGACGTGCAGCGCAGCGGCCAGAACCAGGCGCTGCTGGAGCGCATGGACCGCCGCGCCGACCTGCAGCTGCGGCTGCAGCACACGGTCGAGGGGCTGTCGGTGTTTGCAATCAGCTATTATGCCGTGGGGCTGCTGGGCTATGCCGCGACGCCCTTGGCCGGCGAGTTCGGGGTGGACCGCGCGGTGCTGGTCGCGGTGCTCACCCCGCTGGTGGTGCTGGCGGTCTGGGCGGCGATGCGGCGGGTGCGTGCCCGGCTTCACGATGCGGCGGGGAATCGTTCCGGCCGCGGGGATCTTTGACGCAAGGAAAATGCGATGAGCGACAAGCGGTTAGAGATATACGGTCTGGCGCATTGCTCGACCTGCCAAAAGGCGATCGCGGCGCTGCAGGATGCGGGCTGGGTGGTGGATTTCCGCGACGTGAAGACCGCGCCGCTGTCCGAGGCGGAACGCGCGCGGCTGGTCGATGATTTCGGGCCCAAGCTGGTCAACCGCGCCAGCCTGACCTGGCGGGCCATGTCCGAGGCAGAGCGCGCCGAGGAGCCGGTGGCGATGCTGGGCGCGCGCCCCTCGGTGATGAAACGCCCGGCCATCGTCGCAGGCGACCAGCGGCTGCTGGGCTGGACCGCCAACGTCAAGCGCGCGCTCGGGGTCGAGGCCTAGACGATATAGCGGTCGCGGCGGTGGTTGATCGCGATGACGAGGTTCAGCACCGCCGCCCCCAGCGCCGACCACAGCACCCGCTGCCACGGCATCAGGGCGAAGGCGGCGGCGAACAGCGCCGCATCGAACCCCATCTGCACCCAGCCGGCGCGGATGCCGAGCCGGTCCTGCACATCCAGCGCCACCGCGCCGATGCCCCCTAGGCTGGTGCGGTGGCGAAACAGCGCCAGCAGGGCCGAGCCCGACACGAACCCCGCCAGCACCGCCGCCGCGCCGGGGTGCAGGTGGTCAAACCCGATCAGCCGCGGCAGCGCCATCGAGGTCGCCACCATCAGCAGCACCGCGACTATGGTGCGGATCAGGAACCCCGCCCCCAGCCGGCGGTAGCCGAAACCGTAGAACGGCAGGCTCAGCACCAGATAGACCGGCCCGAAGCCGTAATCCGTCGCGTTCGAGATCAGCAGCGCCAGCCCCGCCAGCTGCCCGGTAATCAACCCGGCGCTGCCCAGCAGCATCGCCCCGAATGCCGCCATCACGCCGCCAAAGGCGATGCCCTGCGCATCCTCCAGGACACTGTGGCGATGGGGCGCGGGTGGGGTGGGGGCGGGCTGGCTGCTCATGTGCGCGGGATGCCGGACTGCGCGGGCTCTGTCCAGAGGGAGCGGTGCGGGGCAGCGTCGAGGGGGGGGACCGGGGCAATGTGGCACTGCGTGAAACAGGAGGTGGCGTGGCCAGTTGCGACGACACGGTCATGAGGGTGGCGAGTGGCGCGGGCGGAACGAGCGACCTTGCGGCCAGAATCGGCGGTGAAGGTTCTGCTGGCGATGTTGCAGGGGTATTTGGACCAGAAAGAAGCCCGGTGGCGGCGAGTGGGCGCGCTTGCGGCCAGCGCGAGGCTGAGCGAGCGGCGCTGACAAGAGTTGGTGACAAGGGCGACGGAGGTGCTGCTGGCATTGCAGATGTGTTGGAGCCGGAAAGCAGCTCCGCTGCAGTGAGCGGGCTGTGGCGTCAGAGCAGTGCCGGCCAGCGGCGAGGGCGGCAAGAGCAGGCGGCGAAGGTCCTGCTGGTGGTGTTGCAGGGAGTATTTGGACCGGAAGAAGCCCGACAGCGGCAGGTGAGCGCGCTTGCAGCCGGGCGACGGAGGTGCTGCTGGCCTTGCAGCTATGATGGGGTTGGCAAGAAGTTCTGCTGCGGTGTGTGGGCGCTGTGGCGCCAGAGCAGTGCCGGCCAGCGGCGAGGGCGGCAAGAGCAGGCGACGAAGGTCCTTCGGGTAGTGTTGCAGGGGTATTTGGGCCAGAAAGAAGCCCCGGCAACGGCGAGTGGGCGCCCTTGCGGCCGGGTGCGAGGCTGAGCGGCGCTGGCGGCAAGAGTAGGGGATAAGGGCGACGTGCTGCTGGCGTTGCAGATGTGCGGAACTCCACTGCGGTGAGCGAGCGCCGTCGCGTCAGAGCAATGCCGGGCCAACGGCGGGGGGGGGGGCAGGAACTGGCCGCGGGGTGACGCAACTCCTGCTTGCGACGTCGCAAAGGTGCTGGGCCCGCCAGCCCCACCCCGGTTGCCGCCCTTCATGACCTCGACCCCGGAGCAAGAGGCCAAGCCGCAAGCTGGGGCTGGGCGCGCGGACCTGCATATCGGCGGCGCGGCGGCTGTGTATTCGGCCCGGAAGATACCCTGCCGCGGTGAAGCGGGCAGCCATTGTATCAGCACGCCGGCTGCGGTGAAGCGGACAGCCGTTACGTCAGGGCGTGGGGTTGCGGTCAAGACTGGCGATGCGGGTCGAGAGCAGGCGGAACAGCCCGTCGCGGTCGACCTCGCGGATGAACAGCGCATTGGGCGGGCGGCCGGTCACCCCCCACCAGTCGACTACGGTCATGCCGCGGGTCATGCGGCCCTCGGTCTCGATCTCGACATTGACGCGGCGGCCGGAAAACAGGTCGGGCGCAATCAACCAGGCCACCGCGCAGGGGTCGTGCAGCGGTGCGCCCTCGGCCCCGTATTTCGCCCGGTCGAAGCGCTCGTAGAACGAAGTCCAGCTGGCGACGGCGCGCCCGACCGGGCCGGTCTGTCGCATCGCCTCGGTCCAGTCGCGGCTGGTCAGCGCCTTGTGGGTCGCATCGAGCGGCAGCACCACGATCTCGGCGCCCGAGCCGAACACAAGCGCGGCGGCCTCGGGGTCGACGTGGATGTTGAACTCGGCGGCCGGGGTGACGTTGCCCAGCTCCGACCAGGCCCCGCCCATCAGCACGATCCGGCGCAGCCTGGGGATGATGTCGGGGGCGCGCTCGAAGGCGGTGGCGAGATTGGTCAGCGGCCCGATCGCGACCAGGGTGACGCTACCGACGGGTTCGCGGCGCAGGGTCTCGATGATGAAATCGACCGCGTGGCCGGGGGCGGGCTGCATCGTCGGCGCCGGCAGTTCGATCCCGTCGAGGCCCGAGGCGCCGTGCACATGTTCGGCCGTGACCAGCGCGCCCTTCAGCGGCCGGTCGCAGCCGGCATGGACGGGCAGGTCCGGCCGTCCGCCCAGTTCGCAGACGGTCAGCGCATTCTGCAGCGTCCGCTCCAGCGGCACGTTGCCCGCGACCACCGTCAGCCCCAGCAATTCGAGTTCGGGCGAGGCCAGCGCCAGCAGGATCGCCACCGCGTCGTCCTGGCCGGGATCGGTATCGATGATGAACTTCTGCGCCATGGCCACCCCCTCTTGCGCCCCGGCTGTTCCGGGGTCGCCCACACGCCCCAAGGGCGCCGTTCCGCCCGCAGCCTAGCGGCCGGGTTGCGGCGCCGGAAGGGCTCTCGCCACAATGCCCTTGTGCTTCTTTCTGGCCCAAATACCCCTGCAACGGCGCAATCAGGACCGCCGCCTGCGGTCACAGCCCCACCGCCATCCGCTCTGCCAGCGCCGCTTCCTGCGGGTCGCGCAGCACATAGCCGCGGCCCCAGACCGTCTCGATGTGGTTTTCGCCCCCTAGCGCCTCGGACAGTTTCTTGCGCAGCTTGCAGATGAACACGTCGATGATCTTCAGCTCCGGCTCGTCCATGCCGCCGTAGAGATGGTTCAGGAACATCTCTTTCGTCAGCGTGGTGCCCTTGCGCAGGCTGAGCAGTTCCAGGATCTGGTATTCCTTGCCGGTCAGGTTCACCGGCCGCCCATCCACCTCGACCGAGCGCGCGTCGATGTTGACCACCATGCGGCCGGTGCGGATCACCGCCTGGGCATGGCCCTTGGAGCGCCGGATGATCGCCTGGATGCGGGCCACCAGCTCTTCGCGGTGGAAGGGCTTGGTCATGTAGTCGTCCGCCCCGAAACCGAAGCCGCGCAGCTTGATTTCGGTGTCGTCGGCCCCGGTCAGGATCAGGATCGGCGTGTCGATCCGCGACAGCCTGATCTGGCGCAGCACCTCCATCCCGTTCATGTCGGGCAGGTCGAGGTCCAGCAGGATCAGGTCGTAGTCGTAAAGCTTCGCGAGATCGATTCCCTCCTCGCCCATGTCGGTCAGATAGACGTTGAAACTGGCGTGATTCAGCATCAGCTCGATGCTTCGCGCCGTGGTTGGGTCGTCCTCGACCAGCAGGATCCGCATTGACGTGGTCTCCGTCTTTTCGCCTCGATGCCTCCAGCATTGGTCCAATAGGTTAATATCTGGTGAACAGGTCAAGGATTGTTCGCCGCGGCATTCCGCGCGCCACGGTTTTTCGGGATCGCCTTGATTTTCAAGGCGGCGGGGCCAAGTTCCGCGACAGTTTCGATCCAGCCGTCCAGCTCTTCCTCGGTCAGGCCGTAGCGCTCGATCGCCTCGTCGCGGGCCAGCAGCCCGTGGGTGATCGCTTCGACCACCACGGCCTTGCGCCGCGCGACCCAGCGTTCCTGTCCGCTGGGCAGGTCGGCCAGCGTCAGGATGCGGCCGTCGCCCAGGGTGACGGTGCGCGGCCGCGTGGATTTTCGGACAAACATGGATGCCCCCTCAGCAATGCTCATGGGGCCATCTGGCATGACGGGTCTTAAGCCGGGGTGAACGGCTCGGGTTGTAAACAACCGCATTTTTCCTATATTTCGCGCGAACCCCGCCATCCGATGGACCGTTTCCGTGACAATGCACGACCCGCGCGGCGCGACGCGCCCGCTCAACAGCCTTGGTTTTGCGCGCCCGCCGGCCGAAACGCGGGTGGTCGTCGCCATGTCCGGCGGCGTCGACAGCTCGGTCGTGGCCGCGCAGCTCAAGGCCGAGGGGTATGACGTCATCGGCGTCACCCTGCAGCTTTACGACCACGGCGCGGCGCTGAAGAAAAAGGGCGCCTGCTGCGCGGGGCAGGACATCCACGACGCGCGCCGGGTGGCGGAACGCATCGGCATCCCGCATTACGTGCTCGACTATGAGAACCGGTTTCGCGAATCGGTGATCGAGGAGTTCGCCGACGCCTATCTGGCCGGCGCCACCCCGGTGCCTTGTATCCGCTGCAACGAGCGGGTGAAGTTCCGCGACCTGCTGCAGACCGCGCGCGAGCTTGACGCCGACTGCATGGCGACCGGCCACTACATCCGCCGCTTCGACGGGTCCGAGGGCGCCGAGCTGCACATGGCCGCCGACCCCGACCGCGACCAGAGCTATTTCCTGTTCTCGACCACGCAGGAGCAGCTGGATTTCCTGCGGTTTCCGCTGGGCGGGCTGGCCAGCAAGGCGCAGACAAGGGCGCTGGCCGCCGAACACGGGCTGATCGTTGCCGACAAGCCCGACAGCCAGGACATCTGCTTCGTCCCCGAGGGCAACTATGCCGCGGTGATCGAAAAGCTGCGCCCGGGCGCGGCCGAACCGGGCGATATCGTCGATCTGGATGGCAACATGTTGGGCCGGCACCGCGGGGTGATCCACTACACCATCGGCCAGCGCCGGGGCCTTGGCATCGGCGGCCTGGGCGATCCGCTGTATGTGGTGCGGCTGGACCCCGATTCGCGGCAGGTAATCGTCGGCCCGCGGGCGGCGCTGGCCACGCGCATCGTGCCGGTGGCCGAGGTCAACTGGCTGGGCGGCGGCGATTTCGCCGACGCGGGCGAACGCGAGATCATGGTCCGCATCCGCTCGACCCGCCCGCCGGCGCCGGCGATCCTGCGCCCCACCGGTCCGACCACCGCCGAGGTCGAGCTGGCCGCGGCCGAGGAAGGGGTCAGCCCCGGCCAGGCCTGCGTGTTCTACGAAGCCGGCTCGACCCGCGTGCTGGGCGGCGGCTGGATCACCATCAGGGAGTCGCGTCGATGACCGGACAGCTGGGCGATATCGCCCTCACCATGAACGACGGCAGCCCCGCCAGGCTGGATGACTGGCGGGGCAAGGTGCTGCTGGTCGTCAACGTCGCCTCGAAATGCGGGCTCACCCCGCAGTATGAGGGGCTCGAGGCGCTGTATCGCGCCAGGAAGGACCAGGGGCTGGTGGTGCTGGGCGTGCCGGCCAACGACTTCAAGCAGCAGGAACCCGGCACCGACGCGGAGATCTGCGAGTTCGCCCGCTCGCGCTTTGACGTGACCTTCCCGCTGGCCGCCAAGACCGAGGTGACGGGGCAGGGGAAGCACAAGCTCTATGCAACGCTGACCGCCGCCGCCCCCGACGCCGTGGGCGAGGCCGATTGGCGCGAGCGTATCGGCACCGGCGTCAACCCGAACCCCGAGGTGATGTGGAACTTCGAAAAGTTCCTGATCGGCCGCGACGGCAGCGTGGCGGGGCGCTTTGCCCCCGGGGTCAAGCCCGACGACCCGCGGCTGGTGGCGGCGATCGACCGCGCGCTGGCGCAGGACTAACCGAACGCCGGGACTTCTTTCTGGCCCAAATACCCATGCGACCGCGCCGCGGGACCGCCCGCGACGCCCCGCCGCGCTCAGCCCACAGCGGCCGCTGAGGCCTGTTCGCGGATCCGCTGCACCATCGCCCGCAGCCCGTTCGAGCGCTGCGAGGACAGATGCGCGTCCAGCCCCAGCCGGGCCAGTTCGGCCGGCGCGTCCACCTCGGCCACCTGCTCGACCGGCAGCCCGGAATAGAGCGCATGCAGCACCGCGATCAGCCCGCGCACGATCAGCGCATCGCTGTCGCCCTGGAAATCGAAGCGCCCGTCCTCGATCCGGGGCAGGATCCAGACCTGGCTGGCGCAGCCCTCGACCTTGGTGGCCGGGACCTGCAGCGCCGGGTCCATCGGCGGCATCGCCCGGCCCAGCTCGATCACGTGGCGGTAGCGCTCTTCCCAGTCGTCCAGAAAGGCGAAAGTGTCGGCGATGTCTTCAAAGGCGGGCGTGGCCATGCTGGTCCTCGCGTCTGGTCAGGGGGTCTCGATACCGCGTCTGGCCGACAAGGTCAAAGCTGCTGTCCCTTCGCCGCAACGGCGCCACGCCACCCCTTCCGGGCGCGGGGGCGATGTCCTATCAAGACGCAGACGCAGCTTGGGGAAGGGCAAACGATGAACCGCGTATTTTGGCCGCTTGCCGCCTGTCTGATGCTTGCCGGCTGCGGCGGCGACAGCAGCCTCAACCCTCTGCGCTGGTTCGGGGGTGGCAAGGCCGCGCCGCGCGCGACCGACTCGCTGGCGCCCAAGGGCGGGTATGAGGGGACAGAGGCCAACCGCCTGCCCGTCGCCCAGGTGCTGACCGCGCGCTGGGAGCCGACGGTCGAGGGGCGGCTGCTGGTCGTCACCGCGCTGGCCCCGACCAAGGGCTGGTGGGATGTCGAGCTGGTGACCGCGACGCCCATGCCCGAAGGCCGGGTGCGCCCCGATGCCGACGGGGTGCTGCGGCTGCAGCTGGTCGGTGCCCCGCCTGCGCCCGGCAGTGCCGCGGCCGCGATGCCGGCGCAGCAAGGCGCCGATACGCTGACCGTTGCCTTCCCGATCAGCCGCGCGGCGCTGGACCGGATCGATTCGGTGCTGGTGCAGGCCGGGCAGAATGCGGTGACGCTGCGCCGCTAGGGCGCAGCCTAAGGGCCTCAGCCCATCCGCCGCAGATAGGTCCAGGTCGGCACCCGCGCATCGCGCGCCACCGACCAGCTTTCCGCATCGCCCAGATAGGAAAACCCGGCGTTGGTCAGCACCTTGGCCGAGCCGGGGTTGTCCTGGAACGCCTCGGCGAACAGCGTGCGCGAGCCGTGCGGGTTGGCCGCGACCAGCGCCTGCACCGCCTCGGTGGCAAAGCCGGTGTTCCAGAACCCCGAGCCGATCCAGAACCCCAGTTCGGATTGTTCCGGCTCGATCCGGGTCAGCGACACCACGCCCAGCAGCTCGCCCAGGCCCGATTCGCTGGCGTCGATCGCCCAGACATCCTCGTTGCGGTCGGGCGACATGGCGCGGGCGACATATTGCCGGGCGGCGCCGGGAGGCAGCGGGTGGGGGATGGCGCGGGTGCCCTCGGCCACCCGGCGGTCGGCGGTGTAAAGCCGGATCAGCCCGGCATCCGATTCACGCAGCGGCCGCAGCAGGAACCGGCCTGCGGGGATGGTCTGCTGGGCGTCGGGCGCAGAGCCCTCTGTCGGGCGGGGCTCGGTGGTCCGGTCGAAAACCTGCACGTCCGGCGCGGATTTCGTCACGAGTCTGGTCTGGTTCATCCTGCTCCCCATCGGCGGCCCGTCCTCCTCCTCAAGGCAGGGCGACCCTGAAACGACAACGGGGACCGGCAGCGCGCCGATCCCCGTTGCAATGATCTGCTGCGATCGGCTTACTCGGCCGCGGTGGCCGCGGGCTGGATCGAGATATAGGTTCGGCCCTTCAGTCCCTTGCGGAACGCAACGGTGCCTTCGGTCAGGGCGAACAGCGTGTGGTCGCGGCCCATGCCGACGTTCTCGCCCGGCCACCAGGTGGTGCCGCGCTGACGCACGATGATGTTGCCGGGAACGGCCGACTGGCCGCCGAACAGCTTGACGCCCAGGCGGCGCCCCGCGGAATCGCGGCCGTTACGGGACGAGCCGCCTGCTTTCTTGTGTGCCATGGATCAGTCTCCTCAGCGGCTGGTGGCGGCTTCGGCCGCATAGGCGCGACGGGCCGCACGGGCGCCGGTCGCGGCCTTGATGTCGGACTTGTCGGCGCCGGTTTCAAGGATGTCGGTCACGCGCAGCAGCGTCAGCTGCTGGCGATGGCCGCGGGTGCGCTTGGACGAGTGCTTGCGGCGGCGCTTGACGAAGGTGATGACCTTGTCGGCCTTGATGTTGTCGATGACCTCGGCCACGACGCCCGCGCCCTCGACCAGGGGCGCGCCGACGGTGGCGCCGACCATCAGGATTTCATTGAACTGGACCTTGTCGCCGGCGGCGGCGTCCAGTTTCTCGACGCGCAGCACGTCGCCGGGCTGGACCCGGTACTGCTTGCCGCCGGTCTTGAGGACTGCGAACATCTGTCGTCTTTCTCTTCTGCCGCGCCCTGTGGCCCCGGTTTCCCGGCGTTCGGCGGGCTTTCGCCCCTGCCTCGGACAGCGCATCCTTCGGGGGATGGTGTTGAAATCATCTGTGCCGGCAGCGGGTAGAACCCGGCCGGTGCGCGGGTATATGGCGGATCGCCCGTCCCAAGTCAACGCGCAACAGCGCCGCAGGCTGCGTCTTCATCACGGAAATATCCCACGGGCTTCCGAGCGCCCGGAAATAGGAGGCGGATCAGAAAACAGCCCCCAAGGCTGTTTTCCCGCCGGATGGTCCGGTGGACCGTTTTCAGCGAGGGAGGCCACGGCAGTGGCCGGGGCGCGAAGCCCCGGTCGCGACGATTCAGCCCTCATCCCGCCCGGCCAGCTCCAGCCATTCCTCTTCGGCCGCGGCCAGTGCCGCCTGCCGCTCGGCCAGCCCCTCGCTGGCCTTGGCGAACTTGGCGGGGGCGGTCTGGAACAGGTCGGGCTGCGACAGGAACTCGGACAGCTTCGCGATCTCGGCCTCCAGCCGTTCCATGATCGCGGGCAGGGCCTCCAGCCGGTGCTTTTCCGTGAAGCTCAGCCCCGGGGGGCGCGCTGCCGCCGTGGCCCGGGCAGGGGCAGGGGCTGGGACAGGGGACATCGCAACCGCAACAGCAGGCGCGTCCTCGCCCCGCTGCGCGCGATAATCGTTCCAGCCGCCGGCGTAGATGATGGCGCGGCCGTCGCCCTCCATCGCCACGGTGGTGGTGGCCACGCGGTCGATGAAGTCGCGGTCGTGGCTGACCAGCAGCACGGTGCCGTCGTAATCGCCCAGAATATCCTGCAACAGGTCCAGCGTCTCGATGTCCAGATCATTGGTCGGCTCGTCCAGAACCAGCAGGTTCGAGGGTTTCGCCATGATCCTTGCCAGCAGCAGCCGCGCCTTTTCCCCGCCCGAGAGGCTGCCGACCGGGGCGCGGGCCTGCGTCTCGTCGAACAGGAAATCCTTGAGATAGCCGACCACATGCCTGGGCTGGCCGCGCACCATCACCTGATCGGCGCGCCCCGACACCCGCATGTCGGGATCGCCCGCCAGCGCATCCCACAGCGTGACGCTATCGTCGATGGCGGCGCGGGCCTGGTCGAAGACGGCAATTTCCAGATTGGTGCCGTGGGTGACGCTGCCGGTGTCGGGGGCGATCTCGCCGGTCAGCATCTTGATCAGCGTGGTCTTGCCGGCGCCGTTGGGGCCGACAAAGGCCACCCGGTCGCCGCGCAGCACCCGCAGGTCGAAGGGGCGCAGGATCACCCGCTCGCCGAAGCTTTTCGAGATGCCGCGCGCCTCGATCACCCGCTTGCCGGTCTGTGGGCCGGCGTCCAGCGCCATCGCCGCCGTCCCCTGCCGGCGGATCTGCGCCGCGCGTTCCTCGCGCATCGCCTGCAGGGCGCGCACCCTGCCCATGTTGCGCTTGCGGCGCGCGCTGATGCCTTCGACCGCCCAGCGGGCCTCGGCCTTGATCTTGCGGTCGAGCTTGTGGCGGGCCTCGTCCTCGGCGGTCCAGACCGTCTCGCGCCATTCCTCGAAGGCGTCGAAGCCGCGGTCCTGCCGGCGCACCTCGCCGCGGTCGATCCACAGCGTCGCGCGGGTCAGGCGGCGCAGGAACGCGCGGTCGTGGGAAATCAGCACGAAGGCGGCGCGGGTGTCGGACAGCTGCTCTTCCAGCCAGCCGATCGCCTGAATGTCCAGGTGGTTGGTGGGTTCGTCCAGCAGCATCAGCTCGGGCGCCTCGGCCAGCAGCCGCGCCAACGCCGCACGCCGGCGTTCCCCGCCCGAGGCGGTGGCGACGGGGCGGTCGGGGTCGAACTTCAGCCCCTCGGCGGCCATGGCGACGCGGTATTCCTCGCCCGGATCCAGCCCGGCGGCGGCGAAATCGCCCAGCGTGGCAAAGCCGGAAAGGTCGGGGTCCTGCTCCATATACCCGACGCTGGTCCCGGCCGAGGCCACGACCTCGCCCCGGTCTGGCTCGACCAGCCCGGCCATCACCTTCATCAGCGTGGATTTGCCGGAACCGTTGCGCCCGACCAGCGCCACCCGGTCGCCCGGCTGGACGGACAGCGACAGCCCGTCGAACACGGGGTTGCCGCCGAAGGTCAGGGAAATACCGGAGAGTTGCAAAAGCGGAGCGCGCGCCATGCCCCGGCTGCTATCCGCGCGCCGCCACCGCGTCAACTGCCCCGCGCCGGGCGATGCTGGACAAGCGCGGGCGGGGCTGGCTAGACCGGGCGCAAAGGGCAGGGATGGGCACGTGACAGCAGGGCAGGACCGGGACGACACCACAGCGGCGGATATGGCTGGCCGCATCGCCACGCTGCGCGACCGCGTGGCCGAGGCCGATGTCGCCTATCACCGCGACGACGCGCCGGTGATGTCGGACGCCGATTACGACGCGCTCAAGCGCGAGCTGGCCGCGCTCGAGGCCGCGCACCCCGAACTGGCCGCCGCCGACAGCCCCACCCAGACCGTCGGCGCCGCCCCGTCCGAGCGTTTCGCCAAGGTCCGCCACGCCCAGCGGATGATGTCGCTGGAAAACGCCTTCACCCCCGAGGCGGTGGCGGATTTTGCTGCCCGGGTGCGCAGCTTCCTGGGGCTGGCCCCCGACGCGCCGCTTGCGATGACCGCCGAGCCCAAGATCGACGGGCTGTCGCTGTCGCTGCGCTATGAACAGGGGCGGCTGGTGCAGGCGGCGACCCGCGGCGACGGCACCACCGGCGAGAACGTCACCGCCAACGCCCGCACCATCGCCGACATTCCCGCGACCATCCCCGATGCGCCCGAGGTGCTGGAGGTGCGGGGCGAGGTCTACATGACCCACGAAGATTTCGCCGCGCTGAACGATTCGGGCGCGGACCGGGTGTTTGCCAACCCGCGCAACGCCGCCGCGGGCTCGCTGCGCCAGCTGGACCCGGGCGTCACGGCCCGCCGGCCGCTGCGGTTCTTTGCCTATGGCTGGGGGCAGATCAGCGCGCCGCTGGCGGACACCCAGTCCGGCGCCATCGCGCGGCTGGCGGCGATGGGGTTCCCGACCACCTCGCCGCAGCTTTGCACCTCGCTCGAGGGGCTGCTGACGGTGTGGACCGACCTGGAACAGCGCCGCGCCACGCTGGGCTTCGACATCGACGGGGTGGTCTACAAGGTCGACGACCTGTCCTTTCAGGACCGGCTGGGCTTCCGCTCGACCACGCCGCGCTGGGCCCTGGCGCACAAGTTTCCCGCCGAGATCGCCTGGACCCGACTGGAACGGATCGAGATCCAGGTCGGCCGCACCGGGGCGCTGTCGCCGGTGGCGCGGCTGGCGCCGGTCACCGTCGGCGGCGTCGTGGTGCAGAATGCCACCCTGCACAACGAGGATTACATCGCCGGCCACGATTCCCGCGGCCAGCCGATCCGCGAAGGCCGGGATATCCGCGAGGGCGACTGGGTGCAGGTCTATCGCGCCGGCGACGTGATCCCCAAGGTCGCCGACGTGGACCTGTCGCGCCGCACCAATCCTGCGCCCTACGTCTTTCCCACCACCTGCCCCGAATGCGGCAGCGAGGCGATCCGAGAGCCGGGCGATTCCGTGCGCCGCTGCTCGGGCGGGCTCGGCTGTCCCGCGCAGGCCATCGAGCGGCTGCGCCATTTCGTGTCCCGCGCCGCCTTCGACATCGAGGGGCTGGGCGCGAAACAGGTCGAGGCGTTCCATGCCGACCCGACGCTTTGGGTCCGCGAACCTGCCGACATCTTCACCCTTGCCGCCCGCGATGCCGCCTCGCTGGCGAGGCTGAAGAACCGCGACGGCTGGGGCGAGCGTTCGGCGGAAAACCTGTTCCGCTCGATCGAGGAACGCCGCTCTATCCCCTTGGCACGGCTGATCTTTGCGCTGGGCATCCGCCATGTGGGCGAGGTCGCGGCCGCCACGCTGGCCCGCCATTACGGCACGTGGGAGGCGCTGGTGGCCGCACTCGACGCCGCCGCCCCCGCCGCCGCCCGCCACCGCGCCGCCGATGAGGCCGCCGCCGCCGAGCGCGCCGCCGCCGCGGCCGAGGGCCGCCGCGCCGCCATCGCCGCCGCCCGCGCCGCCGTCTGGGACGCCGACCCGCCGCTGCCCGCGGGCGCCCGCGCCGCGTGGGAGGATCTGACCGGCATCGAGGGCATCGGCGCGGTTCTGGGCGAATCGATCACCGCCAGCTTCGCGCAACCGGCCGAGCGCGGGGTGATCGACCGGCTGCTGGCGCAGCTGACCGTGGAACCCGCGGCACCGCTGGCCGCCGCCGACAGCCCCATCGCCGGGCTGACCGTGGTGTTCACCGGCACGCTGGAACACATGACCCGCGCCGAGGCCAAGGCCCGTGCCGAGGCGCTGGGCGCCAAGGTCGCGGGCTCGGTTTCCGCCCGCACCGATCTGGTGGTGGCCGGGCCGGGCGCGGGGTCCAAGGCCGCAAAGGCAGAGGAACTGGGCGTCAAGGTGATCGACGAGGACGCATGGCTGGCGATTGCCCGGGCGTGACGGGGGCAGCGGGAAGGGGCCGGGCGTTGCAGGAGCGGCGACATGCGAAGGCAGCGGAACCGGAGCTGCGGGTGATCGACGAGGACGCTTGCCCGGCGATTGCCCGGGCGTGACGGGGCCGGGGGCGATGGGGCGAGATGTGGCAGGACCGGCGACAGGGCCGGAGGCAAGGGCCAGACCCGCAAAGGCTGCGGAACCGTTGCTGCGGGTGATGGACGAGGACGCCGGCTCGGCGATTGCCCGGGCGTGACGGGACCGGGGGCGAAGGGGTCGGACGTGGCAGGACCAGCGACAGGGGCGGGCGGACAGAAACCCGAAGCGGCGGACCCCGGGGCCACCGGGCTGCACGACCCTGCCGCTGTCGCCCCGCGTCCGCCGCCCAAGGGCCGCCCGCCGATCCTGTTCCCGCTGTTCGCCGGCGCCGACACCCTGCCCGGCGTCGGTCCCAAGGCTGCCGAGGCGTTGGAATCGCTGGCCATCACCCGCCCGCGCGACCTGCTGTTCCACCTGCCCGCCGCCGGCATCGCGCGCCGCCACGTCGCGAAGCTTTCCGACCTGCGCCCGCCGGAAATCGCCACCGTGACGGTGCGGGTGGTGCGCCATCACCCGCCCTCGGGGCGCGGGCGGCCGTGGCGGGTGCTGTGCAGCGACGACTCGGGCGAGCTGACGCTGGTGTTCTTCCATGCCCGCCAGCCATGGATCGAATCGCAGCTGCCGGTGGGCGCGACCCGCGTGGTCTCGGGCAAGGCCGAGCTGTTCGACGGGCTGGCGCAGATGGTCCACCCGGACCATATCCTGACCCCCTCGGACCCCCTCCCGCCGGGGTTCGAGCCGGTCTATCCGTTGGCCGGCAGCCTGACCCAGCGCACGATCTCTCGCGCCGTCGCCGCGGCCATCGAGCGCGCGCCGCCGCTGCCGGAATGGATCGAGCCCTCGTTGCTTGCGCAACGACTCTGGCCCGGCTGGCTTGATGCGATCAAGGCTGCCCATGAACCCGCAGGCATGGACCAGCTCTCCGCCCGCGCCCCCGCGCGCGAACGGCTGGCCTATGACGAGCTGCTGGCCCATCAGATGACGCTGGCGCTGGTGCGCCGCGACCGCCGCCGCAGCGCCGGGCGGGTGACGCAGGGCGACGGGCGGCTGCGCGAACGGATGCTGGCGGCGCTGCCCTGGCCGCCGACCGGGGCGCAGACCCGCGCGGTGGCGGAAATCACCGCCGACATGGCCAGCCCCCAGCGGATGAACCGGCTGCTGCAGGGCGACGTGGGCTCGGGCAAGACGCTGGTCGCGGCGCTGGCGCTGGCGGCGGCGGCCGAGGCGGGCGGGCAGGGGGTGCTGATGGCGCCCACCGAAATCCTCGCCCGCCAGCATCTTGCCGGGCTGCAGCCGCTGGCCGAAGCTGCGGGGCTGCGCATCGCCGTGCTGACCGGCCGCGACAAGGGCGAGGCGCGGGAACAGTTGCTGGCCGATCTGGCCGCGGGCCGAGTCGACCTGCTGATCGGCACCCATGCGGTGTTCCAGCCCGGGGTCGAGTTTGCCGACCTGCGGCTGGCGGTGATCGACGAACAGCATCGTTTCGGCGTGGCGCAGCGGCTGGAGCTGGCGCAGAAGGGGCTGCGCCCGGACATGCTGGTGATGACCGCGACCCCGATTCCGCGCAGCCTGGCCTTGGCGCAGTTCGGCGACATGGACCTGTCGGTGCTGGACGAAAAACCGCCCGGCCGCCAGCCGATCACCACCACCGCGCTGCCCGACAGCCGCATGGAACAGGTGGTGGCGCGGCTCGACGCGGCGCTGGCGCAGGGGGCGCGCGCCTATTGGGTCTGCCCGCTGGTCGAGGAAAGCGAATCCGTCGACCTCACCGCCGCCGAGGAGCGTTTCCGCCAGCTGCGCGCCCGTTTCGGTGATCGCGTGCGGCTGGTCCACGGCCAGATGCCGCCCGATGCCCGCGACGCCGCGATGGCGGATTTCGCCGCAGGCCGCGCGCAGCTGCTGGTCGCCACCACGGTGATCGAGGTCGGCGTCAACGTCCCCGAGGCGACGATCATGGTGATCGAGCGCGCCGAAAGCTTCGGCCTCGCGCAGCTGCACCAGCTGCGCGGCCGGGTCGGGCGCGGCACCGGCGCCTCGAGTTGCCTGCTGCTTTACCACGAACCGCTGTCCGACTCCGGCCGCCGCCGCCTGCAGATCCTGCGCGAGACCGAGGACGGGTTCCGCATCGCCGAGGAAGACCTGATGATGCGCGGCGCCGGCGACGTGATCGGCACCGCGCAATCCGGCCTGCCGCGGTTCCGCGTCGCCGACCTGGAACGCCAGTCCGAGCTGCTGGCGCTCGCCCGCCAGGACGCAAGGCTGCTGCTGGAACAGGACCCGGCGCTCGCCTCAAAGCGCGGCCTCGCGATCCGCAACCTGATGTGGCTGATGGAGCAGGACCGTGCCATCGCGCTGATGGCGGCGGGCTGACGCTGCTGGCAATCCGCACCGCCTGTGCCCCGCGCTCTATCATCTTGCCTGAAACATCCCGGGCTTCCGAGCGCCCGGAATAGAAGGCGGATCAGAGAACAGCCCCCAAGGCTGTTTTCCCGCCGGATGGTCCAGTGGACTGTTTTCGGCGAGGAAGGCCACGGCAGTGGCAGGGGGCAGCGCCCCCGCCTTGCCCGAACCGCCCTAGCCGCCGTTCCCGCGCAGGAACTGCGCCGCGCCCTCGGCGGCGCGCACCATGGCGCGGGATTTATGCACGCATTCCATGTATTCGCTGGCCGGGTCGCTGTCATAGACCACGCCGCCGCCGGCCTGCACGTAAAGCTTGCCGTCCTTGACCACGCCGGTGCGCAGCGCGATGCACATGTCCATCTCGCCGTTGGCCGCGAAATAGCCGATGGCGCCGCCGTAGATGCCGCGTTTCTCCGGCTCCAGCTCGTCGATGATTTCCATCGCGCGGACCTTGGGGGCGCCGCTGACGGTGCCGGCGGGCAGCCCGGCCAGCAGCGCCGACAGCGCGTCCTGATCCTCGCGCAGCTCGCCCACCACGTTCGAGACGATATGCATGACGTGGGAATAACGCTCGATGATGAACTCTTCGGTCGGGCGCACGGTGCCGGGCTTGGCCACCCGGCCGACGTCGTTGCGGCCGAGATCCAGCAGCATCAGATGCTCGGCCAGCTCCTTTTCGTCGGCCAGCAGGTCGGCCTCGTTCGCGCGGTCCTCGTCGGGGGTGGCGCCGCGGGGGCGGGTGCCGGCGATGGGGCGGATCGTCACCTCGCCGTCGCGCAGCCGCACCAGGATTTCCGGCGAGGCGCCGACGATCTGGAACCCGCCCATGTTGAGATAGAACATGAAGGGCGAGGGGTTCGTGCGCCGCAGCGAGCGATACAGCGCGAAGGGCGGCAGCGGAAACTCGATGGTCCAGCGCTGCGCCGGCACCACCTGGAAGATGTCGCCGGCGCGGATGTGGTCGCGGGCGGTTTCTACTGCGGCCATATAGGCGTCGCGGGTAAAATTGGACTGCGGCTCGCCGATGGTGCGGCCCTCGCCAAGCGCGCGCGGCTCGGCCGGCTGGCGGTCCAGCGCGCGCAGCGCCTCCATCACCCGCTCGGCCGCCTGCGCATAGGCGGCGCGAGCGGGCACCGCGGGGTCGTGCCAGGCGGGGGCGCACAGCAGCACCTCGCCCTTGACCCCGTCCAGCACCGCCACGACCGAGGGGCGCAGCAGCATCGCATCGGGGACCCCGATCGGGTCGGGGTTCACGTTCGGCAGATGCTCGACCAGCCGGATCATGTCGTAGCCCAGATAGCCGAACAGCCCGGCGCCGCTGGCGGGCACGCCCTCGGGCATCTCGATCCGGCTTTCGGCGATCAGCGCGCGCAAGCTGTCCAGCGGCGGGCGCGGGTCGTCCTCGAAAGCGTCGGAATAGCGGGCCTGGCGATTGATCCGGGCCTGGGTGCCGCGGCATTCCCAGATCAGGTCCGGCTTCATGCCGACGATGGAATAGCGGCCGCGGAGCTCGCCGCCGGTGACGCTTTCCAGCATGAAGGACAGGGGCGCTGCCTCGGCCAGCTTCAGCATCAGGCTGACCGGCGTGTCGAGGTCGGCGGCCAGCCTGATGGTCACCAGCTGGTTGCGGCCTTCGGCCCAGCCGCGCTCGAACGCCGGGAAATCGGGGGAAAGTTCCATCACTGGATCATCGCATTGGCAGCGTTCAGCGCGCTGTCGTTGAGGGTGACGCCGTGGCTGGCCTGCAGCGCCCGCACATAGGCCTCGAACAGGTCCGACTGCACCGATTCGGTCAGCCGGGCCGCGACGCCGGACAGCACCGGCTGCGATTCCGCCGCCGACAGATCGGCGGGGCGGATCGCGTCCAGCCGGATCAGGAACACCCGCCCCTCGGCCTCGACCGCGGCGGCATCGCCCACGGTTTCCAGCTGGAAGCCGCGGGTGACCACCTCGGCCGGGACGCCTTCGATGCCGTAGTTGCGTTCGACATCGGTGGCGGTCTGGAACCCGGCGGCGGGATCGGGCGCGGCCGCATCGGTTTCGGCAGCGGGGGCGGGCGCGTCGCCATTGGCCTCGGAATCCAGCAGCAGCTCGCGTTCCTCGGCGCGGATCTTCAGCTCGCGGCGGGTCTCGGCGGCGGTCCAGTCGGCCAGCACCAGCTCGCGCACCTGCTCGAACGGGATCAGCTCGGGCTCGATCAGCTCGTCCAGCCGCAGCGCGAACACCCCGCCGTCGTCCAGCTCGTGCAGCTGCAGGAACTCGCCCTCGGTCACCGCCGCGGCGCGTTCGCGGAACGCCTCATAGGCGGCGATGCCTTGCGAGGGGGTCTCGGCCGAGAACTCGATCTCGCCCAGCTCCATGTCGGTTTCCGCGGCCAGATCCTCCAGCGAGGCGCCCCCGGCCAGCAGGTCCTCAAGCGCATGGGCCTGTTCGTCGATCACCCGGCGGGCGCGGTCGGCCGCGGCCTCGCCGCGCAGCTCGGGCACGGCCTGCTCGAAGCTCACGTCCACGGGATCGAGGATGGCGTTCATGGAAAACAGCGCCGGGCCGAGATCGGTGGGCAGCGGCCCCACGACGCCGGGCTGGTCCAGCGCGAACACCGCCGCACCGGCGGCGCCCAGCTCGGATTCCGAACGCTCGCCCAGGTCGATGTCGGTCAGGGTCAGGCCGCGTTCGGCCGCGAGCTGTTCGAAGCTGACCTCGCCTGCGTCCAGCCGGGCCTTGGCAGCCTCGGCCTCGGCTTGCGAGGAATAGACCAGCCGCTCGACCATGCGGCGCTCGGGCTGCTGGAACTCGTCGATGCGGGACTGGTACAGCTCGCGCAGCGCGGCCTCGTCCAGCTGCACGGTGGATTCCAGCATGTCCGGGGTCAGCCAGGCATAGGTGATGCGGCGGCGTTCGGGGGCGGTGAACTGGGCGGCATTGGCCTGATGCCAAGCGACCAGGGTTTCCTCGGCCGGGGCGGCGATCGGCGCGGCCAGATCGTCGGCGGTCAGCTCGTCCCAGGAGAAATCCCGGCGTTCCAGGATCCAGCGGGCGGTGGTGTCGCGCAGCGTCTGGGGGGCGGTGACGCCCCCGACCACCGCGCCCTGCAACAGCAGCCGCGCGGCATCCATGCGCATGTCTTCCTCGAACCGCGCCGGGGTCAGCCCCTCGCGGCGCAGCACGTCCTGATAGACCGCCGCGTCGAACTGTCCGCCGGCGGTCTGGAAGGCGGGGGCGGAGGTGATGTCGCGCAGCACGGTCTCGTCGCCGACCGACAGGCCGATGCGGCGCGCCTCGGCCTCGAGCGCGGCGGCGGCGAACAGCCGTCCCTGCACCTGCTGGGGGATGCCGATGGCGCGGGCCTGGTCGGGGGTCAGCACCTGCCCGGTCTGCATCGCGAACCCCTGCATGTCCGAGCGCACGCCCCGCACATAGTCGCGGCTGTCGATCTCGGCGCTGCCGACCGCGCCGATCGCGCCCGAGCTGACGCCCGAGAAATTGGTGATGCCGAACCCGCCCAGCCCCAGAAGCAGCAGCCCCATCAGCAACCAGACCACCGTCGATTTGCCCTTGGTGCGCAAGCTGCTCATGGGTTCGTCCCTTTTTGCGGTTTCTGCCGGCTTCTTAGGCAAGGCCCCGCGGGCGGGCAAGGCAAAGAAGTTCGCAGCCCTACGGAATGGCGCGGCCCGCCAGCGCCCGCAGCCTGTCGGCCAGCGCCGCGATCCCGGCCGCGTCGACATTGGCAAAGGCGATGCGCAGGTGGCGGGCGCCGTCGGGGTCGCCCTCGGGCATGAACATGGTGCCCGGCAGCAGCAGCACGCCCGCCTCATGCACCAGCCGCTGCGCCAGCGTGGCGGAATCCTCGGCAAAGGGATGCTCGACCCAGGCGAAATACGCCCCGCAGCCCTTAAGCCGCCAGCCGTCGAGCCCCGCCACCGCCCGTTCCATGGCGGCGCGGCGGCGCAGGATCTCCTGCCGTTCCCCGGCCAGCCAGCCCTGCAGATTCTGCATCCCCCACAGCGCCCCGATCTGGCCCAGCTGGGCGGTGCAGATCGACAGCGTGTCCAGCAGTTTCTCGACCTGCACCTGCCGCGCGCCGCTGGCGACCAGCGCGCCGACGCGGTGGCCGGTCAGCCGATAGGCCTTGGAGAACGAATAAAGCTGGATCAGCACCTCGCCCCAGTCGGGGTCCGAAAACAGCCCGTGCGGTGCGGTGTCCCGCGAATCGAAGTCGCGATAGGTCTCGTCCACGATCAGCGCCAGCCCATGCGCCCGCGCAAGGTCGTAAAAGCCGCGCAGCACCTCGGCCGGGTATTCTGCCCCCGAGGGGTTGTTGGGCGTGACCAGCAGGATGGCGCGGGTGCGGGGCGTGATCAGCGCCGCTGCCGCCTGCGGGTCGGGCACCATCCGGGGGCCGCATTTCAGCGGCACCGCCTCGATCCCCTGCATGTCCAGCCACATCTTGTGGTTGAAATACCACGGCACCGGCACGATCACCTGATCGCCCCGCTGCGCGACCGAGGCGGCGGCGATGCAGAACGCCTGGTTGCAGCCGGGGGTGATCGCCACATTTTCGGCCCGCAGCGTGGCGCCGTAAGCGGTTGAGAACGCCGCGGCCACCGCCGTGCGCAGATCGGGGTTGCCCAGCACCGGACCATACAGATGCGCCTCGGCCCTTGTCAGCGAGGCCTCGGCAATGGCGCGGCGCAGCCCCTCGGGCGGGGGCTCGACCGGGGCGGCCTGGCTGACGTTGATCAGCGGCCGGTCGGCGGGAAAGCTGGCGCCTTCGAGCCAGCGCCGCGCCTCCATCACCGGGGGGCGGAAGGTGGCGGCAAGATCGGGGTTCAGCGGCAGCATCAGCGGGTTTCCTCGGGTAGCGGGGTGTGCGGGCCGGGGCCGGCCGCGCTGCCGAGCCCCGGCAACGACAGGTCGGGCAGCGACAGGTCGGGGGCAGGGCGGGGCGCGCGCGCCTGCGCAGAGGCGGCGGTCGGCGGGCGCGGACCTGCCGGGGTTACGGCGGGGGCGGTGTCGGCCGGGCTGTCGAGGCCGGTTCGTGCAGCCGCATCCGCGCCGGGGGCGCTGTCCCCGGTCGCGGTTTCAGCGGGAGGCTCTGCTGCGTCAGGAGCGGAGTCCGCTGCCGGGGAAGCCGAGGCGCCGGTCGGGACTTGCGCGGCCGGATCAGGGTCAGCGCTCGAGGCTCCCTCCGCCGCGGTGGAGGTTTCCCGCGGTTCGGCCGGATCCGCAGCCGGAGCGGCCCCCTCTGCCTCGGCGGCGCCAGAGTCGATCTCCGCGGTCTGGGGCAGGGCGGTTGCCGCTGCGTTCGGCGTGTCAGAGCCGGTTTCGGCCTGCGGCCCCGGGTCCTGGGCCGCTGTAAAAGCACCATCCGCAGCGGCAGGGCCGGTATCGTCTTGCTCGCCCTCTGCACCCGGGGCGGGCGCCTCCGGCTCGGCGGAGCCGGCTGCGAGTCCCGCAGCAGCGACGTCGGCTTCGGCAGCAGGAGGAGAATCGCCGCCAGAAATCCCGCCACCGTCGCCAGTGGCCATGCCATCCATGACCCTGCCGTCCGTGCCGGTTGCATCCTTCCGCGGCAAGGCCGCGCCGGGGGGCGCGGGAGAAGTCGCGGCCGGGGAGGCCGGGGTTTCCGCTGCATGCCCCGGCGTCGCGGCCTCCGGTTCCACGGCGCCCTCGGCCGTCTCCTCGTCCGCGGCATTGCGGCCCGGTTGCGGGTCGGGATCGGGCGCGGGCAGGCGTCCGGGCGTCAGCGCCGGAGTGCCGGGCTGCGGTTGCGGCGCGGGTTCCGGTTCGGGGTCCGCGGTTTCGGCCAGCACCGCCGGGACTTGTGGCGCGGCGGCCTCGGCCGGGCGTTCGGCCGGGGTGGCGGGGGCGGGCTGGGGTTCGATCCCGTCGCTGTCGCCGTCGTTGCGGCGGGGCGGGGGCGCTTGCTGCGGCGCCAGCGCGGCGGCGGGCGCCACGGGGGGCAGGTCGGCGCCGCGCAGGAACTCCGACCCCACCGGATCGCGCAGCTCTGCCAGCGGCGGGCGCCGGAGCGGAGAGGCGGGGCCCGCATCAGCCGAGACCGCACCCGCTGCGCCCTCTGCGCCCGGGTCGGTTACGACGTCCGCCTGCGCCTCTGCTGGTGTCGCCGCCGCCATATCCATGGCGGTGTCCGTATCGGACACGGCTTCCGCGGCTGTATCCGACGCGGCGTCCGCCGGTGCCGCTCCTGTCGCTTCCGTGGCCGAAGCCGGTGCGGCCTCCGCGGTCACCGTATCCGCTGCGCCCGGCACAGGCGCCGTCGCCACGGATTCCTCGACCAGCCCCGCGGGCAGGGCGTCGGTTGCGTCCGGGGCGGGTAGCGCCTCGGTCGGCGACTCGGCGGGCAGCTCGATCGCGGCGGGCCGGGCGGGGGCCGCCGGGGAAGATGCCCCGGCTGCGGGCTCTGCCTCTCGGGGCGCGGGGCGGGGAAAACCCAGCGACAGCGCGGCCAGAGTCGCCCCGCACAGCAGCGTGCCGTGAACCAGTCCGGTCCAGAAACCCGCCATCCGCCTGTCCCCTGCACGTTGCCCCTGCCGCTCGACGCGCGCCCCGGCGGCGGAAAAACCGCGGCCCGGGACCCGCGGCGGGGGTTGACCCCCCGCGCGGCTTGGGACCATCTATATCCAACCGCCGGTGGCGGGCCACCCCCTTTCCTTGCCCCTTTCGGGCCCCTTCTTTGCCCCCGTGTCCCCAAGCGCCCCATCTGTCCGCGAGCCTGAAGCGAGTCGCATGACCTTCCTTTCCACTGTCCCGGCGGTCCGTGCCGCCTCGGTTTCCGCCGAAGCCGGTCCGGCGCCGCGGATCCTGATGATCGACAATTACGACAGCTTCACCTGGAACCTCGTCCATTATCTGGCCGAGGCCGGCGCCACGGTGGAAATCGCCCGCAACGACGCGCTGTCGGTGGACGAGGCGCTGGCGCGGCGGCCGGCGGGGCTGCTGGTGTCGCCCGGCCCCTGCACGCCGGGCCAGGCAGGGATCATCGTGCCGCTGATCCGGGCTGCCGCGGAAACCGGACTGCCGGTGCTGGGCGTCTGCCTGGGCCACCAGGCCATCGGCGAGGCGTTCGGCGGCCGCGTCATCCGCGCCCCCCGCATCGTTCACGGCAAGACCGACATGATCACCCATGACGGCAGCGGGGTGTTTGCCGGGCTGCCCTCGCCGCTGCGGGCGACGCGCTATCATTCGCTGTGCGTGGACCCGGACAGCCTGCCCGACTGCCTGCGGGTGACCGCCACCGCTGCCGACGGCACCATCATGGGGCTGGCGCACCGCAGCCTGCCGGTCGAGGGCGTGCAGTTCCACCCCGAAAGCATCCGCTCGGAACACGGGCACGAGATGATCGCCAGCTTCCTGCGCCGTTGCAGCAACTCGACCGAGGCCGCATGACCGCTTCTGCCACCCGTCCCGCTTCCGACCCCCGCCCCGCCACCGACCCGCGTCCCGTCACCGATATCCGCCCGCTGATCGGCATCGCCGCCACCCGTCCCCTGACCGGGGCCGAGGCCGAGGCCGCCTTCGGCGCGCTGTTCGACGCGCGGGCGACGCCGGCGCAGATCGGCGGGCTGCTGATGGCGATGCGGGTGCGCGGCGAGACGGTCGAGGAAATGGCCGCCGCCGCCCGGGCCATGCGGGCGCGGATGAACCGCATCACCGCCCCCGAAGGCGCCATCGACATCGTGGGCACCGGCGGCGACGGCAAGGGCACGCTGAACATCTCGACCGCCGCGGCGCTGGTGGTGGCCGGCGCCGGGGTGCCGGTGGCCAAGCACGGCAACCGCAACCTGTCCTCGAAATCCGGCAGCGCCGATGCGCTGACCCATCTGGGGCTGGACGTGATGGGCGGCCCTGCGGTGGCGCAGCGGGCGCTGGACGACTGCGGCATCTGCTTCATGATGGCGCCGACCCACCACCCGGCGATGCGCCACGTCGGCCCGGCGCGGGCGGAACTGGGTACGCGCACCATCTTCAACCTGCTGGGGCCGCTGACCAACCCGGCCGGGGTGCGCGCGCAGCTGACCGGGGCGTTTTCCAGCGACTGGCTGCGGCCGATGGCGGAAACCCTGCGCGAGCTCGGCTCGACCTCGGCCTGGCTGGTCCATGGCGGCGACGGCACCGACGAGCTGTCCATCGCCGCGCCCAGCCGGGTGGTGCAGCTGAAGGACGGCGAGATCACCGAGTTCGAGATCTCGCCCGCCGACGCCGGCCTGCCCACCCACAAGTTCGAAGAGATCATCGGCGGCGAGCCGGCCGAGAACGCCGCCGCCCTGCGCGCGCTGCTGGCCGGCGCCCCCGGCGCCTATCGCGACGCGGTGCTGCTGAACGCCGGCGCTGCGCTGCTGGTCGCGGGCCGCGCCGCCGACCTGCGCGAGGGGGTGGCGCTTGCCCGTGACTCGATCGATTCCGGCAAGGCGGCCGAGCGGCTGTCGCGGCTGGCCGCGATCACCGGCGCGCCGGAAGCCTGACGGCACGATGCCCGGCGCGATCTCCTCTCTTGTCCCCAAATATCCCCGCCGGAGGCTCCGGCGGTGACGCAGCCGCTGCCGCCGCCGGCCTGGGCGCATCTGCCCTTCTTCACCCGCGACTGGCCGGCAATCCGCGAGCGGCTGCGCGGCAAGGACTGGCTGCCGGGGCCGGGGCGGGTCTTTGCCGCGCTGGAGGCGGTGCGGCCGCAGGATGTGAAGGTGGTGATCCTGGGGCAGGACCCCTATCCGACGCCGGGCCACGCCAACGGGCTGGCATTCTCGGTCAATCCGGGGGTGAAGCTGCCGCGCTCGCTGGCCAATATCTTTGCCGAGCTCGAGGCCGACACCGGCGCGCGCCCGCCCTCAGGCGACCTGAGCCACTGGGCGCGGCAGGGGGTGCTGCTGCTCAACACCTCGCTGTCGGTGCTGCCGGGGCAGGCGGGGGCACATGCGGATTGGGGCTGGGACCGGCTGGCGCGCGAGGCCATCACTGAGGCGCAGTCCCATGGGCCGCTGGCGTTCATCCTGTGGGGCGCCCATGCCGCCCGCGTCGCCCGCGGCCTGCCGCGCCCGCAGGACCTGGTGATCGAAAGCCCGCATCCCTCGCCCCTGTCGGCGCGGCGCGGGTTTTTCGGCTCAAGGCCGTTCAGCCGGGTGAACGCGTGGCTGCTGGCGCAGGGGCGCGATCCGATCGACTGGTCGGGGTGACGGCGCGGCGGGGACCGGGGCGCTGCCCCGGCCACTTCCGTGGCCTTCCTCGCTGAAAACAGTCCGCCGGACCATCCGGCGGGAAAACAGCCTCGGGGGCTGTTTTCTGATCCGCCTCCTATTCCGGGCGCTTGGAAGCCCCGAGGATATTTATGTGGTGAAGAAAAGCCGCGCGTTGCCGTGTGGGCGCGGGCGGTGTGGGGGGGCAGTTGCGTCCGGCCCTGCCGTGGCGCTATCTGTGTGCATGGATATTCTGGAACGCATCAAGAGCTACAAGCTCGAGGAAATCGCCGCCGCCAAGGCCGCGCGCTCGCTGTCGGCGGTCGAGGCCGAGGCGCGCGCCGCCCCGCCCCTGCGCGGCTTTGCCCGCGCCCTGGCCGACAAGGCCGCGTCCGGCCCGGCGCTGATCGCCGAGATCAAGAAGGCCAGCCCCTCCAAGGGCTTGATCCGCCCCGACTTCGACCCGCCGGCGCTGGCCCGCGCCTATCAGCAGGGCGGCGCCGCCTGCCTGTCGGTGCTGACCGATGCGCCCTCGTTCCAGGGCGCGCCCGAGTTCCTGACCGCCGCCCGCGAGGCCTGCGAGCTGCCGGTGCTGCGCAAGGATTTCCTGCACGACCCCTATCAGGTCGCCGAGGCCCGCGCCTGGGGCGCCGACTGCATCCTGATCATCATGGCCTCGGTCGACAACGCGCTGGCGGCCGAGCTTGAGGATGCGGCGCGCCACTGGGGCATGGACGCGCTGATCGAGATCCATGACGAATGGGAACTGGACCGCGCCATGCGGCTGGATTCGCCGCTGATCGGGGTGAACAACCGCAATCTCAAGACCTTCGAGGTGGATCTTGAGACGACGCTGCGGCTGGCCCCGCGCATTCCCGACGACCGCGAGGTGGTCTGCGAAAGCGGGCTGTTCACCGCTGCCGATCTGGCGCTTGTGATGCAGGGCGGCGTCCGCCGCTTCCTGATCGGGGAAAGCCTGATGCGCCAGCCCGACGTTGCCGCCGCCACCGAAGCCATCCTGAAGGTCGAGCGATGCTGACCCATTTCGACGCCGCCGGCCAGGCGCATATGGTCGATGTCTCGGGCAAGACCCCCACCACCCGCGAGGCTGTGGCCGAGGCTGTGGTGATCATGTCCCCGAAAACCCTGGCGCTGGCCCAGGGCGGCGCCGCCAAGGGCGACGTGCTGGGGGTGGCGCGGCTGGCCGGGATCATGGGCGCCAAGCGCACCGCCGACCTGATCCCGCTGTGCCATCCGCTGCCGCTGGACAAGGTCTCGGTCGATCTGGTGGCCGACCCGGCGCTGCCCGGCGTCCGCATCACCGCCACCGCCCGCACCACCGGCCGCACCGGCGTCGAGATGGAGGCGCTGACCGCGGCCTCGGTCGCGGCGCTGACGGTTTACGACATGCTCAAGGCGGCGCAGAAGGACATGCGGATCGAGGGCATCCGCCTGCTGAAGAAGACCGGCGGCAAGTCCGGCACCTTCGAGGCCGCGCCGTGACCGCGCTGAGTGTCGATCAGGCGCTGGCCTTAGTGCTGGGGCTGGCGCGCGAGCCGCAGCCGGAACGGCTGGCGCTGGCCGAGGCCCGCGGCCGGGTGCTGCTGACGGACGCGGTGTCGCAGATGACGCAACCGCCCTTCGATGCCGCCGCGATGGACGGCTATGCGCTGCGCCGCTCCGACCTGCCCGGGCCGCTGCGTGTGGTGGCCGAGGCCGCCGCCGGCCGCGGCTGGGGCGGCACGCTGGGGCCGGGCGAGGCCGCGCGCATCTTCACCGGCGCCCCGGTGCCCGACGGCGCCGAGCTGGTGGTGATGCAGGAGGATACCACCCGCGACGGCGATCTGGTCACCGTGACCGTGCCACAGGGGCGCAGCAATATCCGCCCGCGCGGAAATGATTTTTCCGCCGGCGACCGGGTGGTGGCGGGGCGGGTGCTGTCGGCGGTCGACCTGGCGCTGCTGGCGGCGATGAACGTGCCGCAGGTGACGGTCGGGCGGCGCCCGCGCGTGGCGGTGCTGGCCGGCGGCGATGAGCTGGTGGCCCCCGGCGGGGCGCCGGGCCCCGGCCAGATCATCAGCTCGAACGATCTCGCCGTGGCGGCGCTGGCCCGCGATGCGGGGGCCGAGGCCCGGATCCTGCCGCTGGCCCGCGACACCGAAGCCAGCCTGCGCGAGGCGTTTGCCGCGGCCGCTGGCGCCGATCTGGTGGTGACCATCGGCGGCGCCTCGGTCGGTGAGCACGACCTGATCGCCCGCGTCGCCGCCGATCTGGGGATGGAGCGCGCCTTCCACCGCATCGCCATGCGCCCCGGCCGGCCGCTGATGGCCGGGCGGCTGGGCGATGGCGCAATGCTGGGGCTGCCGGGCAACCCGGTCTCGGCGATCGTGACCGCGGTGCTGTTCATGCAGCCGCTGATCCGCGCGATGCAGGGCCACGCGGCGCCGCAGCCGGTGGTCCGCCACGCCGCTTTGGCCGGCGACCTGCCGCCCGAGGGCGGGCGCCAGCATTATCTGCGCGCGGCGCTGCGCGAGGACGGGCGCGGCACCGTGATCGCCCCTTTCGGCGACCAGGATTCCGCCCGGCTGGCGCTGCTGGCGCAGGCCGATGCGCTGCTGGTCCGCCCCGCGGGCGACCCTGCGCGGCGTGCGGGCGAGCTGATGCAGTATATTCCGCTGCCGCGTTAACGGTTTCTTCATCCAAATCGGGATATGCGTTGACCTGAAAGGTGAACGTGCCTAGAACATTGGATGAACCTGCCCCGTTCCGGGGCCGTTTTTGCGGGGATTATGCGGTGCTGACCAGAAAGCAGATCCAGTTGCTCGAGTTCATCCAGAAACGGGTGGCGCGCGATGGTGTGCCGCCCTCTTTCGATGAAATGAAGATCGCGCTCGACCTGCGGTCGAAATCGGGCATCCACCGGCTGGTCACCGCGCTTGAAGAACGCGGCTTCATCCGCCGCCTGCCGCATCGCGCGCGGGCGCTGGAAATCATCCGCCTGCCCGACGCACTGGCGCGGGGCGAGGAAGGGGCGGGTGAGGGGGCGGGCGGCTTTCAGCCGCGGGTGATCTCGAACGACCGCCCGGCGCCGCCGCCGCGCCCGCGCGGGGCGATGCCCATCGTCGACAGCCCGGCGGTGGAACTGCCGGTGATGGGTCGCATCGCTGCCGGAGTGCCGATCGAGGCGATCTCGGAAATCTCGCATCATATCGCGGTGCCCGGCTCGATGCTGTCGGGGCGCGACCATCACTATGCGCTCGAGGTCCGCGGCGATTCGATGATCGAGGCCGGGATCAACGACGGCGACGTGGTGGTGATCCGCGAACAGGACACCGCCGACAACGGCGACATCGTGGTGGCGCTGATCGAAGGCGCCGAGGCGACCCTGAAACGCTACCGCCGCCGCGGCGGCATGATCGCCCTTGAGGCCGCCAACCCGGCCTATGAGACAAGGGTCCTGCCCGAGGACAAGATCCGCATCCAGGGCCGCTTGGTTGGGCTGATCCGCAGCTATTGATTCGCGAGCGGCTGCGGCGGCAGTTCTGTGGCAAGCGCGGGTGATAGAAGCGCACGGTGCGGAGGCCTGCGCCGACGCATGACGCGTTGTTGCCGGAGCGGCGCGGTGGTTGCTGTGTCTCTCGCTTGGCCTGCTGCAAGGCAGAGGCTGCAATGTCGCTTCTCGAAGCTGCGCCGGGGTACGCCGGGTGAGCAAGGGCACTGCCTCGTATGATCGCATTGTCACAGGAATGTCGGCCTCGACCGACCCCGCAGCAGGATCCGCGGCAGGACAGAGGTGCAATGCGGGGCGACATCAAGTGCCATGGAGTGCTGCGCCGTCGCGGGAATTCTACTCATGCAGTGATACTTCAACTACCTAGCCCACGGAGAGCTTGGTAGCGGCATTCGAAATCCAGCCTCACGGAAGCGGCGTCGGGAGGTCTGCATGGTACGAGCGCATCATTGCAGGGATGCTGGCCTTAGCTGCTCCGCAACAGGATCTGCAGCGAATAAAGGTTGCAATGCTTGGCGACATCAAGCGCAGCTATGGGGCTGCTGCGCCGTTGTGGGAATTGCGTTCCTGGAATGCGGTTCTAGCCGCCGAGCCCGTGGGTAGCTTTAACGGAGTCAGCGGTAGAACTGTGGCATACAGGGTTCAGCAGCATGGCGCGCCATTGCCGGAGCGGCTTGCGTTTCATGGCCCCTGGGAAAAATTTGCGGCAGGGCCGGACCGGAACCTTCCCTTATGGACAATGCCGCGGAGATGCTGGTTCGGCACTGTGCTGTTGGGATTCAGCAGGGCTCTGTCGGTGTAGCGCGACAGCGTAGGCCTGCAGCGGATGCGACGGTGATGACGGAAGCCGTGTCGGAAAGAATCCGATGTCGTGCATCGAGAAGCGTCCCTTGGAACCGCACTGGTCTGATGCGCCGCTGACCTGCGCGATTCTGCGGCAAGGAAGCGCGTCAGAGAAGCCGGACAATGGCCTGCGTGCTTGGGATTCCGGTCGTTGCCTGCCAGTCGGATTTCACCCGCTTTGTGCTCGGGCTGAGCGGCCAAGCGTGGGGAAACCTTACAGACGCGCCCAGTGCAGGGCGGCATTCCAGAGGCGTGGAAATCGCTGGAGAATCCTTGTGACCGCCGTTCCGCCTGCGCTCAGCCCAGCCAGAGCACGGCGATGGTGGCCAGCGAGATGGCGGCAACTCCCAGCATATCGGCGATCGCTTCGGGCAGCTTGGACAGGGGGAACATGAGTGTCTCCATGTGTGTTTTTATTTTGTTCCCATTATTTTTACCCTTTGTAAAGAACAATCGTGGAACATGGTTGGAGATGAGAGCTGCTAGGGGAGGCGATAGGATGATGCTCTGCGGTTGAAACACCGCGGCGCGCCGCCTCGATTCGTTCGGGGTGGCGCGGATCCGCGGATATGCTGTGGAAACAGGTGCCGCGGTTGCGCCGAAAGACCGCACCGAGATGCAACCCTGCGCCCGCGCCGCACGTTGTGAAGCGAACGGAAAAAGGCTCCGGCCACGACCTCAGCCCGAAAGGAGAGAGCCATGGGCAATCTGCCCTTCGAACGCAACCGCTACAACCCGGTCCGCGACACCACCCCGGAGGAAGCCGAACGAAACAAGCGCCGCCAGGCCGAACAGGACGCCGCTCAGGACCAGGGCGAGCCCGGGCGCAGTGTGCCCCCTGAAGGCGAGGACAAGATCCCGGGTGAAAGTGGCGAGTGATTGGACCCACCGGTACCGGAGAAGGGGCCCATGTTGAGATGACAGGATCGAGCCCAGCTGCTTGGCCCCGTGCTTCCTGGTCGGGGGAACTCTTCCGCGGCGTGTTTGTTGAAAGTTCCTAGCTTTGAACGGCCTCTCGCCAATGCGAGTTCTTGCGCAAGTTGCACTGCCGTCGGCTCTGCTCGCACCGGGAAGAGCAACACCGCTTGTCTGCTGAAATCGGACGGGCTCGCGATATGGCTATACGTCTGCATGAGAGGTCCCCACGGAAGGAAGAACCCAGAGGTTGTGAATGACGTTGGTGATGGGGGCGGTAATGTGAAACGTCTGCCGGGCGTATCCGAGGAACCAGGCGTATCCGGGGAAGCTCCAACGCCTTCCCCATAAAATCAGCTAATTCCCGCTGAGGCTCGACGTGTTGCAGCACGAAGTCCTAGGGAATGACGATCGCGCTACCTTGGCTGAAGTCGCCGACATAAGAACGTCCGCCCTACCCGTCTCTGGCGAAGAACTGCAACGCGTCGCCCCGGGAAATCAGTCGTCCGGCAGTCCGTGGCCTTGTCGACACAGGAGCGCCGGCTCTGCACACACTTGGAAAAAGCGACAACTTCTCGCCCCAAAAAATCGGGCGCTCTCGCCGTACAGCTCAACATATTTCAGCGGCAGATCCCGCGGGAAGCCTCAGATGCCCTCGCTGACCTCGGTGATACAGCGGTGTTTGCGCGGAACGCATCTCGGACAGAGCGACAACGCTTCGCCTCAGAGAATCAGATGGGCTTCCCCTCAGAAAATCAGACGATCCCGCCGCACAGCCCGACCTATTGCAGCGTCAGGTCCTAGGGAAGGAGGCCCCAAGCCTCCCGGCTGACCTCGACATAGGAACCTCCACCCCGACCCGCATCCGGGAAGCCCCCACCCGAAAGATCAGTCGCTCCCCCGATACGGCTCGACATATTGCAGCGCCAGGTCCCAGGGGAAGAAGATCCAGGTGTCCTGGCTGACCTCGGTGATATAGGTCTGGGTCATCGGCTGGCCCTTGGGCTTGGCGTAGACGGTGGCGAAATGCGCGCGGGGGTAGAGCTTGCGCACCAGTTCCAGCGTGCGGCCGCTGTCGACCAGGTCGTCGACGATCAGCACCCCCTCGCCGTCGCCCATCATCTCGGCATCGGGGGCTTTCAGCACCTGCAGCTCACCCTGTTCGCCCTTGCGATAGGATTTCACGCTGATGGTGTCGATGGTGCGGATGTCGAGCTCGCGCGCGACGATCATCGCCGGGACCATGCCGCCGCGGGTGATCGCCACCACCGCCCGCCACTCGCCGCCGCCCTGTGGGGCCTTGTCCTGCAGCCGCCAGGCCAGCGCCCGGGCGTCGCGGTGCAGCTGGTCCCAGCTGACGTGAAAGCCGCGCTCATGCGGCAGGCGGTCGGGGCGCGAGGTGGAGGGCGGGACGGACATGGGGGTGGGCTCCTTGGGTTCTTGTCAGTTGCGAAGCATCAGCGTCAGGCCGAGTGCCCCGATCAGCGTGCCGGCAATGCGGTCGATCGCGGTCTTGGCGGCGCGATAGGCGCGGCGCATCGGGCCGGTCGCCATCAGCGCGGTGACGGCGGCGTAGAACCCCAGCTCGACCGCCAGCGCCACCAGATAGACGACGGCGCCGCCGAGGCTGGACAGGCCGGGAAACAGGGTCAGGATGACGCTGCCATAGAACAGTGCGGGCTTGGGGTTGGACAGGTTCAGCGCCAGCCCCTGGCGAAAGCCGGGGCCGGTGGCGGCGGCGCCCTGCATCTCCAGCGGCTCGGCGGCGTGGCGCCACATCTGCACCGCGATCCAGATCAGATAGGCGCCGCCCAGCAGCCGCAGCAGCGTGTAGGCTTGCGGCACCACCCGGAACAGCACCGTCAGCCCGAACAGCGCGAACAGGCACCAGACCGAGGCGCCGACGGCCAGCCCCATCGCATAGGGCATCGACGCCTGCCGCCCGCGCGCCGCGGCCGAGCGGCTGGCCGCGATGATCGCCGGCCCGGGCGAGAGGATGGCGAACCCCAGCGTGGTGACGAACAGCGCCAGCGCGGGCAGGGTGATGGCCTGCATCAGCGTCGTCCCGCGCCCGCAAGTGTCATTCGGCGGCCTTGCGGCCCGTCACCGCGTCGATGTCGGGGGCGTCCACCGCCTTCATGCCGACGACGTGATAGCCGGCGTCGACGTGGTGGGTTTCCCCGGTCACCCCGGACCCGAGGTCGGACAGCAGATACAGCGCCGACTTGCCCACGTCGTCGGTGGTGACGTTGCGGCGCAGGGGCGAGTTCAGCTCGTTCCATTTCAGGATATAGCGGAAATCGCCGATGCCGCTGGCGGCCAGGGTCTTGACCGGCCCGGCCGAGATCGCGTTGACGCGGATCCCGTCCTTGCCCAGATCTTCGGCCAGATAGCGGACCGAGGCCTCCAGCGCGGCCTTGGCCACGCCCATGACGTTGTAATGCGGCATCACCCGCTCGGCCCCGTAATAGGTCAGGGTCAGCACCGAGCCGCCGTCGGGCATCATCGCCGCCGCCCGCTGCGTCACCGCGGTGAGGGAATAGACCGAGATATCCATCGTCATCAGGAAATTGTCGCGGGTGGTGTCGACATAGCGGCCGCGCAATTCGTCCTTGTCGGAAAACCCGATGGCGTGGACGACGAAATCCAGCTTGCCCCAGCGATCGTTCAGCGCGGCGAACAGCGCATCGACCGATTCCATGTCGCCCACGTCGCAAGGCAGCACGATGTCCGACCCCAGCTGTGCGGCCAGCGGCTCGACCCGCTTCTTCAGCGCCTCGCCCTGATAGGAAAAGGCCAGTTCGGCGCCCTGCGCCGCCACGGCGCGGGCGATTCCCCACGCCATGGACTTGTCATTTGCAAGGCCCATGATGAGCCCCCGCCTGCCGGCCATCAGCCCCATCGCCGGGGTATCGCTTGACATGGGTTGTCCCTCGCGCTTTCAAACTTGCTCCGAGAATTAGGCGAAAGGCCGGAAGGCATCAAGATGAGCGACCGCACCGGGATTTTTCAGGGCGAGGATCCTTTCGCCATTGCCCGCGCCTGGCTGGACGAGGCCAACGCGACCGAGCCCAACGACCCCAACGCCATCGCGCTGGCCACGGTGGACGCGGACGGGCTGCCCGACGTGCGCATGGTGCTGCTGAAAGAGATCGAGCCGGGGCCGGACGGCGGCTTCGTGTTCTATACCAACTACGACAGCGCCAAGGGCCGCCAGATCGCCGCGACCGGCAAGGCGGCCTTTGTGATGCACTGGAAGTCGCTGCGCCGGCAGATCCGCGTCCGCGGTAGCGTCACCCGCGAGGAAGGCGCCGCCGCCGACGCCTATTATGCCAGCCGCGCGCTGCAGTCGCGCATCGGCGCCTGGTCCAGCCGGCAAAGCCAGCCGCTGGACAGCCGCGGGACGCTGATGGCCGAGGTGGCGCGGCAGGGGCTGCGCCACGGGCTGACGCCCGCCCGGCCGCCGTTCTGGGGCGGCTTCCGCATCACGCCGGTGCAGATCGAGTTCTGGGCCGACGGCGCCTTTCGCCTGCACGACCGTTTCCGCTGGACCCGCCGAGACGCGGCCGCGGGCGGCGGCTGGGACATCCAGCGGCTGCAGCCCTGAGTCCGGGCGCCGCTGCCGCGCCATCCCGGCCGTTCCGACGGGCCCGCGTGCCCGCCTGCGCCGGGCCGGCCTCAGGCCGGCCGCGGACAACTGCCGCCGGGGCCGCGCGCCGCCCTTCGGGTCAACATTGTTTGTGGACAAACTTGTCGCATCCGACCTTGCGCAGCTTTTCCTGCGCCCGGACGGGTGTTAGCTTGTCCCCGAAGCCGGTTTGCGGCACGACTTTGCAACTTGTGCCCGGCGCGACAGGAATATCTCCGCGCCGAGCCTCAGAGGTATAATCTTGTAATGAATGGCGAAGAACCCGGGATCGGCGAATACGTCAAAGGCCAGATCAAGTGGTTCGATCCGGTCAAGGGGTTCGGATTTCTGGCGGATGCGGAAGGCGGGCCCGACGTGCTCGTCCACGCCAATGTGCTGCGCAACTTCGGGCAAAGCTCGGTGGTAGAAGGCGCGCTGGTCGAGGTGCTGGCGATCCGCACCCCGCGCGGCCGGCAGGCGTCCGAGGTGGTGGCGGTGGTGCCGGCCCCTGCCGAATCCATCGCGCCGATCGCCGATCTCGAGCCGCTGGAGGATGCCGACCTGAACGCGCTGCCGCTGCTGCCGGCGCGGGTCAAGTGGTTCGACCGGATGAAGGGCTTCGGCTTTGCCAATATCTTCGGGCGCAAGGGCGACGTGTTCCTGCATGTCGAGGTGCTGCGCCGCTGGGGGTTCGCCGATCTGCAATCGGGCGAGGCCGTGGGGCTGCGCGTGGTCACCGCGCCCCGCGGGCTGATGGCGGCGCAGATCCTGGCCTGGGAACGCGCAGTGTCGGATTCGCTGGACCCCGAGCGTTCGGGTGAGGGCGAGTCGCAAGAGGATACCGGCCCCGCCTCCGCCCCCGCGGCTTCGCTGGAATCGCGGTCCGATCTGTCTGCGCCCCGGGGTGAGCCCCGCGCCGACCCGCCCGCCGCTCGTGGCGAACGTCGCGTCGCGGCCGGGCGGCTGCTGCAGGGCGGCTCGGCGCTGATGCCGATGTCGAAACAGGCGCTGTGAGCGGCGCCCGGCGCATCGTCGCCGGGGCGCTGTTGCCGCTGGCGCTGTCGGCGGGGGCGGCGGCTGCGCAGGGCAGCTGCGACCCCGGGCAGGTGATGCTGACCACGCCATCGGGGTCCCATGCGGTGTTTTCCGTCGAGATCGCGGCCGATCCGGCCACGCGCGCCCGCGGGCTGATGGGGCGCCGGCAGCTGCTGCGCAGCCACGGGATGCTGTTCGTCTATGAAGCGCCGCAGCCCGCCGGGTTCTGGATGAAGGACACGCTGATCCCGCTGGACATGCTGTTCTTTGACGAAAAGGGCGTGCTGCGCCACGTCCACCCGCAGGCGCAGCCCCACGACCTGACCATCATTCCCGGCGCCGCCCCCGGCGACCCCGACCCCGAGCGGCTGCTGGTGCTGGAGCTTGCGGGCGGCGAGGCCGCGCGCCGCGGGCTGGTCCCCGGCACCACCCTGCGCCACCCCGCCGTGCCACAGGCCACCGCTGCCGCCCCCTGCGACTGAGTTTCGCCCTTTCGCCCGCCGCGCCGCTGGTCTAGAACACGCTCGGTCCGGGGCGTGGCGCAGCCTGGTAGCGCGACGGTTTTGGGTACCGTAGGCCGGAGGTTCGAATCCTCTCGCCCCGACCAGCAGTCAGGCGGTTCCCGGGTGGGCCGTTTTGCAGGGCATTTTGCAGGATGGTTCTTGAATGACCCGCATGATCCATGTCCTCAACGGACCGAACCTGAACCTGCTGGGCCAGCGCCAGCCCGAGGTCTACGGGCACGAGACGCTGGCCGATGTGGAAACCCGCTGCATGGCGCTTGCGGATCAGCTGGGGCTGGGGCTGCGGTTCCGGCAGTCGAACCACGAGGGCCAGCTGGTCGACTGGATCCACGAGGCCCGCGCCGAGGCCGCCGGCATCGTCATCAACCCCGCCGCCTACAGCCATAGCTCGGTCGCGATCCTCGACGCGCTGAACGCCTATGACGGGCCGGTGATCGAGGTGCATATCTCGAACATCCACCGGCGCGAGTCCTTCCGGCACCATTCCTTCGTCAGCGCCCGCGCCGAGGGGGTGATCGCCGGCTGCGGGACCGAGGGCTATCTGCTGGCGCTGCGGCGTCTGGCCTCGATCCTGGGGCAATAGCGGCTTCCCGGGGCGATCTTTCGGGGCTATACCGCGCCCCGCGCACGTGACCAAAGGAATTGTGATGGCGAATGTGGTGGTGGTCGGCGCCCAGTGGGGCGACGAGGGCAAGGGCAAGATCGTCGACTGGCTGTCCGAGCGCGCCGACGTGATCGCGCGGTTCCAGGGCGGCCATAACGCCGGGCACACGCTGGTGATCGGCGGGCAGGTGTTCAAGCTGTCGCTGCTGCCCTCGGGGATCGTGCGCAAGAACAAGCTGGCGGTGATCGGCAACGGCGTGGTGCTGGACCCCTGGGCGCTGTTCTCCGAAATCGACAAGCTGTCGGGGCAGGGGGTCGAGATCTCGACCGCGAATCTGGTGATCGCGGAAAACACCCCGCTGATCCTGCCGCTGCACCAGGACCTGGACCGCCTGCGCGAGGAAGCCGCCGGCAAGGCCAAGATCGGCACCACCGGCCGCGGCATCGGCCCGGCGTATGAGGACAAGGTGGGCCGCCGCTCGATCCGCGTCGCCGATCTGGGCGACGAACAGACGCTGGACGACCGGCTGGACCGGCTGCTCGCCCATCACGACCCGCTGCGCCAAGGGCTGGGGGCGGACCCCATCGACCGCGCGGCGCTGCGCGCGCAGCTGCTGGAGATCGCGCCCAAGCTGCTGCCCTATGCGCAGCCGGTGTGGAAGGTGATGGCCGACGCCCGCAAATCCGGCAAGCGCATCCTGTTCGAGGGCGCGCAGGGCTCGCTGCTGGACATCGACTTCGGCACCTATCCCTATGTCACCTCGTCGACCACCATGTCGGGGGCGGCGGCCTCGGGCACCGGGATGGGGCCGGGGGCGATCGGCTATGTGCTGGGCATCGTCAAGGCCTATACCACCCGCGTGGGTTCCGGCCCGTTTCCGACCGAGCTCGAGGACGGGATCGGCCAGCGGCTGGGCGAGCGCGGCCGCGAGTTCGGCACCGTCACCGGCCGCAAGCGCCGCTGCGGCTGGTTCGACGCGGCGCTGGTGCGCCAGACCTGCGCCATTTCCGGCGTCCACGGCATCGCGCTGACCAAGCTCGACGTGCTGGACGGGTTCGAGACGCTGAAGATCTGCACCGGCTACACCGTCGACGGGGTGCATTACGACCACCTGCCCACCGCCGCCGCGCTGCAGGCCCGCGCCGTTCCGGTCTACGAGGAAATCGAGGGCTGGTCGGAATCGACCGAAGGCGCGCGCTCCTGGGCCGATCTGCCGGCGGCGGCGGTGAAATACGTCCGCCGCATCGAGGAACTGATCCAGTGCCCGGTCGCGCTGCTCTCTACCAGCCCCGAACGCGACGACACCATCCTTGTCCACGACCCTTTCGCGGATTGATCCGATGGCGGGGCCGGGCAACGGAAAAGAGATGTCGCTGAAGGCCCGCAAGCGCTGGTCGCTGGTGCTGCTGCTGGTCTGGCTGCCGATCTGGATCGTGATCGCGGTCACCCTGATGAACTGGCTGGACGCGCGCTTCGGCCGGATGCCGATCTGGGCCGAGGTGCCGGTCTACATCTTCCTGGCCTTTGCCTGGGCGATCCCGTTCCGGCATGTGTTCCGGGGGATCGGCCGCGGCGAATGACGCCGCTGCTGTCCAGCGCGCAGGGCGTCACCCTGATCGGCGGCGGCGCGGTGCCGGACGTCGATCTGGCGCAGGCGACGACGCTGGCCCCGGCGATCATGGCTGCCGACAGCGGGTCCGAACGGGCGCTGGCGGCGGGGCTGATGCCGCTGGCGGTGGCGGGGGATTTTGATTCCCTTTCGGCTGAAGTGCGGGCGCAAATCCCCGCCGGCCGGCTGCACCATATCGCCGAGCAGGAGAGCACCGATTTTGAAAAATGCCTGTCGCGGATCGCCGCGCCCTTCGTGGTGGCGGTGGGCTTCGCCGGGCCGCGCCATGACCATCTGCTGGCCAATCTGACCACGCTGACCCGGCTGCGCCACCCGCCCTGCCTGCTGCTGGCGGGCACCGACGTGATGATCGCGGCGCCGCCGCGGCTGGCGCTGGACCTGCCGGCGGGCACGCGGGTCTCGCTCTATCCGCTGGGGCGGGTGAGCGGGGAAAGCCGCGGCCTGCGCTGGCCGATCTCCGGGCTGGTGTTCGAGCCGGCGGGCCGGGTCGGCACCTCGAACGCCGCGCTGGGGGGGGCGGTCGAGCTGGCGCTGGACGGGCCCTGCATCCTGATCCTGCCGCGCCGGCATCTGGCCGATGCGGTGGCGGCGCTGACCGGGGGCTGATCTCGCCGCAACGGCTTGCGCCCGCCCCGCCGCGCTGTAGCCTGCCCGGGTCACAGGAGTTGCGCCATGCCCGTCAGGAACCGCTTTGCCGAACTGCTGCCCGAGATCACCGGCTGGCGGCATGATTTCCACCGCCACCCCGAACTGGACTATGCCGTCCACCGCACCGCCGCCCGCGTGGCCGAGCTGCTGCGCGGCTTTGGCGCCGACGAGGTGACCGAGGGCGTCGGCCGCAGCGGCGTGGTGGCGGTGATCCGCGGCGGACGCGATACGCGCGCGCGGGTGGTGGCGCTGCGCGCCGACATGGATGCGCTGCCGATCACCGAGATCACCGGCGCCGCATATGCCTCGACCACGCCGGGGGTCATGCACGCCTGCGGCCACGACGGCCACACCGCGATGCTGCTGGGGGCGGCGAAATACCTGGCCGAGACCCGCAATTTCGACGGCACCGCCGTGCTGGTGTTCCAGCCGGCCGAGGAAAACGGCGCCGGCGGGCTGGCCATGGTCCAGGACGGGCTGGTCGAGCGCTGGGGCATTCAAGAGTTCTATGCGCTGCACAATCTGCCCGGCCTGCCCGTCGGGCAATTCGCGATCCGCGAGGGCGGGATCATGGCCGCCGCCGACCAGTTCGACGTGGTGCTGACCGGCCGCGGCGGCCACGCGGCGCGGCCGCAGGATTGCGTCGATCCGGTGCTGGCCGCGGCGCAGCTGGTGACGGCGCTGCAATCGCTGGTGGCGCGCAACCTCGACCCGTTGCAGGCGGGGGTGGTCTCGGTCTGCTCGGTCGAGACTTCCAGCCACGCCTATAACATCATCCCGCAAGAGGTGCGGCTGCGGGGCACCGTGCGCTCGCTCGATGCCTCCGTGCGCGACCTGCTGGAACAGCGCTTTCACCGGGTGGTCGCCAGCACTGCCGAGGCGCTGGGGGTCAGCGCCGCCATCGACTATCGCCGCGGCTATCCGGTGACGGTGAACCACCGGGACGCCACCGCCCACGCGGCCGAGGTCGCCCGCGCCGTCGCCGGGTCGGTCGACACCGCCGCGCCGCCGCTGATGGCGGGCGAGGATTTCAGCTACATGCTCGAATCGCGGCCGGGGGCCTATATCTTCCTGGGCAACGGCGACAGCGCTATGCTGCACCACCCCGCCTATGATTTCGACGACAGCGCCATCCCGGCCGGGGCCAGCTGGCTGGCCGGGATGGTCGAGGCGCGGATGCCCGCCGGATGAGCGGCCGCGAGTCCCTGCCGCCTGTGTTGGCGGCGGGGCTGGATGCGCTGGGGCTGGCGGCGCCGGGCTTCGTGCCGCCCCCCGAGGTCGCGGCGGCAGCGCAGCAGGGGCTGGCGCTGCGCGCGCGCCACGGCCGCGGCGGCACCGAGGTCGGGCTGGCCCGGGCGCAGGCGCTGGCCGCGCGCCGCCCGCAATCCGCGCGCGAGATGCGGGTGATCGCCGGCTGGTTCGCCCGCTTCGCTAGCCTGCGGGCGCGCGAGGGCTGGGGCGAGGGCGCGCCCTCGGCCGCCTATATCGCCTGGCAGCTGTGGGGCGGCGACCCCGGCCGCGCCTGGGTCGAACGCCATCGCCCCGACTGGAGCTGAGCCCGCCGTCAGTTCCGATACACCTCGACCTCGGGCAGGTCGGTCAGCCCCACCCCCAGCGTGGTCAGCACCGGCAGCGACACCTGGCTGCCGGCCGAGGCCGGGCCGGGCAGGGGGATCAGGTCGACATTCACCGATTTCCCGGTCGCGGGGTCCACCAGCCGCCCCTTGCCCGGGGCCTGCACCAGCGGCGTGCGGATCCAGAACCCGCCCTTGGTCGCATCCCCCAGCGAGGCGATGGTGGTCCCCAGCCGCGCCCCTGCGGCGGCAGGCCGGCTCGCCGCCGCCTTTTCTGCCGCCGAGGCATCCAGCGACGCGACCGAGCGCGCGCTGGCCGGGCGCTGCAACGCGGTTTCGGTCACGCCCGAGGGGGCGGCCGGGGCCGTGGCCCGCGGTGGCGGCTGCGGCGTCCCGGTGGCCGCCAGGTCGCAGCCGGCCAGCGCCAGCAGCGGCAGCAGCAGCGCCAGTCGGTTGAACGCTTGTGCGGTGGTCATGGATCGGTCCCCGGGGTCTGTTGGCTTTCGCCCCAGACTGCCGCGCCCGGGCGCCGCTGTCCACGCCCGCGCCGGTTCTTCGGCGCCCCGCCGCCGCTCTTGCCGGGCCTTGAGCCGCCGCCCCGCGCTGCCTATGTTGCGGCCATGTCCTGCGCCCCGCTGATCGACCCCTTCGCCCGCCCCATCACCTACCTGCGGGTCTCGGTCACCGACCGCTGCGATTTCCGCTGCACCTATTGCATGGCCGAGCACATGCAGTTCCTGCCCAAGGCCGAGCTGCTGACGCTGGAGGAACTCGAACGCCTGGCGGGCGCCTTCATCGACCTGGGCGTGCGCAAGCTGCGCATCACCGGGGGCGAGCCGCTGGTGCGGCGCAACATCATGTCGCTGTTCCGGGTCATGTCCGGGCGGCTGGGCAACGGGCTGGACGAGCTGACCCTGACCACCAACGGCAGCCAGCTGTCGCGCTTTGCCGACGAGCTGGCCGATTGCGGGGTGCGGCGGGTGAACGTCTCGCTCGACACGCTCGACCCCGACAAGTTCGCCGCCATCACCCGCTGGGGCCGGCTGCCGCAGGTGCTGGGCGGTATCGCTGCCGCCAGGGCCGCGGGGATGCGGGTCAAGATCAACACCGTGGCGCTGAAGGGCTTCAATGAGGACGAGCTGTTCCCCCTGCTCGACTGGTGCGCGGGCGAGGGCCACGACCTGACCTTCATCGAGGTCATGCCGATGGGCGAGATGGGCGAGGAGGACCGGCTGGACCAGTACTGGCCGCTCAGCGACCTGCGCGCGCGGCTGGCCGAACGCTTCACCCTGACGCCGCTGGCCGAGCGCAGCGGCGGCCCGGCCCGCTATGTGCGGATCGAGGAAACCGGACAGAAGATCGGCTTCATCACCCCCTTGACCCATAATTTCTGCGAAAGCTGCAACCGCGTGCGCGTCACCTGCACGGGCGAGCTTTACATGTGCCTGGGGCAGGAGGACCGCGCCGACCTGCGCGCGCCCTTGCGCGCCAGCCCCGACGACGGCCCGCTGCGCGAGGCGATCCGCGCCGCCATCGCCCGCAAGCCCAAGGGCCACGACTTCGACTATTCCCGCGGCGTCGCCGGCAAGGTCTCGCGCCACATGAGCCACACCGGCGGCTGAGGGCGGTGCGCAAGCGCCCGGAAACTTGCGCCGATCAGGCAGATGCCCCGTCAACAACCTGCGAATCGAGCGCCCGCGCATCCACCCCGTCCAGACAGTTGACGTTCACTGCCACGATCGTCTGGCCGTCCTGTTCCCCGGTCGCATAGGGCTGGATGCCGCAAGTCGGACAGAAACGGTGCGAGATGACGTGCTTGTTGAAGCGGTATTCCGTCGTCGGACCGTCTGCGGTCAGCCGGAATGCCGCCGCCGGAACAAAGGTCAGCACCGCCCCCAGCCGCCGGCAGCGCGAGCAGTTGCAGGTGATGGTGCGATCCACATCCGCCGTGACCTCAAAGGCGATGGCACCGCATTGGCAACTGCCGGTATAGGTCTTGTCAGGCATGGCGAACCCTCGCGCGTTAACCGCTTGCAACGCCATTCTGCCATAGATGCAGCCATGCGCAAGTTCATATTCCGTTCCGTCTCGGCCGTTGTCTTTCAACAGCTGCCTGCCTATCTGTTGCCCCTGTCCCCCGAAAAGGCCCCCGCATGGAACAGAAGTTCATCGAGGTGCGCGGCGCGCGCGAACACAACCTCAAGAATGTCGACATGGACATCCCCCGCGACCGGCTGGTGGTGATCACCGGGCTGTCGGGGTCGGGGAAATCCAGCCTCGCCTTTGACACCATCTATGCCGAGGGGCAGCGGCGCTATGTCGAAAGCCTGTCGGCCTATGCGCGGCAGTTCCTCGACATGATGGGCAAGCCGGATGTGGACCACATCACCGGCCTGTCGCCGGCGATTTCCATCGAGCAGAAGACCACCAGCAAGAACCCGCGCTCGACCGTCGGCACGGTCACGGAAATCTACGACTATCTGCGGCTGCTGTTCGCGCGGGCAGGGACGCCCTATTCGCCGGCCACCGGCCTGCCGATCGAGGCGCAGCAGGTGCAGGACATGGTGGACCGGATCATGGCTCTGCCCGAGGGGACCCGCGCCTATCTGCTGGCCCCGATCGTGCGCGACCGCAAGGGCGCCTATGAGAAAGAGCTGCTGGAGCTGCGCAAGAAAGGCTTCCAGCGGGTCAAGATCGATGGCACGTTCCACGAGCTCGACACGCCCCCCACGCTGGACAAGAAGTTCCGCCACGACATCGATGTGGTGGTGGACCGCATCGTGGTGCGCGAGGGGCTGGAAACGCGTCTGGCCGATTCCCTGCGCACGGCGCTGGACCTCGCCGCCGGCATCGCGGTGCTGGAAACCGCACCAGCGGAAGGCGAGGGCGAACGCATCACCTTCAGCGAGAACTTCGCCTGCCCGGTCTCCGGCTTCACAATCCCGGAAATCGAGCCGCGGCTGTTTTCCTTCAACGCGCCGCTGGGGGCCTGCCCTTCCTGCGACGGGCTGGGGGCGGAGCTGGTGTTCGACGAGCGGCTGATCGTGCCCGACACCGGCCTGTCGCTGGCGCAGGGCGCCATCGCGCCCTGGGCGAAGTCGAAATCCGCCTATCTGACCCAGACCATCAACGCGCTGGCGAAACACTACGGCTTCGACCGCAAGACCCCGTGGCGCGACCTGCCGGACGAAATCCGGCAGCTGTTCATGCACGGCTCGGGCAGCGAAGAGATCCGTTTCCGCTTCGACGACGCCGGCCGGGTCTACGAGGTCAGCCGCACCTTCGAGGGCGTGATCCCCAACATGGAACGCCGCTACCGCGAAACCGACAGCGCCTGGTCGCGCGAGGAGATGGAGCGTTACCAGAACGCACGCCCCTGCCATGTCTGCAACGGCTGGCGGCTCAAGCCCGAGGCGCTGGCGGTGAAGATCGCCGGCACCCATATCGGCCAGGTCACCGACCTGTCGATCCGCGAGGCGCTGGCCTGGACCGAGGACGCCCCCAACCACCTGACCAAGCAGAAGAACGAGATCGCCCGCGCCATCCTCAAGGAAATCCGCGAACGGCTGGGGTTCCTGGTCAATGTCGGGCTGGATTACCTGACGCTGAGCCGCGCCGCCGGCACGCTGTCGGGCGGCGAAAGCCAGCGCATCCGGCTGGCCAGCCAGATCGGCAGTGGCCTCACCGGGGTGCTCTATGTGCTGGACGAGCCCTCGATCGGGCTGCACCAGCGCGACAACGACCGGCTGCTGGGCGCGCTAAAGGGGCTGCGCGATCAGGGCAACTCGGTGATCGTGGTCGAGCATGACGAGGACGCGATCCGCCATGCCGATTACGTCTTCGACATGGGGCCGGGGGCGGGGGTCCATGGCGGACAGGTGGTGGCCAAGGGCACGCCGGCCGAGATCGAGGCCAACCCCGACAGCCTGACCGGGCAATATCTGTCCGGCGCGCGCGAGATCCCGGTCCCCGCCGAGCGCCGCAAGGGCAACGGCAAGGCCGTGACCGTCGAGGGCGCCACTGGCAACAACCTGCGCGACGTGACGGTGGATTTCCCGCTGGGGCGGTTCGTCTGCGTGACCGGCGTCTCGGGCGGCGGCAAGTCGACGCTGACCATCGAGACGCTGTTCAAGACCGCCTCGATGCGGCTGAACGGCGCCCGCCAGACCCCGGCGCCCGCCCGCGCGGTCAAGGGGCTGGAACAGCTGGACAAGGTGATCGACATCGACCAGCGGCCCATCGGGCGCACCCCGCGCTCGAACCCGGCCACCTATACCGGCGCCTATACCCATATCCGCGACTGGTTCGCCCGGCTGCCGGAATCCAAGGCCCGCGGCTACGGCCCCGGCCGCTTCAGCTTCAACGTCAAGGGCGGCCGCTGCGAGGCCTGCCAGGGCGACGGCGTCATCAAGATCGAGATGCATTTCCTGCCCGACGTCTACGTCACCTGCGAGACCTGCAAGGGCAAGCGCTACAACCGCGAGACGTTGGAGGTCGAGTTCAAGGGTCGATCGATCGCCGACGTGCTGGACATGACCATCGAGGACGCGCAGGAGTTCTTCCGCGCGGTGCCCTCGATCCGCTCGAAAATGGATGCGCTGGTCGAGGTCGGGCTGGGCTATGTCAAGGTCGGCCAGCAGGCCACCACCCTGTCGGGGGGCGAGGCGCAGCGGGTCAAGCTGGCCAAGGAGCTGTCGCGCGCCTCGACCGGGCGCACGCTCTATATCCTCGACGAGCCCACCACCGGGCTGCATTTCGACGACACCCGCAAGCTGCTCGAGGTGCTGCACCGGCTGGTCGAGCAGGGCAACACCGTGGTGGTGATCGAGCACAACCTCGACGTGATCAAGACCGCCGACTGGATCATCGACATCGGCCCCGAGGGCGGCGATGGCGGCGGGGTGATCGTCGCCACCGGCACGCCCGAGGATATCGCCACCGTTCCCGACAGTCACACCGGCCGCTATCTGGCGCCGCTGCTGGAACGGACGGCCGCGGCGCGGCCCGCAGCCGCGACCAAACCGCGCAAGGCCGCCAGCGCCTGACCCGGCCCGGGCGGCGGCCGGCGGTGCGAGGGAAGGGGGGCTGTCCGCCCCCCATCGCCTGGCGGCGATTCCCCCCGAGGATATTTGCGGCAAGGAAGAAACACCGCGTGGCTGCTTCTTTCTGGTGAAAATACCCGATGGCGCGGCCGGGCCGGCAGCGATTCCGTCCCAGCGGGGGCGTGGCGCCCGGTCGGCGGGGGGATCCGGGCAGCGGCTGGAAAACCCGGGCGCCGCGCCCCGGCTTTGGCGCCATGGTTGCATTGACCACCGGGCGGGGGAGGGATAAACGAAACCCCAGCCACACAGCCACGCGGCACCCGAGGGTCGCCGCCGTCAGGGGAGCCCTCTCGTGGACTATCTTCTGTCCGAATATCTGCCCGTCCTGGTCTTCATCGGCATGGCCGCGGCGCTGGCGATCATCCTCGTCCTTGCGGCTGCCGTGCTGGCGGTGCGCAACCCGGACCCGGAGAAGGTCAGCGCCTATGAATGCGGCTTCAACGCCTTCGACGATGCGCGGATGAAATTCGACGTGCGGTTCTATCTCGTGTCGATCCTGTTCATCATCTTCGACCTCGAGATCGCGTTCCTGTTCCCCTGGGCGGTGAATCTGTCGTCGCTCAGCGATGTGGCCTTCTGGTCGATGATGGTCTTCCTGGCCGTCCTGACCATCGGATTTGCCTATGAATGGCGGAAAGGGGCGCTGGAATGGGCGTGATGACCGGGGCCAATACTGCGGGCGCCGACCGCGAGGTCGCGACGGCGCAGCTGAACCGCGAGCTGCAGGACAAGGGTTTCCTGCTGACCACCACCGAGGACATCATCAACTGGGCGCGCAACGGCTCGCTGCACTGGATGACCTTCGGCCTGGCCTGCTGCGCGGTCGAGATGATCCACGCCTCGATGCCGCGCTACGACCTGGAACGGTTCGGGACGGCGCCGCGGGCCTCGCCCCGGCAGTCGGACCTGATGATCGTCGCGGGCACGCTGACCAACAAGATGGCGCCGGCGCTGCGCAAGGTCTATGACCAGATGCCCGAGCCGCGCTATGTGATTTCCATGGGCAGTTGCGCCAACGGCGGCGGCTATTACCATTATTCCTATTCCGTCGTGCGCGGCTGCGACCGGATCGTGCCGGTCGACATCTACGTCCCCGGCTGCCCGCCCACCGCCGAGGCGCTGCTGTACGGCATCCTGCAACTGCAGCGGCGCATCCGCCGCACCGGCACCTTGGTGAGGTAAGCGATGGCCGTCTATCCCGATCCGCAGGCGCTGGCCGAGTTGGGCGAAATGATCGCCGCCCGCCGCCCCAACGACGTGCTGAAATCCGAGGTCGCCTTTGGCGAGCTGACGCTGACCGTCCATGCGCAGTCCATCGTGGCGCTGGTGCAGGCGCTGCGCGATGATCCGGCCTGCCGCTTTTCGACCCTGGTCGACATCACCGCCGTCGATCACCCGGAACGCCCGGCGCGCTTCGACGTGGTGTGGCATTTCCTGTCCATGTACACCAACCAGCGCATCCGGCTGAAGGCGGCGGTGCGCGAGGACGAGCTGGTGCCCTCGATCACCGGGCTGATGCCCTGCGCCAACTGGTTCGAGCGCGAGGTCTTCGACATGTTCGGGATCCTGTTCTCGGGACACCCGGACCTGCGCCGGCTGCTGTCGGACTATGGGTTCCGCGGCCATCCGCTGCGCAAGGACTTCCCGACCACCGGCTATCTGGAAGTGCGCTGGGACGACGCCGAAAAGCGCGTGGTCTATGAGCCGGTCGATCTGGTGCAGGAATACCGGCAGTTCGATTTCCTCTCGCCGTGGGAGGGTGCGAAATACGTGCTGCCCGGCGACGAGAAGGCCCCCGCCACCACCGGCGTCACCGCAGAGGGCAAGAAGTGATGGACGGCGACATCCGCAACAACCAGTATGACGACGGCAGCGCGGACGTGCTGACCGACGAACAGCGCATCCGCAACTTCAACATCAACTTCGGCCCGCAACACCCTGCGGCGCATGGTGTTCTGCGCATGGTGCTGGAGCTTGACGGCGAGATCGTCGAGCGCGCCGACCCCCATATCGGGCTTTTGCACCGCGGCACCGAAAAGCTGATGGAAAGCCGCACCTATCTGCAGAACCTGCCCTATCTGGACCGGCTCGACTATGTGGCGCCGATGAACCAGGAACATGCCTGGTGCCTGGCGATCGAGCGGCTGACCGAGACCGAGGTGCCGCGCCGGGCGCAGCTGATCCGGGTGCTCTACAGCGAGATCGGGCGGATTCTGAACCATCTGCTGAACCTGACGTCGCAGGCGATGGACGTGGGCGCGCTGACCCCGCCGCTGTGGGGCTACGTCGAGCGTGAAAAGCTGATGGTGTTCTACGAGCGTGCCTGCGGGGCGCGGCTTCACGCCAATTATTTCCGCCCCGGCGGCGTCCACCAGGACCTGCCGCCGCAGCTGATCCAGGACATCGACGACTGGGCGGTGGCCTTCCCCAAGGTGGTCGACGACCTGCATGTGCTGCTGACCGAAAACCGCATCTTCAAGCAGCGCAACGTCGATATCGGCATCGTCAAGGAACAGGACATCCTCGACTGGGGCTATTCCGGGGTGATGGCGCGCGGCTCGGGCCTGGCCTGGGACCTGCGCCGCAGCCAGCCCTATGAATGCTACGACGAGTTCGAGTTCCAGGTGCCGGTCGGCACCAACGGCGACTGCTACGACCGCTATCTGGTGCGGATGGAGGAGATGATCCAGTCGACCTCGATCATCCGCCAGGCCTGCGCCAAGCTGCTGGCGGAACCGCCCGGCGACGTGCTGGCGCGCGGCAAGCTGACGCCGCCCCGGCGCGCCGAGATGAAGCGCGACATGGAAGCGCTGATCCACCATTTCAAGCTGTATACCGAAGGGTTCAAGGTTCCCGCCGGCGAGGTCTATGCCGCGGTCGAGGCCCCCAAGGGCGAGTTCGGCGTCTACATGGTCGCGGACGGGACCAACCGTCCCTATCGGGCCAAGCTGCGGGCGCCGGGCTACCTGCACCTGCAGTCGATGGACTGGCTGTCGCGCGGGCACATGCTGGCCGATGTCGCGGCGCTGCTGGGCTCGATCGACATCGTGTTCGGAGAGATCGACCGGTGAGCATGTCGTCCCTCGGCCCGTCCCCGGCGCACGCCGCCGCCCCTCGCACCGGAGAGTTCGCCTGATGCTGCGCCGCCTGTCCCCCGTCCAGCCCGAGTCGTTCGAGTTCACCCCTGCGAACCTTGAATGGGCGCGGGCGCAACTGACCAAATATCCGCAGGGCCGGCAGGCCTCGGCGGTGATCGCGCTGCTGTGGCGCGCGCAGGAGCAAGAGGGCTGGCTGTCGCGGCCGGCCATCGAATATGTCGCCGATTTCCTGGGGATGCCCTATATCAGGGTGCTGGAGGTCGCGACATTCTACTTCATGTATCAGCTGCAACCTGTTGGGAAGATTGCGCATATCCAGATCTGCGGCACCACCACCTGCATGATCTGCGGCGCCGAGGAGCTGATCGCCATCTGCCGCGAGAAGATCGCGCCGACCCCGCATACGGTCTCGGCCGACGGCAATTTCTCGTGGGAAGAGGTCGAGTGCCCGGGCGCCTGCTCGAACGCGCCGATGGCGCAGATCGGCAAGGATTACTACGAGGACCTGACCGCCGAGAAGCTTTCGGCGCTGATCGACGCCATGGCCGCGGGGCAGGTGCCAGTGCCGGGGCCGCAGAACGGCCGGTTCTCGTCGGAGCCGCTGGGCGGGCCGGTGGCGCTGGCCGCGACCGAGCGGGTGGAGCAGGCGAATGCCTCGGTCGCCCGGGCGACGCGGCTGCGCGACACGCTCAAGCGCATCGACGGGACCGAGGTGCCGATCCTGACCCCCTGGGTGCGCCCCGACACCGCCGATGGCGATTCCGGGGTTGAGCCCAAGCCCAGCCTGGGCCGGCCCGCCGACAAGACCGGCGTGACCGTGCAGGAGGCGGCGGCGACATCTCCGGGGATGCCCGTTTCCAAGATTGAACCGGCCGGCCAACCCGCCGATGCGAAAGACACCGACTGACCCCGAACCCCAGCTGTAAAGGACCCCGCCATGACCAATTGCGCACGGAACTGCTGGATCTTCGCTGCGGTGATGGGGCTGGTCGTGCTGCTGTTCTCGCTGGGCGGGGTCGGCTTCATGGGCGGGCTGTTCCTGGGTTTCGTGACCGCGTGGCTGCTGGGCGGGCTGGGGGTGTTCCTGCTGTGCCAGGGCGCCGAGGCCGATGAGAGCTGGGTCCCGGTCGAAGACGCCCGCGACCCCGACGAGCCGGTGCGGCAGTCGATCCGCCGCGACGGCGGGGCGGCGGCGCAGGTGGCGATCGCGCGGCCGCGGCGCCCGGCCGGGATGGCCGGCGCACCGGCCGAGGCCTCGGTCGGCGGCGGGCAGGCGGTGACGTTTCAGCCGGGCAAGGGCAGCGCCACGAAGGCCAAGCCGGCGCCGCGGCGCAAGGGCGCGCGCGCGCTTGCAGCCGACGGGGATTCGGCGCATGCCCCCGCCGGCGGTGACGCTGCCGGCAGCGGCGGGACGACATGACGGCGCCGCGTCGGCCGCCCGGCCCTGCGCCGGGCCGGGACGACAGCGGCCAGATGCGGCTGGTGGCGCTGGTGATCGCGGGGGCGATGCTGGCGTGGCTGGCGGCGAACTGGGCGGGGCGGCGTTACGGCTGGCCCGCGGAATATGCCTTTCTCGCCGATCTCGCGGCGATCGGGGCGCTGGTCTGGTCGCTGATGGTGACCTGGCGGATCTGGCGGCGGCGCGCTGATGCGCCGCACGAACGATAGGACGACGACGCGATGCTGAGCGATCAGGACCGGATTTTCACGAATCTCTACGGCATGGGTGACCGCAGCCTGCGCGGCGCCCGCGCCCGCGGCCACTGGGACGGCACCGCCGGGATCATCGCCCGCGGCCGCGATGCCATCATCGACGAAATGAAGAAATCCGGCCTGCGCGGCCGGGGCGGCGCGGGGTTCCCCACCGGGATGAAGTGGTCCTTCATGCCCAAGGAAAGCGACGGGCGCCCGTCCTATCTGGTCATCAACGGCGACGAATCCGAGCCCGCGACCTGCAAGGACCGCGAGATCATGCGCCACGATCCGCATACGCTGATCGAGGGGGCGCTGATCGCCGGCTTCGCCATGGGCGCGCATACCGCATACATCTATATCCGCGGCGAGTTCATCCGCGAACGCGAAGCGCTGCAATCCGCCATCGACGAATGTTATGACGCGGGGCTGCTGGGGCGGAACGCGGCAGGCTCGGGCTGGGATTTCGACCTGTTCGTGGCGCATGGCGCCGGCGCCTATATCTGCGGCGAGGAAACCGCGCTGCTGGAAAGCCTCGAGGGCAAAAAGGGGATGCCGCGGATGAAGCCGCCGTTCCCGGCCGGGGCGGGGCTTTACGGCTGCCCGACCACGGTGAACAACGTCGAATCCATCGCGGTGGTGCCGACGATCCTGCGCCGCGGCGCGGAATGGTTCGCGGGCTTCGGCCGCCCGAACAACGCCGGGGTCAAGCTGTTTGGCCTGACCGGCCACATCAACACCCCCTGCGTGGTCGAGGAATCGATGTCGATCCCGATGCGCGAGCTGATCGAGCGTCACGGCGGCGGCATCCGCGGCGGCTGGAAGAACCTCAAGGCGATCATCCCCGGCGGCGCCTCGTGCCCGGTGATCCCGGCGCATCTGTGCGAGGATGCGATCATGGATTTCGACGGGATGCGCGAGCTGCGCTCGTCCTTCGGCACCGCCTGCATGATCGTGATGGATCAGCAGACCGACATCATCAAGGCGATCTGGCGGCTGTCGGCGTTCTTCAAGCATGAAAGCTGCGGCCAGTGCACGCCCTGCCGCGAAGGCACCGGCTGGATGATGCGGGTGATGGAACGGCTGGTCCGCGGCGACGCCGAGGTCGAGGAAATCGACATGCTGCTGGACGTGACCAAGCAGGTCGAGGGCCACACGATCTGCGCGCTGGGTGACGCCTCGGCCTGGCCGATCCAGGGGCTGATCCGCCATTTCCGCGAGGAGATCGAGGACCGCATCAAGGCCAAGCGCACCGGCCGCATGGGCGCCATGGCGGCCGAGTGACCGCTTTTCCCGCATATCCCGCCGCTGCGGCGGCCGCGGCGCCCGCCGCCCGCGTCCCCACCGGGGCGCGTGTCGCTGCCTGCGCAGGGGTTGCGGCATGAAAGGGCAGATCCTGCATATCGACCCGCGCACCGGCGAGGGGGTCGTCACCGGCGCCGACGGGCGGCGCTATGCGTTCGCGGCCGAGGACCTGCTGGGCAGCGGCCAGATCGCGCGGCCCGGCGTCGCGGTGGATTTCCAGCCCCGCGGCGAGCGCGCGGCCGAGATCTATCCCGACCCCGGCGCCCCGCAGCCTGCCCGCCACTACGGCAAAAGCCGCATGGTCGCGGGGCTGCTGGCGCTGTTCTTCGGCTCGGTCGGGGCGCATAAGTTCTATCTGGGCTACAACCGCGCCGGGCTGATCATGCTGGCGGTCACCGCGCTGGGGTGGCTGCTGTTCTTCATCCCCTCGGGGGTGGTCTGGCTGATCGCCTTTGTCGAAGGGGTGATCTATCTGACCCGCACCGACGAGCAGTTCCACGACACCTACGAGCTGGGCGAAAGGGACTGGTTCTGATGCGCGGCGCGGTGGTCCAGCGCGGCTTTCGGCGGCGCGCTCACGCGGGGTTGACCCATTCGTGCGGCCGCCGGGCGCCGCGGCGGGCCTATGTTGCAACTCTGTGCAACAAGGATATCGCCATGACCCGCAAGATCACCGCCCCCCTGAAACCCCTGGCCGCCGCAGCGCTGGCGCTTGCCGCGCTGAGCGGCCCGGCACTCGCGCTCGAGCCGCTGGCGCAGGAACGCTATATCAACGACCGGCTGATCGCGGCGCGGATCGCCGACCGCATCCGGCGCGAATGCCCGACGATCAACGGGCGGCTGATCTACGCCTATGGCCAGGCGCGCGCGCTGGAACGCTATGCGCTGGACAAGGGCTATTCCCGCGCCCAGGTCGACGCGTTTCTGGACAGCAAGGAAGAGCGCAAGCGCATCTATGCCGTGGCCGAGGACTACATGGCCCGCAACGGCGTCACCAAGGGCGATCCGCAAAGCTTCTGCCGGCTGGGGATGCAGGAAATCGCCAACCGGACGGTGACCGGCTCGCTGCTGGTGGCGAAATGAAGCGGGCGGTGCGCTGGATCGGGCTGGGGATCACCGCGGCCGCGGCGGCGACGATGCTGCTGGCGGACCTCGCGCTGGCGGCGCCCGCGCAGGCCCGTGGCGCCACGACATTCATTCCCGCGGAAACCCGCGGCGCGATGACATTTATCATTGCCGGACCCGGCGACGGGGCCGAATATCCGCACAAGTCCATGGCCCCGTCGGGCCAAGGCACAGGCAAGGCAGTCAGATGAGCAACCTTCGCACCATCAAGATCGACGACCGGCTGGTTGATGTCGACCCGAACCTGACGCTGCTTCAGGCTTGCGAACAGGCGGGGATCGAAATCCCGCGGTTCTGCTACCACGAGCGGCTGTCGATCGCGGGCAACTGCCGGATGTGTCTGGTCGAGGTGGTGGGCGGGCCGCCCAAGCCCGCGGCGTCCTGCGCGATGCAGGTCAAGGACCTGCGCCCGGGGCCCGAGGGCGCGCCCTCGGAAATCCGCACCAACAGCCCCATGGTCCGCAAGGCCCGCGAAGGGGTGATGGAGTTCCTGCTGATCAACCACCCGCTGGACTGCCCGATCTGCGACCAGGGCGGGGAATGCGACCTGCAGGACCAGGCGATGGCCTATGGCGTCGATTTCTCGCGCTTCCGCGAGCCCAAGCGCGCGCTCGAGGATCTGGACCTCGGCCCGCTGGTCGAGACGCACATGACCCGCTGCATCCACTGCACCCGCTGCGTGCGCTTCATCGACGAGGTGGCGGGGGTGCCGCAGATGGGCCAGACCGGCCGCGGCGAGGACGAGGAAATCACCACCTATCTGGGCGCCTCGCTGGACACCAACCTGCAGGGCAACATCATCGACCTGTGCCCGGTGGGGGCGCTGGTCAACAAGCCCTATTCCTTCACCGCCCGCCCGTGGGAACTGCGCAAGACCGAATCGATCGACGTGATGGACGCGCTGGGGTCGGCGATCCGCATCGACACCAAGGGCCGCGAGGTCATGCGCATCCTGCCGCGCAACAACGACGACGTGAACGAGGAATGGATTTCCGACAAGACCCGTTTCGTCTGGGACGGGCTGCGCCGGCAGCGGCTGGACAAGCCCTATATCCGTGAAAACGGCCGGCTGCGCCCGGCGGGCTGGGACGAGGCGCTGAACGCCGCCGCCGCCGCGATGAAGGGGCGCCGCGTTGCCGGGCTGGTCGGCGATCTTGCCCCGGTCGAGGCCGCCTTCGCGCTCAAGCAGCTGGTCGAGGGGCTGGGCGGCGCGGTCGAGTGCCGCACCGACGGCGCGCGGCTGCCGGCGGGCAACCGCTCGGGCTATGTCGGCACCGCCACCATCGCCGACATCGACGATGCCAAGCGCATCCTGCTGATCGGCACCAACCCGCGCGACGAGGCGCCGGTGCTGAACGCGCGCATCCGCAAGGCCTGGATCAACGGCGCGCAGGTCGCGCTGCTGGGGCAGGCGGTGGACCTGACCTACGACTACCACCACCTGGGCACCGACCGCGAGGCGCTCTCGGGGCTGCTCGACGAGGATCTGGCCAATACCGAGGGCACGCCCGGCATCGTCATCATCGGCCAGGGCGCGCTGCGCGAGGCTGACGGCGCCGCCGTTCTGGGCCACGCCATGCGCGTCTGCGAGCTGGGCGACTGCAAGCTGCTGGTGCTGCACAGCGCCGCGGCCCGCGTCGGCGCCATGGACGTGGGCGCGGTGACCGAGGGCGGGCTGACCGCCGCCATCGAAGGGGCCGAGGTGATCTACAGCCTGGGCGCCGACGAGGTCGAGATCGCCCCGCGCGACCAGGGCGGGCCCTTCGTGATCTATCAGGGCAGCCACGGCGACCGCGGCGCCCATCGCGCCGACCTGATCCTGCCCGCCGCCTGCTACACCGAGGAAAACGGCATCTTCGTCAACACCGAGGGCCGGCCGCAGCTGGCGATGCGCGCCAATTTCGCGCCGGGCGAGGCCAAGGAGAACTGGGCGATCCTGCGGGCGCTGTCGGCCGAGCTGGGCCGCACCCAGCCCTGGGACAGCCTGCCCGAGCTGCGCCGCGCGGTGTTCGAGGCGGTGCCGCATCTGGCCGAGATCGACATGGTCCCGGAAAACGACTGGCAGCCGCTTGAACCCGGGCCGCTGGGCCGCGCCAGCTTCCGCAACGCGATTGCGGATTTCTACCTGACCAACCCGATCGCGCGGTCCTCGCCGATCATGGCCGAACTGTCGGCGATGGCGGCGGCACGCCGCAACCCGGCGCTGGCGGCGGAGTAGGCGGGATGCGTGTCGCGGTCACTGCGCTGATCGCCGCGGCGGGGCTGGGCCTCGGGCTGGCCGGCTGCGCGCCGACGGGCGCGAACAAGGGTGCGATGGGACTGGCGGCGCCGCCCCCGGCCAAGCCGGCCGAGGTGGGCGTGCGCATCGTCGACCGCAGCGCCGCGGGCACCAGGCTGACGCGGGCGCGGGTCTCGACCAAATCGGGCGAGATCCTGATTCTGGAACCCGACGGCTCGACCTCGCAGGTGGCGCTGGACAGCCCGCAGGGCCGCGACGTGTTCGAGGTAACCGAGGACGAGCTGGCGGCGCTGGCCGACAACCTGGGGCTGAACCTGTCGCCCGCCGACATCGCCAATTTCCGCGTCGTCGCGCCGCAGTTGCGGCGGATGCCCACCGCGCAGGAACGCGCGCTCGCGGAGTTCGCCGCGCGCACCCGCCCGGCGCTGCCCGAGTTTCCGGCCGGATTCACCGCCGATCCCGAGGATTTCATCGCCGTCCGCGTGGACCGGCTGCAGCCCGGGGCAAATCAGCGCACCTCGGGCGACGAGCTGGTCGAGGTGACCGCGAATCTCAAGGCAGGGGTGGACGCCGATGTGGCCTTCGCCTATGCAACCTGCGCGCTGGCGGGCTGGGCAAACGGCAATGGCAAGGGCTATGGACGGCATATCCGCACCGTGCAGAACAAGCGCAACGGCAAGCTGCTGCTGGGCGCGGTATTCACATTGTCCGACACGCAGCCGATGGGGCTGCGGGTCATGGAAACCGATGATACCTTGCGCGTGTGCAAGGACCGCGGCATTCCCGCGGCATGACTAGGGGAAACCGAAAGCATGGCTGATTTCCTGGCATCCCCCATCGGGCATTTCCTGATCCTGCTGCTGCAGGGGCTGGCGATCATCGCCTTCGTGATGCTGTCTCTGGTGTATCTGGTCTATGGCGACCGCAAGATCTGGGCCGCCGTGCAGATGCGGCGCGGCCCGAACGTGGTCGGCCCCTGGGGCTTGCTGCAGACCTTTGCCGATGCGCTGAAATATCTGGTCAAGGAAATCGTGGTGCCCGCGGGCGCCGACAAGTTCGTGTTCTTCCTGGCCCCGTTCCTGTCGATGACGCTGGCGCTGGTCGGGTTCGTGGTGATCCCCTTCGCGCCGGGCTGGGTGATGTCGAACCTCAACATCGGCATCCTGTTCGTGCTCGCCGTCTCCTCGCTCGAGGTCTACGGGGTGATCATGGGCGGCTGGGCCTCGAACTCGAAATACCCGTTCCTCGCCTCGCTGCGCTCGGCCGCGCAGATGGTCTCCTACGAGGTCTCGCTGGGGCTGATCATCATCGCGGTGATCATCTCGGCCGGCACCATGAACCTGTCGGGCATCGTCTACAGCCAGCAGGGCGCCTACGGGATGCTGAACTGGTACTGGCTGCCGCATCTGCCGATGCTGGTGCTGTTCTTCGTCAGCGCGCTGGCGGAAACCAACCGCCCGCCCTTCGACCTGGCCGAGGCGGAATCGGAACTGGTCGCCGGCCACATGGTCGAATATTCCTCGACCCCCTATCTGCTGTACATGGCCGGCGAATATATCGCGATCTGGCTGATGTGCGCGCTGATCTCGCTGCTGTTCTTCGGCGGCTGGCTGTCGCCCATCCCCGGCATTCCCGACGGCGCGCTGTGGATGTTCGCCAAGATGGTGTTCTGGTTCTGGATGTTCGCGATGGTCAAGGCGATCGTGCCGCGCTACCGCTACGACCAGCTGATGCGCGTGGGCTGGAAGGTGTTCCTGCCGCTGTCGCTGGGCTGGGTGGTGCTGATCGCATTCCTTGCGCGCTATGACGTGCTGGGCGGGTTCTGGGCACGCTGGGACCAGATCGCCCCGGCCGTGGGGGGCTGAGCCATGGTTCGTGCAACCGCTGACAATCCGGGCCGACGCGCCCTGCCGGTGACTTCTGCAAGGGAGGCGCGCTGAAATGGCCCTCGATCTCGTCCGCGCGACGAAATATTTCCTGATGTGGGACTTCATCAAGGGCTTCGGCCTGGGGGTCCGCTACTTCTTCGGTCCCAAGGAAACCATCAACTATCCGCATGAAAAAGGGCCGCTGTCGCCCCGGTTCCGCGGCGAACACGCGCTGCGCCGCTATCCCAACGGCGAGGAACGCTGCATCGCCTGCAAATTGTGCGAGGCGATCTGCCCCGCGCAGGCGATCACCATCGACGCCGAGCCGCGCGAGGACGGCTCGCGCCGCACCACGCGCTATGACATCGACATGACCAAATGCATCTATTGCGGCTTCTGCCAGGAAGCCTGCCCGGTCGATGCCATCGTCGAGGGGCCGAACTTCGAGTTCGCCACCGAGACGCGCGAGGAACTGTTCTACGACAAGGCCAAGCTGCTTGCCAACGGCGAGCGCTGGGAGGCCGAGATCGCCCGCAACATCCAGCTCGACGCGCCCTACAGATGAGCGACGGTTTCACCAGATTGTTCCAGCAGATGCTCCAGTCCGGGCAGGAGATGGCGCGCGCCTTCAACCCGGCGCTGGAAAGCCTCGATCCGCGAGCGATGGAAAAGCTGATCCCCACCATGTCCGCCGACATGATGGAGATGTGGTTCGGCAAGACCTTCAACCGCGAGGGGCTGGACGCCAAGACCCGGTTGCTGTTGACCATCGCCGCGCTGACCGTGCAGGGCGCGCTGGCCGAGCCGCAGCTGCGGCTGGCCGTGCGCCACGCCCGCGCCGCCGGTGCCAGCCAGCGCGAGATCGCGGAAACCATCTGGCAGATGAGCGTATTCGGCGGCCTGCCCGCCATGCAGAAGGCGCTGGAACTGGCGCAATCGGTCTTTGCCGAGGAGGACACCCCCGAATGATGGTATTCGCCTTCTATCTGTTCGCGATCTCGGTGCTGACGGCCGGGTTCATGGTGGTGATCTCGCGCAACCCGGTGCATTCGGTGCTGTGGCTGATCCTGTCCTTCGTGTCGGCCTCGGGGCTGTTCATCCTGCAGGGGGCGGAATTCGTCGCGCTGCTGCTGGTGATCGTCTATGTCGGCGCGGTGGCGGTGCTGTTCCTGTTCGTCGTGATGATGCTGGACGTGGATTTCGCCGCGCTCAAGGGCGAGATGGCGCGCTATCTGCCGCTGGGGCTGATGATCGCGCTGGTGATGATGGCGCAGCTGGGCATCGTGTTCGGCATGTGGGAATCCGCGCCGACGGCCGAGGCCGCCCGGGTGGCGCCGATCCTGGCCGATGTGCAGAACACCCACGCGCTGGGGGATGTGCTTTACGACCGCTATCTGCTGCCGTTCCAGCTGTCGGGGCTGATCCTGCTGGTGGCAATGATCGGGGCGATCCTGCTGACGCTGCGCCACCGCCGCGACATCAAGCGCCAGGACGTGCTGCAGCAGATGTGGCGCGACCCGGCCAAGGCGATGCGGATGACCAACCCCAAGCCGGGGCAGGGGCTGTAACCAACCCCGCCCCCGCCGCCAGGGCGGGGCGCGAGATACAAGGAACGGGGCGCCGCCGCGGCGTCCGACACGAACAACCGGGCCACGAACCCGAGAGGGACGAAGCGAATGATCGGACTGACACATTACCTGGTCGTGGGGGCGATCCTCTTCGTCACCGGCGTGTTCGGCATCTTCGTGAACCGCAAGAACGTCATCGTCATCCTGATGTCGATCGAGCTGATCCTGCTGTCGGTCAACATCAACTTCGTCGCCTTTTCGGCGCATCTGGGCGATCTGGCCGGGCAGGTGTTCACCATGTTCGTGCTGACCGTCGCCGCGGCCGAGGCGGCGATCGGCCTGTCCATCCTGGTGGTGTTCTTCCGCAACCGCGGCACCATCGAGGTCGAAGACGTCAACGTGATGAAGGGCTGAGGCGGTCATGGAACAGTTCATTCTCCTCGCTCCTCTTGCCGCGTCGGTGATCGCCGGGTTCCTCTGGCGGGTGATTTCCGAAAAAGGCGCGCAATACCTGACCACCGGGGTGCTGTTCGTCTGCGCGGCGCTCAGCTGGATGGTGTTCCTGAACTTCGACGGGGTGCCGCGGCAGATCCCGATGATGGACTGGATCGTCTCGGGCGATTTCGCGGCGCAATGGACCATCCGGCTGGACCGGCTGACCGCGATCATGCTGATCGTGGTCACCACGGTGTCGGCATTGGTGCACATGTATTCGCTGGGCTACATGGCCCATGACGACAACTGGTCCGGGGACGAGCCCTATCGCGCCCGCTTCTTCGCCTATCTGTCGTTCTTTACCTTTGCCATGCTGGCGCTGGTGACCGCCGACAACCTGCTGCAGATGTTCTTCGGGTGGGAGGGCGTGGGCCTCGCGTCCTATCTGCTGATCGGCTTCTACTACAAGAAACCCAGCGCCAATGCCGCCGCGATGAAGGCGTTCGTGGTCAACCGGGTCGGAGATTTCGGCTTTCTGCTGGGGATCTTCGGGATCTGGTGGCTGACCGGCTCGATCCGCTTTGATGACATCTTCGCGCAGGTGCCGATGATCGCGCAGACCGAGGTGCCGTTCCTGTGGACGACCTGGAACGCCGCGAACCTGCTGGCGGTGCTGCTGTTCATCGGCGCGATGGGGAAATCGGCGCAGCTTGGCCTGCACACCTGGCTGCCCGACGCGATGGAAGGCCCGACCCCGGTATCCGCCCTGATCCACGCCGCCACCATGGTGACCGCAGGGGTGTTCCTGGTCTGCCGGATGTCGCCGCTGTATGAATTCGCGCCCGAGGCCAAGAACTTCATCGTTCTGGTCGGCGCCGCCACCGCGTTCTTTGCCGCGACCGTGGGTCTGGTGCAGAACGACATCAAGCGGGTGATCGCCTATTCGACCTGTTCGCAGCTGGGCTACATGTTCGTCGCGGCGGGGTCGGGGGTCTATTCGGTGGCGATGTTCCACCTGTTCACCCACGCCTTCTTCAAGGCGATGCTGTTCCTGGGCGCCGGTTCGGTCATCCACGCGATGCACCACGAACAGGACATGCGCAATTACGGCGGGCTGCGGAAGAAGATCCCCTATACCTTCTGGGCGATGCTGATCGGCACGTTGGCGATCACCGGCGTCGGCATCCCGCTGACCACCATCGGCTTTGCCGGCTATCTGTCCAAGGATGCGGTGATCGAAAGCGCCTTTGCCTCGGGTCACTCCTACGCCTTCTGGCTGCTGGTGATCGCGGCCTGTTTCACCAGCTTCTATTCCTGGCGGCTGATGTTTCTGACCTTCTGGGGCGCGCCGCGCCCGCAGCGGGCCTGGGACACCGAGACCGAGGAAGAAGTGCAGCCGGGTTCCCCCGCCGCCGCCGAGGCGCATGAGCATCACGACCCGATGCACGCCCACGACCACGCGCATGAAAGCCCCGGCGTGATGCTGGTGCCGCTGGGCGTGCTGGCGGTGGGCGCGGTGTTTGCGGGCATGATCTGGTATGCGCCGTTCTTTGGCGACCACGACCGGGTGACGCAGTTCTTCCACATGCCGCATGTCGAGGCGGTTGCCGTCGAGGCCGGCGCCGAAACCGAGGCTGGTGCAGGTGACGAGATCGCCACCGCCGCGGCCCCGGTCGCCGTGGCCGACGCAGGCACCGTGGGCGGCGCGATCTACATGCACCCCGACAACCACGTCATGGACGAGGCGCACCACGCGCCCGCCTGGGTCAAGGTCTCGCCCTTTGTCGCGATGCTGCTGGGGCTGCTGGTCGCCTGGGCCATGTATATCCGCAATCCGGCGCTGCCGGCGCGGATGGCCGAGGTGCAGCGCCCGCTGTATCGCTTCCTGCTGAACAAGTGGTATTTCGACGAGCTTTACGACTGGATCTTCGTGCGTCCGACGCGGCTTCTGGGCCGGGTGCTGTGGAAGGGCGGCGACGGGCGCGGCATCGACGGCGCCATCAACGGCGTCGCGATGGGGCTGATCCCGCGCCTGACCCGCTTTGCCGGGCGGGTGCAGTCGGGATATCTTTTCCACTATGCCTTCGGCATGGTCCTGGGCCTGCTGGGCCTGCTGATCTGGGTGATGGCGCGGGGCATGAACTGAGATGACGACCTATCCGCTTCTTTCGATCATCACCTTCCTGCCGATCGTCGCGGCGCTGATCCTCGCGCTGTTCCTGCGGGGCGAGGACGTCGCCGCCGGGCGCAATGCCAAGTGGCTGGCGCTGGTTGCCACCGTCGCGACCTTTGCGGTGTCGCTGGTGGTGCTGGTCGGGTTCGACCCGCAGAACACCGGCTTTCAGTTCGTCGAGGACCAGCCCTGGGTGATGGGGCTGCGCTACAAGCTGGGCGTGGACGGGATCTCGATCCTGTTCGTGATGCTGACCACTTTCCTGATGCCGCTGGTGATCCTGTCCACCTGGCAGGTGACCGACCGGGTCAAGGACTACATGATCGCCTTTCTGGTGCTGGAAGGGCTGATGATCGGCGTTTTCGTCGCGCTGGACCTGGTGCTGTTCTACCTGTTCTTCGAGGCCGGGCTGATCCCGATGTTCCTGCTGATCGGGATCTGGGGCGGCAAGGACCGCATCTACGCGGCGTTCAAGTTCTTTCTGTATACCTTCCTCGGCTCGGTGCTGATGCTGGTCGCGATGATCGCCATGTGGCGCATGGCGGGCACCACCGACATCCCGACGCTGCTGGGCTTTGATTTCCCGGCCGAGCCGATGGCGGTGCTGGGCATCCGTATCGGCACCGGGGTGCAGATGCTGCTGTTCTTGGCGTTCCTTGCGTCCTTTGCGGTCAAGCTGCCGATGTGGCCGGTCCACACCTGGCTGCCCGACGCGCACGTGCAGGCGCCGACTGCGGCCTCGGTCCTGCTGGCGGCAGTGCTGTTGAAGATGGGCGGCTACGGCTTCCTGCGCTTCAGCCTGCCGATGTTCCCCGAGGCGTCATACGCGGCGCAGCCCTATATCTTCTGGCTGTCGGCGATCGCCATCGTCTACACCAGCCTTGTGGCGCTGGCGCAGTCCGACATGAAAAAGCTGATCGCTTATTCCTCGGTCGCGCATATGGGCTATGTCACGCTGGGCATCTTTGCCGCCAACCATCAGGGGGTGGACGGAGCCATTTTCCAGATGCTGTCGCACGGCTTCATCTCGGGGGCGCTGTTCCTGCTGGTGGGCGTGATCTACGACCGGATGCACACGCGCGAAATCGACGCCTATGGCGGGCTGGTGAACCGGATGCCGGCCTATGCGCTGGTGTTCATGTTCTTCACCATGGCCAACGTCGGGCTGCCCGGCACCTCGGGCTTCGTGGGCGAGTTCCTGACCCTGCTGGCGGCGTTCAAGGTCAACACCTGGGCGGCGGTCGTGGCGACCTCGGGGGTGATCCTGTCGGCCTCTTACGCGCTGTGGCTCTATCGCCGCATCACGCTGGGGGCGCTGGTCAAGGAAAGCCTGGCCGGGATTTCCGACATGAGCGCGCGCGAGCGCTGGATCTTTGCGCCGCTGATCGCGATGACGCTGCTGCTGGGCGTCTATCCGCGGGTGGTGACCGACATCACCGGCCCGTCGGTGGCCGCGTTGCTGAACAATTACCACGCCAGCCTGTCTGCCGAGGCCGCGACCGAGTTCGCCGCCCTGCCGGCCGACGGCAACTGAGAGGCCCCGCCATGAGCTCGATCGAACTGTCCATCCTGATGCCCGAGGCGGGGCTGGCGCTGTTTGCCCTGGCGGCGCTGATGTTCGGCGCCTTCGCCGGCAAGGACCGGGTCGCGGGGCCGGTGCTCTGGGCTGCGGTGGCGGCGCTGCTGGTCGCGGGCTTCGCCATCGGCTGGGGCGGGCGCAGCGACGGGCAGGGCTTCTTCGGCATGTTCATCGACGATGCCTTCGCCCGCTTTGCCAAGGTGACGGTGCTGCTGTCCGCCGCCGGCGTGCTGGCGATGAGCGCGGCCTGGCTGCAGCGGCAGGGGCTGCTGCGCTTCGAGCTGCCGGTGCTGATCGTGCTGGCGGTGATCGGCATGATGATCATGGTCTCGGCCGGCGACCTGCTGACGCTGTACATGGGGCTGGAACTGCAGTCGCTGGCGCTTTACATCGTCGCCGCGCTGCGCCGCGACAGCGTGCGCTCGTCCGAGGCGGGGCTGAAATATTTCGTGCTGGGCTCGCTCAGCTCGGGGATGCTGCTTTACGGCGCCTCGCTGGTCTATGGCTATGCGGGCACCACCAACCTGGCCGGGATCATGCAGGCGCTGGACGGCGGGCTGTCGGTGGGGCTGCTGTTCGGGCTGGTGTTCCTGCTGGTCGGTCTGGCCTTCAAGGTCTCGGCGGTGCCGTTCCACATGTGGACCCCCGACGTCTACGAGGGCTCGCCCACTCCGGTGACCGCGTTCTTCGCCACCGCGCCCAAGGTCGCCGCCATGGCGCTGATCGCGCGGCTGGTCTGGGGCGCCTTCGGCAGCGTGCCGGCGGAATGGTCGCAGATCATCGCGCTGCTGGCGGTGCTGTCGATGTTCCTGGGCTCGATCGCCGGTATCGGCCAGCGCGACATCAAGCGGCTGATGGCCTATTCCTCGATCGCGCATATGGGCTTTGCCTTCATCGGGCTGGCCGCGGGCACCGCCTATGGCGTGCAGTCGATGCTGCTCTACATGGCGATCTATGCGGTGATGAACGTCGGCACCTTTGCCTTTATCCTGTCGATGGAGCGGGGCGGACGTCCGGTCACCGCGCTCGAGGATCTGAACCTGATGGCGCGGACCGAGCCGCTGAAGTCGCTGGCCATGGGCATCCTGCTGTTCAGCCTGGCGGGGGTGCCGCCGATGCTGGGCTTCTTCGCCAAGTTCGGGGTGCTCAAGGCGGCGGTCGATGCGCAGATGGGATGGCTGGCGCTGCTGGGGGTGGTCGCCTCGGTGATCGGGGCGTTCTATTACCTGCGCATGGTCTACTACCTGTATTTCGGCAGCCCCCGTGACGACATCGCCGAGGCCCGCACCGATGCCGCGCAATGGCTGGCGCTGGTCGGGGCCGCCGCGGCGATGGTGATCGGGGCGTTCTCGATGTTCGGCACCGAATCCGCGGCGCAGCGCGCGGCCGAGGCGCTGGTGCTGGCCGAGGCTGCCCCGGCGCCCGCCGCCGCAGCCGCCGCCGCTGCGCCTGCCGCTCTTGACTGACCCGGCCGCGCAACGGCCGCAGCCATGGCCCGCCGGTGTCGGCCGGGTCGTGCTGCCGCGCGTCGACAGCACCAACGCCGAGGCGCTGCGCCAGGCCGCCACGCTGGGCGCGCCGACCTGGATCATGACCCGCGACCAGACCGCCGGCCGGGCCCGCCGCGGCCGCGGCTGGGTGATGCCCGCGGGCAATTTCGCCGCCAGCTTGGCGGCGCGGCCGCCGGGCACCCCCGCCGATCTGTCGCTTTACAGCTTCGTCGCCGCGCTGGCGCTGCACGAGGCGCTGGCCGCCGCCTGCGGCCCCGCCGCGCGGCTGGCGATCAAATGGCCCAATGACGTGCTGCTGAACGGCGGCAAGGTCGCTGGCATCCTGCTGGAAAGCACCGGGCAGGGCGGCCGCGGCGGCATCGCGCTTGCCGTCGGCATCGGCGTGAACCTCGCCGCCGCCCCCGATGCCGCGGCGCTGGAACCCCGCGCGGTGGCGCCGGTGTCGGTGCTGGGGGAAACCGGGCACAAGGTCTCGCCCGAGGACTTCCTCGACCTGCTCGCCCCCGCCTTTGCCCGCTGGCAGCAGCAGTTGGAAACCCTGGGCTTCGCGCCCATCCGCAGCGCTTGGCTGGCGCGCGCCGCAAGGCTGGGCCAGATCATCACCGCCCGCATCGGCAGCAGCACCCGCAGCGGCCGGTTCGAGGGCATCGACGACAGCGGCGCGCTGATCCTGCTCACCGCCGCCGGGCGCGAAGCCATCCCCGCCGCCGAGATATTCTTTGAAGAGGACGCCTGATGCTGCTGTGTATCGACACCGGCAACACCAACACCCAGTTCTCGATCTGGGACGGGCGGCGGTTCCTGTGCCACTGGCGTTCGGCCACCGACCACCGCCGCACGGCGGACCAGTATTACGTCTGGCTGCGCTCGATGATGTCGCTGACCGGGATCGAGGTCGACATCGACGCCTGCATCATCAGCTCGACCGTGCCGCGGGTGGTGTTCAACCTGCGCGTGCTCTGCAACCGCTATTTCGAGACCCGCCCGCTGGTGGTGGGCAAGCCCGACTGCCTGCTGCCGGCGCCACCGCGGGTGGACCCGGGCACAGTGGTCGGCCCCGACCGCATCGTCAACACCTGGTCGGCCTTTGACCGCTACGGCCCCGATCTGGTGGTGGTGGATTTCGGCACCGCCACCACCTTCGACGTGGTGGACAGCGACGGCGCCTATGTCGGCGGGGTGATCGCGCCGGGGGTGAACCTGTCGCTTGAGGCGCTGCACATGGGCGCGGCCTCGCTGCCGCATGTCGACGTGACCCGCCCGGCGCAGGTGATCGGCACCAACACCGTCGCCTGTATCGAATCGGGGGTGTTCTGGGGCTATGTCGGGCTGGTGCGCGAAATCTGCGCCCGCATCGCCGAAGAACGCGGGCAGGCGATGAAGATCATTGCAACCGGCGGGTTGGCCGCGCTGTTCCATCAGATCGAGGATCTGTTCGACACCTGGGACGACGATCTGACGATGCACGGGCTGCGGCTCATCCATGATTACAACAAGGAGATGGGCAATGTCTGAACGCCTGATCTATCTGCCGCTGGGCGGCGCGGGCGAAATCGGCATGAACGCCTATGTCTACGGATATGGGCAGCCGGGGCGGGAACGGCTGATCCTGGTCGATCTGGGGGTCACCTTCGGCGACATGGACAGCGCGCCGGGCATCGACCTGATCATGCCCGACATCCGCTGGCTCGAGGATAACCGCGACCGGCTGGACGGCATCTTCATCACCCACGGGCACGAGGATCACGTCGGCGCCCTGGGCCTGCTGTGGAGCCGGCTCAAGGCCCCGATCCATACCCGCCGCTTTACCGGCGCGCTGGCGCGGATGAAGCTGGAAGAGGCCGGCCAGCCCACCGACAGGCTGCGCATCGTCGAGCCCTATCCGCATGTGGTCGAGGCCGGGCCGTTCCGCGTGCAGTTCGTGCCGGTCAGCCACTCGATCCCCGAAAGCGCGGCGCTGGTCATCGACACGCCCGCCGGTCGCATCGTCCATTCCGGCGACTTCAAGCTAGACGGCACCCCGGTGGTGGGCGAGGCGTTCGACCCGGTGCTGTGGCACAAGATCGCCAGCGAGGCGCCGGTGGCGGCGCTGATGTGCGATTCGACCAACGTGTTCAGCACCCATCCCGGGCGCTCGGAATCGGCGTTGGCGCAGCCGCTGCTGGAATTCGTCAGCGCGCAGAAACAGCTGGTGGTGGCGACGACCTTCGCCTCGAACGTGGCGCGGCTCAAGACGCTGGCCGACGCCGGCGTGGCGGCAGGGCGGCAGATCTGCCTGCTGGGCCGGGCGATGCGCAAGATGGTCACCGCGGCGGTCGAGGCCGGGATCCTGCGCGACTTTCCCAAGGTGATCGGCCCGGATGAGGCCGCGGATCTGCCCCGCGACAAGGTGATGCTGATCGTCACCGGCAGCCAGGGCGAACGCCGCGCCGCCTCGATGCAGCTGTCGATGGGCCGCTATCTGGGGCTGCAGCTGCGCGAGGGCGACAGCTTCCTGTTTTCCAGCCGCACCATCCCCGGCAACGAACGCCCGGTGATCCGCATCATGAACAACCTCAGCCGCATGGGGGTGAATGTGTTCGATGCGGATTCGGGGTTCTTCCACGTCTCGGGCCACGCCAACCGCCCTGATCTGGAAGCGGTGCACGAGCTGCTGAAACCGGCGGTGGTGATCCCGATGCACGGCGAACACATGCATCTGCGCGAACACGCCAACCTCGCCCGCGCCAAGGGGCTGTCGGCGGAGGTGGTGACCAACGGCACCATGATCGACCTGGCCGGCGGCGGCATCCGCGTCGTCGACCAGATCGAGACCGGCCGCATCTATCTGGACGGCAACGTGCTGATCGGCGCCATGGACGGGGTGGTGCGCGACCGCATCCGCATGGCGCTGAACGGCCATGTCACCGTCTCGGTGATCGTCGACGAAAACGACGAGGCGCTGCCCGACGCCTGGGTGGAAACCATGGGGCTGGCCGCGCAGGGCCGCGCCGGCGTGCCGCTTGCCCGGCATCTGGAAAGCGAGCTGGGCGAGTTCCTGGAACGCGCCGACCATGCCACGGTGATGAGCGACAAGAAGCTGGAAGAGGGGCTGCGCCGCATCACCCGCCAGGTCGCGATGGAAGAGATCGGCAAGAAACCCGAGGTCAAGGTCGTCATCAGCCGCCTCGCCGCCGACTGAGCCGGCCCCCCGCGGCCCGCCGCTTGCGCGCAGAAGCTTCTTTCTGGCGAAAATACCCCGGGGGGCCGCCCCCGGGCGGCGGGGGCAGCGCCCCCCTGAACCTTGCCGCTTGACCTTCGCCCGCCGTCGCGGCATCGCGCCTGCATGAGCGAGTTCGACCCCACCCCCCCGCGCCGCAATTTCTACGGCCGCCGCCACGGCAAGACCCTGCGCCAAAGCCAGAAGGGCTATCTGTCCGAGGATCTGGGCAGCCTGCGCCCGCGCGGGATCACCACCGCCGAAAACCCCGACCGCACCCCCATCGACCCGGCGGCGATCTTTGGCGACGCCCGCCCGGTCTGGCTGGAAATCGGGTTTGGCGGCGGCGAGCATATGGTCGCCATGGCCGCGCGCTATCCGGAGATCGGGATCATCGGCTGCGAGCCCTTCATCAACGGCGTCGCCATGCTGCTGGGCAAGATCCGCGCGGCGGGCGTGTCGAACGTCAGCGTGCATCCGGGCGATGCGCGCGACCTGATGGACGTGCTGCCGGATGGCTCGATTGCCCGCGCGTTTCTCAATTATCCCGACCCCTGGCCCAAGGCCCGCCACCACCGCCGCCGCTTCGTCACGCCCGAGCATCTGATCCCGCTCTACCGGGTGATGGCGCCGGGGGCCGAGTTCCGGGTGGCGACCGACATTCCCGACTATATGCGCCAGACGCTGGAAGAGGTCCCGGCCGCCGGCTTCACCCTGGTCCACGAAGGGCCCGCGCCCTGGGACGACTGGCACTCGACCCGCTACGAGCAGAAGGCGCTGCGCGAGGGCCGCGTGCCGCATTACGCGACCTTCCGGCGCTAGGGGGGAGGTCGCTGGCACGGCCTGCCTCCGGCGGGGATATTTTTGCAAGGAAGAAGGGCATGGCCGCGCCCCTTTGGCCACGCTATCACTGCCGCGACCAAGGAGCCGATCATGTCCCACAGCACCCAGCCGCAACCGATGACCGCCCGCCGCTCGGGGCCCCTCAAGGGGAATGCGCTGGTGCCGGGGGACAAGTCGGTCAGCCACCGGGCGCTGATCCTGGGCGCGCTGGCGGTGGGCGAGACGCAGATCACCGGGCTGCTGGAATCGCAGGACGTGATCGACACCGCCCGCGCGATGGAAGCCTTTGGCGCCAGCGTCGAGCAACTGGGCCCGGGTGAATGGCGGGTGCGGGGCGTCGGCGTTGGCGGGTTTTCCTCGCCCGAAACCGTGATCGACTGCGGCAATTCCGGCACCGGGGTGCGGCTGATCATGGGCGCGATGGCGACCACGCCGATCACCGCCACCTTCACCGGCGACGCCAGCCTGTCGCGCCGGCCGATGCGGCGGATCACCGGCCCGCTGGAACTGTTCGGGGCGCAGGTTGTCGCGCGCGAGGGCGAGTTCCTGCCCGTCACCATCACCGGCGCCGCCGATCCCGTGCCGCTGCGCTACCCCACCCCGGTCGCCAGCGCGCAGATCAAGTCCGCGGTGCTGCTGGCCGGGCTGAATGCCCCCGGCGACACCGTGGTGATCGAGGCCGAACCGACCCGCGACCATACCGAGCGGATGCTGGCCGGTTTCGGCGCCACCATCCGCACCGAGATCACCGACGAGGGCCATGTGATCACCCTGACCGGCCGCCCCGAGCTGCGCCCCTGCGCGGTGGCGGTGCCGCGCGACCCGTCCTCGGCGGCCTTCCCGGTGGCGGCCGCGCTGATCGTGCCGGGGTCGGAAATCCGGGTCGAGGGCGTCAGCCGCAACCCCACCCGCGACGGGCTTTATCACGTGCTGGCCGAGATGGGCGCCGACCTGACCTGGGAAAACGACCGCATCGAGGGCGGCGAGCCGGTGGCAGACCTGACCGTCCGCCATGGCCCGCTGCATGGTGTGACCGTCGCCCCAGAGCGCGCCGCCAGCATGATCGACGAGTTCCCGATCCTGTCGGTGATCGCCGCCTTTGCAGAGGGCAGCACGGTGATGAACGGAGTGGCCGAGCTGCGGGTCAAGGAAAGCGACCGTATCGACGCCATGGCCCGCGGGCTGGAAGCGAACGGCGGCCGGGTCGAGGAAACCCGCGACAGCCTGACCGTCCACGGCACCGGCGGGCTGAAGGGCGGCGCCACCGTCGCCACCCATCTCGACCACCGCATCGCCATGTCGTTCCTGGTGGCCGGGCTGGTCTCGGAACGCCCGATCACCGTCGACGACGCCGGGCCGATCGCGACCAGCTTTCCCGATTTCGTGGCGCTGATGCGCTCGCTGGGCGCCGAGCTGGGCTAGGTCGCATCCGCATTAACCGGGTTGCCATGCCAGGCAAGTTGACAGCGACGCTGCGCGACGGTGTTGCCGCGCGGGGTGCCAAGGCGGACATCCGGCCGATGCCGATGCCGATGCCGATGCCGATGCCGATGCGAAGCGGAGCCCGGATTTCGGCCGGATGCTCTCTCGACGCAAGAACCAGATTGCCGGTTCTTCAGCCACGGCAAGTCCGCGCCGTCGCAACCCGTTATGACAAGCGCAACGACCATATCCTTACCTGCGTCCAGCTCGTTTCACCCGCATAAGGTTGCGAACATCTGAGTTGGCCTTGGGACAGGAGCGACACAAGAACCAGATCGACCGGTTCCTTAGCAAGCTCAGGCAGGTCCGCGCCGTCGCAACCGGCCTTGACCAGCGCGGCGACAACGTCCTTGTCTCCACCCACCGCGTTTCCATCCGCATAGGGGTGTGAACATCTGAGCCGGCTACCCAGCGGGGCAGGGCGCCCGGGGCGGGCTCAGCCGCCCGCCAGCCCGATCTTTTGCAGCGCCGTGCGGATCTCGTCCAGCACCGCCGGGTCGTCGATGGTCGCCGGCATCTTGAAATCCTCGTTGTCGGCGATCTTGGCCATGGTCGCGCGCAGGATCTTGCCCGAGCGGGTCTTGGGCAGCCGATCGACCACCACCGTGGTCTTGAAGGCGGCCACCGGCCCGATCTGATCGCGCACCATCTGCACCACCTCGCGCGCGACCTGCTCGGCCGATGCCGCCGCGCCTTTCTTCAGGCACAGGAACCCCAGCGGCGTCTGCCCCTTGAGCAGGTCTGCCACCCCGATCACCGCGCATTCGGCCACGTCGGGATGCGAGGACAGCACCTCCTCCATCGCGCCGGTGGACAGGCGGTGGCCCGCGACGTTGATCACGTCATCGGTGCGCGCCATGATGTAGAGATAGCCGTCCTCGTCGATGAAGCCGGCGTCGCCGGTCTCGTAATAGCCGGGGAAGGCGTCGAGATAGGATTTGCGGAACCGCTCCTCGGCGTTCCACAGCGTCGGCAGCGTGCCGGGGGGCAGGGGCAGCTTGATCGTGACCGCGCCCAGCGTGCCGGCGGGGACCGGGTGGCCGGCCTCGTCCAGCACCTGCACGTCATAGCCCGGCATCGGCACGCTGGGCGAGCCGTGCTTGACCGGCAGCAGCCCCAGCCCCAGCGGGTTGGCGACGATGGGCCAGCCGGTCTCGGTCTGCCACCAGTGGTCGATCACCGGCACCTGCAGGTGCTCCTCGACCCATTTCACCGTGTCGGGGTCGGCGCGCTCGCCGGCCAGGAACACCGCCTGCAGCGACTTGAGGCTGTAGTCCTTGATATAGCTGCACTCGGGGTCCTCGCGCTTGACGGCGCGGATCGCGGTCGGCGCGGTGAAGAAGGACTTGACCTTGTGGTTCTGGATGATGCGGCCGAAGGTGCCGGGGTCGGGGGTGCCGACGGGTTTGCCCTCGAACACGATGGTGGTGGCGCCGGCGAACAGCGGCGCATAGCAGATATAGCTGTGGCCCACGACCCAGCCCACGTCGGAGGCCGCCCAGAACACGTCGCCGGTGTCGATGCCGTAGATGTTCTTCATCGTCCAGTTCAGCGCCACTACATGGCCGCCGGTGTGGCGCACCACCCCCTTGGGCTGGCCGGTGGTGCCCGAGGTATACAGGATATAATGCGGGTGGTTGCCGGCGACCGGCACGCATTCGGCCGGCTCGATCCCGTACTGGAAGCTGTGCCAGGCGACGTCGCGCCCCTCGACCAGCTTGGCGACCTCTTGCTCGCGCTGCAGGATCACGCAGAATTCGGGCGCGTGTTCGGCCAGTTCCAGCGCCCGGTCCAGCAGCGGCTTGTACTGCACGATCCGCCCCGGTTCCAGCCCGCAGGAGGCCGCGATGATCGCCTTGGGGGTGCAGTCGTCGATGCGCACTGCCAGCTCATGCGCGGCGAAGCCGCCGAACACGACCGAATGGATCGCCCCCAGCCGCGAACAGGCCAGCATCGCCTCCAGCGCCTCGGGCACCATCGGCATGTAGATGATCACCCGGTCGCCCTTTTCGACGCCCTTGGCACGCAGCGCGCCCGCCAGGCTGGCGACGCGGGATTGCAGGTCGCGATAGGTGATGCCGCGATAGGAATGGGTGATCGGGCTGTCGTGGATGATGGCCAGCTGGTCGCCGCGCCCGGCCTCGACATGGCGGTCGACCGCATTCCAGCAGGCGTTGAGCTGCCCATCGGCGAACCACTCGTAGAAGGGCGCGCGCTCGTCGAACAGCGCCTTGCCGGGTGGGGTCATCCAGTCGACGCGCGACGCCGCCTCCATCCAGAACGCTTCGGGATCGTTCTTCCACGCGGCGTAGACTTCCTGATAACTCATACCCCGGCTCTCCGCTGATCTTCCCTGTCTTCTGGTAAGACCCGGGCGCGCGGGGATCAAGAATATTGCCCCGGGAAGGCCGGGCAGGATCGAAAAATACCCGCGCTTTCCGGCAGGTGGGTTTGCAAACCTCGGGGGCCGGGTTTGCAGCCGCGGGCGCGACGCCGTGGTCTTGCAAACCCGGCGCCGCGCGCCCGGGGCGCGGCGCGCGATTCGCCCTAGCCGTAATGGGCGACCGGGGTCCCGGCCAGCGCCGAGATGTTCAGCAGCCCCCGCGCGGTGATCGAGGGAGTGACGATATGCGCCTTGTTGCCCATGCCCATCAGGATCGGCCCGACCTCGAGCCCCTGCGCCCGGGTCTTGAGGATGTTGCGCACCCCCGAGGCCGCGTCGGTGCTGGCAAAGATCAGCACGTTCGCCGGGTCGTCGCCCAGCCGGGACGAGGGCAGCAGCCGCGCCCGCACCGCCGGGTCCAGCGCCGCGTCGACGTGCATTTCGCCGTCATAGAGGAAATCGACCTCGCGCTCGGCCAGGATATCCATCGCCTCGCGCATCTTGCGCCCCGAGGGGGTGTCGAGGTTGCCGAACTGCGAATGGCTGCACAGCGCGATGCGCGGGGTCAGGCCAAAGCGGCGGACGTGGCGGGCGCAGCCGATCGCGGTCTCGGCCACGTCGGCGGGGCTGGGGTCGTGGTGGACCTGGGTGTCGGCGATGAACAGCGGCCCGTCCTGGATCATCATCGACAGCGCCCCGATCGGGTGCAGCCCCTTGCGGGCCAGGATCTCGCGGATATAGCGCAGATGCCAGGTGTATTGCCCGAAGGTGCCGCAGATCAGGCTGTCGGCCTCGTCCCGGTGGACCATGACCGCGCCGATGGCGGTGGTGTTGGTGCGCATGATGGCGCGGGCGATGTCGGGGGTGACGCCGCGGCGCGCCATCAGCCCGTGGTAGGTTTCCCAGTAGTCGCGATAGCGGGGGTCGTCCTCGGGGTTGACGATCTGGAAATCGACATGCGGCCGGATCGGCAGCCCGGCGCGCTTGGCGCGCGTCTCGATCACCTCGGGACGGCCGATCAGGATCGGCACGCCGTTGGTCTCCTCGAGCATGGCCTGGGCGGCGCGCAGCACCCGCTCGTCCTCGCCCTCGGCAAAGACGATGCGGCGGGCGGCGGTGGCGGCGGCCTCGAACACCGGGCGCATGATCAGCGAGCTGCGGAACACCGAGGCGTCGAGCTGCCGCTTGTAGGCGTGGATGTCGGCCAGCGGCCGCGTCGCCACCCCCGATTCCATCGCCGCGCGGGCGACGGCGGTGGCCACCACGCCGATCAGCCGCGGGTCGAAGGGCTTGGGGATCAGGTAGTCGGGGCCGAAGTTCATGGTCTCGCCGCGATAGGCGGCAGCCGCCTCGGCGCTGGTGGTGGCGCGGGCCAGCGCTGCGATCCCCTCGATGCAGGCCAGCTGCATGGCGTCGTTGATCTCGGTCGCGCCCACGTCCAGCGCGCCGCGGAAGATGAAGGGGAAACACAGGACGTTGTTGACCTGGTTGGGATAATCGCTGCGGCCGGTGGCAATCAGCGCATCGGGGGCGACGGCGCGCACCTCTTCGGGCAGGATCTCGGGGGTGGGGTTGGCCAGCGCAAAGACGATGGGGCGCGGTGCCATGCGCGCGACCAGATCGGGGGTCAGCACCCCGGGGCCCGAGAGGCCCAGGAACAGGTCGGCGCCCTCGATCACCTGGTCCAGCCGGCGCAGCTCGGTCGCCTGGGCAAAGGCGGCCTTCTGCGGGTTCATGTCGTCGATCCGGCCCTCGTAGATCAGCCCGTGGATATCGCAGAGCCAGACGTTTTCCCGCCGCACCCCCAGCTTCAGCAGCATGTTCAGGCAGGCGATGCCCGCGGCGCCGCCGCCGGTGGACACCACCTTGATCTGGTCGAAGCTGCGCCCGGTCACGCGCAGCGCGTTGGTGGCGGCGGCGCCGACCACGATGGCGGTGCCGTGCTGGTCGTCGTGGAACACCGGGATGTTCATCGACTCGCGGCACAGCCGCTCGACCACGAAACAATCGGGGGCCTTGATATCCTCGAGGTTGATGGCGCCGAAGGTCGGCTCCAGCGCGCGCACGATCTCGGCCAGCTTCACCGGGTCAGTCTCGTCGATTTCCAGGTCGAAACAGTCGATGTCGGCGAATTTCTTGAACAGGACCGCCTTGCCCTCCATCACCGGCTTCGAGGCGCTGGCGCCGATATTGCCCAAGCCCAGCACCGCGGTGCCGTTCGAGACCACCGCGACCAGGTTCCCGCGCGAGGTATAGCGGGCGGCGGTGGCGGGATCGTTGCGGATCTCGAGACAGGCCTCGGCCACGCCCGGCGAATAGGCCAGGCTGAGGTCGCGGCCGTTGGCCAGCGGCTTGGTCGCGCGGATCTCGAGCTTTCCGGGCCGCGGAAACTCGTGATAGTTCAGCGCCGCCTGCCGGGCATTGTCCTGCCGCCGTTCTTCCATGGTCCGATCTCCTGCTGCCTGCAGGTTTTTCCTAATCCCGCGCCCGCCCGGTCACAAGCGCGCCCCGCTGCCATCCCGTCTGGCGAAAGCCCGCCTGCCGGGGCCGAAGCGCTGCGGCCGCGCGTGGTGGCCCCGGGGAAAGCCCTACGGCGCGCCCGTGGGTGTCCCGGAAGCCAGGCCCCGTGGCTGCCGCCCGTGGTTGCTCCGAGGCCCCGCGGCGCGCCCGTGGTTGCCCGGGAGCGAAGCCCCCGCCGCTGCCGCCCGTTGGTTGCCGCTGTGCGCAGGTTCTTCCCGCATGTGGTCCTTCACGCTCCTTTCTGCTCCTGCTCGCCGCGCGATTTCGGCGCCCGGATTGTTGCAGCCTGCCGTCTCGTTCCTTCGCCTCCTCATCGTTGCACTTGTCCGTCCTGTCGCACCCCGGCAGCGACGCCGTGCTGCTGCCCCGGCGCACCTCACCGTCCCACCGGCCCGTCGCGCCCATGTCCCCGTCCACCTCGCACCCAACCTTGCGCGCAAGCGCCGCCCCGGGAATGATGGCCCGGCAACCAGAGGGTAAGCCCATGTCCCTGATCGACGCCGCCCGGCGGGTCCGCGAGGCCGCCTATGCCCCCTATTCCGGCTTCAAGGTCGGGGCCGCCGTACGCGGGGCCTCGGGCGCGATCTATGCCGGGTGCAACGTCGAGAACGTCGCCTACCCCGAGGGCACCTGCGCCGAGGCCGGCGCCATCGCCCGCATGGTCGCCGCCGGCGAGACGGTGATCGTCGAGGTCTGCGTCATCTCGGCCAGCGCCCAGCCGGCGCCGCCCTGCGGCGGCTGCCGCCAGAAACTGGCCGAGTTTGCGCGCAGCGACACGCCGGTGCTGCTGGCCACGCTGGACGGCAAATCCGTGACCACCACCGTGGGCGAGCTGCTGCCCGGCCGCTTCGACGCCGGCCACCTGGGCCGATAGGAGTGTCAGTTTCGCTGCATGGTGCCGGTCCTTTCGATTCGCCCGCCTTGCCCCAGTTGCGCATGAAAACCTTGCCAAAAGATTGACGCCGAAGGAGCCTTGATGACCCTGCACCCCAGCCTGACCATCGTCGATCACCCGCTGGTCCAGCACAAGCTGACGCTGATGCGCGACGAGGGCGCCTCGACCGCCACCTTCCGCCGGCTCTTGCGCGAAATCAGCCTGTTGCTGGCCTATGAGGTCACCCGCGACTTGGAGCTGCGCACCACCCGCATCCGCACCCCGATGTCCGAGATGGAGGCGCCGCTGCTCGCCGGCAAGAAACTGGCGCTGATCTCGATCCTGCGGGCGGGAAACGGGCTGCTGGACGGGATCCTCGAGCTGGTGCCCTCGGCCCGGGTCGGGTTCATCGGCCTGTATCGCGACCCCGAGACGCTGCGCCCGGTACAATATTACGACAAGGTGCCCGGAGAGCTGGGTGCGCGCATGGTGATCGTGGTCGATCCGATGCTGGCGACGGGCAACAGCTCGGCGGCGGCGATCGACCTGCTCAAGGAAAAAGGCGCGCGCGACATCCGCTTCCTGTGCCTGTTGGCCGCGCCCGAAGGCGTGCGCCGGATGGCCGAGGCCCATCCCGACGTGCCGATCTATACCGCCGCGCTGGACGATTGCCTGGACGAGCATGGCTATATCGTGCCCGGGCTGGGCGACGCCGGGGACCGGCTGTTCGGCACGAAATGAGCGCGCGTTAACCGGCAGTTAGCGACTGCTGCGCTATGGATCGGTCCAGGGCCCGCGAATCGGGGCTGGAAGGGAAGGGCCGGCGATGTGGCTGCGGGTTGTCGCGCTGTTGTTATACATGCTCCCGGGGCTGGTCCTGGCCCAGGGGGCCGAGACTGCCGTGCCGCGTCCCGAAGGGCCGGTCGCGGGCGCCCTGGACCCGCGCCGCCCGGCCGAGCCGCCGCCGCCGGATTTCACCGGCCGGCAATATATCGATTCAGGCGGCTGCGTGTTCCTGCGGACCGAGGCGGGCTGGCGCGCCCGCCTGTCCCGCGACGGCGCGGCGATCTGCGGCTGGCCGCCGACGCTTGCCGCCCGCGGGGCCGATGCCCCGCCGCTGCCCGGGGCGGAACCGCGCGCGGCGCAGATCGAGCGGCTGCTGACCGAGACCATCATCACCAACCTGCACGAGGGCGAACTGGTCGCGGGCGAAGCGCTGCCTCCGGTCGGGGGCGCTGGGGATTCCGCGACAGACCAGGCCTCGCGCGCGGCCAGGCCGGACGCCGATCCGCTGGGTATCGGCCGCATGATCGCGACCGCCCCGGACCTGCGCCGGCAGCTGGTCGGCCCCGCCCGTGCCGAGCATATGTGCCAGCTGATCGGCGCAGGTGACCCCTTGGGCCTCTGCGGCCCTGCGGAAAACCAGCTGGCGCTGGCGCCCCGGGTCCCGGTCGCGACAGCCGGTCCGAAGCTCGTGACGGCAGCACCCGACATTCCGCCCACTCCGTCTGCTACTGATGCGACGGCCCCGCAGATCGCGCCTCGGGCCACGACTCTATCGGCCGCTGCTGCGACAGCCCCACAGGTGGCGCCTCCGGTCTCGGCTCCGCCGGGCGCTGTTGTGGCGGCTGCGCAAGCCGTGCCTGCGGCCACCACTCCGCCCGCCGCTGCTGCGACGGCCCCGCAGGTCGCGCCTCCGGCAGCGACTCCTCCAGCCGCTACAGTGGCGGCTGCGCAAGCCGCGCCGGCAACAACCTCTCCTCCGACGCCGGCAACTTCACCGCCCACCGCTGCTCCACCGTCCGCCACCTCGCCCGCCTCCAGCCCGGCCACCGTGTCGCGCACCGCTCCCGGTCCGACGGGGGCGCGGCCCGAGGTTCCTCTGCTGATCCCGCCGGGCGCGCGATATCTCGAGGTCGGCGCCTTCAAGGATCCGCTTGACGCACATAGGCTGGCGCAGAAACTGGTTGCCATGGGTCTGCCGGTGGTGCGCAGCAAGCCGGGGCAGACCACCCTCAGCGCCGTCATGGTCGGGCCGCTGGAGGGGCGAGAGGCGATGGTGCGCATGGCCGACCGGCTGCGCAAGGCGGGTTTCGTCCGGCTGGTGGCGCGATGAGTTCGTTACATCCGCAACGTCGTCTTCAGGACGCGCCGCCGCGGTTCCGCCGGGTGCCGCCCCCCTCCGGCCCGAGGCTCAGTGGGCACAGATCTGTTGCAGCTGCAACCACTCTCCCTCGCTGGCCAGCGGCTCGGGCTCGGACGATCGCCAGGGATCGGCCTCGATCAGCGTCAACACGGTTTCCCCGGTGGGGTCGAGCGAGCGCGCATAGGGTTGGCTGGACACGCCCGCCTCTTCCATCCGCGCCAGCAGCGTCTCGTCATCGGGACGCGGCGCGGGGCGTGACAGCAGCGCCGCGCCCTGTCCGGCGATGGCTTCGGCCGCCAGCTCGCCCGAGGTCAGCATTGTCAGCGCCGCGCGGATCCCGGCCGCGCGCAGCACCGCCTCGAGCGGATCCGCATCCGCCGCCACCGCATCGGCCGCGAGCACATGCCCCGCCGCCACCGCCGGCCCCGGCTCGCCCGCGATCATGTCGTCGCCGATCACCACGATGCGCCCCGGCAGCGCCCGCGCCCCCCGCATCGTCGCCGGCAGCACCACGATCCGCCCCTCGGGGCCCAGCAGCCGCGCCGACAGCCGGTCGAGCACCGCCGCCCCCGCCGGCCGGTCGCAAGGGGTGCCGGCCGCTTGCCGCATGTCGGCCAGCAGCGCGAGCCCGACCGCCGTGCGCTGCGCCGGCGGCGCCACCCGTGCCGCATGGGCGATCACCGCGCCGGGCAGCCAGACGGCCGCGGCCAGCGCCCCAGCAGCAACGGCTGACCAGACCAGCGCGCTGCGCAACCGGCCCTTGTGCGGGCGGCTGGCGGCGATGGCGGAATGGACGCGCTCGATCGCCTGCACCATCAGCCGGTCGTCGATCTCCACCACCTCGTCCTGGGCGGCGTCGCCGGGGGCGAAGATCGCGGGCAGCTGGCCGGGATTGAGCCGCGTCACCGCCGGCAGCGACCAATGCGACAGCGGCTCTTCCGAGCGGGGATCGCGCAGGATCAGCGTGGCATCCCCGAAGGACACGATCACGTCATGCAGCCGCCCGCCCGGTTCGGGGCGCCACACCCCCGCGGCCTCGAGCCGCTGGAACTGCGTCAATGCGGTCACGGTGGCCGAATTCTCCGTTGCGGTTGTGCCGGGCGAACCGCCGATCGCGGCCTGGCCCGACGATGATTGTGCCGATTCCGGGCAATTCGTCCAGCCCCGTGGGCGCGGGTGCCATTTCAAGACCTGCTGAACTTTCCCGGCACGGGGCACATGCTGCCGTTGTGCGGGCAGGCGCCGGATTTTGGGGCTGTATCGGCCGCGGGGTCCGGGGGCGGCGTCAGGCGGAGAGGCTCGTTCCGGTTGCTCCCCCTGACCAACTAGCGCGGCGACCCGTCTCGGACCTTGCCGGGTTGTGGAGTGCTTCGGCTACGCCAAGCGGGCAATTCATGCCGAGCGCTATGCCCGAGAAGCAGCCATCAGCTGGAACCCGTTCCGGACTATTCGTCCAGCCGCGGGGACGTGGGTTTTCTCAAAGCTTTGCCGAACTTCCCGGGGGCATATGCGGATGTGGTACGGAACAGGCATCGGGCTTCTGGCCGTTGCCAGTTGTGGGGCCCGCAGGCAGCACCAGTCGATAAAGCTAAGTGCGGTCGCTCATCCCTGGCCGGGGTGGGGGTATATTTGGACTTTGCCGGCAATATCGGCCGTGCCGAGCGCGCGATCCGCGTCAGGCGTACGATATCCGAAAAGCAACCACCCGTTGAAATTCGGGCCATTTGTTCGGTCTCGAGGCGCAGGTGCCATCCGGACCCCATCGAAATTTCCCAGCACGGAACACATGCTGCCGTTGTAGGAACAGGTGTCGATTCCTGGGCCGTTGCCTGCCGCGGAGCCCGCAGACGGTCCCTGCAATAAAGCTCGTTCCGGCCGCTTTTCTTGCTCCCGAGAGCGGCCTCTCGTTCCAGACTCGGGCTGCTGTGTGCACCCGCTGCGACGAGCGGGCGATATGACCGCGACCTGCACTGCGTAAAAAAGCATCCACCAGTTGGAATTTGTTTCGGGCCATCGTCCAGCCTCGTGGACGCAGGTGCCATCCGAACCCTGCCGCACTCCCGCGGCACGAGCGACATGCTGCCGTTGTGCGGGCCCCTGCCGGTTTTGGGGCGAGGGGCGCGCGCGGGACGTCCGTCCAGATCCCGAGGCTACCCAGCCGTCAAGCCTGTTCTGCGGTTCGTCGTGCCGCAGGCGGGCAGGATTTCCAAACTAGAGGGAGTTCCCCCGGCGTGGCACAGGCTGCTTTGCCGGCGACTGCCCGTGGACGCGTCAAGCTGCTGTCGCGGGCAATTACCGTGTTCCGGGACCGGGGTCGCGGCTGGGCGCCTGATTCCAAGCCGGTCGTTTATCCAGCGGTCGGGCCGGCTCTGTGGCTTCCGCCGTCCCGCAAGCGGGCGTGCATTCCGATCCGGGGAACTCCGCCGCACGACACATGCCGTCTTGCCGGCAACTTGCACGCCCGCGCCCGAACTGCTGCCTGGTGGGCCACTGTCGGCTTCGCGGAAAACGGGGGCTGCGCTGGCTCTGGCTCCAGCCCTCGTGACCCAACCTTCAGGCGGGGTTCTTGGTGTCTTCCCGTCCCGCCGCAGTGCGCATTTCCGATCCCTTGAGATCTACCAAACGGCATATATCCCACTTTGCCGGGAACTCCCCCGCGTGCCCTCAGCTGCCGCCCGGCTTACGAGCATCAGCCTTGCGGGATCCACGGCCGCTTACGCGGACAACTGCCGGACCTCCGGAGGAGCGGAACCGCATGTTCCTCTTCCCCACCCATGCCTCCCAGCCTCACCAGCCGATGAAGCTCGAAAACTCCGAGGCGCCGACCCGCCACATGTCCAGCGCCAGTTCAAAGCCGTTGTCGCTGAGCCCGTCGGGGCCGAGCGGCACCAGCATTTCCAGGAACGGGTCGCCCTCGTCGTCGATCCAGGCCTTGCCGAAGCGTTTGGTGCGGTTCCACTCGTTCACCTTTGCCGCGCTCAGCGGGGTGTCGAGGTCGAAGCCGGCGCGGAACTCGAGCGAGGTGCAGGAGGCATCCTCGCAGCCGTAGAACCAGATCGAGAAGCGGATCCCTTCGATCCGCGATTCGATCTTGGGGTCGCCTTCGGAATCGAGGCTCGTGTCGGCCTTGAGCCCGTAGTCCCGCAGCGCCGCGGCGACGGAATCGGCGGTGCCGACGACCTGCGCGGACGAAGGTAATGCCAACAAGGGAGTCGCCAGTGCGGAAGCAAGCAGGACCGGAACCAGAGCTTTCATCGCGACCACCCTTGCATCATCGCGCGGACCGCCCCGCGCCGCCCCCAGATGCCGCGGCGGCGCCAAGGGCGCAAGGGGTTCCGCCGCGCGGGCCTATTCCTCGCCGATCTCCAGCCCCTTCTCGCTGGCCAGCCGGTGCATCCGGTCCTGCAGCTTTTCAAAGGCGCGGACCTCGATCTGGCGGATGCGCTCGCGCGAGACGCCGTAGCGTTCCGAAAGCTGTTCCAGCGTCACCGGGTCGTCACGCAGCCGGCGCTCGGTCAGGATGTCGCGCTCGCGGTCGTTCAGCACGTCCATCGCCGCGGCCAGCATCGAGCGGCGGGTGTCCAGCTCGTCGGCCTCGGCGTAATCGCCGGCCTGGTCGGCGCTTTCGTCCTCGAGCCAGTCCTGCCACTGCGCGGTCGAATCGCCGTCGGCCGAGCCCACCGTCGCGTTCAGCGAGGCGTCGCCCCCCGACAGGCGCCGGTTCATCTCGATCACTTCCTGCTCGGTCACGCTCAGGTCATGGGCGATCTGGGCGACGTTTTCCGGGCGCAGGTCGCCCTCTTCAAAGGCGCCCAGCTTGGCCTTGGCCTTGCGCAGGTTGAAGAACAGCTTCTTCTGGGCCGAGGTGGTGCCCATCTTCACCAGCGACCACGAGCGCAGGATATATTCCTGGATCGAGGCGCGGATCCACCACATCGCATAGGTGGCCAGCCGGAACCCCTTGTCGGGGTCGAAGCGCTTGACCGCCTGCATCAGCCCGACATTGGCCTCGGAAATCACCTCGGCCTGCGGCAGGCCGTAGCCGCGGTAGCCCATGGCGATCTTGGCGGCCAGCCGCAGATGCGAGGTCACCAGCTTGTGCGCGGCCTCGGCGTCCTGATGGTCGACCCAGGCCTTGGCCAGCATGAACTCCTCTTCGGGTTCAAGCAGGGGGAACTTGCGGATCTCTTGCAGATAGCGGTTGAGACCCTGTTCGGGGCTGGGCGCAGGCAGTTTCGTGTAATTCGCCATCGTCATCCTTGTGCGGCATCGGGCCGCAACTCATATATCAGAACGCAGGGTGTCCGGGCCGGTTCCACGCAGGGCGGCGGCCAGTGTCGTCATGTCCGCGGGCATGGGGCTGTCGAAGCTCAGCCTGCGGCCGTCGGCGGGGTGGTCGAAGCCCAGATGCGCCGCGTGCAGCGCCTGCCGGGGAAACTCGGCGATGGCGGCGGCAGCCTCGGGCCCCAGCGCCCGGACCGAGGCGCGGCGCGCGCCACCATAGACCGGATCGCCGATCAGCCCCAGCCCGCAATAGGTCAAATGCACCCGAATCTGGTGGGTGCGCCCGGTTTCCAGCCGGCATTCCGCCAGCATCGCCGCCGGGGGCTGGCCGAAGCTTTCCAGCATCCGCGCCCGCGTCACCGCATGGCGGCCCTGGGTGGTGCTGACCGCCTGGCGCTGGCGGTCGCTGGGGTGGCGGCCGATGTTGGTCGCGATCCGCAGCACCCCGCCGGGCTCGAAACTGATGCCGGGCAGGCCGCGCAGCCGCGGGTCGGCGGGGTCGATCACCCCATGCGCCAGCGCCAGATAGCGGCGCGAGGCGCTGTGATCCTCGAACTGCCGGGCCAGCGCGTGATGGGCGCGGTCGGTCTTGGCGACGACCAGCAGCCCCGAGGTGTCCTTGTCGATGCGGTGCACGATGCCGGGGCGCAGCGCGCCGCCGATCCCCGACAGGCTGCCCGCGCAATGCGCCAGCAGCGCGTTGACCAGCGTCCCCGAGGGGCTGCCGGGCGCCGGATGCACCACCATGCCGGCCGGCTTGTCGATGACGATCAGTTCGTCGTCCTCATAGGCAACGGTCAGGGGGATGGCTTCGGGGCGGGCGTCGATGGGCTCGGGCTCGCCGAATGTGATCACATATTCACCGGGGGTGGCACGGGCCTTGCCGTCGCGCACCATGCCCTCGGGACCGCGCACCGCGCCCTCGGCGATCAGCCGCACGATGCGGGACCGCGACAGCGACGCCGACGCTGGCGCCGCCGCGGCCAGCGCCTTATCAAGCCGCAGATGGTCGGTCGGCGGGATGTCGGCCGCAAGGGTAAGGACGAGGTCGGGCATGGCTGCGCATGATAAGGCAGAGAGCGGCGCGGGGAAAGTGCCCGAACTGGCCTGGCTGCGCCGGCTGGTGACGGCGCTGGCGCTGGTGATGATGCTGGGCATCGCGGCGGTGGCGGCGACGCTGTGGCTGCGGCTGTCGCCATCGCTGCCGGAACTGCCCGCAGCCATCACCCTGCCGCAGGGGGAAACCGCCGCCGCCGTCACCTTTGCTCGCGACTGGACGGTGGTGGTCACGGGCGCCGGAACGATCCTGCTGTTCGACCGCGGCGGCCGGTTACGGCAGAGCGTGACGCCCGATTCCTGAGCCGCGGCGTTCCGATCAACTCGCCCGCCCGGCGTCGCCGCTGCATGGGTATTTGGACCAGAAAGAAGCCCGCAGCCCGGCGCGCGCGCCTCGTGGCTTCTTTCTGGCTCAAATACCCATCGCAGCGCGGCCGCAGGCGCGGCGCCCGACTGTTGGGCTCAGCCGACCGGCTGGTCGGGCTCGGATCCCTGCAGCGCGGCGATCATCGCGCGCAGCTCGGCGTTTTCGGTGCGGGCCTTGATAGCCATGTCGCGGACGGCCTCGAATTCCTCGCGGGTGACAAAGTTGCGGTCCGCCAGCCAGCGGTCCACCCAGCTTTTCATCGCGGTCTCGGCCTCGTCCCGGGCGCCCTGGGCCACGCCCATCGCATTGGTCATCAGCCGGGACATGTCGTCCAGAAAACGGTTCGGCCCGCTGCCCTGGGTGGTCATGGTGTCGTCCTTTCGCGTCCTGCGTCGGGGCTCTATATGGCGCCGCCGCGCTCTCGCTTCAATGATCGGCTGTCAGCGGCGGCGCGGTTGACAGCGCCGCCCGGCCCGGCCAAGCAAACCCGGCCAATCCCCCGGCGGTCCAGGAGGAAACCATGATCCCATTCCCCGAAATCTCGCCGGACGTGTTCGCGATCACCATCGCCGGGCGCGAGTTCGCGCTGCGCTGGTATGCGCTGGCCTATCTGGCCGGGCTGCTGATCGGCTGGCGGATCATCGTGGCGCTGATGCGGCGCCCGCAGCTTTGGGGCGGGACCGCGCCGATGCGCCCCGAACAGGTCGAGGAGTTGCTGACCTGGGTCGTCGTCGGGGTGATCCTGGGCGGGCGGCTGGGCTTCGTGCTGTTCTACGAGCCCGGCTATTACCTGTCGCACCCGGGTGAGATCATCAAGGTCTGGCAGGGCGGCATGTCGTTTCACGGCGGTTTCCTGGGGGTGGTGCTGGCCGCCTGGGCCTGGGCGCGCCGCCACGGCATCGCGGCGCTGCGGCTGGCCGATGCGCTGGCGGTGGCGGCGCCGGTCGGCCTGCTGCTGGGGCGGCTGGCCAATTTCATCAATGCCGAGCTGTGGGGGCGGCCGACCACCGCGCCCTGGGGGGTGATCTTCCCCGGCGAGGCCGCGCAGGACTGTCCCGGCATCGTCGGCGCCTGCGCCCGCCATCCCAGCCAGCTGTATGAGGCCGGGCTGGAGGGGCTGCTGCTGGGGCTGGTGCTGCTGGTGCTGGTGCGCCGCGGCGGGCTGGCGCGGCCGGGGCTGGCGCTGGGGGTGTTCCTGGCCGGCTACGGGCTGGCGCGTTTCGTGGTCGAGTTCTTCCGCCAGGCCGACGCCCGCTTCATCACCCCGGACAATCCGCTGGGCCATGTGCTGGGCGGGCCGGTCTGGGGCGTGACCATGGGACAGCTGCTGTCGCTGCCGATGGTGGCGGTGGGCGCCGGCTTTGTCCTGTGGGCGCTGAGGTCGCGGTGACGCCGCTGGCCCGGATCATCGCGGCCCGCATCCGGGCCGAGGGGCCGATGCCGCTGGACGAGTACATGCGGCTGTGCCTGATGCACCCGCAGCACGGGTATTATTCCACTCGCGACCCGTTCGGCGCGCAGGGCGATTTCACCACCGCGCCGGAAATCAGCCAGATGTTCGGCGAGCTGGTCGGGCTGGCCATCGCGCAGGCGTGGCTGGACCAGGGCGCGCCGGCGCCGTTCACGCTGGCCGAGCTGGGGCCGGGGCGGGGGACGCTGATGGCGGACGTGTTGCGCGCCACCGCCCGCGTGCCCGGGTTCCGGCAGGCGGCGACGGTGGCGCTGGTCGAGGCCTCGCCGCATCTGCGCCTCGTGCAGCGCCAGCGGCTGGGCGAGGTGCTGCATCTCGATTCGGCGGCCGATCTGCCGCAGGCGCCGCTGTTCCTGATCGCCAACGAGTTCTTCGACGCGCTGCCGATCCGGCAGGTCCAGCGCACCGCGCAAGGCTGGGCCGAGCGCATGGTGACGCTGGACGCCGCGGGCGCGCTGGCGCTGGCGCTGGGCGCGCCGCAGCCGCTGCCCCTGGACGGGCCCGAGCGCGAGGTCCGCGAGAGCTGCCCCGAGGGCGCGGCGATCATGGCCACCGTCGCCGGGCGCATCGCCAGCCACGGCGGCGCGGCGATCGTCATCGACTATGGCACCTGGGACGGGCGCGGCGACAGCCTGCAGGCGCTGCGGGCGCACGCCCATGACGACCCGCTGGCCCATCCGGGCGAGGCCGACCTGACCGCCCATGTCGATTTCGCGCCGCTGGCCGCTGCCGCGATCCGCGCTGGTGCGCTCGCATCCCCGCCCGAGCCGCAGGGCCCGTGGCTGCAGGCGCTGGGGATCGAGGCGCGGGCGGCGCGGCTGGCCGCTGCCGGCGATGCGGGGGCGACCGAAGCACTGGACCGCTTGACCGCGCCTGCGCGGATGGGTCACCTGTTCAAGGCGATGGCCGTCTGGGCCAAGGATTCGCCGCCGCCGCCGGGGTTCCGCCCGCTGCCGCTGCGGGACGGACCCGCGCCGCAAGACCGACCTGGCCCCGGCGGGGCTGGCCCTGCAACCTGACGCTCGATCCCCTTGACCCGGTGACGCTGACCCGATGACGCTGGAAATCCTGACCCATCCCGCCCTGCGCCCGCTGAGCCACGGGTTCTTCACCCGCAAGGGCGGGGCCTCTTCGGGGCTGTTTTCGGGGCTGAACTGCGGCCGCGGCTCGACCGACCAGCGCGAGATTGTGGCGATCAACCGCGCGCGGGTGGCGGCGGCGATGGGGGTGGGGCCGGACCGGCTGGCGACGGTGCACCAGACCCATTCCGACCTGGTGGTGACCCTGACCGGGGGCGAGGATCTGGACAGCGTGGCCGCGACCGAGGCCGACGCCATCGTCTCGACCGTGCCCGGGCTTGCCATCGCGGTGCTGACCGCCGACTGCCAGCCGATCCTGCTGGCCGACCGCCGGGCCGGGGTGGTCGGCGCCGCCCATGCCGGCTGGAAAGGCGCGCTGGACGGGATTCTGGACGCCACGGTCGCCGCCATGCGCGCGGCCGGCGCGCGCGAGATCAGCGCGGTGATCGGCCCCTGCATCAGCCAGCGCGCCTATGAGGTGGGCGAGGATTTCATGGACCGCTTCCTGGTCGAGGACGACCGCCACGCGCGGTTCTTTTCCGGCGGGCCCAATGGCCGGCCGATGTTCGACCTGCCGGGATTCGGGCTGGCGGCGCTGCGCGATCTGGGGGTCGAGGCCGAATGGATCGGCCATTGCACCTATTCCGACCCCGACCGCTTCTTCAGCTATCGCCGCGCCACCCATCAGGGGGCGGCCGATTACGGGCGGCTGATCTCGGCGATCACGCTCTAGCGCGGCTCGACCAGTTCGAAGGGCACGCCGGGCTCGTCCTTGGCGCAGCGGATCACCAGGCTGGTCTTGACGCTGGCCACGTTGTCGGCGGCGGTCAGCTGTTCGGTCAGGAAGCGCTGGAAGGTGGACAGGTCCGGCGCCACGCATTTCAGGATGAAGTCGATCTCGCCGTTCAGCATGTGGCATTCGCGCACCAGCGCCCAGCCGCGGGCGCGGTCCTCGAAGGCGGTCAGGTCGCGTTCGGACTGGCTGTGCAGGCGCACCATGGCAAACACCTGCACCTCGAACCCCAGCTCGCGCGGGGCGACGTCGGCGTGATAGCCGCGGATGAAGCCCTGTTCTTCCAGCGTGCGGACCCGGCGCAGGCAGGGCGGGGCCGAGATGCCGACCCGGCGGGCCAGCTCGACGTTGGTCATCCGCCCGTCCGCCTGCAATTCCGCCAGGATCAGTCGGTCGATGTCATCCAGCCTGGCGCCTGCCATGTTCTGCCCACTCCTGCGTTCCGGCGCGGAACTTACGGGTTCGCGGCGGGCGGCGCAATATTGTTTCAAAAGATCGCCACGCGACGCAGCGCTTAGCGGAAAGACCCCCGGGGGCAGAGGGGTGCGACAGGGGGTGCGGCATAATGCGCAGTTATCGTATATACGAATGTAAACATATCTGGTCCCGAACAATTCTCGGAGACCATTCATGTCCGCCATCCTGTCCTTTGGGGAAAGCCGCCCCGGCTATGACGTGCCGGTGCTGAACGAGCGCGAGGCCCGCGCCGCCGCCGGCATCCTGCTGCTGCTGTCGGTGATCGCCGCGATCAATGCGGCGCTGCTGGAAAACTTTCTGCCGATGCGGCTGGTCGTCACGCTGTTCTTCGTCGATTTCGCGCTGCGGGTGCTGGTGAACCCGCGTTTTGCCCCCAGCCTGGTGCTGGCGCGGCTGATCGTCGGCAACCAGCAGCCCGAATTCACCGGCGCCCCGCAGAAGCGCTTTGCCTGGTCGCTGGGGCTGGGGCTGGCGGCGGCGGTGATGGTGATGATCTGGGGCTTCAACATCGCCGGGCCGTGGCTGATGGCGGCCTGCATGGTCTGCATGGCGCTGCTGTATCTGGAAGCGGTGTTCGGGATCTGCGTGGGCTGCAAGCTCTATCCGCTGGTGATGCGCCGCGCGGTCAGCCACTGCCCGGGCGGGGTCTGCGCGATGAAGCCGCGCCGCGACCCGATGACCCGCGCCCGCAAGGCCGAGGTCGCGGTGCTGCTGGCGGTGCTGCTGGGCATCGCCGCGCTGATCCCGGTGGTGGCGACGATGGAGCCGCCGGCGCGGCCGGGCGCGGCCACCACCCCGGCCACGGCGCCGGCCCCCCTCTCGATCACTGCGCCGGGCCCGGGCGAATAGCCCGCTTGTGAGCCACGCCCCGCGGCGCTACATCCTCAAGGTTCAGGAAGGAAATCCCATGGCCCAGACCCGTCACACCCGCGTTCTGATCATCGGCTCCGGCCCGGCCGGCTATACCGCCGGGGTCTATGCCGCCCGCGCGATGCTGGACCCGGTGCTGATCCAGGGGATGCAGCCGGGCGGGCAGCTGACCATCACCACCGACGTGGAAAACTGGCCGGGCGACGCCATGGTCACCGGCCCCGAGCTGATGGCGCGCATGGAAAACCACGCCCGCGAGGTCGGGACCGAGATCATCTCCGACACGGTGACCCGGCTCGACCTGTCGCAGCGGCCCTTTGTCGCCGAATGCGACAGCGGCGCGCGGTGGACGGCCGATGCGGTGATCCTGGCCACCGGGGCGCAGGCGCGCTGGCTGGGGCTGGACAGCGAGACCCGGTTCCAGGGCTTCGGCGTCTCGGCCTGCGCCACCTGCGACGGGTTCTTCTATCGCGGGCGCGAAGTGATCGTGGTCGGCGGCGGCAATACCGCGGTCGAAGAGGCGCTGTTCCTGACCAATTTCGCCAGCAAGGTGACGCTGGTCCACCGCCGCGACAGCCTGCGGGCGGAACGGGTGCTGCAGGACCGGCTGTTCAAGCATCCCAAGGTGGAAATCCTCTGGAACCACGAGATCGCCGAGATCACCGGCACCGACCAGCCGCTGGGGGTGACCGGGGCGGTGCTGCGCTCGACCGTGGACGGCGCCACCCGCAACATCGCCGCGGACGGGGTGTTCATCGCCATCGGCCATTCGCCCGCGTCGGAACTGGTCAAGGACCAGCTGAAGCTGCGCGAGGGCGGCTATGTCTGGGTCGAGCCGGGCACCACCCGCACCTCGATCCCCGGGGTGTTCGCGGCGGGCGACCTGACCGACGACAGCTATCGGCAGGCGGTGACCAGCGCCGGCATGGGCTGCATGGCGGCGCTGGATACCGAGCATTTCCTGGCCGCCGAGGGCATGGCCGAGCGCGCCACCACCCCCGCCGCGGCGACCGATGTGCACCACGCGCCCGAGCGCGCCGGCACCGCCTGAGCCGTCGCAGACGCGCCCGCACCGCCGGCAGGCGGGCAAGCGGGCGCGCAACGGCAAAACCGCCGGGAAAAAATCGCAACGACTGGCTGTTGCAGCGCAGCGGCACGGCGGCTAAGGCTGGATTCGCGCACCGCAGCAATTCGCGGCAGGCGCATGTTTTGTCCTGATGATCGAGTGTGCAGATGAGCCAGCCCAACCTCGTGCCGATTCCGGAACTTTACGTCAACGCCGACTCGGCGCAGAAGCTCAAGGCCGATGCGGGCGAGATGCCGTCCTGGGACCTGACCCAGCGGCAGCTGTGCGATCTGGAACTGCTGATGAGCGGGGGGTTCCATCCCCTCAAGGGGTTCCTGACCGAGGCCGATTATGACGGCGTGGTCAACGATATGCGGCTGTCCTCGGGGGCGCTGTGGCCGATGCCGATCACGCTGGACGTGTCCGAGGAATTCGCCGCAAAGGCCGAGCCGGGCACCGACATCGCGCTGCGCGACCCGGAAGGGGTGATCCTGGCCATCCTGTCGGTCACCGACCGCTGGACCCCCGACAAGAAGCACGAGGCCGAAAAGGTCTTTGGCAACGGCGCCGACGACATCGCGCATCCGGCGATCAACTATCTGCACAACGTGGCCGGGCCGGTCTATCTGGGCGGGCCGATCACCGGCATCCAGCCGCCGACGCATTACGATTTCAAGGCCCGCCGCGACACCCCGAACGAGCTGCGGGCGTTCTTCCGCAAGATGGGCTGGCGGCGGATCGTCGCGTTCCAGACCCGCAACCCGCTGCACCGCGCCCATCAGGAGCTGACCTTCCGCGCCGCGCGCGAGGCACAGGCCAACCTGCTGATCCATCCGGTCGTCGGCATGACCAAGCCGGGCGACGTGGACCATTTCACCCGCGTGCGCTGCTACGAGGCGGTGCTGGACAAATATCCGTCCGCCACCACCCATCTGTCGCTGCTGAACCTGGCGATGCGCATGGCCGGCCCGCGCGAGGCGGTGTGGCACGGCATCATCCGCCGCAACCACGGGCTGACCCACATGATCGTCGGCCGCGACCATGCCGGCCCCGGCAAGAACAGCCAGGGGCAGGATTTCTACGGCCCCTATGACGCGCAGGAACTGTTCCGCAAGCACCAGGCCGACATCGGGGTCGAGATGGTCGACTTCAAGCAGATGGTCTATGTGCAGGAACGTGCGCAGTATGAGCCTCGGGACGAGGTCGAGGAGGGCGCGACCATCCTCGACATCTCGGGCACGGAACTGCGCCGCCGCCTGCGCGAGGGGCTGGAAATCCCCGAGTGGTTCAGCTTCCCCGAGGTGGTGACCCAGCTGCGCCGCACCTCGCCGCCCCGCGACAGGCAGGGATTCACGGTGTTCTTCACCGGGCTGTCGGGGTCGGGGAAATCCACCATCGCCAATGCGCTGATGGTCAAGCTGATGGAGCTGGGCGGACGTCCGGTGACGCTGCTCGACGGCGATGTGGTGCGCAAGCACCTGTCCTCGGAACTGGGGTTCAGCAAGGAACACCGCGACATCAACATCAAGCGCATCGGCTATGTCGCGTCCGAGATCACCAAGAACGGCGGCATCGCGCTCTGCGCCCCGATCGCGCCCTATGCCGCCACCCGCCGCGCCGTGCGCCAGATGATCGAGCAATACGGCGCCTTCCTTGAAGTCCACGTCGCCACCAGCCTTGAAGAATGCGAGCGCCGCGACCGCAAGGGGCTCTACAAGCTGGCGCGCGAGGGCAAGATCAAGGAGTTCACCGGGATTTCCGACCCCTACGAGGTTCCCGAAAACCCCGAACTGCGCGTCCAGACCGAGGGCGTGGACGTGGACTATGCCGCCCAGCAGGTGCTGCTGAAGCTGGAAAGCATGGGGCTGATCGGGCTGGCGTGAGCGGCTGACGGCAGGGCGGCAGGCCCTGCCCGACACTCCCCTGTCCCCGGTTTCATCCGCGGGGCAGGGAACCCGGATGCTGCGCCGGGATTTCCTTCTGACGGCGTGACGGCCGCATGACCGGGCAGGGTCCCCTGCCGCCGTGTCGTGCAGCGTTGCGCCCCGGGAGGGATCGCAGATGTCGCTGCATATCGTCACCGGCTCGGACGACAATTACGTCCCCGGCGTGCTGGTGCTGCTGGCCTCGGTCAATTTCCACAACCCGGGCGCAAGGTTCACCGTGCTGGACCTGGGGATCTCGCCTGAAAACCGCGCGCGGCTGGACCGGCTGGGCGAGCGGCTGGGCGCGCGGGTGGACCGGGTCGAGGTGCCGGTGGACGTTTTCGACCATGTGCCGGTGCGCCGCGCGCATCTGACCCGCGGCACCTTCCTGCGCCTGCTGGTCCCTGAACTGCTGCCGGCCGACGACCGCGTGGTCTACATGGATTGCGACATGGTGGTGCTGGGCGATCTGTCGCCGCTGGCCACCGTGGAGTTGGGCGAACAGCTGGTCGCCGCCGTGCGCAGCCCCGGCAACCGCGACAACAAGGTCAACGCCGGGCTGCTGGTGATGAACCTGCCGCGGTGGCGCGCCGAGGACATGGGGCGGCGCTGCCTCGCGCGGTTCGTTTCCGATGAAAAGCCGGTGCTGAACGGGGATGAAGCGACGCTGAACCTGATGGCACGCGGGCGGATCGTGTTCCTGCCGCCGGGGTTTAACCTGTTCGCCTTTTCCGGGTTCTACCCCGCGCCGGCGGCGCTGCCGCCGGAGGTGCGGGTCGTGCATTACGTGGTGGACCGCAAGCCCTGGCGGCTGCGCACCGAGATGGACCGGCTGTGGTGGTTCCACGCCCGCCGCATCGCCGATCTGCTGCCGCCGCCGCGGCCGCTGCCGCTGCGGGCGCGGCTGTCGCAGCTGAACCGCGCGCGGCGCAAGGCGATGGGTCTGTGGCTGGGGCGGCGGAAATATCGCGCGCGGCGCGAGGTGGCGCGCGCGATGGAGCAGGGGATTGTCGAGCCCTATCTGGCCCGCTGGGCCGCCGCGGCGACCCAGGGCGCAGCGACTATCAGTGCACGCTGACCGGGTTCAGTTCATTCTGGCGAGCCAGCATGAAGGCCAGGCCGCGGTCCGCGACCAGCGCCAGCCGCTCGCCGTCGATGCCGTGGACGGCGTAAAGCGCCTGCAACTCGGGCGCCTGCTGGCGCACCTCGGCGGGCAGGCTGTCCATCTCGACCCGGCGGACATAGACGGTGTTGCCCTCAGCGGTCGGAAAATTATGTTTCATGTTCATGGCGATCCCCTTTACTTGCGGCTGATCGGTATGGTCTGGACGATGCTTTGCGGCGCGATCCGCCGCAGGTCGACGTGGAGCAGCCCGTTTTCCAGCGCCGCGCTTTCGACCTCGATCCCCTCGGCCAGCACGAAGCTGCGCTGGAAGGCGCGCGAGGCGATGCCGCGGTGCAGGAACACCCGCTCGGCATCGGCGTCGGCCTGGCGGCCGCGGATCACCAGCTGCCGGTCCTCGACCGTCAGCGACAGGTCGTCCTCGGCGAAACCGGCGACGGCCAGGGTGATGCGGAACCCGTCCGGGGCGCGATGCTCGATGTTGTAGGGAGGGTAGCCCTCGGCCCCCTTGGCGGCGCGTTCGGCCAGCCGTTCGAGCTGGTCGAAACCCAGCAGATAGGGATGCGTTCCCAAGCTCATCTTGGTCATCGGCGTCCTCGGTCAAGCGACTGCTTTTCCGGGCCCCGATTGCGGCGACCCGGCCACGGGACAGATATGTGATCCGGCGGACGCATCCGCAAGAGCCCGGGCGGGTCGAGCCAAACTTCCCCTTATCGAAGCGCTGCGGACCCTGTATCCTGCCGCCAGCCCCGCACGGCCCCCGCACCACGGACCCGCACCATGACCACCCCGCAAGAAATGTCGCCCGAGGACATCGCCCGCGCCCGGCTGGCCGCTCTGCGCCGCCAGCACCGCGAGCTGGACGAGCAGATCGCGGCCATGGCGGCGGGGGGCGTGGTGTGCAGCCTGACGCTGGGGCGGCTCAAGCGGCAGAAGCTGGCGCTCAAGGACCAGATCGCGCGGCTCGAGGACGAGCTGACCCCCGACATCATCGCCTGACTGCGCGCTTTTCCCCCGTTGCGCCCGCCCGGCGCGCGGCTATGATCCCGGCTTTCCGCGGGGTGAAGGGGTGACGAATGACGGTTCCGGTGGGCATCATCATGGGCAGCCAGTCCGACTGGGCCACGATGCGAGAGGCGGCGCAGGTGCTGGACGAGCTGGGCATCGCCCATGAATCGCGCATCGTCAGCGCGCATCGCACGCCGGACCGGCTGTGGGATTACGGGCGCGCCGCCGTCGGCCGGGGCTTGCAGGTGATCATCGCCGGGGCCGGGGGCGCGGCGCATCTGCCGGGGATGATGGCCTCGAAAACCCGGATCCCGGTGATCGGGGTGCCGGTGCAGACCCGCGCGCTGGGCGGGGTCGATTCGCTGTATTCCATCGTGCAGATGCCCAAGGGGTTCCCGGTCGCGACCATGGCGATCGGGGCGGCGGGGGCGGCGAACGCCGGGCTGATGGCGGCCGGGATCCTGGCGCTGTCCGATCCGGCGCTGGCCGCGCGGCTGGACGCCTGGCGCGCGGCGCTGAGCGCCTCCATCCCGGAGGCGCCGGAGGACATCCGGCCCGAGAGCTGACGCCCCGCCTGGGGTTTTCGCAGGCTGCCGCACCTCGGGCATTCCATCAGGGGTAGGTGAGACGGACGATGAGCAAGCCCAAGCAACTGCCGCCGGGCGCGGTGATCGGCATCCTCGGCGGCGGCCAGCTGGGGCGGATGCTGTCGGTCGCGGCCAGCCGCCTGGGCTATCGCTGCCATGTCTATGAACCCGGCGCCGCGCCCGCGGGCGACGTGGCCCACCGCCTGACCACCGCCCCTTACGAGGACGAGGCCGCGCTGCGCGCCTTTGCCGCCTCGGTCGATGTGGTGACCTATGAGTTCGAGAACGTCCCGGCCGAGGCGCTGGACCTGATCGAGAGCATCGTCCCGATCCGCCCCAACCGCCGCGCGCTGGCGGTCAGCCAGGACCGGCTGGCGGAAAAGGATTTCCTGTCCGGGCTGGGGCTGTCGGTCGCGCCCTATGCCGCCGTGGACAGCGCCGAGGACCTTGCCGCCGCGATGGCAGGCCGCGCGCGCGGCATCCTCAAGACCCGCCGCTTCGGCTATGACGGCAAGGGGCAGGTGCGGGTCGCCGCGGGCGACGACCCCGCCGCCGCCTGGGCGCAGGTGAATGCGCCCGCGGTGCTGGAAGGCTTCGTCGAGTTCTCGGCCGAGATCAGCGTGATCGCGGCGCGCGGGCAGGACGGCGCCGTCGCCGTCTATGACCCCGGGCTGAACGTGCACCGGGACGGGATCCTGCGCACCACCACCGTGCCCTGCGGCCAGCCCGCGCGGCTGATCCCCGAGGCGGTGCTGCTCGCCAGCCGCATCGTCACCGCGCTTGACTACGTTGGCGTGATGGGGGTCGAGCTGTTCGTGACCCCGCAGGGGCTGGTGGTGAACGAGATCGCGCCGCGGGTCCACAACTCGGGGCACTGGACGCAGGCCGGCTGCGCGGTGGACCAGTTCGAGCAGCATATCCGCGCCGTGGCCGGGCTGCCGCTGGGCGACGGGCAGCGCCATGCCGACGTGGTGATGGAGAACCTGATCGGCGACGACATCCAGCGCCTGCCGCAGCTGCTGGCCCAGCCCGACACCCAGATCCATCTTTACGGCAAGGCCGAATCCCGCCCGGGCCGCAAGATGGGGCATGTGAACCGGATCCGGCGCTAGGCTTGCCGCCGGGCCGGACTGCCGGGCGCGCCCTCTGCCGGGGTGCCGCACCCGGGCGCCTTTGCGACGTGCGGAAACGCTTGACCGCGGGCGACCCGCTCCGCCATATCCGCGCATCGTCGAGTGCCGCAGCGGCTTCGTGGCCCGCGCAGATGCGCCCCCGACCCCCGCTGCCAGAAGAGGAATGAGTTCATGGGCGGCCTGTTGGCCCTGTCGCGCGGCATCGACCGCATCAACACGGTGATCGGGCGCAGCGTCAGCTGGCTGATCCTGATCGCCGTGATCGTGAGTGCGGGGAACGCGATCATCCGCAAGGTCTGGTCGATCTCGTCCAACGCCTGGCTGGAACTGCAGTGGTATCTCTACGGGGCGGCATTCCTGCTGGCCGCGGCCTATACGCTGCTGGAAAACGAACATATCCGAATCGACATCCTGTATGGCGCGCGGTCGCGGCGCACCCAGCACTGGATCGACCTGATCGGGCATCTGCTGTTCCTGATGCCCTTCGTCACGCTGATGATCTGGCTGATGATCCCGTGGTTCGAGCGGTCCTACCTGTCGGGCGAGCGATCGATGAACGCGGGCGGGCTGATCCTGTGGCCGGCCAAGGCGCTGCTGCTGGCCGGGTTCATCCTGCTGTTCTTCCAGGGGATTTCCGAAATCATCAAGAAGATCGCGGTGATGCGCGGGCTGATCCCCGACACGCAGGCGCAGTTCACCAGCCACGGCGAGCTGGAGATCGACGAGCAGCTGCTGGCCGAGGCGGGCTTTGTCCAGCCCGGCGCCGACACTGACGACACCGACGGCAGCAAGCGGGGAGAGCCGCGCAAATGATGGCCCTCATCGCGCAGAACATGGCGCCGATCATGTTCATGAGCCTGGTGGTGTTCCTGCTGCTGGGGTATCCGGTCGCCTTCGCGCTGGCCGCCAACGGGCTGCTGTTCTTCGTCATCGGGGTGGAGCTCGCGCCGCTGTCGGGCGGCTCGATCAACCTCAGCTGGCCGCTGCTGCAGGCGATGCCGGAACGGCTGTGGGGGTTGCTGAGCAACGAGACCCTGCTGGCGATTCCCTTCTTCACCTTCATGGGCATCGTGCTGGAGAAATCCGGCATGGCCGAGGATCTGCTGGATACCGTGGGCCAGCTGTTCGGCCCGGTGCGCGGCGGTCTGGCCTATGCGGTGATCATCGTCGGCGCGCTGCTGGCGGCGACCACCGGCGTGGTGGCGGCCTCGGTCATCGCCATGGGGCTGATCTCGCTGCCGATCATGCTGCGCTACGGCTATGACCGGCGCATCGCCTCGGGGGTGATCGCGGCCTCGGGGACGCTGGCGCAGATCATCCCGCCCAGCCTGGTGCTGATCGTGCTGGCCGACCAGCTGGGGCGTTCGGTCGGCGACATGTACAAGGGGGCGATGATCCCCGGGCTGGTGCTGACCGGGCTCTACATGGCCTATGTGTTCGTGATGACGCTGGTGCGGCCGAACTCGATGCCGGCGCTGCCGAAAGAGGCGCGGACGCTGGGTTCCGGCGTCGCCTCGCTGCTGGTGGCGACCGCGGCGACGGTGGCGATGGCCTGGCTGGCGTTCCGCTGGCTGCATCCGACGCAGGGCACCAATGCCGACATCCTCGCCCCGGCGCTGGCGGTGGTGGTGATCTATATCGTGGCGCTGCTGGACCGCGCCCTGCGCATCAACGCGATGAGCCGGCTGGCGCAGCAGGTGATCATCGTGCTGATCCCGCCGCTGGCGCTGATCTTCCTGGTGCTGGGCACGATCTTCCTGGGCATCGCCACCCCCACCGAGGGCGGCGCCATGGGCGCGGTCGGCGCGCTGGTGCTGGCCGCCGCCAAGGGCCGGCTCAAGGGCGGGGTGATCAGCCAGGCGCTGACCGCGACCACAAGGCTGTCGGCCTTCGTCATGTTCATCCTGGTGGGGGCGCGGGTGTTCTCGCTGACCTTCTACGGGGTGAACGGGCATCTGTGGGTCGAGCATCTGCTGACCTCGCTGCCCGGCGGCGAATACGGGTTCCTGATCGTGGTCTCGATCCTGGTGTTCCTGCTGGCGTTCTTCCTCGATTTCTTCGAACTGGCGTTCATCATCGTACCGCTGCTGGCCCCCGCGGCCGAGGCGCTGGGGATCGACCTGATCTGGTTCGGGGTGCTGCTGGCGGTGAACATGCAGACCTCGTTCATGCACCCGCCCTTCGGTTTCTCGCTGTTCTTCCTGCGCTCGGTCGCGCCCAAGGCGCCCTATCGCGACAAGGTGACCGGGCGGATGATCGAGCCGGTGCGCACCGGGCAGATCTACTGGGGGGCGGTGCCCTTCGTGGTGATCCAGCTGGTGATGGTGGCGGTGGTCATGCTGTTCCCGGGGCTGGTCATGCATTACAAGGGCCCGCCGATCGACACCTCGAACGTGCAGATCAACATCCCGATGAGCGGCGGCCTGGGCGGCGGCGGTCTTGGAGGGCTTGGCGGAGGCGGCCTTGGCGGTCTGGGCGGCAACCCGTTCGGCGCCCCGGCCACCCCGCCCTCGCCGGGCGAAACCCCCGCCCCGGCCGCACCCCCCGCCGGCGGCCTGGGCGGCCTCGGCGCGCCCCCGAGCTTCGGCACCCCGGCCCCGGCCGCGCCGGAGGCAGCACCCGCCGCGCCTGCGGCAGGTGGGCTGGGCGGGTTGGGCGCGCCGCCGAGCTTCGGCACGCCCGCACCGGCTGCGCCGGGGGCCGCGCCCGCTGCCCCGGCCGTGCCGGGGGCGGTAGTTCCCGCAGCTCCGGCGGGTGGTCTTGGCGGGCTGGGTGGGCCGCCGAGCTTTGGCGCTCCGGCCGCCACCGCCGACTGAGCCGGCAAACGAGACGACGAAAAAGGGCGCCCCTGTGGCGCCCTTTCTGCTGTCCGAAATCGGGAAAGATGCAGCGCCCGGACCTCGTGCCCGAGCTGCGGCCCGGCTGTGGTCCCTGACGGGCGGACGCAGGCGCTGCTCGCATCAGCCGCGCATGAAAAAACCGCCGCCCTGATGCGGGGCGGCGGTTCTTGAGTGGCGGTCCTTACAGCTTGCCGTTGCGCTGCTGGATCATCATCATCGTGTCGAAGGTGTATTCGCCGGTCTGGCTGTAGAGATACCAGTCGGCGAGGAAGGGCTTCTGCGCCTCCCACATGCGCTTGAACTCGGGGTTCTCGGCCGAGAGCTCGTCATAGACCTGGCGCGAAGCCTCGAAACCCGCGACCATCACGTCCTCGGGGAAGGGCAGAGGCTGGGCGCCGCTCTGCGCCAGCCGCTTCAGCGCCGCCGGGTTCTTGTAGTCGTATTCGGCCAGGGTGTTCATGTCGACCGCCATGCAGGCGGTGCGCAGGATCGACTTGTAGGACTCCGGCAGCTCGTTCCACTTGGCCAGGTTGAAGAACATGCCCACCGTCGGCGCGCCTTCCCAGAAGCCGGGGTAGTAGTAGTAGGGCGCGACCTTCTGGAAGCCCAGCTTTTCGTCGTCATAGGGGCCGACCCATTCGGCCGCGTCGATGGTGCCCTTTTCCAGCGCTGGGTAGATGTCGCCCCCCGCCAGCTGCTGCGGCACCACGCCCAGCTTCTCGACGATGCGGCCCGCCAGCCCGGCGATGCGCATCTTCAGCCCCTGCATGTCGGCCAGCCCGGTGATCTGCTTGCGATACCAGCCGCCCATCTGCACGCCGGTGTTGCCGCAGGGATAGCAGATCAGATTATGCTTCTGCAGGAACTCGTTATAGGCGTCGATCCCGCCGCCGTGATAGTTGTAGGCGGCCTTGCCGCGGGCGTTGAAGGTCCAGGGCAGGTCGGCGCCGCAGGCGAATGCCGGGTCCTTGCCCCAGCTGTAGTAACCGACCGAGTTCGCCATTTCGACCGTGCCGTCGGTGGCCGCGTCGATCGACTGCAGCCCGGGGACGATCTCGCCGGCGGCAAACACCTGGATGTTGAACTTGCCGTCGGTCGCCTCGCGCACCCGGTCGGCGACGTCGACGCCGCTGCCATAGATGGTTTCCAGCGACTTGGGGAAGGACGAGGCGCAGCGCCAGTTGATCGTGGGCTGCTCCTGCGCGATGGCGGGGGCGGCCAGCCCGGCGCCGGCGGCTGCGGCCGCGCCGCCGACCGAGGCGGTGGTCAGGAACCGGCGGCGATCCAGTCGGGTGGTGTCGGTCAAGTCGTATCCTCCTGTCGAGTGATCCGGGCGCGCTCTTGACCGGAGCGCTGCCCGCTTGCGCTGCAGATTGCATTCTTGCCGCGGCGCTGTCCACAAGCCGATGCAAGGGTTTGCCCGGTTCCGGCCCGCGCGGCGATGGCGGGCGCGCCAGCCCCCGTGTTTTGCGTCTTTCCCTTCTGTGCCGACTGTGGAATCCATGGTGAAAACAAGGACCGACAGGGACGGCAATGGCAGCAAGCGGCACAGAGACGGGGCAGGGCCTGCGCATGATCACGCCGCCGCTGCTTTATGCGGTGCTGATGCTGGCGATTCCGCTGCTGACCATCCTGACGTTTTCCTTCATCCGCGACGGCTACCAGATTGTCATCTGGGAGTTCACGCTGGAGAACTATCGCGCGGTCTGGGCCGACCAGATCTTCCGCGCGCTGATGCTGCGCTCGCTGGGGGTGGCGATGCTGGTGACGCTGGCCACAGTGGTGCTGGCGTTCCCGGTCGCCTATTTCCTGTCCTTCGTGGTGGCGCCGCGGCGCAAGGCGATGTGGATCTTCCTGATCACCATCCCGTTCTGGACCAGCTACCTGATCCGGGTGTTCCTGTGGAAGGTGATCCTGGGCTATAACGGGGTCATCAATTCGGGCCTGAAATCGCTGGGGCTGATCGAGCAGCCGCTGTCCTTCCTGCTCTACAACACCGGCTCGATCGTGGTGACGCTGGCCCATGCCTATGCCCCCTTTGCGATCCTGCCGATCTATGTGGCGCTGGAACGCATCGACCGCTCGCTGCTGGAAGCCGGGCGCGATCTCGGCGAAAGCCGGGCGATGACCTTCTGGCGGGTGACGCTGCCGCTGGCGATGCCGGGGGTGCTGGCGGCGGTGCTGATCGTGTTCATCCCCACCATGGGCGATTACGTCACCCCCACCCTGATCGGAGGCGGCAAGATCCCGATGGTGGCCAACCTGATCCAGGCGCAGATGCTGGACATCGACAACAAGCCGCTGGGCTCGGCGATCGCGGTCACCGCGATGCTGATCGTCACCCTGCTGGCGGCGCTGTTCCTGCTGCTCAACCGCCGCTTCCTGCGGGTGCGGACATGAGGGGCGGGGGCTTGCGCGCCTATGCGCTGCTGTATCTGCTGTTCCTTTACGCGCCGATCCTGCTGCTGCCGGTCTTTGCCTTCAACTCGGGCACCATCGTCGCCTTTCCGCTGAACGAGTTCACCACCCAGTGGTTCTCGCAGCTGTGGGGCAACACCACCCTGCGCCGCGCGCTGGTCAATTCGCTGACCATCGCGGTCAGCGCCGCGGTGCTGGCGACGGTGCTGGGGATGTTCGCGGCCCGCGCCTCGACCCGCTACCGCTTTCCGGGGCAGGGGGCGGCGCTGGGGCTGATCATGCTGCCGCTGGTGCTGCCGGAGATCATCGTCGGCGTGTCGCTGCTGGTGGTGCTGCTGGCGGTCGGGGTCGAGCTGTCGGTGCTGACCGTCATCATCGGGCACACGCTGATCTGCACCCCCTATTCCGTGGCGATCCTGACCACGGCGTTTTCCTCGCTGGACCAGTCGCTGGAGGAAGCGGCGCAGGACCTGGGCGAATCGCGCTGGAACGCGTTCCGGCTGGTGATCCTGCCGCTGGTGATGCCCGGCATCATGTCCTCGCTGCTGATGAGCTTCACCATCAGCCTGGACGAGTTCATCATCGCCTTTTTCCTGGCGGGGAACGAGCCGACGCTGCCCACCTATATCTTCAGCCAGCTGCGTTTCCCCAAGGCGATCCCGATGATCATGGCGCTGGGGACGGTGCTGGTGGCGGCCTCGATCCTGCTTCTGGCGCTGGCCGAATATTTCCGCCGCCGCGGCGCCGCCCGCACCGGCCAGACCAACAGCGGAGGATTCCTGTGACCGCCCAGACTTCCGGTCCCGCCCTGAACCCGGGCACCGCGCCTGCGCCCGCCGCCGCCGGCCCGGCCCGCGATGCACAGGGCCGCCCCACCCCCATCTCGTCGCGCCGGGCGATGATCGAATGCCGGGGCGTGCATAAATATTACGGCGACTACCACGCGCTACGCGGCATCGACCTGACCATCCGCGAGGCCGAGTTCTTTTCCCTGCTCGGCCCCTCGGGCTGCGGCAAGACCACGCTCTTGCGCACCATCGCCGGGTTCGAGGATATTTCCTCGGGGGTGGTGCTGATCGACGGGCGCGATATGGCCAGGGTGCCGGCGAATGCGCGGCCGACCAACATGGTGTTCCAGTCCTACGCCATCTTCCCGCATCTGACCGTGGCGCAGAACGTGGCCTTCGGCCTGCGCCGCGACCCGCGAAGCCGCGCCGAAAAGGCCGCCGCGGTGGACGAGGCGCTGGCGATGGTCGGGCTGAAGGGCTATGGCGCCCGCGCAGCGCACGCGCTTTCGGGCGGGCAGCGGCAGCGGGTGGCGCTGGCCCGGGCGCTGATCCTGAAACCCAAGGTGCTGCTGCTGGACGAGCCGCTGTCGGCGCTGGACCGCAAGATGCGCGAGCAGATGCAGGTCGAGCTGATCAAGCTGCAGCGCCAGGTCGGCATCACCTTCGTGCTGGTCACCCACGACCAGGAAGAGGCGCTGGTCATGTCCGACCGCATCGCCGTGATGTTCGAGGGCGAGATCGCGCAGCTTTCCTACCCCGAGGAGCTTTATTCCCGCCCGGTCAGCCGCCGCGTCGCCGATTTCATCGGCATGATGAACTTTCTGCCCGTCCGCATCCTCGGCGACAGCGACGCGGGCGTGCGCGTCGACGTGCCGGGTTTCGGCGAGTTCGACATTCCCGCCGCCAATGTCAGCCGCGCCGATCCGGGCGACCCCGGCCCTTCGGTCGGCTTCCGCCCCGAGGCGGTGACGATCCTGTCCCGCGACGCCCCGGCGCCGCATCGCGAGACTCCGGGGGTGATCGAAGAGGTCGTCTATTACGGCGACATGACCTATTACGACGTGCGGCTGGAGGGGGCCGAACGCCCGGTCCGCATCTCGATGCGCAACGTCTTCGGCCGCGACATCCAGGACCTCGGCACCCGCACCCGCGTCAGCTGGTCCCCCGGCTCGCTGATCCTGTTCCGCTGACGCCGCCTGCGGCCGCGCGGCGCTTCTTCATCACTCAAATATCCCGGGGCTTCCGAGCGCCCGGAAAACGGTCCGGTGGACCGTTTTCAGCGAGGAAGGCCGCAGGCGCGAGGGGCAGCGCCCCTCCGCCCACCTTGCCGTCAGGCCGCGTCGAGCGCCGCGATAATGGCGCCGAAATCGCTGGCCTTGAGGCTGGCGCCCCCGACCAGTGCCCCGTCGACATCGGCAATCGCAAAGATCTCAGCCGCGTTCGCGGGCTTGACGCTGCCGCCGTAGAGCAGCCGGAACCCGGCGCCGTCACCGAAACGGGCGACCAGAGCCGCGCGCATGGCGGCGTGGACCTCGGCAATCTGCTCGTTCGTCGGGGTGCGGCCGGTGCCGATGGCCCAGACCGGTTCATAGGCGATCACGGTGTTGGCCGCGGTGGCGCAATCGGGGACGGACCCCGCCAGCTGCCGGGCGATCACGTCCAGCGTCTCGCCGGCGTCGCGCTGCGCCTCGGTTTCGCCCACGCAGATCACGCTGGCGATGCCGGCGCGATGGGCGGCGACGGCCTTGGCGCTAACGGCCGCGTCGGTCTCGCCATGATCGGCGCGGCGCTCGGAATGGCCGACGATCACATAGACCGCGCCGGCGTCGCGCAGCTGCTCGGCCGCGATGTCGCCGGTATGGGCGCCCGAGTCTTTCGCATGGCAATCCTGCCCGCCGACCGCGACCACCCCTTGCCCGGCGCGTTCCACCATCGGATGGACCAGCGTCGCGGGCGGGCAGATCAGGATCTCGCAGCGGGCGCTGCCATGCTCGCGCATCAGGGTTTCCACCTCGGCCAGCGAGGCGATCGTTCCGTTCATCTTCCAGTTGCCGGCGGCAAGCTTGCGGGGCGCCATGTGATCCTCCGTATGGGTCGGCCCTCGCCTAGCCCGGCAGGGCGGCGGGGATCAAGGGCGGCAGCGCCGCAAGCCCGCCCGGACATGAGCTGCGTTCATGTAAAGCCTGCAAGACATGAATTACACATCTTGCCGCGCCTGCCCTATACAGGCGGCAATCCCAGCCGAACCCGATAGGTCGCCATGTCCTTCCAGTCCCAGCCCACGCTGTCCCCCGTTTTCGATGCCATCCGCGAAGCCGCCGCAAAGCGTATCCTGATCCTCGACGGGGCGATGGGGACGCAGATCCAGCAGCTGGGCCTGTCCGAGGATGATTTCACCGGCCACGGCGCAGGGTGCGGCTGCCATATCCACTCGAACCACCCGCAAAAGGGCAACAACGACCTGTTGAACCTGACCCAGCCCGCGGCGATCGAGGAAATCCATTACCGCTATGCGCTGGCCGGCGCCGATATCGTGGAAACCAACACGTTTTCCTCGACCAGCATCGCGCAGGCCGATTACGGGATGGAAGCGCAGGTGTTCGAGCTGAACCGGCAGGGCGCGATCCTCGCCCGCCGGGCGCTGGACCGGGCCACCGCGCAGGACGGGCGGCCGCGCTGGGTCGCGGGTGCGCTGGGGCCGACGAACCGCACCGCCTCGCTCAGCCCCGACGTGAACAACCCGGGCTTCCGCGCCATCAGCTTTGACCAGCTGCGGGTGGCCTATGCCGAACAGATCCGCGGGCTGATCGCCGGCGGCGCCGACCTGATCCTGATCGAGACGATCTTTGACACGCTGAACGCCAAGGCCGCGATCTTTGCCGCCGACGAGGTGTTCGAGGATACCGGCCTGATCCTGCCGCTGATGATTTCCGGCACCATCACCGACCTGTCGGGGCGCACCCTGTCGGGGCAGACGCCGACCGCGTTCTGGCATTCGATCCGCCACGCGCGGCCGCTGACCGTGGGGCTGAACTGCGCTCTGGGGGCGGATGCGATGCGCCCGCATCTGGTCGAGCTGTCGGATATCGCCGACACGCTGACCTGCGCCTATCCCAACGCCGGGCTGCCGAACGAGATGGGCGCCTATGACGAAACGCCCGAGCTGATGGCCGCGCAAATCGGCGGTTTCGCGGCCGAGGGGCTGGTCAATATCGTTGGCGGCTGCTGCGGCTCGACCCCGGAACATATCGCCGCCATTGCCGCGGCGGTGGCCGCGCATCCGCCGCGCCGGGTGCCCGAGATCGCGCCACAGCTGCGGCTGTCGGGGCTGGAGCCGTTCATCAAGACCGACGCGATCCCCTTCGTGAACGTGGGTGAGCGCACGAACGTCACCGGCTCGGCCCGGTTCCGCAAGCTGATCACCGCCGGGGATTTCCCCGCGGCGCTGGAGGTCGCGCGCGACCAGGTGGAAAACGGCGCCCAGATCCTCGACGTGAACATGGACGAGGGGCTGATCGATTCGGCCGCCGCCATGACCACCTTCCTGAACCTGATCGCGGCGGAACCCGACATCGCCCGCGTGCCGCTGATGATTGACAGCTCGAAATGGGAGGTGATCGAGGCCGGGCTGAAATGCACCCAGGGCAAGGCGGTGGTGAACTCGATCAGCCTGAAAGAGGGAGAGGAACAGTTCCTGCACCACGCCCGCCTGTGCCGCCGCTATGGCGCCGCGGTGGTGGTGATGGCCTTCGACGAAACCGGGCAGGCGGATACCGAGAATCGCAAGGTCGAGATCTGCTCGCGCGCCTATGAGCTGCTGGTGAACACGGTCGGCTTCCCGCCCGAGGACATCATCTTCGACCCCAATATCTTCGCCGTGGCGACCGGGATCGAGGAACACGACAATTACGGCGTCGATTTCATCCGCGCCACCGCCCGCATCCGGCAGGGGCTGCCGCACGCCCATGTCTCGGGCGGGGTGTCGAACCTGTCCTTCAGTTTCCGCGGCAACGAGCCCGTGCGCGAGGCGATGCACGCGGTGTTCCTCTATCACGCGATCCAGGCCGGCATGGACATGGGCATCGTGAACGCGGGCCAGCTGGCGGTCTATGACCAGATCGACCCGGCGCTGCGCGAGGCCTGCGAGGATGTGGTGCTGAACCGCCGCCCGGCGGGCGAGGGCACCGCGACCGAGCGGCTGCTGGACCTTGCCCAGCGGTTCAAGGGCGAGGGTGGCGCCAAGGCCCGCGAAAAGGACCTGAGTTGGCGGGAATGGCCGGTGGACAAGCGGCTGGAACACGCGCTGGTCAACGGCATCACCGAATATATCACCGAGGACACCGAAGAGGCCCGTCTGGCCGCCGCCCGTCCCCTGCATGTCATCGAAGGCCCGCTGATGGCCGGGATGAACGTGGTCGGCGACCTGTTCGGGGCCGGCAAGATGTTCCTGCCGCAGGTGGTGAAATCGGCCCGGGTGATGAAACAGGCCGTCGCCCACCTGCTGCCCTTCATGGAGGCCGAAAAGTCCGAGGGCGGATCAAGTTCCGCCGGCAAGGTCCTGATGGCAACGGTGAAAGGCGACGTGCACGATATCGGCAAGAACATCGTCGGCGTGGTGCTGGCCTGCAACAACTACGAGATCATCGACCTGGGGGTGATGGTCCCGGCGCAGAAGATCCTGGAGACCGCGCGGGCGGAAAAGGTCGACATCATCGGGCTGTCGGGGCTGATCACGCCCTCGCTTGACGAGATGGTGCATGTCGCCTCGGAAATGGAGCGTGAGGGCTTCGACATCCCGCTGCTGATCGGCGGCGCCACCACGAGCCGCGTGCATACCGCGGTCAAGATCAACCCGCGCTATCACAAGGGGCAGACCGTCTATGTGACGGATGCCAGCCGCGCGGTGGGGGTGGTCTCGAACCTGCTGTCGGATGAGAAGGTCAGCTATATCAGCGACCTGCGCCGGGAATATGAGGAGGTCGCGAACCGCTATAACCGCGGCGACGACAACCGCCCGCGGCTCTCGATCGAGGATGCGCGCGCCAACGCGGTCAAGCCCGACTGGTCCGCCTATCAGGCGACGCCGCCGCAGTTCACCGGCACGCTGGCGCTGCCCGACTGGGATCTGGCCGAGATCGCGCGCTATATCGACTGGACCCCGTTCTTCCAGACCTGGGAGATGAAGGGGGTCTATCCCCGCATCCTCGACGACCCGAAACAGGGCGAAGCGGCGCGGGCGCTGTTCGCCGACGCGCAGGCGATGCTGGCGCGGATCATCGAGGGGCGCTGGCTGAACCCGCGCGCGGTCATCGGCTTCTGGCCGGCGAACCGGGTCGGCGACGACATCCGGCTGTGGGCGGACGAGAACCGCGCCACGCCGCTGGCCACGCTGCACACGCTGCGCCAGCAGGTGATCAAGCGCGATGGCCGCCCGAACGTGGCGCTGGCCGATTTCATGGCGCCCGAGGGCCAGCGGGACTGGATCGGCGGCTTCGTGGTGACGGCGGGCGACGAAACCGACCGGGTGCAGGCCTTCAAGGATGCGCATGACGATTTCTCGGCGATCCTGCTGCAGGCGCTGGCCGACCGCTTCGCCGAGGCGCTGGCCGAGCTGGTGCACGAGCGGGTGCGCCGCCAATACTGGGGCTATGCGCAGAACGAATCCTTTACCCCGCAGGAACTGATCGCCGAACCCTATCAGGGCATCCGCCCGGCGCCCGGCTATCCCGCCCAGCCCGACCACACCGAAAAGCGCACGCTGTTTGCGCTGCTGGACGCCACCGCGGCGACGGGGGTGGAACTGACCGACGGCATGGCGATGTGGCCGGGGTCCTCGGTCTCGGGGCTCTATCTGGCGCATCCCGACGCCTATTATTTCGGCGTCGCCAAGGTCGAGGCCGACCAGGTGGCCGATTACGCCGCCCGCAAGGGGATGACGCTGGCCGAGGCCGAGCGCTGGCTGGCGCCGCTGCTGAACTATACCCCCGGCGCGGTGATCGCCGCCGAGTGACGAAAACCGGCCCCGAAATCTGCCGCGCCCCCTTTTCAAACGCCGCGGGCGCGGCTATGTCAGCGCTCACCACGGATATGCGGTCGTGGCGGAATTGGTAGACGCGCAGCGTTGAGGTCGCTGTTCCTTAACCGGAGTGAAAGTTCGAGTCTTTTCGACCGCACCATGACAAAGGCGCCCCTAGCGGGCGCCTTTTCGTTTCTGCTGCGCCCGGGCCCGGCGCTGCCGCCGGTGCAATCGCCGGCGGGATCGGCCAGTTTCACCAAAATACGGCATTGCGGGACGATTGTGGCGCTGGTTAGAGTGTCCATGCGCAGACAAGAACGACGGGGAGCGAGCGCCTTGACCACTGCCTTCGGCAACGACGGTTTCGTCGTCTTCGACCATGTCCAGAAAAGCTACGACGGCCAGACCCTTGTCGTGAAGGACCTCAACCTCTCGATCGGCAAGGGCGAGTTCCTGACCATGCTGGGCCCCTCGGGGTCGGGCAAGACCACCTGCCTGATGATGCTGGCGGGGTTCGAGACCGCCACCCATGGCGAGATCCGGCTGGACGGACGCAACATCAACGACGTGCCGCCCCACAAGCGCGGCATCGGCATGGTGTTCCAGAACTATGCGCTGTTTCCGCATATGTCGGTGGGCGAGAACCTGGCGTTTCCGCTGGAAGTCCGCGGCATGGGCAAGGCCGAACGCGAAAGCCGCATCACCCGCGCGCTGGACATGGTGCAGATGGGCAAGTTCCGCAACCGCCGCCCGGCGCAGCTTTCGGGCGGCCAGCAGCAGCGGATCGCGCTGGCCCGGGCGCTGGTCTTCGACCCGCAGCTGGTGCTGATGGACGAGCCGCTGGGCGCGCTGGACAAGCAGCTGCGCGAGCATATGCAGTATGAAATCAAGTCTCTGCACGACAGTCTTGGAATCACCGTGGTCTATGTGACCCACGACCAGGGCGAGGCGCTGACCATGTCGGACCGCATCGCCGTGTTCAACGACGGGCGTATCCAGCAGCTTGCCGCGCCCTCGGTGCTGTATGAGCAGCCGGAAAACAGCTTCGTCGCCGGATTCATCGGCGAAAACAACAAGCTGCTTGGCACGATCGAGAAAATGGACGGCTCTCGCGCGCTGGTCCGGCTGGCCACGGGCGAGCTGATCGACGCCACCGCCGTCAATGTCAGCGGTATCGGGCAGCAGACGCTGGTGTCGATCCGCCCCGAACGGGTCGAGTTCAAGCCCGAGCTGATGCCCTCGGACGCCCACACCATCGATGCGCAGGTGCGCGACGTGATCTACATGGGCGAACTCCTGCGCGCCCGGATGACCGTCGCCGGCAGCGAGGATTTCGTGATGAAGTTCCGCAACACGCTGGGCCAGACCCGGCTGGAGCCGGGCCAGCGCATCAGGATCGGCTGGCACCCGCAGGACGCGAGGGCGCTTGATCCGGTCTGACAAGAATCGCACTCAACGGGAGGAAAGACATGAAGAAACTGCTGATCGCCTCGACGGCACTGGTCGGGATGGCCTCGATGGCCTCGGCCCAGGGCAGCGGCGTGCTGAACATTCTCGACTGGGGCGGCGCCTATGGGGCCTCGCACGCGACGGCCTATAACGCCCCCTTCGAGGCCGAAACCGGCATCCGCATCACCGTGGCCGACGCCGACAACCCCTCGACCCCGATCAAGGCGATGGTCGAGGCTGGCAACGTCACCGCCGACGTGGCCTCGGTCGAATATGCCGACGCGCTGCGGCTGTGCGACGAAGGCGCGCTGGAAGAAATCGACCTGTCGGTGCTCAAGCCCGGCCCGGACGGCTCGACCCCCGAGGATGATTTCCTGCCCGGCGCGCTGACCGAATGTTTCGTCGCGACCGACGTGTGGTCGATGGTCATGGCCTATGACGACAGCAAATTCCCCGATGCAAAGCCCTCGTCCCCGGCGGATTTCTTTGACACCGCCGCGTTCCCCGGCAAGCGCACCCTGCGCAAGGGCGCCAAGTTCAACCTGGAATTCGCGCTGATGGCGGACGGGGTGGCGCCGGCGGATGTCTATGACGTGCTGGCCACGCCTGAGGGTGTGGACCAGGCCTTTGCCAAGCTCGACACCATCAAGGGCGACGTGGTGTGGTGGGAAGCCGGGGCGCAGCCGCCGCAGCTGCTGGCCGACGGCGAGGTGACGATGGCCTATGCCTTCAACGGCCGCATCTTCAACGCCGCCATCGGCGAGAACAAGCCGTTCAACATCGTCTGGACCGGGCAGGTCTACGAGATGGAGGGCTGGATCATCCCGAAAGGCGCGCCGAACAAGGACAACGCGCTGGAATACATCGCCTTCACCACCGAGGCCGAGCGCCTGGCCCGCGCCGCCGAGCTGATCAGCTATGGCCCGACGCGGAAGTCCTCGTCCGGGCTGGTCGGTAATGTCGACGGCAAGGACATCCCGATGGCGCCGCATCTGCCCACCACCCCCGGCAATATCGAGCAGGGCATCAACTCGAACGCCGATTTCTGGGTCGACCACGACAGCGAGCTGAGCGAGCGTTTCAACGCCTGGCTGGCCAGCTGACCTGACAGGGTGGGGGCGTCGCCGCGGCGTGGCGCCCCCATCGACCGCCCCCGCAACCGACCCCATCAACGGGAAGGAACCCTTATGACGAAACGACTGATCGCGGGCACCGCGCTGGCGCTGATGGCGGCCACAGCGGTTTCGGCCCAGGACGGGATCACCATCACCACCTATGGCGGCGCCTTTGGCGAGGCACTGAACGAATCGCTGGCCAAGCCCTTTACCGCGGAAACCGGCATCCCGGCGATGATGGTCGACAACTCGGACCCGCCGGCCAAGCTCAAGGCCGAGGTCGAGGCCGGCAACGTCACCGGCAACGTGTTCGACGTGGAACAGTCCGACGTGATCCGGCTGTGCGACGAGGGGCTGATCGAGCCCATCGACCCCGCGATGCTGGCGCCGGGCGCCGACGGCTCGACGGCCGAGGACGATTACCTGCCGCAGGCGCTGCACGAATGCGCCACCGCGATCATGGTCTGGGCCACGGTCATCGCCTATGATGTCGGCGCGTTCGACACCGCGCCGACCAAGGTCGCGGATTTCTTCGACCTCGAGAACTTCCCCGGCAAGCGCGGGATCATCAAGCGCCCGAAATACGCGCTGGAGTTCGCGTTGCTGGGCGACGGCGTAGCCCCGGACGAGGTGTATGACGTGCTGTCCACCCCCGAGGGCGTGGACCGCGCCTTTGCCAAGCTCGAATCCATCAAGGACCAGGTGGTCTGGTGGGAAGCCGGCGCGCAGGCCCCGCAGCTGCTGGCCGATGGCGAAGTCGCGATGACGCTGGCCTATAACGGCCGGATCTTCGATGCGATGGTCGGCGAGGGCAAGGACTTCGGCTTTGTCTGGGACGGCGCCAACCTCGACATGGACTACTGGGTGATCCCGAAGGGCGCCCCCAACATGGAGGCGGCGCAGAAGTTCATCGCCTTCGCCTCGGACCCGGCGCGGCAGGCGGATCTGTCGAAATACATCGCCTATGGTCCGCCGCGCAAATCGGCCGCGCCCAGCGTCGGCACCTACAAGGACGGCACCACCGAGATGGCGCCCTATCTGCCGACGACGCCCGAGAATGCCGAAAGCGCGCTGGTCAACGACGCCGGGTTCTGGGCCGACCACGGCACCGAGCTGACCGAGCGTTTCAACGCCTGGCTGGCCGGCTGAACCAGACCGGGGCGCGCGCAGACCCGCGTGCGCCCCGACCCCGCAAAGGCAATTCGATGCTCAAGCCGCTGATCCTGTCCGCTGTCCTTCTGCCGGCCGCCGTTCTGGTCCCCGCGCTGGCGGATGATGCGCCCCTGACCGTGGTGTCCTGGGGCGGGGATTTCGCGGCCATGCAGGATGCGGCGCTGGCGCAGCCCTTTGCCGCCGCCACCGGCCGCAAGCTGCGCTTCGTCGACACCGACGACCCGGCCGGGCTGGTCAAGGCCCAGGTCGAGGCCGGCAATGTCACCACCGATGTGGCCAGCGTCGGGCAGGGCGCCGCCATGCGCCTGTGCGCCGAGGGCGATGTCGAGCCGATCGACCCCGCCACCCTGCCGCCCGCCCCCGACGGCACCCCCGCGGTGGCGGATTTCATGCCCGGCACGCTGGGCGAATGCTTCGTGCCGACCGACATCTATTCGACCGTCATCGCCTATGACGCAAGCGCCTTGGATCCCGCGCCGCAGACCGCGGCGGATTTCTTTGACCTGCAGCGGTTCCCGGGGCGGCGGGGGCTGGGGCGCACCCCGCAGTTCACGCTCGAGCTGGCGCTGATCGCCGACGGGGTGCCCGCCGGGCAGGTCTATGAGCTGCTGGCGACCGAGGCGGGCGTGGAACGGGCGCTTGCCCGGCTGGACGGTATCCGCGACCAGATCGTCTGGTGGGACGCCGGCGCGCAGCCGATCCAGCTGCTGGCCGATGCCGAGGTCGCCATGGCCCACGCCTATAACGGCCGCGTCTACAAGGCGGCCGAGCTCGACGGGCTGCCGCTGGCGATCCTGTGGGATGCGCAGCTTTACGAGGTCGAGGGCTGGGTGATCCCCAAGGGCGCGCCGCTGGCCGAGCAGGCGCGCGCGTTCGTGGCGTTCTCGACCTCGGCCGAGGCGCAGCTGCGCAGCGCCGCGATCCTGCCCTATGGGCCGCCGCGGCTGTCGGCGCAGGCGATGCTGGCCGACGCGGGCACGGGGCTGGCCCCGCATCTGCCGACCGCCCCCGCGAACATGGCGAATGCGCTGTTCGTGGCCCCCGAGTTCTGGGCCGACCATGAAACCGAGCTGCGCGAGCGCTTTACCGCGTGGCTGGGACAGGATTGACTGGTCCCGGGCAACCGCCGGACCGATAGATATGACGAAGGACGCCATGCAGACCGCACTCGATCCTCACGCCGCAGTCGTCTCGGAAGCCTCGGGCGGGGCGGCAACGCTGCTGACCACCGCAGACGGGCAGCCGCTGGCGCGGGCGCTGGCCCGCAGCTCGGCCCGGGCGCGGCGGCGGGCGTTCCTGCTGGTGGCGCCGCTGCTGCTGTTCGTGGTGATCACCTTCGTGATCCCCATCGGGCAGATGCTGCACCGCTCGATGTACAACGCGGGGTTCGCCGACAACATGCCGCAGGTCTCGGCGTGGTTCCAGGACAACCCGCCCGGCACCCCCATCGACGACGCCGCCTGGGGGGCGCTGGCCGCCGATCTCAAGGCCGCGGCCGAGAACCGCACCATCGGCATCGTCGGCACCAGGATCAACTATGACGTGCCGGGCACGCGCTCGCTGTTCACCTCGACCGGGCGCAAGGCCCGCGACGGGTTCGAGCCGCCCTACCGCGATGCGCTGCTGGCGGCGGATGCGAAATGGGACAACCCGACCCTGTGGCGGGCGATGCGCAGCGCCTCGTCGGCCTATACGGCCAATTTCTACCTGGCGGCGCTGGACCGCACCCGCGACGACGAAGGCAACGTCACCACGGTCCCCGAGCGCCAGCAGGTCTATGTGATGCTGTTCAAGCGCACGCTGGGGTTGTCGCTGCTGATCACCGGCATGACCTTCCTGCTGGGCTTCCCGATCGCGCATCTGCTGGCGACGCTGCCGATGCGGAAATCGAACCTGCTGATGATCCTGGTGCTGCTGCCGTTCTGGACCTCGCTGCTGGTCAGGACCACCGCCTGGATGGTGCTGCTGCAGCAGCAGGGGGTGCTGAACGACATCTTCGTCTGGCTGGGAATCGTGAGGCCGGACGGGCGGCTGCAGATGATCTACAACCGCACCGGCACGATCATCGCCATGACCCATATCCTGCTGCCGTTCATGATCCTGCCGCTGTATTCCGTGATGCGCACGATCAACCCCAGCTATGTGCGCGCCGCGCGCAGCCTGGGCGCGACCAGCTGGACGGCGTTCCGGCGCGTCTATTTCCCGCAGACCCTGCCGGGGCTGGGGGCGGGGGCGCTGCTCGTGTTCATCCTCGCGGTCGGCTACTACATCACGCCGGCGCTGGTCGGCGGCTCGACCGGGCAGCTGATTTCCAACATGATCGCCATGCACATGACCGAGACGCTGAACTGGTCGATGGCGGCGGCGCTGGCCGCGCTGCTGCTGGGTGGCGTGCTGGTGCTTTACTGGGTCTACGACCGTCTGGTCGGGATCGACAATCTCAAGCTGGGGTAATCCGATGGCGCTGCCGACCTACGCCTCGCCGCTGGAGCGGATCTGGCACTGGACCTATATCGCGCTGTGCGTCGCGATCTTCACCTTCCTGATCGCGCCGATCCTGGTGGTGATCCCGCTCAGCTTCAACGCCGAGCCGTATTTCACCTTTACCGCCAGGATGCGCAGCTTCGACCCCGAGGGATATTCGCTGCGCTGGTACGACACGCTGCTGACCTTCGGCATGGCGCGCCCCGACGCGCCGCGCGACGCGGCGTGGTGGGCGGATGTCTGGGCCAATGCGCGCTGGATCAACGCGGCCAAGAACTCGGTGATCATCGGCATCTTCTCGACCATCCTGGCGACGGTGCTGGGGACACTGGCGGCGCTGGGGCTGTCGCGGCCGGAGATGCCGTTCCGCCGGATGATCATGGCGGTGCTGATCTCGCCGATGATCGTGCCGATCATCATCACCGCGACGGGGATGTTCTTCTTCTACTCCTCGGCCTGCGTGGACAGCACCACCACGCTGGGGCGGCTGCTGGCGCCGGTGCTGTCGAACAACGGCTGCCTGGCGAATACCTATCTGGGGGTGATCCTGGCCCATGCCACGCTGGGGATTCCGTTTGTCATCATCACGGTGACCGCGACGCTGATCGGGTTCGACCAGTCGCTGAACCGGGCCGCGGCCAGCCTGGGGGCCAACCCGCGGCGGGTGTTCTTCAAGGTGACGATGCCGCTGATCCTGCCCGGGGTGATCTCGGGGGCGCTGTTCGCCTTCGTCACCTCGTTCGACGAGGTGGTGGCGGTGCTGTTCATCGCCGGCCCCGACCAGCAGACCATCCCGCGGCAGATGTGGAACGGCATCCGCGAACAGATCTCGCCCGCGATCCTGGCGGTGGCGACGCTGCTGGTGGTGTTCTCGATCGCGCTGCTGACCACGGTCGAGCTGTTGCGCCGGCGCGGCGAAAGGTTGCGCGGCCTGACCCCGGCATGACCCCCGCATGACCCCGGACGAGATCGAGGACGACGCCGCCCGGCCCCGCGCGCCAGAGTTCGCCCTGACGCCGTTCCAGGAGCTGAACGGCAAGGGGCTGGCGGCGATCCACCGCTGGTATCTGCGCGACCTGTCGGCGGTGGGGGCGCTGATGGGCGACATCCGCGCCGGACTGGCGCAGCCGGGGGAACTGGCCCCGGCGGTCAGGGGGATGCCGATGGCGCGGAACCTGGCGCTGTTCGGCACCGCCTGCGGCCAGCAATGCCGGGCGATCACCACCCACCACCAGATCGAGGATTTCCACCTTTACCCGGCGCTGGAACGGCAGGGAAACCCGGGGCTGAACGCGGTCCTTACCCGGTTGCGCGCCGAACATCGCGGGCTGGAGGTGCTGATCGAGACGCTGGCCGCCGACGCCGATGCGCTGGCCGAGGACCCGGCGCCCGCGCGTTTCGACGCCTGCGCCGCGGGTTTTGCCGCGCTCGACCGGGCGGTGCGCTCGCATTTCCGCTATGAGGAAGACGAGATCGGCCCGGCGCTGGGGTATTACGAGGTCCGGGTCTGACGGCGCGCGCCTAGGGCAGCAGCCCCAGCCAGAACCATGCGGTCAGCAGGCTCAGCGCCGTGGCGACCAGTACGCTGGACGCCGCCACCCGCTGCGCGCGCCCGTAAAGCGCCGCGAACAGATAGGCGTTGACCCCCGGCGGCATCGCCGCGGTCAGCACCGCCGAGCGTACCCCGGCGGGCGGGGTGCCGAAGGCATGGGTCAGCGCCAGCGTCACCGCCGGGTGGATGACCAGCGAGGCCGCGCAGCATAGGGCGACCAGCCGCAGCTCACCCTCGGGGCGGTAGCGATAGAGGATGCCGCCCAGCCCGAACAGCGCCGCCGGCAGCGCCGCGCGCGCGATCATCCCCGCGGCGGCCCAGAACCCCTCGGGCAGGACCAGCCCGGCGGTCTGCGCCAGGTTGACCGCCAGCCCGGCGAGGATGCCGATCACCAGCGGCGTGCGCAGCACGCCCCCCAACGCCCGCAGCGCCACGGTCGCCACCGACAGGTTCTGGCCGCGGGCGCGGGTGAACTCCATCACCGTGATCCCGAAGGTGTAAAGCAGCGGCGAATGGATCGAGATGATCGCATAGTTCCCCGTCAGCGCCTGCGCCCCGTAAGCGCGTTCGGTGATCGGCACCCCCAGCAGCAGCGAGTTGGAAAACAGGCACACGAAGCCGATCGCCACGCAATCCTCGGGCGGGCGGCCAAGCGCCTGCGCGCCGAAATACCCCAGCGCGAACCCCAGAAAGGCGCCGGCATAGAACGCCCCCAGCATCCCCGCATCCAGATCGGCGCCCAGGTCCATCGCCGCCATGGATTGGAACAGCAGCACCGGCAGGGCAAAGTTCTGCGCAAAGCGCTGGATGCCGTCGATGGCGGAATCCGACAGCATCCCGCGCCAGGTCACCACATAGCCATAGCCGAGGATCAGGAAGACCGGCAGGACGACGGTGAAAAGGACGCTCACAACTCGATCACCATGAGGTCGTGGGCGGGGACCACATTCGCGGGCGTTTCGGCCAGCAGCTTGTCGTGGTCGAGGTCGATATGCATGTTCGTCAGCACCCCGCGCCGCGCGCCTGAGCGCCGGATCCAGTCCAGCGACAGCGCCAGATGCGCGTGGCTGGGGTGCGGCGTGCGGCGCAGCGCGTCGCAGATGAACACCTCGGGGTGCATGATCGCGGGCCAGGCCTCGTCGGGGATCTCGCGCACGTCGGGCAGATAGACCAGCGCCTTGCCGCCCTCGGCCTCGGCGATGCGGAACCCCAGCGAGGGGATGCCGCCGTGGTCGACCGTGAACGGGGTGAAATGCAGCCCGCCGCCCGCGCCCTCGATGGTGAAGGGGCCGTCGATCAGGTTCAGCTGCAGGATCGGCGGATAGGTCGAGCCGGGCGGCGTCTCGAACGCATAGCCGAAGCGGTGCAGCAGCGCCTGCGCCGTGGGCTGGTCGGCCCAGCCCGGCAGCAGCGCGCGGCGGTTGTGGACGATCTGGCGCAGGTCGTCGAGCCCGTGGATATGGTCGGCGTGCGGATGCGTCCAGACCACCGCGTCCAGCAGCCCCACCCCCGCGTCGGTCAGCTGCGCCACCATGTCGGGGCCGCTGTCGATCAGCACCTGCGTGGCACCCAGGCGGCCCGGAAGCTCGACCAGCAGCGAACAGCGGCGGCGGCGGTTCTTGGGGTTGGCGGGGTCGCATTCGCCCCAATGCCCGCCCAGCCTCGGCACCCCCCCGGACGAACCGCAGCCGAGGATCGTGGCGCGGATCACCGCGCTGGCCCCGCGGCCCGGGTAAACAGCCGGTCGAAATTGGCGCTGGTGGCGGCGGCGAACTCGGCCTCGGTCAGCCCGTAAAGCGCGGCGCCGGCGCGGGCGGTGTGCACGACATAGGCGGGTTCGTTGCGCTTGCCACGATAGGGGGGCGGGGCCAGATAGGGCGCGTCGGTTTCGACCAGCACCCGGTCGAGCGGTGCTGCGGCAAAGATCTCGCGGATCTCGGTCGAGCGGGGGAAGGCCGCGATCCCCGACATCGACAGATAGAACCCCAGGTCCAGCGCCACCTGCGCAAGCCTTGGCCCCGAGGTATAGCAGTGCATCACGCAGGAAAACGCCCCCGCCGCGTGTTCGCGCGCGAGGATCGTGGCCATGTCGTCGTCGGCGTCGCGGGAATGGATGATCAGAGGCAGCCTGGTGCGGCGCGCGGCCTCGATATGCACCACCAGGCTTTCGGCCTGCGCGCGGGCGCTGTCGGCAGTGTAGTGATAGTCGAGCCCGGTTTCGCCGATACCGACGAATTTCGGGTGCGCGGCCAGCGCCTCCAGCGCCTCGACCGTGACCAGCGGTTCCTCGGTCGCATACATCGGATGGGTGCCGGCGGCGTAGAACACGCCGTCATGCGCCTCGGCGATGGCGCGGACCTGCGGTTCCAGCCGCAGCCGGGTGCAGATGGTCACCATGCGGCTGACCCCGGCGGCGCGGGCGCGGATGACCAGATCGCCGTGTTTTCCGTCGAAATCGGGGAAATCGAGGTGGCAATGGCTGTCCACCAGCTGCGGTGGCGCGGTGTCGGGGGTCATCGGTTCATCCTCGGCCGGGCGTGTCGGCGCGGCCTTGCGCAAGGGTCAGAAGCATATCCATCACCAGCGCCGCAGGGTCAAGGTTGACCGCCCGACCGGCGCGGGCGCGCGCCGACAGTTCGGCCAGCGCGGCGGCCCAGTGCCGGGCGGCACGGTCGTCGGGGGATATGCGGGCGAGGGTGGCGGATTCCTGCGGCGCGGCCTCGGGCAGGGGCGGGCCCAGCAGGCCGCTGCGGGCGGCACGGGCCAGGAACAGTTCGATCAGGGTCATGGTCAGGTCGAAGGGGTCGCCTTCGGCCCCCGGCCGTCCGGCGGCGGCCTGCGCGAACGCCGCCGCGGCGTGGCGGTCCATGTCGGGATGGCGCGAAAACAGCGCCACCAGCTGCGCATAGCGGTCGAGCCCGTCCTGCCCGGCCAGCCGCAGCGCCTCGCCCACCGAGCCGCCCGACAGCGCCGCCAGCCGCGCCGCGTCGCCCGGCACCTGCAGCGGCGCGAGCGCCCGCGCCATGTCCTCGGGCGACAGCGGCGCCAGCCGCAGCTCGCGGCAGCGCGAGCGGATGGTGGGCAGCAGCCGCGCCGGCCGATGCGCGACCAGCAGCAGCAGCGCGTCGCGCGGCGGTTCCTCCAGCAGCTTGAGCAGGGCGTTGGCGGCGTTGGGGTTCATGTCGTCGGCGGCGTCGATGATGGCGACGCGGCGCCCGCCCTCGACCGCTGAAAGCTGAAAGAACGACAGCAGCCGGCGCATGTCGTCGACGACGATCTCCCCTCGCAGCCGGCCCTTGTCGTCAAGGCTTCGGCGGACGAGATGCAGCCGCGGCTCGGACAGGGCCAGCAGCCGGCGGGCGACGGGGTGGTCCGGCGGCACCGACAGGTCGGGGCTGTCGGCGTCCGCCAGCAGCCAGCGGGCAATGCGCCAGGCGAGCGTCGCCTTGCCGGTGCCGCGCGGGCCGGTGATCAGCCAGCCGTGGTGCAGCCGCCCCGAGGTGGCGGCGGCGTGGAACTGCGCGATGGCGGCATCCTGGCCGACCAGAATGGCGGTCTCGCGCGGGTGGGGGGCGCCGGGAACGCGGTCGGATTCGACGGGGATATCCTCGGTCATGGCGCGGCCAGCGCCTCGCGCACGCGGGCGGCAACGACACCCGCATCGCCGCGCCCGTCGATCAGCTGCACCCGTGCGGGGTGGCGGCGGGCAAGGTCGCGGAACCCCGCGCGCAGGCGTTGCTGAAAGCCCAGCCCCATGGATTCATAGCGGTCCTCGGCCTGTGGCGTGGCTTGTCCTTCGGCCCGGCCGGTGGCCCGGGCCAGCGCCTCGGCGGGGTCGAGGTCGATGACCAGGGTCCGGTCGGGCTCGACCCCGATCACCAGCCGGTGCAGTACCTCGACCAGTTCGGCGAACCGCGCCTGTTCGGCCGGATCATCGCCGCGCGCCGCGCCCTGATAGACCCGGGTCGAATCGGCGAAACGGTCGCTCACCACCCAGGCGCCGCGGTCGAGCGCCGGGCGGATCAGGCGTTCCAGATGGTCGCGGCGGGCGGCGGTGAACAGCAAAAGCTCGGTTTCCGGTGACCAGCGGTCGGGCGGCCCCTCGACCAGCAGCCGGCGGATGTCCTCGGCGCCGGCCGAGCCGCCGGGCTCGCGGGTCAGCACGACCTCGTGCCCCTCTGCCCGCAGCGCCTCGGCCAGCAGCCGCGCCTGGGTGGATTTTCCCGACCCGTCGATGCCTTCGAAGCTGATGAACACGCCGCCGCCGGTCAGCCGCGGACCGCGGCCATCGCCCGCTGCCCCAGCCGCAACGCCGCGTTCTGCAACCGCCCCATGAAACCGGCCCGCGCCACATCCGTGGCCGCAAACAGCGCCAGCCGCGATTCGACCGAGCCGGGGACCGAGATCACCAGCTCTCCCAGCCGCTGGCCGGCGGCGATGGGGGCCTCGACCGGGCTGTCGAATACCGCTTCGGCGGTGACGCCGGAGGCCGCGCCCGCGGGGATCAGCACGTTCACCCCGTCGTCGGTGGTCAGCGCCACCCGCCGCGATTCGCCCAGCCAGACCGGCGCCCAGGCCACCGTCTCGCCCTTGGGGATCACGGTCTGCATGGTGAACTGGCCAAAGGCCCAGTTGACGATCCGTTCGGATTCCTCGGCCCGCGCCCGTTCCGAGCCCAGCCCGTTCAGCACGAAGATCACCCGCCGCCCGTTCTGCACCGCCGAGCCGACCAGCCCGTAGCCCGCCTCTTGCGTGTGCCCGGTCTTGAGCCCGTCGGCCCCCAGCCCCATCCCGAGGATCGGGTTGCGGTTGTGGATATTGGCCGGCGCGCGGTTGTCGTATTCAAAGGTCTTGAGCGCGAAATTCGTGTAAAGCTGGGGGAAATCGCGGATCAGCCGCTCGGCCAGCAGGCCGAGATCGGCCGCGGACATGACATGGCCCGGCGCCGGCCACCCCGAGGCGTTCACCAGCCTTGTGTCGTTCAGCCCCAGTTCGCGGGCGCGGGCGTTCATCTGGCGGGTGAACTCTTCCTCGCTGCCGGCCAAGCCTTCGGCCAGCACCACGCAGGCGTCGTTGCCCGACAGCACGATCACGCCCTTGATCAGCTCGTCCACCGTGGGACGGTCCTGTTCGTTCAGGAACATGGTCGAGCCGCCCATCTGCCGCGCCTTGGTCGAGACCGGCATGGTGGTGTCCAGACTGATGCGGCCTTGCCGCAGCGCTTCGAACACCATGTAGATGGTCATCAGCTTGGACATCGAGGCCGGGGGCAGGGCCTCATGCGCGTTCTTTTCCAGCAGCACGGTGCCGGTGGTCATGTCATAGACCCAGGCGGCGCGGGCCGAGGTGTCGAACCCCTGTGCCGCGGCGGGAATCGCCAGCAGCAGCGCCAGCGCCGCCGAGAGACCGGCCAGAACACGGGACAGAAGCGTGCGCATGAGTGGTCCTTTGCCTGTTTGGCGACAGGGTTAACCGAGCCGGCGCCATCTCGCAACGCCGTCCTCCCGCACAGCCTGCACCGGCACAGGTAAAGATTCGCTGAACGCGCGCAGAGAAACTGCGCGCGTTCGTTCTTCCTTGCAGAAATATCCCGCGGGCTTCCGGGCGCCCGGAAAACGGTCCGGTGGACCGTTTTCAGCGAGGAAGGCCACGGCAGTGGCCCGGGGGCGCGTAGCCCCCGGATGCAACCTAGCCCTGAGACGCCCTCGGCGCGCGCGAGGGCCGCCGGGCCGGGCGCTTGCGCGCCGCAGCAGGCGCCGCCCCGCGGGACGGGCGGGCAGAGGGGGCAGGAGCCCCCGCCGGAACCTCGCCCCCGATCACCGGGATCGCGGTCTTGATGGTCTTTTCGATGGCCCGCAGCTCGCCCAGTTCGGCGGGCGCGCAAAAGGCCACGGCGCGGCCGTCGCGGCCGGCGCGGGCGGTGCGGCCGATGCGGTGGACATAGTTTTCCGGCACGTTCGGCAGGTCGTAGTTATAGACATGCGCGACCTGCGGAATGTCGATGCCGCGCGCCGCCACGTCGGTGGCGACCAGCACCTGCGTATCCTCGGACCGGAACGAGGCCAGCGCCCGTTCCCGCTGCCCCTGGCTCTTGTTGCCGTGGATGGCGGCGACCTTGAAGCCCCATTTCTCCAGCAATTTAGACAGTTTTTCCGACCCGTGCTTGGTGCGGCCAAAGACGATCGCCAGCTCGCCCGGGTGCTTGGCCAGATACTCGGCCAGCAGCGTGGCCTTGTCGCCCTGGTTCACGAAATGCACGCCTTGCGCGATCTTCTCGGCGGGGCGGCCCGGAGGGTTCGCTTCGACCCGCACCGGATCGGTCAGGTAGCTGTCGGCCAGCTCCTCCATCAGCTTGGGCATGGTGGCGGAAAACAGCAGCGTCTGGCGGTTGCGGGGCAGCAGCTTGGCGATGCGGCGCAGCGCGTGGATGAAGCCGATGTCCAGCATCTGGTCGGCCTCGTCCAGCACCAGATAGCTGGTGTCGTCGAAACGGATGGCCTTGCGCTCGATCAGGTCGATCAGGCGGCCGGGGGTGGCGATCAGCACGTCGACGCCGCGCGACAGCCGGTCGATCTGCACGTTGATCGAGGCGCCGCCGACCACGCGAAAGGCGCGCAGCCCGGTGCCCTGGGCGAAGGCCTCGACGTTCTGGGCGATCTGCGTCGCCAGTTCGCGGGTCGGCGCCAGGATCAGGGCGCGGCAGGTGCCCGGCTCGGGGCGCTTGCCGGCGACCAGCAGCCGGGTCAGCATCGGCAGGCTGAAGGCCGCGGTCTTGCCGGTGCCGGTCTGTGCCAGCCCCAGCAGGTCGCGCCCCGCCACGATGGACGGAATCGCCTGCGCCTGGATCGGCGTCGGCTCGTTCAGCCCCAGCGGCGGCAGGTTGATCGCCACGCGGGCGTCGATGCCCATGCGGGTAAAGGCGGTGTCGATATCGGGAATGGCGCGGCGGACAAAGGGCTCGGCCTCGGCGCGGGCCTTCTTGGCGCGGCCGGGGCCGCGGCGGGCGTCGAACCCGGCCGAGCGCGGCTTGCCGCCCGCCGGGCCGTCCTCGTCGCGGAAGCGGCTGCCGCCCTGCGGCTTGCGGTTGCCCGAGGGACGCGAGCTATCGGGGCGGGAATTGCGGATATGTTCGTTCATTCTGGTTTTCCGTGCCGCGATTCCCCGTATCGGAAACGCAGCGACATGGGCCGCGGGCAGCGCCGGCGGCAGGGCAAGGGTCGCGGGTCAGATACGAAACCCGCCGGCAACCCTGCGTGAAATGGGGAACCAGTCGATTGTCGGACCCTGACGGAAACGGCGTTTCCGCGGCTGCTCACGCGGCAGCGGGTGGCGACCGGGCCAAGATGGCGATCCGGCCGCAAAAGTCAAGGGGTTGAGGGATTACCCCTCGGCCAGCAGCTCGCGCACCATCGGGATCACCTCTTGCCCGTACAGCTGGATGCAGGACATCAGCTGGTCGTGCGGCATCGGGCCGGTGGCGTATTTCAGGTCGAACTGCGCCACCCCCAGCGCGCGCACACTGGCGGCGATCTTGCGCGCCACCGTCTGCGGGCTGCCGACGTAAAGCGAGCCGTGCTCGATCTCGGCCAGATAGCGGTCGCGGGTGACCGCGGGCCAGCCGCGTTCCCGGCCGAGGCGGTTGGTGAAGTCGCGGTAATGCGGCCAGAACGCCTCGCGCGCGGCCTCATCGCTGGCGCCGACGAAGCCGGGCGAGTGCATCCCGATCGGGCGCGGCGTGCGGCCAAGCCGGGCGCAGGCGTCGTGATACAGATCGACAAAGGGGCGGAACCGCGCCGGCTCGCCGCCGATGATCGCCAGCATCAGTTGCAGATCGTGGCGCACGACCCGCAGCACGGATTGCGGCGAGCCGCCGACGCCGACCCAGACCCGCATCCCCTCGGGCCCCAGCGACGGATAGACCGCGGCATCCACCAGTGGCGCGCGGGTGCGCCCCTGCCAGGTCACGCGATCTTCGCGCAGAAGCCGGGCGAACAGCTCCAGCCGTTCCTCGAACAACGCCTCGTAATCCTGCAGGTCAAAGCCGAACAGCCCGTAGCTTTCGGTGAAGGACCCGCGCCCGAGAATGGGTTCTGCCCGACCGGAGGAGACCGCATTCAGCGTCGAGAACCGCTCGAACACCCGCACCGGGTCGTCGGTGGACAGTACCGTCACCGCCGTGCCCAGCCGGATGCGCGAGGTCCGCCCCGCGATCGCCGCCAGCAGGATTTCCGGCGCCGAGATGGCGAAATCGGGGCGGTGATGCTCGCCCAGCCCGATGAAGTCGATGCCCAGCCCGTCGGCCAGCACCGCCTGTTCCACCACGTCGCGCAGCACCTGCTGCATCGGCACCGGCTGCCCATCCGCGCCGAGGTTCACGTCGCCGAAACTGTCCAGCCCCAAGGCGATTGCGGTCATGCGATGCTCCTGCTGCGGGTCCGGTGCGATGCCCTAATCCGCGACCTTCTTCACGAATTGCGATTTTAGGCCCATCTGCCCGATTCCCGGGATCTTGCAGTCGATATCGTGGTCGCCGTCCACCAGCCGGATGCCGCGGACCTTGGTGCCGACCTTGACGACCGAGGACGAGCCCTTGACCTTCAGATCCTTGATCACCGTCACCGTGTCGCCGTCACGCAGGACGTTGCCGACGCTGTCCCGCACCTCGGGCGCCTCGTCGACCGTCCCCGGCTGCCATTCGTGGCCGCACTGGGGGCAGTTCAGCAGGGCATCCACCTGGTAGGTGTAGGTCGAGGCGCATTCGGGGCATGGAGGCAGGATATCGGACATGCCGCCTGCTATAGAGGCAGCAAGCGCCGGAGGCCAGACATGCTGCGGAAAGTCCGGCGCCGTATCGGGCGGAACTGCGCGCGCCGGCGTGACGAAGCCGGGGGCGCTGCCCCCGGACCCCCGGGATATTTTCAGACAGAAGAGAAGGCAGGCGCGCGCGGTTGCGCCCTGTCCATTGAGGCGCATCACCCGGCACCCGAGGTTTCGGTTTCCGAGGCGCTGGGCGAAGCCGCCGTGCAGAACTTTCGCCATCGCGGGATCGAGGTCGATTACCTGCCGATATGCCGGCGCGGCATGGTCTCATTTCGCCCCGCTGGCGTCTTTTCCTGTCCTAAAGACCAAGGCCGAGGCTTGCTCAATATTCTTGGAGCGACGGGGGGTTCCGTGTTAAACAGGCAGGAAGTTCTGCACGAGACCCGTGACCGGATGTCGATAGATTTGCAGGGGACCGAGGGATGGCATTTGTCAGGGTCGGGCAGAACTTCTCGGGGCGTTTCGCGATGGCGGCCGGGCTGCTGGTCCTGGCCGTGGCGGCGCTGGTCGCTTTCGGCTTTCTGGGCATCGGCCGCGGGGGTGGCGTCTACGGTTTCGACATGCGCTACATTCATGTCGCCGGCGAAATGTGGGACAATCTGCGAAACCCCTATGACGCTGCCGACTTCAAGGCTCATATGAAGTCGATTGCCGATTTCGATTCCGAAATCTTCGCCTATCCGCCGAACTCGGCACCGCTCGCGATGTTGCTGTCGATCGGCGATCTCGACTATGCCAGAATGGCGATGGGGGTGTTGAATATTGCCTCGATCCTGTTTCTGGTCCTGTTCCTCTGCAATGGGGCGTTGAAGGCGGGGGCGATCGACGCGGCCGATCAGGCCCGGATGCGCGCGGATATCCTTTTTGCCTCGGCCGTGGTCATCGGCAATCCCTTTACCGCCCATGTGGTGTGGATGGGGCAGACCACCTTGGTCGCAGCCGCGCTGCTGATGGGCTGCTGGCTGCTGGCCGACCGGCGCCGGGACCTCCTGGCGGGCGTGCTTCTGGGCCTGAGCGCCTTCAAGCCGCAGCTGGCGCTGCTCGTCGGCCTCTGGTTCCTTCTCGACCGCAGATGGTCGCTGCTGCTGGCCGCCGCTGCGGCCACGCTGGCCGCCACCGCCTGGCCGATCATTGCGGCCGGGATCGAGGGCTCGTGGATCGCGTGGATCCGGTCGCTGGGCGAATATTCGGACAGCGAGTTCAACACCGCGACGTTCCGGCATGTGTTCGGCCTGCGCAGCGTCCTCGCGTCGGCGGGAATCGAGACGCCGTCGCTGATGCCGCTGGCCGCAGCCAGCGTGTTCCTGCTTTACCTTGTGCGCGAGGGATACGAGAATATCTGGCTGATCGCGGCTATCCTCATCATCTCGGCGCTGCTGTTCATGGCGCATGACTACGATCTGGCGCCGGCGGCGGTGATCACCTACCCGCTGCTGCGGGCGGCGCGGGGACGAAGGACCCTGCTTGCCATCATCGCGGTTCTGGCCTGCATCCTGTTCTTCCCGCAGAGGATCTGGGAACGGCTCGACCTCGGCGCCGTTGCCCGCTCGCGCGAGCTGGCGCTGCTGGCGCTGCTGGCGATCTATCTGGTCATCTGCCGCAATCCGGTCCGCTCTGCCGCGGCGTTGCAGACAGGCAGGTCGGCATGACCGAAATACGCCCCGCACCGGAACTGCTCTCGATCGTCTGCCCCTGTTTCAACGAAGAGGGCGGGCTGGGTGAGTTCGTGAGCCGCCTTGGCCAGGTCCTGAGGCCGGTCGGGCAGGGCTACGAGATCGTCTTTGTCAATGACGGCAGCAGCGACGGCACCCTGACCGAGATGCATGGGCTTGCCGAGCGCGAGGGCAACATCACCATCGTCAACCTGTCGCGGAACTTCGGGAAAGAGATCGCCCTGACCGCAGGCCTGTGCCACGCCTCGGGCGATGCGGTGGTGGTGATCGACGCCGACCTTCAGGACCCGCCCGAGCTGATCCCGGCGTTCATCGAACGCTATCGCGACGGCTACGACATCGCTTATGGCCGGCGCATCGAGCGGCAGGGGGACAACTGGCTGAAGCGGGCGACCGCGCGCGTCTTCTATCGCCTGATGCGCCGCCTTGGGCCGGTGCCGCTGCCCGAGAACGTCGGGGACTTCCGGCTGATGAGCCGCCGCTCGGTCGATGCGCTGCTGCGGCTGCCGGAAACGCATCGCTTCATGAAGGGGCTGTTCGCCTGGATCGGCTTTCCCGCGGTCGCCGTGGATTACGTGCGCAAGCCGCGCTTTGCGGGCTCGTCCAAGTGGAATTACGGGCAGCTGGTGAATCTGTCCATCGAGGGCATCACCTCCTTCACCATCGTGCCGCTGCGGCTGACCGCCTATCTCGGATTCGCCATCGCGCTGGTCGCCTTCCTGGCCGGCACGTTCTATTTCCTCCGCACGATCTTCTTCGGCGAAGAGGTGCAGGGCTTTCCGACCCTGTTCCTGACCATCCTGCTGCTGGGCGGCGCGCAGCTGATCGCGCTGGGGGTGATCGGCGAATATCTGGGCCGCATCTTCAACGAGACCAAGCGCCGGCCGCTGTTCCTTGTCGATGACGTCCGCTGGTCGGGCCCCGCCGCCGGGCGCCGGCCCGAGGACAGGCTGGCCCCCGGGATGCCACTGTCCCGGGTGGATGAAGCGGCGCCCGACATCATGTGGCTGACCGCGAACCCGGCGCTGCCCCTAGCGCGGACGGAAGATGGCCCGCGATGACAGCATGTAGTTGATGACCGAGGCGATTGCGATTGCCGCCGCCAGGGCAACCGGCAGCGGCAGGCCGAGGGTCTGGAAGCCCAGAAGCATCGCGGCGCGCAGCGCAAACACCACCCCGCTCCACAGCATGAAGGCGGTGTAGCGCCGCGATTTTCCGCGGGTTCCCGCGGCGCCGAAGGTGATGTGCTCGTGCCAGAAGAACACCCCGGTGGCGCTGACCAGCATCGCCAGCCCCAGCGCCACCGCAGAGGACAGGCCGAACAGCCCGACCGCGCCGAGGGTCACGACGTAATCGACCACGGCGCCAAGCGCCGAGCCTCCGGCAAACAGGCCGTATCGCCGTAATATCCGCAGCATGTCCGCCTTGCGCTTGCCTGTGTCGTTCCCCGTGGCCCGCTGGGCGTTCCGCCGTGCCGGCACCGGCATGATCCCCCGGGCCGAGCGGTCCGGTCTGGAAATTAGGGCAGGACCGGCGCGCGGTCCATCGGAATGACGATTCCCGGCGCCGCTGGGCGTGCCTCGGCTTGAAACGATCGCGCGTCGGCGGTAATCTGGGCAAATGCATTAGGCTGATGTGATGGGCGTGGAATATGCCCTCCGTCAAAGTGCCGATTATCTGGGCGGGGGCGGAATTGGATCGGAGAAGCCTGCTTTTCGGTGCCGGATTATCGGGGCTTTTCCTGATTGCGTCCGGCCGTGGCATTCCGGCCGCGGACAAGGATGATTTCAGCCTGCGCGTCGTCGAGTCCGGTCATAGCCTGACCGATGGCATCATGCCGCCGCTGGAGAGTTTCGTCCGCCTCAAGGGATCTCGTCGCGGAGTGCTGGTGAAGTCGACAATTCCCGGCAGCCCGATGGAATGGCGCTGGGAACATGCGCCCGAGGGCGACGCTCCCGATATTCGCGATCCCAAGGTAATGGCCAATTTCGACGTTCTGGTCATCACCGAGCGGGTATCGCTGGCCAACACCGCCCCCTATCACCGCTCGTCAGAGATGGCGCTGCGCTGGGCCGAACATGCCTGGCGGCATGGCAGCGACGGTGCCGGGGCGCGCAGCATCCTGTTTGCGACCTGGGTCGATATGACCTCGGGGCCGGATCACCCCAATCCCTACAACGACCCGGAAGGGCATATTGCCTTCCGTGAGCGGTTGCCGCTCGAGATGGCCCGTTGGGAAGAGATTCGAAGCCATGTGAATGCAGGATTGGCCGACGGGATGCCGCAAATGGCGATGATCCCCGGGCCATTGATCATGGCGGCGGCGCATGACGATATTCTGGCTGGCAAGGCGCCGGGGCTGGGCTCTTTGTCCGATCTGTTTGCGGATGACATCCATCTCAACGACAGGGGCAATTACCTGATCGCCCTGGCGCATTTCGCGGTGATCTACAACAAGGATCCCCGCGGCCTGCCGGCGAATATTCCCCCCCGCACCGGCCCGGATCAGGCACAGGCCGCATGGATGCAGGATCTGGTCTGGCGGGTGCTTGCAGAATACCGCGGCGGGAACGGCGGCGATTGACGCTGGCGCGGTGCAGGGTCGCGATGCGGAAGGCGCCGCGCCCCGATTTTCCAAGCTGGCGACCCCGAGAGGATTCGAACCTCCAACCTGCCCCTTAGGAGGGGGCTGCTCTATCCAGTTGAGCCACGGGGTCGCTGGCGGTCTTGTCGCATGGGTGGCGGGGGCGTGGCAAGGTTGCGCCGGTATCTTGTCGTGCGCTAACACGATTCCATTCCCTGCCGCGCAACCCGGTGATTTCCGCATGAGCCCTGAACCCCGCCGTCGCCCGCTGACCCTTCGCGACGTGTCGCTTGCCTCGGGGGTCAGCGAGATGACCGTCAGCCGGGTGCTGCGCAACCGCGGCGATGTCTCGCCCGCCACCCGCGAAAAGGTGCTGACCGCGGCGCGGACGCTGGGCTATGTGCCCAACAAGATCGCCGGCGGGCTGGCCAGCCAGCGGGTCAATCTGGTGGCGGTGGTGATCCCGTCGCTGTCCAACCTGGTGTTTCCCGACGTGCTGGGCGGGATCTCGGCCGAGCTCGACGACACCGGGCTGCAACCCGTCGTGGGGGTGACCAACTACGGCCCCGCGCGCGAGGAAACCGTGCTTTACGACATGCTCAGCTGGCGGCCCTCGGGGGTGATCCTGGCCGGGCTGGAACACAGCCGCGCCTCGCGCGCGATGCTGGGCAATGCCGGGGTGCCGGTGGTCGAGATCATGGATGTCGACGGCGAGCCGATCGACTGCGCCGTCGGCATCAGCCACGAGCGCGCGGGCGAAGAGATGGCAGCGCAGATCCTGGCCGCGGGCTATCGCCGCATCGGCTTCATCGGCACCCACATGCCCGAGGACCACCGCGCCCGCAAGCGGCTGGTCGGGTTCGAACGGGCGCTGGCGCAGGCCGGGCTGACGCTGGTGGCGCGCGAATATTACCAGGGCGGCTCGTCGCTGGCCAAGGGGCGCGAGCTGACCGAGCGGATCCTCGCGCGCGAGCCGGACCTGGATTTCCTGTATTATTCCAACGACCTGATCGGGGCGGGCGGGCTGATCTGGGCGCTGGGGCAGGGGATCGACATCCCCGGGCGGCTGGGGCTGGCCGGGTTCAACGGCGTCGACCTGCTGGACGGGCTGCCGATGCGGCTGGCGACCACCGATGCGCGGCGGCTGGACATCGGCCGGCGCGCGGCGCGCATCGTCGCCGGCAAGGACCCGCGCCCCGAGGACGGCATCATCGCGCTGGCCCCGACCTTTCTGCCCGGCGACACCATCCGCCCCCGGCGCGGCTGATCGCCGCGGCTCCTCGCGCTTGCCCGCCAGCAGCGCGAAACCCGGAAACGCCGCAGCGGCACTCGGGGGCCGAATCCTTGCGGCAGGCGGTTTCCTCCCCATATGGTGGCGACGTCACGCCGCAGGACCGCCGCAGCACGCCGGCCACCGCCAGACGCGGCGCAAGAGAACGGCGCGAGAAAGCGGCGCGCAGGACATGCGCAGGACACGGGCGCAGGATACGGGGGCCATTCGGAATGGGCAGGGCACCAGACAGCAGGCTGCAGGATTGCGCGGTCATGGTGGTCGAGGATGAATTCTTCCAGGCCGACGACCTTGCCTCGGCGCTGGGCCGTGCCGGGGCGCGGCTGGTCGGCCCCTTCGCCACGGTCGAGGCGGCGCTGGCCGCGCTGGAGCGGGGCGAGCATGTGGATGCGGCGATCCTTGACACCAACCTGCGCGGGGCCGCGGTCACGCCGGTGATCGCGGCGCTGACAAGGCGCGAGATCCCCTATGCGCTGGCCACCGGCTACGACCGCGACATGCTGCCGGCGGACTGGCGCGAGGCGCCGGTGTTCCAGAAACCCTTCGAGATTTCCGCCCTGCTCGAGGCGATCGCCGAGCTGTGCTGCCATCGCCGCCAGGCGGGGCGCGGCAAGGGCGCCACCGACGGCGCCGGTCCCCCGGGGCGGGGCACGGTCTCGGCGCCGCGCTTCATGTAGGGGCGCGCCCGCCGTCAGCCCCGCGGCGTCAGCCCCGCGCGGCACGGATCCAGCCGCCGCTGGGGCCGTCGCTGTCGGCGCTGCTGGGAAGCGGCAGGGCGATGGTGCAATGAACCCCGTTCGGGGTCAGCTCATAGCTGGTCTCGGCCCTCAGCTGATAAGGCAGCGCCCGCTCGATCAGCTCGCGCCCCGAGCCGCTGCGCGGCCGCGGTCCCGGCCCGCGGTCGGGCCTGGGCACCGCCACCCCGCTTTCGCGCCACTCGACCCGCAGCACGCGCTCGCAGTCCCCATCCCCGTCCCCCGCGTCCTCGCCCTCGCCGGGCGCGCGATCCTCGAGCCGCCATTCGACCGACAGCCGCCCCTCGGGCAGCGACAGCGCCCCGTATTTCAGGGCGTTGGTGGCCAGCTCGTGCAGCCCCAGCGCCAGCGGCTGCACCATGGACGAGCGCAGGCGGATCCCCTCGGGCCCGTGCAGCCGCAGCCGCCCGCCATAGTCCGAGCCGTTCGAGACCCCGTGCGCCGCCAGTTCCACCCGCAGCAACTCGTCAAAGGTGATGCGGTCGCCCTCGGACAGCCGCGACAGCAGCCGGTTCACGCGGGCCAGCGCCCCCAGCCGGTCGCGGAAGCGGTCGCTGAACTCCTCCAGCGAGGCGCTGCCGGCCAGGGTCCGGTCGGCGACCGAGCGCACCACCCCCAGCAGGTTGCGGGTGCGGTGCTGAAGCTCGGCGACCAGGATCTCCAGCCGCTCGGCGGTCTCCTGCTCTTCGGTGCCGTCGTGGCAGACGCCGCCGATGCGGGTGACCCGGCCCATCGGGTCGCGGATCGGGAAATCGGTATTGCGCAGCAGCCGCACCCGCCCGTCCGAGGGGCGGCGGATGCGCAGGTCGTAGGTCAGGTGCTCGCCCTGCCGGATTCTCTCGAACGCCTGCCGGGCGGCGGCGCGGTCCTGCGGGACCACCAGCTCCAGCCAGTCGTCCAGCCCCTTGCCCTGCGCGGCCCAGTCCGGCGGCAGGCCGAACATCCGCGCTGAGGCCGGGCTGAGATATTCCAGCGCCAGCGTGCCCGCGTTGCGGATCCACAGCACGTCCGAGGACGCCTCGCCAAAGCTGCGCAGCCGTTCCTCGCGGTCGCGCAGCTCTTCGGCGGCGCGGCGGGCCTCGGTGACGTCGGCATAGAACACCGAGAACCCGTTCTCGCCCCCGAACGGCGCCACCCGCAGCGAGAACCAGCGGTCGAGGTCGGGGACGAGATCCTCGACCCGCTCGGCGCGGCCGGTGCGCAGCACCCGGTCGGCGATCGCCATCAGCGTCGGATGGTGCAGCGGGAACACCGCGCTGGCCAGCGTGCCCAAGGCGCGGGCCCGGTCCAGCCCGGTCTGGCGTTCATAGGCGGGGTTCAGCTCGACATAGCGCGCGTCCACCACCCGCCCGTCGCCGTCGCGCAGCGCCGCGCAGATCGCTACCCCTTCGTCGATGCGGTCGAACAGGGTGCGGTAGCGGGTCTCGCTGGCCTGCTGCGCGGTTTCGGCGCGGGCGCGCTGCACCGCGGCCCAGACCCGCTCGGCGGTTTCCTCGACCAGCGCCACGTCCAGCGGCGACCAGTCGCGCGGGGCGGTGTGGATGACGCTCATCACCGCGCGGAACATGCCGTCCTTGATGATCGGCACTCCGATGACCGAGCGCGCCTGCACCTCGGCAAAGCTCTCGCGGCCGGGGTCGTCGCCGGGCAGGGCGGCGGTGTCGGCGCAGACATAGGTCTGGCCGGCGGCATAGGCGCACCGCGGGCCGGGGCCGAAATCCTCCAGCCGAAAGCGCAGCTGGTGCGGCGGCTCGCCGGCATTGCCGCGCTGCAGGGTGGCGAACTGCCCCGACGGGTCGATCTCGTAATATTCGGCGCGGGCGACGCCCAGGTGGCGGGCCAGCACCTGCATCGCCAGCGCCTGCATCGCCTGCGGGTCCGACACCGGCCGCAGCGCATCGGCCAGCCGCAGCAGGAACTCGTGGCGCTGCTCGCGCTGGCGCAGCTCGTGCTCGGCCTGCCGCCGCTCGGTGATGTCGCTGCACACCACGGTGATCCAGCCGGAGTCGCGGGCGCCGACCGGGGCGAAATGGACCTCGAACCAGCGCCCGCGCAGGTGCAGGGGCGGGCCGGGGCGGATGCCGGTGCCGTCGCGGCGGATGCGCGCGAACGCGGCCATGCAGCCGGGGACCAGATCGGGCAGCAGCTCGGCCATGCTGCGCCCGACCGCCGCGCCGATGCCCGAGCCGAGGCCGAACTGCCGGGCAAAGGCCGGGTTCACCTCGCGGAACACCAGGTCCGACACCGCGCCGGCGCCGTCGGTCACCGCCTCGATCAGGGCAATGCCCTCGTTGATGGAATCGACGATGGCGCGGTACTTGGCCTCGCTGGCGCGCAGGGCGGTCTCGGCGCGGGCGCGCTCGACGGCGGCGCGGGTGCGCTCGGCCACCTCGGCGATCAGCTCCACCTCGGCGTCGGTCCAGCGCCGGGCCGAATGGTGGTGGCAGCCGAAATGCACCACCTCGCGGCCGTTGCGCAGCAGCGGCACCGCCACAAGGGCCAGCACCCCGGTGGCCAGCCAGGCGCGGCGCACCGCCGTGTCCAGCCGCCGGTCGGTGGCGGCGTCGGCGACCACCACCGGCCGGCCCAGCCGCAGCTGCGCGCTGACCCAGCCGAGGCTGCTGGCATCGTCGTCGAACCGTTCGGGCAGCGGCGGGAAATGCCGGCTGTACTGGCCGCGGACGTGGCACTGCCGCTCGCCGTCCGCGTCCTCGATGCCCAGATACAGCGTCCGGTCCGCGTCCAGATGCTCGCACAGCAGCCGGGCGCTGGTCTGCATGATCGCGGCGGGATCGTGCAGCGCGGCATGGGCGTCGCCCAGCTGCAGCAGGAACGCCTGCTGCCGGTCGGTGCCGGGCAGGGGCGGGACGAGGCGGCGCCCCTGCGGCGCATCCCCAGGTGCAATCGCGTCAACGGACATCGGCTCCTCCGGCGCTGCGTCGGGCCGTTGCCGCCCGGACCATCCTTGCCTGTGTGATCCTATCAGGAAACCCCGCGCTGGCGACGGCGTTTCCGCGCCGGGCGGCCGCTCAGGTGGTGGTGCGCACCACCACCACCGCCACCGCCGAAATACCCAGCACGCAGGCGGTTGCGATGGTGATGCTGGTGCCGGCGGTCGCGGCCGCGATGCCGATCATCGCCCAGATCGCGGCGGCAGAAAACATCACCAGCCGGGGCAGGCGCAGCTGCACCCAGGCCGCGGCCAGCGCCGCCACCAGCAGCCCCAGCAGGATCGCGCGTTCCAGCCCCATCCCCAAGTCGAACAGCACCAGCCCCAGCGCGCTGGTCGCCGCCATCACCACCCAGCCCGCGACGAAGGCCAGCGCCGAGGCCCCCGGCGCCCGCGGGATCTCGACCCCCGGGATCGGCTCTGCCTGTCCCTGCACGGCATCGCATTGCCAGGCGAGCCCCAGCGTCAGCGCGGTGCAGGCACCCGCGGCCAGCGCCAGCCCCGGCAGCGGCGCGGGGCCGATCACCCAGGGCCACAGCGCCGCCATCGCCAGCCCCAGCGCGATCGCCGGGGGCTGCGGCGCCGCCCGCCGCGCCCGCAGCCGGGCTGCCAGATGCAGCACCACCGCCGCCAGCACCGCCGCCAGCAGCGCCCACAGAATCGCCGTGGTCGGCTGCGCCACCAGCCCCAGCAGCGACAGCTCGCCCGCGCCGCCGCCCAGCGACATCCGCCCCGTCAGCGTGCGCTCGAAGGACAGGGGGGTGCTGGTGACCGGCGCCCAGCCTGACAGGGTGCGCAACGACGTCAGCAGGGCCGAGACGGCAAAGCCGCCCGCCGTCGCCACCTCGATCAGCACCTGCAGGTTCCGGTTCATGGCTCTGCAACGCCCCGTGCCGGGCCCGGGTCCATCGCAATCCCGGCATCATATGGTTTTCCCGGGGTCAGGAAAGCTCTCCGCCGGCGGTCAGCCGCGATGCGCCGCCCAGATAGGGCTTCAGCACCGCCGGCAGCTCGACCGAGCCGTCCGCCTGCTGCCCGTTTTCCAGCACCGCGATCAGCGTGCGCCCCACCGCCAGCCCCGAGCCGTTCAGCGTGTGCACGAACTCGGGCCTGCCGCCGCCCGCGGGCCGATAGCGGGCGTTCATTCGCCGCGCCTGGAAATCGCCGCAATAGCTGACGCTGGAAATCTCTCGGTAGCGGTTCTGTCCGGGCAGCCAGACCTCGAGATCATGGGTGATGCGGGCGCCGAACCCCATGTCGCCGGTGCACAGCACGATGGTGCGATAGGGCAGCCCCAGCGCCTCGAGCACGGCCTCGGCGCGCCGCGTCATCGCCTCATGCTCGGCCAGCCCCGACTCGGCGTCGGTGATCGACACCATCTCGACCTTTTCGAACTGGTGCTGGCGCAGCATCCCGGTGGTGTCGCGGCCCGCCGACCCGGCTTCGGAGCGGAAGCACTGCGAATGCGCGACCATGCGGCGGGGTAGGGTGGCGTGCTCGACCAGATCGCCGTGGACGGTGTTGGTCAGCGTCACCTCGGCGGTCGGGATCAGCCACCAGCCCTCGCGGGTCTGATAGCTGTCCTCGCCGAACTTGGGCAGCTGGCCGGTGCCCTCCATCATCGCGGGCAGCACGAGGACCGGCGCCCAGACCTCGGTCAGCCCGTGGCGGTCGACATGCAGGTCCAGCATGAACTGCGCCAGCGCCCGGTGGATGCGCGCCACCGCGCCGGTCAGCATGACGAAACGCGCCCCCGACAGCTTGGCGGCGGTGGCGAAATCCATGCCCGGGCGGACACCGGCGATCTCGAAATGCTCGACGGGGGTGAAGTCCAGCGCCCGCGGCTCGCCCCAGCGGCGGATTTCCAGGTTGTCGTTTTCGTCCGCCCCCTCGGGCACGCTCTCCAGCGGCAGGTTCGGGATGGTCATCAGCAGGTCGCGCAACTCGGCGTCCAGCGCCTCGGCCTCGGCCTGCATGGCGGCGACCTCGGCCTTCTTGGCGGCGACCAGCGTGCGCAGTTCCTCGAACGCCGCCTCGTCGCCGCGCGCCTTGGCGGCGCCAACCTCCTTGCTGGCGCGGTTCTGCTCGGCCTGTGCGGTCTCGGCGGCGTTGATGCGGGCGCGGCGCTCGGCGTCCAGCGCCAGGATTTCAGGCGACAGCGGCGCCAGCCCGCGCCGGGAAAGCGCGGCATCAAACGCGGCCGGGTCGTCGCGGATCACGCGGATGTCGTGCATGAGGGGGTCCTTTCGCCGTGTCGCCGGTGGATACAGGCACCCCCTTAACCCAGCGGGCGGCTTGACAAAAGCCCCGCGGCACTCAGCCCGCCGCGGCCATAAGCGCCCCCAGCTCGCGCCAGAACCATGAGGGCGATTCATAGCCCTGAAAGCGCCCGACCTCGACCCGGTCGCGCAGCAGGATGAAGGTCGGCGTCGCATAAGGCGCGCCCGCCAGCGCCAGCCCGTCGGGCCACGGCCCTTCCAGCGGCACCGGCACGACGGGCGCCGCCCGCCCCTCGGCCCGCGCCGCATACCCCGGCAGAACCTCGCGCCGGAACGCCGCGCAGAACGGGCAGCCCGGCGATTCCACCAGCAGCAGCGCCAGTCCGCCCGGCACCGCCGCGGGTTCCCGCAGCGGCGCCGCCCCTGCCGGAGCGGCGGCAGCAAGTGCAAACCAGGACAGCAACGCGCGCCGGCGGATCATGCAAGGCTCCTTCCAGAAACCCCCGTGGTCTCGACCAGCGGCCCGCAAGGTGCAAGGGCCCGAGTTCTTCCTTGTGAAAATATCCTCGGGGTCCGGGGGTGCAAAACCCCAGGTCCTGCCGCGCGGAAAACAATTCGGTGGACTGTTTTCAGCGAGGACGGCCAGGGAAGTGGCCGGGGCTGGCGCCCGCTCCGGCCGCGACGCAAGCGCGCCTCAGCCCGCCGCCAGCTTCCGCTCGATCGCGATCAGCGCCTGCTTGCGCCACAGCCCGCCGGCATAGCCGGTCAGGCTGCCGTCGGCGCCGATCACCCGGTGACAGGGCACCACGATGGCGATCTGGTTCGAGCCCACCGCCCGCGCCACCGCCCGCACCGCGCTGGGCCGCCCGATGCGGGCGGCAAGCTCGCCATAGCTGACGGTGGCGCCGGGGGGGATGCGGCGCAGCTCTTCCCAGACCTGGCGCAGGAATTGGGTGCCGTGCAGGGTCAGCTGCAGCTCGAAATCGCCGCTTTCGCCGGCGAAATAGCGCTGCAACTGCGCCTCGGCCGCGTCGGTGACGCTGGTGCGGCCCAGCCCGATCCGCCCGCCCGCCGCCTTGGAGAGGCGCTGCAGTTCGGCCGCCAGCCCCTTGCGGTCGGTGAACTCGAGCAGATGCAGGCTATGCGCATCCGCCACCGCGATCATCCCGCCCAGCGGCGTGTCGAGCCATTCCGCCACCAGCCCCTGCGCGCCCCCCGCCATCGCCGCCGGCGGATGGCCGAACAGCCGCGCGAAGGCGTCGCGAAAGCCACTGGCGCTGTCAAATCCCGCGTCCAGCTGCGCCGCGATCACCGGCGCGCCCTCGGCCAGCGCCCGCGCGCCTTCGCGCAGCCGCATCTGCCGGGCGAGTTCCAGAAAGCTCATCCCGTAATGGCGCTTGAAGGCGCGGCGCACCGTCGAGGGGTCCAGCCCCAGCGCGGCCACATCGGCCTCGGTCCAGCGCCGCCCGGGATCGGCCTCGAGCGCGTCGAGCATCCGGCGCAGCACCGCATCGCCCTCGGCCTCGGCGCCCAGCGGGTGGCAGCGCCGGCAGGGGCGAAATCCCGCGGCCAGCGCCTCGGCGGGGCTGGCGAACCAGCGGCAGTTTTCCGGGCGGGGTTTGCGCGCCGGGCAGGTCAGGCGGCAGAAGATGCCGGTGGTGGCGACGCCGACCCAGGCGCGGCCCTCATAGGCCGGGTCGCGGCGGATCAGCGCCTGGTAAAGCGCGGCGGAATCGGGGGTGAGGGGCAGCGTGTCCATACCCTTACCATATCCGATTCGCGCGGGCGCGCAGCCGCGGATCGGGCGTTTATTTCCGGGCTGTCAGGGCGGGGGCCAGCCCCCGCGCCCCCGGGATATTTGGGCACCAAAGACCGGGCAGAGGTCAGCCGAGGAAGTCGAGCATGTCCGCGGCGGCGGCCACCGGGTCGGCCTGGCCGGCAGCCACCTGCGCGCCGAGCGTGGCCAGCTTCGATGCGGCGGGTTCGCGCTCCAGCCGGGCGAGCAGCCCGGCGCGGACCTCGGACAGGAACCAGCTTTGTGCCTGTTCGGCGCGGTGGCGGTCGAAATGGCTGGTCTCGCGCCGCCATCGGGCCAGCGCCTGCATCTCCTCCCAGGCGCGCGACAGCCCGCCGCCCTCGACGGCCGAGACTGGCAGCGCCTTGGGAAACCCCTCGGGATCCTGCGGGCGCTTGCGCAGCAGCCGCAGCGCGCCCGCGTAATCCGAGACGGTGCGGTTGGCGGTGGCCTTGAGTTCTCCATCCGCCTTGTTGACCAGGATCAGGTCGGCCATTTCCATGATCCCGCGCTTGACGCCCTGCAATTCGTCGCCGCCCGCGGGAGCCAGCAGCAGGACGAACAGGTCGCTCATCTCGGCGACAAGGGTTTCGCTTTGTCCGACGCCCACCGTCTCGATCAGCACCACGTCAAAGCCCGCGGCCTCGCACAGCCGCACGGTCTCGCGGGTGCGGCGGGCGACGCCGCCCAGTTCCGCGCGCGAGGGCGAGGGGCGGATATAGGCGTTTGGATTGCGCGACAGCTGCTCCATCCGCGTCTTGTCGCCCAGGATCGAGCCGCCCGAGCGCGCCGAGGACGGATCGACCGCCAGCACCGCCACCCGCAGCCCCAGCCCGGTCAGCATCAGCCCGAAGGCCTCGATGAAGGTGGACTTGCCCACCCCCGGCGTGCCCGACAGCCCGATGCGCAGCGCCTGCCGCCGGGGCAGGGCGGCCAGCAGCGCCACCGCCTGTTCGCGGTGATCGGCCCGGGTGCTTTCGATCAGCGTGATCGCGCGGGCCAGCGCGCGGCGTTCCCCCGCCGCCACGCGGGCGGCAAGCTCTGCGGCGGGATCGGCGGCAGGATCACGGGCGGCGGCAAGAGTCTCGGGCATCGTCGGTCCCTCTGGCTGGCGGTTGCCGGTGTGGTATTGGTCCGGGGCGCCATTGCCAAGCCTGCGGGCCGCCGCAGGGGGGCGCGGCGATTCGGGGTTGACGCAGGACGCGGGCGACCCTATCCACGCACAACGGATTTCCGGGCGCTGCCTTGGCAAGCGCCCTTTCAATTTCCGGCACCGGCCGCAGCGGGGCCGGTCGCTGCAACGAAGGATCAAGATCATGTCGCGCGTCTGCGAACTGACCGGCAAGGGGCCGATGTCCGGCAACACCATCAGCCATGCCAACAACAAGAACCGCCGCCGGTTCCTGCCGAACCTGAACGATGTCACGCTGATGTCGGACAAGCTGGGGCAGTCCTATTCGCTGCGCATCTCGGCCGCGGCGCTGCGCTCTGTCGACCACCGCGGCGGGCTGGATGCGTTCCTGGCCAAGGCCAAGGACGATGAGCTGTCGCCCCGCGCGCTGAAGATCAAGCGCGACCTGGCCAAGGCCTGACCGCCCGCGGGCGGGTCGCGGCGCCATGGCCCACAGGGTCCGCTGCGATTCGCCCCCGTTCTGTCCATGCCATGCTGCAAGCCCTGCCCGAGCGGCGGGGCTTTGGGCGTTGCGCGCCCGGCGGTCCCCCTGTCCCGCCGGCGCCGCTGCCGGACGCACCCCCTTGGTCCCCGGCCTCTCACGGCGTAGACTGCCGGCGATGATCCCGATGCTGCGCCTGTCCCTCGTCCTGCTGATGCTGCTGACCAGCATTGCGCTGGGGATGGCGCGCGGGCAGCTGCGCCACGGGTCCGAGATCGTGCTGTGCACCGGCAGCGCCGTGGTGGTCGTCACCCGCGCCGCCCTGCCGGGCGACCCGGCCCCCCAGAGCCACGCCCATTACTGCCCCGACATGGCGACGGCGCTGATCGCCGCGCTGGACCTGCCGCCGGTGCTGCCCCGGCGCCCCGCCGGGCCGCCGCAGGCAGCGCTGCTGGCCGTCGCCTCCGTTCCTGCCACGGCGGATCGTCCTGCCCCCCAGGCCCGCGGCCCGCCGCCGGCGTTGGGTTGAGTCGACGATACTGCCACATCAGGAACAAGAGATTTCCCATGAACCGCACTTCCTTCATCGCGGCCGCGCTGGCGGCCATCCTGCCCGCGGCCGTGCTGGCGCAGGACATCACCGTGACCAACGCCTATGCCCGCTCGACCAACCCCTCGGTCGGCGCCGCCTTCATGTCGATCACCAACAATGGCAGCGCCGATTGCGTCTTGGGCGCGGCCAGCGCCCCGCAGGTCACCGACCGCGCCGAGCTGCACACCCATGTCGAGGAAAACGGCGTGATGTCGATGGTGCAGGTCGACAGCATCACCATCCCCGCCGGCACCACCCACGCGCTGGAGCGGGGCGGCGATCACGTCATGTTCATGGCCACCAAGGCGCCGATGGCGCAGGGCGACGAGTTCGAGCTGACGCTGGACTTCGGCGCCTGCGGCACGGTGCCGGTGGCGCTGCGGGTGGACAACGACTTCGCCCCCGCCGGCGGAAATGACGATCACAGCGGCCACGGCGCCGCGCACTGAACCAGAGGGCTTCTTTCTGGTGAAAATACCCTCCGGGGATCGTCGTATACGACGATGGGGGTGGAAAACCCCCGGTTGCGGCCGCGCAGATCGCGCGGCCGTTCCCTTTACAGACCCTGCGGATGCAGCCCGGCCACCGCGGCCTCGACCCGGGCGGCGGCATCCTCCAGCCCGGCCGCGTCCAGCCGCTCGACCCCGATCACCGCGCGCTCAAGCGCGTCGTGGCGGGCGCGGTGCTTTTCATAGCGCGGGTCGTAGTGGTGGCGCATCAGCCCCTCGGCCAGCGCCGCCCATTCGCCGCGCTGCGCCAGGGCGCGCCAGTCCTCGATCCGCTCGGCCGGGTGCAGGGGGGCAAGCCGGGCGACGGTGGCCTCGACCCGGCCGGGTTCCAAGACCGCATCGGCATAGGCGCGGGCGGTATAGGCGGCGCGGGCCGCCACCGGCACCGACAGCCGCAGCCGCGGCGCCTCGCAGATCGCCCGCCACATCGCCCGCGGCAGCGCCAGCCCGCCGATGCGAGAGCTTTCCGCCTCGACCACCACCGGCCGCGCGGGATCGAGCCCGGCCAGCGCCATCGCCAGCCGCGTCTCGAACAGCTTCTGCGCCGGCTGGCCGCCGGGGCGCGCGCCGAACAGGCTGCCGCGGTGGTTGGCCAGCCCCTCGAGGTCGACCACCTGCACCCCGCGCGCGGCCAGAAGATGCAGGATCTCGGTCTTGGCGGCGCCGGTATTGCCGTCCAGCACCACCACCGGCGCGGGCGGGCCGCGGCGTTCGACCTGATCCAGCACCAGCGCGCGCCAGCTTTTCCAGCCGCCCGACAGCCGCGCGGTGCGCCAGCCGATCTGCGCCAGGATCGTCGCGAATGCGCCGGAACGCTGCCCGCCGCGCCAGCAATAGACCAGCGGCCGCCAGCCGCCACCGTGGCCCGCCAGCGGCCCCGCCACATGGCGCGCGACATTGGCCGCGGCCAGCGCGCCGCCGATCTTGCGGGCGTGAAAGGGCGAGACCTGCTTGTAGATGGTGCCGACCTCGGCCCGCTGCGCGTCGTCCAGAACCGGCAGGTTGATCGCGCCGGGCAGGTGGTCCTCGGCGAACTCGGACGGCGAGCGCGCGTCGATGATTGCATCGAACCCGGCGCCTGCCAGCCCGGTCAGCGCGTTCAGCTGGAATTCGGTCGGCTGCAAGCTCAGTAGACGTAGACCGGGGTGCCCAGCGGCACCTTGTCGAACAGGTCCATCACCGCCTCGTTGCGCATCCGGATGCAGCCGTTCGACACCGCCCGCCCGATCGATCCCGGCTCGGTGGTGCCGTGGATGCGGATCGAGGTGTCCTGCCCGGAGACGGTGTGCAGATACAGCGCCCGCGCCCCCAGCGGGTTCTGCGGCCCGCCCGGCATCCCGTTGGCATATTTGGCATATTGCTCGGGCTTGCGCTCGATCATCGCCGGCGTGGGGGTCCAGCTGGGCCATTCGACCTTGCGCCCGACCACGGCGCGGCCCTTCCAGACCAGCTCGGCGGTGCCGACGGCGACGCCGTAGCGCACCGCCCGGCCCGGGGCGATGACGTGGTAAAGGTAATACTGGTTCGACACCACGATGATCGAGCCGACCTCGAACCCGTCGCGGATCGCGACCTCGGTCGGGGCGGGGTCATAGGGCGCGCGGCTGCGCGGTGCCGCCGGGGTCGCGGCAGCAGCGGCAGGCGCGGCGGCAGCCGTGGGCCTTGCCGCCTGCGCCAGCAGCGCCGAGGGCGCGGCCATGAGCGGCAGCGACAGCATCATCATCTGGCGGCGGTTCATGCGGCCGGTCATCGGTGTCCTGTCCCCCGTTGATTTCGGGCGTGGTTCCAGACTTGGTTTTGGCCCCCAGCGCTAACCTGCGGCGGCGGCGGTTTCAACTCAAAGCAGCGTGACGGTTGCAGCGGCGCGGTTTCGCGCCCATATCGTGATGGCGTAAGGAACCCCGCCCATGTGCTGCAACTCCAGCAAACCGACCCCTGCCGCTACCCCGGCGCGCCGTGCCGCGGTGCGCCCGGCGCATCTGTGCCGCGGGCAGGGCGGGCGCGGCTGCCGCTGTCACCAGCGCGGGCGGCGGGTCACCGCGCAGCCCCCGCGCGTCGCGCAGCCCCGGGACCGGATGCCGCCGCGGCGCCCGGCCGAGGCTGCGGCCGAGCCGCCGGGCCGCCCGCAGGGCCCGCCGGCCCGCTTCTTCGATCCTGACATCCATGCGAATCGAAGAGGCATCCCATGCAACACCCCAGACAGATCGAACTGCAGCTCGAGGGCCTGAGCTGCGCCTCCTGCGTCGGCCGGGCCGAGCGCGCGCTTGCCGCCGTGCCCGGCGTTGCCGCGGCCAGCGTCAACCTGGCCACCCGCCGCGCGCGGCTGGAGCTTGATGACGCGGCCGCCCTTGCCCCGGCGATCGAGGCCGTGGGCCGCGCCGGCTACCCCGCCGCGCTGGACAGCACCCGGCTGTCGGTCGAGGGCATGACCTGTGCGTCCTGCACCGGGCGGGTCGAGCGCGCGCTGCTGGCCCTGCCCGGCGTCACCACGGCGGTGGCCAACCTCGCCACCCGCTCGGTCACCGTCACCCATGCGCCGGGGATTTCCCCGCAGGCACTGGCAGGGACGGTGACGCGCGCGGGCTACAAGGCCAGCGCGCCCGAGGATGCCCCCGACGCCCCGCCGCCCGAGGATGAGGCCGGCGCGATGCGCCGCCGGATGATCCTGTCTGCGACGCTGACCCTGCCGGTGTTTATCATGGAAATGGGCGGCCACGCCTACCCGCCGTTCCACCACTGGCTGATGTCGATGGTCGGCACGCAGCCGCTGTGGATCCTGCAGTTCCTGCTGACCCTGGCGGTGCTGGCCGGACCGGGGCGGATCTTCTTTACCATCGGCATTCCGGCGCTGCTGCGCGGCGCGCCGGAAATGAACAGCCTGGTGGCGATGGGGGCGGGGGCGGCGTTCCTTTACTCCACAGTCGCCACATTCGCGCCCGGCGTGCTGCCCGAGGGCGGTGTGCATGTGTATTACGAGGCCGCGGCCGTCATCGTCACCCTGATCCTGCTGGGCCGCTGGCTCGAGGCGCGGGCACGGGGCCGGGCGGGGCAGGCGATCCGGCGGCTGGTCGAGCTCGCCCCCGCCACCGCCCGCGTCATCCGCGCGGGCGAGCCGGTCGAGGTCGCGGTGGCCGAGCTGGTCCCCGGCGATCTGGTGCAGCTGCTGCCCGGCGGCCGCGTCGCCGTCGATGGCGAGCTGGTCAAGGGCGAAGGCGCCATCGACGAATCCATGCTGACTGGCGAGCCGCTGCCCGTCGCCAAGGCCCCCGGCGATCCGGTGACCGGGGGGACTGTGAACGGAGCCTCGGCGCTGGTCTACCGGGTGACGGCCACGGGCGCCGACACCGCGCTGGCGCGGATCGTGCGCATGGTCGAGGACGCGCAGGCCGCCAAGCTGCCGGTGCAGGGGCTGGTCGACAAGGTGACGCGGGTGTTCGTGCCGGTGGTGATCGCGCTGGCGGTGCTGAGCTTTGCGGTCTGGCTGGCGCTGGGGGCCGGGCTGGCGGTGGCACTGGTGTCCGCCATCTCGGTGCTGATCATCGCCTGCCCCTGTGCGATGGGGCTGGCGGTGCCGGTCTCGATCATGGTCGGCACCGGGCGCGGGGCCGAGCTGGGCATCCTGTTCCGCCGCGGCGACGCCTTGCAGCGGCTGGCCGACGCGCGGGTGGTCGGGTTCGACAAGACCGGCACCCTGACCATGGGCCGCCCGGCGCTGGTCGCGCTGGAGGTTGCGGGCGGGGTTGCCGAGGATGAGGTCCTGCGGCTGGCCGCGGGTGCCGAGGCGCAGTCCGAACATCCGCTGGCCGCGGCGGTGATCGAGGCGGCGCGGGCGCGCAGAATTGCGCCTGCCGCGGCCAGCGGCGTGTCGGCCTCGGCCGGGCGCGGGCTGGCGGCCACGGTCGAGGGCCGTGCGGTGCTGATCGGCAACGCCCGCGCCCTGTCCGAGGCCGGGATCACCCCCGAGCCCGCGCTGATCGCCCGCGCCGAGGCGCTGTCGGCCGAGCCCGCGACCCCGGTGCATGTGGCGCTGGACGGCGCCCATGTGGCGGTGATGGCGATGGCCGACCCGCTGCGCGAGACCTCGGCCGCGGCGATTGCCGGGCTGCATGGGCTGGGCATCCAGACGCGGCTGATTTCCGGCGACGTGCAGGCGGCGGCGGATGCGGTCGGCGCCCGGCTCGGCATGGACCACGTCACCGGCGGCGTCCTGCCCGAGGGCAAGCTGGACGCGATCCGCGCCATGGGCGAGGGCAGCGTCTTCGTCGGCGACGGCATCAACGACGCCCCGGCGCTGGCCGCCGCCGAGACCGGCATCGCCATCGGCTCGGGCACCGACGTGGCGATCGAGGCGGCCGAGGTGGTGCTGTCCTCGGGCGATCCGGCCTCGGTCCCCCGCGCCATCCGGCTGAGCCGGGCGGTGATGCGCAATATCCGGCAGAACCTGTTCTGGGCCTTCGCCTATAACGTGGCGCTGATCCCGGTGGCCATGGGGGTGCTGGTGCCCTTCGGCGGGCCGCGGCTGTCGCCGATGCTGGGGGCGGCGGCGATGGCGCTGTCCTCGGTGTTCGTGGTGACCAATGCGCTGCGGTTGCGGCGGTTTTCGTGATGGCGAGAGTGGGACCGGGGCTCTGCCCGGGCCACTGCCGTGGCCTTCCTCGCTGAAAACAGTCCACTGGACTGTTTTCCGGGCGCTCGAAAGCCCGCGGGATATTTCCGGACAGAAGAAAAGGGGGCCGGAACGGCGCGCGCCTCAGTCCAGCAGCGCCGCGACCCAGGCGGGGACGGTGCTGGTGGCGGGGCCCGCGATCACCCGGTCGAAGCGGCCGGGGGCGGTTGCGGCGAGGTTGAGCTCGATCGTTTCCGCGCCGTTGTCGCGGGCCACGTCGACGAAGCCCGCAGCCGGGTAGACATTGCCCGAGGTGCCGATGGCCGCGAAGATATCGGCGCGGTCGAGCGCCTGTTCGATCCGGTCCATGTGATAGGGCATCTCGCCGAACCACACGATGTCCGGGCGCGCCCCGGGGGTGGCGCAATCGGGGCAGGGCAGGCCCACCGCCATGGTCCGGGGCGCCGGCCAGCGCCGGTCGCAGGCGGGGCAGAGCGCCTGGTCCAGCCGCCCGTGCATGTGGATCACGTCGCGCGCGCCTGCATGTTCCAGCAGCGTGTCGACATTCTGGGTGATCAGGGTGACGCCCTCGGCCCGGCTCAGCCGCGCCAGCGCCTGATGCGCGGCATTGGGGCGGGCAGCCGCCGCTCCGGCGCGGCGCTGGTCGTAGAAGCGCAGCACCAGCGCCGGGTCGCGGCGGAACGCCTGCGGCGTCGCCACATCCTCGACCCGGTGCTGTTCCCACAAGCCCCCGCCGTCGCGAAACGTGGCCAGCCCGCTTTCGGCGGACAGCCCCGCGCCGGTCAGCACCACGATGCGGGCGCGGCGGCTCATCGCCCGCAATAGGCCTCGGCGGTGCTGGCGAAGGTCTTGTAGCGCGCCCAGAACTGGTTGTCGGCGGCGGTCTTGGACATGCGCACGTCCTGCGCCTGCTGGGCGTCCTTGAAGAACCCGGCCGCCCGCCGCTGGTCGGCGCGCGACAGCGTCATGTTGGCGACCTGCTGGATGCAGCCGCACAGCCCGGGGCTGCGCGCGCCGCGGTCGGAACGGATGCAGGCGTTGTCGATGGGACCGGCCACGGCAAAGGGGGTGGTCAGCAGGATGGCGGCCACGGCCACGACGGGTTTCATCATGGGAATCTCCTGTCCTCGGGGTGCTGCGCTTGCGGCAGTCGTTTGTCTTGGTGTCCGCCGGTGGCGGCTGTGCCGGAAAATACCACCGCCGCGGGTGCGGGGCAACAAAACCCGCGCCCGTTCCATGGGCAGTGGTGTCGCAGGCGGCGGCCACCAGATGCGGCCCTTGCGGGGCGCGGCGGTCCGGTGGCCCGGGACGCGCGGGCGCGAATCGCGCGCCAGTCAGGTCGCGGGGGTGGCGCTGTAGCCGGCCTCGGCCAGCACCGCGGTGGCGCGGGCGGCGTCAAGCCCCGAGATGGTCACCGTGCGGCTGTCCAGGTCGACCGAGACGGTCCCCCCGGCGGCGGCGATCGCCTGTTCGATGGCGGCGCGGCAGTGGCCGCAGCTCATGTCTGGAACGTGGAACTTCATGCTGGCGCCTTTGGTGCTTGACGGAACGCGGGCAGTCTAGCACTGGCTGGGACATGACCGCCATATTCGCCACCATGAGGGTGCCATGAAATCCGGTGCCATGAACGGTAATGCACGCCCACAGCCGGTTCCACAGCCTGGTTCCGTACCGGACGCCGCGCCGATCCCGGGCGCGATCCCGGTGGCGCCGGCGCTGCCGTCCTCGATCCGGCCCGCACCGCCGGCCGTTCCCGACCCGGCGGCGGGAAATCGCCAGGCGGTGATGCTGATGACCGGCTCGATGGCGGCCTTCGCGTTTGAGGATGCGCTGATCAAGACCCTGTCGGCCAGCCTGCCGGCGGGGCAGGTGCTGGCGACCATCGGCGTGCTGGGGATGGTGGTGTTCTGGGTGCTGCTGGCCCGGCAGGGCGGGCGGCTGTGGACCCGCGACCTTCTGGCGCGGCCGGTGCTGCTGCGCAACCTGGGCGAGGTCGTGGGCTCGATGGGTTTCGTCATGGCGCTGGCACTGACCGACCTGTCCTCGGCCTCGGCGATCCTGCAGGCGCTGCCGCTGGCGCTGGTGCTGGGCGGCGCGCTGTTTCTGGGCGAGCGCGTGGGCTGGCGGCGCTGGACCGCGATCCTGGTGGGGTTCGCGGGGGTGCTGATGATCATCCGCCCCGGCACTGGCGGGTTCGAGCCGCGTTCGGTGCTAGCGCTGATCGGGGTGGCAGGGCTGGCGCTGCGCGACCTGGCCACGCGGCGAATGCCGCGCCACATCCTGTCGCACCAGCTGTCGGCCAGCGCCTTTGCCACGCTGATCCCGGGCGGGCTGGCGCTGGCTCTGCTGCGGGGCGAGGCGCTGCGCCTGCCCACCCCGGCCGAGGCCGCGGGCTTTGCCGCCTGCATCACCGTCGGCGTCGCGGGCTATGCGATGATGATCGTGGCGACCCGGGTGGGCGAGGCCTCGCTGGTCGCGCCTTTGCGCTATACGCGGCTGGTCTTTGCGCTGGTGGTGGCGGTGGTGGTGTTCGGCGAACGCCCCGACGCGCTGACGCTGGCCGGGGCCGCGCTGATCGTGGGTTCCGGCGCTTTCGCCATGTGGCGCGAACTGCGGCTGGCGGGGCGCCGCTAAGCCCCCTTTCCGCAACGCGCGGGGCGCTGTAATAGCGGCGCATGACCCAGCTTGATCTCATCCGCAACTTCTCGATCGTGGCCCATATCGACCACGGCAAATCCACGCTGGCCGACCGGCTGATCCAGCTGACCGGCACCGTCGCCGAGCGCGACATGAAAGAGCAGATGCTCGACAGCATGGATATCGAGCGCGAGCGCGGCATCACCATCAAGGCCAACACGGTGCGGATCAGCTATCCGGCCAGGGACGGCCAGACCTATGTGCTGAACCTGATCGACACCCCCGGCCACGTCGACTTCGCCTATGAGGTCAGCCGGTCCATGCGCGCGGTCGAGGGCTCGCTGCTGGTGGTGGATGCGACGCAGGGGGTCGAGGCGCAGACGCTGGCCAATGTCTATCAGGCCATCGACGCGGGGCACGAGATCGTCCCGGTGCTGAACAAGATCGACCTGCCCGCGGCCGAGCCCGCGCGGGTCAAGGAACAGATCGAGGATGTGATCGGCATCGACGCCCAGGACGCGGTGGAGATTTCCGCCAAGACCGGCCTTGGCATCCCCGACGTTCTGGAAGCCATCGTCACCCGCCTGCCGGCCCCCAGGGGCGACCGCGATGCGCCGCTCAAGGCGATGCTGGTCGACAGCTGGTACGACCCCTATCTGGGCGTGGTGGTGATGATCCGGGTCATGGACGGGGTGATCCGCAAGGGCGACCAGGTCCGCATGATGCAGACCGGCGCCAGCTACCGGCTGGACAAGCTGGCGGTGCTGACCCCGGCGATGAAGGACATCGCCGAGCTGGGCCCGGGCGAGATCGGCGTGTTCACCGCCTCGATCAAGCAGGTCCGCGACACCCGCGTCGGCGACACCATCACCCATGAGCGCAAGCCGACCGAAGTGCCGCTGCCCGGCTTCAAGCCCGCGCAGCCGGTGGTGTTCTGCGGCCTGTTCCCGGTCGACGCCAACGACTTCGAGGCGCTGCGCGACGCCATCGAGAAGCTGGCCCTGAACGACGCCAGCTTCAGCTATGAGATGGAGACCTCGGCCGCGCTCGGCTTCGGCTTCCGCTGCGGGTTCCTGGGGCTCTTGCATCTCGAGGTGATCCGTGACCGGCTGGAACGCGAATACGACCTGGACCTGATCACCACCGCCCCCAGCGTGGTGTTCCACCTGTTCATGCGCGACGGCGAGATGCGCGACCTGCACAACCCCGCCGACATGCCCGACCTGACCCTGGTCGACCATATCGAAGAGCCCCGCATCAAGGCTACGATCATGGTGCCCGACGAATATCTGGGCGACGTGCTGAAACTGTGCCAGGACCGCCGCGGCATCCAGCTGGACCTGACCTACGCCGGCAACCGCGCCATGGTGATCTATGACCTGCCGCTGGCCGAGGTGGTGTTCGATTTCTACGACCGGCTGAAATCAGTCACCAAGGGCTACGCCAGCTTCGATTACCAGATCAGCGAATACCGCGAGGATCACCTGGTCAAGATGTCGATCCTGGTCAACGACGAGCCGGTGGACGCGCTGTCGATCATGGTCCACCGCGACCGCGCCGAGGCCAGAGGCCGCGCCATGGTCGAAAAGCTGAAAGACCTGATCCCCCGCCACATGTTCAAGATCCCGATCCAGGCGGCAATCGGCGGGAGGGTGATCGCCCGCGAAACCCTCGCCGCCCTGCGCAAGGACGTGACCGCGAAATGCTACGGCGGCGACGCGACCCGGAAAAAGAAGCTGCTGGAGAAGCAGAAGGCCGGGAAGAAGAAGATGCGGCAGTTCGGCAAGGTGGAGATCCCGCAGAGCGCATTTATTTCGGCGTTGAAGATGGATGGGTGAAAATGGCAAGAGTTGGTGAGGTCTTTGTTGCTGGCGGTATGCCTGTTCTGACTTATGTTCAGCGAGATAATCTTAAGCTTGAGGAAAAGCTTCAGACCGCACTAGACGACAAGTATCAGATAATTTGCATTACAGGCCCTACAAAATCGGAAAATCAGTTCTTTGCCAACGTGTATTGAGCAAACGTGAAAGTGTCTCTATACAGGGTGGGCAGGTTGAATCAGCGGAAGAGTTTTGGAAAACCGCCGCTGAGAAAATGGGTTTGCCTAGCGAGGTGAGCTCTAGTTCCTCTACGAAATCAAGCGCTGGCTTGAGATATGTCGTTAAAGTCGACAGGGAGGAAGTAGCAACGGAACAAGTTAAGTATTTTTCTACTGCTAAGCAGGCAGTCTTGTCAACCTGTAAGCAGTTAAATACCTGCTTAGTTGTAGACGATTTTCATTATATGAGCTCTGAGATTCAGAAAGCAATTATCAGGAGCTTTAAGTCGGAGATTTTTGAGGGACTGGACGTAATTCTGATTGCTGTACCGCACCGCGCTTTCGATGCAATCGCGGCAGAGCCTGAAATGCAAGGAAGATTTGTCCACATTGAGATACCTAGTTGGAAAGAACTGGAACTGCAACAGATCGCCCGACGCGGTTTCCCGGAATTGCACATTCAGGCTGCGGAAACCGACATCTCTGAGTTTGCAGCTGAGGCTCACGGTAGCCCAATCCTTATGCAGAGGTTCTGCAATAATGCGTGTAGAGCGATAGGTGTTACGGAGACAGTCAATCCTTGGATGGATCTTGATATTAGCAAGGCAGATAAGGAAAGAATATATTCTCAGGTCGCAGAGAATTTTGGCTTTCCAACCTATAAGGTTCTTGCCGATGGGCCCCAAACAAGAACGGATCGTAGTCCACGAAAGCTAAGAAAATCCAGTAAAACTGTAGATATTTATGAAGCGGTGTTGCTTGCCATTGCTTCTACGGGTCCTCGCGACGCCACAAAATATGACGACATCCGTGATGCTCTTCGAAATACATTGGTGGAAAGTGATCTTCCTCAAAAGCAGCAGATTACAAATACCCTTAACTACATGGTAAGAGAAGCCAAGGAGAAGCTCAAGGGAGAGCCGCCTATCGAGTGGAAGGACGATGTGCTGTATATTACTGATCCTATGTTACAATTCTATCTGCGCTGGATGGCAAGGTAAGCAAACGTACGTGCGTGCTCCGCACGCACCACCCCACCGCACAACGGTGCGTGGAAACCACGCACCCTACGTGGCCGTCGCCCATTCCCATCGCGGCCCGCCGATTTCGCGGTGAACCGAGGAGAGCGGCCAATCCTGCGCCCGCGCCACCAGCCCGTGCTTCACCGGATTGAACCAGCAATAGCGCAGATGCGCCGCGAAATCCCCTTCATCCCGGATGTGATGGTCCCAGAACCGCCGCTGCCACACCGCGCGCTCGCGCCGCGCCACATGGCTGGCGCGCCGTGGACCGGGCTCCACACCCCGCGAAAACCGCGCCTTGATAAGACGCCATCGCGTCGCGTAATCCGTATCCCCCTCGGGCAACCGCCAGATGCAGTGCAGATGATCCGGCAGCACCACCCATGCCTCGATCGCAAACGGGCGTTCTGCGCGGGTGTCGCGGACGGCCCGCCGCAGCAGCTCCACTTCGGCGACCAGCAGCTGCGACCCGCGTGTCGCCAGCGCAACCGTGAAGAAGATCGTGGCGCCATGGCGGCGCGGTCTGATGTAACGCGACATTCCCGCAGTCTGCACCGCGAGCGGTTAATAAAGCCTCACCGCCGAAACTCGCGGCGCAGCTTCTGACAGCTGCGCGCAAAGCCCGCACCTGCCCGCGACCTTCGGCCCTCTGCGGGCCACTTGACGCAAGCCGTTGTCTCGCCCCACTCTCTCCCGAACGACCGGAGAGAGCCATGACCCCCGAGACTGCCCGCAAGATCCTGACTGCCCGCCGTGATGAGCTGCTGGCCTCGCTGCTGTCGATCGAGGATCAGCTCGACGACCCCATGCCGCAGGACTGGGACGATGCCGCGACCGAGCGGCAGGGGGATGAGGTGCTCTCGGCGCTGGGGCTTTCCGATCAGGCCGAGCTGCGCCGGATCGACGCGGCGCTGGCGCGGATCGAGGCGGGGGAATACGGCGATTGCGTGCGCTGCGGCAACCCGATCCCGCCCAAGCGGCTGGAACTGCTGCCCGACACGCCATTCTGCGCCAATTGCGCGGTCTGATCTGGATCAAGGCGCCGGCGGCGAAGTTATTCAGAATAGGGCGGAAATCTGCTGAAAGGGTCGCGAATGCCGCGTCTGTTCCTGCTGCTTCTGTCGGTCTCGATGGCCACGCTTGCCGGTGTCGGCGTGATCGTGGCGCTGGTCATGGGGTATTATCACTGGCAGCCGATCGCGCTGTCGGCGGCGATCGGGGCGGCGATCTCGCTGCCGGTCAGCTGGTATGCGGCGGGCCGGATCCAGGACATGGATCCGCTGGACGGCCCCGAGTAACGCCCCTCAGCCGTTCAGGAACGCGGCCACTCGGCCGGCCACCTCGGCCGGCTTTTCCGCGTGCAGCCAGTGACCGGCGCCGGGGAGACAGGCGATCTCGGCCTGCGGGAACAGCGTGCGGATGGCGGCCTTCCCCTCGGCCTCGACATAGGGGCTGTCGCCGCCATGCAGGAACAGCGCCGGGCCGGTGAACTTGGCGCTGCCGCCGGGCCAGCCGGTCAGCTGCCCCATCTGCGTGCGCAGCGCTGCCAGGTTCATCTTCCACCGCGGCGGCTGGGCTTTCAGGTCCAGCGACTGCAGCAGGAACGCCCGCACCCCGGGGTCATCCAGCTGCGCGGCCAGCGCCCGGTCGGCGGCGCTGCGGCTGCTGATGCCGGTCAAGTCGGTGGCCTCGAGCGCGTCGATGATGCCGGTCTGGCTGTGCTCATAGGCGACCGGGGCGATGTCCAGCGCCACCAGCCGCCGCACAAGCTCGGGCCGGGTCAGCGCCAGCCACATCGCGGCCTTGCCGCCCATGGAGTGCCCGACCACATCGGCGCGCCCGCCATGGGCGGCGATCACCCCGGCCAGATCCGCGGCCATCGCCTCGTAATCATGCCCTGGGTCCCAGGGCGAATCGCCGTGGTTGCGCATGTCGACGGCGATCACCTGCCGCGTCTCGGCCAGGGCGCGGGCGATCACCCCCAGGTTGCGGGCCTGCCCGAACAAGCCATGGGCCAGCAGGACGGGGGGCAGCGGGCCGGCAGCGCCGGTGATGGTCAGCGACAGTTCCATGCCCCTGCTCTAGCCGTTCTGGCGAAGCCGCGACAAGGGGCATATCCTGCCGTCAGGAATCGCGGAAAGCAGGGGACCGATGGCGCAGGACGACGTGCGGGCGATGGCTGACGAGGTCGCCGCCCTGATGGCGCAGCGGCTGGGCGGCGCGCGGCGGGGCAGCCAGCCCGACCTCGCCACCATGATCCGCCGCCGCGGCGGTGCGCTGCCGCGGCGGCAGCGGCGGGCGGCGCGGGTGCTGCTCAGGGCGCAGGCGCAGGCCGCCAGCCCCAAGGTCGCGCGGCAGATGGACAGCACCGCCGCCGCCCGCGCCCATGCCGAGCTGCTGCGCTATCTGCGCCCGCTGGGCGCCTCGGCGCGCTGGCAGGCGGGGGCGCTGAACGTGGCGGCGGCGGTGATGATGGGGCTGCTGCTGGTGGGCGCGGTCGCCGTCTGGATCATGGTCCGCCGCGGTCTGGCCTGACGACAAAAGGCGCCCCGGCAAGGGCGCCTCTTTCTTCCTTGTGAAAATATCCCGGGGGCTTCCGAGCGCTTGGGAAACAGTCCAGTGGACTGTTTTCAGCGAGGAAGGCCGCGGCGGCGGCCCGGGGCAGGGCTCCGGTCCGGCGGCGTCGCCGTGCGCTCACATCCCCGCGTAAAGCGGAAACTTCGCGCACAGCGCTTTGACCTCGGCGGCCACGCGGGCCTCGACTTCGGCATTGCCGTCCTCGCCCTCGGCGGCGAGCCCGTCGACCACCTCGACGATCCAGCGGGCGATCTGGCGGAACTCGGCCTCGCCGAAGCCGCGGGTGGTGCCGGCGGGGGTGCCCAGGCGGATGCCGCTGGTCACGAACGGCTTTTCCGGGTCGAAGGGCACGCCGTTCTTGTTGCAGGTGATATGAGCGCGCCCCAGCGCGGCCTCGGTCGCCTTGCCGGTCACCCCCTTGGGGCGCAGGTCGGCCAGCATCAGGTGGTTGTCGGTGCCGCCCGACACGATGTCGATGCCGCCCTTCATCAGCTCATCCGCCATGGCGCGGGCATTCGCCACCACCTGCGCGGCGTAGTCCTTGAACGAGGGCTCCAGCGCCTCGCGCAGCGCCACCGCCTTGGCGGCGATCACATGCATCAGCGGCCCGCCCTGCAGCCCGGGGAACACCGCCGAGTTGATCTTTTTCGCGATATCCGGGTCGTTGGTCAGCACCATGCCGCCGCGCGGCCCGCGCAGGGATTTATGCGTCGTGGTGGTCACCACATGCGCATGGGGCAGGGGCGAGGGATGCTGCCCGCCCGCGACCAGCCCGGCGATATGGGCCATGTCCACCATCAGATACGCGCCAATCTCGTCGGCGATGGCGCGGAAGGCGGCCCAGTCCCAGACGCGGGAATAGGCGGTGCCGCCGGCCACGATCAGCTTGGGCTTGTGCTCCAGCGCCTTGGCGCGGATCTCTTCCATGTCCAGCAGCTGGTCCTGGGGCCGCACGCCATAGCTGAGCACGTTGAACCACTTGCCCGACATGTTCACCGGCGAGCCGTGGGTCAGGTGCCCGCCCGAGTTCAGGTCCAGCCCCATGAAGGTATCGCCGGGCTGCAGCAGTGCCAGGAACACCGCCTGGTTCATCTGGCTTCCCGAGTTCGGCTGCACGTTGGCGAAATTGCAGCCGAACAGCTGCTTGGCGCGCTCGATCGCCAGATCCTCGACGATATCGACGAACTGGCAGCCGCCGTAATAGCGCTTGCCCGGATAGCCCTCGGCATATTTGTTGGTCAGCACCGAGCCCTGCGCCTCGAGCACGGCGCGGCTGACGATGTTCTCGGATGCGATCAGCTCGATCTCGTCGCGCTGGCGGCCCAGCTCCTTGCCGATGGCGTCAAAGATCTCGGGGTCGCGCTGCGAAAGGGGGGCGGTGAAAAACGCGCTGTCGGTCATGTTGTCCTCCGGGCCGGGGTTCGACCGCCTGTTAGCGGCTTTGCGCGGGGGTGGCCAGCGGGGGCAGTAGAAAACCTGCGCCCACATCGGGTTGCGCGGCTGCAAACAGCCCGGCCGCCCTTGCCAAGCCCGCGCTCAGGTGCATGGATGCGCGCCATGACTGCGATCCATTTCTGCGCCAGCGACACCGATACCGCCCTGACCGCGCTGGGGCGGCTGATGCAGCGCTATGGCCAGGTGCCGGCGACGCGGGCCGATGTGGTGGTGGCGCTGGGGGGCGACGGGTTCCTGCTGTCCACGCTGCGCCAGAACCTGGGCAAGCCGGTCTACGGGATGAACCGCGGCACCGTCGGCTTTCTGATGAACGATTATTCCGAGGACGGTCTGCACGAGCGCATCGCCGCGGCCGAGGAAACCGTGATCAACCCGCTGTCGATGGTGGCGGGCGCCCCCGACGGCACCGAATCCCGGGCGCTGGCGATCAACGAGGTCAGCATGCTGCGCACCGGCCCGCAGGCGGCCAGCGTCCGCGTCACCGTCGACGGGCGCGTGCGGATGGAAGAACTGGTCTGCGACGGGCTGATGGTGGCGACGCCCGCGGGCTCCACCGCCTACAACTATTCCGCCGGCGGGCCGATCCTGCCGATGGGCTCGGACGTGCTGGCGCTGACGCCGATCGCCTCGTTCCGGCCGCGGCGCTGGCGCGGCGCGATCCTGCGCCATGATTCGGTGATCCGGCTGGACGTGCTGGACGCGGCCAAGCGCCCGGTGATGGCGGACGCCGATTCCAAGCAGGTCGACCGGGTGCTGTGGGTCGAGATCCGCAGCGAGCCGCGCATCGCGCACCGGCTGCTGTTCGACCACGGCCACGGGATGGAGGAACGGATGATGCGCGAGCAGTTCCTGTAACCAGGCCGCTCGCGCGCCGGGCGGGGCTCAGCCCTGCCAGTCGAAGCTCAGCTGCTCGCGAAAGGCGAAGCGCTCGATATGGGCGTCGATGACCCGCTGCGTGGCCGCGGCCGATTCGGCTGGGGCGGTCAGCGCGATGGTCAGCGCCTGCGGCCCGGCGGTCAGCGTGATCACCCGGTCCTCGGGCATCGCGATCCGGCCCCGGTTCGGATCGAACTCGACCTCGAACTTGTGGGCCCAGTGCTTGCAGAGCTGTTGCAGATATCGGCTGCCGTGTTCGGTGGCGACGGTGCAGGTGGTGTGGGTCAGATTCTGGGTCATGTCCCCGACCTAAGACGGCGCCGCGCGATAGACAAGCGCGGCGCGCAGCGCCCGGCTCAGCGCAGTCCGGTGGCTTCCAGCAGCCCCTTGCGCTTGGCCTCGTAGTAATAGCCGCGCGCATACCATTTGACCGCCGCGTCATGGTTGCCGTCGGCGACCATATAGGCGCCGCGCAGGTATTTGACGCCGTATTTCAGGTTGGTTTCGGCGTCCAGCAGCCCGGCGGGCTCTCCGCGATAGCCCATGCCGCGGGCAGTCGCGGGCAGGATCTGCATCAGCCCGTAATAGGGGCCGTTGCGGGCGCCGGGGCGATGGCGGCTTTCGCGGATCACCACCCGGTGCACCAGGGCCTCGGGGACGCCGTAGATCCGGGAATATTTCTGGATCAGCGCCCGCAGCTCGGGGGTCTCGTTGGGATGCAGCGCGGCCTGCGAGGCCCGCGGCTCGACGAAATACATGGCGTCGGGCTTGCCGCCGCCACAGGCGGAGAGCGCTGCGACCAGCGCCAGCGCGCCAAGCCGGCGAGTGGTGGGCCGGGGGATGGAAAGGGTCATCACTGCCTCGGGTGGTTTCTGCCTGTGATTGCGTCCTGCTTAACGTGCCGGACCCGGCGCCGTCAGTCGCAAAACAGGGCCGGCAGGCCGCAAGCGCCGCTGTCGGCGAGAAATCGCCGAGGCTTCTTTCTGGTAAAAATACCCCCGCCGGAGGCAAGGCCGGGCACCCGCCCGGCCTTTCCCGCCGTCCCGGGGCCGCGTGTCAGACGTGGATGGCGCCGTCGCCGCAGGCCAGCGCGGCCTCGCGCACCGCCTCGGAGACGGTGGGATGGGCGTGGCAGGTCAGCGCCACATCCTCGGCCGAGGCCCCGAACTCCATCGCCACGCAGATCTCATGGATCATCTCGCCGGCGCCGGGGCCGATGATGTGGCAGCCGAGGATGCGGTCGGTGTCGGCATCGGCGATCAGCTTCACGAAGCCCTCGGCCTGCAGCATCGCCTTGGCGCGGGCGTTGCCCATCAGGGGGAACTTGCCGGTCTTGACCTTGCGCCCCGAGGCCTTGGCGGCTTCCTCGGTCAGCCCGACCGAGGCGATTTCCGGGGTGGTGTAGATCACGCCGGGGATCACGTCGTAATTCACATGCCCATGCTTGCCGGCGATCACCTCGGCCACGGCCATGCCCTCGTCCTCGGCCTTGTGGGCCAGCATCGGGCCGGGCACCGCGTCGCCGATGGCGTAGATGCCGGGGACGTTCGTCGCCCATGTCGCATCCACCGCGATCTGGCCGCGGTCGGTCAGCTGCACCCCCAGCGCCTCCAGCCCCAGCCCGTCGTGATAGGGGCGCCGGCCGGTGGCGACCAGCACCACATCCGCCGCGATCCGCTGTTCCTCGCCGCCCTTTTTCGGCGCATAGACCACGGTCGCGCCGCCGTCGCTGGCCTCGACCCCCGACACCGCGGCGCCGAGGATGAACTTGAAGCCCTGCTTGGTCAGAATCTTCTGGAAGCTCTTCTGCACTTCGGCGTCCATGCCGGGGGTGATCGCGTCCAGATATTCGACCACCGTCACCTGCGCGCCCAGCCGGCTGTAGACCGAGCCGAGTTCAAGCCCGATCACGCCCGCGCCGATCACCACCATGGTTTCGGGGATCTTCTTCAGCGCCAGCGCGCCGGTGGAATCGACCACCACGCCTGCGTCGTTGTCGACCTGCACCCCTTTCAGCGCCGAGGGCACCGAGCCCGAGGCGATGACGATGTTCTTTGTCTCATGCACGGTATCGTCGACCTTGACCTTGCCCGGCGCCTCGATGCTGGCCCAGCCCTTGAGCCAGTCGATCTTGTTCTTCTTGAACAGGAACTCGATGCCCTTGGTGTTGGTGCCGACGGTTTCGTCCTTGTAGCCCTGCATCCGGCCCCAGTCGATGTCGGCCGTCGCGTTCATCAGCCCCAGCTTGGCAAAGTTCTCGTGCAGCTCATGCGCCATGTGGCTGGCATGCAGCAGCGCCTTGGACGGGATGCAGCCCACGTTCAGGCAGGTGCCGCCCAGGGTCTCGCGCCCCTCGACACAGGCGACCTTGAGCCCCAGCTGCGCCGCGCGGATGGCGCAGACATAGCCACCGGGGCCGGCGCCGATGACGATCAGATCATACATCACTTGGTCCTTTGTTGATGACCGCCGGCCCGGGGGCTTCGCGCCCCCGGACCCCCGCGGGATATTTGCAGACAGAAGATGCTCACAGGATCGCCGCGAGAATCATGGCCATCGTCGCGACGAAGCCGATGCCGAAGATGACGGAGCGCCACGGCACCCAGCCGAGCGCATAGGCCGGGACATAGAGGATGCGGGCGACCAGATAGGCCCAGGCGCAGGCGGCGGTCAGGGTTCCGTTCGAGCGGGTGAACTGCACCAGCACCACGGCAATGGTGAAAAACACCAGCGCCTCGAAATGGTTGTCCACCGCGCGGCGCAGCCGGCCGGTCAGGGGCGAAAACGCGGGCGCGCTGTCGCGGGGGCTGGCATTCCATGCCGCCAGCCCGTCGCGGTTCATCGACCATGCCGCCAGCCCGATCTGCACCGCCTGCAGGATCGCGGCGAGCCCGAGGACCAGCAGTTCGGCCGAAAGGGCGCTCATGCGGTCTGCACCGCGTGGTATTCGGCTGCCTGCACCCCGGCGCGGCTGGCGAAGACCTCGCCCCCGGCGCCCTGCAGGTAATCGAGCGCGCGCTTGCCGTCGGCGATGGCGTAGAGCACCCAGACGCGGGTCTCGCCCTCGCGCCAGATCTGCAGCACCGACAGCGAGGCATGGCCCCGGTCCTCGGCATCGGCGTCGAACTCGGTGCGGAACTGCGGATAGTCGGCGATGTCGTAGCGGGCGATCAGCTGGTTGGTCATGGTATGGTTCCTTGTGGCTTGCGGGGCGCGTCCCCGGCAGGGAACGCGCCGCGCCGGATCACAGGTCCATCAGCAGCCGGCGCGGATCCTCCAGCGCTTCCTTGACGCGCACGAGGAAGGTGACCGCGCCCTTGCCGTCGACGATGCGGTGATCGTAGCTCAGCGCCAGATACATCATCGGGCGGATCACGATCTGGCCGCCGACCACCACCGGGCGATCCTGGATCTTGTGCATCCCCAGGATCCCCGATTGCGGCGGGTTCAGGATCGGCGAGGACATCAGCGAGCCATAGACCCCGCCGTTCGAGATGGTGAAGCTGCCGCCCTGCATGTCGGCCATGGTCAGCTTGCCGTCACGCGCGCGCAGCCCCAGCTCGGCGATTTCCTTTTCGATCTGGGCGAAGCTCTTCTGGTCGGCGTCGCGGACCACCGGCACCACCAGACCGTTGGGGGTGCCGACGGCGACGCCCATGTGCACGAAGTTCTTGTAGACGATGTCGCCGCCGTCGATCTCGGCATTGACCTCGGGCACTTCCTTCAGCGCGTGGCAGCACGCCTTCACGAAGAAGGACATGAAGCCCAGCTTGACGCGGTGCTTCTTTTCGAACTGGTCCTTGTAGCTGTTGCGCAGCTCCATGATGCCGGACATGTCCACCTCGTTGTAGGTGGTCAGGATCGCGGCGGTGTTCTGCGCGTCCTTCAGCCGGCGGGCGATGGTGGCGCGCAGTCGGGTCATACGGACCCGTTCCTCGCGATGCGCATCCTCGGGCGAGGAGGGCGCCCGCGGGGCCGAGGCCGGGGCGGGCGCAGGCGCGGGGGCAGGGGCTGCGGCGCCGCGGGCCACGTCCTCTTTCATCACCCGCCCGTCGCGGCCCGAGCCCTGCAGCTGGTCGCGGCTGAGCCCGGCTTCCGCCATGGCCTTCTTCGCCGAGGGCGCGTCCTCGACGTCGCTGCGCAGGGTCAGCTGTTCGGGGCCGGCGCCGGGCGAGTTCACGATGTCGGCCTGTTCCTGCCGCTTGTCGGGGTCGCTGACCGGGGCGTCGCCCGGGCCCGCGCCGCCGGTCGAGCCGCCCGCCGCGCCTTCGGTGATGATGGCCAGCCGCGCCTTGGCGTCGACGGTGGCGCCTTCCTCGGCGAGGATCTCGGCCAGCACGCCCGCGACCGGGCTCGGCACCTCGACCGAGACCTTGTCGGTTTCCAGCTCGCACAGCATCTCGTCCTGTGCGACGGCGTCGCCCACTTTCTTGAACCAGGTGGCGACCGTGGCTTCGGTCACGCTTTCGCCCAGCGTGGGCACCATCACGTCAACGGATTTTCCGGCCATCTTCGGCTTACCCCTGTCTGCGGTCTCGTCTGCGGCGGGCTGCGCCGCGCCGGTGGTTGCATCGCGCGGGGCGGCGGCCGCCCCCGTCTCGTCGATCTGCGCCAGCAGCGCGTCCGGGCCGACCGTCTCGCCCTCGGGCGCGACGATTTCGGCCAGGATGCCGGCGGCGGGGCTGGGAACCTCGACCGTCACCTTGTCGGTCTCCAGCTCGCACAGCATCTCGTCCATGGCGACCGCATCGCCCGGTTTCTTGAACCAGGTCGCGACCGTCGCTTCCGAGACGCTTTCCCCCAGGGTGGGGACGCGGACTTCGATGGCCATGCTATCCTCCGATCGTGATCGCCTCGGCGACCAGCGCATCCTGTTCCGCCTTGTGGCGGCTGGCCAGCCCCGTCGCGACCGAGGCCTGCGCCACCCGCCCGACATAGCGGGCGCGCGGGTGGTCGGCGCCGACGCGGTTCAGCACCCATTCCAGGTTCGGCTCGACAAAGCTCCAGCCGCCCTGGTTCTTGGGCTCTTCCTGGCACCAGACGATCTCGGCGTGGCGGAAGCGTTCCAGCTCCTTGGTCAGCGACTGCGCCGGGAAGGGGTAGAACTGTTCCAGCCGCAGCAGATAGACGTCATCGGCCCCGGCCTCGTTCCGCGCCGCCAACAGGTCGTAGTAGACCTTGCCCGAGCAGATCACCACGCGGCGGATCCGTTCGTCGGGCGCCAGCTGGAAATCGACCGTGCCGCGCTGCGCGTCGTCGTGCAGCACCCGGTGGAAGGTCGAGCCGGTCAGGAACTCGGCCGCGGTCGAGACCGCCTGCGGGTGGCGCAGCAGCGATTTCGGCGTCATCAGCATCAGCGGCTTGCGGAACGGCCGGTGGATCTGGCGGCGCAGGATGTGGAAATAGTTGGCCGGGGTGGTCAGGTTGGCCACGATCCAGTTGTCCTCGGCGCACATCTGCAGCCAGCGTTCCAGCCGGGCCGAGGAGTGTTCCGGGCCCTGGCCCTCGAAGCCGTGCGGCATCAGCACCACCAGCCCCGACATCCGCAGCCATTTCTTTTCGCCCGACGAGATGAACTGGTCGAACATGATCTGCGCGCCGTTGGCGAAGTCGCCGAACTGCGCCTCCCACATGGTCAGGGCGTTGGGTTCGGCCATGGAATAGCCGTATTCGAAACCCAGCACCGCGTATTCCGACAGCATCGAGTCGATGACCTCGTAGCGGGCCTGACCGTCGCGGATGTGGTTCAGCGGATAGTGGCGTTCCTCGGTGGCCTGATCGACAAAGGCAGAGTGCCGCTGGCTGAAGGTGCCGCGGGCGCTGTCCTGGCCGGCCAGCCGGACGGGATGGTTTTCCAGCAGCAGGCTGCCGAAGGCCAGCGCCTCGCCGGTGGCCCAGTCGAAGCCCTGTCCGGTCTCGAACATCTGCTTCTTGGCTTCCAGCAGGCGGGCGACGGTGCGGTGCAGGTTGAACCCTTCGGGCACGCGGGTCAGCGCCGCGCCGACATCGGCCATGGTCTCGGCCGAGATGCAGGTCTCTCCGGGGTGATAATCCTCGCCCTCGGCAGTCAGCCCGGCCCATTTGCCGTCCAGCCAGTCGGCCTTGTTGGGCTTGAAGTTCTTGCCGGCCTCGAACTCCTCGTTCAGATGCGCCTGGAACGCGGCCTTGAGATCCTCGATCTCGCCCTCGGGGATCAGCCCGTCCTTGACCAGCCGCTCGGTATACAGCTGCAGCGTGGTCTTGTGGGACTTGATTTCCTTGTACATCACCGGGTTGGTGAACATGGGCTCGTCGCCCTCGTTGTGACCGAAGCGGCGATAGCAGAAGATGTCGATCACCACGTCCTTGTGGAACTTCTGCCGGAACTCGGTCGCGACGCGGGCGGCATGGACCACCGCTTCGGGGTCGTCGCCGTTGACGTGGAAGATCGGCGCCTCGACCATCAGCGCGATGTCGGTCGGATAGGGCGAGGTGCGGCTGAAATGCGGCGCGGTGGTGAAGCCGATCTGGTTGTTCACCACGATGTGGATACAGCCGCCGGTGCGGTGGCCGCGGATTCCCGACAGCTGCAGGCACTCGGCCACCACGCCCTGGCCGGCGAAGGCCGCATCCCCGTGCAGCAGCACCGGCAGGCAGGCGATGCGTTCCTCGGTGTCGTGCATCTGGTCCTGCTTGGCGCGGACCTTGCCCAGCACCACCGGGTTCACCGCCTCAAGATGCGAGGGGTTGGCGGTCAGCGACAGGTGCACCTCGTTGTTGTCGAAGACCCGGTCCGAACTGGCGCCAAGGTGATATTTCACGTCGCCCGAGCCGTCCACGTCCTCGGGCTTGTAGCTGCCGCCCTGGAACTCGTGGAAGATCGCGCGATAGGGCTTGCCCATCACATTGGCCAGCACCGACAGCCGGCCGCGGTGCGGCATCCCGATCACGATGTCCTTGACCCCCAGCGCGCCGCCGCGCTTGATGATCTGTTCCATCGCCGGGATCAGCGCCTCGCCGCCGTCAAGGCCAAAGCGCTTGGTGCCCATGTACTTGACATGCAGGAACTTTTCGAAGCCTTCGGCCTCGACCAGCTTCTTGAGGATGGCGCGCCGGCCTTCCTGGGTGAACTGGATTTCCTTGCCGTAGCCCTCGATCCGCTCTTTCAGCCAGGCGGATTGCTCGGGGTCGGAAATATGCATGAACTGCAGCGCGAAAGTGCCGCAATAGGTGCGCTTCATCAGCTCGGTGATCTGGCGGATCGAGGCGACCTGCAGCCCCAGCACGTTGTCGATGAAGATCGGCCGGTCGAGATCGCTGGCGGTAAAGCCGTAGGTGGCGGGGTCGAGCTCGCCCAGCGGCGGCATCTCGCGCATCCCCAGCGGGTCGAGATCGGCGAACAGATGCCCGCGGATGCGATAGGCGCGGATCAGCATGATCGCGCGCACGCTGTCCAGCACCGCGCGGCGCAGCTGCTCGTCCGACAGCGACACGCCCTTTTCGGCGGCCTTGGCGGCGATCTTGTCCTGCGCGCCCTTGGCTTCGGCCTTTGCCGCCGGCCATTCGCCGGTCAGCGCGGCGGTGTTGTCGTCGGCGGGCAGCGGCGGCCAGTCGCGGCGGGCCCAGCTGGCCCCCTGCGCCTCGCGGGTGACGGACGAAAGATCGTCGCCGAGGCTGCGGAAATACTCGTCCCAGGCCTGGTCGACGGCCGCGGGGTCGTTGGCCCACTGGCCATAAAGCTGTTCCACCCAGGCGGCGTTCGCGCCCTGAAGGAACGAGCTGTCACGGAAGGCGGCGTTGGGGGATTGATCGTTCATCGCGCTAGAGCCCTGCTGAACCGGTCTTGTTGAAGCGGCGCCGCACGAGCACCGGGCGGCACCCGGTCGTCCATCCGCCCCAGACTAGGCCGGGGCGGACCATCCTCCAATAGGCTTACCTGCCCATGGCCTTGAGCACCGCTTCGCCCAGCCCGGCGGGGCTGTCGGCGACGATGATGCCGGCCTCTTTCATCGCGGCGATCTTGGATTCCGCGTCACCCTTGCCGCCCGAGACGATGGCCCCGGCGTGGCCCATGCGGCGGCCGGGGGGGGCGGTGCGCCCGGCGATGAAGCCGGCGGTGGGCTTCCAGCGGCCGCGCTTCTTCTCGTCGGCCAGGAACTGGGCGGCCTCTTCCTCGGCGGAACCGCCGATCTCGCCGATCATGATGATCGATTCGGTTTCCGGGTCGGCCAGGAACATCTCGAGCACGTCGATATGCTCCATCCCCTTGATCGGATCGCCGCCGATACCGACCGCCGAGGACTGGCCCAGCCCCACGTCCGAGGTCTGCTTGACCGCCTCATAGGTCAGGGTGCCGGACCGCGAGACCACGCCGACCGAGCCGCGCTTGAAGATCGAGCCGGGCATGATGCCGATCTTGCATTCGTCGGGGGTCATGATGCCGGGGCAGTTCGGCCCGATCAGGCGGCTGGCCGAACCTTCCAGCGCGCGCTTGACCCGCATCATGTCCAGCACCGGAATGCCTTCGGTGATGCAGACGATCAGCGGGATTTCCGCGTCGATCGCTTCCAGGATCGAGTCGGCCGCGAAGGGCGGCGGCACATAGATCACGCTGGCGTTGGCGCCGGTGCGCGCGACCGCCTCGTGGACCGAGTTGAAGACCGGCAGGTCCAGATGGGTGGTGCCGCCCTTGCCCGGCGTCACGCCGCCGACCATCTGCGTGCCATAGGCGATCGCCTGCTCGGTGTGGAAGGTGCCTTGGGATCCGGTGATCCCCTGGCAGATGACCTTGGTGTTTTTGTCAACGAGAACGGCCATGTTTTCCGTGTCCTTCGTTCAATGCTGAATCAGCGCTGCATCAGCGCCAGTATGATTTCGTTGTCGTGGGGGCCGAGAGGGTTGCGGGTGATGCCGATCCCTTCGCCGGGGCGACGGCCGGTCACCCAGATCTCGGATGCGCCAGAGTTCCTGACCTTTACCGCCTGCGGGAACCACGTGCCGATGGCGGCGTGGATGGCGACGGTCTGGCCGGTCGAGGCCCGTGCCCCCACCGCGCAGGATCTTCCGTCGCGGGTCAGGCGGACCAGCGGTCGCCGGTCGTTGGTCACGAAGTCCCGCACCCCTCGGCGCCAGCCCCCGGCCGGGACATATCCGGCCGCGCGCAGTCGCGCCGAGCGGGATGCGGGGTCGGCAGCGCCTTCCAGGCAAAATTGCTGGAACACCCGGACCAGACGCCAGCCTTCGGCCTTGTTGACCGCCACGCGGGGCGAGGTGTTGGCCAGTTCCTGCCGCTCGGCAAAGGTCGAATCGTCGTCGCCGCTGCAAGCGGCCAGCGCCGCCAGCGACAGCGCCGACAATCCGACCCGCAGAGCAGCCCGGCCCTGCATCAGCCCTTGACCGCCTTGACGATCTTCTGCGCGCCGTCCTTCAGGTCGTCGGCGGCGATCACGTTCAGGCCGGATTCGGCGATGATCTTCTTGCCCAGCTCGACGTTCGTGCCCTCGAGCCGCACGACCAGCGGGACCTGCAGCCCGACTTCCTTCACCGCGGCGATGATGCCCTCGGCGATGATGTCGCAGCGCATGATGCCGCCGAAGATATTGACCAGGATGCCTTTGACGTTCGGGTCCGAGGTGATGATCTTGAACGCCTCGGTCACCTTTTCCTTGGTGGCGCCGCCGCCGACGTCCAGGAAGTTCGCCGGTTCCGCACCATACAGCTTGATGATGTCCATCGTCGCCATGGCGAGGCCCGCGCCGTTCACCATGCAGCCGATCTCGCCGTCCAGCGCGATGTAGTTGAGGTCGTATTTCGAGGCTTCGAGTTCCTTGGGGTCTTCCTCGGTCTCGTCGCGCAGCGCCAGGATGTCCTTTTGGCGGTAGAGCGCGTTGTTGTCGAAGCCGACCTTGGCGTCCAGCACCTTCAGTTGGCCCTGCTCGGTGACGATCAGCGGGTTGATCTCAAGCATCTCCATGTCCTTCTCGACGAAGGCCTTGTAGAGCAGCTTGACCAGCGCGCCGCATTGCTTGACCAGATCGCCCTCCAGCCCCAGCGCAAAGGCGACGCGGCGGCCGTGGAAATCCGACAGGCCCGAGGCCGGGTCGACGCTGAACGAGACGATCTTTTCCGGGGTCGAGGCCGCGACTTCCTCGATGTCCATGCCGCCCTCGGTCGAGGCGACGAAGCTGATGCGCGAGGTCGAGCGGTCGACCAGCAGCGCCAGATACAGCTCGCGCGCGATGTCGCTGCCGTCTTCCAGGTAGATCCGGTTCACCTGCTTGCCGGCGGGGCCGGTCTGGTGGGTGACCAGCGTGTTGCCCAGCATCTGGCGGACGTTCTCGACCACCTCGTCCACGGATTTGGCCAGCCGCACGCCGCCCTTGTCGCCGGCCTCGGGCTCTTTGAAGCGGCCCTTGCCGCGGCCGCCCGCATGGATCTGCGACTTGACGACCCACAGCGGGCCGGGCAGTTCACGGGCCTTGGTCGCCGCGTCGTCGACGGTAAGGACCGCGCGGCCCTCGGACACCGGGGCGCCATATTGCTTCAGCAGCGCCTTGGCCTGGTATTCGTGGATGTTCATGGGAACCTCGCAAGGAAACTCGCCCACTCCCTTGGCACAAGCTGCGGGCAAAGCAAGCGCGACGGCGGGGATTCGGCGGGCTTCCGCCGTTTTGCCAGCTTCCGTGATCACAGGCTGCGCGCGTGTGATCACAAGCCCGCATACCGTGGCATCCAAGGGGTGCGGGGGCTTGTCGCACCCCCGATGCGGGCGCCGGATCGGGCGCTGGATCATGCGGCCATCGGCACCCCCTCGGGCATCGGAAGCACGTCGCCCAGCAGGTCGCGGCGCAGCACCGCCGCGATGCGCGCCGCCGCCCTGCCGTCGCCATAGGGCGAGTGGTGGCGCGCCATCGCCGCATGGGCGGCGGGGTCGTCCAGCAGCTGTTGCGCGGCGGCGCGGATGGTCTCGGTCTCGGTACCGACCAGCCGGGTGACGCCGGCCATCACCGCCTCGGGGCGTTCCGTCGTGTCGCGCAGCACCAGCACCGGCTTGCCAAGCGCCGGCGCCTCTTCCTGCACCCCGCCCGAATCCGACAGGATCAGCGTGGCGCGCTGCATGGCGCCGACAAAGGCGGCGTAATCCAGCGGCTCGCACAGGATCACCCGCTCTGCCGTGGCGAAGCGGGCGCGGATCACCTCGCGCACGTTGGGGTTGTGGTGGACCGGCAGCACCATCTGCACCTCGGGGTTGTCCCGGATCAGCGCCGCCAGCGCGTCGCAGATCCGCTGCAGGGGCGCGCCGAAGTTCTCGCGCCGGTGCAGGGTGACCAGCAGCATCCGCCGCGCCGGATCCAGCCCCAGCCCGGGGTCGGGGGCGGTGGCCGCGACATGGTGCAGCGCGTCGATCACGGTGTTGCCGGTGATGTGGATGCGGGCGCCGTCGTGCCCCTCGGCCAGCAGCCGGTCGGCGGCCAGCCCGGTGGGCGCGAAATGCCAGCGGGAGAGCTGGCTGGCGACGACGCGGTTCATTTCCTCGGGGAAGGGGCTGTCGAGGTCGCCGGTGCGCAGCCCGGCCTCGACATGGCCGAAGGGGATGCGCTCGTGGAACGCGGCCAGCGCCGTGGCCAGCACGGTGGTGGTGTCGCCCTGCGCCAGCACCGCGTCGGGTCGCTCGCGGGCCAGCACCTCTTCCAGCCGCAGCAGCAGCCGCCCGGTCAGCCCGCTGAGCGTCTGGCCGGGCTGCATGATGTCCAGGTCGATATCGGGAATGATCCCGAAGATGCCGAGCACCTGGTCCAGCATCTGGCGATGCTGGGCGGTGGCCAGCACCCGGCAGTCGAAATCCGGGTCGGCCTGCAGGGCGCGGATGAGCGGTGCCATCTTGATCGCCTCGGGGCGGGTGCCGATGGTGCAGAGGATCTTCTTCATGGCCGGTGGTCCCTGGAAATCAGCGCCGAGGCGCGGTCGTAAAGTGCAAGGTCCTGCGCATTGGCGCGGACCAGCCGGTCGCGCAGCGCCTGGGGCAGGGGGTCGAGCACTGCCGCGACCTGGGCGTCTGTCGAGCCGGCGTCCTGCCGTGTGACGTTGTGGCGGGTCTGGGCGGGCAGGGTCAGCGCCAGCCCGTGGTCAGCGAGGATGGCGCCGAAGCGGGCCACGTCGCTTTCGAAACTCTCGGCCCGGCCCAGCAACTCGACCCCCGCCAGCATCCGCAGCGCGGTGGCGAGGTCGTAGTCGATGCCGGTGCCGCTGCGGCGCAGCAGCGGCCGGTTGCGGAACGGCGCGGCCAGGAAGCGGGTCTGCGCGTTCGAGACATGCACGGTCTCGGCCGGGGTCGCCAGGCAATGCGCCACCCAGCCGGCGAAGTCATGCTGCCGCGCCGCAATCCCGGTCGAGGTCATGTCGACGGGCGGCGGCTCGGCCAGCCCGCAATCCGCCAGCGCCGCCGGCAATTCGCCGGGCGGCAGCGCCGCCAGCGGCACCCCGTCGCCACGCTCCGGCCCGCGCTTGAAGCGGTAGATCGAGGCGATCCGCAGGAACGGGTTGCGCAGGAACAGCGCCGCGAACACCCGATACTCCAGCGACGAGGGCTGCGGCAGCACCACCTGATGCGAGGAGAACGCCACCGTGTCCGGCCGGCGCATGATGATCCGGTCCAGCTGTTCCTGGTCGATGGTGAAGAACGGATAGGGCCCGTCGAAACATTCGTGCCGCGCCCCGAAGTTGTGGCGCAGCACATGGTCGAACGAGGTGCCGGCGTTCTTGTAGAGATGGTAGTGCACGATCACCGGCCGCGGCCCCGGTTGAGGGGCGGGCGCCGGTCCGGCAGGGCGATTCTGTTGGCTTCGGGTCCACATGATCTGAACCTGCCACGCAAGGATGAAGATCCGGTTAAGCGGGCTCAGCGCGCGGGCAGGCTGCCGGCGGGGCGGCGCTCGCGATAGCGATGCGGGGTCCATGCCCCCCAGCGCCCCTCGAAGATCGCGCGGTTACGGGCGAACAGCGCCTGTTTTTCACCGGACGGCAGGGCGCCGAAGCTGGCGGAAAGATGGTGGTGGCAGAACGCATCCTCGGCCAGCGCCATCCCCAGCCCGGCGGCGCGGAAGGTCGCGCAATGGTCGTCGTCCTCGAACATGCCGCGGCCGTAGATTTCCGGCAGATGCCCCAGCCGGTCGAGGTCTTCGCGCCGGAACATCGCGCAGAAATAGGCGCAGACCCGCAGCGGGGTCGCGCGGCCGCGGTGGCCGGTGGCCAAGGCGCGCGCAGCCAGGGCCATCTGCTCCATGTCGGCATAGGCGATCTCGACCCGGGCCTCGTTGCCGATGTTGTTGGTCAGGGGCCCGACGATGCCGATCTGCGGGTTGCGCTGCAGGTGGCGCAGCATCGCCAGCAGCGCCCCGGGCGCGAGGAAGGTGTCGTTGTTCAGCAGCACCACATATTCGCCGCGCGCCGCCGCGATGCCGCGGTTGTTGCCCCCCGCAAAGCCCAGATTCCGGTCGTTTTCGACCAACAGGATGCGCGGATCGGCGGCAGCGCGGGCCCGCAGCACCTCGCGCACCGGCGGCGCCGAGCCGTTGTCGACCAGCACCACCTCGAGATTGGGATAGACCTCGCCGCGCCCCAGCAGCGCGTGCAGCGCCGCCAGCGTCATGTCGGTGTCGTCGCCGTAATGCAGCACGATCACCGACAGCAGCGGCTCGTCCCGCATATGGGACAGCATATCGGCGGCGCGGAAATCCCAGGCATTCTCAAGCGCATAGCGCCGCAACCTTGCCGCAAAATTTGCATCGCGCGCCAGAGGCGCGGCCCGGCGGATGGCGGCGGCGAACTCCTCGGGAGAGTCGGCGCGCAGCACCAGATCGCCGGCCCGCGCCAGTTCCGGCAGCGAGGTCGAGACCGTCGGCCGTCCCACCGCCGCATATTCGTAGAACTTGACCGGATCGCAGGCCTTGATGATCGGCAGCAGCTGGAAGGGGATGATCAGCGCCTCCATCTGCTGCAGGAACGCCGGCACGTCGGCATAAGGGATTTCCCCGTGCAGCGTGACGTTGTCGAGCCTGCCCAGCCGCAGCGGCGGCTCGGCCGTGACCGCGCCGCACAGGTGGATGTCGAAATCCGGGTTGGCGCGGGCGACGCGTTCCAGCAGGTCGCTGTCGAACCACTCGGCGATCGCGCCGACATAGCCGACCCGGATCGCCCCCGGGCGCAACGGACCCAGCCAGTCCGGCGCGGGCTCGTCATGGTTGCGGATGAAATGGCTGACATCGGTGCCGTTGCGCACCAGCGCCACCTCGCGCAGCGGACCGAAGCGGTCGGCCAGATACTGCGAGCTGACCACCATCTTGTCGACGCTGGCCGCCATCTCGTGCTCGGCTGTGAGCACCTGTGGCTCGGTGTTCGAGAACCCGCCGATGTCGTCCATGCAGTCGAAGGTCAGCTGGAACTCGGGCGACAGGTGGCGGGCGAGATGCCACCAATAGGGGTGCTGGATCACCACATGGCTGACCGGCGAGGCGCCCACCGCATCGGCCAGCGCGTGGAAATGATCGACCCAGGCCCGCGCCTGCGCGGCCGAGGGCACGCCGGTATAGGCCGCGATCCCGCGCATCCCCCGCAAGGGCAGGCGGATGGCATGGACCCCCGGCGCAACCTCGCGCGCGCTGCCGTTTCCGGGCGAGCTTTCCATTTCCAGATAGAACACCCGGTGGCCGGCGGTGGCCATGCGGGTGGCCAGATGCTGCGGGCGCTGGGTGCGGAAATCCCAGCCGATGATCGAGAGGATGAAGATGTCGGGCTTGTCGCCCTGGCGCGGCGGGATGCCGGCATAGCCGCAGCCGGGCGCGGTCGGGGGGGCTTCGGCAAAGGCCAGCGCGCGCGGGATCCCGCCCGGTTGCGGCAGCTGCCGGCGCAGCCGCTCGACCGCCGGCCCGGGCAGCACCCGGCGCAGCGCCCGCCCGCCGGCGCGCCAGGCACGGCGGTAGATCGGCTTGAGCACGGTCAGCCGCTCACGGTTCAGCCAGTCCGCGGTCTCGGCCAGCACCCGCTCGGTCGCGGCAAGATGCCCGCGCAGCCGCGCCTCATGCTCGCGCAGCTCGGCGAGGGTCTGGGCCTGCTGCTCGGCCTGCTCGGCCAGCTCGTCGCGCTGCGCCTCGGCAGCGGCCGCACGGTCGCGGCTGGCGGCGGCATCGGCCAGCGCGGCGTCGCGCTGCGCACTGGCGTCGGCAAGCTGCGTGGCCAGCGTGGCCGCCGCTTCGTCGTTCTGCGCCCGTGCTGCGACCAGCGCGGCAGAGGCGGCATCGCGCTGCGCCGCGATGTCCGCCTGCACGGCAACGGCCTGGTCGCGCTGCACCTCGGTCGCCTGCAGCTGCGCCGTCAGGAGGGCAATGGATTCGCCCCGTTGCGCCTCGGTTGCTTCCAGCCGCGCCGTCAGCGTCGCCACTGCGTCCCGTTGCGCTTCGGTCGCCTGCAGTTGCGCTGTCAGAAGGGCGATGGATTCGTCCCGCTGCGCCTCGGTCGCTTCCAGCCGTGCCGTCAGTACCGCCACCGCCTCATCTCGCTGCACCTCGGTCGCTGCCAGCTGCGCGCGTAGCGCGGCAAGCCCCCGGTCCCGCTGGGCCTCGGTGGCGGCAAGCTGCTCGCTGCGCGCCGCCAGCGCCTCGTGCAGCGCCGCGGCAGAGCGGTGGCCGGCGCGCAAGGCTGCGGCCGAGGCGGCCTCGACCTCGGCGGCGACTGCGGCCAGCGCATCATGGCGCAGGCGGAACCCGGCCAGCGCGGCTTCGCCGGGGAAGTTCTTCATCACCGAAATATCCTCGGGGGTCCGGGGGCAGACAGCCCCCGGTCCGACATCGCCCATGGACCCCGACAGCGCCCGGTAAAGCGCCCCCGCCAGCCGCGCGGCGGGCGTGTCGGGCAGCGGCGCGCCCGCCCCATGCACCGCCGCCGGCAGGAACATCGCCGCGGCCTGCGCCTGTGTGGCCGCGTCAGCCTCGCTGCCGCACAGCGCCCCGATCCGGGCCAGCGTCGCCCCCGGATCGGCGGTCCAGCCCGGGAAGGGCACCAGCAGCCGCGGCATTTCCCGGCCGTGCTCCAGCACCGACAGCATGTGCTGGACCCAGGACAGCATCGCCATCTCGGCGCCGGTGCGGTTGCGGCGGGCCAGCGACTGCGCGACCTCGGCCGGGTCGCGCAGGGCGATCAGCAGCGCCGCGCCGATTCCGCGCGCGTCGAGCCAGGCTCGCCACAGCGGCAGGGTCAGCGACAGCCGCGGGTCCTTGATCACGATGCGCCGCGCGGTGCCGAAGCTTTCCGCCACCGCCGCGTCCATCCGCGCCAGCAGCGCCGCGTCGGGGGCGGGCAGGTCCAGCCGTCCGGCGCGCAGCCAGACCGCGCCCTGCTGCGCCAGGATCGCGTCGTTCAGCGCCACCACCGCGCGTGGCTCGAAATGCCCACGCGGGTTGTCGGGGGCGGGGCCGCCCGCATCACGCGGCAGCGCCAGCCCCAGCGCCCCGCAGCATTCGCCCAGATATGAGGTGCCGCTGCGGTGCATCCCCGCGATCAGCAGCGCAAAGTCGGTCCTGCCCAATGTCCTGCCCGAAACCATGGTCTTTCGGGCAGGCTAGCGGCGGCGGGTTAATTTCCCCTTAACGGCAGCTCAGATCTCGCCCTCGGCGCGCAGCCCGTCGAACACCTGTTCCAGCGCGCGGTCGAGCTTCTGGAACATCTCGTCCATCTGCGCGTCGGTCAGGATGAAGGGCGGGCACAGCACGATCGACTGCCCCAGCGGCCGGCAGATCAGCCCCAGGTCGGTGCAGGTGTTGGCGATGCGCTCGCTGACCGAGAGATGCGGCGGGAAGGGCTGGCGGGTCTCGGCGTCCTTCACCGCCTCGAGCGCCCACATGAAGCCGACGCCGCGCAGCTCGCCGATGTTCTCGTGGCGCTGCATGATGTCGCGCAGGCCGGCCTCCATCCGCGGGGCCTTGTCGATGACGTTCTGCGCCAGCCCCTCGTTCATCACCACGTCGATCGCCTTCAGCGCGATGGCGCAGCCGACCGGGTGGCCCGAGGCGGTGAAGCCGTGCGGAAACTCCTCGATCGGGGCGATGGCGGCGTCGAGCCGGTCCGAAAGCTCCGGGCCGAGGATCACCGCCCCCATCGGGAAGAACCCGGCGGTCAGGTTCTTGGACGAGATGATCGCGTCGGGGGTAAAGCCATAGGTCTCGCAACCCCAGGTATTGCCGGTGCGGCCGAACCCGCAGATCACCTCGTCCGAGATCACCGGGATCCCGTGTTTCTTCAGGATCGGCACCAGCGCCTGGAAATACCCCTGCGCCGGCGGGATCACGCCCCCCGCGCCCTGCACCGGCTCGGCAAAGAACCCGGCGATGGTGTCGGCGCCTTCGCGGGCGATCACCTCCTCCAGCTCGGCGGCGAGGCGGGCGACGAACTCGGCCTCGGATTCGCCGGGTTTGCCCTCGCGCCAGAAATGCGGGCAGGTCAGGTGGATGAAGCCGGGCAGCGGCAGGCCGAACACCTCGTTATAGGGCTTGCCGGTCATGCTGGCGGACACGGCGGTGACGCCGTGATAGGCGTTCCAGCGGGTCAGGATCTTGCGGCGGTTCGGGTTGCCCTCGGCCCGGTGCAGGAACCACAGCATCTTGACCATGGTGTCGTTCGCCTCGGACCCCGAGTTGGTATAGAAGACCTTGCCCCGCGCGAAGGGAGAGACCTCAACCAGCTTTTCGGACAGCATCACCGTCTGGTCGGACATGCGCCCGAAGAATGCGTGATAGCCGGGAAAGCGGTCGTATTGCGCCTTGGCGGCCTCGGTCAGGCCCTTGTGGTCAAAGCCCGCGACCATGTTCCACAGGCCCGAATTGGCATCCAGCCAGCGCCGCCCCTGGGTGTCGATGACATAGGGCCCCTCGCCATGGGTCAGCACGATGGTGCCGCGCCGCTCCACGCTGGGCAGGTCGGTAAAGCCGAACATCGACACGGTTTCGGCGCGGGCCGACCAGCTTTTCTCGTCCATGATGCAAACACCTCTCTCTGGTTGGGATCAGGCTAGCGCCGCCGTGGCGCGGGTTCAACGCGGCAAGGGGCGGCAGAATGGCCGGTCGCGCCGGCAGGCTGCCGGGCGGGCGCGGGTCATCCCTTGGTCTTGGGTGCCGGCGGCAGTGCTGGATCGGGGCGGCGGCCGCGGGCAGGCTGGGCGGATGATGTCCCTGTCTCGCACCCGTGCGCTTGTCTGCGTGGCTGCCCTTGCGGCCCTCACCGCCGGACCGGCAGCGGCCGAGGTGGTGGCGCTGCTGCCGGTCAAGTTCCTCGACACCTCGGGCGAGGCCGCGGACCAGGGCGCGGCGCATCTGGCGCGGCTGGAGGATTTCGGCGCCACGCTGGCCGAGGAAATGGCGGCCGGGCAGGGCGCCAGCATCGCCCGCATCGACGCCGCCACCGTCGCTGCCGCCTGCTCGCCCGAAACCCCGGAATGTCTGGTGGCCCTTGCCCGCGACCAGGGCGCCGAGCGGGCGCTGTTCGTCGTCGTGCTCAAGACCAGCACGCTGATCATGCAGGGCTTCGCTACGCTGGTCGACACGAAGGCCGAGACCGTCACCGCACAGCGCGACCTGAGCTTTCGCGGCGATTCCGACGACAGCTGGACCCGCGCCGCCCGCTTCCTGGCCCGCGACCTGCGTTAAGCGGCGCGGGTTCCCATGGCCCGCCCGGGCCGCTATATGTGCCGGGTTCGACCGGCCGGCATATCGCGGCCAGCATAAGGGCAGGGCGCGCCATGACCGACCAGACGCCGAAGAAGCTGTTCATCAAGACCTACGGCTGCCAGATGAACGTCTATGACAGCCAGCGCATGGCCGAGGCCATGGGCGCCGAGGGCTATGTCCAGACCGACCGCGCCGAAGATGCCGACATGGTGCTGCTGAACACCTGCCATATCCGCGAGAAGGCGGCCGAGAAGCTGTATTCCGACCTGGGCCGGCTGCGGCCGCTGAAGGGCGCGCGCCCGGATCTCAAGATCGGGGTCGCCGGCTGCGTGGCGCAGGCCGAGGGCGAAGAGATCATCCGCCGCGCGCCGCTGGTCGATCTGGTCGTGGGCCCGCAGTCCTATCACAACCTGCCCGCCATGGTGCGCGGCGAGGCCCCGGCCGTGAACACCGAGTTCCCGCCCGAGGACAAGTTCGACCACCTGCCGCAACGCCGCGCCACCCGCCGCGCGCCCGCGGCCTTCCTGACCGTGCAGGAGGGCTGCGACAAATTCTGCGCCTTTTGCGTGGTCCCCTATACCCGCGGGGCCGAGGTCAGCCGCCCCATGGCCCGCATCATGGCCGAGGCGCGCGACCTGGTGGCGCGCGGCGTGCGCGAGATCACCCTGCTGGGCCAGAACGTCAACGGCTGGCACGGCGAGGGGGGCGAGGGTTTCGGCGCGCTGATCCGGCAGCTGGCGGGGATCGAGGGGCTGGACCGCATCCGCTACACCACCAGCCACCCCAACGACATGGGTGACGACCTGATCGAGGCGCATCGCGACATCCCGCAGCTGATGCCCTATCTGCACCTGCCGGTGCAGTCGGGGTCGGACCGCATCCTCAAGGCGATGAACCGCAAGCACACGGCCGAGCAGTATCTGCGGCTGATCGACCGCATCCGCGCCGCCCGGCCCGACATCATGCTGACCAGCGACTTCATCGTCGGCTTCCCCGGCGAAAGCGATCAGGACCACGCGGCCACGCTGCGGCTGGTGGAACAGGTCGGCTTCGGCACCGCCTTCAGCTTCAAGTATTCGCCGCGCCCCGGGACACCTGCCTTCGGGCGCGAGATGGTTGCCGATGAAATCGCCGACGCGCGGCTGCAGGAACTGCAGGCGCTGCTGGACCGCCAGCAGAAGGCCGCGCAGGAATCCATGGTCGGGCGCACCCTGGGGGTGCTGTTCGAGAAACCCGGCCGGATGCCGGGGCAGATGGTCGGCAAGTCGGACTATCTGCACTCGGTCTTCGTCCACGCGCCCGAGGTGGCGCCGGGCGAGCTGCTGCAGGTGCGGATCAAGGCCAGCGCGCCGAACTCGCTTGAAGGCGAGCTGGTCTGACGCTGATCTTGTGAAGACCTGGCGCGGCTGCGCCCCGTGGGCGCAGCCGGACGGGGGCTGTCTGCCCCCGCGAGGCCTGCGGCCTCTTCCCCCGAGGATATTTTCGACCGCCCGAATCCTCGCCCGCGGGAATAGTCGGGGGCGGATTCTTCCTTGTGCAAATATCCTCGGGGGTCCGGGGGCGGACAGCCCCCGGTCCGGCCGTGCCGCCGGCAGAACGCTCAGAAGCCGAGGTCGTCGGTGCCTTTCAGGTCCAGGATCTCGCGCGCCTCTTCCGGCGAGGCGATCTCCAGCCCCAGCCCTTCGATGATCTGGCGCACCAGCCGCACCTGCTGGGCATTGGTCTCGGCCAGCTTGCCGGGCCCGGCCCACAGCGAATCCTCCAGCCCGACGCGGACATGGCCGCCCATCGCCGCCGCCATCGCCGCGATCGGCAGCTGGTTGCGGCCCGCGCCCAGCACCGACCAGCGATAGTTGTCGCCGAACAGCCGGTCAGCGGTGCGCTTCATGTGCATCACGTCGTCGGGGTGGGCGCCGATCCCGCCCATCAGCCCGAACACGGTCTGGATGAACAGCGGTCCCTTGACGATGCCGCGGTCGTAGAAATGCTTGAGGTTGTAGAGATGCGAGGTGTCGTAGCACTCGAACTCGAACCGCGTGCCGTTGGCGCCCAGGTCCGTCATCACCTTTTCCAGGTCGCCGAAGGTGTTGCGGAACACGATGTCGCGGTTGCCCAGATAGGTCTTTTCCCATTCGTGCTTCAGCTTGCCCTCGAAGCGGTCGAGCATCGGGAACAGGCCGAAGTTCATGGTGCCCATGTTCATCGAGGCGACCTCGGGGCGGTAGGTCGCGGCGGGGCGCATCCGCTCCTCGATGGTCATGGTGGGGGCGCCGCCGGTGGTCAGGTTCACGATCACCGGCGAGCGCTGCTTGATGACCTGCAGGAAGGGCAGGAACGCCTCGGGCGACTGGTCGGGACTGCCGTCCTGCGGGTTGCGGGCGTGCAGGTGGACGATGGCGGCGCCGGCCTCGGCCGCGCCGATCGCGGCCTCGGCGATCTCGGACGGGGTCACCGGCAGATGGGGCGACATCGACGGAGTATGGATGGCGCCGGTCACGGCACAGGTGATGATCGTCTTGCGGGGAGTCTTGGCCATGATGGGTCAGTCCTTGTCGGTCTTGGAATCGGTTCGGAAACGAAGATGGCGGTCCAGCGCCGCCAGCTCGCGGTCGCGCCAGGCGGTGCGGTCACGGATAGCCTGCGGATCGGTCTCGGGGAAGGCGGCGGCGACGATGGCGGCGGCACGTTCCGAAAACGCCTCGGACCCCGCGCCGTCGTCGGCCAGCCGCCCCATGGTCGGGCCATAGCGGCGCATGTAGTCGTGCACCCCCGCCGGCGCGTTCAGCGAGACGGTTTCCAGCGGCCCCATCAGCGTCCAGCGCCGGCCCAGCCCGTGACGCATGGTGTCGTCGAGCGCCCGCACGGAGCAGACCCCCTCGCCGACCAGCCGCAGCGCCTCGGCCAGCAGCACCGCCTGCAGCCGGTTCAGCACGAAGCCGGGGATTTCCCGGTTCAGCACCGCCGGCACCTGCCCGGCGGCGCGATAGATCGCCTCGGCCCGCGGCAGCACCCAGGGTTCGGTCTGGGGCGAGGGGCAGAGCTCGACCACCGGCACCACATGCGGCGGGTTGACCGGATGCGCGACGATGCAGCGCCCCGCCCCCGCCAGCCCGACCGCGAATTGCGAGGCGACCAGCGCCGAGGACGACGAGGCGAGGATCACCCCCGGCGCCGCCGCCGCGTCCATGCGGGCGAACAGCTCGCGCTTGATCTCCAGCACCTCGGGGCCGCTTTCCTGCACCAGCGCCACCCCGTTCAGCGCCTGCTCCATGCTGTCGCAGGTGGTGACGCGGGCGGCCGCTTCGGGGTCGTCGCCCGCCTCGAGCAGCATGGCGCGCAGCAGCTCGGGCATCTGGGCGCGCAGCGTCGGGTCGGGGTCCCACAGCTGCACCTGGTGCCCGGCGCGGGCAAAGACGCAGGTCCAGGCCCGGCCGATCAGCCCGGCGCCGACGATGCCGATGATATCCTTGTTGTCCATTCCCTCTCTCACAGCCACAGCACCTTGCGGCGCAATTCAAGATCCTCGGCCAGTTCGCGCGACGGGCCGTCGTGGAAGATGCGCCCGCGTTCCAGCGCCACCGTGCGGTCCGACAGCGCCAGCGCCAGGTCGAGGTTGTGGTCCACGATCACGATGGACAGCCGGTCGCGCAGCCGGTCGAAGGTGCGGAACAGCTGTTCGACGACCGCGGGAGCCAGCCCCTCGAAGGGCTCGTCCAGCAGCAGGATCTTGGTGTCGCCCGACAGCGCCCGGGCCACGGCCGCCATCTGCTGCTCGCCCCCCGACAGGCGGTCGGCCTCGGTCTCCATCCGTTCGGCGAGGCGGGGGAAATATTCCAGGATCTCCTCGTCCGACCAGTGGGTGCCGGCGCCGGTGCGGCGGCGGATGCGGCCGAGTTCCAGGTTGTCGCGCACGGTCATCCCGGCGAACAGCCCGCGGCCCTGCGGCACATAGCCCACCCCCGCCCGCGCCACGGCAGAGGGCGGCAGGCCGGAGATCTGCTGACCGTCCAGCGTGATGGTGCCCGAGCTGACCGGCGCGATCCCGATCATCGCCTTGAGCAGCGTCGATTTCCCGGCGCCGTTGCGGCCCAACAGCGCGAGGATCTCGCCCTTGCGGATGTCGAAGCCAACGTCGTGCAGGATGTGGCTCTTGCCGTAATGGACGTTCACACCCTCAAGCCGGCACAGGGTTTCCGTGCCCGCCTGCCCGTGATGGGCGGTCGCCGCCACCGCCGAGGTGCCCGAGCCGATGTAGATTTCCTGCACCTTGCCCGAGCTGCGCGCCGCCGCCACGTCGCCGTCCAGCAGCACCTTGCCCTCGTTCATCACCGTCACGTGGTCGGCAAGGCTGAACACCCGGTCGATGTCGTGTTCGACCAGCAGCACCGGTACGTCCTGCGACACCTGCTTGATCAGGTTGCCCACGCGTTCGCGTTCCGCGACCGACAGCCCGGCCAGCGGCTCGTCCGCCAGCAGGATGCGCGGGCGGGTGGCCAGCGCCAGCCCGAGGTCCAGCAGCCGCTGCCCGCCGTAGGAGAGCGAGCCCGCGCGGGCGCTTTCCATCCCGCCAAGCCCGACCCACTCGATGATCTCGCGCGCCTGCGCGTTCACCCGCTCGATCGCGGCGGCCGAGCGCCAGGCGTTCATCCGCTGCGGGTCGGTGGATTGCACCGCCAGGCGGACGTTCTCGAACACGGTCAGTTCCGGGAACAGGCTGGTGATCTGGAACGAGCGGCCGATACCCTGCCGGGCGATCTCGTCGGCGCTTTGCCCGGCGATCTCGGCGCCTTCCAGTGTCACCCGGCCGGCGTCGGGGCGCAGCATCCCGGTCAGCAGGTTGAAGGCGGTGGTCTTGCCGGCGCCGTTCGGCCCGATCAGCGCGTGCAGGGTGCGGTCGCGCACGGTCAGGCTGACCCCGTCCACGGCCTTGAGCCCGCCGAAGCTCTTGGCGATCTCGTCGGCTTTCAGCACCTCGTCCGGCCCAGGCGCGCCGTCGCGGCGCAGCATCGCGGGCAGGGGCAGGGCGGTGGCGCGACGGTCGGCCATGGCCGCGGCCAGCGTCGGGCCGGGGCGCAGCCGCGCCATCACCTGCCGGCCGATGCCCACCAGCCCCTCGGGCGCGAACATCACGAAGCCGACGAACACCAGCCCGAACCAGAACAGCCAGTTTTCCGTCCACATCGACAGGTATTCGCGGAAGAACACGTAGAACAGCGCCCCCAGCGCCGGCCCCAGGAAGCCGCGCATCCCGCCGATGACGGCCATCGCCAGCAACTCGCCCGAAAACGCCACCGACATCGGCTCGGCCGAGGTCATGCGGTTCTTGAACATCAGAAGTGCGCCGGCCAGCGCCGTGACCGAGGCCGAGGTGACGAAGGCCGCCAGCTTGTAGCGCACCACCGGGAAGCCCAGCGCCATGGCGCGGGTCTGGTTCTCGCGGATCGCTTCCAGCACCCGGCCCAGCGGCGCGTTGACCAGCCGCCACAGCCCGAACGCCACCGCCAGCGCGATCAGCGCGGTGACGATATAGAAGTTCATGTTGTTGTTCAGGTCGAAGCCGCCCCAGGCAGGACGCTCGACCCCGCCCAGGCCGTTTTCGCCGCCGGTCAGCGCGGTCCAGCGGAAGGCGATGGTGAACCCCAGCGCCGACAGCGCCAGCGTCATCAGCGAGAAATAGACGCCACGCCGGCGCAGCATCAGCACGCCGAACCCCGCCGCCAGCACCGCCGACACCGCGAGCGCCGCGGCCAGCGGCAGCCAGAAGGCATGGCCGGGCAGGGCGCGCGCGGCCAGTGCCGCGGCATAGGCGCCCAGGCCGAACCAGGCGCCGTGGCCGAAGCTGACCAGCCCGGTATAGCCCGACAGCAGGTTCAACCCCATGGCGGCGACGGCGAAGATCACCACCTCGACGGCCGAGGTCGTGGTCAGCCCGATCCATTGCAGCGCAAAGGGCAGTGCGGCCAGCGCCGCGGCGGCGATCAGCAGGGGATGGATGCGCATGAAGCCCCTCATTCGAAACGCAGGATGCGTTCGCCCATCAGCCCGCGCGGACGCAGCAGCAGCACGACGAACATCAGCAGATAGATGGCGGCCATGGACATCGCCGACTGGCCGATGGCGATCATGAAGCCCTTGACCAGCCCGACCAGCAGCGCGGCCACGACCACCCCCCAGAACGAGCCGAGGCCCCCGATCACCACCACGACGAAGGCCGCGGTCAGGATCTCGGCCCCCATCGCCGGGTGCACGGGATAGATCGGCGCCATCAGCACCCCGGCCAGCCCCGCCAGCCCGATGCCGATGCCGGCCACCGCCGACAGATAGGGGCGCAGGGAAATCCCCATCGCGCCCAGGATGTCGGGGTTCTGGATGCCGGCGCGCACGATGCGGCCAAAGGCGGTGCGGTTCAGCAGCACCCACACCGCCGCCACCACCGCGATCGCCACCGCGATCTGGAACAGCCGGTAGCGGGAATAAACAAAATCGCCCAGGAACACCTGCCCGGTCAGCACCGAGGGCATGGAATAGGCCTGCGGCGAGGCGCCGAAATACCAGCGCAGCGCCTGCTCGATCACCATGGCCAGACCAAAGGTCAGCAGCAGCGAATAGAGCGGGTCGGCCTTGTAGAAGCGGGTGAACAGCAGCCGCTCGGTCACCATGCCCAGCCCCGCGACCAGCAGCGGCACGATGACCAGCACGGGAAAGAACCCCAGATACGGGGTCAGCAGGAACGCGAGATAGGCCCCCAGCGCATAGAACGCCCCATGCGCCAGGTTCACGATCCCGCCCAGCGAAAAGATCAGCGACAGCCCCAGCGCGATCAGCAGGTAATAGAAGCCGTCCAGCAGCCCGTTCAGGAGCTGCGCGGCAAAGAGAAACAGGTTCATCGCTTGGCCCTTCCGGCAAAGGGAAGGAGCGCGGCCGCCGCCGCGCCCCGCGGTTTCAGGTCAGCCGCCGAAGCTGCATTCGCCCCCCACGGCAGCCTCGATCAGCGTCTCCAGCGGCTGGTCGGCGGCCGGCACCGGCGCCGAGGTGGTGAAGATGTCCCACTGGTTCTGCTGCTCGCCCGGGGGCAGCGCCGTGATCGTGTAGACCTCTTGCATCAGCTGGTGGTTCTTGGGGTTGAAATAGGCGGGACGCGATTTCATCACGTCGAAGGTGTTTTCCGGGTTCTCCAGATAGCCCACCAGCGCCTCGCCGTCGGTGCCCACCGCCTCGATCGCCTGCTTGAGGATATACATCGCGGTGTAGTCGCCGAAGGCCTGGTTTTCCGGCGGCTTGCCGTATTTGTCGGTGAACGCCTTGACGAAGGCCTGCGAGCGTTCGGTATCGACCTGATGGGTCCAGACCGTCGGCCAGGTGCCCTTGAAGTTCTCGCCCCCCGCGGCCCAGGCCGAGGCGGTGTCGAAGCCGAAGCCGCCGACCGGCGCGTCCAGCCCGAACTCGGTATACTGCTTGAGGAAGCTGGTGATCTGCGTCCCGGCCAGGTTCGAGACCACGACATCGGGCTTCGCCTCGCGCACCTTCAGCAGATAGGACGAGAAATCGGTGGCGTCGGTCGGCACCAGGTCGTCGCCGGCGATATTGCCGTTGCTGCGGTCAAGGAACGCCTTGGCCGCGTTCAGCAGGTCGTGGCCGAACGCATAGTCGGCGGTCAGCAGATACCAGTTCTTGCCGTCGACCAGTCCTTCGTTCTGCAGGTACTGGCCCTCGGCGTTCACGTACATCGCGTTCTGCGTCTCGACGTGGAACATGTAGCGCTTGCAGTCGCTGCCGCGCAGCGTGTCCGAGTTGGCGCCGGTGTTGATGAACGGGCGCTGGGCGCGGTCGGCGACCTGCGAGATGGTCAGCGCCGAGGCCGAGCTGATCTCGCCGACGATGGCGACCACCTCGTCGCGCTCGATCATGCGCTCGGCCTTGGTCGAGGCGGTCTGCGGGTTGACCGAGTCCTCCTTGATGATCTCGATCATGCGGCCGTTGACCCCGCCGGCGGCGTTGATCTCTTCGACGGCAAGATCGGCGGCCATGACCGCATATTCGCCCAGCGGGCCCAGGAACCCGGTGCGCGGCGTCAGGTGGCCGATGCGGATCGGCCCGTCGTCCTGCGCGAAAGCGCCCAGCGGCAACAGCGCGGCCCCAAGGGTCAGCGCGGTGGTGGCGGCAAGCAGCCGGCGGCGGTGAAGCATGGATTTCTCCTCCCCAGGAAAATCTCGTGGATCGCGGTCCTGCCGTGATCTGAGATCACAGTTGCAGCCGATTTCGCCTGCGTCAATCAAAAATTCATGCTGCAACTGCGAAATAGACCCGAGATATTATGGCCTTGCCTTGCGCGCGATCTGAGATCACAGTTAGGGCAAGCCGAGGGTGAAATGACCAGTCAGGATAAGACGATAACGCCGCTTCGGGTCGCCTCTCTGGCGAGCCAGGTCCATGATGCGCTGACGGAAATGCTGCTGTCGGGGGAGCTGCGTCCCGACGACCGCATCCCGATGCGCGAGCTGGCCGAACGGCTGGGGGTGTCGGTGATGCCGGTGCGCGACGCGGTGGCGCGGCTGGTGGCGCAGCAGGCGCTGGTGGTGCTGCCCAACCGCGCCGTGGCGGTGCCGCTGCTGACCAGGGGCCAGTTCCGCGACCTGACCGAGGTGCGCGTCCACAACGAGACCCACGCCGCCGCGCTGGCCGCACGCCATGCCACCCCCGCGCAGGTCGCGGCGCTGCGCCAGGCCGATGCCGCATTCGCGCAGGCGCTGGGCGCCCCTGACGCCAAGCCCTCGGTCCGCGCCAACAAGGAACTGCATTTCCTGCTGTACGAGGCCGCGGGGTCGGCCGTGCTGGTCGAGGTGATTCGGGCGCTGTGGCTGAAGGCCGGGCCGATCATCAACCTGGACCTGGAACAGGACACCCGCCGCCGCCGCACCGCGGTGTCGCGCGCCCTGCACGGGCAGTTGGTGCAGGCGGTCGAGGCCCGCGACCCGCAGGCCGCCGCCGATGCGGTCGAGGCCGACATCCGTTCGGCCGCCGAGTTCATCCTGTCGCGCGACATCCTGCCTGCGTGACCTCTCAACAGGGAAACCGCCCATGAATCTGGATCTCAACGGAAGCCGCGTCATCGTCACCGCCGGCGCCGCCGGCATCGGCCGCGCCATCGTCGAGGGGTTCCTCGCCGAAGGGGCGCAGGTCGCCACCTGCGACATCGACGAATCGGCACTGGCGACGCTGCCCGACGCGGTGTTCGCCCGCCGCGTCGATGTGGCCGATGCCGAGGCACTGCGCGGCTTCGTGGCGGATGCCGCGGCGGCGATGGGCGGGCTGGACTGCCTGGTCAACAATGCCGGCATCGCCGGCCCGACCGCCAGGGTCGAGGATGTGGCGCTGGACCAGTGGAACGCCACGCTGGCGATCTGCCTGACCTCGCATTTCGTGGCCGCCGCCGCCGCCGTGCCGCTGCTGCGCAAAAGCGGCAACCCCTCGATCGTGAACCTCTCGTCGCTGGCCGGGCGGCTGGGGTTCGCGCTGCGCAGCCCCTATGCGGCGGCGAAATGGGGGGTGATCGGGCTGACGAAATCGCTGGCGATCGAGTTGGGCGGCGATTCCATCCGGGTCAACGCGGTGCTGCCGGGGATCGTCTCGGGCGACCGCCAGCGCCGGGTGATGGAAGCCCGCGCCCAGGCCCGCGGCGCCTCGTTCGCCGAGATCGAGGCTGAGGCGTTTTCCCACAGCGCGATCCGCGAATACGTCACCCCGCAGCAGATCGCCAATCAGGTGCTGTATCTGGCCAGCCCCCTGGGGCGCACCATGTCGGGGCAGGCGATTTCCGTCTGCGGCGGCACCGACCGGCTGGGCTGAGCGGAAAACACCCCGCCGCGGGCAGGTGCCGCGGCGGGGGGATCGTCATTCGGGGAACGGCGTGCCGCCGTGGTCGAGGAACCGCTCGAGCGCGGCCCGCCACGGCGCGATGTCGATGTCCTCGCGCGCCAGCCACTCGGGGTTGTAGTAGCTGTCGGCATAGCGGTCGCCGCTGTCGCAGATCAGCGTGACCAGCGAACCGCCCTGACCCTCGGCCATCATCGCCGCCGCCACGCAGCACAGCGCAAAGAAATTGGTCCCGGTCGAGCCGCCGACCCGGCGGAACAGCCGGTCCGACAGCACATGCGCGGCGGCGATCGAGGCCGCGTCGGGCACCCGGATCATGTGGTCGATCACGCTGGGAATGAACGACGGCTCAACCCGCGGCCGCCCGATCCCCTCGATGCGAGAGCCCGGCGCCTCGGTGTCGTCGCGGCCGGTGGCCCAGGCGTCGTAGAAGGCCGAGCCCTCGACATCGGCCACGCACAGCCGGGTGCGAAAGCCGCGATAGCGGATATAGCGCCCCAGCGTGGCGGCGGTGCCGCCGGTGCCGGCGCTGGTGACGATCCACTCCGGGACCGGGGCTTCCTCGCCCTCCATCTGGCGAAAGATGCTGTCGGCGATGTTGTTGTTGCCGCGCCAGTCGGTCGCCCGCTCGGCATGGGTGAACTGGTCCAGGTAATAGCCGCCATGCTTGGCGGCCAGCCTTGCCGCGACCTCATAGACCTCGCCGGTGTGCTCGACGAAGCTACATTCGCCGCCGAAACTGGTGATCGCCTCGATCTTGGACGGGCTGGTCGAGCGCGCCATCACCGCGATGAAGCGCAGCCCCAGCAGCCGGGCGAAATACGCCTCGGACACGGCGGTCGAGCCCGAGGACGCCTCGACCAGCACGGTGTCGCGGCGGATGCGGCCGTTGCAGATCCCGTAGAGGAACAGTGAGCGCGCCAGCCGGTGCTTGAGACTGCCGGTCGGGTGGGTGCTTTCGTCCTTGAGATAGACCGAGATCCCCGGCAGCCCCGGAAAGATCGGCTTCAGCAGATGGGTGTCGGCGGAACGGTGGCTGTCGCCCGACAGCACCGCCACCGCCTGCCGCGCCCAGGCCCGGTCGCGACATTCAGGCAGCGCCGGCAGCAGGCCGGGACCGGGGCCGGAACCGGCGCCCGGGTCGGCCGGGAAGAAAAGGGAGGGCATCGTTACTCCTGCAACGGTAGCCGGCTGCGCACCAGCGCGGTCCAGTAGGACACGCCCCAGGCGATGGCATCGTCGTTGAAATCATAGGCGGGGTGGTGCAGCCCGGCGCTGTCGCCGTTGCCGATGTTGATCATCGCGCCCGGCACCTCGTTCAGCATGAAGGAAAAATCCTCGCCCCCCAGCGTCTGCGGCATATCGCGGTGGACCCGGCCCGCGCCCGCCACGGTTTCCGCCGCTAGCGCCGCGTATTCGGTATGCGCGTCGTGGTTGACCGTGACCGGATAGTGGCGGCCATAGTCCAGCCGCGCGGTGGCACCATAGGCGGCGGCGATGCCCTGCACCATCTCGCCCATCCGCGCCTCGATCAGGTCGCGGACCTCCTCGCGCAGGGTGCGCACGGTGCCGGCCAGCGCCAACGTCTGCGGGATCACGTTATAGGCGTCGCCCGCCTGCACGCGGGTGACCGAGACCACGGCCGAATCCACCGGGTCGAGATTGCGCGACACGATGGTCTGCAACCCCTGGATCAGTGCCGCCATCACCGGCATCGGGTCGATGGTGCGGTCGGGCTGGGCCGCATGGCCGCCCTTGCCGGTGATCTCGATGTCGAACATGTCGACCGAGCCCATGATCGGCCCCGGCGCGATGGTGAACTCGCCCACGGGCAGGCCGGGGCGGTTGTGCATCCCGTAGACCTCGTCCACCGGAAAGCGCTGGAACAGCCCGTCCTCGATCATGGCGCGAGCGCCGGCGCCGCCTTCCTCGGCCGGCTGGAAGATCAGCACTGCGGTGCCGTCGAAGTTGCGGCTTTGCGCCAGCCCCATGGCGGCGCCCAGCAGCATGGCGGTGTGGCCGTCATGGCCGCAGGCGTGCATCTTGCCCGGCACTTCCGAGGCCCAGTCGGCGCCGGTGGCCTCGACGATCGGCAGCGCGTCCATGTCCGAGCGCAGGCCGATGGTCCGGCCCGAGCGGTTGGAGCGCCCGCGGATCACCGCCACCACGCCGGTGCGGCCGATGCCCTCGTGTACCTCGTCCACCCCGGCCTCGCGCAGCGCCTCGGCCACGCGCGCCGCGGTGCGGGGCAGGTCGTAGAGCAGTTCCGGGTTGCGGTGCAGGTCGCGGCGGAAGTCGACCAGCTGGGTGATACGGTCGGAAATCCAGTTCTCGACGGCCATTTTCGGTTCCTATTCTTCCTTGGTGTCCATGCGATAGCGGAAATCGCAGTGGGAGGCGCCCTGCATGATGGTCTGGCTGCGGGTCAGTTTCATGTCGGGGTTGTAGCCGATGCAGAAATCGCCATCGCGGTTGCAGGACAGCAGATGCCCGATCCGGCCCACCCCCATTTCGCGATACATCTCGGCATAGCGGCAGCGGGTGACGTTGAACTCCATCTTTTCGTCGTCCACGCCCAGCATCTCGATCTCCAGCGAGCCGCCGGCGGTCCAGTTGGGCATGATCGCGGCGAAGTCGTGGAAATCGGGGGTGTGGCCCAGCTCTTCGGCAAAGGCCTGCCCCTGCTGGATCGCCGATTGCGTCACCGCGGTGCCGATGATCTCGTCGGCGGTGTCGGTGCCGTAGCGGGTCTCGAGCACCTCGTGCACGTTCTTGAGGATCTGCGCCTCGATCCGGCGGCGCTCGATGATGGGAAGCTGGCTCACTGGCTGGCCTTTCGGGTCTTGGGGGGTGGTCATTTCATTTCCTGCAGGTCCTTGCGGCGCATCCACGCCAGATAATTCGGCGCGATCCGGCGGGCGAAGCTGTGGAAGGGCAGGGGCCGCGGTTCGGACAGCGGCAGGGCCAGCGTATCGAGCGCGACACCCGACACCGCCCGCGCCATCTCGCGCCCCAGCGCCACCCCCAGCGCCACGCCGCGGCCGTTGCAGCCGATCCAGGTCCAGGCGTCGGGGCCCAGCTGGTGGATGCGCGGGAAACGGTCCCAGGTCATGCCGATATAGCCGGACCAGACATGGCTCATCCGCGGGGTGCCCAGCTGCGGATAGGCCTCGGCCAGGCTGCGGGCGGCCTTGTCGGCGACGCGGCGGGCCATGTCGCGCCGGCCCATCACCGCGCCGCCGGTGATCAGCCGGTTGCGGGCGTCATAGCGGAAGAACCGCAGGTCGCCGCGGGTGTCGGACACCGCCTGCCGCCCGGGCAGGATGCTGGCGCGCAGCTCGTCCGGGATCGGGTCGGTGGACATCTGCCAGGACAGCACCGGTACGATGGTATGGGCCAGCTTGCGGGCCAGCCGCGGCACCAGCTCGCCGGTATAGGCGTTGGTGGCCAGGATCATGTGGCGGGCGCGGACCTTGTGGCCGGCGGTGGTGCGCACGAGCCAGCGGTCGCCCTCGCGCGACCAGCCGGCGACCGGGGTCGCCTCGTGGATCACCGCGCCATGGGCGGCGGCGGCGCGGGCGAGGCCGCGGGCAAGGCCCAGCGGGTTGATATGGCCGCCGGTGGGGTTCAGCATCCCGCCATACCAGAAATCCGTGCCCAGCAGCGCCGTGGTTTCTTCGCGGTCGAGCAGGCGGGCGGGAAAGCCGTAATGCTGCCAGGCCTCGACCCGGGCGCGCGACAGCCTGACCCGGCCCGGCGAATGGGCGGGCTGGAACCAGCCGGTCTGTTCGGCCTCGGCCTCGGCCTCGATCCCTTCGCGCCGGGCGATGTCGAACAGCGTGTCCGCGCTGCCGCCCACCAGCCGCACGAAGCGTTCGCCCGCCGCGCCCCAGCGCTCGGCCATGGCGCGGGGCTCGGCCGCGGTCAGGGTCGGGATCACCTGGCCGTTGTTGCGCCCCGAGGCGCCCCAGCCCACCGCCTGCGCTTCCAGCAGCAGCACCCGCTGCCCGGCGCGTGCAAGTTCCAGCGCCGCCGACAGCCCGGTGAAGCCGGCGCCGATCACCACCGCATCCGCTTCGGCGTCGCCGGCCAGCGGCGGCGCCTGCGGGGGCCGGGGGGTTACGGCAGCCCAGATCGAGTCGGGAAACACTACGTCGGCCATGGTCTTATCCTTGCTCCGCGCTCAGGCGGCGTCGGTCAGTTTCGGCGGCTGCCAGTCGCGGCCCGGGATCGAGGCCAGCAGCGCCTGGGTGTAATTGTGGCGGGGGTCGGCAAAGACTTCGGCGGTGGGGCCGGTCTCGACGATCTCGCCCTTCTGCATGACGATGATGCGGTCGCAGAGCTGGGCGGCGACGCGCAAATCGTGGGTGACGAACAGCAGCGACAGGTTCAGCCGGTCGCGCAGATCGGCCAGCAGCCGCAGCACCTGCGCCTGCACCGACACGTCCAGCGCCGACACCGGCTCGTCCGCGACGATCACCTTGGGCTGCATGGCGATGGCGCGGGCGATGCCGATGCGCTGGCGCTGGCCGCCGGAAAATTCATGCGGATAGCGCTCGGCGGCCGAGGGCGACAGCTCGACCAGCGACAGCAGTTCGCGCGCGCGGGCGTGAGCCTCGGCCTTGGGCATGCCGTGGACGATGGGGCCCTGCGCGATCAGGTCCACCACCCGCTTGCGCGGGTTCAGCGAGGCCATGGGATCCTGAAAGATCATCTGGATGTCGCGGCGCATGGCGCGCAGCTGTCGGCGGTCGGCGTGGATCAGGTCGCGCCCGCCGATCACCACCTCGCCCCGGTCGGGCGGCAGCAGCCGGGTCACGATCCGCGACACCGTGGTCTTGCCCGAGCCGGATTCGCCGACCACGCCCAGTGTCTCGCCCTGCCGCAGCTCGAAGCTGAGATCGCGCACCGCCGTCACCGCCTGCCGCCGCCCCGACAGCAGGCCGCCGCGGGCGGCAAAGGTCTTGGCCAGCCCCTGCGCCCGCAGCACCACCGGCGCGGCCGACAGGTCCTTGTGCGCGGGCGGGGTCAGCGCCGGGACCGCGGCGATCAGCGCCTGCGTATAGGGGTGGCGGGGGTGGTTCAGGATCTGCGCGGCCGGGCCGGATTCGACCAACTCGCCCAGCCGCAGCACCGCGATGCGGTCGGCGATTTCCGCCACCACCCCGAAGTCGTGGGTGATGAACAGGATGCCGGTGCCGTGCTGGCGCTGCATTTCCTTGATCAGATGCAGGATCTGCTTTTGCGTGGTCACGTCCAGCGCGGTGGTCGGCTCGTCGGCGATGATCAGCCGCGGGTTCAGCACCAGCGCCATGGCGATCATCACCCGCTGCCGCTGCCCGCCGGAAATCTGGTGCGGATAGGCGTTATAGGCCGAGGCCGGGTCGGGGATATGCACGTCGCCCAGGATCTCCAGCGCCCGCGCCCGCCGCGCCTTGCGGTCAACGTCGGTGTGCAGGCGCAGCACCTCGTCGATCTGCCAGCCGACGGTCTTTTGCGGGTTCAGCGCCGTCATCGGTTCCTGAAAGATCATCGCCACGCGGTCGCCGCGGAGGGCGCGCATCTCGGATTCCGACTTGGCGCAGATGTCCTCGCCGTCCAGCAGGATGCGCCCGGCCGAGACATGCACATGCGGTTCCGGCAGCAGCCGCATCACCGCATTCGCCGCCAGCGACTTGCCCGAGCCGGATTCGCCGACAAGGCAGACGATTTCCCCGGGGTTCACGGTCAGGTCCAGATGCTCGAGCGCATAGGGCCGGTCGCCCCCGGGGGGCAGCGAGATGCGCAGGTCCTGAATTTCAAGGATCGGGGCCGTGGTCATTTCTTTTGCCTCGGGTTCAGCACGTCGTTGAGGCCCTCGCCCAGCAGGCTGAAGGACAGCACGGTCAGCAGGATCGCGATGCCGGGGATCACGGTGCAGTACCAGTCGGTGCGCAGCACCGCGCGGCCCTGGCCGATCATGTTGCCCCAGCTGGCATAGTTCGGGTCGCCAAGCGCCAGGAAGGCCAGCGCGCTTTCCATCAAGATCGAGGTCGCCATCACCACCGAGGCGAAGACGATCACCGGCGGCAGCGCGTTGGGCAGGATCTCGCGGAAGATGATCGAGACATTGCCGACGCCGAGGTTGCGGGCGGCGTCGACGAACTCGCGCTTGCGCAGCGACATGAACTCGGCCCTGACCATGCGGGCGGGGGCGGTCCAGGACACGATGCCGATGGCGATCACGATGTTCTCGATGGTCGAGCCGAAGATCGCCACCAGCGCCAGCAGCAGCACGAAGCTGGGGATGGTCTGGAACGCCTCGGTCACGCGCATCAGCAGGTCGTCGATCCAGCCGCCGAAATAGCCCGAGACCGCGCCGATCAGGATGCCGATGGTTATCGAGATCAGCGTCGCCACCACCCCGATCAGCAGCGAGATGCGGGCGCCGTGCAGGATGCCGGCCAGGATGTCGCGACCCAGCTGGTCGGTGCCCAGCGGCGTCGCCGGATCGGCAAAGGGCGCGGTCAGCGGCACGCCAACCCGGCGCAGCGGGTCGCCGGGGGTGATCACCCCCGCCAGCAGCGCCGCCAGCACCACCGCGACGAACAGCACCAGCCCCAGCATCGCCGCGCGGTTGCGGCGAAAGCGCCGCCACAGCACGCCCGCACGCGACGGGCGCGTCAGCTGCGGCTCGAGAACGGGTTCGATGTCGGGAACGCTCATTTCAGTTCGATCCTCGGGTCGAGCCAGGCATAGACGAGATCGGTCAGGATATTGACCACGACGACGATGATCGAGCACAGGAAGATGATGCCCATCAGCGTGTTCAGGTCGCGCTTGACGACCGAGGTGTAGGCCAGCTGCCCCAGCCCGGGCAGGGAAAAGATGGTCTCGATCACCACCGAGCCGCCCAGCACCGTGGAAATCTGCAGCCCCAGCAGGGTGATCACCGGCAGCAGCGCGTTGCGCATGATGTGGTGGAACATCAGCCGCGAGCTGCCCGCGCCCTTGGCCCGCGCGGTGCGCACGAAGTCGAGGTCCATCACCTCGAGCACGCTGGTGCGCATCAGCCGCATGTAGAAGGCCAGGTAGATCAGCGACAGTGCCAGCGTCGGCATCAGCAGATGGGTGGCGATGTCCAGCCACAGCCGCCAGCCGGTGTGAAAGGCGCCGATGTCGCGGATGCCGCCGACCGGCAGCCAGTTCAGCTTGACCGAGAACAGCAGCACCAGCAGCAGCGCCAGGAAGAACGACGGCATCGCATAGAACACCAGCCCCAGCGTCGAGATGATGTTGTCGGCTGCCGAATAGGCCCGGCGCGCCGCGAACGCCCCCAGCGCCACCCCGACCACAAAGGCCGAGGACAGCGCCCCCAGCATCAGCAGCAGCGTCACCCACAGCCGCGAGGCCAGCACCTGCGTCACCGGCTGCTCATAGACATAGGACCAGCCCAGATCGAGCTGCGCCAGCTTGACCAGATAGCGCCACAGCTGCACCAGCACCGGCTGGTCCAGCCCGTATTCCTGCCGCAGCCGCGCGACAAAGGCCGGGTCGGCGCCGCCCATGTCGCCGACCAGCGCATCGACGGTATCGCCCGGGGCCAGCTTGATCAGCAGGAAGCTGCCCACGATGATCAGCAGGATCACCGGCAGCGCCTGCAGAAGGCGCCGCAGAAGATAAAGTAAAAGCGACATCGGTTGCCTGAACAATCATCCCGCGGGCGCCGCTGCGGACAGCCGGCGCCGGGGGATCGTGGTTGCGGAAAGGGCCGGGGCGGCGTGCGCGCCCCGGCCGGCGCCTGTCACTCGTCGATCCACAGGTCGTACCAGCTGGAGCTGTCCCAGCGTGGCGTGTTGTGGTGGTTGATCAGCTTCTTGTTGGTGATGCCGACGAAGGGATGCTCGATGGCGAAGATCACCGGCAGGTCGGTCATCGCCAGCCGCTGGATCTGGTGATAGAGATCGGCGCGCTTTGCCGGGTCCAGCTCTTCGGCGGCGGCGTCGATCAGCCCGTCCATCTCGGCCGATTCATAGCCGAACTGGTTCGACCAGGCGGTGCCCACCGGCGCCCCCGAGCGCAGCCACACCGTCGTCGAGACCGCGGGGTCCGAGCGGAACTGGTGCCAGCCGTTGGCGGTGTCGAAGTCGTGGTCGCGGTAGACCCCGTTCAGGAAGCCCGGCGCGTCGTTGGTGACCAGATCGACCTGGATGCCGATTTCCTTCATCGCCTGCGCGAAATATTCGCCCCACAGCTGGGTGTATTCGCCCCAGGGCGCCGGGCGGTGGCGCAGCTTGAAGCGGATGCCGTCCGGCCCGACGGGATAGCCGGCCTCGTCCAGCAGCGCCTTGGCCTTTTCCACGTCGTATTCATAGACCGGCACGTCGTCGGTATAGTTGGCGCCGCCGACGCTGGGGATCGGGCCGTGGCCCGGCTTGGCAAAGCCGCGCATGATGGTGTTGATGGCGAAATCCAGGTCCAGCCCGTGATAGATCGCCTGCCGCACCTTCAGGTCGGCCAGGATCGGGTTGCGCAGGTTGAACTCGACCGTCGAGTGGGCGACGTTGTTTTCAAAGCCCTGCGTGCCCATGTCGAAGCGCGGATCCTTGCCCAGCCGCTCGAGGTCGGCCATCGAGATGCCGTTGAAGCCGGATTCATGCAGCTCGCCCGCCTCAAGCGCGGCGGCCGCCGCGGCCTTGTCGGGGATGAAGCGCCAGATCACCCGGTCCAGATAGGGGTATTCCGGCCCGCGCCAGTAATCGTCGTTGCGCACCCCGATGATATACTGGCCGCGCTCGTATTCCTGGAACTTGAACGGGCCGGTGCCGACCGGCGCCTGGTTGTGCGGGTTCTTGAGGATGTCGGTGCCTTCGTACAGGTGCCTGGGCACCGGGTGGCCCAGGTCGGGCATCGCCGCCACGATCAGGTCCAGCGGCATCGGTTCGGAATAGTTGAACACCGCGGTCAGCGGATCGGGGCAGTCGACCGATTCCAGGTTCGCCTGCAGCGTCGAGGAATAGTTCAGCAGCGGCTTCCACAGCTCCATCGCCGAAAACGCCACGTCGTCGCACTGGAACGCCTCGCCGTCGTGCCAGCGCACCCCGTCGCGCAGCTTGAAGGTGATGGCCTTGCCGTCCTCGCTGGACGACCATTCGGTGGCCAGCACGCCGACATAGCCGTCATAGGTCTTGTCGATCAGCGGCTCCATGAAGCGGCCGGTGATCTGGTAGACCCCGGTCGAGGCCCGCAGCGCCGGGTTCAGCACCCCCTGTTCGCTGTTCATGTGCACGAACACCGTGCCGCCGCGCTTGGGCTCGGCCGGTTGCTGCGCCGCCGCCTGCTGCGCCAATGTCGCCGCGCTCAGCGCCGCGATGCAGGCACCCAGCATCAATCCGCCATGCGTTTTCCGCATTGATCGTTCCCCCCTGGACGGGCCGGCTACGGAATTTCCGGCACTATGTGTGATCTCACCGACCTTCCGCCACCCTGCCGCGCATGTCAATGGATAACACTACCAATATCCTCAAAGTCGTATAAACTGACCTCGTAACGCCGAAAACTCGGCACAGTTTTTCGATATGAGCGGTAACATGGGAAATTATTCCTTGGATAACCCCGTGGCCGGGACGGTCTGGATCACCGGGGCCGGATCGGGCATCGGCGCGGCCCTGGCGCGGCGCTTTGCGCAGGAAGGTTTTCCTGTGGCGCTGTCGGCGCGGACCGAGGCACCGATCGCCGCGCTGGCGACGGAAATCAACGCTGCGGGCGAGCAGGCGCGGGCATTTGCGCTGGATGTGCTGGACCGCGCGGCGGTGTTCGACACGGTGCGGCGAATCACCGACTGGCAGGGCGGCATCGCGGTGCTGTGCAACAACGCCGGGCTGAACAACCCGCACCGGCACTGGGACGACATCGATTTTGCCGAATGGGACGCGGTGATCGCGACCAACCTGTCCGGCGCGATCAACGTCATCGCCGCCACCCTGCCGGTCATGCGCGCGGGCGGCGGCGGGGTGATGATCCACACCGCCAGTCTGGCCGGGCGCCACCACATGCCGGCGGCGGGGGTGCCCTATGGCGCCTCGAAACACGCGCTGGTCGATCTGTCCGCCAGCCTGAACGCGGCCGAGGGCAGGAACGGCATCCGCTCGACCGCGCTCTGCCCCGGAGAGGTGGCGACCCCCCTGCTGCTCAAGCGTCCCGGCTTCGACCCCGGGCTGATGCAATGGATGATTCAGCCCGAGGACGTGGCCGAGCTGGCCCTGACCGTGGCGCGGATGAACCCCGCCGTCGCCATCCACGAGATCGTGTTCGCGCCCCTGCAACGCGACAGCAAGCGAAAGGAAAGCCCGATGTCCCATCCCGTCAAAGGTGTCGACCACCTGTTCCTGCTGACCGCCGACCTGGACGGCAGCGCCGACAGATGGCGCCGGCTGGGCTTCACCCTGTCGCCGCGCGGCACCCACAGCCCGGAAAAGGGCACGGCGAATTATACGATCATCTTCGAGCATGATTATTTCGAACTGCTGGGAATCATCGCCGACACCCACGCCAACCAGCACCAGCGCGACATGATCGCCCGCGACGGCGACGGGCTGCGCGCCATCGCCTGCCGCATCGACGACGCCCATGCGGCGCGGCGGCTGCTGGCCGCGCTGGGGATTGGCGCCGAGCCGGTGGCCGAGTTCTCGCGCCCGCTGCCGCTGCCCGACGGCGGTACCGGCACCGCCGCCTTTGCGGTGACGCATTTCGCCCGGCAGGACACGCCCGCCGGCTTCATGTTCATGTGCCAGCACAAGACCCCGGACATGGTGTGGCGCCCCGAGCTGCAGACCCACGCCAATACCGCGCGGGGGCTGGCCGGGATCGTCGCGGTCTCGGACGACCCCGAACAGGCGGCGGGGCGCTATGCGCGGTTGTTCGCGGCCGGGCAGGTGACACCGGCCGACGGCGGCTGGCTGGTCGCGACGGGGGCGGATTCGGCGCCGATCCTGTGCCTGTCGCCCGCGGCCGCGGCGGCGCGCTGGACCGAGGCGGCGCTGGCCGCCACCCCGGCTTCGGCATTCGCTGCGATGCGGGTGGCAGTGCGCGACCTTTCGGCAGCGCGGGCGGCGGTGGCCGCGGGCGGCGTCGCGACCCATGATCTGCCCGGCGGCTTCTGGGTCGCCCCCGCCGACACCTCAGGCGTCATCCTGGAGTTCGTCGCATCATGAAATCCCCCGCACGGCGAATGAGCGATTCGCGCCGCCGCTCGGGCGAGCACGCCAGTTTCGACGAGGTGGATCGCCAGATCCTCGACCTGCTGCAGGAACGCGACCGCCCGGTGGCGGTGCTGGCCGAAGAGGTCGGGCTGTCGCAGACCCCCTGCTGGCGCCGGGTCCGGCGGCTTGAGGAAGCCGGTGTGATCCGCGGCCGGGTGGCGCTGGTCGACCACAAGCGCGCCGGGGTGCCGATGATCATTTTCATCGGCATCACCGCGCCGCGGCACGAGATCTCGTGGCTGAACCATTTCCGCGAGCTGATCGAGACCATCCCAGAGGTGGTCGAGGCCTACCGGCTGACCGGCTCGACCGATTACATCATGAAGGTGATGGTCCCCGACATCGAGGCCTTCGACCAGGTGTACAAGGCGATGATCGAGCGGCTGGAGTTTTCGCAGATCAACTCGTCGATCGCGATGGAGGAGCTGAAGTTCACCACCGCGGTGCCGACCACCTATCTGACCCCGCCCACGGTCGAGCCCGAGGGTGGGGTGGGCTGACCCGCTCGCCGCTGAGGGACAAGGCCAGGCGAGCTGATCCCGCCCCACGCTGGGCCCGCGGGTCAGGCGAGCTGATTTGCCCGCTGCCAACCCCGCCGAGGGTGGGGTGAGCTGATCCGCCCGCCGCTGAGGGGCAGCCAAGTAAACTGCCCGCCGTCGCGCCCGAGAGCCAAGCGGGCTGACCCCGCCCGTCACTGGCAGGGCTGGTGCTGGGACGGCTGGGTGAGGCTGGGAAAATCGCCGCCGGTGGCGCCGCGTGCGCGCGCCCCGGCTCAGCTGCGCTCGGCGGTGTCCATCCAGATGGTGACCGGGCCGTCGTTGACCAGCGCCACCTGCATGTCGGCGCCGAACTCGCCGGTCTCGACCTGCAGCCCCTGCTCGCGCAGCGCCTGCGCAAAGGCGAGATACAGCCGCTCGCCCTCGCCCGGGGCGGCGGCGGTGGAAAACCCGGGGCGGTTGCCGCTGCGCGTGTCGGCGGCAAGGGTGAACTGGCTGACCACCAGCGCCGCGCCGCCGCTGTCCTGCACGGAACGGTTCATCCGCCCCTGATCATCGCGGAAGATGCGCAGCCGCGCCACCCGCCCGGCCAGCTTGCGCGCCACCTCGGCGTCGTCGCCCTGCATGGCGCAGACCAGCACCAGCAGCCCGGCACCGATGCGCCCGGTCGAGCGGCCGGCAACGGTGACCTCGGCCTGCGCGACGCGCTGGATCAGAACCCGCATGATCGTCCTTTCGACGGCTGCCTCAGCGCAGCATGATCCCCATGATCACGGCCATCAGCCCCAGCACCGAGGCCGCCAGCGCCCCCATGTTCACCGCCACCACCCGCTGCATGGTGGCGCGCATGGCGGCATCCTCGAGCCGCGCGCGGCGGGCGCGGGTGACCGCCAGGATGCACCACAGGATCCCCGCCAGCCCCAGCGCGGTCAGCACCGCGCCGCCCCAGATCAGCATGTCGTAGATGGTCATCGCGCCCTCGTTCGCCGCCCGGATTGCCGTGGCCCGGGCCTAGCGGCGATTGCGCCGGGCGGCAAGTCGGCCTATGGCAGCGGCTTACCCCGCGGCGCGGTCCGCGGCGACCCACGGCAAGGGACAGCAAGCGACATGAGCGACGATCAGGCCTATGGCATCGCAGCCGGAGAGCTGCGCCAGTTCATCGAACAATTCGAACAGCTCGACGCCGAAAAGGCGGATATCGCCGAGCGTCAGAAAGAGCTGATGGCCGAGGCCAAGGCCCGCGGCTACGACACCAAGGTGATGCGCAAGGTCATCGCCCTGCGCAAGCGCGACAAGGACGACGTGGCCGAGGAAGAGGCGATCCTGGAGATGTACAAGGCCGCGCTGGGGATGTGATCCTGCAGCCGCGGTCGCGCGGGTTGCGCTGCCGGAGCCGGGGGTTTTCCACCCCCGCACCCCCGGAGGATATTTGAGACCGCCCGAAGCAGCGGTGCAGGGCAGGCGCGGGGAGTGTATGCAGAAGGGGCCACCCTTGCGGCCCGGAGGGGAGGCGCGGTTGCGTCTGTGAGACCTGGACGGGTCAGGGGCCGAGGAACTCGACCCCGGGCAGGGCGGCGATCATCGCCACGTCTTCCTCGTAGGTGTCGGTGATCTCGTCGACCAGATCCTGGGTCCAGCCGGGGATCAGGATCTCCTGCTGGATCGTCTCTGGGTGGGCGTGGCGGCCCAGCATCTCGGCGAAGATGGCGCGGCGGGCGGCGACGGTCAGTGGGCCGGCGCGGGTCAGCGCCTCGCGCAGCTCAACCATCCCCGCGGGGGGCAGCAGGTCGCCCAGCACCGCGAGCCCGGATTTCAGCGGCACATCGGCGGGCATCCGGGCGATGCGGCGCACGGCCTCGGGCCAGACCAGCGGCGTGTCCTCGTAGCACCAGACGATCACCCGCCGGCCCTGCATCGATTCCACGATGCGCTGCATCGCCGGACCCCAGCGCAGGCTGCGCGGGTCGCAGCCCGCCAGCGCCCGCACCCCCGGCGGATCGGGCAGGCGCGACAGCAGATGCGGGATCTGCAGCGCCGGGTTCTGGATCGCCAGCGAGACCTCGACCTCGGCCGAGGGGAACAGCCCCGCCACCGCCCGCATCCGCGGCCCGGCCTGCGGAAACAGCCCCTTTTCGGTCAGGCAGCGCACCGGCGCCCCGATCAGCGACGCCTGCGAGATCACCATCCGCCGCACATTGTCGGATTCCAGCAGCGCGTCGTAGATCACCTCTTCCATCGCCGGCGACGCCTCGCCCCCGCGCAGCGAGGTCAGCGATTCGTCCAGCACCCCCTTGTAGCGGCCGGGCGGCACCACCTCGACCCCGTTCGCCAGCAGCCAGTCGCGGTTCTCCATCAGGGTGCGGATCATGCGCTCGGGTTCGGTCCCGTGGGTGCCGAAATGGATGGCGACCTGCATTTGCAAAAAATCCTTGTTAGAAACCCGGGTGTTCCGTCGCCTCCCGTGCCGCCTGCGTCAAGGGGAAATGCCCATGGCCGCGGCGCGACCCTGCGCGCTTGCACGAAAGGGGCGGCCCGCGTATCTCAGATGTCGGGCCGGTTTAGCTCAGTGGTAGAGCGTCTGATTTGTAATCAGGGGGTCGGGGGTTCAAATCCCTCAACCGGCACCATGCTTTCAATGGATTGCGGGATTCCGGCATCCGGTCCCGGCGCATTTCCCGATGCCCGGCGGGTGCGCTCACCCGCCCCAGCTGCGTTCCGCCAGCGACAGCCAGTTGCGCCAGGCGATGCGCTCGACCAGGTCGCGGCCATAGCCGTGGGCCAGCATCGCCTCCAGCAGCCGGGGCATGGCGGCGGCGTCGGGCAGGTCGGCGGGCATCACCGCGCCGTCGAAATCCGACCCCAGCGCCACGCCGTCTTCGCCGAGGATGCCCAGCAGGTGGTCGAGATGGCGCAGCATCGGCCCAAAACCCCGGAACGGCTCGCGCCGCCCGTCGGGGGCCAGGAAGCCGGTGTTGAAGTTCAGCCCGACCACGCCGCCCGAATCGGCGATCTGGCGCAGCTGCCGGTCGGTCAGGTTGCGCGAGCTGGGGCAGACCGCGTGCGCGCCGGAATGGGTGGCGACCAGCGGCGCGTCGCTCAGCCTCGCCACGTCATCGCAGCCCTTTTCGTTCAGATGCGACAGGTCGATGATGATGCGCAGCGCGTTGCATTCGCGCACCAAGGCCCGGCCGCGCTCGGTCAGCCCCTCGCCGCGGTCGGGGGAGGAGGGGAAGGCAAAGGGCACCCCCTGACCATAGGCGGTCGGCCGCGACCATACGAAACCCAGCGAGCGCAGGCCGATCGCGTGCCAGACATGCAGCGCGTCAAGGTCGGCCAGCGGCTCGGCGCCCTCCATATGCAGGATCGCGGCGATGCGGCCGGCCTCCATCGCGGCGCGGATCTCGGCGGCGCTGCGGCAGATCGACAGCGTGCCGCTGCGTTCCAGCGCCAAGAGCGCCGCGGCCTGGGCAAAGGCCTGGGGCAGGGCGGTGCGGCTGTCCACCGGCGGCGGCAGCGGCAGTTCGAAGGGTGGGTTTTCCTTGAGCAGCACGATCCCGGCGACGTCGCCCGGGTCCGGGTCCGGGATCCAGACCGCGAAGAACCCGCCCGCCATGCCGCCCCGGCGCAGCCGCGGCAGGTCGATGTGGCCGGTGCCGTCGCCCTGCGTCCACATCCGGTCCGCATCGGCCCCCGCCGCCACCGCCCGCTGCAGGTAATCGTTGTGTCCGTCGAAAACCGGGATCATCCGCGCCCTCCGCTGCCTTCGGGGACCAAGCACCGCCCGCCTGCGGGATGCAAGCCCCGCGGCACTTGCCCTTGCCGCGACCCCGTGCAACGCAAGGGGCGGGACAGGGCGCGGGGGGCGGCAATGGCCGGACGGATCATCACGGTGGCCCAGCAGAAGGGCGGCTCGGGCAAGACCACGCTGACGGTGAACCTGGCCGTCGCACTGCGCCGCCGGGGCCTGAGCGTCGCGGTGCTGGACACCGACCCGCAGGGCAGCCTCGGCCGCTGGTTCATGGAGCGGCTGGACCGTCAGGGCGAGGACGAGGGGCTGGAGTTCACCACCTCCTCGGCCTGGGGGGCCAGCTATGAAAGCGAAAAGCTGAAGAAGCGCTTTGACGTGGTGCTGATCGACACCCCGCCCAAGATCGAAAGCGATCTGCGCCCGGCCTTGCGGGTGGCGGATCTGGTGCTGGTGCCGGTGGCGTCCAGCCAGGTCGATCTGTGGGCGACCGAGGGGGTGCTGGACCTGGCCAGCCGCGAACGCCGCCCGGTGCTGGTGGTGCTGAACCGCACCCGCCCGAACACCCGGCTGGGGGCCGAGGTCGCCCAGGGCGCCGCGCAGCTGGGGGTGGCGGTGGCGCAGGCGCAGCTGGCCAACCGCGTCGCCTATGCCGAAACCCTGGGCCGCGGCGGCGCGGTGTCCGAGGGCCCGCCCGGCCCCGCCCGCGACGAGATCGCCGCGCTGGCCGACGAGATCCTGCGCTACGTTGGCGGCGGGGACTGAGGATCCGACGTCCTGGCGCAAGCGGACGGATGGGCGGACTAGGGTGTCCGGGACGAGGGGCGGCGGCGATGGCTGAGGGCTTAAGCCTCGGCTTCGTGCACGGCGAAATCGCGGCACTGACCACCCGTGATGCGTTGCGCCGCCGCGCATCCCGATCTTGTCGTCAGCATCTGCCGTAGGGATGTGGCAACGGGCGGTGGTGTGTGACGGCGGTCGCTGGGGAACACGGTGGTCGCCGGGCTCGGCCCGATGAAATCCTAGCATTGGCCGAGATCACGCCCTGATCGAGATCGCGTCCACATCACCTGCGCGTCTTAACCTTATCTTCAACTTCCTGCCGTAGACCGGATCCCACGGACGGATGCCGTCCGAACGCTTGGGCAGGAGGGGCGCGCATGACGGCAGATTTCACCGATATTTCCGGGGCGCAGCCGATTCCGCCGCCAGAGGGACCGCTGTCAGGCGCCGACCTCCGAGCCCGCGTCGCCGAATTGGGGCCGTGGTTCCACAATATCAAGCTTGCCCCCGGCATCGCCACCCGCGGCATCGCCCCTGCGCCCGGCCCGCAGCCTGCCGACCATCCGCTGCGGCGCTGGCAGGTGTATCGCGAGGTGCTGCCCGCGGACATGGCCGGGATGCGGGTGCTCGATCTCGGCTCGGCGGACGGGTTCTTTGCGCTGGAGATGGCGCGGCGCGGGGCGCTGGTGCTGGCGCAGGACAGCTGGGGCGCGATGATCGCGCGGCTGCGCCTTGCCGCGCAGGCAGCCGGGCTGCAGGACCGAATCTGGACACGGGTGGGCGAGGTGACCGCGATCCGGCCCGGCGAACGCTATGACGCGGTGCTGGCGCTGGGGCTGCTCTATCACCTGCGCCACCCGTTCCACGACCTGGAAATCATTGCCAGCACCACCGATCTGCTGTGGCTGGAAACCACGCTGCATCCGGGCGCAGGCAGCTTCATCCACTTCAAGCCCCCGGCCGCGGGCGTCCATCACATCCGCAAATGGTTCCCCACCCGCGACTGCGTGCGCGACATGCTGGACGAATGCCGCTTCACCAGTATCGAGACCATCCCCGACCCCACCCCCAACCGCGGCTCGTTCCTCGCGCGCCGCTAGAGCTTGTCAGTGCATGGCCCTCATCTTGCAGAAGATATTCCAGCGACCGGGGTGGTCTCCGATTCCGTCGAAGCCTGTGTATCCCCGTCGTCTTCACGCCCATGGTCGTCATCTCGGGGCTGGAACGGACCATCGCCCGGTGCAAGGCCGGGATCGTCGGTTTCTTCCCCGCGCTGACGCGCGAAACCCCGGCCCTCACTCCGGTCTCGGGGATCAGCCCCGCCGCCTGCTGCGCTTGTTGCCGCCGCGCTGCCCGGCGCGGCCGGCGGTCGAGCGGCCGCGAGCCTGCACCGCGGCCTCGGCGGCGTCTTCCACCGCCTGCTGCCGGGCCAGCGGGTCGTCCGAGACCGCCAGCTCGACCGCTTCCAGCCGCTTGACCTCGTCGCGCAGCCGCGCGGCCTCCTCGAACTCGAGGTTCTCGGCCGCCTTGCGCATCTGCGCGCGCAGCGCGTCGAGATGCGCGGCCAGGTTGGCGCCGACCAGGGGCTTCTCCACCGTGGCGGTGATCCGCGACTGGTCGGTGTCGCCCTGCCACAGCCCGGCCAGCACGTCGTCGACGTTCTTGCGCACCGTCTGCGGGGTGATGCCATGCGCCTCGTTATAGGCCTGCTGCTTCTGGCGGCGGCGCTCGGTCTCGCGCATGGCGCGTTCCATGCTGCCGGTGATGCGGTCGGCATACATGATCACCCGCCCGTCCACGTTGCGCGCGGCCCGGCCGATGGTCTGGATCAGCGAGGTCTCGCTGCGCAGGAACCCCTCTTTATCCGCATCGAGGATCGCCACCAGCCCGCATTCCGGGATGTCCAGCCCCTCGCGCAGCAGGTTGATCCCGACCAGCACGTCATAGGCCCCCAGCCGCAGATCGCGCAAGATTTCAATGCGTTCGATGGTGTCGATGTCGCTGTGCATGTAGCGCACGCGGATACCCTGCTCGTGCAGATATTCGCTCAGATCCTCGGCCATGCGCTTGGTCAGGGTGGTGACCAGGGTGCGGTAGCCGGCGGCGGCGACGCGGCGCACCTCGTCCAGCAGGTCGTCGACCTGGGTCTCCACCGGCCGGATCTCGATCACCGGGTCCAGCAGCCCGGTGGGGCGGATCACCTGCTCGGCAAAGACGCCGCCGGTCTGGTCCAGCTCCCAGTTGCCGGGGGTGGCGGACACGAACACCGATTGCGGACGCATCGCGTCCCATTCCTCGAATTTCAGCGGCCGGTTGTCCATGCAGCTGGGCAGGCGGAAACCGTGCTCGGCCAGGGTGAACTTGCGCCGGAAGTCGCCGCGATACATGCCGCCGATCTGCGGCACGCTGACGTGGGATTCGTCCGCGAACACGATGGCATTGTCGGGGATGAACTCGAACAGCGTCGGCGGCGGCTCGCCGGGGGCGCGGCCGGTCAGATAGCGGGAATAGTTCTCGATTCCGTGGCAGACCCCAGTGGCTTCAAGCATTTCCAGGTCGAAATTCGTGCGCTGCTCGAGCCGCTGCGCTTCCAGCAGCTTGCCCTCGTCGTTCAGCTGCGCCAGCCGCGCCTGAAGTTCGGCGCGTATCCCCTTGATTGCCTGCTGCAAGGTCGGCCGCGGGGTGACATAGTGGCTGTTGGCGTAGATGCGGATCTGCTTGTAGTCGCCGTCCCTGGCGCCGGTCAGCGGGTCGAACTCGGTGATGCTCTCCAGCTCGTTGCCGAAGAACGAAAACCGCCAGGCCCGGTCCTCGAGGTGGGCCGGCCACAGCTCGACCACGTCGCCGCGCACCCGGAAGGCGCCGCGCTGGAAGGCGCTGTCCAGCCGCTTGTATTGCTGGGCCACCAGCTCGTTGATGAAGCCGCGCTGGTCGTAGCTTTCCCCGACCACCAGGTCCTGGGTCATCGCCGAATAGGTCTCGACCGAGCCGATGCCGTAGATGCAGCTGACCGAGGCCACGATGATCACGTCGTCGCGTTCCAGCAGCGCCCGGGTGGCCGAGTGGCGCATCCGGTCGATGGCCTCGTTGATCTGGGATTCCTTCTCGATATAGGTGTCCGAGCGCGGCACATACGCCTCGGGCTGGTAGTAGTCGTAGTAGCTGACGAAATATTCCACGGCGTTTTCGGGGAAGAACCCCTTGAACTCGCCGTATAATTGCGCGGCCAGGGTCTTGTTCGGGGCCAGGATGATTGCCGGGCGCTGGGTTTCCTCGATCACCTTGGCCATGGTGTAGGTCTTGCCGGTGCCGGTCGCGCCCAGCAGCACCTGGTCGCGTTCGCCGCCGCGCACCCCCTGCGCCAGCTCGGCAATGGCGGTGGGCTGGTCGCCGGCGGGCTGGAACTCGGAATGCATGACGAAGCGGCGCCCGCCTTCCAGCTTTTCCCGCGGTTGGGGCGTCAGCAGCAGCGGTGCGGGGGCGTTGGTGTTGTTGTGAGCCATGAGGATCCCTGACCGGGCCGGCCGACGCGGCCACCTGCCCGACCACGCAAGTTGGGCCCGAAGCGGCCGGGATTCAACCCGCAAGGGCCGCCCGCGGCACGGCGGGCGGCTCTTTCCGTGGCGTCTGCGCCGGTGCCCGGGCCCGCGATCACGGGTCTGCGATCACCAGTTCTGCGATCACGAGGCGTCCAGCACCCCGCAGGCGATCCGGTCGCCGGCATTCCCTGCTGGCTGCGAGATATAGTCGTCGGCATCGGCATGGATCACGATGGCCGAGCCGTCGCTGTCCAGCACCTCGTCCATGGTGACGTTGTCGGTCAGCACCTCGCCCTGATAGCTGCCGTCGGCGCCGATGGTGATGTTGGGCATATCGCCCGCGTGCATCCCGCCGGGCGCCTGCGCGCCATGGTCGCGGCCCCCGGTCAGGTGCCCGCCGGCGCTGTCGAAGCCCGGCGGCTCGCAGCTGCCGGTCTCGTGGATGTGGATGGCGCGGGTGCCCTCGGGCAGGTTCTCGAGCGTGAAGCTCAGGTGGATCTGGCCCGAGGCGGTCTCGGCCACGGTCACCGTGCCGAAGGCTTCGCCCTCGGGGCCAGCCATCTGGGCGGTGGCGCTGCGGGCGGTGCCGGTTGCCGAGGCGCTGTCGTCCGCTGCCGGAGCGGCCGCGTCGGCAGCCGGGGCCGCGGCATCGGCCGCGGGGGCAGCCGTGCCGGCGGCTGTGGCCGCAACGTCAGGCTGCGGGGCCGGGGCGGGGGACTGGGTGTCGTCTTCGGCTGGCTCGGTTGCGGCGGGGGCGGGGGTCGTGGTGGTCCCGGTCGCGGACAGGGTCTCGGCCGGGGCGCCGGCGGTGGGGGACTCGGCGTCCGAGCCCTGGGCCGCGGTGTCGGCCCCGTCGCCCGAGTCCTGGGCAAGGGCGGCCATCGGGGCCAGCGCCAGCAGGGCGCTCAGCGTGACTGCGCCAATCTGCCGCGGCCGGCCGGGCACGCGGGGGGCGATCTGGAAACGGGTCATCGGATCAGCTCCTCTGGGTTGTCGCGGCGTAACTCCATCAGCGCCCGGATGTTCCTGCCGCGGCGGAAACGCGGGCGCATCGGCTTGATTGCGCCGGCGCTCTGCGCCAAAAGAGGGCAGCCCGCGTCCACGCCGCCAAAGGGGGTCTTCATGCGCGTCCGCATCTATCAGCCTGCCCGCAACGTCATGCAGTCGGGGGCCCGCAGCAAGGGCTGGGTGCTCGAGTTTCCGCCCGCCGATCCGCGGGCGCTGGACCCGCTGATGGGCTGGACCTCGAGCGACGATACCCAGTCGCAGGTCCGGCTGCGCTTCCGCACCCGCGAAGAGGCCGAGGCCTATGCCAAGGCCAAGGGGCTGGATTACGTGACCACGCCCCCCAAGTCGCGCGCCCAGAACATCCGCCCGCGCGGCTATGGTGAGAACTTCGCCACCGACCGCCGCGCGCCCTGGCCGCACTGAGCCGGGGCGGAGTTTAGGGGCTAGGGGCTGCGGGCTGACGGCGGCGGCCGCTCAGCCCAGAAAGCGGCGGAACTGCTGCAGCGCCAGCCAGAACAGCGCCGCGCCGATCACCGCCAGCGCCAGCAGCTGCGGCCAGACCACCGCCAGTCCGGCGCCGCGGAACAGGATCGCCTGCGACAGAATCACGAAATGCGTGTCCGGCGCCAGCGACATGATCGCCTGGATCACCTCGGGCATGGATTCGCGCGGTGTCATGCCCCCCGACAGCACCTGCAGCGGCATCAGCACCAGCATCAGCAGCAGCGCGAATTGCGGCATGGTCCCGGCGACGGTGGCCAGGAAGATCCCCATCGAGGTGGTCGCGAACAGCATCAGCGCCGCCGCCGCCACGAACAGCGGCACCGAGCCCGCCACCGGCACCCCCAGCGCCATCTGCACCACCACCGTGATCGCGAACCCGGAAGCCAGCAGCACCACCAGCGCCATCGACCAGATCTTGGCCAGCATGATCTCGGCCGCGGTGACCGGCATCACCAGCAGATGCTCGACCGTGCCGTGTTCCTTTTCGCGGATCAGCGCCGCCCCGGTCAGGATGATCGACAGCATGGTGATTGCGTTGATGACGCTGTTGATCGCGCCGAACCAGCCCGGCTCCAGCGCCGGGTTGTAGCGGGCGCGCAGCGACAGGGCCACGGCGGGCTCGGTCACCTCGCGGTGGCCGGCGGTGAATTCGGCGATCTCGGCCGCGACGATCTGCTGGACATAGCCGCTGCCGGTGAAGGCCTGCGTCATCCGGGTCGCGTCGATGTTCAGCTGGATTTCCGGGTGGCGGCCGGCCAGCAGGTCGCGTTCGAAATCGGGCGGGATATGCAGGGCGAAAGTGTCCAGCCCCGCGTCCATGCGCGGGTCGATCTGGTCGGGCGAGATCATCCGCGGCGTCAGGAAATAGGGCGGCGTGAAGGCCGAGACGATGCGCCCCGACAGGGCGGACTGGTCCTCGTCCACGATGGCGATGGCGGCATCCGCCAAGGTCTCGGGCATCGCCTTGGATTCGGTGTAGATAGACAGCGAAAAGGAATAGACGATCAGCAGCAGCATCACCGGCTCTCGCCACAGGCCGCGCAGCTCCTTGATGCCCAGGTTCCACAGATTGCGCGCCCTCATTTCGCCTGTTTCCTCAGCGACAGGACGCTCAGCCCCAGGATCACCGGCACGGCGAGGCCGAGCGCCAGATAGACCATGCCGAAATCGCCGAACCCCAGCGCTTTCGAGAATGCCCCGCGCGAGGCGATGATGAACCAGGTGGTCGGGTAGATTTCGCCGATAAGGCGGCCCAGCCCCTGCAGCGACGACACCGGGTCGATCAGCCCGGAAAACTGCCCGGCCGGGATCATGGTCAGCATCACCGTCGCGAACAGCGCCGCCACCTGGCTGCGCATGAAGGTCGAGATCAGCAGCCCCAGCCCGGTCGCCGCCACCAGATACAGCAGCGCGGCCAGGCTCAGCGCGGTCAGGCTGCCGGTGAAGGGCACGCGGAAGGCAAAGACCGCAAACGCCATCAGCAGCGCAAAGTTCACCGCCCCCGCCAGCAGATAGGGCAGTTGCTTGCCCAGCAGGAACTCCAGCCGGGTGACCGGGGTGACGTAGAAATTGATGATCGAGCCCAGTTCCTTTTCGCGCACCACGCTCAGCGTGGTCAGCACCGCCGGGATCATCAGCAGCAGCATCGGGATCACCGCCGGAACCATCGCGATAATGCTTTTCACGTCGGGGTTGTAGCGAAAGCGCGGGACCAGCTCGAATTGGCCCCGGATCGCCTCGTCGCCGTACTGGCGCCGGGCCATGCGCGTCAGCCAGTCGGCGTGCATTCCCTGCACATAGCCCTCGACCGTGCCGGCGCGGGCGGGGGCGGCGCCGTCGATCCAAGCGCCGATCTGCACCGGGCTGCCCCGCGCCACGTCGCGGGCAAAGCCCGGCGGGATCTCGATCGCCAGGCTCAGCTCGCCGCTTTGCATCCGCGCGTCCAGCTCGTCATAGCTTTCCAGGGGCGGGCGCTCGATGAAATAGCGCGAGCCGGCGATGTCGGCGATATAGTCGCGGCTGGTCGAGGTCCGGTCGCGGTCCAGCACCGCAAAGGTCAGGTCGCGCACGTCCATGTTGATGCCGTAGCCGATCACGAACATCAGGATCAGGCTGCCCAGCATCGCCATGGTCATGCGGATCGGGTCGCGGCGCAGCTGCAGCATTTCCAGCTGCGAATAGCTGAGCATCCGGCGCAGGCTGAACGGCGCCCGCCCGCGCGGCGGGCGCGGGGGCGCGGCGGCGGGCAGGCTGGCGGCGGTGGGGCCGTCCGACACCGCGCTTTCAGGGGAGGCGTCCGCAGCGATCGCCTCTTGCAGATAGGCGATGAAGGCGTCGTCCAGCGTGGCCGCGCCCTTGCTTTCGCGGATCGCCGCGGCGGTGTCGCTGACCAGCACCCGCCCCGCGTGCATCAGCGAGATGCGGTCGCACCACTCGGCCTCGTTCATGAAATGGGTCGAGACGAAGATCGTCACCCCGTCCTCGCGCGACAGCTCGCCCAGCATCCGCCAGAACCCGTCCCGCGCCACCGGATCGACGCCCGAGGTCGGCTCGTCCAGGATCAGGATCTCGGGGCCGTGGATCATCGCCACCGCCAGCGACAGCCGCTGCCGCACCCCCAGCGGCAGCGCCTCGGGCAGGTCGCCCGCGCAGCCCCCCAGCCCGAAGCGGTCCAGCATCTGCGCCACCCGCCCGGCAATAAGCCCGGGCGCCATCCCGAACAGCCGCGCGTGCAGTTCCAGGTTCTGCCGCACCGTCAGCTCGGAATACAGCGAGAACGACTGGCTCATGAACCCCACGCGCCGGCGCAGCCCCATGTCGTCGTGGTCGAGTTTCTGCCCGAACAGCCGGGCCGTGCCCTCGCTGGGTTCCAGCAGCCCGGTCAGCATCTTCATCACCGTGGTCTTGCCGCAGCCGTTCGAGCCGAGAAAGCCGAAGATCTCGCCCTTGCCGATGCGGAAGCTGACGTCGTGGACGGCGGTGAAATCGCCGAAGCGCTTGGTGAGGTGCTGCGCCTCGATGGCGATTTCGGCGCTGGCGGGGCGCGGCGGGATCGCCACCGGCTGGTGGCCGCGGCGCGCGGTGTCCGGCAGCAGCGCGACGAAGGCCGCGTCCAGATCGGGGGCGCCGGTGCGCGCCAGCAGCTCGGGGGGCGTGCCGGTCGCCAGCACCCGCCCGGCCTCCATCGCCACCAGCCAGTCGAAGCCGGCGGCTTCCTCCATATAGGCGGTGGCGGTGATCACGCTCATCCCCGGGCGGTCGCGGCGGATTCGGTCGATCAGCTCCCAGAACTGGCGGCGGGACAGCGGGTCGACGCCGGTGGTCGGCTCGTCGAGGATCAGCAGCTCGGGGTCGTGGATCAGCGCGCAGCACAGCCCCAGCTTCTGCTTCATCCCGCCCGAGAGTTTCGCGGCCGGGCGGTTGCGGAACGGCGACATGCCCGTCGCCGCCAGCAGCGTGTCGATGCGGCGCTCGCGCTCGGCGGTGCCGTGGCCGAACAGCCGGCCAAAGAAATGCAGGTTTTCCGCCACCGACAGCGTGGGATAGAGGTTCCGCCCCAGCCCCTGCGGCATATAGGCGATCTGCGGGCAGACACGGGCGCGATGCGCCGCGGCCGCCATGTCGCCGCCCAGCACCTCGACGCGCCCGGTCTGCATCTGTCGCGCGCCCGCGATCAGCGACAGCAGCGTGGATTTGCCCACCCCGTCCGGGCCGATCAGCCCGACCATCCGTCCGGCCGGAATCTGCAGCGAGACCTCGGCCAGCGCCTCGGTGCGGCCATAGCGGTGCGTCACCGCCTCGATCCGGGCGACCGGGGCGGGACCCTGCGGCCCCGGCTGCGAGCGGTCGCCGCTCATTGCACCAGGTTCGACAGCGATTCCGGCCAGTCGACCGCGGGGTCGATGCGGACATAGGCCACGCCCGGCAGCCCGGTCTTGACGTAATTGGCGTATTTCTGCAGCAGCTCGGGGTCGACGCGGGCGCGCACCCGGAACATCAGCTTTTCGCGTTCCTCGGCGGTCTCGACCGTGCGCGGGGTGAATTGCGCCACATCGGCGACATAGGACACCTGCGCCGGGATCACGTAGCCGGGGGCGGCGTCCATCACCAGCCGCACCTCGGTCCCGACCTCGACCAGCCCGGCCTGCGAGGTGGGCAGGAAGAAGGTCATGTAGACATCGCCCAGATCGACCAGGTTCAGGATGCGCCCGCCGGGGGCCACGATTTCGCCCTCTTGCGCGATACGGTACTGCACCCGCCCGTCGCGGGGCGAGGTCAGCGTGGCATCGGCGATCAGCACCTCGATCGAATCGATGGCGGCCTCGGCGGCGTCCACCGCGGCCTCGGCATCGACCACCTGCGCCCGGGCGGTGCCGATTGCGGCCTCGGCCGCTGCCAGCCCGGCCTCGGCCGAGGCCAGCGCCGCCAGCGCCTCGCGCGACGCCGCGCGCACGTCGTCCAGCACCTGCTGCGAGGCGACGTTGCTGCGCGCCAGGCTTTCGGTGCGCGCCAGCCGCGCCTCGGCCGCGTCGGCACCGGCGCGGGCCTGTTCGACCGCGGCACCGGCGGCCTTGTGCTGGGCCTCGGCCTGCACCACCAGGCTTTCGGCGGTCTGGACCCCGATCCGCGCCCGGCGCAGCTGCGCCTCGGCCTGCAGCTTCTGCGCGTCCAGCTGGCGCAGGTCCATCTGCACCAGCGGCTGGCCCCTGGTGACGAACTCGCCCTCGTCCACGCGGATGCTGGCGATGCGCCCGGCCGACAGCGCCGAGATATCGACCTCGGTCGCCTCGATGCGGCCGTTGCCCGAGGCGATGCCGGCGGGCTGGCCGTTCCCCGACAGGTTCTGGAAGGCAAGGACCCCGACGACCGCCATCAACACCAGCGCGGCCGCCACGCTCCACCAGGATCGAATGATGCTCATCAGGGCCTCGAATCGTGACGCGCCACGATCTTAGCGGCTGCGGCGCCGGAATACCCGGCGCAAAATGCCACGGAACCGGCCGCGGTGCCCGTGCTGGGGGCGGTGGCGGCTTGACCCCGGCGCGCGGCGCGGTGAAACCGGCCGCCACCACCGCTGCCCGGATGCCCGCATGACCCTGACCGTTGCCCTCGAAAGCCCGCTTGCCCCCGATCTGGACCTGCTGTTCGCCCGCCATGTCGAGGCGATGCATTCCGACACGCCCCCCGAATCGATCCACATGCTGCCGCGCGAGGATCTGGCGGTGCCGGGCATCGACTTTCTGGTGCTGCGCGACGGGCAGGGGACCGCGGTCGCCATGGGCGCGATCAAGCGCATCGACGCGACCCATGGCGAGCTGAAATCCATGCATGTGCTGGCCGAGCGCCGCGGCGAGGGGCTGTCGCGGGCGATGCTGTCGGCGCTGGTCGCGCAGGCGCGGGCGCGGGGGTTTCGGCGGCTGTCGCTGGAAACCGGCGTGCAGCCCAGCTTTCAGGCGGCGCGCGCGCTGTACGCGAAATGGGGGTTCACCGAATGCGGCCCGTTCGAGGGCTATGGCCCCGACCCCAACAGCCTGTTCATGACGCTGGCGCTTTAGGGTTGCGGCTTGCCTCGGGCCCGGCTTTGCCGCATGACTGCGCGCGTCGTGCCACGGCGACGGCCCCGTAGCTCAACTGGATAGAGCAGGGACCTTCTAAGTCCAAGGTTGGGGGTTCGATTCCCTCCGGGGTCGCCAGTGCAGCAGCCACGAAAAAGCCCGGCGCAAGCGCCGGGCTTTCGTCGTTTCCGGGGGTGGGGCAGGTTATTCCTGCTGCCCCATGAAGCTGAGCAGGAACTGGAACAGGTTGAGGAAGTCCAGATACAGCGTCAGCGCGCCCATGATCGCCGACTTGCCCAGGAAATCCGGGTCGGAGTTGGCCAGTTCCAGATAGGTATTCTTGATGTTCTGGGTGTCATAGGCGGTCAGCCCGGCAAAGATCAGCACCCCGATCGCCGAGATCGCCAGCTGCACCAGCCCCGAGCCGACGAAGATGTTGACGATCATTGCCACGATCAGCCCGACCAGGCCGATCATCATGAACCGGCCCATCGCCGACAGGTCGCGCTGGGTGGTGTAGCCGTAAAGCGACAGCGCCGCGAAGCCCGCGGCGGTGGCGACAAAGGTCGCCGCGATCGAGCTGCCGGTATAGCGCAGGAAGATCGAGCTGATCGACGCCCCCATCACCGCCGAGAACGCATAGAACAGCATGGTGACCGCCTGCGTCGACAGCCGCTGGATCGCGGCGCCGAAGGCAAAGACCATCACCAGCGGCAGGAACAGGATCACCCAGCGCAGCGGGGTGGTGTAGACCAGCCGCCCGAACTCGGTCCAGGCGCCGGGACCGCCGGCCATCTGCGCAAAGCTCCAGGCCACGACGGCGGTGACCAGCATCCCTGCGGTCATCAGCCCGTAGACCTTGTTCATGTAGGCCCGCAGGCCCTCGTCATAGACCGCAGCACGCTGGGCCGTCGTGGCCGGGCGGCGGATCGTGTTGAAATCGGTCATGGTATTCCCTCTTGGACCGGCCCGCTGCCAGATACGGGCTTTCGTGCCCGGAAATATCGGGGCTTCGCATCGGATTATCAACCGCTTCCGCTCCGCGGCAGGGCGTTTTTTGCCCGCGGCTGACGGGTTGTTGACCGGCGGGGTGCGGGCAGGGCGGCGCGGGACGGCCTAGTCGCCGCGCGCGGCCTCCTCGCTCATGGTCAGGATCACCTTGCCGACCGCCTTGCGGCTGCGCAGCAGCGCATAGGCCTCGGCCGCGCGGTCGAGCGGCAGCACCGCGGCGGCGGTGGGGCGCAGCCGGCCTTCGTCATACATCCGCAGCAGGTCGGCCATGCTTTCCTGCAACGCCGCCGGGTCGAGCTGGCGATAGCCGCCCCAGTAGAAGCCGTGGATCGAGATGTTCTTGACCAGCGCATGGTTCAGCGGCAGCGCCGGCGGCTGCCCGGCGGCAAAGCCGATCAGCAGATGCCGCCCGCCCGGCTTCAGCGCGCGAAAGGCGGCGGCGCCGGGCGCATCGCCAAGCGCGTCATAGACCACATCCACCCCGCCCAGGGCGCGCAGGGCGCCGCGCAGGTCGTCGGTGGCGGCGCTGTCGATGGCCTCGGCCGCGCCCATGGCGCGCGCGGCGGCCAGCTTGTCCTGACCGCGGGCGATGGCGATCACCCGCGCCCCCAGCGCCGCGCCGATCTCGACCGCGGTCAGCCCGACGCCGCCGCCGGCGCCCAGCACCGCCAGCGTCTCTCCGGCCGCCAGCCGCGCCGGGCCGGTCAGGGCGAGGTGGCTGGTGCCATAGGCGACCTGGAAGCCGGCGGCGTCGCGCCAGGACATGCGGTCGGGGATCGGGGTGCAGCAGTCGGCGGCAAAGATCCCGCGGTCGGCCAGCGTGCCCTGCGCCGACACCGCCACCCGCGTGCCGGGGGCCAGCAGGGCGCCCGGGCCCGCGGCCTCGACCACGCCCGCGCCCTCGAGCCCGGCGGTAAAGGGAAACGGCGGGGTGTCCTGATAGCGCCCCTCGGCCATCAGCAGGTCGGCGAAGTTCAGCGCCGCCGCGTGCAGCCGCACCCGCAGCTGCCCCGCGCCCGGCTGCGGCTGCGGCTGCCCGGCATGGGAGAGCCGCGGACCCTTGCCCGCCGCGTCGATCGAGATGATTCGGTCCATGGTCGTCCCCGTTCCTCGCCCTGTCGCGCCATCTTCTGCGCCAACTGCCCGGTAACCGTCAAACCGACCTGTCTTTTTCGTCAGAAAGCCCTGCATTTACCGTGTTTCTTCTCGCCCAGGATGATGGGGCGCGCTAATGCCCCGTCAGGTTGAGTAAGGGGTTTAACGATGAAACATCATGTCGATGTGCACGTCGGGCAGCGAATCCGTCAGCGGCGTTGGGCGATCGGCATGACCCAACAGCAGCTGGCCGATGCTGTCGGCATCAAGTTCCAGCAGATCCAGAAATACGAGACCGGGATGAACCGGGTCTCGGCCTCGCGGCTGTGGGATATCGCGGTGGCGATGCAGGTGCCGGTGGCGTATTTCTTTGAAGGGCTGGGCGAGCAGCCGCAGCCGGAAGAGCTGGACCCGCTGGCCGCGAAGGAGGCGCTGCAGCTGGTGCGCGCCTATTACTCGATCCCCGAGGCGCAGCGCCGCCAGCTGTTCGAACTGGCGCGGGTGCTGTCCGAGGCGGCCTGACGCGGCGGCTGGCACCCGAGGCGCGGCGGCGCTAGTCTGGCCGCGGATATGCGCAGCCGGGGGCCGACCATGCAGATTTCGCAACCGGAACAGTCCGGCGGCCCGCAGGCGGCGGGGCTGGACCCGGCGGAACTGGCCGCGATCCGCACCACCGCCGCGGCGCTGGCCGATGCCGCGAGGGTGGAAACGCTGCGCCATTTCCGCCGCCGCGACCTGCCCACAGACAACAAGGCCGGCGCAGGCTTCGACCCGGTGACCGAGGCCGACCGCGGCGCCGAGCGGATCATGCGCGAGATCCTGGCGCAGCAACGCCCGGACGACGCCATCCTGGGCGAGGAATACGGCCACCAGCCCGGGCGCAGCGGGCTGACCTGGGTGCTCGACCCGGTGGACGGCACCCGCTCTTTCATGTGCGGGGCGCCGACCTGGGGGGTGTTGATCGGGGTGACCGACGCGCGCGGGCCGCTTTACGGGTTGATCGACCAGCCCTGGACCGGCGAGCGGTTCGAGGGCGGCGGCGGCCACGCAATTCTGACCGCGCCGCAGGGCGACAGCGCGCTTGCCGTGCGCCGCGAGGTGGCGCTGGCCGGGGCGACGCTGCTGACCACCTATCCTGACGTGGGCAGCGCCGCCGAAACCGCCGCCTTTCGCCGCCTGTCGGCGCAGGTGCGGCTGACCCGCTACGGGCTCGACTGCTATGCCTATGCGCTGCTGGCGCTGGGGCAGGTGGATCTGGTGGTCGAGGCCGGGCTGCAGCCCCATGACATCGTGGCCCCGATCGCGGTGATCGAGGCCGCGGGCGGCATCGTCACCGACTGGCAGGGCGGCCCCGCCCATCACGGCGGGCAGGTGATCGCCGCCGCCACCCCCGCGCTGCACCGGGCGGCGCTGGCGCTGCTGGCGGGCTGATCGCCGCCGCCACCTGCCCGGCAGGCACGCTTGCGGTTGCCGCACGGCGGCGGCGGGCATAATGTCGCGGCGCAGCAATCCCCTTTGGCAGCAAGGCAGGTGGCCCATGTCCGAAATCCGCACCGACCCCGATGGAACCGCCGACGACCCGGTTCCCGGCCATGGTCTGGTTGCGGAAATCGCGGAAGCGGTCGATGCCGATGACGCCGCACGGCTGAACGCGCTGCTCGAGCCGGTCCACGGCGCCGACATCGCCGACCTGATCGAGCAGCTGACCCCGCAGCGCCGCGCCCGCTTCGTGCGGCTGTATTCCGGCGAGTTCGACGCCGAGATCCTGGCCGAGATCGACGAATCGATCCGCGAGCAGGTGATCGAGCAGCTGCCCGCCGAGGTGCTGGCCGAGGCCGTCCGCGACATGGACAGCGACGATGTCGTCGATCTGGTCGAGGATCTGGAGGGCCCGGAACGCGAGGTCGTGCTGGCCGCGCTGGACGAATCGGACCGGATCGCGGTCGAGCAGTCGCTGAACTATCCCGAACATTCCGCCGGCCGGCTGATGCAGTCCGAGGTGGTGACCGCCCCCGAGCACTGGACCGTGGGCGAGACCATCGACTTTCTGCGCGCCGAGGACTGGCTGCCCGACCAGTTCTATCACGTGGTGCTGGTCGATCCCAAGCGCCACCCGGTCGGCCATGTCACGCTGGGGCGGCTGCTGTCCTCGCAGCGCGGCATCAGGCTGGCCGATATCACCGAGGACAGTTTCCGCACCATCGGCGTGCTCGAGGACGAAGGCGACGTGGCCTATGTCTTCAACCAGTATCACCTGATTTCCGCGCCGGTGGTCGATGCCGACGGGCGGCTGGTCGGGGTGATCACCATCGACGATGCCATGAACGTGCTGGACGAGGAACACGAAGAGGACGTGCTGCGTCTGGCCGGGGTCGGCGAGGACAGCCACGTCAGCGACACCGCCATGCAGACCGCGCGCCAGCGCCTGCCGTGGCTGGTGGCCAACCTGTTCACCGCCTCGCTGTCGGCCATGGTGATCTCGCTGTTCGAAAACACCATCGCGGCGCTGGTGACGCTGGCGGCGCTGATGCCGATCGTCGCCTCGACCGGCGGCATCGCCGGCACGCAGTCGCTGGCGGTGGCAGTGCGCGGGCTGGCGACGCGCGACCTCAACAAGGGCAACGCCCGCCGCGTGGTGATCCGCGAGCTGTTCGCGGGGATGCTGAACGGGTTGGGGCTGGCGATCCTGCTGTTCGCCGGCGGCTTCGTGCTGTTCGGCGATCCGTTGCTGGGGATGGTGCTGGCGGGGGCGATGATCGTGAACCAGATCGTGGCGGCGCTGGCCGGGGTGCTGATCCCGCTGCTGCTGCGCCGGCTGGGGCTGGACCCGGCGCTGGCCTCGGGCACCTTCGTGACCACGCTGACCGACGTGATGGGGTTCTTCGTATTTCTGGGGCTGGCCTCATGGGTCCTGCTATGAGCAGCCCCAAGGCAGAGCGCGCCGCCGCCAAGGCCGCGCTGCGCCGTGCCGCGCTGGCAGCGCGGGCGGCTGGCGGCGATCAGGCGGCGTTGGAACGCAACCTGCGCGCGGCGCTGGCCCCCCACGCGGGGCAGGTGCTGGCGGGTTATTGGCCAATGAAGGGAGAGCCCGATCCCCGCCCCGCGATGGAGATCCACGACGGCCCCTTGTGCCTGCCGGTGGTGCCGGGGCGCGGTGTGCCGCTGATCTTTCGCCGCTGGCAGGGCGAGGCGCTGGACCCCGGCCCGCTGGGCACCAGCCACCCCCCCGATTCGCTGCCCGAGATCCTGCCCGAGGTGCTGATCGTGCCGATGCTGGCCTTTGATTCGGGGCTGCACCGGCTGGGCTATGGCGGCGGTTATTACGACCGCACCCTTGAAATGCTGCGCGCCATCGGTCCGGTGACCGCCATCGGTCTGGCCTGGCAGGTGCAGCGCGTTGATTCCCTGCCGGTCGACGTGTTCGATCAGCGGCTGGACCAGCTGGTCACCGACACGGGAATCCTGCGCCCCGAACTGTGACACTGGTGCGACAGCCGCCTTGCAGGACCGCGCGGGAAAGCGTGGCGCGCGACTCTGGGGACAGGCTGTGGAAAACCCGTGAGCAGCCGGGCGCAACCGCCAGTCGCCATTGCAGAATTCCGCGGCCCCGCCGGATTCGTTAACTTTTTTCAAGCCGTGGCCCGGCTTTGGGGCCGGATCAGCCGCGCCGATATTGTCAACCGCAAGCTGCGCCCAGCCAGAAAATAAAATGCTTGAAACCGGGTTGCTCACGCTGCAGTTAGTGTGAGTGCGGGCGAAAAACCACTAGATGTGGTGGGTCGCCCCAGACGGCAAGCAAGAACATCGCGCCGGGTGGATCATCTCTGCCCGCCCCCCGGGGTGATTCCTCGGGGCCAAGCGCGCGGGCATTGGGACATCGCGGCGACTGGGCCGCGCAGCATAGCGGGGCAGGGACCATGAAGATCGAACGGCGCTTCACCACGGCGAATGATGGGGCTTACGGCGGGATTTCCTTTGCCGTCACCACCTCGGAAATCCGTAACCCGGATGGCAGCGTCGTCTTTCACAACGACTCGGTCGAAGTCCCCGAAGGCTGGAGCCAGGTCGCATCCGACGTGATCGCGCAGAAATATTTCCGCAAGGCCGGGGTGCCGGCGCGGCTGAAGCGGGTCAAGGAAAAGGGCGTCCCCGAATTCCTGTGGCGCTCGGTCCCTGATGAGGCCGCGCTGGCGAAACTGCCCGAAGCCGAGCGTTTCGTGGGCGAGACCTCGGCCCGGCAGGTGTTCGACCGGCTGGCCGGGGCCTGGGCCTATTGGGGCTGGAAAGGCGGCTATTTCACCACCGAGGCCGACGCCAGCGCCTATTACGACGAGATGCGCCACATGCTGGCCCGCCAGATGGGGGCGCCGAACAGCCCGCAGTGGTTCAACACCGGGTTGCACTGGGCCTATGGCATCGACGGCCCGTCGCAGGGGCATTTCTACGTTGATTACCGCACCGGCGAGCTGGTCAAGTCCGACAGCGCCTATGAGCACCCCCAGCCGCACGCCTGCTTCATCCAGTCCGTCGCCGACGATCTGGTGAACGAGGGCGGCATCATGGACCTGTGGGTGCGCGAGGCGCGGCTGTTCAAATACGGCTCGGGCACCGGCACCAACTTTTCCAGCCTGCGCGGCGAGGGCGAGAAGCTCTCGGGCGGCGGCAAGTCCTCGGGCCTCATGGGTTTCCTGAAGATCGGCGACCGCGCGGCGGGCTCGATCAAGTCGGGCGGCACCACGCGCCGGGCGGCCAAGATGGTGATCTGCGACATGGATCACCCCGATATCGAGCAGTTCATCAACTGGAAGGTGATCGAGGAACAGAAGGTCGCCAGCCTCGTCGCCGGCTCCAAGCAGCACGAAGCCAAGCTGAACGAGATCTTCGCCGCGATCCGGCAGTGGGACGGCGTGGCGGAGGCCGCGACCGATCCGGCGCAGAACCCGGCACTGAAATCCGCGATCCGGTCGGCCAAGCGCGCGATGATCCCGGAAACCTATATCAACCGGGTCCTGCAATACGCCCGGCAAGGCTTTGATTCCATAGAGTTTCCGACCTACGACACCGACTGGGATTCCGAGGCCTATGCCTCTGTTTCGGGGCAGAACTCGAACAACTCGGTCCGTGTCACCGACGCTTTCCTGCGGGCCGTGCGCGAGGATGCGGATTGGGAACTGATCCGCCGCACCGACGGCAAGGTCGCCAAGACCGTCAAGGCGCGCGAGCTGTGGGACCAGATCGGCCACGCCGCCTGGGCCTGCGCCGACCCCGGCATCCAGTTCCACGATACGGTGAACGCGTGGCACACCTGCCCGGCGGACGGGCCGATCCGGGGCTCGAACCCGTGCTCGGAATACATGTTCCTGGACGACACCGCCTGCAACCTGGCGTCGATGAACCTGCTGACCTTCCTGTCGGGTGGCCGCTTCGACGCCGAGTCCTATGTCCACGCCACGAGGCTGTGGACCGTCACGCTGGAAATCAGCGTGCTGATGGCGCAGTTCCCGAGCAAGGAAATCGCGCAGCGCTCCTATGATTTCCGCACGCTGGGGCTGGGCTACGCCAATATCGGCGGGCTGCTGATGAACCTTGGCCTGCCCTATGACAGCGACAAGGGCCGGGCGCTGTGCGGGGCGCTGACCGCGCTGATGACCGGCGTCTCCTATGCGACCTCGGCCGAAATGGCGGGTGAGCTGGGGCCGTTCCCCGGTTATGCCCGCAACGCCGACGCCATGCTGCGGGTGATCCGCAACCACCGCGCCGCCGCCCATGGCACCGGCGCATATGAAGCGGTGAACGTCGATCCGGTGGCGCTGGACGTGGCCAACTGCCCTGACATCCGGCTGGCGCAGATGGCGCAGGCCGCCTGGGACGAGGCGCTGGCGCTGGGTGAGGAACACGGGTTCCGCAACGCCCAGACCACGGTGATCGCGCCGACCGGCACCATCGGGCTGGTGATGGATTGCGACACCACCGGGATCGAGCCCGACTTCGCGCTGGTCAAGTTCAAGAAGCTCGCCGGCGGCGGCTATTTCAAGATCATCAACCAGTCGGTCCCCGCGGCGCTGGAGATGCTGGGCTATTCCAGCAGCCAGATCGAGGAGATCGTGGCCTATGCCGTCGGCCATGCCAGCCTTGGCAACTGCCCCGGCATCAACCACGCGGCGCTGGTCGGCCACGGCTTCGGCCCGCGCGAGCTGGAAAAGGTGGATGCGGCGCTGGCCTCGGCCTTCGACATCCGCTTCGTCTTCAACCAGTGGACGCTGGGCGAAGAGTTCTGCAAGGGTACGCTGGGCATCCCCGCCGACAAGCTGGCCGATCCCGGCTTCGACCTGCTGCGTCACCTCGGCTTTACCCGCGCCCAGATCGACGCCGCCAACGACCATGTCTGCGGCACCATGACGCTGGAGGGCGCGCCCTTCCTCAAGCCCGAACATTACGCGGTGTTCGACTGCGCCAACGCCTGCGGGAAAAAGGGCACGCGCTATCTGTCGGTGGAAAGCCACATCCGCATGATGGCGGCGGCGCAAAGCTTCATCTCGGGGGCGATCTCCAAGACCATCAACATGCCGAACTCGGCCACCATCGCCGAGACCCTGGCCGCCTATGAGCTGTCCTGGTCGCTGGGGATCAAGGCCAACGCGCTTTACCGCGACGGCTCGAAACTGTCGCAGCCGCTGGCGTCGGCGCTGGTCGAGGACGACGACGAGGCCGCCGAGGTCCTGGAAACCGGCAACACCCATGAAAAGGCCGCGGTGCTGGCCGAAAAGATCGTCGAGCGGATCATCGTCAAGGAAGCCGTGCGCTCGCACCGCGAGAAACTGCCCGCGCGGCGCAAGGGCTATACGCAAAAGGCGCTGATCGGCGGGCACAAGGTCTATCTGCGCACCGGCGAATACGACGACGGGTCGTTGGGCGAAATCTTCATCGACATGCACAAGGAAGGCGCCGGCTTCCGGGCGATGATGAACAACTTCGCCATCGCGGTGTCGGTCGGCCTGCAATATGGCGTGCCGCTGGAAGAGTTCGTCGACGCCTTCACCTTTACCCGCTTTGAACCGGCGGGGATGGTGCAGGGCAACGACTCGATCAAGAACGCCACCTCGATCCTCGATTACATCTTCCGGGAACTGGCGGTCAGCTATCTGGACCGCACCGATCTGGCGCATGTGAAGCCGAACGGCGCCAGCTTCGACTCGCTGGGCGGCGGCGTCCAGGAAGGGCGGCCGGAACTGTCGCCGGCGCCCGAGGGCGTGGCCTCGAAATCGGTCGAGCTGCTGCGCCAGATCAGCTCGACCGGCTATCTGCGCAAGCGCCTGCCGCAGGAGCTGATGGTGCTGCAAGGGGGCGCCTCGACCGTAGCGGTGGCATCCGGCATGGCGGAAACGCAGGCCAGCTTTGAAATCGGCGTTGCCAGCGCCACGGTGACGCTGGACGCCCGCGCCAAAGCCCGGATGCAGGGGTATGAGGGCGACCCCTGCGGCGAATGCGGCAACTACACGCTGGTGCGCAACGGCACCTGCATGAAGTGCAACACCTGCGGCGGCACCAGCGGCTGCAGCTGACACGGAACAGGCCGGGCCACGCGCCCGGCCTTGTCGTCTCCGACCCGGAGTGGCGGGGAATCTGTCGAAGCAGATGACAACGCGGGGTGCAATCGCGGGGAGAGAGGTCGCCGTCCGGTTTTCCGGGCGGCGACGGCTTTTGCGCCCGCGCGACTGCGGCTAGGGTCGGCGGAACCGGGACAGGGACAGGGCCGGCAAACCGGCCCGGGGGACGTGAATGAACACCGATATCGAGATCGCCCGCGCCGCGCCAAAGCGCCCGATCGCAGAGATTGCCGCCAAGCTGGGGATCGGCGCGCAGGACATCCTGCCCTATGGCCATGACAAGGCCAAGATTTCCCGCGACTTCATCGCCGGGCTGTCCGGCCGACCACAGGGCAGGCTGGTGCTTGTCACCGCGATCAACCCGACCCCGGCGGGCGAGGGCAAGACCACCACCACCGTGGGCCTGGGCGACGCGCTGAACCGGCTGGGGGCGCGCGCGACGATCTGTATCCGCGAGGCCAGCCTTGGCCCCAACTTCGGGATGAAGGGCGGCGCCGCCGGCGGCGGCCGCGCGCAGGTGATCCCGATGGAGGACATGAACCTGCATTTCACCGGCGATTTCCACGCCATCACCAGCGCCCACAACCTGCTGTCGGCGATGCTGGACAATCACCTGCACTGGGGCAATGCGCTGGACATCGACCCGCGCCGGATCAGCTGGCGGCGGGTGCTGGACATGAACGACCGGGTGCTGCGCGACGTGGTGCTGGGGCTGGGGTCGGGCAACGGGGTGCCGCGGGAATCGGGCTTCGACATCACCGTGGCGTCCGAGGTGATGGCGATCCTGTGCCTGGCCCGCGACCTGGCCGACCTGCAGGACCGGCTGGGCCGCATCGTGGTGGCGCAGACCCGTGACGGCCGCCCGGTCACCGCCCGCGACCTGCAGGCGGACGGGGCGATGACCGTGCTGCTGCGCGACGCGTTGCAGCCGAATCTGGTGCAGACGCTGGAAAACAACCCGGCGCTGGTCCATGGCGGCCCGTTTGCCAATATCGCCCATGGCTGCAATTCGGTGATCGCCACCACCACCGCGCTGCATCTCTCCGACTATGTGGTGACGGAGGCCGGTTTCGGCGCCGATCTGGGGGCCGAGAAGTTCCTCAACATCAAATGCCGCAAGGCCGGGCTGGCCCCCGCCGCGGTGGTGCTGGTGGCGACGGTGCGGGCGCTGAAGATGAACGGGGGCGTGGCGCGGTCCGATCTGGCGGTGGAAAACGTCGGCGCGGTGCAGGCGGGGGCGGCGAACCTCAGTCGCCATATCCGCAACCTGCGCAAGCACGGGCTGCCGCTGGTGGTCGCGATCAACCACTTCGCCACCGACACGCGGGCCGAGATCGCCGCCATCGAGGCCGCCGCCCGGGCGCTGGGGGTGCAGGCGATCACCTGCCGCCACTGGGAAATGGGCGGGGCAGGGGCCGAGGATCTGGCGCGCGAGGTGATGCGGCTTGCGGCCGAGCCGCATGAGCTGCGCCTGACCTATCCCGACGACATGCCGCTGCGCGACAAGATCGAGACCATCTGCACCCGCATCTACGGCGCCGAGGGCGCGCAATTCCCGCCCGCCGTGCTGGCGCGGCTCGACGCCTGGCAGGCGGAATATGGCCAGCTGCCGGTCTGCATGGCCAAGACCCAGTACAGTTTTTCCGCCAATCCCGACTGGCTGGGCGCCCCCGAGGGCTTCACCATCCCCGTGCGCGAACTGCGGCTGGCCGCCGGCGCCGGCTTCGTGGTGGCGATCTGCGGCGATATCATGACCATGCCCGGCCTGCCCCGCGACCCCGCCGCCAACCGCATCCGGCTGGGGGCAGAGGGCCATGTCGATGGGCTGTTCTAGCCGTGCTGACGACGTTCGACCGCATCATCTCGGACCGCGGCTCGGTCTATGCGGTCTCGGGCGGGCCGGTGGCCGACCGCGCCGCCATCGACGCGGCGCTGGCCCAGCTGAAATCGGTGCGCCGCTTCGCCAAGGCCACCCACAACAGCTGGGCGGCTCGGCTGGAGGACGAGGCGCTGAAATCCGACGACGGCGAATCCGGCGCCGGCGCCATCATCCTGCGGATGCTGGAAACCGAGGGGCTGGACAACCACCTGATCGTGGTCACGCGCTGGTACGGCGGCAAACACCTGGGCGGCGACCGCTTCCGCCACGTGATCGCCGCAGTGCGGCATTACCTGGCGCAGCGCAGGTGACGGTAGGCCCGGAGGGATTCGAACCCCCAACCAAGGCGTTATGAGCGCCCTGCTCTGACCGTTGAGCTACGGGCCCGGCCGTCCGATGGCTGTCGCAAATGCCGTCCCTCGGGTCAAGATAAACCGGCAGGCAGCGCGTGGGCGCGATTGTCTGCGCGGGGCGGCTGGGGTATCCACGCCCGGCGATCATCTGAAGGCGGGCGACATGACGGGCGAAACCAAGGCAACCGGGCTGACCTATGCCGCGGCGGGGGTGGATATCGACGCGGGCAACGCGCTGGTCGAGCGGATCAAGCCCGCCGCCGCCGCCACCGCGCGGCCGGGGGTGATGTCGGGGCTGGGCGGTTTCGGCGCGCTGTTCGACCCGCGCGCGGCCGGCTATGCCGACCCGGTTCTGGTCGCCGCCACCGACGGCGTCGGCACCAAGCTGCGCATCGCCATCGACACCAGCGAGGTCGGCGGCGTCGGCATCGACCTGGTGGCCATGTGCGTGAACGACCTAGTCTGCCAGGGCGCCGAGCCGTTGTTCTTCCTGGATTATTTCGCTACCGGCCGGCTTGACACCGAACAGGCCGCGCAGGTGATCGAAGGCATCGCCGAGGGCTGCCGCCGTTCCGGCTGCGCCCTGATCGGGGGCGAAACTGCCGAGATGCCGGGGATGTATCACGGCGGCGACTTCGACCTCGCCGGCTTTGCCGTGGGCGCGATGGAGCGTGGCGCGCATCTGCCGCAGGGGGTGGCGGCGGGCGACGTGCTGCTGGGGCTCGGTTCGGACGGGGTGCATTCGAACGGCTATTCGCTGGTTCGCAAGGTGGTGGAACGCAGCGGGCTGGGCTGGGATGCGCCGGCGCCCTTTGCCGACGCCCCGCTGGGACGCGCGCTGCTGACGCCGACGCGGCTTTACGTGCGCCCGCTGCTGGCGGCGCTGCGCGCAGGCGGCGTCCGCGCCGCGGCCCACATCACCGGCGGCGGCATCACCGAGAACCTGCCGCGGGTGCTGCCCGAGGGGATGGGCGCCAGCGTCGATCTGGACAGCTGGCAGCTGCCCCCGGTGTTTGGCTGGCTGGCCGAGACCGGCGGCACCCCGCCCGAAGAGATGCTCAAGACCTTCAACTGCGGCATCGGGATGATCGTGGTGGTCGCCCCGGAGCGCGCCACAGCCCTGACCGAGCTGCTGCGCGAGGCGGGCGAGACCGTGGTGACGCTGGGCAAGGTCGAGGGCGCGCCGGGCGTGCGCTACACCGGCACGCTCTGATGAGCGCAGCCCCGCAAGACGCGCAGAAGCGCGTCGCGATCCTGATTTCCGGCGGCGGCTCGAACATGGTGCAGCTGGTCCGCTCGATGACCGGCGACCATCCGGCGCGGGCGGTGCTGGTCGCCTCGAACGACCCGACCGCCGCGGGGCTTGCCCGCGCCGCGGCGATGGGCATCCCCACCGCCGCGGTCGATCACCGCGCCTTCGGCCGCGATCGCGCCGCGTTCGAGGCCGCACTGCTGGAGCCGCTGCTGGCGGCGCAGCCCGACATCCTCTGCCTCGCCGGGTTCATGCGGATCCTGACCCCGGATTTCGTGGCGCGTTTCAGCGGGCGGATGCTGAACATCCACCCCTCGCTGCTGCCGAAATATCCTGGGCTGAACACCCATGCCCGCGCGCTTGCCGCGGGCGATGCGCAGGCCGGGGCGACGGTGCATCTGGTCACCCCGGAACTCGACTGCGGCCCGATCCTTGGTCAGGCCAGCGTCCCGGTCGAACCCGGCGACACCCGCGACACGCTGGCCGCCCGGGTGCTCACCGCCGAACACCGGCTCTACCCCACGGTCCTGCGCCGCTTTGCCGAAGGCCAGACCGACCGCATCGACCTCTGACCGCTTCTTCATCACAGAAATATCCCGCGGGGGGCGCCCGAAGGGCGTGGGGGGCGCGAAGCCCCCCTTTCGCCGGCGCCTAGCGTTCCGGCAGCAGCCCGCGCGGCGCAAAGCGCAGCACCAGCAGCAGCACCACCCCCATCGCCAGGTAGCGCATCTGCGGCGCGCTTTCGATCAGATGGGCGCGCAGGCCGCCCGCTGACAGCGGCGAGGTCAGCACCGCCATCGCGGCCGGGCCCCAGACCTCGGCCTTGATCCACAGGAACCAGATCAGGATCGCGCCGAGCACCGCGCCCCAGTTGTTGCCCGAGCCGCCGACGATCACCATCACCCAGATCAGGAAGGTATAGCGCAGCGGGTTGTAGCCGCCCGGCGCCATCAGCCCGTCCAGCGTCACCATCATCGCGCCCGACAGGCCGATCACCGCGCAGCCCAGCACGAACAGTTGCAGATGCCGGCGGGTCACGTCCTTGCCCATCGCGGCGGCCGCGACCTCGTTGTCGCGGATGGCGCGCATCATCCGGCCCCAGGGCGAATACAGCGCCAGTTCCGTCAGCAGGATCAGCGTCAGCACCACCGCGATGAAGATCGCGGCATAGCACAGCTTGACATAGATGCCCGAGCCGGTGGCCGCATCCATCCCCCAGCGGGCGGCGGCGGCGACGAACTCGGGGTTCGATTGCAGCGCCAGCTCATAGGGGACGGGGCGGGGGATGCCGGTGATGTTCAGCACGCCGCGCGCCAGCCAGCCCTCGTTCTTGAGGATGGCGACGATGATCTCGCCGATGCCCAGCGTGGCGATGGCCAGATAGTCCGAGCGCAGCCCCAGCGCCACCTTGCCGATCCCCCAGGCGGCGGCCGCGGCCAGCACCATCCCCACCGGCCAGCTCAGCACCACCGGCAGGCCGAGGCCGCCGATATTGCCGGCCTTGGCGGGGTTGTTGGCCTCGATCGCGGCGACGGCGGGGTCGAACAGCATCCGCGTCGCCACATAGCCCGCGACGACCACCAGCGTGACAACGGCGCCGCGCGACAGGCCGCGCAGCCGCTGCGCCGCGGCCCAGATCAGCACCATCGTCGCCAGCCCCGCGGCCAGCGCCAGCATCAGCCGCGGCCCGCCCGCGGCCCAGGCCCCGGCGACCTGCGGGGTCGAGATCAGCACCGGCGCCAGCCCGCCCAGCCCGATGAAGCCGACGACGCCGGCGTTGAACAGCCCGCCATAGCCCCAGATCATGTTGACCCCCAGCGCCGCCACCGCCGAGATCAGCCCCATGTTCAACAGCGCCAGCGCGCTGTTCCAGGACCCGGAAAACATCGCGTTCGAGACGCTGCCCTCAAGCAGCAGCAGCACCGCCACCGCCAGGAACAGCAGCGGCGCGCGCAGGGGGCTTGGCCTGGCGTCGGCCTGTCGATTGCTGGACATGGTTCCCCCTTTCGCTCAGTAGGCCTTGCCGCGGAACAGCCCCGTGGGGCGCACCAGCAGCACGACGATCAGGATGACGAAGCTGATCGCCAGCTTGTATTCCGTGCCCAGCATCTGCAGCAGCCCGCTCGGCTCGAACCCCAGATACTCGGCCACCTTCTTCCACGGATAGGTCAGCGCGACCTCGGAAAAGGCGATCAGGAAGCCGCCGGCGATGGCGCCGACCGGGTTGCCCAGACCCCCCACGATGGCGGCGGCAAAGATCGGCAGCAAGATCTGGAAATAGTTGAACGCCTTGAAGGTCTTGTCGAGGCCGTACAGCGTGCCGGCCATCACCGCCAGCGCAATGGCGATGATCCAGGTCAGCCGCACCACCCGGTCGGGGTCGATGCCCGACAGCAGCGCCAGATCCTCGTTGTCGGCATAGGCGCGCATGGCCTTGCCGGCGCGGGTGCGGTTCAGGAACACGAACAGCGCCCAGACCGACAGCGCCGCGATCACCAGGGTGATCGCCTGGGTGGTGCGTAGCGACAGCCCCTCGGTCAGTCCGGTCATCGCCCTGAACTGCGGCACGGTGACGACAAAGCGGGCGCCGTCGGCGAAATTGATCTCGCCCACCCCGATCACGATGCGGGTCAGCCCGTTCATCACGAACATCACCCCGACCGAGGCCATCACCACCACGATCGGCGCTGCCTTGATGCGGCGGTAATGGCGATAGACCCAGCGGTCGGTCAGCAGCGCCAGCGCCGCGGTCAGCGCGATGGCCGGCGGCAGCGCCAGCAGCGCGGTGGGCAGCGGCCCCAGCGTGATCCCCAGCGCCTGCAGCCCCCAGGTCAGCAGGATCACCATGGCGGTGCCGAAGGCCATGGTGTCGCCATGGGCAAAGTTGGAAAACCGCAGGATCCCGTAGATCAGCGTCACCCCCAGCGCCCCCAGCGCCAGCTGCGCCCCATAGGCCGAGGCGGGGATGAAGACGAAGTTCAGAAAGGTGACGAGCGCGTTCAGCAGGTCCATCGGTGGCCTCTCGTTGCGGCTGTCCGGTGCGTTCTGGCCATGCTCAACCCCCCAGGAAGGTGCGGCGCACCTCGGGGTCGGCCATCAGCTCGGCGCCGGTGCCGGTATAGCGGTTGGCGCCCTGCACCAGCACATAGCCGATGTCGGCGATTTCCAGCGCCTGGCGGGCGTTCTGTTCCACCATCAGGATGGAAATCCCGGTGCGGGCGATCTCGATGATGCGGTCGAACAGCTCGTCCATGACGATGGGGCTGACGCCTGCGGTCGGTTCGTCCAGCATCAGCAGGCTGGGCCGGGTCATCAGCGCCCGGCCGACGGCGACCTGCTGGCGCTGGCCGCCCGACAGCTCTCCCGCGTGCTGGCGGCGCTTGTCGGCGACGGCGGGGAACAGCTGGTAGACCTGTTCCATGGTGTCGCGGAAATCGTCGTCGCGGATATAGGCGCCCATTTCCAGGTTTTCCTCGACCGTCATGGTCGGGAAGACGTTGGCGACCTGCGGCACGAACCCCATGCCGCGGCGGACCCGGTCCTGCGGCGACAGCCCGCCGATGTCCTGCCCGTCCAGCAGAACCGTGCCCTCGCGCAGGTCCAGCATCCCGAACACCGCCTTCATCGCGGTGGATTTGCCGGCGCCGTTGGGGCCGACGATCACCGCGATCTGGCCGCGCCCGACCGAGATGTCGCAGCCGTTCAGGATGTCGGCCTTGCCATAGCCGCCGCGCATCCCCGTCGCGGAAAGATAGGCGTTGTCCATCACATGCCCCCGTGAGGCCGCGCGGGCTGCCCGTCGCCGCCCTGTCCGGCCTCGTCGCCCAGCCCCGGCTGGAAACCGTGGCTTTCGCCGAAGCGGCTTTCCTCTTCGGCCTCGGCCTTGACCTTGTTCTTCAGCCCGCGGCCCAGATAGGCCTCGATCACCGCCTCGTTGGCCATGATGCTGTCGGCCGGGCCCTCGGCCAGCACCTTGCCCTCGGCCATGACGATCACCGGGTCGCAGAGCTTGCCGATGAAATCCATGTCGTGCTCGATCACGCAGAAGGTGTAGCCGCGTTCGCGGTTCAGCCGGATGATCGCGTCAGCGATGGTCATCAGCAGCGTGCGGTTCACCCCGGCCCCGACCTCGTCCAGAAACACGATGCGGGCATCGACCATCATGCAGCGGCCCAGCTCCAGCAGCTTCTTCTGCCCGCCGGAGAGGTTGCCGGCCTTTTCCTCGGCCACGTGCGAGATGGTCAGGAAATCCAGCACCTCGTCGGCGCGGGCGCGCAGGGCGCGTTCCTCGCCCGCGATGCGCCGGCGTCCGAACCAGGTGTTCCACAGCGTCTCGCCCGACTGGCCGGGGGGCACCATCATCAGGTTTTCCCGCACGCTCATCGAGCCGAACTCATGCGCCATCTGGAAGGTGCGCAACAGTCCCTTGTGGAACAGCTGGTGCGGGGCCAGGCCGGTGATGTCCTCGCCCGCCATCAGCACCCGGCCCGATGTCGGCGGCAGCACTCCGGCGATCACGTTGAACAGCGTCGATTTCCCGGCGCCGTTCGGGCCGATCAGCCCGGTGATCGACCCCTTGCGAATGGTCAGGCTGGCACCGTCCACGGCCCGAAAGCCGCCGAAATGCCGGTGAAGGTCATGGACCTCGATCATGCTTGCTCCGATTCTCCCGCGCGCTGCCTAGCGGCACATTGCCAATCCGCCAAGCAAAACCGCCGCGGCGCCCGCAAAAGGGCACCGCGGACCTTGCGTCACGGGGGCTAGCGGGTGGCGACCACGTTCAGCACGCCGCCCTTGTAGTCGACCTCGCGATAGGTGCCGGCGCTTTCGCCGCCGCCCACCAGCTCGACCGCCGAGGCGCCGACATAGTCGATATCCTGACCTGCGGCCAGCAGTTCCAGCCCGCGCGCCAGTTCGCCCGGGTTGATCTTTTCGCCCGGCGCGTTGGCGACCTCCATCACCTTGTCCTTGTAGACCCGCGGATCGGTGGACCCGGCCGCCTGCATCGCCAGCATGATCAGCGCCGCCGCGTCATAGGCTTCGGCGGCAAAGGCGTCAGAGCCGTCGAACCCCGCCTCGGCCGCCAGCGCGATGAAGGCGTCGCGGCCCTCGCCCTCGGCCGAAGGGTTCTGGCCGAAGGAATGTTCCAGCTCGGTCCCGAACTTGTCGACCAGCGCCTGCGTCACCATGCCGTCGGTGAACACGAAGGTGTCGAACGCCCCCGAATCCAGCGCCCCCCGCACGATGCCGGAACCGCCCTGATCGACATAGCCCGCGACCACCAGCGCCTCGCCACCGGCGGCGGCCAGCGCCGCGACCTCGGCCGAATAATCGGCCTTGCCGTCGTCATGGGCCGCGTTCATCGTGATCGAGCCGCCCTTGGCCTCGAAGGCCGAGACGAAGGAATCCGCCAGCCCCTTGCCGTAATCGTTGTTGGTATAGCTGACCGCCACCGACTTGAGCCCGCGGTCGGTGATGATGTCGGCCATCACCTCGCCCTGCCGCGCGTCCGACGGCGAGGTGCGGAAGAAGAAGCCCTTGTCCTCGATGGTGGACAGCGCGGGCGAGGTCGCCGAGGGCGCGATCATCACCATGCCGTTCGGCACGCCCACCCGTTCCAGGCTGGCGATGGTCTCGCCCGAGCACATGCCGCCGACGATGCCATTCACCCTTTCGGATGTCACCAGCCGCTCGACCGCCGCGACCGAGGCCGCGGCATCCGCGCAGGTGTTGTCGGCGCGCACCGCGGTCACCGTGCTGCCGTCCAGCAGCTTGCCCGAGTCGGTGACCTCCTTCATCGCCAGCTCGGCGGCATTGGCCATCGGCGGGGCCATGGATTCCAGCGGGCCGGTGAAGCCCAGCGAGATGCCCAGCTTGATCTCCTCGGCCAGCGCGCCGCCGGCGGTCAGCGCCAGCACTGCCGTCGCGATCAGAAAACGGTTCATGCGTTTCTCCTGTTGGTTGCGGGGCCCGGTCGTTTTGGTGCCGGTTGCGTCCCTGTTGGCCCGCCGCCTGTGTGCGGGGGGCAAAAACCCCGGCCGGAGCGTCCGGCCGGGGCTGTGGCAAGCGATCAGCGGGTGCGGACCGCGTTCAGCGTGCCGCCCTTGAAATCGACCTCGCGATAGGTGCCGGCGCTTTCGCCGGGCTCCACGAACTCGACGGCCGAGGCGCCGTCATAGTCGATGTCCTGCCCGGCGGCGATCAGCTCGAGCCCGCGCGCCAGGTCGCCGGGGCCGATCTTTTCGCCCGGCGCGTTGGCGACCTCCATCACCTTGTCCTTGTAGACGCGCGGGTCGCTGGACCCGGCCGCCTGCATCGCCAGCAGCATCAGCGCCGTCGCGTCATAGGATTCCGCTGCAAACGCCGAGGTGCCGTCGAACCCCGCGGCCTGGGCCAGTTCCACGAACTTGTCGCGGCCCTCGCCCTCGGCGGCCGGGTTCTGGCCGAAGGATTTCTCCAGCTCGGTGCCGAAGCGGTCGACGACCGGCTGGCCGACCATGCCGTCAGGCAGGACGAAGGTGTCGAACGCGCCCGCGTCCAGCACGCCGCGCATCACGCCGGACCCGCCCTGGTCGACATAGCCCACCACCGCCAGCGCGTCCCCGCCGGCGGCGGCCAGCGCGCCGACCTCGGCCGAATAATCGGCCTTGCCGTCGTCATGGGCGGAAATCATCGTGACCGTGCCGCCCTTGGCCTCGAACGCGGTCTTGAAGGATTCGGCCAGCCCCTTGCCATAGTCGTTGTTGGTATAGGTGATCGCCACCGACTGGATGCCGTGTTCCAGGGTGATGTCGGCCATCACCTCGCCCTGCCGCGAATCCGACGGCGAGGTGCGGAAGAAGAACCCCTGGTCCTCGATGTCGGTCAGCGCCGGCGAGGTGGCCGAGGGCGAGATCATCACCATCCCGTTCGGCACGCCCACCCGTTCCAGGCTGGCGATGGTCTCGCCCGAGCACATGCCGCCCATGATCCCGTTGACCTTGTCCGAGGTCACCAGCCGCTCGACCGCCGCGACCGAGGCGGCGGCGTCGGTGCAGGTGTTGTCGGCGCGCACCGCGATCACCGTGCTGCCATCCAGCAGCTTGCCGGAGTCGCTGACTTCCTTGACGGCCAGTTCCGCACCGCTGGCCATGTTCGGCGCCAGCGATTCGAGCGGGCCGGTAAAGCCCAGCGACAGGCCGATCTTGACCTCTTCGGCCGAGGCGAGCCCCGCCGACAGCGCCAGCGTGGCCGTGGCCAGAAGCAGTTTCTTCATGAATATTCTCCCTATCGGACATTCGTCCCTAGGGTGACAGTAGGACGGGGTGTTTTGAAAGAAAAGCGGTCTGTTATGGCAAAGGCCTGCCGTTCCGGCGGGGGACGCGGGGCGCCGCCGATGCCGCGGGCGGCCCGTCGGGGCCACATGCGGCACGCAATGGACGGCTGCGGCGGGCAGGGGGCTTTGAACCGGGCCGCATCCTCCTTATAAGACTGCAACCCGCAAGAGGATGCAGCCATGCCGCAGATGCACGATACCGCCCGCAACGCCACCGCCCGCGCCGCCGCGCCGGCGACCGACTGGCAGCGCGACGGCTGGCGCGCCCGGCCGCGGATCCAGATGCCGGATTATCCCGACGCGGATGCGGTGCGCGCGGTCGAGGCGCAGCTGACCCGGTTTCCGCCGCTGGTCTTTGCCGGCGAGGCGCGGCGGCTGAAGTCGCAGCTGGCCGATGTCGCGCGCGGGCGCCGCTTCCTGCTGCAGGGGGGCGACTGCGCCGAAAGCTTCGCCGAGTTCTCGGCCGACAACATCCGCGACACCTTCAAGGTGATGCTGCAGATGGCGGTGGTGCTGACCTGGGGCGCGCAGCTGCCGGTGGTCAAGGTCGGTCGCATGGCCGGGCAGTTCGCCAAGCCGCGCAGCGCCCCGACCGAGGTGATGGACGGGCAGGAGCTGCCCAGCTACCGCGGCGACATCATCAACGGCTTCGACTTCACCGCCGCGGCGCGGGTGCCCGACCCGGTGCGGATGCTGCAGGCCTATACCCAGGCCGCCGCCAGCCTGAACCTGCTGCGCGCGTTTTCGACCGGCGGCTATGCCGACATCCACCGCGTGCAAAGCTGGATCGCCGATTTCACCGACGGCCCCGAGGCCGCGCGCTATCGCGACATCGCCGACCGCATTTCCGACGCGATGGCCTTCATGCAGGCGGCCGGGGTCAGCTCGGACACCGCGCATGAGCTGGGCACGGTCGAGTTCTACACCAGCCACGAAGCCCTGCTGCTGGAATACGAAGAGGCGCTGGCCCGGATCGATTCGACCAGCGGCCTGCCGGTGGCGGGGTCGGGGCACATGCTGTGGATCGGCGACCGCACCCGCCAGGTCGACGGCGCGCATGTGGAATTCTGCCGCGGCGTGCAGAACCCGATCGGGCTGAAATGCGGCCCCTCGATCACCACCGACGACCTCAAGGCGCTGCTGGCGCGGCTGAACCCGCAAAACGAGCCGGGGCGGCTGACGCTGATCGCGCGGTTCGGCGCCGGCTCGGTCGGCGACCACCTGCCGCGGCTGGTCCGCGCCGTGCAGGAGGAAGGCGCCGAGGTGGTCTGGTGCTGCGACCCGATGCACGGCAACACCATCAAGTCGGCCTCGGGCTACAAGACCCGGCCGTTCGATTCCGTGCTGCGCGAGGTGCGCGAGTTCTTCGCCGTCCACCAGGCCGAGGGCACGGTGCCGGGCGGCGTGCATTTCGAGATGACCGGCAAGGACGTGACCGAATGCACCGGCGGCGTGCGCGCGGTCACCGACGAGGACCTGTCCTCGCGCTATCACACCGCCTGCGACCCGCGGCTGAACGCCAGCCAGTCGCTGGAGCTGGCCTTCCTGGTGGCCGAGGAACTGCGCGCCCGCCGCACCCGCACCCCCGCCGCCCTGCGCGACGTGGGCTGAGCCGGCACCCCTGCAATTGCCGACGGCGCGTCCCCCGGGGCGCGCCGTTTTGTTTTTGGCGGGGCAGAGGACAAGATGCCCGGCCGCGCCTGCGTCGCCGGAGCATGGGTATTTGGGCCAGAAAGAAGCAGCTGCCGTTTTGCAGGGTGGCGGCGGGGCGCGTCGCTTGCAATGTCCGCAGGTGTGCCGAGGATATGACGCCGGGAGCAGGGGCGGCGCTGGTTGGTCGGTGCGGGCCGGCTGCTCTACGGGTGGACTTCCGCGTGCGGAGGGCCGGAGGAATGCGGCGGGCAGGGCGCTGCGGACGGGCCCGCCCGACGCGGACTCCTCAGTCCTCCGAGATCACCCGGAACCGCGCCCGGCGTTCCTCGGGGGTCTCATCCTCGCGGATGGCGCGGCGGGGGGCGGCGGGGTTCCAGGGCACCGGCGGCTCGGCGAAGCCCTGCGGCGAGGGCGAGGGCACCAGCACCCGCGCGCCCTCGATCACCGGGTCGGCGCGGTCGGATATCAGGTCGAAGCGCCGCGGCGCCATCCCCATCGGGCCCTCGGTCACCAGGCACCCCAGCGCCCGGGTCACGTCGCCCAGATCCGAGCGCAGCGGCAGCAGCAGCATCCGGCCCGCCAGCTCGGGGCGGCCGTAGGCGGCGGGGGAATGCAGGGTGATCTCGGCGATCTGCGGCCCTTGGAACACGGTTTCCAGCACGTCCGAGATGCGCCCGCGCGACCCCGGCTGCATCACCGCGCACAGCGGCATCCCCCGCACCTCCATCCCCATCAGGTCGATCAGATGCCGCCCGGCCAGCCGGAACCGCGCCGCGCCCGGCGCGATGCGTTCAATGATGAAGGCGAAGTCCAGCGCCGGGTGCAGCCCCATGGGGGTGATGTCCTGCCGCGACGGCACCGCCCGGCCCTGGCGCAGCGAATCCCAATAGCGGCGGACCCCCGCCAGCACCCGCGCCGGCGACTGCCGGTCGAAATCCGGCAGGTGCAGCACCCGCGGCGGGCCGTCGCTGGCCGGGGCGGACCGGTCGTTCTCGTCCATTGCACCAGAATCCCACTCGTATGATCCCAGTGTCTATATGGTGCGGCGGCGGCCGTCTCGGAAAATATTGACGAAGGGTTAAGCCGGGCGGGTTTCAGCCGCAGCCTGTGCCGGCGCGGCTGGGGGAAGCTCAGGGCTCGGCCAGGGCGTCGGCTTCGGGCTCGCGCGGCTCGCGCGGGGGGCGGCCGATGATGTCGCGCAGCGCGTCCAGCTCGATGAAATTGTCGGCCTGGCGGCGCAGCTCGTCGGCGATCATCGGCGGCTGGCTGCGCAGGGTCGAGACCACGGAAACCCGCACCCCCTGCCGCTGCAGCGCCTCGATCATCGGGCGCAGGTCGCCGTCGCCGGAAAACACCACCGCGTGGTCCAGATGCGGCGCCAGCTGCAGCGCGTCGACGGTCAGCTCGACATCCATGTTGCCCTTGATCCGGCGCCGGCCCATCGAGTCGGTGTATTCCCGCGCCGGCTTGGTGACGATGGCGAAACCGTTGTAGGTCAGCCAGTCGATCAGCGGCCGGATCGGGGAATATTCCTCGCTTTCCAGCAGCGCGGTATAGTAATAGGCGCGGGTCAGCTTGCCCCGGCGCTCGAACTCCTGACGCAAAAGCTTGTAATCAATGTCGAACCCCAACGACTTTGCGGCCGCGTGAAGGTTCGATCCGTCGATGAACAGCGCTAGCCGATCGTCCTTGTAGAACAACGTCTTGTCTCCCAAAGCTCTGGAAATAGGAAATATGTCGGACAATCTAGTGCTGCTGGCCTTGGGTGCAAACCTGTTTTCTTCGACAGGTGCCCGCGAGGCCGGGCTGCGCGCCGCGCTGCGCGCGCTGGCGGCCGAGGGGCTGCCCGCCACCCGGGTCAGCCGCTTCTGGAAAACCCCGGCCTTTCCGCCCGGTTCCGGCCCCGATTACGTCAACGCGGCGGCGGCGCTGCGGTCGGCGCAGCCGGCGCCCGCGCTGCTGGCGGCGGCTCACCGGGTGGAGGCGGCGCTGGGGCGGGTGCGCGACGGCGGCCGCTGGGGGGCGCGGGTGATTGACATCGACCTGCTGGCGGTGGGCGATCTGGTGCTGCCCGATGGCGCCGAACAGGACCGCTGGCGGGCGCTGCCGCCGGACCAGCAGCAGCGCCTGACCCCGGACCGGCTGATCCTGCCGCATCCGCGGCTGCAGGACCGCGGCTTCGTGCTGGCGCCGCTGGCCGAGATCGCGCCGCAGTGGCGCCACCCCCGCACCGGCCGCACCGTGGCCGCGATGCTGGCGGCGCTGGGGCCGCCGGGGCTGGCCGGCATGGCGCCGCTTGCTTGACATTGCCCGGGGTGGCGCCCACATATGCCACCTTGCCCTTCAGCCGATTCGCAGAGGTATGCCATGGCCCGCGTGACAGTCGAGGATTGCGTCGACAAGGTTCCCAACCGATTTGACCTGGTCCTGCTGGCCGCCCATCGCGCCCGCGAGATCTCGGCCGGCTCGCCCGCGACGGTCGACCCCGACAACGACAAGAACCCGGTGATCGCCCTGCGCGAGATCGCGGACGAGACCCAGCCCGTCGACGACCTGCGCGAGCGGATGATCGAGCAGACCCAGACCCAGATCGAGGTCGACGAGCCCGAAGAGGACGCGATGGCGCTGCTGCTGGGGGCCGAGATCGACCGTCCCAAGCCCGCCGACGAGGAATCCGAGGAACGGATGCTGCGGATGATGCTGGAAGCGCAGGGCCGCAACTGACGGCAGCCGGGCGGTATCTCGGTTGGAAAGATTCGACGTCGAAGACCTGATCGCACTGGTCCGCAACTACAACCCGCGGACCAATGCGGAACTGATCCGGCAGGCCTTCGACTATGGCCGCCGGATGCACGAGGGGCAGTTCCGCCACTCGGGCGAACCCTATTTCACCCATCCCGTCGCCGTCGCCGCCATCCTGACCGAGATGCGGCTGGACGATGCCACCATCATCACCGCGCTGCTGCACGACACCATCGAGGACACGCGTTCCACCTGGACCGACGTGGCCCAGATCTTCGGGCGCGAGATCGCCGATCTGGTGGACGGGGTCACCAAGCTGACCAACCTGCAGCTGTCGGGTGCGCATTCCAAGCAGGCCGAAAACTTCCGCAAGCTTTTCATGGCCATGTCGCGCGATCTTCGCGTGATCCTGGTCAAGCTGGCCGACCGGCTGCACAACATGCGCACCATCAAGTCGATGCGCCCGGAAAAACAGGTGCAGAAGGCGCGCGAGACCATGGACATCTTTGCGCCGCTGGCCGGGCGCATGGGGATGCAGTGGATGCGCGAGGAGCTCGAGGACCTGGCCTTCAAGGTCATCAACCCCGAGGCGCGCAACTCGATCATCCGCCGCTTCGTGGTGCTGCAAAAGGAAAACGGCGACGTGATCCCGCAGATCACCGCCGACATCCGCGCCACGCTGGACGCCGAGGGGGTCGAGGCCGAGGTCTTCGGCCGCGCCAAGCGTCCGTTCAGCGTCTGGCGCAAGATGCAGGAAAAGCAGCTGGCGTTCAGCCGCCTGTCCGACATCTACGGATTCCGCATCATCACCCGCTCTGAAGCCGATTGCTACCGCACGCTGGGGATCATCCACCGCAAGTGGCGGATGGTGCCGGGCCGGTTCAAGGACTACATCAGCCAGCCCAAGTCGAACGGCTACCGCTCGATCCACACCACCGTTTCCACCCGCGACGGCACGCGGGTCGAAGTGCAGATCCGCACCCGCGCCATGCACGAGGTGGCCGAGGCCGGCGTCGCCGCGCATTGGGCCTATCGCGACGGGGTGCGCAGCAAGAACCCCTTTGCGGTCGATCCGGGCGAGTGGCTGGCCAGCCTGACCGAGCGTTTCGGCGAGGAAGACCACGACGAGTTCCTCGAGCATGTGAAGCTCGAGATGTATCAGGACCAGGTGTTCTGCTTCACCCCGCGCGGCGACGTCATCCAGCTGCCCAAGGGGGCGACGCCGATCGATTTTGCCTATGCGATCCACACGCGGCTGGGCAACAGCTGCGTCGGCGCCAAGGTGGACGGGATCCGGGTGCCGCTGTGGACCCGGCTCAAGAACGGGCAGGCGGTGGACATCATCTCGGCCTCGGGGCAGCGGCCGCAGGCGACCTGGCTGGACATCGTGGTGACCGGGCGCGCCAAGGCCGCGATCCGGCGCAGCCTGCGCGAGGAGGACCGCTCGCGCTTCATCCGGCTCGGGTCGGAGCTGGTGCGCGTCGCCTTCGAGCACGTCAACCGCAAGGCCACCGACAAGGCGCTGCGCGCCGCCGCCAAGACGCTGGCGCTGCCGAACGTGGACGAGATGCTGGCACGCATCGGTTCGGCCGAGATGTCGGCGCAAGAGCTGATCCGTGCGCTCTATCCCGACCTGACCCCGGCCGAGGAGGAGATCGACGCCACCCGCGCCGTCGCCGGGCTTGAGGCCGATCAGGAGTTCACCCGCGCCCCCTGCTGCGATCCGCTGCCGGGGGAACGCATCGTCGGCATCACCTATCGCGGCAAGGGGGTGGTGATCCACGCCATCGACTGCCCGGTGTTGGCCGATTTCGAGGCCCAGCCCGAGCGCTGGGTCGACCTGCGCTGGCGCGAGGGGCGGCACCCGCCGGTTTATTCCTCGCGGCTGGGGCTGACCATCCGCCACGACGCCGGGGTGCTGGGGCGGATCTGCACGCTGATCGGGGCGCAGGGGGCGAATATCTCGGACCTCGAGTTCCTGGACCGCAAGCCCGATTTCTACCGGCTGCGCATCGACGTGGAGCTGCGCGACCGCGAGCATCTGCACGCGCTGCTGACCGCCTTGGACGCCGAGCCGGACGTGGCGCAGGTGGCGCGCATCCGCGACCCCTCGGCGCGGTTCTAGGCCGGGGCGGGGCAAGGCATCCCGCGCGGGGGCGCGCGGGGGATTTTCCCGGCTTTCCGGGTTGCAGCCGCGGGGTGCGGCTGGTTCATTGATCCGGGTTTATCCGAAAAGGGGCGCGCCGGGTGTTCAAGCGCAAGCCACGCAGCTATTCGCAGCTCGCCAGCGATATCGTCTATCCGCGGGGCGGCTGGTCGCGGGCGGTGCGCTATATCGTGCACCGGGTCCGCCGCCTGCCCGACGAGCCCAGCCGGATCGGCCGCGGGGTGGCGGCGGGGGTGTTCATCAGCTTCACCCCGCTGTTCGGCGCGCATCTGCTGGGCGGGCTGGCGCTGGCCTGGCTGATGCGCGGCAATCTGATCGCCGCGGTGCTGGGAACGCTGGTCGGCAACCCGGTGACCATCCCGATCATCGCGGTGACCTCGGTGGGGCTGGGGCGCTGGATGCTGGGGGTGCCGGGCAGCATGTCGCCCGGGGTGATCATGGCCGCCTTTACCGCCGCAAGCGGGCAGCTGTGGCATAATTTCATGTCGATCTTCGACGGGCGGGTGGCCGAGTGGGACCGGCTGCTGGCGTTCTTCAACGGCATCTTCCTGCCCTATCTGGTGGGCGGCCTCATCCCCGGGCTGATCGCGGCGACGGTGTTCCACTACCTGACCGTGCCGCTGGTGCGCACCTACCACCGGCGCAAGCTGCAACGCATCGCCCGCCGCCACGCCTCTGCCCACCCCGGGGGCGAGGACAGCGGCGAGGGCCGCTAGACCCCCAGCCGGTCGCGCAACGAATACCAGCCCATGCCGGCGACCAGCAGCGGCCAGCGCAGCGCCGCGCCGCCGGGAAAGGCGGGCAGGGGTAGGGCGGCCATGGTCTCGAACCCCTCGGACTGGCCGATCACCGCCTGCGCCATCAGCTTGCCGGAGAGATTGGCTAGCGCCACCCCGTGCCCGGAAAACCCGCTGGCCGACAGGCAGTTCGGGGCGGGGCGCGCGAAATACGGCATCCGGTTCATGGTGATCGCCAGCGTGCCGCCCCAGCCATGGGTGATGCGCACCCCCTTCAGCTGCGGATAGACCTGTTCCAGCGGGCGGCGCACCTTGGCGGCGATGTCGCGCGGAAAGCGATAGCCGAGGCTCTCGCCGCCGCCGAACACCAGCCGCCGGTCCTCGCTCAGCCGCCAGTAGTTCACCACGAAGCGGGTGTCGTGGACGGCGATGTTTTCCCCCAGGATATCGTCGGCGCGGGCGCCCAGCGGCTCGGTCGCGACAACGAAATTGTTGATCGGCATGACGCGGGCGGCGACGCCCATGTCCAGATGCCCCAGATAGCCGTTCGCGGCCAGGATGACGTGATCGCAGAGCACCCGACCGGTGCCGGTCTGCACGATCGAGGTCTCGCCCGCGCGCCGCGCGTGGCTGATGGCATGGACATGGGCGCCCTCGTGGATGCGCACGCCCGCCGCTGCGGCCAGCCGCGCCAGCCCCAGCGCCAGCGCCAGCGGGTCCAGATGCCCGGCGCCGCGGTCGAGATCGCCCCCCGCATACAGCGGCGATTTCACCAGTGCCCGCAGCCCGGCCGCATCCAGCGGCTCGATCAGCGCATAGCCATAATCGCGGGCCAGACGCTCGGCGTTTTCATGCGCATGGCGGACCTCGCGGGGATTGCGGGCGGCATGGGCGATGCCGGGATGGACCGTCACCCCGGCCTCGGCCGCCAAGACACGGGTCAGGGACTTGGCCTCCTCGGCCATGTCCCACAGCCGCCGCGCCGCCGTGCGCCCGGCCATCCGTTCCAGCTTGTCCACCTCGAGCCGCTGCCCCGAGCCCATCTGCCCGCCATTGCGCCCCGAGGCGCCAAAGCCCATCCGCTGCGCCTCGAGCAGCACGACCGAGCGTCCCGCCCGCGCCAGCGTCAGCGCCGCGCTCAGCCCGGTGTAGCCCGCGCCCACCACCGCCACATCGGCCCGCGCATCCCCCCGCAGCGGCGGGAACGGCGGCAGCGCCGGGTTCTGCTCGGCGTACAGGCTGGGCGGATATTCCCCGCGGCGGTCATTGGCGAAAAGCAGGTTCATGCGCGCCCCCATGTTCCGCCCCGCTTTACCACCCGCAACCCGGTCAACGGAATGGCCGAGGGCCTCTTTCTTCATCACTGAAATATCCCGGGGCTTCCGAGCGCCCGGATAGCAGGCGGATCAGAAAACAGCCCCCGAGGCTGTTTTCCCGCCGGATGGTCCGGTGGACTGTTTTCAGCGAGGACGGCCACGGCAGCGGCCCGGGGCAGCGCCCCGGTCCGACCGCGCAACCCGGCGCGCCAAAAGAAAAAGGGGACCGAACCGGCCCCCTTTTCCCCAATAATTCCAGCAGCCTCAGCGCTTGGCCACATCCAGGTAATCGCGCCGGTCCGAGCCGATATACAGCTGCCGCGGGCGGCCGATCTTGCTGTCCGGGTCGCCCAGCATTTCCTTCCACTGCGAAATCCAGCCGACGGTGCGCGACAGCGCAAAGATCGGGGTGAACATCGAGGTCGGGAAGCCCATCGCCGACAGGATGATGCCGGAATAGAAATCGACGTTCGGATAGAGCTTTTTCGAAACGAAATATTCGTCCTCAAGCGCGATCCGCTCCAGCTCCTTGGCGACCTGCAGCGTCGGGTTGTTCTCGATCCCGAGGATGTCCAGCACCTCGTCGGCCGATTCCTTCATGATCTTCGCGCGCGGGTCGAAGTTCTTGTAGACGCGGTGGCCAAAGCCCATCAGGCGGAACGGGTCGTCCTTGTCCTTGGCGCGCTTGATATATTCGGGGATGCGGTCGACGGAGCCGATTTCCTGCAGCATTTCCAGCGCGGCCTGGTTGGCGCCGCCGTGCGCGGGCCCCCACAGGCAGGCGATGCCGGCTGCGATACAGGCAAAGGGGTTGGCCCCCGAAGACCCCGCCAGCCGCACGGTCGAGGTCGAGGCGTTCTGTTCGTGGTCCGCGTGCAGGGTAAAGATGCGGTCCATGGCGCGGGCCAGCGCCGGGTCGACGTGATAGGGCTCGGCCGGGACCGAGAAGCACATGTGCAGGAAGTTCGAGGCGTAATCGAGGTCGTTCTTCGGATAGACGAAGGGCTGGCCCAGCGAATATTTATACGCCATCGCCGCCAGCGTCGGCAGCTTGGCGATCAGCCGGATCGAGGCGACCTCGCGGTGGTGCGGGTCGTTGATGTCGAGGCTGTCGTGGTAGAACGCCGACATGGCGCCGACCACGCCGACCAGCGTCGCCATCGGGTGGCTGTCGCGGCGGAACCCGCGGAAGAAGTAATGCAGCTGCTCGTGCACCATGGTGTGGTGGGTGATCAGCCACTCGAATTTTTCCATCTGCTCGGCGCTCGGCAGCTCGCCGTTCAGCAGCAGGTAGCAGACTTCCAGGTAATGGCTCTTCTCGGCCAGCTGCTCGATCGGGTAGCCGCGATACCACAGCTCGCCCACGTCGCCGTCGATATAGGTGATGGCGCTTTCGCAGGCCGCGGTCGAGGTGAAGCCGGGGTCGAAGGTGAAGACGTTGCCCTGCCCGTAAAGCTTGCGGATGTCGATACATTCCGCCCCGACGGTGGGGGTCAGGACCGGCAGCTCGAAATCCTTGTCGTTCAGCGAAATCCGGGCGGTTCTGGCTTCGGCCATCGCATATTCCTTTGCTCGAGGCCCATCCGGGCCGCTGCGTATGGGCGCTCTCACGCCGTGGCGTCTGCCAGGCGGGCGAGCGTTTCGTCGCGCCCGAGGGCCAGCATCATGTCGAATATGCTCGGGGTCGAGGTCCGCCCGGCGAGTGCCGCCCGCACCGGGGCCGCGATCTTGCCAAGGCCAAGTCCGTTCGACTCGGCTATCCGCTGTGCAATCGCCTCCAGGTCGTCTCGCGCCCAGATAACATTCTGCATCGCGGCGGTCAAATCCCCGAGTATACCTTTGGACACCGTATCCAGCGCTGCCGCGGCCTTGTCGTCCTGCTGCACCGGGCGCTCGATCAGGGCAAAGCGGCCCTGCTCCAGCAGCTGCGGCAGGGTGCGGGATTTCTGCTTCAGGACCGCAAGCGCCGGGGTCAGCCACGCCAGCTGCTGCGGGGTCAGCGGCGGCTGGCCGGTGGCGGCCAGGAACCCCGCCAGCTCGTCCAGCAGCGCCGCATCGCTCATGGCTGCGACATGATGCCCCGATACATGTTCGAGCTTCTTGAAGTCGAGCCGTGCCGGGGCCTTGCCGATTCCCGACAGGTCGAACCATGCGCGCGCCTGTGCGTCGTCGAACAGCTCGTCGTCGCCGTGGCTCCAGCCCAACCGGGCCAGATAGTTGCGCATCGCTGCCGCCGGATAGCCCATGGCGGCATATTCATGCAGCCCGACCGCGCCGTGGCGCTTGGACAGTTTCTTGCCGTCGGCGCCGTGGATCAGCGGGATATGCGCGAACACCGGCAGCGCCCAGCCATTCGCCGCATAGACCTGCGCCTGGCGGGCGGCATTGGTCAGGTGGTCGTCGCCGCGGATGATATGGGTGATCCCCATGTCGTGGTCGTCCACAACCACCGCGTGCATATAGGTCGGTGTCCCGTCCGAACGCAGCAGCACCATGTCGTCCAGCTGGTCGTTGCGGAAGGTGACCTCGCCCTGCACCGCATCCTGGATCACCGTCACCCCCTCGCGCGGGGCCCGCAGGCGGATCGCATAGGGCGCGTCCGGCCTTGTCGCGGGGTCGGCGTCGCGCCAGGGGCTGACGAAGGGGCGGTTGGGATTGTCCGCGCGCCACGCCTCGATCTCGGCCGGGGTGGTATAGCAGGGATAGGCGGTGCCGGCCGCCATCATCTGGCGCGCCACCTCGGCGTGGCGCTCGGCGCGGGCGAACTGGCTGACCGGCGCGCCGTCCCAGTCCAGCCCCAGCCAGCGCAGCCCCTGCAGGATCGCCTCGGTCGCCTCGGGGGTGGAGCGGGCGCGGTCGGTATCCTCGATCCGCAGCAGGAACTTGCCGCCGCGGCCGCGCGCGTAAAGCCAGTTGAACAGTGCCGTGCGCGCGCCGCCGATATGCAGATAGCCGGTGGGCGAGGGCGCGAAGCGCGTGACGACGGGGGGTGATTGCATGGTTGCGTCCTGCTTCGGTCGTTCGGGCGGCGGGTGGGCGACAGGCGTTAACCTTTTGCTAAGGACCGCCGGGTTAGGATCGGCGCAGGGATACGCGAGGATTCAGGGTAAGGACAAGCGTGACCGCAGCGGATGCAGCGAATGGCGCTATAGGAGGACCCCCGCGCGGGCGGGGGGCGCGGCTGCTGGCGGCGCTGACGGCGCCGGGGCGGGTGTCGGACCGCGCCGCCCGCTCGACGGCGGAACTGGCGCTGCGCGCGGGGCTGCTGATCCGGGCGCCGATCCTGGTGTCCTGCGGGATTGGGCTGTGGTTCAGCCTGCGGTTCGAGCCGGGGCCGGGGCTATACGCCGCAGCCCTTGCGGCGATGCTGCTGGCGATGGGGGCGGCGCGCCGGCTGCTGCTGCTGGCCGATGCCGGGCGCATCCCCTGGGACCGGGCCGAGGTCCTGCGGCTGGCGGCGCTGGCTGCGGCGCTGGCGTTGTCGGGGTTCCTTGCCGCCGGGCTGCGGCTGCACATGGTGGCGGCGCCGGTGATGGACTATCGCTATTACGGCCCGGTCGAGGGGCGGGTGGTGCAGATCGACCGTTCCGCCCGCGACCGGATGCGGGTGACGCTGGACCGGGTGGTGCTGCGCGACACCGCGCCCGAGCGGACCCCGCGCCGGGTGCGGCTGTCGCTGCCCGAGGGGGCGGCGCTGCCCGCGACCTCGGCCCGGGTGATGCTGACCGCGCATCTCGGCCCGCCGCCGCCGCCGGCGGAACCCGGCGCCTTCGATTTCCGCCGCAACGCCTTCTTCGCCGGGCTCGGCGCGGTCGGCTATACCCGCACCCCGCTACTGACCGTCGAACCGCCGCCGCCGCGGCTGCTGGACGGCACCGCGATCCGGCTGCGGCTGTCGCAGGCCATGCAGGACCGGATCGGCGGGCAGGCGGGGGCGGTGGCTTCGGCGCTGGTGACCGGCGACCGCTCGGGCATCGCCGAGGCCACCAATCAGGTGATGCGCGACTCGAACCTCTATCACATCGTCTCGATCTCGGGGCTGCACATGACCATGCTCGCCGCCTTTGTCTATGCGGCGCTGCGGCTGGGGCTGGCGGCGGCGCAGGGGCTGGGGCCGGGGGTTCTTGGCGCGGCGCTTTCGGGCGCGCCGGTCCACAAGCTGGCGGCGCTGGCGGCGCTGGCGGCGGCGACGCTGTATCTGTGGGTCTCGGGCGGAGGGGTGCCGACGGAACGCGCCTGGGTGATGGTGGCGGTGATGCTGGCGGCGGTGCTGCTGGATCGGCGCGCGATCTCGCTGCGCACGCTGGCGGTGGCGGCGCTGGCGATCCTGTATCTGGCCCCCGAGGCGCTGGTGACGCCCGGCTTCCAGATGAGCTTTGCCGCCACCGCCGCGCTGATCCTGCTGTTTCCCGCCTGGTCGCGCGGCGCGCAGCGCCTGCCCTGGCTGGTGCGGGGGGTGGCGCTGCTGGTGATCTCGTCGCTGATCGCGGGGCTGGCCACGGCGCCGCTGGCGGCGGCGCATTTCAACCGCTCGGCCCAATACGGGATCGTTGCCAACCTGCTGGTGGTGCCGGTGATGGGCAGCGTGGTGATGCCCGCGGGGGTGGTCGCGGCGCTGCTGGCGCCCCTGGGGCTGGCGGGGCCGGCGCTGTGGGTGATGGGGCTGGGCACGCGCTGGATGCTGTGGGTGGCTGAAGCTGTCGCTGGCTGGGGCGGCTCGGTCCTGGCGGTGCCGGCGCCGGTCTGGCGGGTGCTGCCGCTGGCCGGGGCCGGCGCGGCGCTGTGGCTGTTTTCGCTGCAAGGCGGCGCGCGGACGACGCGCTGGCTGGGGCGGCTGGCGGCGGTGCTGCTGCCCGGGGCGGCGGCGCTGCTGTGGGCGGCCAGCCCGCGCCCCGACATCCTGATTTCGCCCGACGCCGCGGCGGTGGGGATCCTCACCCCCGCCGGCCGCGTGCTCTCCAAGCCCGGCGCCGCCTTTGTCGCCGACAGCTGGCTGCGCGCCGACGGCGACACCGCCGCCGCGGCCGAAGCCGGCGCCCGCGAGGGGTGGAGCGGCCCGACCGGCGACCGCCGCGCCCGGCTGGGCGGGATCGCCGTGGCGCATCTGAGCGGCAAGGCGGCCGCCGCCCGGGCCGCGGCCGCCTGCGCCCAGGGCGGCGTCGTCATCCTTGCCGCAAGGGCGCCCCCCGAGGTCTCGGGCCCCTGCCTGCTGCTCGACCAGCCGGCCCTGGCCCGCAGCGGCGCCCGCGCCGGCCGGCTGCGGGACGGCGCGCTGCACTGGCAGACCGACGCCGCCATGGTCGGAGAACGGCTCTGGTCCTCGCCCGCCGAGCGCCGGCGCTGGGGGCTCTCGGGACGGGGGCAGTGGCGGGATTGGCGATGAGGAGGGCGAGAGCAGACTTATGGGACATAGAGGTGCGAAAACTGCGGCTGCCGGGCGCCGTCTGCCATGCGAAAAAAACCGCGCCTGTGGCTGGCGCGTCTGCGGTCGACAACAATGCAATGCCGCTGCTTCGGCTTGGTTGATGTGGAGGAGACTGTGCGAAGACTGAACTGTGTGAACTGCGGAGGGTTCCTCGCCGGATGTGATCCGTGCCGCAAGCGGGCGCGGCCTGCTGCGGGTGGGGCGAGCCTTGGGGCCGGCGCTGCTGTGCCGGGTTTGAGGAGCGGCGGGTGAGTTTGAGGTCCGGCGGCAGCCGAAGCCTGCTAGATCAAGGCTGCCAGCAGTATTCTTTGCCGTTACCCGTTACCCGCAGGCGCCCCCACACGCGGCTTCAGCCCGCCGCCGCTGCGGCCCCTTCAGCGCGTGATGCGGAAGGGGACCACCACGGATTTCGCCTGCCGGTCGGGCGGGGCGGGCATGCGGGGCAGGCGGCTGGCGTGGCGCATCAGCGCCGCGTCGACGCCGGGGTCGCCGCTGCCCTGGGCGAGCGAGGCCTGCACCCCGCCGCCGCCGTCGATGCGCACCAGCACGGTTGCGGCCAGCTGCCCGCGGGCGGTGACCCGGGCGCGGCTCATGTGCCGTGCGGTTGCCTGGCGCACCTTGTTTTCCCAGGACTGCACCGCCTGCCCCGAGACGCGCGCGGCCTGCCCGGCGCTGCCGGCCGCCGAAGGGGCGGGCTGCGTGCGGGCGGGAGCGGTCTGCGCCTGCCGGGGCTGCTCGCGGGGCTGTTCCTGGCGGCGCTCGCGCTGCGGCTCGGGCTTTTGCGGGGTCTCGCGCGGCTCGACGATGCGGCGCAGCGTCGGCGGGCGGGCGCGGGGGCGCACGGCGGCGATGGTCTCGATCGGCTCGACCACCGGCTCGACCACCGGCTCCGGCTCGGGTTCCGGCAGTGGCTCCGGTTCCGGTTCCGGCTCGGGCTCGGGCGGCGGCTCAGGTGCCGGCTCGGGCTCAGGTTCCGGCTCTGGCGGCGGCGGTTCGGGTTCCGGCTCCGGCTCGGGCTCGGGGAACTCGGGCGGCTCCAGCTCGGCCAGCTGCGGCAGCGCCGGCAGGTTCTCGGTCAGCTCGGTCGGGGTTTCCGCGACGCCGGCCGCGGGTTCGGGCGGCAGCAGCTCGACCACCGTGGCCTCGGGCGGCACCGGCACCGGCGCGGGGCGCCGCGCCAGCGTGGTGGCGCCGACCAGATGCGCGCCAAGCACCAGCACGGCGGCGGTGAACCACCAGCCCGGGCGGCCCGCGCGGGTCACGACGCCGGCACCGTTTCCAGGCCGACCAGACCGATCCGGCCCCAGCCCGCGTCGCGGATGCGGTTCATCAGCCCCATCAGCTCGCCATATTCGACGTTGCGGTCGGCGCGCAGGTAGATCCGCGCCTCGGGGTCGCCGCCGGTGGCGTTGTCCAGCGCCTCGGGCAGCGCCTCGACCCCGATCTCGCTGTTGGCCAGGGCGATGCTGCCGTCGGCCTGCAGGGTGACATAGACCGGTTCGTCCGGGCGCGGCGCCGCCGCCGCGGTCGAGGCAGGCAGGTCCACGTTCACGTCCACCGTCGCCAGCGGCGCCGCCACCATGAAGATGATCAGCAGCACCAGCATCACGTCGATGAACGGGGTGACGTTGATTTCCGACAGCTCGTCGAGCTGCTCGCCATCGTCGGGGCGCGAACCCATGTCAGAGCCTCCGCATGGCGTGGTCGAGCTCGCGGCTGACCAGCCGTTCGATCAATGCGCCGCTGTCGCGCAGCTGCGCGCGGTGGGATGCGATGGCGCGGGCGCACAGGTTGTAGACGATCACTGCCGGGATCGCCGCGACCAGCCCCAGCGCGGTGGCCAGCAGCGCCTCGGCGATGCCGGGGGCGACCACGGCCAGGTTGGTGGTCTGGGCGCGCGAGATGCCGACGAAGGCGTTCATGATGCCCCAGACCGTGCCGAACAGCCCGACAAAGGGCGCGGTCGCGCCGATGGTGGCCAGCAGCCCGGTGCCGTTGGCCAGCTGCCGCCCCGCCGCCGCCTCGATCCGGGCCAGGGTCGAGGCCACGCGTTCCTTGACCCCCTGCGCGGGCACGCCCGGCAGGTCGGGGCGGGCGGCGACCAGTTCCCGCCCTGCCGCGCGCAGCATCCGCGCCACCGGGTCGCGCCGCCCGCTCAGCCGCCCGGCCGCGGCGGCCAGCGCCCCGGCGGCGGCGATCCGCCCATGGCTGACGGTGGCGGCGCGCGCGGCGCCGGCGATCTCGATCAGCTTGAACAGCGCCACCGTCCAGGTCACCACCGAGGCCGCCGCCAGCCCGATCATCACCGCCTTGACCACGATGTCGGCGGCCATGAACATCCCCCAGGGGGAAAGATCGTGGGGCAGCGTGTCGGGCGGCAGCACGCCCGGGGCCTGCGCGAAGGCGGGCGAGGCCGCAACCACGGCGCAGGCGGCAAGGGCGGTGAGGCTGCGGTTCATCTTGGTCTCCGTGGCGCGTTTCTTGGACATTCTTTCCCCGGATCGGCTGGGAATCCGGCCGTCAGCCCCGGGCATGGTCGCGGGCCTTGCCGGGCGATGGTGAAGCCATCTTCGGGCCGCCGCGGGGCATGGAAGGATTCGGCATGATCTTCCCTTCGAAAAGGTCGCAGAACAGACACGCCGTGGCTGGCGGCCCGGTGTCCGATCGCTGCTGGTCGGGGCCGGGCCCTGCGATGCGGGCGAAGGCGTCGTCGGCGGCTGGGTAGACGACCTTGTGATGCGGCGTCAATACCCGATTGTTTTGATCGCCATCTATGGACAGCTACCGCTTCCACGGATAGCAGGGGGCAGATGCCAGCCCGACGCCAGCACGATAACCGATTTTTTCCGAAAGGACCTGACATGCGTGGATTCGTGCTCGCCCTTCTGATGTCGACGGCGCCGGTGGCGGCGATGGCGGCCGACATCACCATCCAGACCGCGCAGGGCGAGGCCACCGTGCCGCAGGCCCCCGAGCGGATCGCGGTGCTGGACCTGGGCGCAATCGACACGCTCAAGGCGCTGGGAATTACCCCGGCGGCGGTGCCGGACGATCTCTATCTGGATTATCTCAAGGATTTCGCGCCCGAGGCGGCGCGGGTTGGCACCGTGCTGGAACCCAATCTCGAGGCGCTGGCCGGGGCCGGTCCCGACCTGATCGTGGTCGCCAACCGCACCGCCCCGGCGCGGCAGACGGTGTCGCAGGTGGCGCCGGCCATCGACATGACCGTGGACGGCGGCAAGCTGGTCGAGCAGCTGAAAGAGCGGCTGAACGCCTATGCGCAGCTTTACGGCAAGGAGGCCGAGGCCGAGACCCTGATCGCCGCGCTGGACGAGAAACTGGCCGCTGTGGCCGAGGCCGGGCGCGACAAGGGCACGGCGCTGGTGGTGCTGACCAACGGGCCGAAGATGTCGGCCTATGGTCCCGGCTCGCGATTCGGCTGGCTGTATGACGTAACCGGGCTGCCGCCGGCGGTGGAAAAGCTGGACCCGACTGCGGGCCACGGCGATGCCATCAGCCATGAGTTCATCGCCCAGGCCAACCCCGACTGGCTGCTGGTGCTGGACCGCGGCGCGGCCATCGGCGCCGATACCCAATCGGCCGAGGCCACGCTGTCGACCGAGCTGGTCAAGGGCACCAAGGCCTGGACCGACGGCCATGTGGTCTATCTGCCGGCGGGCGACCTCTATCTGGCCGCGGGCGGCTATACCGCGATGATGAACCTGCTCGACAGCCTGCAGGAGGCGCTGGAGAAATGATCCTCGGCCGCCGCCCCGCCGCCGTGCTGGCGCTGTCGGCCCTGGTCGGGCTGATGGCGCTGAGCCTGGGGCTGGGCGCGGCCGAGATCGACCTGCGCAGCGCCCGTTCGGATGCGTGGACGGCGCTGGTGGTGATGGAATCGCGGCTGCCGCGCACGCTGGCGGTGGCGCTGTCGGGGGCGGCGCTGGCGGTGTCGGGGGCGCTGATCCAGGCGCTGGTGCGCAACCGCTTCGTCGGGCCCGACACCTCGGGCACCAGCGAGGGCGCGGCGCTGGGGCTGCTGGCGGTGACGCTGCTGGCGCCCGCCGCGCCGATCTGGGTCAAGATGCTGTGCGCCAGTGCGGCCGCCGTCGCCTCGACCGCGCTGTTCGTGGCGATCATCCGCCGCCTGCCGCGGCGCGAGGTGATGCTGGTCCCCATCGCCGGGCTGGTGCTGTCGGGGGTGCTGGGCTCGGTCGTCACCTGGATCGCCTGGCAAACCGACATGCTGCAATATATCGGCACCTGGCTGAGCGGCGAGTTTTCGGGCGTCACCGCCGGCCGCTACGAACTGCTGTGGGTCGCGGGCGGGGCGGCGGCGCTGGCCTGGCTGGGCGCCGACCGTTTCGCCATCCTGTCGCTGGGCGACGAGATCGCCACCGGACTGGGCTTGCGCGCCGCGGCGGTGATGCGGCTGGGGCTGGTGGTGGTGGCGGTGGTCTCGGCGCTGGTGGTCACCACGGTGGGGATGGTGCCCTTCGTCGGGCTGGTGGTGCCCAATATCGCGGCGCGGCTGGTCGGGGACGACCTGCGCGCCTCGCTGCCCATCGTGGCGGCGGGGGGCGCCGGGCTGCTGCTGGTCTGCGACATCATCGGGCGGGTGCTGATCGCGCCCTACGAAATTCCGGTCGGGATGATCCTCGGGATCCTCGGCGCCGCCATCTTCCTGGTGCTGCTCTATCGGAGCCCGGCGCATGGCTAGGCCGGGGATCCGGCCGCTGCCCGCCGGGGCGGCCACGGCCACGGCCACGGCCCCCGGGCCCGCGCGGCCATGGGGCCGGCTGCGGCCGGGGGTGGTCGCGCTGCTGGCGGCGGCCTTGGCGCTGTGTTCGCTGATCTGGATGTTCCAGGGGCTGGGCGGCGGCAACCGCAGCTTCATCCTGTGGCTGCGGGCGGTGAAGCTGGCGGGGCTGATCACGGTCGGGGCCTCGGTCGCGGTGGCCACGGTGCTGTTCCAGACCGTCTCGGCCAACCGGGTGCTGACCCCCTCGATCATGGGGTTCGACGCGCTTTACGTGCTGTTGCAGACGCTGCTGGTCGCCAGCGCCGGGGTCACCGGCTTTGCCGCCATCGACCCGGCGGCGAAGTTCCTGGCCGAGGTCGCGGTGATGGTGCTGCTGGCCGGGCTGCTGTTCGGGGCGCTGCTGGGGCGCGGCGCCCGCGACATCCCGCGGATGATCCTGACCGGGGTGATCCTGGGGGTGATGTTCCGCTCGATCAGCGGCTTCATCGCCCGCATCCTCGACCCCAATTCCTATGCGGTGGTGCAAAGCGTCAGCTTTGCCAGCTTCGGCCGCATCGACGCCACGCTGCTGCTGCCGGGCGGGGTGATCGCGGCGGCGGCGATCGCGGCGGCGCTGGCGCTGGCCCCGCGGCTGGACGTGCTGGCGCTGGGGCGCACGGCGGCGGTGTCGCTGGGGCTGCGCTTTGACCGCATGGTGGTGATGTCGCTGGCGCTGGTGGCGGTGCTGGTGTCGGTCTCGACGGCGCTGGTCGGGCCGGTGGCGTTCTTCGGGCTGCTGGTCGCGGGCATGGCGCACGGTCTGGCGCCCAGCGACCGCCACGCGGTGCTGCTGCCCACTGCCGGGCTGATCGGGGCGCTGATCCTCGTCGCCGGCCAGACCCTGTTCGAACGGGCGCTGGCCCAGCCCGCGACGCTGTCCGTCGTGGTCGAGTTCCTCGGCGGGCTGTTCTTCCTTTACCTGCTGCTCAGGGGGCGCATCAGATGATCCGCATCGAATCCGTCCAGCACCACATCGGCCCGGCGCCGATCCTGTCGGACATCTCGCTCGAGCTGCCCAAGGGCCGGCTGACGGCGCTGATCGGGCCGAACGGCGCCGGCAAGTCCACGCTGCTGCGGCTGGTGGCCCGGCTGGAGCGGTTGCAGGCAGGGCGCATCGCCGTCGACGGGCAGGACATCGCCCGCACCCCCACCGAGACGCTGGCCCGCAGCCTGGCGATCATGGGCCAGCACAACAACGTCGCCAGCCGGCTGCGGGTGTCCGAGCTGGTCGGCTTCGGCCGCTGGCCGCATCACCGCGGCCGCCCGCGCGCCGCCGACCACGCCGCCGTCGCCGCCGCGATCGAGGCGGTGGACCTGGGGCCGCTGGCGCATCGCTTCCTGGACGAGCTGTCGGGCGGGCAGGTGCAGCGCGCCTTTCTGGCGATGACCTTCGCGCAGGACACCCCCTGGGTGCTGCTGGACGAGCCGCTGAACAACCTTGACATGGCGCACGCCCGGGCGCTGATGGCGCGGCTGGCCGGGGTGGTGCGCGAGTCCGGGCGCAGCGTCGTCACCGTGGTGCACGAGGTGAATTATGCCGCCGCCTGGGCCGACCACATCGTCGCGATGAAGAACGGCCGCATCTTTGCGCAGGGCCCGGCCGAGCAGGTGCTGAACGAGGCGCTGCTGTCCGAGCTTTACGGCACCCCGATCGAGGTTTCCTCGCATGACGGCCGTCCGCTGGTGCTGCACCACCATGCCCATAGCGAGGCCGAGCTGATGATCCGGGTGGCGTCCTGACCCCACCCGGCCGTTGCGACTGAAACGTTGCGGCTACAGCGTCGCGCCGATCTTCCACGGCACGAATTCGTGGTCGCCATAGCCGAACTCTTCGGACCGGCTTTTCCGGCCCGAGGCGGTGTCCAGCAGCAGCTCGTAGATGCGCTGGCCCATTTCCTCCAGGCTGACGCCCTCGTCCACCACCACGCCGCAGTTGATGTCCATGTCCTCGGGCATCCGCCGGAACAGCTCTCCGTTCGAGGCCAGCTTGATCGAGGGCGCGGGCTTGGCGCCGAAACACGACCCCCGCCCGGTGGTAAAGGCGATCAGGTTGGCGCCCGCCGCGACCTGGCCGGTGGCCGACACCGGGTCATAGCCGGGGCTGTCCATGTAGACGAGGCCGGGGGTGGTGATCCGCTCGGCATAGGCAAAGGCGCCCGCGACCGGCGCCTGCCCGGCCTTGGCCACCGCGCCCAGCGATTTTTCCAGGATCGTGGTCAGCCCGCCGCGCTTGTTCCCGGGCGAGGGGTTGTTGTCCAGCGAGGCGCCGTTGCGTTCGGCATAGTCGCACCACCAGTCGATCATCCCGCGGATCCTGGCCGCCGTCGCCGCGTCGGAACGCGCGATCAGCAGATGCTCGGCCCCGAAGATTTCCGGGGTCTCGGACAAGATCGAGGTGCCGCCCGCCGCCACCAGCAGGTCCGAGGCCACCCCCAGCGCCGGGTTGGCGGTGATCCCGGAAAACCCGTCCGAGCCGCCGCATTGCATCCCCAGAACCAGCCCCGACACCGGCTGTTCGCTGCGCTGGTCGCGGTTGGCGGCCTCGCAGATCGGCTCCAGCAGCTCCAGCGCCCGGCGCACGGCGGAACCCGAGCCGCCGACCTCCTGGATGTTGAACACCCCGAAGCGTTCGCGGGTCCAGTCGTCGCGCTTGTAAAGCGTCAGCTGGTTGACCTCGCAGCCCAGCCCGACGATCAGCACGCCGCCGAAGTTCGGGTGGTCGCGATAGCCCTTGAGCACCCGCACCAGCGTGTCGAACCCCTCGCCCGAACCGGCCATGCCGCAGCCCTGGTCGTGGACGATGGGGGCAAAGCCATCGATGCCGGGAAACCGCGGCAGCAGCTCGCGCTCGGCCGCCCGCGCGATGGCGTGGCAGACGGTGGACGAGCAGTTGACCGAGGCCAGGATGCCGATGAAGTTGCGGGTGCCGACGCGGCCGCCGTCGCGTGCATAGCCCATGAAGCTGCGCCGCAGGGGCGGCTCGCGGCGCTGCCCGGTCTGGACGGCGCGGTCGGAATGGCTGTCCGACATGGCGGCATTGTGGCTGTGGACATGCTCGCCCGGTGCGATCGGCGCGGTGGCCGAGGCCATGATCTGGCCGTATTTCACCACCGGCTGGCCTGCGGCGATGGCGGCGACGGCGAACTTGTGCCCCAGCGGGATATCGGCGGCCAGCGTCACCCCCTGCGCTTTCGTCCCCGCGGCCAGCGGCTGCAGCGCCACCGCCACGTTGTCGGCCTGGTTCAGGTGGATGGCGGTGGGCCGTTCGGGGGTCGGGCTGTCCGGGGTGTGGCTGGCATCAGTCATGCGCGTGCTCTTTCGACGATGGCGTGCAGTTGCGGGGTGGCCGGCCCGCCGGGGCCGATCCAGTCCAGAAAGGCGGCAATGCGGCGTTCGGCCTTTTGCGTGTGGTTCTGGGCGATATCCTCGATCCGGTGGTCCAGGAACGGGTTGCGCAGCCGGTCCAGCGTCGCAGCCAGATAGGCGCGCGCCTGCGGCTCGCGGCCCTTCCGGGCGAAACCGGGGATCACCTCGGCGTCATAAAGCGCCAGCAGCGCCGCGCCCTCGGGGGCGTCCATCAGCTCGCGCACCAGCGCGCCGGGGCGGGCGCCCGAGCGGCGCCAGAAATCCACCAGCGCCGTGTGGCCGAGGTTCAGGATATGCAGCTTGAGCCGCTCGATCTCCTCGAGATCGGGGACCATCTGCACAGCGGGGTGGTTGCAGGGGGCGATGATCCCCGGCGCGGCCTCGATCGCCCACAGCGCATAGGGTTCGGCGACCGCGCCCGCGGGTTCCAGCGGCTCGGAGACGATGCGGTCCACAAGGCTGTTGGCGAACCCCAGCCCCGCCACCCAATCGGCCACCGCCGCCGGCATCCCGTTGCCGCGCAGGATTTCCAGCACCCGGGCCTTGAGCACCCGGCCGTTTTCGGGGACCAGCTCCAGCGGCATCACCTGCAACGGCCTTGCGCCGGCGTGGAACCGCGCCGCCAGCAGATGCGCCAGCTTGGCCGGAAAGCTCATCGCCTGCGACGGCGCGGGGTCCAGATCGGCTGGCTGCGGCTGATAGCCCGCGTCGGCGGTGTTCGAGATCACGATCTCCACCTGATCGCAGAACAGCCGTTCCAGCGCCGGCCAGTCGCTGGCGGTCGACAGCGTGCGGCGCACGGAATCGACGCGCAGCTCCTGTTCGACGGCGCGGCCCCGGTCCAGCCCGCGGATGCGCACGGGATAGCCCCCGGGCGCCGCCAGCGCCGCCAGCCGCGCGGCGCGCGCGGCATCGCCCGAGCTTTGCACCACCGTCACCGCAAGCGGCGGCTCGGCCTGCGCAAAGAACAGGTCGGCATGGGCCTGAAGGAAGCGCGAGGTGCCGAATTGCAGGATCGGGGTGCGCGGCTCAGACACGGATGATCGCCTTGATCAGCGTGCCGCGGTCGGCGGCCCACAGCGGCAGGTTGGTTACCGCCTCGTCAAAGCCGGTCTCATGCGTGGCCAGACGCTCGACTGGGACGAGGCCGCGGCGGATGCAGTCCATCACATGCTCGAAATCGGATTTCAGCGCGTTGCGGCTGGCCAGCAGCGTGGTCTCGCGCTTGTGGAACTCGGGGTCGGGGAAGGACAGATCGCCCTTGACCACCGACAGCAGCACATATGTGCCGCCATGCGCCAGCCAGCCCAGCCCCGCGTTCATCGCGTGGATGCTGCCGGTGGCGTCGAACACCGTGTCATAGGCCTGCGCGGCCTCTTCGCCCACCAGCTCCAGCCGGGCCTGCGGCAGCACCCCGGCGGCCAGTTCCAGCCGCGAGGCCGAGCTGTCGCGCAGCGTCACCCCGGTGCCGTCGATCCCGGCAAAGATCGCCGCCGCGAGCCCGATGGGACCGGCGCCCACCACCAGCACCGAGGACCCCGGCCGCAGCCGGGCGCGGCTGACCCCATGCGCGCCGATGGCCAGGAACTCGACCATCGCCGCGGCCCGCTCGTCCAGCCCCTCGGCCTCGTAAGCGTTCTGCTCGGGGACCAGCACCTCTTCGCACATGCCGCCGTCGCGGTGCACGCCCAGCACCCCGATATTCTCGCAGCAGTTCGGCTTGCCGATGGCGCAGGCGTGGCAGTGGCCGCAGGTCAGATAGGGGTTGATCACCACCAGATCGCCCACCGCGATGCGCCCGTCGGCGCTGGCATCCAGCGCCCGGCCCGACAGCTCGTGCCCCATCACGCGCGGATAGGACAGGAACGGCTGCTGGCCGCCATAGATGTGATAATCCGTGCCGCAGATGCCGACATGGCCGATGCGGATGCGGATATGGCCCGGCTGCGGCTGCGGGCGGGGGCGGTCCGTGCGCTCGAACCGGCCCGGCTCGACGCAGACAAGGGCTTTCATCATCCGGGGCGTTCCTCGAAGCGATTTTTCTGCTGGTATGTTCTTTATTTAATAAATACCGTTCCGGTCAACTGCAAAGCCGGGGTGCGGATGGCGCGCGACAGGAACCTGTTCAAGAAGCTGGTGAATCGGCAGCTCGACCGGCTCGAGGGGCTGGCCCCGGGCGCCGAGCTGGGCCCCGAAGGGGCGCTGGCGGCCGAGCTGGGCGCCAGCCGCACCACGATTCGCGCGGTGCTGGCGCATCTGGAGGGCATCGGGGTGCTGTCCTGGGACGGGCGGCGCAAGCTGCTGCTGCGCGCGCCGCGTCCCGGCGACCGCTTCGACCTGGCCGAGACCCGGCCGCCGCTGGCCCAGATCGAAGAGCCGTTCCTGCAATGGATGCTGCAGGGCGAGCTGCCCCCCGGCGCCAGCTTCAACGAGGCCGAGCTGGCCCGCCGCTTTGGCGTGCCGCTGGGGGCGCTGCGCGAATATCTGATCCGCTTCGAGCCCTTCGGCCTGATCGAAAAGCGCCGCAACCGGCATTGGGTGCTGAACGGCTTTACCCGCGACTTCGCCGCCGAGATGTTCACCGTGCGCGAGATGTTCGAGCGTCATGCCCTGCCGCTGCTGGTGGCGGCGGCGGCGCCGGGCGGGCGGCTGCGGCCCGAGGTCGCGGCGATGCGCGACGCCCATGCGGCACTGGCGCAGGGGGACGACGCGGGGTTGGCCGCGTTTCCGGCGCTGGACGCGCAGTTCCACCGGCTGATCTGCGCGGCGGCCGAAAACCGCTTCATGCTGGATTTCAGCCGCACCATCGCGATCATCGTGCATTACCACTATCGCTGGAACAAGCGCGACGAGCAGCGCCGCAACCGCGCCGCCATCGCCGAGCATCTGGCGATCCTCGCCGCGGTGCTGGACGGCGACAGCCCCGGCGCCGCGGCGGCGCTGGACACGCATCTGGCGACGGCGCGGCGGACGCTGATGGACTCGGTGCTCTGGAACGGCGACGATGCGCCGGCCGGGGATGCCCGGGCCTAGGAACATTCGGAAAGCAAGGAAGAACGGATGCGGTTTCTCGCGGTCGGGGAATGCATGGTCGAGATGTCCCACGCGGGCGAGGGGCTGTGGCGGCAGGGGTTTGCGGGCGATACGCTGAACACCGCCTGGTACATGCGCGCGGGCCTGCCGGCGGATTGGGCGGTCGAGTATTTCACCGTGGTCGGCACCGACCCGCTGTCGGAGGCGATGCTGGACTTCATGCAGGGCGCCGGGATCGGCACCGGCCGGATCGCCCGCCACCCCGAGCGGGCGCCGGGGCTTTACATGATCAGCCTCGAGAACGGCGAGCGCTCGTTCACCTACTGGCGCGACAATTCGGCGGCGCGGACGCTGGCCGCCGACCCGGCGCGACTGGGACACGCGCTGGCCGGCGCTGCGATGATCTATGTCAGCGGCATCACCATGGCGGTGCTCGAGGGCGAGGGGCGCGCGGTGATGCTGGACCAGCTGGGCCGGGCGCGGGCGGCGGGCAGCCGGGTGGTCTTCGACCCGAACCTGCGGCCGCGGCTGTGGCGCGACGCGGCCAGCATGTGCGCGGCGATCGAGGCGACGGCGGCGCTGGCCGATATCGTGCTGCCCAGCCACGACGACGAGGCGCGGCATTTCGGCGACGCCTCGCCCGAGGCCACGGCGCGGCGCTATGCGGCGCTGGGGGCGGGCGAGGTGCTGGTCAAGAACGGCGGCGGCCCGATGGCGTTGGCGCTGGAGGGGCGGGCCCCCGAGGCGATGCCGCCGCTGCCGGCTGTGACCCCGGTCGACACCACCGGCGCCGGCGACAGCTTCAACGCCGGCTATCTGGCGGCGCGGCTGGCGGGGCTGGACCCGCAGGCGGCGGCGCGGCGCGGGCATGAACTGGCCAGCCGGGTGGTGCAGCATTACGGGGCGCTGATGCCGATGGAAAAGGCGCGGGGCTGACCCCCGCGCCCTGTTGCGCCGCGTGCTGGCGGGGGTGGCCCCCCGCCGGACCCGCACCTAGACCAGCACCAGCGACAGCGCCGGGATATAGGTGACCAGCAGCAGCGCGATCACCAGCGCAGCGACGAACATCCAGCCCTCGCGGAAGAACTCGCCGATGGTGGCCCGTGTCAGGTTGCAGACGAGTAACAGCACCGTTCCCACTGGCGGCGTCAGCGTGCCGATCGACAGGTTGACGATGATGACGATGCCGAAATGCACCGGGTCGATGCCGAATTGCGCCAGCACGGGCTTGAGCAGCGGCACCAGCACGATCATCAGGGCGGTGCCCTCGATGAACATGCCCAGGAACAGCAGCAGCACGTTCACCGCGGCCAGGAAGGCGTATTTGTTGGTGGTCAGCCCGGTGATCCACTCGGCCATGGCGATGCCGGCGCGCTCGTTGGAAAAGATCCAGGCGAGGCCCGAACTGGTCATGATCACCAGCAGGATCGCCGCGGTCTGCCGGGCGGTGTCGCCAAGCGCGCGCCCGACATCGGCGGGCTTCATGTCGCGGTAGATGAAGAAGCCGATGATCAGTGTCATCAGGATGGCGATGGCGCCGGCCTCGGTCGGGGTGAAGATGCCCATGCGGATACCGCCGACGATCACCACCACCAGCACCAGCGCCGGCCAGGCCTGGAACAGCACGCTGCGGGTTTCCGACGCCGTGGGCCAGCTGTCGCGCGACGCCGGGATGCCGCGGCGGCGGGCGTAGATGTAGACCGCGATCAGCAGCAGCACGCAGAGCAGCAGCCCCGGCACGATCCCGGCCATGAACATCGACCCGATCGAGACATCGGCCACCAGCCCGTAGATGATCAGCGCGATCCCCGGCGGGATGATCGGGGTGATCAGCGAACCGCAGGCGGTGATTGCCGAGGCCGCGCCCCGGGAATAGCCCTGCCGGATCATCTGCGGCACGATCATCCGCGTGGCCATCGCCGCATCGGCGAGGTTCGAGGCCGAGATCCCGCCCATCAGCGTCGACAGCATGACGTTGGTGTGGCCCATGCCGCCGCGGATCCGCCCGACCAGCAGGTCGGCCAGCGCCAGCAGGCGCCGCGCCACCGCGGTGGCCCCCAGCAGCGTGCCCAGCAGGATGAAGAACGGGATCGCCAGCAGCGACGAGTTCTGCGTCGGTGCCACGATCCGCTGCACCGCGATGGCCAGCGGCAGGTCCGAGAAGAACAGGAAATAGATCAGGATCGAGGCGAACATCGCCAGATAGATCCGCATGTTCAGTGCAAACAGCACGAACATCAGAAGGATAGCGATCAGCCAGCTCATGCGTCGGCCTCATCATGGGCGGAAAGGACAGAAGGGGCAGCGACCGGCCGGTGCCCGGCCATGCGCAGCAGCGTGACCACGATCACCCCCAGCGCGCCCAGCGTCACCGGCAGGTAGATCCAGAACCACGAGATCCGCAGGATGTTGGTGCGCCGCATGGCGGACGCCTCGGCCAGCACCCAGCCGTACCAGGCGATCACCCCCAGCAGCCCGATGGAGAGCAGCCCCACGATGACGATCAGCACCCGCCGCCCCTTCGGCGACAGGAACCCCTCGATGATGTCGATGGTCAGATGCTCGCCCCGCGCCTCGGTGCCGATGGCCGAGATCATCACGATCCACACCATCAGCAGCCCGGCGGCTTCTTCGGTCCAGGCCAGGGGCTGGCCCATCACATAGCGGGCAAAGACCGCGCTGGCCACGATGGTGACAAGCACGACAAGGCTCAATCCGCCTATCACCGAGGCGGTTCGGTCTATCCAGCGCATCGCTTGCTCCGTTGCAAAAGGGCCGGCACGGATGCCGGCCCGTGGGTCCTGTGGCGATTACTGGGCGATTTCCGCCTGGATGCGCTCGTAAAGCCCCGGGGTCCATTCGGGGAACTGCTCGTAGAAGGGCTTGGTCGCCTCTTTGAAGGCCGCGATGTCGGGGGTGGTGACCTCGACGCCCACCGCCTTCATCGCCTCGAGCGCGTCGGCCTCGTCCTGGGCCGCGACCTTCTGGCTTTCGACGCCGATCTCGTAGCCGGTGTCCTCGATCAGCTTGGCGACCTCGGGGTCGAGGGTCTGGAAATAGCTTTCCCCGCCCAGCCAGAACGCGGCCGAGGTGACGTAGCCCACCATCGACAGCTGCTTGGCCTGTTCGTCCAGCTTCTGCCCGTGCAGCACGGTCAGGGGGTTTTCCACCCCGTCGATCACGCCCTGGGTCAGCGCCGGATAGACGTCGCCCAGCGGCATCGGGGTGGGGGTGCCGCCCATCAGCTCGATGGCCTTGATCTGCATGTTGTTGTTGGGGGTGCGGATCTTCAGCCCCACCATGTCGGCCGGGGTCTCGATCTTCTTCTTGGCCAGGATGTGGCGCGCGCCGTACATGTAGTTGGGGATCACGATGCGGATGCCCTGATCGCGCAGCTTGAGTTCCTTTTCCTTGAACCATTCGCCGTCATAGATGCGGAACAGCGATTCCGTGTCGTCGGCGAGATAGGGGCCGTAAAGCACGCCCATGTCGGGGTCATAGTCGACCAGGAAGCCGGCGTCGGCGATGGTGATGACGTTCACCCCCATCTTGGCCTGCTCGATGATGTCCTCTTTCGAGCCGAGCTGCGACGAGGGGTAAAGCTCGAACTCGACCTTGCCCTCGGAGCGTTCCTTCACCAGGTCGGCCCATTTCTGCATCATCAGGTCGACCGGCTCGCCGGGGTTGTTCTCATAGGCGATCTTGACCGTCACGTCGGCGGCCAGCGCCGGCAGCGCCAGCGTCAGCGCCAGCGCGGTTCCCAGCCCGATCTTTCTCATCAACGACATCTTGGGTCTCCTCCCTCGGGGATGTGTCAGCTTGGTTGAAAACGATAGGTTTCCAGGCTTTCCGGCCGCATCTCGATCGAGAAGCCGGGCATCGTCGGCGGCATGTAGGCTGCGTTCTCGATGCGCACCGGGTCAAGGAAATGTTCGTGCAGGTGGTCGACATATTCGATCACCCGGCCCTCGCGGGTGCCGCTGATGCACAGATAGTCGATCATCGACATGTGCTGCACGTATTCGCACAGGCCGACGCCGCCGGCGTGCGGGCAGACCTTGAGCCCGTATTTCGCCGCCATCAGCATCACCGCCAGCACCTCGTTCAGCCCGCCCAGCCGGCAGCTGTCGATCTGCACCACGTCGATGGCGCCTTCCATGATGAACTGCTTGAACATGATGCGGTTCTGGCACATCTCGCCGGTGGCGACCTCGACCGGGGCCACGCCCTGGCGGATCTTGCGGTGGCCGGCGATGTCGTCGGGGCTGGTGGGTTCCTCGATGAACCACGGGTTCACGAAGGCGAGCTTCTTCACCCAGTCGATGGCCTGATCGACCTCCCACACCTGGTTGGCGTCGATCATCAGCCGCACGTCCGGGCCGACGGTCTCGCGCGCGATGGTCAGGCGGCGGATGTCGTCGTCCAGATCGCGGCCGACCTTCATCTTGATGTGGCTGAAGCCCGCGTCCACCGCCTCGCGGCACAGGCGGCGCAGCTTGTCGTCGTCATAGCCCAGCCAGCCGGCCGAGGTGGTGTAGCAGGGGTAGCCCTCGCGCAGCAGCGTCTCGATGCGGGCCTGCTTGCCCTCGGCCTGCTTCGTCAGGAAATCGAGCGCCCATTCCGGGGTGATGCAGTCGGTCAGGTAGCGGAAGTCGATGCAGCGCACCAGCTCCTCTGGCGACATCTCGGCCACCAGCTGCCAGACCGGCTTGCCCGCGGCCTTGGCCCACAGGTCCCAGGCGGCGTTGACCACCGCGCCGGTGGCCAGGTGGATCGCGCCCTTGTCGGGGCCGATCCAGCGCAGCTGGCTGTCGCTGGTCACATGGCGCCAGAACCGGCCCATGTCGGCGGCGATCCAGTCCAGATCCAGCCCGACCACCAGCGGCCGCAGCGCCTCGATCGCGGCGATGCAGATCTCGTTGCCGCGGCCGATGGTGAAGGTCAGCCCGTGGCCCTGATGGGGGCCGTCGGTTTCCAGGATGACATAGGCGGCGGAATAATCCGGGTCGGGGTTCATCGCGTCCGAGCCGTCCAGCGCCTGGCTGGTCGGGAACCGCACGTCGATGCTGCGCAGGCCGGTGATGCGGGTCATGCCTGCACCACCTTCTGGGTCTGCTCGCCCAGGCCCTCGATCCCCAGCCGCATCACCTCGCCGCCCTTCAGGAACACCGGCGGCTTCTGCCCCAGCCCGACCCCGGGGGGCGTGCCGGTCGAGATCACGTCGCCGGGCTGCAGCGACAGGAAGCGGCTGACATAGGCAATGATCTCCGGCACCTTGAAGATCATGGTGGCGGTCGAGCCGTCCTGATAGCGCCGCCCGTCCACCTCCAGCCACATCTTCAGATCGTGCACGTCCCCGGCCTCGTCCGGGGTGACCAGCCAGGGGCCGATCGGCCCGTGGGTGTCGTGGCCCTTGCCCTTGTCCCAGCTGCCGCCGCGCTCCAGCTGCCATTCGCGCTCGGACACGTCGTTGATCACGCAATAGCCCGCGACATGGGACAGCGCCTCGGCCTCGTCGATGTAGCGGCCGCCCTTGCCGATCACCACGCCCAGCTCGACCTCCCAGTCGGTCTTGGTCGAGCCGCGGGGGATTTCCACGTCGTCGTCGGGACCGCAGATGGCGCTGGTCCATTTGGCAAAGACGATGGGCTCATCCGGGATCGCGGCGCCAGTTTCGGCGGCGTGGTCGGCGTAGTTCAGGCCGATGCAGATGAACTTGCCGACGCGGCCGACGCACGGGCCGATGCGGGCCGCGCCCTCGGCCAGCGGCAGGGTTGCGGGGTCCAGCGCGGCGATGCGGGCCAGCCCCTCGGGGGTCAGCACCTCGCCGGCAAGGTCGTCGACATGGGCGGAGAGATCGCGGATACGGCCCTCGGCGTCCAGGATTCCGGGGCGTTCCTGTCCGGGCGGTCCAAAGCGCAGAAGTTTCATCGGGTCCTCATGTTATGGCGGGCAGGGGGCAGGGCCGGGGCAGGGCGGCGGCTCAGATCGTCACGCCGCCGTCGACCAGCAGCGCCTGCCCGGAAACGAAACGGCTTTCGTCCGACAGCAGATAGACCACCATCGGGGTGATATCGTCGACCGTGGCCAGCCGCCCCATGGGCTGGCGGGCGATGAAGTCCTTTTCCGCCTGCACCGGGTCGGCCGAGGCCGCGATGCGCCCGCGCAGGCTGGGGGTGTCGACCGTGCCCGGGCACAGCGCGTTGCAGCGGATGCCCTGGGCCACGAAATCGGCGGCGATGGCCTTGGTCAGCCCGATCACCGCCGCCTTGGTCGCGCCATAGGCGGTGCGGTTGACGAAGCCCTTCACCGACGAGGCCATCGAGGCCATGTTCAGGATCGAGGCGGTGCCGGTCGCCTGCGCGCGCTCCAGCATCCCCGGCAGCAGCGCCCGGGTCAGCCGCACCATCGAGGTCACGTTCAGCGCGACGCTGCGGTCCCAGTCCTCGTCGCTCATCTGCAGCAGATTGCCGTTGGCGACCATGCCGGCGCAGTTGAACAGCCCGTCCAGCGCGACGACGCGGGCGGCGATGTCGCGGATGGCGGCGGCGTCGGTCACGTCCAGCGCGGCGGTCTCGACCCCCGCGGTGCCGTCCAGCCCGCGCAGCAGCGCCGCATCGACGTCGGTGGCGATCACCCGCGCGCCCTCGGCCGCAAGCGCCAAGGCGCTGGCGCGGCCGATTCCCTGGCCTGCCGCCGTCACGAGGATGGATTTTCCTTCCAGACGCATGTGACCCCTCCCGTCATCTGCTTGTTCGGATATGAACAGATTATTCATAGGTGAACAGTTGACGCAAGGTATTTTTTGCGCTGCAGTCGCCTGCGCGATGCCGTAAGAGAGCGTCGGCTAACCGCCTGTCAGCCGGGGGAATGTTCTTGACCAGCCATTTCGATGCCGGGCCGGCCGCCGAGGACCGATCCGCCCCTGCCGATGCCGCCGACCGCTATCGCGCGCCGGCGCTGGACAAGGGGCTCGACATTCTCGAAGTCCTGGCCGAGCAGCCGCGCGGCCTGACGCGGGCGGAGATCGTCAAGCTGATGGGGGTCAGCCCCTCGCAGATCTACCGGATGCTGGAACGGCTGGTGGTGCGCGGCTATGTCTCGCGCGTCGAGGGCGGCGACCGCTATGCGCTGAGCATGAAGCTGTTCAACCTGGGCACCCGCCATCCGCCGCTGCGCCGGCTGGTGGCGCAGGCGCAGCCGATGATGGACGAGTTCGCGATCGAGGTGCGGCAGTCCTGCCACCTGGTCGTCCCCGAACACGGCCATGGCATCATCATCGCCCAAGCCAGCCCGCAGGGGCATTGGGAGTTCAGGGGCCGGGTCGGCGGGCTGCTGAACCTGTTCGCCACCGGCTCGGGGCTGGCGCTGCTGGCCTTCCAGCACCCCGACCGCCTGGCCGAGACCCTGCGCCTGTGGGGCATCGCCGATGCCGGCGCCCGGCTGGCGCCCATCGCCGGGCATCTGGCCGAGGTGCGCGAACAGGGGGCGCGGGTGGCGCCCTCGGCGCAGTTCGTCGGCGTCACCGACATCAGCGTGCCGGTGCGCGGCCCGGGGGACGAGGCGGTGGCGGTGCTGACCTGCGCCCATATCGACCACCCCGGCGAGGGGGGCGAGGACAGCCGGGACCGGGCGCTGGCCCGGCTCCAGACGCTGGCGGCGAGCCTCTGAGCCGGGCGGGCAGCTGCCACGGGACAGTCGCGGCCGGGCCTTGGATTCCGATGACGGCCCCGGCGCCTTCCGCCACCATGGCTGGGGTGGCAGGCGCTCAGTAATCCTCGTCCTGGTCGGCGCGGGTCAGGTAGAGATGCGGCAGGATCCCGTCGATGCGCTGCATCTCGGTCGGGTCGCTGAAAAACACCTGCGCGGGCCGGGTGGGCTTGCTGCGGGAAAACCCGGCCAGCCGCGCGGCCTCGGTCAGCGCCGGGGTGGCGACGCAGCCAAAGGCCGCGACCTCGGCCCCCAGCGCGTGCAGCCGGCGCAGCGCCGCGCGCAGCAGCAGCGCCAGCTCGCGCGGGTCGTCGTCGACGGTCAGGATGTCGGTCACCTGCCCGGTGCCGCGGGCCGGGTCGATGGCATGGCCGACGGCGACATAGCCCCGCAGCTCGCCGTCCCGGCGCAGCTGCAGCACGTCGTATCGCTGCAACGGCATCTCGCGGAACCGCCAGCGCATGAAGGCGGCGTCGCGGATCTGGATGAAACGGTGGTTCGCCGCGGCCTGGCGCCAGAACGCGTCATGCTCGGCGCCGAAGGCATCGGCGTCGGCGATGCTTTCGCCGCGCGCCAGCCGGGGGCCGTGCCGGGCCGCGATGCCGCGCCAGGCCGACCACAGCGCGTTGCCGAAGGCCGCCAGCGGCGCGGCGGCGGGGCGGCGCCGCGCCACCGCGCTGCCCGCCCGCAGCGGCGCGAACATCTGCACGCGGGCGGCGTTGCGGGCGCCGAATTTCTCGTTCACCCGCGCCAGCTGGTCGCCGATGGGAAGCCCGATGCCCGAATCCGCGTAGAACGCCCGGATCAGGCTGATCCCGAGGCCGCGGATCTTCGGGTCGATGTTGGTGCCGTAGGGGGTGCGGAAATAGCGCCGCCGCCCGTCGATCCAATAGGCGGTGACGCCGTGGATGGCGCCGCCGGCCAGCTGGTCGCCATGCCAGGCCGACAGCACCTGCACCCGGGGGGCGTCGGGGCCCAGCGGCGGGTGGAACAGCCAGTCCCAGCAGCGGTCCTTGCGCGCCACCGCGGCCGCGTCGAAGGTCTCGGCCATCCGGGCCAGGAACTGCTGGCGGATCTCGGGGCCGCGGGGTTCGATCCTGACTGCCATTCCCGTCCCTTCCCCCCCTCTAGGCCGCTTCCGGCCGGCTGGCCAGAACCGCGGCGAACGCCTGCTCATAGGCGGCGACCGCCTGCGCCACCCCGAACCCCGCGGCGACCTGGCGCCCCGCCGCCGCATGGGCGCGCCGGGACGCACGGTCTTCGGCCAGCTGCAGCATCGCCGCCACCAGCGATGCGGCGTCGTCGGCCGCCACCAGCCGCCCCGCCTGCCCGCCGCGCAACAGCAGCCGCGGCCCGAACGGGCAGTCGGTGCTGAGCACCGGCACCCCGGCCGCCATCGCCTCGACCATCGCATTGCCGAAGCCCTCGCGTTCCGAGGTGCAGACGAACAGGTCGCACCCCGCCAGCCGCGCCGGCACATCCTCGACATAGCCCGCAAAGGCGACCGAAGTTCCCAGCCCCAGCCCGGCGGCCAGACGTTCCAGCGCCGGGCGTTCCGGGCCGTCGCCGAACAGGGTCAGCGTGGCGGCCGGGTGGCGGGCGCGGAACGTGGCGAATGCAACGATCAGCAGGTCGAAGCGCTTGACCGCCGCCAGCCGCCCGACGCTGGCGATCCGCAAGGCCAGCGCCGGCTGGTCGCGCGGCGGCGCCAGCGCTGCGACCACCGGGTTCGGCAGGCAGCGAAAGGGCGGCGCCGCGGGGCCGAGGAAGCGCGCAGCCTCGGCCCCGATCTCGGGCAGCGGCGCCACCATCAGATCGGCCAGCGGATAGGCCAGCCGCATCGCCCCGCGCCGCAGCGCCAGCCATTTGGCGCGGCTGAGGCTGAAGTCGAGCGGGGTGTGCTCGGCGATCACCACCCGGCTGCGCCCGCCCGCCAGCCGGGCGGCGGTTGCGGCGTAAAGATTGGTGGCGTTGGTGGCGCTGTGGATCAGCGCGATCCGTTCGCGCCGCAGCGTCCGGGCCAGCGCGATCACGCAGCCGGGCGGGCGGGGGTGGCGCAGCGCGATCACCGGCACGTCCGGCGGCAGCAGCGCCAGGTAATCGCCGTCGCGGCGCTGCAGGATCAGCAGCGGCTGGAACTGCGCCCGGTCCAGATGGCGCAGCAGTTCCAGCACCACCCGCTCGGCGCCGCCGTGGCGCAGATGCGGCATGACAAAGCCGATGCGCGCCGGGGCGTTCATTCCCGCACCGGCCGCCAGGTCACGCTTTTATGGCCGCGGTAATAGCGCAGGATGCCGCGCAGCATCGCCGCATGGGTAAAGATGAAGAACGCCGCCAGCCCGGCCGGCTTGAAGCGCCGCACCGCCGGAACGGCGATGGCGGCCAGCCCCAGTCCGTAGAACAGCAGCTGCGCCGCCGCGGTCAGCGCGTAGAACCAGCCATGCCCGACCAGCGCCAGGTTGGACAGCAAGAGCGCGATCAGGAACAGCGGGTTCAGCCGCCGCACCAGCTTGTGCGAGAACAGCTGCCAGCCGTACCAGCCGGTGCGCAGCGGGTTCATCAGCGCCCGGTGGACCATCAGCGCCCGCCAGCCGCGCTCGGTCGAGCGGGTGCGGCGCCCCATCTCGCGGCCCAGCTTTTCGCTGACCGGCTCGGCGGTGGTGGCGCGCGGCTCGAACACCAGCCGGTGCCCGGCCGCCACCGCGTTGACCGACATCAGGAAATCATCGGCACAGCCCGGGATCAGCGGCCGCGTCAGCCCGCGCCTTAGCGCATAGATCGAGCCCTGCGCCGACACCGTGCCCCCCAGCCGCGATTCCGCCGCCTTGATCGCCTGGTCATAGCGCCAGTACAGCCCCTCGGCCTGCCCGTTCGCCCCGGAACGCTTCGCCGGAACGGTGATCCGGCCGCAGACGCCGCCGACCTGCGGGTCGCCGAAATGCTGCGCCATCGCCAGAAGCGAGCCGGGCCGCAGCAGGCTGTTGGCGTCCGAAAACACCACCACCTCGCCCCGGCAATGTTGCAGTCCCAGGTTGATCGCGGCGGCCTTGCCCTGATGGCCCGGCAGCTCGAACACCTGCACGCGCGGGTCGGCGACGCGGCGGGCCAGCGCGGCGGTGCCGTCGGTCGAGCCGTCCGAGACCACGATCACCTCGACCGTGTGCGGGCCGGCATCCTGCGCCAGCGTGTCGCGGATCTTGGCCTCGATATGGGCGGCCTCGTTGTGGGCGGCGATCAGGAAGCTGAAGCGCAGCGGCTGCGCGGGCGGCACCGGCGGCCGCGGCGGCGCCAGCCGTGCCAGCGCCATCACCAGCAGCCCATAGCCCGCGATGCTGTAGGCCAGCGCCGCCGCCGACAGCCAGAAAACCCAGGTCATGCCGCCCCATCCTCTTGCATCGCGCGCAGCAGGGCCGCGGCGTTGTCCTCGATCAGATAGCGGGCGCGCACCCGCTCGCGCCCGGCCTGCGCGATGGCGGCGGCGCGCGGCCAGTCGGCGCGGATCGCGGCCAGCGCCCCGGCGATGGCGGCAGCGTCGCCGGGCTCGGTCAGCCAGCCGGTCACCCCATGCTCGACCAGCTCGGGGATGCCCGACAGGCGCGAGGCGACCACGGGGCGGGCATGGGCCAGCGCCTCCATCGCCACCACGGGGATGCCCTCGGCGCGCCCGCCGCGGCCGACGACCGAGGGCACCACCACCACATGCGCCCAGCGATAGGCGGCGCGCACGCCCTCGGCGTCCTGCGGCCCGTCGAAGCTGACGGTTTCGCCCAGACCGGCCGCGGCCGCCGCCTGCCGCAGTGCCGGCTCCAGCTCGCCCCGGCCGATGATCCGGGCGCGCAGCGGCACCCCGGGGGCCAGCCGGGCCAGCGCCGCGATCAGATGCGCCACGCCCTTTTTCTCGATCAGCGAGCCGACATAGAGCACGTTCAGCGGCTCGTCGCCGACCGGCGGCGGGCCGGGCGCATCGAGCAGTTCGCGCGGCACGCCGCAGGGGATCAGCCGCAGCCGCTCCATCGGGAAACCGGGCACGTTGCGGCGCAGCCAGTCGATGTTGTGGCGGCTGATGGTGCGCACGAAACGTGCCTCGGCGGCCTTATGGGCCAGCATCGCCTGTGAAACGAAGATGTCGTTGGCATGGGCGGAAAAGCTGAACGGGATGCCCGAGACCCTCGCGGCGATCATCGCCACGGTGGCGGGGAAACCGGCGAACTCGGCGTGGATATGGTCGATCCCTTGCGCGCGGCACCAGTGCCCCAGCGCCACCGCCTTGGGCAGCACCGCAAAGCTGCGCAGGCCGCGGCGGGGTTCGGCGCGGTGGGCGCGGGCGATCTGCGCCCACAGCCGCGCCTGCGCGCCCGGGCGGCGCAGCGTCTCGGCCGCCAGCGCGCCCAGGCTGCGCGGGGCGGCGAAGCCGAAGGTAAAGGCGCTGCGGGCGGTGTCGCGGGCGAAGTCGTGGACCAGCTCGCCCGCAAAGAACGCCTTGGCGTAGAACAGCGTCACCTGATGCCCGGCGCGGCGGTATTCCGCGATGTTGCGATAGACGAAGGTCTCGGTCAGCTTGGGGAACTCGCTGACGACGACAAGGATCCTCATCGCGCAAGCTCCTGCCGGTTCACCCGCGCCAGCGCGGCGGCAAGCCCGCTGAGCACCCAAGTGTATTTGGTGTATTCGTTGGGCAGGAACAGGCTGGCGATCAGATAGGCGACGAACCCCAGCCCCAGCGCCCCCGCCCAGATCCGCATCGCGGGGTTGGCGGGCGCGCGCCGGACCCGGCGCAGCGCCGCCAGCGCCGCCCCCAGCATCCCGCAGAACGCCGCCGCCCCGGCCAGCCCGTACTGGGCCAGCACCGACAGATACATGTTGTGCAGCTCGCGCCCCAGCAGGGTGCGGCCGGGGAAATAGCGGAACTCGGGGTCGGCGAAGCGCTCGGCGAAATTGCCCGGGCCGATGCCGAACAGCGGGCTTTCGGCGAACAGCCGCACCCCGATCAGGTTGTAGCTGAGCCGCCGCCCCAGCGTCCAGTCGCCGCCCGCCCCGAAGATCGTGCCCAGCCGTTTCCAGTATTCGGCCGGGACAAAGGGCAGGGCGGCGAGGCCCGCGAGCAGGATGCCGAACCCCGCCAGCGGCGCCATGCGCGCATCGCGGTGCCGCCAGCCCAGCCATAGCGCCGCCACCGCATAGGCAATGGCGGCCGAGCGGGCAAAGGACATCACCAGCGCCGCCGTTCCCAGCGCCGCCGCCGCCAGCATCGCCAGCCGCAGCCGCGGGGTTTCCACCGCGTGCACCAGCGCCATCACCACCCCCACCAGCAGCATCGAGGCCGCGGTGGTCGGGTTCTGGTCCGAGGCGCCGGAGGAGCGCACGAAGCCCTCGGAGGATTGCGCGGTGGTTGCGGCCTCGGAGGTGGCCAGCAGATGCGTGCCCAGCAGGATGTCAGCGATCAGGATCAGCGCCGAGACCAGCGAGCTGGCGATCAGGATCCACATCATCGCCGCCAGCCGCCGCGGGGTGTCGACCAGCGCCACCACCAGCAGCAGCAGGGTGATCAGGCTGGCCAGCTTGCGCATCTCGGACAGCGCCACGGCGCGTTCGTCCGCCAGCAGAAAGGACACCGTGCCCAGCAGCCCGAACAGCAGCGCGCAGGTGACCACCGGGTCGCGCAGCGCGCCGGCGATCCAGTCGCGCCGCCGCGCCGCGGTCAGCAGCGCCGCCGCCAGCGTCGCCGCGGTCAGCGCCTTGAACCCCGACAGCGGCAGGAACCCGAACAGCAGCTTTTCGATGCTGTCGAGATGGCCCAGGAACACCAGCGCCGCGATGCCCAGGAACGGCTGCGCCAGCAGCACCACCGCCCCGACCAGCGCCAGCGGCACCCCCAGCGCCAATATCGGAGAGGCCGCCAGCCCCGCCGCCAGCGTCGCCAGCCCCGCCGCAGCCGCCGTCCCCGCGACGGCCAGCGCCTGCCCCAGATGCCGCGCCCCGGTCATTCATGCCCCCCCGGCGCGGCAGAGCGGCACCGCGGCGGCAGCGCGGCCGCCATCATCCCCGGCGCCCGGTAGAGGTTCCCGCTCATCGCCCCCAGCCGGGCGCGGAATCCCGGCGTCTCGAGCCACAGCGGCCCGCCGCCGAAGGCGCGGTCGTGGACATGCACCCGGCTGAGCATGTCCGGGTCCTCGCCCGGGCGGCTCTTTCCGCGGCCGCCGGTGAAGCGCTGGAATCCCGCGCTCTCGGCGGGGTGGCGCGCGGCCGGGGTCCAGCGGTCAAAGGGCCAGCACAGGAAGCGCACCTCGCGGCCCAGTAGCGCGCCATGCTGCGCCCGTCGCCGGTCGCGGACGGTCGGCGAGGGGGCGGTCACAGGACCACCAGATAATAGGGCTCGGGGCGCTGCCCCCGGGCCGCGGTTTCCTGCATCGCGGCCAGTTCGCTGCGCGCCAGCTCACCCGAGCGCAGCGCTACCAGCAGTGGCTGGTCGGGCAACGCCGTCCAGTCCTCGATCGCGGTCAGGGGCAGCAGCGGCACCGCCTGGATCGGCGTGCCGTCGCTTCCCGCGGCGCCGTCCAGCACCCGCGCCAGCCGGTGGATGTCGTCCTGCGGCAGAAAGCCGGTGACCAGCAGCACCCGGTCGTGCCAGCCGCCGCGGTCGGCGGCGATGCGGCGCACCAGCCGGTCGATCTCGCCCGGCCCCAGCCGGCGGCCGCGCACGATCCGGCGCCGCGACAGCGAGGGCAGGGCGCGCGCGCCCAGCTGCTCGACATCCAGCGCCGTGCGCAATTGCGAGCCGAGCGCGTCGCGCGCCAGCACCGGCACCAGCGCCAGGATCGCCCCCACCAGCACCGCAACCACCGTGTTGACCGCGACCTTGGGAAAGCGCGGATACAGCGGCACCGTGGCGGGGTTGATGATCATCACCTGCGACAGCCGCGCCCGCGACGACAGTTCCGAGGCCACCCGCAGCGCCTGCAGCTGCGCCAGGTCGGTTTCCACCCCGGCGATCTGTTCGTCGAGCGCGCTCAGCCGGGTCTGCGCCTCGTCCAGCCCGGCCAGAGAGCGTGCAATCTCGGCCAGCCCCTGCTGGCGCTGCGCGCGCAGCTCGGTCAGCCGGTCCAGCCCGGCCTGGCCGGTGGCCAGCGATTCGCGGATGCCGCGCGCGATCTCACCATCGGCCTGGGTGGCCAGCGACTGCCGCAGCGTTGCCAGCCGGCGTTCCTCGCCGGACAGCTCGGCCTCGGCGGTGCGCAGGGCGGCGCGGGCATCCTCGCGCGCCTGCAGCAGGATCGCGCGCTCGGCCACCGGGTCGGCGACGCCCAGCTCGGTTGCCAGCGCCTGCCGCTGCTGACGGCGTTCGGACAGGCGGCGCTGCGCCTCCTCCTCGGCGGTGGCGATGGTGGCGGCGATCTCGGCCGCGTCGCGGCGGAACCCGTCCCGCGCCTCTTCGACATAGGCCCGGGCCAGCGCGTTCGCTGCTTGCGCGGCGATGGCGGCATCGTCGTAGCTGACGGCGATGTTGAGGATATACGAACCCTCGACGATCTCGACCGAGATCGCGTTCTGCAGGTCGGCCAGCATCTGCTGCTGGTCGTCGAGCTGCACGGAATAGCCGTAGTTCAGCGTGTTCCAGACCTGCCAGACCCGGGTGCTGAGCGCCGACAGCAGTGAGGGCGGCTTGGCCGGGATCTGCCCCAGCTCGGCGGTCAGCAGCTCCAGCGCGCGTTCCGCGACCGGCCGGCTCAGCAGCCGCTCGATATGGGACTGGGCGATGATGGTGGCGGGGTTGAACTGGCTGACCCCCATGAAGCTGCGGTTGAAGCGCAGCTCTTCCTCGGAGGGCTCCATCGAGACGGTGACGCTGGCCTCGTAAAGCGGGCGCGCGTTCAGCAGAAGCACGCTGAGAACCAGCGCCACCAGCCCCGCCGCCGCCGCGCTGGCAAGAATCATGCGATGGCTGGCCCGCAGCAGCTCAAGGAAATGTCTCAGCATCCGGCCACCATCATGGATCGGGGGAAAGCAGTTGGGCGACATCGCGCCCGGCAATGACGAAGCCGCCGGCCGGGCAGCCGCTTGGCGCTGGCGACAGCAGCCCGGCGGGGGCGTCGGTCAGACACCAGGCGGGGACGCCCTGCTGCGCGGCCCAGCCCAACACGGCGTCCGCGCCCGCGTCCCAGCCCAGCCGCAAGGGCGCGCCGCTGCCGCGCAGCTCGAACCCGTCGCCGCCCAGCGGGTAGGGCTCCACCCCCGGGCGCAGCAGCCGCGCCAGCATGCGGAACGCCCAGACCCCGGGTTTGGGGCGGGCGTCGTTGGTGTAAAGCGCGGTGAAGCGGTTGCCCCAGGTGGTGCGGTCGTCCTCGCCCAGCCGGAACCACAGGCAGAACGCCCCGCCCGCGGCCAGCACGCCCAGGTTGCGGTGCACCGCGGCGATGAAATGCCCCTGCGGCGTGTATTCGCCGCCGTAGTCTCGCGAGGGCCCGCCACATTCCGCCGACAGCACCGGCCGCCCGCTGAGTTCCGCCAGCAGCGCCAGCCGCGCGGGGTCGCGCGCCTCGGGGCCGTAAAGATGCGCATCCGCCATGTCGTAGCGCGCGTCCCGCAGCACCGGCAGCACGCGTTCGTTAATCAGGGCGGCGATCTCGGGGCTTTTGATGCGGGCGCGGTCGAACACCGTGGCCGAGCCCGCGCTCCAGCGTTGCTGGACCCGGAAGTCGGCGCGGTCGAGCGCGACCAGCAGCACGTCCATGTTGAACGCGGCGATGCCGCCCAGCACATGCACCGCGTCCGCGTCGGCGGCCTTGATCGCGTCATGGGTGGCGTCGATCAGCGCGATCAGCTCCGCGCCCGAGCCGATCCACCCGCCCGAGGGGTTCTCGGGGCTCTCCCATTCGTTCGCGGCCTGGTAATAGCGCACCCGTCCGGCCAGCCCCGGCATGTCGTCGCGGCCGTCGCCGTCGTAGCGTTCGACCACGCGGGCGACGAAGCGGCGCCAGTCCTCGAGCTCGACGGGGGCGCCGTTCTTGACTGCGCGCGTGTCCGGGCGGGTGCCCCAGTCCGACTGCGATTCAAAGGTCAGGAACGGCTGGATCCCCAGCCGCAGCAAGCTGCCCACCCGCTCGTCCAGCCCGCGCCAGTTGTAGCGGCCGCGCTGGGGCTCGATCAGCCCCCAGGTGACGGCGATGCGGGCGACGCCGATGCCGGCGTCGGCCATATAGGGGTAATAGCGGACCTGAGAGCCGGGGAAGGACAGGCCCAGCCGGGGGTTGGGCTGCACCGACAGCCGCGACAGGTCGATGGGCTGCGCCGGGGCGGCGGCCGCCCCCGCCGCAAGCGCCAGACAGGCCGCAAGCGTGGCCCACAGGCGCCGGCACGGGTGCGGCCGTCCCGTCATGGGGCGGCGTCCGGCGCCAGCGGCACCACCTCGAGCGTGTCACCGGGTTGCAGCAGCGACAGCGGCGTCGCGTCGAACAGCTGCGGGGCGCCGTCGATGCGCCTGGTGACCAGATAGCGCGGCGGGGCCGCGGCATCCGCCAGCCCGGTGCCGCCGCCGAACTCGGCCAGGATCTCGCGGCTGGCCGCCATGGTGGCGCGGGTCTCGGCGATCTCCTGCCGGAGCTGCGCCAGCCGCTCGGTGATCTCTTCCTCGCGCTGGCTGACCAGGGCGCGGCCCATGCTGGCGGCGGCGCTGGCGCTCTGCCGTGCGGCGGCCTCGAAGGCCGCGGCCTCCAGCTCGGCGCTGCGGTACTGGTCGACCGCGAGGTTCACCTGCAGCACGCGCGAGGCGACGCTGAGCCCCTGTTCCTGCAGCCGCAGCTGGTTGTCCAGGTCGCGCTCGGTCACCTCGACCTGGCGCTGCGACAGGGCGCGGCGGTCGGCATAGGACTGTGCCTCGGTCAGGGCGAGCTGGCGGCGCTCCTCCTCTCCGGCGGTGCGGATCTCGTGCAGCCGGGCGCGCAGCGCCAGCAGCCGCTGCTGTTCGGCGGCCATGGCGGCGGCGGGCCCGGCCCCGACCAGCTGCGCGGCCTCGGGTGGGGCCGGCACCGCGGTTTCCCCGGCGCGTTCCTGCAACAGGCGGGCTTCCTCGGTCAGCAGCGCCGCCAGCCGCGATTTCAGCGCCTGATAGCGCCCGGCCTCTTCGGTGACGCGCAGGGCCAGGGTCACCGGCGCATCCGCCGCCAGCCGCGCCGCGCCCCCGGCCAGCGCCACCGCCCGGGTCACGTCGAGACCGCTGCTGAAATCGTACAGCCCCGGCTGCGCCACCGCCCCCAGCACCGCCACCGGCCGCCAGCGCGCCACTGCCACCGTGGCCGAGACCGGCGCGGGGATGATCGGCGCCAGCCGCTCGCCGAGCAGCGCCTCGAACTCTGCCGGGGTCAGGCCGGCGGCGGGGATCGCGCCGATCAGATGCAGCGCCAGCGAGCCGTCCTCGCGCACCGGATACTGCCCCGACAGCGCCTCATTCGCGAAGACCGAGACCTCGACCACATCGCCCGGCGCCAGCTGGAAGCGGGGCGCGGGCAGGTCCTCGGCCGCGGCGGGCCAGACACACAGCACCAGCAGCGTGGCAAGGCAGCGGACGCCGCGCAGCCGTCGGGGTGCGCAAGGGGGCGGGGGGCAGGGTTCATGGCGGGGGCGATGGCTCACGATACTCTCCAGACTGTGGCCGGCCGGGGGGTGCGCCCGGTCCAGCCTAGCAAAGTCCCGCCGATCCGGGAACGGCGCAGTTCGGGCACCGCGGCGGTGGCGCGAGGGCGGGCGGCGGCAGGGCCACCGCCGATCAATGCAGCGCGACCGAGACACGCAGCACCTTTGCAGTGACCAGAAACAGCGCCGCCCCCAGCAGCCCCGATGCTGCCAGCATGGCGAAATCGGCCCGCGCCGAGGGTTCGGCCCCGGAAAACGGCAGCGCGCCAAGCGCAAATCCGGCGATGCTTGCGGCGGCGGCGATGGCCAGCCCGGCCTCGCGCCCCAGGTGCACCGGCCCTCCCAGCAGCCCGCTGCCCCGCAGCAGCACCGCCATCAGCAGCAGCGTCGCCACCGGAGAGATTGCCTGCGCCGTCACGATCCCCACCACGCCGAAGCCCGGGGTCAGCAGCTGGAACAGCAGCGCCTTCAACCCCGTGTCGAAGCCGATGCCGATGGCGACCAGCCGAACCACCGGCAAGCCCGGGTCCGCCAGCACCCGCACCAGCACCATGCGCAGCACAAAGGCGCTGAGCGGGGCCAGCGTCATCCAGCGCAGGCTGTGGGCGACGCTGTCGACCGCCGCGGCGTCGAAGCGGCCGTGGCCCAGCAGGAACCCGACCAGCGCCTGGCTGTGCAGCGCCACGTAGACCTGGACCGGCAGCAGCGCCGCCAGCCCGACGAAGATGTTGCGCCAGAAGTCCGAGGCACTGGGCCGCTGCCCCGCCGCCGCCCGCCGCGACCAGGCGGTGAAGACCACCAGCGACAGCGCCGCGACCAGCGTGTTGCCGGGCAGCGTGCCCAGCCGCTGGGTCAGCTCCAGCCGGGTGACCCCGCCGGGGCCGACCTGCGCGGCAAAGCCGGTCTCGAGCCAGGTGCTGGCCAGCGCGGCCACCATCAGCAGCACCGCGGAAATCCCCGCGGCCAGCGGGCGCACCGGCGCCGCGGGGGCAGGGGGGGCGGGCGCTTCCGCCTGCCAGTCGCGGGCGATGCGCAGGCATTGCAGCAGCATCAGCCCGGCCACCGCGAACCACGCCACCGCAAAGGCCCCCGCGCCCCGGATCGCGATGTCGGTCCCCGCCAGCGCCAGCACCGCCGCCACCGCCGCCCGCGGCAGCTGCCGGATTGCCGAGGGCATCCCGAACCGCCCCGTCACGTTCAGGCAGGCGGCAAAGACGATGCAGCCCATGGTCGCGGGCAGCGCCGCCCCGAACAGCGTCAGCGCCTGTCCGGCCAGCATCGCCGCGCCGCCGTCGAACCCCGGCGCCAGCAGCCGCACCATCGGCGCCGCGCCCCAGGCGGTCAGCAGGCTCAGCCCCAGCCCCAGCGCCGCGGCGATGGCGGCATGGCGCAGCGTGGCGCGCAGGAACCCGCCGCCCGCGCGGGCGGCATGGGCCGCGACCAGCGGGATGTAGAACACCGCCATGATCTGGCTGAGCGCCTCGATCAGGCTGGTGGCGATGCGGCGGCCAAAGAAGAAGGCGTCGGCCTCGGCCCCCACCCCCAACCGCCGCGCGATCAGATGCGAGACCAGCAGCGCCAGCAGGATCCCCAGCAGCTGGCCGCCGAAATGCGACACCGCCGCCATGAGCGAGGAAAGCCGCCGTCCGCCCGCCCCCCGCGCGGGCTGCGCGCCCGCGGGCCGCGCGGGCGGCGCGGCAGCCCCGGCCGGGGCGGGAAGGCTGGCGTCCGGGGCCTGCACCTGCGCGCGCCGTTCAGCCCAGACCGGCGTGCGACCGCTGGTCGCCGTCGCGTCGCCGGGTCGGGCCAAGCACGGTCAGGCCCAGAAGGTAGCGTTCGACGACATGCTCTGATGCGGCCGAACTCGCCGTATAGAAATAATGCCCCGGCCGGCCCTGCGGGCGCAGCACCACCCGCGCCCGGCGCACCCCGCCCCGGGGCAGCTTGACGACCAGCGTCACCGGGCAGCAGCCGCTGGTGGCAGCCGACAGCGGCAGCTCGGGCAGCGCCGGGATCTCGAGCACCAGCCCGGAATGCACCCGCACCTTTTGCAGCGCGGGCATGCCGGGCAGCCGCACCTCGACCATCCGCTCGGGCTCGACGCCCAGCATCAGGTCGGCCATGCGGTGGCCCCAGGCCCGCGCCCGTCGCCACTGCCGCCGCAGCATCCGGGCCAGCCGGGAATACAGCTCGGTCGCGCTGCGGCGCGCCACCGCCCAGCCGATCGCGGCCAGCAGGCGGATTTCAGAGGCCATCGACACCGGGCGGCGGCTGGCGGTGTTGTTGAACATGGCGCGGATCCGCTTCGAGGTGCCGTGGCTCATCAGCGCCTGCGACGGGCCGACCAGCCCCGGCTTGACGGCAAACCGCGTCGCATAGCCGGGGATGCGGGCGCTTTCGATGGCGGCGATCTCGGGTCGCACCGGGCGCGGGCCGCACAGGTTCATGTCGCCGCGCAGCACGTTGAAGATCTGGGGCAGCTCGTCCAGCCGCGTGTCGCGCAGGAACTTGCCCAGCGGGGTTTCCAGCCCGCTGTTCTGCGGCAGGGTGCGGTCCCGGGTCATCTGCGCCGCGGCGGCGGTGTTCAGGGTGCGGAACTTGTAGATCTGGAAGACCCTGGAATCCTTGCCCAGCCGCGGGCCGCGATAGAAGACCTCGCGCCCCTGGGTGGCCAGCAGCGCCAGCGAGATCAGCACCAGCGTCGGCCAGGCGGCGATCAGGATCAGGAGGGCGGCGGCGATGTTATAGGCCCGGTAAAGCCGGGGATACCGCGGCTGGAACCCGATCTGCCGCCGCAGCCGCCGCCGGCTGGGGGCAAGAACCGGACCCAGCCCGGCCGAATTGTCGCCCGGGGACGCCTTGCGCCGGCCGCCCGGCGCGCGGGCCGGGGCGGTGGTTTCCGAGAGCCGTCCCGCCGGCGGTGACTCCGCGCCTGCCATTTTCGTCATGCCACGCAGCCCCACCGATAAAAAATACTGAATTACAGGCGGCTGACCGGAACACAGCCGAACCAGGCGCCTATCGGCGCGCAATATTCCAGAAGATCCGTAAGATTTTTTGTAATTTAACGATCGGCTTCTGTCAACTTTTGACGCCCCCAAAGAGAGAGAATCCAAGGCGTTTTCGCGTTCTGGATGAGTGAATTGCGGCGTGGTCGCGCGTGGGTAAAATCGGCGCTGTCATTCCACCGATAGGGAATGCAAATACCGTTCGGCTGTTTGCAACTGCGGCAATCGGGGCCGCAATCGGCGAAAATAAGATTCCGGCCAAATTAACAACGAGATATTGTCGAGAGTTGATTTCGCCGCCGCAGGATCGTTGCCGCCGGCGCCCCTGCAGCGGGTGATTCGGCGGCGTTTCCGTCACCGGACCCCGGCGCCGGACGCCGCGTCAGTCGAGGCTGGGGAAGTAGTCGGCTGGGGAAAGCTCGATCCTGTCCGGGCTGATGCCCGTGGCGTAGATGACGATCTGCGTGCCCACCCGCCCCGGCGGTGGGTTGCCTTCCATGGTCGCCACGGCCGCATCGACGGCGGCGCGCCCCTGCTGGATCGGGTTGTCGAACGGCGCGGCGAGAATCTGGCGCCCCACCAGCCCCCGCGCCACGCTGTGGCTGACATAGGTCGCGACAAGCTCCGGGCGATCCGGGCGGCCCGCGAACAGGCCCATGGCGGCCTCGATGGCGGGGGCGCTGCCGATCATCAGCTCGATGCCGGGATGTGCCGTCCAGGCCATCTCCACCAGCCGCAGCTGCTGCGAGGTGCCGGTATCCGCGCCATAGGTCGCGACAATGTCGACCGAGGAGCCCTCGATCCCCCGATGCAGCCCCCGTTCCAGCGGCGCCACCCAGCCGGAGGCGGGCGGGCCGGACAGCAGCACCGCCTCGTGCACCGCGCCGTCGGCGGGGAAGCGGGCGGCAAGATGACGGCCCAGCACCAGCCCCATGTCGAACCAGTCGACGCCGACGCGCGCCGCCAGCGCATCGGAATGCAGCTCGTTCACCAGCCCGATCACCGGCTGGGTCTCGGCCGCCTCCTGCACCGCGGCCAGCAGTTCGGGCGCGTCGGACGAGACCGCGCCGATCAGGATCGCCCCCGGTTCCAGATCCGTGCAGGCCCCGATCTGCTCGATCTGGTTTGCCAGCGCGTCGTAGCCCCCGGCCTCGAAGAAGCGCACGGACAGCCCCTGTTCGGCCGAGCGCTGCTCGAGCCCGTGCGCCACGCTAAGCCAGTATTCATCCTTGAAATGCGGCACCAGCACGCAAAGAAGCTGCTGGTCGGCCTGCGCCGGGGCGCCCGCGATCCCGCACAGGGCGACGATTGCCGCGCCGGCGATCCGGCGATAAGCAGCCTTCATGCGCTCTCGACGGTTCGACAAGCAGCTGCAATCCGTCTTCATGGTCCTCTCCGGGCTGATGGTGGTTGTCGGCCTGGCCTCGTTCGGCGTCAACCGCTTCCTCGCCCAGACGCAGAAACGGGTGCTGTCCGAAAGCATCGCGATCATAGAGCGGACCGAGCGGGTTGCACAGGACGCGGATTTCGCGGCCTCGCTGGCCGGGCGGCTGGCCGAGGCGCGCACCGTCACCCAGGTCGCCGAAACCACGCAGGCGCTGGACGGGCGGGTCGACAGCATCGCCGCCGATCTGGACGCGATGCGGCTGTTCCTGGGCGGCCGGACCGATCCGGGCTCGGCCGATGCGGTCAGGCGGCTGGTGGGGCGGATGCGGCAGAGCGTCGACCTGCTGGTCGGGGTCGAGGCGGCGTTGCAGGCAGAGCGGGCGCTGCTGGTCGAGGCGGGGTCGCGGCTGGCGATGATCATTTCAACTGAAACCGATCTGGCGCGGCTGCGGGTCACCGCCGGCATCTGGGAGCTTTACGCACAGCCCCGCGGGGCCGCGTCCAGGCCCGGCCTGGACCGGCTGGCCGACGTGAACTTCTTTGCCTATGAGCGGCTGGCCGAGATGGCCGAGGCCAATGCGGCGCTGGAGCGTCTGGTCGCCCGCATCCCCAACATCCGGGAACCGGCCGGGCTGTCCGGGCTGGAGGCCGAGTTCGAGACCGCCCTGAACCTGGCGCGGGACCGTTCGCAGTTCATGCTGTCCGAGACCTCGCGCCGCGAGGCTGGGCTGCAGTTGCAGCGCCTGTCCGCCGGGCTGGGGCCCGAGGGGCTGGTCGCGCGGCGCATGGCGGCGCTTTCGGCGCAGCGGGATCTGGGCCGGCTGGCCGCGCAGCTCGACCGTGAGCTGGACCTGCTGATCGCCGAGGCGCGGCTGGGCCGCGACGAGACCCGCGCGCGGATGAAGCAGGGGGTCGCCTCGGCCGGGGGACAGGCGGCGCTGCTGTCCGCGGCGCTGGCCGCCGTCATCGTGCTGGCGCTGCTGGCCGCCTATCTGCTGTGGGCCCGCACCCGCCGCAAGGTGGTGCTGCGGCTGGAAGAGGTGGCCGAGCGCATGGTGGCGGTCGCCGGCGGCGATATCGGCCAGCCGATGCAGATCAGCGGCCAGGACGAGATCGGCAAGCTGGAAGAGGCGCTGAACATCCTGCGCTGCCGGACCGAAGAGGCCGCCGAGCTGCGCAACCGGCTGGAGGCGGCGGTCCTGGCCCGCACCGCCGATGTGGTGGCCGAGATGCAGTCCGCCAACGCCGCGCGGGCGGACGCCGAGGAACAGAGCCGCGCCAAGATGCATTTCCTGGCCCGGATGAGCCACGAGATCCGCACCCCGCTGAACGGGCTGATCGGGATCCTGGACCTGCTGGCGTCCGAAGAGAGGGATGCGACGCGGCGGGCGCGGCTGGACGTGGCCCTGACCTCGGCCCGCGACCTGCAAAGCATGACCGAGGACATCCTGACCTTTTCCGTGGGCGAGGAGGGGCGCGAGCGCAGCCGCAGCGAGGCCTTCGACCCCGCCGCCCTGGCGCGGGGCCTGGGCGAATATCTGCGGGTCATGGCCGCGGCCAAGGGGCTTGCCACCACGGTCGAGATTTCGACCGGGCTGCCGGCCGCCGTCATGGGCGAGCCGACCAAGATCCGGCAGGTGGTGACCAACCTGCTGTCGAATGCGGTGAAATACACCGCGCAGGGGCGGGTCGGCCTTGCGGTCACCGCGCGCTCGGCCGGGGCGGGCCGGCACGAGATCGGCTTTGCGGTGCGCGACACCGGCCCGGGGATGACCGCGGAAGAGACCCGGCAGGCCTTCGACATCTACGGCCGCAGCGTCACCGCACGGCGCAGCGGCATCCGCGGCGTCGGGCTGGGGCTGGCGATCGTGCGGCAGCTGACCGACGCGATGGGCGGCGAGCTGCGCGTGTCCACGGCGCCGGGGCAGGGCAGCAGCTTCACGCTGGTGCTGCGCCTGCCGCAGGTGGACGCCGCGCAGATCGCGCCGCCGCCGGCGCTGGCGGTGCAGGGCGGGTCCCGGCGGGTGCTGGTGGTCGACGACCACCCGGTGAACCGGCTGGTGGCGCGCGGGTATCTGGAGCGGATGGGCTGCGAGGTGACCGAGGCGGCGACCGGGGCCGAGGCGCTGGACGCCGCCGCCCGCGGGCGGTTCGACGCGATCTTCGTCGATCTCGGCCTGCCGGATCTGGCAGGCGAGGAAGTCGTGGCCCGGATCCGGCGCGACGGCGCGCTGGTGGCGGTGCTGACCGCCGAGCTGGTGCAGGACGACGCCGCGACGCGGGCCCGGTTCGGCGTCGACAAGGTGCTGACCAAGCCGGTCTCGCCCCGCGCGCTGGCCGCGTTTCTGTTTGCAGAGGAGAGTCCGGTGGCCCCGATTCAGGATCCCGCGGCGTCCGAGGTGGACGCCGCCGTCAGGGAAGACGTCGCCAGCCTGGGCGCCGCGCAGGCGACAGAGATCGTGACGGCGCTGCTGGACGATCTGGCCGTCGTCGTGCCGCGGCTGCGCGCCGCCACCGACCCCGAGGCGCGGCGCAAGCTGGCGCATCGGCTGAAGGGGGCGGCATCGAACTTTCGCCTCTCGGCCCTCTGCGCGCTGCTGCGCCGCATCGAGGCGGGGGACACGGCCGCACTGGACACGCTGGAACCGGTCGCGGCCGAGGCCGCCCGCAGCCTGATCGCCGCGGCCGAGGCGGCGGGGCTGCGGATTCAGGCCGGCTGGTCCGGGCCGGACGACGCGGGCGCGGCGAAGCAGTAACCCTCGCCCATCCGGGTCAGGATGAATGCGGGATGGGCCGGGTCGGTCTCGATCTTCTTGCGCAGGCGTCCGATCAGCACGTCGATGGTGCGGTCGCCCGGGCGCAGCTCGCCGCGGCCGACGATCTCGCTCAGCCGCGGCCGGCCGAAGGTGACGCCGGGGTTGCGGGTCAGCACGTCCAGCAGGTCGAACTCCTGCCCGCTGAGCGTCTCGACCCGCGCGGCCGAGACCAGGCGGCGGCGGATGCGGTCGAAATGCCAGGGGCCGAAGTTCTCGACCGCGCCGGGTGCGGGGGCGCTGCGCCCGATGTCGGTGATACGGAACAGCAGGTTCTTGATCCGCGCCGCCAGCTCGCGCCGGTCGAAGGGCTTGGTCACATAGTCGTCGGCGCCCATCTCCAGCCCGACGATGCGGTCCACCTGTTCGTCGCGTGAGGTTAGCAGGATGATCCCCACCCGCGACTGGGCCCGCTGCTCGCGGGTGATGGTCAGCCCGTCCTTGCCCTCGAGCCCGATGTCGAGCAGCAGGATCTCGGGCGGGTCGGTGTCGATCACCGCCTGCATGTCCTCGGCATCCTCGACCTCGGTGATGCGATAGCCGAGGCTGCGCAGATACCCCGCCAGCCGCATCCGGGTCACGCGATCGTCTTCGACGATGAGGATATGCGCGGTCATGGGGCAGGGCCTTCACATTTCTTTACATCTCTTCACCGGAAGTGCTGACGGCTGTCAAGGCCGCGGCCGGGGCGATCCGCCACATTCCGGGCACACAGCAGACGGAGATGCACCATGACGATGCTCAATCCGACCAGACGCGGCTTTCTCATGGGCGGTGCCGCCCTGATGGGAACCACCTGGCTCATGAACTCGACCGCGCTGGCCGCCGTCGACCCCAACTCCTTCGCCGGGCGCGTGTTCAGCGCCAGCCACTACGGCCCGTTCGAGGCGGTGGTGCGCGACGGCAAGATCGTCGGCATCTCGGCCATGACCGAGCTGGACCAGCGTCCCACCGAGATGCTGATGTACGGGATGCTGGACCGCGTCTACGACAAGAGCCGCATCGACTATCCGATGGTGCGCAAGTCCTATCTGGAGAACTGGAAGTCGGGCGACGTGAAGCCCGAGCTGCGCGGGCGCGAGGAATATGTCCGCGTCGACTGGGATACCGCGCTGAAGCTGACCGCCAAGGCGATCACCGACACCATCGTCGAACACGGCAACCAGGCGATCCTGTCGACCTCGTACGGCGGCTGGAGCCATGCCGGGATCATGCGGCCGAACGTGCTGCAGGGCAAGTTCTTCAACATGATCGGCGGCTGCACCAGCACCGTGGGCGACTGGTCCGGCGGCGCCAGCCAGATCTCGCTGCCGCATGTGATCGGCGACATGGAGGTCTATTCCGCCCAGACCGCCTGGGAGGTGATCCGCGACAACACCGAGGTGTTCGTGCTGGTCGGCTGCGACCCGGTCAAGAACAACCGCGTGGAATACACCGTCGCCGACCACGGCATGTACACGCCCTGGGAACAGATCCGCGACGCCGGCTGCAAGTTCGTCTCGATCAACCCGCAGCGCACGGCATCCGACGCGGTGCTGGACGCCGAATGGATCCGGATCGTCCCGAATACCGACGTGGCGCTGTTCCTGGGCATGGCCCATCACGTGCTGGAACAGGGGCTGGACGACAAGGAATATCTGGCGAAATACACCACCGGCGCCGACAAGTGGATCGCCTATGTGAAGGGCGAGGACGGCACGCCGAAGACCCCGGAATGGGCCGCCGGGATCACCGGCATCGACGCCGCCAAGATCCGTGAACTGGCCGAGCTGCTGGCGAAGTCGCGCACCGAGATCGCCGGCGCCTGGTCGCTGCAGCGCGCCCACCACGGCGAGATGACCCACTGGGCGATCGTCAACTTCGCCGCGCTGACCGGCAAGATCGGCAAGCCCGGCGAGGGGGTCGGCTTCTCGTGGCACTACGGCAGCGGCGGGATGCCGCAATCGGGCCAGGCGACGCCGGCCGGGCTTAGCCAGGGCAAGAACTTCGTCACCGAATATATCGTGCCTGCCTCGCGCCTGACCGACGCGCTGGAAAACCCCGGCGCCGAGGTGGTCTATAACGGCAACGTCCGCAAATACCCGGACGTGCACATGATCTACAACGCCGGCAACAACTTCATGTCCCACCAGCAGGACACGAACCGGCTGATCAAGGCGCTGCAGAAGGTCAGGACCATCGTCAGCCAGGACGTGTGGTGGACGGCGGCGACCCGCTGGGCGGATATCGTGCTGCCCGCCTCCTCGCCCTTGGAACGCGACGACATCTCGGTCGGCGGCACCTATTCCAACGACCGCATCTACGCGATGAAGAAGGTGATCGAGCCGATCGGCGAAAGCCGCAGCGACTTCGACATCTTCGCGGCGCTGTCGGACCTGTTCTATCGCGAGTCCCAGTTCATCGAGGACGCGGCCTATCCCGAATACATGGACATCATCAGGAAAGCCTATGATGGCACCGGCGCCGCCAAGACCACGCCTTTCGAAGAGTTCTGGGAACGCGGCTACGCCTTCCAGCCGGCCCCGCCTGAGGCGCGGTCCTGGGTCCGCCACGGCGATTTCTACACCGACCCCGAGGCGAACCCGCTGCACACCCGTTCCGGCAAGATCGAGATGTTCTGCGAAACCATCGCCGAGATGAAGCTGGACGACTGCCCCGGGATGCCGATGTGGCTCGAGCCCGCCGAATACCTGGGCAACGCCAGGGACGGCCAGCTGCACGTGGTCAGCCCGCACCCCTGGCACCGGCTGCACAGCCAGATGGACCAGTCCGCGACGCTGCGCGAGCTTTACAAGGTGCAGGGCCGCGAGCCGGTCAGGATCAACACCGAGGACGCCGCTGCCCGCGGCATCGCCGACGGCGACCTGGTGGAGATCTACAACGACCGCGGCAGCGTCATCGCCGGGGCGGTGGTCTCGGACGAGATCATGCCGGGCGTCATCTCGATCTACGAGGGCTGCTGGCCCAGCCTCGACAGCAAGGGGCGCTGCAACTCGGGTCTGGTGAACTTCCTGACCTCGACGCAGCGGTCCTCGGGGCTCAGCCAGGCGACCACCGCCAACACCTGCCTGGCGTCGATGCGCAAATGCGAGGACCCCGAGGGGCCGAACATGGCCTATGAAAAGCCGCCGATCATCGAGGGGATGGAGATCGCCGCCATCGACGACGACGAGCTGGGGCTGGACCGTCTGGATGAGGTGATCGAGTCGATCTACGCCGAGATGGGTCCGGGCGAGCAGATGTATTACGAACGCTGCACCGTCTGCCACGGTCCCCGCGACGTGGCCGCCTTTACCCAGCTGCAGTGGAAGGCGATCACGCCCTCGATGTTCCCGCGTGCCGGTCTGGACGATGCCGAGGCGGCGATGGTCATGGAGTTCCTGATGGCGAACGCCTCGGACGCCGTGAAGTGACGCCACAAGCCGGCGGCCGGTTTGCCCGGCCGCCGGCGGTCCATCGACGGGGCCGGACCCGCGCCCGCCTGTTCCGGCATCCTGCGGCCGCGCCGCAGGGCGCCGGCCCGGCCCCACCCCACGGGATACTGCCGCCGGCGGAATGGCCGGCCGGCATCCCTTCCGGCCCGAGGCCCGAGTCATGCTTGAAAAACCTGCCGCCTTCCGAAACCCCGTCATGCCGGTCTGCGCGCCGCTGATCGACGGGTTCTGCCGCTCGATCCGCTATCTGCGGGTCTCGGTCACCGACCGCTGCGATTTCCGCTGCACCTATTGCATGGCCGAGCGCGTGCAGTTCCTGCCCCGCAAGGAGCTGCTGAGCCTGGAAGAGCTGGACCGGCTCTGCTCCGCCTTTGTCGGGATGGGGGTGAGCAAGCTGCGCATCACCGGCGGCGAGCCGCTGGTGCGCCGCGACATCATGGATTTCTTCCGCGCCATGTCGCGGCATCTGCACGGCGGCGCGCTGCGCGAACTGACCCTGACCACCAACGGCAGCCAGCTGTCCCGCCACGCCGAGGCGCTGGCGTCCTGCGGCGTGCGCCGGGTGAACGTCTCGCTCGACACGCTGGACCCGGGGCGCTTTGCGGCGCTGACCCGCCGCGGGCAGCTTGCCCCCGTGCTCGACGGTATCGCCGCCGCGCGCGCGGCCGGGCTGCGGGTCAAGATCAACACCGTGGCGCTGAAGGGATTCACCGAGGACGAGCTGTTCCCGCTGGTCGACTGGTGCGCCGCCGAGGGCCACGACCTGACCTTCATCGAGCTGATGCCGATGGGCGAGGAGGGCGCCGAGAAACGGATCGCGCAATATCTGCCGCTGTCCGAATTGCGCGCGCGGCTCGAACGGCGCTTCACCCTGCAGCCGCTGGCCGAGACCACCGGCGGCCCGGCCCGCTATGTGCGGCTGGCGGAAACCGGGCAGAAGATCGGCTTCATCACGCCGCTGAGCCATAATTTCTGCGAAAGCTGCAACCGCGTGCGGCTGACCTGCACCGGCGAGCTTTACACCTGCCTGGGCCAGGAGGGATCAACGGACCTGCGCCCGGTCCTGCGCAGCCAGCCGGGCGACGCCGCCCTGGAACAGGCCATCCGCACCGCCATCGCCCGAAAACCCCGCGGCCACGACTTCGACTACTCCCGCGGCGTCCCCCGGGGGGTGGTCTCGCGCGGGATGAACCATACCGGGGGCTGAGCCGGGCGGGGCGGGCCGGTGGTGGGCAAGGATGAGGGGCGGTGTAGGTGAACGACCGCTGCGCCGCCGGCACCGGCAAGTTCTTCGAGGTGCTGGCCCGCGCCATGGAGATCGAGCTCGAGGACATGGGCGCGCTGGCGTTGCAGGCGCAACAATCGCTGAAGATCTCCAGCATGTGCGCGACCTTCGCCGAAACCGAGGTGATCTCGCTGCTGGCCGAGGGCCGGTCCAAGGCCGACATCCTGGGCGGGGTCCATGCCGCGGTCGCTACCCGCACGGTGGGGCTGGTGGGACGGGTCAGGCGCAAGGGCCCGATCGTGATGACCGGGGGCGTGGCGCGCAACCAGGCGGCGGTGCATTACATCGAGAAGGCCCTGGGCGAGGCGCTGATCCTGCCCGAGGCCCCGCAGATCGCCGGGGCGCTGGGGGCGGCGCTGATCGGGCTGGACGATTACCGCCGCGAGCACCGCGACGCCTTGGCCGACGACGACGCGCTCGAGGCGCAGATGGCGCTGGACAAGGCCTGCGTGCCGGGCTGCCGCGGCGTGCCGGAACTGGCGCCCCCACCCCCGGCCGCGCCGCGCAGCAACGCCGCGGCGCTGTGGAAGCGCATCCAGTCGCATCTGTGACCATGCAGGACTTTCCCGCCCTGCGCCTGATCCTCAAGCTCGGCCGCTGGTGGGCGCTGTGCTGCGGCCTGATCGCCGCCGCCGCCACCGCGCTGCTGCTTTACCCGCTGCTCGGCGCCCTCGCGATGCTGCCGGCGCTGTCTGCGCTGGGGTTCGGCTATTACCTGGGGAAGAGCTACGTCGAGCTGGTTACCATCATTGTCACAACGGTGAATTGACGGGGGCGGATTGCTAAAGAAGGGCGCAAGCACCGCGCGCCCTTGCATTTTCATTCGGAGGCAATGGAAAATGTACCGCTGAGTCGTGGTCTTTCCTCGGGCGTGATCCGGCGTGATCAGCATCTTCGGAATGCGCATCCGGGAATGGCGGCGGGCATTCCCACTCCATATGCGACCGCAATTCCCGTCAGGCCAGCGGCGCTGGAGAGATTCGCCCGTCTCGCCTGATTCTTATGGCCGCATCCCCGATCTCTTCGAATGCTTTCGCGGTCTCGTGGAACCCGCAGGCCCGGGTGGCGCGGGCCATCTGGTCGGCGCGCAATGCGAAATCGTCGGTGGTGATGAATTGGGCGGGCACATCCGCCGGATGGGCGGAGTCGTGCTTCACGTTGGCGATCTTTACTGCTGTGTTACCGGAAAATCGTAAACGCACATGGAGCAAGCGGCTGGCGCGTCTGTGATGCAAGATGCTGCCACTCGTCCCGGTTTTAACGGATGATTATTTCCGCGCTTTACCCGACCAACGCCTTGTTGTTCTGCGTATGACGGGCGGCCAGATTGCGGCCCATGCGGCCGGGGACCAGCTGGCGGGCCGGGACGGGTTCATGGTCTTGGTCCTTCAGTTCCGGGAAGATCGCGAAGATCTCTGCCAGCGCCGAGGCGCCCAGCGATCGTTTCGGGCACCTCCTCAAAGTGTATCGTCGTCATCACCGCCATACATAGTGTCGTTGCCGGTGTCGTATTCAAATTCGATCAGGTTGTCGTTGCCGCCTTGGCCGTAACAAAGGTCATTGCAGTTGCCGCCATGAATTCAGTCGCCCTTGGCTTTGGGGTTCGATCCCGAGGACAGGACCTGGGTGCCATTCCCCCCGCTCATCGTGTCGTCGCCACCGTGGCCAAAGTAACGATAATTCGTATTGTCATTGACTCAGAGGTCGTTGCCGTTGGTTCCGTTTATATCTGCCATTTTGCTAACCCCCTTTGGAAATCACCCAAGCCGAATTTTCGTTGAGTTGCAGCTGTCGCCCTGGGCGGATAGTCGAAATCTGGAAAATCCGAGATTCCACGCTGCGCTTATTCCAGCCGCAATTCCCCATTTGCTCCGGCCGGATGACGCCACAGCCTCAAGCCTCCGGGCCAGCAGCAGGCAGGGCTTGGTGGGCATGCTCTTCGCCACTGCCAGTGCCTGCCCGCGACCCCCATTGCCGAGGGCGGATGACAACATTACGGAAGGATACAACTCCGGCGGTCAGCGCCACTGCGCAGACACCACCACAGGAGTAGGCGAGAAGTGTCCGTGCCAAGGATAGGCCCGAAAGCAATGCCAGAAAAGCGCCGATCACCCCGCCCACGAGCCCCGCGGCGAGGTAGGGAATGATTGCTGGCGAGATCCCCTTCACGCCCCTCGGATCGAGGGGCGGAAAAAAAGGGTTTTATCCCATGGTTGCTCACGGCATTTACCTCAGAAACTGTACTATACTTGCTAATATTTCATGGGGTTACTCACCCAAGGCCTATCCCTGTAGAAAAGGCTTGGGAAATGTCTCGCCAAGAATGGGGGCGTTGTGTCGCCCCTGCGCGGGGCGTGGATCGAAACACCACTGCCGCTGCCCACTGACTGGCACGCCCCCCTTGCGGAACCATCAGTCCCTCGCTTCCATCGGCAACTTTCCGCCGATCGCCATCCCCGCCTCTCCGCTTCTTCCTGCCGCGGGGATGGCAGGCGGGTGGTTCTGGGGTAGTCTTCGGGCAAAACAAGACGGCACGAGGGAGCATTTCCGATGGGTGCAGTGACCGCAGGGGCGGTGCGGCTGGCCGGGGTGGCCGCGGTGATCTGCGCGGGGCTCGCGGTGGCGGTGCCGGTGCAGGCCGAGGGGTTGCGGCTGGGGGGCGGCTCCAAGTCGCGCACGGCGCAGTTCCAGCGCCAGACGCAGCTGATGGATTCGCGGCTTGCCGCGCAGTACCAGCGGTCCGAGCGGCTGAAGCCGCAGTCGGGGCGGCAGGTCATCAGCCTTGACGGGCGCGCCTCGACCTCGGGGCAGGCGATTCCGCGCTATGCCGGCAACCAGCGCAGCCAGTATCTGCCCCATGCCCGCGCCGCGGCCCGCAAGCACGGCGTGCCCGAGGATCTGTTCCTGCGGCTCGTGCAGCAGGAATCGGGCTGGAACGTGGGGGCGCGCTCGCACAAGGGGGCGACGGGGCTGGCGCAGCTGATGCCGGCGACGGCGGCCAAGCTGGGGGTGAACCCGCACGACCCGGTGCAGAACCTGGAAGGCGGGGCGCGCTACCTGCGGATGATGTACAACACCTTCGGCGACTGGCGGCTGGCGCTGGCGGCCTATAACGCCGGGCCGGGGGCGGTCACCAAATACCGCGGCGTGCCGCCCTATCGCGAGACCACGAATTACGTCCGGGTGATTCTCGGCGGCTGAGGCGGGTTCTGAGGGGAAACCGCCGGACTGGCGGTTTTCCATCCCCGAATCCCTGTCGCAGCCTCCCTCGCTCAGGCCGCTTCAACAGGCCATCCGGCAGGAAACAGTCTCATGGGCGGCTTTCCGTCCCCCGAGTCCCAGCCGCAATTCCCTCGCTCAAAATCGCTCCAACGGACCACCCGGCGAAATAGCAGCCTCGCCGGCGGTTTTTTGAGCCGCCTCCTGTCTCGGGCGCTCGGCCCCCGAGGATATTTTTCCACCAACGACCCGCGCCCAGGCCGCAGCGCCCCGAAGCCCCGTCTTCCGTGCAAAAATATCCTCGGGGTGGCCCGGAACGGGCCGGGGGCAAGGCCCCCAACCCGAAGTCCTCTCTTACTCGCGCGCCAGCAGCTCGGCCACCGCAGGGGCGAAATAGGTCAGGACCCCGTCACAGCCGGCGCGGCGGAAGCAGAGCAGGCTTTCCAGCATCACCTCGCGCCCCAGCCAGCCATTGCGGATCGCGCCCTCGAGCATCGCGTATTCGCCGCTGACCTGATAGGCGTAGGTCGGCGCGGCAAAGCGGTCCTTCACCTCGCGGCAGATGTCCAGATACGGCATCCCCGGCTTGACCATCACCATGTCGGCGCCCTCGGCCAGGTCGCGGGCGACGCAGCGCAGCGCCTCTTCGCGGTTGGCGGGGTTGATCTGATAGGTCTTCTTGTCGCCGACCAGCCGCCCCGAGGCGCCGACCGCATCGCGGAACGGCCCATAGAAGCCGCTCGCGTATTTCGCCGCATAGGACAAGATCGCCACGTCCTTGTGGCCCGCGCCCTCAAGCGCCGTGCGTAGCGCCGCGATGCGCCCGTCCATCATGTCCGAGGGGCCGAGGATATCCGCCCCCGCCTCGGCCTGGGCCAGCGCCATGCGCACCAGCGCCGCGACCGTTTCGTCGTTCACGATGATGCCGTTGCGGACGAAACCATCGTGGCCGTTGATGTTATAGGGGTCCAGCGCGATGTCGGTCATCACCGCCAGCTCGGGCGCCACCTGCTTGATGGCGCGGATGGCGCAGTTGCCGATGTTCTCGGGGTCCCAGGCGCGCTCGCAGCCCTCGGTCTTCAGGTGGGGGTCCGAATGCGGAAAGATGCAGACCGCCGGGATCCCCAGTTCCATCGCCCGTTCGGCCGCGCGCTTGGCGCCGTCGAGCGTCAGCCGCTCGACCCCGGGCATCGAGGCGATCTCGCCCTCGCCCCCCGCCACCTCGGTGACGAAGATCGGCCAGATCAGGTTTTCCACCGACAGCCGGTGTTCGGCGGTCAGGGCGCGCAGGGCGGGGGTGCGGCGCAGGCGGCGCAGGCGGGCAGAGGGGAATGCGGGGACGATGGGCGTGGACGGCATGGGGCGGGCTCCTGCTTTTGGCGATGCTTGCCACGGCGCGGGCAGGGGTTGCAACCGCGGCGGCTTGCCGCCGTCGCCACGCCGGTTAGGATGAACGCCGGTCTGGCAATCGGGGGGCGGCGTATGGACGGGGCGAAGGGGCTGATCGCGGTTCTGGACACGCGGTCCTTCGCCTCGATGTGGTACTGGCTGCTGCTCGCCCTGGCGTGGAGCAGGGCCAGCCGCGGCGCGCTGGGTATCCCGCCCGAGCTGGTGCGCGCCAACCGCCGCAAACCCGCCGGGGACGAGCCGCCCGAGGCGCTGCGCCTGCTCGACTGGGTGTCGCTGGTGGCGCCGCGCTGGCACGTCGCGCCGGGCGAGGGCGCGGTGCTGGTCGGGGCAGGGGCCTTCCTGCTGACGCTGCTGGCCGGGCTGGGCTTCGGCTATGGGCTGGAAACGGCGCAGGCGCTGTTCCTGCTGGTGGCGCCGCTCATGTGGCTGGCGGTGCTGCGGGTGCGGCTGGCGCGGCGGCTGCTGGGGCCGCTGGCGCAGGCGCAATCCGGGCGGCTGCCGGTGGCCGAGGCGGCGTTCCGCATCGCCACGCTGGTCGCGGCGCATATGCGCGTCACCCTGGCGCTGTCGGCGGCGGCGGTGCTGGTGGCGGCGATGTGGGGGACGCGCTGGCATCTGCTGCATCCCAACGGGCTGTAAGGGGTTGCTTCGCCGCTTGACTCTCGGCCGCCGCGGTTTACGTCAGCGCGCATGGCCGAAACCCTGATCCTGTCCGGCGCGCCCGAGGGCCTCGACGCTGCGCTGATCGCGCGCGAGGCCGACCGCGGCGCGGCCGCGAACCGCCCCGTGATCCATGTCGCCCGCGACGACCGCCGCATGGCCGCGATGCGCGCGGCGCTGGCGTTCTTTGCCCCGCAGCTGCCGGTGTTCGAGCTGCCGGCCTGGGACACCACCCCCTATGACCGGGTGTCGCCCTCGGGCGAGATCATGGCGCAGCGGCTGCAGGTGCTGGCGGCGCTGGCCTCGGGCCGGCTCAAGGCGCCCTTCGTGCTGTTGACCACGGTGAACGCGGCGGTGCAGCGCCTGCCCGCGGCCGAGACGGTGCGCAACGCCTCTTTCATCGCCCGCAAGGGCGAGCGGCTGGACGAGCCGCAGCTGCGCGGTTTCCTGGCCCGCATGGGATTTTCGCAGTCGCCGACCGTGACCGAGCCGGGCGATTACGCCATCCGCGGCGGCATCATCGACATCTATCCGCCGGGGCCGGGCGGACCGGTGCGGCTGGACCTGTTCGGTGACGTGCTGGACGGGATCCGCCGTTTCGACCCCGACAGCCAGCGCAGCCTGGGGGCGCTGGACAGCGTGGAAATCGCCCCCATGTCCGAGGTGATCCTGGACGAGGCCTCGATCACCCGTTTCCGCCAGAACTACCGCGCCGAATACGGCGGCGGTGCCCATGATCCGCTGTACGAGGCCGTCAGCGCCGGGCAGAAGCTGGCCGGGATGGAACACTGGCTGCCGTGGTTCCACGACCGGCTGGACAGCATCTTCGCCTATCTGCCCGGGGCCTCGGTGGTGCTGGACGACCACGCCGAACAGCACCGCGCCGCCCGCTGGGACACCATCACCGAACAGCACGACGCGCGGCGCGAGGCGCTGGCCAAGCGCGGCGCCGACAACGTCTATCGCCCGGTCGCGCCCGCCGCGATGTTCGCGGATGCGGATGAGTGGGCGCGCTGGCTCGACTCGCACCGGGTGATCCGGCTGTCGGTGCTGGCGCAGCCCCCCGGTCCCGGGGTGCTGGACGCGGGCGGCCGGGTGGGCCGCAATTTCGCGCCCGAGCGGCAGGCAGAGAAAACCGACCTGTTCGGCGCACTCGCCACCCATATCCGAGAGTTGCAAAAGACCCGCCGCGTGGTGGTCGCCAGCTTTTCCGAGGGCGCGCGCGAACGGCTGAGCGGGCTTTTGTCCGACGAAGGTCTGGCGGGCACGCCCATCGACGACATCCGCGGCCTGCCCGACCGAAAGGGCGCGCTGGGGCTGGCGGTGTGGCCGCTGGAAGAGGGCTTCGTCTCGGACGGGCAGGCCGCCGGGCAGCTTGCGGTGATTTCCGAACAGGACGTGCTGGGCGACCGGCTGATCCGCGGTGCGAAAAAGCGGCGGCGGGCGGAAAACTTCCTGAAGGACACCACCTCGCTGACCCCGGGCGATCTGGTGGTGCATGTCGAACACGGCATCGGCCGCTACACCGGCCTGGAAACCATCACCGCGCTGGGGGTGCCGCATGACTGCGTGGCACTGGAATACGCGGGCGGCGACCGGCTGCTGCTGCCGGTGGAAAACATCGAGCTGCTGACCCGCTACGGGCACGAGGAAGGGCTGCTCGACAAGCTGGGCGGCGGCGCCTGGCAGGCCCGCAAGGCGCGGCTGAAAGAGCGGATCCGCCAGATCGCCGACCGCCTGATGCGAGTGGCGGCCGAACGGCTGCTGCGCCCGGCGCCGGTGCTGGAGCCGGAACACCACGAATGGGAAAGCTTCTCGGCCCGCTTCCCCTATACGGAAACCGACGACCAGATGGCCGCCATCGACGACGTTTCGGCCGACCTGTCGGCGGGGCGGCCGATGGACCGGCTGGTGGTCGGCGACGTCGGCTTCGGCAAGACCGAGGTGGCGATGCGCGCCGCCTTCATCGCGGCCAGCCAGGGGATGCAGGTGGCGGTGGTGGCGCCGACGACGCTGCTGGCCCGCCAGCATTTCCGCAGCTTTGCCGAGCGTTTCCGCGGCACCGCGATTTCCGTGCGGCCGCTGTCGCGCTTTGTTTCCGCCAAGGACGCGGCGGCGACGCGGGCGGGGCTGGCGGATGGCTCGGTCGATATCGTGGTCGGCACCCATGCGGTGCTGGCCAAGCAGGTGCGGTTCAGGAACCTCGGCCTGCTGGTCATCGACGAGGAACAGCATTTCGGCGTCGCCCACAAAGAGCGGCTGAAACAGCTGCGTTCCGACATTCACGTGCTGACCCTGACCGCCACCCCGATCCCGCGCACGCTGCAACTGTCGCTGACCGGGGTGCGGGATCTGTCGATCATCGGCACGCCGCCGGTGGACCGGCTGGCGATCCGCACCTATGTGTCCGAGTTCGACAGCGTCACCATCCGCGAGGCCCTGCTGCGCGAGAAATACCGCGGCGGGCAGAGCTTCTTCGTGGTGCCGCGCCTCGCGGACCTGCCCGAGGTCGAGGACTGGCTGCGCGAGCATGTCCCCGAGGTCTCGACCATCGTGGCGCATGGACAGCTGGCGGCGGGCGATCTCGACCAGCGGATGAACGCCTTCTACGACGGCAGCCACGACGTGCTGCTGGCGACTTCCATCGTGGAATCGGGGCTGGATATTCCATCGGCCAACACCATGGTGGTGTGGCGCGCCGACATGTTCGGGCTGGCGCAGCTTTACCAGATCCGGGGCAGGGTGGGGCGGTCCAAGACTCGCGCCTATTGCTATCTGACCACCAAGCCGCGGGTACCGCTGACCCCGCAGGCGATCAGGCGGCTGAAGTTCCTGGGCTCGATCGACAGCCTTGGCGCGGGGTTCAACCTGGCCTCGCAGGATCTGGACCTGCGCGGGGCCGGAAACCTGCTGGGCGAGGAACAATCCGGTCATATCAAAGAGGTAGGCTTCGAACTTTACCAGCAGATGCTCGAGGAAACCATCGCCCGGCTGAAATCGGGCGAGCTCGAGGGCACGCCCGAGGACGAATGGGCGCCGGTGCTGACCCTCGGCGTGCCGGTGACCATCCCGGAAAGCTACATCCCCGATCTCGACGTGCGGCTGGAGCTGTATCGCCGCCTGTCGCAGCTGACCACCAAGGTCGAACTGGAAGGCTTCGCCGCCGAGCTGATCGACCGTTTCGGGCCGCTGCCGCGCGAGGTGAACACGCTGCTGCTGGTCATCCGCATCAAGGCGATGGCCAAGCGCGCGAATATCTCGTCGCTGGTGGCCGGGCCCAAGGGGGTGACGATCCAGTTCCACCAGGACAAGTTCCCAAATCCGGCCGGGCTGGTCGAGTTCCTGACCGAGCAGAAGGGCGCGGCGCGGATCACCGACAACAAGCTGGTGGTCAGCCGCCCCTGGCCCTCCGAGGCCGACCGCATCAAGGGCGCCTTCGCCGTTGCCAAGGAGCTGGCGGCGAAGATCAAGGCCGGCGCCGCTGCGGCGCGCCAGAACGGCGCGCAGGCTGCGCCCGGCGACGCCAAGGCCGTGGGGTCGGCAAAGGCAAGATCCGCGGCGGTAAAGACAACCCCGCCGGCAGGCCAGAGCCCCGCGCCCCGAGCGACGGCCGGCAAGCTGCGAAAACCGGCCCGGAAGTTCTAGCTTCGGCGACGTTTCCTGTGGCCGGGAGGAGAGCGGCGAAACCAGCTTTGCAGATGCGGCAATGCAGATGGCGTGGTCCGCGGCCGTCAGCGCATTGCCCCGCAACCAGCCCTGCAGACCGCGTGATCCCTGGCCGCCCACGCATTGTCCGGCATTTCCGCTCTGGAGATATCTGCCCCGCAGACCGCGCGATCAGCACCCGTCCAGGCTTTGCCCCTTCGGCACCCGAGAGAGGAACACCAGCGCGCCGCCGCAACCTGATGAGCGGGCATGTGGCCAATCTTTGTATGCGGTCACTCTGCACTGATCCCGAACACGGCGTTTCGGCACCGAGGTAACCGCCCATACGGCAGCACCGAGCAACTGGCCTATACGGCAGTACCGGGGCAATCCTATGACAACACCTGAGCAACTGGCCCATGCAGCACTGGCGCAGCCGCCTGCACGAGGGCATCCTTACCTGAAGCCGGACCCTCAGCCCCCGGCATATACTGCCCTTCGGGCGACGTTAGGCGCCCTCGTCCAGTCTGACCGCGGCCAATCGGACCGCGCCCGCTCTCAATTCAGAACCGGCTTCCCGACATAGGTCTTCTGCCCGACGCGCACCGCGATCTGGCCGTTGCCGAGATCGCGCTCGAACATGCCCTGCACCGAGACGCAGCTTCCGACGATGATCGTTCGAATCATGGCCAAGTCCTTCCCTCATCCCTGCTTCGATTCTCCTCGAAAATGGCATGGAAGGATTAGGATTAAGTTAACAGAAGTCAGATTTTCCGCGCGCACCCGCCGGATTTGTGGTGAAGTTGCAACGGCGTTACAGCCAATCGCGCAGGATCGGGATCAGCGGCAGGTCGGCGGGCGGCATCGGATAGCGCGCCAGATCGCCCGCCCGCACCCAGGCCAGCTCTTGCCCCTCTCGCGGCTGCGGCACGCCCTGCCAGCGGCGGCAGGCGAACAGCGGCATCAGCAGGTGGAAATCCTCGTAAGCGTGGCTGGCGAAGGTCAGCGGCGCCAGACAGGATCCCCAGGTCTGGATGCCCAGCTCTTCGTCCAGCTCGCGGATCAGCGCCGCCTCGGGGGTCTCGCCGGCATCGACCTTGCCGCCGGGAAACTCCCACAGCCCCGCCATCGGCTTGCCGGGGGGACGCCGGGCCAGCAGCACCCGCCCCTCGGGGTCGATCAGGGCCACCGCCGCCACCAGAACCAGCCGCACCATCGTTCTTCCTTGCCTGAATATCCCGCGGGGGAGCCCGAAGGGCGGGGGGCGCGAAGCCCCCCTTTACGACCGGTAATCGGCGTTGATGTCGATATAGCGGTGGGTCAGGTCGCAGGTCCACACCGTGCGGGCCCCGCGTCCCAGCCCCAGATCGACGCCGATCACCAGATGGTCGCGCTTCATATAGGCGCTGGCGGCGGCCTCGTCGTAGCCGGGCGCACGCCAGCCGTTCTCGGCCAGCACCATGTCGCCGAAACGGATCGACAGGCGGTCGCGGTCGGCCTGCGCCCCCGACTTGCCGACCGCCATGACCACCCGGCCCCAGTTGGCGTCCTCGCCGGCGATGGCGGTCTTGACCAGCGGGCTGTTGGCGATGGCCATGGCGACCTTGTGGGCGTCGGCGGCGCTGGCGGCACCCGTCACCTGCACCTCGACGAATTTCGTCGCGCCCTCGCCGTCGCGGACCACCTGCTGCGCCAGGTCGCGCATCACCCCGGCCAGCGCTTGGGTAAAGGCGCGCGCGGTCTTGCTGCGCAGGTCGGTGATCGGCGCGGCCTGCGCCTGCCCCGTCGCCGCCAGAATCAGCGCGTCCGAGGTCGAGGTGTCGCTGTCCACGGTGATGGCGTTGAAGGTCTCGTCCATCTGCGCCGACAGGATCCGCTGCAACAGCTTCGGCTCGATCTTCGCGTCGGTGAAGATATAGACCAGCATCGTCGCCATGTCGGGCGCGATCATCCCCGAGCCCTTGGCGATGCCGGCAATGCGGATGCTGCCGCCCTCGGCCGCGATCTCGGCGCCTGCGCCCTTGGGGAAGGTGTCGGTGGTCATGATCGCGCGCGCGGCCGAGGCGATGCCGCCCTCGTCCAGCGCGCCGGCCAGATCGTCCAGGATGGCGGTGATGCGCTCATGCGGCAGCGGCTCGCCGATCACCCCGGTCGAGGAGGAAAACACCCGCCGCGCCGGCACCCCCAGCGCGCGGGCCACCGCCCCGGTCACCGCATCGACCGAGCGCTGCCCGGCCGCGCCGGTAAAGGCGTTGGCGTTGCCCGAGTTCACCACGATCGCCGCGCCCTGGTCGCTGCCCGGGTTGCCCGCCAGCTTGTCTTGGCAGTCGAGCACGCAGGCCGCCCGCGTCGAGGACCGGGTAAAGGCCCCCGCGATCGCCGTCCCCGGCGCCAGCCGCACCAGCATCACGTCGGTGCGATCCTTGTACTTGATCCCGGCGGCGCCGGCGGCGAACTCGACGCCCGCGATCACCGGCAGCTCGGGGAACTCGGCCGGGGCGAGGGGCGAGACCAGCGGCCCCGCCTTGGCAGCGGGCGCGGCCGCCGGGGCGGCGGCGGCGGTTTCGGCGCGCTCGGCGGCCTTGCGGGCCTTGCGCGCGGCCTTTTCGGCCTTGCGCAGCAGCTTTTCGGCGGCTTTCCGGGGATCCTTGGCCATGATCAGTTGTCCAGCAGTTCGGTGCGGTTCAGCAGTTCGGGCGCCAGCCCCTCAGTCTTTTCGATGCTGGCGGCCGACACCAGCCGCTCGATCTCGGCATCGACGCGGTTGCGGCGGACCTGGGTGGCCAGCTGCTCGCGGATCTGCTCGAACTCGGGCGGGGTCTGCTCGCGGGTCTCGTTCAGGCGGATCACGTGCCAGCCGAACTGCGACTGCACGGGGGCCGAGACCTGCCCGGGCTCCAGCGCCTCGACCGCCTTGGCGAAGGGCTCGACCATCATCTCGGCGGTGAACCAGCCCAGATCGCCGCCGTTCGCGGCGCTGTTGTCGGTGGATTTCTCGGCCGCGAGGGCGGCAAAATCGGCACCGCCGGAAAGCTCTTCGGCGACGGCCTTGGCCTCGTCCTCGGTGGCGACCAGGATATGGGCGGCGCTGTATTCGGTTTTCGGCGAATCGCCGCTGCCGAAGGCGGCGTCATAGACGGCGCGCAGCTCTTCCTCGGTCGGCTCGGACTTGGCCACCCGCTCGAGCGTCGCGGCCGACAGATAGCCGCGCCGGTCCAGTTCCAGCATGGCGCGGTCGCGCGGGGTCAGCGACTGTGCGGTGACCTGCGCCACCGCGGTCTGCCGGATCATCTGGTCCAGCATCAGGTCCCACAGTGCCACGTCGGGCAGATCGCCGGCGCCGCCCTGCAGCCCCTCTTTCATCGCGATCATCTGGCCCAGGGTGATCGCCTCGCCGTTGACCACGGCGACCACGCTGTCGGCGCGGGGGGCGCCGGTGACTTCGGCCACGGCGGGGGGGGCCACGGCGGGGGGAACGGCGGCGGGGGTTTCCGCCGTCTGCGCCAGCGCGGGCGCGCCCATCAGCAGGGCGGCGGCGGCAACGATGGCCGGAGTGGTTTTCAGCATGGAGCTTGTGTCCCCTTTGCGATGATTGCCCGGCGGCCCATCCCGGCCGGGGTGGCGTTGACAGCGGGGCGGGCGAGGCCTACATCCGGCGCAACCGAAAATGCGCGCCCGCCGCCGATTTTCCGGCCTCGTGATAGGGCAAGGCCGTCGGTCGGGGCAAGTGGGCGTCACGCCCGCCGCGCCCAACCTGACAGGACACCATGCTCGGCATCGGAAATCTGGCCAAGTCGATCTTCGGCACCCCCAACGACCGCAAGGTGAAATCCGTCCGCCCGCTGGTGGCCCGCATCAACGCGCTGGAACCGCAGTTCCAGGCGATGTCGGACGAGGATCTGGTCGCCAAGACCCGGGAATTGCAGGCCCGTGCGCAGGGAAGCGAAGGTCAGGCCGGCGAAAGCCTGGACGCGCTGCTGCCCGAAGCCTTTGCCAACTGCCGCGAGGGTGCGCGCCGCGCCCTGGGCCTGCGCGCCTTCGACACGCAGCTGATGGGCGGCATCTTCCTGCATCAGGGTAACATTGCCGAGATGAAGACCGGCGAGGGCAAGACCCTGGTCGCGACCTTCCCCGCCTATCTGAACGCGCTGGCCGGCAAGGGCGTGCATGTGGTCACCGTCAACGACTATCTGGCCAAGCGCGACGCCGAATGGATGGGCAAGGTGTTTGCCGCACTGGGGATGCGCACCGGCGTGGTCTATCCCTTCCAGGGCGATCAGGAAAAGCGCGACGCCTATCGCGCAGATGTGACCTATGCCACCAACAACGAGCTGGGCTTCGATTATCTGCGCGACAACATGAAGGGCAGTATCGAGGAAATGACCCAGCGCGGGCATTTCTTCGCCATCGTGGACGAGGTCGATTCGATCCTGATCGACGAGGCGCGGACGCCGCTGATCATCTCGGGGCCGTCGCAGGACCGCAGCGAGCTCTATCGCACGCTCGACGCCTTCATCCCCGAGCTGACCGAGGACCACTACAAGGTCGACGAAAAGACCCGCAACGCCACCTTTACCGAGGACGGCAACGAGTTCCTGGAAAAGCGCCTGCAACAGGCCGGGATCCTGCCGCAGGGGCAGACGCTCTACGACCCCGAATCGACCACCATCGTCCATCACGCCAACCAGGCGCTGCGCGCCCACAAGCTGTTCCGCCGCGACCAGAACTATGTGGTCAAGGACGGCGAGGTGGTGCTGATCGACGAGTTCACCGGCCGCATGATGCAGGGCCGCCGCCTGTCGGACGGGCTGCACCAGGCGATCGAGGCGAAAGAGGGCGTCGATATCCAGCCGGAAAACGTGACGCTGGCCTCGGTCACCTTCCAGAACTATTTCCGGCTTTACCAAAAGCTTTCCGGCATGACCGGCACCGCCGCCACCGAGGCCGAGGAGTTCGCCGAGATCTACAAGCTGGGCGTGGTCGAGGTCCCCACCAACCGCCCGATCCAGCGCGTCGATGAACACGACCGCGTCTATCGCACCGCGACCGAGAAATATGCTGCGGTGATCGAGGCGATCAAGGAAGCCCATTCCCGCAACCAGCCGCTGCTGGTCGGCACCACCTCGATCGAGAAATCCGAGATGCTGTCGGACATGCTGAGGGCCGAGGGTATCCCCCATAACGTGCTGAACGCGCGCCAGCACGAGCAGGAAGCCTATATCGTCGCCGAGGCCGGCAAGCCCGGCGCCGTCACCATCGCCACCAACATGGCCGGCCGCGGTACCGACATCCAGCTGGGCGGCAACGTCGAGATGAAGGTGATGCAGGCGCTGGCCGCCAACCCGGAGGCCAACCCCGACGAGCTGCGCGCCCGCATCGAGGCCGAGCACGCCGCCGACAAGCAGGCGGTGCTGGACGCCGGCGGGCTCTTCGTATTGGCGACCGAGCGCCACGAAAGCCGCCGCATCGACAACCAGCTGCGCGGCCGTTCCGGCCGGCAGGGCGACCCCGGCCGCTCGCTGTTCTTCCTGTCGCTCGAGGACGACCTGATGCGGATCTTCGGGTCCGAGCGGCTGGACAAGGTGCTGTCCACCCTGGGCATGAAAGAGGGCGAAGCCATCGTCCACCCTTGGGTCAACAAGTCGCTGGAACGCGCCCAGGCCAAGGTCGAGGGTCGCAACTTCGACATCCGCAAGCAGCTGCTCAAGTTCGACGACGTGATGAACGACCAGCGCAAGGTGATCTTTTCCCAGCGCCGCGAGATCATGGAGGCCGAGGACGTTGGCGACATCGCCGCCGACATGCGGCTGCAGGTGATCGAGGATCTGATCGACACCTATCTGCCGGAAAAATCCTATGCCGAGCAATGGGATACCGAGGGGCTGCGCAAGGCGGTGGTCGAGCAGCTGAACATGGAGCTGCCGATCGCCGACTGGGCCGCCGAGGACGGCGTTGACCGCGACACGATGCTGGAGCGGATCCGCACCGCGACCGACGCCTATATGGCGCAAAAGACCGAGCAGTTCGGCCCCGAGCAGATGGCCCAGATCGAAAAGCAGGTGCTGCTGCAACAGATCGACGGCAAGTGGCGCGAGCATCTGGTGACGCTGGAGCACCTGCGCTCCGTCGTCGGCTTCCGCGGCTATGCGCAGCGCGACCCGCTGGCGGAATACAAGACCGAGGCCTTCCAGCTGTTCGAGAACCTGCTGGACGGGCTGCGCGGCGACGTGACCCAGAACCTCGCCCGCATCCGCCCGCTGACCGACGCCGAGCGCGAAGAGATGATGCGCCAGTATCAGGCGCAGCTGCAGGCGCAACAGGCCGCCGCCCAGCCCAGCCACGAAGAGGCCGCCGCCGCCGACATCGCCGGCCGCATCCCCGGCTTCGACGAAACCGACCCCACCACCTGGGGCAACCCCTCGCGCAACGACCCCTGCCCCTGCGGTTCGGGCCGGAGGTTCAAGAACTGCCACGGGGCGCTGGTGTAGGGGTTTTCGGCGGGGACGGGGAGACCGGGCGGTTTTCCGGAGGTGTCGTGACGGACGGACTGCATCTGCTGCCGGCCGACGCTCCGGCGGGTCTGAGGGCAGCGGACGGCCGGGATCGCCGGTTGCATCTTTGATATGCCCGGCCCGCCACTGGGAAACTCCCAGTGCAACAATCCATATCCCTGGGGCTCCGGTCGGAGGTTTAGGAACTGCCGCGGCGCGGGGGTGGAGCTTGTGAACCCATAAACAGGATTCTGGTGGGATTGCGGATGCGTTTCCCTTTCGTTTGGCGCACCGTAACCCGTCCGGCTTGACCGCCCTGCCGCGAGCTGAGAGAGGCCGATAGTGTCCACTATCGATAGTGGACACTATTGTGATGGCATGGCGCGTCGGACGAAGCGGCTCTGGACGGATGAGGAGAAGCGGTCGATCTGCTTCCAGACGGCTGCGCCCGGGGTTTCGGTGGCCAAGTGGCGCGGCGCTAGGCTGTGAATGCGAACCTGATCTTCAAGTGGGTGCGCGATCCCGCTTTGCGCCGGACCCCGCCTCGGCTCTGCCCTCGTCAGAGGAGGCGCGCTTTCTGCCCGTAGAGATTGTCGCAGAGACCAGGTCTGCCCCGGCGGCACCTGCCGCGGAGAACCACATCGAATCGAGCTGGCTGGCGGTCACCGAATGCGGATCAGGGGCAGCTACGATCCTGAGGCGCTGGCGCGGCTGATCCGAGGACTGTGGGCTTGATCCCGGTCCCGGCCAACACGCGGGTCTGGCTGGCGGCGGGTGTCACCGACATGCGCAAGGGCTTTGCGGCGCTCGCGGCACAGGCCGAGGGCGTGCTGAAGCAGGACCCGTTCGCCGGACATCTGTTCGTGTTCCGGGGGCGCCGTGGCGATCTGGTGAAGGTGATCTGGTGGGATGGTCAAGGCCTGCATGTTCATGAAGCGCCTGGAGCGAGGTCGGTTCGTCTGGCCCTCGGTGAGGGAGGGGAAGGTGGCGTGGTCGCCAGCGCAGTTGTCGATGCTGCTCGAAGGGATCGACTGGCGGGCGCCGGAACGGACGTGGCGGCCTCTGGCGGCGGGATAGTCCGCCAGTTCCCGCAATCATCGATTCCCACAAGAAATACAGTGGAATAAATTGTTCGCCGGCTCACCCAGACCCTGACCCTGCCAGAGGACCCCGAGGAGTTGCGCCGCTTCACTGCGCGGCTTCTGGCCGAGGTGAAGGCCCAGGCGGTCCTGATCGAGAAGCTCCGGCATCAGTTGGCCGGGCACCGCGCATATCGGTTTGGTGTGTCATCCGAGACGGCCGAGCAGTTACAACTGGCCCTCGAGGCCAGCGAGATCGCGGCAGCCGCGATGACGGCGCGAGCCTGCGCCCGTTGCTGTTCGTCTCGTCAGCCGTCCGGCCGCTGCGGCCGCCAGCAATGCGGCCGAGCCCGGGCGGGTCTGGCGGTAGACCCCGATCCGGGCCAGCCCTGCCGCGGCGCTGGCGCCGCGGGCGTCGAGGCTGCGGGCGAACCGTTCCAGCAGGGCCGCGTTTTCCGGCGTCAGCAGCGATTTTACCCCCGCCAGCGCCCGGATGTTGCGGCGCAGCCAGTCGCCGAAATCTCCTGAACCCAGCCGGGCCAGCCGCGCCAGCATCGCCGGCAGGGTGTCGTTGCGCCCCACCGCATTGCCGCCGTGCTGGCGGTAAAGCACGGTCTGCGCCGGGTCGCGGATCACCAGCCCGCCGGCGCCGGCGATCAGCAGATAGCTCCACCAGTCATGCGCGACCACGCCGGCTGCGGCTGCGTGGTCGCGCCCCTGCCGCAGCAGCGCCGCGCCGGCCGGGTCGATCAGCATCGTGTTGCCCGGCGTGCAGGATTGCACCAGGGCGTTGCGGAAGCCGGGCGGTCGCGCATAGAGCGGCGCCGCTCGGATCGGGCGCAGATCCACGTTGCAGATCGTGGTCCGGGCGACATGGAGAATGGCGGGGGGCTGCGGGCATCCATGCGGGGCGACTGGAGCGCGAGCCTGTGCCGCTCCGGCCTGTGCGTTGGGCCAGGACGGGGGTGGCTGCGTCTGACGGGGGTAAGTGCCCGGACAGGCCACCCCCGGAGGCGGATTGCCGGACCCTATGCCGTCAGCCCCTCCGCCTTGCGCAAAGAGCCGGGCGGTTGATTGCGCGCCATCGGGGTCGGGGTGGGAGTGGGAGGCGCACATAGGCCGGTCACCCGACCACGGACCGCCATCCCGGGCCCCGTTCGGCTGAATCATGTTGGCCGATGCAGCTGTCACCCCCGCCACCTCCGGTTGTGCGAGATGCGACGCCCCAGGCACAGATGCGCTGCCGCCGCCCCGTGCGGCCGAGAGTGCGGCGAGGCCGCGGGCCAGCCGGTCGGGCAGCCACAGATCGTCCTGGTCGCACCAGGCGACGGCTTCTCCGGGCGCCACCGCATCCAGCAGCGACAGGAAGTTGCGGGTGGCGCCCTGGCGGGGACCGTCGCGGAGCTCGATGTCGCGGTCGGGATGGGCGGCGGCAAAGCGGCGCAGGATCTCGCGCGTCGCGTCGGTGGAGCCGTCGTCCGAGACCACCAGCCGCCAGTCCCGGCAGCTTTGCGCCAGGATGCTGTCCAGCTGCGCGGCCAGGAACCGCTCGCCCTGATAGGTGGCCAGCAGGATGACGACCGGGGGCGGCCGGCCGGTGGCTTGCCTAGGTAGGGCGGTCATCGCTCTTGCCGGGCGATGTCGCCGATCAGGATCTCGCCGATCCGGGGCACGATGGCCCGAGCGGTCGCGGTCAACTCGGCGCGCAGCTTTCGCAGATGCGCCTCGGTGGTGAAATTGCCGTCGAACCCGCCGGTGTTGGCGTGGATCAGCAGCTGGCGCAGCAGCGCGTCGCGCAGCTTGATCTCATGGGCATAGACCTCCTCGCTGGCGGTTTCGGGCATCTCGACCGACAGCGACAGGATCATCGTGCTGTCCAGATGGCCGCCGTGCAGCACCGGCACGAAGAATTGCTGCGGGAACTTGAACCAGGCCGTGGCCGCCGCCGCGTCGGCCTCGCCGGGCTCTGCCGGCGGGGGCGGGGCGGCCGCGGGTGGCGAGGGTGTGGCGTTGACGGCCGCAATCGGCTCGACCCCCGGCAGCTCGTCCGCCGGCAGGGCAGCCTGCGGGTCGGGCGCGGCGACGCCGGCTGCGGTCGTGCCGCGCAGCAAGTCGCCGCCCACCGCCCCCGCCACCAGGGCCAGAACGCTCAGCAGCACCGGCAGGAGCTTTCTCAGCATGGCAACCCCTTAATACGGCAGGATGATATCGGCGAGCTGCTGGCCGTAGCGCGGCTGCTGCACGTCGCTGATCTGGCCGCGGCCGCCATAGCTGATGCGGGCGCCGGCGATGCGGTCATATGCGATCTCGTTGTCGCGGCTGACATCCGAGGGGCGCACGAAGCCCGAGACGGTCAGCTCGCGCAGCTCGTAGTTCACCCGCACCTCCTGCGAGCCCTGCACGTGCAGCACCCCGTTCGGCAGCGTGTCGATCACCGTGGCCGCCACCCGCAGCGTCAGCTTGTCGCGCCGCGAGATGCTGCCCGAGCCCTTGAAGGTCGAGCCGCCCTTGGCCGAGGCGAGGCTGGCGGCGCTGGCGCCCTCGGGCAGGATCTCGTCAAGCTTCTGCGGAAGCCCCATCAGCTGCGGGACCCCGACGCTTTCCGAGGCGCTGCGCGAGCGGCCCGAGCTGTTCTGGATCTCGGCCTTGTCGTCGATCTCGATCACCACGGTCAGGATGTCGCCGCGGGTGCGGGCGCGCCGGTCGCCGACCAGCGACATCGGCTGGCCCGACCACAGCGACGCCGCCCTGCCGGGCGCGGCCGGGCCCATGGGCATCGGGTGGACCGGTTGCGACATCGCCTCGAACTCGGTGCCGGCGTGGGGGGCGCTCATGGTCGGGGTGCGGCCGACCTCGGCCACCCGGCCGCAGGCGGCCAGCGTCAGCGCCAGTGACAGCGCGGTGACTGCGGTTCTGGTGTTCATGCGCGAATCCTTCAGCGCTGGGCGACGGACAGGGTGCCGTCGGGGTTGATGCGGGCGCTGAGCGTCGCCCGCGAGGCAAGGTTCATCACGCGGATCACGTCGCCGGCGCTGCCGGCGCCCAGGGCGCGGCCCTCGGTCTCGATCCGCAGCGCGGCGTTGTCATAGGCGAGCGTCACGATCTGGTTGCGGCTGACCAGCGTCGGCGTGGTCAGATGCGCGGCGGTGATCGGGCGGCCCTGATAGACCGCGCTGCGCAGTTGCTGGCCGATGGCCTGCTTGGCGCTGAGGCCGCTGCCGCCCGCGGCCGGGGCGATGATGTCGGCGGCGGTCAGCACCGTGCCGGCGGGCAGGACGCGGGCCGCGACCAGCCCGTCGGCAAGCGCCGCACCGGGCAGAAGCGCCAGCAGGAACAGCATCCGCATCACCGCACCTGCACCGTTGCGCCCAGCATCTGGTCGGCGGCGGTGATCACCTTGGAGTTGAGCTCATAGCCGCGCTGGGCCTTGATCAGCTCGGTGATCTCGCGCACCGGATCGACGGTGCTTTCTTCCATGTAATGCTGGCGCAGCGTGCCCAGCCCCTGCTCGCCCGGGTTGCCGACCAGCGGCGCCCCAGAGGCGGTGGTTTCCAGAAACAGGTTCGAGCCGATCGCCTCGAGCCCCTTTTCGTTGACGAAGCCGGCCAAGGTGATCTGGCCGAGGTTCTGCGGCTCGATCTGGTCGTCGAAATAGGCGAAGACCTCGCCGGCGGCACTGATCGAGAGGCTGCGGGTTTCCTGGGGGATGGTGATGCCGGGCGCCAGCGGATAGCCGTCCGAGGTCTCGATCTGCCCGTCGGCCGAGCGTTTCAGCCCGCCGTCGCGGGTATAGGCCGAGACCCCCGAGGGCAGCGTCACCTCGAGATAGCCGTGGCCCTCGATGGCGACGTCGAGATCGCCGCCGGTATGGGTGGGCGTGCCCTGCGCCAGCGTCACCGTCACTGCGGTCGGCCGCACCCCCAGCCCCATCTGCACCCCGGCGGGCACCATGGTGCCGTCGGCGGCGGCGATGGTGCCGGGGCGGGTGACCTGCTGATAGGCGAGGTCGGCGAACTCGGCGCGGCGGGCGGTGTAGCCGGTGGTGGACATGTTGGCGAGGTTCTGGGAAATCACCTCGACCCTGGTCTGCTGGGCCGCCATCCCGGTGGCGGCGATCTGCAATGCTCTCATCGGGAAGCCTTTCAGCGGGTGGTTGCGGAGATGACGGAACGGATGCGCTGGTCCTCGCCGTCGAGGAAGGACTGGCCGAGTTCGTAGGCGCGCTGGACCTCGATCATGCGGGCGATTTCCAGCACCGGGTTGACGTTGGATTCCTCGAGGAAACCCTGGCGGACCAGCGGCTCCTCGACCGGCTCGGGGGCGGTGGCGGCAAACAGCGTGCCGCCTTGGTGGCGCAGCCCGGCGCGGTCGGGCTGGTCGAAGACCCCGATGCGGGCGATCGGCAGCCCGTCGGCGGAAATCGTGCCGTCGGGGCCGACGCCCACGCTGCGCACCCCCGGCGGCAGCGCGATCGGCGCCTGCCCGTCGTCAAGGACGCGGTGGCCGTCGGGGTTGACCAACTCGCCCTCGTCCGAGGTCATGAAGGCGCCGGCGCGGGTCAGGCGGTTGCCCTGTGGGGTCTCGACCATGAAGAACCCCTCGCGCTCGAGCGCCAGGTCGAAGCGGCCGCCGGTCTGGGACAGCGAGGCCGGGGTCAGGTCGACCTCGCGGCCGCGGGCATTGGCCATCGACAGGGTCTCGCGCCCCGGGCCGATGGCGGTCAGATGCTCGGAAAACACCACCCCTTCGCGGCGGAAACCGGTGGTGGCGCTGTTGGCCATGTTGTTGGCCACGGCGCGCATTTCGTTCATCAGCCCGGACTGGCGAGTCAGCGCCGCATAGATCGCGTTGTCCATGGCCTAGCCCCCCGCAACCAGCGGCAGGATGCTGTCCGAGAAAAAGCCGGCCAGCGTCGAGGTCATGAAGCTCATGGTCACCCAGAACACCACCAGCATCAGCCCGACCTTGGGGACGAAGGTCAGGGTCATTTCCTGCACCGAGGTCAGCGCCTGGAACAGGCCGATGGCGACCCCGGTGATAAGCGCCACCGCCAGCAGCGGCGCCGCCATCCGCACCGCGATCCACAGCGCCTGACGGGTCACGTCGAAGATCAGGTTCTCGTCCATCAGACCGGCATCCTCAGGATTTCCTGATAGGCCTCGACCACGCGGTCGCGGACGGCGACGGCGGTTTCCAGCGCGATCTGCGCCTCGGCGATGGACTGGACCAGCGCGTGGGTGTCGGCCTGGCCCTGCATGGCGCCGACGGCGGCGCTGTCGGCGCGCTCCATCACCGCAGCAAAGTCGCGGGCGGCGGCGGTCAGCCCCTGTCCCTGGGGTGTGGTGCCGGGGGCGGGGGCGGCGGCGGCGCGGGCCTCGGCATAGGCCGAGGCGACGCGGCTGCCCGATTGCAGGGCGGATTGGGTCAGCGAGATCATGGCATCCCTTTCAGCGGCGGATCAGGTCCAGCAGCGCGGCGGACATCTGCCGCGACTGCTCGAACATCTTCAGATTGGCCTCGTAGCTGCGGCTGGCCTCGCGCGCGTCGGCGACCTCGATCACCAGGTCGACATTCGAGCCGAGGTAATAGCCGTCCGCGCCCGCCATCGGGTGGCCGGGGGCATAGACCTGCGGCAGCTCGGCGCGGTCGTGGCGGGTGCGGCTGGCGCGCACCGTGCCGGTGTCGCGGCCGAAATCGCGGTCAGGCTCAAAGCTGACCAGCTTGCGGCGATAGCCCGGCGTGTCGGCATTGGCGATGTTTTCCGAGATATGGCGCAGCCTGACCCCCTGGGCGCGCAGCCCCGAGGCGGAAATGGCGGTGGCGGAGACGTCGGACATGGCTACCCCCTGCGTCCCAGGGCGGTGCGCAGCAGCGACAGCCCCGACTGCATCACCGACAGCGACAGGTCGAACTGGCGCTTGGCGTCGGCGGCGCGCAGCATCTCGCCCTCGATCGAGACCGAGTTGCCGTTGGGCGACAGCTCGCCCCCCGCATCCCGCACCCCGGCAGTGCTGCCCCAGCCGGCGGCCGCGACATGGCCTGGCCGGGTGGCTTTCAGCCGCATGGGCGCGCGGTCGGGGTCGAAATCCTGCAGGTCACGGGCGCGATAGCCCGGCGTATCGGCATTGGCGACGTTGGTCGCGATCACCCGCTGGCGATTCGCGGCATGGGCGCCCAGCTCTCGCGCCATCCGCATGGTGTCGATCCGTTCTAGCAAAACAGGGTCCTCCTCGGGCCGCGATAAACCCGGTCTTAACCCCCAGAGGTTTATAAACCGTTTCGAGCCCAAAGATTTTCGGGCCGGAATCGACGGGAAAAACGCATGGACAGGATCGAATCGACCGCCGAGCGCATCAGAAAGCTGCGAATCGGGCGCTATTTCGGGCGGGTGGCGGCGATTCGCGCCGGGGTGGTCGAGGTGGGCGGGCTGAATCATTTCGCCTCGGTCGGCGACCGGGTCGGGTTCCTGAACGGGGCGCTCAGCGGCGAGGTGGTGGGGCTCGACCCCGAACACGCGCTGATCCTGCCCGAGGGGCCGACCGACGGACTGTCGATCGGGGCGCGGGTCGAGCTGCTGTTTCGCCCCGCCATCGCGCCCTGCGACGGCTGGATCGGGCGCATCGTCGACCCGCTGGGCCGGCCGCTGGACGGGCGGCCGCTGCGTTCGGGGCACGAGGACCGCCGCTATCGCGCGCCCCCGCCGCCCGCGACCGCGCGCAAGCGGCTGGGGGCACGGCTCGACAGCGGGCTGGCGGTGTTCGACACGCTGCTGCCGATCGTGCGCGGGCAGCGGATCGGGTTGTTCGCGGGCTCGGGCGTGGGGAAATCGACGCTGCTGGGGGCGCTGGCGCGCGGGCTTTCCGCCGATGTGGTGGTGGTGGCGATGGTGGGCGAGCGCGGGCGCGAGGTCCGCGAGTTCGTCGAATCCACCCTCGGCCCCGAGGGGATGGCGCGGGCGGTGGTGGTGGCGGCGACCTCGGACCAGTCGCCCCTGATGCGGCGGCGCTGCGCCTGGGCGGCGATGGCGGTGGCCGAGCATTTCCGCGACCACGGCCGCCACGTGCTGTTCCTGGCCGATTCCATCACCCGCTTTGCCGAGGCGCATCGCGAGATCGCGCTGGCCTCGGGCGAGGCCGCCAGCAACCGCGGCTTTCCGCCCTCGACCGCGCAGGCGATCATGGCGCTGGCCGAACGCTCGGGGCCGGGGGCGGAGGGCACGGGCGATATCACCGGCGTGTTCAGCGTGCTGGTCGCGGGGTCGGACATGGAGGAACCCGTCGCCGACATCCTGCGCGGGGTGCTGGACGGGCATGTGGTGCTGGACCGAGCGATTGCCGAGCGCGGGCGGTTTCCGGCGGTGGACGTGCTGCGCTCGGTCTCGCGCTCGCTGCCGGGGGCGGCGAGTGCGGCGGAAAACGCCCTGATCGCGCGGGCGCGGGCGGCGCTGGGGCTTTATGCGGACTCAGAGCTGATGATCAAGGCGGGGCTTTATGCGCCGGGCAGCGATGCCCGGCTGGACGAGGCGGTGCGGCTGTATCCGGCGCTGGACGGGTTCGTTGCCCGCAGCTCGGACAGCGCCGCCCACAGCTTTGCGATGCTCGAGGATGCGCTTTCGCTGCGTCGGCAACCGGGGCGTGTGGCATGAGGGTGTGGAGCGCCTGGCTGGCGCGGCTGTTCCTTCGCATCCGCCTGATTTATGTTAATATGTCGGAACACGGCTTGCATCCCGACAAAATGCTGGACATTCAATCGGTTGCTTTGGCGGACCGAGGTTATGATGGCGCTGACCGAATACTTCATCCGATATCTGCAGCGCCGCGACGAGCTTGGCGCCGCCGATCTGGCCATCCTGCGCGCAATTCCCACGGAAACCCGGCAGTTCCAGAACGGGCAGACGATCGTCGCCCCGGGCCCCGACAAGAGCCACAGCTGCCTGGTGCTGGACGGCATGGCCGGGCGGCTGCACACCATGCCCGCGCGCGTGCCCCGCCCGGTGATCACCGCGCTTTACTTGCCCGGCGATTTCATGGACCTGCATAACTTCGTGCTGGCCGAGGTGGACGACCGGCTGGTGGCATTCGGCCCGGCGCGGGTCGAGTTTGTGCATCATCGTCATCTGCGTGACCTGACCGAGAACCACCCGCATCTGACGCGGCTGCTGTGGATGGCGACGGCCATCGACGCGGCGGTGCATCGGCAGTGGCTGGCCGCGGCCAACACCCTGCGCTCCTCGGCGCATCTCGCGCATCTTGTATGCGAGATCTACACGCGGCAGGCGGTGGTGGGGGCGGCCAGCGACTATCGGATGACGCTGCCGCTGCTGCAACGAGAGCTTGCGATCCTGCTGGGGTATTCCTCGATCCACGTGAACCGGGCGGTGCGCGACCTGCGCGACCGCAAGCTGCTGCGCTGGGTCGGGACCGAGATCGAGATCCTCGACTGGCCCGAGCTGGCGCGGCTGGCGCATTTCAGCGCCGACTATCTGGATCTGGAACGGCGGCGGCGCTAGGCCGCGCATCGCCGGCGCTGCACGGTCGATGAGAACGACGGGCCGGGAGTTGCGTGGCAACTTCTCCTCGCGGGTCGCGACGTTGCGGAAATGCGCGATGAAGCTCCCGATCGGCCAGGCAGGTGCGGGGAGGCAGGCGCTGCAACTTGCCATCTACGGGTCGCGACCTTGCGGAAGGGTGCGATGGGGCTCCCGCTTACGGGTTTATGACCCGGGGCGCTACTGGCACAGGCGAAAGCCGCTGTCCCGGGCCTTGATGTCCAGATGCAGGTGGTCGTCGTGGGCGGCGTTGCTGCCGGGGCCGAGCACGGTCGAGAAATACAGGCAGGCCGCCGCCTGCACCGCGTTCTGGAACGCCATCTCGATGCCGCCGCGGTCGCCGCGCGGCGCGATCTCCAGCCGGGTGCCATCGTCGAAGCCGAAGCCCGCGATGTCCACCGCATTGCCAAGCGCATGTTCGGAAACCGTCGCCGTCGAGGCCCCGCCCACCACCCCGCGGCAGGCGTAGGAGGTCCCGAGCGCGACCGAGGTGATCCGCGGGCTGCCGTCGAGCCGCCGCGCCGCCGGGATCACCGCCTCGCGCATCCACAGCGCCAGGCTGCGCGCGGTGTCGCAGCGCATCACCGCCGGCGCGTCCAGCGCCAGCCCGGGCTGCAGGGCACGCACCTCGACCGGCCTGTCGATGCCGCAATCGCGGTTGTCGGGGTCGGCGACGGGCGCGGCCTCTACCGCCTCGACCCCCAGCAGCCGCAGCCCCAGCCGGCAGGCGGCATGATCGAAATCGCTTTCCCGCAGGGTCTGGTGCAGCGGCGGGGCATCGGGGGGCGGAGGCTCTTGGGCGGGAAGGATGTCGGCCTCCGGCGGGGCAGGGGCGGCTTCTGGCGTGGGGTCGGGTTCGTCTGTTGCCGGTTGCGCCGGGGTCTGCTGCGCGGGGGCAGGCGGGCTGTCCGGTCGAGGCTCGGGGCGGCTGGGGGCAGGCTGCGGCAGCGCGGAATCGACAGCCGCCGCGCCGTCCGGGCGGGGCGCATGCAGCAGGGCGGCATCTTGGGGCGGAGACTCAGGCGCGCGAAGGATGTCGGCCTCCGGCGGGGCAGGGGCGGCTTCTGGCGCGGGGCCGGTTTCGTCCGCTGCCGGTTGCTCCGGGGTCTGCTGGGAAGGGGAAGGTGGGTTGCCCGGTCGAGGTTCGGGGCGGCTGGAGGCAGGCTGCGGTGCGGAAGCGACAGCCGCCGCGTCGCCAGGGCGGGGCGCGGGGTATTCGGCCTCGGCTGCGGGCCCGGCCTGTGGGGGCGCGAGAGGTTCCGCCTCGGCTGTCGGCCCGGCCTGCCCGGCCGCCGGTGCCGAAGGTTCTGACTCGGCCGCCGGTCCGGCCTGCGGGGGCGGGCGGGTGATCGGTTGCGATAGCAGCGGCGTGGGGACCGCTAGTGTCACGGCGAGCGTGGCCGCGATGCAGAACCCGCGGCCCGGGGCAGTGCGCGGTCCCGTGACGTGTCGCGCCCGCCCGGTCATCAGCTCGCGGCCGGCTGTGCGGCAGCGGGCAGGGCCGCGGCCCGGGACAGCGGCTGCGCCAGCACCGGCGCGGCCGCCAGCAAAATCCCCGCTGCCGGTTTGCAGCCCTGGCCCCCGCGGCGCCGGGCATTGGGGGCCGTGCTACGCATCAGTTGGCCACCGGCTGCGCGGTCTCCTGCGCCGCCGCCGTTCCCGTGGCCTGGTTCAGCGCCGCTGCCAGCGGGTCGGCGGCGGCCGAGACCGCCGGTCCCGGCAGCCGCCGGGCCACCGGCCGCGTGGCCGGGATCGGGGCCGGAAGCAGCGAGGCCTCGGCGGCATTTGCCGTGCCGCCGCCCGTCACAGCGCCACTCACAGCGCCCGCCACCACAGCTGGCATCGGCGTCGGTTCGACCGGCTTGGTCACCTCGGCGATGCTGACCCCGGGATCTAGGAAATCGACGATCGTCTGCCCGGGGACCACCATCCTTGCCAGCTCTTGCGCGTCCCAGTTGGTCAGCCGCACGCAGCCGTTGCTCTGGTTCACGAACAGCCGCGAAGGCGTGGCGGTGCCGTGGATGCCATAGGTCGGCTTGCTCAGGTCGATCCACACATTGCCCACCGGCCCGTTCGGCCCCGGCGGAATCCGCAGCACCTTGTCGTTCTCGCCCTGCTTGAAGTTGATGTTGGGGTTATAGGTATAGTCGGGGTCGATCACCGCCGCCTCGACCAGATGCGAGCCGTGGGGCGAGGGCGTCGCGGCCGAGCCGACCGTGGCCGGATAATCCACCACCAGCCGCCCGGTCGCATCATAGGCGGCGACCCGGCCGCTGGCCTTGTCCACGATGATCCGCAGCACCTTCTCGCGGCTGGGCTTGGCGGGGACGGTGATGTTGATCGTTTCGCCCGCAACGAAGCGCGCGGAGGGGTTCAGCTGCGCCAGGAAGCGTTCGTCCATGTGAAAGCGCTCGGCCAGTCTTTCCTGCACCGAGGTGTAGCCCATCGAGGGCATCCTGGCCTTTTCGGCGTAGTCGGTGGGGATGGCGTCGACCAGCCCCAGCGCGTCCTGTTCGGTGATGGTGTAATGGCCGGTCAGCGGCGCGGTCGCGTGCTGTTCCAGCAGCGCCCAGACATGCGGGTCCAGCCGCCCGTCCTGCGCCAGCCCGTGCTTGCGCTCGAATGCGCGGATGGCGCTTTCGCTCATCCCGCCGCGGAACCCGTCCACCACGCCCGGGGAAATCCCGGCCCGGTCCAGCAGGATCTGCAGCTTGGCGGTCAGCGCCGACTGTCCCGGCGGCAGGTCGCCCGCGCCGGGGTAGCTGGCGGCCTCGATGTCGGCGGGGGTCATGTGGACCCGCGCCTCCTGCGCAGAGAGGGGCAGGGCGGTGGCAAGCATCAAGGCGGCGGCAAGCGCGGAAAACGGGCGCATTCGGTCGGGTTCCTTCTGGTCGTCCAGCCCTACCACTCGCAGGACCGCGGCCGCCTGCCAATCCCTGCCGATTCAAGAAAGTTTTATCGCGGGGCTGGCCGGGGCCGCGCCAGGGCGGGTGACCTTGCGTCAGCGGGCTTGCCGCGCGGGGCCGCTGCTGGCTTGCTGCGCGGGTCACGCCACGGAAAAAAGGACCGCCCCATGCCGTTCGAGAACTGCCGGATCATCGACCGGGACACGCATCTGCTTGTGGTCAACGACAACCCGCGCCGCCGCAATGCGCTGACCCCGGGGTTCCAGGCGGGGCTGACGCAGGCGCTGGCGCAGGCGGCGGCCGAGCCGCGGATCGGCGCGGTGGTGGTGACCGGCGCCGAGGGGTTCTTCTGCGCCGGCGGCGATCTGGAGATGCTGCTGGGCGCGCAGACCATGGACGAACCCGCCCGCCGCGCCGCGATCGAGGCGTTGCAGCGGCTGATCGGGGCGGTGCTCGACTGCCCCCGCCCGGTGATCGCGGCGGTCGAGGGCGGCGCGGCCGGGGCCGGCCTGTCGCTGGCGCTGGCCAGTGATCTGGTGGTGGCGGCGCGGGATGCGCAATTCGCCGCCTCTTACGTCAATGCCGGGCTGGTGCCGGACGGGGGGCTGACCGGCAGCCTGTCGGCGGCGCTGCCCCCGGCGCTGGCGGCCGAGCTGTGCCTGCTGGGCCGCCCCGTCGCCGCCCCCCGCCTGCTGGATCTGGGCGCGATCAACGCGGTGACCGAGCCCGGCGCGGCGCTGGAGGAAGCCGAGGCGCTGGCCGCGCGGCTGGCCCATGGCCCGGCGCAGGCGCAGTCCTCGATCAAGGCGCTGCTGACCGGGGCGCGGCGCGCGCTGATGCAGGGGCAGCTGCAGGCCGAGGTGGCGCCGATGGCCGCCGCGCTGGCATCGGCCGAGGCGGCCGAGGGGATCGCCGCGTTCCTGGGCAAGCGCGCCAGCGATTTCCGGGCGCTGCGAAAGGGTTAGGGGCAGGCGTTATCCGCGGCGGGCGGGCGCGGCCAGCGTCACCCCGTCGCCCGCGCGCGACAGATCCATGCGGAACTCGGGCGCGAAGCTGTGCTGGGTCCAGATGAGCGGGCGCGCGCCCACCCACAGCGTGGTTTCCTGCACCAGCAGCGGCGCCTCGGGCGGGCAGCGCAGCATGTGGTCGGCCCCGACCTCGCCGGCTGCGCGCGCCGAGACCAGCCGCTCGATCAGGGTCAGGGCCATGTTGTGGGCCAACCACTCGTTCGCGGTCACCGTGCGCAGCAGGTCGTCGGTCAGCTGCGGCAGCGCCGCGGAATCGATCCAGCGCCGCTCGGCGCAGAACAGCCGCCCGTCGCAGTAAAGCAGCGTGCGCAATTCGCGCAGGTCGGCGGGGTCGCTGCGGAACAGCCGCTCGGCCGGCTCGCCCGGCGCTTGCGGCGGCACCGGGCAGGGCAGCGAGCCGAGATAGCGGAAGTCGAAGCGCCAGCCGCGTTCCTCGATCATGTCGCGGATCACCGGCAGGCTGGGCCGCTCGGGCTCGGGCTCCAGCCCCAGCACCACCCGGGTGCCGACCCGGCGCCGCCGTTCCAGCACCCCGCGCTCGGCCAGCGAGGTCAGGGCGCGGTTGACGGTGGCGCGGGCGCTGCCGAATTCGGCGGCGAATTGTTGTTCGGTTGGTATCAGGGTTCCGGGCGGATAGGTGCCGTTGCTGATCCGGTCCATGATCACGCCGCGGATCCCCGCCCAGGTGACAACAGAGCGGCCCGATCCTGCCGGTCCCATAGGTATTGCCACTGACCGCGTAAAATTCGTCATGTTGTTCCGATCCTTGCGCGATGGATCATAGGGCGGCGGCCCCGCGATCGAAACATGACAATAAAGACTGGTCCGCATCCGGTCCTGCCCTGGGCCGGGCGCCCGCGCCCCGCGCGCAGCCCCAGCCGGACCGCAGGCCGCGCGCGGACCGGCCCCGCACCGGCCCCGCCGCGGGGTTGACTCGCCCTGACCGCCGCGTCCTCTTGTCGCGGGAACGCCCCCCGCGACGGGGGCTGAGTCGCCGCCTCTGCCGAACGGGTCCGAGGCGGGCTGGGACGCGAGGAAAGGGCAGCATGTCGACCGGGAACTTCTCCAGCATGGCCGCGCCCCCGCCCCCCCGGACTGCCGCGCCCGCCGCGCCGTCGGCCGCGCGCACCGCCTGGCCGGTGCTGGTCGCGATCAGCCTGTGCCACATGGTCAACGACATCCTGCAGTCGCTGCTGTCGGCGATCTACCCGCTGCTCAAGGACGAGTTCTCGCTGAGCTATGCGCAGATCGGGCTGATGACCTTCGCCTTCCAGGTCACCGCCTCGCTGCTGCAGCCGGTGGTGGGGATGGTCACCGACCGGCGCCCGATGCCGCGCTCGCTGGCGGTGGGGATGCTGTGCAGCTTCGTCGGCGTGCTGACGCTGGCGCAGGCGGGCAGCTATGCGATGCTGCTGACGGGGGCGATGCTGATCGGGCTGGGCTCGTCGATCTTCCACCCTGAAAGCTCGCGGGTGGCGCGCACCGCCTCGGGCGGGCGCTTCGGCACCGCGCAGTCGCTGTTCCAGCTGGGCGGCAACGGCGGGCAGGCGCTGGGGCCGCTGCTGGCGGCGTTCCTGGTGGTGCCGCTGGGGCGGCCGGTGCTGGGCTGGCTGGGGCTGATTGCGCTGGCCGGCGCCGGCGTGCTGTGGCAGGTCGGCCGCTGGGCCGAGGGCCGCCGCAAGGCCGGGGCGCTGCGCCATGTCGAGGGGCCGCATCTGGCGCGCGGGCGCATCGTGATGGCGATCACCGTGCTGGCGGTGCTGTCGATGACCAAGGCGTTCTACATGGCCAGCCTGACCAGCTATTACACCTTCTTCCTGATCGACAAGTTCGAGATGAGCGCGCAGGGCGCCCAGATCATGCTGTTCCTGCTGCTGTTCGGCGCCGCCGCCGGCGTGATGCTGGGCGGCATCGCCGGCGACCGCATCGGCACCCGGCGGGTGATCTGGTTCTCGATCCTCGGCGTGCTGCCGTTCTCGCTGCTGATGCCGCATGTCGGGCTGGCGGCGACGGCGGTGCTGACGGTGCTGGTGGGGGGCATCATGGCCTCGGCCGCGCCGGCGATCGTGGTGTTCGCGCAGGAACTGGTGCCCGGCCGCACCGGGCTGATCGCGGGGCTGTTCTTCGGCTTTGCCTTCGGCATGGGCGGCATCGCCGCGGCGGTGCTGGGGCAGGTGGCCGACGCGCAGGGGATCCGCTTCGTGTTCCTGATCTGCTCGGTGTTGCCGGCGCTGGGGCTGCTGACCGCCTTCCTGCCGAAAGAGCGCGAGCTGGTGCGGCTCTGACCGCTTGCCGCCTGCCGGAAATCCGCCGCCCGGCCACTGGACAAGCCGGGCGACGCGCCCGACCCTGCACGCCGCAGGACTAAGGAGGAACCGCCGATGATGCGCTACAGCCGCGACATGCGAGGCTATGGGGAAAACCCGCCCGATCCGCGCTGGCCCGGCGGCGCGCGTATCGCGGTGCAGATCGTCGTCAACTACGAGGAGGGCGGCGAGAACTCGATCGAGCACGGCGATGCCGCCTCGGAAGCGTTCCTGTCCGAGATCATCGGCGCCCAGCCCTGGCCCGGGCAGCGGCACTGGAACATGGAAACCATCTATGATTATGGCGCGCGGGCCGGGTTCTGGCGGCTCTACCGGCTGCTCAAGGGCCTGCCGGTCACCTGCTACGGCGTCGCCACCGCGCTGGCGCGCAGCCCCGAACAGACAAGCGCCATGGTCGAGGCCGGCTGGGAAATGGCCACCCACGGGCTGAAATGGATCGACTACAAGGACGTCCCGTGCGAGGTCGAGGCCGAGCATATCGCCCGCGCCGTCGCCCTGCACACGCAGGTGACAGGTTCGCGCCCGCTGGGGTTCTACCAGGGCCGCGCCTCGATGAACACGGTGGCCCTGGGCTGCGAAGAGGGCGGGTTCGAATATCTGGCGGATTCCTATGCCGATGAATTGCCCTATTGGCATGTGCATCAGGGGCGCCCGCAGCTGATCGTGCCCTATACGCTGGACGCCAACGACATGCGCTTTGCCAGCGGCGGTTTCGGCACGGGCGAGGATTTCTTTGCCTATCTGCGCGACAGCTTCGACTGCCTGTGGCGCGAAGGGGGCGAGGGGCGGGCGCGGATGCTGTCCGTCGGGCTGCATTGCCGGCTGGCCGGCCGCCCGGGTCGGGCCGAGGGGCTGAAGCGTTTCCTCGACCACATGCGCGCGCATGAGGGCGTGTGGTTCGCGACACGGCTGGACATCGCGCGCCACTGGGCGGCCGAGCATCCGTATCGCGCCGCCGAGCGGCCCTCGACGCTGGACCGTGCTGCGTTCGTGGACCGCTTTGGCGGCATCTATGAGCATTCCCCCTGGGTCGCGGAACGCTGCTGGAATGGCGAGCTGGGCGCCGCCCATGACAGCGCCGCAGGCCTCGCCGCCGCCATGGCGCAGCTGTTCCGCGCGGCCAGCGAGGATGAGCGGCTGGCGGTGCTGCGCGCCCACCCCGACCTCGCCGGCAAGCTGGCGGCGGCGAAGCGCCTGACGGCAGAGTCGACCGCCGAGCAGGCCAGCGCCGGGCTCGACGCGCTGACCGACGCCGAGCGCGCCGAGTTCACCCGCCTGAACGAAGCTTACGTCGCCCGCCACGGATTCCCCTTCATCATCGCGGTGCGCGACCACGACAAGCCCGGGATCATGGCAGCCATGGCCCGGCGGCTGCAGAACGACAGCGCCACCGAACGCGCCGAGGCAGAGCGGCAGGTGACGCGCATCGCGGAACTGCGGCTGAAAGCGGCGCTGGAGTAAGGGGGCGCTGCCCCCGGCCCGTCCCGGGCCTCCCCCGGGATATTTGGGTGATGAAGAATGGGGGCGAGCGTCCTTGATGTGGAAATATCTTCGAGGCTTCCGCGCGTTCGGAGGCGGATCAGGAAACCGACCACAAGGCTGTTTTCCCGCCGGATGGGCCGGTGGACCGTTTCCGGCGAGCAAGGCCGCGGCAATGGTTGGGGGCAGACAGCCCAAGCCCGACCGCGAGACAGGAATGAGAAAGTGAGCAGATGATCGACGAGACCACCCCGCGGGGCGACCCCGCCCCGATCCCCGGCGAAGACGCCCCGGCGCCGGTGCCGACGCCCTATGCCGGCCCTGTGGCCGGGCTGCCGCCGCAGACCGGGCTGACCACCGACACCGCGGTGTTCACCGACGCCTATGCGGTGATCCCGCGCAGCGTCATGCGTGACATCGTGACCAGCTTCCTGCCCGGCTGGACCGGGATGCGCATGTGGATGCTGGCGCGGCCGCTGTCGGGCTTCGCCGAGACCTTCAGCCAGTATGTGGTCGAGCTGGCCGAGGGCGGCGGCTGCGATACCCCCGAGGACGACCCGGAGATCCAGTCCGCGATTTTCGTCACGGGGGGAGAGCTGGACGTCACCATCTCGGGCGTCACCCACCGGCTGACCCCCGGCGGCTTTGCCTATGTGCCCCCTGGCACCGACTGGTCGCTGCGCAACGCCACCCCCGGCAATGCCGGTTTCCACTGGTGGCGCAAGCGCTGGCAGCCCGCGGCCGGGATGACGCCGCCCGATCCGATCATCGCGCAGGAACAGGACATCGCGCCCTCGCCCATGCCCGACACCGAGGGCGCCTGGGCCACCACCCGCTTCATGGACCCGGCCGACCTGCGCCACGACATGCATATCACCCTGGTCACCTTCCAGCCCGGCGGCTCGATCCCCTTTGCCGAAACCCATGTGATGGAACACGGGCTGTTCGTGCTGGAGGGCAAGGCGGTCTATCGCCTGAACCGCGACTGGGTCGAGGTCGGCCCGGGCGATTTCATGTGGCTGCGCGCCTTCTGCCCGCAGGCCTGCTATGCGGGCGGGCCGGGGCGGTTCCGCTATCTGCTTTACAAGGACGTGAACCGGCACGCGCCGCTGTGGTTCGGCACCCATGGCTCGGGCCGGGCAGGGGGCTAGGGCCGTCCTTGCCGGCGCCCTCGCACGGGTATTTTCACCAGAAAGAAGCGGCAGGGACTTCTTTCTGGCCCAAATACCCCTGCGGCCGCGACGCAAGAGCGGCGCGGCAGTCTGGCGGCGGCGGCGGTCGCGGGGTAAAGGGGCGGCATGAAACCCGCCCGTCCCAACCTTGCCCACGAACGCGCCTGCATGGCCGAGGGCGCGCTTCTGGTCTGCGGCGTCGATGAGGTCGGGCGCGGGCCGCTGGCCGGGCCGGTGACGGCCGCCGCGGTGATCCTGCCGGCGCGCGGCATTCCCCGCGGGCTCGACGATTCCAAGAAACTGTCCGCGGCCGAGCGCGAGCGGCTGGCCGCCCGGATCATGGCCTGCGCCGACTGGGCCGTGGCCCATGCCAGCGTCGCGGAGATCGCGCAGCTCAACATCTATCACGCGAGCCATCTGGCGATGTGCCGGGCGGTGGCAGCGCTGAAATCGCGCCCCTGCGTGGTGCTGGTGGACGGCAACCGCATCCCGGCGCAGCTGGGTCTGCCCGCCCGCGCCATCGTCGGTGGCGACGCGCAGAGCCTGTCGATCGCGGCGGCCTCGATCGTCGCCAAGGTGGTGCGTGACCGGATCATGGTGGATTTGGCGCAACAGCACCCCGGCTATGGTTGGGACCGGAACATGGGTTATCCGACCCCGACCCATCGCCGGGCGCTGGCGGAACTGGGTCCGACCCCGCTCCATAGGATGGGATTTGCGGCGATCCACAAGATCTTGTGTCCAGCCGAAAACTCAACCGACTGATTCAAAATAAGAATTGACGCCGAATCACCTGTGACTCATCTTGGGCGCAACAGATGAGCGGCACCGAACGCCGCCGGGTTGAGAGCAGAGATGACCACGACACACGCCAAGCCGCGCGGCACCGCGCGCATCGAATCCGCATTGCCTATCAACAGCATCCTTGCCGGTGACTGTATCGAGGTGATGAATTCCCTGCCCGAGGGCTCGGTCGATCTGATCTTCGCCGACCCGCCCTATAACCTGCAGCTGCGCGGCGATCTGCACCGGCCCGACAACAGCCGGGTGGATGCGGTGGACGACGCCTGGGACCAGTTCGGCAGCTTTGCCGCCTATGACCGTTTCACGCAGGACTGGCTGGCCGCCGCCCGCCGGCTGCTGAAACCGAACGGCGCGATCTGGGTGATCGGCAGCTATCACAACATCTTCCGCGTCGGCGCCGAGCTGCAGAACCAGGGGTTCTGGATCCTCAACGACGTGGTCTGGCGCAAGTCGAACCCGATGCCGAACTTCCGCGGCAAGCGGCTGACCAACGCGCATGAGACGCTGATCTGGGCCTCGAAGACCGAGGGCGCGAAATACACCTTCAACTACGAGGCGCTGAAAAGCCTGAACGAGGGCATCCAGATGCGTTCGGACTGGACGCTGCCGATCTGCACCGGGGGCGAGCGGCTGAAGGACGCCGACGGCGCCAAGGCGCACCCGACCCAGAAGCCCGAAAGCCTGCTGCACCGGGTGCTGGTGGGCACGACCAACCCCGGCGACGTGGTGCTGGACCCGTTCTTCGGCACCGGCACCACCGGCGCGGTCGCCAAGATGCTGGGCCGCGACTGGATCGGGATCGAGCGCGAGGCCGCTTATCGCGAGGTGGCCGAGCGCCGCCTGTCCCGCGTCCGCCGCCTGGACGCCAGCGCGCTGGCCACCACCACCGGCAAGCGTGCGGAACCTCGCGTCCCCTTCGGCCAGGTGGTCGAGCGCGGGATGCTGCGCCCGGGAGAGGAGCTGGTCTCGGTCAACACCCGCCACACCGCGCGGGTGCGCGCCGACGGCTCGCTGATCGGGCGCGACGTGCGCGGCTCGATTCACCAGGTCGGCGCGGCGCTTGAGGGCGCGCCCTCGTGCAACGGCTGGACCTATTGGCATTTCCGCCGCGACGGGCAGATGATCCCGATCGACATCCTGCGCCAGCAGATCCGGGCCGAGCTGGCCGAGGCCCGCTGACCCCAGTTTCGCCGGTGTCCCGCGCCGCCGCTGCGGCGGTCACGGGACGCGACTTGCCCCGCCTGGCCTGGCCCGGCGGGGTCTTTTCGTCACGGCAACGCTGCTCTGGCCCGCGCCTTTCGGGGGCCGCCGCACCGCCCCCGGCATATCTCTCCCTTGCGAAAATATCCCCGCCGGAGGCAGGGCCGGTCGCCAGCCCGGGCCTTCTGCCCTCTGGTGCGGGCGGCGGGACTTGAACCCGCACGGGCGGCTGCCCCAAGGCGTTCAAGTTTTGTAAAAGGCCCCAACGCCCGGCATTTTCTGGCGTCTTAGGGGTCCCCTGTCGGGGCGTTGTTCGTGGCCCCGTGTCACAGTCCGGCTCACAGATAGTCGGCGTCCCGGATTGCGCAGGGGCGGCGGATCACATATCCCCGGAGACAGGCGCGGGCGTGATGGAATGGTAGACATTCGAGACTTAAAATCTCGTGGCCTCGTGCCGTGCGGGTTCGAGTCCCGCCGCCCGCACCAAGCTCCCGCCGGCGTTCCGCTGGATGCGCCCGATCAGGTCCTTGGTCGGGGTTAGCGACGGCGGCATCCCTATCGCGATGACAGAGGCGCAGCTTCATGTCCGCGTGGAAGGCGCCCGCCGCCTTGGCCAGCAGATGGACGCAGAGGCGGTTCCGCCCGGTTTGCTTGTGGGCACGAGGGACCGCTCGCGGTGCCGTCCTCAACCCTGCGGCAAGGTCTCGCGCAGATAGCGCATCATGTTGCCGCCCATGACCTTGGCGATCTGTTCCTCGGTCAGCCCCGCGTCCAGCAGCGAATGTGTCAGCGCCGGCAGGCCGGCCGCGTCGAAGGGCACCCCGACCGAGCCGTCCCAGTCCGACCCCAGCGCGACGTGATCCTCGCCCAGCAGCTCGATGGCGGCGACGATGGTGGCGGCGATGCCGGCGGGGCTGTCGTTGCAGGTGACATCCGCCCAGAAGCCGATGCCGACGATGCCGCCCTTGTCGGCGATCTGCCGCAGCAGCGCGTCGTCGAGGTTGCGCGGGGTGTTGCAGAGCCCGTGGACCCCGGTGTGGCTGAGCATCGGTTTCGCGCCCGGCACCGCCAGCACCTCGCGCACCACCTGCGGCGAGGCATGGGCAAGGTCGATCACCAGCTGCCGGGCGACCAGTTCCGCGACCACCTCGCGGCCGAAATCGCTCAGCCCGGCCTGCGACTGCCCGTGCAGCGAGCCGCCGAGTTCGTTGTCGAAGAAATGCGTGATCCCGAAGATGCGATAGCCCGCGCCCTCCATCACCGGCAGGTTGGCGAGGTTGCCTTCCAGCGGATGCGCGCCCTCCATCGCCAGGATCGCGCCGATGACGCGGCTGCCCGCCGCGCGTTCGGCCAGCAGCGCGGTCAGGTCGTCGGCGCTGCGGATCAGCCGCAGCCGGTCGGGGTGCGTATCCGCCAGATGGGTCAGGCGGCGCGACTGGTCCAGCGCGCGTTCCTTGAGGCTGAACCAGCTTTGTACCGGGCGCAGCTGGCCGATGACCAGCGGCGTGATGTTGTCGGGCGCATCAGTGGCGTTTTCGCCGTAGTTCTGGCCGCGCGGGCTTTTCGTCACTGCGCTGAACACCTGCACCGCGATATTGCCGCGGTCGAGCCGGGGCAGGTCCACGTGGCCCTCGGGGCGCTCGACCGACAGATCGCGGTCCCACAGCAGCGGGTCGGCGTGCAGATCGCCGATCACCAGCCGCCGGTGCAGCGCCAGCGCGGCATCGGACACCGGCCAGTCGGCGCGGGCGGTGATCGGGTTCAGCCGGTCGGCGACCAGCCGCGGGCCGAACACCGCCACCGCCGCCAGCGCCAGCAGGGTGACCCCCGCCAGCCCCAGCAGGATGCGGCGCAGGCGCCGGGGCCGCTGGCGGCGGAACGGGTCGCGGGCCACCCGCCTAGCCCTCCATCGCTTCGAGCTGGTCGATGAAGCCCTCGATCATCGACAGCCCCTTGTCCCAGAACGCCGGGTCCGAGGCGTCCAGCCCGAAGGGCGCCAGCAGTTCGGCATGATGGCGAGAGCCGCCAGCCTTGAGCAGGTCGAAATATTTGGCCGGGAAGCCCTCGGGCTGCGCCTCGTAAGCGGCATAGAGCGCGTTCACCAGCCCGTCGCCAAAGGCATAGGCATAGACGTAGAAGGGCGAGTGCACGAAATGCGGCACATAGGACCAGAAGCTCTCGTATCCCGGCATGAACTCGAAGGCATCGCCCAGCGATTCATGCTGCACCTGCATCCAGATCGCGTTGATGTCGTCGGGGGTCAGCTCGCCCTCGGCCCGGGCCGCGTGCAGGCGACATTCGAAATCGTAGAAGGCGATCTGGCGCACGACCGTGTTGATCATGTCTTCGACCTTGCCGGCCAGCAGCGCCTTGCGCTCGGCCTGGTCGGTGGTGCGGGCAAGCAGGGCGCGGAAGGTCAGCATCTCGCCAAAGACCGATGCGGTTTCAGCCAGCGTCAGCGGCGTCGCGGCCAGCAGCTCGCCCTGTCCGGCCGCCAGCCGCTGGTGGACGCCATGGCCCAGCTCATGCGCAAGGGTCATCACGTCGCGCGGCTTGCCCAGATAGTTCAGCAGCACATAGGGATGCGCGTCGGTCACTGTGGGGTGCGCGAAGGCGCCCGGCGACTTGCCCGGCTTGACGCCCGCGTCGATCCAGCCGCGGTCGAAGAACGGCTCGGCCAGACGCGCCAGTTCCGGGGCGAAACCGGCATAGGCGTCGAGCACCGTGGCGCGGGCCTCGGCCCAGGGCACCAGCCGATCGGGTTCCTGCGGCAGCGGCGCGTTGCGGTCCCAGACCTGCAGCTTGTCCAGCCCCAGCCAGCGCGCCTTGAGCCGGTAGTAGCGATGCGACAGCCGCGGATAGGCGGCGACCACCGCATCGCGCAGCGCAGCCACCACCTCGGGCTCGACATGGTTCGACAGATGCCGGGCGGTCTGCGGGGTGGGCATCTTGCGCCACTTGTCCTCGATCGCCTTTTCCTTGGCGAGCGTGTTGTGGATGCGCGAAAACAGCTTGATGTTGTCGCCGAATACCTGCGCCAGCGCCCGCGCGCCGGCTTCGCGCCGGGCGCGGTCGTGGTCGGTCAGCAGGTTCAACGTGGCTTCCAGGCCCAGCGTCTCGCCATCGACGTCAAAGGTCAGGGCGGCGGTGGTTTCGTCGAACAGCCGGTTCCAGGCGGCGGCGCCCACCACGGAATTGTCGTGCAGGAATTTTTCCAGCTCGTCCGACAGCTGATAGGGGCGCATGGCGCGCATCCGGTCGAACACCGGCTTGTAGCGCGAGGGGCCGCAGGGGGTGCTGAACACCTGCTCGTAGATCTCGTCGGGGATGCGGTTGAACTCGAGGCTGAAGAACACCAGCGGCGTGGTCATGTCGGTGATGCGGGCCTGCAGGTCGCCCAGCATCTTGGCGCGGCCGGCATCGGTGGTGTTCTGGTAATAGCGCAAGCCTGCATAGGACATGATCCGCCCGGCGATCAGGTCGATCTGCTGATAGCGCTCGACGCATTCCAGCATCTCGGCCGGGGTCAGCGCGGCCAGCCGGCCTTCGTAGTCGGCGGCGAAGCTGGCGCAGGCGGCGTCGAGCCGTTCGAGGTCGCGCGCGAGCTCCGGCGCGTCAGGGGCGGGGTAGAGGTCGCTCAGATCCCATTCCGGCAGCTCGCCCAGCGGAGCCGCGGCCGCGCCCCCCACACCCTCGGCGTCGCGACAGGGACCGTTGCAGTGGGGCAGGCGGGTCATCGGCATCTCCTCGTGTTCCGTCGGGCGTGTTCCGTCGGGGCAACATCTGTCCTTTCGGGGGCTTGGGTTCAACCCGGCGCGGCGCCGGCCGGCGAAGGCTTGCCCTTGCGTCGCGGCCGGCGCGGGGGTTTTCCACCCCCGCGCCCCCGGAGGATATTTGGCGCAAGATGAAAGGGTTTCCCGATTTTCGGGCCGCGGGGCGGAGGGCGGCGGCGCGCGGCGGCGGGGTTCGGGACGGTTGATGGCCGCGGCGGGGATTTGCCGGGAAAATCCGCAGCCTCGCCGGGTTTGCGCGGTTTTGTCCATTTTGCCCGCGATTGCCAGGGGGCGGCGTGGGGCATAGCCTTGCGCGCGACGAAATGCCCAGTCCAGAGGAATGCGCCATGACCGACAACCCGAGCCCGCAGGGATTTGACACGCTTGCCATTCATGCGGGTGCCGAGCCGGACCCCGCGACCGGGGCGCGGCAGGTGCCGATCTACCAGACCACCGCCTATCAGTTCCGCGATGCTGACCACGCCGCCCGCCTGTTCAGCCTGCAAGAGGTCGGCTACATCTATTCGCGCCTGACCAACCCGACGATTTCCGCGCTGCAGGCCCGGGTCGCGGCGCTGGAGGGGGGCGCGGGCGCGGTCTGCTGTTCCTCGGGTCACGCGGCGCAGATCATGGCGCTGTTCCCGCTGATGGGGCCGGGGCTGAACATCATTGCCTCGTCGCGGCTGTATGGCGGCACCGTCACCCAGTTTTCCCAGACCATCCGCCGCTTTGGCTGGTCCTGCCGCTTCGTCGACCTCGAGGATCTGGACGCCGTGCGCGCCGCCATCGACGACGACACCCGCGCGATCTTCTGCGAATCGATTTCCAACCCCGGCGGCTATGTCACCGACATTCCCGCCATCGCCGCCATCGCGGATGAGGCCGGGATTCCGCTGATCGTGGACAACACCTTGGCCACGCCGTTCCTGTGCCGCCCGATCGAGCAGGGGGCGACGCTGGTGGTCCACAGCCTGACCAAATACCTGACCGGCAACGGCACCGTCATGGGCGGCGCGGCGGTCGATTCCGGCAAGTTCGACTGGTCGGCCTCGGGCAAGTTCCCGTCGCTGTCGGACCCCGAGCCCGCCTATCACGGGCTGCGCTTCCACGAGACCTTCGGCCCGGCCGCCTTCACCTTCCACTCGATCGCCATCGGGCTGCGCGACCTGGGGATGACCATGAACCCGCAGGCCGCCCATTACGTGCTGATGGGGATCGAGACCCTGGGCCTGCGGATGGAGCGCCACGTCGCCAACGCCCGCCGCGTGGCCGAGTGGCTGGAGGCCGACCCGCGCGTGGCCGAGGTCACCTATGCCGGGCTGCAGGGCTCGCCCTGGCATGACCGGGTGCAGCGGCTTTATCCCAAGGGGGCAGGGGCGCTGTTCACCATCCGCCTGAAGGGCGGCTATGACGCCTGCGTGGCGGCGATCGGGCGGCTGCAGATGATCAGCCACGTGGCGAATCTGGGCGACGCGCGCACGCTGGCGATCCACCCGGCGTCGACCACCCACAGCCAGCTGACCGAAGCGCAACAGATCGCGGCGGGCGCCGGCCCGGATCTGGTGCGGCTGTCGATCGGGATCGAGAACCCCGAGGACATCATCGCCGACCTCGACCGCGCCCTGGGCTGAGGCGGGGCCCGGGCCGGACCCGGGTGTCGGATGCGAAAAGGGGGCCGCGCCTTGGGTGCGGCCCCTTGCGATTCGTGACGTGGCGTTTCGTCGCAAAGAAGCTTTCGAGCAGCGGCAACCCGCGGCGGTGCGGCGGCGTTCCGCAATTGTTGGTGTGGCCGCAGGTTGCCTGAATCTTCATAACAGGATTAATTACAACTGAGACTCTCGGGCGATATGTTGCGGGCAAGGCTGTGAAAGATTTATTCTTTCCCAGAATATGCATTGTCCTGGCTTTGGTGATTCTGGCCGGAGTTGCCGCGCTGTGGGTGTTGCTCGAGGCTATTTTCGTCGGACCGGAGCGTGCCGGGATTTCCCTCCCTGATCCGGGGACAGAGGCGGCACTCTACCGCGCGGAACTGCTTGTCCCGCCCGAGTGGCTGTCGGCAGCCCTGTCCCGGCTGCCGCGGCTCGATCCCTGGATCTACGCGCTGGTGCTGCTGGTCGTGCTGCCGGTGCTGCTGACCCTTTGCATCGACTGGGCCGCCGGCCGCCGCCGCAACACCCACCGCGCGCCCTTGGACGACATCCCCCGCCTGGACCGCCGCAGCCTGCGCTCCCGCGGCGGCAGGCACCGCCCCTGACGGCCGGCCCGGAAACGCCGCCGGAATGCTCTGGCTCCCCCGGGCGAACTGACCCGGTGACAGGGGATTCTACGCGATGCAGGAAGAATTGGTGGAGCCAAGGTCCACCAAACCTAAGTTTCCAACCGTCCACTACCATCCAAAAACCCCAGCGATTGCACAGATAATTCGCAGTCCTTCGTCCGATAGTGTCTTGCATAGTCCGACCCCATCCCACATTCTGCGTGGGGCAAATCGTGGGACGGGGACACATGGCGAAGCTGACGGCAACGGGCATCAGGAACCTGACGACGCCGGGCAAGTATGGCGACGGCAACGGGCTGTTCCTTGTTGTGGCCGCATCCGGGGCAAAGCGGTGGGTGCAGCGAATCACGATTCGCGGCAAGCGGTGCGACTTGGGGCTGGGTCCGCTTTCGTCGGTATCACTGGCCGAGGCGCGGGAACTGGCCGCCCGCAACCGCAAGGAAGCCCTGGCCGGTGGCGACCCCCTGCGGGACAAGCGCGACGCCGCCGCCGTGATGACCTTCGAGGAAGCTGCGCGCGAGGTTCACCGGCTGCACCTGCCGACATGGCGGAACGTGAAGCACGGGAAGGACTTCATCACATCGCTGGAGATGTATGCCTTCCCGCGCATCGGTCATATTCGCGTTTCGGACGTGACCGCCGCCGATGTGCTGGGGGTGCTCACGCCCATCTGGACCGTGAAGCACGAAACCGCCCGCCGGGTGCGCCAGCGCATCGGCACGGTGTTGAAATGGGCGGTGGCAAAGGGATGGCGGCAGGACAACCCGGCGGATGCAATCACGACCGCGCTGCCCAAGGTGCCAAAGGTGCAGGCGCATCGGGTGGCGCTGCCCTATGGCGAGGTTGCGGACTTCCTGACCGCCCTTCGCGACTGTGGGGCATTGCCGCAAACCCGCTGGGCAATCGAGTTTCTGATACTGACCGCCATGCGGTCCCTGGAAGTGAGGGACGCGACGTGGGACGAAATCGACCTGGACGCGGCAACATGGACCATCCCCGCCGCCCGGATGAAGATGAAGCGCCCGCATCGGGTGCCGCTGTCGCCCCGTGCCGTCGCTATTCTGGAAGATGCCCGCGCCCTGTTCGGCAGCACCGGCAGGCTGTTCCCCGGCATGAAGAAAGGTCGCCCGCTGTCTGATGTGGCGCTGTCAAAGACCGTCAAGGGGCTGGGCTTCCCCGTGGACGTTCACGGGTTCCGAACATCGTTCCGCACCTGGGCGCAGGAGAAAACGGGCTTCCCGCGTGAGGTGGCCGAGGCATCGCTTGCCCATCTTGTCGGGTCCGAAGTCGAGCGCGCCTATTCCCGTTCCGACCTGTTCGACAAGCGCCGCCGCCTGATGGACGCATGGGCCGCCTATGTCACGAACGAATCAGCCGGGAAGGTGGTCCGCATTGCGTGAGGTGGTTCGCAGGCTTTCGGTCGAGGTGATGCACGAACCCCACTCGGCAGTTGCGCCCGCAAGATCGACTAATCGCATTACCGACTGCCCGACTTTGCAGGTCGATATTGTATAGTTCTCATTCAAGAAAGAGGTGTGAAAACCGGCGGGTGCGACACTGGGAATGGATTATGGGAAACGTGCGGGTTCGCGGCCGCAACCGCCCGTATTCATTGCGTTTTCTTGCGTCTGGCCCGAGCTGATTGCACCGCGAAACCAAGACGTTCCCGGCAGTTAGCGGATCAGCTAGCGCCGATATGTCAACAGGATCGTGCAGTGCCTGGGGGAAATAAGACGCTTGAAACCGCAGGGGGAACGCTCCAATCAGGAAGCACTGGGACGCCACTACATCTTGCGGCCCGACAGGCGCACCCCCTACCAGTGGTAGCGGCAATGCCCGAAACAGGAAGGCCCGCGACACTCTGCAAAGTATCGCGGGCCGGGGTTGGAAAGACTTTGGCAGTCCCTTCCAGCCCCTTCCTGACAAAAAACATGGTCGCCTGTCCAGCAGGTATCCACTTCCGGTGTAACCGGGCGGGCGACCCCGAACAGGAACAAAGGGGATTATCCCATGGGTTACAGAATGTTGCGCCTTCCCGACGTGGTGCAGGCAACCGGCCTTGGCCGCTCGACCATCTACGCAAAGATTGCTGCCGGTGAGTTTCCGGCCCCGGTGAAGCTGGGGGCGCGGGCTGTCGCCTGGCCAGAAGCATTGGTTGCGGAATGGTTGGCGAATCGCCCCAGCGCCCGCGCCGCATAACGAAAACCGCCACCCGGGCGAGGGCGGCGGCGCTTATTCGTTGGCGGTATGGAGATACCAATACGTAGCGCACAGCGCCCTTGCCTGCAAGTGCAGAGGCAAGGCTATGACCTTCAACAAGCAGTGGCCCGAACGGGTCTTTACCGTGAAGGACGAGGGCGAAAGGCCCCGCATCATTACTGTCAAAGGGCGCGACCGCTGGGCCCTTGAGCATCTGATCCACGCGGGCGCACAGGGGTGCACACCGATCGACCGCCCCGACCCTCGCTGGTCCGCCTATGTGTTCAAGCTCCGCAAGAAGGGCGTGAACATCGAAACGCTGCATGAAAGCCACGAGGGCCCGTTCCCCGGCTATCATGCGCGCTACGTGCTGCGATCCAGTGTGACCCCGGGCCGAAAGGCTCTGGCATGATGGCGCTTCGCATTGCGTTCCTGTGCCAGCGTTACGGCATCGACACCGACCGTGCTGCGATGCTGGCCACTTTCGTCTGGGGGTGCAGCCATGATTGAGCGGGAACCGACGAACCCCGAATTGCTGGCTGCCGCGCTGGTAATCACCCTCACCGCCCGCGACCTTGTCGAGCGCACTGATCGCACGTCCTATCGGGATATCTCCGAGACGCTGGACGCCCTGCGTGAGGGAATGGCGATTGCCGGAGGTAGCCTGCTGCATCTGGCCGAGCGGCTGGATCTGGCAGGGGACGTGAACCAGCTGGTGAAGGCGGGGGCTGACCGCGCCAAGGTCGCCCGGTCATTCAGCGGACGGGGAGGTCGCGCATGACTCACGCAACGCCCCTGTCCCTGCTGTTCTGTTCCGGCATCGGGCAGGCCGACACCCGCGCCCCTGTGCTGTCGGATGGCCGCCCCAATCCCTCGCCCAAGGCCGGAAGCGATTATGACGGGGTGACGGTCGCGGATGTTATCGCGCTGGTGCGAGAGCCGCCCAGCGTGCCGAAGGAAGCGGCCCGCTGGTTCCTCCCGTCCACCTATCGCGCCCCCGACGCCCGCAGCCATGCGCGGCAGCGCGAGGCCGGGGCGTTTCACTGGCTGGCCGTGGACGTGGACAAGGGCGGGCCGCTGCTGGAAACCGTCACGGCGGCTGTGGAGGCCGTGCTGGGGGACGTGACGCGGCTTGTCTATGCCACCCGCAGCGCGACCGCCGACTTCCCGAAATGGCGCATCCTGGTGCCGCTGCAACGGCCGCTGACCGGCGCGGACTATGCCGACTATCAGGCTGCCCTGTTCGTGGCGCTGGGCAAGCATGGGCTGAATTGCGACCCGGCGCTGATGAAGCCGGGCCAGCTTGTCTATCTGCCGAACCGGGGCGGCTGGTATCAGCACGAGGCGCACAAGGCCGAGCGGCTGAACCTGACCCCCGACCATCCGTTGACGCGGCAGGTTGCCGCCGACCGGAACGCGCGGGCAGCCGCCGAACGCGAGGCGTTGGCCCGGCGGGCGCAACGGCTGGCCGAGCGCAAGAGCCGGGGCGACGAAGGGCAAAGTCCGGTGGACTGGTTCAACGCCCGCACCGACCTTGCGGCCCTTCTGTCGCGCTATGGCTGGACCCCGGCGCCGGGCGAACGGGACTGGCGCAGCCCGTTCCAGACGACCCGCAGCTTTGCCACCCGCATCCTGGGCGAAGGCCCCAACGAAATGTGGGTTTCGCTGTCGTCCAGCGATGCCGGGCAGAGCTTCGGCATCGCCACGAAAACCGGGGCGACGGCGGGCGATGCCTTCGACCTGTTCACGCATTTTGAACATGGGGGCAACATGACCGCCGCGCTGCGCGAGATTGGCGACGAAATGCGGCAAGAGGCCGGGTCGCTGGGCTTCGACCCGTTCGACCGGAACACTGCCGCGCCACAGGAAACCGCCGCAGAGTCGCAGCACGCATCGCCAGGGGATGCTGACACCCGAACGGCGGAGACGCCGTCCAGCGCGCCCCCTGCGTGGCCCGCGCCGGACCTGCGGCTGATGGCGGACGACCTAGACCCGCCGCCGTCCCTGCCGCTGGCCGATGTGCTGACGCCCCGCGCCGCCGAATGGGTGGCATCCGCCGCCGAAGGGGCGGGCGCACCCGCCGACTATGTGCTGGCCGCCCTGTTGTCCGTTACCGGCGCGACCATGGGCAATGCGCGCTGGGTGACGGTATGGCCGGGCTGGTCCGAGCCGCCGGTGATCTGGTCCATGTGCATCGGCAATCCCAGCGCCGGGAAAAGCCCGGCAATCGACGCGGTGCTGGCCCCGCTGCGCCGGGCCGAGCGCCCCTTGCGGGAAGCGGCCCAAGCCGAAGTCGAGGCATGGGAAAAGCGGGCCAAGCTGGCGAAGCTGGCGCAGGCGGTCTGGGAAAAGAAGGCTGCCGCCGCGATGGACAAGGGCAACACCCCGCCGCCGCTGCCGCCCGAGGCCGATGCCGGTTGCGCTCCGCACGTCCCGCGCCTGGTGTTGTCGGATGCGACGGTGGAGCGGGTTGGCGTGATTGCCGCCAATCAGCCGAAGGGCGTTTTGCAATTCCGGGACGAACTGGCCGGATGGCTGCTGGCGATGGAGGCCCGCAACGGCGGGTCCGACCGCGCTTTCTGGCTGGAAGCCTTCGGTGGGCGGGGCTTCACGGTGGAGCGCATGGGCCGCGCGCCCCTGACCGTTGAGCGGCTGTTGATCGGTGCGCTAGGCGGAATTCAACCCGACAGGCTGTCCGAGTTGCTGTTGAAGGCGAAGGACGACGGCCTGCTGGCCCGGTTCCTACCCATCTGGCCCGAGCGCCTGCCGCCCCGGCAACCCGAGCGGTTGGCATCCGACACCCTGGCCGATGCCGCCATGGCGCGGCTGACGGCAATGGATCTTGTGCCCGACGACAACGGCAATCTGCGGCCCTGGTTCGTCCCCTTCGATGCCAACGCGCAGGACGTGATGAACGCATGGCGCAAGACCTGCGCGGGATGGGAAGCGGGAGCCGAGGGACTGCTGCTGTCCTTCATTGGCAAGTTGCCCGGTATGGCCGCGCGTCTGTCGCTGGTGCTGGCAGGCATCGCTCATGCCTTCGACGGGGCCGACGACCCCCGGCGCATCACCCCTGCCGAGTTTGGCCGTGCTTGTCACTTCCTGGCCGAATACGCCCTGCCGATGGCCCGCCGTGCCTATGGGGCGGCCAGCGGGGCTGGCGGGGAACGCGCGGCGCGGCGGCTGCTGTCCGTCATCCGGAGCGAGGGCTGGCGCAGCTTCACAACCCGGCAGGCCATGCGGACCGAGCGCACGGCGCTGGGCACCGAAGTGAAGCTGGCCCCGGCCATCCGTGCCTTGGAGGAAGCCGACCTGATCCGGCTGGCCCCGCCACCGCAGGTTCCCAAGGGCGGACGGCCCGTCCGTGCCTATGACGTGAACCCCGCCATCTGGGAGGTGGTGGCATGAGCATTTGGCTTGAGATGGCCCGTGCGCCCAGCGCCAAGACAGCGCTCGATATGAGGCCGGGGACATTGGGACATTGGGACAGAAAGGACAAAACCCCCCAGCCACCGGCAGGTGCAGGGGTTCTGTCCAGGGCAGAAGCGTTTTGTCCCAAGGACCGGAACCTTCAAAACCCCAGCAAACATGGCGTTTCCGAGGCTCTGTCCGTTTTGCCCCAATGTCCCGAAGGTGGCGCGGCAGTCTCCAAGGGCGCAGGGGTTTTGTCCCAGCCACAGAGGTTTTGTCCCGAGCCGGCTCCGCCACCCCAGCCTAGCACCCCTGGCAGCATGGTCCGGCTGGACTGGTCCGGGGAATGGGTGAGCCGCGACCGCTGGGACAGCATGTCCGACCTTGAACGCCACGGCCCGCAAGGGCGGCTGTTCTGCGGCAAGTGCTGGCGCTACCGCGAACGCGACACGGCGCTTGCCTGCCTGGAAGGGGAGCCTTGCCAATGACCGCCCGCCGGACCCGCCCGCGCGGTTTCGCGGACTGGAACCCTCGCCCCGAGACGCTGGCCCTTGTGGCGCAGGTCCGCGGGGTGCTGGATGAATACGCAGCCCATCTGCCCCTGACGGTGCGGCAGGTGTTCTATCGGCTGGTCGGGGCGCATGGCTACGACAAGACCGAGCGCGCCTATTCCCGCTTGTGCGAAACGGTGGGCCGCGCCCGCCGGGCCGGGCTGTTGCCCTTCGCGGCCTTCCGCGACGATGGCGGCAGCCGTCACGGGGGCGATGGCTATGACAGCCCTGCCGCCTTCCTGCGGGGCCTGCGCTGGCAGGCCGAGGGGTTCACGCTGGACCGGCAACAGGGGCAGCCGCTGCGCCTGTGGCTGCTGTGCGAGGCCGCAGGCATGGCCCCGATGCTGTCCCGGACCGCTGATGCCTATGGGGTGCCGGTGCTGTCGTCGGGCGGCTTCGACAGCCTGACCGCGAAGCACGACCTGGCCCGCGAGTTGGCCCGCGTCACGCAGGGCGGGCAGAGGGCCGAGGTGCTGCACATTGGCGACCTGGACCCGAGCGGCGTTCACCTTTTCACGGCGCTGGCCGAGGATGTGGGGGCAATGTGCTACGGGCTGGACCCGAAAAGCGCGCCACGCTTTACCCGCCTTGCCGTGACACCGGCGCAGGCCGAGGCAATGGACCTGCCCAGCGCACCGCCCAAAGCGACCGACCGCCGCGCCTTCACGGGCGAGACGGTGCAGGCCGAGGCTATCCCGCCTGACATGCTGTCCGCCCTGGTGCGGAACGCAATCGAGGCCCGGCAGGACCAGGAAATTCTTGCCAGCGTCCTGAGTCGAGAGGCCGGGGCGCGCGCCGAACTAGTCGCACGTTTTGGGGATGTGGCATGATGAATCGCGCCCAGCGCCGGATCCTGTCCAGTAACGCCGACAAAACCGCAGCGAAGATGGCCGCCGCGACCTACGACTTCCAATCCGGTGGCCTGGTCCGGGTCACTGATCGCCGCGCAATAGGGGCTCTGCAACGAGGGTTTGCGGCTATGCTGAGAGCCCGAGGTGAGCCGCAGGCGATTGCAATTACGCCGGAGGAGGCCGAGGGCTTTCCACATCATCGTGGTCATGTCTTGCCGGGCGGCGTCACCTGGCTGGCCGTGGGTTTGGACGCTGGATACCGCGCCACCTACGCGTTGCAGTCCGCTCGAGACGACGCCGGTGACAGCAAACGAGCCAATGAAACAGCCCGCAGCCTCGCTCTTTTGCGTTTGGCGAGCTTGGCCGCGACTGGTGGCTTCCCAATCGGTGAGACGCGAGGAACAGCATGACCACGGAACACGAGAGCCCGGCCGTTAGGAAGGGGGCCGCCCGGCATGAGGCAGGCGGCTGGGCAGCGCTGCCGTTCCGTGCAGAAGGACCGCCGCCTTTTGAGCCATCGGACACAAACGTTGCAGGAAAAAGCCAACCGGAGGCAAATCCATGACAAGCACCGACGCCGTTCTGGCGGATGCGGATTATCAAGCGGCCGCACGGTTTGCGCGCGCCTATTATCGCGCCAATGCGGACGCTCTTGCTGAGGAAGCAGCCAGGACAAGCATCATGGTCGGGAGGCAGGGAGGGTTCATCCGCGCTGATGGTGAGGATGCCCAGCGCATCCTGCGAAGGGTGTTTCTTCGCCACTTTCGTAGCGGCGCAGCCATCACTGCCGTGCGGTTGACCCTCGATGAAATGTCAGCCTTTCCGGCCATGACGCTAAATCCCCACGCCGGTCATTTTGCATGGCTTGCCGTCGTCACGGACTCCACCGGCCGGTATTCCTACGCAATCGCCCAAGAAAGTGGTGCCCCTGACGACCCGAAGATCCGCGCGGTAGCAGCGCGAAGCATCGCACAGTTACATGCCTGCAAGATGCTGGTCGGCGATTTCATGACTGATGCATGTGGCAATGCGTAAGTCCGCACTAGCAACGCACGCATCCATAGGGTATTATAATACCACAAGCGCCGCTTAAAGGACTGGCCCCATGTCTGCTTTCACCATCTCGTCCCAAGGGCCGAACGACCCGCTGGCAAATGCGCTGGCCATGGCGCTGTCCGGCACAGGTCGCGACATTCTGATCCAGAACGCCCTCGCGTGTTGATTTTCACCCAGAACTGAGCCGGGTTTTCCATCGAGAATTGAGCCACCTCTGACTATGGATTGAGGGTCAAGCTGGGGTCAAGGCATGTGACGTCCCCTCCTTTTTCTGGGCTGCTGCGGCTGAACTGGCCTTGAAGCGGAAGCTGTCGTTTCCGGTCTCCAGGATGTGGCAGCGATGAGTAAGCCGGTCGAGCAGCGCGGTGGTCATCTTGGCATCGCCGAAGACCGTCGCCCATTCGCTGAAGCTGAGATTGGTGGTGATAACGACGCTGGTGCGTTCGTAAAGCTTGCTCAGCAGATGGAAGAGCAATGCACCGCCGGAGGCGCTGAAGGGCAGGTATCCCAGTTCGTCGAGGATCACGAGGTCGAGGCGGGTCAGGCTTTCGGCGACCTGCCCGGCCTTGCCCCTGGCTTTCTCCTGTTCGAGGGTGTTGACCAGTTCTATGGTCGAGAAGAAGCGAACCTTTCGGCGGTGATGCTCGATGGCTTGGATGCCGAGTGCGGTCGCGACATGGGTCTTGCCGGTGCCCGGCCCGCCGATCAGCACGATATTTTCGGCGCCGCTCATGAACTCGCAGCGGTGCAACTGGCGCACCGTCGCCTCATTCACCTCGCTGGCCGAGAAGTCGAAGCCCGCCAGATCCTTGTAGGCAGGGAAACGCGCGGCTTTCATGTGATAGGCGATGGAACGGACTTCACGCTCAGCCAATTCGGCCTTCAGCAGCTGCGACAAGATCGGGATGGCGGCTTCAAAGGCCGGGGCGCCTTGCTCGATCAGATCAGTGACAGCCTGCGCCATGCCATGCATCTTCAGGCTGCGAAGCATGATGACGATGGCGCCGCTGGCGGGATCATGACGCATGGCGGCCTCCGGCGATTTGGGTGCGCAACCCGTCATAGCGCTCGACATTGGCCTTGGGCTCACGGCGCAGGGCCAGCGCGTGTGGCGTATCCAGCGGCGGTCCCCCCACCACCTTGCCGTCGACCAGCCGGTGCAGCAGGTTCAGGACATGGGTCTTGGTGGGCACGCCCTCGGCCAGGGCCAGTTCCACGGCGGTGAGCACGGCTTGCTCATCGTGATGGAGCACGAGAGCGAGGACATCGACCATCTCGCGATCACCACCGGGCTTGCGTAACATGTGCTCCTGCAACTGCCGGAAAGCCGGCGGCAATTCCAGGAAGGGCGCGCCATTCCGAAGCGCCCCGGGCTTGCGTTGCACGACCGCCAGGTAATGTCGCCAGTCATAGATCGTTCGCGGTGGTAGCTGGTGGCTGCGCTCGATGATCCGCCGGTGTTCGCACAGGATGTTGCCCTCGGCCGCCACGACCAGCCGGTCCGGATAAATCCGCAGGCTGACAGGCCGGTTCGCAAAGGGTGCCGGAACGCTGTAGCGATTGCGCTCGAAGCTGATCAGGCAGGTGGGCGAGACGCGCTTGCTCTGCTCGACGAAGCCATCAAAGGCTGTGGGCAACGGCATCAAGCTCGCCCGCTCCTCGCCCCAGACATCGGCGATCGAGCCCGGCAAGGTGCCGTGTGCCGTCTCGCGCCACAGGTCCTGACAGCGCTGCTCCAGCCAGACATTCAGCGCGGCAAGGTCGGGAAAGTCCGGCATCGCTTGCAAGATCTGGTGGCGGGAATCCCGGACGTTCTTCTCGACCTGCCCCTTCTCCCACCCTGCCGCCGGATTGCAGAATTCCGGCTCAAAGACATAATGGTTTGCCATCGCGAGGAAGCGGATGTTGATCTGCCGTTCCTTGCCGCGGCCGACGCGATCCACCGCCGTCCGCATATTGTCGTAGATCCCGCGACCGGGCACACCGCCGAAGACGCGGAAGCCATGCCAATGGGCATCGAACAGCATCTCGTGTGTCTGCAAGAGATAGGCGCGAACCAGAAAGGCGCGGCTGTGCGCCAGCTTGATATGGGCCATCTGCAGCTTCGTGCGCTCGCCGCCCAGAACGGCAAAGTCCTCGCTCCAGTCGAACTGGAAGGCTTCGCCTGGGCGGAAAGACAGCGGAACGAAGGTTCCGCGCCCCGTGGTCTGCTGCTCACGCTGCCGATCTGCCCGCCATTGCCGTGCAAAGGCTGCAACCCGGCCGTAAGAGCCGGTGAAGCCGAGCGCCTCAAGATCGGCATGCAATTGCTTCAGCGTCCGCCGCTGCTTGCGCGACTTCCCGGCCTCGGTCTTCAGCCAGCCGGCCAGCTTCTCGGCGAAGGGGTCAAGCTTGCTCGGCCGCTCCGGCGTGGCAAAGGTCGGCTCGATCGTGCCCGCCGCAAGATGCTTCGTCACGGTATTCCGTGACAGTCCCGTGCGCCGCGCAATCTCGCGGATCGACAGATTCTGCCGCAAATGCATTCGTCGGATGATGTTCAAAAGTCCCATGTGGATCACTCCGTTGCCCCCGCCGCTCACTGCGTTGGGGAAAGGTTCACATGGCTCAATTCTCAGTGAAAATTATGCGCCTACCCGGCTCAGTTCTGGGTGAAAATCAACAGCCTGCTCCCTGAATGTGCCGCGTGATGCCATCGGGCGGTAAGGCCAAGCGCGAGCTGACGAACGCACATAACGAGCCTTTTGCAACGCCTGCCCGATGGAGCAATGCGGCCTGTAGCGAAGCCTGCTTGTCGTGGCCGTAGCTGAAGAACCCTGGAAGTCCCTAGTTTAGGTGGACGGACACAGCGGGCTGGGGGCGGTGTAGCGCACAAGCTAGGCCGATGGATCTGGAGGAAGGCGCGCTGCTTTGTCATTCCGATAAGCCCGGAACGGTTCCGGCCCGGACAAAAGGGTTTTGTCCCAAGCCCCCCGGACAAGCGGGACAATCAAAAGCCCAGTATTTAAAGGCTGGCGAGGGGTTCTGTCCGTATTGTCCCAATGTCCCGAGCGTGCAGGATGGATACTAGGCTTCGGGAAGCGAATGCGTCGTTGAAGACCATGGCGACATATGCGGAGAACGGCGCGACCACTAAGTGCACAGCAAAGCGGTTGAGCGCATCGCTCCGTTGCCGCACGTAGGCCGTTGGCCCGGCAGCGCCACGTCGTCGTACCGATCCCTTGGAGGCTGGATTGACGAGCCGAAAACTCGGCCGCCCCAGTGGCCCCACCTCAAACTTCCGTCCCGCAAGGTTCGCGGAAATCCTCCCCCATCCGGCGCGCGATGTGGGATAAATTGTGGGATAGCGCCCCTAAGGCCTAAGCCTAGAGCCTTGTTTTCACAGAGAAATCGCAAGGAAGTTTGGTGGAGCCAAGGGGAGTCGAACCCCTGACCTCTTGAATGCCATTCAAGCGCTCTACCAACTGAGCTATGGCCCCACCGGAGGTCCGGGCTGCGTCTGGCGCCGCCCGCGTGGGGGGTCGTATATGGGGTGTTGCGGCGGGGTGCAAGAGGGAAAATCGCGGTTTCGTTGCAACTGCGAAGATTGTGGCGGAACCGGCTGGCGGAAAAGGAAAAGCCCCCGCAAAGGGGGGCTTTCGTGGCAGGGGTCGCGGGGCGCTCAGTCCTCGTCGGGCTCGGCGACATCGGCGATCTCGTCCAGCGAGACATCCGCGTCATCGTCGTCGTCCAGCAGATCGTCGTCCAGCTCGCCCCCGTCGGCGGCATCGTCCAGATCGTCATCGACCACGTCGTCCTGATCGGCGTCGCGGGCGGTCTTCTCGCTGATCAGGGCGCGGCCGCGCGCCGTCGCCAGGCTTTCGGCCGAAAACTGGGCGTTGCAGACCGGGCAGGTCATCGGGTCGTTGCGCAGGTCATAGAAGCGGCTTCCGCAGCTGGGGCAAAGGCGCTTGGTGCCCCATTCCTCTTTGGGCATGGTGTTCTCTTTTCGCCAAAGGTCAGGTAAATCCGGCCTCCCCTGCCACAGGGTTCCGGGGGTGTCAAAGGCTTTCGCCCCACCGGCGGCGGGGCGGGCGAGGGGACGGGGATTTTGGGCGGCAGGATGATCCTTGAGAACGGGACCGAGGTGACGCTGCGCCGCCATGCGGGGGCGCGGCGGATGACGCTGCGGGTGTCGCGGCGCGACGGCTCGGTGACGCTGACCCTGCCGCGACGGATGCCGGAATCTCAGGCGCTGGCCTTTCTGCGCCAGCAGGGCGACTGGCTGTCCCGCGCGCTGGCGGCGCTGCCGCCGGCGCGGGTGGTGGCCTTCGGCGCGCTGCTGCCGGTCGAGGGGCGGGCGCTGCTGCTGACCCCGGCCGATGTCCGCGCCCCGCAGGTCGAGGGCGAGGCGCTGATCCTGCCGGGGCTGCGGCCGCCGGGCCTGACCGCGGCGGCCTTTCTGCGCGGGCTGGCGCAGGCGCGGCTGGCGGCGGCCAGCGACCGCCACGCCGCGGCCCTGGGGCGGCGCTTCACCGCCATCGCGCTGCGCGACACACGGTCGCGCTGGGGCAGCTGCACCGATCGCGGGCGACTGATGTATTCCTGGCGGCTGGCGATGGCCCCGCCCGAGGTGCTGGACTACGTCGCCGCGCACGAGGTCGCGCATCTGGCGCATATGGACCATTCGCCGGATTTCTGGGCGGCGGTGGCGCGGCTGTGTCCCGATTACGCGGCGCGGCGGGCTTGGCTGCGCACGCATGGCGGCACGCTGCACGCCTGGCAGTTCCGCGGCGCTGCGGCCGAGGAGGATAACGCGGAGGAGGGGCGTGAAATTGACAGCGTGGCGGAAACGTGATCACAAATCGGCATGATCAGCCCCAGAACCGCCCCGACCCCGACCTCATCCGCCCCGGCCAGCGCCCCGGCCGCGTCGCCGCCGCAGCCCTCGGCGCATGAGCGGCTGTATCGCAGCCTGCGCGGCCGGATCATGCTGGGCGAGCTGCCGCCGGGCAAGGCGCTGACCCTGCGCGGCATCGCGGCCGAGGCGCGGGTCAGCATGACCCCTGCACGCGAGGCGGTGCGGCGGCTGGTGGCCGAGGGGGCGCTGACGCTGTCGGCCTCGGGGCGGGTGGCGACCCCGGCGCTGTCGGTCGAGCGGCTGGAAGAGCTCGCCGCCCTGCGCGCGCTGATCGAGCCCGAGCTGGCGTCCCGCGCGCTGCCCCGCGCGCATCTGGCGCTGATCGACCGGCTGGCGGCGATCAATGCGGCGATCGGGGATGCGGCGCAAAACCACGATGCGGTCGGCTATATCCGCAGCAATCTCGAGTTCCACCGCACGCTCTACCTGCGGGCGCAGGCCCCGGCGATGCTGGCGATGCTGGAAACCATCTGGCTGCAGCTGGGGCCGACCATGCGCGCCGTCTACCAGAAGATGCGCCGCAACGAGGCCCCGCGCCATCACCGCATGATCCTAGCGGCACTGCGCGCGGGGGACGAACCGGCGCTGCGGCTGGCGATCCGCACCGACGTGACGCAGGGGCTGCGTCATCTGCTGCCGGTGCCGGGCGAGGGGCGCTGAGCCCCGCGGCGACCTGCCGTGGGGCTGCCCGGGCCTCAGACTTCCTCGATACGCAGCTCGACCGGCTCGCCCTCGACCACGCCGGTGCGGGGCAGTTGTTCCATCGCGTGCTGGATCGCCTCGGGGGTGGTCTTGTGGGTGACGATCAGCACCGGGGCGCTGCCGCCGACGGTGTGGCCGTATTGGCGCATCCGGTCGATGGAGATCCCGGCGTCGCCCAGCACCGTCGCCACCTTGGCCAGCGCGCCCGGCTTGTCGGCGAGCGTCAGCCGCAGGTAATAGGCGGCGGGCACCGCGGTGCGGGCGGGCTGCGGCACTGCCAGCCGCTCGGCGGGCTGGCCGAACACCGGCATCCGCACGCCGCGGGCCAGTTCCACCAGGTCGGACATCACCGCGCTGGCGGTCGGGCCTTCGCCGGCGCCGGCGCCGCGCAGCACGATCTGGCCGACCGAATCGCCCTCGACCACCACCATGTTGGTGCCGCCTTCCAGCTGGCCCAGCGGGCTGTCGGCGGGCACCAGGCAGGGCGACATCCGCTGTTCCAGCCCGCGGCCGGTCATCTGCGCCACCCCCAGCAGCTTGATGCGATAGCCCATGTCGGCGGCGCGGTTGATGTCGTCGATCGAGATCCGCTCGATCCCCTCGATCTCCACCGAATCGAAGGCGACGCGGGTGCCGAAGGCCAGCGCGGCCAGGATCGCCAGCTTGTGGCTGGCGTCGATGCCGCCCACGTCCAGCGTCGGGTCGGCCTCGAGATATCCCAGCTGCCGCGCCTCTTCGAACACGGCCTCGTAGGGCAGGCCGGCCGACTGCATCCGGGTCAGGATATAGTTGCAGGTGCCGTTCATCACCCCCATCACCCGCGAGATGCGGTTGCCGGCCAGGCTCTCGGTGATCGCCTTGATCACCGGGATGCCGCCGGCGACCGCGGCCTCATAGCGGATGGTGCGGCCCTGACGCTCGGCCCGCTCGGCCAGCGCCTGACCGTGGACGGCCAGCAGCGCCTTGTTGGCGGTCACCACGTCCTTGCCGTGGTCCAGCGCCAGCTCGATCGCCTCGCGCGCGGCGCCCTCGGTGCCGCCGACCAGCTCGACCAGCACGTCCACGTCGTCGCGCAGGGCAAGCTCGACCGGGCTGTCCACCCAGACGTATTCGGAAATGTCGGCGTCGCGGTTGCGGGTGCGGTCGCGGGCGCAGACGGCGGTGATCTGCAGCGGCCGCCCGGCGCGCGCCGCCAGCAGGCCGGCGTGGTTCTGGACGATCTTCACCACCCCGATGCCCACGGTGCCCAGTCCGACGATGCCAAGGCGCAGCGGCGCGGGGCCAGGCACTGGCGACGCGGGCGAAGGGGTGGCGGACATGGGGGCCTCGTATACGATGGGGTGCGAGGCAGGCAGAACCCGCGCCGCGGTCGCCGCGTGTTATCCCGCGGGCCGCGGCTTGGCAACGCGGGCGAACGGGCAGGGGGCTACAGCCAGCGCCGGGTCCGCGCCGCCCAGGCGTCGAAGCCGCGCGCGTCGCGGGCGCGCAGCCAGGCTTCCTCGCGCCGGATGAAGCGGTGCTGGATCACCGCCATGAACCCCGGCACCAGCAGCAGCGCGGCCCAAGGCTGCCACAGCAGGCACAGCCCGGCCAGGATCAGCGCATCCGCCAGATAGATCGGGTTGCGCGACAGGCGATAGGGGCCGCGGGTGACCAGCGCGGTCGGCGGCCGGGTCGGGTCCACGGTGGCGCCGCCGCGCAGCATCACCCAGGCCGCCGCCGCCATCAGCACCAACCCCGACAGCAGCAGCGCCCAGCCCGCGCCTGGCACCACCGGCATCGGCCACAGCCGCCCCGCCAGCCACGCCGCCGCCGCGAACATTGCCAGCCATGCCGGCGGATAATCCAGAACCCTGCCCATCGCGCCCAAGCTCCTCTCCGGGGTCACTCCATCCAGCCGTTGCCGCCGTCGTCCAGCGCCTCGATGATCCGGGCCACCCGCCGGGCGCTGTCCAGCGACATGTCGCGGATGGCGCGGATGTCCAGCGGATCCAGCGTGCCGTCGAAGATCTCGCCCCTGGTGTTGGCGAAGATCGGCTGCCAGGCACCGCCGCGCGGCTGCCAGTTGGCGTGGCACAGCAGGTTGCGCCAGGATTTCACCTCGTCCAGCTGCGCGATCAGCTCGGGGTCGGCGCGCCCCTCGCGCGCCAGCGTGCGTTCCAGCCGCTCGATCAGCGTGCCCAGCGAATCGGCGGCGACGTGATCCATGCGGCGCAGCCAGCTGCGAAAGTCCCGGTCGTGGATCGAGGCCGGCAGGCGGCGCTGGTCCAGCGCGAAGATCGCACGCTTCAGCATGTCCTCGAGATGGCCGAAACTGGCGACCGCCCGCCCGATCTCGAGCGCGAGCGGCTCTGGCAACTCGTGCCAGACCGAGGGGGCGCCGTCTATTCGCACCATGCCATAAGCCGCCTGCGCGCCGCGGCCCGCCGAAAACCGTCGGGACGCCTGATCCGATCCATGTGCCGACTGGTGGCACGTCCCCCGGCCTCGGGCAAGAGCGCCAGTCCGGGGCTTCTTTCTGGCCCAAATACCCCCGGGGGGTGCGGGGGGCGGCAAGCCCCCGCTGCAGCGGCGACGTCACGCCGCCGCGCGTTTCGCCTTGACGATATCCAGGATCTCGCGCGCGGCGGCCGGGATGTTGGTGCCGGGGCCGAAGATCGCGGCGACGCCGGCGTTGCGCAGGAACTCGTAATCCTGCTGCGGGATCACGCCGCCGCAGATCACGATGATGTCGCCCGCGCCCTGAGCCTTCAGCGCCTCGATCAGCTTGGGCGCCAGCGTCTTGTGGCCGGCGGCTTGCGACGAGATCCCGACGATATGCACGTCGTTGTCGACGGCATCCTGCGCGGCTTCCTCGGGGGTCTGGAACAGCGGCCCCACGTCGACGTCGAAACCGATGTCGGCGAAGGCGGTGGCGATCACCTTGGCGCCGCGGTCGTGGCCGTCCTGGCCCATCTTGACCACCAGCATCCGCGGGCGCCGGCCCTCGGTCTCGGCAAACGCCTCGACGTCCTTCTGGATGCGGGCGAAGCCTTCGTCGCCCTCATAAGCGGCGCCATAGACCCCGGCGAGCGTGCGCACCTCGGCCCGGTGGCGGCCGAACTCCTTTTCCATCGCCATGCTGATTTCCCCAACGGTTGCACGCGCCCTTGCCGCCTCGACCGCGGCTTCCAGCAGGTTGCCGCCCTCGGCGGCGCGGCGGGTGATCTCGGCCAGCGCCGCGTCGCAGGCGGCCTGGTTGCGGGTGGCGCGGATCCGTTCCAGCCGCGCGATCTGCGCGGCGCGCACCGCCATGTTGTCGATGTCGAGGATGTCGATCGGGTCTTCCTTGTCCTTGCGGTACTTGTTGACCCCGACGATGACCTCTTCGCCGCGGTCGATCATTGCCTGCCGGCGGGCGGCGGTTTCCTCGATGCGCAGCTTGGGCTGGCCGGTGGCGACGGCCTTGGTCATGCCGCCCATCGCCTCGACCTCCTCGATGATCGCCCAGGCCTTGTCGGCCAGCTCGGCGGTCAGCGATTCGATGTAATAGGACCCGGCCAGCGGATCGACCACATGAGTGATGCCGGTTTCTTCCTGCAGGATCAGCTGGGTGTTGCGGGCGATGCGGGCGGAAAAATCGGTGGGCAGGGCGATCGCCTCGTCCAGCGCGTTGGTGTGCAGCGACTGGGTGCCGCCAAGCGCCGCGCTCATCGCCTCGTATGCGGTGCGGATGACGTTGTTATAGGGGTCGAGCTCGGTCAGGCTGACGCCCGAGGTCTGGCAGTGGGTGCGCAGCATCAGGCTCGACTGTTTCTTCGCGCCGAAATCGGTCATGATCCGGTGCCACAGCAGCCGCGCGGCCCGCAGCTTGGCGATCTCCATGAAGAAGTTCATGCCGATGGCGAAGAAGAACGACAGTCGCCCGGCGAATTCGTCCACGTCCATGCCCGCGGCCATGGCGGCGCGCACGTATTCGCGGCCGTCGGCCAGGGTATAGGCCAGCTCCTGCACCAGGTTCGCCCCGGCTTCCTGCATGTGATAGCCGGAAATCGAGATCGAGTTGAACCGCGGCATCTCGGCCGAGGTATAGCCGATGATGTCGGCGATGATCCGCATCGAGGGCTCGGGCGGATAGATATAGGTGTTGCGGACCATGAACTCCTTGAGGATGTCGTTCTGGATGGTCCCCGACAGCGCCGCGCGCGGGTGGCCCTGTTCCTCGCCCGCGACGATGAAATTGGCCAGGATCGGGATCACCGCCCCGTTCATGGTCATCGACACCGACACCTTGTCCAGCGGGATGCCGTCGAACAGGATCTTCATGTCCTCGACCGAATCGATGGCGACCCCGGCCTTGCCCACGTCGCCTTCCACGCGCGGGTGGTCGCTGTCATAGCCGCGGTGCGTGGCCAGGTCGAAGGCGACGGACACGCCCTGCTGCCCGGCGGCCAGGTTGCGGCGGTAGAAGGCGTTCGATTCCTCGGCGGTGGAAAAGCCCGCATATTGCCGGATCGTCCACGGGCGGCCGGCATACATCGTGGCGCGGGGGCCGCGGGTGAACGGCGCCAGCCCCGGCAGGCTGCCCATATGGTCCAGCCCGGCGGTGTCAGCCTCGGTATACAGCGGCTTGACGGTGATCCCTTCCAGCGTGTCCCAGTTCAGGCTATCGGGGTCGGCGCCCTTCAGCTCTTTCGAGGCCAAGGCGCGCCACTGGTCAAGTTCAGGGGTGCTGGTCATTTCATGGTCCTTTCCGATGCGACCGCAGTCGCTATATTCCCAAACATGATAAGATTTCTGCTTGGCAAGCTCACGGGTCTTGCGTTGGTTCTGATGTCCTGCGGCCCGGTGCTGGCGATGGGCGGCTCGACGCCGCCACCCGACAGCATCACGGTCGAGCGCGCGGCCCCCGCCCGCCCCGGCACCACGCCGCGCGACGACAGCGCAGCCGCCCCGGTCGCGCCCCAGCCGCCCGCGGCAGAGCAACTGGACATCCGCGCCGCCACCGACATCACCCCCGAGGCGCTGCTGTTCGAGCGCCGGCCGGTGGTGGTCTTTGCCGACACCCCCGCCGATGCCGCATTCGCGACGCAGATGGAGCTGTTGCAGCGCGACCCCGCAGCGCTCGAGCGCCGCCGCGTGACGGTCATCACCGACACCGACCCGGCGGCGCAGTCGCCCTGGCGGCAGAAGCTGCGGCCGCGGGGGTTTTCGTTGATGGTGCTGGATCTTGACGGCACGGTGATCGACCGCAAGCCCTCGCCCTGGGATAGCCGCGAAATCGGCCGCGCCATCGACAAGACCCCGGTGCGGCGTGGCGAGACCCGCGCGCATGGGGGCCGGTAAGCGCTGTTGTCTGAACCGGGGCGGCGCCCTATATTCTGCGGTAAGGCCGCATGTCGCGCGCCACTGATGCAGGGGGTCGCCATGGCTCGAACGTCGATATTGCGCCGCTGGGTCGCCAAACCGTCCGACGCGGCGGATGCGCCCAAGCCGGACGAGGCCCCCTTGGGTCGCCGGCTTACCCCGACCGATGAACTGGTCGAGCGGCTGCTGAACGCAAAGACCTCGAACGAGATCGCGGCGATTGCCGGTCTGTCCCCCATCACCGGCCCCTCGGATTCGAAGATCGTTTATTAAGCCGCGCGCGCAGCTGATCCAGTTCGCCCGGCAGGGCGGACAGGATCTGCGCGTTCTTTTGTTTCTCCAACGCGGCCTTCAGCGCCTTGACGGCGTCTTCCCCGCCCTCAAGGCTGGCGGTCAGGATCAGCATCGCCTCGCGGCCGGTCCTTAGTATCTCGTCATTCCGTGTCAGGTAATGCTGGAACATGCTGATTGCGCTGTCCGGCCGGTCCGCAAGATGGGCGCGGATGTCCTGTGCGAGGGCGCGCTGCGCCGCCAGCAACCCGTAATAACGCACCACCGGGTCGATGGCCCATCCCGGCAGGACATGCACCTCGGCCATGATGGCGCAAAAAATGCGCTCATTGGCGTCATGGGGTGGCGTCAGCGTGTGGTCGCCCATGGTCAGCTTGGTCGCCGCCGCCTCGCGCATCACATCGTCGCGCGGGCGTTGTTTTTCCAGCGTGGCGACATGCGCCCGGATTTCGGCCAGCAGCGCACGCTGCACGTCGGCCACCCGCTCGGCGCGCAGCGCACGCGCGCGCCGGCGGTTCAGCCAGTCGTTCACCGGCCAGGCCAGCACCGCCACCGCGGCCGCGACCAGCGCGGCCACGACCGGGGGGCTGAAGCTGCTGGCCGCCGGGTCTGACAAGGTTACTCGAACTCCATGATGACTTCGTCCACCTGCAGGCTCTGCCCGGCCTCGGCGTTGATCGACTTGACCACGCCCTTGCGCTCGGCGCGCAGGATGTTTTCCATCTTCATCGCCTCGACCGTGGCCAGCGCCTGGCCCTCCTGCACCTCGTCGCCCTCGGCCACGCTGATGCGCACCACCAGCCCCGGCATGGGGCAGAGCAGGAAGCGCGAGGTATCCGGGGGCAGTTTCTCGGGCATCAGCCGCGCCAGTTCCGCCGAGCGCGGGCGGCGGACATGGGTGCGGATCTCGGCGCCGCGGGTGCGGATGCGCAGCCCGGCCGGGATCGCATCGACCTTGAGTGTCAGCGGCGCCCCGTCCACCACCAGCCGCGCCAGCGACATCCCCGGTTTCCAGTCCGATTCGACGCGCAGGCTGCGGCCGCCGTTCACCTCGACGGTCGAGCCCTGCTTGTCGGCGTTGATCCGCACCGGGAACTCGCGCTTGTCCAGGAACACCACCCAGTTCTGGCCCACGCGGCGTTCGTGGTTGTCCAGCCGGCCGCTGATCTGGGTGCGGCGGATTTCGGCGACGCGATGCATGGCGGCGACCGCCGCGGCGATGCGTTCCAGCTCGGCGTCGGGCAGGGTCGCGCCCTGGAAGCCCTCGGGGTATTCCTCGGCGATGAAGGCGGTCGAGATGTCGCCCGAGACGAAGCGCGGGTGGTCCATCACCGCCGACAGGAACGGCAGGTTGTGACCGATTCCCTCGACCTCGAACCCGTCCAGCGCGCCGCGCATCGCCTCGATCGCGGCGGCGCGGTCGGGCGCCCAGGTGCAGAGCTTGGCGATCATCGGGTCATAGAACATGCTGATCTCGCCGCCCTCGTAGACGCCGGTGTCGTTGCGCACCCCGGTCTGCGCCACCGCGGGCGCGTCGCCCGGATGCGCCGGCACCCATTTGCCCGCGTCCTGCAGCGGCCCGGCGGCGGTTTCCACCGGCGGGCGATAGCGGGTCAGCCGCCCGATCGAGGGCAGGAAGTTGCGATACGGGTCCTCGGCATACAGCCGGCTTTCGATGGCCCAGCCGTTGATCCGGAGGTCCTCCTGCGCGAAGGGCAGCTTTTCACCCGCGGCGACGCGAATCATCTGCTCGACCAGATCGACGCCGGTGATCAGCTCGGTCACCGGGTGCTCGACCTGCAAACGGGTATTCATTTCAAGGAAATAGAAGTTCTTGTTCGCGTCGACGATGAACTCGACCGTGCCCGCCGAGGTATAGCCCACCGCCTTGGCCAGCGCCACCGCCTGCTCACCCATCGCGCGGCGCGTGGCCTCATCGAGGAAGGGCGAGGGCGCCTCTTCGATCACCTTCTGGTTGCGGCGCTGGATCGAGCATTCGCGTTCGTGCAGATAGACGCAATTGCCGTGCTGGTCGGCCAGAACCTGGATCTCGATGTGGCGCGGCTGCGTCACGAATTTCTCGATGAAGATGCGGTCGTCGCCGAAGCTGTTGGCGGCCTCGTTCTTGGACGATTCGAAGCCCTCGCGTGCCTCCTGGTCGTTCCAGGCGATGCGCATCCCCTTGCCGCCGCCGCCGGCGCTGGCCTTGATCATCACCGGATAGCCGATCTCGGTCGAGATCTTCACCGCCTCGTCGGCGTCGGCGATCAGCCCCATGTAGCCGGGGACGGTGCTGACGCCCGCTTCCTGCGCAAGTTTCTTCGAGGTGATCTTGTCGCCCATCGCCTCGATCGCGGGCGAGGGCGGGCCGATGAACGCCACACCCTCTTTCTCAAGAGCGGCGGCGAAGTTCATGTTCTCGCTCAGGAAACCATAACCCGGGTGCACAGCCTCGGCGCCGGTCTGGCGGATCGCCTCCATGATCTTGTCGATCACGATATAGGACTGGTTCGCGGGGGGCGGGCCGATATGGACGGCCTCGTCCGCCATGCGCACATGCAGGGCGTTGCGGTCGGCGTCGGAATAGACGGCGACGGTGGCGATCCCCATCTTCTTCGCGGTCTTGATGACTCGGCAGGCGATTTCGCCGCGGTTGGCGATCAGGATCTTCTTGAACATGGCGGTCCCTGGATGGCGCTGGATGTGGAAAAGCCGCCCCGGTCAGCGAAACCGGGACGGCCTGGAGGAATTGCAAGCCGCGCGACGGGCGCGGTCGCGGTCAGGTTATTGGCAAAGGCCCACGTCGTCGCACAACGCGCCGCCGACGGCGCCGATCGCGGCGCCCTTGAGCCGGTCGGAACCGCCCTTGCCGCGGACCTGCTGGACGACATAGCCGGTGCCGGCGCCGATGATGGCGCGGTCGGCGTCGGTGGGCCGGATGTTCTGGGTGCAGCCGGCGACCAGCGCCGCGCCGATCCCCGCGAGGAGAAGGGGTTTGAGCATGTCGAGTCTTTCCTGTCAGTGCCGGTCCCGAGCGGAATCACCCCGTCGGCGGCCGACAGTTGGTTGAAACGGGTGCCGCCGCGCCCGCAGGGGACGCAGGCGGCGAATCCGCGACGGCGGCAGCCGCGATCAGGGGGCGCAGACGCCCACGTCGTCGCACAGCGCGCCCGCCGCGCCACCGATGAGCGCGCCGGTTGCGGCACGTTCGCCCACGGCTTTGGCGATGACGGCACCGGCGACGGCGCCACCGGCGGCACGCTGCGTGTCAGCCGACAGGCCGGTGTTGTAGCCCGGCGCGCAGGCCGAGAGGCCGGCGGCGATGAGAGCGACGCCGCAAACGCGGAGGACGAGCGATTTCTGCATGTTGTTCTGCCTGTATTCGAGGCCCGGTTCAGGGCAATTGATAGTGCGTGCGGGACGACTATCGCATGGTCGCCCCGCGGGTCAAACTGACAAGGCAGTGAAAACCATGCAATAGGCATCAATATGCGCATCACCGGCGCTCCTCGCCGGAATCGTCGCCGAAGTCGTCGTCCTGCTCGTCGTCGGCCTGCCCCCAGCCGAAGTCGGGGGCGTCCTGGCCGGCGAAGATCTCGGGGAAGCTGGCGCGGGCGCGGGCCAGGTCGACGCGCAGCAGCTGGTCATAGCTGCGCGGGTCCAGCTTGCCGACGGCGACCACCTCGCGCCCCAGCAGCCAGGACAGCCGCCCGGCGTCGAGATTGCCGCGTTCGAAAGGCTCGTCGCCGAAGTGCTCGATCAGCGCGGCCAGGAACCCCACATCGGCGCGGCGGTCGCTGGGCGAACGGTCGCGGTAACGCTCTCGCGCCACCAGCGGCGTGGCGCCCTTGGCATTGGCGCGACGGATAACGAATTGATGGTCGGTCGACGGCAGCCGGCCGGGAAAACCGCGATGCTTCAGCATTCTGCCCCGCCTTTCCTGGAAAACGCATCAAGGCGCGCGGCGGGGAACGCGATGGGCCGTGCCGCGGGCGTGCCGCGGCGGCCGGCGGTTTGGGTGCGCGGACCCGAAAGCCCGCGCAGCCGGCGCTCAGTTGGCGCCGTATTTGCCCTGGAACACCGGCTCGGGCGCGACGACCATGGGCTCGGGCAGCGGCTGGGGCTGCGGCTGCTGGCAGGCGGCGACCAGGCCGACGAGACCCATGGCGAGGACGAGTTTCTTGGACATGACAGGCTCCTGTAAGGCGGGGTCTTGGGGCCCCGGCTGCTCGAAGATGCGGCCGCACCATGCTGCCGCAGCGCCATTCTACCTGCGCCGCCCGCACCGCGACAGCACGGGGGCAGCGCGTAAAGGGCCGGATGTGGCAGCTTTGCATCACGGCGGCGGGAATCTGCGCATGGCAGGGCCGGGAAAACATGTGGGACGGGCATCAAAGCGGCTCCCATACGCAATGGCTGCGGCTGGCGGGAATCGAGAATCCCTCGAAGATCTGCACGATATCGGGGTCGAAACTGCCGAACGGCCCGGGGGCCGAGGCCAGCGAGATCACCACCTGCGCGGGCAGCTGCTCGAGATGGGCGATGCGCGGCAGCACGAAGTTCTCGCACAGCCAGATGATGTCGCGGTGGATCGGGTCCTGCATCAGGATGTCGGGCGCGGCGGGCAGGGCGGATTCGTCCTCGATCCAGTCGGGCTCGGCGGCCAGGTCCGCCCCCGCATCGCCGGGTGCCGGATCGGGCCCCGGATCGGGGGGCGACAGCTCGGACGGCAGCGGCGCGGCCTCGGGCTCTGACGGCTGCGTCTCGCCCTCGCCCACCTCGGGCACCGCCTCGATCGAGAACCCGCCCAGCAGCTCGTCCAGCTCGGCCTGTTCCTCGGGGGTCAGCGGCGCTTCCAGATGTTCGTCCAGCATGTCGGGCGGGACGACGTCATCGAACGTCGTCTCGTCGACAGGGGGAACACGGGCGGCAAGCGAGGGCATGACGAAACGATAGCGCTGGACCAGACCCAGGCCGGGAATGCGGTCGGACCGTTCCTCCTGCAGCCAGACCTCGGCGCCCGAAGGCACAGAGATCAGGGGCTGCGCCGCCTCGGAGGCGAATCCCGCCAGGGACGAGGCGAACAGAAGAACGGCTGACAGCACGGACACGGCCGGGGTCCGGGGTTACATGGGCGGGCTCACAACGGGATGTTGTCGTGTTTCTTCCAGGGATTCGACAGCTGCTTGTTGCGCAGCGAGGCGAAGGCCCGCGCCACCCGCTTGCGGGTCGAACGCGGCTGGATCACCTCGTCGATGAAGCCCTTTTCGGCGGCGACGAAGGGGTTGGCGAAACGGTCCTCGTAGTCCCGGGTCCGCGCCGCGATCTTTTCGGCATCGCCCAACTCGCTGCGATAGAGGATTTCGACCGCGCCCTTGGCGCCCATCACCGCGATTTCCGCCGTCGGCCAGGCATAGTTGAAATCGCCGCGCAGGTGTTTCGAGGCCATCACGTCATAGGCGCCGCCATAGGCCTTGCGGGTGATGACGGTGACCTTCGGCACCGTCGCCTCGCCATAGGCGAACAGCAGTTTCGCGCCATGCTTGATGACGCCGCCGTATTCCTGGCTGGTCCCGGGCAGGAAGCCGGGCACGTCGACCAGGGTCAGGATCGGGATGTTGAAGGCGTCGCAGAAGCGCACGAACCGCGCGGCCTTGCGGCTGGAATCGATGTCCAGCACGCCGGCCAGCACCATCGGCTGGTTGGCGACCACGCCGACTGTCTGCCCCTCGATGCGGATGAAGCCGGTGATGATGTTGCCGGCGAAATCGCGCTGGATCTCGTAGAAATCGCCCTCGTCGGCGATCTTCAGCACCAGCTCCTTCATGTCGTAGGGCTGGTTGGGGTTGTCGGGGATCAGCGTGTCGAGCGAATCCTCGATCCGCGCCGGGTCGTCGAAGAACGGGCGCGTCGGCGCCTTTTCCCGGTTCGACAGCGGCAGGAAGTCGAACAGCCGGCGGATTTCCGACAGCGTTTCCACGTCGTTTTCAAAGGCGCCGTCGGCGACCGAGGATTTCCGGGTATGGGTCGAGGCGCCGCCCAGCTGTTCCGCCGTCACCACCTCGTTGGTCACCGTCTTCACCACGTCCGGCCCGGTCACGAACATGTAAGAGGTGTCCTTCACCATGAAGATGAAGTCGGTCATCGCCGGCGAATAGACCGCGCCGCCTGCACACGGCCCCATGATGACGCTGATCTGCGGGATCACGCCGCTGGCCATGATGTTGCGCTGGAACACGTCCGCATAGCCGGCCAGCGAGGCCACGCCCTCTTGAATCCGCGCGCCGCCCGAATCGTTCAGCCCGATCACCGGCGCGCCGTTCTGCATCGCCATGTCCATGATCTTGCAGATCTTCTGCGCATGGGTTTCCGACAGCGAGCCGCCGAACACGGTGAAGTCCTGGCTGAACACATAGACCATGCGGCCGTTGATCGTGCCCCAGCCGGTGACCACCCCGTCGCCATAGGGGCGGTCGTCCTGCATCCCGAACTCGGTCGAGCGGTGGCGGACGAACATGTCGAACTCTTCGAACGAGCCCTCGTCCAGAAGGATGTCCAGCCGCTCGCGCGCGGTCAGCTTGCCGCGGGCGTGCTGGGCGTCGATGCGCTTTTGCCCGCCACCCATGCGCGCCTGTTGCCGCAGCTCATCGAGCTGTCCCGGAATATCCTTCATGCCGCCCTCCGTTCGTGACTGGCGGGGACAATAGGGCCAGCGGCGGGCCGAGCAAAGCGGAAAGGGGAAAGTTTGCAAAATACCGCGTTAGCAGCCGCCAGCGATTGCGAAACTGCAAAGGATCGCGCTGCGGCGGCCTGGCCGCTTGACGGGGCGGCGCCCTGCCGCCATGCCTCCGACATGGGACTGACGATAGATCTGGCCGCGATCGCGGCGAACTGGACGGCGCTGGCGGGGCAGGCACCGCGCGCGCGCCCGGGGGCGGTGGTCAAGGCCGATGCCTATGGCCTGGGCGCGGCGCAGGTGGCGCCGGCGCTTTACGAGGCGGGCGCGCGGGATTTCTTCGTGGCGCTGGCCTCCGAGGGCCGGGCGCTGCGCCCGCATCTGGGGGCGGATGCCCGGATCTTCGTGCTGTCCGGCCATATGGAGGGGCAGGGGCTCGACGGGTTGATTCCCGTGCTGAACAGCCCCGAGCAGTTCTTCCGCGACCGCACCCTGCGCCCGCGCGGCGATTTCGCGATCCAGCTGGACAGCGGCATGAACCGGCTGGGCTTCGAGCCGGCCGAGTGGGCCGCGATCCGGTCCGAGGCGTTGTCGGCGCCCAGCCCGCAGGGCACCGGCCCGGCGCTGGTGATGTCGCATCTGATGTGCGCGGATGAGCCGGATCATCCGGCGAACCAGGCCCAGCTGCGCGCGTTCCGGCAGATGACCGACGGCATCGCCGCGCCGCGTTCGCTGGCGGCGACGGGGGGGATCCTGCTGGGATCGGAATATCACTTTGACGTGACCCGGCCGGGGATCGGGCTTTACGGCGGCGAGCCCTTTGCGGGGGCGCGGCCGGTGGTGACGCTGGCGCTGGAGGTGATCCAGACCCGCAGCGTGGCGGCGGGCGAGGCGGTGGGCTACGGCTGCACCTGGACCGCGCCGCGCCCCAGCCGCATCGCCACGGTGGCGGCGGGCTATGCCGACGGGCTGCTGCGGGCGCTGTCGGGCAAGAACGTGCCGCTGTGGGCGGGCGAGCGCTCGGTGCCGATGGTCGGGCGGGTGTCGATGGACCTGATCACCGTCGACGTGACCGACCTGCCCGAGCTGCCGCAGTCGCTGGACATCCTGAACGCGCGGCAGGGCGTGGACGACCTGGCCGCGCTGGCCGGGACCATCGGGTACGAGATCCTGACCTCGCTGGGGCCGCGCTATCCGCGGCACTATCTTCGATCTTAACGGTTCGTCAGCATGTGCGTGCTAGCGTCGGGACGAATCGCAGCGGATCGGGGGCGTCTGGATGACTTGCGCGGCAATCCTCCACGGACAGGGCAGAGGCCGATGGGCCGGGCGGCGGCATGAGCACCCGCCGGATATCCCTGCGCCCTGCTGACGGGGTGCGCGCCGTCGGCCGCGCCACGCTGGCGACGATTCGGCTGGTCGGGGCGGTGGCGATCTTCGCCGCGCGGGCGGTGGGGGCGCCCGGCTATGCGCCGCGGCCGCTGCTGGAACAGCTGCTGCGCATCGGCTGGCTGTCGCTGCCGGTGGTCGGGCTGACCGCGCTGTTCACCGGCGCGGCGCTGGCCCTGCAGATCGACGCCGGCGGCCAGCGCTTCCAGGCCGAGGATGTGGTCCCCGCCATCGTCGCCATCGGGATGCTGCGCGAGCTGGGGCCGGTGCTGGGCGGGCTGATGGTGGCGGCGCGGGTAGCCTCTTCGATCGCGGCCGAGATCGGCTCGATGCGGGTCACCGAACAGATCGATGCGCTGGTCACGCTGTCCACCGACCCGGTGGGCTGGCTGGTGACGCCGCGGCTGTGGGCGGCGGTGCTGGCGCTGCCGCTGCTGGTCGGCGTCGGCGACGTGATCGGGATCATGGGCGGCTGGCTGGTCGGCACCACCACGCTGGGCTTCACCTCGCAGGCGTATCTGTCGAACTCCTGGTCCTATCTGGAAATCTGGGACGTGGTGTCGGGGCTGATCAAGGGCGCGGTGTTCGGTGCCATCATCGCGCTGGCGGGCTGCTGGTTCGGGATGCGTGCCAGCCGCGGCGCGGTGGGGGTCGGGCGGGCCACCACCAACTCGGTGGTCGCGGCCTCGGTCGGCATCCTCGCCTCGAATTTCATCCTGACGAGCCTGTTCTTCACATGAGCGCCGCCTCCCAGCCCCGCCCCGCGCCCCGTCCCGCGCCCGACACGCCGCCGGTGATCGAGATCCGCGGCCTCGCCAAGTCCTTCGGCGCCAACAAGGTGCTGGACGGGGTGGACCTGACGCTGGCGCGCGGCGAAAGCCTGGTGGTGATCGGGGGCTCGGGCAGCGGAAAATCCGTGCTGCTGCGGCTGGTGCTGGGGCTCGAGGCCGCCGACCGCGGCGAGGTGCTGCTGCACGGCGCCCCTGCCGATGCGCGGCTGCGGGCGCGGTTCATGCAGGATTTCGGGATGCTGTTCCAAAGCGGGGCGCTGTTCGACAGCCTGCCGGTCTGGCGCAATGTGGGCTTCCGCCTGCTGCGCCAGATGCCGGCCGCAAAGGCCCGCGAACGCGCCATCGCCAGCCTGTCGCGCGTGGGCCTTGGCCCCGAGGTCGCCGACCGGATGCCGGCCGACTTGTCGGGGGGCATGCGCAAGCGCGTGGCGCTGGCCCGCGCCATCGCCACCGACCCGGCGGTGCTGTTTTTCGACGAACCCACCGCCGGGCTCGACCCGCAGCGCGCCACCGCGATCAGCGAGCTGATCCGCGGCATCGTCACCCAGACCGGCGCCACCGCCATCACCATCACCCACGACATGCGCAGCGTGCGCACCATCGCCGACCGGGTGGCGCTGCTGGACCGCGGCCGCATCCGCTGGCAGGGGCCGGTCACGGCGCCCGCGGGCGGGCTCGACAGCGACCCCGACCCGGTGCTGCGCGCCTTTGTCGAGGGCCGGCCGCTGGACCCGGGGGCGTGAGGCGCCCTCCGGCCCGGGCGGTCAAACTTTTCACCCGCCTGCGGCGTTCCCCTGGCATCAGGGTTGAAAACCCCGACATCGCCTGCAACATGACACCAGTACCAAGGATGAGGACGCAGTGGGTCTGACCCCGACGAACCCGACCGCCCAGACGGGCGAAACCCTGCTGGAGTTTCCCGACAACCGCTTGCTGATCGAGCTGTGCGGTCCGCATGACCGCCATATCGCGCGGCTGGAACAGGCGCTCGGCGTCCATATCCTGCACCGCGGCAACCAGCTGCAGGTCGCCGGCGCAGGCGACGCCCAGGACGACGCCGCCCGCATCCTGCGCGCGCTTTACGCCCGCCTGGAACAGGGGCGCGAGGTCGATCTGTCCGACGTCGATTCCGCCCTGCGCATGGGCGGCGACGACCGACCCGCCGCCACCCCGGCCGAGCAGCTGGAAATGTTCGGCCAGGGCCGCATCGAGCTGCGCACCCGGAAAAAGACCATCGAGCCGCGCACCGAGGCGCAGAAGGATTACGTCCGCAGCCTGCTGGCCAATGAACTCGCCTTCGGCATCGGCCCGGCGGGGACGGGCAAGACCTATCTGGCCGTCGCGGTGGGCGTCACCATGCTGATCGGCGGCCATGTCGACCGGATCATCCTGTCGCGCCCCGCGGTCGAGGCGGGCGAGCGGCTGGGTTTCCTGCCCGGCGACGCCAAGGAAAAAGTCGATCCCTACATGCAGCCGCTGTATGACGCGCTGAACGATTTCCTGCCCGCCAAGCAGATGCAGAAGCTGATGGAGGAAAAGCGCATCGAGATCGCGCCGCTGGCCTTCATGCGCGGGCGCACGCTGTCCAATGCCTTCGTGGTGCTGGACGAGGCGCAGAACGCCACCACCATGCAGATGAAGATGTTCCTGACCCGGCTGGGCGAGGGCTCGCGCATGGTCATCACCGGCGACCGCACCCAGGTCGATCTGCCGCGCGGGATGCAGTCGGGGCTACGTGACGCCGAACGCATCCTGGCCGGGGTGCCGGGGATCTCGTTCAACTATTTCACCGCCGCCGATGTGGTGCGCCACCCGCTGGTCGCCCGCATCATCCAGGCCTATGACGCCGACGACGAGGCCGGCGGCGACCCGGCGCTGCCCCGCGCCGGCTACGGCGCCTATCCGCCCCGCCGCGACTGGCGGGCGGCGGCGGGATCGGGGCCGCGCGATGAGTGACCGCGCACTCTCCGATGCCGCCGCCGGCACCCCGGTCGACGTGGTGATCGAGGATGAGCGATGGGAAAAGGCCGGACTCGAGGCGCTTGCCGCCCGTGCCGCCGCCGCCACGCTGCGGCATCTGGGCCTGCCATCCGCGGGCGAGGATGCGCCCGAGATCGTGGTGATGGGCTGCGACGACGACCGCATCGCCGCGCTGAACGCGGATTTCCGCGGCAAGCCCCAGCCCACCAACGTGCTCAGCTGGCCCGCGGCCGACCCGGCCCCGCGCGCGCCCGGGGCGGTGCCCGCACCGCTTGACGCCGACGAGCTGGGCGACATCGCCATCAGCTATGACACCTGCGCGCGCGAGGCCGCGGCGCAGGGCAAGCCGCTGGCCGATCACGCCACCCATCTGCTGGTCCATGCCATCCTGCATCTGGCCGGCTATGATCACGAAGACGACGCTGACGCCGACACCATGGAGGATGCAGAGCGCGCGATCCTCGCGACGCTGGACATTCCCGACCCTTACCGAGAGCACTGAGCCGATGAGCCTTCCCCAGACCCCCGCCCGGCCCGACCACGGCCCCGCCAGGAACGGCGGCCCGGACAGCGCCGCGCTGGCCGCGGAACCCGAACCGGAACCATCGCCGGGGTTGGTCGCCCGTGACCTTGCGCCCCCGCAACCTTCCGCCCCCGATCATGCTGCGGATCCTGCCTCTGCCCCGCGCGAGGCGCCGGCGCGGCGCCTGCTGGGCCGCATCCTCAAGACGCTGGTGCCGCTGGCGCCCGGCGACGACGAACAGGGCCCCGATTCGATGATGGAGGCCGCGACCTCGGCCGAGGCGCCCAGCATCCTCAACCTGCGCCGCAAGACCGTGGACGACGTGGCGCTGACCCGCGCCGACATTGTGGCGGTGCCGGTCACCGTCGGCCTGCAGGAGCTGGTTGAGGTGTTCCGCGACCACGGCTATTCGCGGCTGCCGGTCTATCGCGGCAACCTGGACGAGCCGCTGGGGCTGGTCCATCTCAAGGACCTGGCGCTCAAGCACGGCTTCGCCCCGAAGTCGGCGCCGCGTTTTGCGCTGCGCCCGCTGCTGCGGCCGCTGCTTTACGTGCCGGGATCGATGCCGATCGGGGCGCTGCTGCAGCAGATGCAGCAGAAGCGCATCCACATGGCGCTGCTGATCGATGAATACGGCGGCGTGGACGGGCTGGTCACCATCGAGGACCTGATCGAGCAGGTGATTGGCCAGATCGACGACGAGCACGACGAAAGCGACGAGGATCTGTGGGTGCCGGAGGGCCCCGGCCAGTGGCTGGTGCTGGCCCGCGCCCCCATCGAGCGGGTCGAGGCCGAGGTCGGGCTGAAGCTGACCGGCGGCGTCTATGAAGAGGAAATCGACACGCTGGGCGGGCTGATCTTCATGCTGGCCGGGCGGGTGCCCTGCGCGGGCGAGGTGATCGCCGACGAAAGCGGCGCCGAGTTCGAGATCGTCGAGGCCGGCCCGCGACGCATCAAGCGCGTGCGCCTGCGCATCCCCGGGCGCGAGGAAACCGAGACGGAGCTGTCCGCCTAGCTTTCTTCCGGCGGGAACTCGCGGGTAAAGGCGGGGGCGTAGTCCAGCCGCGCCTGCACCGGCAGATGCGGCCCCACCGCCTGCAGATAGGGGCCGGAAAACGCGCAGTCCCACGCGACCGGGCGAAAGCCGAAGCGGCCGTAATAGGCCGGGTCGCCCAGCACGATGATCGTGGCATCGGGGCGCAGGGCCTGTGCCGCGGCAACCAGCGCCGCGCCGATGCCCCGGCGCTGCTGGGCGGGCGCCACCGCCAGCGGCGCCAGCGCCAGCGCGGGAAACGGCGCCGCCACCGGAGACAGCGCCAGATGCCCGACGATGCCGCCTGCATCCTCGGCGACCAGCGACAGCGCCAGATCGCCGTCCGCGCGCAGCGCTTCCACCAGCCGCGATTCCGCCGCGCCGCCAAAGGCCGCATCCAGCAGCCGGGCGATGGGCTCGATATCCGCCGGGGTCTCGGGGCGGATGGTGATCTGGGGGTGCGCCGCCGTCATGCGGCGAGCCGGTGGATGTCGCGGGCGATGCCGGCGGTCGCCGCCGCCCAGTCGCTGGCCGCGGTGCGGGCGCGATGCGCCGCCAGCGCCTGCTCGTCGCGAAACAGCTCTTCGACCTGCCAGACCAGCGGGTCCTCGGTCTGCGAGATCGCGAAATAGAGGCACCCCGGCTCGGCGCGAGAGGCCGCGACGTGATCCTCGACATGCGCCAGCACCGCCATCAGCTCGGCCGGTCCGGCGCAGACCAGCCGCACGGACAGCGCCACCTGCGTCCCGGTTGGTGCAGGACGGCCGCAGGCCGGGCCGTGGTGGTGATGGCCGCAGGCGCAACCGGACATGGCGCTTCCTTCCCTTAGCTGCCGGGGATCATTCCCACTCGATAATTTTGGGTCAACCTAGTGCATTGAAAAATAATGCGAAAATATTTTTTCGCATATCGAGATACCGTCTAGGCTACCGTCAGAAAAGTTCGATCTTGAAATTATTGAACTTTTTGGGCTGGCGATGAAGTTCGACATTTCGCCATCTATCGCTGGAAGCGGGAACTGCCGGCAGTTGGCATCGACTCGGTAAATGTGCTCGATGAAACAGGATTATACCGTCACGGTCCTTGGTTGGCCATCCTCAAGGTCGGCCTCTCCAATCTAACCAAAACCCGCGACAACGGTTTCGATGGGCAGGAACAGCGTCCGGCTGTCCTCGGGATATTCTATGAACTCCGCGCAGCGCAGATAGAAGCGTTTGGCCGCCCCATCCTTCGCTTGCACCATCACCGCCCCGATGCCGATGCTTTGCGAGGCCAGCGCGATCCGCCGCAGCGCGTCCGACAACAGGTCCGCGCCGAGGCCCTTGCCTGCATGGTCGAGGCTAACGGCGAGCCGCCCGATGATCGAAACCGGAATCAGGTCGGGTGCGTTGCGTCGCACCTTGCCGGGAGCTGCGCCCCGCTCAACCGATCCCGCCGAGATACAGAAATAGCCGACGACCCGATTTCCCGCGCACACGACGTAGGTGCGCGAGAACCGGCTTTCGTTCTTCAAGGCCCGGTGCCGCAGCCAGTCGTTCAGTGCAGGCTCGCCGCAGTCAAACGCGGAAAGATCATGCTCCGCCGTCAACGGAACGGGGGCAGACAGTCGCGGGTCGGGATGGTCCGGCGAGTCGTCTATTTCTGCCATGCCGGGGTCCGGCGCAGCAGCGCCTTGAGCTTCGGTCCCGGCGCGGGCGGATTGTCGAGCGCGTGCATGAAGGCGTCGTAGCGTTCGGAGTCCAGCGTGAACAAACGCTGATCGAGCAGCACATCCACCGCTTGCCGCCGTGCACTTTCCACCATGAACTCGGTGCGCGTCTTACCAAGGACCGCCGCCGCATCGTCGATGAGCTGGCGGGTGCCGGTTTCGATACGCAGGTTGATGCTGCCCTTGGCGTCAGCCGCAGAGGCGCGCGCCGCGACGACAGCGGCCGCAGAGCGGGAAGATTCGGAGGGGGCGAGACGTGTTTTTGCCATGACCGGAATATGGGCGTTTGTATCCACACTGTCAATACAGAAGAAGGTAAGGAACGTATGGGCGTCGCCCTTCGGGCCGGGCTTTCGGCTACGCCGGACCCACGGCAGCGGCGCGTTTCGGCCACTCGGCTTCAATCCCCTAACGCATGACTGTCGCCAGTTAGAAATGCGGCCCCGACGCTTGCGCGCCGGGGCTTTGTCACTGGCGGCCCTCCGGCTCTCTACGGCGCAATGTGGAAGCGCGTTCGCCTCCGGGCCGGCGCGGCTGCCGCCGCGTCTTATCTGATCGCTACGAAGAAGATTGCTAAGGGCGTTGCCCTCGCGCGGCGCAAGAAAACCCACATTTCCCAAGTAAGGCGCTGATTTCGCTGTCCTGACCATTATATTTCCTATATAAAACATGGTGTTGAAGGCTGCGAGGGGCGCGTTTCATGGATCACCCAGAGGGTGCGGGCTTGCAACGGGCAGATCGGGTGGATTTCGACCCTCGCGTGCGGCTGGAATTTCGCGGCACGCAGCTCAGTTCCGACGGCGGCCTTCTGGTGATGCGCGAGCTTGATGACGCGCTCGGGTTGTCCGATTTGGCGTCAGCGGCGCTGCGCGATACTCGCTCTGGCAAGAACACGGTCCATCGGCTCGACGGCCTGTTCCGGCAATCAGTCTTTGGGCGGCTGGCCGGATACGAGGATGTCAACGACGCCAACCGTCTCGCCTGCGATCCGGTCATGCGCCAAGTTGTCGGCGGCAGAGCGGTCGATGCACAAGCGGCCTCGGCATCGCAGATGGGACGGTTCGAGACCGAGACGCTGGCTCTGGCCGGGAACCGTGCCGCGCTGGCCGACCTGAACGGGCAATGGATCGACCGGTTCCATGACCGTAACGGGCTGAAGTACATCGTTCTGGACATGGACAGCTCGGTCAGCCCGACCCATGGCGACCAGGAAGGGTCCGCCTGGAATGGCCATTTCGACTGTAGCTGCTATCACCCCAACTTTCTGTTCAACCAGTTCGGGATGCTGGAACGCTGCGCCCTGCGCCATGGCAACGTCCACAGCGCCGATGGCTGGCGTGATGTTCTCGACCCCGTCATTGCGCGCTACGCGGAGCGCGACCTTGGTGGCAGGTTCTTCCGGGCCGATGCTGCCTACGCGATCCCGGCGATCTATGAGCGATTGGAAGAAGCGCGGTTCTTCTACGCCATCCGGCTGCCCGCAAACGCGGTCCTCAAGGACAAGATCGCGCATCGGCTAACGCGCCCTGTCGGGCGGCCGTCACTGACCAAGGTCAAGCGGTTCTTCGAGGAATTCGAGTATCAGGCGGCGTCCTGGGACAAGGAACGCCGGGTGATCGCCAAGATCGAATGGCATCCGGGCGAACTGTTCCCGCGTGTCGGCTTCATCGTCACCAACCTGCCGATGGAGCCGGACTGGGTGGTGCGGTTCTACAACCAGCGCGGCACCGCCGAGCAGCACATCAAAGAGGGCAAATACGCCTTTCGCTGGACGCGGCTGTCGTGCCGGAAGTTCCGCGACAATGAGGTGCGGCTGCAACTGCACGCCCTGGCGTACAACCTGGCCACCTTCTTGCACTGCATCGAGCTGCCCGAGGCCATGGCCGACTGGTCGTTGACCAGCCTGCAACTGAAGCTGATCAAGATCGGGGCACGTGTGGTCCGTCACGCCCGCACCATCACCTTCCAGCTGGCCGAGGTCGCTGTCACCGGCACGATGGTACGCGCCATCCTCGCCGCTATCCGCCGATTGCGAGCGCCACCGCTATGCGCATGATCGCGATCCACGCTCAAACTGAACGAAAGCGGCTGGACAGATCTGTCCGCTGCGCTGAAAAACGCCGCCCCTGGGCAAGGAAACAGCGGCTTCGCGGTCTGATCCGTCCAGATCCAGCAGTCTGCGCGACCGCAGGTGCCGCTTGCGGCAGAAAATCCTTGTCTAGCGCTCGGATACAGGCGATCTTCACCTCAAACGACACGCCACTTGGGGAATGCAGGATGAGACTCATGCTCGATTATTATTATTATAGAAGCCCCCATGAATAAATCGCTCATCATTTTCGGCATCGTCAACATAACCTCGGACAGTTTCTCCGATGGAGGCCGGTATCTGGCGCCAGACGCAGCCATTGCGCAGGCGCGTAAGCTGATGGCCGAGGGGGCAGATGTGATCGACCTCGGTCCGGCATCCAGCAATCCCGACGCCGCGCCTGTTTCGTCCGACACAGAAATCGCGCGTATCGCGCCGGTGCTGGACGCGCTCAAGGCAGATGGCATTCCCGTCTCGCTCGACAGTTATCAACCCGCGACGCAAGCCTATGCCTTGTCGCGTGGTGTGGCCTATCTCAATGATATTCGCGGTTTTCCAGACGCTGCGTTCTATCCGCAATTGGCGAAATCATCTGCCAAACTCGTCGTTATGCATTCGGTGCAAGACGGGCAGGCAGATCGGCGCGAGGCACCCGCTGGCGACATCATGGATCACATTGCGGCGTTCTTTGACGCGCGCATCGCGGCGCTGACGGGTGCCGGTATCAAACGCAACCGCCTTGTCCTTGATCCCGGCATGGGGTTTTTTCTGGGGGCTGCTCCCGAAACCTCGCTCTCGGTGCTGGCGCGGTTCGATGAATTGCGGCTGCGCTTCGATTTGCCGGTGCTTCTGTCTGTTTCGCGCAAATCCTTTCTGCGCGCGCTCACAGGCCGTGGTCCGGGGGATGTCGGGGCCGCGACACTCGCTGCAGAGCTTGCCGCCGCCGCAGGTGGAGCTGACTTCATCCGCACACACGAGCCGCGCCCCTTGCGCGACGGGCTGGCGGTATTGGCGGCGCTGAAAGAAACCGCAAGAATTCGTTAACTGCACATTCGGGATATTTCTCTATATTCGCGGTTCAGCAGGCATGTCCCCTTTGAGGGCGACCCGACGACAGGATAATCGACCTTATGGTGCGCAAATATTTCGGCACAGACGGTATTCGTGGCAAAGCCAACGAAGGCGCGATGACGGCGGAAACCGCCTTGCGCGTCGGCATGGCGGCTGGCCGTGTCTTTCGTCGCGGTGACCACCGCCATCGTGTCGTGATCGGCAAGGATACGCGCCTGTCGGGCTATATGCTTGAACCCGCGCTCACAGCCGGTTTCACCTCGATGGGCATGGACGTATTCCTTTTTGGCCCGCTGCCGACAACGTATAGGAAGAATAAACGCCCTTTTCACCCAAGTCCAACAGCTTTGGACCGCAGTTGACTCTTTCGACACCCCTGCGATGCAACCCAATCCGGCTGACGGGGAGCCAGCAACGCTGAAAATTTACCCTCCTCTTTCCCACTAGCGGCTCCTTTTCCGACAACCAGCACGGCGGATCCCTGCCGCGGCGCTGTGAACGCAGCATTTTGATTGGTATCGTTGGCCTTCAGGCTCGTCAGTCAAACAGACCCAGGAGCAGCTCAGCCGGTGGCGCCCGGCTTTCGGGTAACGCCCTGGTCCCGCTGGTTTCGGCTTTGTGCTTCAGGTGATCAAGGATCTGCTTGATCACTATAGGGTCTTCAATGCAGGCGATGACTTTCATGGCGCCGCCGCAGCCGCTGCAGGTCTCGATGTCGATATTGAAAACACGCTTGAGCCGTTGCGCCCATGTCATCGACGCTCGCCGTTGTGCTGGTGTTGCCGGTTCATCAGCCACCCTGACCTTGTTGCCCCTGCCCCGTTTTGCCGGCGTGACCAACGCCCGGTGCCGACTGTTGGGTGCGAACACCCCGTGGAAGCGGGATAGCGACTTGAGAGATAGTTTTAAAAATGTCCATAATTTCAAGCATCGGATCGCCATTTTCTCTTTATATCTTAGATGATTGCGCGTCATTATAATATCAAACATATGTGGCAATTGCACTGCTTCGAGGCATTATTTATTACGCTCACCGTTTTTCCGGGCATGGCAAATCCTGATCGTTCGTGACCTCGTGCAGTGGCGCGAGGACACGCCCGCCCAGGACCAGGCTCTACTCGTGCGCCGGCTGCACCGGCCCACTCCCCGAGCTTTGCGCGCCGCCCGTCCCTGCCCCCCAGGTGCGCCGCCCGCCGTCTCGTTCCGAGCCAGCGGATCGACGCGGGGGCATGGTCCGTTCGGCCCGCAAATCTCGGCCCTTCGGGTGACGATCTTCCCTCGGTTCCCTCGGCCTTTTGCGAGGCCAGACCTTACCACAAGTCGCCTCGCTATCCTTCGCTGTGGGATGGCGCGTCCAGCTCGTCGCCTGCAAGGCCCTGCCCCGTCCCCTTGGCCGGGGCGGGCTGGAAAGCTCTGGCCTGAGAAGGTTTCGAGATCCCCGCGCGGGCGCGGCGATCACACTGGCGGGGGGTTCGGTCAAGCCGAACGCCGCCCGCATCCTTGGGCCAGGTCGCGCAAGCGCGCCCCGTCCATCTAGGGAACCGCCGGTTCCCCCACGCAAGGCCATCCGCTTAACGGGGCGAAGGGGTGTCCCCAACCACGGTCTCGGCCGGGGCCGAGCTGCGTGGCCGGGTGATCCCCCGAAAACTCTCCGGCCTTTCGCGGCATAAACGGCCCGCTCCCCGCAAGCGGGTCCCCTCCATTTATTCCACGGTGCCAAAGACTTCTCCTGCGCCTTGCTACCCGTGGCTCGCCGCCCGGCAAGGGTTCAGGAGCGGCGCTTCGCTGCTCTGAACCCCAAACCCGAGGATCAGAGACATGACCAACCTTTCCGACAGCAATCCCCGCATCTATGTCGCCTGCCTTGCTGCCTACAATAACGGCTATCTGCATGGGGCTTGGATCGACGCGGATCAGGACGCGGATGAAATCAGGGACGAAATTGCGGCCATGCTCGCACGGTCCCCCATCGAGCACGCGGAGGAATATGCCATCCATGACTACGAGGGCTTCGAGGGCGTCACCATCAAGGAATATGCCGGCATCGACACCGTGGCGCGCATCGGCGCGTTCATCGCAGAGCATGGCGCGTTAGGCGCTGGCTTGCTGGAGCAGTTCGTCGGCGACATGGACCAAGCCGAAACCGCCTTGCAGGACTGCTATCACGGCCAGTTCGCTAGCCTTGCCGACTTCATGGAGGACTTGACCGCTGAAAGCGGCACCACGATCCCCGAGGCGCTGCGCTACTACATTGATTGGAAAGCAATAGCCCGTGATGCTGAAATGAACGGTGAGTTTTTCACAGTCGAAACCTCACACAACGAGGTGCATGTGTTTTCCAGTCAATGAAAACCGGAGCACCTTGCCCGCATTTTGCGGGCGGGCGTATCGCGGAATCATCGAAATAGTGTTAAGCAAAAAATAACCAAGAATGATCGGACTGGCCGCTCAAGGTATCTGCTTTGAGCGGCTTCTATATTTCTAGCGATCTTTGAACCTCTAAGGGCTGGGCGCTGCCTTGCGCGCCCCGGCTTTGGGAGGTGACGCCATGCTTAGCATCGACTGGCGTTCGCCGGTGGCATACAGGCACGCGAAGCACATTTCGGCCGCCGGTTTCGCTTGGGAATATCTGCGCCGGAATGACGATTATCGTCAGGAGTTCCAGACCATCGCACTAACCGGAGGACCGTCCGGCCGTGACCTTGCAGCGTTCGCGGATCGCTGGGGGTTGCGATTTCCCGTGCGATCCCGACGCGCCGCATGACTGGCCGACGCCAATCTGGAGTCCGAACCTTCAACCGCAAGCGGTGATGCTGTCGCCGGTCGAGCATAAGGACGGCGACACCGAACCGATATTGACGCTGGCTCATCTCGCCGGCCTTGATCTGCGCCGCGCTGCCGATGGCTGGCATGGTATCTGGCAGGTTGATGGCGTCACACATCAATTCTGGCTTCCCGAGGCGACTCCCGACGCCGCCGCCTTCTATGCCGTCACCCTGCCGATGGATTCCTTTCTGGAGCTTCGCGCTCACGCTGCCCGCCGTTTCTGGCGGTCCCTCAACGGCCGGGCACCCGGTCCCGATTTCCGCGCGGTCCCTGCCCAGCTCCGGCAATGGCATATCCTGTCGCTGCGCGCGCTTGACGCTCGGTTGCATGGCGAGAGCTATCGCACCATCGCCGAAGTCCTGCTCGGCTTTCGAGGCACTAAGGAGGATTTCGAGAACGATCCGCGCAAGAACAAAGCTCGCCGCTTGGTCGCGCACGGTATCAAGATGATGCGGGGCGGCTATCGCCTGCTGCTCCACTACCCTATCAAGCCCGGCAAGCGTTGATCGTTAGCGAGCACCGTCTTGTTGCAAGTCGCAAGCTTACTGCCCGGTGCAACAAAGAGGTGCGATACGAAAAGAACCGGAAAGCCAGCCCTCGGGGAAATGTTGCGGACTTTAGAATTCCTACGAGAACTTCAGCAGGAATGGAGTGGATCTAACAAACTGCTTCATGTGTCAAGAACGGCAAGGCGGCTTCTCAACTGAATAACTCGTTGCTTAATCTATGTTTTCGCACGACCATGCCTGAAATGTATTTTGAGGAAATTTTCCATGACCTTACTAAAGACGCTGCGTTTGATTCTCAGTCCTTGCACTCCGGTGGATCGTGTTAACTTCATCCAGCTAGAGCTTGACCCAGAAGTGATGCGGTTTCTTAACAATGGTGCGGTTGATCATGACAGGATCGATTCGACGACCGCGCCGTTTCTCATGCCACGAGGAACCGAGCCGAACGTCTGGACAGCGCGACGCAATGCGGATGACGAGTTTGTCGGCTGGTTCTGCTTGTTGCCGAAAGGGAGGGCGTTAGCTCAGATCGGATATCGACTGCGCCGGGAGGCTTGGGGTCAGGGGCTGGCAACTGAAGGAGCTTTGGCTCTTATCGGTTGGGGCTTCGAGGTCGCAGGATATGACAAGATTGTGGCCAATACAATGGCGGTCAACCAAGGGTCGCGCCGTGTAATGGAGAAGGTTGGTATGAAACACACGCGGACGGATTTCTTGGATTTTCCCGACCCCATACCCGGCACGGAGCACGGCGAGGTAACGTATGAGTTGACCTGTTCAGAATGGGCCAACAATTGAGAGGCATATCAGCTTTTAGGACGTGACAAAGCCACGCGAAACGTCAGCGATGAGGTCGATTCCTGCCGGCCGGATATCGTGAAATTCCAAAGCTTCCGAGGTGAAGTAAACTGAAAACCGCCGATGCTCACGCCTTGTTAGCTGCCGCCTGTTCCAGAATCTTACGATAGCCCTCTCGCGATAGCCATTGCGCGCGTTCGAGGTGGCTTTGCCAGCAACGATAGGTCCGAAGTTCCTCGGCTGCCGGATCGCGGTGCAGCACGATCCGCGCGACTTCCTTCCAGTCCGCGCCCTCGGCCTTCGCATCGAGAAGGCGCAGATAGGTAACGTAGTGGCGTTCGTCATAGGTGGTTATGGCGTCGCCGGCTGGCGCTTCGTCGTCCACATCGGGATCGAGTTCGACAGGAACCCGCATAGTCATCCCCCGTATCCGAGAGAGCTTGTCTGCGGTGCGCCCCCGCAAACGATTCTCTCTGACTCTTGGTGATCGGGGAGTTCGAAACCGCTGTTACACGGCCCCATGGCCTTTAGCTCGGAAAGCCTGTTGTATACGCCACAGGCTCCCCGACCATAGGTCAAGGAGTGCGGTGCCGTAACGGCCGGCACCAAACGGTAACAGAGGGGTTTCGACGCCCCGGAGCAGCGCGTCTGCTCCACCCATGATCTTAGCCGAGCTGCGCGCGGATGTCTTTGCCTATTCGGCGCGGCAGGCAACGAGCCGTTGAAATCCTTCACCTACTAGCCAGCGACGCCCCCGAGGGGGGTGCCGCCAGCGCATAGACGCAAATGCGGCACGCTACGCGCCGCCGATCCCTCGCCATGGTTCGCCACAGTCCGCTGCCGCCCCCGGCAGCCCAATCCCGACTGGAGGTGATCCATGCCCAACCCGCTTGCGGGCCTGCCGCCGCGCCTGTTGCGCACCAAGGAAGCCGCGCGCTTCCTCGGCATATCCATCCGCACTCTTGAGAAACATCGCACCTACGGCACCGGCCCGACCTATCGCAAGGTCGGCGGTCGCGTCCTCTACACCGTCCGCGATCTGGAGGACTGGAGCGCGGTCGGCGAACGTAAATCCACCCGCGACAAGACCGCCGGCACCGTCTTTCCCGCGCGTCCGCTCACACCCGAAGAACGGGACGAGTGCTAGATGCTGCGCGAGGACGATCACACCCCCGCGCCGCCGACCGAGGACAGCGAGCGCAGCCGCCTAGACCCCTTCGTGGTCGCAACGGGCGATGCGCCGCCGCGCGACCAGCGCGACTTGATGGAACGGCCGTTTTTCTCGCTGGCGAAGACCCCGCGCACCAAGCCGATTCTCTACAAGGCCGCCGACATAGAGGTGCAGGTGTTCGGGATGCCCGAACACGGCATGGCGACGATATGGGACGCCGATGTGCTGATATGGGCGGCGTCGCAGATCGTCGCGGCCGAGAATGACGGCCTCACGACTTCGCGTTTCTTCCGCTTCACGCCCTACCATCTGTTGCGCGCCATCGGCCGCCCGACCGGCAACCGGCAATATCTATTGCTCAAGGCCGCGCTGGCGCGGCTGCAATCCACCGTCATCGCCACCACGATCCGCAACGGCCCGCATTGGCGTCGCCGGCAATTCTCATGGATCAACGAGTGGGAGGAAATGACGACGCGCGCCGGCCGCGTCGAGGGCATGGAGTTCGTCCTGCCCGAATGGTTCTACAACAGCGTCATCGACCGCTCGCTGGTGTTGACAATTGACCCGGCCTATTTCCGGCTCACGGGCGGCATCGAGCGATGGCTTTACCGCGTCGCCAGAAAACACGCCGGCCACCAGCGCCACGGCTGGATTTTCGAGGTCGCGCACCTTCATCAGAAATCCGGCAGCCTCGCGCGGCCTTCCGATTTCGCGCTCGACCTGCGCCGGATCGCGGCCCGCCAGCAACTCCCCGGCTACCACCTCCAGATCGAGCGGGAAGACGGCCGCGAACTGCTGCGCATCCGCCCCGAAAACTTATCAACAGGCACTGTTGATAACCCTGTTAAACCCATCGGCACATCAGGCGCACGGGGTATCGGCACATCAGGCGCAAGACTATCGGCACATCAGGCGCACGAACCGCAGCTAATGCTTTGGCCTGAAAAGCGGAATCCAACCGCTAACTTATCTAACAGAGAATCTAACTCTTTTTCTTTGACGCGCGCGCAGGCGAAGCGTGGTGCCGGTTCTGCCGCGAGCGGCGAGCCATGATGCTCGCCGTTGACGCAGCGCACGCGCGCAATCCCCACCAGCACATTGCCGGAGACGCACAATGACCCGCCGCGCCCATCGCAGCGCGCACGGCCGTCCGCTGCCGGACGGGCCTGCGCCCTTCACGACATTGGTTGAACTCACGTTCGAGAAGCGCCGCATCGAGCACTGGATACGCTTCGGCCGCAAGAGCTACGAACAGATCATCGACCGCCGCCGGAGTGTCGTCGGCTTCGCGCCGGGCAGCGTCTTCGCCTTCGTCCGATGGGCGAAAGGCGACCATGGCACGGTCGTTTCCCGCATCGACATTGTGCGGGCACTCGGGCGCGGCGAGCCATACCAAACATTGCCCTTCGTCCGCCCCGGCGGCGAAATCCTGTTGCGCCTCGACGGTTGGCCGAAGGTGCAGCGCGGGCTTGCCGCCATCGACGCCGTGGAATCGCTCGGCCTCGATCCGGCCGACGCTGCACCGGAACACTGGCGGCACCTCCACAACCGTTTGACCGCCAATCTGGAGCCGCACGCTTACACGCCCGAGCGACATGCCGCGTGGCTTCACCGCCGAAGGATCGAGCCATGACGCGCCGCCGCACCCTCACGGTGACGGCGCTCGCCATCATCGGCATCGCCGCCGCCAGCGCCGTCGAGTGGCCCGTGAAACTCATCTGGAACGCCACAGCCAGCGCGCCCATCGGCTTCTACACCGTCGAGCCGGCCGACGCGCTCGACGTGCCCGAGCTGGTCGCCGTCATGCCGCCCGAACCGCTCGCCGCCTTCATGGTCGAGCGCGGCTATATCGCGCGCGGCGTCCCGCTGTTGAAGCGCGTCTTGGGCCTTCCGGGACAGCGGGTTTGCCGCTTGCGATCTACGATCACGGTGAACGGGATCGAGATGGGCGAGGCGCTGGAGCGCGACAGCCTCGGCCGCGATCTGCCCGTCTGGCAGGGCTGCCGCGTCATCGGCGACGACCAGCTTTTCCTCATGAATTGGGAAGTCCGCGACAGCCTCGACGGCCGCTATTTCGGACCCATCCCCGCAGCTTCCGTCATCGGCCGAGCGGTCCCGCTCTGGACCGATGAGGAAGGCGTCGGCCGCTACGAGTGGCGCGCGCCGACGCACTGAAACCATCCCCGAAAGCCAATCACAGGAGATTTCCCATGGCAGAAATAGGCACCTTCACCCGCACCGAAACCGGCTATGCCGGGAAGCTACATTCGTTCGGCCTCCGCGATAAGCTGTTCATCGTTCCGGCCAAGCCGAGCGACGTGAAGAACGCGCCCGACTATCGCGTGCGTCTCGATAGCGAGGACGGCCCGGACGCCGGCCCTGCATGGAAGGACGCCAGCGAAAATGCCGGCGACTTCGTGTCGATGAGGCTGGAGGGACCGATCTTCCCGTTCCCGATCCGCGCCAAGCTGTTCCAGTCCAACGACGATCCTTCGGTCTGGACGCTGCGTTGGAAGCACCCCCGGAAAGTCGAGGATGAGGAATGACGGCCGCGCGCGTCCGGCCCGCCATCCGGTCCAAGATCGTCATCCCTTTGTTCGCGGAAAAGCCGTCTCATCCCTCCGTCCCGCTCGGCCACCGGACGGCCGGCGCGCGCAGCAAAGGTCAGGGGCGGCCATCGGCCGGCGCTTGCGCCTTGCCCTTGACCGCCGCGAGCACGCTGGCAGGCTGGTGGCGAAGCGGAGACAGGACTGCATGGCATTATGCCGTCCTGATACTGGCCGGCGCGCTTTCCGTCTGCGCCGGACCGGGCGGCGCGGTCGCGCAATCCGCGCCCGTCGAGCGCCCGGCCGCCGCCCATCCTTATGCGGCTCACATCGCCGAGGCGTCGCAGCGTTTCGGCATACCGCAGCATTGGATCGTCGCGGTGCTACGTGCCGAGAGCGCGGGCGATGTGCGCGCGATTTCGTCGGCCGGCGCGATGGGATTGATGCAGGTGATGCCCGACACATGGGCGGGCCTGCGCGTCCGCTACAGCCTCGGACGCGATCCCTACGACCAGCGCGACAACATCCTCGCAGGCACGGCATACCTGCGCGAAATGTTCGACCGCTATGGCAATGTCGCGGCGATGCTGGCGGCCTACAATGCCGGTCCCGGCCGCTATGACGAATACCTTGCGACCGGCCGCACGCTGCCGGCCGAAACGCGGGCCTATGTTGCCGCGCTCGCGCCGATCCTCGGCGGCGCGGCTGCAACCGAACCGCCGTCATCGGCACCGCCACCGCCGCCAGATTGGCGTGAATCACCGATGTTTGTCACACGCTCGACCGACGCCCGAACTGCGCCCGCGCTGCCGTCCGAGGCGCAATCCGGCGATCTGTTTGCTGCCGTTTCGGAGCCGGATCGCCGATGAAGATCGCCTATGCCGACCCGCCCTATATCGGCTGCGCGCACCTCTATCGGGACCATCCCGATTACGCGGGCGAGGTCGATCATGTGCGCCTGATCGAGCGGCTGGATCGCAACTATGACGGCTGGATATTGCACGCCGCCGCGACGCCGCGCTCTATCGCAACGCTTGCCCCGCTGGTCGAGAGGACGGGCGCGCGATGGATGGCATGGGTGAAGGGATTTGCGGCGTTCAAACGCAATATCCCGGTCGCCTTTGCGTGGGAGCCGGTCATCGTGAAGGCGGCGCGAAAGCCTGTCGTCAGCAAACGGCTGGTGATGCGGGACTGGATTCAGGAGAGCATCACGCTTCGCCGTGGCCTCACTGGCGCAAAGCCCGAAGCGGTCTGCCATTGGGCTTTCGAGATGGTCGCCGCGCGTCCCGACGATACGCTCGACGACCTGTTTCCCGGCACCGGGGCGGTTGCCGAAGCATGGCGCACATGGCGGCTCAAATTCGCTTTGCCGGACGAGCCGGCGGCGCGCTCCGCAGCGCCTCGCGGTGTGCAGGATCGTGCAGCGGATGGAGCAGGACCATGAAGGCAGGAGGGGCAGAAAAGGCAGAAAGGGCGGAGGGCAAGATTAAAGAAGACGGCACCATATCGGGCCGCTTCTGGAAATTGTTGTTGTCTGCACACTGGTTAGGTTGCCGGTTCCGGCACCATGGTTTTGAGGGGCCGCGTGCCGCGATTTCGTGCAAAGCCTTGGCTTTGCACGGTTTCGAGCGGCACCATAGGCCCATATCAGCCTGTTCTCAGCGGTTTTCGCTGGAGTCGCGCCCATGAGCGCCGACGACGAAAACCGCTTCCGTCCGAAGCCCGGCCGCATCCGATCCGACACGCCGAAGGCCGGTAAGACCAAGAGCTTTTTCACGCAGGTCAAGAAGATCACCCGGCAGCATCAGGCAGCCGCCTCCCGCGATCCTTCCATGCCGTCATCCGCCCGCCCGTCATCGCCGGGACGGTCCCGCGCCGTGGTCGCCAGCGGCAAGGGCGTGAAGCGCGGCCGGGGCGCGAGCTTCGTGCGCGCCCGCAACATCTCCGGTCAATGGCATCATCGCCAGCCCGGCAGCCGCCGCGTGATGGTCAAGCCGCTTAGCGTCAGGGCCGCGTGGAAGGGCGGACGCGCCCGCGCGCATCTGCGCTATGTCCAGCGCGACGGCACGTCACGCGATGGCGAGCGCGGGCGGCTCTATTCGGCGACCGAGGACCGCACCGATGGCGACGCCTTCCTTGATCGCGGCAAGGACGACCGACATCAATTCAGATTCATCGTCTCGCCCGAGGACGGCGCGGAGCTGGCGGACCTCACGGCCTACACCCGCGATTTCATGCAACAGGTGGAAGCGGACCTTGGCACGAAACTCGATTGGGTTGCCGTCAATCACTACAACACCGGCCATCCCCATGTGCATATCGTCGTCAACGGCCGCGACGATAGCGGCGGGGATCTAGTCATCAATGGCGACTATCTTTCGGCCGGCCTGCGCGAACGCGCCAGCGAGCTTGCCAGTCTGGAACTCGGCCCCGTCACCGAGATCGAGCAGACCCGCAAGCTGTCGGCCGAAATCGACCAAGACCGTTTCACCCGGATCGACCGCGCCATGGCCGAGGAAGCCGATGCCCGTTTCCTCGACCTGCGCCATGAACCGGCAGAGCCGAGGCGGCAGTTCGAGCGGACGCTGCGTTTGCGCCGTCTCGGCAAGCTGGAGAAGATGGGGCTGGCGACCGAACACGCGCCCGCCGTTTGGGAATTGAGCAAGGACATGGAACCGGCCCTGCGCGAGTTGGGCGAGCGCGGCGACATTATCCGCACCATGCAGAAGGCGCTCGGCCCGCAGGGCGGCGAGCGCGATCCCATGAGTTTCCAAATCCATGACGGAGTGCCCGAGACGCCGATCTTTGGCCGCGTCGTGGACAAGCATCTATCCGACGAGCTGGGCGAGAACCTGACAATCGTGGTGGACGGGATCGAAGGCCGCACGCACCACATTGCCGGCATTGCGCCCGAGCGGCTGGAGGATGCCCGCATCGGCAGCATCATCGAGATCGGCCCGGCCGAGGCGGCAGCCCGGCCGTCCGACCGCACCATCACCGCCATCGCCGAGGACGGCATCTATCGGCCGAGCCGCCATCTGGAGCAGGCGAAGTTCGAGGGCCGCGTTCCCGGCGGCGACTATGAGGGCTATGTCGATGCCCATGTCCGGCGGCTGGAGGCGCTACGCCGGGCCGGGATCGTCGAGCGGATCGACACCGACCAATGGCGCATCCCCGATGATCTGGTCAGCCGTGCCGCCGCCTATGACGCCGGCCGTGACCGGCAGGCCAGCGTTCGCGTCCTTTCCCCGGTCGATCTAGGCAAGCAGATCGGTTCGGATGGCGCGACCTGGCTGGACCGGCGGCTGATCCATGGCGAGACGGCCGACCTTGCGCCGGCCGGCTTCGGCCAGCAGGTGCGCGAGGCGATGGACCAGCGCCGCGAGCATCATATCGAACAGGGCGACGCCACCCGAGCACGGAACGGCCGCATCTTCTATCGGCGTAGCCTTCTCGCCACGCTGCGCGAGCGGGAGGTTGCCCGCGTTGGCGCGGAGATGGCCGAGAGCAAGGGCCTACCGTTCCGAACCGCCACGGACGGAGAGAACGTCAGCGGCAAGTTCACCGGCACCGTGCAGCTATCGAGCGGCAAGTTCGCCGTGGTTGAGAAGTCCCACGAGTTTACGCTAGTCCCGTGGCGGCCCATCATCGACCGCCAGCTCGGCCGCGAGGTCATGGGCGTCGTGCAGGGCGGATCGGTTTCGTGGCAGTTGGGGCGGCAAAGAGGGCTAAGCATCTAGGTGCCGCCCTTATGCCTCAAACCTCGACGAGATAGTTCACGCTCATTTCGGTCTTGCCGGAGGGAACAATCTCTGGCCGGACTTCACCCACCTGTTCAAATCCCGCGTTGAGAAGAACCCGCTCCGATGCAGGGTTTTCTTGAACCGTTCGAGCGCGGAGCTTTCTCAGGCCCAACTTGCGGGCCATTTCCACGGCCAGCGCGAGCGCGCGACCCGATACCTTTCGGCCACGATGCTCCGGCGCGACCCAATAGCCAATCTCCGCGTCATCCGGTTTCACGTCAAAGATCACCAGACTTCCGAGAAACGAATCCGAGGGAGCATCCGAGATTGTCAGGACGGCCAAGGTTCCATCGCGCAATCCGTCTGCAATCGTACCCCGGATCATGTCACGAACGATCTGCGGCGTATATTCGTCCAACGGCAGGTGAGCGAAGTGCTTGACCGAAGCATCGTTCGTCCCGGCGGCATATGCTTCCGCATCTGCATCCGACATGGCTCTGATCGTTACCACGCCATCTGAGATCGGCAAGACGGCGAGGAAATTTCGATCTGCCAAGCCGCCATGGGTATCGTTTTGATTGCTCATTCTTGCTTCCGCTCTTGTCTCGATTGTTTCCATCTTCGGCGCAATGCAGCGCCCGCTATCCGTGCGCGGCGTTCCGATGGACTCGCCACACAGTGCGATAGATCGATGATCGTTGACTCGAACAATGTTCGATTGATAGAGTGATGCACTAGGACACGCTCGACTGTCAAGTTTGCGGGAGTAGGAATGACTAAGAACGGACCATCGCAGACGGAGCGCGGTTCCTCGACGATTTGGCTGAAACCAGCCAAGCGAGTGCGCGACGTTCCCGCGCTGACGCGGGACCGCATCGTCCAAGCCGCTGTCGAGATTCTAGACATGCGGGGCCAAGACGGCCTGACGATCCGCAAACTGGCGGAACATCTGAACGCCGGTGCCGCATCCCTCTACTGGCATGTCGAGACACGCGACGATGTGCTTGAACTGGCACTGGATAGCGTTCTCGGTGAAATCCCTCTGCCAACAGAACCGTTGAAATGGGACAAGGAGTTGATCCGCTTCCTAACAGAATGGCGGCAGACGCTTCTACGGCATCCTTGGTCAACCAGCCTGTTCGGCTTCCGGCCGCTGCTCGGTCCCAATGCCTTGGTCCGATCCGAACATCTTCGCGCAACCCTCGCAAGGGCGGGATTGCCGAAGGCCGACATTATCCATGCGGGATACACATTATCGAACTTCATGCTCGGATCGGTCGCGACGCAAGTAGCATGGCAAGCCGGCGACGAAGCTGCAACCCGTGCGCGCGTCGCCACTTTCCTTCGGGATCACGCGGCCGAATATCCAGCCCTTTCCTCGCAGATCGAGAGCGAACCCGATGATTGGGGTGAGAGCTTTTCGCGTGGGTTAGGCTGGATAATCCGTTCCTTCGCTACCTCATAGGGTGGCGAATATGCGACGGCGGAAACAGTCAACATCACTGACCGACCGCCAATGGGGGATGCCGACCGCGCTTGGATCGCGTATTCCCCTTGCCTCGCTCATCCAGACGATTGCCGTCGCCGAATATCTCAACTTTCGACACGCCGCCAATGCGCTCGGTGTGGCGCAATCCAGCGTCAGCGCCCGCGTGAAGGCGCTGGAGGACGATCTTGGCATCCTCGTGTTCGAGCGCCATGCGCGCGGCGTTCGCCTGACAGAAGCCGGACGCCATTTTGTCGAGCGGATCGCGGCCGGCATCGACCAACTTGACCATGCCGTGAAGACCGCCGGCATGGCGGCAGCCGGCGAAAGCGGTCGGCTTCGCATCGGTATCCATGCCCTGATTCCACACAGCTTCCTCGCAAACTTGATCGACCAATACCGCGAAGACCACCCCGGCATCGAGGTCGAAATCGCCGAGGGCACGGCCCGCGATACCGTCATGCAGCTTCGCGCCGACATGCTCGACATAGTTTTTGTGGCCGGCACGCCCGAACTGCCCGACTGCAATTCCCGCCGCATCTGGACGGAACCGCTGGTCGCCGTTCTGTCGGAGCGGCACCGTCTCGCCGGGCAGGCAAGCGTCACATGGGCCGATCTGGTCGGCGAGACGTTCCTAGTCCGGCATGGCGGCACCGGCCCGCAAGCGCATGACCATATCGTTTTGCGCCTCGCCGGGCGCTGGCCCGCGCCGTCGATTCTGCGTTTCGACGTGGGGCGCGGCACCCTATTGTCCATGGTCGGACAGGGGTTCGGCATCACCATCGTCGGGGCAGCCACGGCGCTGCTGCCAACGTCCGGCGTCGTCTTCCTGCCGTTCGCCGACGAGCCGGAACCGATTACGTTCTCGGCCATCTGGTCGCCGTCCAACCGCAGCGCCACGCTGAAAAATCTGCTCTGCCTTGCCAGCCACATGGGGCAGATCGCCCGCACCGACTGAATCTAGCCGCTGGCGGCCGGTCATCGACCGCCAGTTCGGCCGCGAGGTCATGGGCGTCGTGCAGGGCGGATCGGTGTTGTGGCGGTTGGGGCGGCAAAGGGGGTTGGGACTTTAGAGCACCTGAAACGGCGTTGCGACACCGGCGCTATTCGGATAGGAGATAGATATTCGTATTGCCAAATGTGGGGCTATCAGCATGGGAAACGCCAAGTCGGCCGACAAGTAAGCCGCAACAACAAGCACTGTTGTTGCGGCGTTCTGTAAGATCAATCCCCAATCTGATTGTTGACGAGCAGACGCCGCCCGGAATCCTTGATCGAGCGGTTGATTCGTCATGACTATCACACGCCCCGCGTGGGCTTATACGTTGCCGGCAGCCCTGCTGCTGATGGCTCCCTTCGACATCCTCGCGTCACTGGCGATGGATATTTATCTCCCCGTCGTCCCAGCGATGCCCGGCATCCTGAACACGACGCCATCCATGATCCAGCTCACGTTGAGCCTCTACATGGTTATGCTCGGCGTGGGGCAGGTGATCTTTGGCCCAATATCGGATCGCATCGGGCGACGGCCGATCTTGCTTGCGGGTGGGGCGCTTTTCATCGTCGCTTCTCTCGGAGCGGCATGGTCGTCAACGGCCGCAGCCTTCGTCGCTTTTCGCCTGCTACAAGCGGTCGGCGCGTCGGCGGCGTTGGTAGCGACGTTCGCGACGGTTCGCGACGTTTATGCCAGCCGCCCGGAGGGTGTCGTCATCTACGGTCTTTTCAGTTCGATGCTGGCCTTCGTGCCCGCCCTTGGCCCCATCGCCGGAGCACTGATCGGCGAGTTTTTCGGATGGCGGGCGATATTCGTCACGCTGGCTGCACTTGCGTTGCCTGCACTCTTGAACGCCGGTTTCAGATGGCACGAAACCCGCCCCTCGGATGAAGTAAACACACGCCGTTCCGTTTTGCCTATCTTCGTGAGTCCAAACTTTTGGGTTTATACGGTCGGCTTTAGCGCTGGCATGGGCACCTTCTTCGTCTTCTTCTCGACAGCCCCCCGAGTGCTCATAGGCCAAGCCGATTATTCCGAAATCGGGTTCAGTTTGGCTTTCGCCACTGTCGCACTCGCCATGATTGTGACAACCCGTTTCGCGAAGTCCTTTGTAGCCAGATGGGGCATTGCGGGATGCGCGGCGCGTGGGATGGCGTTGCTCGTTTGCGGGGCGATTCTGTTGGGAATCGGTGAACTTTTCGGTTCACCATCGTTCCTCAGCTTCATCCTGCCAATGTGGGTAATGGCAGTCGGTATTGTCTTCACGGTGTCCGTCACCGCCAATGGTGCTCTCGCACAGTTCGACGACATCGCAGGATCGGCAGTCGCCTTCTACTTCTGCGTCCAAAGCCTGATCGTCAGCATCGTCGGGACACTAGCGGTAACGCTGTTGAACGGAGATACGGCTTGGCCCGTGATCTGTTACGCCACGACGATGGCGATGCTAGTTTCGACGGGTCTTGCGCTACTTCGATTCCGTGAGGTTCACGCCGAGAGGTCGCTGGTCGTCTGACCGGCGACTGGCAGGACGGTCGGCACCCATGTGGCGCACCCGTCATCGCAGCTTCATGAATGGCGGTATCCTGTCCGGCAGGATACCGCTCATTTCCCTTGTTCAATTCATGGCCGTTGCCGAGCATCTGAATTTTCGGCACGCGGCCAACGCGCTCGGCGTCAGTCAGTCGAGCGTTAGCGCGCGCGTGAAGGCGCTGGAGAAAATCTTGGTGTCCTGCTGTTCGAGCGCCATGCGCGAGGTGTCCGGCTAACGGATGCAGGCAGACATTTCATGGAGCTGGTCGCGGTGGGCGTCGATCAGCTCGATCACGCCGTCAAGACCGCCGGCATGACAGCGCAAGGCGAATGCGGCCGGCTACGCATCGGTGTCTATGGCCTGATTCCGGGCAGCTTCCTTGCAGAGCTGGTCGGCCAGTATCGGAAGGACTATCCCAATCTCGACATCGAAATCACGGAGGGCACCGCTGGCGGCCGGTCATCGACCGCCAGCTCGGCCGCGAGGTCATGGGCGTCGTGCAGGGCGGATCGGAATCGTGGCAACTCGCGCGGCAGAGGGGGATAAGCCCCTAATCTGTTGTAGATGAACGTAGCCGCTCGAAACCGGTGATGAGGCTGTCAAGTCCGAAGTTGAACGCAGCATCTATGCCTTCTTTTTCCAACTCGTGAAACAGATCGTGCAGGAAGGACGATGCTGCCTGCCCGGACACATCTGATCTGTCCGACATTCTCTCATCGGCATCAGATGCCTGCTGTTCGAGAACGGAACCGACCACATAGTGACTGACCGCCCGGAGCGCCCAAACAGCGTGCTTCGGACCAAAGCCCGCCGCGCAGAGAAAGCGTATTTGTGTCTCGGCGGTGCCAAAATTCGGTTCTGTCGGTCGAGTGCCGGCATGGATACGCGCGCCGTCGCGATAAGAGAGCAACGCCATTCTGAAACTCAGGGCGTTTTCTTTCAGGTACACCCGCCAGTCCTCGTTTTCCTTGGGTAGGGACCGGGTGTGGCGTTCCGTCAGCATCGCCTCGGCCAGTGCGTCAAGCAGCGCGCGCTTGTTCTGGAAATGCCAGTAAAGCGCAGGCTGCTGAACCTTGAGGCGTTCAGCGAGCTTTCGCGTCGTCAGGTTGTCCATGCCAACCTCGTTCAACAGCTCCAGCGCCGCTGCGATCACGGTGCCTTTGTCCAGTTTGGTCATTCACGTTCCTTCGCCAACGCTTGACAATTTATCACCGATAAGTTTTATGTCTATGTCCTTATCATTGATAAAGTCGCTCGCATTGAGCGTCGCTGGAGTTTCAGGTGCACAGCTCTGCCATCATCGCCCTGCTGATCGTCAGTCTCGACGCCATGGGACTCGGCCTCATCATGCCGGTCCTTCCGACGCTTCTGCGCGAGCTTGTGCCGGCGGAGCAGGTCGCTGGTCACTATGGTGCTTTGCTGTCACTCTATGCGTTGATGCAGGTCATCTTCGCGCCCGTGCTTGGACAGTTTTCAGATGCTTACGGTCGGCGTCCGGTGCTTCTGGCTTCTCTTGCGGGGGCCGCAGTCGATTACACGATTATGGCATCAGCGCCGGTCTTATGGGTTCTCTATATCGGCCGAATCGTTTCCGGCGTCACGGGAGCAACCGGAGCCGTAGCTGCCTCAACCATTGCCGATTCGACGGGGGAAGGTTCTCGCGCACGCTGGTTCGGCTACATGGGGGCCTGTTATGGAGCAGGCATGATTGCCGGGCCAGCACTTGGTGGCATGCTCGGTGGTATTTCTGCCCATGCTCCGTTTATCGCTGCTGCCCTTCTCAACGGCTTCGCGTTCCTGCTTGCCTACATTTTTCTCAAGGAGACTCATCACAGCCATGGCGGGACCGGAAAGCCGGTTCGCATCAAACCATTCGTTCTGTTCCGGCTGGATGATACATTGCGCGGGCTAGCTGCGCTTTTCGCAGTTTTCTTCATTATTCAACTGATCGGCCAAGTGCCTGCGGCCCTATGGGTCATCTATGGCGAGGACCGTTTTCAGTGGGACACCACGACTGTTGGTTTGTCGCTTGCGGCATTTGGAGCAACACACGCGATCTTCCAAGCGTTTGTTACCGGTCCGCTTTCAAGCCGGCTTGGAGAGCGGCGCACGCTACTCTTTGGCATGGCTGCGGATGCGACTGGCTTCATTCTTCTGGCTTTTGCCACGCAGGGATGGATGGTGTTCCCGATTTTGTTGCTGCTTGCCGCCGGAGGTGTTGGCATGCCGGCCTTGCAGGCAATGCTTTCAAATAATGTCAGCGGTAACAAGCAAGGAGCTTTACAGGGAACGCTTACAAGCCTCACCAATTTAAGTTCTATCGCGGGACCGCTTGGCTTCACGGCACTCTATTCTGCCACCGCCGGAGCATGGAACGGTTGGGTTTGGATTGTCGGCGCGATCCTCTATTTAATATGTCTGCCAATACTACGCAGACCTTTCGCAACTTCATTGTGATTGAGTCATGGCGAATTGGTATGCGTAGACTTACGGGGAATGACGGATTAAATCCGTTGAGCCATCATCTCCTCTCGGGGCGAGTGCCGATGATGACCTTAGTTCACACTCTCGCCGTCGCCGAATATCTGAACTTCCGCCACGCCGCCAATGCGCTCGGCGTGGCGCAATCCAGCGTCAGCGCGCGCGTGAAGGCACTGGAGGAAGACCTCGGCATCCTCCTGTTCGAGCGCCATGCACGAGGTGTCCGACTAACCGAGGCCGGTCGCCACTTCGTCGAGCGGATCGCGGCCGGTGTCGATCTATTGGACCATGCGATTAAGACCGCCGGCATGGCGGCAGCCGGAGAAAGCGGCCGGCTTCGCATCGGAATCCATGCCCTAATCCCCCGCAGCTTCCTAGCAAAGCTGATCGGCCGATACCGCAAGGATCACCCCGGCGTTGAAGTCGAAATCACCGAAGGCCCAGCCCGTGAAGCGGTGGTGCAGCTTCGCGCCGGCAGGTTGGACGTGGCGTTCGTCGCGGGCACGCCCCAACTACCCGACTGCCATTCCCGTCGCACATGGACCGAACCGCTCTTGGCGGTGCTACCGGAACGACATCCGCTCGCCAAGCGGTCAGCCGTCACATGGCCCGATCTGGCAGGCGAGACGTTCCTTGTCCGGCGTGGCGGCACTGGGCCGCAGGTCCATAGCCATATCGTGCTACGCCATGCCGAGCACTGGCCTGCGCCGTCGATCCTGCGCTTCGACGTGGGGCGTGGCACCCTTTTATCCTTGGTCGGACAGGGCTTCGGCATCACCATCGTCAGTGCGGCCACGGCGCTGTTGCCGTCAACCGGCATTGTCTTCTTGCCCTTCGCCGACGAGCCGGAGCCGGTCGCCTTCTCGGCTGTCTGGTCGCCGTCCAACCGCAGCGCGGCGCTTCGCAACCTGCTCAGTCTCGCCAACGACATGGACCGGCAGGTCTGCACGAATTCGATACTGCCACGGATAGCGAGGGCGTGAGCTGCCGGTCCATCGGCATCGTACAATTATCCAGCAGCAAGTTCGCTGTGGTCGAAAAGAGCCATAAACGCACCCTTGTCCCGTCGCGGCCGGTCATCAACCGCCAGTTCGGCAGCGAGGTCATGGCATCGTGCAGGGTGGATCGGTATCGTGGCAGTTGCGCGAGCAGATAGGACTGGCGCTATAGGATCAACGCTATATTCGGCCTTCCTCTCAACATCATAGCGAACCGAAGTAGTCGCATAAGCCGCCACCGTCAGGAACTGTTACTGCCATCGCCGGAAAGCGACACTTGCATTAACGCCGCCAAAGCCGAACCCGTTGGAAATGGCATGTTCCATGAGAATAGGACGTGAAGACTGATAAACGAGGTCGATACCTGCGACCGCAGGATCGGGGTTTGCTAAATTTCTCGTTGGGGGAGCGATTTGATCCCGTAGGGCGAGTATCGTGAAAATCGCCTCAATGCCGCCTGCGGCACCAAGTAAGTGTCCGGTCGCCGATTTCGTGGCGCTTACCGCCACATCATGATTGCCAAAAACGGATTTTATCGCCGCTATTTCTCCACGATCCCCTACGGGGGTGGAGGTCGAATGAGCGTTCAAATGCTGAATATCGACTGGCTTCAACCCGGCACTCTGGAGCGCGATTTTCATCGCACGGGCCGCGCCTCGACCGTCCTCTGGACCGGCAGTCATATGGTGTGCATCAGCGGTAGTACCGTATCCTACCAATTCGGCTATGGGCTTGGCACCCCGAGCGAGGGCATGTCCCAATTCCTCTATGACGATCAAACCCGCCCCTTCGGACATTACGAAACCATCGCGCCCGGTGTCGAATGGCCTCGACGCCAGTTCAGGGGTAGTATTGTAGCCGGTGGATAGTGCTCGCGCGGCGGCAAATGCCCCGAGACTAACCTTGTCAATACACGCTTCGGCTCCGCCGCACAGAGCGATATCGGCCTCGTTGGAGCGTATCAGCCGCGCGGCGTCTCCGATGGCCTGAACGCTGGCAGCGCAGGCGGTTACAGGCGTGCCAATTGGGCCTGTAAATCCATACCTGATGGTAACCTGTCCTGCCGCGAGGTTGGCGAGGAACGATGGCACGGTAAAGGGTGAGAGCCTCCGCGCTCCCCGTGTATCCGTTATGCGAACGGCCGAAGCGATAGCAGGAAACCCGCCTATACCAGAGGCGATAATTGTCGCCGTGCGCTCACGTTCGTAGTCGCTCCTGGGATGCCATCCCGCCGTTTCAAGAGCCTCCTTCGCGGCCGCAAGTGCAAACACAATGAAGCGATCCATTTTTCGTTGATCCTTTGTGTCAACGATCAAGTCGGGATCAAAACCGGCTTCGGAATCTTCAATCAGGCTAGGAACGAGTCCGCCGATTTTCACCGGTAGATCGTTGGAAATTTCATCGGGCAAACTCCTGATTCCCGATTTCCCGTCGAGAAGTCTTTTCCAGCTTGTTTCGATGCCAGAACCAAGAGGGCCAACTAAACCCATGCCGGTTACAACAATTCGGCGCATTGGATTATTCCGTTTCTTTTTCTGAGCTTATTTGCTTCACGCGATTTATGACGCGCATCGTTTCCTCTGTTGCGGCGGGGCCTGCCAGAAGAACGGTGTTTTCAGGAGTGATTGCTTCTCCTGTATTCGCGTCGATGATAACGGCGGTCCTCTCCCGTCCGGTTTTCTTGTCTCCAAGGCGCATGGCTATTTCATTGGGCGCAAGGTTCCGGTTCCCCCATGCGAACAGGGCGATTGCTACCGGATAAAAATCTCGCCCCTTGTCGGTAAGGACGTATTCAAATCGAGGCGGATGATCATTGTATCGTCGCCTTTCAAACAGTCCTTCCGCCGTGAGATGCTTCAATCGCCTCGCCAAAATGTTCGCGGAAATTCCGAGGTTTTTCTCGAATTCATCGAATTTGCTCAACCCTTGGAAGGCGTCTCGCAGGATCAAGATGCTCCACCAGTCACCGACGCTTTCCAGCGCTCGGGCTGCGGGACATTCGGATGACAGAAAGCTTGTTCGTTGCATGGCACATCCATAATGATGTAACTTCTATTATGCAAGTTACATCTATGACAGCGGCGACATGACGCGAGGGCCATCCGATGCGTCCGTTGCGGCGATTCGCCCGGCCAGTTGGGCAGCGGCGATCATCCCGCCGGATGGCGGTGAAGGCACCCCGTCCTATTTGCCGCCGATAGTATCCGGCAGCCCTCCCGCACCCCCTTTCCTGTTGCCCATCCCGATTCTGACTACTCTTTGATCGGCTCCGTCTCTTTTGCCGACTGGAGCCTGCATTGCGCGGAGGACGAATCCGTTGGGGCCAAATCGCTGTCGTCTTCGCCATCGTTCTGGTGATGGTGTGGGCAGCGACGCAATGGACTGCGTTTCGCCTCGGCTTCCAGCCGCAGCTTGGAACGCCATGGTTCGAGTTGGCCGGCCTGCCGGTCTATTATCCGCCGGCCTTCTTCTGGTGGTGGTTTTCGTTCGATGCCTATGCGCCCGCGATCTTCGTTGAGGGCGGCATCATCGCGGTATCGGGCGGCTTCCTCGCCATCGCCGCCGCCATCCTCATGTCGATCATCCGGGCGCGGGAAGCACGCAACGTCGCCACATACGGATCGGCGCGATGGGCCGAGGATAGGGAAATCCGCGCGGCGGGGTTGCTCGGCCCCGATGGCGTGGTCCTCGGCCGTCATACCCAAGACTATCTGCGCCATGACGGTCCCGAGCATGTCCTATGCTTCGCCCCGACCCGGAGCGGCAAAGGCGTCGGATTGGTGGTGCCGACGCTGCTGACATGGCCCGCATCCGCCATCGTCCATGACATAAAAGGGGAAAACTGGACGCTGACAGCCGGCTTCCGGGCGAAGCACGGCCGCGTCCTGCTGTTCGATCCGACCAACGCCAGATCGTCCGCCTACAATCCGTTGCTGGAGGTGAGACGGGGCGAGTGGGAGGTTCGGGACGTTCAGAATATTGCGGATATTCTGGTCGATCCTGAAGGCAGCCTCGACAAGCGCAACCATTGGGAAAAGACTTCCCATTCGCTTCTAGTCGGCGCGATCCTGCATGTTCTCTATGCGGAGAAGGACAAGACGCTGGCGGGCGTCGCCAACTTCCTGTCCGATCCGCGCCGCCCGGTCGAGGCGACCTTGCGCGCCATGATGGACACGCCGCATCTCGGCGAGGCTGGCGTTCATCCCGTCATCGCGTCGTCGGCCCGCGAACTGCTGAACAAGAGCGAGAACGAGCGCAGCGGCGTCCTTTCCACAGCCATGTCATTTCTCGGCCTCTACCGCGATCCGGTGGTGGCGCGGGTGACGGCGCGCTGCGACTGGCGGATTGCCGATCTGGTCGGCAGCCGCCAGCCGGTCACGCTCTATCTGGTCGTGCCGCCGTCCGACATAAACCGCACCAAGCCCCTCATCCGCCTGATCCTCAACCAGATCGGCAGGCGGTTGACGGAGGAATTGACCACCTCCGGCAAGCGCCATCGGCTGCTGTTGATGCTGGACGAGTTTCCGGCGCTCGGCCGGCTCGATTTCTTTGAATCGGCGCTCGCCTTCATGGCGGGCTACGGCATCAAAGGCTTCCTGATCGCGCAGAGCCTCAACCAGATCGAGCGCGCCTATGGGCCGAACAACGCGATCCTCGACAACTGCCATGTGCGCGTCAGCTTCGCCACCAACGACGAACGCACCGCCAAGCGGGTGAGTGACGCGCTCGGCACCGCGACCGAGCTGCGCGATTCCACCAACTATGCCGGGCACAGATTGGCCCCGTGGCTCGGGCATTTGATGGTGTCGCGGCAGGAGACGGCCCGGCCGCTGCTCACGCCCGGCGAAATCATGCAGCTTCCGCCCACGGACGAAATCGTGATGGTGGCGGGCACGCCGCCGATCCGCGCGACCAAGGCCCGCTATTTCGAGGATGCGCGGTTTCAGGAACGCATCCTGACCCCGCCCGATCTGGTCGCCGCTCCGCTGGCGCCCAGCACATCCGCCGATGATTGGTCGGGACGCGTGGTCGCGGCGGAAAGCCATTCCGCGACCGACTCGGCAGACGGGACCGAGGGCGATCCGGCCAATGCCGGCATCCGCCGCGAGCCGGAATTGCCCGAGCATGAGGAAATAATCGCCCCGCCGCCGTCGCCCGAACAGGAGTTCGAGTTTCTGGACGACGAGCCGGACGTTGACGCCGCCAAGGCCCGCGCCATGCGCCAGCGTATGAGGATGGTGGCGCGGCAGGTGGCGATGAACCCCGATGATGGAATCGACCTTTGAGGACACGCCCATGACCACACGCACCCGCCTGAATATCTATTTCGACCCCGCGCTCATTCCCCAGATCGAGGCGATGGCGCTGCGCCGCTCGGTGGCGCTGCGCCGCAATGTCTCGAAATCCGCCATCGTGGAGGCGGCGGTCATGTCCTACCTGTCCGGCGATGCCGACGACCAGCTTGAAGCCGCCATGTCCCGCCGCTTGGACAAGCTCGGCCGCCAGATCGACACGCTCGACCTAGATCTCGCCGTCCTCGGCGAGACGGTCGCGCAGTTCATCCATTTCTGGATGACCATCACACCGCCGCTTACGGGAGCCGCACAATCCGCAGCCCGTGTTAAAGGCGCGGAACGGTTCGAGGGCTTCATGCAAACCCTTGGCAGGCGGCTAGCGACAGGCGACAGGTTCCTCAAGGAGATTTCGCGCGACATTGAGCCGTTTCCTGACACAGAGGAACACGGGGAATAAGGTGCGCAGGGCGTTAAGTCGCCCTGCGCGAATTGATCGGGGTGGAGATAACCATCGCTGCTGCTACGCTAACTCCCGTCGCCCATATAGTTTCGAAGATATGGGTTACGATCATTGCTAGTTTCGACATTTGACGCTTTGCTGTGCGGGACTTTGACTTCGATTTCTTGGTCTTTTTCATCATGGCAATCCTCCTAAGTTGACTATTTCCGAAGTGGAAAAGGCTTAAAAGGGCGACCAGAACTAGCGCAGCCGCAGCATTCGAACCTGCCCCGACCACCGAAGATCGAGTTGCTAGAAATATAGTGACTCCTCTGTCCGGGCGCAAGATCGTCGAAGGAAGCCCATCCTATTTACCGCCGATAGCCGCCGATCCCCGCACAGAGCTAGATACTTGTTGAACCGGCCGGATTTCGGCCTCTCTTAATCGACCCCGATCCGGGGATCGCCTGTTGCGCCCCGCCAGAAGCCGGGGCCGACATGACCACCAACCACCACAGACAGGAAGCGATCCAGCGCGGCGCGCGCATGTTGCGCACCGCGCTCGGCCCCGCCATTGCCCGGCTGCTCGAAGACCCGGCCGTGGTCGAGGTGATGTTGAACCCGGACGGCCGCCTTTGGGTGGACCGGCTGTCCGAAGGGCTTTCCGACACGGGCGAACAGCTGTCTGCCGCCGATGGCGAACGTATCGTGCGGCTGGTCGCCCATCATGTCGGCGCGGAGGTTCATGCCCGCAGCCCGCGCGTCTCGGCCGAACTGCCGGAGAGTGGCGAGAGGTTCGAGGGGCTTCTGCCGCCCGTGGTCGCCGCGCCGGCCTTCGCCATCCGCAAACCCGCCGTCGCGGTGTTCACGCTCGACGACTACGTGGCCGCCGGCATCATGTCCGCCGATCAGGCGGAAACGCTGCGCGAAGCCGTCGCAGCCCGCGCCAATATCTTGGTGGCGGGCGGCACCAGCACCGGCAAAACGACGCTGACCAACGCGCTGCTCGCCGAGGTCGCCAAGGGCGCGGATCGCGTCGTCATCATCGAAGACACCCGCGAGCTGCAATGCGCCGCGCCCAATTTGGTCGCCATGCGGACGAAAGACGGCGTGGCGACGCTTTCCGATCTGGTCCGTTCCTCGCTGCGCCTGCGCCCCGACCGCATCCCCATCGGCGAGGTGCGCGGCCCCGAAGCCCTCGACCTTCTGAAAGCGTGGGGCACGGGGCACCCCGGCGGCTTCGGCACCATCCATGCCGGCACCGGCATCGGCGCGCTCCGTCGCCTTGAACAGCTCATTCAAGAGGCTGTTGTCACCGTCCCCCGCGCTCTCATCGCGGAAACCATCGACCTTGTTGCCGTCCTTTCCGGGCGCGGTTCCGCGCGCCGGCTGGCCGAACTCGCCCGCGTCGAGGGGCTGGGGCGGGACGGCGACTACCGCATCACCCCCGCAATCCAAACCAGCACAGGAGAATCTCCATGATCCGCACGCTCACGCGCGGCTATCGCTTCGCCGCGACCGCCGCATCCACCCTTGCCATCAGCCTCATGCTTGCCCCGGCCGCCCATGCGTCCGGTTCGTCGATGCCATGGGAGCAGCCCTTGCAGCAAATCCTTCAGTCCATCGAGGGGCCGGTCGCCAAGATCGTCGCTGTCATCATCATTATCGCCACTGGCTTGACGCTGGCCTTCGGCGATACCAGCGGCGGCTTCCGCAAGCTGATCCAGATCGTGTTCGGCCTGTCCATCGCGTTCGCCGCATCGAGCTTCTTCCTGTCGTTCTTCTCATTCGGCGGCGGGGCGCTCGTTTGATGGCGGGCGGCCTTGAACAGCTCGACGCGGTGCCGGGCTTCACCGTGCCGGTCCATCGGGCGCTAACCGAACACATCCTGCTCGGCGGCGCACCGAGAAGCATCGCGATTCTGAACGGGACGCTTGCCGGGGCCGTGGGCCTCGGCTTGCGCCTCTGGCTGGTCGGCATCGCCATTTGGGCCATCGGCCATTTCGCAGCCGTATGGGCGGCGAAGCGCGATCCCCAATTCGTCGAGGTCGGGCGTAGGCATCTGCGCATCCCCGGCCATCTGGCGGCGTGAGGGCGCGGCCATGATGAACCTTGCCGAATATCGCCGCACCGCCGCCCGGCTCGCCGACTATCTGCCATGGGCCGCATTGCTCGGCTCCGGCGTCGTCTTGAACAAGGACGGTAGTTTTCAGAGGACGGCGAAGTTTCGCGGTCCCGATCTGGATTCCGCCGTCGCGGCCGAGCTGGTCGCCGTCGCCGGCCGCATCAACAATGCCGTGCGCCGCCTCGGCTCCGGCTGGAGCATCTTTGTCGAAGCGCAGCGCAGCGAGGCCGCGACCTATCCCCACAGCACTTTTCCCGATCCCGCGTCGGCGCTGGTCGATGCCGAGCGCAAGGCCGGTTTCGAGGAAGCGGGCACGCATTTCGTTTCTGGCTATTTCCTGACCTTCCTCTGGCTGCCCCCGGCCGAGGAAGCCGCCCGCGCCGAAACATGGCTCTACGAGGGCCGCGAGAAAACCGGCGTGGACCCGTGGGAGCTGCTGCGCGCCTTCATCGACCGCACCGACCGCGTGCTGGCTTTGCTCGACGGCTTCATGCCCGAGTGCCGTTGGATGGATGACGGCGCGACCCTGACCTATCTCCATTCCACCATCTCGACCAACCGGCATCGCGTGCGCGTGCCGGAGGTGCCGATGCACCTCGACGCGCTGCTCGCCGACCAGCCCTTAACCGGCGGGCTGGAGCCGCGCCTTGGCGACGCGCATCTGCGCGTCCTGACCATCGTGGGATTCCCGACCGCGACGACGCCGGGACTGCTCGACGAAATGAACCGGCTGCCGTTCCCCTACAGGTGGAACACCCGCGCCATCCTGCTCGACAAGACCGACGCCACGCGGCTGCTGACCCGCATCCGCCGCCAATGGTTCGCCAAGCGCAAGTCCATCGCCGCGATTCTGAAAGAGGTGATGACCAACGAGGCGTCCGCCCTCGTGGACACCGACGCGGCGAACAAGGCGCTCGACGCGGACATGGCCTTGCAGGAGCTTGGGGCGGACGTGGCGGGCATGGCCTATGTCACGGCCACCGTCACCGTTTGGGATGCCGACCCGCGCATAGCCGACGAGAAGCTGCGCCTGGTCGAGAAGATCGTTCAGGGCCGCGACTTCACCGCCATGCCCGAGAGCGTCAACGCGGTTGACGCATGGCTCGGCAGCCTGCCCGGACATGCCTACGCCAATGTCCGGCAGCCGCCCATCAGCACTTTGAATCTCGCCCACATGATCCCGCTGTCGGCGGTGTGGGCGGGGCCGGAACGGGACGAGCATTTCGGTGCGCCCCCTTTGCTCTTTGGAAAGACCGAAGGCTCAACGCCGTTCCGGCTAAGTCTCCATGTCGGCGACGTAGGCCACACCCTTGTCGTCGGTCCCACGGGCGCGGGCAAAAGCGTGCTGCTCGCCCTCATGGCCTTGCAGTTCCGGCGCTACGCTGGATCGCAGGTCTTCGCCTTCGACTTCGGCGGCAGCATCCGCGCCGCCTCGCTCGCCATGGGCGGCGACTGGCACGACCTTGGCGGCGGATTGACCGATGGGGCCGAGGCGTCCGTCTCGCTCCAGCCGCTCGCCCGCATCCACGACACCTATGAACGGGCATGGGCGGCGGACTGGATCGCCGCCATCCTCATGCGGGAAGGCATCGCCATCACGCCCGAGGTCAAAGAGTATCTTTGGACGGCGCTGACTTCGCTCGCCTCCGCGCCGGTCGAGGAACGCACCATCACCGGCCTTGCGGTGCTGCTGCAATCCAACGATCTGAAACAGGCGCTCCGGCCGTTCTGCGTCGGCGGGGCCTATGGCCGGCTGCTGGACGCCGAAGCCGAACACCTTGGCTCGGCGGACGTGCAGGCGTTCGAGATCGAGGGACTTGTCGGGACCGGCGCGGCCCCGGCCGCGCTCGCCTATCTGTTCCATCGTATCGGCGACCGGCTCGACGGGCGACCAACGCTGCTCATCATAGATGAAGGCTGGCTTGCGCTCGACGATGAAGGTTTCGCCGGCCAGCTCCGCGAATGGCTGAAAACGCTGCGCAAGAAAAACGCCAGCGTCATCTTCGCCACGCAAAGCCTGTCCGACATTGACGGCAGCAACATCGCGCCCGCGATTATCGAGAGCTGCCCGACGCGGCTCTTGCTGCCGAACGAGCGGGCCATCGAACCGCAGATCACGGCCATTTATCGCCGCTTCGGCCTCAATGACCGCCAGATCGAAATCCTCGCAAGGGCCACGCCCAAACGGGATTACTACTGCCAAAGCCGCAGGGGCAATCGCCTGTTCGAGCTTGGCCTGTCCGAAGTCGGCCTCGCGCTCTGCGCCGCATCCGCCAAATCCGACCAGACGCTCATTGCGCAGATCGTCGCCGAACACGGCCGCGACGGCTTCCTTGCTGCTTGGCTGCGCGAGCGCGGCGTCGATTGGGCGGCCGAGTTGATCCCCAACCTCACCAATCTTGCCGACCGACCGGAATCCGCCGCGCCGGCTCGGCTCGATACCCACCCCACACAGGAGATTCTTCCATGACCTATCCCAAGATCGTCGGGGCGTCGGCCTTCGCGCTGGCGCTCGCCGTGCCCGTCGCGCTTTCGCCCATGCTGGCAAGCCCGGCCCATGCGCAATTCGGCTTCGGCCGCATCGTCTATGACCCGAGCAACTATGCGCAGAACGTGCTCACGGCAGCGCGCACGCTGGAGCAGATCAACAACCAGATCACCAGCCTCCAGAACGAGGCGCAAATGCTCATCAATCAGGCCCGCAATCTGGCGAGCCTGCCGTATTCGTCGCTCCAGCAGCTCCAGCAGAACGTCCAGCGCACGCAGCAGCTTCTCGGCCAAGCGCAGAACATCGCGTTCGAGGTCGGGCAGATCGACCAAGCGTTCCAGCAGCAATATGGCAATGTCTCGCTATCGGCGACTGACGCCCAGCTTGTCGCCGATGCGCGCGGGCGCTGGGAGAACACGGTCGGCGGCTTGCAGGACGCCATGCGCATTCAGGCGGGTGCGGTCGGCAACATCGACAGCAACCGCGCCGAGATGGCCGCGCTTGTCGGCCAGAGTCAGGGTGCGACCGGCGCGCTGCAAGCCACGCAGGCCGGCAACCAGCTCCTTGCCCTCCAGTCGCAGCAGCTTTCCGACCTGATCGCCGTCATCTCGGCGAACGGCCGGGCCGACGCTCTGACCGAAGCGGAACGCGCCGCCGCTGCCGAACAGGGCCGCGAGCAGCGCCGCCGCTTCCTGACGCCGGGCAGCGGCTATCAGCCGGGCAACGCGCAGATGTTCAACAACGGCAACAACTGACCGGGAGGCTCGCCATGGACGGCAAGATGCTGGCCCGGCTCGGGGCCGTGGTGTTCGTCGCCATCGCCGTCACGGCGACCGCAATCGACATGGCGCGGAAGGACGAGCCTTCCGCGCCAAGGCCCGCATCGGCGCTCCAGCCCCCGGCCGATCCGCTGCGCGAAACCCTGCGCCGTTGCCAGCGGCTCGGCGAGGCGGCGGCGAATGACACCGACTGCCTCGCCGCTTGGGCTGAATCCCGTGACCGCTTCCTCGGCCGCGCGCCAGCGCCCGCCGCGCCGCAATCCAGCGAAGGGCGCTGACCATGGGCAACACAGGCGTCATCGACTCGTTTCTAGGCGTATTCACGTCCTACATCGACTCAGGGTTCGGCCTGCTCGGCGGCGAGGTGGCCTTCATCGCCACGACGCTCATTGTCATCGACGTAACGCTCGCCGCGCTGTTTTGGGCATGGGGCGCGGATGACGACATCATCGCCCGGCTGGTGAAGAAGACGCTGTTCGTCGGCGTCTTCGCCTACATCATTTCAAGCTGGAACAACCTCGCGCGCATCGTCTTCGAGAGCTTCGCCGGCCTCGGCCTGATGGCGTCGGGCACCGGCTTTTCCGTGACCGATCTGATGCGGCCGGGCCGCGTGGCGCAGACCGGCCTCGACGCCGGCCGCACGCTGCTCGACTCCATTTCCGACCTGATGGGCTGGATCGCGTTCTTCGAGAACTTCATACAGATCGCATGTTTGCTGTTTGCGTGGGCGCTGGTTGTGCTCGCGTTTTTCATTTTGGCGATCCAGCTTTTTGTGACGCTGATCGAGTTCAAATTGGTGACGCTCGCCGGCTTCGTCCTCATCCCCTTCGGGCTGTTCGGCAAGACCGCGTTCATGGCCGAGAAGGTCTTGGGCAACGTGGTGTCGTCCGGCATCAAGGTCTTGGTCCTCGCCGTTATCATCGGCATCGGCAGCACCTTGTTTTCGCAATTCACGGCCGGTTTCGGCGGGGCGACCCCGACCATCGACGACGCCATGGCGATTGTGCTCGCCGCGCTGTCGCTGCTCGGCCTCGGCATCTTCGGCCCCGGCATCGCCAATGGCATCGTTTCCGGCGGGCCGCAGCTTGGCGCGGGTGCTGCCGTTGGAACCGGGCTTGCGGTCGCAGGTGCAGCCGTCGCCGCTGGCGGCGGGGCCATGCTCGCCGCCAAGGGCGGTGCCGCTGCACTGTCCGGCGGGGCCGCGGCCGTCCGCGGCGGTGCGGCCACCGCAGGCGCGGCGACCGCCGCCTATAGCGTCGGCTCGCTTGGCCAATCCGGTGCGGCCGGCGTCGCCTCCGGCCTCGGCGGTGTGGCGCGGGCCGCAGGGTCGGCGGCTATCTCGCCCCTCAAACGCGCCGCCGCTCGCGCCAGCGAATCCGTCAAATCCAGCTTCTCCGCTGGTGCGAAAGCCGGATTCGGCGCGTCGGGCGGCAGCTCCACCATGGGCACGGTCGGCGGCGCGAGCGTCGATCCCGCCGCAGCAGCATCCGGCCCGGCCGGCAGCCCGCCCGCATGGGCGCAGCAGATGCGCCGCTCGCAGGCAATGAACCACGGCACGACCATGGCCGCCCATGCGGTGCGGTCTGGCGACAGCCACGGTTCCGGTTCCTCCGTCAACGTTTCCGAAAGTGACCGCTCATGAGCATCTTCAAACGACCAGCAACCCATTACGGCAAGACGCCGGAACCCGAGACGCCCTATCAGCGCGCCGCGCAAGTCTGGGACGAGCGTATCGGCGGAGCTCGCGTGCAGGCGCGGAACTGGCGGCTCATGGCCTTCGGCTCGCTGATCCTGTCTGCCGGCTTCGCCTCCGCGCTGGTCTGGCAGTCCGCACGCGGGACCGTGGTGCCGTGGGTGGTGCAGGTCGATAATCTTGGTCAGGCGCAGACCGTCGCGCCCGCCAATGCCGACTATCGCCCGACCGATCCGCAGATTGCTTTCCATCTCGGCCGCTTCATCGAGCAGGTCCGCGCGATCCCGGCCGACGCGATCATTGTCCGTCAGAACTGGCTTCGGGCTTATGAGTGGACCACGGATCGCGGCGCGGCGGCGCTCAACGATTACGCCCGTGCCAATGATCCCTTCGCCAAGGTCGGCCGACAGCAGGTCGCCGTCGAAGTGTCGAGCGTCATCCGGGCCTCGCCCAACAGCTTCCGCGTCGCGTGGACGGAAAGGCATTTCGAGAACGGCCAGCTTTCCACCACGGAACGATGGACAGCCATTCTCACCATCGTCATCCAGCCGCCGCGCGACGCCGAGCGCCTGCGCGCCAATCCGCTGGGAATCTACGTCAATGCAATTTCTTGGTCGCGGGAGATGAGCCAATGAAAGCGTCAGCTTGCATCAATCACCTCGCTGATCTTCCCCTCGGAAATCACGAAGAAAGATGTACCCGTCATCTCGATCTCTTGCCCGGCCTTCCAGCCGTTGGGCAGGTCGGCCTTGACCTTGGCGCGATACCCGATGCGCACGGCTGCCCGGTCCTCAATTGCGATGCAGCCGAGAATCGTCTGTGCTCTTTCCGCAAACAATTGAACGCCCTGTTCCGCCAACGCGCGAAACGCTTCAATCCCGTGCGTCTCGTTCGTCACTTCTCCGTTCGATCTGTTGATAAACCGAACGTCGCCCGACAGGCAGTCGAGCATCGCCTGAACGTTCATTCTGTTGTAGGCGTCGATATACCGGGCAACAATCGTCGGCACAGAATCCATTCTGTCGGTTCCTCCTTACTAATCCTGAAGTCGCTAACCTATGCGATTTTTGCGACGGCGGTGGCAATTACTTTGGCAGGCTGCGCGACCAACCGGACGCCGCAATTCAGCTACGATGCCAGCGTGCCGCCGCTGCCGACTGTACAGGCGGCGACAACCGACAACACGCCCCAGCCGCTGCATGTGCCCCCCGCATGGACCGTGGCGCGCGGCGGCACCGCCGCAGGCACCCCGACCGGCCGCGTCGAGAACGCCAACGCAGCCGCGCGCGTCGAGCCGCGCCGGGAAGGCTACTACAACGCCATCCAGATTTATCCGTGGTCGGAAGGCGCGCTCTATCAGGTCTATGCCGCAGTCGGGCAGATCACGACGATCGCGCTGGAGCCGGGCGAGAGCCTGACAGGCGCGGGGCCGATCGCGGCCGGCGACACCGCCCGCTGGATCATCGGCGATACGGAATCCGGTTCGGGCGCAAACCGCCGCGTCCATATCCTCGTGAAGCCGACGCGGCCGGACATTTCGACCAACCTTGTCGTCACCACCGACCGGCGCACTTACATGCTCGAGCTGCGCGCGCGGGAATCGCTCTACATGCCCGCCGTGGCATGGGCCTATCCGGCACCGCCTGCCGGCCAGCGTCAGGCGGTCCCGGCCGCGCCGATCATTCCGGCCGAGGCAGCGCGGAACTATCGCTACGCCTTGCAGGTGCAGGGCGACAGCCCGCCATGGCGGCCGGTTTCCATCTTCGATGACGGCAGGCGCGTCTATGTCGTCTTCTCGGCCGGGATCGTGCAGGGCGAGATGCCGCCGATCTTCGTGCTTGGATCGAACGGCGAGCCGCAGATCGTCAATTCCCGCATCCACCAGAACGTCCTGATCGTGGACCGCCTGTTCGGCGCGGCGGAGCTGCGCCTTGGCAGCGGCAACCGCCAGCAGGTTGTCAGGATCGTCCGCACCAACCCGACGCAGGCCGCAGCAGAGCCAGCCCGCACGACCACGGGAGGATCGTCCTCATGAGCGATACCGATACCGCCACCCCCATGCGCCTGCGCGCTGAATCGCCCCGCGTCACCCGCCTGTCCCGTAAGATGCTGGCAGGCGTCGGGGCCGTCGCGCTTCTCGGCATCGGTGGGGCGCTGATTTACGCGCTCCAGACCCGCGATGCAGGACCGGGAGGTGACGAACTCTATTCGACCGAGAACCGGCCCACGGCGGACGGCCTGTCCGGCCTGCCGAGCGACTATAGCGGGCCGGCGCTCGGCCCGGCGCTACCCGGCGACCTCGGCCGCCCGATCCTCGACGCGCAGACAAGGGGCCAGCCCGTTGCGCCGCCCGTCATGACGACGCCCGCCGTCGATCCTGAGGAAGAACGCCGCCGCGCCGAGGAAGAAGCCGCGCGCTTGAGCAACGTCTTTTTCCAGTCCGGCCCGCGCACGGCAGCGCCGGCAGGAACGGCCATGCCCAGCCTTGCCGGGCTGGGCCTCGGCGGGCAGCCCGCGACACAGGATCGCCACGCGGCGTTTCTCAATGGGCCGGTGGACCGGCAGACCGTCGCCCCGGATCGCGTTGCGCCGCCGGCATCGCCCTACATCCTTCAGGCCGGGGCCGTGATCCCCGCCGCGCTCATCACCGGCATCCGTTCCGATCTGCCCGGCCAGATCACCGCACAGGTCACGGAGAACGTCTATGACAGCCCGACCGGCTCGCTGCTTCTGATCCCGCAGGGCACCCGCATCATCGGCCAATACGATCATGGCGTGACCTTCGGCCAGCGAAGGGTGCTCTTGGTGTGGAACCGCCTGATCTTGCCGGGTGGCCGCTCCATCGTTCTGGAGCGCCTGCCGGGCGCGGACGCCAGCGGCTATGCCGGGCTTGAGGATGGCGTCGATTATCATTGGTGGGATCTGATGAAGGCGGCAGGGCTGTCCACGCTGCTCGCAGTCGGTTCGGAGCTGGCGATGAGCGACGAGGACCGACTGATCCGCGCCATCCGCGACGGCGCGCAGGATACCGTCAATCAGGCCGGCCAGCAGATCGTCCAGCGCCAGTTGCAGGTCGCGCCGACGCTGACCATCCGGCCGGGCTTCCCGGTCAGGATCATCGTCACCCGCGATTTAGTATTCGAGCCGGCAGGAGGTTGACCATGACGAAACTGAAACTCGGCCCGCTGCCCGACGACAAGCCCGTGAAGATCACCGTGGAACTGCCCGCGCCGCTCCACCGCGATCTGGTCGCCTATGCAGAGGTGCTGGCCCGCGAAACCGGCCAGCCCGTCGCCGATCCAGTCAGGCTGATCGTGCCCATGTTGGAGCGGTTCATTGCCACGGACAGGGGTTTCGCCAAGGCTCGGCGAGATCGGTAGCTCTATTGAATTCCCGTTTCTTCTAATAGCACCCGCGCGAGTGCAGACGCGCCAGAGGAACCGGGCACAAATCGCTGCGGATTGAAGTCTCCATCCTTTAAGGACGATTTATCTAGCAGCCTTTTAAAATCTTCAGTTTCTACCATTTTTCCCGGACTTGTAAGGTATCGGTACGCGTGTCTAAAATATCGCATCAATCCATCGAACCCGTTTGTGCGATTCAACATATAGCCGGTTGCGTTTGCATCCCATGCTTCGGGCCATCTCAATTTGACTGCATCAAAATAGTTCCAGATAAGATTAGTAAGATCAACGTCCCTGCTCTCTATAAAGAATGGCCGCAAAACTAACCTCTCTGCATCGTCTGCATTGGCAGGTGGGAATGTTCCGCCACGCCTCCCAATTTGTCGATCTTGAATAATTTGTATTTTATCTTTGCATATATATTGCAATATTCCGGCAACGACCGTTGCTTGAGACAGCGTCTCCGTGTATCTGCCAGGTGTTGTTTTTCCAAGCCTTTTTATTTTTCTGTAAAACGGACTGTCAGGAGTCGACTCTAGTGCGACGACAACACTATGGCATGTCTTTTCAGGGCTTCGGCTCTTACTTAATTCAAATAGATCGTAGACAAGGCTTTTGTTAACTTTTGTTTGAGCAAGATTTACCGTTGCAAATATGCTCGCCTGATCCGCTATGTCTGCATCAATGAATATCGATACATTTACGTCAAAATCAGTTCCGTCATAGCCCTCCAGCCCTCGAATACGATGCTGTCCGTCAATGACGCGGGCGATATGACGGTAGAAGACCGCATTTTCAGGGTCCGCGTCATCAGGATAGTTCGATAGGGTCATGCGGACGAAGCGATCATCGGCATCACACGGAGATTCGATAGCTACGCACTTCTCAGGTATCGCCAAGACAACTGCGGTAGGAAATGTCGCATCAGAGCCTCTTACGTATTGCTGGATCTCACGAACCCGCCTCGTATCGAGTTCCCTCTGAATACCGAGATATGAGTCGATACCCCTCTCCGTGACCAATTGCCGAATGTCAAAATCGGTAATCTCGACTAGCGTCTTTGCAGGGATACTCCCGACATATATGTCGCCGATGGGTTGCTGAATACGAATGGCCGAAATCACGACCTTGCGCGCGTCCTCAGTCGCCATCAAGAAATCCCCCTCGACCGCCGAACCTCGTTCTGTAGATCAGCATCCGTTTTGGCTAGGGCCTCCCCCACATTTACATGGACTTGGGAAATGACAGCCATCAAAACATAGGCGACAAGAGTCACTAGAAATATTCCGACCGATGCGACCGAAAGTATGCTTGGCTTTATGCGCGATAACGTTGGATCATAGCCAATTAGGAGCGTGCAGAACACAATTCCCGCAAGGCAGTATAAATTAAAGATTGTCCGCCACGGGAAGAATGACTGAAAATCCTTATTTGAGTTCCAAGTTATGGTTGCAATAAGTCCAACAGAATAAAATACAAGCTGACCGCTCAGAAATGATCTTTGGAAGGCGTCGCTGATAAGAATATTTGACCCCAATGGCAAAAGCTCTCGTATTGCAGCCATAAGCAATGGTATTAGAGATATTGTTGCTACCACTAGAATTTCTAGCAGTGCGGTTCCCCATGCCTGCGGTCCAGCAGAGAATATTGCTCTCCAGTATCCGACTCTAGGCATGATGCACCACCAAGAACTCAGATGTCAGACCGCGCGCCTTGGATTGGCCAGCGATTACGCTTGCCCGTGGTATCGTATGTGTAATGTGGAAATCAGAATATAATTCATGGATACTTTCATGGTTTGCATTGGATACCAATATATGGCAACCGCGCGTCCTTGCCCGAACAAGCGCATCATGAAGGCGAACTTGGTCGTCCCATGAAAATATCGACTGATTATATTTTAGAAATCCATTAAAATTATGCTTTACTGTATATGGCGGGTCTACATAGATTAGATCGTTTGATGAAGCAGAATCTATCGCCTCCTCGAAATCAATAGCCGATATAGTAGCTTTCTTTAAAACATTCGAAACAGCAAAAAAATCATCATCATCAAACAAAACAGAAGATTTTGTTCCAATAGGAACATTAAACTCATTCTTGCGATTGACGCGATAAAGCCCATTCCAGCAAGTTCGATTCAGATACAAGAAACGAATGGCAGCTTGGATATCACTATCTGGATGGGTATTTCGGATAAGGTAATATAAATCATGACTATGACGATCATGTAAGTCGCGGAGGCCTAAGAGTATTTCACCCGGATGATCACGGATGGCGAGATACGTGTTAACAAGTTCAGCGTTAATATCGGATAGAAATGCCTCTTGAGGCGACAAGGCGAAAAAAATCGCTCCACTTCCGAGAAACGGCTCAACATATCTTCCGTAGTCCTCGGGGATAAGGGGGAAAAGCGTTTTAGTAAGCCAGCGTTTCCCGCCTGCCCACTTGAGAAATGGCTTTATGTTGATTTCCAAAGCTCCCCCCGACTTCTTACCCTCTGGCGTCGTTTTGCCCGCACCGCTGCATCAGATCTTGTAACCTGAGCCCCCCCGAACATTCAACGCTGTTCCTTCTTGCCGACACCCTCTCCGGGATGCAAGTTTCGCATGTCGGCCGCGCGCTCCCGCCGTAAGGGGGTGCCGCCGGCGCATAGACGCAAATGCGGCACGCTACAGGCCAGCGACCTCCCTCCATGGTTCGCATAGTTTCGGGGACCTCCAGTTGCCCCGAATCCCATTGAACATGGATACCGAGGTTATGAAAGATGAGTGATCCGACATTCGCGCTGGGTAAACGGACGATTCGCAGGCATCAGCTTCGGGAACTAGTTCCCCTTGCCGACACTACAATCTATGACATGGAACAACGGGGTGAATTTCCCCAGCGGTTCTATTTGACGGCCCGGTGTGTGGTTTGGGACCTCGCCGAAGTGGAGGCTTGGCTTGAAGAACGTCGCCAAGCCTCCAGAGAGAAGGCTATCAGACGCGCGCCGTCGCCCGATGTGAAGCTCAGGAAATTCCGGCCCGTCAAACGCTAGGTTCAGGCACCAACAGGTCCATTGACGGCGGATACAGCGTCGGCACATATTTCTGGCCCGCCACCCACGCGTCCACGAGGTTCGCCCATTCTTGCATCATATGGCGGCGCTGGTGCTCGTATTCCGCCTTGTTGTAGATGCCACGGGACGAGCGGCCATCCTCATGTGCCAAACACTTCTCGATCCAGTCACTATTGAAGCCCAGCTCGTTCAGGAGCGTAGAGCCTGTCCGGCGCAGATCGTGAACCGTGAAAGGTTCGAGCGGCAAGCCCTCCTTCTTCGCCCGAGCCACGACAGCGGTGGTTATGCGATTGAAGGTCGCCCGCGACATGGGAGCATCCGCATCGTAGCGCGATGGCAGCAGATATTTGGAATTGCCGGCGCAGGTCTTGAGCGCAATGAGAATGTCGATTGCTTGCTGCGCAAGATAGACGTTGTGCGCCTTGGATCGCTTCATCCGCTCCTTCGGGATCGACCAGACTGCGTTCTCGAAATCGACCTCATCCCAAGTCGCATCCTGTAGCTCACTCTTTCGGACCATGGTGAGCAGGAACAGCTTCATTCCGAGCCGGATTGTCGGCAGCGTTGGCACATGCTCAAGCTGGCCCAGCATGACCCGGATTTCAGCAGGCGATAGTGAGCGGTCTTTGGGAACAAAGGTTGCGATAGATGCAGGCCCGACCTCATCGGCCGGATTTGCCACCTTTTCCCCGTGCAGGATAGCGAAGGCATAAACGAGCTTCACAATGTCGCGGACGTGAACGGCGGTGGCCGGGGCTCCCCGTGCCTTAACCTTGGCGCACATGGCGCGGAGATCATCGGGGCTGATTTCGGTCAGCAGCCGGTTCCGAAAAGTCGGAAGAATGTCCCGCTCATAGATCGAGCGCCGCATCGCGCGGGTGCTGTCGGCCATCTTCGCCTCCTGCAACCAGCGTTCGCCAAACTCGCCGAAGCTCTTTGCCTCTTTGATACGGCGCTTCTCGCGTTGCTTCTCTCGGGCGGGCGACCGCCCTTCAAGTATGGCGCGCTTGGCGTCGATTAGCTTCTCGCGCGCCCGCGCCAGAGACAGGTCGGACGCGCCGTAGCGGCCGAGCGTCAAAGTCTCCCGACGCCCGTTGAGGCGGTAGTCATATCGGAACACGACCGCTCCCGAGGGATTGACCACGACATACATACCGTCACGGTCAACGACCTTATACAATTTATCCTTTGGTTTCAGGGCTTTGATGCCCGCGTCAGTCAGCATTTTGACCCTCCGAGATCGTTCAAAAACGCCAGAGAGCCGCCCAATATACCGTCAGGCCAAAAATGGCCTCCCTGAACGGAAAATTCCTATTATTCTCAAGGGAATAAGGTCGAAAAAAATACCGTCAGAGGCTCTCTTGCTCCTGACGGTATATTTGTTTTGGCAATGGGACAAGAGTCGCCATACCGTCAGCTATACCGCCTATCGCGAGGCTTGCCCCGCGATAGACGGCGATAGATGATGGCAGATTTATTTAATGATTTCAGTTAGTTATGTGCGGCAATCGGCGGTTATCGGCGGCGTTCGGATAGGCCCGAATTATTCCCACTCGATCGTGCCCGGGGGTTTTGAAGTGATGTCATAGGTCACCCGGTTGATCCCCTTGACTTCGTTGATGATCCGCGTCGCGGTCTCGCCCAGGAACGCGTGGGTGAAGGGGTAGTAATCCGCCGTCATCCCGTCGACCGAGGTCACCGCCCGCAGCGCGCAGGCATAATCATAGGTGCGCGAATCGCCCATCACGCCCACCGTCCGCACCGGCAGGATCGCGACGAAGGCCTGCCAGATTTCATCGTAAAGCCCGTGGCGGCAGATCTGGTCGATATAGACCGCATCGGCGCGGCGCAGGATTTCCAGCTTTTCGCGGGTGATCTCGCCGGGGCAGCGGATGGCGAGGCCCGGGCCGGGGAAGGGGTGGCGGCCGATGAAGCGCTCGGGCAGGCCCAGCTCGCGCCCCAGCGCCCGCACCTCGTCCTTGAAGAGCTCGCGCAGCGGTTCGACCAGCTTCAGCCCCATCTTCTCCGGCAGGCCGCCGACATTGTGGTGGCTCTTGATGGTGACCGAGGGCCCGCCGGAAAAGCTGACCGATTCGATCACGTCGGGGTAGAGCGTGCCCTGGGCCAGGAACTCGGCCCCGCCCACTTCGGCGGCGTGTTTCTGGAACACGTCGATGAACAGGCGGCCGATGGTCTTGCGCTTGGTCTCGGGGTCGCTGACCCCTTCCAGCGCGCCCAGGAACAGCTCGGATTCGTCGGCGTGGACCAGCGGGATATTGTAGTTGTCGCGGAACATGGTGACGACCTCTTCGGCCTCGCCCTGCCGCAACAGCCCATGGTCGACGAAGACGCAGGTCAGCTGGTCGCCGATCGCCTCGTGGATCAGCACCGCGGCGACGGAGCTGTCGACGCCCCCCGACAGCCCGCAGATCACCTTGCCGTCGCCCACCTGCTCGCGGATCAGGCGGATCGCCTCGTCGCGATAGCCGGCCATGGTCCAGTCGCCGGTGAACCCGGCCAGCCGCACGAAATTTTCCAGCAGGATTCGGCCGTTGGCGGTGTGATGCACCTCGGGGTGGAACTGCACCGCATAGAAGCGCCGCGCCTCGTCCGCGATCATCGCAAACGGGGCGTTGGCCGAGGTGCCGATCACCTGGAACCCGGGCGCCAGCGCGGTCACGCGGTCGCCGTGGCTCATCCAGACTTCCTCGCGCCCGTCCTGGAACAGCCCGGCAAAGATGCCGTCCAGCGCATGACCGGGGGCGGGCGAGACAAAGGCGCGGCCGTATTCGGCGTGATGCCCGGCCTCGACCCGGCCGCCCAGCTGCTCCATCATCACCTGCTGGCCGTAGCAGATGCCCAGCACCGGCACCCCCAGCTGGAACAGCGCCTGCGGCGCACGCGGGCTGCCGTCGCGGGTCACGCTGTCGGGGCCGCCCGACAGGATCACCGCCTGCGGTGGGGTCTCGCGCAGCTTGGCGTCGGTGACCGACTGATAGGGGCGGATTTCGCAGAAGACCCCAAGCTCACGCAGGCGGCGCGCGATAAGCTGCGTGACCTGGGAACCGAAGTCGATGATAAGCAGGCGTTGATGCTGAGTCATGCCCGCGCTTTAGGCCCGCGCGCGCCGCCGGGCAAGGCCCCGCGCGCAACCCGTCGCACTGCGGTTGCTTCGGGCGGTTCCAAATATCCCGGGGGTGAATGGCGCGGCACGCGCCAGAGGGGGCAGCGCCCCCTGACCGCCGCGCAACGGCTATCGCGGCGACCTCACGCGGGCCACAGCGCCGCCAGCGCCGCCGCCGGGTCCGGGGCCGACCAGATCTCGGGCCCGATGGCGATGAAATCGGCCGCGCCCCACAGCTGCCGGACCAGCGCCGCGTCCAGCGCGCCTTCGGCCACCACCGGCACCTCGATCATCTCGGACCACCACTGGAACAGCTCGAGCTCGACCGGCTCGCCGCGCCCCAGCGCCGTGGGGCCGCAGGGGCCGAAGCTGACGTAATCCGCCCCGGCCTCGCCCGCGCCCATCCCCTCGTGGCGCGAGCCGTTGCAGAAGGCGCCGACGATGGCATCGGCCCCCAGCTCCTTGCGGGCGTAGCGCACGCCGCGGGCGCCGGTGGTCAGATGCACCCCATCCAGCCCGTGGCGCTGGACCAGCGGCAGGTGGTCCTCGATCACCACCGCCACGTCGCGGGCGTGGGCCAGGTCGCGCGCCATGTCGGCCAGCCGCCCCAGTTCCAGCTCGTCGCCGATGCCGCCGGGCAGGCGCAGGCAGGCGACCGGATGGGCGTCCAGCACGTCGCCCAGCATCGGGCCCAGCTCGGCGGCCGGGATCAGCGCGGGCGCGATCAGGTAAAGCTGCGGCGCATCGCCTTGCGTATCCTCGGTCATGGCGGTCCCCTCTTGCTGGCCCCGACCCCGATAGCGCAGGCGGGGCCAGCGGGGAAGGGGCAGGGCAGAGACGCCCGTCTTGCGCCGCCCGCGCCGGCGCGGCATAAGATCAGCGGCCCGGGCAACGCCCGGCGCTGCGCTGCGGCCTTGCCACGGGCAGGCTGCACCCCGGGGCGGTAGCTCAGCGGTAGAGCGGCGGCTTTACACGCCGTTGGCCGGGGGTTCGATTCCCTCCCGCCCCACCATCCCTCTCTTCTCTTCGGGCCAAGAACGGGCCGTCGCGCCGAACATCCGGTTGGTCCCGTCATGTTGTGAGATTGGCGGATGTTGCTTGTGACCTAACGTAAGACGCGGGTGCGACGTTTTTTACAATGTAATCAATAAAGTCGAATCGAATTGGCGGGACGCGCACAAAGCATTGGAGCGCGAAATGAACAACAAGGCCCTTATTGCCGCCCTGATTTTTGGTGGTGCCACCACCGCCATGGCCGGTGGCTATACCGCCCCTGTGGTCGAGGCCGAGCCCGTCGTTGCCATCGCCCCCGCAGTGGACACCAGCGACTGGACCGGCTTCTACGGCGGCGTCCAGATTGGCGGGGTCGATCTTTCGCTCGGGCTGCCTGACTTCGAAGAGGAGCGCATTGACGGCCTCCATATCGGCGCCGATGGCCACCACTATGGTCTGCACGTGGGCTATCTTCGCGATTACGGCCAGTTCGTCGCCGGGGCCGAGCTGTCCTATGACAAGGCGGATGATTTCGACCTCCCCGTCAACCTCGAGGGCGAGTTGATCCGCGCCAAGCTGCTGGCGGGCTATGATTCCGGCAAGTTCCTGCCCTATGCCGCGATCAGCTTTGCCCGGCTGGATGGCGAACTTGGCGGGGAAAGCTGGGACGGCACCGGATTTGGTTACGGCGCCGGTGCCAAGTTCATGGCGACGCCGCGCGTCATGCTGGGGATCGAGTGGATGACCAACGAGTTCGATCTGGATGTGATCGAGGAGCAGGATCTCGATCTCGATTTCGGCACCATCAGCCTCAGCGCTTCCTACCGCTTCTGAGACCGGACCCTCTGCCTCCACGGAAGGCGCCGCCCGCGGCGCCTTTTTTCATGCGCCCGCTTCGCCTCGCAAAACCGCTTTCCCGCGCGGGCGCAGCGGTTACAGTTCCTGTTGACCGCCGCCGCCCGTTTGCGGCATAAATGCGGTAACTGAACACTCGTTCAATAACCGGGAGAGGGGTTTCGATGTTCACGCGAGGGATGGAGTTCGACCTGGGCGACGACGTGAACGCGCTGCGCGATACCGTGCACCGCTGGGCGCAGGACCGCGTGGCGCCGATCGCGGCGCAGGTCGACCGCGACAACGTGTTCCCGGCCGAGCTGTGGCGCGAGATGGGCGATCTGGGCCTGCTGGGAATCACCGTCCCCGAGGAATACGGCGGCACCGGCATGGGCTATCTGGCCCACACCATCGCGGTCGAGGAAATCGCCCGCGCCTCGGCCAGCATCAGCCTGTCCTATGGCGCGCATTCGAATCTCTGCGTCAACCAGCTGAAGCTGAACGGGACCGACGAGCAGAAGCGCAAATACCTGCCCGGGCTCTGTTCCGGCGAACATGTCGGCGCGCTGGCGATGTCGGAAGAGGGCGCCGGGTCGGACGTGGTGGGGATGAAGCTGCGGGCCGAAAAGCGCAACGGCTATTATGTGCTGAACGGCTCGAAATACTGGATCACCAACGGGCCGGATGCCGATGTGCTGGTGGTCTATGCCAAGACCGACCCCGAGGCCGGCAGCAAGGGCATGACCGCCTTCATCGTGGAAAAGGGCATCAAGGGTTTCACCCAGGGGCCGCATTTCGACAAGTTGGGGATGCGGGGGTCCAACACTGGCGAGCTGATCTTCGACAATGCCGAGGTGCCGTTCGAGAACGTGCTGGGCGCCGAGGGCAAGGGCGTGCGGGTGCTGATGTCGGGCCTCGACTACGAACGGCTGGTGCTGTCGGGGATCGGCACCGGCATCATGGCCGCCTGTCTGGACCAGGTGATGCCCTATGTCCGCGACCGCAGGCAGTTCGGCCAGCCGATCGGGAACTTCCAGCTGATGCAGGGCAAGATTGCCGACATGTATGTCGCGCTGAACACCGCCCGTGCCTATGTGTATGAGGTCGCCAAGGCCTGCGACGCCGGCAAGGTCACGCGGCAGGATGCGGCGGGCGCGGTGCTCTATGCCTCGGAGCAGGCGATGGTGCAGGCGCATCAGGCGGTGCAGGCGCTCGGCGGGGCAGGGTTCCTGAACGACAGCGTGGTCAGCCGCCTGTTCCGCGACGCCAAGCTGATGGAGATCGGCGCCGGCACCAGCGAGATCCGCCGGATGCTGATCGGCCGCGAGCTGATGGCGCTGGACTGATGCGCGCGCTCGCCCTTGCTATGAGTCTTGCGCTGGCCGCGGCGCCTCTGGCCGCGCAGCCCTATGACGACCGCATCGTCGAGGCGTGTCTCGCCGCGCATTGGGGCGGGCAGAACGACCGCGAATCCTGCATCGGCATCGCCGCCCGCGTCTGCATGCCGGTGGGCGAGGGCGGCGCCGAGGCCGCCATCGCCTGCCACGAGGCCGAGGCGGCGCAATGGGCCGCGATGCTGGACGAGACGCTGGCGGCGCTGCGCGCGCAGCTTGCCGAGGCAGAGGGCGCGGCCGAGGACGGCGGCGACCCCGCGCCGGTGCAGGCGCTCGACCGTGCGCAGACCGCTTGGCAGGGGTTCCGCGACGCCACCTGCGAGCTTGACGCGCTGCGCTGGCCCGACCCCGATATCGGCCGCGCCGCCCGCGCCGAATGCCTGATGCGCCTGACCGCGCGGCAGGTGTTCGAGCTGCAGTCGCGGCTGGACGGGGCGATGTGAGCGCCGGGCAGAGGGGGAAGGGGGCGCCATGACAGCGATATCGGCACGCCATGACCATGCCGCGCGGCAAGACTTCCGCGGGGATTTCCCCGCGCGGCCGGATATGCCCGGCCGCGCGGGCAGGCGGCGCGCCGCGGGGGCGCGCCGCGCCAACTCAGAACCGCATCACATAGGCCGCCTGCACCACCAGCGGGTCGACCTCGGCGGTGCCGATCTTGGCGCCGTTCAGATAGACGTCGCTGTCGATGTCGATCCAGCGGACCGTGCCGCGCAGCGCCGCGCGCTCGTTCAGCCACCAGTCGGCCCCGACCTGCGCCGCCAGCCCCCAGCTGTTCTTCAGGCTCAGCTCGCTGTCCGCCAGCGCGCCGGTGGTCTTTTCATCCCAGAATCCGGTGAAGTTCACCCCGACCCCCGCATAGGGCTGGAACGCCGAGCCGGTGTCCCAGTGATAGTTCAGGCTGACCACCGGCGGCAGGTGCTTGACCGTGCCGATCTTGCCCAATGCCCCGACGCTGACGTCGTGCTTGAAGGGCGTGGCGGCCAGCAGCTCGACCCCGATATTGTCGCGAATGAAATATTCCACCGTGATCGAGGGGCGCAGGTCGTTGCCGACATCCACCGCCCCGGCGGTCAGCGTGCCGTTGCCGTCCTTGGGCATGACGCTGGCCAGACCCAGGCCGATGGTCCAGTCGCCCGCCGACTGGGCGGACACGGGCAGGGCAAGCGCGGAAAGGGCAAGAGCCGCAAATGGGACGATGGTTTTCATGAACTGTCTCCGTACTGTCATGAAACCGCCCTGAACCTCCTTGCCGCAATGCGGCATGATCCACATCAATCTGCGCCCCGCGCTGCCGCCGCTGCGACACCGCGCCGCAGCCCCTTGCCGTCCTGTCAGGAGCCCGCCGCATGAAACTCCGCACCACCGCCCTGCCGTCCTCAGACGGGTTCCGCGCCAACCGGCAGGCGCATCTCGACATGCTGGCGACGGTCCGCGCCGCGGTGGACCATGCCGCCGCCGGGGGCGGGCCAGATGCCACCGCCCGCCATGTCAGCCGCGGCAAGATGCCGCCGCGGGAACGGGTGGCCAACCTGCTGGACCCGGGCTCGCCGTTTCTGGAAATCGGCGCCACCGCCGCGCATGACATGTATGACGGCGCCGCGCCGGGGGCCGGGGTGATCGCGGGCGTCGGCCGCGTGCATGGGCAGGACGTGATGGTCGTGGCCAACGACGCCACGGTCAAGGGCGGCACCTATTACCCGATGACGGTCAAGAAACACCTGCGCGCGCAGGAGATCGCCGAGCAATGCCACCTGCCGTGCATCTATCTGGTCGATTCCGGCGGCGCCAACCTGCCGCAGCAGGACGAGGTGTTCCCCGACCGCGACCATTTCGGCCGCATCTTCTACAATCAGGCGCAGATGTCCGCCAAGGGCATCCCGCAGATCGCGGTGGTGATGGGCAGCTGCACCGCCGGCGGCGCCTATGTGCCGGCGATGTCCGACGTGACCATCATCGTGCGCAACCAGGGCACGATCTTCCTGGCCGGCCCCCCTCTGGTCAAGGCCGCGACCGGAGAGGTGGTCAGCGCCGAGGATCTGGGCGGCGGCGACGTGCACACCCGGCTGTCAGGCGTCGCCGATTATCTGGCCGAGGATGACGCCCATGCGCTGGCGCTGGCCCGCCGCGCGGTCAGCCACCTGAACCGCCGCCTGCCGCAGACCGTGGTCTGGCAGTCGCCCGAACCCCCGGCCTACGACCCGGATGAAATCCTCGGCGTGGTCCCCGCCGACCTGCGCACCCCCTATGACATCCGCGAGGTGATCGCCCGCATTGTCGACGGCTCGCGCTTCGACGAGTTCAAGCCGCGCTTCGGGGAAACCGTGGTCACCGGCTTTGCCCATGTCGAGGGCTGCCCGGTCGGCATCGTCGCCAACAACGGCGTGCTGTTTTCCGAAGCCGCGATCAAGAGCGCGCATTTCATCGAACTGTGCAGCCAGCGCTCGATCCCGCTGGTGTTCCTGCAGAACATCACTGGCTTCATGGTCGGGCGCAAATACGAAAACGAAGGCATCGCCCGCCACGGCGCCAAGATGGTGACCGCGGTCGCCACCACCGCGGTGCCCAAGATCACCATGCTGGTCGGCGGCAGCTTCGGCGCCGGCAACTACGGCATGGCCGGCCGTGCCTATTCGCCCCGCTTCCTCTGGACCTGGCCGAACTCGCGCATCTCCGTCATGGGCGGCGAACAGGCGGCGGGCGTGCTGGCCACCGTCCGCCGCGAGGGGATCGAGCGCAAGGGCGGCAGCTGGTCGCCCGAGGAAGAGGCCGAGTTCAAGCGCCCCACCATCGAGATGTTCGAGCGCCAGTCCCACCCGCTCTACGCCTCGGCCCGGCTCTGGGATGACGGGGTGGTGGACCCGCGCAAGACCCGCGAGGTGCTGGCGCTGTCGCTGCGCGCCAGCCTCAACGCCCCCATTCCGCCGACAAGCTTCGGCGTGTTCAGGATGTGACCATGCGATCTTCTGTCCAGAAATATCCTCCGGGGGTCCGGGGGCGGAAAGCCCCCGGTCCGGCCGCGCAACCGAAAGGCACCCCATGTTCAGCAAGATCCTGATCGCCAACCGGGGCGAGATCGCCTGCCGGATCATCGACAGCTGCCGCCGCATGGGGGTGGACACGGTGGCGGTCTGGTCGGACGCCGACCGCGGCGCCCGCCATGTCGCGATGGCCGACGAGGCCGTCCATATCGGCGGCTCGGCGCCGAAGGACAGCTACCTGCGCGGCGATGCGATCATCCGCGCCGCGCTTGATACCGGCGCGCAGGCGATCCACCCGGGCTATGGGTTCCTGTCGGAAAACCCCGATTTCGTCGATGCTGTCGCCGCGGCGGGGCTGGTGTTCATCGGCCCCTCGGCGGCGGCGATCCGGGCCATGGGGCTCAAGGATGCGGCCAAGGCGCTGATGGAACGGGCGGGCGTGCCGGTGGTGCCGGGCTATCACGGCGACAACCAGGACGCCGCGTTTCTGGCGCAGCAGGCGCACCGCATCGGTTATCCGGTGCTGATCAAGGCCGTGGCCGGCGGCGGCGGCAAGGGGATGCGTCGCGTGGACGACCCCGCCGATTTCGGGGCGGCGCTGGCCTCGGCGCAGGGCGAGGCGCAGACCGCATTCGGCAACCCCGCCGTGCTGATCGAGAAATACGTCACCGCGCCGCGCCATATCGAGGTGCAGGTGTTCGGCGACGGCACCCACGCCGTGCATCTGTTCGAACGCGACTGCTCGCTGCAACGCCGCCACCAGAAGGTGATCGAGGAGGCGCCGGCCCCCGGCATGACCCCCGAGATGCGCGCCGCCATGGGCGAGGCCGCGGTCCGCGCGGCCGAGGCGATCGGCTATGCCGGGGCCGGCACCATCGAATTCATCGTGGACGGAAGCCGCGGCCTGCGCCCCGACGGGTTCTGGTTCATGGAGATGAACACGCGGCTGCAGGTCGAGCACCCGGTGACCGAGGCGATCACCGGCGTCGATCTGGTCGAATGGCAGCTGCGCGTCGCCTCTGGCGAACCGTTGCCCCTGCGGCAGGACCAGCTGAGCATCACCGGCCACGCGTTCGAGGCCCGGCTCTACGCCGAGGATGTCCCCGCGGGATTCCTGCCCGCGACGGGGCGGCTGGCGCATCTGCAATTCGCCGGCAATGCGAGGATTGAGACCGGGGTGCGGCAGGGCGACTCCATCAGTCCCTGGTACGACCCGATGATCGCCAAGGTCATCACCCATGGCCCGACCCGCGCCATCGCGCTCAGCGCGCTGGAAACCGCGCTGATCGACAGCGAAGTCGCGGGCACGGTCACCAACATCGACTTTCTGGTGGCGCTGACCCGGCACAAGGGGTTCCGCGCCGGCGATGTCGACACCGGGCTGATCGACCGCGATCTGGACCAGTTGATCGACCAGTCCGAACCCCCGGCCGAGACCCGCGCGCTGGCGGTGCTGGGCGTGGCCGGGCTGCATGATCCGGCGGTGCGCGGCGGCGTCACCCTGTGGGCGCCGCTGAAACGCACCGTGACGTGGGAGGGCGGCGACGGCATCGTCGAGGTGCTCGGCCCCGGGTGTGCCAGCGTGACGCTGGACGGCCACGCTCATGACATCGAATGGCGGGGCGGGCGCTGGTGGGTGGACGGCAGCCCGCGCCGCTCGCGCATCGTGGCGCATGACGCGGGCGTCAGCGTCTTTGGCGGCCGCCGGGTCACGCTGGTGCCGCAGGACCCGCTGGACCGCGAGTCCGAGGCTGCGGGGGGCGGCTTGACGCTGTCGCCGATGCCGGGGCTGGTCAAGGCGGTGTTCGTGGCGCAAGGCCAGCAGGTCGCGGCCGGCGATCCGCTGGCGATCCTTGAGGCGATGAAGATGGAACATACGCTGACCGCCGCCCGCGACGGCACCGTCGCCGAGGTGCTGGCCGCCGCCGGCGATCAGGTCGAGGCCGGCGCCCCCCTGATCCGGCTGGAAGAGGACGAGACATGAGCACGACGCTTCACCTGCACCACATCCCCGGCGCCCGCAGCTTTCGCGTGGCATGGCTGCTGGAAGAACTGGGCCTGCCCTATGAACTGACGGAATATCAATTGGGCGACCTGCGCCGGCCGGATTTCCTGGCCCGCTCGCCCGCCGGCAAGATCCCGGCGCTGGACATCGACGGCACCACGGTGTTCGAATCCGGCGCCATCGTCGAGCTGCTGACCGAGCGCGAGGGGCGGCTGGCCCCGAAACCGGGCGAGGTCGAGCGCGCGCCCTTCCTCGAATGGCTGCATTTCGCGGAAACCCAGGCCGCGTTCATCCAGAACCTCAACATCCAGCATGTGGTGATCCGCCCGGACACCGCGCGCTCGGTGGTGACGATGAAGCTGGAAACCAAGCGGCTGGCCTTTACCGCCCGCGCGCTGGAATCGCGGCTGACCGGACGCGAGCATATCCTCGACAGCGGGTTTTCCGCCGCCGACTGCATGTTCGGCTTCAACGTGCGGGCGATGACCCATTTCCTGCCCGCCGCCGACTATCCGGCGATCATGGCGTGGTGGGACCGGATGCGCGCCCGCCCCGCCTGCGCCCGGGCGCTGGAACGCGAGGGCGGCGATCTGTTCGACAAGGATTTCTACGAGATTCCAGATGCCTGATATCGTCATTGTCGAAGTCGGCCCCCGCGACGGGTTGCAGAACAACAAGCGCCTGATCCCGGCCGCCGAAAAGATCGCGCTGATCGACCTGCTGTCGGGCGCCGGTTTCCAGCGGATCGAGGCGACCAGTTTCGTCAGCCCGAAATGGGTGCCGCAGATGGCGGATGCGGCCGAGGTGATGGCCGGGATCACCCGCGCCCCCGGCGTGCGCTACGAGGTGCTGACCCCGAACCTCAAGGGATATGAGGCCGCCCGCGCCGCCCGCGCCGACAAGGCCAGCATCTTCGCCTCGGCCTCGGAAGGATTCTCCAGGGCCAATCTGAACTGCACCATCGCCGAAAGCCTCGAGCGTTACATCCCGGTGATGGAGGCCGCCCGCGCCGACGGTATCCCGGTGCGCGGCACGGTCAGCGTGGTGACGGATTGCCCCTTTGATGGTCCGACCCCGCCCGAAAACGTCGCGCGTGTGGCGGCGGCGCTGCGCGATCTGGGCTGTTTCGAGATCAGCCTGGGCGACACCATCGGGCAGGGGCGGCCGGAAACCATCGACGCCATGCTGGCCGCGGTGCTGGAGGAACTGCCGCCGGAACAGCTGGCCGGCCACTATCACGACACCGCCGGTCGCGCCCTGCAGAACATCGACGCCAGCATCGCCCGCGGGCTGCGGGTGTTCGACGCCGCCGTGGGGGGGCTGGGCGGCTGCCCCTATGCCCCGGGGGCCGAGGGCAACGTCGCCACCGAAAAGGTCGCGGCGCATCTGGCGGCGCAGGGGTTTGAGACCGGGCTGGACATGGCGCTGCTGCAACAGGCGGCGGCGATGGCGCAGAGGATGCGCGGCTGAGGCCGCCGGAAAGGACGCAGCGATGGAAACCCTTCGGATCGAGACCGACGCCCGCGGCATCGCCACCCTGTGGCTGGCCCGCCCCGACAAGCACAACGCGCTGTCGGCGCAGATGATCGAGGAACTGACCGCCGCCGCCGCGCAGCTTGGCGCCGACCCGGCGGTGCGCGCCGTGGTGCTGGCGGCGATGGGCAAAAGCTTTTGCGCCGGCGGCGATCTGGGCTGGATGCAGCAGCAGATGGCGGCGGATGCCGATACGCGGCGCGCGGGCGCAAGGGCGCTTGCGGCGATGCTGAATGCGCTGAACGAACTGTCCAAGCCGCTGATCGGCCGCGTCCACGGCAACGCCTTTGGCGGCGGCATCGGGATGATGTCGGTCTGCGACGTGGCGGTGGGGGCGCGCGGCGCCAGGTTCGGGCTGACCGAAACCCGGCTGGGGCTGATCCCCGCCACCATCGGCCCCTATGTGATCGCCCGCATGGGCGAGGACCGCGCCCGCCGGGTGTTCATGTCGGCCCGCATCTTCGATGCTGCCGAGGCCGAGGCGCTGAACCTGCTGGCCTATACCGTCGATCCCGAGGATCTGGACGCCGCCATTCAGGACGAGATCGCCCCCTATCTGGCCACCGCCCCCGGCGCCGTCGCCGCCGCCAAGCGCCTGATCCGCGCACTGGGGCCGCGCATCGACCCGGCCGCGATCGAGCTGTCGGTCGAGGCGCTGGTCTCGGTGTGGGAGGGCGACGAGGCCCCCGAGGGGATCGGCGCGTTTTTCGATAAGCGCAAGCCGCGCTGGCAGCTTTAGCGGGCAGGGGGCCGGGGCGGGGCCGAGGCCGGGGGTCAGCCCCGGTGCCCCAGATCCTCGAGAATCGCCTGCCGCGAATGCGAGGCGAACTCGCGCCGCAGGGTCAGCGCGGTGACCGCCGCCGTGCCCGCGATCAGCCCCCACGGCCCCAGCAGCCAGCACAGCGCCGCCAGCGCGAAATACACCGCCCGCAGCCCGATGTTGAAATTGCGCGCCGCCTGGATGTTGACCTGCGCGGCGGCCAGGGCGCGGGCCTCGGTCCCCGGCAGGGCCGGGTCGATGGGAACCGCCGCCATCATCACCGCGCAATAGCCGAACAGCCGGTGCGCCCAGACGAACTTCAGGAACCCGTTGGCCAGGAACAGCAGCCCCAGCAGCAGCTTCAGCTTCCACAGCAGCGTCGGGATCTCGGCCGCGTCCAGCTCGCGCGCAAGACCGGCCAGCGGGTCGGTGTTGCCCAGCAGCGCCAGCCCGCCGCCGATGGCGATCATGCAGGCCGAGGCGAAGAACGCGGTGCCCTCGCGCAGGGTGGTCAGGATGTTGCCGTCGAAGATGCGCGGATCGCGGTGGACGAATTGCCGCATCCAGTCGCGGCGATAGGTCTTCATCAGCACCGAGACCGAGGGCAGCCGCGCCGGCGGATGTTCGACGATCCGGGCGGTGCCGAACCACGCCAGAGCCAGCAGGGCCAGCGCAACAAGGTCAAGCGGCGTCAGCGGCAGGGTCAGGATCGCGGGCAGGTGGCTGGGCAAGATCGTGGGTCCGGGCGGTGGTGGCGGGGGTGCCCGCGACGATAGACCTCGGCCGCCCCGGTTGCCAGCGTCCCGGCCCGGCGCTATCGCGGGCGCAAAGCCACCGGAACGAGGACATCATGGCCGCACCCCACGCAATCCACGAGGAATTCCCCAATGATTCCGACCGCATCCACCAGCTGAAGATATCCGACAGCCGCTTTGCCCGGCTGCTCGAGGAATATGACGAGATCAACGACCAGGTGGCGGCGGCGGAATCGCTGCACACGCCCATGTCCGACGCAGCCGAGACGCAGCTGCGCAAGCAGCGCATGGTGCTGAAGGACGAGATCGCCCGGATGATCGCCACCGCCTGAGGCGGTCTTGCCCCCGCGCGGTGACCCGTGCGGGATCGCAAGCCCGGGCAGGGGCGTTGGGTCAGGATAGACCCTGCGCCCCGAGGCCCCCATGACCACCCCGCCACCCCTGCTCGGCACGCTGGAAACCGCGCTTTACGCCGCGGATCTGGATGAGGCCTGCGAGTTCTGGACCCGGGTGATCGGGCTGGAACTGATCGCCCGCGTTCCCGGTCGCCACGTGTTCTTCCGCACCGCCACTACGCCGCGCCCGCAGGTGCTGCTGGTCTTCGACCCCGGCGCCACCGCGGTCCCGCCCGCGCCGGATGCACGGCTGCCGGTGCCGCCGCACGGGGCCAGCGGCCCGGGCCACGCCTGCCTGGCCGTCGCCCCCGAATCGCTGGACCGCTGGCGCGCGCATCTGCAAGCCAGCGGCATCGCCATCGAGGCCGATTTCCACTGGCCGCAGGGCGGGCGCTCGCTCTATTTCCGCGACCCGGCGGGGAACTCGATCGAGCTGGCCGACCCGGCGATCTGGGCCGGGATGCCGCCGCGGACCGCGGGCCCTGACTGCGCAGGCCGCTGAAAACCCGCGCCGCTCCCCCCTTGAAGCCGCGAGATTCCGCCCCAGATTCACCCTGCCGGAGGGCCCTTGGGCGCCGGCGCAAGACCGCCCGCCCGGTTTTCGGGGGGCATGACGACTCACATCGCTGCAAAGGATGCGACACATGCGCAACATGGACCTGACCCCGCTTTACCGGGCCTCGATCGGCTTTGACCGCATTGCCGATCTGATGGACCGGGCGCTGTCCTCGGACATCTCTGCGACCACCTATCCGCCCTACAACATCGAAAAGACCGGCGAGAATGCCTATCGCATCTCGATCGCCGTGGCCGGGTTCTCGGCCGACGACCTGTCGGTCGAGATGAAGGACGGGGCGGTGATCGTCGCGGCCCGCAAGGCCGAAGAGGATGAGGGCAAGACCTATCTGCACCGCGGCATCGCCACCCGCGCCTTTGAACGCAAGTTCGCGCTGGCCGATCACGTCCGCGTCACCGGCGCCAGCCATGTCGACGGGATGCTGCATATCGAGCTGGTGCGCGAGATCCCCGAGGCGCTGAAGCCGCGCCGGATCGAGATCACGAAAACCGCGCCGCAGACGGTCGAGGCCGAGGAACAGCGCAAGCTGGACGCCTGATCCGGGCACGCGCGACTGACGAGGGGCGGCGGGGAAACCCGCGCGCCCCTTTTTTCACGGGTGCAGCGAAAGGCGCCGCGCGCTAGCCTGCGCGGGTCACTGTCCCGCGGGCTCGGCTACTCTCCGCGGCGCAGCCCCACCCGGCGCCCGACCTGTTTCGGCAGCTCCAGCGCCGCATGGGCGGCGACCGCCGCCGCCAGCCGCTCGCGCAGCGCCGGCGCAAAGGGCGCGGCGCGGCGGGTCGCCAGATCGACGTGCACCACCAGGTTCTCGGTGACCGCGGCCGCCACCCCGTCAGAGGGGCGCCGCAGGGTCTGCACGTAATGCAGCCGCTTGTCGTCATGGGCGATCAGCTGCGTGTCCACCACCACCAGATCGCCCGCGTGCAATTCGCGCAGGTAATGGACCTGCGCCTGCACGGTGAAATAGGACGACCCGGTTTCGGCCGCGACCTGCGCGCCCATGCCCAGCGGCTGCAGCGCCTGTTCGATCGCGCGGTCGAACAGCACATGATACCACGCCATGTTGAGATGGCCGTTGTAGTCGGTCCATTCGGCAAGCACCTCCATCGCGGGCGAGGTGAAGGGGGCGGTCATGGCGTCTCCTTTAGCCTAAAGCTGCCGCCGGGCGCGCAGCGCGGCGCTGATGGTGCCGTCGTCGAGATAGTCGAGCTCGCCCCCGATGGGGACGCCCTGCGCCAGCCGCGTGACGCTTATGCCGGTGTTTTCAAGGGCTTCGGCCAGGTAATGCGCGGTGGTCTGGCCCTCGACCGTGGCATTCAGCGCCAGGATCACCTCGGTGATGCCTTCCTCGCCCAGCCGCGACAGCAGCCGGGGGATGCCCAGCTCATCGGGGCCGATCTCGTCCAGCGCCGACAGCGTGCCGCCCAAGACGTGGTAGCGCCCGCGATAGGCGCGGCCGCGTTCCAGCGCCCACAGGTCGGCCACATCCTCGACCACGCACAGCTCGCCATTGGCGCGGGCGGGGTCGGCGCAGATCGCGCAAAGCTCGGATTCGCCGATATTGCCGCAGCGGACGCATTCGCGGGAATGCTCGGCGACGCTGGCCATCGTTGCTGCCAGCTGCGCCATCTGCCCGGTGCGCCGCCGGATCAGCGCCAGCACCACGCGGCGGGCCGAGCGCGGCCCCAGCCCCGGCAGCCGCGCGAATTGCGCGATCAGCGCCTGGATGTCGTCGCTGCCCTCGGCCACTAGAAGGGCAGCTTCATGCCCGGCGGCAGGCCCATGTCGCCCGCCAGCCGCTGGCCCTCGGACTGCGCCCGGGCCATGGCCTTGTCCTGCGCATCCTTGATCGCGGCCAGGATCAGATCCTCGACCACCTGCTTTTCCGAAGGCACGAAGATCGAGGCGTCGATGTCGATCGCCTGCAGCTCGCCCTTGGCGTTGGCGGTGACCCGCACCAGCCCGGCGCCGGATTCGCCGGTGACGGTCAGGGTTTCGAGGGTCTTCTGGAACTCGTCCACCTTGCCCTGCATCTCGCGGGCGGCGGTCATCATCTTGCCCAGATCGCCGATCCCGGCGAAGGGGTTCTTCATCGTGCTACTCCTCGTCCTCGAAGGGATCCCATTCCTCGACCGCGGCCAGCCCGCCGCCGGCCGTGCCGTGCAGATCCTCGGCCGCGTCCTCGGGCGGGGGCGCGGGGGTCTCGTCCCGGATCGCCTTGATGCGGGCGCCGGGGGCGGCGGCAAGGATGGCGGCGACCACCGGGTGCTGCCGCGCCTCGGCTTCGGCGGCGGCGCGTTCGGCGGCGCGGGTCTCGCTGATGGTCGGCCCGCCGCCCTGATCGACGACCGAGACCGCCCAGCGGGCGCCGCCGGTCCAGCCGCGCAGGCGCTCGCCCAGCCGCTGCGCCAGGTCGCGGGGGGCATCGGGGGTGGGCTGGAACTCGATGCGGCCCGGGGCATAGCGCACCAGCCGCACATGATCCTCGACCTGGGTCAGCAGCACCATGTCGCGCATGCGCCGGATCAGCTCGACCACCGAGGTGAAGTCGGGCCAGTTGGCCAGCGCGTCGGCGGCCAGCTGCGGCTCGGGCGCCAGCGCGATGGCGGCGGCGGTGCCGCCCCCCATCCGCGCAGACTGCGCCATCGGCGGCGGCGCGGCCATGCGCTGGCCGGGGGCCTCATGGGTGGGGGCGGGGGTGCTCGCATGAGTGGGCGCGGGACGCGCGAACTCGCCCGCCGCCTGTCCGGCCTGCACGCGGCGGATCAGCGCCTCGGGGTCGGGCAGGTCGGCGACATGGGTCAGGCGGATGATCGCCATCTCCGCCGCCATCATGGCGTTCGGCGCCGCCGCCACCTCTTCCAGCGCCTTGAGCAGCATCTGCCACAACCGCGTCAGCGCCCGCATCGGCACCCGCCCTGCCATGTCGCGGCCGCGCGCGCGTTCGTCGGGGCCGACGGTGGGGTCGTCGGCGGCCGCGGGGGTGATCTTCACCAGGCTGACCCAATGGGTGATCTCGGTCAGGTCGCGCAGCACCGCCAGCGGGTCGGCGCCCTCGGCATATTGCGCCTGCAGCTCGGCCAGCGCCTCGGCCGCGGCACCGCGCAGGATCATGTCGAACAGGTCGAGCACCCGCCCGCGATCCGCCAGCCCCAGCATGGCGCGCACCTGCGGGGCGGTGGTTTCCCCGGCGCCGTGGCTGATCGCCTGGTCGAGCAGGCTGGTCGCGTCGCGGGCCGAGCCCTCGGCCGCGCGGGTGATCAGCGCCAGCGCGTCGTCGCTGATCTGCGCGCCCTCGGCATCGGCGATCCTGCGCAGCAGCGCGATCATCACCTCGGGCTCGATCCGGCGCAGGTCGAAGCGCTGGCAGCGGCTCAGCACCGTCACCGGAACCTTGCGGATTTCGGTGGTGGCAAAGATGAACTTCACATGCGGCGGCGGCTCTTCCAGCGTCTTGAGCAGCGCGTTGAAGGCGCTGGTCGACAGCATGTGCACTTCGTCGATGATATAGATCTTGTAGCGGGCCGATGCCGCGCGATAGTGAACTGATTCAATGATTTCGCGGATGTCGTTCACGCCGGTTCTGGACGCTGCGTCCATTTCCAGCACGTCGACGTGGCGGCCCTCGGCGATGGCCACGCAATGCTCGCAGACCCCGCAGGGGCTGGTGGTCGGCCCGCCGCTGCCGTCCGGGCCGATGCAGTTCATCCCCTTGGCGATGATCCGCGCGGTGGTGGTCTTTCCGGTGCCGCGGATGCCCGTCATGATGAAGGCCTGCGCGATGCGGTCGGCCGCAAAGGCGTTCTGCAGCGTGCGCACCATCGCGTCCTGCCCGACGAGATCGGCAAAGGTCTCGGGCCGGTATTTCCGGGCGAGCACCTGATAGGCTGGGGTGTCGGTCATATGGGCCTCGTCTGGACCCGGCGAATGTAGGGGCAGGGGCGGGCAAGGGCAACGGGCGCTGCGCGCCCGGCCTCCGGCGGGGATATTTCAGGACAGAAGATATTGGCTTTGCCTCGGGCGGCGGGCAACGTGGCGCCGAATAACAGGGGGGCAGGGCATGGAGCTGGCATTCACGGGCAGCGGGCTGGACCGGGCGGCGGCACGGCGCGGCGACACCGGCTGGCAGGATGGCGCGGTGGTGCTGCCGGTCTGGCGCGGCAAGATCTGCCTTGACGGCGGGCAGCTGGTGCGGCTGGCGCCCGGCCATCCGGCGCTGGCGGGGGCAGGGGCGCCGATGCTGCTGGGTTTCGACGGCGCGCAGGCGGTGGCGGCGCAGGATATTTCCGGGTGGGAGCCCGCGTCGCTGGCCGAAACCACGCTGTTCTTCGACCCGACCGAACAGGTCCACCCGCTGATTCCCGGCGGCCGCTTCGTCGAGCTGCGTGGCGCGATGGCCGGGCTGTCGCCCCTGGACGGCGAGCTTGCGGCCACCGCCCGCGCCCTGCTTCTCTGGCACGCCAGCCACCGCTTCTGCGCCGCCTGCGGCCAGCCGTCAGAGCCCCGCCAGTCCGGCTGGCAGCGCGTCTGCCCCGCCTGCAACACCCCGCATTTCCCGCGCACCGACCCGGTCGTCATCATGCTGGTCGCGTGCGGCGACCGGGTGCTGCTGGGGCGGTCGCACGGCTGGCCCGAGGGGATGCATTCCTGCCTCGCCGGCTTCATCGAGCCGGGCGAGACCATCGAGGCCGCGGTCCGCCGCGAGGTGTTCGAGGAAACCGGGGTCCGGGTCGGCGGGGTGCGCTATGCGGCCTCGCAGCCCTGGCCGTTCCCGGCCTCGCTGATGCTGGGGATGGTGGGCGAGGCGGAAAGCGAGGCGATCACCCTGGACCCGGTCGAGCTTGAGGCCGCGATGTGGCTGGGCCGCGACGAACTGGCGGCGATGATGGCGGGGGTGCATCCGGTGCTGAAGGCCCCGCGCAAGGGCGCGATCGCGCATTGGCTGCTGACGGGCTGGCTGGAAGGGCGGCTGTAGCGGCGGCTTTCCGCGGCATTCGAGCGATTTTCCCGGGCGCGGAAACCGGATGTTAAGATCTGGCCGCTACCCCTGAGCGAAAGCCATGGGGAGACGGATGATGATCGGTTCGGGGATGTGCGAAGCGCTGGCAGTCTGCGGCGGTGCGGCGAATCGGCGGCGACGCCGGCACGCAAAGAGATGGCGCGGGATGGGGTGAGAGACTGGACAGCGACCCAGACGGGGCTCGTTACGGCTGCTTCCTTCCGGACCTGACCGGTTTGGCGAGGCGCCTGCCCGCGCCAGCCTCTCGGGGCCCCAGATAGGGCCGGCGAGCCGGCGATGCAAGCGGCAAGCTGGAACCGGACGCGGGCCCAAGCTGCGTCCTTTCGGCGGCAGCGGAAAACTTGCGTCCTTTCGGGCGCAAGGCTAAGACGCCGGCGCTTTCTGGTTTCGGATGTTAACGATGAAATTTTCCCTTCGCCACGACAGCGACCTCCCTGCCGAGGTGTTGTTCCGCGCGGTCAGCGACTTCGACCGGATCGAACGGATGCTGGCGCGGCGCGGGATCGAGGTGCGCCGCAACCAGCTTGTGGCCCCGGCCGCCGGTGCCGGGTGGAACGTCGGCTTCGATTTGCGCGGCAAGCGACGCGAGCTGCAGCTGGACCTGGCGCAGTTCGACCAGCCCGAGCGAATCGCCATGACCGGCCTGGGCGAGGGGCTGGACATCGCCATCGCCATGACGGTGATCGCGCTGACCCGGGCCAAGTCGCGCGCCATCTTCGAGGTCGAGATCCGGCCGCGCCACATGCGGGCGCGGCTGATGCTGCAGACCGCCAAGCTGGGGAAAAGCCAGCTCGACCGCAAGTTCGCCGACCGCGCCGGCCGCTTTCTGGGCGACCTGACCAGCCAGACCGCTTGACAGCCCGCCCGCCGGCGGCTGCCTCCGGTCAGCGGTCAGCGGTCAGCGGTCAGCGGTCAGCGGTCAGCCGCCGGGGCCTGCAGCGCCCGCAGCGGGTCCGCCGGGTAGACCCCGAGGATCGTCAGGCTCGAGGTGAAATAGCGCAGTTCCTCCAGCGCGCGGGCGACCGGCGGGTCCTCGGGGTGGCCCTCGATGTCGGCGTAGAACTGCGTCGCGGTGAACACCCCGTCCACCATGTAGCTTTCCAGCTTGGTCATGTTGACGCCGTTGGTCGCGAACCCGCCCATCGCCTTGTAAAGCGCGGCCGGGATGTTGCGCACCCGGAACACGAAGCTGGTCAGCATCCGGTCGCGCCCCTCGCGGTCGGGGCGGCGCGAATGGTCGGGGCGGCGCGACATGATCAGAAAGCGGGTGGTGTTGTTCTGCCGGTCCTCGATCTCGTCGGCCAGTCGGTCCAGCCCGTAGATCTCGCCGGCCAGCGGGCTGGCCAGCGCAGCGCGGTGCTTTTCGCCCGCCTGGGCGACCATCAGCGCGCTGCCCGCGGTGTCGGCGCCGGTGACGGTGCGGATGTCGTGGCGGCGCAGGAAGTTGCGGCACTGGCCCAGCAGAACCGTGTGGCTCATCGCCTCGGTGATGTCCTCCAGCCGCGCGCCGGGCACCGCCAGCAGGCTGATGTGGACGCGCACGAAGGTCTCGTCGATGATGTGCAGGCCGGATTCGGGCAGCAGGTGGTGGATGTCCGCCACCCGCCCATAGGTCGAGTTCTCGACCGGCAGCATCGCCAGATCGGCCGCGCCGGATCGGCAGGCCTCGACCGTGTCCTCGAAGGTGGCGCAGGGCAGCGCCTCCATGTCGGGGCGGGCGTGGCGGCAGGCCTCGTGACCATAGGCGCCGGGCTCGCCCTGAAAGGCGATCCTGCCGGTGGCCGGGAAATCTGCGGAAATGGCGGGATCTTGCATGGGGGACCTGTGTGGCATCCGGGGGAAAACGGCGGGACCCACGGGGGGCCGGGCGCGGGCGGGCGGGGCCGGAACGACCGGGCTGCAACAGGGGCCGCCAATCGTCGGACGCCGCCGAACTATACCTTGAACCGCCGAAGTGAAAGCGGATAGATAGCCCCCAGACAAATGCCCGGACCACGAGGAAATGCCCATGTTCAACACGATGACCGTGACCAAGACGGCCGGTGCGCTGATCGGTTCACTGCTGTTTCTGCTTCTGGCATCGTGGTTCGCCTCTTCGCTCTACCACGTCGGTCCCGGCCATGTCGCCGAGGGTGAAGAGGTCCCGCAGGCCTATCGCATCGCCGTCGCCGGCGCCGAGGATGACGCGGACGCCGAAGAGGCCGCCGACGAAGGCCCCGATCTGGCCACGCTGCTGGCCTCGGCCGATACCGCGGCCGGCGAAAAGGCGTTCGGCAAGTGCCGCGCCTGCCACAAGGTCGATGGCAGCAACGGCGTCGGCCCGCATCTGGACGGGGTGGTGAACCGCGACAAGGCCTCGGTCGAGGGCTTCAACTATTCGAACGCCGCGCTGGAACAGGAAGGGGTCTGGGCGCCCGAGAACATCGACGCCTTCATCACCAACCCCAAGGCCTACATGCCGGGCACCAAGATGACCTTTGCCGGGATCAAGAACCCGGTCGAGCGGGCGAACCTGATCGCTTATCTGGAAACCCTGCAGTAACCGCAAGTCCCGCGGCGCCGGCCGGACCGGGCAGGCGGCGGGCGGGGCGGAACGGCAAGTCATCAGGCGCGGGCAGGTCCCGCGCCTTTTTCGTGTCGCCTCGCAGGTCACGACTGCGCCATTCCGGGCCGCGGCCGCGCGCATCCGGCTTGCGAGCGGGCGCCTGCCTGCCTAGCGTCGGGGCGATTGCCCGGCGCCGCGCCGCCGGGGCGCAGGTCGACAGGGGGCAGCTGCATGGTCGCGACACGGGGATTTCTTTCGGCGTTCCGCTGGGGGGTGCTGGCGCTGCTGGGCGGCGCCACCGCGGCGCTGGCGCAGGGCGACACCATCACCGCCCACGGCGTCGGCACCTTTGACGAGCTGCGCCTGCCCGCCGATTTCCCGCATCTGCCCTATGTGAACCCCGACGCGCCCAAGGGCGGCGAGATCAGCGAATGGACCGCCGGCGGCTTCGACAGCTACAACCCCTTCACCATCAAGGGGCGGGCGGCGGCGCTGGCCTCGATCCCGCTGGAAAGCCTGCTGGAAGGCACCGCCGACGAGATCGGCGCCGCCTATTGCCTGCTGTGCGAGACGGTCGAGTACCCGGAAAGCCGCGACTGGGCCATCTTCACGCTGCGCGAGGGGATAAGGTTTTCCGACGGCACGCCCCTGACCTCGGACGACGTGTTGTTTTCCTATGAAACCTTGCGCGACAAGGGGTTGTCGTCGTTTCGTGCGGTGATTTCTCAGATCGTTGCCAGTGCCGAGGTGCTGGACGAGCGCCGCATCCGCTTTACCTTCACCCCGGATTATCCACGCCGCGACGTGATCCAGGCGGCGGGGGGACTGCCGGTGTTCTCGCGCGCGGATTTCGAGAAGAACCAGCGGGATATCGCCGAAAGTTCCAAACAACCTTACATCGGCTCGGGGCCTTATATGTTCGGGGCGGCCGACATGGGCCGCTCGGTCACCTGGGTGCGCAATCCCGATTACTGGGGCGCCGAATTGCCGATCAACCGCGGCCGGCATAATTTCGACCGCATCCGCATCGAATACTTCGGCGACTACGATTCGGCCTTCGAGGCGTTCAAGGCCGGCGAATACACCTTTCGGAACGAGGCCTCCTCGATCCACTGGGCGACGCGCTATGATTTCCCCGCCTTCCGCAACGGCTGGGTAAGGAAAGAGGAACTGCACGACGGCAATATCGCCAACGGCCAGGCCTGGGCGATCAACCTGCGCCGGCCGCAGTTCCAGGACGCACGGGTGCGCGAGGCGATCGGGCTGGCCTTCAACTTCGAATGGTCGAACGCGACGCTGTTCTATGGGCTCTACGAACGGGTGAAAAGCTTCTGGGACAACAGCGAACTGGCCGCCACCGGCCTGCCCGGCGCGGCCGAGTTGGCGCTGCTGGAGCCCTTGCGCACCGAGCTGCCAGAGGCGGTGTTCACCGAACCCGCCGCGCTGCCCCCGGTCAGCGGCGAGCGGCAGCGCGACCGCGGCAACCTGCGCCGCGCCGCCGCGCTGCTGGACGAGGCCGGCTGGACCATCCCCGAGGGCAGCCGCGACGGGCTGCGTCGCAATGAACAGGGACATCCGCTGCGGGTGCAGATCCTCAACGATTCCCAGACCTTCGACCGGGTGATCAACCCCTGGGTGGAAAACCTGCGCGCCATCGGGGTGGATGCCGTCAACGAACGCGTGGACGATGCCCAGCTTGAGGATCGCCGCCGCAACCATGATTTCGACGTGCTGACCGCGCATCTGGGGCAGGACCCGATCCCCGGCTCGGGGTTGCAGCAGTATTTCGGCTCGGGCTCGACCGGGGATGTGTTCAACGCCATGGGGCTGGCCAATCCGGCGGTGGACGCGCTGATCGCGCGGGTGGAATCGGCCACCACGCAGGACGAGCTGACCACCAGCGTCCACGCGCTGGACCGGGTGCTGCGGGCGCTGCATTTCTGGGTGCCGCAGTGGTTCAAGGGCAAGCACACCGTCGCCTATTGGGACCTGTTCGGCCATCCCGACGAACTGCCCCCCTATGCCCTGGGCGAGCTTGATTTCTGGTGGTTCGACGCGGATAAGGCGGAAACGCTGAAGAAAGCCGGGGCGATCCGCTAACCGGCCAGGCACGGGGCGCAGGAACGACCGAATGGGCGCATATCTTCTGCGGCGGCTGCTGCTGATCGTCCCGACGCTGATCGGGATCATGCTGGTCAACTTCACCCTGACGCAATTCGTCCCCGGCGGCCCGATCGAGCAGATCGTGGCCCGTGTGCAGGGTGAAGGCGACGTGTTCCGCAACATCGCCGGCGGCGGCGACGCCGGGCAGGGCGCGGGCGGGACCGAGCGCTATGCCGGCGCGCAAGGCCTGCCGCCCGAGTTCATCGCCGAGCTGGAACGCGAGTTCGGCTTTGACAAGCCGCCGGTGCAGCGCTTCCTGACCATGCTGGGCAACTACCTGCGCTTCGACTTCGGGCAAAGCTGGTTCCGCTCGATCTCGGTGGTGGATCTGGTGATCGAGAAGATGCCGGTCTCGATCACCCTGGGGTTGTGGTCGACGCTGCTGGCCTATCTGATCTCGATCCCGCTGGGCATCCGCAAGGCGGTGCGCGACGGCACCAGCTTCGACACCTGGACCTCGACCGCGATCATCATCGGCTATGCGATCCCGGGGTTCCTGTTCGCGGTGCTGCTGATGGTGCTGTTCGCGGGCGGCAGCTACTGGCAGATCTTCCCGCTGCGCGGCCTGACCAGCGACAATTTCGCCGACCTGAGCCTGTGGGGCAAGGTCAAGGACTATCTGTGGCACATCGCCCTGCCGGTGGCTGCCTCGACCATCTCCAGCTTTGCCACGCTGACCCTGCTGACCAAGAACAGCTTCCTGGACGAGATCAACAAGCAATATGTGATCACCGCCCGCGCCAAGGGTCTGACGGAAGGCCGGGTGCTTTACGGGCATGTGTTCCGCAACGCCATGCTGATCGTGATCGCCGGGTTCCCGTCGCTGTTCCTGGGGGTGTTCTTCGGGAGTTCGATCCTGATCGAGACGATCTTTTCGCTCGACGGCCTCGGCCGGCTGGGGTTCGAGGCCGCGGTGCAGCGCGACTATCCGGTGATCTTCGGCACGCTCTACGTGTTCGGGCTGCTCGGCCTGCTGGTCGGGATCCTGTCGGACCTGACCTATGTGCTGGTCGACCCGCGCATCGACTTTGAAAGCCGCGCCGGATGAAGCTGTCCCCCCTCAACCGCCGCCGCTGGCGCAGCTTCCGCCGCAACCGCCGCGCCTTCTGGTCGCTGCTGCTGTTCTCGGCGCTGTTCGTAATGTCGCTGTTTGCGGAAATCATCGCCAACGACAAGCCCATCGTCGCCAGCTATCGGGGGGAACTGTATTTCCCCGCCTATCGCTTCTACCCCGAAACCACCTTCGGCGGCGATTTCAGGACCGAGGCGAATTATACCGACCCCTCGGTCGAGTGCCTGATCGTCTCGGGCGGGCGCGAGGAGTGCTGGGACGAGCCCGAGGCGACCATCGCCCAGGCCCGAACCGGCTTCGTCGACGGCGAGGAAATCCACCGCGGCTGGACGATCTGGCCGCCGATTCCCTATCACTATCGCACCATCAACAACGTCGGCACCGCGCCCTCGGCCCCCGATGCGGCGCATTGGCTGGGCACCGACGACACCGCCCGCGACGTGGCGGCGCGGGTGATCTACGGCTTCCGCCTGTCGATCCTGTTCACGCTGATCGTGACCCTGGTCGCCTCGGCGCTCGGCATCGCGGCAGGCGCCGTGCAGGGATACTTCGGCGGCCGCACCGATCTGGTGTTCCAGCGGCTGCTGGAAATCTGGGGCTCCACCCCCTCGCTCTACGTCATCATCATCCTGTTCGCGATCCTGGGGCGCAGTTTCTGGCTGCTGGTGTTCGTGTCGATCCTGTTCGGCTGGCCGGCGCTGGTGGGGGTGGTGCGGGCCGAGTTCCTGCGCGCCCGCAACTTCGAATATGTCCGCGCTGCCCGCGCGCTGGGGGTGCGCGACCGCACCATCATGTTCCGCCACATCCTGCCCAACGCGATGGTGGCCACGCTGACCATGCTGCCGTTCGTGGTCACCGGCACCATCTCCAGCCTCGCCGCGCTCGACTATCTGGGCTACGGGCTGCCGGCCTCGGCCCCCTCGCTCGGCGAACTGGCGCTGCAGGCGAAACAGAACCTGCAGGCACCGTGGCTGGGCTTTGCCGCCTTCTTCACCTTTGCCATCATGCTGTCGCTGCTGGTGTTCATCTTCGAAGGCATCCGCGACGCCTTCGACCCCCGAAAGACCTTCAGATGAGCGATAACCGCAGCGCCCCTGGTTTCGGGCGGTCCGAAAATATCCTCGGGGGTCCGGGGGCAGACAGCCCCCGGTCCGAGGCTGCCGCAAGCCCGGTGCTCGACGTCCGCGACCTGCGCGTGGGTTTCCGCAGCGAGGGCCGGCTGATCCCCGCCGTCAACGGCGTCAGCTTCACCGTCGGGCGCGGCGAAACCGTGGCGCTGGTCGGCGAATCCGGCTCGGGCAAGTCGGTCACCGCGCTCTCGACCGTGCAGCTTCTGGGCCCCGCAGCGCAGATTCAGGGCAGCGTGCTCTATCGCGGCGCGCAGATGGTCGGCGCCCCGGAATCGAAACTGCGGGCGGTGCGCGGCAACGACATCAGCTTCATCTTTCAGGAACCGATGACCTCGCTCAACCCGCTGCATACGCTGGAAAAGCAGCTCGCGGAGAGCCTGGCGCTGCATCAGGGGCTGCGCGGCGCCGCCGCCCGCGCGCGCATCGTGGAACTGCTGACCCGCGTCGGCATCCGCGACCCCGAAACCCGGCTGGCGGATTATCCGCACCAGCTGTCGGGCGGGCAGCGGCAGCGGGTGATGATCGCCATGGCGCTGGCCAACGGCCCCGAGCTGCTGGTCGCGGACGAGCCCACCACCGCGCTGGACGTGACCATCCAGGCGCAGATCCTCGACCTGCTGGCGACGCTGAAACGCGACGAAGGGCTGTCGATGCTGTTCATCAGCCACGACCTCGGCATCGTGCGCCGCATCGCGGACCGGGTCTGCGTGATGCAGGGCGGCGAGATCGTGGAACAGGGCCCGGCCGAGCGCATCTTTGCCGCGCCCGAGCACCCCTATACCCGCAAGCTGCTGGCCGCCGAGCCCAAGGGCATCGCCGAGCCCATCGACCCCTCCGCCCCGGAAATCGTCGCAACCGAGGACCTCAAGGTCTGGTTCCCGATCCGCCGCGGCTTCCTGCGCCGCACCATCGGCCACGTCAAGGCGGTGAACGGGGCCAGCCTGTCGGTGCGCGCCGGCGAAACCCTTGGCATCGTGGGGGAATCCGGTTCCGGCAAGACCACGCTGGCGCTGGCCGTCATGCGGCTGATCGAAAGCCGCGGCCGCATAATTTACCTCGGCCGCGACATCGCGGGGGTCGAGGGGCGCGCGCTGCGCCGCCTGCGCCGCGACATGCAGATCGTGTTCCAGGACCCCTACGGCAGCCTGTCGCCGCGCATGACCGTGGGCCAGATCATCGCCGAGGGGCTGGGCGTCCACGGCACCGAGCCCGGCCGCGACCGCCGCCAGATGGTGGCCGAGATCATGGAGGAGGTCGGGCTCGACCCCGCCAGCATGAACCGTTATCCGCACGAGTTTTCCGGCGGCCAGCGCCAGCGCATCGCCATCGCCCGCGCCATGATCCTGCGCCCGAAAATGGTGGTGCTGGACGAACCGACCAGTGCGCTGGACATGACCGTGCAGGTGCAGATCGTCGAACTGCTGCGCGGGTTGCAGCGCCGCCACGGGCTCGCCTTCCTGTTCATCAGCCATGATTTGCGGGTGGTGCGCGCGATGAGCCACCAGATTCTGGTGATGCGCGCGGGCGAGGTGGTGGAACAGGGCACCACCGCGCAGGTCTTCGACGCGCCGCGCGAGGATTATACCCGAGAGCTGATCGCCGCCGCCTTCCGCGACCACCGCGGCGGTGCCGGTGCAACCGCAGCCCCCGCGGGCGGATGAAGATCCTCTTCGTCCACCAGAACTTCCCCGGCCAGTTCCCGCATCTGGCCCCGGCGCTGGCGGCGCGGGGGCATCAGGTGCTGGCCCTGACCGATGCCAGAAACGAGCGCCCGTCGCCGGTCCGGGTGGTGAAATACGCCAGCCCCGCGCCGGTCCCGGGCGGGCATCCGCTGGGCCGCGCCTATTCCGACATGGCGCAGCGGGGCTGGCAGGCGGCGCGTGCCGCGCGCGCCCTGCGCGACCGCCACGGCTACAGCCCCGATGTGATCCTCGGCCATTCCGGCTGGGGCGAGACGCTGTTCCTGCGCGAGATCTGGCCCGACGCAAAGCTGCTGGTCTATGCCGAGCTGATGTATCGCACCCGCGGCCAGGACGTGGGTTTCGACCCCGAGATTGCCCCCGACAGCGACCAGGCGCGGGTGCGCACCGTCGCGCGCTCGGCGCATCTGATCCAGGGGCTGGTGCAGGCCGACGCCGGGCTGACGCCGACCCGCTATCAGGCCGACAGTTTTCCGCCCGAGCTGCGCGCCAAGCTGACCGTGATCCACGACGGCATCGACACCGCCCGGGTCCGCCCCGACCCCGCCGCCACCCTGACCCTTCCGGACGGGCAGCTGCTGCGGGCGGGGGACGAGGTGCTGTCCTATGTCTCGCGCTCGCTGGAGCCTTACCGCGGGTTTCACATGCTGATGCGGGCGCTGCCCCGGGTGCTGGCCGAGCGCCCGCGCGCGCAGGCGGTGCTGATCGGGGCCGAGGGCACCAGCTACGGCGGCAAGCCCCGCGATGCCGCCAGCTGGAAACAGAAGCTGCTGGCCGAGCTGGGCGACCGCCTGCCGCCCGGCCGCGTGCATTTCCTGGGCCGGGTGGCTTACGCGGATTACCTGTCGCTGCTGCAGCTGGCGCGGGTGCATTGCTACCTGACCTTTCCCTTCGTGCTCAGCTGGTCGCTGACCGAGGCGATGGCGGCGGGGGCCCAGATCGTCGCCTCGGACACCGAGCCGGTGCGCGAGCTGATCCGCGACGGCGAACAGGGGCGGCTGGTGCCCTTCCACGACCGCGAGGCGCTGGAGGCGGCGCTGATCCGCGCGCTGAGCGGCGACCCCGAGGCCGCCCGGCTGGGGACGGCGGCGCGGCGGGCGATCCTCGACGGCTACGACCTGCACCGCCACAGCCTGCCGCGGCAGATCGCGTGGGTGGAGGGCTTCGGCTAGCTTCGGGGCAGGGCTCGGCCCCTCGCGCCTGCGGCGCTCACCCCGGGATATTTGGATGATGAAGAACGAGGCCGCAGCGGCCCGGTCCCGCAGCCGGTGCGGGCGGAGCGGCGCCTATGGTCCCCGTGGGTGGGGAGCCTGCCCGCCTGGCGGAGAGGGTTCGGAAGGGCGCGGCGGCGCTGACCGCCGCCCCCCGGTCCTATTCCTCGGCGTCGCCCTCAGTATCGCCGTTGTCGCCGTTTTCCTGGTCGGCGACGCGGGCGACGGTGACCACCTCTTCGCCCTCGGCGGCGTTCAGCACCCGCACGCCACCGGCCGAGCGCGAGCGGAAGCTGATCCCCTCGACCGGCACCCGGATCGACTGCCCGGTCGAGGTCGCCAGCATGATCTGGTCGTCCAGCGTCACCGGGAAGCTGGCCACCAGCGGGCCGCCGCGCATGGCGCGGTCCATCGCCATCACCCCCTGGCCGCCGCGGCCGCGCACCGGATAGTCGTGGGCCGAGGACAGCTTGCCGTAGCCGCGCGCGGTCACGGTCAGGATCAAATCCTCGGCGGCCGACATCTCGGCGTAGCGTTCCTGGCTCAGCGCGGCCTCGGCCACCGCTTCGTCCTCGTCGGGTTCGGCGCCGTCGTCCAGCGCGCCCTCGACCGCGCGGCGCATCTTGATATAGGCGGCGCGTTCCTCGGGGGTGGCCTCGAAATGCCGGATCACCGACATCGAGACCACGCTGTCGCCCGGCGCCAGCCGGATCCCGCGCACCCCGGTCGAATCGCGGCCCTTGAAGATGCGCACGTCGGTGGCGGGGAAGCGGATCGCCCGGCCCATGGCGGTGACCAGCATCACGTCGTCGTTTTCATCGGCGATGCGGGCGTCGACCAGGCTGACCCCTTCGGGCAGCTTCATCGCGATCTTGCCGTTGCGCATGATGTTGGTGAAATCCGACAGCGCGTTGCGGCGCACGTCGCCGGCCGAGGTGGCGAACACCACCTGCAGCGAATCCCATTCGTCCTCGGGCACGTCCACCGGCATCAGCGCGGCGATCGAGGTGCCGCCGTCGATCGGCAGGATATTGACCAGCGCCTTGCCGCGCGCGGTGCGCCCGCCCAGCGGCAGCCGCCAGGTCTTGAGCCGATAGACCATGCCTTCGGTGGTGAAGAACAGCAGCTCGGTGTGGGTGTTGGCGACGAACAGCGTGGTGACCACGTCATCGTCCTTGGTCGCCATCGAGGACAGCCCCTTGCCGCCGCGGCGCTGGCTGCGGAATTCCGACAGCGCCGTGCGCTTGACATAGCCGCCCGAGGTGATGGTGACGACCATGTCCTCGCGCTCGATCAGGTCCTCGTCGTCGAGATCGCCGGCCCAGTCCACGATCTCGGTCCGGCGCGGCACGGCGAACAGCTCGCGCACCTCGCGCAGCTCGTCCGCGATGATGTCCAGCACCCGCTGCCGGCTGGCCAGGATCGCCAGATAGTCGCGGATCGCGTCGGCCAGCGTCTGCAGCTCGTCGGTGACCTCCTGCACGCCCAGCTGGGTCAGGCGCTGCAGGCGCAGTTCCAGAATGGCGCGGGCCTGGGTCTCGGACAGGTTATAGGTGCCGTCGTCGTTGACCGGGTGCAGCGGGTCGTCGATCAGCCGCAGATATTCAAGGATCTCATGCGCCGGCCAGCGCCGCTGCATCAGCCGCTCGCGCGCCTCGGCCGCGTCCTTGGACGCGCGGATCGTCGCCACCACCTCGTCCACGTTCGACACCGCGACCGCCAGCCCGCACAGCACATGGCTGCGTTCGCGGGCGCGGCGCAGCTCATAGGCGGTGCGGCGGGCGACAACTTCTTCGCGGAAGGTGATGAAATGGCTCAGGAAGTCGCGCAGGGTCAACAGTTCCGGACGGCCGCCGTTCAGCGCCAGCATGTTGCAGCCAAAGCTGGACTGCATCGGGGTAAAGCGGAACAGCTGGTTCAGCACCACCTCGGCGGTGGCGTCGCGCTTGAGCTCGATGACCACGCGCACGCCCTGGCGGTCGGATTCGTCCTGCACATGGGCGATGCCCTCGACACGCTTTTCCTTGGCCAGCTCGGCGATGCGCTCGATCAGCGTGGCCTTGTTCACCTGATAGGGCACGTCGTCGAGGATGATCGCCTCGCGCCCCGCGCGCACGGTCTCGATCCTTGTGCGCGCCCGCAGCACCACCGAGCCGCGCCCCTCGAGATACGCCTTGCGGATGCCCGAGCGGCCCAGGATCACGCCGCCGGTGGGGAAATCCGGGCCGGGCACGATCTCGATCAGCCGCTCGGTCGGCAGGTCGGGGTTCTCGATCAGCGCCAGGGTGGCGTCGATCACCTCGCCCAGATTGTGGGGCGGGATGTTGGTGGCCATGCCGACGGCGATGCCGCCGGCGCCGTTGACCAGCATGTTGGGGAAACGCGCCGGCAGCACCGTGGGCTCGCGGTCCTTGCCGTCGTAGTTGTCCTGGAAATCGACGGTATCCTTGTCGATGTCGGCCAGAAGGAAGGCGGCGGCCTTCTGCATCCGCACCTCGGTATAGCGCATGGCCGCGGCACCGTCGCCGTCCATCGAGCCGAAGTTGCCCTGACCGTCCAGCAGCATCAGCGACATCGAGAACGGCTGCGCCATCCGCACCAGCGCGTCATAGATCGCGGCGTCGCCGTGGGGGTGGTATTTCCCCATCACGTCGCCGACCGGGCGGGCGGATTTGCGATAGGGTTTGTCGTGGGTGTTGTTCGTCTCGTTCATGGCGAACAGGATGCGGCGGTGCACCGGCTTCAGCCCGTCGCGCAGGTCGGGGATGGCGCGGCTGACGATGACCGACATCGCGTAGTCGAGATAGGCGTGGCGCATCTCATGCGCGATATCGACCACCGGCCCGTCATGGGGCATCACCGCCCGCTCGGGCGCGTCGGACTCGGGCGGGGTGGCGCCGTTGCCGCGGTCATCGGTGGGGATCTCGTCTTCGGGGGTGTCGGCCAAGGGGTCTGCCTCAATATCTCGTTGCGCAAACCTCTATCACCCACCGCTAGTGGGTTCAACGGCGACAGGAGCCGGCGACAAGTCTCAGCGCGCCGACCGCCGCAGCGACAGTGCCCAAAGCCCCGCCAGCCCGGCCGAGAGGATCGCGTTCCACGCCGCCATCGACAGCCCCAGGAACACCCAGGCGGGCTGGTCGCAGCGCACCACCTGCGCGCCGCGGATGCGCGACAGCAGCTCTTCGGTCGAGACCGCGCCCAGGTCGCCCAGGCCGCCCGAACAGGCGGCGGGACCGGGCCACCAGGCCTGCTCGACCCCGGTGTGATAGGCGGCGAAGGCGACCGCCAGCAGCGCCGCGATCAGCCCCAGCACCGCCAGCACCCGCCGGAACCCCAGCGCGGCGATCGCCACCGCCAGCGCCGCCGCCGCGGCATGGGGCCAGCGCTGCAGGATGCACAGCTCGCAGGGCGCGAACCCCAGCGCCTGAAAGAACAGCGCCCCCGCCAGCAGCGCGGCCGAGCCGCCCCCCGCTGCAACGGCCAGCATCCGGGGCGAGGGGTTGGTCAGCAGGTCTCGGGTCAGGGGCATGGGGGTCTCGGCCGGCAATGGATCAGTGGGGCCGCCAGGTGGCGACACGGTAGATGTAGACCAGAACCACCGCCGCCACGACCGCCTTTGACAGCGGGTCGATCACTTCCTCGACAAGATGGAAATTGGCCTCGAGCACCAGCCCCGACAGCGTCAGCACCAGCGTCCACAGCAGGCTGCCCAGCACGGTGAAGACATAGAACCGCCACAGGCTCATCCGCGCGATCCCGGCGGGGACCGAGATCAGCGTGCGCACCGCCGGGATCATCCGCCCCAGGAACACCGCCGCGCCCCCCTGCCGGTCGAACCACGCCTGCGCCCGGTCGATGTCCGAGGGCGACAGCGTCATCAGCCGCCCGTGGCGCGCGGCCCAGCGTTTCAGCCGCTCGGCCCCGATCCACCAGCCGACCACGAACCACATGCTGGTGCCGACGACCGAACCCAGCGTGCCCGCGATCACCGTGGGCAGCAGCGACAGCGTGCCGCTGGCTGCCAGATAGCCAGCCAGCGGCATGATCACCTCGGACGGGATCGGCGGGAACAGATGCTCGGCCACCATCAGCAGGAAGATGCCGGGATAGCCCCAGCCCTCGATCACCGAAAGCACCCAGTCGAACATCGCGCCCATCCCCTGCCGTGAATGCGCCCCCATGCCACAGACAAGGCCGCATTCCAAGCAACCCGCCGTCGCCTGTCCCATCTTCTGTCTGGAAATATCCCGCGGGGGTCCGGGGGCGCGAAGCCCCCGGTCGCGCCCCCCGGCGCGGCCGCGCCACGGAACCCCGCCGCGCCGAATGCGGTTGCCCAAGCAAGGCCGCCGCGACATCCTCGGGCAGCGCCGGCCACGCACCGCGAACAGAAGGGACCGACCGATGGAATGGAGAGGGCGCCGCGGCAGCCGCAATATCGAGGATCGCCGCGGCATGGGCACCGCCGGCGCCGGCGGCATCGGCGTGGTGGGGATGCTGGTGGTGCTGGCGGTCGGGTATTTCTTCGGCGTCGACATCTCGCCGCTGGTCGGCGGTCTGTCCGAGCCGCAGCAGACCGCCCCGCGCGAGCTCAGCGCCGAAGAGCGCGAGATCGGGCAGTTCGTCTCGGTCGTGCTCGCCGACACCGAGGAGATCTGGGCCGAGGTGCTGGCGACCCAGGCCGGCATGGACTACAGCGAGCCCAGCCTGGTGCTGTTTTCCGGCGCGGTGCAGTCGGCCTGCGGCGGCGCCTCGGCCGCGATGGGGCCGTTCTACTGCCCGGGCGACCGCAAGGTCTATCTGGACACCGATTTCTTCCGGGTGATGCAGCGGCAGATGGGGGCAGGGGGCGACTTCGCCTATGCCTATGTGATCGCGCATGAGATTGGCCACCATGTGCAGAACCTGCTGGGGGTGCTGCCGCAGGTGAACCGGGCGCGGGCGCAGGCGGGGCCGGCGGACTCGAATCGCCTGTCGGTGCTGACCGAACTGCAGGCCGACTGCTTCGCCGGGATCTGGGCGCGCCACGCCGCCGACCGTTTCGGCAGCATCGAACCCGGGGACGTGGACGAGGCCGTCAACGCCGCCCGCGCCGTCGGCGACGACATCCTGATGGAGAAATCCGGTCGCGCGCCGATGCCCGACAGCTTTACCCACGGCTCGGCCGCCGACCGCAGCGCCTGGCTGTCGCGGGGAATGCGCTCAGGCCGGATCGCCGATTGCGACACCTTCGCCGAGGCCGGGCGCTGAGCTTGCGCGCCTGCGCGCTGCACGGATCAGCGGGGGGGTCCTTGCCCGCCGCCATGGCCGCAGCAAGGACGGGCAGGGCGGGGCCCCATTGCCTCAGCAGGAGTTGCCCCGGCCCGCGTGCCCGAGCGGCGCATCTGCCGGATTATCGGGGCTCCTCGCCCACCGCCCGGTGGTAGCAAGGCAAGGAGAACGTGGCCCATGTCGCAGCAGCTGGCTTCCCCCCCCCGCGGCTGACCGCCGGCCGCGATGGGCACTCAGGGCATCTGCACCCGCGGCAGCCGCGGCGGGCGGTCCTGGGTGGCCCAGTCGGGGACCCAGCCCATCCACTCGATGGCGCCCAGCACCACCACCAGCGCCACGACGATCGCCACCAGCCACACCCGCCCGGCCGAGGGCGGGTTGCGCACCCAGCGCGACATGCGCAGCAGCCAGATCATGTTGTTCATCGCGCGCGACCTCTGCTAGACCGGGGCGGCCGGAAGCAAAGGACCAGCTCTTGCCCAACCACGCCGAAACCCGTGTGCTGCCCCATACCGCGCAGCAGATGTATGACCTTGTGGCGGATGTGGAAAGCTACCCGAAATTCCTGCCGTGGAACGCGGCGGCGCGGATCCGCTCGCGCCAGCCCCGCCCCGACGGCTCCGAGGTGATCGAGGCCGATCTGGTCATCAGCTTCAAGGTGTTCCGCGAACGCTTCGGCAGCCGCGTCACGCTGTTTCCCGCCGAAAAGCGCATCGACACCCAGTATCTGGACGGGCCGTTCAGCCATCTGCACAGCGGCTGGCAGTTCACCGACCGCCCGCAGGGCGGCTGCGAGGTGCGGTTCTTCGTCGATTTCGAGTTCCGCAACGCCATCCTGCGCAAGGTGATCGGGGTGGTGTTCACCGAGGCCATGCACCGCATCGTCCGCGCCTTCGAGGACCGGGCCCGCGCGCTTTACGGCAGCGGCGGCGGGCGCAGCGACGGATCACCCGCCGATTCCCACAGCGCGTAATCCTCGGCCAGCGCCTCGCGCAGCCGCGCGCGGGTCTCGGGCGACAGGCTCAGGTCGGCGTCGGGCGAGACATTGACCCGCCGCAGCGACAGCTCGCAATTCAGCGCGGTCTCGAAATAGCGCAGCAGCTCGTCCATCCGCTCATACTGGAACAGCATGTCGGGGCCGCGCTTGCCCGGCGCGGGCGCGACGAACCCCGACTGCCGCCCCAGCGCCGCATAGGGCGGGCGCTCGTCGGACAGGTAATCCTGCACGAAGCCCTCGAAACTGATGCCGATGGTGCTGTTGGGCTGGCCCAGAGTCTGGGGGCGCTGGCGATAGCGATACCAGCTGCCCAGCCATGAAATCGGCTCGCGCAGCACCGCCGCCACCCGGAAGCGGGGCCCGGGGATATTGGCCAGCAGCGGCTGGATGCGCAGGTTGTACTGGCTCATGGTCAGGTGCTTGATCTCGGGACGGGCGCGCAGCACGATCTCGGCCCGCGGCGCCAGCGCGCCCTCCAGCGCGGTGGTCCCGGTCTTGGGCACCGACAGCAGCACCAGCCTTGGCGCGACGAAACCCAGCATGGGGGACCTTTCCCGGTTGGCTGGCCGCGGTATCCCCCGCGGGCGTGCAGCTTGGCAAGCCCCGGCCACTTGCGGCGCTGGACCTTGGCGGGATGGCGTGGCAGTCCGGTGCCAGCCAGACGCCAGCAGGGAATTGCCGCCATGACGCCTCGGGACCGGGTCTTCGCCGCCATCGACGCCGCCAACGCCGCCGATCCGCGGCTGGAGGGCGACCAGCCGGTCGAGCTGCTCTACGGCCGCCGCATGACCGAGGAACAGCAGCGCCTGTTTCCCGACGCCACCGACGCGCTGGCCATCGCCTGCCGCGGCCAGCATATCGAGCGCTGGCTGCTGCCGCGCAGCGATTATCCCGAGGGCCGCGAGGGGTACCTGACCTGGCGTCGGGACCAGGCCCGCCGCCATGCCGACCGGGTAATGGCGCTGATGCGCGCGGAGGGCTTCCCCGAGGATCAGGTCGAGCACGCCGGCCGGATGCTGCGCAAGGAGGGCATCAAGCGCGACCCTCAGGTGCAGGCGCTGGAAGACGTGGCCTGCTTTACCTTCATCCGCCACTACCTGGGCGATTTCGCCACCACCCAGACCCCGGAATCGCTTCTGGGCATCGTCGCCAAGACCGCCCGCAAGATGTCGCCCGAGGCCCGCGCCCGCGCGCTGGCCGAGTTCCCGATGCCGCCCGAACTGGCGGCGGCCTTCGAGCTGGGGGACGCGCGGTGAGCGTCCCGCTCCCCGCCCCCTGCGAGGGTTGCCGCTGCACCGCCGCACGCTTGCTGGCCAAGGCCGTCCCCGGCAATGGCCCGGTGGCGGCCATCCTCGCCCACGGCCAGCCCGGCGATCCCGGCGCGCTGCAGCCGGAACTCGAGTCGCTAGCCGCGCAGGTGCAGGCGCTGCTGCCGGGCTGGCGCATCCACGGCGCCACGCTGGCCTGCAGGCGCAGCCTGGCGGCGCTGCACGGGGTCGGGTTGGTCTATCCGCATTTCATGGCCGACGGCTGGTTCGTGCGCAGCGAAACCCCGCGCCGGCTGGCGCTGGCGGGGGTCGAGGGGGTGCGGCTGACCGCGCCGCTCGGCCTCGACCCCGGCCTGCCCGCGCTGGGGGCGGCGGTGGCGCGCGAGACCGCGGCGGCGGCCGGGATCGACCCGGCTACCGCCACGCTGGTCGTGGTCGGCCACGGCTCGGGCAAATCCCGCGCCCCGGCCCGCGCCGCCCGCGCCTTCGCCGAGGCGCTGGCCCCCGCCGCCGGCTTCGCCGCGGTGACCGTCGGCTTCATCGAGGAACCGCCGTTCCTGGCCGACGTGGTCCCCGAGGGCCCGGCGGTCTGCCTGCCGTTCTTCGCTACCGGCGGCGAGCATGTCACCGAGGACATCCCGCAGGGCTGGCGCGGGCAGGGCCCGATCGCGCCCCCGATCGGCACCACCGCGGGGGTGGCGGCCCTGATCGCGGCCACGTTGCGGGCCGCGATGGCGGACGAGGCTCGGCAGGGCTGAGAGCGGTCGCCGCGCGCGAGGTCGCAGGGGGGCTGTCTGCCCCCCGTTGCCTGCGGCCTGTTCGGGCTCTGCCCCTGTCTCGCTGAAAACGGTCCACCGGACCGTTTTTCGGGCGTTCGCCAGCCCCGAGGATATTTCCGACCGCCCGAAGCCCTAGAAGCCGCGGGCGCGCAGCAGGCGGGTCAGGCTGCGGTCGATGGCGGTGTAAAGCGTCAGCGACAGCGCCACCACCACGAACAGTGCCGCGAACATCAGGTCGGTCTTCATGCGGCCGTTGGCGTGGATCATCACCGCGCCCAGGCCCCGCGCGCCGCCGACCCATTCCCCGATCACTGCGCCGACCGGCGCATAGATCGCCCCCAGCCGCAGCCCCGAGGCCAGCCGCGGCAGCGCCGCCGGAAAGCGCAGGTGGCGCAGCTCGGCCCAGCTTCCGGCGCCCATGGTCCGCACCACGTCCAGCTGGGCCGGGGGCGGCGCCATCAGCCCGTCGTAAAGTGCCTGGGCCACCGGCACGAACACGATCAGCACCACCATCGCCACCTTGGGCGCCATGCCGAACCCCAGCCATAGGGTCAGGATCGGGGCCAGCGCAAACACCGGGATGGTCTGGCTGACGATCAGCACCGGCCCCAGCGTCCGCCCCAGCCGCGGCGACAGCGCCATCGCCACCGCCGCCGCAACCCCCAGCGCGGCGCCAAGCGCAAGGCCCAGCAGCGTCTCCCACCCGGTCAGCAGCGCCGCCGGCGCCAGTTCCGCGCGGTGGGTCCACAGCGCCGCCGCGACCGACAGCGGCGAGGGCAGCAGATAGGGCGGCAGCCCGGTCAGCCGCACCAGCGCCTCCCACGACAGCAGCGCAAAGGTCAGGGTCAGCAGCGCCCTCATGCCAGCAGCTGCCGGGTCAGGGCGGCCTGCGCGGCCAGCACCTCGGGCGCGTCGTGGCGGCGCGGCACCGGGCCCGGCGGGGCCGGGTGCCCGGCCAGCCCTGCGGGGGTCAGCACCAGGATGCGGTCGCCCAGCCGCGCAGCCTCGGCTGGGTCATGGGTCACCATCAGCACCGTGCGCCCCGACAGCAGTCGCGCCGCCATCTCGCCGATCTGCAACCGTAGCGCCACGTCCAGCGCCGAGAACGGCTCGTCCAGCAGCACCAGCGGCCGGTCCTCGGCCAGGGTGCGGGCCAGCGCCACCCGCTGCCGCTGCCCGCCCGAAAGCTGCGCGGGCAGGCGGTCTTCCAGCCCCGCCAGCCCGACCGCCGCGACCAGCGCGCTGATGCGCGCCGCATCCGCGGCCTCGCCGCGCAGCCGCGCGCCCAGGCCCACGTTCTGCGCCACGCTCAGCCACGGAAACAGCCCCGCATCCTGCCCCATCAGCGCCGAGGGCGCGGTCTCGACCCGACCGCGGAACTCGACCCCGGTCGGCAGCCCGGCCAGAAGCCGCAGCAGCGTGGATTTTCCCACCCCCGAGGCCCCCAGCAGGCAGGTCAGTCGCCCCGGTTCCAGCACCAGCTCCAACGGGCCGAACAGCCCCGGCACCTGACCCAAGACCATGGGGCGCATCTTCTGTCCCCAAATATCCCCGCCGGAGGCTCCCGCCGCGCCGCTCACGCCAACCCCAGCCCCCAGAACGCGACCTCGAGGCGGGTGGCGGTGGCAAAGCGCCGCTCCAGCGCCTGCCAGCGCGGCAGCGCTTCGGGCGCGTCGCCCAGCCGCGCGGCGACGGCGCGGTCGATCAGGGCGCCGGCCTCGCGACAGGCGCGCTGGAAATCCTCGCCGGCATAGGTGTCGATCCATTCGCGATAGGGGGTGTCGGGCGCGGCCTCCTGCGCCAGCCGGGCGCCGATCTCGCCGTATCCCAGCACGCAGGGCGCCAGCGCCGCCAGCAGGTCCAGAAAATCGCCGCTATAGCCCGATTCCAGCACATAGCGGGTATAGGCGAGGTTCTGGGGCGCCTCTTCCGCGGCCTCCAGCGCCGCGGGGGTGATGCCTTCGGCGCCGCAGATGCGGACATGCAGCGGCATTTCCAGGTTGATCAGCGCGTCCACCGTGGCGGCACAGGCGCGCATTTCCTCCAGCGTGTCGGCCTTGACGATCCCCAGTCCCCAGGCGCGGCTGAAATGGATCAGGAAGCGGTAGTCCTGCACCAGATAGTTCAGGAACCCCTGCCGGGGCAGGGTGCCGTCGGCCATTCCCTGCACGAAGCGGTGCCGCACATAGTCGTCCCAATGCGAACCGGCGGCGGCGCGCCAGGCGGTGAAGCAGCGGCCGTAGCTCATTCCTCTGCCCCCGGGTCGATGGCGAACCTTGCGACTGGCCAGATTTCCGGCACCAGTGCGTTTTCGTGCAGGAATGCCTCGAACCGGGCATAGCGGCCGTGGTCCAGCGCCGCGGGCGAAATGGCGAAGCGGCCGAAGGTATCCGCCCAGGCGCTGGTGTTCAGCTCGTCCGACAGGTCGGGGGCGTGGGCGGCAAAGATCTCGCGCGCCTCTTCGGGGTGGTTCAGCATGAACTGCGTCGCGCGCTCAACGGCGCCCAGGAAGCGGTTGATGCGATCGCGGTCGACAGAGTCGGCATTGGCCACATAGATCAGCTCGTCATAGGCGGGCAGCCCCTCTTCCTCGAGGAAGAAACAGCGCCCCTCACCACCCGCCAGCCGCATCTGGGTCAGCTCGAAATTGCGATAGCCGCCGATGGTGGCGTCGACCTGGCCCGACATCAGCGCCGGCGTCAGCGCCCAGTTGACGTTGACCATCTCGACATCATCCAGCGTCATCCCGGCCTGTGCCAGCAGGGCGGACACCAGCGCCTGTTCGACTCCTGCCACGGAATAGCCGATGCGCTTGCCCCTGAGATCGGCCAGCGTCGCCACCGGCCCGTCCGCGCGTACCATCAGGCAGTTCAGCGGCGTGCCGACCAGCGTGCCGACCCGGACCAGAGGCAGCCCCTCGTGCACCTGCAGATGCAGCTGCGGCTGATAGGTGATCGCCAGATCGGCACTGCCGGCGGCGACCAGCTTTGGGGGATCGGCGGGATCGGCGGGGGCGATGATCTCCACCTCCAGCCCGGCGTCGGTGAAATACCCCTGTTCGGCGGCCAGCACGATCGGCGCATGGTCCGGGTTCACGAACCAGTCGAGGATCAGCGTCATCTTGTCCGCGGCCTGCGCGGGAAGGGCGGGGGCCAGCGCAAGCAGCGCGGCAGCAAGCAGATGTCTCATCAATCTCCTCCGGTGGCGATCAGGACGATATCGGGGTGGGCGGGGGCGAGGATCCGCGCCGCCCGCCAGGCCCGCAGCCCCGAGCGGCAGGCGATCACGGCGCGCGCGCCCGCGGGCGGGCGGGGCGGCGCCTCGGCCTGCGCGCGGATGGCGGCGGGATGGACGGGGACCGGGGCCTCGGCCGCGTCGCGCAGGTCGAGGATAAAATCGTCTGCGGCAATTTCGTTTGTGTCGATGAAGCGGAACCCGGATTGCGGCTCGGGGGCGCCGTCAAAGCGGAACCCGCCCCAGCGCAGCCCCGGCGCCAGTGTCAGCAGCCGCCCCAGCGGCGAGGGCTCCAGCCCCAGCAGCAGCTCCAGCGCCATCTGCGCCTGCAGCGTGCCCAGCATGGCCACCACCGGCCCCAGCACCCCGGCGGTGGCGCAGGTGGCGGCGCGGTCGGGCAGGTCGGGAAACAGCGCCCGCAGGCTGGGCGCGCCGCCGCAGAACCCGCCGACATACCCCCCAAGCCCCAGCGCCGAGGCCGAGATCAGCGGCACCCCCGCCGCCATGCAGGCATCCGACAGGATCAGGCCCACCGCGAAACTGTCGGCGCAATCCAGCACCACGTTGCAGCCCTGCACCAGTGCGGCAGCATTGGCGGGCGTCAGCCGCTCGGCCAGCGCCCGCACCTGCACGCCGGGGTCCAGCGTGGCGGCAAAAGCGGCGGCCGAGTCCGCCTTGCCCATGCCCACCCGCCCGGCGTGGATCGGCTGGCGGTGCAGGTTGGGCAGCTCGACCACATCCGCATCGACCACGGTCAGCGCGCCGATGCCGGCGCCGACCAGATACATGATCGCGGGCGAGCCCAGTCCGCCCGCCCCGACCACCAGCACCCGCGCCGCGCGCAGCCGCGCCTGCCCCTCGGCCCCGACCTCGGGCAGCACCATCTGGCGGATGTGGCGTTCTTCATCACCTGCAAATATCCCACGGGGGTCCGGGGGTGTGAAACCCCCGGTCGCGGCGGTGAAGCCCTCGGGCCTGCTCATCCGACCACCTCCAGCCATTCCCGCATCCGCGCCTCGGGGTCCGGGTGCAGGGTGATGTCGGTGACCGCCGCGACCACATCGGCGCCCGCGTCCAGCGCTGCGCGGCCGCGATCAGGGGTCAGCCCGCCGATGGCGACCAGCGGCAGCGCGCCCACGCGGCGCTTCCAGTCGGCCACGCGGTCGAGCCCCTGCGGCGCCCAGGGCATCTTTTTCAGGATCGTCGGCCAGACCGGTCCCAGCGCCACGTAATCGGGGCCGACCGCCAGCGCCCGGTCCAGTTCCGCCCCGTCATGGGTCGAGACGCCGAGTTTCAGCCCCGCCGCTCGGATCGCGTCCAGGTTGGCCCCGTCCAGATCCTCCTGCCCCAGATGCAGCCAGTCGCAGCCCAGCTCGATCGCCAGCTGCCAGTGGTCGTTGACGACCAGAAGGGCGCCCGAGGCGCGACACAGATCGCGAGCGCGGGCGATCTCGGCGCGCAGGGCGGGTTCGGGCATGTCCTTGATGCGCAGCTGCACCATGCGCACCCCGACCGCCAGCGCCCGTTCCACCCAGTCGGCGGACTCGAAGATTGGGTAGAAGCGGGGCAGGGTCATGGTCCGGTTCCTTCCGCGGCGTTGCAGCGGGGGGGTTTCCACCCCCTCCTCGCTGAAAACGGTCCACCGGACCGTTTTCCGGGCGCTCGAAAGCCCCGAGGATATTTTCGGCAAGATGAAAGCGTGCCGGGGGTCGGGGGTGTTGGCTGCGCGGCTCATTGCAGGAACGCCTTGCCGATGACGGGGGTCGAGGGGACGGCCATCTCGCGCGGCTCGATCGGGTCGGCGAGATAGGCGGCGCGGCCGGCCTTAGCCGCCTGCGCCATGGCGCGCGCCATCGCCACCGGGTCGCCGGCCTTGGCGACGGCGGTGTTCAGCAGCACCGCGTCGAAGCCCAGCTCCATCGCGGAGGCGGCATGGCTGGGGCGGCCGATGCCGGCGTCGACCACCAGCGGCACCTCGGGGAAGGCGGCGCGCAGCGCCCGCAGCCCGTGCGGGTTGTTCAGACCAAGGCCCGAGCCGATGGGCGCGCCCCAGGGCATCAGCACCTCGCAGCCCGCGCGCAGCAGGCGCTCGGCGACCGAAAGATCCTCGGTGCAATAGGGGAACACCTTGAAGCCCTGGGCTGATAGCTCCGCCGCCGCCTCGACCAGTGCAAACACATCGGGCGACAGCAGGTCGGAATGGCCGATCACCTCCAGCTTGATCCAGTCGGTGCCCAGCAGTTCGCGGGCCATCTGCGCGGTGGTCACCGCCTCCTTGACGCTGTGGCAGCCGGCGGTATTGGGCAGGATCGCGGCGCCCAGGCCTTCGACCAGCCGCAGGAAATCCTGCCCGCCACCGGCCTCGCGCCGCAAGGATACGGTGGCGATGCCGGCGCCGGAGGCGCGGAACGCCTCGGCCAGGATCGCCGGACTGGGGTATTGCGCCGTGCCCAGCATCAGGGGCGAGGCGATTTCCGTGCCGTAGAAGACCGGCATCTCAGCCCCCCTGCATCGGCGCGACGATTTCCAGCGCGTCGCCGGGCGACAGCGCCGTGTCCGCGCGCGCGGCGGCAGGGACGAAATCGCCGTTCAGCGCCGTCGCCACGCGGGCGTCCCCCATGTCCAGCGCCGCCAGCGCCTCGGCCACCGTCGCGGCGTCCAGCTCGCGCCGCTCACCGTTGATCGTCAGTTTCATGCCAGAACTCCGGTTTGTCGCCCGTATCCACGTGGTCGGCCAGCTGCATGGCCACCGCGGGGGCCAGCAGATAGCCGTGGCGGTAAAGCCCGTTGGCATAGAGCCTTCCGTCCGCCGCACGCCCGATCCGGGGCAGGTTGTCGGGAAATGCCGGGCGCGCGTCGGCGCCCAGCTCGAGGATCTCGGCCTCGCCGAAGCCGGGGTGCAGCGCATAGGCGGCGCTGAGCAGCTCGAGCACCGAGCGCGCTGTCACCACCCCGCGCCGGTCGCTTTCGATCATCGTCGCGCCCAGCATGAAGATGCCGTCGCCGCGGGGCACCAGATAGATCGGCACCCGCGGATGCAGCAGCCGCACGGTGCGCTCCAGCACCACGTCGGGACAGCGCAGTACCAGCATCTCGCCCCGCACGCCGCGCAGGTCCGGCAGGATGTCGCGGGCGGCGAGACCGCGGCAATCGACGATCTGGCCGGGGTCCTCGGGCGGTTCGGTGGCGATGGCGATGCCGCGTTCGGACAGGCGCGATTGCAGGCCCGCCATCGCGGCGCGGGGGTCCAGATGCGCCTCGGCGGCAAAGAACAGCCCGCGGTCGAAGCGGCCGGCAAGGTCGGGTTCCAGCCCGGCCAGGCGGTTGCCGCCGATTTCCTCGTAACCATGGGTGCGGCGGGCAAAGCGGTCCAGTTCCGCCCGGTCGCGCCCCAGCGCCAGCACCAGAGTGCCCTTGCGGGTGACGCCGCCGGCGTTGCGGTCCCACCAGCCGATGGCGGACTGGCCGTGGCGCAGCACCGGCTCCTCGGCGTTCTCGAACTCGCACCATGGCGCGAGCATCCCGCCTGCCCACCAGGAACAGCCCTGGGTGCCGGGGCCCATCGCGGGATCGACCAGCGTCACCGCATGGCCGCGCCCGGCCAGCTCGGTGGCGACGCAGAGGCCCAGCACCCCGGCGCCGAGGATGGTAAAGCCGCTCATTCCTGCCACCATTGATGGAAGTGATGCACCGGCCCGTGCCCCGAGCCGACCGCCAGCCGGTCGGCGGCGCGGATCGCGCCCTGCAGCCAGGCATGAGCGCGGGCAACGGCCGCGGGCACCGCCAGCCCCTGCGCCAGCCCGGCGGCGATGGCCGAGGACAGCGAGCAGCCGGTGCCGTGGGTATTCTTCGTCGTAATGCGGGGGGCGGTGAAATCATGGCGCTCGGGTCCCACCAGCAGGTCGGTGCAGTCGCCGCCCGCGGCATGGCCGCCCTTCATCAGCACCCAGCCGGCGCCGAAGGCGGCAAGGGCGCGGCCCTGCGCCTCGGCCTCGGTGGGGTCCGACGCAACCATGCGGCCCAGCAGGCGGGCGGCCTCGGGCAGGTTCGGGGTCAGCACCGTGCAGCGTGGCAGCAACAGCTCGCGCAGCGCGGCGATGGCGTCGTCCCGGATCAGCCGGTCGCCGGACTTGGCGATCATCACCGGGTCCAGCACGATGGGCAGGCCGCGGCCCGCCAGCGCCTCGGCCACGGCCGCGGTCGCCTCGGCGGTGCCCAGCATCCCGATCTTGACCGCGCCGACGGCGAGATCGTCCAGCACCGCGTCGATCTGGGCGCGGATCATCGCGGGCGACACCGGCTCGACCCCGGTCACCGCACGCGTGTTCTGCGCGGTGATCGCGGTCAGCACGCTGGCGCCATAGACGCCCAGCGCCGAAAAACTCTTGAGATCGGCCTGGATGCCGGCGCCGCCGCCGCTGTCGGACCCGGCGATGGTCAGCGCAATGGCCGTCTGCTTGCCCAAATCGTCTTCCCCCATGCTGGGGCCAGCGCACGAGCGGACGGAAGGGGTATGGCGCCTGGGTGGATGCGCGCTGCCCGTTCCCTTCGCCGGCATGACCCGGATCAGGTTCGATGGGTGCTGTGCCTGGCACATCTCAGCCCCGCGCGGGGCGCCCCAACGAGCGTTGCGTGTAAATATAGCGTCAGCGGCGGCGGACGCAAGCCGGCGTCCTGCGGGCGTCGGCGCCGCAGCGGGGGTTTTCCACCCCCGCACCCCCGGAGGATATTTGGAACCGCCCGAACTCCTGGGTGATTCGGGCGGTCAGAAATATCCTCGGGGGGAGTCGCCGCAGGCGACGGGGGGCAGACAGCCCCCCTGCGGCGGTGACGCGGGCGCCGGGGTTACAGCCCCAGCGCGTCGTAGCTGGCGGCGATGCGGCGGATCGCCACCATATAGGCGGCGGTGCGCAGGTCGGGGATGCGGCTGTCGTTTGCGCGCACCGTCACCATCTGCTGGAACGCCGCCCGCATGGTGTCGTCGAGCCCCGAGCGGACCAGTTCGAGTTCCCCGGCCCCGCGCAGGTATTTCTGCTTGAAGCCCTCGGACAGGGTCCAGCCCAGGTCGCGGTCGGCGGACAGGCGCTCGAGTTCCTCGACCAGCATCTGGTGGCGGTGTTCCTCCAGCCGCCGTTCCAGCCGGCCGAAGCTGATCTGCTGCAGGTTCTTGACCCATTCGAAATAGCTGACCGTCACGCCCCCGGCATTGGCATAAAGGTCGGGGACGATCACCACCCCGCGTTCGCGCAGGATGCGGTCGGCCTCGGCGGTGGTGGGGCCGTTGGCGGCCTCCATCACCAGCCTGGCCTTGATCTGCCCGGCATTGCCGGCGTGGATCGCGCCCTCCATCGCGGCGGGGATCAGGATGTCGCAGTCCAGCGCCAGCGCCGCGGCGGAATCGGCGATGTATTCGCCGCCGTCGAAGCCGCGCACCCCGCCGGTCTCGCGCAGATGTTCGCGCAGCAGCGCGATGTTCAGCCCCTCGGGGTTGATCACCGCCCCGTCGCGTTCCGCGACCGCGATGATGCGGGCGCCGTCCTCGGTCGACAGGAACTGCGCGGCGTGGAAGCCGACGTTGCCCAGCCCCTGCACGACGATGCGCTGCCCGTCGAGCCCGCCGGACAGCCCGGCGGCGGCCAGCACCTCGGGGGTGCGGAACAGCTCGCGCAGGGCGTATTGCACGCCGCGGCCGGTGGCCTCGACCCGGCCGGCGATGCCGCCCAGCCCCAGCGGCTTGCCGGTCACGCAGGCGCGGGCGTCGATGTCCTCGGGGTGCAGCCGCTTGTAGGCGTCGGCCATCCACGCCATTTCCCGCTCGCCCGTGCCCATGTCGGGGGCCGGCACGTTCTGGCTGGGCGAGATCAGGCGCCGCCGCGACAGCTCATAGGTGAAGCGGCGGGTGATCTTTTCCAGCTCGTCCTCGGACCAGTCGCGGGGGTCGAGCGACAGCCCGCCCTTGGCGCCGCCGAAGGGCAGGTCGACCAGCGAGCATTTATAGGTCATCAGCGCCGCCAGCGCCTCGACCTCGTCCTGGTCGACGTTGGACGCATAGCGGATGCCGCCCTTGACCGGCTCGTGATGCTCGGAATGGACCGAGCGATAGCCGGTGAAGGTATGGATACGCCCGCGCAGCCGCACGCCGAAACGCACGACATAGGTCGAGTTGCAGACCCGGATCTTTTCTTCCAGCCCGGGGCCGAGGTCCAGCAGCCGCGCGGCGCGGGTGAACATCTGGTCGACGGAATCGCGGAAGGACGGGTGTTGGAGGGGGGCTGAGTCGTTCATGGTTGCGTCCCTGTTGCGGCGGCGGGGCGCCGCGTCACGGGCGGCGGCCGGTCCCCCTGTTGTGGCAGCGCAGCCCCGCTGCGTCCAGCGATCCGGCTTACCCGCCCGCGGCTGCGGTGGATTTCAACGCCCGCCCGGCGACATAGGTTTCCACCACCGCGCGGTCGTCGCCCATCACCTGCAGGATGAACAGCTCCTGCATCAGGCTGTCCACCTTGTCGTGGCGCAGCCGCATGGCTTGGGTCGCGCGCGGGTCCAGCACCACCAGATCGGCAAAGCGTCCCGGCTGGACGCTGCCGATGCGGTCCTCCATCCCCAGCGCGATGGCATTGCCGCGGGTGGCCCAGTGAAACGCCGCCAGGGGATGCATCCGCCGCCCGCGCAGCTGCGCGATCTTGTAGGCCTCGGCCAGCGTCGCCAGCATCGACCAGTCGGTGCCGCCGCCGATATCGGTGGCAACGCCCGTCACCACACCAGCGGCCCGCATGGCCTGGTCGTCGAACAGCCCCGAGCCCAGGAACAGATTCGAGGTCGGGCAGTGGATCGCCCGCGTGCCGGTTTCGGCCATGCGGGCGGTCTCGCGCCCGCTCAGGTGGATTGCATGGCCCATCAGGCTGCGCGGCCCCAGCAGGCCGAAGCGGTCATAGATGTCCAGGTAATCCCTTGCCTGCGGGTAAAGCTGCAGGGTCAGTTCGATCTCGGCGTGGTTTTCGCTCAGATGGGTCTGGATCGCCATGCCGGGGTTTTCCGCGGCCAGCGTGCCCGCCGCGCGCAGCTGTTCGGGGGTCGAGGTGATCGCGAACCGCGGCGTGATCGCGTATTCCAGCCGCCCGCGCCCGTGCCAGCGTTCGATCAGCGCGCGGCTGTCGTCGTACGAGGACTGCGCGTCGTCCAGCACCGCATCAGGCGCGTTGCGGTCCATCATCACCTTGCCGGCCAGCAGCGCCATCCCGCGGGATTCGGCCGCCGCGAACAGTGCCTCGGCGCTGGCCTTATGGACCGAGCCGAAGGCGCAGGCGGTGGTGGTGCCGTTCAGGATCAGCTGGTCCAGGAACGCCCCGGCCATGCGGGCGGCATGGGCGGGGTCGCGATACTGCGCCTCGATCGGAAAGGTGTGGTCATTCAGCCAGTCCAGCAGCTCGGCCGCCCAGGCCGCGACCACCTGCACCTGCGGGAAATGGATATGCGGGTCGATGAAGCCGGCCATGACGATATGCGGGCGGTGGTCGATTTCCTGCGCCTGCGGGTCCGCGATGTCGCCGTAGTCGCCCACGGCGAGGATGCGGCCGTCCTGCACCAGGATGGCGCCGTTGTCCCAGAAACGATGGTTGTCGTCGGTCTCGGCCGGGTCGGCGTGAAAGCTCAGCACGCGGCCGCGGATCAGGGTCTTCATCAAGCGGGGTTCCTTCAGACGGGCGCGTGGGCGCGGGCCGGGGCCAGCAGCCGGGCCATGATCTCGGTGGCGGCAAAGGCGGCGATCACCTCGGGGCGCTTGTCACGGATGCCCGCACCGATCGGGCAGGTCAAGCCCGAGGGGTCGAGGCCGCGGGCGCGGGCGAAACGGGCGAAACCGGCGCGCTTGGTGGCGCTGCCGATCATGCCGACATAGGCGGCATCGCCCCGGGCCAGCGCCTCGGCCGCGATCAGGAAATCCAACGCGTGGTCGTGGGTGACGATGACATGGGCGGCGCCGGCGGGCGCGCGGCGGACCTCGGCCTCGGGCAGGGGGGTCAGCAGCTGCGGCACCCCGGGGGCCAGCGCCAGCTCGGCCGCGCGGGGGTCGATCAGCCGCACCGACACCGGCAGCGGCAGCATGGCGCGGGCCAGCGCCCGGCCGACATGACCGGCCCCGAAGATCAGCACCAGGGGGCGCGGGGGCGGCGGGCTGGCCGGTTCGCGGTCCAGCGTCAGCTCCACCCGGCCGCCGCAGCACTGGCCGATCTCGGGGCCCAGCGGGATATCCATCACCGCCAGCGCTTCGTCTCGCCGCAGCATCTGCCGGGCGCGGTCGATGGCCAGATATTCCAGCTGCCCGCCGCCGATGCTGCCGGTGGTCGCCTCGGGGCCGACCAGCATCTCGGCCCCCAGTTCGCGCGGGGTCGAGCCCCGGGCGCTTGTGATGCGGACGCGGATCATGGGTCCCGCAGCCCCAGCGCCCCGCCGCGCAGCCGCTCCGCCGCCATCAGCACCCGCTCGGGCGTCGCGGGCGCGTCCAGCCGCGGGCATTCGCGATACCCGGCCAACGAGGCCACCGCATGGCCGATCGCCTCGAACACCGAGATCCCCAGCATGAACGGCGGCTCGCCCACCGCCTTCGACCGCCTGATTGTCGGCTCGCGGTTCACCGACCAGTCGGCAAGCGCCACGTTGAACACCTTGGGCCGGTCCGAGGCCAGCGGGATCTTGTAGGTCGAAGGCGCGTGGGTGCGCAGCCGCCCGGCATCGTCCCACCACAGTTCCTCGCTGGTCAGCCAGCCGGTGCCCTGCACGAACCCGCCCTCGATCTGGCCGATGTCGATGGCCGGGTTCAGGGACCGGCCGACGTCATGCAGGATATCCGCGCGCTCGATCACATATTCCCCGGTCAGCGTGTCGACCGAGACCTCGGAACAGGCGGCGCCATAGGCGAAGTAATAGAACGGCCGCCCCGAGCCCTGCGCGCGGTTCCAGTGGATCTTCGGCGTCGCATAGAACCCCGCCGCCGACAGCTGCACCCGGGCCAGATAGGCCATCTGCACCGCTTCGGAAAACGGAATGGTCTCGTCCCGGACCACGATGTGATCGGGGATGAAACGGATTTCCTCGGGCGTGGCGTCCCTGGCCTTGCACAGGAAATCCACCAGCCGCGCCTTGATCTGGTTGGCCGCATCCAGCGCCGCCATGCCGTTGAGATCGGTCCCGGACGAGGCCGCCGTGGCCGAGGTATTCGGCACCTTTTCGGTGGTGGTCTTGGTGACGCGGATGCGGTCGAGTCCGACCTGGAACGCCTCGGCCACCACCTGCGCGATCTTGGTGTGCAGCCCTTGTCCCATCTCGCAGCCGCCGTGGTTCAGCTGGATCGAGCCGTCGGTATAGACATGGACCAGCGCGCCCGCCTGGTTGAAATGCGTGGCGGTGAAGCTGATGCCGAACTTGACCGGGGTCAGGGCGATGCCGCGGCGGATCGGGCTGCCGGCGGCGTCCATGCGGGCGTTGAAATCCAGCACCGCCTGCCGGCGGGCGGCATAGTCGCAAGACGCCTCCAGCTCGTCGAAGAGGCGCGGCAGGATCATGTCCTCGACCGGCTGGTGATAGGGGGTGGGCTGGCCGTCGCGGTAGAGGTTCGCTTTCCGCACCGCCAGAGTGTCCTGCCCGGTGGCATAGGCGATTTCCTCGATGATCCGCTCGGCGACGATCACCCCCTGCGGCCCGCCAAAGCCGCGAAAGGCGGTGTTCGACACGGTGTTGGTGCGCAGCGGATGCGAGCGCAGTTCCACATCGGGATAGAAATAGGCGTTGTCGGCGTGAAACAGCGCCCGATCCGTGACCGCCATGCTGAGGTCCGCCGAAAACCCGCAGCGCGCATACCAGTCGCCACTCACCGCAAGGATGCGGCCCGAGTCATTGAAACCGACGCTGTAATCCACCACGAAATCATGGCGCTTGCCGGTGGCGATCATGTCGTCGTCGCGGTCGGGGCGCAGCTTGACGGCGCGGTTCCACTTGCGCGCGGCGATGGCGGCGACGCAGCAGAACAGGTTCATCTGGGTTTCCTTGCCGCCGAAGCCGCCGCCCATCCGGCGCACGTTCACCACCACCGCATTGGCCGGCACGTCCAGCGCATGGGCGACCATGTGCTGCACCTCGGTCGGGTGCTGGGTCGAGGTAAAGACGGTCATCTCGTCCTCGCCCGGGATCGCCAGCGCGACCTGGCCTTCAAGATAGAAATGATCCTGCCCGCCGATGGCAAAGCGCCCGTCCAGCCGCCGCGGCGCCGCGGCCAGACCGGCGGCAGCATCGCCCCGGCGCAGGGTCATCCCGGGCACCACCAACTCACCCCCCGAAGCCAGCGCCGCCAGCGGGTCGAGCGCGTGGGGCAGGGGCTCATAATCGATCCGCGCCAAGGTCGCCGCGCGCCGTGCCTGTTCGCGGGTCTCGGCGATCACCGCGAACACCGGCTGGCCGTGGAAGCGCACCTCGCCGCGCGCCAGGATGGGATCGTCGCCGGCACTGATCGGGCTGACATCGTTGCGGCCCGGGATGCCCTCGGCGGTCAGCACGTCGATCACGCCCGGGGCCGCGCGCACGGCGTCGAGGTCCATCGACCGGATGCGCCCGTGCGCGACGGTGGAGAGCCCAAGATAGGCGTGCAGCGTCCCCTGCGGCAGCACCAGATCGTCGGTGTAATCCGCCCGGCCGGTGACGTGGCGCTCGGCCGATTCATGGGGCGTATCCAGTTGCGGCGTGCTGAGGGTCTCGTGTTTCATGGTCAGCCCCCCACCGCCCGGTCCAGCCGGACGGGAATGTCACCCCCGCCATGTTCCAGCCAGAAACGGCGGAACAGATTGCCCGCCACCGCCCGGCGGTAATCGGCGGAGGCGCGGAAATCCGACAGCGGGGCAAAGTCGCCCCTGACGGCAAGGGCCGCGGCCTCGAAACCGGCGGCGGCAAAGGGCTGGCCGGTCAGCGCCGATTCTGCCGCCCGTGCGCGCGAGGGCGTGCCGGCCATGCCTCCGAACGCCACGCGGGCATCGGCGATCACCCCGCCCTCGACCCGGATGCAGAACCCCGCCGCCACCGCCGAAATATCCGAGGCCTGCCGTTTCGAGACCTTATAGGCGGCGACCAGCGCCCTGCCGGGTTTCGGGATCACCACGGTTTCCAGAAACTCGCCCTCGGCCCGGTCCTGCCGCCCGTATTCGATAAAGAAATCCTCAAGCGGCAGTTCGCGCCGCACATCGCCCCGGCGCAGCACGATCCGCGCCCCCAGCGCGATCAGCAGCGGCGGCGTTTCCCCGATGGGCGAGCCGTTGGCGATATTGCCGCCGATGGTGCCGGCGTTGCGCACCTGCCAGCCGCCGATGCGCTGGATGTAATCCTCGGCCTGCGGCAGGTGTTCACGGATTACGGGCAGGAATTCGGAATACGTGACGCCAGCCTGGATGCGGATCTCATCGGCGGTGATCTCGATGCCTTTCAGCAGATGGCCGATGAAGATGGCGGGGGAAATCGCGCGCATCTGTTTCGTCACCCACAGCCCGACATCGGTTGCCCCCGCAACGATACTGGCCTTGGGATGATCCAGCAGCGCAAGGGCCAGCGCATCGCTGTCGGCGGGCAGGATGGCGCGTTCGTCGCCGCGGCTGACCTCGGCCCCCGCCGGGATGGCCGAGAGTTTTGCGCGCACCGAGTCACGCTCGACGGTCAGGAAATCCTGCAACTGCCCGCCCGCCTGCGCCGCAGCCAGTGCCGCCCGAATGATCGGCGCATAGCCGGTGCAGCGGCACAGATTGCCCTGCAACGCAGTTTCGACCTGCACCGCATCCGGGTCGGGGTTCGCCATCCACAGCCCGTACAGCGCCATGACGAAACCCGGCGTGCAGAACCCGCACTGGCTGCCGTGATGATCGACCATGGCGCGCTGGATCGGGTGCAAGCCGCCGTCCTGACCGCGCAGATGCTCGATGGTGACGACATGGCAGCGGTGGCAGGAGGCGAGGAAGCGGATGCAGGCGTTCACCGGCTCATAGACCAGCGCGTCCCCGTGCAGCCGCCCGACCAGCACCGTGCAGGCGCCGCAGTCGCCCTCGGCGCAGCCCTCCTTGGTGCCGGTCAGCCCGCGCCCCAGCCGCAGGAAATCCAGCAGCGTGTCGCCCGGCCCGGCCTCGGTCAGGCGGATCTCGGTGTCGTTGAGCAGGAAACGGATCATTGGAAACAGCCGCCTTTCGTCACTGCGCCCCAGCATGGCGCATTTTCCCGCTTGCACAAAACGCCCCTGCGCGTGAACAGTTTACGCCATTTCAAGAAAAAGCGGGCGGAAATGTCCTATCTGGAAAGCCTCAAGGTGTTCGTGCGGGTGGTCGAGCTGGGCTCGATCACCGCGGGCGGGCGCGACATGCGGCTGTCGCCCGCCGCCGCCTCGACCCGCATCCGCGATCTGGAAAACCGCTTTGGCGCGCGGCTGCTGAACCGTACCACCCGCACCCTGACCCCGACCGAGATCGGGCAGGTGCTTTACGACAACGCCCGCCGCGTGCTGGCGGCGGTGGACGAAGCCGAGGCGGCGGTCGCCAGCCATTCCGGGACGCCGCTGGGGGCGATGCGGGTGTCGGCGCCGCTGGGGGCGGGGCGGCGGCTGGTGGCGCCGCTGGTGCCGCGCTTCGTGGCCGAGAACCCCGAGGTGCAGGTGCGGCTGCGCCTGTCCGACCGGGTGGTGAACATCGTCGAGGATGCCATCGACCTGGCGTTCTATCTGGGCCAGCCCGAGGATTCGACGCTGATCCGCCGCAAGATCGCCGATTGCCCGCGGGTGCTGGTCGCCTCGCCCGCCTATCTGGCGCAGCACGGAACGCCCGAGGCGCCCGAGGAGCTGAAGCGCCACAACTGCCTGTTGCTGCGGTTTCCGCGCTCGCCCGAATATTACTGGGTGCTGCAGACGCCGGAAGGGCCGCGGAAACTGGCGGTGGCGGGCGGCTTCGATTCCGACGACGGCGAGGTGCTGACCGACTGGGCACTGGCCGGCGCCGGCATCGCCAATCGTCCCCGCTACGAGGTCGCGGCGGCGCTGCGCGAGGGGCAGCTGGTCGAGGTCCTGCCCGAGACGCCCCCCATGGCCGTCGAGTTCGGCGTATTGACCCCGCACCGCGACCTGCAGGACCCCAAGCTGCGCCTGTTCATCGACTTTGCCGTGCGGGAACTGAAAGGGGCGATGGGGTAAGGGGGGCGTTGCCCCCCGCGCTGCGCGCTCCCCCCAGGATATTTCTGCACCAAAGACAAGGCTGCAAAGAGCAGAACAGGGGCCGCGGCTTCTTCATCACGAAAATATCCCGCGGGATCGTCGTATACGACGATGGGGGCGCGAAGCCCCCGGTCGCGGCGGCGCCGGGTCAGCCGCGGCCGGCGCTGTCGAACCAGGCGCGCAGCAGCGCGCGTTCCTGCGGCTCGATGAAGCTGACGTTGGCCGGGGGCATGGCGTCGGTCAGCCCGGCCTGCAGGAAGATCTCGCGCGCGTGGCGGGCGATCTGGGCGTCGGTTTCCAGCACCACCCGCTTTGGTGCGGTGGCGATGCCGGGCCAGCCGGGCTCCGCCGCGTGGCACATCGAGCAGCGGCCCAGCACGATGTCGCGCACCTCGTCGAAATGCGCGTCGCCGACCAGCCGCGCCTCGGCCGTGGTCAGGGCAGTGCCTTCGTCCTCCAGCCGCTGGGTGCCCTGCGCCGACAACCATGCCGCCGCCAGGAACAGCGCCACCGTTGCGCCCCAGGTCCACCACGGCGCGGGCTTGCGCGCGTGCATGGTGTTGAAGAAATGCCGGATCGTCACCCCCATCAGGAACACCAGCGCCGCGATCAGCCAGTTCCAGCGGCTGGCGAACACCAGCGGATAGTGGTTCGACAGCATCAGGAACACCACCGGCAGCGTCAGGTAGTTGTTGTGCGTTGACCTCAGCTTGGCGATCTTGCCATAGCGCGGGTCGGGCGTGCGCCCGGCCTTGAGGTCGGCGACCACGATCCGCTGGTTGGGGATGATGATCATCGCCACGTTGGCGGTCATGATCGTGGCGGTGAAGGCGCCCAGATGCAGCAGCGCCGCGCGGCCGGTGAACACCTGGTCATAGCCCCAGGCCATCGCCACCAGCAACACGAACAGCAGCAGCATCAGCGTGGTGGGGTTCTCGCCCAGCCGGCTTTTGCACAGCCGGTCGTAGATCACCCAGCCCACCCCCAGCGACAGCGCCGAGATCAGCATCGCCCCCCAGGGCGCCAGCGCCAGCTTGGCGGGGTCGATCAGGTAAAGCTCGGACTGCGCCCAGTAGAGCACCATCAGCATCGCCACCCCCGACAGCCAGGTGGAATAGCTTTCCCACTTGAACCAGGTCAGATGCTCGGGCAGGCGCTCGGGCGCGACCAGGTATTTGGTGATGTGGTAGAAGCCGCCGCCGTGGACCTGCCATTCCTCGCCATGCGCCTTGTCGGGCAGGCCGGGGGCTTTTTGCAGGCCAAGGTCGAGGGCGATGAAATAGAAGCTCGACCCGATCCAGGCGATGGCGGTGATCACGTGGACCCAGCGGATCGCCAGCGCCGCCCAGTCGTGCAGGATGATCCCCTCCATCTCAGCTGCCCCTGTAGGTGGAATAGCCGTAGGGCGAGATCAGCAGCGGCACGTGGTAATGATCGTCCTCGGCCATGCCGAAGCGGATCGGCACCTGATCCAGGAACCGCGGCGCGGGGGCGTCGTGCTGGCCCTCCAGCCATTCGCCGACGTGGAACAGCAGCTCGTAGCGGCCGGGGCGGAACTCGGCTGCGGGCAGGATCGGGCCGTCGGTGCGGCCGTCGGCGTTGGTGACAAGCTCGCGCAAGCAGCGGCGCTCGCCCTCCAGCGCGTAAAGCGTGATGCGCAGCCCCGCGGCGGGGCGGCCCCGCGCGGTGTCCAGCACATGGGTGGTCAGATAGCCGGCCATGGTCCCCCCGTTGGTTGCTTGTCCCCGTGATACGGCAGGACGCCGGGCGCTGGACAGCGCCCGCGGCAACATTCAGCTTATCGTTTCGCGAAAGAATGATAAGCGAGGAATCATGCACGACGACCGCATCATCCGGGCCGCGCCCCTGACCGCGCAGGCGTTTGCCCCTTGGGGGCAGGTGATCGAGGCCGCGGGCGCCCCCGACCGGCTGATCAACGAAGGCCGCTGCGGGCGCTGGCACGACCGCGCGGCGCTTGATGTCGAGGGGCGGGCGGGGATCTCGGTATTCCGCTCGGAATCGGTGCGGCTGCCCTATCGGTTCCGGCTGGTCGAGCGGCATCCGCTGGGCAGCCAGGCGTTCCTGCAGATGACCGAAAACCCGTTCCTGGTGATCGTGGCGCCGGACGAGGGCGGGCGGCCGGGGCGGCCGCTGGCCTTTGTCACCGCGCCGGGTCAGGGGATCAACCTGGCGCGGGGCGCGTGGCACGGGGTGCTGACACCGCTGGGCGATCCGGGGCTGTTCGCGGTGGTGGACCGCTGTGCGGATGGCCCGAACCTGCAGGAATACCGCTGGGATCAGGACTGGACGGTGCTGGGCTGAGTGGCAAGGAAAGCCGCGAACTCGGTCTGCGTGGCGTAGGATGACTGCGCCCCCGGCCGCGTGACCGACAGCGCCGCATAGGCCGAGGCGCGGCGCAGGGCGCGCTCGGGCGCATCTCCTGCCGCGAGGTGATGCGCAAAGGCGCCGACGAAGGCATCGCCCGCGCCGGTGGTGTCGACCGGGGCGACCGTCAGCGCGGGGATCAGGGTCGTGCCGGCGGCGGTGACCAGAGCCGCGCCGCGCGCGCCCAGCGTCACCACCACATTGCCGAGGTCCTGCGCGAACAGCGCCCGCGCCGCGGCCTCGATCTGCGCCGGGGTCCCGACCGGCAGCCCGGTCAGCTGCGCCAGCTCGGTTTCATTGGGGCAGATCCAGCCGAGCCCGCGCAGGCGGGACAGGTCCAGCCCCGGTGCGGCGGGGGCGGGGTTCAGGATCACCGGCACTCCCAGCCGCCCCGCCACGGCGACAGCGTGATAGACCGTCTCCAGCGGCACCTCGAGCTGCAGCAGGATCAGGTCGCAGCGCGCCAGATCCTTGGCGGCGCGGTCGATGTCGGCGGGCGACAGCGCGCCATTGGCCCCGGCCACGATGACGATGGCGTTTTCGCCCGAAGACTCCACGAAGATCGAGGCGACCCCGTTCGGCAGCCCCGGCGCCGGGGTCACATGGGTCAGCTCGATGCCGGCGGCCTGAAGATTGCGGCGCATGTCGTGCCCGAAACCGTCGTCGCCGGTGCGGGTGACCATCGTCACCGCCGATCCCAGCCGCGCCGCCGCCACCGCCTGGTTGGCGCCCTTGCCGCCGAAGCCGGTGGAAAACCCGGTCCCGGCCAGCGTCTCGCCGCGCGCGGGCAGCCGGGCGACGGTGGTCACCAGATCGACGTTGTTCGACCCGATCACCGCGATCCGCCCGGCCATGCGCCGCCCCCCTTGCCGCCCCGGCCGCGCGCCTTAGCGCACCACCAGCACCGGCACCGTGGTCTTGACCAGCACTTCCGAGGTCTGGCTGCCCAGCAGCAGCTTCTGCAACCCGCGCCGCCCGTGCGAGGACATCACGATCAGGTCGCAGCCCTGCAGGTTCGCGGTGCGCAGGATCGCCTCGGCCGGGGAATCGTCCACCTCGTGGATTGGCTCGACGGTCACGCCCTGTTCGGTGGCCTCGGCCTGGATGGAGGCCAGGCGTTCCTTCATCATCTCATCGATCTGCTGGTCGTAGCGGCCGACGGGATCCTCGATCCCGGCCCGCTGCGCCGCCGCCAGCACCTGCGGGCGCAGCGGCTCGATCACGGTCAGCACCGTGACCTTGGCCCCGGAAATCCGGGCCAGCCCCAGCCCCTGCCGCAACCCCTTGAGCGCCAGTTCCGAGCCGTCGGTGGCGATCAGAATATGCTTGTACATCCACAACCTCTTCTGCTTGTGCGGTCAGGGTGCATGATCGCGGCGCAAACGCAAGGCGGCAGGTTGCGCCGGGGCGCCCACCTGCGCTGTTTCACGATGCCGCAGGCCGGGCCGCGGGGGGGCGGGGCGCGACCCGCGCCGAGGTCAGGGGCGCCAGCCGGCGTCGAACACCGGGGCGTAGATCGCGGCCAGCCGCTCGACCGCCTGCGCGGGCGGCAGTTCGAGCGATTCGCCGCTGCGGCGGCTGGTCAGCTCGACCACGTTCGAGGCCAGGCCGCGCGGGCCGACGGTGATCCGCCAGGGCAGGCCGATCAGGTCCATGGTGGCGAACTTGGCGCCCGCGCGCTCGTCGCGGTCGTCGTAGAGCACCTCGAGCCCGCGGGCGCGCAGCTCGCGCTCCAGCGCCTCGCAGGCGCTGTCGGTCGAGGGATCGCCCTGTTTCAGGTTCACCAACCCGACGTGGAACGGGGTGACGCCCTCGGGCCAGATGATGCCGCGTTCGTCGTGGCTGGCCTCGATGATGGCGCCCAGCAGGCGCGAGACGCCGATGCCGTGGCTGCCCATGTGGACCGGCACGCGGGCGCCGTCGGGGCCGACCACTGTGGCGCCCATCGGTTCCGAATACTTGGTGCCGAAATAGAAGATCTGCCCGACCTCGATGCCGCGGGCAGAGCGGCGGCGCTCCTCGGGGATCTGGTTGAACAGCGCCTCGTCGTGGGTCTCGTCCGTGCGGGCGTAGCGGCTGGTGAACTCGTCCAGCACCGCGCGGCAGGCGGCGGGGTCGTCATAGTCGATGGCGCGGTCGCCGAAGCGCAGATCGGTGATGGCGCTGTCGTAGAACACCTCGGATTCGCCGGTCTCGGCGAGGACCAGGAACTCATGCGTGTCCTCGCCGCCGATCGGGCCGCTGTCGGCGCGCATCGGGATCGCCTGCAGCCCCATGCGTTCGTAGGTGCGCAGATAGCTGACCAGATGGCGGTTATAGGCGTGCAGCGCGTCCTCGCGCGTGAGGTCGAAGTTGTAGCCGTCCTTCATCAGGAACTCGCGCCCGCGCATGACGCCGAAGCGGGGGCGGATCTCGTCGCGGAACTTCCACTGGATCTGATACAGCGTCAGCGGCAGGTCCTTGTAGCTGTTCACATGCGCGCGGAAGATGTCGGTGATCATCTCCTCGTTCGTGGGACCATAGAGCATGTCGCGCTTGTGGCGGTCGGTGATGCGCAGCATCTCTTCGCCGTAATCATCGTAGCGGCCGGATTCGCGCCACAGATCGGCCGGCTGCAGCGTCGGCATCAAGAGCGGGATGTGGCCGGCGCGGCCCTGTTCCTCGTGCACGATCTGCTCGATGCGCTTGAGCACCTTCAGCCCCAGCGGCAGCCAGGAATAGATGCCGGCGGCCTGCTGCTTGATCATGCCGGCGCGCAGCATCAGCCGGTGGCTGACGATCTGCGCCTCGGCGGGGTTTTCTTTCAGGACGGGCAGGAAATAGCGCGACAGACGCATGGGACGGGACCTTTGGGCGAGTTCACGGCCGGGTTAGCGGATCGCGGCGCGGGGGGCAACGGTTGCGGCGGGCGGCGCTTGCCGGCCAAGGCCGGGCCTGCGGCCCGCCCTGCCTGCGGCGCGGGTATTTGGGCCAGAAAGAAGCGGCCGGCGCAACAAGGGCGGGGACGCATTTGCGTGAGAGCCGCGCAGCCTGCGCTTGCGCCGCCGCGCGCGACGCGACAAACAGGTCCCGAACCGGGGCTGGCCCGGGGGGATGCGGGCCATGGCGCCCGGGAACGGAGCGTTCGCGATGCGGTTTGCCGGCAGCAAGCAGGCCATCTGGTGGGGCGCCGCGGCGCTGGTGCTGGTGCTGGTCCTGTGGTTCCTGGGCAATGCGATCATGCCGTTCCTGCTGGGCATGGCCATCGCCTATTTCCTTGACCCCGTGGCCGACCGGCTGGAACGCGCCGGGCTGTCGCGCACGCTGGCGGTGGTGCTGATCACCGCCATCGTGGTGCTGGCGTTTGCGGCGACGCTGGTCTGGCTGGTGCCGCTGCTGTTGCGGCAGGGCACGCAGCTGGTCGAGACCGCCCCCCACATGATCCAGCGCCTGCAAGAGGTGGTGCAGGCGCGGTTTCCCGACCTGCTGCCGTCGGGCGGGTTCCTGGACATGGCGCTGGACAAGGGGCGCGAGACGGTGGCCGGCAGCATGGGCACCATCGTCGGCAGCGTCATGGGCTCGATCAACGGGGTGATCGGCTTTGTCATGGTGGTGGTGATCGCGCCCGTGGTGGCCTTCTACATGCTGCTGGACTGGGACCGCATGGTCGACCGGATCGACGCGCTGCTGCCGCGCCCACACCTGGACACGCTGCGCACGCTGTTTGCGCAGATCAACGACAGCATCTCGGGCTTCGTGCGCGGGCAGGCGGTGGTGATCCTGATCCTGGCGCTGCTGTATTCGACCGGGCTGGCGCTGGCCGGGCTGCCCTTCGGCATCGTGATCGGGGTGTCGGCGGCATCGCTGTCCTTCATCCCCTATCTGGGCACGCTGCTGGGCGGTGTGCTGTCGATCGGGGTGGCGCTGTTTTCGTTCTGGGACGAGCCGGCGCGGATCCTGATCGTGGCCGGGATCTTCGCCGCCGGGCAGATGCTGGAAAGCAACTACCTGCAGCCCAAGATCATCGGCGGCCATGTCGGGCTGCACCCGGTCTGGCTGATGCTGGCGCTGGCGGTGTTCGGGACGCTGTTCGGGTTCGTCGGGCTGCTGGTGGCGGTGCCGCTGGGCGCGGCCGTGGGGGTGATCGTGCGCCACACGGTCGCGCGCTACAAGGAAAGCGCGCTTTACACCGGCGCGCAGCAGCCCTCGCCGCCGCCGCAGCCGACGCTGGTCGAGATCGTTCCCCATGGCACCGTCGCCCGCCGCATCGCGCAGGAGCAGCGCACCCATGACGAGGCGGTGCGCGAGGCGCGGGTCGGCGCGCCGCCGCCCGAGGCGCAGGGGCCCGAGCCGCAGGGACCCGTGCTTCCCGACAGCAGGGCCGGACTCCCCGCGCCGGGCGGCAGGCTCGGGAGGGGGTAGCGATGCCCCGCCAGCTGACGCTGGACCTGCGCACGCCCCCGGCGCTGTCGCGGCAGGATTTCCTGCCCGCCCCGGCCAATGCCGAGGCGCTGGCCATGCTGGACCGGCCGCAGGACTGGCCGCAGGGGCGGCTGCTGCTGGTCGGCCCCGAGGGCGCGGGCAAGTCGCATCTGGCGGCGTTCTGGGCGGCCGAGCACGGGGCGCAGCGGGTCCGCGCCTCGGGGCTGCGGCCCGAGACCGCGGATGCGCTGGTCGCGCCGGGCGGCGCGCTGGTGGTCGAGGACGCCCATCGCGCCGGTGGTGCAGCCGGGGCCGAGGCGGCGCTGTTCCATCTGTGGAACCTCTGCGCGGCGCAGGGGGCGCTGCTGCTGATCACCGCGCGGACGCCGCCGCGCGACTGGGGGCTGGCGCTGCCCGACCTCGCCTCGCGCATGGCGGCGACGGCGCTGGTGCGGCTCGAGCCCCCCGACGAGGCGCTGCTGGCCGCGGTGCTGGTCAAGCTGTTCGCCGACCGCCAGCTGGTGCCCGGGCCGGGCGTGGTCGAATCGCTTTCGCGGCACATGGACCGCGACCTGGGGCTGGCCCGGCGCGTGGTGGCCGAGATCGACCGCACCGCGCTGGCCGAGGGGCGGGGGGTGACAAGGCCGCTGGCACTGGCGGCGCTGGCGCGGATCGCAGGCGAGGCCGGCTGAGCGGCGGGGGCGGGGGGCTGTCTGCCCCGGGCCACTGCCACGGCGTTGAGAACAGTCCACTGGACTATCCGGCGGGAAAGCAGCCTTGCGGGCTGTTGTCTGATCCGCCTTCTTTTCCGGGCACTGCCCGAGCGGGGGGGGCAGTCCCCGGCGACTGCCTTGGCCTTGGACCAGCCCCGGCCACTGCTTTGGCCTTCTTGCTGAAAACAGTCCACCGGAGCATTCGGCAGGAAAGCTTGAGGGCTGTTTCTGATCCGCCTCCTATTGCGGGCGCTGCCGTGGCTTTCCTCGCTGAAAACAGCCCACGGAGCATCCGGCGGAAAAGCTTGGGGGCTGTTTTCTGATCCGCCGCCTGTTCCGGGCGCTCGGAAGCCAGCGGGATATTTCCGGCAAGATGAAGGCATGGGGTGCCGGTAGGCGGCGGCCGGGACGGCATGGCCTGCGCGCTTTATGTCGGTTGTGTGAAGATTGTCCGGCGCGGTTTGACAGTCTTTCGCGGGCGTTCCAGAAACCCCTCAACTGCCCCGCTTTTTCCTGCATGATGTTTCCATGACCCAGGCCGATTTCCTCAAGACCCCGATTCCCCCCGCCCGCGTCCTTTCCGAGGGGCCGCCCGAGGGGCCGGCGCGGTTCTTCAACCGCGAGCTCAGCTGGCTGAGCTTCAACTGGCGGGTGCTGGACGAGGCCCGCAACCCGCGGGTGCCGCTGCTGGAACGGCTGCGCTTCCTGTCGATCTCGGCCACCAACCTTGACGAGTTCTACACCGTCCGCGTCGCCGGACTGCGCGAGCTGGTGCGCGAGGGCAACGTCACCCCCTCGGACGACGGGCTGACCCCGGCCGAGCAGCTGGCGCTGATCAACGCCGACGCCCGCCGGCTGATGGGCGCGCAGCAGACCGTCTGGAACAAGCTGCGCCGCGAGATGGAGGCTGAGGGCATCGTCATCCTGTCGCGCTCGCGCGTGACCCGGGCCGAGGCGGCGTTCCTGCGCACGCATTTCCTGGAACAGGTGTTCCCGGTGCTGACGCCGCTGACCATCGACCCGGCGCATCCCTTCCCCTTCATCCCCAACGCCGGCTTCTGCCTGGCGCTGGAGCTGGCGCGGGAATCCGACGGTAGCCAGATGCAGGCGCTGCTGCCGATTCCGGGGCAGCTCAAGCGATTTATCCCTTTGCCGGGGGGGCAGCGGTTCCTGCGGCTGGAAGACCTGCTGCTGATGTATCTGCCGCGGCTGTTCCCCGGCTATCGCGATGTCGGCCACTGCGCCTTCCGGGTGCTGCGCGACAGCGACCTCGAGCTCGAGGACGAGGCCGAGGATCTGGTGCGCGAGTTCGAGACCGCGCTGAAGCGCCGGCGCCGCGGCGACGTGATCCGGCTCAAGATCACCGCCGGCGCCCCCGACCGGCTGCGCAAGCTGATCATGCAGCGGCTGCAGGTCGGGCTGGACGAGGTGATCCAGGTCGAGGGGCTGCTGGGCATGGCCGACATGCGCGAACTGGTGCTGGACAGCCGCCCGGACCTGCAATGGCCGTCCTTCGTGCCGCGGGTGCCCGAGCGGGTCCAGGACCACGACGGCGACATGTTCGCCGCCATCCGGCAAAAGGACATGCTGCTGCACCACCCGTACGAGACCTTCGACATGGTGGTGCGCTTCCTGCAGCAGGCGGCGCGCGACCCCGACGTGGTGGCGATCAAGCAGACGCTGTACCGCACCAGCCGCGACAGCCCCATCGTCAGCGCCCTGTGCGAGGCGGCGGAATCGGGCAAGTCGGTGGTGGCGCTGGTCGAGCTGAAGGCCCGCTTCGACGAGGCCGCCAACATCCGGCAGTCGCGGCGGCTGGAACGGGCGGGGGCGCATGTGGTCTACGGGTTCTTCAACTACAAGACCCACGCCAAGATCTCGACCGTAGTGCGGCGCGAAGGCGATGCGCTGGTCACCTATACCCATTTCGGCACCGGCAACTATCACCCGATCACCGCGCGCATCTATACCGACCTGTCACTGCTGACCTGCGACCCGGCGCTGGGGCGCGATGCGACCAAGGTGTTCAACTACCTGTCCAGCTATGTCGAGCCGGTGGGGCTGGAAAACCTGGCGATCAGCCCGATCAACCTGAAATCCACCCTGCTGGACCTGATCGCGCGCGAGGCCGAGTTCGCCCGCCAGGGCCGCCCGGCCGAGATCTGGGCCAAGCTGAACAGCCTGATCGAGAAGGACGTGATCGAGGCGCTTTACGCCGCCTCGAACGCGGGGGTGCGCATCAACCTGGTGGTGCGCGGCATCTGCGGGCTGCGCCCCGGCATCGCCGGGCTTTCGGACAACATCCGGGTCAAGTCCATCGTCGGGCGCTTCCTGGAACACAGCCGCGTGGTCTGTTTCGGCAACGGCCACGGGCTGCCCTCGCGCAAGGCGCGGGTGTTCATCAGCTCGGCCGACTGGATGGACCGCAACCTCAACCGCCGGGTCGAGTCGCTGGTCGAATGCATCAACGAGACGGTGAAGGCGCAGATCACCAGCCAGATCATGGCCGCCAACCTGGCCGACGAGGCACAAAGCTGGATCCTGCAACCCGACGGCCGCTATCTGCGCCACCTGCCCGAGGACCGCGAGGATCTGTTCAACTGCCACCAGTATTTCCTTGACAACCCCTCGCTTTCTGGGCGGGGAACGGCCGGGGCAAAGGATGTCGCGGCCCTGACCCATACCCGGGATTGACCTGAACCCGCGTCGGGCGCTTTCCTGCGCCCGTCCGCACAACGGAAGAAAAGGCCCGCCATGAACGTCAAGACCGCCAGCGGCCAGAAAATCGCCCCCTTCGGCAAGCACGGGCTGCCGGTCCGGTCGATGCGGGAACTGGCGCGGGTGGGGGTGGTGGACGTCGGCTCGAACTCGATCCGGCTGGTCGTGTTCGACGGCGCCGCCCGCAGCCCGGCGTATTTCTACAACGAAAAGGTCATGGCCGGGCTGGGGCAGGGGCTGGCCTCGACCGGGCGGCTGAACCCCGAGGGGGTGCGGCGGGGCATGGCGGCGCTGAAGCGTTTTTCCACCCTGGCGCGCGACATGGGGATCGAGGCGCTGACCTGCGTCGCCACCGCCGCCGTGCGCGAGGCCGAGGACGGCCCCGCCTTCAACCGCGCCGTCACCCGCAGGACCGGCTTGAAGCTCTTGATCATCGACGGCGAGGAAGAGGCGCGGCTGTCGGCGCAAGGGGTGCTGCTGGGCTGGCCCGACGCGCGCGGGCTGGTCTGCGACATGGGCGGCAGCTCGATGGAGCTGGCCGAGGTCGGCGAGGGAAAGATCGGACGCCGCGCCACCTCGCCGCTGGGGCCGTTCCGCCTGCAGCTGGTCGAGCGCAAGGCCCTGCGCCGCCATATCCAGAAGGTGGTCGAGGGGCTGGCCGCCGCGGTCGGCGACGACCACGAGCGCATCTATCTGGTCGGCGGCTCGTGGCGGGCGATCGCGCGGCTGGACATGGAGCGGCGCGGCTATCCGATGACGGTGCTGCACGAATACCGCATGACCCCCGAGGACGTGCTGGCCACGGTCAAGTGGATCGGCGACACCCCGCAGGCCGAGATGAAGTCGCGCAGCGGCATCTCCTCCTCGCGGCTCGAACTGGTGCCGCTGGCGGTGCAGGTGCTGCGCCAGCTGGTGCTGACCTTTGCCCCGCGCGAGATCGCCGTCAGCTCCTACGGTATCCGCGAGGGGCTGCTTTACGAACAGATGTCCGCCGGCATCCGCAAGCGCGACCCGCTGATCGAGGCCGCCAAGTTCACCGAGCGCAAGCTGGCGCGGCTGCCCGGGGCCGGCAAGCGGCTGTTCCAGTTCCTGGCGCCGGTGTTCGCGGGCGCCCCGCCCGAGCGCGAGCGGCTGATCCGCGCCGCCTGCCTTTTGCACGACACCAGCTGGCGCGCGCACCCCGATTACCGGGCCGAGGCCAGTTTCGACAACGTCACCCATTCCAACATGACCGCGCTGTCGCACCCGGAACGGGTGTTCCTGGGGCTGTCGCTGCTGCACCGCTATACCAACAGCCGCACCGGCTGCCTGGTCGAGCCGCTGCTGCCGCTGCTGGCCCAGGACGAGATCCGCGAGGCCGAGATCGTCGGCCGCGCCATGCGCTTCGGGGCGATGTTTTCCATCGGCGACCCGACCGAGGCCGGCGCGCTGCAGCTGGACCGCGAGGCCGGCACGCTGACCCTGACCCTGACCGACAGCGGGCGCGAGCTGATGGGCGAGGTGGTCGAAGCCCGCTTCCGCGCGCTTGCCTCGGCGCTTAAGGTGACGGCGGTGGTGGCCTGAGCCGCCGCAGGGGGTCCACGCCCCGGGGGCGCGCGGCCCCTTCTTTCGCTTCGGAGGGGGCATGTCGTTTGAAACCTGGCTTCTGTTCCTGCTGACCTCGGCGGGGATCGCGCTGACCCCGGGGCCGAACGTGCTGCTGGCGCTGACCCATGGCGCGCTGCACGGCAATCGCCGCGCGCTGTGGACCATCATGGGCGGGGTCACCGGGCTGGTCGCGGTCATGGGGCTGTGCATGTTCGGGATCGGGGCGCTGGTGCGGACCTCGGCGCTGTGGCTGACCGGGCTCAAGCTGGTCGGGGGCGCCTATCTGGTCTGGCTGGGAATCCGGCTGTGGGCCTCGCCGCTGATCGTGGTGGCGGCCGGGGGCGCGGCGGCGGCGGTGCGCGGCGCGGCGTTGTTCCGGTCGGGGTTCCTGACCGCCGCCACCAACCCCAAGGGGCTTTTGTTCTTCAGCGCGCTGCTGCCGCAGTTCCTGTCGGCCGAGCGCAGCCTGGCCGGGCAGTTCCTGGTGATGGGCGCTACCTATGCGGTGATCGAATTCGCGGTGGAATATCTTTACGCCGCCGCCGCGCATCGGGTGCGGCCGTGGCTGGCCCGGGTCGGGCGCCGCTTCAACCGGGCCTGCGGCGGCATCTTCGTCGCCATCGGCGCGGCGCTGCCACTGCGCTGAGCGGGGGCGGTGGGGGGCGCCGTGCCCCCCTCAGATCACCCCGTGCTGGCGCAGCAGCGCCTCTTCGTCGCCGGACATCCAGCCGAACACACGCGCCTCGCCCTCGGCCAGCCGGACCAGGTAATGCACGTCGAAATCGATGGCGGTCTCGGGCAGATCGTCGCGGGCATAGGTCGCGGTCCAGGCGACATGGGCGACGCAATGCAGCGCGTCGATCGGTGACAGGCGCAGGTCGCGGATGCGCATCGCGGTGGTGCCGATGGCGCGGTAATGCGCATAGCCCTCGGCCATGCGCTCGCGCAGCAGCGCATCGTTGCGGCCGGTGATCACCCCGGCGGGGGTGCTGGCAATGAACTCGGGCGCGTAAAGCGTCGCCACCTCGTCCATCGTGGCGCGTCCGGCCAGCGCCTGCGCGAACATCTGCTCATAGCGCCGGAACAGCGCCCTGACTGCGGCGTCCATCGCTGTTGCCCCCTTGTTCGACCGATCCGCGCCAGCATGGCACGGCCTGCCGCCGCTGCCCATGGGGCGGGTCACGAAAAAGCGCCACGAAAAAGGGCGCCCGCAAGGGGCGCCCTTCCTGTCCGTGCCTGATCGGCGCGGGCGGGGTGATTACATCATCCCGCCCATGCCGCCCATGTCGGGCATCCCGCCGCCGGCCGGAGCCTTCGGCTCGGGCTTCTCGGCGATCATCGCCTCGGTGGTGATCAGCAGGCCCGCGACCGAGGCCGCGTCTTCCAGCGCGGTGCGCACGACCTTGGCCGGGTCGATCACGCCGAACTTGAACATGTCGCCATATTCTTCGGTCTGCGCGTTGAAGCCAAAGGTCTTGTCGTTCGATTCCCGCACCTTGCCGGCCACCACGGCGCCATCGACGCCGGCGTTTTCGGCGATCTGGCGCATCGGCGCCTCGAGCGCGCGGCGGATGATGGCGATGCCGGCGTTCTGGTCCGAGTTGGCGCCTTCCAGCCCTTCCAGGGCCTTGCCGCCCTGAACCAGGGCCACGCCGCCACCGACCACGACACCTTCCTGCACCGCGGCGCGGGTGGCGTTCAGCGCGTCGTCCACGCGGTCCTTGCGCTCTTTCACCTCGACCTCGGTCAGGCCGCCGACGCGGATGACGGCGACGCCACCGGCCAGCTTGGCCACACGCTCCTGCAGCTTCTCGCGGTCGTAGTCGCTGGTGGTTTCCTCGATCTGCTGGCGGATCTGGCTGACGCGGGCCTCGATCTCGGCCTTTTCACCGGCGCCATCGACGATGGTGGTGTTGTCCTTGTTGATCGAGATCTTCTTGGCGCGGCCCAGCATGTCCAGCCCGACGTTCTCGAGCTTCATGCCCAGGTCGTCCGAGATCACCTGGCCGCCGGTCAGGATCGCGATGTCCTGCAGCATGGCCTTGCGGCGATCGCCGAAGCCCGGCGCCTTGACGGCCGCGACCTTCAGCCCGCCGCGCAGGCGGTTGACGACCAGCGTGGCCAGCGCCTCGCCTTCCACGTCCTCGGCCACGATCAGCAGCGGCTTCTGGGTCTGGATGACGGCTTCCAGCAGGGGAACCATCGGCTGCAGCGACGACAGTTTCTTTTCGTGCAGCAGGATATAGGCGTCTTCCAGCTCGGCGATCATCTTTTCCGGGTTGGTGACGAAATAGGGCGACAGGTAGCCGCGGTCGAACTGCATCCCCTCGACGACTTCGACCTCGGTCTCCATCCCCTTGTTCTCTTCGACGGTGATCACGCCTTCGTTGCCGACGCGCTGCATCGCCTCGGCGATCTGCTCGCCGATGAAGGTCTCGCCGTTGGCCGAGATGGTGCCGACCTGCGCGACTTCGGCGCTGTCGTTGACCGGGCGGGCGGCGGCCTTGATCGATTCCACGACGCGGGCGGTGGCCAGGTCGATGCCGCGCTTCAGGTCCATCGGGTTCATGCCCGCGGCGACGGCCTTCAGCCCTTCGCGCACGATGGCCTGTGCCAGCACGGTGGCGGTGGTGGTGCCGTCCCCGGCCTCGTCATTGGTGCGCGAGGCGACTTCGCGGACCATCTGCGCGCCCATGTTCTCGAACTTGTCGGACAGTTCGATTTCCTTGGCGACCGAAACGCCGTCCTTGGTGATGCGCGGGGCGCCGAAGGACTTGTCGATGACCACGTTGCGGCCCTTGGGGCCCAGCGTCACCTTGACCGCATCGGCCAGGATGTTGACGCCCTTGAGCATCCGGTCGCGGGCGTCGGTGTTGAACTTGACTTCCTTGCCAGCCATTTATCTCTTCCTTGTCAATGAGTTGAAAACGATCCGTCAGGGATTACGAGATGATCCCGAGGATGTCGCTTTCCTTCATGATCAGCAGCTCTTCGCCGTCCAGCGTGATTTCGGTGCCCGACCATTTGCCGAACAGGATGCGGTCGCCGGCCTTGACGTCCAGCGCGATCCGATCGCCGTCGTCGTCGCGGGTGCCGGCGCCCACGGCCACGACCTCGCCCTCGGCGGGCTTTTCCTTGGCGGTGTCGGGGATGATCAGGCCGCCCTTGGTCTTTTCGTCGGATTCGACGCGACGGACCAGGACGCGGTCGTGCAGAGGGGTGAAAGCCATCGTGAACACTCCGATTCAGGTTGCAGTGTTGCGTTGTTGGCACTCGACCTTGGTGAGTGCCAATGCCCGCCAGATAGGCCGCGGTCACGAGCCTGTCAACCCGCAGCCGGGCCGGGCGCGCCGGGTTGGGTTCGCCCGCCCCGCGTGCGATGCTGGCGCGGCCCGGCGCTGGGGTGCGGGCGGAAAAACGGGGGCGAATCAGGATGATGAGGGTCGCGACAACCCGGATGGCGGCATGGCTGCTGGCGCTGGTGCTGCTGCTGCTGGCCACCCCCCAGGCGGCGGTGGCGGGGCAGGGCGATGCCGCCCCCGTCTGCACCGGCCGCGACCTGATGGCGGCGCTGTCCGATGCCGACCGCGCCCAGATCGCCCGCGCGGTGGCCGCCACCCCCTATGCCACCGGCACCCGCTTTCGCGCCACCCGCGATGATGCGGTGATCGAGATCGTCGGCACCTATCACTTTCCCGACCCGCGCCACGCCCCCATGGTCGCGGCGCTGCGCCCGCTGATCGCCGGGGCCGGGGCGCTGCTGGTCGAGGTCGGCCCCGAGGGCGAGGCACGGCTGGCCCGGGCGCTGGCCGAGGATCCCTCGCTGATGGTGGACGCCAGCGGCCCGACCCTGCCCGAGCGCCTGCCGCCGGAACAATGGCAGGCGCTCGGGCAGGCGATGGAGGCCCGCGGCATCCCCGCGATCATGGTCAGCCGGATGCAGCCCTGGTATGTCGCTACCGTGCTGGGGCTGTCGCCCTGCATGATCGACGCGGCGCGCGCCCGCGGCAGCGACCCGGCCAGCGGCGGGCTCGACCACCAGCTGATCGCCGCGGCGGAGGACGCGGGCACAGAGGTGCTGGCGCTGGAGCCCTGGGACACGGTGTTCGCGATCTTTGCCGGGCTGACCCCCGAGGAAGAGCTGGACATGATCCGCGCCGCGCTGCCGGCCGCGCAGCTGGCCGACGATTATGCCGCCACCACGCTCGAGGCGTATTTCCGCGGCGACATCTGGGCGATCTGGGAGTTCGGGCGGCTGGACGCGCTGGCCTCGTCGGGGCTCGCCCCCGCGGCGGTCGAGCGGCAGCTGCAGCTGGCCGAGGAGCGGCTGATGACCGCACGGAACAGAAACTGGATCGCGCCGTTGACCGAAGCGGCCGCTGGCGCCGCGCAGGCGGGTCGCCACGTGGTCGCCGCCTTCGGGGCGCTGCACCTGCCGGGCGAGACCGGGGTGCTGCGGCTGCTGGAACGGGACGGCTGGACGATCGAACGTGTAGGAGACGCAGGATGAGCAGGACCGAGGACCGCTGGGCCGACGAGGAATCGCTGTGGACGCTGGGCGCGGCCGAGGCGGCGCTGCGCATCGCCCCCGTCTGCATCATGGTTTTCCCCGAAGGGGTGATGCAGGGGCCGCAGATCGTCGAAGGGATGAAGCAGGGCAGTCGCTGGCAGAACCTGCGCATCAGCGACCGCCACACCTCGGAACTGGGCGACACCATGGTGCTGGCCTATCGCGCCCGCGCCACCCGCGGCAGCACCGAACGCGACGTGCTGTGCAGCTCGACCTGGGTGCGCCAGGCCGGCGACTGGAAACTGATCCAGCACCAGCAGACCCTGCCGGCAGCGGGCTGACGCCCGACGCTCCGATCCTGCCTATCAGAGGGCTTGCGGAGGCGCGAAAGCAAAGGTGTCCGGTCGCCCCCAAGGCCGCACCCTTCTCCGCTCTTTAATCTTGTCCCACCATCTCCGGGCTGCAGAACCCCGAAAGCAAAGGCAGCCGGCCTCCCCCCCCGGCGGCGGCCCGCCGGCTGACCGAACCCACCGCGCCCGGCGGTAAACCCCGCGCAACCTGCGGCTCTTTCATTTCGCCCCAAATATCCCCGGGCTGCAGAGGCCCGAAAGCAAAGGCGTTCTGACTCCCTCAAGACCACCGCCCGCCGGGCTGACCGAACACACCGCGCCCGGCCGCAACTCCGCACCGCCTGCGGCTCTTTCATCTTGCCCTAACTATCCCGGGGCTTCCGAGCGCCCGGAATAGGAGGCGGATCAGAAAACAGCCCCCAAGGCTGTTTTCCCGCCGGATGGTCCGGTGGACCGTTTCAGCGAGGAACGCTGCGGCAGCTCCGGTCCTGCGCCGCGCTTCACAACCCCCCGCCGCCGCCCTATAAGCCGCAGCGACTCCGCCACGAAGGAACGCGTTCCCATGATCCAGGTTTTCGGCCACAAGGCCCCCGACACCGATTCCACCGGCTCGCCGCTGATCTGGGCCTGGTATCTGTCGGATATCCGCAAGACCCCGGCGAAAGCGGTGCTGCAGGGGACGCCCAACACCGAAGCGCTGTGGATGCTGGGGAAATGGGGCGTCGAGATGCCCGAGATCATCCAGGACGTGGCCGCGGGCGACCAATGCGTGATCGTGGACACCAACAACCCCGCGGAATTGCCCGCCTCGCTGGCGCAGGCCGAGGTGCTGGAGATCATCGACCACCATCTGCTGGCGGGCGGCATCACCACCCGCACCCCGATCAACGTCACCATCCGGCCGCTGGCCTGCACCGCCACGATCATGCACGACCTGATCGGCGAGGACCTCGACCGCGCGCCCCGCTGGGTCAAGGGGATGATGCTGACCTGCATCCTGTCCGACACGCTGGAGTTCCGCAGCCCCACCACCACCCCGCATGACCGCTGGGTGGCGGAAAAGCTGGCAAAAGATCTCGACATCGCGATCCCGGCTTACGCGGCCGAGATGTTCGCGGCGAAATCCGACGTCTCGGCGTTTTCCGATGCGGCGCTGCTGCGGATGGACAGCAAGGAATACGAACTCGGCGGCAAGCAACTGCGGGTCTCGGTGCTGGAAACCACCGCGCCGCAGGTGCTGATCGACCGCAAGGCGGCGCTGATCGCCGCCATGCCTGGCGTCGCGGCTGAGGACGGCGCCGACGAGGTGCTGCTGTTCATCGTCGACATCCTGAACGAGCGCTCGACCCTGCTGGTGCCGAACGACTTCGTGGCCAAGGTGGCCGCGGCGTCGTTCGGCGTCCGCGTGGACAGCGACAGCGTGGTGCTGCCCGGCGTCGTCAGCCGCAAGAAGCAGATCATCCCCGCGCTCAAGCTCTGAGGCGCGCGACCGCCGCAATTCTCGGGGGGCCGGGCGGATCGCGCCCCGGCCCCCTCTCCATGTCCATCCCCAGAAAGGCCCCCACATGACCCGGATCATCCACGAACTTGCCGAGATCGGCGGCGATTACGGCGTGCTGTTCTGCGATCTCTGGGGCTGCGTCCACAACGGCAAGGCCGCCTATCCGGCGGCGATCGCGGCGTTGCAGCGCTGGCGGCAGGGCGGGGGCAAGGTGGCGCTGGTCACCAATGCGCCCCGGCCGCGGGCGATGGTAGAACAGCAGATCGACCGGCTGGGGGTGCCGCGCGACGCCTGGGACGACATCGTGACCTCGGGCGATGCGGCGCAGGATGCGATGCTGGCGGGGCGGGTAGGCAGCCGGGTCTGGCATGTCGGCCCCAGCCGCGACCTGAGCTTCTTCACCGACACCGACGACCCCCGCGCCGCCGCGCTCGAGCTTGTGGCGCTGGAGGAGGCCGAGGGCATCGTGGTCACCGGGCCCTACGACGACCTGACCGAGACCCCCGAGGACTACCGCGAGCGTCTGGCCGCCGCCCGGGCCCGCAACCTGCCGCTGCTGTGCGCGAACCCCGATCTGGTGGTGGATTACGGCGAACAGCGGCTTTACTGCGCGGGCGCGCTGGCACAGCTTTACGAGGAGATGGGCGGCGAAGCGCTGTATTTCGGCAAGCCGCACGCGCCGATCTACGACCTTGCCCGCCGCCGGCTGGGGGTGGGCCCCGAGGTGCCGGCGCTGGCCATCGGCGACGGTATCGGCACCGACATCGCCGGCGCCGTCGCGCAGGGAATCGATTCGATCTTCGTCACCGGCGGGTTGGCGGCCGAGTTCATGGGCGGCGACGTGGAGAGCCCCGATCCGGCGCTGCTGGAACGCTGGCTGGAGGGGCAGGGGATCCACCCGACCTTCGCCATCGGCCGCCTGCGTTGACCGCCGCGCAACAATCCGTCCCCTCGCGCCCCTGACGGATAATATTGTTGCGGGAGTGTTTTCCCGCTGCTATGCTGCACCGCGGCTAGGGAGGCCGGAATGATGCTCGACAATCAGCCCCGGGGCACCATCGTCATCGAGGATCTCGAGGTGGGGATGCTGCGCAGCCTGCAAAAACAGGTGACGGATGCGGACATCGAGATGTTCGCGCAGGTCTCGACCGACCGCAACCCGGTGCATCTGGACGACGATTACGCCCGCGACACCATCTTTCAGGGCCGCATCGCGCACGGGATGCTGACCGCGGGGCTGATCTCGGCGGTGATCGGGGAACAGCTGCCGGGCCACGGCACGGTCTATCTGGGCCAGACCCTGAAGTTCATGGCCCCGGTGCGCCCCGGCGACATGGTGCGCGCCGAGGTCGAGGTCGAGGCGATCGACCATTCGCGCCGCCGCGTGACCCTTGCCACCCGCTGCCTCGTGGGCGATACGGTCGTGCTCAAGGGCGAGGCGGTGGTTCTGGCGCCGTCGCGCAAGTTCGACTGACCACGACGACCGGGGCATCGCATGGCCCGGAGACGGGAGCCCATGCAACATCCGCCGATGCATATCCATCGCGACTGGCGCGGGCTTCCCGCGTCCGCTCGCGGCGCAACCGTGGCCATGGGCAATTTCGACGGCGTGCATCGCGGCCACCGCGCGGTGATCGAGGCAGCCCGCGCCGCCCGTCCCGACGCGCCCCTGGGCATCATCACCTTTGAGCCGCATCCGCGCGAATATTTTGCCGCGCTGGCCGGGCGGGTCGAGCCGCCATTCCGGCTGATGAACGCCGAATCGCGGGCGACGCGGCTGGCGCGCCACGGGGTCAGCCAGCTTTACGAGCTGCCCTTCGGCCCGCATCTGGCCGGTCTCTCGCCCGAGGATTTCGCCCGGCAGGTGCTGGCCGAGGGGCTGGGCATCGCCCATGTCGCGGTGGGCGAGGATTTCCGCTATGGCCGCGGCCGGGCGGGCGACGCCACCACGCTGGCCGAGGCCGGCGCCCGGCTGGGTTTCGGCGTGACCGTGGTGCCGCTGGTCTGCAGCGGGGCCGAGGGCCGCGCCAGCTCCACCGCCATCCGCGCCGCGCTGGCCGAGGGCCGCCCCCGCGACGCCGAGCGGATGCTGGGCCACTGGCACCGGATCGAGGGCGAGGTGCTGCACGGCGAGAAACGCGGCCGCGAGCTGGGTTTCCCCACCGCCAACATGGCGGTCGAGGGGCTGCACCTGCCGAAACTGGGCGTCTATGCGGTCGAGGTCGATGTGCTGGACGGTCCCGACCGCGGCAGCTATCGCGGTGTCGCCTCGCTGGGGGTGCGGCCGATGTTCGGGCAGAACGCGCCGAACCTGGAAACCCATCTGTTCGATTTCGACGGCGATCTCTACGGCCGCCGCCTGTCGGTGGCGCTGGTCGACTATCTGCGCCCCGAAGAAAAGTTCGACGGGCTCGACGCGCTGGTCGCCCAGATGCACAGCGACGCTGCGCAGGCGCGGCGCATCCTGTCGGCGCCGTGATGCGCGAGCGTTTCTGGGAACTGCCGCTCGAATCGCTCAGCGCCGAGGAATGGGAGGCGCTTTGCGACGGTTGCGGCAAATGCTGCCTCAACAAGATCGAATACGAGGACGACGGCTCGCTGGCCTATACCCGCATCGCCTGCCGGCTGCTGGACGGGCACAGCTGCCGCTGTTCGTCCTATGAAAACCGCCACGACTACGTGCCCGACTGCGTGGTGCTGTCCCCGGAAAAACTGGGCTCGATCGCCTGGTGGCTGCCCGCGACCTGCGCCTATCGCCTGCGGGCCGAGGGCAAGCCGCTGTACGACTGGCACTATCTGCTCTCGGGCGACCGGGAATCGGTGCACCGCGCCGGGGCCTCGGTCCGCGGCTGGACGGTCAGCGAGCTCGAGGTCTCCGAGGACGACTGGGAAGACCATGTGATCGAGGATCTGTCATGAATTTCGGCTCGGACAACAGCTCGGGCGTGCACCCGGCGGTGATGGCGGCGCTGGCGGCGGCCAATGACGGCACGGTGGCGTCCTATGGGCGCGACCCGCTGACCGCGCGGGCGGCCGAGGCGGTGCGCGAGATGCTGGGGGCGCCCGATGCGGCGGTGTTCCTGCTGGGCACCGGCACCGCCGCCAACGCGCTGGCGCTGGCGCAGCTGTGCCCGCCCTGGGGCCGGATCTTCTGCCACCGCACCGCCCATATCGAGACCTCGGAATCCGGCGCCCCCGCCTGGATGGCCGGGGGCGCACAGCTGGCGCTGGTCGAGGGCGAGTTCGGGCGGATGACCCCCGATACGCTGTCGGCCCGCATCGCCGATTACCCGCAAGAGGACGAACACGACGGCCGGAACGCGGTGGTCTCGATCACCAACGCCACCGAATGGGGGACAGTGCACGCGCCGCAAGCCGTGGCGGCGCTGGCCGCGGTCGCGCACGGGGCCGGGATGACGGTTCACATGGACGGCGCCCGTTTCGGCAATGCCGTCGCCGCCACCGGCGCCACCCCCGCGGCCCTGACCCATCAGGCCGGCGTCGACGCGCTGTCGCTGGGCGGCACCAAAAGCGGCTGCCTCGCGCTGGAGGCGGTGGTGTTCTTCGACCCCGACCGCGCCCGCGACTTCGCCTTTCGCCGGATGCGCGCCGGGCAGCTGTGGTCCAAGCACCGTTTCCTGGCCGCGCAGATGCTGGCCTGGCTGGATGGCGGGCTGTGGCTGCAACTGGCGCGCCACGCCAATGCGGCCGCGACGGAGCTGGCCGCGAGCCTGCAGGCCGCGGGGCTGCAGCCCATGGCCCCGGTGCAGTCGAACGAGATCTTCCTGCGCCTGCCCCGCGCCACCATCGCACGGCTGCGCACCGCCGGCCTGCGTGCCGCCGACTGGCCGACGCCGGGGGACGATGCGCAACAGGCGACGATCCGGCTGGTGACCAGCTGGGCCACGCGCGAGGAAGAAATCGCGGCGCTACTCGGCGCGCTCTGACCCCAGCGCCGCCAGCAGCATCGCCAGCGCATGGACGACCGTGGCCCGGCGGACGTTGCTGCGGCCGATGGCGCCGAACTCCACGGTTTCGGTGCTTGTGCCGGTAGCGTCCGAGAGGCCGAAGCAGACCCGACCCTCGGGCTTTCTGCCGCTGCTGCCGGGTCCTGCGACGCCGGTGACGGATACCGCCAGCGCGGCGGCGGAATTGCGGCGCGCGCCTGCGGCCATTTCGGCGGCGACCTCCTCGCTGACCGCGCCATGTCCGCGCAGGGTGGCGGGCAGGACCCCCAGCATCTGGGTCTTGGCGGCGTTGGAATAGGTGATGAAGCCGCGGTCGAACACGTCCGAGGCCCCGGCGATTTCCGTCAGCACCGCCCCGATCAGCCCGCCGGTGCAGCTTTCGGCGGTGGCGAGCATGACGCCGCGGGCGCGGGCGGCGTCGATGACGCGCGCCGCCCTGGCCGCAAGATCCCCGGTCGCGCCTTCGGTCACAGCATCGGCTCCAGCACCGCGTGATACAGCCCGGCCAGCATGACCGAGCCCAGCCCGGCGAACAACCCGGCAAGGATATCGTCCAGCATCAGCCCGGTGGCGTCGCCGCGCCGGTCCGCGCGGCCAACCAGCCAGGGTTTCCAGATGTCGAACAGCCGAAACAGCAGGAACGGCACCACATAGCCCGGCCAGGCGTCGAGAATCGACACCCCGTGCCGTGCCAGCGGCACCACCGTGAAACACAGCGCCAGCGACTGCCCGGCGACCTCGTCGATCACCACCCAGGAGGGGTCGCGGTCGGGGCCGGTGGCCAGCAGCCGCGGCACCGTCCAGAACCCCAGCAGCGTGGCGGCCACGAACCCCGCCGGCACCAGCCACGGGCTGAGGCATTCATAAGCCAGCACCGCCAGCAGAACCGTCACGGCCGAGGCCCATGTGCCCGGCGCCGGCCGCAGGTAGCCGATGCCGAACACGGTCGCGACCATCCGGTCCATCAGCGCCCCCCGATCAGCGTGGCGGTGGCGATGGCGGCGATGCCTTCCTCGCGCCCGACGAAGCCCAGCCGCTCTGATGTGGTAGCCTTGACGCTGACGCGCCCGGGCTCGATCCCCATGATCGCGGCCAGCCGCGCCTGCATCGCGCCTGCGTGGGGGCCGATCTTGGGCCGCTCGGCGATCAGGGTCACGTCGGCGTTGCCGATGGCGTAGCCCATGTCGCGCGCGAGATCGGCGGCATGGCGCAGGAAGATCTCGCTCGCCGCGCCCTTCCACTGCGGGTCCGAGGGCGGGAAATGCCGGCCGATGTCGCCCTGCGCCAGCGCGCCATAGATGGCGTCGGTCAGCGCGTGCATCCCAACATCGGCGTCGGAATGGCCGACCAGCCCGCGGTCGTGCGGCAGTTCCACCCCGCACAGAAACACCCGATCCCCGGGCCCGAAGGCGTGCACATCATATCCGTTGCCCAGCCGCACATCCATGCCGCCCCTCCGTTCTGCCAGGATCCGTTCGGCCCGCGCCATGTCGCCGGGCCAGGTGAGTTTCAGGTTGTCCTCGTCGCCGGGGGTGATGCGCACCGGAATGCCGCGGCGCTGCATCAACTCGACATCGTCGGCGGCGTCCGCGCCGCCCTCGCGATGCGCGGCCAGGATCGCCGCCAGCTGGAATCCCTGCGGGGTCTGCGCCCGGAACAGCCCCTCGCGTGCGGCGATTCCCGTGACCACGCCGCCCGCGCCGCGCCACAGCGCGTCCGTCACCGCCAGCCCCGGCGCCGCCGCCACCGCGCCCGCGTCCAGCGCCGCGACCACCGCCTCGATCACCGCGGCGGATACCAGCGGCCTTGCGCCGTCATGGATCAGCACATGGGTGATGCCGGAGCCTTCCAGAACCTCGAGCCCCGCCCGCACGCTTTCGGCACGGCTGGCGCCGCCCGCGACCAGCGTCACCCGCCCGCCCAGCAGCTCAATGGCGCGGTCCATGTCTGCCGGCGCCACCGTCACCACCACCCGGCCGAAGCCGTCGAATGCGGCGATGCTGCGCGCCAGCACCGGCTGGCCCGCCAGCGCCTGCCACTGCTTGGGCAGATCGCCGCCCATCCGCTCGCCCCGGCCGGCGGCGGTGATCAGGACGGCGACATCGGCGCGGGACGGGGCAGGGGCGGTTTCCATCCGCACCCGATACGCCATGGCGCCGGGTCTCGCAATCACGGCCACCTCTTTCATCTTGCCGCAAATATCCCGGGCTTCCGAGCGCCCGGAATAGGAGGCGGATCAGAGAACAGTCCCCGAGGCTGTTTTCCCGCCGGATGGTCCAGTGGGCTGTTTTCAGCGAGGACGGCCACGGCAGTGGCCGGGGGCTGGCCCCCGCTGCGGCCGCGCTCCCGCCGCGCACCCCTCGCATCCCCCGGCCATCCCCGTTATATCCCGCAACGGAAACCGAAACCGCAGGAGCCCGCGATGCCAGACCTGTCACCGGCCGAGGCCGCCAAGGATGCCGCCGCCCGCGCCGCCATCGCCCTGGTTCAGGATGGGATGCGGCTGGGGCTGGGCACCGGCTCGACCGCCGTCTTCATGGTCCACCGCCTGGCCGAGCGGGTGCGGGCCGAGGGGCTGCGGCTGCGCTGCGCCGCGACCAGCCGCGCCACCTGCGATCTGGCCGAAAGCCTCGGGCTTCGCATCGAAGAACTGGACGAGATCGGCTGGCTGGACCTGACCATCGACGGCGCCGACGAGATCGACCCCGACCTCAACCTGATCAAGGGCGGCGGCGGCGCGCATCTGCGCGAAAAGATCACCGCCGCGGCCTCGGACCGGATGGTGGTGGTGGCCGACCCGACCAAGGTGGTCGAGCAACTGGGCGCCTTTCACCTGCCGGTCGAGGTGATCCCCTTCGGGATGCAGACCACCCGCACCCATATCCAGCGCCTGCTCGATTCGCTCGAGCTCAGCCGCCGCCCGATGCTGCTGCGCCAGCGCGACGGCCAGCCGTTCCGCACCGACGAGGGCAATGTGATCCTCGACCTCTCGCTCGAGGCGATCCCGGAATGCGAGGCGCTGGCGGCGGGGCTGGCGGCGATTCCCGGCGTGGTGGAACACGGGCTGTTCCTGGGGATGTGCGACCTGGCGCTGATCGGCAGCCCCGACGGACGCGTGATCGAGATGACGGCGGCGCAGGTGGCGGAATGAGCTTCGACTATGACCTGTTCGTGATCGGCGGCGGCTCGGGCGGCGTGCGCGCGGCGCGGATCGCGGCCAGCCAGCACGGCGCGCGCGTGGCGCTGGCCGAGGAAAGCCGCATGGGCGGTACCTGCGTGATCCGCGGCTGCGTGCCGAAGAAGCTGATGATCTTTGCCTCGCAGGCCCCGGCCGCGGCGGCCGAGGCGCGGGGCTACGGCTGGCCCGATGCCGATGCCGGCAGCTTCGACTGGCCGGCGTTCCGCGCCAAGCTGCATGACGAGCTGTCGCGGCTGGAAGCGATCTATACCGACGGGCTGCGCTCGGCCGAGGTCGACATCCACCACGCCCGCGCGCATCTGGTCGACCACCACACGGTGGCGCTGGCCGACGGGCGGCAGTTCACCGCGAAACACATCCTGATCGCGGTCGGCGGCCGCCCCAGCCTGCCCGGCATCCCCGGCGAGGAGCTGGGGATGATCTCGGACGATCTGTTCACCATGGAACATGTGCCGGGCCGGGTGCTGGTGGTCGGCGGCGGCTTCATCGCCTGCGAATACGCCACCATCCTGCAGGGACTGGGCGCCGCCACCACGCTGGCCTATCGCGGCGACAAGGTGCTGCGCGGCTTTGACGAGGAATGCCGCCAGCTGGTCACCCATCAGCTGGAGCATGTCGGCATCAGCCTGCGGCTGAACGCCAACCCCGCGCGGCTGGACCGCGAGGGCGAAGGGATCCGCGTCACCTATGAGGACGGCGCGGTGGAAAGCTATGACGCGGTGATGTTCGCCACCGGCCGCAATCCCTATACCGCCGGGCTGGGGCTGGAAAACACCGGCGTGCAGCTGGGCAAGCGCGGCGAGATCGTGGTGGACGCGTGGTCGCAGACGGCGGTGCCCTCGATCTATGCGGTGGGCGACGTGACCGACCGGGTGAACCTGACGCCGGTGGCGATCCGCGAGGGGCATTCCTTTGCCGACACCGTGTTCGGCGGCCAGCCCCGCCGCGTCTGCCACGATCTGGTGGCCAGCGCCGTCTATGTCCGCCCGCACGAGCTGGCCACCATCGGCCTGACCGAGGACGAGGCCGCCGCCCGCGGCCCGATCGAGGTCTATCAGGCGCGGTTCCGGCCCATGCGCTCGCTGTTCGCGGGCTCGGACATCCGGGCGATGATGAAGCTGGTGGTGGATTGCGACACCCGCCGGGTGCTGGGCTGCCATATCTTCGCCCCCGAGGCGGGGGAAATGATCCAGCTGGCCGCGGTGGCGATCGGCATGGGCGCCACCAAGGAACAGTTCGACGCCGCAATCGCCGTGCACCCGACGCTGGCCGAAGAGCTGGTGACCATGCGCCAGCCGGTGCGCCGCGCCGGCGGCGCGACGCTCTGAACGACGGACAACCCGGACCGGCGGCACACCGGGCCGCAGGAAGCGCACCCGCAAACCCTTGTCCTGCCCGGCTTTGGCCTTAGTTAGGACACAGACTCAGACGAAAGGCAGATGGATGGCACAAAAGGGACCCTGGGGCGGCGGCAGCGGCGGAGACGACGACGGCCGCCCCCCCCGCCCGCATACCCCCGGCCCCGACCGGGGAGAGACGCCGCGTCCCTGGGGCCAGGGCGGCCCCGGCCAGCAGGGGCAGCAGCCCCCGGGCGGCGGACGGCGCCCCGACCAGGTGCCCGAGATCGAAGAGATGATGCGCCGTGGCCAGGAACGGCTGCGGGTGCTGATGGGCGGCCGCGACGGCGGCGCCCGCCGCCCCGGCGGCCCGCGCCCGGAACTGCCGCGGATGAACCGCGGGCAGTGGGGGATCTTTGCGCTTGGCGCCGTGGCGCTGTGGGCCTTTGCCAGCGTCTATCAGGTGGACACCTCGGAAAAATCGGTCGAGCTGCTGTTCGGCCGCCCCTATGCGGTGCGCGATGACGGTCTGAACTTTGCGCCCTGGCCCTTCGTCACCAAGCAGATCGTCGGCGTGACCCGCGAACGCACCATCGACATCGGCACCGGCCGCGACCCGATGGACAGCGGGCTGATGCTGACCCGCGACCAGAACATCGTCGACATCACCTATCAGGTGGTGTGGAACGTCTCGAACCCCGAACAATATCTGTTCAACCTTGCCGACCCCGAGGGCACGATCCGCGCCGTCGCCGAAAGCGCGATGCGCGACATCGTGGCCCGCAGCGAACTGGCGCCGATCCTCAACCGCGACCGCGGCGTGATCCAGGTCGATCTGGAACAGGCGATCCAGGCCACGCTGGACAGCTATCAGGCCGGCATCAACGTGCTGCGCGTCAACCTTGGCCGCGCCGACCCGCCGGGTGAGGTGATCGACAGCTTCCGCGAGGTGCAGGCCGCCCAGCAGGAACGCGACCGGCTGGAAAAAGAGGCCGACGCCTATGCCAACCGCGTGCTGGCCGCCGCAAGGGGTGAGGCCGCGGCGCTGGTCGAGCAGGCCGAGGCCTATCGCGCCCAAGCCGTCAACGGCGCCCAGGGTGAGGCCGCGCGCTTCAATTCCGTCTATGACGAATACGTCAAGGCGCCGGATGTGACCCGCCGCCGCATGTATCTGGAAACCATGGAGAAAGTGCTGGGCGGCGTCGACAAGGTGCTGATCGACAACGAGGCCGGGCAGGGCGTCGTGCCCTATCTGCCGCTCGACCAGCTGCGCAATACGCCACCGCTGCAGCCCCGAACCGCCGCGCCCGCCAACAGCAACACCACTCAGCCGGGGGGCAACTGATGCGCCGTATGCTTTCCATCATGGCCCTGCCGCTGCTGGTCGTCGTCGCGATCACGGTGATGGCCTCGGTCTATATCGTCGATGTCCGCGAAAAGGCGCTAGTGCTGCGCTTTGGCGAGGTGGTGAACGTGCGCGAGGAACCGGGGCTCGGCTTCAAGCTGCCGGTGATCGACCGCGTGGTGCGCTATGACGCGCGCATCCTCGGGTTGCAGACCGACCCGATGGAGGTCACGCCGCTGGACGACCGCCGGCTGGTGGTGGACGCCTTCGCCCGCTGGCAGATCGCCGATGCGGTGACCTTCCGCCGCGCGGTGGGCGAGGGCGGCATCGATTTCGCCCAGCAGCGGCTGGGCGGGATCATGACCAACGCCATCCGCGGGGTGCTGGGCTCGGTTCCCTCGACCACGGTGCTGTCGGATGATCGCACCGCGCTGATGAACCGCATCCGCGACAACGCGCGGGCCGAGGCCGATTCGCTGGGCATCCAGATCATCGACGTGCGGCTGACCCGCACCGACCTGCCGGAACAGAACCTGGCCGCCACCTATGCGCGGATGCGGGCGGAGCGTGAACGCGAGGCCGCCGACGAGATCGCCCGCGGCGGCGAGGCCGCGCAGCGGGTCCGCGCCACCGCCGACCGGACCGTGGTCGAGCTGACCTCGGACGCGCGCCGCCAGGCCGAGATCATCCGGGGCGAGGCCGACGCGCAGCGCAACGCCATCTACGCCGACGCCTTCGGCCGCGACCCCGAGTTCTTTGCCTTCACCCGCTCGATGACCGCCTATGAGCGGGCGCTGCAGGCCGGCAACAGCTCGGTGGTGCTGAGCCCGGACGGCGAGTTCTTCAGCTATCTGGGCACCGGCGGGCAGAGCGGCACCAGCCCGGTCGCGGTCCCGCCCGAGGTCGCGGCCGCGGTTCCGCCCGACGCGCCTTCGTCGCACGAGGTCGCGCAGGAAGCCGCCGCGCAGGCCGCTGCCGCTGCCGCAGCCGCCGCGGCCGAGGCCGAGGCGGCGACCGCCGCCACCGCGCCCGCGCCGGTCCCGGAACCGGGGGCGACGCCGGAGGCCGCCGCGCCCGAGGCTGCACCCGAAGCCGCGGCCCCGGCCGAGGACGCCGCACCCGCGGCGCCCGAGCTGCCCGCCACCACCATGCCGGAAACCGCGCCGGGGGCCGCGCCGGATGCGGCCGCCGATACCGCGCCGGCCACCACCACCCCGGCGGCCGGGGACTGACCGGCCGGCCGGTCCGGCGGGCGGTTTCCCCCGGGAAACCCGCCCGCCGCTGCCCGCCGCGCGGCGGGTGCTGTCAAGCCGCGTCTTGCATCACGATGAAATGACGCCGGAACAAGTTGCCAATCCGCAACGCTTGTTTCCATATCGGGGACGCATCCCGCAACCGGCCGGGGACAGCTGTGCCGGTCAGTCATGGAGATCACGCATGAGGTTTCTTCCGCTTCCGACCAGACACGGGTCGGCCCGGCTGGGCCTGACCGCCTCGGCCGCGGCGCTGCTGCTGGCGCTGGCCCCGGCGATGGGGCAGGTGGCGCCGCCGCCGGCGCAGCCCGACGCCCCGCAAGGCAGCGAGTCGCAGGTCCAGGCCCAGGTGCTGCCCCCCGCCGGCTCGGAAGCCGCTCCCGGCACCCCCGAGACCACCACCACCCCCGACGCCGCCAACACCGGCGAGGTGCCGCAGGCCCCTGACGCCACCACGGCCGCGGGCGATCACGTGACCGCGGTCGGCACCATCATGCCGCAGAGCTTTTCGGGCATCGTGGCCGAGGTCAGCCCGGCGGTGGTCAACATCACCACCACCTCGGTGGTATCGCGGCCGGTGACGCAGCAGCGCGGCGGGCCGATGTTCCCGCCGGGCAGCCCGTTTTCCGACCTGTTCCGCGACTTCGGCATCCCCGGCTTTCCCGGGCCCGAATCGCCCTTCGGCGACCCCGGTTTCGGCGCGCCGCAGATGCAGCAGCGCTCGAACGCGCTGGGGTCGGGCTTCGTCGTCTCGGCCGAGGGGCTGATCGTCACCAACAACCACGTGATCGAGGGCGCCGACGAGATCGAGATCGAGTTCCAGTCCGGCGCCCGCCTGCCCGCCAAGCTGGTCGGCACCGACCCCTCGACCGACCTTGCGGTGCTGAAGGTCGAGGTGGACAAGCCGCTGCCCTTTGTACGCTTCGGCGACAGCGACACCGCGCAGGTCGGCGACTGGGTGCTGGCGCTCGGCAACCCGCTGGGGCAGGGGTTCTCGGCCTCGGCCGGGATCATCTCGGCGAAAAGCCGTGCGTTGACCGGGACTTACGACGACTTCATCCAGACCGACGCCGCCATCAACCGCGGCAACTCTGGCGGGCCGCTGTTCAACCTGCAGGGCGAGGTGATCGGGGTGAACACCGCGATCCTGTCGCCGAACGGCGGCTCGATCGGGATCGGGTTTTCCATGGCCTCGAACGTGGTCAAGGGGGTGGTCGACCAGCTGGAGAAATACGGCGAGACCCGCCGCGGCTGGCTGGGCGTCAAGATCCAGGACCTCAGCCCCGAGATCGCGGAATCGCTGGGGATGCAGGCCGAATCGGGCGCCATGGTCACCGATGTGCCGGCGGGCCCGGCGCTCGATGCCGGGATCCAGGCGGGCGACGTGATCACCTCGTTCGCGGGCAATCCGGTGACCGACACCCGCGATCTGGTGCGCCGCGTGGCCGACGCCCCGGTGGGCGAGGCGGTGGAGGTGACCGTGCTGCGCGGCGGCGAATCGGTGACGCTGCAAGTGACGCTGGGCCGGCGCGAGCTGGCGGATGCCGACGGCAGCGGCGCGCCGCAGGGCGAGCAGCCCCCCGAGGGCGCGTCCTCGGAGCTGCTGGGCATGTCGCTGGTGCCGATGACGCCCGAACTCGCGGCGCGGCTGCAGCTGCCGGAAACCGCGCGCGGGCTGGTGGTGCAGGACATCGACGCGACCAGCGACGCCTCGGCCAAGGGGCTGCGGGTCGGCGATGTGATCGTCGAGGCCGGGCAGCAGCCGGTGGCGACGCTGGCCGACCTGCGCGCCCGCATCGACGAGGCGCGCGAGGCCGGGCGGCAGTCGGTGCTGGTGCTGGTGCGCCGCGAGGGCGAGCCGCGCTTCGTGGCGCTGTCCATCGCCGAGGAGTGATCCGGCGCGCGGCCCGTCACGGCGGGCCGCCGTTCCCGGAACCCTTCCGTTGAAATGCAAAGAGGCGCCCGGGGGCGCCTCTTTTCGTGTCCGGCAGCCGGGCTCACTCGGCCGGGGCGGCGTCCTCTTGCGGGCCGTCGCCCTGCGGCTGGCTCTTGAGCGCGTCGAACCCGGCGGTGAAGCCCTTCAGCGACACCGGCAGGTGCACCGCGTTCTTTTCCGGATCGCCGCCGAAGGGCAGCAGCGTCACCGTCGCCTGGTTGCCGCGCTTGAGCGCGCCCAGCTCCGCCTCCGACATGCCGATGCGCGCGACGCAGCCGATCGGCGCGCAGACCAGGAACGGGTAGCGGCGGTTTTCGCCGGTGTCGATCTTGAGCCCGAGACCCATTTCCAGGTCGGTTTCCAGTGGCGCCACAAAGTTCATGATCGCCGCGGCCTGACCCTCGAACGGGATCACCGAGATCTCGGCCACCGGCCCCTGGTTGTCGTCGCGCAGCAGCTGATACAGCTCGCACGGGTCGTTGCCGTCGGGGGTTCGCAGGCAGCGCAGCTGCCAGTCGCCGTGGGTTTCGCGGTTGTAGTAGCTGGCGACGATCTGGTCGCCCGCGGGCTGCTGCGCCTGCTCGCCGGCGGGTGCTGCCGGGGCGGCGGCCTCGGCGGGCGCACCCTCGGCCGGGGCGGCGTCCCCGGTTTCGGTCGCTGCCGCCGGCGCGGTCTCTGCGGCCTCGGGCGCAGCCTCGGGGGTGGTCTCGGCTTGGGTCTCGGGTGCGGCCGCGGGCGGGGTTTCGGGCTGGGTCTCGGATTGCGCAAAGGCGCCCGCGACGGGGGCCATGGCGATCAGGGCCGCCAGAACGGCAGAGGTTGTGCGAGCCATGTCTTTTCCTTTTCGGCTGAACGCGCCCGCGCTGTAGCATGGCGGCGACATCTTGTCAGCGCCCGCGCCCGGCGGCGGAATGACCTTTGCGTGCAAGGGGGTTGCGCCGTTCCCGCCGGCGGTTTTCCGCCGCTGCGTCTGGTCCGTATTGCGCCAATGGAAGACGGGGAATGAAGCCCGCGTGGCCGCATTCCCCGTCCGTCCCTGTCGGACCGGCGGTTTATTGCCTGCGACGTTAGGCTGGGGCGCAGGTCGCGTCAATTGCCTGAAAAGACAGGTCGTTCAATATGCGCCGCCCGGCGGTTTCGGCTTGTGCAGCGCCCGTGCGAAATCTCTGGCGGCGCGAGGGGGGCGCGTTATGCTGGCTTCGCGCGCCCGTTCCGCGTGACCGCCCCGAGGATGCCAGTGACCGACCAGCCGCCACCCCTGAGCCCGCCCGAACCCGCCGCCGTCCCTGCCGGCGATCCCCCTGCCGCGTCTGCGCGGCCGCTGGTGGATTTCGCCGCCGGCACCATCCTGGTCGGCGGCGGCGGCGAGGGGCACGCCATCCCCCAGACCCTGCTGCTGAAATATGCCAACCGCCACGGGCTGATCGCGGGCGCCACCGGCACCGGCAAGACCGTCACCCTGCAGACGCTGGCGGAATCGCTGTCGCTGGCCGGGGTGCCGGTGGTGCTGGCCGACGTCAAGGGCGACCTTGCCGGCATGGCGCTGCCGGGGGGCGGCAATCCCAAGCTGCTGCAACCCTTTGCCGAGCGTGCCGCGCAGATCGGGGCGCCGCTGGACTACCGCGGCTTTCCGGTCACCTTCTGGGACGTCTGGGGCGAGCAGGGCCACCCGATCCGCACCACCCCGGCCGAGATGGGTCCGCTGCTGCTGTCGCGGCTGATGGACCTGACCGCGGCGCAGGAAGGGGTGCTGAACATCGCCTTCCGCGTCGCCGACGAACAGGGGCTGCCCATCGCCGACATGAAGGACCTGCAGGCGATGCTGCTGTGGGTCGGGCAGAACGCGCGCGAGCTGGGCTTGCGCTACGGCAATATCGCCGCCGCCTCGGTCGGCGCGATCCAGCGGACGCTGTTGGTGCTGGAACAGCAGGGCGGGGACCGGCTGTTCGGGGAACCGGCGCTGCAGCTGGCGGACATGATGCGCACGGATGCCTCGGGGCTGGGGGTGGTCAATATCCTGGCCGCGGACCGGCTGATGCAGTCGCCGCGGCTGTATTCGACGCTGCTGCTGTGGCTGCTGTCCGAGCTGTTCGAGCAGCTGCCCGAGGTCGGCGACCCGGAAAAGCCCCGGCTCGCGTTCTTTTTCGACGAGGCGCATCTGCTGTTCGACCGCGCTCCCCGCGCGCTGGTCGAAAAGATCGAACAGGTGGCGCGGCTGGTGCGGTCGAAAGGGGTCAGCGTCTGGTTCATTACCCAGAACCCCACCGACCTGCCCGATTCGGTGCTGGGGCAGTTGGGCAACCGCGTCCAGCACGCGCTGCGCGCCTTTACCGCCAAGGACCAGCGGGCGCTGCGGATGGCGGCGGAAAATTACCGTGCGAACCCGGGGTTCGACACCGCCGACGCCATCCAGCATGTCGGCACCGGCGAGGCGGTGACCTCGTTCCTGGGGGCCAAGGGCGCGCCGGGGGTGGCCGAGCGCACGCTGATCCGGCCGCCGCTGTCGCAGCTTGGGCCGATCCCGGATGCCGAGCGGGCGCGGGTGATGCAGCTGTCGCCGCTGGGGCTGAAATACGACGCCACCGTCGACCGCGATTCCGCCCATGAGATGCTGGCGCGGCGGACCGAGGCCGTCGCCCGCGCCGCGGCTGAGGCCGAGGCGGAGGCTGGTGACGCCGATGCCCCCGGCGGGGACGAGGGGTCGCGGGGGCGGCGTTACCAGCCGGGGAACGGGGCGGCGCGCAAGCCCGCGGCCCGGCGCGGCGATTCCATGCTGGAGGCATTTGGGAAAAGCATGGCGCGGCAGCTGGGCACCCGCACCGGGCAGATGCTGGTGCGGGGGATCCTCGGCTCGCTGAGCGGCAGGCGCTAGCTTTACCCCAGCGCCCGCACCCGCGGCGCCGCGGTGCGCGCTGGCGCCAGCCGCGATTCGGCCAGGATCGCGATCAGCAGCCGCACATGCTGCTGCATGTCGTAATCGGCCGCATCCTCCAGCCGGGCCAGGTTCAGCCGGTCCTCTTCCTCGCGCAGCCGCGCCAGCGCCTGCCCCGGCGCGGGCAGCGATTCGCAGTGCAGCACCCGGCGCAGGTCGCGTTCGCGCCGCCACAGCGCCTGCCCGGCGACCGCGGCCCGCACCAGCACCGCCGGCCGGCGCAACGCGCTGCCCACCGGGCGGGCGGGAAAGGCAAGGATGTTGGACATCACGCTCATCTTCGAGTCTCCGGGATTCGGGCGGTTTTCCTTGGGTCCGATCCTGCACTCAATGTGCGGTTGTTGCGTAACTCGGCGATGCAGCGTCCGGTAAGGTTAATGATCTTTAGGAAATCTTAGCCATTCGTCACCGAAGTGGTCCCGGACCTGTCCTTTTCGACAGGTGCAGGCCCAGGGCCGGCGTGGCCCAAGGATGACAGAGGACTAGACGACATGACCATATTGACGGGTGGTTTCTCGGGCGGGGCCGCCGTTCCGCTGTCCTGCGGAGTGGTGCCGCCCGGCAGCACGGCCGCACCGGAACCCGCGGCGGCTGCGGCCGCAACCCTTCCCGAGGATGCGCGGCTGTATCTGCGCCATGTGCAGGGCGGCGAATCGATCCGGGCGCTGGCGCGGGAAACCGGGTGCCACGCCTCGACCATCCTGCGGCGCATCCGCAGGTTCGAGAGCCGCCGCGACGATCCGCTGGTCGATCGCGCGGTGGAAACGGCCGGGGCGGGGCAGGGCGCGCCCTCGCCCGAGGATCTGGCGCAGCTGCGCCGCGCCCTGCGGCGGCTGGCGGAACCCGGCGCGGTGCTGGCGGTGGCCGAGGGGATGGACAAGGCGATCGTGACCCGCGCCGACATCCGCACCGCCATCCTCGACCGCCGGCTGGCCGAGCTGCTGGCGCTGCGGGGCTGGGTGACGCTGGTGGCGCAGGGGCGCATCACCCGCCACCGGATCAGCGCCGCCGGGCGCGCGGCGCTGAAATCCATGGCCGCCGGGCGCGGGGCCGGGCTGCCCGCGCCCGGCGATTTCGGGGGCGCGCTGCCGGTCGGGCCGGGGCTGGCCGAGGCGCAGGCCCCCTATGCCGCCCCCGGCCATGGCCCCGCCGACCTTGGCCCGCCTCAGGCGCAGGCGCATCGGGTGATGGAAGAGCGGACGATGGACGACCCCGAGGGCGGCAGCCGCCGGATGCGGTTCAACGTCGCGGAAAGCCCGTTGCAGATGATGGCGCGGCGCCGCGACGCCAACGGGCAGCCGTTTTTGGACCCCGGCATGGTGGCGGCGGGCGAGCGGCTGCGCGAGGATTTCGAGCTGGCCCAGATGGGCACCCGCGTCACCCAGAACTGGGACGGGTTCATGACCGCCGGCATCGACGCGGGCTTTGCCCCCGGCGCCGGCGGCGGCTCTGATGCCGCGCGCAGCCGGGTGGCCGAGGCGCTGCGCGAGCTGGGCCCCGGCATGGGCGATCTGGTGCTGCGGGTCTGCTGCTTCCTGGAAGGGATCGAGATGACCGAGCGCCGGCTGGGCTGGTCGGCGCGGTCCGGCAAGGTGGTGCTGCGGCTGGCGCTGATGCGGCTGGAACGCCACTATCTGGACCGCTACGGCCGCGGCGCCCCGATGATCGGCTGATGCGTGCGGCCCGCGGTCGCAGGCCAGGTCGTTGCAGGTCACGCCGGATCGGCGTCGGAACGGGGATCATGCCCCGCTCCGGCCAGCGGGATCAGGCGGCGGCGCGGGCCCGGTCGCGCAGATAGGCCAGGATCGCCTGGGGCGAGGATTCGCCATAAGGATCCTCGGGGTGATTGTCGCATTTCCCCGGCTCGACGAACAGCCGCTCGACCACGCCGTCGTCGACGATGGCCGCATAGCGCCACGAGCGGGCGCCGAAGCCCAGGTTGTCCTTGCGCACCAGCATCCCGACCCTGGCGGTGAACTCGCCCGAGCCGTCGGGGATCACCTTGACGTTCTTCAGCTCTTGCGAGCGCGCCCACTGGTTCATCACGAAGGCGTCGTTGACCGACAGGCAGTAGATCTCGTCGATCCCCAGCTCGGCCATTTCGGCCGCCGCCTCCTCGAACTCGGGCAGCTGGAAGGTCGAGCAGGTGGGCGTGAAGGCACCGGGCAGCGAGAACAGCACCACCCGCTTGCCGGCAAAATAGTCGCCGGTGGTGGTTTCGTTCCAGCGGAACGGATTCGGCCCGCCGATCGAGGCGTCGCGGATACGGGTGTGAAAGATGACGTCGGGCAATCTGTCGCCGGGCTTCATGCTGGTCCTCATCTGCTCGCGGCGCGCTGCTGCGCCGCAGAAATCCCCCCGTGCGCTATCTGGGCCGGACGCGGCAGTTGATCAACCCCTGCCAAGAGGATAGGCCGGACTGGACAGTCCGCGCCCGCCCAGCCCAGCCCGAAGGGATCACCGATGTCCGACGCGCCCCCGATCCTGCGCCACCCCGAAAAGGCCCATCGCCCCGACCAGAGCCAGCCCAAGAAACCGTCGTGGATCCGGGTCAAGGCCCCGACCAGCCAGGGCTACAAGGACACCCGCGACATCCTGCGCAACAACCGCCTGTCCACCGTCTGCGAAGAGGCCGGCTGCCCCAACGTCGGCGAATGCTGGAGCGCGGGCCACGCCACCATGATGATCATGGGCGAGATCTGCACCCGCGGCTGTTCCTTCTGCAACGTCACCACCGGCAAGCCCAACGCGCTGGACGTGTTCGAGCCGGGGCGCGTCGCCCATGCCGTCGCGACGCTGGGGCTGAAGCATGTGGTGATCACCAGCGTCGACCGCGACGATCTGGACGACGGCGGCGCCGAGCATTTCGCCCAGACCATCCGCGCGATCCGCCACCGCGCGCCCGGGTCCACCATCGAGGTGCTGACCCCCGATTTCCTGAAGGCCCGCCCCGACGCGCTGGAAACCGTGGTCGAGGCGCGGCCCGATGTGTTCAACCACAATCTGGAAACCGTGCCGGGGCTGTATCCCACCGTGCGGCCGGGGGCGCGGTATTTCGCCTCTCTCCGGCTGTTGCAGCGGGTGAAAGAGCTGAACCCGGGGATGTTCACCAAATCCGGGATCATGGTGGGCTTGGGCGAGGACCGGCAGGGGGTGCTGCAGGTGATGGACGACATGCGTGCGGCGGATGTCGATTTCATCACCATCGGCCAGTATCTGCAGCCGACCCCCAAACACCACCGCGTCGACCGCTTCGTCACCCCCGAGGAGTTCTCGGGCTATGAAAAAGCCGCCTGGGGCAAGGGGTTCCTGATGGTCTCGGCGACGCCGCTGACGCGGTCGTCCTACCACGCGGGCGAGGATTTCGCCCGGCTGCGGGCGGCGCGGCAGGCCCGGCTCGCCACCTGAACCCCGCTTGCGCGGCGGCCGGCTTGCGCATAAACGGGCAGGGTGGCCCGAGTGGCGGAATGGTAGACGCAGCGGATTCAAAATCCGCCGACGCAAGTCATGTCGGTTCGAGTCCGACCTCGGGCACCAATAGCTTAGCCAGCTCCCCTCGACTGGCAGGGGGATTATTTCCCACTAGTTTCCCACTTCATAAGTTTCCCACTTTCATAGCTCGGTCTTGTTCTGTTCGACCAACCGCACGGCCGCGCGTGGCAGACGGCACTTCTTCTTTGCACATATCCTGGGGAGCCGGCCGCAGGCCGGCGGGCGAAGCCACTGACGCAGGACTCTGGCCCGGAACTAACCCGGCAGCGTCAGCACCGCCTTTAACCCGCCCAGTTTCGACCGCCCTAGCGCCAGCCCGCCGCCGTGCAGCGCGGCGAGATCGGCGACGATGGCAAGGCCCAGACCGGCGCCGGGCGGGCCCATCTCGTCCAGCCGGCCGCCGCGGGACAGGGCGCGGGCGTGGTCGCTGTCCGCCATGCCGGGGCCGTCGTCCTCGATGGCGATGACCAGCTGCCCGGATCGCTCGCCCGCGGTGACGCTGATCGCGGTGCGCGCGTATTTCACCGCGTTTTCCAGCAGGTTACCCAGCATTTCCTCGAGATCCTGCCGCTCGCCGGCGAAACGGGCGGCGGGGTCGCAGGCGGTGGCGATGCGCAGGCCGCGGTCCTCGGCCGGGCGGCGCAGCACCAGCAGGATGTCGTCCACCACCGGCGCCACCGGGGTCGCGTGGCCCAGCAGCCGCGGCTGCCCGGCGCTGCGGGCGCGGCGCAGGTGCCATGAAATCTGCCGGTCCATCCGCGCCACCAGCGCCCGCCCGGGATGATCGTCGGGCAGGGTGTTGGCCAACGCCGACAGCGGTGTGCGCAGGGAATGCGCCAGATTGCCCAGATGCTCGCGCGCCCGCGCGATCACCGAGCGGTTGGCGTCAAGCAGCGCATTCAGCTCTGCCGCGACCGGGCGCAGCTCGGCGACCGGGGGCAGGGGGATGTGCTCGGCCTGACCGGCGCGGATGCGGCGGATGTCGCGGCCAAGCGCGTCCAGCGTGCGCAGCCCCCAGCCCACCTGCACCAGGCTGGCCGCCGCCAGTCCCGCGCCCAGCACCACCAGCGCCAGCGCCAGCGGCGGACGCACCAGCGACATGGCGGCGTCGATCTCGGCGCGCGGCACGGTCACCACCACCGCCAGCGGCGGCTCGACCCCGGGCAGGGTAAAGACGCGGCGCATCACCCGCAGCGCCTCGCCATCGGGGCCGGTGCCGGGCTGGCCGGCATAGCTGCCCGGCGGCGCCTCCAGCCGCAGGTCCAGCAGCGAGGGCGAGCGGGCGATGAAGTCGCCCTCCGCGGTTTCCAACTGCCAGCTCCACAGCGACAGCGGCAGCGACAGCCGCGGATCGGCGGGGGGGCGCGTGATCTCGACGAGGGCAGGGGCGGCATTCGCCTCCGGTCCGACCCCCGCCCCGGGTTCGACCCCGGCGATCAGGGTCTCGGCGATCACTGCGGCCTCGGCGTCGAAACGCTCGGTGACGAAGCGTTCCAGCACGCCGCCGATGAACCACCACGCCAACAGCAGCACCAGCGTCAGCCACAGCGCCGCCGCCGCCAGCAGCCGCGCGCGGATGGAATCGAGCATCATGGCGCGCGCCGCAACACATAGCCCTCGCCGCGGCGGGTCTCGATCAGCCCGTCGCCGATCTTGCGGCGCAGCCGGCCGATCACCACCTCGAGCGACTTGTGGTCGCGGTCGCTGCCGGCGTCATACAGATGCTCGCTCAGCTCGCTGCGGCTGACCACGCGGTCGGGGTGGTGCATCAGATAGCCAAGGATCCGCGTCTCGAACGGGGTCAGCTTCAGTGCCACCCCGTCGCGGGTGATGACGCCCAGCTGCGTGTCGTAGGACAGCGGCCCGGCGGTCAGCACCGCCTGCGCGTGGCCGGCGGCGCGGCGCACCAGGGTCTGGGCGCGCAGCACCACCTCGTCCAGCCGGAACGGCTTGACCGCATAGTCGTCGGCCCCGGCGCGGAACCCCGCCACCTTGTCGGTCCAGTCGCCGCGCGCGGTCAGGATCAGCACCGGCATCGCCACCCCCTGCGCCCGCCAGCGCGACAGCACCTCGAGCCCCGGCAGCCCGGGCAGGCCCAGGTCGAGGATGGCAACGTCATAGGTCTCGGTCGCGCCGGCGAACTCGGCGGCCTCGCCATCGTGGAAGACATCGGCGACGAACCCGCCCTCGGCCATGGCGCGGGCCAGCTGGGCGGACAGCGTGGGGTCGTCCTCGGCGATCAGGCAGCGCATCTCAGTCCTTTCGGTTGGGCTTGTCGCGGCGGACGCCCGAAAGATCGGCGCCGCGCAGTTCCAGGAAGCGCCCGTCGAGCGCATCCATCCTGATGTCCAGCACGTCGCCCGCGCGGGTCAGCAGCCGGATGCGATAGACCAGCGGCGACGGCCCCGGCCCGGGCGGCAGCAGCGCGATGTCGAGCACCCGCCCGTCGAAGCGCTGTCCGGCCCGGCGCACGGCCTGGTGCATGGGAATGACCTCGGCCATCCAGCCGGGGGCGGCGTCGCCGAAATCGGGGTTATCCGCCGGCATCGGGTCGTGGTGCCGCGCCGGGGCGCGCGGATAGGGCGGCGGGTGACGCGCCGCCGGCAGGGCCAGCGCCACGGCCAGCGCGGCCAGCAACAGCAGGGGGATGAGGAATCGCGGGCGCATCGGCCCCATCTTTACCCCGGAAGCCAAACGGAAACCAAACGCGCCGTTGGTCTTTCGTTCGGGTGCGGGCGGCTAGATTGCGATTCGATCCGGGACGACAGGCAGCCCGGAACGATGCGAACGAAAGGAAAATCACGATGCTTCGCAGGTTTCGCAATTCCGCTGCGGTGATGGTGGCGATGACGGCGCTGGCCGCGCCGCTGGCCGCGCAGACCACCCAGCCCGCCCCCGAAACGCCGCCGGCAACCGCGCCGGCGACCCAAGCCGCGGCGCTGCCGCAGGCGCTGACCGATCTGGGCATCACCGATGCCCGCGTGACCAAAGGTCGGCGTGGCCAGCAGGTGCAGGGCACGCTGCCCGGCGGCCCGGCGTTCCGCGCCATGCTGGACAGCCAGGGCACGCTGCGGATGATCCGCGCCGAATCCGCGCCGCTGCCCGCCGCCATCGTCGAGCGGCTGGTGCCACAGCCGGTCCGCGACCAGGCGATCCTGAATGAATTCGCGCAGATTCAAGGGATTGGCCGCGGCGACCAAGGCGTGATGGTGTTCGGCACCGATGCGCAGGGGCAGGGGATCCGCGCCGGCTTCGGCAATGACGGCACGCTGCACCGCTTTGGCCGCGGCGAGACCGATTTCGGCCCCCGCGGGATCAAGGGCAAGGACCGCGGCGCCCATGACCACGGCATGGGCTGGCGCGGCAAGGATGGCCGCGACGACCGCGACCTGCGGCAGATGCAACGGTTCCACCGCGGCGACGACGCCCGCCGCGCGCCGCAGGCGGCGCCGGCCGCGCTGGATGACGCAGGCGTGCAACGGCTGCTGCAGGATGCCGGCTATACCCAGCCCGGCACCGTCACCCGCGACGGCCCGCGCATCGAGGTCGAGGCCGTGAACCCCGAGGGCGAGCCGGTCACCGTGACCATCAATGCCCGCGGCGTTATCGTGCGCGAACTGGCGCGCTGAACCTGACACCGCGCGGCCGTCCTTGGGCGGCCGCTGCGGGCTCAGCCTTCCAGCGCCGGGATCAGGTCCGAGAGGTCGTATCCGGCGCGGGCCGCGGCCTGCATGATCTCGGCCGCCGGCCGCCGCCCGGCCTGGCCGAGCGCCCAGGCGATGGTCGAGCGCGTCCCCGAGCGGCAATAGGCCAGCACCTTTCCCTGGGCGCCGTCGAGGATCTCGCGCAGCGCCCGGACCTGTTCCGGGCCGAGTTGCCCGGGCAGGATCGGCAGATAATGGAAATCAAGCCCGGCCGCGGCCGCCAGCTCGGCCATCCGGGCGCTTTGATGCGAGGGCCCGACCTCGGAATCCGGCCGGTTGGCGACCACCGCGGTAAATCCCGCCTCGGCCAGCCGGCGCATATCCTCGGGCTCGATCTGGGGCGCGACGGAAAGATCTGGGGTGAGCTGGCGTAGGTCCATGGTTCGTCCTGTATCTTCGAGGTCGAAGCATGGTGAGTGGCCAACGCCGGGTGTCAAGCAGCGGCTGCGCACGTCTGCTTGAATTACATAATACGGATTATTGTTATTCACGATGCCCTGCGGGGAGGGTGTGTGTCGAACGGAGGTATTGGACGGTTGAAGTCCCTTTCTTGACGGCTCAAACCCTCCTTGATCAGTGGACGCGCAATCCTTCGCGGCGAAGCGCCGTATTAAACCTAGCATTTACAGCTGGTTCCCTATGAGCTTGCCGGTGATTGCTGATGCGGGCCTTCGGCGTCGCCCTCCTCGGCGGATATGCCAGGCGCGGCTCCGGCGCGTCGCGGCTCCAGGTTGGGCTGTAGTCCACCACTTGACCCGCCCCTCTCGCCGCGCGATCCCGGGCTGACCACGGCAAGCAGCAGGAACAGCCATGCCCAAAGCCTACTGGATCGGCCATGTGACCGTCGACGATCCTGCCGCCTATCAGGCGTATCGCGCCGCCAATGCCGAGGCGTTCGCGAAATACGGGGGGCGGTTCCTGGTCCGCGGCGGCGGGCAGGAGGTGGTCGAGGGGGCGCTGCGGCCGCGGGCGGTGGTGATCGAGTTCCCCTCGTACCAGGCGGCGTGGGACTGTTACCACAGCCCCGAATACCAGGCGGCGCTGGCCATCCGCGCGCCGGTCTCGATCGCCGATCTGGCCATTGTCGCCGGATGGGACGAGGGCTGAGCGGGCCCCTTCCCCGGGGTTTCCGAGGGGCGCGCCCGGCAGCGGCCGCGGGCGCCGCCCGACCGGGCGACAGCGTTGCTATTGTTTAACTTGAAACCGCAAAAGACCTGTGCGGATACTCCGGCCATGTTTCGCAGATTGTTGCCTCGACTACTGGGTGAGATTCCCGCCGGAGCCGCGCTCTCGCACGACGATGCCGAAGTCGCGGTGGCGGCGCTGCTGGTGCGGCTGGCCCGCGCCGACAACCGCTATGGCGAGCCCGAGCGGCAGCGGATCGACGTGCTGCTGTCGCTGCGCCAGCGGCTTGCCCCCGACGAGATCGCCGATCGCCGCGCCGCCGCCGAGATGGTCGAGGCCGAGGTCCCCGATACCGAGCGCCTGACCGCCGCCATCCGCGAGCGGATCCCGCGCGAGCAATGCGCGGGAATCGTCGCGGCGCTGTGGGATCTGGCGCGCACCGACGGCCCGGAAACCCTGTGGGAAACCGCGGCGGTGGACCGCATCGCCCAGCTGCTGGGCATCAGCGAGGCCGACAGCGCCCGCGTGCGCGAAGGCGTGGCGCTGGCCACCGACCCGGACAGCTGAGCCGGGCCGCCGCCCCACCCCCGCGACCCCTTGCCTCTCTTGCCACGTCACCGTTGCAATCCGCCGCGGAATTGCGCCAGATGCCAGCCATGACCGCGCAACATTCACCTTCGCGGGCCGGCGCCCCTGCCCCAGGCCCTTCTGCCGCCGACGCGGACCCGCCGGTCATCGAGATTCGCGGCCTGCACAAGGCTTACGGCCAGCTCGAGGTGCTCAGGGGCGTCGACATGGCGGCGCCGCGCGGGCATGTGGTGACGCTGATCGGCTCCTCCGGCTCGGGGAAATCCACGCTGCTGCGCTGCTGCAACCTGCTGGAGATCGCGCAGGCCGGCGACATATGTATCGAGGGCGAGCCGATCCGCTGGACCAACAGCGGCCCCGACCGCCAGCCCGCCGACCGCGCGCAGGTGCGCCGGCTGCGCACCAACCTGGCGATGGTGTTCCAGCAGTTCAACCTGTGGTCGCACCTGACCATCCTGCAGAACGTGATGGAGGCGCCGCTGACCGTGCTGGGCCAGCCGCAGGCGCAGGTGGAATCGCGCGCCCGCGCCCTGCTGGCCAAGGTCGGCATCGGCGACAAGGCCGACGCCTGGCCCGCGCAGCTGTCGGGTGGCCAGCAGCAGCGCGCCGCCATCGCGCGCGCCCTGTGCATGGAGCCGCGGGCGCTGCTGTTCGATGAGCCGACCAGCGCGCTCGACCCCGAATTGCAGCAGGAAGTCGTCAAGGTCATCAAGGACCTGGCGGCCGAGCACCGCACCATGATCCTGGTCACCCACGACATGCGGCTGGCGGCCGAGGTCAGCGACCGCGTGGTGTTCCTGCACCAGGGACGGATCGAGGAAGAAGGCCCGCCCGACCAGATTTTCCGCGCTCCCCGGACCGACCGGCTGCGCCAATTCCTCAGCGCGACCATGGCCGCCTGAGACAACCAACCGACAGGAGACACCCAGATGAAGAACCTGCTGATCGCCGCTGCGGCCCTGGCGCTGAGCGCGGGCGCGACGCTTGCCGAGCCGCTGCGGATGGGGACCGAGGGCGCCTACCCTCCCTACAATTTCGTCAACGAAAAGGGCGAGGTCGACGGGTTCGAGATCGAGCTGGGCAACGAGCTGTGCAAGCGCATCGGCGCCGAATGCACCTGGGTGCGCAACGACTGGGATTCGATCATCCCCAACCTGGTCAACTCGAACTACGACACGATCATGGCCGGGATGAACATCACCGACGAGCGCAAGAAATCCATCGCGTTTTCCGATGAATATACGCCGCCGCCGCCCTCGGCCTATCTGGCGCTGACCCCCGACGCCGACATCTCCGGGGTGGTGGCCGCACAGACCAGCACCATCCAGGCCAGCTATGTCGCCGAATCCGGCGCCACGCTGATCGAGTTCGCCACCGGCGAGGAAGCCATCGCCGCCGTGCGCAACGGCGAGGCCGAGGCGGTGTTCGCCGACCGCGACTTCCTGGTGCCGTTCGAGCGCGATTCGGACGATCTGGTCTGGGTCGAGGGGCAGGACCGCGTGGTCGTCGGCGAAGGGCTGGGCATCGGGATGCGCCAGTCCGACACCGAGCTGAAGGCCCGCTTCGACAAGGCCATCGCCGAGATGAAAGCCGACGGCTCGCTGGACGCGCTGATCACCAAGTGGCTGGGCGACGAATCCATGACCTTTGCTGCCCAGGCCGAGGCGAAGGCCGAGGCCGGGAACTGATCGGAACCCACGGGGCCGCCGGTGACGGCGGCCCCGAACGCCCCCGCCCGCGATGTTCGCCTATTGCGCCGATCCCAGGACCCTCGAGGGTCTCGCCTGGCTGAGCTGCTATCTCAGCTCGGGCACGCATCTGCTGTTCTATGCCTCTTTCGGGACGGTGCTGCTGCTGCTGGCGCTGACCGCGCCGGTGTCGCTGGCGCTGGGGTTCCTGGGGGCGCTGGCGGCGCGGTCGGGGTTTGCGCCGCTGCGCTGGTTGGGCAAAACCTATGCCGCGGTGGTGCGCGGCGTGCCGGACGTGATCTTTTTCCTGTTCGTGCCCATCGCGCTGGACCAGGGGATCGAGTGGCTGCGTTCGCGGGTCTACTGCGACCCGTCGGTGCCGGTGCGGCAGGGCAACGAATTCGTGGTCTGCGCCGCCGCCAAGATGCCGCTGGGGACGGCGCCGGGCTGGGTGCATGACGCCTATGGCATCGGGCTGGCGGTGGTGGCGTTCTCGATCGTGTTCGGCGCCTTTGCCACCAATGTGCTTTACGGGGCGATGCAGGCGGTGCCACGTGCGCAGCTGGAAACCGCCGAGGCCTACGGCATGACCCCGCGCCAGATCGACCGCCGGATCCTGATCCCGCAGATGTGGAGCTATGCGCTGCCCGGGCTGTCGAACCTGTGGATGATCCTGATCAAGGCCACGCCGCTGCTGTTCCTGCTGGGGGTCGAGGACATCGTCTACTGGGCGCGCGAGCTGGGCGGCACCAAGACCACCACCTATGCCTATCCGCACGGCGACTGGCGGGTGTGGTATTTCCTGGCGCTGCTGGTGTTCTACCTGCTGATGACCTGGGTGTCGCAGCGGGCGATCGACCGGCTGTCCGCGCGCCTGTCGCGCGGTCAGGCCACGCTGGCCGGCGAGGCGATGCGCAAGGCGGGGGTGGCCGCATGAGCGCCGCCGCCGAATGCCTTCAGACCATCGCCGACTATGGGCTGCGCTCGATCGGGATCGGCGAGCGGCTGCTGCCGCGCAGCGACTTCACCCTGTGCCAGCAGGTGACGCTGATCGGCTCGGGGATGATCTGGAACCTGTATTTCGGGGTGCTGGCGCTGGCGGCGGGCTTTGTGCTGGCCAACGGGCTGGCGCTGGCCAAGGCCAGCCCGCGCCGCTGGCTGCGCCGCCCGGCCGAGGGCTTCATCTTCGTCTTTCGCGGCAGCCCGCTGTTCATCCAGTTCTTCCTGGCCTATTCGGCGCTGGTGCTGCTACCGCGCGAGGGGCTGTCGATCCTTGGCCTGACCCTGCCCACCGGCTGGATGGCGCGGGCTTGGGCCGGGGCGCTGCTGGTGCTGACGCTGAACACCGCCGCCTATTCGGCCGAGATCTTCCACGGCGCGCTGCGCAATGTCCCCAAGGGCGATCTCGAGGCCGCCGACGCCTTTGGCCTGACCGGCTGGGCGCGGTTCCGCCGCATCGTCTGGCCGACGATGATGCGGCTGGCATGGCCCGCCTATACCAACGAGGCGATCTTTCTGTTCCACGCCACCACGCTGGTGTTCTTTTCCGGCTTTCCCGCGTTTCGGCAGGAGGGCGACAGCCTGTATTACGCCAGCTACCTGGCCGACAAGACCTTCAACCCCTTTGTCGCCTATCCGATCGCGGCGGGGTATTTCATCCTTCTGACCCTGTGCCTGATCTGGCTGTTCGGGGTCGTCAACCAGCGGCTGAACCGGCATCTGCCCGGGCAGGCACGGCGCCTGCGCTATCGGCCGAACATCATCAGGTGAACCATGGACTGGCTGCACGAGCACCCCGAGGTCAAGACCATCCGCGTCGCGGCGGTCGATCTGAACGGCGTTGCCCGCGGCAAGCGGATGCCGGTGCGCTTTGCCGAGCGGCTGCTGCGCGAGGGCACCAAGTTCCCCTATTCCGTGCTGAGCATGGACATCTGGGGCGAGGATATCGAGGACAGCCCGCTGGTGTTCAAGGCGGGCGACCCCGACGGGCTGCTGCTGCCGACCGAGCGCGGCTTCCTGCCAATGCCGTGGCTGGACGCGCCTACCGCGCTGCTGCCGATCTGGATGTTCCACCCCGACGGGCGCCCCTATGACGGCGACCCGCGCCAGGCGCTGGCCCGCGTGGTCGAACGCTACAAGGCCGCCGGGCTGACCCCGGTGGTGGCGACCGAGCTGGAGTTCTTCCTGATCGACGACAGCAAGTTCGGGGAATTGCAGGTGCCGCCCTCGCCCCGGTCCGGCAAGCGCCGCACCGGCGCCGAAACCCTGTCGCTGCGGGCGCTGGACGCGTTCGACCAGTATTTCACCCGGCTTTACGACGCCTGCGAGGCGATGGACATCCCCGCCGACACCGCCATCAAGGAGGCCGCGCCGGGGCAGTTCGAGATCAACATGATGCACCAGCCCGACCCGTTGAAGGCCGCGGACGACGCCTGGCTGTTCAAGCTGCTGGTCAAGGGGGTGGCGCGGCAGTTCGGCTTTGCCGGGTCCTTCATGGCCAAGCCCTATGAAGGTTTCGCCGGCAACGGGATGCACATGCATTTCTCGATCCTCGACACGCAAGGGCGCAACATCTTCGACGACGGGACCGAGGGCGGTTCAGACATGCTGCGCCATGCGGTGGCGGGCTGCCTGCGGGCGATGCCGGGCTCGACGCTGCTGTTTGCGCCGCATGAGAACAGCTATGACCGGCTGGTGCCCAACGCCCACGCCCCCACCGGCATCGGCTGGGCGTACGAGAACCGCACCTCGGCGATCCGCATCCCGGCCTCCGCCCCCGCGGCGCGGCGGATCGAGCATCGCACCCCCGGCGGCGACGTGAACCCCTATCTGACGCTGGCGGCGATCCTGGGCGCGGCGCTGAACGGGATCGAGGACCGGCTGGACTGCCCTGCCCCGATCACCGGCAACGCCTATGACCACGATCTGGAACAGCTGCCCGGCAGCTGGGCGGCCGCCATCGACGCGTTCGAGACCTGCCCCGAGATCAAGCGCATCTTCCCGCAGCACCTGATCGAGAATCTGCTGATGACCAAGCGGCAGGAACTGCACTACATGGCGGAACTGTCGGACGACGAAACCGTCGAGCTGTATCTGGATACGGTCTAGGCGGCGTCCCGCGCCGCCAACGAGGCCACGAGCTCGTCCAGCACAAGCGCGGCCTCGTCGGGGTCGTAGTCGGTGCGGTAGCGCTTGCGCACCCCGTGGTCGGACAGCAGATGGTATTCCGAGGGCTCGACCCCGTGCCGGGCCAGGCAATTGCGCACGCAGGCCAGCGCGCAGCCGTCGATCGCCACGATGCGGCGCCCGGATTTCGCCACCCGCACCAGCTTGGGCACGTCGCCCCCGACCCCGGCGATGCAGGACATCTCGGCCAACCCGCGCCGGTCCAGTGACACCGCCAGATAATTCGCCATCTGCGCGGCGCTGGAACAGCCGGAACAGGAATAGACAAGCGGAAGCTGCGCGCGCGCGGACATGACGGCCCTCGGAGGATTCGGGTGGCTTGGGTGCGGGACGCAGCATAGCCCCCGGCGCGCGGCGGCCCGAAGGCGCGAATTGTCGCAGCCCCGGCGCGCCGGCCGGGGCCGGAAAGAAAAAGCCCTGCTACCGTGTTTCAGAAACAGTAGCAGGGCAATGATGGTGGGCGATAACGGATTTGAACCGCTGACATCTTCGATGTGAACGAAGCGCTCTACCGCTGAGCTAATCGCCCGGTGGAGGGGGTGATAACGCCCCTTCTCGCCGACGGCAAGCCCCAAGTTGGGGTGCCGGAAAGCTTCATTCCGCCGCGTCGCGTTGGGCCTCGGCCGCCCCCTTGCGACGCAGCCGCAGGATCAGCACCTCGCCACCCTTGGTGGTGCGCTGCCGGCTGACCCGCGCCTTGCCGAACGGCGGCAGGGCCAGGGTCTCGCCCTCGGCGATGGCACTGCCCAGCTGCTCGAGCGTGGCCTCGACGACCTCGCGGATCTGGGCGCGCGGGACGTTGACCTGATGGGCCACCCGGGTCAGGAACTCGCGCTTGTGCAGGATCCGGGCCGGGATCGGGTCTGCGCTGGGGGCGGGCGCCGGTCGCGGAAAGCGCGCCACCTTCTTGTCATCGGACATGGTTGAAACCTGTTATGGCTGCTCAGGCCCGCGCAGGGTTATCCGTCCCACCGCCGTATGCAACCCTTCTATGTCCTCAGAAAAGTTATGGCAGACATTTGATAACAATGGAATTTTATTACCCTGCCGTTGGGCAGAGGGCATTTTTCCCATGCATAGCACGGTTCTGCGCGCCTGGACGCAAGCATACAAGCTGACAACCATACCGCGGAAAACAGATCGCGCGCCCGGACAGGCGCGCGATCACATTATCGTCAACCCGCTGTAGCGGCGGGTTTTCCCGGCCGTTTCAGTGCGCGACCGGCCCTGAGGAGGACGGCCCCGGCACCGCCTCGGCCCGCAGCGCGGCCAGGCGCTTGGCCTCGGCCACCTCCCAGGCGGCCTCGTCCCATTCCATCGGCTCGGGCATCCGGACCAGCGCGTGGCGCAGCACCTCGCGCACGTTCGAGACGGGGATGATGGTCAGCCCCTCTTTCACGTTGGCCGGGATCTCGGCCAGGTCCTTCTCGTTTTCCTGCGGGATAAGCACGGTCTTGATACCGCCCCGCAGCGCCGCGAGCAGTTTTTCCTTCAGCCCGCCGATGGCCAGCGCGTTGCCGCGCAGCGTGACCTCGCCGGTCATGGCGATGTCCTTGCGCACCGGGATCCCGGTCATCACGCTGACGACCGAGGTCACCATCGCCAGACCCGCCGACGGCCCGTCCTTGGGGGTCGCGCCCTCGGGGACGTGGACGTGGATGTCGCGCTTGGCGAATTCCGGCGGGCTGATGCCCAGCTCCGGCGCCACCGAGCGGACAAAGCTGGAGGCGGCGTCGATGGATTCCTTCATCACCTCGCCCAGTTTCCCGGTCGTCTTCATCACGCCCTTGCCGGGCAGTTTCAGCGCCTCGATCTGCAGCAGGTCGCCGCCGACGCTGGTCCAGGCCAGCCCGGTGACCACGCCCACCTGGTCCTCTTTCTCGGCCAGGCCATAGCGATGGCGGCGCACGCCCAGGTATTCCTCGGCCTTGTCCGGGGTGACCTCGACCGAGGTGACCTTGCCCTTGAGGATCTCGGTCACCGCCTTGCGCGCCAGCTTGGCGATCTCGCGCTCGAGATTCCGCACCCCCGCTTCCCGCGTGTAATAGCGGATCACGTGGGTCAGCGCCTCGTCAGTCACGCTGAACTCGCCCTTTTTCAGCCCGTTCGCCTTGATCTGCTTGGGCAGCAGGTGCTGGCGGGCGATCTCGCGCTTTTCGTCCTCGGTGTAACCGGCCAGGCTGATGATCTCCATCCGGTCCAAGAGCGGGCCCGGCATGTTGTAGCTGTTGGCCGTGGTCAGGAACATCACGTTCGACAGGTCGTATTCCACTTCGAGATAGTGGTCCACGAAGGTCGAGTTCTGTTCCGGGTCCAGCACCTCAAGCATGGCCGACGCCGGGTCGCCGCGGAAATCCTGCCCCATCTTGTCGATTTCATCGAGCAGGATCAGCGGGTTGGTGGTCTTGGCCTTTTTCAGCGCCTGGATGATCTTGCCGGGCATACTGCCGATATAGGTCCGGCGGTGGCCGCGGATCTCGGATTCGTCGCGCACCCCGCCCAGCGAAATGCGGATGAACTCGCGCCCGGTGGCCCGCGCCACCGACCGCCCCAGCGAGGTCTTGCCCACGCCCGGAGGCCCGACGAGGCACAGGATCGGCCCCTTGAGCTTGTCCGAGCGGGTCTGCACCGCCAGGTATTCGACGATGCGTTCCTTGACCTTTTCCAGACCGTAGTGATCGGCGTCCAGCACCTTTTCGGCGGCGGTCAGGTCGCGCTTGGTGCGCGATTTCACGCCCCAGGGCAGCGACAGCAGCCAGTCCAGATAGTTGCGGCTGACCGTGGCCTCGGCCGACATCGGCGACATCGACTTGAGCTTCTTCAGCTCGGACAGCGCCTTTTCGCGAGCCTCCTTGCTGAACTTGGTCTTTTCGATCCGCTCTTCCAGCTCGGCCAGCTCGTTCTGGCCCTCGTCGTCGTCGCCCAGCTCGCGCTGGATCGCCTTCATCTGTTCGTTCAGGTAGTATTCGCGCTGCGTCTTCTCCATCTGCGACTTGACGCGCGACTTGATCTTCTTCTCGACCTGCAGGACCGACATTTCGCCCTGCATGAGGCCATAGACCTTTTCCAGCCGCTCGGCGACGTCCAGAGTCTCCAGCAGCTCCTGCTTGCGGTCGACGTCGATGCCCAGATGGCCGGACACCAGATCGGCCAGCCGGTGCGGGTCGCGGGTGCCGGCGACCGAGGTCACCGCTTCCTCGGGGATGTTCTTGCGGATCTTGACGTAGCGCTCGAACTCTTCGGCGACGGTGCGCACCAGCGCGGTGATCGCGTCGGCGTCGCCCTCGGTCTCGGCCAGTTTTTCGGCCGTGGCCTCGAAATATTCGGCATTCTCGACAAAGCCGGTGATGCGGACACGCGCCTGCCCCTCGACCAGCACCTTGACGGTGCCGTCCGGCAGCTTGAGCAGTTGCAGCACGTTGGCCAGCACCCCGGTGGTAAAGATGCCGTCGGTGTCGGGCTCGTCGATGGACGCGTCCTTCTGCGCGGCCAGCAGGATCGGCCGGTCGGCTTCCATCACCGCTTCAAGCGCGCGGACGGATTTCTCGCGGCCGACGAAAAGCGGCACGATCATGTGGGGGAAGACCACGATGTCGCGAAGCGGCAGCACCGGATAGGTGGTGTGGGTCGTGTCGTTCATAATCGTCCTTTCATGCCCGGACCGGCGGGCCCCCAGGGAACGGGCAGCGCGCCGGTCCTGCTTGAGGACAATCTAGGAACGCGAGGCCGGGGCTGCAATGGGATAAGGCGGCCTGGGCGGCGAGGCCGGACCGGGGCGCTGCCGCGGCCTTGTTCGCAGAAAACGGTCCGCCGGACTGTGTTCCGGGCGCTCGCAAGCCCCGGGATATTCACAAGGAAGAAGGGCGCGGGCAGAGGAAGCGAGCCGGATCACCGCGGAAGCACGATTTCCGCCTTGAGCCCGCCCAGCCGGGCGCTGTCGCCCAGCCGCAGCTCGCCGCCATGGGCGCGGGCGATGTCGGCGGCGATGGCCAGCCCCAGCCCCGCCCCCTGCCCCTGGTTGCGGCTGCGCGCCGAATCGAGCCGCACGAAGGGGCGCAGCGCCTCCTCGCGCCGTTCGGGCGGGATGCCGGGACCGTCGTCCTCGACCGTCACCGCAAAGCTGCGCGGGGTCAGCCGGGCGGCGATCTCGACCCTCGTGCCATGGCGCACGGCATTGGCGATCAGGTTCTCGATGGCGCGGCGCAGCGCCTGCACGCGGACCACCAGCTGCCCGCCCCCGGCGCCGGCCTGGAAATCGGCCAGCCGCACGAGATGGCCGCCGCGCTGCGCATCGGCGACGATCTCGTCCAGGAACTCGCGCGCCTCGACGGCTTCGGGGGCGCCGTCCTGCGCCTCGGCGCGGGCGTGGTCCAGAAACGCGTCGATCATCGCCCCCATCTCGGCCACGTCGCGCTCCATCGCCGCGATCTCGTCGGGGTCCGGGGGCAGGTCGGGCGACAGCATCGACAGCCCCAGCCGCAGCCTTGTCAGCGGCGTGCGCAGGTCGTGGCTGATCCCGGTCAGCATCAGCTTGCGCTGTTCGTTCTGCCGCTCGATCCGCGCGCGCATCTCGACAAAGGCGCGGCCGGCGCTGCGCACCTCGATGGCGCCGGCGGGGCGATAGGGGGTGACCTCGCCGCGCCCGTAGGCTTCGGCCGCCAGCGCCAGCCGCCGGATCGGGCGCAGCTGGTTGCGCAGGAATACCGTCGCGATCGCCGTCATCAGCAGCGAGGTTCCCAGCATCAGCACCAGCAGCTGATGCGGGTTCGAGGCGGTCAACCGCCGCCGCGGCAGTTCCAGCACGAAGGGGCGTTCGCCGCCGACCAGCACCCGCACCTGCCGCACCTGCCACAGGTCGACCGCAACCACCTGCGGCAGCTGCCGGTGCATTTCCGAGATCACCACCCGCCCCGAGAAATCATAGGACTGCCGCCCCTCGGTCACCGGCGCGGCCGGGGGCAGTTCCAGCGTCAGCCCCAGCGGCGCGGCAATGGCGGCGCCGGCGCTGCTTGCCGCGGCGTCGTCGGGGGCGGCCTGCACGCGTTCCGCCACCAGCGCGATTTCCGCCGCGGCCGATTCGACCATCTGCCGCGTCACCCCCTCGAAATGGCGCTGCAGGAACATCACCGTCACCACCAGCGTGACCGCGACCACCGGCAGGAACAGGATCAGCGCCGCCCGCCCGTAAAGCCCGCGAGGAAAGAACCGCTTCAGCCAGCCGAAATCCATGCGCCCTCCCCTGCCCGGCTGCCGCTTGCACCGGCCCGCGCGCCGGTCCAGCCTAGTGCGATGAGTGACGCAGCGAAAGTGCGGGTCGTGCTGGCCCCGAATCCCTCGGCCATGACCGGCCCCGGCACCAACAGCTTCCTGATCGGGGAACGCGAGGTCGCGGTGATCGACCCCGGCCCCGACGACCCCGCCCATATCGACGCGATTCTCGAGCTGGCCGAGGGACGGATCTCGCATATCCTGGTCACTCACGCGCATCTGGACCACAGCGCCGGGGTGGCGCGGCTGGCGCAGGCGACGCGGGCGCCGGTGTTCGCCTTCGGCGCCGCCGATTCGGGGCGCTCGCCCACCATGGCGCGGCTGGCGGCCACCGGACTGACCGGGGGCGAGGGCGTCGATGCCGGGTTCCGCCCCGACATCGAGCTGCGCCACGGCGAAGAGCTGCGCTCCTCCGACTGGACGCTGCAGGCGCTGCACACACCGGGCCACATGGGCGGGCATCTGAGCTTCCGCCTGGGCGACGCGATCTTCTGCGGCGATCTGGTGATGGGGTGGAGCACCTCGCTGATTTCCCCGCCCGAGGGCGATCTGGTGGATTATTTCCGCTCGCTCGACCTGCTGGCGCGGCTGGCGCCGCGGGTGCTCTACTCCGCACACGGCGACCCGATCACCGCCCCCCTGCCCCGGCTGGAGGAACTGGCCGCCCACCGCCGCCTGCGCTCGGCCCAGATTCTGGCCGCGCTGGACGCCGGCCCCGGCACCGCCGCCGAGCTGGCCGCCCGCATCTACACCATCCCCGCGCATCTGATGCCCGCAGCCGAGCGCAACGTGCTGGCGCATCTGCTGGCCCTGGCCGACCTGGGCGCGGTCGCCGGCAACGGGCCGGTGCGGGCCGATCTGCGCTGGCAGCGGGCGGGCGGATGACCTTGTCGCCCACCGATGCAAAAATCTGCCCGCCCCCTCTGGACGCCCCTGAATCCGGGTGCTAAATGCCCCCTCGTGTTCCGGCGTAGCTCAGCGGTAGAGCAGTTGACTGTTAATCAATTGGTCGTAGGTTCGATCCCTACCGCCGGAGCCAAAACCTATCCAAGACATTGATAGATTTGGTATAATTCAGGTTCCGTCCTGAATGCCATACCAAGGTGCCATACACGACGCGCCTGAGTGAAAACCCGTGTTCCGCCAAATCGGAGCACCCATGGGTGTAGCGTGCCATCGAAATTTGCAGAGTCTGCCTCCAATATTTGCAGCACGATGGTTTTGACGCCGCGCTGTTGAACGCCGCTTGAATGGTTCGTTCAAGCGCCGGGTGGGCATCAGCTGCTCAGTCGCATAGCTAGCCCAACTGTCCGTCGATCCAGTCGATGCGGGCAGTTACCCAATCGAGTAGTCGTAGGCGGTGATCGCCGCGCTCGGCCAGCTTCATGTCGTAGCCCGATGAAATCGACTATCGAAAGATATCCTGTTGCATCGGATGGCGCGGATATGGGCTGCGGCGTGCCCATATCCGCGAGATAAGGGGCGGCAATTCGGGGGCCGTTGCGGCACCCGCGCCCAGTCAGCCGGCCAGCAGCGCGGCGTTGCCGCCGGCGGCGGTGGTGTCCACGCACAGGTGGCGCTCATGCGCGACATGGGCCAGGTCGGGCATCGCGGTCACCAGCTGCACGATCTCGCCCTCGCGCGCGGCCAGCGCCCCTGCATAGGCGCGGCCCTGCCCCTCGTCGCCCCACCACAGCACGGCAGAGAGCTGCGGCAGCCGGGTCAGCGCCTCGGGCGGCAGGTCGCCGTCGGCGCCGACGGCCTGCCCGCCAAGCGCCTCGACCGCCGCCACCTGCGCGGCCACGGCCTCGGCCCCCGGACCAAGGCAGAGCACCGGCGGACGGCTATGCGCGGTCAGGCGGTTCAGCTCTCCGGTCGGGCCGGGCATCAGCCGTTCGTCGATCTTCCGCGGCGCGGCCGCGGCCAGCGCCGCGCGCAGCCGCGCCTCGTCGGCCTGCCCCTGCCAGCGTCCGGCCGGGACCGAGGGCGTGGCGGGGGCAAGGAAGCGCGGCACATAGCGCGGCCCGCCGGCCTTGGGGCCGGTGCCCGACAACCCCTCGCCGCCGAAGGGCTGGCTGCCCACCACCGCGCCGATCTGGTTGCGGTTGACGTAGATATTGCCGACGCGGATCGCGTCCGAGACCTCTTGCACGCGGCTATCGATGCGGGTGTGCAGCCCGAAGGTCAGGCCGAAGCCGCGGGCGTTGATGTCGGCGATCACCTGCTCCAGCTGGTCGCCCCGGAAGGTGGCGACATGCAGCACCGGGCCGAAGATCTCGCGGTCCAGGTCATCGATGCCCGACACTTTCAGCAGCGTCGGCGGGATGAACCAGCCCTGCGCGGGCACCGCCAGCCGGTGCAGCAGGCGATTGGCGTTGGCGGCGACATAGTCGGCGATCTCGCCCTGCGCGCCGGGGTCGATCACCGGGCCGACATCGGTGGCCAGGTGCCACGGGTCGCCCACGCGCAGCTCGTCCATCGCGCCCCGGATCATCTCGATCAGATGCGGCGCGATATCCTCCTGCACGTAAAGGCAGCGCAGCGCCGAACAGCGCTGCCCGGCCGAGCGGAAGGCCGAGTTCACGATGTCGCGCACCGCCTGTTCCGGCAGGGCGGTGGAATCGACGATCATCGCATTGAGCCCGCCGGTTTCCGCGATCAGCGGCGTGCCGGGCGCAAGGTTTCCGGCCATGGTCTGCGTGATGGTCTGTGCGGTCGCGGTCGAGCCGGTGAAGACCAGCCCCGCCACCCGCGGGTCCGAGCTCAGCGCCGTGCCGACCACGCGGCCGGCCCCGGGCAGCAGCTGCAGCGCGGCTTTCGGCACCCCGGCCTGGCGCAGCAGCCCCACGGCATAGGCGGCGACGACCGGCGTATGCTCGGCCGGCTTGGCGATGACGGCATTGCCCGCCATCAGCGCCGCCGCGATCTGGCCGGTGAAGATCGCCAGCGGGAAGTTCCACGGGCTGATCGCGCCGATGATGCCGCGCGGCGTGCCGGGATGGGCCTCGCCCTCGGCGGCGTAATAGCGCAGGAAATCCACCGCCTCGCGCAGTTCCGCCACCGCGTCGGGCAGCGCCTTGCCCCCTTCTCGCGCGAGGATGCCGAAGATCGGGCCGTAATGCTCTTCGTAAAGATCGGCGGCGCGGCGCAGCACCGCGGCCCGTTCCGACGCGGGCGCGTCCCAGATGCGCGCGTCATCGATGGCGCGGGCGGTGGTCTCGGCATCGACCATCAGCACCTGCGCGATGCTGTCGCCGGTGGCCGGGTTGAACACATCCTGCATCTTGCCGGTGGGCGCCGAGACGGTCAGCGGCATCGCATCCGGGATCGCCCCCTCGCGGGCGGCATCGATCCTTGCCAGCGTCTGTTCATCGCTGAGGTCGAAGCCGGTCGAGTTCCTGCGCGTGTCCCCGAACAGCGCCGCGGGCGCCAGCAGCGCGCGCGGCGGCCGCGCGGTCTCCAGCGCCTCGAACGGGTCGCGGGCGACCTCCTCGGGGGTGATGGCTTCGTCCACGATCTGGTTCACGAAGCTGCTGTTCGCCCCGTTTTCCAGCAGCCGCCGCACCAGATAGGCCAGCAGGTCGCGATGCGCACCGACCGGCGCATAGATGCGGCAGCGGCTGCCGTGGTCGCGCAGCACGATGTCATGCAGCCGTTCGCCCATGCCGTGCAGGCGCTGGAACTCATAGCGGATGCCGCCCGCCATCTTGAGGATCGCGGCGACGGTATGGGCATTGTGGGTGGCGAATTGCGGATAGATGCGGTCGGCATAGCCGATCAGCTTGCGGGCGTTGGCGATATAGCTGACATCGGTCGCCGCCTTGGTGGTGAACAGCGGAAAGCCCGGGAACCCCTCGACCTGGGCGCGCTTGATCTCGGTGTCCCAATAGGCGCCCTTGACCAGCCGCACCATGATGCGGCGGTCCAGACGCTCGGCCAGCGCGTGCAGCCAGTCGATGGTCTGGCCCGCGCGCTTGCCGTAAGCTTGCACGACGACGCCGAACCCGTCCCAACCGGCCAGCGAGGGGTCGGACAGCACCGCCTCGATCACCTTCAGCGAGATCACCAGCCGGTCCTGTTCCTCGGCGTCGATGTTCATGCCCATGCCGGCGGCCTTGGCCTGCCGCGCCAGCTTCAGCACCACCGGCACCAGCTCGGCCATGACGCGGGCTTCCTGCGCCACCTCGTAGCGCGGATGCAGCGCCGAAAGCTTGATCGAGATGCCGGGGTTTTCCTCGACCGAGCCCCTGGTGCAGGCTTTCGCGATCGCCGCGATGGCGTCGGAATAGGCGCGATCGTAGCGGGCCGCGTCGGCCCCGGTCATCGCCGCCTCGCCCAGCATGTCGTAGCTGTAGGTGAAGCCCTGCGCCTCGCGTTTGGCCGCGCGTTCCAGCGCCCCTTCGATGGTCTGGCCCAGCACGAACTGCCGGCCCATCTCCTTCATGGCGCGGCCGACGGCGGTGCGGATCACCGGCTCGCCCAGACGGCGTACCGCGCGGCGCAGCGTCCCCGCGATGCCGGCCTGATCGTCGTCCAGCACCTTGCCGGTCAGCATCAGGGCCCAGGTCGAGGCGTTGACCAGCGAAGACGACGCCTCGCCCAGATGCCGGCCCCAGTCCGAGGGCGCGATCTTGTCCTCGATCAGCGCGTCGATGGTCATGCGGTCGGGCACGCGCAGCATCGCCTCGGCCAGGCACATCAGCGCCACGCCCTCGCGGGTGGAAAGCCCGTATTCGGCCAGGAAATGCTCCATCATCGTCGGCCGTGCCTCGGCGCGGATACGGCGGACAAGCTCGGCGGCGCGGGCCGAGATGGCGCGGCGCTGGCCGGGGTCAAGCTGCGCCTGCGCGGCCAGCGAGGCCAGCACTTCCGCCTCGTCGGCGAATTTCGCCTGGGTGGTGAACGCCTCGAGGGTGGTCGCGGGGTTGACAGCGCTCATGCCGGTCTCCTTATTCGATGGGACGGGTTTATCAGATTTTGCCTGGGCGTTTCGCCCAAAGATGCCCGTACAGACAGTCCAAGCGAACAAAATCGGGGTCTTTGGCAGCATGAGCGTGACACTGGATGCACAGGACCGCAAAATCCTTGCCGCCCTGACCCGGAACGCGCGAATCCCGATTGCCGAGCTGGCGCGGCAGGTCGGGCTGTCCAAGACCCCGGTCGCCGCAAGGATCCGGCATCTGGAAGAGATCGGCCTGATCACCGGCTACCGCGCCATCCTGTCGCCGCTGAAGCTGGGGCTGACCCACGTGACCTATGTCGAGGTCAGCATGCACGACACCCGCGAACAGGCGCTGCAACAGTTCAACGCCGCCGTCCGGGCGATCCCCGAGGTCGAGGAATGCTACATGATCGCCGGCGGCTGCGACTATCTGATCAAGGTCCGCTCACGCGACATGGCCGACTTCCGCCGCATCCTGGCCGAGAAGATCTCGGTCCTGCCCCATATCAGCAACACCTCGAGCCACGTCTCGATGGAAGCGGTGGTCGAGCAGAACTTTCCTCTGGATTGAGGGGGTTGGCGGGGGTGATCTAGTGAGGGTTTTCTCAGTTGTCCTCCGGCTTGATTGCGATCGCCGAAGCTGATGAGGGCAGGCAGGGCGCAATACCTTTGATTCATCGAAGATTTTCCGGCGACTTCAAGGAACGCTCCCCCGGCAAGGTTAGCCCAGGCAGGAAGCACCGCCTCGCCCCTGTCGCGTCTCCATTCGGAGCGGAACGATGCCGGAACCGGCGAAGCCGGAGCACAGAACATGTTCTGATAGCCCATTGAAAACCATGATTTTTCACACCTCGCTTCGCCGAAGGCGAAGGGATGAAAAGACGGCGGACCTTCAAGGACCGATTTCGCACCGGCGGCCGGTCGCCGAAGGAAGGAAGGTCCCAGCAAACCCTTTTGACACGTAAAGAAAAAGGCCCCGCGAGGGGACCTGTTTTCGGGTTTGCAACGTGCAAGTGGCGGAGCGAGAGGGATTCGAACCCTCGAGACGGTTCCCCGCCTACACACTTTCCAGGCGTGCGCCTTCGACCACTCGGCCACCGCTCCGTGGGATGGCGTGTAGCGCGGGGGCGCGGCCGCTGCAAGTCAGAGCTTCGAGATCCGCGCCTGAAGTTCGGCGAGCTGGCGGCGGATCTCCTCGGCCTCGGAGGAGGTCGGCGCGGCGGCGTCCCGGGGGGGCGCGGCGGGGGGGGGCTTGCGGGGGGCGCGGGCGGGGCCGGCGGGTTCGGCGGCGGGCTTGCGGGGGGCAGAGGCGGCGGGTTCGGCGTCGTCGGAATCGTCGGGGGCCGGGCCGCTGCTGCCGGTCCAGCCGCCCATCATCGCGCGCAGGAACATCTGCTGCTGGCGCTGCATTTCCGAAAACCCGGGCATCGAGGCCATCGGGTGCTGCAAAGCGGAAAGCTGTTCCAGCATCTGCGACTGGCCGTTGCGCAGCATCTCGAAACTCGCCTCGAGGAACTGCGGCACCACCGATTGCGCCTGCGCGGTGTAGCTGCGCACCAGATCGGTCAGCAGGTCCACCGGCAGCACGTTCTCGCCCCGGCTTTCGTGCTCGGCGATGATCTGCAGCAGATATTGCCGGGTCAGGTCGTCGCCCGAGCGCAGGTCGACGATGCGGACCTCGCGGCCCTCGCGGATCACCCGGGCGATCTCGTCCAGGGTGATGTAGTCGCTGGTCTCGGTGTTGTAGAGCCGGCGGCTGGCGTAGCGCTTGATCAGCAGCGGCTCGGCCGGGGCGGGTGCGGGGGCCGTGGCGGGTTCGGGGGACATGGTCGCTTCGCTCTGTTGCATTTGCAGCAATGATGCGGCCCCGACCCCGCGATTGCAAAAGAAAAAACGCGCGCCGGCAAAGGGCGCGCGTTCCGATGGCAGGGACCGCGTGGCGCGGCCCCGGCGTGGCCGGTGCTCAGACCTTGGGGGCCTTGCTGGCGGCGGCGCCGGCGGCGTCCTGCACCTGGCGGGCGGCTTTCTGCACGTTGTCGCTGGCGGCCTGCGCCATGCGCTGCGCGTCGGCCTGAACGTCCTTGCTGGCGTTCAGCAGCAGATCGACGGTGTCCATCTGCACTTTCTTGGCGACTTCGGCATAGGCGGCCATGTGCTCGGCGGCCAGCTCGGCCGCGGCCGAGGCAAAGTCGGACATCGCCTTGGCATAGTCCGAGGGCTGCTCTTTCGAGGTGGTCAGCTCGCCCATGCGCGACAGCGTGTCCTTGGCCCAGGCGGCCGAGATCTCGGTCGAACGCTCGGCCGCCTGCAGGGCGACGCGGGTCATCCGCTCGCTCAGCGCGGACTGCGAGCGGAAGGCTTCGGTCAGCGACGAGGTGTCGACGGGGAAGTTGGCCAGCATGTCCTGGAACGGCTTGGTGAAATCGGGGGTCTTCGCCATGAGTATCTCCTGCGGGTCAGTGGCGCGGATTCGGCGCGGGTTGATGCCCATAAGAATAGATGCTGCACCGCAGCATTGCAATCCTCGCGTGAAAATTTCCTGCTGCGGTGCAGCAAAAATCCGCCGATGCCGCAGCCCGTTGACGACGCTGTGAAAAAAAGGGGGGCGCAACGCTTGCGCACCGCGCCCCCGGGACAAGCCGGACCCCTCAGGCCATTTCCAGCACATAGGTGCCGGGCGCCGGAGCCAGCGATTCCCGCGGCGCCCGGGCCGGGACCATCGGGCCCGAGTGGCGGGCCAGCCACTCCTCCCAGTGATGCCACCAGCTGCCCTCGTGATAGGTGGCGCGGTCGCGCCAGTCCTGCGGGCTGCCCTCGAACCCGGCGTCCGAGATGTAATGCCCGTATTTGATCCGTCCCGGCGGGTTCACGATCCCGGCGATATGGCCCGATTCCGACAGGATGAAGCTCTTGTCGCGCGACCCCATCCGGGCCACGCCCTTCCAGCTGTGCAGCCAGGGCGCGATATGGTCGCCCTCGCAGGCGACGGCGCACAGCGGCAGCGTCACCTCGGACAGGTGGACCTTGTGGCCGAGGATCTCGAACCCGTCCTCGACCAGCGCGTTTTCCTGGCACAGCTGGCGCAGATATTGCGTCACCATGCGCCCGGGCAGGTTGGTGCCGTCGCCGTTCCAGTAGAGCAGGTCAAAGGCGGGCGGGGTTTCCCCCAGCATGTAGCTGCGGATCGCCGGGCCCCAGATCAGGTCGTTGGCGCGCAGGAAGCTGAAGGTGCGCTGCATCAGCCGCGCCGACAGATAGCCGGTGCGGGCCACCTCGTCCTCGATGCCGCTGACGAAATCGTCCTGCAGGAAGGTGGTGAACTCGCCCTGGTCGGAAAAATCGGTCAGCGTGGTCAGGAAGGTCGCCGACTTCACCCGGTCGTCGCCGCGCTGCTTCAGCAGCGCCAGCGTCGCTGACAGGGTGGTGCCGGCGATGCAATAGCCGACCGCGTTCAGCTGCCGCTCGCCGGTCAGCTCGCGCACCACGTCCATCGCCTCGAGATAGGCCGAAACGTAATCGTCCATCGCCACGTCTGCATAGGTGGAATCGGGGTTCTTCCACGACACCACGAACAGCGTGTAGCCCTGTTCGACCAGCCAGCGCAGCAGGCTGTTCTGCGGCTTGAGGTCGAGGATGTAGTATTTGTTGATCCAGGGCGGGAACACGATCAGGGGCGTCTGGTGGACCTCTGTGGTGGTGGGGGTGAACTGGATCAGCTCGAACAGCCGCGAACGGTGGACGACCTCGCCGGGGGTGGTGCCGATATTGGCGCCGACCTTGAACGCCTCGCGGTCGGCCAGCGTCACGATCAGCTCGCCGCCGCTGGTCTCCACGTCGCGCACCAGATTCTCCAGCCCCTGCACCAGGCTTTCGCCCTCGGTCTCCAGCGCCTTGAGCAGCGCGTCGGGGTTGGTGGCCAGAAAGTTGGTGGGGGCGAGCATGTCGATCATCTGGCGGGTGAACCAGTCGACGCGGCGGCGCTCGGTCTCGCCCTCGATCTCCAGATCCTCGGCAGCCTTGCGCAGCGCCTCGGCATTGATCTGATACTGGCGCATGACGAAGTTGTAGAACGGGTTCGTCTGCCACAGCGGGTTCTTGAAGCGGCGGTCGGCGGGGGTGTCGGGGCTGCCGGGCTGGAAGCCCTGCGCGAACGCTCCCTGCGCCTCGGCGACGTGACGCAGCGTCTCGCCCCAATAGCGGACCTGCTGCTCGATCAGCCGCGCGGGCTGTTCCGTGGCCAGCTTCAGCCACGCCTGCGCGACCGAGCCGTAAAGCTCGGGGCCCGGCCCCTCGACCCCGGGCGGATAGACCGGCCGCGTGGCCAGCGAGCGCATCAGCCGGTGGCCCAGCGTCTCGATCCGGGCGATGTTTTCCGCCAGCCGGTCGGAAAGCCCGGGGGTGGTCAGCGGGTTGGCGGGGTCGAGCGGGGCGGCGGAGGAAGGCGCCTCAGCGGCCGCAGCTTGCGGCGCAGGCTGCGGCGCGAGCGGCTGCTCGGCTTGCGGCGCGGTCGGGGCCGCGGCCTTGCGCGTGCGGGGCTTCGCGGTGGGCTCGGCCATCGCCGCGGCGGCTTGCGGCTGCTCGGGTTGTGGCGCTGCGGCCGGAGCCGCAGCCTTGCGCGGCGCCCGCGGCTTCGGCGTGGTCTCGGCCACGGCGGCTTGCGGCTGCGCCGGTTGCGCCGCTGCCGCCTTGCGCGACGCGCGCGGCTTTGCAGGGGCCCCTGCCGACGCTGCGCCGACGGCTTTCGCCCGCCGCGCCGCCGGTTTCCGGGTCACCGGCGCATCCGCCGCCTTGCCGCCCTCCGTTGTGGGATTCGGGCGCGGTGCGGCCTCGCCCTGCCCCGTCCCCGCGTCCGCCGTCCCTGCTGCCCTGCGGCCCCGCCCTGCCCCGGCGCTGCCCCTGCCCCGGCGCGGCGCCGGGCTGTCGTCCTGTTCCATCGTCGAATCACCTTTTTGAATTATCTCGGCTTTCCCGGCCGCGGCCGGGTCGGTCGCGCCCGCCTGCTGCGGCACCGCGTCGCTGCTGTCCGCGGCACGGCGCCGTGTCCGCCGTGCCACGGTCGCCGCCCCCTCACCCGAGGCCGCGGCCTGTGGGGAGGCTGCTGCATCTGCAACGATTGCGCCCGGTTCTGCCGGGATTTCCCCGGTCTGACGCAATGTCACCGGGTCCTTCTCGTGCCGAATCCTTGCCATGGCGTCGCCTCCCCCTAAGTAATGATTCTCATTAACACCTGCTTGACGAAACTCGTAAACCCGACATTACACATTGGGGGAGGGTTCTGTAGGAGTGCGGTAATGGTTTTCAGTGGCTATCGCGGAATGGTGTCCTATGACGCCATCGAAACGATGCGTAACACCAACGAATGGATGGGGGCCTCGGCCCGCGCCATCGCATCCTATCCCATGTTCGCCCTCATGCCGACGCCGCTGTTCAAGCTGATGAGCGCATGGGGCCGGGTGACCGAGCGCAGCTTTGCCCGCATGGTCATCAAGCCGGACTGGGACATTCCCGCCATTCCCGGCGACAGCGGCCAGGACCATCTGGTCTATGTCGAGCCGGCGCTGCGCCGCCCCTTTGGCGACCTGGTGCATTTCCGCGTCGCCCGGCGCGAGCCGATGGCGCGCCGCGTGCTGCTGGTCGCGCCGATGTCGGGGCATTACGCGACGCTGCTGCGCTCGACCGTGACCTCGCTGCTGCCCGATTGCGACGTGTGGATCACCGACTGGCACAATGCCCGCGACATTCCGGTCAGCGACGGCAAGTTCGATGTCGAGGACTATACCGCCTATCTGGTGGATTTCATGCGCCATCTGGGGCCGGATCTGCATGTGATCGCGGTCTGCCAGCCGGCGCCGCTGGCGCTGGTCGCCACCGCCCTGCTGGCCGAGGATGACCCCGCCGCCCAGCCCCGCACCCTGACGCTGATCGGCGGCCCGATCGACCCTGACGCCGCCGCGACCGATGTGACCGATTTCGGCAACCGCGTCACCATGGGCGAGCTTGAGCATCTTTTCATCCAGCAGGTCGGCTTCAAGTATCGCGGCGCCGGCCGCATGGTGTATCCGGGGCTGGCGCAGCTGGCCTCGTTCATCGCGATGAACGCCGACACCCACCGCCGCGCCTTCGTGGACAAGATCGTGGCCGAGGCCGCGGGCGAGGGCTCGGTCGACGACAAGCACTACAAGTTCTATGATGAATATCTGGCGGTGATGGACATGACCGCCGAGTTCTACCTTTCGACCGTCGAGCGCATCTTCAAGAAGCTCGAGATCGCCCGCAACGACTTCCGCGTGAACGGGCGCAAGGCCGACATCGGCAAGATCCGCGACGTGGCGGTGATGACGGTCGAGGGCGCCAAGGACGACATCTCGGCCCCCGGTCAATGCGTGGCCGCCCTGTCGCTGTGCAGCGGCGTGCCCACGGCGAAAAAGGCCCAGCATCTCGAGGAGGGCGCCGGGCATTACGGCATCTTCGCCGGGAAAAGCTGGCGGCTGAACATCCGCCCGCTGGTGCTTGATTTCATGGACGAGCACTCGGGCGAGCCGCAAGAGCTGCCGCGCAAGAAGCGCAAGCGCGGGACCGAGGGCGTCACCGGCGTCTCGAGCTTCGGCCCGGATACCGACGACAGCAAGATCGCGGTCTGAGCGCCGCAGCCCCCGCTGCAAGTCACGAAAAAGCCCCGGCGCCGCCGGGGCTTTTGCCGTTCCGCCGCCGCGCCGCTACAGCTCGACCGTCTCCATCACCTTCGGGGTCAGCACCTGCACCCCCGGCAGCGCCCGGCGCATCACCTCGGGGTCCTGCCGGATCGGCGGGAAGGTGTCGTAGTGGCACGGGATCACGGTCTTGAAGTCGAAATAGCGTTTCGCCGCCCAGGCCGCGCGCTGCATGTCCATGGTGAAATGCCCGCCCGCCGCCAGGATCCCGATCTCGGGGCGGTGCAGCTCGGCCATCCATTCCATGTCGGCCATGATGTCGGTATCGCCCGAGACATAGATCGTGCGCCCCTCGCCCCGGATCATGTAGCCGGATTCGTGGCCCGCATAGACCGGCCGCCCCTCGACCGTCAGGGATGACGAATGGGTCGCGTTCACCATGGTCACCGCCGCCCCGTTCAGCTCCACCGTGCCGCCCTTGTTGAAGCCGATGGCGGTGATGCCGTGCTGCGATTCCCACCAGCTCAGCAGGTCGTAGATGCCGACCAGCGGCAGCCCCTCGCGCGCCAGCGCCAGCGCCTCGCCGGTGTGGTCGGAATGGCCGTGGGTCAGCAGCACATGGGTGGCGCCGGCAATGGCCTCGGCGCGCCGTTCCTCGGGGAACACCGGGTTTCCGGTCAGCCACGGGTCGATCAGGATCACCGCGCCCTCGATCTCCAGTCGAAAGCCGGCATGGCCCAGCCAGGTCAGTTTCATCGCGCCCCTCCACTAATCTTCGGGAACGCTAGCGCGGCTTGCAGGGCAGGTCCACGGGCGGTAAACGCGGGGCAATCGAAAGGAACACCCGCAATGTCGATTTCAGAGACCGAGGCCCGCAAGGTCGCGCAGCTCGCGCGGATCGCGGTCGCGGACGAGGCGCTGCCCGCGCTGGCCGTCGAACTCAGCCACATGCTGCAATTCATGGCGCAGTTGTCCGAGGTCGATGTGACCGGCGTCGAGCCGATGACCGGGGTCGAAAAGATGCGGCTGAAGCGGCGCGAGGATGTGGTCACCGACGGCAACATGGCCGAGGCGGTGCTGAAGAATGCGCCCGACGCGCGCGAGGGGTTCTTTGCCGTGCCGAAGGTGGTGGAATGAGCCTGAACCGACTGACCATCGCGGAGGCCCGCGACCGCCTGCGCAAGGGCGAGATCACCGCCGTCGAGCTGACCGACGCCTGCCTGGCCGCGATCGAGGACGCCGGCGCGCTGAACGCATTCGTGCACAACACCGCCGACATCGCCCGCCAGCAGGCGGCGGCGGCGGATGCACGGCTGCAGGCGGGCGACGCGCCCGCGATGTGCGGGATTCCGCTGGGGATCAAGGATCTGTTCTGCACCAGGGGGGTGCCGACCCAGGCCGCCAGCCGCATCCTGCAGGGCTTCCTGCCCGAATATGAATCGACCGCGACGCAGAACCTGTTCGACGCCGGCGCGGTGATGCTGGGCAAGCTGAACATGGACGAATTCGCCATGGGCTCGACCAACGAGACCAGCGTCTACGGCCCCGCGGTGAACCCGTGGCGGCTGGGCGAGCAGCAGCTGACGCCCGGCGGCTCGTCCGGTGGCTCGGCGGCGGCGGTGGCGGCGGATCTGTGCCTGGCGGCGACCGGCACCGACACCGGCGGCTCGATCCGCCAGCCCGCGGCGTTCACCGGCACGGTCGGACTCAAGCCGACCTACGGGCGGGTGTCGCGCTGGGGGATCGTGGCCTTTGCCTCGTCGCTGGACCAGGCCGGGCCGATGACCAAGACCGTGCGCGACGCGGCGATCATGCTGGGCGCCATGGCCTCGGTCGACCCCAGGGATTCGACCAGCGCCGACCGCCCGGTCCCGGATTACGAAGCCGCGCTGACCGGGGACATCCGCGGGCGTAAAATCGGCATCCCCCGCGAATATCGTGTCGACGGGATGCCGGCCGAGATCGAGGCGCTGTGGCAGCAGGGCATCGCCATGCTGCGCGACGCCGGTGCCGAGATCGTCGACATCAGCCTGCCGCACACGCAATACGCCCTGCCCACCTATTACGTGATCGGCCCGGCCGAGGCGTCCTCGAACCTCGCCCGCTACGACGGGGTGCGCTATGGCCACCGCGCCCGGCTGGGTGCGGGCGACGGCATCAACGAGATGTACGAAAACACCCGCGCCGAGGGTTTCGGCGCCGAGGTGCAGCGCCGGGTGATGATCGGCACCTATGTGCTGTCGGCGGGGTTCTACGACGCCTATTACAACCGCGCCCGCAAGGTCCGCGCCCTGATCAAGCGCGACTTCGACGAGGCGTTCGCGGCGGGCATCGACACGATCCTGACCCCCGCGACGCCCTCGGCCGCCTTCCCGCTGGGGGCGATGAAGGACGTCGACCCGGTGCAGATGTATCTGAACGACGTGTTCACGGTGACGGTGAACCTGGCCGGGCTGCCGGCGCTGGCGCTGCCCGCCGGGCTTGATTCGCAGGGTCTGCCGCTGGGGCTGCAACTGATCGGGCGGCCCTGGGACGAAGGCGGGCTGCTGAACCACGCCGCGGTGCTGGAACGCGCCGCAGGCTTTGTCGCCAAACCCGAACGCTGGTGGTAGGCTGAGCCCACGCACCCGCCCGGCCACCCGAGGAGAGAGCCCGATGCGCGCCAAGACCCTGATCCCCCTCGTCGCGATCCCGCTGCTCGCGCTGGCGGGCTGTGCCGAGAACAGCGGCTGGAACCCCAACTACCAGGCGGGGGCCAGCAATTACGGCAATTACCTGCGCGCACGGGAAATGGCGCTGACCGGGCGGGTCGAGGCGCCGCCGCAGGTGGTCCCGGTCGCCCTGCCCGCCCGCGCGCCCACGGCGGCGGAAATCGCCGGCGCATCGGCGGTGCGCACCACCGCCGCGCCGCAGGCGCAGCCGCGCCGGGTGCGGCTGCGCGGCGCCCCCGCCATCGACCCGGTGCCCGGGGATGCGGTGGTGGTGACCACCGCCGTCGCCGCCCCCGCGGCTGCCCCGGCCCCGGCGCCGCAGCCTGCCCGCCGCCGCGCGCCCTCGGCCCAGCCGGCGGCGGTGACCGCAACGGTGCTGCCCGGCTCGGTCAAGCCGCTTTACGCCCGCACCATCCGGGTCGGCGGCGACTGCACCGCCTATGCCACCCCGCGCGCCGCGCAGGCCGAGTTCACCGCCCGCGGCGGCCCGGAGCGCGACCCGCTGGGGCTGGACCCTGACGGCGACGGCAACGCCTGCGGCTATCGCCCCGGGATGTGATGACGCCCCGGGACGTGACGGCGCCCGCCTCGCCGAACCACTCGGCCCGCCGCGGCGGGCTGACGCCGGCGCTGATCGTGATCCACTATACCGGCATGGGCTCGCTGGACGACGCCCGCGCGCGGCTGTGCGATCCGGCGGCCGAGGTCTCGGCCCACTGGCTGATCACCCCCGACGGCACCACCGAGGCGCTGGTCCCCGAAACCTTCCGCGCCTGGCACGCCGGCGCCGGCAGCTGGCGCGGGCTGGGCGACATCAACTCGCGCTCGATCGGGATCGAGCTGCACAATCCCGGCGACCGCCCGTTTCCGCAGCCGCAGATGCAGGCGCTCGAGGCGCTGCTGCCCGCGATCATGGCGCGCTGGAACATCCCCGCGCAGGGGGTGATTGCCCATTCCGACATGGCGCCCGACCGCAAGGCCGACCCCGGCCCGCGCTTCGACTGGGGGCGGCTGGCGCGTCAGGGGCTGGCGCTGGCGCCCCATGGCCTGCCCGAACCGCCCGGCCCGCTGGTGCCGATGCTGGACCGCATCGGCTATCCGCCCTGCGACGAGGGCGCGCGGCTGGCGGCGTTCCGGCTGCGCTTCTGCCCGTGGAACCGCGGCCCGGAAAACGAGCTCGACCGCCGCACCGCCGCCGGGGCGCTGGCCGCCCTGCCCGCGCCCGAGTCTGCGCTGCCGGTCTACAAGGTGCTGCGCGCAGATGAATGGGCGGTGCTGCAAGCGCAGGGCGAGACCGTCGGCGCCCCGGTCGACCTGGCAGACGGCTATGTGCATCTGTCCACCGCCGCGCAGCTGCCCGAAACGCTGGGCAAGCATTTCGCGGGCGAGCGCGGGTTGCAGCTGCTGGCCTGCGACGCCGCCGCGCTTGGCCCGGCGCTGCGCTGGGAACCCTCGCGCAAGGGCGCGCTGTTTCCGCATCTTTACCGCCCGCTGCGGCTGGCCGACCTGATCTGGCACCGCCCGCTGCCCCTTGGCCCCGGCGGCCACCACCAGACCGGAGATCTCTGATGTTCCTGATCGAGCAAGCCGGCCGCGCCGCCCTGTTCCGGCTGGACCCCGAACGCGCCCACGACCTGTCGATCCGGGCGCTGGAAATGGGGCTGGTGCCGCTGCCGGGGCGAGCCTTCACCTCGGAAAGATTGGCGACCACGCTGGCCGGGATGGCGCTGCCGAACCCGGTCGGGCTCGCCGCCGGCTACGACAAGAACGCCCGCGTGATCGCGCCGCTGACCCGCGCCGGCTTCGGCTTTGTCGAGGTCGGCGCCGCCACCCCACGCCCGCAGCCGGGCAACCCGAAACCGCGGCTGTTCCGCCTGGCCGAGGACCGCGCGATCATCAACCGCTTCGGCTTCAACAACGAGGGCGCCGAGGCGATCTGCGCCCGGCTGGCGGCGCGGCCCCGCGGTCCGGTGCCGGTCGGGCTGAACATCGGCGCCAACAAGGACAGCGCCGACCGCGCCGCGGATTTCGCCCATGTCGCCAGCCTTGCCGCAGGGGCGGCGGATTTCCTGACCATCAATGTCAGCTCCCCCAACACCGAAAAGCTGCGCGACCTGCAGGGGGCGCGGGCGCTTGCGGCGCTGATCCGCGGCGTGCTGGATGCGCGCGACGCATCGGCCGCGCGCCCCCCGGTGTTCGTCAAGATCGCCCCGGACCTGGACGAGGCCGCGCTGGCGGAACTGGCGGCGGTGCTGCGCGACAGCGGCATCGACGGCGCCATCGCCACCAACACCACCCTGACCCGCGACGGGCTGGCATCGCGCCACGCGAGCGAGACCGGCGGTCTGTCCGGCGCCCCGCTGTTCAGGCTGTCGACAAGGATCCTCGCCCGGCTCTACCGGCATCTGGACGGGAAACTGCCGATCATCGGGGTCGGCGGCGTCGGGTCGGTGGACGAGGCCTGGGCCAAGCTCGAGGCTGGCGCATCGGCCGTCCAGATCTACAGCGCCCTGATCTATCAGGGATTTTCGCTGGCCGACCGCATCGCGCGCGGGCTGGATGCGCGGCTCAGGTCCGAAAACACCACGCTTGCAGCGCTGACCGGCAGCGCCGCCGACCGCTGGGCGGCCTGAGGGGCTAGACGATCCCCTCCAGCCCGATGATCTGCTCCATCGTGTCCGAGGGCGTGTCGCAGCCCGCATCGCCCACGATCCGCGCCGGCACCCCGGCCACGGTCTTGCAGGGCGGGATGTCGGTCAGCACCACCGAGCCCGCCGCCACCCGGCTGTGATGGCCGACCGAGATATTGCCCAGCACCTTGGCGCCGGCACCGATCATCACCCCCTCGCCGATCTTGGGGTGGCGGTCGCCGTCCTCCTTGCCGGTGCCGCCCAGCGTCACCGAATGCAGCATCGACACGTTGTCGCCGACCACCGCGGTTTCGCCGATCACGATGGAATGGGCGTGGTCGATCATCACCCCGGTGCCGATCCGCGCGGCCGGGTGGATATCGACGCCGAACACCTCGGAACAGCGCATCTGCACGAAATATGCCATGTCGCGGCGGTCGTTGTCCCACAGCCAGTGGCCGATGCGATAGGCTTGCAGCGCCTGGAACCCCTTGAAGAACAGCATCGGCTGCATCAGCCGGTGGCAGGCGGGGTCGCGCTCATAGACGGCGCGCAGGTCGGCCTCGGCCGCGCGTTCCAAGGCCGGGCTGCGGCGATGGGCGTCGTCGGCGATCTCGCGCAGGATCTGCTCGCTCATCTCGCCCGAGGCGAGCTTCAGCGAGAACCGATAGGCCAGCGCGGCGCGGAAATTCTGGTGGTGCAGCAGCCCGGCGTGGATCAGCGCCCCCAGCAGCGGCTCGGCCTGCACGGCGGCGGCGGCCTCGGCCTGGATATGCGGCCACAGATCGCCGGCCGGGACTGCGGGTTTCCTGAAAGCCTGAGCGTCCATGTCTCCATCCATGCCGCGGCTCCTTCTGGCGTCATTGCCCCTCATCTAGGGCAGACGGCGGGCGACCGAAAGGCTTCTGCGGCGTCAGGGGCCGGAATCAGGTTGCCGGGCCAGCAGATAGATGTCCATCACCCAGCCGTGGCGGGCGCGGGCGGCGGCGCGGGCGGCAATGATGCGGGGCCCGGCCTCGGCCAGCGGGCCATGGTCCAGCAGCTGCCGCGCCATCCCGACGCAAGCGCCCCACCAGATGTTGACGCCCCTCGGATCCAGCGTGCGGAAGGCGCAATCCCCGTCCAGCATCACCGCCACTCGGTCAGCGCCCGGCGGCCAGCCGTGGTCGCGCAATTGCCGGCCGGTGGTGATGACCACCGGGCGGCCCAGATCGTTCAGCGGGATCCCATGCGCCGCGGTCAGCGCCTGCAGGGCGGTGATGCCGGGCACCACGCGGACACGCGGCGCCGGGCGCAGCCGCGCCGCGATCCGCAGGGTGGAATCGTAAAGCGATGGGTCGCCCCAGACCAGCAGCGCCACCCGCCCCGTGCCGGGGGGAATGGCCGCGCCCCAGGCGGCGGCCAGCGCGTCGTGCCAGTCCTCGACCCCTGCCAGATAGCCGGCGTCCGCGCGCCGCGCGGGCACGGCAAAGCGCCCGCGCGGGACCGCGGGCGCCACCGCGTCGCAGATCGCGTCGCGCAGGGCGGCAAGCTCGGCCTTGTCCTCGCCCTTGTCGGGGATCAGCACCAGATCGGCCGAGCGCAGCGCGGCTTCCGCCTCGCGCGTCAGGTGATCGGGGTTGCCGGTGCCGATGCCGATCAGCAGCAGTTCCATGCCTGCCTCGTTGGAAATGGCGCGGCCCGCCAAAGGCCGCGCCGTTGAGGTTCAGGCCGCGTGATGCAGCCGCCGCGTGACCAGCGCCGAGCCGCGCAGGCCGCGCAGCGATTTCGCCGCCGCCAGCACCGCCAGATCGGCCAGCGGCTCGATCACGATCACCAGCATGTAGGCGGCGCCGAAACTGCCGATCGCGGCCAGCGTGTCGACGGATACCCCTTGCCCGTAAAGCACCCAGAACGCCACCCAGGCGACCACGCCCGCCTGATAGGCGGTCGACAGCGCCAGCGCCTGCCCATAGCGCAGATCGACATAGGGGGTGCCCGGCGCGATGATGCGCCGCGCTAAGGCCTCGATCCCGAACAGCGGCACCAGCAGCGTGGTCAGGTTCATCCCGAATTGCGGCAGGTCGAAGGGGGCAAAGAACAGCCCCTGCACCAGCAGCCCCAGCCCCAGCCCGACCGCCGCGGGCGCCGCCCCGAACAGCAGCAGCAGCGTCGAGCCGAGGATGAAATGCACCTCGCTGACGCCGACCGGGAAATGCGGCAGCACCTCAAAAAAGGTGAAGACGGCGGCGGTGGCCAGCCCGCTGCGCAGCAGCAGCGAGCCCGCGCCCTGTTCGCGGATCGCATTGAGCGCCATCCAGCCCGCATAGCCCGCGGCACCCGCGGCGGTCGCGTAGCTCAGCACGATCTTGGTGGCGTCAACGACGCCCGGTTCGATATGCATGTATCCCTCCTGCCCGTCATCCCCGACGGCAATGTGGTTGGTTGGGGCGCGGAATGCCCCGGGGCTTTGACGGCAGGTCTCCTGACTCGCGGGTCGGGGCCGGTCCCCTGGCCTTCCCGGCCCATGGGCCAGTGGCGCAATCGGGGGCGGCTCGCCGCTTACAGTTGCGGGGGCAGTCGCGGGTTTGGCGCCTGATGGCTACACCTCACCGCGTTCCCTTTTCATCCCCGTGCGGTTTTTCCGGCTTGGGGAACCGTCTGTTGCGATGTGCCAGCATGGGCGGGTTGCGTCAAGGATCGCTGGCCCCAAAGACTAACTGGCAGCCGCAATCAGGTGAAAGAACGTCCCGGTGACATTCCCGCGGCGCGAGCCGGTGCCGGGCAGCTCCGCCCCCGTCGCATCCCGCACCAGCGCCAGCGCCGCGTCGGGTTGGGCGGTGGTGGTGGCATAATGGAACTCATGCCCGCGCAGCCGCGTCCCCGGCGGGTGGCCGGGCATCGGCGCGCGCAGCTCGGCCAGCCGGTATCCGAGGTTCATCCGGCGCTTGGCAAAGCTGGTTTCCAGCCCCAGCAGCCCGGTCATGCGGTGCCTCGTGCCGTCCGCCGTGACCAATCCCTGCCCCAGCACCATATAGCCGCCGCATTCGCCATGCACCGGGCGAGAGGCCGCGAAATCCGCCAGCGCGCGGTGGAAATTTCCAGCTGCCGCCAGCCGCCCGGCGTGAAGTTCGGGATAGCCGCCCGGCAGCCAGCAGACATCGGCCGCAGCGTCCGGCCCCTGATCGGCCAGGGGCGAAAACGTCACCACCTCGGCCCCCGCCGCCCGCCAGCCGGCCAGCAGATGCGGGTAGACAAAGGAAAACGCCGCATCCCGCGACAGGGCGATGCGCTGGCCGGGGGGCGTGACCGGCAGGGGCGCGGCGGGGGGCAGGATGCCGCTTGCCGCCGCCCTTATCGCGGCAAGATCGCAATGCGCGGCGATGAACTCGGCCAGCGCGTCGATGCGGGCGGTCAGGTCCGACTGTTCCTCGGCCTGCACTAGCCCCAGATGCCGCTCGGGCAGTTCCAGATCGGGGCGGCGGGGCAGCGCCCCCAGCACGGTGATGCCCGCTTGCGCCATGCCGTCGCGCACCAGCGCCTCGTGGCGGACTGAGGCGACGCGGTTCAGCACCACCCCCGCCAGTTGCAGATCGGGACGCAGCCGTGCGAACCCCAGCGCGGTCGCCGCCGCCGATTGCGCCTGCCCGGACACATCCAGCACCAGCAGCACCGGCCAGCCGGTCAGCGCCGCCAGCTCTGCCCCGCTGCCGGTGCCGGCCTCACCCGGCAGCGCCACCCCGTCGAAGAGCCCCATCGAGCCCTCGGCGATCGCCAGATCCGCATCCGCCGCGGCGCCGACCAGCCCGGCGATGCGCGGCGCCGCCATCGCCCAACTGTCAAGGTTGAAGGACTGCCGCCCGGTCGCCGCGGCATGAAACCCGGGATCAATATAGTCGGGGCCGTTCTTGAAGGGTTGCACCGCCAGCCCCTGCGCGCGAAACGCCGCCATCAGCCCCAGCGCCACGGTGGTCTTGCCGGTCCCCGAGGCCGGCGCGGCGACGATCAACCCAGGGGTCGCCGCGCTCATTCCGGGTACCTCGGGGCGCTGCCCACGGGGCGGAAGCGGCGGTCGTAATCGCCCGCGTAAAGCCGGCTTTCGGCGAAACCTTCCTGCGCCAGCGCCGGGCCAACCAGAATCAGCCCGGTGCGTTCGCCCACCCCCAGCAAGGGCTCCAGCGTCGCCAGCGTGGCGCGGATGATGCGCTGGTCGGGCCAGCTGGCACGGAACACCACCGCCACCGGGCAATCGCCGCCGTAATGCGGCGTCAGCTCGGCGATCACCCGCTCCAGCACATGCACCGACAGATGGATGGCCAGTGTCGCCCCGGTGGCGGCGAATGCGGCCAAGGTCTCGCCCTCGGGCATGGCCGAGGCCCGCCCCGAGGTCCGCGTCAGCACCAGCGATTGCGCAACCCCGGGCAGGGTCAGTTCGGCCGCCAGCGCGGCGGCGGCGGCCGCGAAAGAGGGCACGCCGGGCGTCACGTCACAGGGGATCCCCAGCGCGCGCAGCCGCCGCAGCTGCTCGCCCATCGCCGACCACACCGACAGGTCGCCCGAATGCAGCCGCGCCACGTCGTGCCCGGCCGCATGGGCGGCAGCGATCTCGGCAATGATCTCGTCCAGCGACAGGGGCGCGGTGTTCACGATCCGCGCGCCCGGCGGGCAGTGCTCCAGCAGCGCCTGCGGCACCAGCGACCCGGCATAGAGACAGACCGGCGAGCCCGCGATCAGGTCGCGCCCGCGCAGGGTGATGAGGTCGGCAGCACCGGGGCCGGCGCCGATGAAATGGACGGTCATGTCGGGGTTCCTGTCTGGGCAAGGGCGCGGCGGTTTGACGGGGCGATGCGCCCGACGAGGCCGGTAACGATGAGATGGGCGATCATGCCGAGGCTCCGGGCCGGGCGAAGAAGCAGATGGCGCAGGTGGCACCGCGGTCGGGCCAGAGGGCGCGAGGGGCCATGACGCGCGCGACGTCACGTCGAGGCTCCCGGCCGGATAACTGCAATGGCGCAGGTGGCGCAGCGGTCGGGGGAGGTCGCGCGGGGGGCGAGCAGTCGCGCGCCGGGGCCGGCGGCGGCCAGCGCCACCGCCTCGGCGATGCTACCAGTGTGGTGTGCGGCGAGGCTGCGGGAGGATTGCGTCGGCGTGAGGATGCCGGCGACCGAGGCGACCTCGATCAGCGGCAGGTCCAGCGCTCGCGCCAGTTCCGCGACCATCGCTGCGTGGCCGGGCAGCGCCGCCAGCGCCTCGGCCGGACCGGCGCCACCGAGCGCCGCCAGCGCCTCGGCCGGGCCGGCGGCGGCCAGCGCCGCGCGCAGCGACTCGAGGGTGGCGCGGCTGTTCATCCCGAAACCCGCGACCCTCATCGCGTCACCGCCCATTGCACCACCGGCCGCGCCGGCTGCCAGCCGCGGAACCCGCCCAGGGGGGCGGCCTCGGCCAGCTCGATCCGCAGCAGGGTGCCGCCGTGGCGGTGGTGCAGCTGCGCCAGCAGCGCCTCGGTTTCCAGCGTCACCGCATTGGCGACCAGCCTTGTGCCGGGGGGGAGGCGCGCCCACAGTGCCGCGGCCAGCGCCTCGGTCAGCCCGCCGCCGACGAACACCGCATCGGGGTCGGGCAGGCTGGGCAAGGCGGCAGTGCTGTCGGACTGCAGCGCCGAGACCGCCTCGGCCAGTCCGAAGCCTTTGATGTTGGTAATAATGTTCCCCAAACGGTCAGCGCGGCGCTCGACCGCCACCGCGCGGCCGCCCGCAAGCGCCCACTCCACCGCCACCGAGCCCGACCCCGCGCCCAGATCCCACAGCAGCGCCCCCGGACGCGGTGCCAGCGCCGCCAGCGTCAGGGCGCGGACCGGCGCGCGGGTGATCTGGCCGTCATGCTGGAACGCATCGTCCGGCAGGCCCGGCCCCGCCCGGCGCGCCACCCCGCCTGCGGCCTGCACCGCCACCGCCACCGGCGGCCGCGTGCCGTGCAACTCGAACCCCGCCGCCGTCGCCTGACGGATGCGCTCGCGCGGGCCGCCAAGCGCCTCTAGCACCCACAGCGTGGACGCCCCCCAGCCGCGCGCCGCCAGCCATGCCGCCAGCGCCGCCGGGGCCTGCCCGTCGCGCAGCAGCAGGATGGCGCGCCCCCCCGGGCGCAGCACCGGCAGCAGCCGCTCGAACGGCGCGGCGTGCAGGCCAAGGCAGGCGGTATCCTCGATCCGCCAGCCCAGCCGTGCCGCGGCCAGCGAAAAGCTGGACGGCGCCGGGAACGCCCGCCACTCGCCGGGGGAAAGCTGCGCCGCCAGACTGCCGCCGGCCCCGTGCCAGAACGGATCGCCCGAGGCCAGCACCGCCACGCGCTGCCCCCGGCAGGCCAGCACCGGGGCGAGGTCGAAAGGCACCGGCCACGCCCGCCCGCGCCGCCCCGCCTGCGCCAGCCGCAGATGCCGCGGCCCACCGAACACGATTTCGGCGCCGTCCAGCGCGGCACGGCTTGCGGGCGACAGGCCGGACAGGCCATCCTCGCCCAGACCGATGATGGACAGCCAGGGATCAGACATGCGGGTTCTGCTGCTGGGCGGCACCACCGAGGCCGCCGCCATGGCCCGCGCCCTCGCCGAGGCCGGGGTCGAGGCGCTGTATTCCTATGCCGGCCGCACCAGCACGCCGCGCCCGCAGCCGCTGCCCCTGCGCATCGGCGGCTTCGGCGGCGCCGAGGGGCTGGCGGCGTGTCTGCGCGAGGGCGGCTTTACCCATATGATCGACGCCACCCACCCGTTTGCCGCCAGCATCAGCTGCAACGCGGTTACGGCCTGCGCGGCGACGGGGGTGCCGCTGCTGGCGCTGGAACGTCCCGCATGGGCGCAGGCCCAAGACGACGACTGGACAATGGTGCCGGACCTGGCCGCTGCGGCCACGGCCCTGCCCCGGACGCCGGCGAATGTGTTCCTCGCCATCGGCCGCCAGAACCTCGACATCTTCGCCGCCCTGCCGCACCGCTGGTTGCTGCGCTTTGTCGACCCCGAGCCGGTGCCCCTGCCCCGCGCCAGCCGCGTGGTTGACCGCGGCCCCTTCACCAAAGACGGCGACATGGCGCTGATGCGCGATCACCGCATCCAGATCGTGGTCGCCAAGAATGCCGGCGGCGAGGGTGCGCGCGCCAAGCTCGACGCCGCCCGCGCGCTGCGCCTGCCGGTGGTGATGGTGCAGCGCCCGGCGATCCCGGCAAGGGAAACCGTGGCGTCGGCCGCGCAGGCGATGGCGTGGCTTCATCGCACGCCCCCGGCCGAACGCGGGGTATAGATCCAGCGCCCCACAAGCCGCGTGTCGGCATTGCCGACCAGCACCACCGTGCGCATGTCGGCCATCTCGGGCACGGCCTCGGCCAGCGTCACCACTTGCAGCGATTCCTGCGCCGTGGTCACGGCGCGGGCAAAGGCGATCAGCCGCCCCGGTTCGCAACATCCGCGCAGCAGGTTCAGAACGCGCGCGAACTGATGCGGCCGCGCGGCCGAGCGGGGGTTGTAGAAGGCCAGCGCAAACCCCGCCTGCGCCGCCGCCAGCACCCGCCGTTCCACCAGCGCAAAGGGCTTGAGGTTGTCGGACAGGTTGATCGCCGCGAAATCATGGCCCAGCGGCGCCCCCAGCCGAGCAGCGGCGGCCAGCATCGCGGTGATCCCCGGCAGGATGCTGATGTCGAGCGCCGCAAACCGCGGCTCGGCCTCGACCGCCTCGAACAGCGCCGAGGCCATGGCGAACACCCCCGGATCGCCCGAGGACACCACCACCACCCGCCGCCCCGCCGCGGCCAGTTCCAGCGCATGGCGGGCACGGTCCAGTTCCACCCGGTTGTCCGAGGGATGCAGCACCAACCCCGGTCGCGCCGCCACCCGCGCCACATAGGGGCCGTAGCCCACGATATCGGTGGCGCGGGACAGCGCCTCGCTCACCTCGGGGGTCAGCAGCGCCTCGTCCCCCGGCCCCAGCCCGGCCACGGCCAGCCAGCCGCTCATTCCGCAGCCTCCGGCACGGCGAGGGGGCGCCGCCCCTGCCCGTGCACCAGCAGAATCGCGAAATACGGCGCCACCTCGGCGTCGGATTCCACCAGCCGCTGCACGCGCTGCCCTTGCATGGTGCCGCGTTCCACCAGCCAGGCCGCGTCCAGCCGCCCGGCGCGGGCAAGCGCGCGGCGCAGCTTGGGCAGGTTGCGCCCGGTCTTCATCACCACCAGCGCGTCGGTGCCCGCCATGCGCGCGGCCAGGGTGTCCTCGTCCAGCGTGCCCATCAGAACGGTCAGCACGTCGTCGCCCCAGGCGATCGGCATATCGGTTGCGGTCCAGCAGCCCGACATGCCGGTGATGCCGGGGATCACCTCGATCTCGCAGCGCCCCTGCAGGCGCAGGTGCAGGTGCATGAAGCTGCCATAAAAGAACGGGTCGCCCTCGCACAGCACCACCACCTCGCCGGGCAATGCGGCCAGCCGCTCGGCCCAGTGGTCGTAAAACGCGGCCAGCTGCGCGTTATAGGCGGGGTCGGACAGCGGGATTTCGGTGGTGACGGGGTATTCCATTGCCAGCTCGACGCAGCCGGGGGCAAGCATCCCCTGAACGATGCGCCGCGCCATGCCGGGGCGGCCGGGCTTGCGGAAATAGGCGATGCGGCGGGCGCCGCGCAGGGCGCGGGCGGCGCGCACGCTCATCAGGTCGGGGTCGCCCGGGCCTAAGCCGGCACAGATGATCCGCGCCATCACTCGACCCTTGATGCCAGCGCGTTCAGCGCGGCGACGGTGACGGCGCTGCCGCCCAGCCGGCCCAGCACCGCCATGGCGGGCACCGGGGGCGCCTCCATCAACGCCGCCTTGGATTCCGCGGCCCCGATAAAGCCCACCGGGCAGCCGATGATCGCTGCCGGGCGCGGCCAGCCGGGATCCCCGAGCAGGTTGAGCAGATGGAACAGCGCGGTCGGCGCATTGCCGATGGCGACCACCGCGCCGGCCAGATGCGGGCGCCACAGCTCGACCGCCGCGACGGATCTGGTGTTGCCCATGGTCGCCGCCAGCGCCGGCACCTGCGGGTCGTTCAGCGTGCAGATCACCGGGTTGTCGGCGGGCAGCCGGGCGCGGGTGATGCCTTCACTGACCATGCGCGCATCGCACAGGATCGGCGCGCCCGCGGCCAGCGCCGCCCGCGCCACCGCGGCAAAGCCGGGCGAAAAGCGGATGTCGCGTTCCAGTCCGACCAGCCCCGCGGCATGGATCATCCGCACGGCCACGGGTTCTTCGTCGGGGTCGAAACGGGCCAGATCGGCCTCGGCCCGGATGGTGGCGAATGAGGCGCGATAGATCGCCGCCCCGTCGGTTTCATAATGGTAGCGCATCGGGGGTTCCGGGAATTGACAGGAAAGCCGGGTCCGCCGCCCTGCCGGCGCGGACGAGATCATAGCCCCGCCCCCGCGCGACCAGCGTGAGGTCCGCGGAACGGGGATGGGCGCAGCCCTTGGCGCAGCCCGAGACATGCAGCAGGCAGCCCGGCGGCAGCTGCGGGGCCAGCGCGCGCGCCAGCACCCGGGTCGGCCCCAGCGCCTGCGGGCAATGGGGCGCGCCGGTGCAGGCGACGACACGGCGCAACGGGTCGGCGGGGTCGGTGATCAGCCCGTGCAGGGGGGGCATCGCCGCCAGCCCCTCGACCAGCAGCATCCGCCAGGGCGTCGCACGGATCGGCCCCAGCGCGGCCAGCGCGGCGAGCGTCCCGGCCTGCATCTGCCCGAAGGCGAGGCCCACCAGCGCCCCCTGCGCCACCAGCCCCGGCACCGGCTCGGGCGCAGGCTCGGCGGGGGCCACGTCGAACCCCTCAGGCCGGCACCGCGCCACCAGCGCCGCCATCCGCCCCCGACCCTCCGGGGCGCCGCCATTGCGCAGGAACCAGCGCGCCAAAGCCAGCGCATCCGCCACGGGATCATCCGTCAGCCGCCCTACGTCCAACTCGTCGGCGCGCAGCAGGAACGCCTCTCCCAGACGCTCGATCCGCACATCCGCCGACACGCGCCGCAGCACCGGCCGCGGCCCGGTATCGACCGCAAAGCCGAACTTCCCGGGCAGCGCCAGATCCGCGGCCGCCGCCAGCGCCTCGGCCAACCCTGCGGCCAGCGCATCCGCCGCCGCGTCGGCGAACGGAGTCACCACGATATTGCGCCTCGTTTCGGCCGCAACCGACGCATCCACCAGCCCGAGAACGCGCAGCCCTTCGACCAGCGCCCCGTGGCTGCCTTCCCGCACCCCGCGCAGCTGCAGATTGGCGCGCGAGGACAGATCGATCACCCCGCTGCCATGCGCGCCCGCCAGCGCCGCCAGCTCCGCAGCCTGCACCTGCGTCAGCCGCCCGCCCGGCGGCCGCACCCGCACCACCAGCCCGTCGCCCGACGCCATCGGCCGCAACGCCCCCGGGCACCAGCCCTGCACGATGGGACTTCTTTCTGGCCCAAATACCCCGGGGGAGTCTCCGCAGGAGACGGGGGCAACGCCCCCAGTGACCACGCTCACAGCCGCTCACCCCCCGTCGAGTTGCGCAGCCCCCGCCACAGCCCGGCCGCGCGCAGCGCGTCGAAACGCGCGCGCAGCATGGCCAGCGCCTGCGGGTTCTCGGCATCGAGGAACGCCACCACCTCGTCGCGCCCCAGCGTGGCCTCGTGGTAGAGATCGAACAGATGCCTAGGCACGGAACGGGTCAGCTGCGCAAAGGCCGCGAGGTTGTCCAGCGTGGCGGCGATCTCGGCGCCGCCGCGGAAGCCGTGGCGCATCATCCCGGCGGCCCAGTCGGGATTGGCGGCGCGGGCGCGGACCACGCGGGCGATCTCGGCCCCCAGGGGGCGGGCGCGCGGCGCCTCGACCCGGCTGCTGTCCAGATGCCAGGCCGCCGCCTCGGGCAGGCCAAGCGCCGCCCGCGCCGCCAGCACGCCGGCCTGATGCGCGGCGAAATCGGGGGCCATCAGCAGGTCGGTTTCCGCCAGATCCTGCACATGCACCACCGCATCCGCCCCGGCCAGCCGCGATTCCAGCGCCGCGCGGTCGCGCCGCCCCTCGGCCCCGTCGACCACCCATTCCGAGCCCGCCAGCCAGGCCAGCCCCGCCGCCTGCCGGCCCGCGTCGGACAGATCGGCACTCAGGTCGCCCATGCCCAGCCCATAGGACCCCGGCCGTGGCCCGAACACCCGCGGCGCGCGGGACAGATAGGGGTTGTCGGCGGCGGTTTCCTCGCGCGCGGCCAGCGCCTCGGCGCCCAGTTCGAACAGCCCCGCCAGCCCGGGGAAGATGTCGCGAAACAGCCCGGAAACCCGCAGCGTCACGTCGATGCGCGGCCGCCCCAGCAGCGCCAGCGGCACCACCTCGACCCCGGTGACGCGGCCGGTGGCGCCGTCCCAGACCGGCGCCAGCCCGGCCAGATGCAGCGCCATCGCGAATTCTTCCCCCGCCGTGCGCATCGAGGCCGAGCCCCACAGATCCACCACCAGCCCGCGCGGCCAGTCGCCGTGATCCTGCAGATGCGCGCGCAGCAATTCCTCGGCCAGCTTCACCCCCTGCGCATGGGCGGCGCGCGTCGGCACCGCGCGGGGATCGACCGCAAACAGGTTGCGCCCGGTGGGCAGCACGTCGCCGCGCCCCCGCGCGGGCGAGCCCGAGGGCCCCGGCTCGACCCGCCGCCCGTCCAGCGCCGCCAGCAGCCCCTCGGCCTCGCCCGCCGCCGCGCCATAGACATGCAGCCCGTCGCCGAAGCGGCTTTCCTTGAGATCGCAGACGAAGCGGTCGATGCGCGGGATCGCCTCGGCGGCCGAGGCACCGGCGGGGATCGCCAGGTCATCTTCGACCCCCGCCGCCTGCGCCGCCTGCCGGATCGTCGCGATCAGCCGGGTGCGGCGCGAGGGGTCCAGCCCGTCGGCGGTCGCGTATTCGTCCAGCAGCCGCTCGAGCCCCGCCAGCGCCTCGGGCAGCGCGGACTGCAGCAGCGGCGGCGGCACATGGCCCAGCGTCACCGCGCCGAGGCGGCGCTTGGCCTGCGCGGCCTCGCCGGGGTCGTTGACGATAAAGGGATAGATCACCGGCAGCTCGCCCAGCAGCGCCTGCGGCCAGCATTCCGGCCCCAGCGCGACCGCCTTGCCCGGCAGCCACTCGAGCGTCCCATGCGCACCGACATGCACCAGCGCGTGCAGCCCCTGCGAGCGCAGCCACAGGTAAAAGGCGACGTAGTGATGGCGGGGGGTGCGGGTCAGGTCGTGGTAATCATCCTCGCGCAGCTGCGGCTGCCCGCGCTCGGGCTGCAAGGCAACCAAGGCGTTGCCGCGGCGGACGGCGGCGAAATGGAAGGCGCCGCCCGCAACCGCCGGGTCGGTCTCCGGTGCGCCCCAGGAGGCCGCCAGATCATCGCGCAGGGGCTGCGGCAGCAAGGCCAGCGCCCGCAGATACTCGGACAGCGGCCAGCGGATGGTCTCCCGCAGCGACGGCGCGAGCGCCGCCCCCGGCGCGCAGGTCCAGCCGCGATCCCCCAGCAGCCGCAGCATCGCATCGGCCGAGGCCAGCGCATCCAGCCCCACCGCATGGGCGATCTGGTCGGGACGGCCGGGATAGGTGGACAGCACCAGCGCCAGTTTCCGCTGCGCCGCCGGCACCGTTCCCAGCCGGTGCCACGCCGCCACACGGTCGGCAGCGGCGTCAACCAGCTGCGGATCAGCGCGGTGGACAAAGCGGGAATATTGCAGGGCCTCGTCGCGCCGCGTCGGCTGCTTGAAGCTGACCACCCCGGCAAGGATGCGGCCGTCCACCTCGGGCAGCACCACATGCATCGCCAGATCGGCGGGCGACAGCCCCCGCGCCGCGCCTTCCCAATCCCGCCGGCGGGCGGTGGACAGCGCCAGCTGATGCACCGGGCACCCCGGCGCATCCAGCGGCGACACGCCCCTTTCGCGCGCGGAAAACGCGGTGGCGTTGACGATGGCGGCGGGGGACAGGGCGCGCAGCTCGCGCTCCACCCACGCCGCCGAGGCCCCCTTCAGCGACGGCGCAAACAGCCCCGCCGCCCGGAACCCCCGCGCCCGCAGGGCATCAATCATCGCCGCCACCGGGTCGATATCGGCAGCGGCCAGATAGCTGCGATAGAACACCACCACCGCCCAGGGGCCGACCCCCTCGGGGCGGGCGGTCACGCCGGCCTCGGGGCTCCACCAGCCGCAGGCGGGCAGCTCGCCCACCGGCCCCGGCATCGGCAGCGCCAGCCCGCAGGCGCGGCCGAGTTCCGTCAGCGCCGCCCCTGCCGCCGCGGCCCCGCCCATGTCGCACAGCGCCGTCAGCCGCGACAGCAGCGCCGGCGCCACCGTCGAGGCCGCCGCCAGCGCCGGATCCTGGCGCCCGTCCACCGGCAGCACCGCCAGCGCAATCCCGCGCCTGCGCGCCAGATCCTGCACGCTGGCCAGCCCGTAAGCCCAGTAGCTTTCGCCCCCCAGCAGCCGGATCAGGATGGCCCGCGCCCCCGACAGGGTGTTGTCCAGATAGCTATCGACCGACACCGGATGGCGCAGCGCCACCAGGTTCTGCAACCGCAGCGACGGCCGCGGCCCGTCCCTCCCCCGCCAGCCTTCCGCGAAAGCCCCCAGGTCGCTGTCGGAAAACGACAGCACCACTATGTCCGCCGGCGTCTGGCCGGGGTCATAGGGGGCCGCGGTTTCCTCGAGCCCGTGGCTTTCGCGAAAGACCACATGCATCAGAGGTCGGAGGCCTCGACCGAGCCGCCCAGATGCGCGGCGATGGCGGCGGGATCCAGATCGCCGCGTTCCGCGATCACCACCAGCCGCGACTGCCGCGGGGCCTCGCCCCAGGGGCGGTCGAACTGCTGGCGCACCCGCGCCCCCACCGCCTGCACCAGCAGCCGCATCGGCTTGCCGGCGACGGCGACATGGCCCTTGACCCGCAGCACCTTGTGGTCGCGCCCCAGCGCCGCCACCGCCTCGGCCAGCGCGGCCGCCTCGGCGATCTCGGGCAGCGCGATCACGGCGCTGGCGAAATCGTCGTGTTCATGGTCGTCGGCGCCGTCATGGTGGCTGGGGCGGGCGGCAAGGTCGTCCTCGGCGGCAGCGTTCAGCCCCAGCACCACCCGCGGGTCCACCGCCCCGTCGGTCACCGCCAGCATCGGGACCGGGCGCGGCGCCTCGGCCGCGATCGCCGCGCGCGCGGCGGCCAGACCGGCCTTGCCGGCCAGGTCGGCCTTGGTCAGCAGGATCAGGTCGGCGCAAGCGATCTGGTCCTCGAATACCTCGGAAAGCGGCGTCTCGTGGTCCAGGCTGTCGTCGGCCGCCCGCTGCGCCTCGACCGCCTCGGGGTCGGGGGCAAAGCGGCCTGCGGCCACCGCCTCGGCATCCGCCAGCGCCACCACCCCGTCCACGGTGATGCGCGAACGGATCTCGGGCCAGTCGAAGGCCTTGAGCAGCGGCTTGGGCAGCGCCAGCCCCGAGGTCTCGATCAGGATGTGATCGGGACGGGGCTCGCGCGACAGCAGCGCCTCGATGGTCGGGATGAAGTCGTCGGCGACGGTGCAGCAGATGCAGCCGTTGGCGAGCTCCACGATATTACCCGCCGGGCAGTTCTCATCGGCGCAATCGCGCAGGATGTCGCCATCGACGCCGACGGTGCCGAATTCATTGACCAGCACCGCCAGCCGGCGACCCTGCGGGTTCTGCATCAGATGCCGGATCAGCGTGGTCTTCCCCGAGCCGAGAAAGCCGGTGATGACGGTGACGGGGGTCTTGGCAAGATCGGACATTCAGCTCTCCATCGGGGGGATGCGGGCAAGCGACTGCTTGCGGAAGATCACCGGCCGCTCGCGCCAGGGCGACAGCCCGTCGGGGGCGGCGGCATAGGCGCGGGCGCCGGCAAGGATGTCGGAGGCATCGTCGGGGGACAGGCGGCCATAGACATAGGACCAGCGCCCCGGCCCGGTCAGCGCCACCGCGCAACCGTTGTCGCAGGCCGAGAGGCACGCCACCCCCACCACCCGCAGCCCCGGCGGCAGCTGGGGGTGCAGCGCCAGCGCCGCCAGCAGCCTGGTGCCGGGGGTCTTTTCGCCCTCGGCCACCGGCAGACCGGCCCGGCAGGTGGTGCAGACATGCAGCGTAACCGTCATCGCGCGCCCATCCTCAGGGACGGGGCAATGACGCAAGGGGACGGCCGGCAGGCGCGACACACCTCGGCCGCGGAACACCCCGTCCGCCCGAAACATAACCGTGTCGGCAGGTCTCCCGGCTTGCGGAGCCGGGCCTTGCGGCCCCGGTCGCCCGCCTTCCCGGCACGAATGCCAGTGGCTTGGACGACCTCTCCGGTCACGGTCGCGGGGGCGGCTGAACTTCGGGCCGGGGCCCTAGATCATTCCCTCTTCGCCTGTCATAGACAGGAACCGACACCGCCCAACTGCCGCGGGCGCACCCCCGATGTCAAGGGACAGCCGATGGACAGCACCACCGACCACGATCGCCACGCCGAAAAGATGGCCCGGAAGAAAGCCGCCCGCGACAGGATCATGGCGGGGAAAGAGGGCGAAAAGGGCCTGATCATCGTTCACACCGGCCCGGGCAAGGGCAAGTCGTCCTCGGGCTTCGGGATGATCCTGCGCTGCGTGGCGCATGGGATGCCCTGCGCAGTGGTGCAGTTCATCAAGGGCGCCTGGGACACGGGCGAACGCCGCCTGCTGACCACGCATTTCGCCGACCTGTGCCAGTTCCACGCGATGGGCGAGGGCTTCACCTGGGAAACCCAGGACAAGACCCGCGACATCGCCGCCGCCCGTGCCGGCTGGGACAAGGCCAAGGAGCTGATCCGCGACCCCGCAATCCGCTTCGTGCTGCTGGACGAGATCAACATCGCGCTGCGCTACGGCTATCTGCCGCTGGACGAGGTGCTGGATTTCCTGCGCGACGAAAAACCCGCGCTGACCCATGTCTGCCTGACCGGCCGCAACGCTGCCCCCGAGCTGGTCGAGCTGGCCGATCTGGTGACCGAGATGACGCTGGTGAAACACCCCTTCCGCGGCGGCATCAAGGCGCAGCCGGGGGTCGAGTTCTGATGCGCCGGACCGGGGCGCCGCCCCGGACCCCGGGATATTTTCGCCACGATGAAAGAGCCGTTAACCGAATCTTCAGCGTTTCATGGTCCAAGGGATGCACGGTACAGGCGGGGACGCCGATGACCGTCCACGGTGAAAGCACCCTGTCTTCCCCGGTCCGCCGGCCCAAGGCAGGGTGCAACCCCTTCTTTCAGCGTGGTCCAAATATCCCCGCCGGAGGCCCCGGCGGCACACCCAAGCACGGGGCTGCCCCCTGATGCCGGCGTTGATGATCCAGGGCACCGGCTCGAACGTCGGCAAGTCGATGCTGGTCGCCGGGCTCTGCCGTGCGGCACGCAGGCGCGGGCTGTCAGTCGCGCCCTTCAAGCCGCAGAACATGTCCAACAACGCCGCCGTCACCGCCGACGGGGGCGAGATCGGGCGCGCGCAGGCATTGCAGGCCCGCGCCTGCGGAATCGCACCGCTGGTCGACATGAACCCGGTGCTGCTCAAGCCCGAATCCGAAACCGGCTGCCAGGTGATCGTACAGGGGCGGTTGGCCGCGACGGTGCGGGCGGGGGAATATTCGGCGCTCAAGACCTCGCTGCTGCCCCGGGTCCTGGACAGTTTCCGCCGCCTGTCTGCCGCGCATGATCTGGTCATCGTCGAGGGCGCCGGCAGCCCGGCCGAGGTCAACCTGCGCCCCCGCGACATCGCCAACATGGGCTTTGCCCGCGCCGGTAAGGTGCCGGTGGTGCTGGCCGGCGACATCGACCGCGGCGGCGTGATCGCGCAGATCGTCGGCACCCAGGCGGTGATCGAACCGGAAGACGCCGCGATGATTTCCGGCTTTCTGGTCAACAAGTTCCGCGGCGATCCCAGCCTCTTCGACGACGGCTACCGGCTGATCGAATCGCGCACCGGCTGGCGCGGCTACGGGGTGCTGCCGTGGTTCCCGCTGGCGCATCTTCTGCCGGCCGAGGATGCGCTGGACCTGCCCACCGGCAGCGGCGAGGGGCTGCATGTGGTGGCGCTGGGGTTTTCCCGCATCGCCAATTTCGACGATCTCGACCCGCTCGCGGCCGAGCCGGGGGTGCGGCTGACCCTGCTGCGCGCCGGCCAGCCCATCCCGGGTGACGCCGCGCTGGTGATCCTGCCCGGCAGCAAGTCCACCCGCGCCGATCTGGCGTTCCTGCGCGCGCAGGGCTGGGACATCGACCTTGCCGCCCATGTCCGGCGCGGCGGCCATGTGCTGGGGCTCTGCGGCGGCTTCCAGATGCTCGGCCAGGTGATCCGCGACCCAGCGGGCGTCGAGGGTCCGGCCGGCGAGACCCCGGGCCTCGGCCTGCTGGATCTCGCGACCGAAATGACCGCCGACAAGCGCCTGGCGCTGGTCGAGGGCACCCATGAAGCCACCGGCCAGCCGATCCGCGGCTATGAGATCCACCTCGGCCGCAGCACCGGCCCCGACTGCGCCCGCCCCTTTGCGCTGATTGGCGGCCAGCCCGAGGGCGCCACCTCGGCCAACGGCCGCATCATGGGCAGCTATCTGCACGGCGCCTTTGCCAGCAACGATTTCCGCCGCGCTTTCCTTTCCCGGCTGGGCGCCGCGCCCTCGAGCCTCGATTACGAGGCCGGCGTGGAACAGGCGCTCGACGCCCTCGCCGATCATCTCGAGGCGCATCTGGACGTGGACGGCCTGCTGGCGCTGGCGCGCTAGGGGCGCAGCGCCGCCTCGACCCGGGCCCACTCGCCCGGCGCTGGCAGCCCCAGCCGCAGCCAGCGCCGATGCCACGGAAAGATCCGCGACCAGATATGGTGCCGGCCCAGCAGCTCCTGCGCCGCCGCCGCATCCGGCGTGTCATACAGGCGAAACAGATGCCCGCCGCCGACCAGCCGCCAGCCCGCGCCTGCCGCCAGCCCATCCAGCCGCCGGGCGTCGTCCTGCAATCGCGCAACACTCTCCGCCGCCCAGTCCCGATCCGCCAGCGCCGCGCAGCCGATGGCGATCGCCGGCCCCGACACCGGCCACGGCCCCGCCAGCGCCGCCAGCGCGGCAATCGCGGCCTCGTCCCCCAGCACGAATCCTAGCCGCACCCCGGCCAGCCCGTAGAACTTGCCGAACGAGCGCAGTACCAGCGCCCGCCCCGGCGCGGGCGCCAGCGACAGTTCCGGCACCGGGTCGGCGAAGCTTTCGTCCACCACCAGCCGCCCGACCTGCCCCGCCAGACGCCGCAGCGCCTCGGGCGCATGACAACTCCCGTCCGGGTTGTTCGGATTGACAACCACCGCCAGATCAGCCCCGGCCAGCGCGGAGAGCTCGCCCACCTCCTCGACCCGCCAGCCCGCCGCGCGCAGCGCCCCCGCGTGTTCGTTGTAGGTCGGCCCCAGCACCCGGGCGAGGCCCACGGGAAACGCCCGCGGGATCATCTGGATCGCCGCCTGCGCCCCCGCCACCGGCAGCACCGCCGCCCCGGTTGCATAGGCCGCCTGCGCTGCCCGGATCAGCCCCGCCATTGCCGCGCGATCCGGCAGCGCCTGCCACGCCGTGGCCGGGATCGCGGGCAGCGGATAGGGCACCCGGTTGATCCCGGTCGAGAGGTCGATCCACTCCCCGTCGCCATAGCGCCCCCGCGCCGCGTCCAGATTGCCCCCGTGATCCCGCATCATCATCCTTGTCCAGACATCCCCGTTCTTCCTTGTCCAAAATCCGGGGCTTGCGAGCGCCCGGAACAGGAGGCGGACCAGAAAACAGCCCCGAGGCCGTTTTCCCGCCGATGGTCCGGTGGACCGTTTTCAGCGAGGAACCCCACGGCAATGGCCCCCGGTCCGCGCCATCTCAAACCACCGCCACCACCGCAAGCACCACCGCCGCCAGCGCCACCGCCCCCCGATAGACCGCCAGCCCGCGCCGCAGCTCGCTCGCGCCCGGATCAGCCGCGCCAGCATTCAGCCACGGCTCGGCCGCCACCCGGTCCGCATAGATCCGCGGCCCCGACAGCCGCACCCCCAGCGCCCCCGCCATCGCGGCCTCGGGCCAGCCGCCGTTGGGCGAACGGTGGTGCCGCGCATCGCGGCGCATCACCCGCCACGCCGCCGCGAACCGCCCGCCCGCAAGCGCGATCAGCAGCGCCGTCAGCCGCGCCGGGATCAGGTTCGCCACATCGTCGATCCGCGCCGCCGCCCAGCCGAACTCCTCGTGCCGCGCGGTGCGGTGGCCGATCATCGAATCCAGCGTGTTGGCCGCCTTGTAGGCCGCGATCCCAGGCAGTCCCGCCACCGCCCCCCAGAACAGCGGCGCGATCACCCCGTCCGAGGCATTCTCGGCCAGGCTCTCCAGCGCCGCCCGCGCCACGCCGGCCTCGTCCAGCGCCGCGGGGTCGCGGCCGACGATCATCGCCACCGCCGCCCGCGCGCCCTCCAGATCGCCCGACGCCAGCGGCCGCGCCACCGCCGCCACATGGTCGTGCAACGACCGCGCCGCGATCAGTGGCCAGGCGATCACCCCCGCCAGCACCGCGCCCCAGACGCCGGCGGGCAGCGCCGCCTGCACCAGCGCCCCCACCGCGCCCGCCAGCAGGATCACCAGCCCCGCCGCCGCCGCGCCCTTCAGCCGGCGCCGACGCCCACAGTTCCAGCGCCGGTCCAGCGCCGCGATCAGCGCGCCAAGCCAGGTGACCGGATGTCCGCAGCGGCGATAAAGCGCAGCGGGCCAGCCCAGCACCGCCTCGATCCCCAGCGCAACCAGCATCGCCACCAGGCTCATGCGCCGACCCCCGCCCGAAACCGCAGTACCCCGGCAAACCCGGCCGCGCGCAGCGCCGCCCCGGCGCCCACGGGCACACTCCCCGGCGCAAAGATCAGCCCCTGCGCCGAGCCGGTATGCGCCGCAACCCAGCCCAACGCTCTCAATTCATGCGCCAGCACCGCTGCCGGCGCCTCACCCCAGCGACGCGCCGCCGATTCCGCCGCCAGCGCCGCCTGTACCCGCAGATCCCCCCGCCAGCCCGCCACCAGATCCGAGATATCCGCGAAATCCTCCTTGCCCGGATCGGTGCGCCGCGGTGGCCCCACAAATCCGCCGACGATCTCACAAGGCTCCAGCGGCGCCATCGCCCGCACCACCCGCCCCTCGCGAGAGGCCCAGAGCACCGCCCCCTCGGGCAGCATCAGCGGGTCCGAGGCCCCTTCGGCCGCGATACAGGCCAGCGCCAGCCGCAGCGGGTCGCCCCGCCATCCCGCCAGCCGCGCCAGCGCCACCAGCGCCGCGGTGGACATGCCCGCGCCGCCCCCCGGCACCGCCTCGGGGAACAGCGCCACGCAGCCCCGCAGCGGCAGCCGCAACCCACCAAGGAACCGCCGCGCCCGCGCAGGCGAAATGAGCCCGCCGCGCAGCGACAAAGCCGCGCCCGCCGCGACCCGCACCGCCCGCACCCCCAGCGCCGGGCATGGCAGCGTCAGCAGCACCACCGGCCCCTCCGGCCCCAGCCGCCCCTGCAACAGTTCGCCAAAATGCCCCGCCACCCGGACCCGCGACCGCGCCATGCTCACACCGACAGGTTCACGCAGGCGACCGACCAGCCCGAGGGCGCCGCGTCGATCACCGTCAGCGACAGGGGCGCCACGCGGAACGCCAGCGCCGCCCCGGCGCCGCCGATCGCCCGCGCCAACCCCGCCCGCACCGTGCCGGCATGGGCCACCACCGCGACCCGCCCGCCGCTGGCCGCCAGCTCCTCCAGCGCCGGGATGCTGCGCGCGCACAGCGCTGCGAAACTCTCGCCGCCATGGGGGGCCGAGCGCGCCAGTTCCTCGCCGCCCATCACCCCCAGATCGGGCAGCTCCGCCAGCGCCATCCCCTCCCAGCTGCCGAAATCCTGCTCCCACAGCCGCGCGTCCTCAGCGACCGCCACGCCCGGCCACAGCGCCGCCGCCGTCTCGCGGCAGCGCCGCGCCGGGCTGGACACCACGCGCGAGACCGGCCCCGCCAGCGCCGCCAGCCGTCGCGCCGCCGCCGCATCCACCACCGCCGCCACGTCACGCCGCCCGGTCAGCCGCGCGGGATCCGCCAGCGGCGCGTGCCGGATCAGCAGCAGCGTTCCGGTCATAGGGCTCAGGCTCCGGGTCAATGTTTCATCTTTCGGCCACGGCGCGGTTGTGCTTTGTCCCGTCCCGGCAGACAAGCCCCCCGACTGACCCCTGGCCCGGACGACCACGGCATGACCCGCATCACCCTGATCACCGGCGGCGCCCGCTCGGGCAAAAGCCGCCTGGCCGAGGCCGAGACCCGCGCCCTCTGCCGCGCCCGCCAGCGCCCGCTCTACATCGCCACGGCCGAGCCGGGGGACGCCGAGATGGCCGCCCGCATCGCCGACCACCGTGCCCGCCGCGGCCCCGAGTGGGACGATCTGCACGCCCCCCTTGACCTCGCCTCTGCGCTTGAGGGCAGCGACGGCCGCGGCCCGCGGCTGGTCGATTGCCTGACGCTGTGGCTCAGCAACCTGATGCTGGGCGGCCACGACATCGACGCGGCCACGGACGCGCTGCTGGAGGCGCTTTCGCACCAGCGCGACCCGGTGGTGATCGTCACCAACGAGGTCGGGCTGGGCATCGTCCCCGACAACGCACTTGCGCGCGCTTTCCGCGACGCGGCCGGGTTTCTCAACCAGCGGGTGTCGGGCGCCGCCGACCGCGTGGTGCTGGTCGCCTGCGGCCTGCCGCTCAGCCTCAAGGGCGCCCCGCTGACGCACGCAAAGGAGCATCCATGAAAGACCTCGCCACCACCGCCGCGCAGACCCAATTCGACCACGACAGCGCCGCCGAGGCCCGCGCCCGGCAGGACAGCCTGACCAAGCCGCAGGGCTCGCTGGGCCGGCTCGAGGAACTGGCCCTGTTCATGGCCGGCTGGCGCGCCACCCCGCGACCGCGGATCGACCGCGCGCAGCTGGTGGTGTTCGCCGGCAACCACGGCGTCTGCGCGCAGGGCGTCAACCCCTTCCCGCAAGAGGTCACCGCCCTGATGGTGCAGAACTTCCGCTCGGGCGGCGCGGCAGTGAACCAGCTCGCCCGCGTGGCTGGGGCGACGCTGTCGGTGGTGGCGCTCGACCTCGACCGCCCCACCGCCGACTTCACCCAAGGCCCCGCCATGACCGCGGCCGAACGCGACGATGCGATGGCGCAGGGCGCTACCGCCGTCGATCCCGCTGCCGACGTGCTGGCGCTGGGGGAAATGGGCATCGGCAACTCCACCGTCTCGGCCGCGCTGTGCCTGGCGCTGTTCGGGGGGCGCGCCGAGGACTGGACCGGCGCCGGCACCGGCGCCGAGGGCGACACCATGGCCCGCAAGATCGCCGCCGTCGCCACCGGCGCCGCCCGCCATCAGGGGCTGGCGCCGCTGGACCTGCTCGCCGCCATCGGCGGCCGCGAACAAGCCGCGATCTGCGGCGCCATCCTCGCCGCCCGCGCTTCCCGCATTCCGGTGCTGCTCGACGGCTTCATCTGCTGTTCTGCGGCCGCCGTGCTGCACGCGCAGGACCCGGCCCTGCTCGATCACTGCCTGATCGCCCACGCCAGCGCCGAGCCCGGCCACGCGCCACTGGTCGAACAGCTCGGCAAGCGCCCGTTGCTGTCGCTGGACATGCGCCTGGGCGAAGGCTCCGGCGCCGCCGTGGCCCTGTCGCTCTTGCGCCACGCGCTGGAAATGCACGACGGCATGGCCACCTTTGCCGAGGCCGGGATCGCGTGACCGCCCCCCTGCGCATCCGCGCCGCCGAGGCCACCCTTGCGCTGGCCATGCTCACCCGCCTGCCGGTCCCGCAGCTGCGCGACTGCCCGCCGGTCGGCGCCTCGGCCTGGGCGTGGCCGCTGGCTGGGGTGGTGGTGGGCGGCCTGCAGGCCGCGGTGCTGCTGGCCGCCGCGGCGGTCATGCCGCCCGCGATTGCCGCGGGGCTGGCGCTCGCCGCCGGGCTGCTGCTGACCGGGGCGCTGCACGAGGACGGGCTTGCCGACCTCGCCGACGGGCTCAGCGGCGGGCGCAGCCCCGCGCAACGGCTTGAGATCATGAAGGACTCGCGCATCGGCAGTCACGGCGCCGTGGCGCTGATCACCGCCCTCGGCCTGCGATGGGCCGCGCTCGCCGCCATCGCGGCCTGGCACCCGGCCGCCATATTCGCCGCCCTGATCGCCGCGCAAGCCGCCAGCCGCGCCGGCCTCGCCCTGATGAACTTCGCCGGCCCGCAAGCCCGCCCCCGCGGCTTCGCCGCCGCCGCGACGGATGGCCTGACCGCCCCGCGTGCCACCGCCGCGCTGGCCCTCGCTGCCGCGCTGGCGCTGGCCACGCTCCCCCTCACCCAGGCGCTCACCCTGCTCGCCGCCGTGGCACTGACCCAGCTCCTGCTGCTGCGCCACGCCCGCCGCCGCCTCGGCGGCATCACCGGCGACGTCCTCGGCGCCGCCCAGATCACCGCCGAAATCGCCGCCCTCGCAACTCTCCTCGCCTGAACCCTCTTTCATCTGGCCGAAAATATCCCGGGCTCCCCAGCGCCCGGAATAGAAGGCGGATCAGAAAACAGCCCACGAGGCTTTTTCCCGCCGGATGGTCCAGTGGACCGTTTTCAGAGAGAAAGGCCGGGGCAGAGCCCCGGTCCTTCACACCGCATCCGGCACCCGCAGCGCCAGGTAATGCACCGCCAGTCGCAGCCGCCCCCCGGCGAACGCGCCGCCCAGGGCGGTCAGCAGCAGCTCCTCGGGCGCCCAGACCGCCATCGGCGCTGACAGCAGCCCCTGCGACCACGAGTTCACCCCCAGCCCCAGCCCCGAGCCATAGCGATCCGCCGCGCCCTCGACCCCCAGCGCCCAGGCGTCCAGCGATCCGGTGATCGCCTCGACCACCCGCGCCGTCACCCCCAGCACCAGCACATGCGAGGGGATTTCCACCCCCGTCGCCACCACCGCCCCCGTGCCGACCGCCACCTCGGCCTCGAGAATCCCGGCGCTGATGCCGCCACCCCACAGGCCCAGCGTCAGCGCACCACCGCGCCATTCCTGCCCGTCCCAGACCGCCTCTACGCCGCGGTCCAGCAGGAATGCCCGCTGCCCGCGCTGCGGCGTCGCGAACACCCAGCCGCCATTGGCGCCGATGGCGATGCGGCCCGCCTGCCCCTCCCACGCACCCGTGGCGCCAGCACCCACGCCCCAGCACTCGCCCTCGACCACCGCCGGAGGCTGGACCCGCGCCGCGCCCTGCAGCACCAGGTTGACCAGCCCGTCCAGCCGCAGCAGCGACTCGTTCACCGTGACGTGTTTCTGCGCCTGCGCCGGCTGCAGCAGGGGCAGGAAGTGGCGCCCCGTAACCTGTTCAGACATCGACATTCCTCCTGACAGACGGGCCCGGCCCGTAGAGTTCCGACAGCTGCGCCACCGCGACGGCAAACCCGCCGCCCGCGCGCGCCGCCGCCCAGACCGAGGCCGGGATTTCATACTCCGGCCCCGTGACCTCGGCGCGATGCAGCTCGACCTCGCCGCGCAGCAACCGCAGCAGATAGCGTTCCGAGGTCTCGCCCAGCGGCACCTCGGGCGCCTCCCAGCCGTCGCCCTCGACCCGCGTGCGCCGGATCCAGCGCACCACCCGCCCCTCAATCCGCAGATGGCAGGGCGACAGCGGCCGCAGCCCGGCGCCGCCCGCCACCACCGCCTGATGGCGATAGGCCGCATCCTCGGGCGACAGGCTCGCCGGCCCCACTCGCCAATGCCGCAGCTGCAACCGCGCGGACGCAGGCAGTTCCACCTGCCGCGGCCCACCGTCCAGCAGCACCACCACGCTGCCCGCAGGCCATTCCCCCGGCATCAGCGCATCGGTCCCCGCCTGCCCCCGCAGCCGCTCCCAAACCTCCCACTCGCCCGGCGCCACCAGCCGCGCCTGCGCGAACTGCATCAGCTCCCACCGGTCCGAGGAACCGTCGCCGATCGCCAGCAGGTTCCCCCCGGCCAGCAGCGCATTCGCCGTCACCGAGCGCAGGTTGCCGCCCTTCAGCCGCAGCCGCAGCGCCGGGCCGCGGTCCACCACCCCCGGCCGCGCCGCCGCCAGCGGCTCCAGCGTCACCCCCATCACCGCAGGCCCCGGCAGGATCACGTTCGGCTGATACCCCGCCCCTTCGTCGACCGAGACCCAGGCCCGCACCGCCCCCGGCCAGGGCGTCGCCGCCACCGCCAGCCACGGCGCGTGGGGGGCCTCGTCCCCGGTCAGCAGCGGCAGGTCCAGAAACAGCGGCCAGACCGGCCCCGCCGCTACATAAGGTTTCCCCTGCAACGTCCCGGAAACGAACGGCAACGGCCGGTAGACCCCCGGCTCGACCCGCACCGCCTCGGCCAGCAGCGCCCCGGCGCGCTCGATGCGGTCGATACGCCAGCGCCCGCCCGCGCCGGTGCCATCCGCCATCGCCACCACATCCCCCGGACCCAGATGCCCCAGCGAGGGCGGCAGCGCGAACCGCGCCGCATCCTGCGCGACCAGCGTCTCGGCCAGCCAGCGCAGCGCGGTCGCCTGCGCTTCGGGCCGGGTCAGCACCATCGGAAATTCGCTGTCCGCGGTCGAGATGCGCGCCCGTTCCGGCATCGCCGCCTCGGCCGTGCCCAGCGCGTAATCACCGCCGGCCTCGATATGGCTCAGCCGGATGCGGCCCGGCATTTCGGCGTCGGGCGCGCGGGTGATCTCGAACCCGCCCTGCCCCTCGGCCACCGCCAGCGCGCCTTCCTCCAGCACCGCCGCCGCCCGCCCGTCGCGCATGACGAAGCGCAGCACGCCCTCGCGTTCCACCGCGTCGAACCCATGGGCCAGCATCAGCGGCTGCAAGGCGGCGCGGCCGGTCTCGGGCCCCTGCACCGCATAGCCGCGCACCACCCCGTATAGCCCGCCGGCATCCACCGCCCCCAGCCCCGAACCGGCGCAGATATCACGCACCACATCCGCCAGCGCCACCGCGCCGGCGCGCCCGTTCAGCCAGTGCCCGCGTTCCCACGCCGGCCCGTCCGACCACAGATCGCCCAGCGCAGGAAACGCCGGATAAGGCCGCGCGTCCCAGGCCCAGACATGGGCGCGCGACAGATCGACCATGCGGCCGCCGCCCTCCATCTCGGGGTTGTTCCCCGGATCGGCCCAGTAGGAGTTCACCGCCTCGACATAGGCCGCTTGCATCGCATCGTCGCGCAGCCCCCGCGAATAGCGCGGCAGGGACGACTCGCTGCTCATCGCATCCAGGAACTTGTTGGGCTGGTTCGTGGCGCGGTCCAGCGCCGCGCAGCCGTATTCGGTGAACCAGATCGGCTTCGAGCCCGGCACCCAGGCGGTCGGCTCGGCCGCGCGCCCGCCGCCGGGCAGGCGCTCGTAATGCCAGTTCGACCACCAGCCGCGCAGGTCCTTGGTGCGCCAGATCCACGGCTCGGCCTGCCCGTCGGTGATGGGCGTGCGGGTCTGCACCTCGCGGTGTTCCTCGCTGGCGTAATACCAGTCGTAGCCCTCGCCGCCGCAGACATTCGCGCGCAGGTAATCGGGGTTGCGCACGTCGCCCCAATGCGCGTCCAGATGCGCATCGCCCTCGCGCCAGTCGGACAGAGGCATGTAATTGTCGATGCCTACAAAGTCGATGTTCTCGTCGCCCCACAGCGGGTCCAGATGGAACCGCGCCTCGTCGCCGCCGGGGTGGTGGCCGAAATACTCGCTCCAATCCGCGGCATAGCTCAGCTTGACGCCCGGCCCCAGAATGCCCCGCACATCCGCCGCCAGCTGCCGCAGCGCTGCCACCGCCGGATAGCCTTGGGCACCGCGGATCTGCGTCAACGCCACCATCTCGGACCCGATCAGGAACGCCCCCACGCCCCCCGCCATCCGGCACAGATGCGCGTAATGCAGGATGAAACGGCGATAGGACCACTCATCCGGCCCGCCATAGACCACGCGCCCGCCGTGGGTCGTGAAATCCCCCGGCGCCGCGCGGCCGAAAAACGCCGCCACCTCGGCCTCGGCCGCCGCCGTCCCCTGAGGAGAGCCCTCGCGTCCCGCCGCGACCGAACTGGTGATCCGCCCCCGCCACGGCATCACCGGCTGCTCGGGGATCACTCCGTCCTCATCCGGCACACCCCACGGGTCGGGCAGCCCATTGCCCGCCAGCTGCTCCATCAGGATGAACGGATAGAACACCGCCGACTTGCCCGAGGCCCCTATCGCCCGCAGCGCCTCGACCACCGATTCGTCGGCAGGGGTGCCGCCATAGATCACCCGCCCGTCCACCTGAGGCAGAACCTGCGCCTGCGCCCGGCCAATACCCCCCGCGCGCCAAGCCATCTCGCGCCCGTCCAGCGCCTTTTGTTCCACCTTGGGCCGAATCCGGCAGTTCCCGCAGCGCAGGTCGTCGCCGAACCACGACACCACCAGCGACACCGATTCCACCGCCGGCAACTCCCGCCCCAGCACCGTCAGCGAGGCCGCAAAATCCGTCCCCCCCATCGCCGTGTTGCGATTCAGCACCCGCGTCTCGCCCAGCCCCAGGTCATGCGAGACCTGCCGTGTCGCCAGCGCATATTCCCCCGTCCCCGGGATCATCGCCACCGCCCGCACGTTGCCGGCCAGCGACTGCGCCCCCTCGACCCCGCGCGTCACCTCGAAGCTCAGCTGCGGCACGCGGTTGCCCCAGCGCTCCAGCGCCAGATCCTCGAACACCACATAGGCCGTGCCCCGCCAGCCCGGCGCCGCCTCGCCCTCATGCGCGGCCACCGCCGGGTCGGGCAGCTGCGCCTCATCCCCCGGATAGACCCGCATGTTCAGGGTTAAGGGGTCGATCTCCTCGCCATCCGCCCAGATGCGCCCGACGCCCCGGATCGCGCCCTCGCACAGCGCCACCGCCAGGCTCAGCCGATAGCTCAGCTCCGTCACCCGCGGCCCGGTGCCCTTGCCGCCCGCGTCATGGCTGCGCCGCACCTCGACCAGCTTTGATGCCCAGATCACATGCCCCGGCACCCGCATCTGCCCCCAGATCCGCGGGATCGGCGCGCCCTCTCCGGCCGTTTGCAGCCGCAGCCGGTCGATGCGCCCAGTCTCGACCGAGCGCGCGCCCCCGCCCAGCAGCCGCTGGTCGATCGCCCGCCCGACCGTGGCCCCCACCGCGCGCCCGATCACCGCCCCGGTCAGCCCCAGCACCGTGCCGCCGAACCCCGCCCCGATCGAGGCCCCCGCCGCCCCCAGTAGAATCGTCGCCATCGCCTGTCCCCAATCTGCTTTTGCCGCGCATCACGGCCGCCCTAAGGTGCAGGCCAGCGAAACCGCGCCACGATCCGCGCCCGCCACGGGGCCGAGAGCGGACTTTCCACCACCCCGTGCCGCTCATAGGCATGGATGAAACTGTCACCGCCGCCCGCCAGAATCCCCAGATGCTTGGCCACCGCGCCCGCGCGCATCCGAAACAGCAGCACCTCGCCGGGACTGGCCTCAGCCTCGGCCACCACCAGGTTGCGCAAGGCCGCCGCCAGCAGCGGCCCCTGCTCGCCGCCCCCGATCTCGCCCCAATCGGGCGTATAGGGGGGCGGCGCCTCGGGCTCGGTCCCGTAAAGCTCGCGCCAGACGCCGCGGATCAGCCCCAGGCAATCCGCCCCCGCCCCCTTCACCGAGCCCTGATGCACATAGGGCGTGCCGATCCAGCCCCGCGCGATCTCGACCGCCCGCGGCCCCACCGTCATCGCCGCCCCCGCGCCACCTGCGGCGCCAGCAGCCAGTCCTCGGGCGGCAGTTCGGGGAAGCCTCGGAAGTTCAGGAAATTGAGGAACTTCCCCCGGCAGGTGCCCGCCTGCTTGTCGCAGCCTGCCCCCAGCCGCAGCCGGTCGCCCACGCGCGGCGCCGCCCCCGGCGCCGCCCACAGTTCAACCTCGCGCCTCTCCCCGGCCACACGGTCGATCTTGACCACCCCCGCCAGCCCCGCCGCCGGCCCGTCCAGAAACTCAGCCCGCCCATGCTCGAACCAGCCCGCCGCATGGAGGCCGACCCCCGACAGCTGCAGCCGCGCCCCGCCCTCGGAGACATCGGTAACCACGGCTTCGGCCGAATACCCCTCGCGCGACAGGTCGAACCGGCACTGCCCATCGCCCAGCATCGCCGAGCAGCGCGCGTGGAACACCCGCCCCTGCGGCCGATTCAGCGCCTCGGACAGTCCCCGCAACTCCGCCCGATAGGCGCCCCCGGCAAGGACCACCTCGCCCAAGGCCCCGCGAAACAGCAGCCGCCGCTGCGCCACATCGCGCCAGTCCACCTCCCACAGCCGCACCTCGGCGCCGTCCCAGCGCCCCGCCGCCAGATCCCCGGGCGTGATCGCGTCCGAGGACAGCACCCCCTGCACCTCGGTATTGTCCACCGCCAGCCCCAGCCCCTGCACCAGCGCCTGCGCGCTCAGCCCGGCCTCGGGGCGAAATACGATGCCCTCGAACTCCAGCGCCATGTCGTGGTCGGTGAACCCCAGGCACAGCCCGTCGGCACGCGTGACCGCCCAGGCCCGCGCGATCGTGGTCGCCGCGCTCACAGCCGCAGCTCCACCACCGGAACCTGCGGCACGTCCCCCGCCTGGAACGAGGCCACCGATACCGCGATCCGGTCGGTATCGAAGCGCACCGGCACGTCGAACTCGAACCCCGCGGTGACCGGCGCCTCCATCATCGGCGCCTTGCGCAGCACCACCACGCCGGTGGCGTGGTCGATGTCGTAATCCTGCCCCTCGAAACGCTCGACCCCGCCCACGGCAATGCGCACCGTCCCCGCCACGGGCTTGGTGATCGGCCGCAGATACCCCTCACCCCCCGAGCGATAGAGCTTGCCTAACCCGAACTCGACCCGCAGCCCGTCGCCGGTGCCGATCAGCTGGTCCCCCGGCGCCACCACGCCGCTGGGCGGGCAGGATTTGTAATCCGCCCAGTCCTTCCAGCGAAACCCGTGCAGCTGCCCCGCCCGCGCCTCGAAGAACGCGATCAGCGCCGCCATGTCGTCCAGGCTGCGCAGCCCCACCCCCGCGTCATAGCGGCGGCGCGAATGTGCCCAGGGGCTGTTGCGTTCCTCAAACCCGTTGGTCAGCGCGACGATCTCGGTCCGCCGCTCCGGCCCGCCCATCGAGCCGAAGGACAGATCCGCCGGAAACCGGATCTCGTGAAATGCCATGATGCCACCTTTCCGCAGCCGCAACCAAAGCCCGCAAACACCCGCGGCTTCTTCATCATCCAAATATCCTGGGGGGGCCGGCGCAGCCGGCGGGGGCAAAGCCCCCCTTTGCGATCAGCCGTGCCGATCGCCCCGCGCCAGCACCCGCCCCAGCCGGGCCGCAATCTGCCCCTGGCTGCGCTGGAACCCCGCCACATCGGGGGTCGAGACGTTGAAGGTCACGTTCACCGCCCGCCCGCCGCCCGCAGCCGCCACCCCCAGCCGCCCGTCCGGGCCGCGGCGCAGCGGCATGATCGCCTCGGGCCCCGCCTCGCCCATCAGGCCCACGCCACCGCGCATCGGGAAATGCGTGGGGGCGCTGACGATGCCGCCCTGCGCGAACGGCATTACCCGGCCCTGCGTGAACGCGCCCCCTTGCGCAAAGGGCAACGCCCCGGCCACGAACCCGCTCACCCCCTCTGCCAAGGCACCCGCAACCGCGGTCTGCACCGGCTTCATGGCCACGGAAAACACCGTGTCCGCCATGCTGCGCGCCACCGACTTCAGCGCATCCGACAGCTTCACCCCGTCGAACACCAGCCCGTCGAACGCCCGCCGCAGCCCGCCCCCAAAGCCCGCGGTCAGCGAAGAGACCTCGCGCCCGGTCTGCCCCATCGCCTGCCCCAACCGCGCCAGCTCCGCCTCGAACGCGGCGGCGATCCGCCCCGACTGCTCCAGCCGCTCGTCCAGCCGCGCCAGCCCGCCCTCGTCGATTCCGTCCCCGTCCATTGCCTCACTCCTTGCATTGCCGCACCGCGCCCGCAGCGGCGCCGTCGGGGAACCGCGCCATCAGCGCGTCCAGCCCGCTGCGGGTCATTGCGCTCGCCTTCACCCCGGCCCCCGCCCCGGCCCCGGGCTCGACCCCCAGCATCAGCGCCAGCTCGGCCGGGGTCAGTTCCCAGAACTCCCCCGGGCGCAGCCGCAGCCCCTGCAGCCCCGCCCGCATCAGCCCCGGCCAGTCGAGCCCCCGCCCGCTCATTCCGGCAGTCGAAAGGCGCGGGCGATCAACTCGGCGGCAGCACGGGCCGCGGCGACCGGGCCGCCCTCAATCTCGGCGGTCAGCAGGTCCGGGTCCGCCCCCTGCCAGCCGCCGCCGCGCAGCCCGGCGACCAGCACCGCCATCACGTCGCGGCTGGAAAACCGCCCCGCCTCGAAGCGCTCGATCACCTCGACCAGGCTGCCCGCCCCCAGCGCCGCCTCCAGCGAGGCCAACGCCCCCAGCGTCAGCCGCGCCGCATGGCGGCGGCCGTCCAGCGTCACCGCCACCTCGCCGCGATGCGGGTTCACGCTCATGGCGCCTCCCCCTCATCCTCGCCGGCAGGACTCCCATCCTCTCCGCCATCGCCCGGATCGCCGCCCCCCGGCTCGGCCACGAAGCCCAGCACCCCGGCCGAGGCCAGCGACAGCTCGTAGCTCGCCTCGCCGTTGTAGCTGCCGGCATATTCCAGCCCGGTGATCTGGAACGGCCCCTCGATGCGGCCGAAGCCGGGGATCACCACCTGGAACCGCGGCACCTCGGCGTCAAAGAACGCCTGCCGCGCCCGGGCATCCGTCGCCTCATCCCGAAACACCCCCGACCCCGAGATCGAGGCCGACCGCACCCCCGCGCCCCCCAAAAGCTCGCGCCAGCCCCCGGCGCTGCCCATCGAGGTCACGTCCACCGTCTCGGCGTTGAACGCCAGCCGCGTGGCGCGCAGACCCGCCACCGTCTCGAAACTGCCGTCGCCGGTCATGTCCATCTTGATCAGCAGGTCGCGCCCGTTCTGTACCGTCATGCCGCTCTCCTCATGCCACCTTCAGGCCCAGGTCGATGCGCGCGCGGAACACCAGATCCACGCGGCGCCCTGCGCCCACCCCGGCCCGGCGCGCCCGGGCGCGCAGGAACCACAATCCGACCAGATGCCCGTCCCACAGCGCCAGCGCCCCATCCTCGAGCGCCGCCACCACCGCCGCCGCCGCGGCCTTTACGGGCGCAAAACCGCCCGTATCCTCGGCCCCCGACAGGACCGAGACGGTGAAATCATGCCGCGCGCCGCCGCCGGTCATGTCACCCGCATCCGCCACATCCTCGGGGCCGATCGCGACATGGGTCCCGGCCGGCGGGCTGACCGGCAGCGCGTCATAGATCGCGTCCCCCACCAGCGCCGCCAGCGCCTCGCTGTCGCGCAGCGCCCGATAGACGGCCGCCTGCAATTCTGCTGACACATGAAAATTCATGCCACCCTCACCTCTCTGGCCAGACAGTCGAGCCACAACCCCGCGGCATCCGCCTCGGCCACGGCGTCGATGCGAAACACCCGCGCCCCCATGCGGAACCGCTGTTCCGGCCGAGGGCGCCGCGGATCACCCTCGCGTGTGGCGCGCAAGGTAATGCGCCAGCGCACCACGCTTTCGGCGCCGACCTCGCCCGCGCGCTCTGCTCCCGTTCCCGCCTGCATCCGGGCATGGACGATGCCCAGCGCGTGCCAGACCATCCGATAGCCGCCCATGCCGTCGGCTACCCGCTCGGGCGTCTCCAGCATCAGCGGATGCAGCATCCTGGGCGCGCTCATGCCCGCCTCCCGAAGCCGCCGCGCCCGGCCAGGGTGCGCACCGCGCGCCAGCGGTCGATCAGCGCGCTGACCCCATGCGGCAGCGCCAGCTGGCTGCCGTCAAAGCCGCGGTCCTCGTAGTAGCGGGCGGCCAGCATCATCACCGCCTGCGCCAGATCGGCGGGCACCTGGTCCCAGCCGGTCCCGAAGCCGGCGGTAAAGCGCACGGTGACATGCCCGCCCACGGGGACCGAGGGCAGGCTGCCCGCCACCGGCGCCAGCACCGGACGCTGGTTGTCCGGCACCAGCCGCCAGCGCCCGGGCGGGACCTGCGTCACCACCCCCGCCGCGTCGGTCAGCTCGACCGTCTCGACCGACAGCGCCGGGGCCAGCGGCAAGGGCTGGCCCATCGGGTCGCGCCAGTCCTCCAGCCGCAGCCGGAACACCCGCGTCAGCAGCACCTTCCCGGTGCGCGCCTCGACGGTGGCGATGGCGGCGCGCAGGAACCCCGCCAGCGCCGCATCCTCGGTCGCATCCTCGACCAGCTCGAACCCCGACCCCATCCGCAGGTGATTGCGCAACCCGGCAACCGGCAGCGCCGCCTGTGCCGGAGCGGTTTCCTCGACGAGCAACATTCCTGAAACCTCCCGTTCCGAAAGCAGCTGCTGGTGAAAGCTGTCGGGGCCGCGGCGCGCCCGCCGGCCACGGCGCGCGCGGACAGTGGATCAGCCACCGTCTCCGGCGACCGGCACCGCGGCCCCTGCCTCGCCACGATCAGGCGGCGAAGTTCAGCAGCTTCACGGCCCGGGTATCGACCACGCCGCCGCCGACGCGCTTGGTCGCATAGAACAGCACATGCGGCTTGGCCGAATAGGGGTCGCGCAGGATGCGCAGCTCGGGGCGCTCGGCCACGGTATAGGCGCGGCGGAAATCGCCGAAGGCCACCGACTTGGACCCGGCGGCGGGGTTGGGCATGTCCTCGCAGATCAGCACCGGATAGCCCAGCAGCCGCGCCGGCTCGCCCGCGGCCAGCCCGTCCGACCACAGATAGCGCCCGTCGCCGTCGCGCATCCGCCGGATCATCCCGGCCACGCGGCTGTTCATCAGGAACGAGGCATTGGCCCGGTAGCCCGCCCCCAGCGCATAGACCAGCTCGATCAGCGCATTCGCCGGCGCGGTGCCGGCGAAATCGCCCGCGGCGCCGGTGTTGATCAGCCCGATATCGCCGTCGGTGACGGTGGCGTTGGGCGCGCTGGGATAGTTCAGCAGCCCCCGCGGCTTGTCCATGCCGTTGCCGGTGATGAAGGCCGCCGATTCCGCACGCGCGAATTTTTCGGCGATGCGCTCGGCCAGCCAGCTTTCCAGGTCGAACGACGCATCGTCCAGCAGCCGCTGCGTGGCCTTGGGCATCGCCGCCAGCTCATGCAGCGGGATCGAGATGCGCTCGACCTGCGGGGTATCGGTCTCGGCGGTGGCCACGGTCTCGCTGGCCCAGCCGGCGCCGATGTCCGAGCGATCCGCCAGAACCTCATAGGCCGCCGATTCCACCTGCACCACCGTGGCCAGCGCCCGCAGCGAGCCCGCCCCCCGCAGCGCCTCCTGCACGGTGTCGGAAATCACCGGCGCCGCCAGATAGCCGCCGTCGGTCCCCGACGCCATGGCCTTTTCCTCGACCGCCAGCCCGCGCAGCCCGGCGTCGTCGCCGCGGCGCAGATAGGCGGCAAAGGCTTTCTGATGCGGCGCCTCGATCTCGGCGGCCTGCGAAAGCGGCGAACGACCCCGAAGGGCGGTCTTGCGGTCCAGCATGGTCATGCGTCTGTCCTGTGCTTGCAGTTTCTGTTCGATCGTCTCGCGAAAGCCCTTGAGTTCACTGACGAACTCGGCCATCGCGTCCTCCACGCCGGCCGGCATGGCCCCGGCAGCGGCCCCGGCCCCTGCGGCCTTAACCTCGGTCATCGCCGTCTCTCCTCATCTGAAAAAGGCGGCCGCCCCAAGGGAACGCCGCCTGCCGTCGGCGGAACTCGGGCCCCGCCGCATCCTCTCTGCCCCGCAGCCGACAAGCCGCAGAAAGCATCTTCTGTCTGAAAATATCCTGGGGGAGTCCCGGCACGGGACGGGGGCAAAGCCCCCTACCGCCCCGCGCGCAAAACCTCCGCCGCCGCCCGCAGTACCCCCGCCAGACCCCCGGCCAGCTCACTCCGGGACTTCCGCCCCAGCTTCGCCTCGCGCAGCATCGGGAAGGTGACCAGCGACACCTCCCACAGATCGACCTCGGTCAGCACCCGCCGCCCGTGGCCATCGCGCTCGGCCCGCAGGGTGCGATAGCCGATCGACAGCCCGTCGATGGCGCCCGCCGCGACCAGCGCCGCCGCCTCGCGCGCCCGCGCCACCTCGGGCAACAGCCGCCCGCGCACCCACAGCCCGCGGCTGTCCTCGCGGATCTCCTCCCACACGCCGATCGGGTGGGCGGGGTCGTGCTGCCACAGCATCCGCACCCGGTCACCCCGCGCCGCGATTCGCGCAAGGCTGCCCGCATAGGCCCCCGCCGCGATCACGTCGCCCCCTTGGTCCGCGATCCCGAACAGGCTCGCATAACCCTCGATCACGCAGCCCGCCGCGCCGGTCTCGGCCTGCAAGGGCAGCCCACCCGCGAATTTCAGTTCCAACCCCGGATCATCCATTCCGTTCTCCCTCATCCCTTCGGCGCGAATTGCAGGATCGACTGCACCGCCTGGGTCAGGATCACCGCGACCACGCCATAGACGGTCATCCACAGCCGCCGCTCCAGCCCCTCGATCAGCGCCTCGATCCGTTCCAGCCGCCGGTCCACCTGCCCGAATTGCAGCGCCATGATCCGCTCTTGCGCCTCAAGCTTCTGCTCATGCCAGATCCCCGGCCGGTCGACGAACTTCGACCCTTCCATCCTAGCCCCCCGCGGGATCGGCCGCGGCCAGCGGCGGCAGCCCCAGCGCCGCGCGCTTCTCGGCCTCGGTCAGGAACCCCGCCGCGCCGACCCGCCGCCAGTGCTGGTCGCGCTCTTCCGCCAGCGCCGGGATCTGGTCCAGGTCCGGGCGCAGGTCGATCTCGGCCCCCAGATGCTCGCTCAGCCACCAGCCGATCCCCGCCGCGACCCGCGTCGCCAGCGGCAGCACGGTCAGCCGATAGAACGCCCGGTGCGCCTCGGCATAATTGGCATAGGTCGCCTCGCCGGGGATCCCGATCAGCATCGGCGGCACCCCGAAGGCCATGGCGATCTCCCGCGCCGCCGCCAGCTTGGTCTGGTGAAACTCCATGTCCGAGGGCGAGAATCCCATCGGCTTCCAGTCGAGCCCCCCTTCCAGCAGCATCGGCCGCCCGGCGTTGCGCGCGCCCTGATGGTGACTCTCCATCTCGCCGACCAGCCGGTCGTATTGCTCGGGGCTCAGCACCCCCTGCCCGTCCGCCCCCTTGTAGATGATCGCGCCACTGGGCCGTGCCGCATTGTCCAGCAGCGCCCGCGACCAGCTGCTGGCCGAGTTATGCACCTCGACCGCCACCTGCGCCGCCTGCATCGGCGACATCCCGTAATGGTCGTCCGAGGGGTGAAAGCTGCGGATATGGCAGATCGGATCGGGACTGCCGGTCATGTCGAAGCGATGCTTGCGCCCGCCCACCACATATTCATAGGCCACCGGCCAGCCATCCGCCCCGGGAACCACGCTCACCCGGTCGGATCGCAGCACATGCAGCTCGGCGGGCAGGCCCGAGTCGCTCACATCCACCGCCTCCAGATAGCCATTGCCGGTCAGCAGCACCTGCCCGAACAGCGCCTCGAACAACTCGGCGCGGCCCTGCGCCGGATTGGGGCGCCGCATCAGGTCCAGCACCGGATGAACCTCATAGCGCCGCTCGGCGTCCTGACAGACCAGCGGCACCGCCGCCGCGGCCTCGGCGATCAGCTTGACCGCCCGGAACCCCACCGGGTTGCCCAGAAACCCCGACCGGGTCAGCCCCCCGGTATCGCGGCCGCCCCACAGCGCCCGCCCCGATCCTTGCGCCGCGGCCGCCACCCGCCCGGCCGCACTCGCCTTGACCTCGGGCACCGCCACCACCGCCGCCACCGGCACCGGCATCGCCTCGACCTCACCCACCGCCCGCGGCGGCGCGTTCCCGACATCCCGCGGCCCACGCCGCCCGAACCACCGCATCGCCATGCGTACCTCCTGTCCATGAAAAAGGGCCGCCCCCCAAGACTACCCCACCGCTTCCCGCTTCTTTCTGGCCCCAATACCCCCCGCGACCGCACCGCAGCCGCCGCCTACAGCCCCCGAACCTGAGGCCGCCGGTAATGCGCCGCGGGCTCGATCATCAGCTCGTGGATCGCCCAGACCAGCGCATCCAGCCGGTCGGGGCTACCCCGCCCGATGAGCCCGCGCACCGTCATCCGGCACAGCTGGTCCTCCAAAGCGCCCAGCCCGCGCAGATGCCGCACCCGGCCCTGCTCGTACAGCGCCGCCACCGGCTCGGCCCGCAGGCCCTTGCCGCGCCCGGCCCGCAGCGCCCGGAACGGGACCAGAGGGTCCAGCTGCCGGATCACGCTTTCCACCAGATCGCCGCCCTGGTTGACCTCCGCCACCAGCCGCTCGGCCCCGTGCCGCGCCATGGCGGCGATCGCCGCCCGCGCCCAGTCCACCGGCCCGCCGCGGACGCTGGCATCCTCCAGCACATAGGCCCGCCACTCCTGCGGCGGCCCCTCGCAGACCACCCCCGCCACCACGATCCCGCATTCGTCGCTGCCCGCGCCGCCGGTGACCGACGGGTCCACCGCCACCACCACCCGGTCGAGCGGGGGCGCTTCCTCCACCCGGCACCCCTCCAACATCGCGGTGGTCCACAGCGCGCCCTCGACATCCTCGAGCAGCACCCCCTCCAGCTCCTGCCGGCCCAGCCGCGTGCCGGCATAGCGTGCCTGCACCTCGGCCAGGAAGCTCTCGGCCAGATAGGCCCGGTTCGCATCCGTCGGCGCGTGCGTCACCACCGTCGACGGGTTGCGCAGGATCGCCTTCAGCACGCCCACGTTGCGCGGAGTCGTCGTCACCACCTGCTGCGGATGCTCGCCCAGCCGCAGCGCGAATTGCAGCATGTCCCAGCTTTCCTCGGCCTTCTTCCACTTGGCCAGCTCGTCCACCCAGGCCGCGTCGAACTGCGGCCCCCGCAGCGCCTCCGGCTCATGCGCCGAATAGACCGTCGCGGTCGCGCCGTTCGGCCAGAGCAGCCGCCGCCGCCCCGCCTCCCACACCGGACGCCGGTCGGGCGGCGAACAGGCAAGGATGCCGCTGTCCCCCATCACCATCACGTCGCGCCCCTGGTCGAAGGTCTCGGCCACCAGCGCCACCCGCCGCGCCCGCCCCGGCGCATCCGGGCTCGCGCCCTCGACCTGCGCGCGCACCCACTCGGCTCCGGCGCGGGTCTTGCCCGCTCCGCGCCCGCCCATGATCACCCAGGACTTCCAGTCGCCCGCGGGCGGCAGCTGATGCGGCAGCGCCCAGAACTCGAACAGCCACGGCAGGCTGGCCAGCGCATTGTCCGACAGCCCGCCGATGAACTCGTCGACCTCAGCCTGCCCGGCGCAGGCAAGCCAGGCGGCGCCCGATCTCGTCTCGTGCGGCGGCAAGGTCAAGGCCGCCCGCTCCGGCCTGACCGCCGATTTCCTTGCGAAGCTTGTCAACTCGGTTCCTTTCCTCCAGCACCAGCTGCGTCGCGGCCCGCAGGTCGCGCACCAGCTTCGCCGCTTCCCTGACCTCGCCGGACAGCTCGCCGGGCTCTGCCGCCGCGCCCTCCTTCAGCCCGGCCCGCAGCCCGACCCTCAGCCGGTGCAGCTCCTCGGCCAGCTCGCGAAACATCTCGCCCGCCACGTCGATCGCCTGCCCCGGCTCCAGCCCGGCGGCGCCGCCGTCCCTTGCGGAAACGAACGGCCCCTCCGGTGCGCCCCCCGGCTCGAAACTCATGTCCATTTATGTGATGCCCTGCCCTCGGTGCCTGTCCGCACGAGCGAGAAACGAAAAAACGGCCGAAGGTCACCGACCCGGCCGCTTGCCCATCTCTCCCAGCATGTCGGAATGTGTATCCGAGCCCGTTCGCAAAGTCAATCCGCAACAGCGGGCGAAATCGCGATCCTCACAAATTAACCAAGTAAAATCAATCTGTTACGAGACGCAACACTCCACCGCCCCGCACGCAACACCCCCCCGAAACCATCCTCCCCGAGACCCACTTTAATCCCGAAAAACCCACACCTACGAGATTCGGGCGGTCCCAAATATCCCGGGGTCCGGGGCAGAGCCCCGGTCCGACCGCGCAACCCTCAGTCCGTCTGGACCGGAGCCTCCACCTCGCCCCGCGCCCGCTCGATCTCGCGCCAGCGGGCGACATTGGCGTTGTGTTCTTCCAGCGTGCGGGCGAAGGCGTGCCCGCCCGAGCCGTCGGCCACGAAATACAGGTAATCGCTGTCGGCCGGGTTCAGCGCCGCCTCGATCGCCGCCCGTCCCGGGTTGGCGATGGGGGTGGGGGGCAGCCCGGCGATCAGATAGGTGTTATAGGGCGTGCGCCGGTCCAATTCAGAGCGCCGCAGCCCGCGGTCCAGAACCTCGCGGCCGTTGGTCACCCCATAGATCACCGTCGGGTCGGTCTGCAGCCGCATCCCCTCGCGCAGCCGGTTGACGAACACCGCCGCGACGGTGGTGCGCTCCTCGGGGACGCCGGTTTCCTTCTCGACGATCGAGGCCATGGTCAGCGCCTCTTCCCGCGTCTGATAAGGCAGCCCGAAGGGCCGCGCCTCCCAGGCGGCGGCGAGGATCGCGTCCTGCGCCGCCCGCATCCGGTCCAGCAACTCGCGGCGGTTGGCGCCGCGGCCGACCTCGTAGGTGTCGGGGGCCAGCGTGCCCTCGGGCGGCATCGGGCCGGTGGTGCCCTCAAGGAAGGGCGCCTGTTTCAGCCCCTCGACCACCTGCCAGGCGGTGGTGCCCTCGGCTACCGCGACGCGCAGCCGCGCGCCGGGCTTGTCGACCGCCTGTTCCAGCGCCTCGGGCAGCTCGCCGGTGGCGGGATCGTGGCGGATCCGGTCCTCGTAGCGGCCGTTTTCCGGGTTCAGGTCGCGCAGCACCACGGTGTTTGCCCGCACGCCGACGCGAAAGATCACCTCGGTGCCGCAGGTGGACGGCCCGCCGGCGGTGATCACATCGACCACATCTTCCATGCTGGCGTGCGGCGGCACCAGATAGCTGCCGAACTTCAGTTGCCCGGCCTTGCCGGCGTAATCGGCGCCGGTGCGCATGATATAGGGGGAGGTAATCACCCCTTGCGCCTCAAGCTGCTTGCTCACCTCGTTCAGCCGCGCGCCTTGCGGGATCTCGACGCATTGCGCCACCTCGCTGGGGCCGGGCGCCTGATACTGGTTGCGGCCCCAGGCCACCGCCACCGCGACCGCCACCAGGATGACGATCAGCAGCGTCAGCGCGTTCGAGGCGATGGCCCGCCACATCAGTCGCGGACCTTGCCGATCACCAGCGTGGCATTGGTGCCGCCAAAGCCGAAGCTGTTGGACAGCGCCACCTCGATCTTGCGACGCACGGCAGCGTTGGCGGCCAGGTCGATGGCGGTCTCGCGCTGCGGGTCGTCCAGGTTCAGCGTCGGCGGCGCGATCTGGTCGCGCACCGCCAGCGTGCAGAAGATCGCCTCGACCGCCCCCGCCGCGCCCAGCAGATGCCCGATGGACGACTTAGTGGACGACATGGTGACGTTGCCGGCGTGATCGCCCAGCAGCCGCTCGACCGCGCCCAGCTCGATCACGTCGGCCATGGTCGAGGTGCCATGCGCGTTGATGTAGTCGATGGCCGAGGGTTCCAGCCCCGCCCGCTTCAGCGCCGCCGCCATCGAGCGGAAACCGCCGTCGCCGTCCTCGCTGGGGGCGGTGATGTGATAGGCGTCGCCCGACAGCCCATAGCCCAGGATCTCGGCATAGATCTTGGCGCCGCGGGCGCGGGCGTGCTCGTATTCCTCAAGCACCATCACCCCGGCACCCTCGCCCATGACAAAACCGTCGCGGTCCTTGTCCCAGGGTCGGCTGGCGGCCTTGGGGTCGTTGTCGCGCTTGGTGGACAGGGCCTTGCAGGCGTTGAATCCGGCGATGCCCAGTTCGGAGATCGGCGATTCCGTGCCGCCCGCGACCATCACGTCGGCATCGCCCACCGCGATCAGCCGCGCCGCGTCGCCGATGGCATGGGCGCCGGTGGAACACGCCGTCACCACCGCATGGTTCGGCCCCTTGAACCCGTAGCGGATCGAGACCTGCCCGCTGGCCAGGTTGATCAGCGCGCCGGGGATGAAAAACGGCGACACCCGCTTGGGCCCCTTTTCCTTCAGCAGCACCGCGGCATCGGCGATGGTGGTCAGCCCGCCGATGCCCGAGCCGATCATCACCCCGGTGCGCTCGCGCTGCTCGTCGGTCTGCGGCACCCAGCCGGAATCCTCGACCGCCTGCGCGGCGGCGGCCATCCCGTACAGGATGAAGTCGTCGACCTTGCGGCGGTCCTTGGGCTCCATCCAGTCGTCGGGATTGAACGTCCCGCCGCTGCCGTCCCCGAACGGGATCTCGCAGGCGTATTTCGTCACCACGTCGGACGCATCGAACCGGGTGATCGGTCCGGCCCCGGATTGCCCGTCCAGCAGCCGCGCCCAGGTCTCCTCGACCCCGCAGGCCAGCGGTGTGACCATTCCCAGTCCGGTAACGACAACCCTGCGCATTCGCGATCCTTCCCCGACACATTCTTGCGGGCTGAATACACGCGCCCCCCCGCGCGCGCAACGCAGGCGAGAACCACGGGCGCGCGGTTTTGCCACATCCGGCGGCGGTTCGGGGCTCTGCGTTGCTTTTTCGGAACTTTTCTGCCCCTAATCCGGTTGACCGTCCGCCATTAAAATCGCATCTGCCGCCACTTGCACAGACACCGCCCTCCTCCCAACCTGAAACTGCCCGCCCCGGCGGGGATTCGCGGCTGAACCGCGGACCCGGCCTTCCGATCCCGCCGACCCCGACCGCCGAACAAGGGAAACCGCCCGATGAGCATCGAAACCCAGACCCGCGCCGAGGCCACCCTGCCCGAGCTTCAGGCGGTCACCTCCGTCGTGCTGCCCGAACCGGCGGCCGAGGTGGTGCCGCTGGAACAGGCCCCCGCCCCGGTGGCCGAGGAAATCCGCCGCCGCATGGACGAAATCGACCTGCGCGACACCGGCTCGGTGGTGCATTTCGGCTCGCGCGCGCAGGCGGGGTTGCAGGAAATCAGCCAGGCGATGCTGGCCGACGTCAAGAACAAGGACGTGGGCCCCGCCGGCGATTCCCTGCGCGACATCGTGACCACGATCCGCGGCTTCTCGATCAGCGAACTCGACGTGCGCCGCGAACGCAGCTGGTGGGAAAAACTGCTGGGCCGCTCGGCCCCCTTCGCCAAGTTCGTGGCCAATTACGAACAGGTGCAGGGCCAGATCGACAAGATCACCAGCGACCTCGAAAGCCACCAGCACACGCTGCTGAAGGACATCAAGTCGCTGGACGTGCTCTATGAACGCACGCTGGATTTCTACGACGAACTCGCGCTCTACATCGCCGCGGGCGAGGAAAAGCTGCACGAGCTGGACACCAGGACCATCCCCGCGAAAGAGGCCGAGGTGCAGGCCTCGAGCACCGACGGCGACGTGATCGAGGCCCAGCAGCTGCGCGACCTGCGCGCCATGCGCGACGATCTGGAGCGCCGGGTCCACGACCTCAAGTTGACCCGGCAGGTGACCATGCAGTCGCTGCCCTCGATCCGGCTGGTGCAGGAAAACGACAAGTCGCTGGTCACCAAGATCAGCTCGACGCTGGTGAACACGGTGCCGCTGTGGGAAACCCAGCTGGCGCAGGCGGTGACCATCCAGCGCGGCGCACAGGCGGCGCAGGCGGTCAAGCAGGCCAGCGACCTGACCAACGACCTGCTGACCGCGAACGTGAAAAACCTGCGCGAGGCCAACGCCCGCATCCGCACCGAAATGGAACGCGGCGTCTTCGACATCGAATCGGTGCGCACCGCCAACGCCGAGCTGATCGCCACCATCGAGGACAGCTTGCGCATCGCCGACGAGGGCAAGGCGCGGCGCGCCGCCGCCGAGCTGGACCTGCAGAAGATGGAAAGCGACCTGCGCCAGACGCTCGCCGCCTCGCGCGCCCGCGCCACGCTGCCGCCCGGCACCGCTGCCGACATGGGCGCCGACATGGGCGCGGCAAGGATGGCCCCGCGGGGCTGATCCCCCGCGCGCGCCCTTCCAGTCGGCCAGCCGCCCACCCCCGAACGCCCATCACACGGGACCCGACCATCGTGACCGACAGCACGGACATCGCCTGCGCCACCCCGCCACGGGGTTGGCGACCGGCAGCCCTGGCGGCACTGGCCGGGGCGCTGGCGCTGGCCGCCTGCGCCCCCGATCCGGCCCCGGCGCCGCTGCCGGCGCCGCGCCCCTCGGCGGTCCCCGCGCCCGAGCCGCGGCCCGACGACCTCGCTCAGATGCGCCGCGACCGCGCGCAGGCCGCGCGCGAGGCCGCCGGCCACGCCCCCGGCCCCGCCAGCCTCACCATGGCGCAATACATGGGCAACGTGCAGGACGCGCTGCTCGCCCGCGGGCTGCTGCGCCCCGGCGCCGACGGCATCCCCCCCGCCAGCGCCGCGCAGCTGACCGAGGATTTCATCCAGATCGCGCTCCACGACGAATATATCCGCCGCAACGGCCGGCTGGTGCCGGAATCCCGCCCGGCGCCGCTGCGCCGCTGGGAACGCCCGGTCCGCGTGGTGACCGAGTTCGGCGATTCGGTCCCCCCCGCCACCCGCATCCGCGATCGCAACGACATCGCCGACTATGTGCAGCGGCTGTCGCGGGTCACCGGCCACCCCATCGCCATGACCGCCGAGACCGGCAATTTCGTGGTGCTGCTGCTGGCCGAGGACGAACGCCGCGCCATCGGCCCGCGGCTCGCGCAGCTCATCCCCGGCATCCCCGCCGCAGATATCCTGGCAATCCAGGGGCTTGCGCCGCAGAATTACTGCACCGTCTTCGCCTATTCCCCCGGCCCCGGTCAGCCCTATTCCAACGCCGTCGCGGTGATCCGCGCCGAACTGCCCGACCGGCTGCGGCTCAGCTGCATCCACGAGGAACTGGCCCAGGGCCTCGGCCTTGCCAACGACAGCCCCGACGTGCGCCCCTCGATCTTCAACGACGACGAGGAGTTCGCCTTCCTCACCCCGCATGACGAGCTTTTGCTGAAGATCCTCTACGACAAGCGCCTGCGCCCCGGCATGACCGAGGCCGAGGCCCTTCCCATCGTCGCCCGCATCGCCGCCGAGCTGGCACCTTGACAAACCCCCGGCGCCGCCCGGCAATGGTCCCCGGGCCCGCACCGCGCCGCCGCCTGCATAGACCGCCTGCATAGGAGGAAGCCATGGTCCTCGATTTCCTGACCGGCGAGTTCATCGACGTCATCGAATGGGTGGACGACACCCGCGACACGATGGTCTGGCGCTACGAAACCCGCGGCCGCGCCATCAAATACGGCGCCAAGCTGACCGTGCGCGAGGGCCAGGCGGCGGTGTTCGTCCACGAAGGCCAGCTAGCCGACGTGTTTACCCCCGGGCTCTACATGCTGGAAACCAACAACCTGCCGGTGCTGACCCGGCTGCAGCACTGGGACCACGGCTTCCGCTCGCCCTTCAAGTCCGAGGTGTATTTCGTCAGCACCACCCGCTTCAACGACCTGAAATGGGGCACCCGCAACCCGGTCATCACCCGCGACCCCGAGTTCGGCCCGGTGCGGCTGCGCGCCTTCGGCACCTATTCGATGCGCGTCACCGACCCCGGCGTCTTCATGACCGAGATCGTCGGCACCGATGGCGAGTTCACCGCCGACGAGATCAGCTTCCAGCTGCGCAACGTGATCGTGCAAGAGTTCTCGCGCATGATCGCCAGCGCCGGGATCCCGGTGCTGGACATGGCCGCCAACACCGCCGACCTCGGCCGCATCGTCGCCACCGCCATCGCCCCCACCATCGCCCAATACGGGCTGACCATCCCCGAGTTCTATATCGAGAACATCAGCCTTCCCGATGAGGTCGAAAAGATGCTCGATAAGCGAACCTCTATGGGAATCGTCGGCGATCTCAACCGCTTCGGACAATATGCTCAGGCGGAATCGATGCTGAACGCGTCGACCGGCGACAACGCCATGGGCGCCGGGCTCGGCGCCGGGATGGGCGCCGCCATCGGCATGGCCGGCGCCATGCGCGGCCCCTGGGGCGCGGCCCCGCAGAATGGGGCCCCGCAGCACGATACCTCGCCGGCCGGCCCATCCTCGCCGCCGCCCCTCCACCCCGCGGCGCCCGAAGATCCGCCCTGGCATCTCGCGCTCGACGGTGCCGCCGCCGGCCCCTTCACCCGTGCCGAGCTCGAAAGGCTGCGCGACCAGGGCCGGCTGACCGCCGACACGCTGGCCTGGACCCAGGGCCAGGACGGCTGGCAGCGCGCCGGCGAGCTTCCCGCCCTCGCCCCGCTTTTCGCCGGCCTGCCGCCGCCGCTGCCGCAAGCCTGAGCCGCGCGCCCCGGGCGCTTTCATCTTGCCCGAAATATCCCGGGGTCCGGGGCTGGCCCCCGGTCCGACGGCCCACCGGACATCTGCCCCACATGCCCACCGCCCCGATCGAACACCGCTACCCCTGCGACAACTGCGGCGCCGCCCTCGCCTTTGCGCCGGGGCAGGATGCGCTGGTCTGCCCCTATTGCGGCCATATGCAGAAGATCTCGCCCGGCGCGGCCCAGGCGCCCGCCCGCCAGCACGCCGGCGGCCCCGAGGGGCAGGACGCGCTGCTTGGCACAGACGCGACCGGGCGGGCGATCCAGTGGGACGCCGGTCACAAGGCGCCGGGGCTGGACGAGATCCCGCTGGCGCGCGGGCTGCGGCTGGACGAAACCAGCGACCTTGCGGAAACGGTGCGCACGCTCTCCTGCCCGAATTGCGGCGCAAAGATCGAACAGGACAGCACACGCCACGCCAGCACCTGCCCGTTCTGCGCCACCCCGGTGGTCACCGACACCGGCGCCACCCGGCTGATCAAGCCGCAGGCAGTGCTGCCCTTCGTGCTGACCGAGGCGCAGGCCCGCGCCGCGCTCGAGGACTGGCTGCGCGGGCTGTGGTTCGCCCCCAACGGGCTGGTGCAATACGCCCGCCGCGGGCGACGGATGCAGGGGGTGTATTCGCCGTTCTGGACCTTCGACGCCGACACCCACACGCGCTATCACGGCCAGCGCGGCGATTATTATTACGAGACCATCTATGTCACGCAGGTGGTCGACGGCCGCCCGCGGCAGGTGGCGCAGCAGGTCCGGCGCACCCGCTGGACCCCGCGCTCGGGGCAGGTGGCGCGCGCCTTCGACGATGTGCTGGTGCTGGCCTCGGCCTCGCTGCCGCGCCGCTTCACCGATGCGCTGGCGCCCTGGGAGCTGTCGCACCTGACCCCCTACGACCCGCGCTACCTGTCGGGGTTTTCGGCCGAGGGCTATACCGTCCCTCTGGCCGAGGGCCACCAGATCGCCCGGCAGGAAATGGCCGCGGTGATCGCCGTGGACATCCGCCGCGACATCGGCGGCGACGAACAGCGGATCACCTCGGCCGAGACAAGGCACGAGGCCGAGACCTTCAAGCATGTCCTGCTGCCGATCTGGCTCGCCGCCTATAAGTACAACGGCCGCAGCTATCGCTTCGTGGTCAACGGGCAGTCGGGGCGGGTGCAGGGCGACCGCCCCTGGTCGGTGTGGAAGATCGCGCTGGCGGTGCTGGCGGCGCTGCTGGCCGGGGCGATGCTGATGCTGCTGAGCGAGGGCGGCGGCAGCTTCGACCTCGGCGCGGCGCCCGCCATCACTCCGATGCCCGCGGTGACCGCCGCCGCGCCCGCACCGCCATGGGCCGTCACATGACCGTGCTGTGCATGGGCGAGGCGCTGGTCGATCTGGTTCCCCGGCCCGACGGCAGCATCCGCCCGCAGCCCGGCGGCGGCGTCTGGAACACCGCGCTGGCGCTGGGGCGGCTGGGGGTGGCGACCAGCTTTGCCTGGCCGATCTCGCGCGATGCTTATGGGGCGCTGCTGCTGGGGCCGCTGGCCGCGGCGGGGGTCGAGACCTCGCTTTGCCCTCGCAGCGACCGCCCCACCGCCCTGGCGAGAATCGACCTGAACTCTGGCAATGCAGGCTATCGTTTCGACGACGAAAACTCTGCCGGACGAATGTTCGCACCCGAGCAACTGCCGCCGCTGTCGCCGGATTGCCGCGCGCTGCTGATCGGCGGCATCAGCCTGGCCGCCGAGCCCTGCGGCAGCACCGTCGAGCGGTTCGCCACCAGCGCCGCCCGCCGGGGCGTCCCGTTGATGCTCGACTCGAATATCCGCCCGCAAGCCATTCAGGACGAACCGAAATACCGCGCCCGGCTCGAGCGCCTGTTCGCCCTGTCGCATCTGGTGAAACTCTCGGCCGAGGATGCCGCCTGGCTCGCCCCCGCCATGGCGCCGGCAGAGACTGCCGGCCAAATCCTCGCCCGCGGTCCCGGCATCGTGGCGCTGACCTGCGGCGCCCACGGCGCGCTGGCCCTGACCCGGCAGCACCGCCTTTACGCTGCCGCCGTCCCGGCCACGGTGGCCGACAGCATCGGCGCCGGCGACAGCTTCAACGCCGGCTTCCTCGCCAGCCTCCTCCGCAGCAACGCCCTCGACGCCCCCGACAGCGCCGCACTCACCGCCGCCCTCGCCCTCGCCACGAAAGCGGCAGCGATCACCGTCTCCCGCCCCGGCGCCGACCCGCCCTGGGCCGACGAACTCTAACCCGGATTCGGGCGGTTCCAAATATCCCGGGAGCGTCGCGCTTGCGCGACGGGGGCAGCGCCCCCTCTACAAAAGACTCGGGGGCGCAGCCCCCTCCGCCTGAAGCCCCCGCCTACTCCAGCCGCGCCGCCGCGCGGTCCAGCCGCGCCACCGCCTCGGCGATTTCGTCGTCGGTGATGTTCAGCGGCGGCAGCAGCCGCACCACGTTGTCGGCCGCCGGCACGGTCAGCAGCTGCTCGGCATAAGCCGCCGCGACCAGTTCGGACGGCGCCACCTTGCAGCGCAGCCCCAGCAGCAGCCCCATCCCGCGCACCTCGTCGAAGACCTCGGGATGGGCGGCGACCAGCCCCTCGAGCCGCTGGCGCAGCAGCGCGGCCTTGCGGGCGACCTCGGCCAGGAACGCATCATCCGCAACAATCTCCATCACCCGCGCGCCCACCGCGCAGGCCAGCGGGTTGCCGCCATAGGTCGAGCCATGGCTGCCCGCGACCATCCCCGCGGCCGCGGCTTCGGTCGCCAGCACCGCGCCCAGCGGAAAGCCGCCGCCGATGCCCTTGGCGATCATCATGATGTCGGGGGCGATCCCGGCCCATTCATGGGCGAACAGCCGCCCCGTGCGGCCCATGCCGCTTTGCACCTCGTCCAGCACCAGCAGCGCGCCGGTGGCGTCGCACAGCTCGCGGATGCGGCGCAGGTCGGCGTCGGGCAGCACCCGGATGCCGCCCTCGCCCTGCACCGGCTCCAGCATCACCGCGGCGGTGCTGTCGGACATCGCGGCCTCCAGCGCCGCCATGTCGCCCCAGGGCAGCACCCGGAACCCCGGCATCAGCGGCCCGTAGCCCGCGGTCATCTTTTCCGACCCCGCCGCGGCGATGGCGCCGGTGGAACGGCCGTGGAACGCGCCCTCGAAGGTCAGGATCTCGATCCGCTCGGGCTGGCCCTTGCTGTGCCAGTATTTGCGCACCATCTTGATCGCCAGCTCGGCGGCCTCGGTGCCGGAATTGGTCACGAACACCGTGTCGGCAAAGGTCCTGTCCACCAGCATCTCGGCCAGCCGCTGCTGCTCGGGGATCTGGTAGAGGTTCGAGACATGCCAGATCCGCCCCGCCTGCGCGGTCAGCGCCGCCACCAGCTCGGGGTTGGCGTGCCCCAGCGCATTCACCGCGATGCCGGCGCCCAGGTCCAGGTATCGCGTGCCGTCCGTGGCGATGGCCCAGGCGCCCTCGCCACGCTCAAAGGCGATGGGCGCGCGGTTGTAGGTCGGCAGCACGGCGTCGATCATGGGTCTGTCCCTCTGGTCGGAAAGCGAAATAGGATCGGGCGGCGAAGGCCCAGGCGCGCAGCTTGCGCGCGGCGTCCGGGGAACGCATCAGCGTCGGAGACAGGGGCGAATCGTCGTCATGGGCGCAGCGTTACCAAGCCCGCCCTTCCGGTTCAACGCCCCCTGCCACCCGCTCAGGGCTTCATCCGATAGCCGGTGCGCAGCCACCACCAGCCCAGCCCGTTCACCGCCGCGACCGAGACCACGCTGACCGCCAGCCCGCGCAGAACCGGCGCATCGCCGACCCCGGCAAAGCCATAGCGCGCCCCGTCGATCAGGTAGAAGATCGGGTTCCAGTGCGACAGGGTGCGGAACGGCTCGGGCAGGGCCTGCACGGAATAGAAGGTGCCCGACAGGAACGACAGCGGCGTGACCACGAAATTGGTCAGCGTCGCCATGTGGTCGAACTTCTGCGCGATGATCCCGCCCAGGATGCCCAGCCCCCCCAGCAGCAGCGCCCCCAGCACGATATAGAGCAGCGCCAGCAGCGGATGCGCCGGGCCGTGCCCCACCACCAGCGCCAGCCCGGCCGAGATCACCGCCGCCACCATCAGCGACCGCACCAGGCTGCCGGTCAGATATCCCGCCAGGATCTCGGCCGCCGACAGCGGCGGCATCAGCGTGTCGATGATATTGCCCTGCATCTTGGCCGAGATCAGCGAGGACGAGCTGTTGGCGAACCCGGTCTGGATCACCGTCATCATCAAGATGCCGGGGCCGATGAACTCGACGAAGGGCAGGCCCATCACCTCGCCCCGCCCGCTCCCCAGCGCCACGACGAACACCACCACGAACAGCCCCGCAGTGATCAGCGGCGCCAGCACCGTCTGCTGCCACACCGACATGAAGCGCCGGATCTCGCGTTCGGCCAGCGTCGCCGTGCCCAGCCAGTTGATGCGGCCAAAGCGGCGCAGCGGCATCTGGCCATAATCGGGGGCGGCGTGGTCGGGCGTGGGGATGGGGGGCGCATCGGTGGGGGGCATCGCTGGGTCCTTGGCACAGATCCGGGCCAGCATAGCCGGCCCGCGCGCCGGGGACGAGAGGGGCGCCCGGACCGCAGCGGCAACCGCCGATTTCCCGCCCGGACCTTGATTCCCGGGGCGGGGGCGCGTAACTCAGACCATCCGCCCCCAAGCCCCCTTGGGACACCATCTGCCCGTGGAGAGACTGCCATGTCCTGGACCGACGACCGCGTCGAGACACTGAAACGCCTGTGGGCCGAAGGCCAGTCGGCCAGCCAGATCGCCAAGGAACTGGGCGGCGTCACCCGCAACGCGGTCATCGGCAAGGTCCACCGCCTGGGCCTGTCGAACCGCACCGAGGGCGAAGAGCCCGCCAAGCCCGCAGCCGCGGCCCCTGCAGCCGCCGCCGCGCCTGCCGCCGACCCTGCACCCGCACCGCAGCCCGCCCCCCGCGCCGCCGCGCCGCGCGCCGAAGCCCCGGCCCGCGCCGAGCCCGCCGCGGAAAAACCCGCCGAGCCGCGCGCAGAGCCGCGCCCCGAGCCCCCCGCCGCCGAGGCGCGCCCCGCGGCCGAAACCCCCGAGCCCGCCCCCGCGCCGCAGCCGGTGTTCACCCCGCGCCGCCCGATCGTGCCCGCCGGCCAGCCGCTGCCGCCGCAGCCCTCGGCCAACGAGATCTCGCCCGAGGCGCTGGCCTCGGTGCGCGAGGTCGAAAAGACCTCGCTGAAACTGTCGCTGATGGAGCTGACCGAGCGCACCTGCAAATGGCCGATCGGCGACCCCGCGACCGACAAGTTCTGGTTCTGCGGCCTGCCCAGCCAGCCCGGCAAACCCTATTGCGAAGCCCATGTCGGCGTCGCCTTCCAGCCGATGAGCGCGAGGCGCGACCGCCGGCGCTGAACTGTGGGGCGCTGGCCGGAACTGTACGCCGGACTGGTCTGCGCCGTGCTGTTCGTGGCGTGGCGATACTGCTATCCGCACAGCAATCCGCTGCTCCAGGCGGCGGCATGGGTGGTGCCGGTCATAGCGCTGCTGTTGGTCGGGGCCGGGATCTTGCTGCGCCGGGTCCGGCTGACTCAGGCCGTGCGCGAGGGGATATTCCTGCCGGAATCGCGCTGGAAGCATCGGTTCAGCGAGCACCTGACCGGCGCAATCCTCGCCGCGACAGAAGGCACCGCCATCACTCTGGGCATGTGTCATTTCGCGCTTCACGCAAGCGACCCCGAGCTGCTGTTGGCCGCTGCCATTGGGATCTGCACCTTGGCCGCCATCGCGCGGATGCGCCGCATCATGGCGGCAGAACTGCGGCCAGAATTCGCCATCGCGGCCAGCGCCTGGATCTCGGCGGGGATCGCGCTGCTCTTCTGCCTGCCGCATTTCTGGATGCAGCAGAACATCCTGCCGCCGCCCGCCTATCTGGAGGCCGGCAGCTTCATGGCGGTGATGAACGCGTCTCTGGCCGAACTGCCCGCCCGTCGCGACGGCATCATCGAGGCCCTCAGCGCCATGCAATTGCTGGAAGCCGCGATCCAATGGATGCTCAAAGGGATGAACGGGATCTGGGGCGTCTCGGTGCTGCTGTTTATCTATAACTCTGCCATCTGTCTTGCCGTTGGGCGATTTTTTGCCGATGTTGCCACGACATTCCATATGGTTAGGTTGTATCGATGAAACCTCCCCGCCAGCTTGAACAAGCAGGATATCCCCAGTCACAGCAAGTAGGACATCCCCAGTCACAGACCGTGAGCAGTCCCGCCCCCGATGCTTCACCCAGACCCCAGGCAACTCCCGCGCCCCGGCACGGTATCGGCTTTTATTTCTGGAGCACCATCTTCGCCCTGATTGTCCTGACCGCCGCGCTGGTCGTTCTGGCCCTGCTGCGGCCGGTCCCGGAACATACGGCTTCCGATCTCACCCCGCCCCCGCAGATCAGCATCACGCAAGAGCAACTGGAGCAGATCGAGATCCACGCGCGACTGGCGGGATATCAGGCGGTCGAGGCGAATCTGGATGGCGCGCTGGATGCGATGTTTGAGCCCGTCCATGCCAGCATCCCGGCCTATGTCGATTTCCATTATTCGGTCTGGGGCCAATATGCCGAACTTCTGACGGCGGCGGCTGAAACGACCGGGCTTGTGGAAGATGTCGGCAGCCTGATGCGCCAGCATCTGTTCGACGGCTTCGAAGACCGGCACACTGAACAGATGGGCCATCTGGAGCAGGTCTATAAACAGGCTGTCACGGACCGTTTGGCGCAAGAGGGCAAGCGACTGGCCGATGATGCCGGACAGCCGCTGCCCGAGGCGGCGCAATTGGCCCTCAGGGACGCGCAGCAGCGCATGATCGTGACCGCGCCTGCCGTTGTTACGGGCTCGGCCGCTGCGACGGTGACCGTGGTCGCCATCATCAAGCCCATTGCCAAGAAGGTGGTCACCGCGACCGCGACCAAGGCGGCGGCCAAGGGCATCGGCAAAATGGGCGGCATCGGGGGCACGACACTGGCCGGGGCAAGCCTAGGCAGCTTCCTTGGCCCCGTCGGGACGGTGGTCGGTGGCGTTGGCGGTGCGGTCGTCGGTTGGCTGGTCGTTGATTATGCGGTGGTGTCGCTGGACGAATATTTCAACCGCGATGACTTCGAGGCTGAGTTGCGCAAGGCCATCGTCGAGCAGAAATCCGTGATGCGGCAACAGATCCTTAACAGCTACGCGGCATCGGCGGGTTAAGAAGGCCGCCCGTGGGGCCGCCGCTATGCGCGGCCCCACACAATCCGTTGGGTGCGACCGGTCAGCGCCACCCCCTCGCCCCCCCCGGTCGGGGGCAAAACAGATCACCGCCTGCACCAGGATGATGGCGGTGCCCAGCTCCATCATCTCTTCGGCGCGGCCCCAGCGCCTCGCCCAGTTCCGTGCCCAGCGTGATCCCCAGAACTCCAGCTTGCGGCCCAGTTCGTCGATGGTCTTGGTAACGACCAGCACCGCCACCGCAGCCCCCGCCAGCTAGGCGCGGCCCGGTGGCGCAGCCCCTACCACCAGCGCGGCAGGCTGATGCGCACCAGCAGGATCACCTACAGGCCCAGCAGCTTTTCCCAGACCGACGACGGCCCGGAATACAGCCGCAGTTGCAGGATGCCCTCGGACAGGAACCGCTTGTCGAAATCCAGTTCCCGCAGCGACATCATCACCAGCAGCGCCAGCACATGCCATTGCTGCCAGCCCCGGTCATCGGCGCGCAGCACGATCCAAGCCGCCGCCACCGCCCTTCCCCTGCGCGGCGCATGGGGGTAAGAGCCGGTCATCCAAAGGACGACACCATGCCCAAGACGCGCACGCGCCATCTCATCACCTCGGCCCTGCCGTATATCAACGGCATCAAGCACCTGGGGAACCTTGTCGGCAGCCAGCTGCCCGCGGATCTGTTCGCCCGCTATCAGCGCGGCCGCGGCAACGAGGTCATGTTCGTCTGCGCCACCGACGAGCACGGCACCCCGGCCGAGCTGGCCGCCGCCAAGGCCGGGCAGAAGGTCGCGGATTTCTGCGCCCGGATGCACGACACCCAGGCCGACATCGCGCGCCGCTTCGGGCTCAGCTTCGATCACTTCGGGCGCTCCTCCAGCCCGCAGAACCACCGGCTGACCCAGCATTTCGCCGGCAGGCTGGCCGAGAACGGGCTGATCGCCGAGGTCAGCGAGCGCCAGGTCTATTCGCTGGCCGACGGCCGCTTCCTGCCCGACCGCTATATCGAGGGCACCTGCCCCAACTGCGGCTATGACAAGGCCCGCGGCGACCAGTGCGAGAACTGCACCAAGCAGCTGGACCCGACCGACCTGATCAACCCGCGCAGCGCCATTTCCGGCTCGACCGACCTCGAGGTGCGCGAGACCAAGCATCTGTTCCTGCGCCAGTCCGCCATGCGCGGGAAACTGTCGGAATGGATCGACAGCAAGACCGACTGGCCGGTGCTGACCACCTCGATCGCCCGCAAATGGCTGAACGACGGCGACGGGCTGCAGGACCGCGGCATCACCCGCGACCTCGACTGGGGCATCCCGGTGAAAAAAGGCGACCAGCCCTGGCCGGGGATGGAGGGCAAGGTCTTCTACGTCTGGTTCGACGCCCCCATCGAATATATCGCCGCCACCGCCGAATGGGCCGAGGCCCGGGGCCAGCCCGAGGCCTGGCGCCGCTGGTGGCGCCTGGACGAGGGCGCGGGCGACGTGCGCTACACCCAGTTCATGGGCAAGGACAACGTGCCCTTCCACACCCTGTCCTTCCCGGCCACGATCATCGGCTCGGGCGAGCCGTGGAAGCTGGTCGACTACATCAAGTCCTTCAACTACCTGACCTATGACGGCGGGCAGTTCTCGACCTCGCAGGGGCGCGGGGTGTTCCAGGATCAGGCGCTCGAGGTGCTGCCGGCGGATTACTGGCGCTGGTGGCTGCTCAGCCACGCCCCCGAGGGGTCGGACGCCGAGTTCACCTGGGAAAACTTCCAGACCTCGGTGAACAAGGACCTCGCCGACGTGCTGGGCAATTTCGTCAGCCGAATCACCAAATTCTGCCGCAGCAAGTTCGGCGAGACCGTCCCCGCAGGCGGCGACTACGGCCCCGAGGAAGCGGCGCTGATCACGGCGCTGACCACCCGCATCCGCGCCTATGAGGGCTTCATGGAGGCGATGGAGGTCCGCAAATCCGCCAATGAGCTGCGCGCGATCTGGGTGCTGGGCAACGAATACCTGCAATCCGCCGCGCCCTGGGCGACCTTCAAGACCGACCCCGAGCGCGCGGCGATGCAGGTGCGGCTGGGGCTGAACCTGATCCGGCTCTACGCGGTGCTCTCGGCCCCGTTCATCCCGTTTGCCGCCGATTCCATGCTGCAGGCGATGCGCAGCGACGACCGCAGCTGGCCCGACGACGTGGCCGCCGCGCTGGCGGCCCTGCCCCCCGGCCACGGTTTCGACACCCCCGAGGTGCTGTTCGCCAAGATCAGCGACGACAGCCGCGAGGAATGGCAGGAACGGTTCAAGGGCACCCGGGACTGACCCCCGCGCCCACCCGCGGCGGGGTGTTCATCTTGCCGCGAATATCCCGGGGCTTCCGAGCGCCCGGAACAGGAGGCGGATCAGAAACAGCCCCCGAGGCTGTTTTCCTGCCGGATGGTCCGGGCGACTGCTTTCAGCGAGGGAGGCCGCGGCAACGGCTGCCGGGCAGACCGTCTCCGGCTCCGGCCGCCGTCCGGGCCGTCGGCTTGCCGAGAAGCCGTCGGCGCAGCCAGCAACGGAGTTGACGCGCCCTGCATCCGCATCGCCCCGGGCCGGGGCCCTTGCCGCGGGTGCGGACACCAGACGCCCCCCGCAGTCCCGGCCACCGTCCCCCAGCTGCCGAAGCCCAAGCGGAGACCGGCCCTGCCCCGCGGCCCCCGGGGCAAAGCCCAGACCCGCCCCCACTGCGACCCTTTGCGCGCCATCCCAAAACCTCGCCGCCTGTAACATTCCGGCCACAGCCCCGCCACCGGGTCCCCGGGCACGCTTGACCCCGGGGACCGCTTGGGGGAACCGGGCCTGGCACCCAGGTAACGGCGTTTCCCTCCGCGCTCCCGGCCCAGGCAACCTTCCGCTTTCAGTTTCGAGGTCCTGATGCCGTCCCCTCCTGTCCTTCCGTCCCTGCCCTGCGGCAGCCGCAGCCGCCTGCGCGCGGCGCTGCTGTCGCTGACCGCCCTGTCCTCGCCGGCGCTGGTGCTGGCGCAGGAAACGCCTGACCAGATCGTGCTGGATCCGATCTATGTCACCTCGGCGTCGTCCATCGCCACCTCGGTGCAGGACGCGCCCGCCTCCATTACCGTCATCGACCAAAGCGAGATCCTCGCCAGCGGCGGGCGCAGCCTCAACGACGTGCTGCGCCGGGTGCCCGGGCTGAACCTGACCCGCAGCAACGACGGCAACTCGCAGGTCTCGTTCCGCGGGCTGTCGTCCAGCCGGACGCTGACGCTGGTCGACGGCAAGCGGATCAGCAGCCGCAACACCTTTGCCCGCCACTATCAGGGCGATCTCCAGAACGTGCCGCTGGACGCGATCGAGCGGATCGAGGTCGTGCGCGGCCCGATGTCGACACTGTACGGCTCGGACGCGATGGGCGGCGTCATCAACATCATCACCAAGAAGAACACCGAGGTCTGGTCGGGCTCGCTGACCACCGAGTTCGGCTTTGCCGACGAAAGCACCACCGCCGACAACCGCTCGATCTCGGCCTATGTGTCGGGGCCGCTGGGTGAGAACCTCAGCATGTCGGCCTGGGGCAAGATCGCGGAAACCGAGGCGCCGGACGAACCCTACGCCTATTCGACCGCCACCCCGCCCGCGCCGCTTTTCTCGACCAACGGCATCCGCACCAAGGCGCTGGGCGCAAGGCTCAGCTGGACGCCGCTGGACGGGCAGGAATGGGGGCTCGAGGCGCAGACCTCGGTCGACAACTATCTTGACGATCTCGGCGGCCCCGATTCCAACGAGGTCACCAAGAACAGCATCGCGCTGAACCACGACTGGACGCTCGGCACCGGCTCGGTGAGCAGCTATCTTCGCTACGAGACCTCCGAGAACCAGAGCTGGAACACCACCACCTCGGGGTGGAACGACCCGATCGAATACGACACGCTGACGCTGGAAAGCCGCTATACCTCGCAGACCAGCATCGGCGGCCGGACGCTGGACTATACGCTTGGCGGGCTGGTGGCGCATGAAAAGCTGAGCGACCCTCAGACCACCGCCGACGCGCTGATCGAGGGTTCGGTCGATACCGCCGCAATCTACGCCGAAGGCCGCTATCAGGCGACCGAGGCGCTGAGCCTGACCAGCGGCCTGCGCGTGGACCATCACGAACGTTTCGGCACCCATGTCACGCCGCGGATCTATGCCAACTACGATTTCGGCAACGGGCTGATGCTGAAGGCCGGCTATTCGCAGGCCTTCGTGGCGCCGGACCTGCGCAACCTGAACCCGAATTACCAGATGGGCTCTCGCGGCAACGGCTGCAAACCCTATCGCGGCCCCTGCACGATCATCGGCAACCCCGATCTTCAGCCGGAAACCTCGGACAACTTCGAGATCGGGCTGAACTACCAGGGCGAGCGCACCAGCTGGGAGGTCACCGCCTTCTACAACGATGTCGAGAACATGATCAGCGCCCGCCGCACGGACGAGGTGGCCGAAAACGGCAACCCGATCTTCGTGCGCGACAACTTCGATTATGGCAAGACCGCCGGCGTCGAGTTCGGGCTGGACTATCAGCTGAGCGACGACCTGACCTGGGTGACCTCGGGCACCTATATCGCCAAGTCCGAGTTCAAGTATGGCGACTTCGACACTGCCTATCCGATGGCGACGACGCCGAAATGGAACGTCACCACCGGGCTCGACTGGCAGACCAACGACCGGCTGAAGCTGTCGGGCGACGTGACCTATGTCGGCAAGCAGGCCGGCTATGTGGTCGCGGACGGGCTGGTGGTCGGCGAGGGCGAGCAGGCATCCGTGCCCGCAGGCCAGAACAGCAAGGCCTATTTCCTGGTCAATGTCGCGGCCGCCTATGACCTGACCGACAGCGCGACGCTGAACTTCGGCATCGACAACCTGTTCGACGATCAGCCCGAATCCGACGTCGACTATCGCGAGGACGGGCGCGTGTTCACCCTGGGCGTCACCACCCGGTTCTGATTCGTCACCCTGCGCAATATTCCGAAGGGCCGCCGACTGGCGGCCCTTTCCCGTTGCAGCGGGGTGGAACCCCGGCGCCTTGCATCGCATGATGCGGCAGGTCCTGAGCGGGGGAACAGATGACCCATTGCATCCTGATCGGCGCGCCGGTGGACAGCGGCCAGCAGCGGCCCGGCTGTCTGATGGGGCCGGCGGCCTATCGCGTGGCGCGGATCGCCGAGGTTCTGGCGGCGCTTGGCCATACGGTCGAGGACCGGGGCGACGTGGTGCCGGGTCCTTTGGGTCGGGAAAGCTGCCCGAACCCGACCGTGCATTCCCTGCCCGAGACGCTGGCCTGGACCCGGGCGCTGGCCGACGCCTCGGGGCGCGCGATGGCGGAGGGGCTGCCGATCTTTCTGGGCGGCGATCACTCGCTGTCGCTCGGCAGCATCCACGGGGTCGCGGCCCATGCGGCGGCCGTGGGGCGGCCGCTTTTCGTGCTGTGGCTGGACGCGCATTCCGACATCCACAGCCTCAGCTCGACCGAAAGCGGCAATCTGCACGGCACGCCCCTGGCCTATCTGGCCGGGCGCCCGGGGTTCGAGCCGTTTCCGCCCTTTCCCGCCCCGGTGCCCGAGGCAAACATCTGCCTGTTCGGCATCCGCAGCGTCGATCCGGCGGAACATGCGGCGCTGGAACGCTCGGACATCACCGTCAACGACATGCGGGTGCTGGACGAACGGGGCTTCGCCGCCCCGATGCGCGAGTTCCTTGACCGGGTGCAGGCCGCGGGGGGGATGCTGCATGTCAGCCTGGACGTGGATTTCCTCGACCCTTCGGTGGCGCCGGCGGTGGGGACCACCGTGCCCGGCGGCGCGACCTTCCGCGAGGCGCATCTGGTCTGTGAGCTGATCCACGAAAGCGGGCTGATGTGTTCGCTGGACCTGGTCGAGCTGAACCCGTTCCTGGACGAACGCGGACGCACGGCGCGGATGATGGTCGATCTGGTCGGCAGCCTGATGGGGCGCAAGGTCTTCGACCGGCCGACCCGGGCGGGATAGGGGGCGGGACAAGGGGGGCTGCGCGCCCCCCGCCCTTCGGGCTCCCCCGCGGGATATTTTCGTGATGAAGAAACCCGTGAAATTGCGGCGGTTGGGGGCTTGACCCCGCCCGGCGCTGGCGGTGAAGTGCCGCGATCATGTGCAAGCCTCTGCCGACCGCCCCGAAGTTCCGTTCCGTTCCGGCGCCCGCGCGCGCCAGACGCCGACGACGGCATCCGGCGCCGCCAGATACCGGAACAGACAGGACGTTGAAAGATGCCGAGTTTTCTAGACATTCACACCACGCCGCGTGACGAGCTGCGCGCGATCATCGACAATGCGCGCGCGATGAAAGAGGCGCGCAACGGCTGCCCGCGCGGCACCCCGGACGCGGAACAGCCGTTGGCGAACCGCATGGTGGCGCTGATCTTCGAAAAACCCTCGACCCGGACCCGGGTCAGCTTCGACCTGGGCGTGCGGCAGATGGGCGGGCAGACCATGGTGCTGTCGGGCCAGGAAATGCAGCTGGGCCATGGCGAGACCATCGCCGACACCGCAAGGGTGCTGTCGCGCTATGTCGACATGATCATGATCCGCACCTTCGAGGAAGCGACCCTGCAGGAGATGGCGGAATACGCCAGCGTGCCGGTGATCAACGGGCTGACCAACCGCACTCACCCCTGCCAGATCATGGCCGACGTGCTGACCTATGAGGAGCACCGCGGCCCCATCGGCGGGCGCAAGGTGGTGTGGTCGGGCGACGGCAACAACGTCTGCGCCAGCCTGATCCAGGCGGCCGGGCAGTTCGGCTTCGACTTCACCTTTACCGGGCCGAAGCCGCTGGACCCCGAGGCCGAATGGCTGGAGTTCGCCCGCGCGCAGGGTGTGCAGGCGCTGGTCGAGCGTGACCCGGCAAAGGCGGTCGAGGGCGCCGATCTGGTGGTCACCGACACCTGGGTGTCGATGCACGACCCGCAATCGGCCAAGGAACGCCGCCACAACCAGCTGCGCGCCTATCAGGTCAATGCGGCGCTGATGGCGCGGGCCAAGCCGGATGCGCTGTTCATGCACTGTCTGCCCGCGCATCGCGAGGACGAGGTGACATCCGAGGTGATGGACGGCCCGCATTCCGTGGTCTGGGACGAGGCCGAGAACCGCCTGCACGCGCAAAAGGCGGTGATGCGCTGGTGTCTGGGGGTCTGATCAGCGCGCCAGCGCCCAGACCTTGCGCATCAGACCCGGCAGCGTTGCCGGGTCGAAATCCCGCCGCGGCAGCAGCAGCCCGCGGCTGACCCCCTGCGGCGGGCCGGCAAGCACGGTCAGATGCAGCTCGAAATGGGTGAAGATGTGGCGGACCTCGCCCAGCTCCTGCCACGGGCCGGCGGCGGGGGCGGGGTGCTCTGATCCGTCCCAGCCGGTCGAGGGGAAGGCCAGTGTGCCGCCCAGCAGCCCTTTGGCGGGACGGCGTTCCACCAGCACATGATCGCGGTCCAACACCAGCCAGGCGGTGCCGAGGCGCAGCGGCCGCGGCGGTTTCGGGGATTTGCGCGGCAACTCGGCGGCAAGGCCGAGCGCGCGGGCTTGGCACAGGTCGTTCAGCGGGCAGAGCGCGCAGGCGGGGTTGCGCGGGGTGCAGATGGTAGCGCCAAGGTCCATCATCGCCTGCGCGAAATCGCCGGGGCGGCGGCCGGGGGTCAGGGTCGCGGCCAGCGCCACCAGCTGCGGCTTGGCCGCGGGCATCGGGGTCTCGACCGCGAACAGCCGCGCCACCACCCGTTCCACGTTGCCGTCGACCACGGTTTCGGCGCGGTCAAAGGCGATGGCGGCGATCGCGGCCGAGGTATAGGGGCCGATCCCCGGCAGCTGCGCCAGCGCCTGCCGTGTGTCAGGAAACCCGCCCATCGCCGCCACCTGCCGCGCGCAGGCCAGCAGGTTGCGGGCGCGGGCATAGTAGCCCAGCCCCGCCCATTCCCCCATCACCTGCGTATCCTCGGCCGCGGCCAGCGCCTGCACATCGGGCCAGAGCGTGGTGAACCGCTCGAAATATGCGCGCACCGCGGCGACGGTGGTCTGTTGCAGCATCACCTCGGACAGCCAGACGCGATAGGGGTCCATCGGTGCGGTCCCCGGCGGCGCGCGCCACGGCAGCACGCGGGCGTGGCGGTCGTACCAGCCCAGCAGGCGCGGCGCGACAACGGCGGAATCCGGCCCGCCCGGCTGTCCATCACGCGCGGTTTCACGCAAGTTTGCCCGGTTGTTCATCGCGCCGGTCTGGCATCCCCGGCGCGTCCGGTCCAGAGTAAGCCGATCACGAACTGCAAGGCCGATGACCGACACGCCCACGCCCCCCTCGCCGCCCAAGAGCCGCAGGCGCAAGCCCGCGGCGGCCGAGGATGCGCCGCCGCGCCGCAGGATGCGCGGGTTCGAGCCGGCGGCGACGCTGATCGCGCCGCAGCTGCGCCGCAGCGCCGAATCGCGCGGCTTTGCGGTGGCGCGGCTGCTGACCGACTGGCCGGAAATCGTCGGCGCGCAGACCGCCGCCCACACCCGCCCGGTCAAGGTCAGCCACAGCCGCACCCAGGGGCTGGGCGCCACCCTGACCATCCTGACCGACGGCGCCCACGCGCCCCTGGTGCAGATGGAGCTGCCGCGCATCCGCGAGCGGGTGAACGCGGTCTACGGCTTCAACGCCATCGCCCGCGTCACCATCACCCAGACCGCCGCGCAGGGGTTCGCCGAGGGGCAGGCCGAGTTCCTGCACCGCCCCCCTGCCCCCTGTGCCGCCCCCCTGCCGCCCGAGGCTGCAGCCGCGGCCGAGGCGGTCGCGGCGCGGTTCGACGACCCGAAACTTGCCGACTCGATGCGGCGGCTGGCCCTTGCCCGTGCGGCGCGGGCGGCCCGGCGCTGACGGGCGGCATTCCCGAAAAACCCAACGAAAGGCCAGACATGACCCTGATCCGCCGCCTCGCCCCGGCCGCAGCCCTTGCGGCGCTTGCCACCGCGTTCCACCTGCCCGCCACGGCGCAGACCGCCGCCCCCGAGCCGGCCCCGGCCGCCACCGCCGAGGCCGCCGCCCCGCAGATCCTGCCCGACCTGTGGCTGGGGGCCGCGGACGCGCCGGTCGATTTCATCGAATACGCCAGCTTCACCTGTTCGCATTGCGCCGATTTCAGCACCGAGGTGTTCCCCAAGCTCAAGGCGGAATACATCGACACCGGCAAGATCCGCTTTGCGCAGCGCGACGTGTATTTCGACGACGTGGGGCTGTGGGCCGGGATCCTCGCCCGCTGCGGCGACGAGTCCAGGTTCTACCCGGTCGCCGGGATGCTGTTCGAAAGCCAGCGCGAATGGCTGTCGGCCAAGAACGGCGAAGAGCTGGCCGCCAACCTGCGCAAGATCGGCGCCAAGGCCGGCTATTCGGCCGAGCAGATGGACGCCTGCTGGCAGGACGAGGCCAAGGTGCAAAGCCTGGTCGCGACCTTCCAGCAGAACGCGGTCGCCGACCAGATCGAGGGCACGCCCACCTTCATCATCGACGGCGAGAAGGTGTCCAACCTGCCGTGGGAGCAGCTCAAGGCCAAGCTGGACGAGAAACTGGCCGCGGCGCAGTAAACCGCACCGGATGGGCCGCCCGCAGGGGCGGCCCTTTGCGTCAGAACAGCCGGTCCAGCGCGGCGTCCAGCGGCGCGGGATCCTCCAGCCGCAGACGCACCGGCAGGGTCAACACCTTGGGGCGGAAACTGCGCGGCAGCCTTGCTGCGTCCTTTTCGGTGGTGACCAGCTGCGCCCCCAGCAGCCGCGCCTCGGTTTCCAGCCGCGTCAGCATCTGGCGGGAAAACGGCTGGTGGTCGGCCAGCGCCTCCGCCCGCACCACCTGCGCGCCCAGAGCCCGCAGCGTGGCAAAGAACTTCTGCGGATGGCCGATCCCGGCGAAGGCCAGCGCCCGCAGCCCCTGCCAGTCCATCCCGGTCTGCAGCGGTTGCAGCTCGCCGGTCAGCCGCGGCACCGGCAGCGCCGGCCAGCGGGCAGAAAACGCCGCCTGCGCATCAGGGGCGCCGATGGTCAGCACCATGTCGGCGCGGGCCAGCCCCCGGGCCACCGGCTCGCGCAACGGCCCGGCCGGGATGCACAGCCCGTTGCCCCAGCCGCGCGCCGCATCCGCCACCACCAGCGCCAGGTCATGCGCCAGCGCCGGGTCCTGGAACCCGTCGTCCAGCAGGATCGCCCCCGCCCCCGCCGCCACCGCGGCAAGCGCGCCGGCCACCCGGTCGCGCGCCACCACCACCGGCGCGAAGGCCGACAGCAGCAGCGGCTCGTCCCCCACCTGCGCGGCGGAATGGCTGCGTTCGTCCACCAGCGTCGGGCCGGTCTCGGTGCCGCCATGGCCGCGGCTGACCACATGCGCGGCGATGCCGCGGGCCGCAAGACGCTCGATCAGCGCGATCACCGTCGGGGTCTTGCCGGTGCCGCCGGCGTCGAGATTGCCGACGCAGATCACCGGCACCCCCACCCTGGCGCGGCCGCCCCGCGCCAGCCGCCGCGCGGTCGCGGCAGCATAAAGCGCACCCAGCGGTTGCAGGGCGCGGGCGGCCAGCCCGGGTGGGCGGTTCCAGAAACCGGGGGCGGTGAGGGCGAGGGGCATCAGCAGCTCTCCTGCAGGTCCGACAGCACGGCTTCGGCGATGCGGCGGGTGATTTCGGCGCCCTCGGTCGCGACCTCCCAGGCGGCGCGGGCCAGGCGGGCGGCGGTGTCGGGCTCGGCCAGTTCCTCGATCACCCGCGGCAGCGCCAGCGGGCCGTGGATCTGGCGGGCGCCGCCGGCGCGGTCCAGCGCCTGCCAATGCGCGGCGTGCTCGCCCATGACCGGGCCGTGGACGATGGCGGTGCCCAGCCCCGCGGGCTCGAACGGGTGGCGAGGCGCGGGGTCGGCGCCGCGGATCAGCGTGCCGCCGGCATAGGTGACCGCCGCCAGCCGATACCACAGCCCCAGTTCCGAGCTGTCCTCGGCCAGCAGCACCTGCACCTCGGGGCCGGGGTCGGCATCCTCGATGCGGGCGACGCTCAGGCCGCGCTCGGCCAGCGCCGCGGCGATGGCGTCGGCGTCGCCAGCACGGGCGGGGGCGATGATCAGCAGCGCGCGGTGCCGGGCCGACAGCAGCCCTTCGTGGGCGGCCATCACCGCGGTCAGCTCGCGCAGCGGCAGCGCCGCCGCCAGCCACACCGGGCGGTCGCGCAAATGCGGGCGCAGCGCCGCCAGCTCGCGCGGGTTGCAGGGCAGCGGCGGCAGGATCGGCAGCGCGGTGCCGATGATCTCCACCCGCAGCGGCGCGATGCCTTCGCGCAGCGCCGCCTCGCGCGCAGGCGCGTCGGGGACCAGCACCCGGCTGAGCCGCGCCAGCGGCCCGCGCCTGCCGCCGCGCCAGACCCGCCGCGCCGCCGCCGCGGCCAGGCCGCTGGCGTCGGTAACCAGCGTCACCGGCACCGCGGCCTCTTCGCAGGCCGCGACCAGCGCCGCCGGCAGCGCGTCGTTGCTCAGCAGCACCGCCCCGGGCGAGGTCAGCTCCAGCAGCCGCCGCGCGGCCTGCGGGTCGCCGGGCGGCTCTGGCAGCACCATGGGCACGGCGCGCGCCCCCCGCTCGACCGCGACCTGCCCCAGGGCGCCGACCCGCAGCGGCGGGCACAGGCGGCGCAGCGCAGTGGCGACCGCGCCGGTCTCGAGCCCGCACAGCAGCACCAGCGGCCCGTCGCCGGGCGGAATCACCGGCTCGGCCGCGGCCACATCGCTGCGCGGCACCCGTTTCTGCAACCATTGGGCGAGTTCACCGAAGCCGGGCATGGTGCATTCCGCAGGACGGGGACGGCGGCGCGCCCTGATGGCGGGAACAGCGTGAAAGGCGGAATGGCATGAGAGCGGCCCGGCTGGTGTCGCCCCGGGATAGCCTGCCGCGGCCGGGGAACCAAGGGCCGCGGCGTGCAGCGGTTTGGGATACGAGGCATTTGTATCGAATGCCGCGGGTCCCGCGGTTGCGGCGGCGCCGGGACCTCGGGCATGAATCGCAGCATGGCGAGAGCGGCCGGAACCGATTTCGCATCGCGTGTGGTGGGCGTGGGGTTGCCGGGGACACGCGGCGGCGAAGGGTTCCGGGTGTCATGCCGGAGCCCTTCGCCTGCAAGCCCGCGGCCGCGGGACGGCGCGACCCCGGCAGGTCTGCCGCAGGGAGGTTCGTGGGGGGCATCGCCGGACCGGGGCTCTGCCCCGGCCCCCGGGATAGGTCCGCAAGGAAGAAGGACGGGTTGAAGGCGCGCCTGGCGCGGCCTAGAGCAGGCGCGACATCGACAAGGGGGCGCGCATGAACATCCTGATCCTCGGCGGCGGCGGGCGCGAACACGCGCTGGCCTGGGCGATACGGCAGAACCCGAAATGCGACCGGCTGATCGTGGCCCCCGGCAACGCCGGGATCGCCGGGATCGCCCGCTGCGCCGAGCTGGCGATCACCGACGGCGCGGCGGTGGTGGGTTTTTGCGAGGAGAACGCCATCGACCTGGTGGTGATCGGCCCCGAGGCGCCGCTGGCCGCCGGCGTCGCCGATGCGCTGCGCGCGGCCGGGATCCTGGCCTTTGGCCCCTCGGCGGCGGCGGCGCAGCTCGAGGCGTCGAAAAGCTTCACCAAGGAAATCTGCGACGCCTGCGGCGCCCCCACCGCCGCCTGGGCCCGCTTTACCGACGCCGCCGCCGCGCGCGACCATATCGCCCGGGTCGGCGCGCCGATCGTGGTCAAGGCCGACGGGCTCGCCGCCGGCAAGGGCGTCACCGTCGCCATGACCGAGGCCGAGGCCGTCGCCGCCGTCGATGCGGCCTTTGGCGGCGCCTTTGGCGAGGCGGGCGCCGAGGTGGTGATCGAGGAGTTCATGGCCGGCGAAGAGGCCAGTTTCTTCGTGCTGGTCGACGGCACCAACTGCCTGCCCATCGGCACCGCCCAGGACCACAAGCGCGTCGGCGAAGGCGACAGCGGCCCCAACACCGGCGGCATGGGCGCCTATTCCCCCGCCCCGGTGCTGACCGCGGCGATCCAGGCGCAGGTGATGGCCGAGATCGTCGCGCCCACCGTCGCCGAGATGGCCCGCCGCGGCACGCCGTTCCAAGGCGTGCTCTATGCCGGGCTGATGATCGCGGACGGCCGGGCGCGGCTGGTCGAATACAACGCCCGCTTCGGCGACCCCGAGGCGCAGGTGCTGATGATGCGGCTGGGCGCGCAGGCGCTGGACCTGATCCAGGCCTGCGCCGAAGGGCGGCTGGACAGCGTGACCGCCAACTGGGCCGAGGATCACGCCCTGACCGTGGTGTTGGCCGCCAACGGCTATCCGGGCGATTACGAAAAGGGCACGGCGATCCGCCTGCCCGAGCTGACCGAAAGCTCGTCGCGGATGATCTTCCACGCCGGCACCGCCCTGCGCGACGGGCAGCTGGTCGCCACCGGCGGGCGGGTGCTGAACGCCACCGGCCGCGGCGCCACCTTGGCCGAGGCCCGCGACGCCGCCTATGCGCTGGCCGACGCGGTGGACTGGCCCGGCGGCTTCTACCGCCGCGACATCGGCTGGCGCGCGCTCTGAACGGACAGGTGCATGACAGACAGGTGCGTGGGGACCACGCACCCTACAGCTTGAAGAACCGTAGGGTGCGTGGTCCCCACGCACCATTTATCAACCCGCTATAAATTGCGTGCCCGCCGCGCCCGCTCTTTCATCTTGCCATGAATATCCCGCGGGCTTCCGAGCGCCCGGGAAACGGTCCATTTTCAGCGAGGAAGGCCACGGCAGTGGCCCGCGGGGGGCACGAGGCCCCCGTTGCGGCGCCGAAACCCGCGCGCTCAGGCCGCCGAATACATCCCCTCGTAGATCGGCAGCAGCGTCTCCAGCTCGAACAGCGACGACACCGAGGTGCCGTTCCAGGTCGACATGATCGCCTGCGCGAACAGCGGCGCGGTGGGGACGATGCGGATGTTGCGGGCGTTCTTGACCGGCTCGGGCTGGCTGATCGAATCGGTGACGACCAGCGATTTCATCACCGATTTCTCGATCCGCTCGACCGCGGGGCCGGACAGCACCCCGTGGGTGATATAGGCATGGACCTCGGTCGCGCCGTGGTCGGCCAGCAATTGCGCGGCCTTGACCAGCGTTCCGGCGGTGTCGCAGATGTCGTCGACGATGATGCAGGTCTTGCCGGCAACATCGCCGATCACGGTCATCTCGGCAATTTCGCCGGCCTTTTCGCGGCGCTTGTCCACGATCGCCATCGGCGCGTCGATCCTTGCCGCGATCTCGCGCGCCCGCGCCACGCCGCCCACGTCCGGGGACACGATCATCAGCTCGTCCATGCGGCCCTTGAAGTTGTGCATGATGTCCAGCGAAAAGATCGGCGCCGCATAGAGGTTGTCCACCGGGATGTCGAAGAACCCCTGGATCTGGGTGGCGTGCAGGTCCAGCGTCAGCACCCGGTCCACGCCGGCCTGCGTCAGCAGGTTGGCCACCAGCTTGGCCGAGATCGGCGTGCGCGCCTTGGCCCGGCGGTCCTGCCGCGCATAGCCGAAATAGGGGATCACCGCGGTGATGCGATTGGCCGAGCTGCGCCGCAGCGCGTCGGTCATGATCAGCAGCTCCATCAGGTTGTCGTTGGCCGGGTTCGAGGTCGGCTGGATGATGTACATGTCCTCGCCGCGGACGTTGTCATAGACCTCGACGAAGATTTCCTGGTCGTTGAACCGCTCGACCCGCGCATCCACCAGCCCGACGTTCATGCCGCGGTGCATCGACATCCGCCGCGCGATGGCGGTGGCCAGCGGGCGATTGGCGTTCCCGGCGATCAGCTTGGGTTCGGTCATGGCGGGCATCGGCATCCTCGGCGGCTTTCTGGGGGTGAAGCACCCGGCGACTCGCCGGATTGCGCCCCGCTTACCACCGCGATAGCGTCCGGGCAAACCGGCGAAAGGGGAAACTGGCCATGGCCGCGATCGACTATTACCTCAGCCCCATCAGCCCCTGGGCGTATCTGGCCGGCGACCGGCTGGAACGGATTGCGCAGGCGCACGGGGCAAGCGTCACCTATCGCCCGCTCGACATCATGGCGCTGTTCGACCGCACCGGCGGCACCCGCCCGGAATCGCGCCACCCCGCGCGGCTGGCCTATCGCGCGCAGGAGCTGCCCCGCTGGGCCGAGCATCTGGGGATGCCCCTGCGCATGGACGTGACGGTCACCAACCCGGCGCCGGCCTCCTATGCGATCATCGCCGCGCAGGCCGAGGCGCAGCCCGGCGGCGATGTGGGCGCGCTGGTGCGCGGGCTGCTGGCGGCGCGGTTCGTGGACGGGCGCGACATCGCCGAGGATGCGGTGATCCGCGAGGTGCTGGCGGCCACCGGCTTCGACCCCGCACTTGCCGATCGCGGGCTGTTCGTCGGCGCCGAGACCTATGGGCGCAACCTGGAACGCGCGGTCGAGGCCGGGGTGTTCGGCGTGCCCTTCTACCACGTGCTCGACAGCGACCAGCGGTTCTGGGGACAGGACCGGCTGGAGTTCCTCGACCGCCATCTCGGCACGCTGTGAGCCCCGTGCATCTGCGGCACTGGCCGGGCGATCCCGCGCGCCCGGCACTGGCGATCCATTGCATGATGGGCAGCAGCCGCGCCTTCGACCCGGTGGCGGCGCGGCTGGGGGGACGGGTGGCGCTGCACGGATTCGACCTGCCCTCGCACGGACGCAGCGCGAAGTGGCGCCCCGAGGCGGGCGAGGATTACCACAGCACCGTCACCCGCATCGCGCGGGGGCTGATCCGCGACATCGCCGGCGACGGGCCGCTGGACCTGATCGGCCATTCCATCGGCGCCACCGTGGCGCTGCGCATGGCGGTGGATACGCCCGCGCTGGTGCGCTCGCTGACGCTGATCGAGCCGGTGCTGTTCGCGGCCTCGGACAGCGGCCACGCGCTGGACGGGCAGCTGGCCGAACTGGCGGCCGAGGGGCGGATGGAACAGGCGACGCGGCTGTTCATGGATATGTGGGGCGGCCCCGGCGGCTTCGACGCCCTGCCCCCTGCCACCCGGCAGGCCGCCGTCGCGCAGATGCCGCTGATCCTGGAAACCGGCCCGGCGATGTCGGGCGACTGCCACCACATCCTGCGCCCGGGCGGGCTCGAGGGCACCCTTGCGCCGGTGATGCTGATCGCAGGCGCCGACAGCCCGCCGGTGATCGCCGAGATCGCCGAGACCCTGGCGGCGCGGCTGGCCGACGTCGGCCGCGCCAGCGTGCCGGGCGCCGGGCATATGCTGCCGATGACCCACCCCGAACAGGTTGCCGGGCTGATCGCGGTGAACCTTGACCGGTCGTGACGCGGGCTGGCTGAGCGGGGCATAGGGGGCCGCCCGGCTGGCAGCCGGGCCGAGGGCAGGGAGTTTCATTCCAGCACGACGTCCCCTCGTGCCCGGCGCCGCCGTTCGCCAGCCGGCCTTCCACCGGGGCGATCCATGTGTCCACGCTTGGCAACAGGGCACCTCCCGCCCCGCGGACTGCGGTTATCGCAAGCACTGGCGCGGAAACGAAAAAACCCCTCCCGGCGTCCGGCCGGGAGGGGTTGGTTCGTCAGATCACCCGATCCGCTGACAGAGGATCAGTCGGGAAACGTCGCCTGGTTGGGGTCCAGCCCGATATGGGTGCCAAGCGCCTCCATGTCGCCAAGCAGCTTGGCGGCGGCGGCGACGACCTCGTCGCCCAGCGATTCGCGGCGGGTCTCGGCGGTCTGGTGCGCGCGGCGGGCCTCGCGCATCATCTCGTTATAGACCTCCTGCGTGATCTCGGCGCGCGGGTGCCCGCGCTCGGCCAGCAGGCTGACGGATTCGCCGTTGATCTCGGCAAAGCCGCCGGTCACCGCGAATTCGGTCGCATTGCCCTGCGCGTCCACCACCGTGACCAGACCCGGCCGCAGCGTGACGATGGTCGCGGCATGGCCGGGCATGGCGGTCATGTCGCCGTCGGTGCCCGGCAGGCGCACCTCGCGCACCGGGACGGAGACGAGGCTCCGTTCCGGCGAGACGAGGTCGAACTGCATCGTGTCGGCCATGTCGCCCCCTTATGCCGCGTCAGCGGCGAGGCGCTGCGCCTTGGCTTTCACTTCCTCGATGCCGCCGACCATGTAGAAGGCCGCTTCCGGCAGGTGGTCGTATTCGCCGGCCACCACCGCCTTGAACGAGGCGATCGTGTCCTCCAGCGGCACCTGCACCCCGTCCGAGCCGGTGAAGACCTTGGCCACGTCGAACGGCTGCGACAGGAAGCGCTGGATCTTGCGGGCGCGGGCCACGGTCAGCTTGTCCTCTTCCGACAGCTCGTCCATACCGAGAATGGCGATGATGTCCTGCAGCGACTTGTATTTCTGCAGGATCCCCTGGACGTCGCGGGCCACCTGATAGTGCTCTTCGCCGACCACGGCCGGGTCGAGGATCCGGCTGTTGGAATCGAGCGGGTCCACGGCCGGGTAGATGCCCAGTTCCGAGATCGCGCGCGACAGCACGGTGGTGGCGTCGAGGTGGGCAAAGGTCGTCGCCGGCGCCGGGTCGGTAAGGTCGTCGGCCGGAACATAGACGGCCTGGATCGAGGTGATCGAGCCCGATTTGGTCGAGGTGATGCGTTCCTGCATCGCGCCCATGTCGGTGGCCAGCGTCGGCTGGTAGCCCACGGCAGAGGGGATGCGGCCCAGCAGCGCCGACACCTCGGAACCCGCCTGGGTAAAGCGGAAGATGTTGTCGACGAAGAACAGCACGTCGGTGCCGGTGGCGTCGCGGAACTGTTCCGCCAGCGTCAGCCCGGTCAGCGCCACCCGCATCCGCGCCCCGGGGGGCTCGTTCATCTGGCCATAGACCAGCGCCACCTGCGATTCCGCCAGGTTGTCCGGCTTGATGACGCCCGATTCCACCATCTCGTGGTACAGGTCGTTGCCCTCGCGGGTCCGCTCACCCACACCGGCGAACACGGAATAGCCCGAGTGCACCTTGGCGATGTTGTTGATCAGCTCCATGATCAGAACGGTCTTGCCGACGCCGGCGCCGCCGAACAGCCCGATCTTGCCGCCCTTGGAATAGGGGGCCAGCAGGTCGATGACCTTGATGCCGGTGACCAGGATTTCCGAGCTGGTGGCCTGCTGCGCGAACTCGGGCGCGGGCTGGTGGATGGCGCGGGTTTCCGTCGCCTCGACCGGGCCGCGGTCGTCCACCGGCTCGCCCACGACGTTGAGGATGCGGCCCAGCGTCGCCTCGCCCACCGGGACCGAGATCGGCCCGCCCAAGTCGGTGACGGCGGCGCCGCGGACCAGACCTTCGGTCGCGTCCATGGCGATGGCGCGGACGGTGTTCTCGCCCAGGTGCTGGGCCACTTCCAGCACCAGTTTCTTGCCGTTGTTCTCGGTTTCCAGCGCGTTCAGGATCGCCGGCAGATGGTCGTCGAACTGCACGTCGACGACGGCGCCGATGACCTGAGTAATCTTGCCAGTAGCTGCCATTATCTACCCCTGCGTTACGGTCAGAGCGCCTCGGCGCCCGAAATGATTTCAATGAGTTCCTTGGTGATCGCGGCCTGACGCGAGCGGTTGTAGACCGTCGTCAGCCTGTCGATCATGTCGCCCGCGTTGCGGGTGGCGTTGTCCATGGCGGTCATCCGCGCACCCTGTTCCGAGGCGGCGTTTTCCAGCAGCGCCGCGAACACCTGGGTGGTGATCGAGCGCGGCAGCAGCTCGGACAGGATCGCCTCTTCGCCGGGTTCATAGTCGTAGAGCGACGACACCTCGGTCGCCTCGCCCTCGATCACGGCCGGGATGATCTGGCGTGCGGTCGGCACCTGGCTGATCACCGATTCGAAGCGGCTGTAGAACAGCGTTGCCACGTCGAAATCGCCCGCGTCGAAGCGGTCGAGGATATCTTGCGCGATCTCGCGGGCGTTTTCATAGCCCACGCGCTTGACCTCGGACATGTCGACATGATGGACGAAGCGCTTGCCCATGTCGCGGCGCAGCTGTTCGCGGGCCTTCTTGCCGACGGTGACGATCGCCACCTCCTTGCCCTGGGCCAGCAGCGCCTCGGCATGGCTCCGGGCCAGCTTGACGATCGAGCTGTTGAACCCGCCGGCAAGCCCGCGTTCCGAGGTCAGCACCACCAGCAGGTGGCGCTGGTCGGCGCCGGTGCCGGCCAGCAGCCGCGGCGCGCTTTCCGACCCGGCGGTGGCGGCGGTCAGCCCCGCCATCACCACGGCCATGCGTTCGGCATAGGGGCGCGCGGCCTCCGCCGCCTCTTGCGCGCGGCGCAATTTGGCGGCGGCGACCATCTGCATCGCCTTGGTGATCTTCCGCGTGTTCTTGACGCTTCCGATCCGGTTCTTGAGATCCTTGAGGCTGGGCATCTATCCCTCCTCTCAGGCGTAGGTCTTGGCGTAGGCGTCCAGAACCTTCTTCAGCCGGTCCTCGGCCTCGCCCTTGATCTTCGGGTCCTCGCGGGTCAGCCAGTCCAGGACATCGGCGTGCTGGTTGCGCAGATAGGCCAGCAGCCCCTGTTCCCACTTGCCGGCCTCGGCCAGCGGCAGGTTGTCCAGATAGCCGTGGGTGCCGGCATAGATCACCGCCACGATTTCCGCGTTGGTCAGCGGCGAATACTGCGGCTGCTTCATCAGCTCGGTCAGGCGGGCGCCGCGGTTCAGCAGCTTCTGCGTGGCGGCGTCGAGGTCCGAGCCGAACTGCGCGAAGGCCGCCATCTCGCGGTATTGCGCCAGTTCCAGCTTGACCGGGCCGGCGACCGATTTCATCGCGTTGGTCTGCGCGGCCGAACCCACCCGGCTGACCGACAGACCGGTGTTCACGGCCGGGCGGATGCCCTGGAAGAACAGGTCGGTTTCCAGGAAGATCTGGCCGTCGGTGATCGAGATCACGTTGGTCGGGATATAGGCCGACACGTCGCCCGCCTGGGTCTCGATGATCGGCAGCGCGGTCAGCGAGCCGGCGCCGTTGTCCTCGTTCAGCTTGGCCGAACGCTCGAGCAGGCGGCTGTGCAGGTAGAACACGTCGCCCGGATAGGCCTCGCGCCCCGGCGGGCGGCGCAGCAGCAGCGACATCTGGCGGTAGGCCACGGCCTGTTTCGACAGGTCGTCATAGATGATCAGCGCATCCATGCCGTTGTCGCGATAGTATTCGGCCATCGCGGTGGCGGCATAGGGGGCCAGGTACTGCATCGGCGCCGGCTCGGATGCCGTCGCGGCGATGATGGTGGTATAGGCCATGGCGCCGGTTTCTTCCAGCTTCTTGACCAGCTGGGCCACGGTCGAACGCTTCTGGCCGATGGCGACGTAGAAGCAGTGCAGCGTCTTCATCCCGTCGGCTTCGCGGCCGTTGTAGTTCTTCTGGTTGAGGATGGTGTCCATCGCGATGGCGGTCTTGCCGGTCTGGCGGTCGCCGATGATCAGCTCGCGCTGGCCGCGGCCGATCGGGATCATCGCGTCGACGGACTTGAGCCCGGTCGCCATCGGCTCGTGCACCGACTTGCGCGGCATGATGCCGGGGGCCTTGACGTCGGCCACGCGGCGCTCGGTCGCCTCGATCGGGCCCTTGCCGTCGATGGGGTTGCCCAGGGCGTCCACGACGCGGCCCAGCAGCGCCGGGCCCACCGGCACGTCCACGATCGAACGGGTGCGCTTGACGGTGTCGCCTTCCTTGATCGAGCGGTCGTCGCCGAAGATCACGATGCCCACGTTGTCGGTTTCCAGGTTCAGCACCATGCCGCGGATGCCGCCGGGGAACTCGACCATCTCGCCGGCCTGCACCTTGTCCAGACCATGGACGCGCGCGATCCCGTCACCGACCGACAGCACCTGGCCGATCTCGGCCACTTCGGCGTCCTGACCGAAATTCTTGATCTGATCCTTGAGGATCGCCGAAATCTCGGCAGCCTGGATTCCCATTATCCGACCTCTTTCATGGCATTCTGGAGAGAAGCGAGCTTCGAGCGGATCGAGCTGTCGATCATCTGCGAGCCCAGCTTGACGATCATTCCGCCGATGAGGCTTTCATCGACGCTGGTGTTCAGTTTCACGGTCTTGCCGGATTTGGCGGCAAGCGTCTCGGTCAGCCGCTTCTGCTGCTCGGCCGACAGCGCGGCGGCGCTGACCACCTCGGCGGTGACCTCGCCGCGCGCCTCGGCGATCAGCTCGCCCAGCCGGGCGACCAGCTGCGGCAGGGTGAACAGGCGGCGGTTCTGCGCCATCAGCCGCAGGGTGTTCGACAGCGTCGCCGACAGCCCCATTTTGGCGGCAATGGCGGCGATCGCGGTTTCCTGCTGCTCGCGCGAATACAGCGGCGAGGTGATCAGCGTGCGCAGATCGGCGCTGCCCGACAGGGCCGTGCGCAGGTCGTCCAGTTGCGCGGCAAGCTGGTCCAGCCCGCCCTGTTCCTTCACCAGGTCGAACACGGCCTGCGCATAACGCCCGGCGATATTTGCGGAAATCGAAGCGGTATTGGCCACGGACACCCCTTTGGTTTGCGCGTAGCCCCGCGGGCGGGCTGCCAGTGGCGGCGGCCGGTCGCGAGGTGCTGACAACGGCAGGGCGGCCTGTGGACGGCGCACCCCTCAAGATGCGGCGTCTCTAACAGCAGATCACGGGACCGCGCAACCATGCGAAGGTTGGATTCAGCAGCATCGTGGCCGGAAACGCGCATATCCGGCCCGGCAGCCGCGCAACCTCCAAGGGTGCAGCGCTAACAGTCCGCCCGCAAGGCCCCGGCGGGCAGCCTGCCGCCACGGCATCGCCCCGTCCTTGCGCCCTGCCCCGGCCCCCGGCGGCGCCGAATCGTTTCCCGCGGCGGGGTTGGCCGGTTCAGTCGTCGCGGCGCAGGCTGGGGCCGCCCGAGCGGCTCGGCTCGGCCGAGGGGCGCGGGCGGCGGATCCCGTCCAGCAGCTCGAGCGGGCTGGGGATGACCACCCGCTGCGCCGGCCCCACCGGCGCCGGGGCCTGCTTGGAGAACTCGGCCACCACCACCCCCGCGATCAGCACCGAGGCGATGCGCGTGCCGGTGCGTTCCCACAGCTGCGCGGTCTTGAGCCAGAAGCGCCGGTCCGAGGGCGGGATATAGACCGCCGCCCCCGCGGTTTCCGGCACGAAGCCGGCGGCGCGGGCCTGGGCTTCCAGCTGGCCGCGGGTATAGCTGCGCCCGATGCCGAACGGCGTGGTGTCAGTCTGCGCCCACAGCCCGGCGCGGTTCGGGACCATCACCACCATCCGCCCCCCCGGCCCCAGCACCCGCGCGCATTCCGTCAGCAGCCCGGCGGCGTGGTCGGCGGTCTCCAGCGCGTGCAGCACCAGCAGCCGGTCGACGCTGCCGGTCTCCAGCGGCCAGGCGTCCTCGTCCGCCAGCACGCTGTGGTTGGGCAGCCCGGCGGGCCAGGCCATCACCCCCTGCTGCCCCGGCATCAACGCCATCACCCGCCGCGAGCGTGCCAGATAGGGCCGCAGCAGCGGCGCCGCGAACCCGTAGCCCGCCACCGTCATGCCCGTGGCCCGCGAAGGCGGCCACAGCGCCGTCAGCCGTTCGCGCAGGATACGCTGCACCACCCGGCCCAGCGGCCGGTCGTAATAGAAACTGCGCAGCGCGGCGACATCGTGGTGCATGGCGACAACAGGGACCGGGGCCGCGGCGGCGTCAAGTCCGCCCGCCTCAACGGGCCGCTTCGGGGGGTGGTCTCGGTCCCGGCCCGCGCCTATCCTCGGCCCATCGACCAAGGAGGAGACGATGGCCGAGCTGCTCAGCATCCGCTGCCTGACCGACAACTATGCCTGGCTGGTCCACGACCACGGCTGCACCCTGCTGGTCGACGCCCCCGAGGCCGCGCCGATCTTGGCGGAACTCGACCGCCGCGGCTGGGGGCTGGACGTGATCCTGCTGACCCACCACCACGACGACCATATCCAGGCGGTGGCCGAGATCGTGGCCGCGACCGGGGCGCAGGTCTGGGGCAACGGCGCCGACGCCGCCCGCCTGCCGCCGCTGGACCGGGCGCTGGAGCCGGGGGCCGACACCGAGCTCTGCGGCCAGCCGCTGCAGGTCATCGACGTGCCGGGCCATACCGTCGGCCATGTCGCCTATCACCTGCCGCAGGCGGGGCTGGCCTTTACCGCCGACAGCCTGATGGCGATGGGCTGCGGGCGGCTGTTCGAGGGCACGCCCGCGCAGATGTGGGAATCGCTTTCCCGGCTGGCGGCGCTGCCCGACGACACGCTGATCTGTTCGGGCCACGACTATGCGCGCGGCAACGGCGGTTTTGCCCTGGCGGTGGACCCGGGGAATCAGGCGCTCAAGGACCGGCTGGACGCGACGCTTTCCGGGCAGCGCCCCGCGGCGCCCGCGACGCTGGCCGAGGAAAAGGCCACGAATCCCTTTCTGCGCGCGCAGGCGCTGGCGCGGCCGGGCGAGGACGCGCTGGCCAGTTTCACCCGGCTGCGGGCCGAAAAGGATGCGTTCCGGGGCTGAGCGGCGCTTGAAACCGGGGCCGGTCGTGATCACATCCCGCTCAACCGCCGCAACTTCGGCCCCAACCTCGACGTTACCCCCTTGCGTCGCGCCGAAATGCACCAATTCTTAATGGTATCGTGACAGTCTGGTCAGGTGGGTCGAAACGCCCGGCCCAGACCGCCAGCCGACTGACAGGAGCAGTGAAGTGCCGTCCTTTTCGACCACCCTGGAACAGGCGATCCATGCCGCCTTGTCGCTGGCCAACCGACACCGCCATGAACTGGCGACGCTGGAACACCTGCTGCTGGCCCTGACCGAGGAACCCGACGCCCTGCGCGTGATGCGCGCCTGCAACGTCGATCTAGACCGGCTGCGCCAGATGCTGAACGACTTCATCGAGGACGACCTGTCCACGCTGATCACCGACGTCGACGGCTCCGAGGCCGTCCCCACCGCCGCCTTCCAGCGCGTGATCCAGCGCGCCGCCATCCACGTGCAAAGCTCGGGCCGCAACGAGGTCACGGGCGCAAACGTGCTGGTCGCGATCTTCGCGGAACGGGAATCGAATGCCGCGTTCTTCCTGCAGGAACTCGACATGACCCGCTATGACGCGGTGAACTTCATCGCCCATGGCGTCGCCAAGAATCCCTCGTTCTCCGAATCGCGCCGGGTGCAGGGGGCGGAAACCGAGCAGCCCGCCGCCGACGAGCGCCCGGGCGGGAAAGAGGATTCGGCGCTGGCGAAATACTGCGTCGACCTGAACGTCAAGGCGGCGCGCGGCGACGTCGACCCGCTGATCGGCCGCGCCGACGAGGTCGAGCGCTGCATCCAGGTGCTGTGCCGCCGGCGCAAGAACAACCCGCTGCTGGTCGGTGACCCCGGCGTCGGCAAGACCGCGATTGCGGAAGGTCTGGCGCTGAAGATCGTGCGTGGCGAGACGCCGGACGTGCTCAAGGGCGCCACCATCTATTCGCTGGACATGGGGGCGCTGCTGGCCGGCACCCGCTATCGCGGCGATTTCGAGGAGCGGCTGAAGGCCGTGGTGAAAGAGCTTGAGGACCACGACGACGCCATCCTGTTCATCGACGAGATCCACACCGTGATCGGCGCCGGCGCCACCTCGGGGGGGGCGATGGACGCCTCGAACCTGCTGAAACCGGCGCTGGCGGGCGGCAAGCTGCGCTGCATGGGCTCGACCACCTACAAGGAGTTCCGGCAGCATTTCGAAAAGGACCGCGCCCTGTCGCGGCGGTTCCAGAAGATCGACGTGAACGAACCCTCGGTCCCCGACGCGATCAAGATCCTGATGGGGCTGAAGCCCAGCTTCGAAAAACACCACGAGCTGCGCTATACCGCCGAGGCGATCCGCACCGCCGTCGAACTGGCCTCGCGCTATATCAACGACCGCAAGCTGCCCGATTCGGCGATCGACGTGATCGACGAGGCCGGGGCGGCCCAGCATGTCGTAGCCGAAAGCCGACGCAAGAAGGTGATCTCGCCCAAGGAGATCGAGGCCGTGGTGGCCAAGATCGCCCGCATCCCCCCGAAAAGCGTCAGCAAGGACGACGCCGAGGTGCTGCGCGACCTGGACAGGAACCTCAAGCGGCTGGTGTTCGGCCAGGATGCGGCGATCGAGGCGCTGGCCTCCTCGATCAAGCTGGCGCGCGCCGGGCTGCGCGAGCCGGAAAAGCCCATCGGCAACTACCTGTTCGCGGGCCCGACCGGCGTCGGCAAGACCGAGGTCGCCAAGCAGCTGGCCAACACCCTGGGGGTGGAGCTGCTGCGCTTCGACATGTCCGAATACATGGAGAAACACGCGGTCTCGCGCCTGATCGGGGCGCCCCCGGGTTATGTCGGCTTTGACCAGGGCGGCCTTCTGACCGACGGCGTCGACCAGCACCCGCATTGCGTGCTGCTGCTGGACGAGATCGAAAAGGCGCATCCGGATGTCTACAACATCCTGCTGCAGGTGATGGACCACGGCAAGCTGACCGACCACAACGGACGGCAGGTGGATTTCCGCAACGTGATCCTGATCATGACCTCGAACGCCGGCGCCGCCGACCAGGCCCGCGCGGCGATCGGCTTCGGCCGCGAACGCCGCGAGGGTGAGGACAAGGAGGCGATCGAGCGCACCTTCACGCCCGAGTTCCGCAACCGGCTGGACGCGGTGATCTCCTTCGCGCCGCTGTCGCGCGAGGTGATCGTGCAGGTGGTCGAAAAGTTCATCCTGCAGTTGGAAGCGCAGCTGATGGACCGCGGCGTCCATATCGAGCTGACCCCCGAGGCCGCCGACTGGCTGGCGCATCGCGGCTACGACGACCGCATGGGCGCCCGCCCGCTGGCCCGGGTGATCCAGGAGACGATCAAGAAACCCTTGGCCGAAGAGCTGCTGTTCGGCCGTCTGATCAAGGGCGGCATCGTCAAGGTCCGCATCGAGGACGACAAGCCGGTCTTCGACATCCAGGGCCCCGGCACCCCGCGGCTGGGCAAGGACAAGACCCCGCTGCTGACCGCGGAATGACCAAGGGGGCGCCACAAGCGCCCCTTTTTCATTGCCTTGGGTGAAGGGCGCTTGGGCAAAAGAGGAATGCCCCCGCCCTGCCAGGTCCGCAAAGCTTCGCAAAAAGCCCGGAGGGAGCCAACCTCGCACCCAACTCTCTCCTGGTGAAACCGCGCAGTTGCGGGCGCTCAAGCGAATGGCCGCGCACTCATTTTCAAGGGCATCGCTACGCCACTCGGCGGTCGGCGGCGCCGTCATCGCGTGTCTCGGCGGGGTCGTGATGGCACCGTCCGATCTCCCGCCGGGGCATCCTGACGGTCATCTTCCGCCCCACGCGCTTTTGGGTCTTCCTGACCGGGGTGCCAAAATGTAGGCACGTCTCATCGCATTGACATGACGGCAATTTTTTAAGGGCCGTGGTGGAGTCCGACAAGATGAATTCGACGTTCTCCCTCCTTCTGGTCTTTCTGGCCCGCTTCTTCATGCCCCGGCACGGCGCCTGCGCCATCCGATCAACCGGCAGAAATCGAAAACCACGAGCCTGCGCCAGATTGCGCGCAGCCTCGTACCGCTGCCTCGTGGGCGTCGCCCTGCTTCTGCAGCAACGCCGCGTCTTTACTGTCTTCGCGCGGGTCCGGTCCGAATGTCGGTCCTGAGAGACCGCTTCCGGGCCTTCTGGCACCAGGGCAGTGTTCAGCCCCACCCGCATAATCCCAGAAAACAACGGGAGAATCCGGCCGCAGCCGGACCCTGAGAACGCTTTTCAAGGGCAAGTGGCGGAGCGGCTGACTCAAGCGCCCAACTCTCTCCCGTGCCAAATCAAATGGCACGGGAGCGTCGCGAAATCCTGCGCGTCACTGGCGGATGGTAAAATCCGCCTCGTCGGGCGATGCCTCGGCGTCGTCGGGTTCATCGTCAACCGCCAGCCGGCGGACCGCCGCCAGTAGCTCCTCAATCGCCTGCTCTGCGGCCGCGAGCTTCACGGCCACCATCAGTTCCTCCCGCCCGGTCATTGCAAGGAACATCCCCAACACATCATCGGAGTGTCGCGCCAAGGCGATCAGATGCTCTCCGCTCGGACCGTATCTGCCGGCGAACCAGTTCTTCAACGTCTTCTCGTTGGCGCCGGTCCAGGAGGCGACGATCTTTGCCCCCGCCCGACTGTCTCCGAGTGATCGCTTCAGGGTTGATGCAATCTCAGCGGCGAACCAGTTGTCCGGCTCGTGACGACCATTCCCAGCATACCCGTTTTCTTTCGGAAAGAACTTGCCCTTTTTCGGAAACGACATTCCGGCCTCCCTCGCTTTACATGGACGAGGGGATTCAGCCGCAGCTTCACGCGGATTGGACGAATTTGCCTGGAATGACGAGGAGATGCGTGCTTGGGCGGTCGATGGACGACCAATTCGGATAGGAGCGACGGGCCACCCGAGAAGGACGTGCCTGCGGTCGCCTATGTCCGGATGTCGACCGACCACCAGAAATACTCGACCGAGAACCAGCTCGACGTCATCCGCAAATATGCATCGGATCGCGGTCTTGAGATCCTGCGCGTCTTCGAGGATTCCGGTCGGAGCGGGCTACGCCTCGACGGCCGCGAGGCGCTGCAGAGCCTGATGGCAGAGGTCGAATCCGGCAAGGCGGATTTCAAGGCGATCCTCGTCTACGACGTCAGCCGCTGGGGCCGGTTTCAGGATGCTGACGAAGGCGCCTATCACGAGCATGTCTGCTCGCGCGCCGGGATCCGCGTCCACTACTGCGGCGAGCAGTTCGAGAATGACGGCAGTATCGGCTCGAACCTGCTGAAGACCGTCAAGCGGGTCATGGCTGGCGAATACAGCCGCGAACTCTCGGTGAAGGTCTTTGCTGGCCAGTGCCGCCTCGTCGAACTCGGCTTCCGCCAGGGCGGTGCGCCCGGATACGGGCTGCGCCGGGTGCTGATCGACGAGCACGGCAATCCCAAGGGCGAGCTGTCACGCGGCGAGCAGAAGAGCCTTCAGACCGACAGGGTCATTCTCGTCCCCGGTCCCGAGGGCGAACAGGACGTCGTTCGGCGCATGTATCGCATGTTCGTGGAGGACGGCCGATCCGAGCGGGAGATCGCGGATGCCCTGAACGCCGACGGACTGCGCACAGATCTCGGACGGCTCTGGACGCGGGCGACGGTCCATCAGGTGCTGACCAACGAGAAATACATCGGCAACAACGTCTTCAACAAGATCTCGTTCAAGCTGAAGCAGCGTCGGGTCGTGAACCCGCGCGAGATGTGGATCCGGTCCGAGGGCGCCTATCCGGCCATCGTCGATGAGGCTCTGTTTCAGTATCGGTCGTGCTGTCGCGATACTTCGAGACCGCGGCGGGCTCGCTGCGCTGGCGCATTCGCCTCGACAGGGGGCTCTTGCCGGACATCACCATCGCCATACGCATGGACGAGCTGAACGCGGCGCCGCGCGACTATTACGTCCTCCCAAGCATCGACATGACCGCCGATCGGCTGCGGCTACCTTCAGCAGCTCATGCTTCGGGAGGGATGGAAGCCCGAAGACATCTTCCGTGACATCCTCGACAAGCTGTTTCAGAATTCCGACCGGCGCAATGCAAGGGTGACGACCGGACCGACATGGAGCGGCTGGCGCGGGGGGAGAAGCGCAAGCCACGCCGTGTTGCCAAAGAGCTGCGGGCATGTGCTACCTGCGGAGAGCCTCTGCCGCTCACCCTGCGCGAGGGCGCGATCTACTGTGGGCTGGCCTGCATGCAGCGGGCCAGCCGCACCCGTGGGCTCAAGACTGCTGTCGCCATCGAATGCGAATGCTGCGGGCAAGTGTTCAGTCCTGACAAGCTAAGCCGGCGCTTCTGCTCGCAGATGTGCTCTATCAATGCCCGGCGCCGGCGCCAGCACATCGCCTGTGCTCAGTGCAGCACGGTTTTCTATCCCCCGACGCACACGGCCTTGTTTTGCTCCCTGTCCTGTGCCGCCAAGGCAAAGCATGCGGCCGGGGTGCTGCGGCACTTCCCTCTCAAGCTGACGGCCCGCCGGGCTGACCAAATGTTCGAGAGGATGCGGCCAAAGCGGCGCTATCGGCGACGGCTCTCCGCAGCCCGCTTTGATGCCATGTTTATCGTGCAGGGACGATAAAGGTATCAGTCGCCTAAGCGATGACGACCCAATTCGGTGATGGCGATCCGGCGATCCCGTCCTTTGCCGAAATACTCAATCATTCCGGCAGCGTGAAGCTGATCAAGAACGATCCAGCCGATACCTGCACCGAGTTGGCCCTTGTCGAAGCTATCGAGGCCAACAACTGATGCCCATATCGGTTTCGACGCGAACCGCCTGCAATGCTTTTATCTGCCTAGGTGTCAGCATGCAGATAGCCTTTAGAACGCAGGTCAGCCGACAGAACCCGCTCGACATAAGACGCGACTGAACGTCCGTCGGCCTCGGCAGCCTTTTCAGCCGCCCGCTTTACCTTGTCCGACACGCGAACGGAAATTGCGGAAGTTTTTGCCATGTCTCTCAATGTGTGCAGTTAACATTCTTTAGCGATGAATGCATCATGCACTCAGTTGCACGCAATTGCCACGGGCCGAAGCGCAGTTGGCGCTGCGTCTCGGCCCTAACCGAAACCCTGATCTACGGAGGATCAGCGAATGGCTAACCATCGCCATAACACCCCCGGCTATCCTGACGCCACCCTGACGAGCGACCGCCGCCCTGCCGTCCTGACGCAAGACGAGTGGGACGAGCTGCACGATGCCTTGGAGCTGGCGCTGGACGCGCTGGGCGACGGCCCCCAGGCCGTGCACATGCCGTATCTGATCACCTCCATGATCCACCAGCGTGTCGCCCTGCGCCTCACCCACAGCAAGGCCCGCGACAACGGGAGGCCGTGCTGATGAACCGCCGCGCTTTCATCACCGCCGCGCCCTCTCTCGCGCTGTCCGCATCAGTGGCGACGAAATCGTCGGCACAACGGCTGTGGCTGCCGAGGCCGAAACCCCGGTCGCTACGCTGTTCAGGGAGTGGGAGCGGCTGCGTCAAGTGGCTCGCGCCCACTACCTGGCGAAAGAGGATGATGAATTCGAGCGTGCGCACGACGCGCGCTGGGCGCATGAGCAAATCCTGATCCACGTGCCCAGTCAGTGTGAACGCGACCTGTTGCTCAAGATCCTGGCATGGACCGACTACGGCGAAACCGATCTTGAGGCCGAGCGGGACAACTCGCACCTGTCCACCATCTGGGCCGAGGCCCGCGCGATGGATGCGGCATGAGTCGCTGACAGTCCCAAACTGTCCCGTTCACAGTGGGGAAGCAACGGCGGAACGGCGGGCTGCGGCTCGCCGTTTTATCTTTAAACTTCAATATCTTAAGCGGAATTAATGGCGGAGACGAAGGGATTCGAACCCTCGAGGCGGTTTCCCGCCTGCACCCTTAGCAGGGGTGTGCCTTCGACCACTCGGCCACGTCTCCGCGGCGGGGTCTAGCAGCAAGAAGGCAGGGGAAACAAGGGGAAATCGTGAACCAACGCCGATGGCTTACGGCGAAGTCTATTCCGCGCTGGAAACCGGGACGCTGGATGCGGTCGAGATAACCTGACCTCGATCGAAAGCGAGAAATATTATGAGATCGGCAAGGGCGTGACCCTGACCGGCCATTACTTCTGGCCTGGCTTCCTGCTGATCAACAGGCGAGGTTCACCGGCGTCGCGCTGGATCCGTCGAAATTGACCCGCGCGCGGCAGGCATAGACCGGCGCACCAGCCGCAATACCCAGAGCCGCCCGCACCGCCGCCGGGGTGACGGCCGCCGGCACCGTGGACACCCCAGCCCGCCACGTCGCATCGTCCGCCGTGTCCGCACTGGTCAGCAGCCAGCGCCACGGCCCCCCACGCGCCGTCATAGACCCGCTGCCACACTCGCCCGCCAGTTGCTGCAACAGCCGCGTGCTGGTCTGCCGCCAGAGCACCCCGCCGTCAGCCGCCACCACGCCCGCCGGGAACGTGCCCGCCGTGGCGCCGTCGTAGCGGCAGAAGCCGAAGAACACGCCATCCGCCGCCGCTTGGGCCATGTTGTTGCCGAATCCCTACCCCTCGGGCTGCGCTTTCGCCTGCTGGGCTGCCAGCTCACGCTTGGCGCGCTCGAGCAGCGCGGCTTTCAGAGGGACACTCGTCATTGTCCGAGGTCGAGCACTACACCAAGGCCGCGGAGAAGAAACGTCTGGTCGGCAAGCGGACCGGTCGCAACAGGTGGACATGCCGGGAACGTTGTATCACTCGGCTGTCTGATACAGTTTCACCCGTTAAGGGGATGTAATCACGGATGAAAAAATGAAATTGGCAGCCCGTAGGGGAGTCGAACCCCTCTTTCCAGGTTGAAAACCTGGCGTCCTAACCGATAGACGAACGGGCCACCTTTTGCGCTTGCAGCGTTGCTGCGTGGCGTGGAGCGGTATCTAGGCAATGCGCGCGGGGACCGCAAGCAGAAAATTTCGGCGCGCGCGATTTCTTCAATCGGCCCGGGGCGTTCCGTTGCCCGCGGGCTCGGCGGCGTCGTCTAGGCGCAGGCGCACCCGCTGGCGGCCGCCCCACAGCGACAGCTCCAGCCGGCCGGCCAGGTGGAAGCGCCGCCCGCGCGCGCGCAGCAGCGCCGGGCCAAGCGCGCCCTGCATCGCCCCCCAGGCGACCGCATCCAGCGCCCCGGCCCCGCTGCGGGCGCGCAGGCGCAGGTGGCCCTCGCCCATGGTGTCCACCTGTTCGAGAATCAGGTCGCTCAGCGCAAAGCGCGGCGCGGGGGCGCCGGCGCCGAAGGGACCGGCGCGCTCCAGCGCCTCGATCATCTCGGGGGTGGCGGCGCGCGCGTCGAGCAGGCCCGAGATTCGCAGCGCCCCGGCCGCCCTTCCCGCCAGCGCCGCCGCCGCCAGCTCGGACAGCCGCGCCATGGCGGGGGCGATCTGCGCGGGCTCGACCGTCAGCCCTGCGGCCATGGCGTGGCCGCCGCCGCGGGTGACCAGCCCCTCAGCCTGAAGCCGCTGCACCGCGCGGCCGATGTCGAAGCCGGGGACCGAGCGGGCCGAGCCCTTGCCTACGCCGCCCGCGACGCCGATCACCACCGACGGCCGGCCGGTTGCCTCTTTCAGCCGTGCCGCGACGATGCCGACGACGCCGGGGTGCCAGCCCTCGCCCGCGGCCCAGGACAGCGCCGGATCGCCATGCGATTCCGCCTGGGCAAAGGCGGCGTCGCGGACCAGCGCCTCGATCTCGCGGCGCTCTCGGTTCAGCGCATCCAGCTGGGCGGCCAGCGCCTCGGCCTCGGCGCGGTCGGTGGCCGAGAGGCAGCGCGCGCCCAGATCGGCGCGGCCGACGCGGCCGCCGGCGTTGATCCGCGGCCCCAACAGGAAGCCGAGGTGAAAGGCCGAGGGCGCCGAATCGAGCCGCGCCACGTCGGACAGCGCCACCAACCCGGGCCGGGCGCGGCGCGCCATGATCGCCAGCCCCTGCCGGACAAAGGCGCGGTTGACGCCCAGCAGCGGCGCCACGTCGGCCACCGTCGCCAGCGCCACCAGATCCAGCATCCCGATCAGGTCCGGCTCGGCCAGCCCACGCGCACGCAGGCCGCGGTTGGCCTGCACCAGCGTCAGGAACACCACCCCCGCGGCACAGAGATGCCCCAGCGCCCCGTCCTCATCGGCGCGGTTGGGGTTCACCACCGCCAGCACGGGGGGCAGGGTCTCGCCGCCCTGGTGGTGGTCCAGCACGATCACGTCGGCGCGGCCCTCGGCCACCGCCAGCGCCTCGTGGCTCAGCGTGCCGCAGTCGACGCAGACGATCAGCGCATGGTCGCGCGCAAGCTGCTCGATCGCGGCGGGGTTGGGGCCGTAGCCCTCGTCGATGCGGTCGGGGATATACAGCGTCGCCTCGCGCCCCTGCGCGCGCAGCCAACCCAGCAGCAGCGCCGCCGAGGCGCCGCCGTCCACGTCGTAATCGGCGAACACGGCAATCCGCTCGCCCCCAACCACGGCGGCGACCAGCCGCTCGGCCGCAAGCTCCATGTCGCGCAGGCGCAGCGGGTCGGGCAGCAGGTCGCGCAGCTTCGGCTCCAGATGACCCGCGGCCTCTTCGGCAGCCACGCCGCGCGCGGCCAGCACCCGCGCCACCGGCAGGGGCAGCAGCGCGGCCTGCGCCAGCCCCTCGGCCAGCCGCTCTTCCATGGGATCGGGACCGGCCCAGCGGCGGCCGGTCAGCGAGGATTCGACGTTCAGGAAAGCAGACATGGGCGCCTTGTCGCCACAGCCCGCCGCAAGGGCAAGATGCGAAAAGGCCGCCCACGCGGCGGACGGCCCCTCTTTGGTGGAAAATATCTTTGGTGGAAAAATATCCCGGGGGAGTCCCGAAGGGACGGGGGCAGCGCCCCCCCCCTGCCCTTACGCGCGAACCGGGTTGCGATAGATCATCCGCCGGACCGAGCCGGTCTTGGAGCGCATCAGGATGGTTTCGGTTTCAACGAAATGCGGCTCGCGGCGCAGGCCCTTGACGATCGAGCCGTTGGTGACCCCGGTCGCCGAAAAGATCACGTCGGCGGTGACCATCTCGTCGCGGGTATAGATGCGGTTCAGGTCGGTGATCCCGGCCTTGGCAGCACGGCCGCGTTCGTCGTCGTTGCGGAACAGCAGCCGGCCCCACATCTGCCCGCCCATGCATTTCAGCGCCGATGCCGCCAGCACGCCCTCGGGGGCGCCGCCCGAGCCCATGTACATGTCGATGCCGGTCTTGTCCGATTCGGCGACATGGATCACCCCGGCCACGTCGCCGTCGGTGATCAGCCGGATCGCGGCGCCGGTGGAACGCACCTCGGCGATCATCTCCTCGTGGCGGGGGCGCTCGAGGATGCAGACGGTGATGTCATAGGGCTTGACGCCGCCGGCGGCGGCCAGCGCCAGCACCCGCTCGCGCGGGGACATCTCCAGGCTGACCACGTCCTTGGGATAGCCCGGACCCACGGCCAGCTTGTCCATGTAGACGTCGGGCGCGTGCAGCAGGGTGCCGCGCGGGGCCATGGCGATCACGGTCAGCGCGTTCGGCATGTCCTTGGCGGTCAGGGTGGTGCCTTCCAGCGGGTCCAGCGCGATATCCACCTCGGGGCCGTTGCCGGTGCCGACCTCTTCGCCGATGAACAGCATCGGCGCCTCGTCGCGCTCGCCCTCGCCGATGACGACCGTGCCCTTGATGTCCAGCATGTTCAGCTGGTCGCGCATCGCGTTCACCGCCGCCTGGTCGGCGGCCTTTTCGTCGCCGCGCCCGACCAGCCGGGCCGAGGCATGGGCCGCGGCTTCGCTGACCCGGGCCAGGCCCAGCGAGAGCATGCGGTCGTTGAAATCCCTGGTGTCGGTCATCGGTCGATCCCTTGCTTGCAGCAGCCGTCCTGCCGGCTCTTAGGCCCCGCCCCGGGTGGCGTCCAGACTGTGTGCGCTAACGGCGGTTGCGCCCGCGCACCGCGGGGTTGAACCCGGGCGCCCGCGCGCCCACATCGGCGCTTACGGTTCCGACAGTTCCAGCGCCAGCGCGTGGATGCGCGGCACGATATCGCCCAGCGTGCGGTTGACCAGCCGGTGCCGCTCGACCCGGCTCAGCCCGGCAAAGACCGGGGCGGCCATGCGGATGCGGAAATGCGTCTGCCCGCCCTCGCGCCAGCCGGCATGGCCGCGGTGCAGTTCGCTTTCGTCGATCACCTCCAGCGCGGTCGGCGACAGTTCCGCCAGTCTTTTGTTCATTTCCTCGGCGATAGATCGCTGCATGATACCCTTCACCCCTTCCCAAGCGGTGCAAAACCCCTACACTTCCGGTCCCGAGTCGAAAAGAAGGCCTTGCATGACTACCAGCGACCCGTTCGATTTCGATATCTCCGCCGCCTCGGACAAGAAGCGGCGGTCCAGGGGGCGCCGCGGTATGTCGGGCGCCTTCGAGACGTCGACTCGCCAGTGCGACAAGTCGGGCTGCTCGCAGCCGGGCCAGTATCGCGCGCCCAAATCGCCCAAGCAGCTCGACGACTATTACTGGTTCTGCAAGGAGCATGTGCGCGAGTACAACACCAACTGGAATTACTTCCAGGGCCAGTCCGAGGCCGAGTTCCAGGAATTCCTGGACAACGCCACGGTGTGGGAACGCCCGACCCGCCCCTTTGGCCGGGCGGCGCAGGAACAGGCTTGGGCCCGACACGGGGTCAGCGACCCGCTGGAAATCCTGGGCGCCAACGGCACCAACCCCGAACAGCGGCTGCGCACCGCCCGCAAGCTGCCCCCGACCGAGCGCCGCGCGCTCGAGATACTCGACGCCAAGGACACCTGGACCAAGGTGGAAATCCGCAAGCAATACAAGTCGCTGGTCAAGGATCTTCATCCCGACATGAATGGCGGCGACCGCTCGGACGAGGATCGGCTGCAAGAGGTCGTCTGGGCCTGGGACCAGATCAAGGACAGCCGCAGCTTCAAGGACTGACCGCCTGGGGGCACCCGGCCGCCCTTTCACCGTGCCGCAAATATCCTGGGGGAGGCCCGGAACGGGCCGGGGGCAAAGCCCCCCGCCGCCGCGATCAGCGCCCCGGCCCGCCCGGATAGGGCACGAACTCTGCATCGTCGCCCGGGGGCAGCCGGAAACGACCGTGCTCGAAATCGCCCGCCTTCCAGGCCTCGCGCGCCGCCTCCAGCCGTTCGCGGGACGAGGCGACGAAGTTCCACATGATGTAGCGCGGCCCGTTCAGCGTCTCGCCGCCCAGTGCCACGAAGCGCGCGCCCTGCTCGCCCGCCGTCACGGTGATCTCGTCGCCGGGGCGGAACACCATCATGCGGCCGGCGGGAAACTCGTCCCCCGCGATCAGCACCGAGCCCTCGGTGACGTAAAGCCCGCGGTCCTCGTGGTCGCGCGGCAGCGGCAGGCGGGCGCCGGGGGCCAGCACCGCATCGGCATAGAACAGGTCGCTGTGCACGGTCACCGGCGCCCGCGCCCCCCAGCCGCGCCCGGCGATCAGCCGCAGCTGCTTGCCCTCGGCCTCCAGCACCGGCAGCGCATCCGCGCCGTGATGCTCGAAACTGCCGGGCGCGTCCTCCTGCGCCTCGGGCAGCGCCACCCAGGTCTGGATGCCGAACAGCGTGTGCGGCGCGGCGCGGGTGGCGGCGTCGGTGCGTTCGGAATGGGTAACGCCGTTGCCCGCCACCATCCAGTTGACCGCGCCGGGCTGGATCATCTGGTCCGAACCCAGGCTGTCGCGGTGCTGGAAGGCGCCGCGGAACAGATAGGTCAGCGTCGCCAGCCCGATATGCGGATGCGGGCGCACGTCGATGCCGCCGCCGTGGATGAACTCGGCCGGGCCCATCTGGTCGAAGAAGATGAACGGGCCGACCATCTGCCGCCGGGGCGCGGGCAGCGCGCGGCGCACCTCGAAGCCGCCGATGTCGCGGGCGCGCGGCACGATCAGCAGCTCGATATCGTCCAGCGCCCCGGCATCCGGGCAGACGGGTTCCAGGTCGGGCATCCAGCTCATCTCGGGTCTCCTGCAAGGACCAACAGCGGGCGGAAGCGGTCAGCCGGGCGCGGCCCCGTCATCGGCATAGCCGGCCGCGCCGATCAGGGGGACAAAGACCACCGCGCCCAGATCCTCGTGGCGGTCGCCTTCGGGCGTGCGGCGGATGCGGGTCAGCCGCTGCGCCTCGCCCCGCGGTCCCACCGGCATCACCAGCCGCCCGCCGGGGGCCAGCTGCGCCAGCAGCGGCGCCGGGACCTCGGGGCCCGCGGCGGCGACCAGGATCACGTCGAAGCTGCCGCCGCCGGGCCAGCCGCCGGTGCCGTCGTCGTGGCGAACCTCGACAGTGCCGTAGCCCAGCCGCGCCAGCCGCGCGGCCGCGGCCCGGGCCAGATCGCCGATACGCTCGACCGCGCAGACGCTGGCCGCCAGCCGGCTGGCCACCGCCGCCGCATAGCCAGAGCCGGCGCCGATCTCGAGCACGCGGTCCTCGGGCGCGATCTCGGCCGCTTCCAGCATCATCCCCACGATATAGGGCTGCGAGATGGTCTGCCCCGAGCCGATCGGCAGCGGGTGGTCGGCATAGGCATCGGCGCGCTGCGCCGGCGGCACGAACTCCTCGCGCGGGACGCTGCGCATGGCGTCGAGCACCCTGGCGTCGGCGACGCCCCGCGGCGCGATCTGGCTGGCCACCATAAGCTGGCGGTCGCTGCTGCGGTCCGGCATGGCGCACACCCCCAAGTGGTTCCCCGCACTTTGCCCGCGATCCTAGCACGAACCGCCCTGCCCGGCCAATGTTCCCGCCCCTTTGCCCCGCAGCAGGCCCGCATTCCCCGCCGCCGGGCTTGCGCCCCCATCGCCCGCGTCCTAAGTCAGGCACTGGCAAGCTACGGAGGATGCGTCATGGCGATTGAAGCCTTTGAGATCGAGGCGTTGATCCGCGAGGCTTTTCCCGACGCCCGCATCACCATCACCGACCTGGCGGGCGACGGTAACCACTATGCCGCCGAGGTCGTGGACGAAAGTTTCCGCGGCAAGAACCGGGTCCAGCAGCAGCGGATGGTCTATGCGGCGCTTCAGGGCCGGATGGACGGGCCCGCCGGGGCACTGCACGCGCTGGCGCTGACCACCCGCGTGCCCGACTGAATGCAACCAATCTCTGGGGATACACCCGAAATGACCGACACCCGCACCGAGATCCAGGAACTCATCGACGGCAATGACGTCGTGCTGTTCATGAAGGGCACGCGCGACGTCCCGCAATGCGGATTTTCCAGCCGCGTGGCGGGGGTGCTGAACTACATGGGCGTCGCCTATCGCGACGTGAACGTGCTGGCCAGCGACGAGATGCGCCAGGGCATCAAGGATTTCTCGGACTGGCCGACCGTGCCGCAGCTTTACGTCAAGGGCGAGTTCGTCGGCGGCTGCGACATCGTGACCGAGATGACCCTGTCGGGCGAGCTCGACCAGCTGTTCGACCGCACCGGCGTCGCCTATGACAAGGACGCCGCCAACAAGATCCGCGAAGCCAACAGCTGAGCGCCGGTCCGGGGCCAGCGCCTCGGCAGCGGGGACATATGAAAAAGGGCTGCGGATTCCGCGGCCCTTTTTCGTTCTGCTGTGCCCGCCTGGGCGCCCCGGCTCAGGCGTAGCGGTCGCCGTCATGGGGTTCGTCGGGGGGATAGGGGTTGCCGTAGGGATCGTCCCACTGCTCTTCCCACTCCCTGTCCCAGGCGCTGTCATCCTCTGCCCCGGCATCGTCGCCGTGGCGCCAGGATTGCAGGCGGTTGGCCAGCGCGATGCCCACGGCGAAGGCCCCGACCAGCGGCGGGATGGTGGCGGCGTTCGAGTGGCGGAACCGTTCGGCCCCTGACTTGACCCGCGCCTCGGCGCGCGCCACCCGCTGGGGCGTCAGGCCGACCTTTTCGGCGGCCTTCCCGGCCTGGCCGGCGATGCTGCTGGCAAAGCCCTGCACCCGCGCCTCGGCGCTGTCGGCGAAGCGGTTGGCCTTGTGGGCCACCTCGTCGACCACCGAGTGCACGCGGTTTTCCACCGTGTCCACCACCTCGGTCGCCTTCAGCCGCGCCTTTTCCAGCGCCGCGTCGGTGGCCAGCTCCAGCCGGGTCTCGATCTCGGCCTTCAGCTCGTCGGTGGTGGGCACCGGGTGCTTGACCTCGTGCGAACTGGCCAGCAGCGCGATGCCCGCGCCCACGAACACCACCCCGATCAGCAGCGAGGCGACCAGCGGCCCCCAGCCCAGCGTGCGCGCAAGGAACGTCCACAGCGCCGCCAGCAGGAACCCGGCGCCCAGCATCACCGCGCCGCCGGCAGCCGCCTTGATGGCGACCCTGCGGCCGGTGTCCTGGGCGGCGAGCTTCAGGTTGCGCGCATAGTCGAACATGGGTTCAGCGCCGCGCCAGGATCAGGCCGACCAGGAAGCCGACGCCGGCCGCGATCCCCAGCGCCTGCGCGGGGCGGCGGCGCACCATGTCGGACAGCTCGTCGTAATATTCCTCGGCGTGGTCTGCGACCTCGTGGACGCGGCGGTCGGCGGCGCGATACAGGCGGTCGGCCTCGTGCCGGGCGCGCTCGACATATTCGGTCCCCTTCTCGCGGGCGGCCTCGACCGCCTCGGCGCCCTTGTCGCGCACGGTCTGCGCCATCTCCGAGGCATCCTGCTTGAGCCGCTGGGCGGTCGAGCCCTCGGTCGCCTCGTCCCAGGCCTCCTTCGCGCCGCTGGCCAGCTTCGAGGCGCCCTGCTTCAGATCGTCCGCAGCATCCCGCGCGGTGTCCTTGATGGTCTTGCCGGCGTTCGAGGCGTTGTCTTGATTGGCCATTTCATCTTCCTTTCCACGAAGGGATTTGCTTATGGCATCCGAACCCGGTCGTGGCGGCAATCGTTCCATCGCCCGCGAAAACTTGTGTCCGGGGCGGTCTAGCGCTGGTCGGCGCCCTCGGCCTCCTCGTCGCCCCCGGCGCTGCCCGCCTCGGCCGGCGGCGCTGGCTTGGAGGGCACGCCAAAGACGGCGCCATCGCCGCTGACGATGCGCACCTGCCGGTTGGTGAAGGGAATCGCCAGCCCCTCGGCGGCGAAGCGCTCGACGATCTGGTGGCGGATCTCCGAGGCGACGGTGACGCCCTGGTTGATGTCGGACAGCACCGCCCGGACCTCGAAATCCAGGCTGTCGGTGCCGAAACCGGCCAGCACCACCACCGGCGCGGGGTTGATCAGCACGGTGGGCTGGTCCTCGGCGATCTCGGTCAGGATCTGCGCCACCCGGCGGGAATCGCAACCGTAAGCCACCCGCACCGGCACGATGATCCGCCCCTGCAGGTTGCCGCGTGTCCAATTCACCACCTCTTTCGAGATCAAGTCCGAGTTCGGCACGATCACATCGGTGCGGTCGAAGGTCTGGATGCGGGTCGAACGCACCGAGATGCTGCGCACATAGCCCTGCGCGCCGCCGACCTGGATCCAGTCGCCCACCGCCACCGGCCGCTCCACCAGCAGGATGATGCCGCTGACGAAGTTCGAGACGATGTTCTGCAGGCCGAAACCGATCCCCACCGACAGCGCCCCGGCGACGATGGCCAGGCTCGACATGTCGATCCCGGCCGAGGTGATCGCGAACAGCGCCGCCAGCACGATGCCGACATAGCCCAGCCCGGCCACGGCGGCGTTCTGCGCGCCCTCGTCCAGGCGCGTGCGGGGCAGGATGGTGTTGCGCACCGTGCCCTGCAGCAGCCGCGTCGCCATGTACCCCAGCGCGAACACGACGACGAAGGTCAGGATCGCCCCCGGCGACAGCCGGATCCCGCCCAGCGAGATCCCCTGTCGCACCCGGGTCCAGGTCTCGGTCAGGTCGGTGACGCTGGCGCCCCAGATCATCGCGAACAGCGGCAGCGACAGCAGCACCATGGCAAAGCCGATCAGCACCGGCGCCAGCTCGTTGCGCGAGCCGTCGCGGTTGCGCGTCACCAGCACCCACAGGTCGGCCACGAACTCCTGCAGCACCACCAGCAGCGCCAGCAGCCCCAGCGTCATCGCGGTCGGCCACAGGATCGCATTGGCCATGGTGACGAAGCCGACCAGCACCAGCGCCGGCGCCACCAGCGCCACGAAGCGCCCGGCATGTCCCAGCAGCGCCAGCGCCGCGTCGCCGTAATCGGGGGTATTGGTGTTGGTGAACTCGCGGGCGCGGCGCAGGATATGGCTTAGCCGGAACAGCATCACCGCGCCCAGCACCACCAGCGGCAGGTGGAACACCGCCGCCGCGCCCGGGTCGATCTCGAGCGGGATGCGGCTGTCCTGCGGCCCGCCGCCCCGCGTCCCCGACAGCGGCAGCAGCGCCCGGGCCGCGACATGGTGCAGCGCCAGCGCCAGCGCCAGCCCGGTGCCGTAAAGCCGCCCGCGCAGCCGCATCGGCTCGGGGAAGCAGACCGGCGGGTCGCCGCTGGCCGGGAACAGCCGCCGCGCCAGCCAGCGGCCCCCGAACAGGATCAGCGCCGCCACCGGCAGCGCCATCAGGATCGGCCGCGCCCAGGGGCCGGCCAGCCCCGTCGCATCCAGCGCCCGCACCAGCAGATAGGCGCCCGCGGTCGGGATGGCGATCTGCCCCAGCGAGGCCGCGAACCCCACCGCGTCGCGGGCATAGTCGCTGGCCCGCTCCGACATCCGACGCGGCAGCGCCTCCACCCAGCCGCGGGCAAACACCAGCAGCCCCAGCGCCAGCGCCAGATACAGCGCCACCTCGGGCAGGCGGGCGGGCAGGGTTTCCCCCGAGGGGCCGACCCAGCGCTCGCGCACATCCGCGGCGATGCCGCGCGCCAGCTGCACCGCCGCGGACACCGCCTCGGCCCAGCTGCCGGGCAAGAGCGGCGAGGGGCCGTGGCGCAGCAGCGCGCTGGTCTGGCGGGTGCGCAGCTCGTCGTCGATGCCGCGCACCAGGCTGTCGGCGCGGCTGTAGGCCTCGACCGCGCGCAGCCCCGGCGCCTGCAATTCCGACAGCTGCTCGTTCAGGGTGCGGCGGCGGGCGGCGATGTCCTCGGCCTCGGTCTCGCCCTCGGCCGGCGCGGGGCCAAGCGCGCCGATCTGTTCGCGCAGCGTGGCGATGCGGGTGCCGTTCAGCGTCTGCGCCTGCTGGAACTGGTCGCGCCAGGCGACGATTTCCGCCCGCACCGCCCCCAGCACGTCCGGAGGGGTGTCGCTGGCCTCGACCAGTTCTTCGGCGCGGCTGGCTTCGCGTTCCCAGTCGGCATAATCGGGCTCGGTGGCGGCGGATTGCGCCAGCACCGCCACCGCCAGCGCCAGCCACAGCAGCGCGGCCAGCAGCACCGGCCGCAGCCGCCCGGCCTGCGGGATGCGGGCGCCCTGCATCGGCTCAGCCCTCGGTCACGTCCGGCAGCGCCGCCGGGGCGCCGGCGTCACGGTCCAGCCAATGCGGCACCGGCAGGCCCTTGTCGCGCAGGAACACCGGGTTCCACAGCTTGGTCTGATAGCGGTTGCCGTAATCGGCCAGCACGGTGACGATGGTCTTGCCCGGCCCCATCTCGCGCGCCATGCGGATCGCGCCGGCGACGTTGATCCCGGACGAGCCGCCCAGGCACAGCCCCTCGAACTCGAGCAGGTCGAAGATCACCGGCAGCGCCTCGGCGTCCGGGATGCGCCAGCTGAAATCGGGGGTGAAGCCCTCGAGGTTGGCGGTGATGCGGCCCTGGCCGATGCCCTCGGTGATCGAGCTGCCGGGGCTGTCGAACTGGCCGGTGGTGTAATAGGCGTGCAGCGCCGCGCCCTCGGGGTCGGCCAGCCCGATCTTGACGCCGCGGGGCTGCAGCGCCGCCGCCACCCCCGCCAGCGTGCCCCCTGACCCCACCGCGCAGACAAAGCCGTCGACGCGGCCCTGGGTCTGTTCCCAGATCTCGGGGCCGGTGGTTTCCTCATGCGCCTGCCGGTTGGCGGTGTTGTCGAACTGGTTGGCCCAGATCGCGCCGCCCGGCAGAGTGCCGGCCAGCGCCGCGGCCAGCCGCCCGGAATAGCGCACATAGTTGTTGGGGTTCTTGTAGGGGGCGGCGGGCACCTCGACCAGCTCGGCGCCGGCCAGCCGCAGCATGTCCTTTTTTTCCTGGCTCTGGGTTTCCGGGATCACGATGACCGAGCGGAACCCCATCGAAGCCCCGACCAGCGCCAGCCCGATCCCGGTATTGCCGGCCGTACCCTCAACGATGGTGCCGCCCGGGCGCAGCTCGCCCCGCGCCACCGCGTCGCGGATGATGTAGAGCGCCGCGCGGTCCTTGACCGACTGGCCGGGGTTCATGAACTCGGCCTTGCCCCAGATCTCGCAGCCCGTCGCCTCCGAGGCGCGGTTGAGGCGGATCAGCGGGGTGTGGCCGATGGCGGCGGCCAGGTCGGGGCAGTTGCGCATGGTCGGGCCTTTCCTCTTGCCCTGCCGTTAAACCAGCGGGGGCGGGATCAGGCAACCCTGCGGCGGGGGCGGCGGTTGCACGGCTGCGGGCGGGGGCTTCGCGCCCCCGCCCCCCGCGGGATATTGGGGCAAGGAAGAAAGCGGCGGGGCGCGTCAGGGGGTCAGGTCGCGGCGCAGCCGCCCGGCCATGCGGTCGAGCCACAGCGCCAGGATCAGCAGCGGCGCGTTCACGATCTGCCCGGCCAGCGCCATTTCGGTCAGCCGGGCGCGGTCGAGCACATGGCTGCGGATATCCTCGGATTCCGACTCGAGCCCCGCGATCCCAGCCGCCCCGTCCGGCAGCTCGGCGATGCCGATAAAGGCGTAGATATATTCGGCCACGCTGCCCGGCGAGGGGTAGCTGCCCGGCACCGGAATCAGCCGCGACAGCGTCAGCCCGGCTTCCTCCCCGGCCTCGCGGCGCGCGGTTTCGGCCGGGGTGTCGCCGGGGTCGATGCGGCCGGCGACGGGTTCGAGCAGCCAGGGCTGCGGGTCGCCGCGCGCGGCGGGGCCGGCGCGGAACTGCTCGACCAGCAGCACCCGGTCGCGGCCCGGATCCCAGGGCAGCACCACCACTGCATCGCCCGAGATGAACACCGCCCGCTCAATCTCCCCGCTCCAGCCGCCGCGGTGCAGAAGGTGGCGCAGGCGCAGCTGTTCGACGGCGAAATGGCCCAGATAGGGGGTGGAGCGGTGTTCGATGCGCAGCCGGTCGGGGGCAGGCTCGGCGGGCGCGAGCTCGCCGCGGCGTGGCGCGCCACGTGCGCGGCGCCGCGAATCCGCCCGCCAGGCGATCCCCGGCAGATGCGCCCGCAGCAGCTCTGCCGGGATCGCCGGGTCGAGGGCCAGCAGTTCCGCCGCCACCCCTGCGGCCAGCGCCGGATCGGGGGACCGGGTGGGCTCAGGGTCGGCGTCGCCGGTCGGGCGGGTGCCGAGCACCCTGCCCTGCCCGGTCTCGACCGGCGCAAGCCCCATGATCGCGGCATAGCGCGCCAGCTGCGGGTTGGGCGTGACCGGGGTTGCCGCCACCATCCCCGCCGCGTCGCGGTCCCACTGCGGCCAACCCCCGGCGCCGGTCCCCGCGCCGCCGCCGCGCAGCGCCCCGGGCAGCGCGATGTCGAGCCCCGCCGGCGCCAGCCCCAGCGCCGCCAGCATCTCGGGCGCCGCCAGCACCCCGACCAGCAGCACCGGGCCTACCACGGCGCCCCCCGCCCGCGCCGCGCCGAGGCAAGCCCGAGATCGCGGGCGATCTCGGCGAACACCCCCGCCGCCGCCTGTTGCAGGATCGCGTTGAGCCGGTGGTGCCCGGGCCGCCCGGCCGCCCGGACCAGCAGCGCCATCTCGGCATCGCTCAGCGGCCCGGTGGCGACATGGAGCAGCGCCTCGATCCAGCCGGACTGGTCGGCGCGGATGGCGGGTTCCTGCGCCCAGGCCCGGCGCAGCAGCGTATCGCGGTCGACCGGCCGGCGCTCGGCCTGCGCCACCCCTTCCAGCAGCGCCACGCTCATGTTCAGCGCGGCGGCGACCGCCGGCTCGACCAGATCGCCCGCGGCAACCAGCGCGCGCACCTGTTCGGCCCGCGGATGGTTGCGCGCCGCGGCGCCGGCGAAATCGGCGCGGGCGGCGGCCTCGAACCCCGGGGCGATCATCGCCTCGCGCGCGGCCAGTTCCAGCAGGATCACCCGCCGGCCCAGCGGCGCTTCCCAGAAGCTCAGCGCCTCGGCCACCGCCGCCCGCTGCGCTTGCTGATCCAGCGCCGCCAGCCCCTCGGCCACGCCCGCGCGCAGCCCGGCCAGGATCCGCTGCGGCGAGGCGACGCGGGCCGCGATCGCCTGCCAGCGCGGATCGCGCACGCCGGGGGGGAGCGGGCGCAGCGGGTCGCCCGCCGCCGCGATCTCGGCCGCCAGCACCGTTGCCAGCAGGTCGAGCCGCATCGCCTGTTCGACCCGCGCGGGGTCGACGCCGCGAAACTCGGCAGGAGGCTGGGCGGGCAGATCCGGCTGCTGCGCGGCGGCGCGTCCCGGCGCCACCGGAATGCCGGGCATGGCGAGCAGCCCCGACAACGCCGCGGCAATGCAAACAGCCCTGACGGTGGATCTGCTCATCCCAGCCCCTGTGCCCTACCCGCCACCGTCCCGCAAGCCGCGGAAGGTCGCAGGCGCGCCGGTCCGGCCCGATTCCGCCAGTCCGCCGGCCGTGCGGGTTCGGGTGCTGAGAGAGCCGCCTCGGAAACCTCCCGGAGCCGCCGTCCCGTCCTCGCGGGTCGAGGCTGGACCGGCACCCGCTGGCGGGGGCCGGCTTGAGCTGACGCCCCGCCCGCACGGGCTTGAGCGACGTCCGAGCAGCGGAAGGTCAGCGACGAGACCTGTCTTCCCGCCCGACTGCACGGGCTTGAGCCGCCACGGGTCCCGCAGCCGGCCGCCGTCCTGCAGCGTCCCCGAAGGTGGCAAGATATTTGCGAAATCCCCCTTGCGCTTCGCCCACCGCACCGATAAATCCCGCCCTCACCACCCCAAAGCGCGGAGAGGTGCCGGAGTGGTCGAACGGGGCGGTCTCGAAAACCGTTGAGCCTTCACGGGTTCCGTGGGTTCGAATCCCACCCTCTCCGCCACTTCGGAACAAAACCGGGAACGCCGATTCCCGCCGATTTCCCTCCCTTGGCGGCTACCAGCGTCCTCAACAGGACGTTTTTGCTTCCTTTGATGTAGATCGCGTCGTCTGCGACCTCGACGTGTTGGGCGAAGGCCCGGACGTGTTCCCGCCGATAGCCGCCCTTTCCAAGCCGCAGTCGGGTGCGTGCTTCGCTCGCCAGTTCCCGCACGGCTGCCCCGGTGAGGCGCTGGTGGGTAGAGCTTGCGAGCATGGCTTCGATCCGCGTGGCATCGGCCCGCGCCTGATCCCGAAGCGCCGTGAGGCCCGCGATGCGCTCGCCAAGGGAAGACTCGGCCGGGTCGAGCGAACCGGCTTCAATGGCATCGTAGAGGCGCTTGAGGCGGTTGTCGGCCTCGGCCGCGCGATGGTTCAACTCGGCAATATGCTGGCTGCGCCGCTCGACGCCTTCCTGCCGGCGATCCAGAAGCGAGGCGAGAACGTCTTCGATCCGCTCGGGGTCGAGAAGCCTTTCCTCGATATGCGTCACCACCATGCGGTCGAGCTTATCCATCGGGATCGCGCGGCCCTTGCAGCCTGTGTCGCCCTGCCGTGCCCGAATCGAGCAAGCATAGTAGCGATACCGGCCGTTCTTGCCGGTGCGCAGCGTCATTGCGCCTCCGCAATTGCCGCAATGGCAGATGCCGGTCAGCAGGTTCGGGCCGCTGACGACGCGCGGCGGCGTCACCTTCGGATTGTTGACCTTCAAGCGATTCTGCACGGCCTCGAATATCTCAAGGTCGATCAGCGGCGGCACGGCGACGGTGACGATTTCCTCCTCCGGCTTCACCACGCCCTTATTGGAGCGGCGATTGAAGCGATGCTCGCCGATATAGGTGCGCCGGGTCAGGACACGGTGAAGCTGGCCGATGCCCCAACGCCCGCCGTTGCGGGTAAACATGCGGTGCTTGTTCAGGTGATTGACGATGTTCTTGACGCCCATGGGGCCGGACGTGCCGTCGCCTTCCGATGCAAGGCGGAAAATCAGCCGCACGGTGTCGGCATGGAGCGGGTCGATCTCCAGCTTCTTCTTCATCTTCGCGCCGCGCTGCTCGGCATCGACGACACGGTAGCCGATGGGCGGCAGGGAGCCGTTCCAGAAGCCTTGCCGGGCGTTCTCCTTCAAGGCGCGCATGACGTGCTTGCCGTTCTCCTTCGACTGGTATTCGTCGAACAGCGCCATGATCTGCCGCATCATGACGTGCATGGGGTCGTCGCCCATCTCCTGCGTGATGGACACCAGCTTGACGCCGTTCTTGGCGAGCTTCCTGACGTTGAACTCCAGCTCGAAGTGATCGCGGAAGAACCGGCTGAACGAATGGACCACGACGACATCGAAGGGCGCGGGCTTGGACGTGCCGGCCTCGATCATCCGTTGGAACTCGGGGCGGCGGTCATTGGTGGCCGAAGCGCCGGCTTCCACGAAGGTTTCGACAAGCTGGTAGCCGCGCGAGACACAATAAGCCTCGCCCTGCTTGCGCTGGTCGGGGATCGACACGTCATGCTCGGCCTGCCGCGTGGTGGAAACGCGCAGGTAGAGCGCGGCGCGCAGCGCAACATGGGGACTTTGCATATTCATGACCGGACTCCTTCCGCCGTGCGACGTTCTATCAGCGGCAATTCCAGCTCCACGCGGTCATGCAGCACCTTAGGGACGAGCTTCTGGCCCTCGCCGGGGTCCATACGGATCAGGCCGTAGCTCGCCATCTTCTTGAGGGTTCGGGACAGGTTAGGCTTCGCCCGTCCCGTGATCCGCGACAGTTCCTCCAGCGAACCGGGTGACTGCTCGTCGATGACGCGCAGCAACTCGCGGTTCCCGCTCGAAAGGAGCTGCGCGAAGGATTCCATGGATGTGAACCACACCTTCGGATCGTCGGGTGCGGGCTTTTCCTCGCCTTTGGCGATCCGCATGGTGCGCGCCTTCATCTCGTCGTAGTCGGCAATCCCGACTTTCAATGTGGCCATGTTACGCCTCGTTCCTTCAACACCGCGTCCGCCGCCTGCCAGAAGTCGGCCAGCAGCGTGGCCGCATCCTCGTAGGCGTAGGGCTTCACGGTCTGGAGGCGATGCCGGTGGTCCATCGGCTCGCCCCGCCTTCCTCGGCCGACCGGATGGGCGTTATCGAATCCGACCAACCGTTCGCCCGAAGGCCCGTGAAGCGTGAGCGAATAATCGAGGCCGTGCGGCTTTTCCGGCGAGGCCGGAACGCGGGTGACGACGAACTTCACCCAATGGCCGCCCTCGGGATCGACAACGAGCACCTGTCCGTCGAGGTCCAGAAGCGTGTCGAGGCTCGGGTCACGATCCTCGCTCATGGCTTAGTGTTATCATCGGAGGATAACCGTTGCAAGTCCTGATTGCCAGGATCGTCGATTGGGCCGAACAGTCGGTCGAGCACGTCACCGAAATACCGCTCGAAGATTTGCAGTTCTTCCTCGGTGATCGGCACCTTCTCGGGCCAGTCGTCGAAGACAGGCAACGACACCACATCGACGATGCGAAGCGGCGACCTGCGGCGCTCCCGGCCGTCCGGCGTAGGTTCGTCGGCATAGTCGAAAAGATCGTCGGGAAGTGTCTCGGGGACCGGCTGTCGCGGTCGCCCTTTGCGGGCGCGACGGCGCTCTGCACACATGGAATCCTCCTTGGTTCTGGTGGATTCCGGGGCGCTGTAGGCCCCGGAATTGGGCGAACCATGGAGGGCAGTCGGCGGGCTGTAGCGTGCCGCATTTGCGTCTATGCGCTGGCGGCACCCCTGCCGGGATGGGACTCAGTTGGCGGCTCGCCGTGCCTTGGCGAAGCCGCGATCCGTGGCGATGAACCGCTCCAGCATGGGCACGATGAGCCTGACGGGATCGGCGACGGGCTGGCCGCTCTCGCGGGCCAGCACCTCGGCATAGGCGGTCAGATCGCGGTGAAGCGGCGCGGGTAGCTCCACCGTCACCTTCACGGGCTTGTCGTCGGGAAGCGGGCCGAGTTTCAGCTTGGTCATGGTCAACCTCCTGCCGGCTCAAATACAAGGTCGCGGGTGACGATGATCCTGACCGGGAAGCCGGGCCGGATGGTGAGAGTCGGCGCAACCTGCAACTGGCGCTGCACGATCTGCTGGCCCGCCTGATTGACGGTATCCTGCGCCCCGTCGCGGATAGCTCGAACAAGCCGGTCCTCGTCGCTGGTCGCCAGCTCCGTGCCGACTGCGAGCAGCGTGGACAGCCCTGCGGCCTTCATCAGATCCCACCAATGGTAATCAACCCCGTCTTCCAGCCCGGCATAGCCGCTGGCGTCCGCGCCCGGCAGGCGCTCAAGGACGATGGAACGGCCACCGGGCAGGATCAGGCGATTCCACACCAAGAGCACCCTGCGCTGGCCGAAGGTCACGCCGTCATCGTATTGACCGATGATGCGCGTCCCTTGCGGGATCAGGAGCAGGCTGCCGGTCGGGCTGTCATAGACGTTCTCGGTCACTTGCGCCGTGATCTGGCCCGGCAGGTCCGAGCGGATGCCGGTGATGAGCGCGGCGGGGATCACGGCCCCGGCCTGAAGGATGTAGGGCGATGCCGGCGGCGCGACGCGATCCGGCGCGATGGTCTGCCGGTCCACGGGTCCGTTGAGGAAAGCCGCGTGCCGGTCTTGCGTCGCGGGCTGTCCGCCGAGGCCGAGTCCTGCAAGGCCGGGCATGGACGTTCCTGCCGGCGCTCCCGTGCGTGGGCCGGACTGGAAAAACACGTTGCTCAAGCGCGCGGCTTCTTCCTCGGCGCGGCGGCGTTCTTCTTCGGGATCGACGGCGGGCGTCGTCATGACGGGCGGCGCGACCGGCTGTCCCCTGTTCTGCGCGTCGAGGATCGGACGGCCGAGGTCGCCGGGCAGCGCCGGGCCGAGCACCGGCCCCGTATAGTCGCGCGGCAAGCCGGACAGGCCGTCCGCCGTTGGGCGGTTCTCGGTCGAATAGAGTTCTTCGCCTCCCGGCCCTGCATCGCGGATCTGGAGCGCGTAGATCAGTGCGCCGCCGATGCCGAGCAAGGCGACCGCGCCGACGCCTGCCAGCATCTTGCGAGACAGGCGGGTGACGCGCGGCGGTTCGGCGCGCAGGCGCATGGGCGCGATGGTGTCGCTGATGGTGTTGTCGGTCATGACGGGGAGCCTCCGGTCGCGCTGGCGGGCTGTGCGGCAGCGGCCTGCGTCGGGTTGATGCGAACGATCCTGACGACCTGCTGGCGGTTGCCGTTGCCAAGGCGCAGCTCGGCCGCGCCGAACAGGCGGTCCACGATCAGGACGTTCTGGTGGACTCGGCTGTTGACGATCTGCGGTTCGCCATTCGTGCCGAGCACGAAAATCGGCGGCATTTCGCCCTGCACGATCCCGGCCGGGAAGACGACATAGACGCGCCGGCCATCGTCGAACACGGAAGCCGGCCGCCATGGCGGGTTGTCGCCCTGCACGTGCAATGCATAGCGGTAGTTCCGCGCAGCCTCGGCCGGGATGATCGGTGCGGCTGGAACGGTGTGACGCTGGCCGGCAGGCGGTGCGGGATAGGCCCATGCGACGGCCGGCATGTAGAGTGATTCCCGCGCGCGCAACTCGATCATGTAGGTGCGCCGGTCGGTGGTGACGACAAGGTTGGTGGAAATGTCAGGTCGCGTCGGTTTCACGAGGATATGGACGCGGCGGTTCGCACCGCTGCCGCTCTCGGTGTCGCCTATGATCCAGCGGGCGGTGTCGCCGGCCGCAATCGGCCCCGCGCCTGTCAGGCTCTCGCCCGGCTCCAGCGCAATGGTCGTGATCTGCCCGACTGCGGCATAGACCTGATAGAGCGCGCCTTCCGACCACGGATAAATCTGGATTGCATTGTAGTAGCCTTCCCGGCGCGGCTCGACGCGGGCGGCTGCATTGGCGTTCTCGACGCGGCCGGCCGGCGTCCCTGCGGCGGTTCCTCCACGCGCGACGGTCCATGCAGGGGGCACACGCAAAGGCCGGGGCGTGTTATCGGTTGCCGCCGCCTGCACGGTTGGCAGCGGGGGTACGCTGGCGTCATAGCTGAATTGCGGCGTCCGGTTGGTGGCGCAGCCTGCGAGCATGGTGGCAGAAAGCAGCACGGCCGCGATTGTGGGGGTGCGGGTGATCGTCCTCATTGGCTCATCTCCCGCGACCACGAAATTGCGTTGACGTAGATGCCGAGCGGATTGGCGCGCAGCCGTTCGGCATCGCGCGGCGGCTGGATGGCGATGGTCAGGATCGCGGTCCATCGTTCCGTGCTGGAAAGCTGGCCGTTCTCGAAATGGCGTTCGGTCCACGCGACGCGGAAGCTGTTGGGGGACGCCCGGATGACGCTAGACACCTCGACGGCGACCTGTTGACGGCCGACCTTGGCGAAAGGATCATTGGCGCGGGCGTAGTCGTTGAGCGCCGCCGCCCCGCGATCCGTGGTCCATTCGTAGGCGCGAAGCCAGTTCTGGCGGACAATGATCGCGTCGGCCGGGATCGCGCGGACCTGCTCGATGAATCGGCCGAGATGGAAAGCGATCTGCGGGTCGGTCGGGCGATAATCGGCGGCGGCCGGCGCGACGGTCTGCGCCTGTCCAAGATTGTCCACCTGCACCACCCACGGCACCACGGTCCCGCGCGCGGATTGCCAGACCAGCGCCGAGGCGAAGCCGGCCGACAGGATCAGGGAACCGAAGGCCATATAACGCCAGTTCCTCGCCTGCACGCGGGCCGAGCCGATACGCTCGTCCCATGCCTGCGCGGCCTTCTGATAGGGCGTCTCGGGTTCCGGCGATTTGCCGTAGTGGGTTGCTGGTCGTTTGAAGATGCTCATGAGCGGTCACTTTCGGAAAGGTTGATGGAGGAACCGGAGCCGTGGCTGTCGCCGGAGCGCACCGCATGGGCGGCCATGGTCGTGCCGTGGTTCATGGCCTGCGAGCGCCGCATCCGTTGCGCCCATGCGGGCGGGCTGCCGGCCGGGCCGGATGCTGCTGCGGTGGGATCGGCGCTCGCGCCGCCGACCGTGCCTGCGGTGGATGAGCCGCCGGTCACACCGAAGGCGGCGCGTGCGCCACCGGAAAAGCTGGACTTGACGCTCTCGGTGGCTTTCGAGACGGCGCGCTTCAAGGGAGAGACGGCGGCCGAGCCTGCGGCGCGGGCAACACCACCAAGGCCGGAAGCAACACCGACCGCGCCGGACTGGCCGAGCGCGCCGACGCTATAGGCTGCGGTTGCCGCGCCCGCGGCGGTCGCACCGCCGCGGACGGCCGCGGCCCCACCGGAGAGGGCGGCAGCACCGCCCTTGGCCGCAAGCATAGCCCCGCCGCCAGCGGCGACACCTGCACCTGCGACCGCAAGGCCGGTTCCCACGGCCGCGCCCGCGCCGAGCTGCGGGCCGCCAGAGACGATGCCGTTGGCGATGCCGGGGCCGAAGATGCCGAGGCCGAGCAGCGACAGGGCTGCCAGCACAATCGCCATGGCGTCGTCGATGGTCGGGGTTGCCCCGCCGAAACCGGCCGTGAATTGCGAAAATAAGGTGCTGCCGATGCCGATGATGACGGCGAGCACCAAGACCTTGATGCCGGACGACACCACATTGCCCAAGACCTTCTCGGCCATGAAGGCGGTCTTGCCGAACAGGCCGAAGGGGATCAGGACGAAGCCGGCGAGCGTGGTCAGCTTGAACTCGATCAGCGTCACGAAAAGCTGGATGGCGAGGATGAAGAAGGCCAGCACCACCAGCGCCCATGCAAACAGCAGGCACGCGATCTGGATGAAGTTCTCGAAGAAGCTGATCCAGCCCATCAGGTCGGAAATGGAATCGAGAAGCGGACGGCCGGCGTCGAGGCCGGTCTGCGCCACGCGGCCCGGCCGCATCAGATCGGTGACGGAAAAGCCGGTGCCCGAGGCCATGAGGCCGAGGCCGGCGAAACTCTCGAAGACGATGCGGGCGAGGTTGTTCCAATTGCCGATGATGTAGGCGAAGACGCCGATGAACAGCGTCTTTTTGACCAGCCGCGCGATAATGTCGTCATCCGCGCCCCATGCCCAAAAGAGCGCGGCGAGCGTCACGTCGATGACGATCAGCGTTGTGGCGATGAAGGCGACCTCGCCGCCGAGCAGCCCAAAACCACTGTCGATGTAGGAGGTGAAGACTCCGAGGAAATTGTCGATGACGCCCGTGTTGCCCATGGTCAGCGCGCCTCGCTGCGGTCACGGCCGAGGAAGCGGTCGCGGGATTCAGCCCAAGCGGCGAGGCAGTCGGCATCGCTTGCGGCGGCCTCGCCGAGCTGCTGGCAACGGCGCAGGCTGGCGCGCAGGGGATCGGGCGGCGGCTGGAGGGCCGAGGCCGGGAGCGGCGCGGAAGGTTCATCCTTCCGCGCCATGTCGATTGCGGTCACTGTCAAGGCAATCGCAACGAACACCACGGCCCCGAGCCGGGCCAGCATCTTGCCGTCCATGGCGAGCCTCCCGGTCAGTTGTTGCCGTTGTTGAACATCTGCGCGTTGCCCGGCAGGTAGCCGGTGCCGGGTGTCAGGAACCGCTCGCGCTGGATGCGGCCCTGTTCAGCAGCGGTCGCGCGCTCGGCCTCGGTCAGCGCGTCGGCCCGGCCATTGGCCGAGATGACCGCGATCAGGTCGGAAAGCTGCTGCGACTGGAGGGCGAGAAGCTGGTTGCCGGCCTGCGTGGCTTGCAGCGCGCCGGTCGCGCCTTGGCTCTGGCCGACCAGCGCGGCCATTTCGGCGCGGTTGCTGTCGATATTGCCGACCGCTCCCGCCTGCACGCGCATGGCGTCCTGCAAGCTGCCGACCGTGTTCTCCCACCGGCTGCGCGCATCGGCGACAAGCTGGGCGTCGGTCGCCGAAAGCGAGACATTGCCATATTGCTTCTGGAACGCTTGGTCGATCTGGCCGACCTCGAAGGCGATGTTCTGTGCCTGCCCGAGAAGCTGCTGCGTGCGCTGGACGCTCTGCTGGAGCTGCTGGAGCGAGGAATATGGCAGGCTCGCCAGATTGCGGGCCTGATTGATGAGCATCTGCGCCTCGTTCTGGAGGCTCTGAATCTGGTTGTTGATCTGCTCCAGCGTGCGCGCGGCGGTAAGCAGGTTTTGCGCATAGTTGGTCGGGTCATAGACGATCCGGCCGAAGCCGAATTGTGCATGGGCCGGGCTTGCCAGCATGGGCGAAAGCGCGACGGGCATGGCGAGCGCCAGCGCGAGGGCCGAGGCCCCAACGATCTTGGGATAGGTCATGGAAGAATCTCCTGTGTGGGGTGGCTATCGAGCGGGGCCGGCGCGGCGGATTCCGGCCGGTCGGCAAGATTGGTGAGGTTCGGGATCAGGTCGGCCGCCCAATCGACGCCGCGCTCGCGCAGCCATGCGGCGAGGAAGCCGTCGCGGCCGCGTTCGGCGACGATCTGCGCAATGAGGGTCTGGTCGGATTTGGCGGATGCGGCGCAGAGGGCGAGGCCGACTTCGGACAGGCCAAGCTCGAACAGGCGATTGCCGCGCCGTGACTGGCAGTAATAATCCCGCTTGGGCGTGGCCCGTGCGAGGATTTCGATCTGCCTGTCATTGAGGCCGAAGCGGCGATAGATGGCCGTGATCTGCGGCTCGATGGCGCGCTCGTTCGGCAGCAAGAGTCGCGTCGGGCAGCTCTCGATAATCGCGGGCGCGATGTTGCTGCCGTCAATGTCGGACAGGCTTTGTGTGGCGAAGATGACGCTGGCGTTCTTCTTGCGCAGCGTTTTCAGCCACTCACGGAGCTGGCCGGCGAAACCCTCGTCGTCCAGCGCAAGCCAGCCTTCATCTATGATGAGCAGCGTGGGGCGGCCATCGAGCCGGTCGCCGATACGATGGAACAGATAAGCAAGCACGGCAGGGGCCGCGCCGGTCCCGACAAGGCCCTCGATCTCGAAGGCTTGCACGTCCGCCGATCCCAAATGCTCTGTCTCGGCGTCGAGCAGCCGGCCATAGGCACCGCCGACGCAGAACGGACGGAGCGCCTGTTTCAGATCGTTGGATTGCAACAGCACCGCAAGGCCGGTGATGGTCCGTTCCTCGACCGGCGCGGAAGCGAGCGAAGTCAGCGCCGTCCAAAGGTGTTCCTTGACCTCGGGCGTGATCGCCAGCCCCTCGCGCATGAGGATGGCCGCAATCCAGTCCGCCGCCCATGCGCGTTCATAGGTGTCGTGGATGCGGGCAAGTGGCTGGAGCGAAACGGACGCCTCATCTCCTTCCGTGAGGCCACCGCCCAAATCGTGCCAATCCCCGCCCATGGCGAGCGCGGCGGCGCGGATGCTGCCGCCGAAGTCGAAGGCGAAAACCTGCGATCCCGCATAGCGCCGGAACTGCAAGGCCATGAGCGCCAGCAGCACGGATTTGCCCGCGCCGGTCGGGCCAACGACAAGGGTGTGTCCTACGTCGCCGACATGGAGACTTAGCCGGAACGGGGTTGAGCCTTCAGTCTTTCCAAAGAGCAAAGGGGGTGCACCGAAATGCTCGTCCCGTTCCGGCCCCGCCCACACCGCTGAAAGCGGGATCATGTGGGCGAGATTCAAAGTGCTGATGGGCGGCTGGCGGACATTGGCGTAGGCGTGTCCGGGCAGACTGCCGAGCCATGCGTCAACCGCGTTGACGCTCTCGGGCATGACGGTGAAGTCACGGCCCTGAACGATCTTCTCGACCAGGCGCAGCTTCTCTTGCGCCACGCGCGGGTCGGCATCCCATACGGTGACGGTCGCCGTGACGTAGGCCATGCCCGCCACGTCTGCCCCAAGCTCCTGCAACGCCATGTCGGCGTCGAGCGCCTTGTTCGCCGCGTCGGTGTCCACAAGGGCGGACGCCTCGTTGGTCATCACCTCTTTCAAGATCGCCGCGATGCTCTTGCGCTTAGCGAACCATTGGCGACGGATGCGGGTCAGCAACCGGGTCGCATCGGTCTTGTCGAGCAGGATCGCGCGCGTGCCCCACCTGTAGGGGAACGGCAGCCGGTTCATCTCGTCGAGCAGGCCCGGCATCGTTGCGGTCGGGAATCCCACGATGGTCAGGACGCGCAGATGTGTGTCGCCAAGGCGCGGCTCCAGCCCGCCAGTCAACGGCTGGTCGGCGAGCAGCGCGTCGAGGTGCATCGGCACCTCGGGCACGCGCACGCGATGGCGGTTGGTTGAGATGGTGGAATGGAGGTAGGTCAGCGTTGCGCCGTCATCCATCCAACGGCACTCGGGCATGAAGCCGTCGAGCAGCGCCAGCACGCGGTCGGTGCGGTCGATGAAGCCGCGCATCAGCTCCCACGGGTCCACGCCGGTTTTCTCGCGGCCCTCATAGAGCCATGCCTCAGTGCGGGCGGCTTCCTCGGCCGGGGGCAGCCAGAGGAAGGTCAGGAAATAGCCCGACACGAAATGCGTGCCTGCTTCCTCGAACCCGGCTTTGCGCTCGGCATCGACCAGCGCCGATGCCGCATCGGGAAAGGTGCTGTCGGGATAGGTCGCGGCCTCGCTGCGCTGCGCCTCAACAAAGATGCTCCAGCCGGAGCCGAGGCGGCGCACGGCGTTATTGATGCGGCCGGCGACGGCGACCAGCTCGGCCGCGACGGCGGAATCCAGATCGGGACCGCGAAACTTCGCGGTCCTCTGAAAACTCCCATCCTTGTTCAAGACGACGCCGGAGCCGACCAGTGCCGCCCATGGCAGATAGTCGGCGAGTCGGGTGGCGGTGCTGCGGTATTCGGCAAGGTTCATCATCGACGCGCCTCCCTCACACCGCCAGATGGCCGGGGATGCGCAGATGCCGCCGCCCGACCTCGACAAAGAGGGGATCGCGCTTTGCCGCCCACACGGCCGCGAAATGACCGATGGCCCAGATGGCGATGCCGACCAGCCAGAGGCGCAGGCCGAGGCCCACGGCCCCGGCCAGCGTGCCGTTCAGAATCGCGATGGAGCGCGGTGCGCCGCCGAGCAAAATATGCTCGGTCAGCGCCCGATGGACCGGGACCGTGAACCCCGGCACCGCGTCGAGCTGTTCGAGGCCGCCCGCCATCAGATGAGCGCCCCGCCGCCGAACGAGAAGAACGACAGGAAGAAGCTCGACGCCGCGAAGGCGATGGACAGGCCGAACACGATCTGGATCAGCTTGCGAAAGCCGCCGCCCGTATCGCCGAAGGCCAAAGTCAGGCCGGTCACGATGATGATGATGACGGCGATGATCTTGGCGACCGGCCCTTCGATGGACTGGAGGATGCTTTGGAGCGGTGCTTCCCACGGCATCGACGAACCGGACGCATGGGCGGCCGGGGCGAGCATGAAGCTGATGACAAGGGTGGATGCGGCGGTCGCGGCGAAGCGATAGCCGCGCGAAATCGTGCGGATCATGAAGATTCTCCTGTGCTGGTGGGGATTGCCAAAGGGATGGGATGCGTGATGCGGTAGTCGCCGTCCGGTCCCAGCCCTTCGACGCGGGCGAGTTCGGCCAGCCGGCGCGCGGAACCGCGCCCGGAAAGGACGGCAACGAGGTCGATTGTCTCGGCGATCAGGGCGCGCGGGACGGTGACGACAGCCTCTTGGATGAGCTGTTCAAGGCGGCGCAGCGCGCCGATGCCGGTGCCTGCATGAATGGTGCCGATCCCGCCCGGATGGCCGGTGCCCCATGCTTTGAGCAGGTCGAGGGCTTCCGATCCGCGCACCTCGCCGATAGGGATGCGGTCGGGGCGCAGGCGCAGCGAGGACCGGACCAGATCGGAAAGCGTCGCCACGCCGTCTTTCGTCCGCATGGCGACAAGGTTGGGCGCGGCGCATTGCAGCTCGCGCGTGTCCTCGATGATGACGACGCGATCCGCCGTCTTCGCCACCTCGGCGAGCAGCGCATTGGTCAGCGTGGTTTTGCCGGTGCTGGTGCCGCCCGCTACCAAGATATTGGCGCGGGATGCGACGGCTTCGCGCAGCGTTTCCGCCTGATCGGTGGACATGATGCCCGCCGCCACATAGTCGTCGAGCGTGAACACCGCGACGGCGGGCTTGCGGATGGCGAAGGTCGGGGCAGCGACCACGGGCGGCAATAGCCCTTCAAACCGCTCCCCGCTCTCGGGCAGTTCGGCCGAGACGCGGGGGCTGCGGGCATGAACCTCCGCGCCGACATGATGCGCGACTAGCCGAACGATGCGTTCGCCATCGGCGGCGGACAGTCGCTCGCCCGTGTCGGAAAGCCCTTCGGATAGCCGGTCCACCCAAAGGCGACCATCCGGGTTCAGCATCACCTCGACCACGGCCGGGTCTTCGAGCAGCCGGGCAATGGCTGGGCCGAGCGCGGTGCGCAACATGCGCGCGCCGCGCGCAATGGCTTCCGGCTTTTGGTGATTGGTGGTCATGTCGGCCCCGTTTCTTCATGGGGCGCGACAGGCGATCCCCGGATCGGGGTCGATTAAGAGAGGCCGAAATCCGGCCGGTTCAACAAGTATCTAGCTGCGTGCGGTGATCGGCGGCGAACGGCGGTAAATAGGATGGGTGGCATCTAAGATGGGGTGGAGAATGGAATGGCAGCTTCCGGGCCGACAGAGGGTGAAGCGGTCGTTCAGTGTCGCAAAAATCTGTCGCGCAAGTTAGATTTTCATGCCTGATTGTCGCGACAGCTTTTTCCCTACAAAATCAGCGCCGGCGATTTTGTCGCAAAACTTAGGATTTCTGCGACACTAGCCCCAAGTCAGCGGGTCAAGGCGCAGATAGAAAGCAAGGCGTTCGCGATCTGGCGCGTTGATCCCCAGTATGTCGAGCAGGATGGCGAAAGCGCGCTCCGCTTCATGCGGCGCTGCCCAACTCTCCCCGGCGTTGGCGACCATAAGCGCCAGATCGGCGTAGCGGTCTGCCGTTCCGAGCCGCCCCAAGTCGATCACTCCCGAACATCGCAGGCTTTGAGGGTCCACTATGAAATTGGGCATACAGGGGTCGCCATGACAGACGACCATATCGGCGCTCTCTTGGTCGAGCCGAACCGTCAACTCTTGTTCTACACGCGCCAAGAGCTCCTGCTGTGGTTTGGTTTTGTCCTCATCGGGCAGGAAGTCGGGATTGACGGCGTTCCGGGATACCACATCCACGGCGCACGCGAACATTCGCGACAAACTGCGTTCGAATGGACATTGAGCGACCGGCAGGTTGTGCATGATGCCAAGCTGCTGCGCCATTGAAGGCCACGCTTTGAGCAGATCGACTCCCGATAGATCGGCCGCCGGCACTCCGGGAATTGCCGTCATCATCAAACAAGCCCCTTCCTCCGTCTCTCGCCAGGCGATTATTTCGGGGCAGGCTACGCCTCTGCCGTGCAGCCAAGCGAGGCGGTCGCGCTCGCCCGCAAGGTCTGCAATCCGCACGCGCGAGGCTATCTTTGCGTAGGCCAGATCATCGTGACGGCGATAGAGGAAATCACCGGATTCCCCGCTCCTGATGGGAACCCATGCACGAGAATCTTCAAGCAATCCGTATTCCAAATTTAAATACACACCTTCGTCGCGAAAATCCCAAAATCTGCGGCACATTTTTTTCTGCCATTCTATACTCGGTTTGGGGCGCTGCGATCAAGCCAATGAACGACAGCAGTAGGGTCGAAACCCAACACTAATCCCTGTCGGTTTCATCAAAGTCGGTTGGGATCTGATCGGGAACGATATCGCGCGACAGCTCCTTGAGGAACCTGTCCCCCGTCGCCAGACGCCGGCCGAGGTTCTGCATGAAGCCCTCGAACCGTTCCGCGCCTTTCGCGCGAGCAGCGGATTGTGCAGCTCCCGTTAGTGGTGGAGTGATGGTCATCCAGAAAAGGATGAACTGCGCGACCGTCTCGCCAAGCACGGCGAGATCCAGGTCGAGCGTGTCGATCTGGCGGCCGAGCTTGTCCATGCGGCGCGACATGGCGGCTTCAAGCTGGTCGTCGGCATCGCCGGACAGGTAAGATATGACCGCCGCCTCCACGATGGCGGATTTTGAGACATTACGGCGCAGCGCCACCGAGCGGCGCAGCGCCATCGCTTCGATCTGCGGAATGAGCGCGGGGTCGAAATAGAGATTCAGGCGGGTTCTGGTTGCCATGGTCGTGTCCTCAAAGGTCGATTCCGTCATCGGGGTTCAATGCGACCTGCCGCGCGACCATCCTCATACGTTGGCGCATGGCGCGGGCCTTGGCCGCGTCAACGTCCGGCTCGTCGTCCACAAACTCGAACTCCTGTTCGGGTGATGGCGGCGGGGCGACGATTTCCTCATGCTCAGGCAGCTCCGGCTCGCGGCGGATGCCAGCATTGGCCGGATCGCCCTCGGCCCCGTGTGCGGCGTCGGTCGCGGAATGGCTTTCCGCCGCGACCACACGGCCGGACCAATCATCGGCGGATGGACTGGGCGCCAGCGGAGCGGCGACCAGATCGGGCGGGGTCAGGATGCGTTCCTGCAACCGCGCGTCCTCGAAATAGCGGGCCTTGGTCGCGCGGATCGGCGGTGTGCCCGCGACCATCACGATTTCGTCGGTGGGCGGAAGCTGCATGATTTCGCCCGGCGTGAGTAGCGGGCGGGCCGTCTCCTGCCGTGAAACCATGAGATGCCCAAGCCACGGGGCCAATCTGTGCCCGGCGTAGTTGGTGGAGTCGCGCAGTTCGGTCGCGGTGCCGAGTGCGTCGCTCACCCGCTTGGCCGTCCTTTCGTCGTTCGTGGCGAAGCTGACGCGCACATGGCAGTTGTCGAGGATCGCGTTGTTCGGGCCATAGGCGCGCTCGATCTGGTTGAGGCTCTGCGCGATCAGGAAGCCTTTGATTCCATACCCCGCCATGAAGGCGAGCGCCGATTCAAAGAAGTCGAGCCGGCCGAGCGCCGGAAACTCGTCCAGCATCAACAGCAGCCGATGGCGCTTGCCGGAGGTGGTCAGTTCCTCGGTCAACCGCCTGCCGATCTGGTTGAGGATCAGGCGAATGAGCGGCTTGGTGCGGTTTATGTCGGATGGCGGCACGACCAGATAGAGCGTGACGGGCTGGCGGCTGCCGACCAGGTCGGCAATGCGCCAGTCGCACCGCGCCGTCACCCGCGCCACCACGGGATCGCGGTAGAGGCCGAGAAACGACATGGCGGTGGAGAGCACGCCCGACCGCTCGTTCTCGGATTTGTTCAACAGTTCGCGGGCGGACGACGCGATGACGGGATGAGCGCCTGCTTCGCCGAGATGCGGCGTGTCCATCATCGCGCGCAAGGTTGCCTCGACCGGGCGGCGGGGATCGGACAGGAAGTTGGCGACGCCCGCCAAGGTCTTGTCCTTCTCCGCATAGAGAACATGCAGGATCGCGCCGACCAGCAAGCTATGGCTGGTCTTTTCCCAATGGTTGCGCTTGTCGAGACTGCCTTCGGGATCGACCAGAATATCCGCGATATTCTGCACGTCGCGGACTTCCCATTCCCCTTGCCGGACCTCCAGCAGCGGGTTGTAGGCCGACGATCTGGCGTTGGTCGGATCGAACAGCAGCACGCGGCCATGCTTCGCGCGGAAGCCCGCTGTCAGCGTCCAGTTCTCGCCTTTTATGTCGTGAACGATGGCGGATGCCGGCCATGTCAGCAGCGTCGGCACCACCAGCCCGACGCCTTTGCCGCTACGCGTCGGGGCAAAGCATAGGACATGCTCGGGACCGTCATGGCGCAGATAGTCCCGGTCGTATCGGCCGAGCAAGACGCCATCGGGGCCGAGCAATCCGGCCGCACGGATTTCCCGGTCCTCAGCCCATCGCGCCGATCCGTAGGTGGCGACGTTGCGCGCCTCCCGCGCCCGGATGATCGACATGAAGATGGCGGCGGCGATGGCGAGGAAGCCGCCCGATACCGCGATGATGCCGCCCTCGACGAAGATCGCGGGCGCGTAGGCGTCGAACGAAAACCACCACCAGAAGAAGGCGGGCGGATAATAGACCGGCAGGCCCGCCAGCTCGAACCATGGTGCTCCAAGCTGCGGCTGGAAGCCGAGGCGGAACGCCGTCCATTGCGTCGCTGCCCACACCATCACCAGAACGATGGTGAAGACGGCACCAATCTGCCCCCAAAGGATTCGGCCTCCGCGCATACAGGCTCCAGTCGGCAAAAAAAGACGGAGCCGATCAGAGAGTAGGCAAAATCGGGACGGGCAACAGGAAAGAGGATGCCGGAGGGCTGCCGGATACTATCGGCGGCAAATAGGACGGGTCGCCTTTGCCGTTATCGTGCCGGTCGAGTGCCATCGAGGAAACGATTGGGCGAATCGCCGTCACGCTTCATTTTGCCTGCGAGGTTGAGTAGATTTTTCAGTGCGGAGCTGCGATTGAACGGCGACCAGACGGCTGTAAAGGCAACCGGCTCCGGTTCATCGAGGAAGGGCAGGAAGACGATGCCGGTCGTCGGCAATAATGACGTGGCCTCGCCGACGATAGTGATGCCGAAGCCTTGTCCGACCATAGATAGCAGCGTGCCGCGCCCCACATCAAAGCGCAGGATCGACGGTGCGGGCCAACGCCCGGCAAGGCGCAGCACGATATGGTCATGGACCTGCGGGCCGGTGCCACCATAGCGAACAATGAAAGTCTCGCCGACCAGATCGGACCAAGTGATTGCGGACTGCCCGGCGAGGCGATGCCCATCCGATAGCACCACCACCAGCGGTTCGGTCCAGATCGGTCGGGTATGGCAGTCGGGCATCTCGGGCTTGCCCGCGACGAACGCCACGTCGAGCTGGTCAGCACGAAGCTGCATCACCGCATCGCGGGCCGTGCCTTCGGTTATCTCGACCTCAATGCCGGTATGGGCTTCCCGATAATGACGGATCAGCTCCGTGAGAAAGCTGCGTGGGATCAAGGCATGGATGCCGATGCGAAGCCGGCCACATTCTCCTTGAGCTGTCATGCCGGCGGTCTTCACCGCGTGATCGAGTTGATCGACACCCGCCGTGACACGCTCCATGAAGTGCCTGCCTGCGTCTGTTAGCCGAACGCCCCGCGCATGGCGCTCAAACAGCAGGATACCAAGGTTATCCTCCAGCGCTTTCACACGCGCGCTGACGCTCGACTGGCTGACGCCGAGTGCCTTGGCCGCATGCCGAAAATTCAGATGCTCGGCGACGGCGATGAACTGAACAAGGGAAATGAGCGGTATCCTGCCAGACAGGATACCGCCATTCACGAGGTTTCGATGGTTAGTGCGCCGCATCGGAGCGGGCCTGCCACCAGTCGTCGGTTAGACGACTGGCGACTTCTCGGTGGCAGTCCCACGGAGCCGAAGGAGCGCCAGCCCCAACGACACCAGCACTGCCATCGCCGTGGCGTAACAGATCACCGGCCACGCTGTGTCACCGTTTAAAAGTGCCACCGCCAATGTCCCGACAATGCTGACTATCAGGCTTTGAACGCAGAAGTAGAACGCGACCGCTGATCCCGCGATGTCGTCGAACTCTGCCAAAGCGCCGTTCGCGGTAACGGACACCGTGAAGACAATACCGACCGCGACAACCCACATCGGTAGGATGAAGGTGAGGAATGACGGCGAGCCGTAAAGTTCGCCGATCCCCAACAGGACCGCTCCGCAAACAAGCAACGCCATCCCACGCGCCACGCATCCTGCGATGCCCCATCTGGCGACAAAGGACTTCGCGAAACGGGTTGTCACGATCATTACAAGCGCGACAGTGGCGAAGGCAAAGCTGAATCCGATCTCGGAATATTCCGCTTGGCCTATGAGCACACGGGGAGCCGTCGAGAAGAAGACGAAGTAGGTGCCCATACCGGCGCTAAAGCCGACAGTGTAAACCCAAAAAGCCGGACTCGCGAAGATCGGCAAGACAGATCGGCGCGTCTTGACTTGATCCAGAGGGCGGGTTTCGTGCCACCTGAAACCCGCATTTAGGAGTGCGAGCATCGCCAGTATAGCCAAAGTAATGAATATCGCCTGCCATCCCAAGAACTCGCCGATCAATACTCCGGCGATAGGGCCGAGCGCAGGCACGAACGCCAGCATCGAACTGAAAAGGCCGTAGATGACGACACCCTCAGGACGGTTGGCATAAACGTCGCGAACCGTCGCGAACGTCGCCACCAGCATGGCCGACGCGCCCACTGCTTGAAGTAGACGGAAAGCGACAAAGGCCGGTGCAGTTGAAGACCAAGCTGCTCCCAGAGACGCAATGACGAAAGCCGTTGCGCCCGCAAGTAGAATTGGCCGTCGCCCGATTCTGTCTGAGAGCGGACCAAAAATCACCTGGCCCACGCCGAGCATCACCATATAGAGGCTCAACGTGAGTTGGATCATAGCGGGCGTCGTGTTCAGGATGCCGGGCATCGCTGGAACGACAGGGAGATAAATATCCATCGCCAGTGAAGCGAGGATGTCGAAGGGAGCCATCAGCAGTAGGGCTGCCGGCAGCGTATAGGCCCATGCAGGGCGTGTGATGGTCATGATAAGTCAACCGCTCGATTAAGAAATCTCGGGCGGCGTCTGCACATCAGCAATCACATGGGATTGGTCTCACAGAGCGCCGCAACAACAATTTTGCTGTTGCGGCTTACTTGTCTGCTGACTTTGGATTTCCCATGCTGACCACTCCACGATCACAAATTTGACTAGCTATCACTTATACGATCAGCTGTTGCCTCGCAATGCCGTATCGCTGGCTCGTAGCCACCCAATCCCCCGCTGTTGACGTTCCCGTCATTCTTGGCCGTATGAAACCCCTATGCCTTGCTTTGGCGGTTGGCTGGAACGGGCAGAGGTTCAGTCGACGCGGATCAGCCGACCCATTTCTTTTGCGAGAGAGAGCAGATCACGGAGCGCGGCGCTTCGATTGAACGGCGACCAGACGGCGGTAAAGGCAACCGGCTCTGGCTCATCGGCGAAAGGCAGGAAGGTGATGCCGGCAGTCGGCAGCAGTGCCGTCGCTGCCCCGACGATGGTAATGCCGAATCCCTGTCCGACCATGGATAGTAGCGTGCCACGTCCTACGTCGAAGCGCAGTATCGAAGGCGCGGGCCAGCGCCCGGCAAGGCGCAGCACGATATGGTCATGAACCTGCGGGCCAGTGCCACCATAGCGGACAAGGAAGGTTTCGCCGACCAGATCGGCCCAAGTGATTGCCGGCTGCCCGGCAAGACGATGCCTATCCGGTAGCACCGCTACCAGCGATTCAGTCCAGACCGGCCGTGTATGGCAGTCGGGCAGCTCTGGTGTGCCAGCGACGAACGCCACGTCCAGCCGGTCGGCACGAAGCTGCATGACCGCATCGCGGGCCGTGCCTTCGGTGATTTCGACCTCGATGCCGGGATGGTTTTCCCGATACTGCCCGATCAGATCGGCGAGGAAGCTGCGCGGAATCAAGGCATGGACGCCGATGCGCAGGCGGCCCCATTCCCCCGTCGCCGCCATGCCTGCGGTCTTCACCGCATGGTCGAGTTGATCGACGCCGGCTGCGATCCGCTCGACGAAGTGGCGTCCGGCTTCGGTCAACCGAACGCCACGCGCACGACGCTCGAACAGGAGGATGCCAAGGTCTTCTTCCAGCGCCTTCACGCGGGCGCTGACGCTGGATTGTGCAACCCCGAGTGCGTTCGCTGCGTGGCGGAAGTTGAGATATTCAGCGACCGCAAGCGTCTGGATCAGCGACAAGAGAGGTATGCGCGACCCGAGCAGCGTTTCACTTGATCGGAAGGCATCGTTCGCATGTCTTTTCGAACGCCGCATCCTAAGCTCCCGCTAGGCGGCCTTTTTTGTGGCTCCGCGTTTTTCGACCGGGATTCCGCGCAGATCGCGCAACCAGAGCTGACCGCATGCCGCCGAAATATCCCGCCCCTGTGTATCCCGCACCACGACCGGCACACCGGCGCGATCCAGCACTTCACGGAAAAGTCCGAGGCTGCGGTCGCCGGTTCGATCAAGCGCGATGCCATCGACAGGATTCCAGCGCATAAGGTTCACACGCGCCCTTCGCTTGTTCATGAGACCGGCAAGCCGTTTCGCATCAGCAAGCGTGTCGTTGATGCCGGGGAGGACCAGATAGACAAAGGTGACGATCCGGTTGTGCCGTTCCGCCCATGACGAAGCGCGCGCGATGACTTCCTTGATGTCGTGCTTACGCGATCCGGGGATGAGACGGTCGCGAACTTCCTGCGTCGTCGCATGCAGCGATATAGTCAGATTGATCGCCAGATGCTCTTCTCGCAATTGCGCTAGAGCCTTCGGTATGCCGATGGTCGAAAGCGTGATTCCCGTGGTGGGAAAATTCATCCCTCGCCGGTCGCGCAGGATACGAATCGCCTTCATCACCTGCTCGTAGTTGTTCAAAGGCTCGCCGATGCCCATGAACACGATCCGGTTGACCTTCGGCCCGAGTTGAACGACCTGTTCGACAATCTCGCCCGCCGAAAGGTTGCGCTTGAGGCCGGCTTGGCCGGAAGCGCAGAACTGGCAGGCGAAGGCACATCCAACCTGTGACGAAATACAGGCGGTGTGTCCGTCGTGACGACGGATCAGAACGCTTTCAACGGCATAACCGTCATGAAGGCCGAAAAGCACCTTCTGCGACCGACCGCCGCGCTCATGCGTGATTTTGCGAAGGCTCCGCAACTGGACGCCCCGAGCCTCTGACCAGTTCCGCAAGGCGCGCGGCAGGTCCATGTGTGGGCAGAACAGGTCGCGATAAGCGATTTGCGGCCCGCTGCTCGCGTTCAACGCATCGAACTCGTCGGCCATGAGGTTCAGCGCCAAGGTTGGCGCAGGCAGTGCTTTTTGTCGTTCGCCCCCCAACGGGCTGGGTTCTTGTATAGGCATGATAGTCGTTCCGGGTTTCCGTGCCCGGCGATACCGTGGCGCACGCCTTATAAATAACCGACACGACTGTTATAAACAACCCTCCAGATGGTGTTACCCGAACACATGGTCGGGATAGAGGACGGACAGAAGCATGTGGGTGCGCTTGGTCATGAAAGCCGCTAGCTCGCCTTCCGGCTCAACGAGCCATTGCATGCAAGACCCCTGAATGACCGTCTGAATCAAGCCGGCGGTATGCTCGGGTGGGCGCGGCCCGGCGGGCAGTCGTGCCTCGATAGCTTTCAGGACCAGTCAGTTCCGCTCCGCCGCAAGGGCGCGAAGCGACGGCTCCTGAACGTCTCCCCACAATAGAAGAAGGTAGCCTTCCGTTCCGGCACCGTCACCCATACCGGCGATGAGGTCCTTGAGCATCGCCCACAGCGGATCGAGGCCCTTTTCGGGACTCGCACCCGCGAAATAGTCGCGCACCTCCTGCGTGTTGCGCTCCATGACCTTTAGATGCAGCGTCGCCTTGTCTTTGAACCGCTGGATCAGTGCAGCCCGCGAGATGCCGACCGCTTCCGCAACATCGGAGAGGGTGAAGGCCGATGGACCTTTCTGAAGAAGGATGCCTAGCGCGGTATCTAGAATGAACTCATCGCTATGAAGTTTCGGTCTCGGCATATCTTCTTTTCTACTGCTCGCTTGAATGATGGCCCCTACAATAGCCGGCATCCAGCGTGAGATACACGGGGCATGATAGATACCGGATGAAACACGCGTATGTGCTAAAGGCCAAGGTCATGCCTTCGCCCCAACTGCCACGACACCGATCCGCCCTGCACGACGCCAGTGATCTCGCGGCCGAGCTGGCGGTCGATCACCGGCCGCCACGGGACAAGCGTGAACTCATGGCTCTTTTCCACCACGGCGAACTTGCCGCTCGATAGCTGAACGGTCCCGGTGAACTTGCCGCTGACGTTCTCGCCGTCCGTGGCGGCACGGAACGGCAACCCCTTGCCCTCGGCCATCTCCGCGCCAATGCGGGCAACCTCCCGCTCGCGCAAGGTGGCGAGAAGGCTGCGCCGGTAGAAGATGCGGCCGTTCCGTGCTCGGGTGGCATCGCCCTGTTCGATGTGATGCTCGCGCCGCTGGTCCATCGCCTCACGCACCTGCTGGCCGAAGCCGGCCGGCGCAAGGTCGGCCGTTTCGCCATGGACCAATCGCCGGTCCAGCCATGTCGTGCCGTCCGATCCGATCTGCTTGCCTAGATCGACCGGGGAAAGGATGCGAACGCTGGCCTGCCGGTCACGGCCGGCGTCATAGGCGGCGGCGCGGCTGACCAGATCATCGGGGATGCGCCATTGGTCGGCGTCGATCCTCTCGACGATCCCGGCGCGGCGCAATGCCTCCAGTCGCCGGACATGGGCATCGACATAGCCCTCATAATCGCCGCCCGGAACGCGGCCCTCGAACTTCGCCTGCTCCAGATGGCGGCTCGGACGATAGATGCCGTCCTCGGTGATGGCGGCAATGGCGCGTTCGGACGGTCGGGCGGTCGCCTCGGCCGGGCCGATCTGGACGACGCTGCAAACGCGGGCGTCCTCCAGCCGCTCGGGCGCGATGCCTGCGATGTGGTGCGTCCTGCCGTCGATCCCGTCCACCACAATGGTCAGGTTCTCGCCCAGCTCGTCCGACAGGTGCTTGTCCACGACGCGGCCGACGATGGGTGTCTCTGGCGCTCCGTCATGGATTTGAAAGCTCATGGGATCGCGTTCGCCTCCCTGCGGGCCGAGCGCCTTCTGCATGGTGCGGATAATGTCGCCGCGCTCGCCCAACTCGCGCAGGGCCGGCTCCATGTCCTTGCTCAACTCCCAAACGCCGGGCGCGTGCTCGGTCGCCAGTCCCATCTTCTCCAGCTTGGCGAGACGGCGCAGGCGTAAGGTGCGCTCGAACTGGCGGCGCGGTGCGGCCGGTTCATGGCGCAGGTCGAGGAACCGGGCATCGGCTTCCTCGGCCATGGCGCGGTCAATCTGGGTGAAACGGTCCTGGTCTATCTCGGCCGACAGCTTGCGGGTCTGCTCGATTTCGGTGACGGGGCCGAGTTCCAGACTGGCAAGCTCGCTGGCGCGCTCCCGTAGGCCGTTGGCGAGGTAGTCGCCATTGATGATTAGATCCTCGCCCATCTCGTCGCGGCCGTTGACGATGACATGCACATGGGGATGGCCGGTGTTGTAGTGGTTGACGGCGACCCAATCGAGTTTCGTGCCGAGGTCGGCTTCCACCTGCTTCATGAAATCGCGGGTGTAGGCCGTGAGGTCCGATAGCTCCGCGCCATCCTCGGGCGAGACGATGAATCTGAACTGGTGGCGGTCGTCCTTGCCGCGATCAAGGAAGGCGTCGCCATCGGCGCGGTCCTCGGTCGCCGAATAGAGCCGGCCCCGCTCGCCGTCGCGTGACGTGCCGTCGCGCTGGACATAGCGCAGATGCGCGCGGGCGCGTGCGCCCTTCCACGCGGCCCGAACGCTGCGCTGCTTGACGATCACGCGGCGGCTGCCGGGCTGGCGATGATGCCATTGGCCGGAGATGTTCCGAGCGCGCACGAAGCTCGCGCCCCGGCCGCGCTTCACGCCCTTGCCGCTGGCGACCACGGCACGGGACCGCCCCGGCGATGACGGGCGAGCGGATGACGGCATGGAAGGATCGCGGGAGGCTGCTGCCTGATGCTGCCGGGTGATCTTCTTGACCTGCGTGAAAAAGCTCTTGGTCTTGCCGGCCTTCGGTGTGTCGGATCGGATACGGCCCGGCTTCGGACGGAAGCGGTTTTCGTCGTCGGCGCTCAAGGGCGCGACTCCAGCCAAAACCGCCGACAACAGGCCGATATGGGCCTATGGTGCCGCTCGAAACCCTGCAAAGCCAAGGCTTTGCGCGAAATCGCGGCACGCGGCCCCTCAAAACCATGGTGCCGGAACCGGCCACCTAACCAGTGTGCAGACAACAACAATTTCCAGAAGCGGCCCGATATGGTGCCGTCTTCTTTAATCTTGCCCTCCGCCCTTTCTGCCTTTTCTGCCCCTCCTGCCGGTAAACCTGCCGGGCGTAAACCTGACCGACCGGATGCCAAAACCAAAGCGGCCGAACGCGGGAACGCCGCGCTCATGGCGTTTCCCCGTCGCTGGCGCTCGCCACGAAAATGCTACCGTCCTGCGGCTCCGCACGGGCGGGGTCGCGCGCCGGAATGGCAGCGTGGCCGTCGCCTGATTGCGCCTCGGACGGCGGTGCGGCGGCAGCTCGCGTGTCGTCGGGGCGCATGACGAATAGCGGTGCCTCGCGCCAATCGGGCGGCGGTGCCGGCTGTGGGGATAGCGTATCCGATGGAGCCGCGCCGCCAAGGATCGGGGCGAGCGCGGCGACATAGGCGCGCGTCTCGGCGGGAAGCGGTCGGCCTGTCGCGCTGTGCTCGTTGTAGCGGCCGGGACCGGCATTGTAGGCCGCCAGCATCGCCGCGACATTGCCGTAGCGGTCGAACATTTCGCGCAGATAGGCGGTGCCGGCGAGGATGTTGTCGCGCGGGTCATAGGGATCACGGCCGAGGCCATGGCGGACGCGCAGGCCCGCCCATGTGTCGGGCATCACCTGCATCAATCCCATCGCCCCGGCCGCCGAAACCGCGCGCACGTCGCCCGCGCTTTCGGCGCGCAGCACGGCGCGAATCCAGTGCTCGGGGATGCCGAAACGCTGCGACGCCTCGGCGATGTTGGCCGCATAGGGATGGGCTGCGGCCGGCCGCTCGACGGGCGCGGATTGCGCGACAGCGACGCCCGATCCGATGCAGGCGGAAAGTGCGCCGGCCAGCAACAGGATTGCACAACGCCATGCCTGCCTTTCTCCGCTTCGCCACCAGCCTGCCAGCGTGCTCGCTGCGCTCAAGGGCAAGGCGCAAGCGCCGGCCGATGGCCGCCCTTGACCTTCGCTGCGCGCGCCGGCCGTCTGGTCGCCGAGCGGGACGAAGGGATGAGACGGCTTTCCCGCGAACAAAGGGATGCCGATCTTTGATCGGATGGCTGGCCGGACGCGCGCGGCCGTCACTCCTCGTCCTCGACTTTCCGGGGGTGCTTCCAACGCAGGGTCCAGACAGAAGGGTCGTCATTGGACTGGAACAGCTTGGCGCGGATCGGGAACGGGAAGATCGGTCCCTCCAGCCTCATCGACACGAAGTCGCCGGCATTTTCGCTGGCGTCCTTCCATGCCGCGCCGGCGTCCGGGCCGTCCTCGCTATCGAGGTGCAGGCGATAGTCGGGCGCGTTTTTCACGTCGCTCGGCTTGGCCGGGACGATGAAGAGCTTTTCGTGGAGGCCGAACGAATGAAGCTCTCCGGCATAGCCGGTTTCGGTGCGGGTGAAGGTGCCTATTTCTGCCATTGAAATCTCCTGTGATTGGCTTTCGGGGGATGGTTTCAGTGCGTCGGCGCGCGCCACTCGTACCGGCCGACGCCTTCCTCATCGGTCCAGAGCGGGACCGCTCGACCGATGACGGAAGCTGCGGGGATGGGTCCGAAATAGCGGCCGTCGAGGCTGTCGCGGACTTCCCAATTCATGAGGAAAAGCTGGTCGTCGCCGATGACGCGGCACCCCTGCCAGACGGGCAGATCGCGGCCGAGGCTGTCGCGCTCCAGCGCCTCGCCCATCTCGATCTCATCAACCGTGATCGTGCGGCCGGCGCGGCAAACCCGCTGTCCGGGCAGGCCCAAAACGCGCTTCAAGAGCGGGACGCCTCGCGCGATATAGCCGCGCTCGACCATGAAGGCGGCGAGCGGTTCGGGCGGCATGATGGCGACTAGCTCGGGCACGTCGATCCGGTCGGCCCGCTCAACGGTGTAGAACCCGACTGGCGCGCTGGCCGTGGCGTTCCAGATGAGCCTCAAAGGCCAATCGACGGCGCTTGCGGCGGCGATGCCGATGACGGCGAGCACCGTCACCGTGAGGGTGCGGCGGCGCGTCATGGGCCGATCCTTCGGCGATGAAGCCAAGCGGCGTGGCGCTCGGGGGTGTAGGCGTGCGGCTCCAGATTGGCGGTCAGACGGTTGTGGACGTGCCGCCAGTGATCCGGCGAGGCATCGGCCGGATCGAGGCCGAGCGCATCCACGGCGTCGATGGCTGCAAGCGCGCGCTGCACCTTGGGCCAGCTATCGAGGCGCAACAGGATTTCGCCGCCGGGTCGGACGAAGGGCAATGTCTGGAACGGTTCGCCCCGGCCGATGGCGCGCACAATGTCGATGCGCGAAACGACCGTGCCATGCTCGCCGCTCGCCCATCGCACAAAGGCGAAAACGCTGCTCGGTGCGAAGCCGACGACACTGCGGCGGCGGTCGATGATCTGTTCGTAGCTCTTGTGGCCGAACCGTATCCAGTGCTCAACCTTGCGTTTCTCGAAGGTCAGCTCGACCAATGTGGTGAAGGGCGCCGGCCCGTCCGGCAGCGGACGGCCGTGCGCGCTGCGGCGGGCGCGACGAGTCATTGTTCGTCTCCGGTGATGTGCTGGGGGCTGCGCGGGCGCAGTGCGTCGGGCGCGGCCGTCATGGTTCGCCCCTTCGGGCAGAACCGGCACCACGCTTCGCCTGCGCGCGCGTCAAAGAATAAGAGTTAGATTCTCTGTTAGATAAGTTAGCAGTCGGATTCCGCGTTTCAGGCCAAAGCGTTAGCTGCGGTTCGTGCGCCTGATGTGCCGATAGTGATGCGCCTGATGTGCCGATACCCCGTGCGCCGGATGTGCCGATGGCATTAACAGGGTTATCAACAGTGCCTGTTGATAAGTTTCCGGGGCGGATGCGCAGCAACTCACGGCCGTCTTCCCGCTCGATCTGGAGCAGGTAGCCGGGGAGCTGCTGGCGGGCCGCGATCCGGCGCAGGTCGAGCGCAAAGTCGGACGGCCGCGCGAGGCTGCCGGATTTCTGGTGAAGATGCGCAATCTCGAAAATCCAGCCGTGGCGCTGGTGCCCGGCGTGCTTTCGGGCGACGCGATAAAGCCATCGCTCAATGCCGCCAGTCAGCCGGAAATAGGCCGGGTCGATGGTCAGGACCAGCGAACGGTCGATGACGCTGTTGTAGAACCATTCGGGCAGGACGAACTCCATGCCCTCGACGCGGCCGGCGCGCGTCGTCATTTCCTCCCACTCGTTGATCCAAGAGAACTGCCGGCGACGCCAATGCGGGCCGTTGCGGATCGTGGTGGCGATGACGGTCGATTGCAGCCGCGCCAGCGCGGCTTTCAAAGCCGGTATTGGTGATTGCCGGTCGGGCGGCCGATGGCGCGCAACAGATGGTAGGGCGTGAAGCGGATAAAGCGCGAAGTGGCGAGGCCGGTGTTCTCGGCCGCGACAATCTGCGAGGCCGCCCATATCAGCACATCGGCGTCCCATATGGTCGCCATGCCGTGCTCGGGCATCCCGAACACCTGCACTTCTATGTCAGCGGCCTTGTAGAGAATCGGCTTGGTGCGTGGGGTCTTCGCCAGCGAGAAGAACGGCCGTTCCATCAAATCGCGCTGGTCGCGCGACGGCGCGTCGCCGGTCGCCACCACGAATGGGTCTAGGCGGCTGCGCTCGCTGTCCTCGGTCGGCTGCGCGGGGTCGTGCCCGTCCTCGCGCAGCATCTAGCAGTCGCCCCGTTCTTCGGGGGTGAGCGGACGCGCGGGAAACACGATGCCGGCGGTCTTGTCGCGGGTGGACTTACGCTCACCGACCGCGCTCCAGTCTTCCAGATCGCGGACGGTGTAGAGGACGCGGCCGCCGACCTTGCGATAGGTCGGGCCGGTGCCATAGGTGCGATGCTTCTCAAGGGTGCGGACGGATATGCCGAGGAAGCGCGCGGCTTCCTTGGTGCGCAACAGGCGCGGCGGCAGGCCCGCAAGCGGGTTGGGCATGGATCACCTCCAGTCGGAATTGGGCTGCCGGGGGCGGCAGCGGACTGTGGCGAACCATGGCGAGGCATCGGCGGCGCGTAGCGTGCCGCATTTGCGCCTATGCGCTGACGGCACCCCCTGCGGGCGTGTTTCGGGCTAATAACGGAAGGATTTCAGCGGCTCATCGCCTGCCGGGCCGAATAGGCGAAGACATTCGCACGCGGTTCGGCTAAGAATGTCGGTGGAGCAGACGCGCTGCTCCGGGGCGTCGAAACCCCTCACGAATGGCTGGTGCTGGCCAGAACGGCACCAACTCCTTGACCTATGGTCGGGGAGCCTGTGGCGTATACAACAGGCTTTCCGAGCTAAAGGCCATGGGGCCGTTTCGTGACGGTTTCGAACTCCCCGATCACCAAGAGTCAGAGAGAATCGTTTGCGGGGGCGCACCGCAGACAAGCTCTCTCGGATACGGGGAATGACTATGCGGGTTCCGGTCGAACTCGATCCCGATGTGGACGACATCGCGCCGACAGGCGACAACATAACCGTCTATGACGAACGGCATTTCGTGACGTATCTGCGCCTTCTCGATGCGAAGGCCGAAGATGCGGACTGGAAGGAGGTCGCGCGGATCGTGCTGCACCGCGATCCGGTCGCCGAGGAACTTCGGACCTATCGTTGTTGGCAAAGCCATCTCGAACGCGCGCAATGGCTGTCGCGTGAAGGCTATCGGAAGATTCTGGAGCAGGCGGTAGCCAACAAGGTATGAAGATCGGAGATAATTTCAGCTTGTTTCTTGTCGCAGATTTCGGGATTGTTGCGACAACTACCCGCAAGTAGGTTCACGCAAGCTATGGATGAATATAGGCAAGCTATGGATGAATATAGGGAAGTAAACTGCGCGGAGATGCCAGTGCCGGCGGGTTTATCGGAAGAGGTGAAGGGATATTCGTGGGCGCGGAATAATGTCGGTGAGTCCGGGGGAGTGGTATATCGGCTCTACGGCAAGGCAGGTGCACCCGATCTCTTCCTGAAGCATGGTCGCGATACCGTTGCCAATGATCTCGTGGATGAGATGGTTAGACTGCGTTGGATGGCCAACCACATAGCGGTTCCCACCGTCACGCATTTCGTCAGCACTACCGACGAAGCCTGGCTCCTTATGACGGCCTTGGCAGGTGAAACCGCATATCAGGCTCTGGAAGCGCGTCCAGAGGAGAGAACGACCATTATTGATGCGCTGGCGGACTTCCTTCGGACGCTACATGCAATTCCGATCAGCGAATGTCCATTTACCAGCGATCATAGCTATCGACTCGGACTGGCGCGCAAACGGATCGACGCCGGCTTGGTCGAAGAAGACGATTTCGATGAGGAACGCGAAGGCTGGACAGCAGAACAGGTTTGGCAGGAAATGCATCGGCACCTGCCTTTCATGGCCGATCAGGTTGTCACACATGGGGACTTCTCGCTCGACAACCTTCTTATGGTGGATGGTGTGGTAATCGGCTGTATCGACGCAGGCCGTGTCGGTATTGCCGACCGCTACCAAGATTTGGCGATACTCTGGAACTGTCTCGGAGAGTTCGATGAGGCGTTACAGGACAGGTTTCTCGCCCGGTACGGCGTTCCTAAGCCAGATCCAAGCAAGCTGCTATTCCACCTGATGTTGGACGAGCTTTTTTGATATTAGACGACAGCTACCACGGCAAATGAAACACAGGCTGGCAGTGGCAGAACCACCAAACTCCGTCATTCTCGAAATTGCATCCCTTGCGAGATAGGGGGCGAGAAGCGTAAGTGCTATTTTAACGGCCCCTATTGATCTGACCGGCAAATACCATCACCGTCACGCAATTTCTAAAATTCTCCAACAGATCGGCCGGTCTCGGAGAAGCAGGGTTTCCGTGCTGCATGTCTTTGTCGTAAGCGGCACAAATTTGCGACATGATTTTCGACAGATAGCGCTCGCAAACGATTAACGCTTGCAGGGTTTGATCGGGTAATGAAGTAACAGGCGATAGCCGCCGCGCATCATCTTGATGCCATGCGCAACTAGGCGGCGGGCCTTGTTCTTGCGCGGGTCGTTCTCAAAATCCTCCTTCCTGCCGCGAAAGCCGAGCAGGACTTTGGCGATGGTGCGGTAGCTTTCGCCGCGCAACCGTGCGTCGAGCGCACGCAGGGACAGGATGTGCCATAGCCGAAGCTGGGCGGGGATCGCCCGGAAGTCGGGACCGGGCGCGCGGCCATTGAGGGACCGCCAGAATCGACGGACAGCGTGAGCGCGCAGCTCCAGAAAGGCGTCCATCGGTAGCGTGACGGCGTAAAACGCGGCGGTGTCCGGCACGGCCACGGGTAGCCAGAATTGATGCGCAACGCCGTCCGCCTGCCAGATGCCGTGCCAGCCATCGGCAGCGCGGCGCATATCGAGGCCGTCGAGATGCGCCAACGTCAGTACCGGTTCGGTGTCGTCGTCCTTGTGATTGACTGGCGACAACATCACGGCTTGCGGTTGAAGGCGCGGACTCCAGATCGGCGATTGCCGATCATGCGGCGCGTCGGGATCGCACGGGAAATCGCAAACCCCAGCGATGCGCGAACTCTTCGAGGTCGCGGGCAGCCGCCCCTCCGGTCAATGCGATGGTCTGGCAGTCCCGGCGATATTCGTCGTTGCGGCGCAGGTATTCCCAAGCGAACCCAGCGGCAGGGATGTGCTTTGTGTGCCCGTATGCCGCCGGTGATCGCCAATCGATGTTGAGCATGGCGTCACCTCCCCGAGCCGGGATGCTGGGCAGCGCCCGGCAAGAAGAGGTTCAATCATCACTGGAAATATAGAAGCCGCTCAAAGCAGATACCTTAAGCGGCTAACCCGATCATTTTTGGTATTTTTGGCTTGGCGACAGCCGGTGATTCCGCGACGCGTGCCCGTATGAGCACGAACACGCAGTCATGTTTTCACCTGTTGGAAAACACATGCACCTCACCGTGCGCAGTTTCGACGGTGAACAGGTCGCCGGCCATCTCAGCGTCGCGCGCCATCGCCTGCCAATCGACATAGTAGCGTAGTGCCTCGGGGATCGTGACGCTCTCGGTGGTCAATTCCTCCATGTAGTCGGCGAGGCTGGCGAACTGACCATGATAGCAGTCCTGCAAAGCGGTTTCGGCTTGGTCTATGTCGCCCCTGAACTGCTCCAACAGGCCGGCGCCGAGTGTGCCATGTTCTGCGATGAAAGCGGCCATCCTCGCCACCCTGTCGATGTCGGCATATTCCGAGATGTCGACGCCCTCGAAGCCCTCATAGTCGTGAATGGCGTATTCCTCCGCATCCTCAACGGGGGAACGGGCAAGCATCGCGGCAATCCCGTCCCTGATCTCGTCGGCGGCCTGATCCGCGTCGATCCAAGCCCCGTGCAGATAGCCGTTATTGTAGGCGGCAAGGCAGGCAACATAGATGCGGGGTTTGCTGTCGGATACCTTGGTCATGTCTCTGATCCTCGGGTCTGAAGGTCAGCGAAGCGGAACGCCGCGCCTGACCTTCTGGCCGTCGCCGAGACTGGGGTAGCAACGAGCAAGGGCGGTCGGGGCGGAGGGGGATCACCCGGCCTGCACAAGCGGAAGCGCGGAAGGCTGGGGATACCGCCCCGGACGGTTCCACTTACCTTGCTGGCGCGAGGGCAAAGCCCTTAGCAAACCTGTTGAGGGTCATGCGGCGATAGCCGCGCCTGCCCGGAGGCGAACGCGCTTCCATATTGCGCCGTAGAGAGCCGGAGGGCAGCCAGCGGCGCGGAGCGCCGGGGGATGGACATGCCAGAATCTTCTGGCATTTCTAGGGGACTGTCGCGATGGCGCTTGCCTCTGCGCGCAGGACGCAACAATAATATTTGCGACGGTGACGGGAGGGGCATGATGAAGCACGACGATTACCCTGCGCTGTTTCTAGACGCAGACAACGCTTCCAATATGTATCAAAGAACGTTTCTGCGGCTCATACGTGGCGAATACGTTGCGTTGTTTTTTGCAGCTATATTTTCTATGAGCTTCATGAATGATATCATCTACTACGTGCTTTACGCGGGAGTTTTTGTTGTTGGACTAGTCATCCTCATAGCTCGCGCACAAAGTAAACCGGAGCAGTGGTGGTATAGGTGTCGTGCATTAGCCGAAAGCGTCAAAACATTGACTTGGCGGTATATGATGCACGCCGCGCCGTTCGAGGGAGAAGATGCACAAGCAAGGGTGCAGTTTCGAGACCAGTTGAATGCAATTTTTCGCGAAAACATAGAAACCGCGAAACGCATCACGGACGATTGGTCTGGAAATGACCAAATCACCCGGGCTATGGACGCCGTGCGAGTTAAAACTCGCGAAGACAGAATGGCGTATTATATAAAGCATCGTGTCGAGGATCAGCGGAGTTGGTATAGGCGAAAATCTAAGGCTAATCGCAATGCTTCCCGGATGTGGGTATGGGTGAGTGGTGCCTGTTACGTCATCGCGGGTTCGATGGCCTTGAGTCGTATCGCTTTACCAAGTTGGCAGTATTGGCCAATAGAGCCGCTCATTGTCGTCGCAGCTTCAATCGTAGGGTGGATGCAAATTAAAAAATTTAATGAGTTATCTGCCGCTTACACAGTAACCGCACATGAAATCGGCTTGATTAAAGCACTAATAGACGACATGAAATCTGATGGCCAGTTCTCAGAATTTGTGAATGATGCGGAAAAAGCATTTTCAAGAGAACATACCTTGTGGCTTGCAAGGCAATCGGACTAAGGGGGAATAGATGTCTGGCGCTGCTTATGTCGTATTTGACGGCGACAATGATAAATGGGCGTACGCCTATATGAACGGCTGGAAGGCCAACAGAAATATAGATTTCACGTATCAGAATGCGCACGATCTGGATACAATGACGGGTCGCGCCCAAGATGAGCAATACGTCAAGTCGAAGCTGCGCGAGAGAATGAGGCAGTCGTCCGCTGTTGTTGTCTTGATAGGTGAAAAAACAAAAAATCTATACAAGTATGTGCGATGGGAATTGGAGCTTGCCCTTGAGCTTGGCCTGCCGATCATTGCGGCAAATTTGAATGAAACCAATCGACAAGATAGCAACAGATGTCCCGCAATCATTCGCGACAAGGGCTGTGTCGTTCACATCCCATATAAGCTTTCTGCATTGAAGCACGCGATGGCTAACTGGCCGAGCGAGTTTAGCCGGCTCAGCTACGCTGATAGGAACGGTGGCGCTAGGCACTATGCGCAGTTCGATGCAAGCTGATTGGATCAGGGCAGGCCTCTACAAGAAGCGTTGAAGCTAAGCCCATTCCAAATTGCTTGGGGGAGCAATGTTCAATCTCTTGATGTTCAACGTCGATTGGCACTCGGGCAGAGTCACCGTTCCGGTGGGGCGGATGTTTGAATACACGGATGACCACATAACCGAACAGTTCCGTGAAGGCGGGAACCCTCTTCTAGATCGTCTCGCCGCTCTGCCGTGTTTGTTCTGCGAAGAGGGCACGACGGATGAAGCCGCTTATGTCGGTCAGATCAACCGCGCGCGCATCGTCGGCAGGGATGTGTCTCTTGAAGTCAGCTTCGACGGGGAAGTGCCACCGCTACAAAACAGCATGATTCATGCGAACCGGGCAGAGTTGCACATGCCTCACGACTTCGAGTTTTCGCGGAATCACTGGGCGGTGAAGGACGTAGACCTCTACCGATTCTTGCTCCGCAACGTGCGTCCCCGCCGTCAGCGCCCGGCCGTGTTCCAAATCCCCGAACATGAAAACATCGAGCCTGCCTTAGCATCAGTGATGATGCCGTTCGATGCGGGCTTCAATGATGTCTATGCTGCCATCCAACTTGGTGCTGGCAATGCTGGCCTTCGTTGCAGGCGGGCGGACGATATTTGGGAGAACCCGGCAATCATTCAGGACGTGGTTTCCCTCATCGACCGTTCGCGCGTCGTTGTATGCGACTGCACCGGCAGAAACCCAAACGTGTTCTATGAGGCGGGCATTGCGCACACGCTTGGGCGTGAGGTGATTCTTATCACGCAGAGCGAGCACGATATTCCGTTCGATCTACGACACCTTCGCCATGTCCGTTACCTTAACAATGTCGAAGGGCGCGGCGCTCTAACTGCTACGCTTCAAGGCAGGATGCAGACCATCCTAGGGCACTAGACGAAAATGGGCTGGTTGAACGTTGGATTACGCATTCGGCCGCCTAAAGGCTGACGAGCAAGACACCACGCAATATCGATCACTTTAACGTACCCTCAACTGCGCCGGATCATCACCTGACGCGTTCTTTTCGAACCAGTTTAGGCAGCCTAGCAACGCCAGCCGGGAAAGGGTTTCTGCCAGCCCGCGCATTTCCGACCAATCCTGCGCCAACCGTTCGCTGGTTCCATGGACAGTTCGGCTGCGCCCTTCGCCATATAGCCGGGCGACAGCTTGCTTCAATGTGGGTCCGCCGCTCCTGTAGATGTTGTCGTCATCGTCCCATCCCACTCGTGCCGTTAACAGTGCTCGAATCTCTGGCTCGCCGTTGCCACAGGCCAGCCCATCCAGTACCGCGACAAACTTGACGACTGCCATTGCATCGACAGCTTCACGGCATGCTTCGTGAAACCAGAGTACCGCCTGCATGAGGAGCACATTGTTCAGGGCGGGGCGAGAAACCCGCCCTGTCGCGTGAGTAACGAAGTCCAACACTTCGCCCGCAGCACCAAACAGCGGGGCCAGCCTCTTGGCCTGAACTTGCCATTCACCGGGCTTGAAAGTGTACCCCGAAGGTAGATGCGAGAGCTTTGAGCCAGCGAGCGTGATCTTGCCCGGTTCAAATGTCAGGACACGAACCTGCCGGAAATTCTGGTCGATAAGGAGCCGGAACCCGTCAAGAGCCGAAGAGGGTTTGTCCCAAGCAAGGGCGACAATGGCGAGTGCCATTCGCGCCGCAGTGATCGCCTTCTGCTTTCCGGATTCGGGCGGAAGTCCCTTGGTCTTTACACTACACACGAATGGGCATGCACCGACGACAGCTAGAACGTCCTTCTCCCTGATCTGGTCAACGACATCCTTCCGCTTGGCGAGCTTGCCACCCGCCCACTTTCTCCTGATCCTTTTGGCCGTAACCTTGCCGATTTTCTGCTCGGTCTCCATGCGGCCCAGCCACTGGTGGCGAGCCTCAATAACAACCGGGCCGACGCGGATGGGCTCGATGTCATCGTTGCTTTCAAACAGCGTGCAGCCTACCGCGTATTCCCGATCCCCATTCTTCGACCTTGCCTCGTCCAGTGCCTTACGCAACTCCTTCCTCACGGTGTCAACCGCAAGGGGATCGTCCAGGTCAATCGACGCCAAAGGCGGCCCGAGCGACTTCCGAACCAGCGCTCGCCATTCGGCATTGGAAAATTGACGCGTTGCGGCGGTATCGTTCTCAAGAAGCAACTTCGATAGTTCGGTGATTGAACGCTCAATGTTTTCGTTCACGAGCAGCGAGCCACGGTCGCCCCCGTCAATCAGGCCGGGAAATCCGTGATTTGGGCCGGGAAATTCGTCCTCAACCTGTATCGCTTTCAATTCGGCGATTATGCTGCCGATGATATCTTTGAGTCCTGCCAACGCTTCCCCCAGAATCGGTTACTTCAGTAGCGGGCGAGCAAGATAAGGAGCGAACTAGCGGCCGCAGTGCTCGACGATCTCATCCGCAATCACCATGAGATTGTATGCTTCAACCTTTCTGCTGACAGGGATCAGAAGCTCCACCGGTTTAGTGAGGTTTTCGGCTTCGACTGTACACCGCACTGCGCCAGTGACGTCTCCTTCGTCAGGAAACAGTACGTCGATCTCGAAAAACTCCTCTCCGCGCTGATGGCGGAACAGATCACAAGTCAGAGCGCCACGCTTGGTCGGCTTCCCTTTTGGCCACCGGTCGTAGTAAAATCCCTCCGGATCGTGCTTCTCGGGCATCAACGGCATACGGAAAGCAGGGACATCGATATATGTTGACCTAGCAATGCCGGTGGGTTGAATAAGCGATCTACGCAGGCGGTCATGCTCCTCTGCCATTCTCATGATGTCCGACATTGGCCCTATGCCACGCGCTAGGTCAGCGAGCGCTCCTGTGCCGTGAAGGTTGTCAAACATCGACTGCGCGCTACGTATCGCTGCCAGTTGGGGACCGAGACCGCTCATCACTCCGCGCGAAGCCTTCTCCAACTCAGAAATCCTCAGACCACTGCCGGGCATTCTCAGTGTAGCGATATCAACACCTTTCGTCGCAGAAGGCGGCCGCTTCACGATGCGTCGAACCGCTGGCGGAACAGGCGGTGCGGGCAGCCTAGGAATGGGGGGAAGTGTGGGTTGCCCATCGTCATCATTCCCATCCTCATGATCGTCTGGATCATCTGCGTCACGGCTCAAATCGATGTTGCCGACAGCCTCAAACGAGACGCGCATCTTCGAGGCCGGTCGAGTTCCACCGTTGGCGACCCCAAATGTTAGCGCCACTTCGGCCTCAGGTTCGACGCGGCCCTTATGCAGCGATTCAAAGATTGAGCGGCACGCGTCGATCCATTTTGGGTAGGCTGCGGAAGAGTATTTCCTGATCGCTTCAGCATCCGGCGCTTCGTAGGAAATTTCGGTTCCATCGGCCTGAATCTCGGCTTCCGGAGCAGAGAAATCCTCCGTTGGGGGGTGACGCGCTTTTAGTTTGTCGATCAGTCGGTCAATTTCGGAGGGCTCAAGTGCCAATGCGATCCGGCGGACCACATTAGCCGCTGTTGCCTCGCCTGAGACGTTCGCGATGCTAATGACAGGCTCCTGCGATCTATAGATCGATAGATCTTTTTCGAGTTCCTTGATCCGCTTTGCTTCGGTCGTCTGTTCCGGCGGTCGCTTCCAACTCTCCGGGATCAGAAAGAAGGAAACCCCAAGTCCCTGCGCGGTGGACGCCGCAACACTGTCATCTGTGAGCATCTTGACGGAGGCGAATGTTTCGTCCTTCGAAAGGGTGGCGACAGTTCCGACGATCCGGTCGTCGTTGATGCCGTAGTCAAGTGAGCTCGCGAGTTCGGGGGCGGGCTGGATGATGGGCATCAGCCGGAGCAGGACGCGTGGTCCGGCTTCCTGAATAACGACTTCCGGCGGAAGGGCCGCAAGCATTCCACGTATGCGCCCCGAAATCTCGATTGCCCGCTTGCGTGTTCTGCCGCCGCCCTTTTTGTGCTTGTCGATCTCCGCCAAAACGGGTTTGGTCAGTGCGATCACAACCGGATCTACGGCGAGGTCAGACCAAGGAAGCTCTTCTAGGCGCTTGCACTCGAAAAAGAGATTCGTATCGGCTACAAGCACATGCTCCATTCGCCCCTCGCACACGCGGAAATGATGGTGAACCAATCGCCTGTGCGGAGTTCACCGTTTCTGTCGCTGTATAGAGAAGTCAGAACATTTCCGCAACAAAACTACCTACTGAACTCGTAGCGCGGAACATCGACAATCAAGCTTTGGCTGCTGAGCGGCTGGCCTCGCTGTCGCAAATATCGTTGTGTTGCCTACGAGGCCGTAAACCAGATGACGGGCTGCCGACCCTACGCAGCAGCCTGAAGCCTGCCGACCGCTTCGCACTCCACCGGAGCCATTCGCTCGGGCCTTATTTAGAGGGTTATAGCGTAGGTGTAGTTCTCCGTTTCGTCGGCTTCGGCCCGCCATTTACTCCCATTAACATTCTGATTCTTAATATAAGAACACCAAGACGCCGGGATGCGTCCCCCTTGTCGTCCCCCTATCAGCCATGGCTACGAGGCGCGCCCGCTGGTCGTTGACGCCGCCCGCCTGCTTCTTGTCTTCCGATAGTAGAGGCGGCATCAGAATTTCTTTTGATGAGCGGCATAGCGGCGCAATGCGCATCGTGGGCTTACTTCTCGTCCGACCGGGAGCGTTCTGTTTCGTCCGGGTGAGCGATGGCGCTTGATTTACTCTCGGCCCAGTCTTGGCGCGTCTTATGAACCGCTACGAACCTACAAAATTCTGTCGCGCGGTACGCACTATCGGCCCGCGCCTTAATGGCGCCAGCCTCAATCGCACCCTGAAGGCCGAACTCCTCCACTAACCGGACGTCAACACTGCGGGGTTCGGGAGTGTAGTGATCCCAGCTCTGAAATTCGTTATAGTATTCATAATTTATTTCATAAACCCTGTCCCTAACCCGCAACTCCTCTTCCGTGAACGACGAATAGTCAACGGGGCAACGAGCAGAAAGCCACTCTTCATAAAATGGCACAGCGACAAACTCAGACATTTTGTCGCTAGGAATAAGCTCGATCTGTGAAGCAGGGGTGGACATCGACAGCCGGACAAATTCTTCCGTTGCACCCATCGACGACAGAAACTCCGCCATATCGTCCAACATGCGCGTATAGGCGTGCTGAGCCTCGCGGGGGGGAAGACGTCCAAACATATCCCCCACGAACGCTGGCCGGTGCACACCGATCGTGGGTATCCTGATAATGTTCCCCTCGGATCGCGCGTCGGCATTGTCTGTGGGCGTGTGCACTACTCCGCTGACGAAAAGGAGTGTGCAGGGCGCTCCAACATTTCGGAAGCTCAGGAAGCGGCTCTCCCAGATAAATATATTCGGAAAGAAATGTGGCCAAACCACCCGAAATCGGCCCCCGCGAACTATGCTCCGGAAGCATCACATCTGCTCTGAAAGTCGTGGTTTCTGCCAATACAGCCCGTATGGTCTCGCCCATCTTCATCGCCTCACCGACATTTCCGCCGGGGCTATTCAAGGCGATTACCAGCCTTTCAAATGGCGACGAAACGATTGCCGCGCGGACCGCTCCATCGAAACGGGCCGCATCTCCTCTCTCGATAATTCCTTCAACAGTGACAAGGCTGCGCTTAGCTGAATCGACGCTGGGTGGAATTACCCTGAACTCGGCTGATGATGCCCCCGTGCTGGACATGTAGCCTATCAACAAACTTGTCAGCAACGAGGGGACGAGTTTTTTGGCTATTGTCATGCGGTTTCCTGCGCGTTGACCGATCAATTCTACTGTAGATGAATTCTTCATACATCTTGGCATCTCTTGCTACCCGGAAGTTACAGCGCGCGTCGCGAGATGGCCACCGTGCGCCGTGAGCGCCCAAGACCATCGAGGTCGAGCGGCGGCAGCGAGCGCAGGGGCTCGGATACGCGCCAGCGGCCGGTGGACGGTGGCGCGTATGCGCACTGGCCATGCCCCGGCGGCCATTCCAGCCAGCCGATGTCCGCGAGCCGGCAGAGGTCGTCCGGCGTGACGCCGGCGACGCCACAGGTGGTTCTCGCCACCGTGGGTGGGCGGGTGCGCAGGATCGCGCGCGCAAGCCGGAGCGCGGGCGTCCACGGCAGCGGTCGGACGCGCGCGTGAAAGGCAACGCAGTCGCGGAACGCGACGTGTGTCAGGTCGTCTGCGGCGTCTGTCGCCTCCCAAGGCTCCAGTGCTGTACCTCCCCAAGCATCGGCCAGCGCTGCGGTGAGGACGCGCAGGCGGCGGTAGAGGAAGGGCAGGACTTTTGCGGCCGACCAGGCGGGCGGGGGCAACAGGTCGTCAAGGCGCGCCAGCGACCCTCCCACGGCGGCGAACAGCGCCCCGTGGGTGGAAGGAGCGCCGTCCGGCAGGTGGCCGTCTCGGAGGGCACCCCATGCCTCCAGCCGCGCACGCAGAGCGCCGGCGGGGGGTGTGGGCTCGCCACCGGGGGGTGGTGGCGGCTGCGGCCCGCACAATACCGGCCACCAGCCCGGCGGAAGCGCCTGCTCGCCTTCATCAGCGCGGCCCCGGATGGCGAAGGCGCGCAGAAGCCGGTCGTCAGGCAGACGGCCGCACAAGCGCTGGACGAGGCCGAGAACCGCCTCGGACCCCGGCCCGAACAGGGCGACCCGGAACGGCTGCGGTGGCGCAGGAGAGGCGCCCCACAAGCCCTGCGGCAGGAAGCCGTCCACCGCCGCGAGGGTGGCGAGCACCGCCGCCGGGGTTTGCCGACGGAGCGGCTGCGGCAGACCTGCCTGCGTGTAGACATCCATAGTCGTACGCGGCGGGAATACCCCGAGGATGTCCAGCGGCAGCGGGCCGTCCCAAGCGGCGGCGACAGGCCGGTCAGGCCATCGCCAGCGAGGGGTGTAGTGCGGCCGGTCGGCGCGGCGCGCAGGGTCGCCGTCTGGGGTGGTGGTGGTGGCGTGGGCCGGGGTGGGCATGGCTTCAACGGTGCCGGGCATTACAATCTCCTGTGGATCGCGAGCGGCAGTGGCGCGAGTGCGATCGCCGCCGGGGTGGCGCCCGCTGGCGCGGCGCGATGACACGGATGACGCGATGACGGGAGATTACCGAAAGTTTCTTCCCTATATATACGCACCTATCTATTCTATCCCTCTATGTGTTCTTATTATGTTCTTTTTATTTTTACATATTAAACTCTAAAGAAAATCCCGTCACTCCTGTCATTATTCGTAGCAAATAACTGTAAAATAATCTTAAAAAGAGGTGCCGGGAACCTGCTTTCATCCGTCGCCACCCCGACACTCGCGACACCCGCAGCAGCCAAAAACCCCGGCGGCGGTATTGTGGAATACCGCAGCAGCCCCGAACGAGAACGTACGGGGCTGCGACCGGAGGCAGTGACCGGAATACAAGAAGGTTGTGACGGAAGGGCGGCGGTCATTCTCGGCTAGCGTGGCCACCGTCGCGCCCGCCGACGACAGTGAGCCGACCGACCCCGCCGGCGATACGGTCAAGGGCTGAAGCGCGCTCCTCGTCGTCGATCAGCAGCCGTTCGATCTCGTATCCGCGCTGCGCACGGGTACGCTTCGGGGCAAGGCCGTACCGCTCCGCGCCAGCTGTCAGTTGCTTGCCGAAGGTCGTCTTCGTCCATTGCCGATGGCCGTTATCCTCAGCCCACCGCCGGAACTCACGATAAAGCGCGTCGGAGGCGATGAACCCGCCAGCGGCCCAGCTACCCGGGTTCGCCAGTTGCCGGTCGGTCAGGAACTGCCGGAGAATGTCTTCCTCCTCCGCGTACTGCCGCCCCGCCGCCAGCACGTCGGGCGGAATAGCCAGCCCTTCCCGGCCACCCCCGGCGGCGATCCACGCCGCGGCTCCTTCGATCATCCACCGCAGGACCGCAGGCCCTTCCGCCAGCAGCTTGCCGGCCAGCCCGGGGTCGATCTCCTGCGGCCCGAACCTCCGCCGGAGTTCGACCAGTACCATGCGCCTTGCCATCGCCTCGTCGGCGCTGGTGAAGGATGGGCGATGGTTACCGGTCACGATCACTGTTGCCTGCGGGGTGAAGCTGAACGGATCGCCATACATGCGCCGCGCCGAAATCGCCTCGCCGCCGGTGATGTCCTTGAGCAGTTCGTCGTTCCAGACCCGGCCCTGCGGCAGTTCACTGACCAGCGCCAGTCTTGCCCCGGCGAGGTTGGCTAGCCCCGTCGGGTGCTGCGTCCCGCCCGAGCGCAGGAACACCTCGGAGGAGGCCGTCCGGCCGTAGCCGTCACCGACAACCCCGCGCAGCACCTCGCGCAGCACCGACTTGCCGTTGCTGCCATGCCCGTACAGGAAGAAAATCGACTGCGCGTCTGTCGAACCGGTCAGGGCATAGCCCGCCAGCCGTTGCAGGAATACCGCCCAGTCCTCGCGCCCGTCAGCGATCTGGTCGATGAAGCGCAACCACCGCTCCGGCCCCACCCCCGGCGGCGATGGGGCGACCGCCGTCGAGAGGCTCACCCGGTCCTCCGGCCGCCCCTCGCGCGCCTCGCCCGTCCGCAGGTCAACCACCATGCCGCCGGTGACGCCCAGTAAGTACGGGTCGGCGTCGAAGCTGTCAGCCGGAGCCCGCACCGCCACCGCGCGGGCCTGCCGGAAGACGGCCTCCAGTTGCGCAGTGGAGCGCAGCCGGGTCCGCAGCAACCGCACCTTGCCGAACGCCTTGAGGTCGCTCTCGCCCTCCTCCAGCGCCGCCTCTGCCGCAGCCGTCTTCACGTCGGCCACCGCGCACAGCCAGCGAGAGAGTGCCGCCCGAACACCGTCGTCGTCGAGGCGGTGCCAGTGGCCGCCATCGAAGCGCCGCCAGCGGCCGTCGTCGGCCAGCACCAGCCGCGCGCCCTCATCCTTCAACCAGCCAGCGGCCAGCGATGCGTCGTCGCTCTCGACCGCACCCAGCGCCGCCAGCCTTTCGACCTCTGCCGCATCGTCCGTAGCCTCACCCCCGGCGGCGGCGCCCCGTTTCCGCAGCACCGCCTCTGCCGCCGCACGATTGCGCGCGTTGTCGCACTCACCCCTCCACGCCGCCAAGGCAACGTTCTCGTCGCCGCCATGGGCGTAATGCACGAACAGGTCGAAGGCATCGCCCCAGCGGCCGGAAGCGCTACCACTGCCAAGTCCAGCCCTCCTGTCGCTGTCAGAAAGCGAAACCCAATACTCGCTGCCGTCGCTCTCATCCTCGAAGACGCGCGTAGCGTACGATCCAGACTGCTGGTGAGGCGACCGCCAAAGCTCGCCCCATCCTTGGCCGCCGTCGTTCCTGTTCACGTAGCCGTAGCGTTGCAACAAGTCCGTCAACACATGGGCGCGGTTGAAGCGCTCTATCAGCGATGTGCGCGGATCGGCCTCTCTCTCCTGCCGGCGGCGTTGCCGCTCGACCGCCGCCCCGTCGCTGGCGGCCTTAGCCACGGCTCGGCGCTCCTCCCTGATGCGGATGATCGGGTGACCGCCATCGAGGACCAGCGCCCTCACCTCCTCCGGCCCGATCTCCCGCCGCTGGTAGAACGGCGCGCTGCCGTCCTCTGGCGCGTCGGGCAGGTTCGGCAGAAAGCTGATCTGGCCGGGGCGGCATACCGCCCTGTCGGGTGCGACGGCGCCCCCGGAGACCGCAGCAATCCTCTCGCACAGTGCCTCCGTGGTATCGGCGTAATCGGCCCCCGCGAGTGGCTCCTGCAACGGCACCACGATCCGCCACCGTGGGTCGGCAGCGGTGGCGCTCTTGGTCGAGTAGATCAGCGCGGTGGCATCCCCGCCCAACGCCTCCCCCAGAGCCTTCCCGATGCGGTCGAGCGAATGCCCGCCCTCGTCAATGTCGAGCACGAGGGCGCCGAACTCGCCCCTGTCGCGCTGGGCCGCGTGGATGCGCGCGTCGGCGCCGCCCAGCGCGCTCGGGATGAACCACCCGGCGTCCGCCTTCGGGACGCAGCGGGGAGGATCGTCGAACGCCAAATCCGCCAGTTCGGCATAGGTGATCGTACCGATTGCCGCGCCCCTGAGGGTGCGGCCCGTCGCCATCGGGTAGGCGAAGGGATCGCCACCGGGGGAGTTCGAGGCAAATTGAGCGGAACGCGGTGCCGTATTCATTTCTCGCTCCCCCCGTTCACCGCCCGTGGGCCACCCCGACGCCCGCGGCGGCGATGGCTGGCCTCCAACTTCGCCGCGCGTAGTCCGGCATCGGCGCGCTTGCGCACCTCAAGCTCTTCCCGCGAGCACAGGACGTCTGCCGCCTCCGCTTCGATCTGCCTCTTCAGGCGACTACCCGGGCTCTGGAAGGCGGCCGCGTTGGCTCGCAGCAAGCGGCGGAAGCATTCGTCCGCCGGCGGCCGGCCTTCCGCCCATTCGCGCGCGACCTCGCGGCCCTCAGACCCGAGCGAACCGTAAGCCAGATAGTCCGACATGTAAGATGGTCCGATGCAGGCGGTTATGGCCGGGCCTAGTATGGTCTCGGCAAGGGCCACCCGGTCGCCGGCCGCGAGGCTTAGGTCGAGCACGTCAATCAGGAGACGTTTGCAAGTCTCCCGACCCAGCCCTTCGCGATAGCCGCGGTCGTGGCGGGCGGAGCGGACCGCTTGCTGGATGGTCGCTAACGCAGAACACAGCGCTGCGGTGGTGGGCGCATTGCCCGGTCGTTCATAGTCGGTCGGCATGATGCCAATCCTTCTTTGCCAATGCCGACGTTTTGCGCTATCCTGCGGATGTACCACGACAGTTCAGCACACCGCCGCCGGCGGGTTGCGGGACCGGGGCGCAGCCCGCGCCCCGGTTACTCCTTTGCTGCATTGGCGTGAGGAATGAGGCAGTCAGTCCGACCGTCAGGCGTCGGCGGCGGCGATCTTTTCGTCGATCCAGCGCTGAACGGCGCTGGCTGGCCAAGCGACGTTGCGCTCGCTGATCTTCACCGGCCGGGGGAACTCGCCCTTGGCCATCATTTCATAGATTTTCGCGGTGGACAGGGTGACGCGCTCGCGCACCTGCGGGAGCCGCAGCAGCTTCTCTTGGGTCGGTATCGCCATCGAGGCATCCTCCAGTAGAAAAGCCCAGATGGGCCGAATACCTACTGGAATAAGAAAGAAGGCTGGGTGCCTCTACGCCCCAACTGGAGAATTAAATCGCCGAACGGATCAGGGGCTGCCCTCGGAGGCGATCCCGGCGGGAGCCATCCTCCGCGGCGCGCCGCCAATGCTCGCGGTCGATGCCAAGCGCCTCCAGCGCGCCCGCGACCGCCTTGCAATAGGCGTTGGCTGGCCCCCGTGCGGGATCGGACTGCCCCTGTCGGGCAAAGCGGACGTGATGCCCAGCGCCGGCGGCGTCGAACAGGTCCGCCACGACAGCCGCCACCGTGCGTGCAAACGCCGCCCTGCCCCGGCTGGTGTCGTTCTCCGCGCACCAGTCATCTACATCCGCCACCAGCCTACGGCAGTCCACCGCCAGCGCCGCGGCGGCGGCAGCGACAGCGGAGCGCTCCGCTGGATCGACGCTGGGGGTGCCCAGAAGCCGTTCCGGCGTCAGCCGGTCGGGATCGGGCAAGAGCAACGGCTGGCCGGTCAGAGCAGGGTCCGGCGGCAGGCAGGATAATTTGTGAGCAGCATCCTGCGCTGCCGCGGCGTCGGCCGGCGACCGGCTGAACGCCTCAAGGGCTTCCGCAATGCGCAGGTGGGCAACGCGCCAACGCTTCACCTTTCCCTCCCGTTGAGCACCGTCGATAGCACGCAGCCGCGGCAGGTTCCGGGACAGCAGCCAGCGCTCGACCGCCTCGTGTCCGCGGCCGCCTGCGCGGCGCTGTTCTCGCCCGTCGGTGTCGCGATAGCGCACCCAGTCCGCTGTGGGAAACATCCTCTCGGCAAGCGCTTCTCCGAGCAGGTTGCGGCCGTTCGCTGGTTCGCCCAGTTTGACCGCTGCCAGTGTGGACACGAGGCGATCCCACACCGTTCGATCATACGGCTGCGCTGCGAAGGGATCACCACCGATGGGTTTCATGGGCCGCCCTCGCGAGGGCTTTGGGCGATTGGCCGTCATTGGCTCCGCCCCCGTAGCGGCACAACCGTGCCGGCCGGAGGGTCGCCGGTCAGCAGATCGGCCCACGCGGCCATCATCGCGCGCCGGCGCTCCAGCATGTCGCTGCGGCGATAGGCGCGCTCAACCTCGCTGCCCACGGTGTGCGCGAGGGCGATCTCCGCCATGTCGCGCTCATAGCCGTGCTCGGCCGCCCAATCGCGGAAGGTCGAGCGCAGCCCGTGCGGCACCGCCGGGCGGCCGGATCGCGCGTCGAGATAGCCCTGCCCGCCGGCGGCGATGGCGGCAGCGTGAACGCGCCGCATGGTCGCCGAGAGCGCCATGTCGGACAGCGCACCGCCGCCGGGTGCGGGAAAGACGAATTGCTCCCTGCCCGCTGGGAGCCCGCGGGCAGCGTCGAGGATCGCCACCGCCGGGGCCGTAAGCGGCACCCGGTGGTCGCGGCCCGCCTTCATCCGTTCGGCCGGAACGGTCCAGATGCGCGCCTCAAGGTCGATCTCTGACCAGAGCGCGCCGCGCACCTCGCCCGAGCGGGCGCCGGTGAGCGCGGCAAAGCGCAACGCCAGCGAGGCTGCGCCGGGGCGCTGGGCCACCTCGGCAAACCACGGGGGCGCGTCCGAGAGCGCCAGCGCCGGGTGGTTGCCGCTGCGAGCGACCCTGCCGGGCTTTGGGAGCAACTCGGACAGGTTGCCCTTCCACCGCGCCGGATTCTCGCCGGTGCGGTGGCCCGCGACGGTCGCCCACGACAGCACCGCCTCGATACGTCCCCGCAGGCGCGAGGCGGTCTCGGTCTTGGCCAGCCAGATCGGCTCCAACACCCGCAGCACGTCGGCGACGGCAATCTGGGAGACCGGCAGGACGCCGAGCACCGGCCCAGCGTAGCTGTCGAGGGTGCTGCGCCACTGCGCCTTGTGCTTCTCGTTGCGGAACTCGTCCAGCTTCGACGCGAGGTAACGCTCAACGGCTTGAGCGAAGGTCAGCGTCTCGCGCCGCCGCCGGCGCTCCTCGATCGGGTCGAGACCCTCGCGGGCGGAGCGGGCGTTTGCCAGTGCCGCCTCGCGCGCCATCGCCAGCGACACCACCGGCGGCGCGCCGAGGCCGATCTCCCGCCGCCGTCCGCCAATGGTCAGGCGCTGCACCCAGCGCTTCGAGCCAGTCGGCTCGACGCGGAGTAGCAGACCGAGACCACCGCCATCGTGGTACTTGCCCGGTTTTGAAACGGTGCGGACGAAAGCCGCCGTGAGTGGGCGGCCGCCGCCGGGGGCGGCGCGGGCTACCCTCCTGCCGCGAGCGGGCGCCAGTGGGTCGACTGTGGCACTCTATCCCCCTCAATATGGTGGAAGTCGAAAGAGGCCACAAGAACTAAGAGGAAGAAAAATACGTGCAACCCGTTGTTGTATCGTAAATTTACCGGAAGCTGTGGGGTCGCTCTGGAGGACAAGTTGGCGGCCACCCTCTCCGCCACCTTGGTATAAAACCGGGAACGCCGATTCCCGCCGATTTCCCTCCCTTAGTGGCTATCAGCGTCCTCAACAGCGTGTTTTTGTTGCCATTGATGTAGATCGCATCATCCGCGACCTCGACATGCTGGGCGAAAGCCCGGACGTGATCCCGCCGATAGCCGCCCTTTCCGAGCCGAAGCCCGATGCGCGCGCGCCAGTTCCGCACAGCCGCGCCTGTGAGGCCTTTAGGGGCCGAGTTTTTCAGCATGGCCTCGGTCCTTAGCGTCGGCCCGTGCCTGATCCCGTATCCCCGCGCAGGGGGACGAGTGGGCCTCGATCTGAACGATGTATTGAGGGGTGTTTCGACCCACGCCCCGCAGGGGGCGACCTTGCCGCCGAACGCCGTGCGCTGGAGGTAGAGGTTTCGACCCACGCCCCCGCGCGGGGGGCGACGCCCCGTCCATAGGGGCGAGTTCGTGTTCGATCAGGTTTCGACCCACGCTCCCGATACAAGGACGATTATCCGGCGGGTTTCGACCCACGCCCCCGCGCAGGGGGCGACGACCTGCGCTTCAACCCCGCCGACCAGCCGGTTGTCGTTTCGAACCACGCCCCCGCGCAGGGGGCGACCGGCCAGGACGAGGAGGTGATCGAGGTGTGGGCCGTGTTTCGACCCACGCCCCGCGCAGGGGGCGACGCGGTGATCACCAGCATGTGGTTGAGCGATTCGGTGTTTCGACCCACGCCCCCGCGCAGGGGGCGGCCAGGGCTGCTTCCTCGAGGACCTGTCGGTGGTCGCGTTTCGACCCACGCCCCCGCGCAGGGGGCGACGTGCCAGACCCCCTCGATCACGTAGTCATCCGGGTTTCGACCCACGCCCCCGCGCAGGGGGCGACGGCCATGCAGATCATCGTCTGATCGTTTAATAGCTGTTTCGACCCACGCCCCCGCGCAGGGGGCGACCATCGGCGCGGTGGCCGCCGTGGTCAGCATCGGCAAGTTTCGACCCACGCCCCCGCGCAGGGGGCGACCGGCAGCCTCCGCGTCCTTGGCGATTTGCGCCTTGTTTCGACCCACGCCCCCGCGCGGGGGGCGACGGCGCTGCGCTGTGGCTCTGGGGCGGTTATAGTGTTTCGACCCACGCCCCCGCGCGGGGGGCGACAGGCGCAGATCGTGACCTCGATCCGGTCCGCCTGGTTTCGACCCACGCCCCCGCGCGGGGGGCGACCTCGATCTCGCGGCCCTCAGCGAGATACGCGTCCATGTTTCGACCCACGCCCCCGCGCGGGGGGCGACCGAGACGCCGCTGATAGACCGGCGCGGCGCTGGTGTTTCGACCCACGCCCCCGCGCGGGGGGCGACCCGGGGTTTAGGCTTCCCCGGATGTTAAGGGCGCCTGTTTCGACCCACGCCCCCGCGCGGGGGGCGACGATCTCGCGGCCCTCAGCGAGATACGCGTCCATGTTTCGACCCACGCCCCCGCGCGGGGGGCGACGGTCCTCGAGAAAGCAGCCCTGCCGGACCCGCAGGTTTCGACCCACGCCCCCGCGCGGGGGGCGACTGGAGTTCTTGAAAAAAGCTAGGCGACCGTCATTGGTTTCGACCCACGCCCCCGCGCGGGGGGCGACAGCGCGTCTTTCTGGCCGACCTGGAGGCGTGGCTGTTTCGACCCACGCCCCCGCGCGGGGGGCGACAAGATAGCTGTCATGTCGGATACGGTCTTCAGGTGTTTCGACCCACGCCCCCGCGCGGGGGGCGACCACCCGTCGCGCCCTCGTATTCGCACAGCGCGTTGGTTTCGACCCACGCCCCCGCGCGGGGGGCGACGCCCGGACCGATTATGGGGGCGGTTTGGGTGTATGTTTCGACCCACGCCCCCGCGCGGGGGGCGACGGTTCGGGCAGCGCGCGGATGGCTTGAACGGGATTGTTTCGACCCACGCCCCCGCGCGGGGGGCGACCTCATATCCGAGAGACCTTACGAGACCCGCGGCCCGTTTCGACCCACGCCCCCGCGCGGGGGGCGACTCGCAGCATTGGCGGCGGCGCTGGAACTACCCGACGTTTCGACCCACGCCCCCGCGCGGGGGGCGACCACCACCCTGACCTATGAGGTCAACAAGGTCGAGTTTCGACCCACGCCCCCGCGCGGGGGGCGACGGCCTCTGTGCGCTCGCCCTCCCAAGGTCCGACGTTTCGACCCACGCCCCCGCGCGGGGGGCGACTCCCTGCCGGACCCCAGTAGACCTAAGATATTCGCGTTTCGACCCACGCCCCCGCGCGGGGGGCGACCCGTCCGAAGAGTTCTCACGCTGGGACGAGATGGTTTCGACCCACGCCCCCGCGCGGGGGGCGACCGGGGCTATCCAGTCCAACCTGATAGAACATTTCATGTTTCGACCCACGCCCCCGCGCGGGGGGCGACACCACAGAAGCCGCAAAGACCGCAGAGCTGCTCAAGTTTCGACCCACGCCCCCGCGCGGGGGGCGACGTGCCAAAAACAATTTGGCAGTTGCCTATTGACAGTTTCGACCCACGCCCCCGCGCGGGGGGCGACCCTATCCTGTCCATATCGCCCCCTTGCCAGATGAGTTTCGACCCACGCCCCCGCGCGGGGGGCGACGCTCGGGCGACAGCACCTCGTGGATCTCGCGCAAGTTTCGACCCACGCCCCCGCGCGGGGGGCGACGTGTTCGGATCACGCAGTCTGGTTCGACAGCAGAGTTTCGACCCACGCCCCCGCGCGGGGGGCGACTTCAGCGACCCGTCGCGCCGCATGGTTTCTTGGTTGTTTCGACCCACGCCCCCGCGCGGGGGGCGACCGCGGGCCTTCCTCTCCCTGCAGATACCCGTACATGTTTCGACCCACGCCCCCGCGCGGGGGGCGACGGCCCAACGGAGCCGAGCTTGAGGCCGCATAGCGGTTTCGACCCACGCCCCCGCGCGGGGGGCGACCGCGCGCTTGGCGTTCGGGCTGTCCCAGAGCATGGAGTTTCGACCCACGCCCCCGCGCGGGGGGCGACAGGGCGCGGGCACCACGCCCTCGTGCGCCACCAGGTTTCGACCCACGCCCCCGCGCGGGGGGCGACGGACAATCTCGATGCTGCCGCCGACGGCAAAAACGTTTCGATCCACGCCCCCGCGCAGGGGGCGACGCGCCGACACAACCCGCTTCCGAGCCTCGGTTTGTTTCGATCCACGCCCCCGCGCAGGGGGCGACAAGGCAGCGCATCATCGAGGGCGTCAACAGTCTTGTTTCGACCCACGCCCCCGCGCAGGGGGCGACCAGCCCCGCAGGCTTGGCCCAGGTCCCGGACGCGGTGTTTCGACCCACGCCCCCGCGCAGGGGGCGACTCCGGAGGGCTATGACCCGGTCACCGGTGCTGAGTTTCGACCCACGCCCCCGCGCAGGGGGCGACTGGTGTATGATGCTCTTTGGCCTAAAAGTGCTTGGGTTTCGACCCACGCCCCCGCGCAGGGGGCGACTGACCGACCATCATCTGATGGATGCCCCATGGGAGTTTCGACCCACGCCCCCGCGCAGGGGGCGACGGTCATTCCTCGCCGGGCTGCCGCCGCAGGTGGCGCAGTTTCGACCCACGCCCCCGCGCAGGGGGCGACCGTCACCCCTTTAAGTTTGGCGTTGCTCACGGCGGCGGAGTTTCGACCCACGCCCCCGCGCAGGGGGCGACGTAGCCCGGTTTCCCGCTGCCCGAGCAGCGGCACGATGTTTCGACCCACGCCCCCGCGCAGGGGGCGACGACCGATCACGATCCGGGAGCTGCCCGCGCTGGCGTTTCGACCCACGCCCCCGCGCAGGGGGCGACGTGGCCGATATGGGCGTGGTTTTTGTGCTGGCGGGTTTCGACCCACGCCCCCGCGCAGGGGGCGACCCAGCGCACCGATGTCGGCATACCCGCGCGGCAAGTTTCGACCCACGCCCCCGCGCAGGGGGCGACGCTCGAGGTCGCAGGACCAGACATCATGCCCCAGCGCGGTTTCGACCCACGCCCCCGCGCAGGGGGCGACGCGACCTGGTGATGATTGACCGATCCAAGAGCGACCTGTTTCGACCCACGCCCCCGCGCAGGGGGCGACATGATCGCCCGGCCGCGGCTGAGCGTGCTGTCGAAGTTTCGACCCACGCCCCCGCGCAGGGGGCGACAACGCCGGCTCGCCCCGCCAGCCGCGGCGCCAGACGTTTCGACCCACGCCCCCGCGCAGGGGGCGACGAATGTTCATCGGATCGGCCATAGCCTTCTCGGTGTTTCGACCCACGCCCCCGCGCAGGGGGCGACGATGGCGGCGCAGCCCGGTCATGGGCAGGCCGGTGTTTCGACCCACGCCCCCGCGCAGGGGGCGACCGCAGTGAGTTGCGAGACGGCCCACCCATGTAAACGGTTTCGACCCACGCCCCCGCGCAGGGGGCGACGACATGATCCGCGAGGACCCATCGCTCGGCATCAAGTTTCGACCCACGCCCCCGCGCAGGGGGCGACCGTTACCTACGACGGTGTTGTAGCTCCCGTAGAGGTTTCGACCCACGCCCCCGCGCAGGGGGCGACGGTTGCGGTGCGCCCCGCCCGCGACAAAGATGCCGTTTCGACCCACGCCCCCGCGCAGGGGGCGACATGATGCTGGTTATGTATTTCCGGGTTTCGGCCGGTTTCGACCCACGCCCCCGCGCAGGGGGCGACGGCATCATGCTCTCCGTTTTGCTTGGGTTGCCTGGTTTCGACCCACGCCCCCGCGCAGGGGGCGACTTCTGCCGGCCTCCTGGCCTTACCTGATAGCTGTGTTTCGACCCACGCCCCCGCGCAGGGGGCGACATACCCCTCTATACCGCGCTGTTTTTCCTCCGCAATCGCGGCCCGTGCTGCGGAGCAAGCGAGATCCTCCACGCCGGGCAGCCACCCCCTGCAGGGGCGTCGGAATATGTACAACGATTTCAAACAGCAGACCCTGGTGCGAAGCTTGCCGGGGATGGCGGCACGCTTGGGGTTCGCAGGCGGGCGGGGCTAGAGGATCAGCGGGGCGTTCAGGTCGGTGGCGGGCTTGGCGCCGACATGCTCGACCCGGCGGGACCAGTTCGCGCCCAGGTAGTAATAACGCAGGCTGTCCAGCTCGGGGCGGATGATGCCTTCCAGCCGCGCCTTCAGCCGGGTCCATTGCGCCGGGTCGACCTCGATCTCGAACACCGAGAACTGCACCCGCTGGCCGTAATCCTCGCAGGCGCGGGCCACCTGGCGCAAGCGCTTTCGGCCGGCCGCGTCCATGGTGTTCACGTCATAGGTGACCAGCACCAGCATCTCAGCTCCAGAACCAGGGGGGATAGGCGTCGAGATCGCCGCGCAGGTGGCGGGCCAGCATCTGCGCCTGCAGATAGGGGACCAGCCCGAAGGGAGCCTTTTCCTGCAGGAACGGGTGCAGCCGCTCTTCCTTCTTGCGCTCTTGCCACGCGGTCAGCACGGTGCGGCGGGCGTCGTCGGACAGCAGCACCGCGCCGCCGTCCATGCGGCGGAAATCGCCGGCGCGCAGCTGGCGGCGGTTGACCAGCGACAGCGCCAGCCGGTCGGCCAGCGGCGCGCGCAGCTCTTCCATCAGGTCCAGCGCCAGGCTGGGGCGGCCGGGGCGATCGCGGTGCAGGAACCCCACCGCCGGGTCCAGCCCCACCGCCTCGCAGGCCGAGCGGCAGTCATGGGTCAGCAGCGTATAGAGAAAGGACAGCAGCGCATTCATCGGGTCGAGCGGCGGCCGGCGCGAGCGGCCGGTCCAGCGCAGCTCGGCATCGGGCGAGCGGATCAGATGGTCGAAGGCGCCGAAATACAGCACCGCCGCCTCGCCTTCCGAGCCGCGCAGCAGATCGACGCTGTCGTCGGCCAGCTGCACCCGGCGCAGGATCGCGGCCATGCGGTCGCTGGCCCGCTCCAGCGCCTCGCGCGCCGGGGGTGCCATCTCGCTGCCGTAATCGCGCAGGCCGCGGCGCAGCACCGCGCGCTGGTTGGCGATCTTGCCCAGCACCAGCGAGCGCACCACATCCACCGCCGCGTCGGCGACGCGGTATTGCGCCCGCCGCAGCAGGACATTGCCCGACACCGGCCCCTCGACCCGGGCCTGGAAGCGGCCGGCGCTTTCCAGCAGCACCACCGAGATCCCGCGCCCGGCACAGGCGCCGATCAGCGCCGGCGACAGCAGGATCGGACCGAAGGCGACGACCGAGGCGAGCATGTGCATCGGCACCCGCGCCTTTTCGACGCCCTCGACCTCGGCCACCAGATTCTCGCCGTCCTTCTTCAGGGCGGTGCCCTCGGTGGTGACATAGACGGTGTTGAGCAGTTTCTTCATTCCAGCGCCCTTGCCAGCATCCGGTCGCGCCATTGCCGGACCGGGCGCGCAACCGCCTGCGGCCGGCACAGATCGAGCAGCGAGCAGGCGCGGCAGCGGGATTTATGCGGGGTCGGCGGCGGAGTGACGCCGCTGTCCAGAACCTGCGCCAGATCGGCGGCGGTGGCCTCGGTCAGGGCGCGCAGATCGGCGTCGAAGGGCACGATGACGCGGCGTCTGGTCTGGGCATAGAACAGCGCCCCCTGCGGCACCGGGCGGCCGGTCATCTCCTCCAGGCACAGCGCCTGCGCACACAGCTGCACCTCGTCGGCACGGTGCAGCTTGGGCTTGCCGCGCTTGTATTCGACGGGAAAGGCGGTCTCTCCGTCCGGGCCGGGGATGAACTCGACCAGATCGGCGGTGCCGGCCAGGTTCAGCCGGCGGCAGGCGAGCGGCAGCACCAGCACCCGCCGCACCCCGCGCGCCTTGCGGCTGCCGCCCTTGTCGGCCACCGCATGCAGCACGTCGCCCTCGGCGGTGAAGCGGTTCTCGGCCCAGAGCCGCTCGAGGTGGATCAGCGCCGCCTGCCGCAGGCAATAGACCGCATGTTGCAGCGCCGACAGGGGGATGGGGTCGTTCAACTCAGTCACCACTCCGCCCTTCGAAAAACTTGTGGCTCGCCCATCGGGCAGAACCACAAGCTGAGCACAAAAAAAGCCACAAACTGAGTTTCTATCCACGCCCCTGCGAGAGGGGCGACACCAGATATTACCGATGCGAGGGCCACAGCCGCAACCGCGCTCGTGGAAGATGCGAAACGCCCCCGCGATTCCGCGGGGGCGTGCGCCTGGTCAGGGACGCAGTGCCTGCCCTGCGCAGTGGGACCTGTCAGGTCAGATCCACGGTGGGTGCTGACGGCGCAAGCTGCTGGACAGCCGCGATTGCGTTCAGCGCCGACTGCTTGGTGGTGAGCATCTCGGAGTGACAGAGTATTTCGCCATTGCGCGCCTTGAGGCGCCACCAATAGCCGGCAGCGCTGTTTCGGATTTCGAACATGATCAAGTCTCCTTGGCGGGCAAGATGCCCGGTTGCGATTGGAGACCGGCAGGGCTACGCTGAACATCTGACGCGCGTTAACCAAGCCAGCCTTGGGCGTGTTGAACCGGGCGCACGTGACTGCGTCCGGTTCTTTCATTGTTACCCAAGTCTAACTTCTGGTCAACTACCACAGCTGCCACATAAACATCCCCATACTGAGAACCACCTTTATTCACCGTGCCTCAGATGAGGATCTTCACTTCAACCCCTTCGGGCAGCCCCGCTTCGTCCACGCGCACGATGTAATCCGAGAACTTCCGCGCGGGGGGCAGGTTGTCCGAGCGGCGGTCGCCGATCTCGCGGAACTCGCCCTGGTCGTTGCGGCCGATCTGCACCCGATCGAACAGACGGTGCGCGGGGGCGTTGCCAAGCGCGCTGTCGTGGCGGAAGACGATCAGCTGCTGGGTGTTCATCTCCATCCGGGCGGCCGAGCGGTCGTGCTCGAACATGTTGCACAGCGCCTCGAACAGCAGGTCGAGGTCCTCTTGCGAAAACCCGGTGCCCTTGGTCGCGTCCCCCGCCAGGCTGGCCGAGACGAAGCCGTGACAGCGATAAAGCCCGTAGGGCACGATATACTTGCGCCCCATCGTGCGTTCCTTGGCGGCGTCCTTTTCGTTGGTGACCGAGGAGCGGGTGATCGTCACCTCCTGCGGCAGGATCGGCTCGACCGATTCCGAGAACGACAGCTGCACCGGGCCGCGCACCTGGCCGGCATTGACCTCGGTGGTCATCACGGCGCCGAAGCTGCGGATGTCGTAGAAATTGTCGCACATCCAGCGGGTGATGTTGCGCCCTTCTTCTTCCTTGGGCAGCTTCTTGGCGTCGGGCTTGACGCCAAGCGCGGCATAGGCCTCGGCGTGGGTCTGGTTCAGGATCGCCTTTTCGCGCATGTAGATGCGGTTCGGCGGCGCGCCGGCGTGTTTCAGCTCGACATAGTTGCGGATCTTGCGCTTGAGCGCGACGTCGGTGACCAGCCCCTTCTGGGTGTCGTTGTCGATCCGCGGCATGTTGCCGTTGTCGGGGTCGCCGTTGGGATTGCCGTTCCTGATGTCGAAGAGAAAGACGAAATCGTAGCGGTTGGTGATCGGCGTCATCTGGCCTTTACTCCTCGGTGTCGTTTTCTGCGGGGCCGGGCTCTTCGCCGGGGGTCCCGGTGTCGCGCCTGGCGTAGCGTTCCTGGTAATAGCCGACCAGGAACAGCCCCTGTTCCTCGGTCGAGTGCTGCAGGGGGGCAGCGTCGGAAAGACTGGCCCAAAGCTGGCCGATGTCGCGGCCCAGCCCGGCGGCAACGCGCCTGGCGTGGTCGGCGTCCTTGATCCAGTCGGCGTCGGAATGGCCGTTGCGCAACCGTTTCAGGTGGTGGTTCTCGGCATTCATCAGCAGGTTCGGGAACACCCGCCCCGGGGTGGCGGCGGCGGCGGCCAGGAACTTGTCCTTGACCGTCGCATTGATGCCGTCGCCCAGCGCGGCCAGCTGCGCCCGTTCGATCAGCGCGAACAGGCGGCCAAGGCGGCGGGCGGGGTTGGGGTCGTCGGGATCGGCACGCATCAGGTAATCCTTGTTGTCAGAGCCATCGGCGTTCTTGGGCAGGCGGCCGTCCAGCCGCATGTCGCGCAGGATCAGCCCCTTGATCAGCGAGATACGGATGCGGTCCAGCACGTGGTCGCTGCGCACCCGCAGCACCAGCAGGCCAAGCAGAGCGCGGGGAAAGCGGGCGCCGCTGATGATCGCCCGCAAGAGCTCGCCCGACAGCAGCGGCGACACCCGGTCGCCGTCGTATTTCAGCTGGCCGTTGCGGATCTCGGCCGGGGCGGTGCGCAGCGTCGCGGCCCGGATCGAGAACACCGGCCGCGCCGGCGCCGGCTCCATCGCGACGTCGCGCAGGTAATCGGCATAGTGCTGCGCCAGCGTGCCGAAATCCCCTTCCCAGTAGAAGCGCACCGACAGCCGCGCCGCATTGGGGGAAAGCCCCAGCAGGAAGATGCGCACCCCTTGGGCCAGCCGCGGCGCGATCTCGCGCAGGGGCTTGCCGTCGCGCAGGGCCAGAAGATTGTTCTCGATCTGGCTCTCGACGAGGGTTTCGGCGTCGCCGGCCTTGCTGCGGGCACCCAGCATCTTGCCGGCCCACAGCTCGGCAAGCCCGGCCAGATCTTCCTCCGAACAGTCCGCCCAGAACACCGTCGAGGCGTCGCCGATCTGGATGCGGTGGCCGCTGTCCCTGTCCAGGTAGCGGTTCAGCACCGTGGCATAGGCAAAGGCCGCGGCCTCGGACACCGGGGCGTTGTCGCCCTGTTCGTGGCCGTAGGAGGTGAAGGCGTCGAGGTTGAACGAGACCAGGCTCGCCCCCGAGGATTGCGCCCCCCACACCCCCTTGACCGAGGGGTGCAGCCGCGCGACCGGGGCGGCGTCGCCGGTGACCAGGCAGGTCTGCGGGTCCGAGGCGCCCGCGGCCCCGATCCGGCGCCACAGCGCCCGGGCGGCGGGGCGGTCGTGCAGGAAACCCTCGCGATAGCCGTCCGCCAGCGCAAAGACGATGTTCTGGTCGCGGATTTCCTCGGGCCACAGCGGCGGGGTGAAGGTGTCGGGCAGCCAGCGCTCGAGGAACCGCGCCAGCGCCAGCAGGCCGCGGTCGTCGCTGTCCGCAAGCCATTCGGCGTGGCGGGCGCGGAAGGCAGCGTGAACATCGCCTACCCGCTTAGCATCCTCTCCGGCTATACCGAGAACATATGACGATTTATCCCACAGGAAGTTCGGCGCAATATTAGAAGCCCGCTTGACCGCCTGCGGCACCAGCAGCATCCGCGGGCTGCGCTTCTTGTCGTCGCCGCGCAGGTCCTCGACCGCGGCGACCGAGCCGTCGTCGTTCAGCACCACGCAGAACCCGATCTTTTCCGCGGAAAACCCAAAGGGCGGCGCGTCGGGCAGGCGGTCATAGGCCCGCACCAGCGAAGCGAGCATGCTCATCCCTTCACCTCCGGGCTGCCGGGCTGCGGCACCTCCATCACCCCGTCGACCAGCCCGGCACGAAAGAACAGCGAGGGGCGGCCGGGGCGGTCATGGTCGATGTCCCACAGCATGAAGCCCAGGTCGCGCGGGGTCCCGAAGCCATGTTCGGCGGTCAGCGTCGCGGGGTTGCGCGGGGGCGGCGGCGCGCCTTGGGGCAGCAGCTCGAAATCGGCGGCAAACTCGCGCGTGCCCAGGCAGGGCTGGTGGAAGCACTGCCCGCGCCCGGCGCGGCGGTTGAAGATGTCCAGGTGCTTGCCCTCGGTATCGTCGGGGCCGGCCTGCGGGGTCAGCCGGAAATGCGCCTCGATCACATAGCGGGGCGCGACCAGCACGGTCGAGGCGCGCTGCTGGCGGTCCTCGTCGACCAGCAGCTGCAACCCCTCGAGATCGCCGCGCTTCATCGCCTGCTTCACCTTGCCGGCCGGGGCGCGGTGGCCGACCTCGTTGCGGCGGATCGACTGGAAGCGGATCGGTTCCAGCACATGGATGCGGTCGATCACCCAGCGGATCGCCGGCTTCCAGTGGATCGCCTCGAGGATGCCGCGCGCGGCCGAGGGCGTCATCACGTCATAGGACACCCGCTCGACCTTGAGTTCCGGCCGGGTGAACAGCCCATGCTGCCCCCGGACCAGCAAGCGTATACCGTAAGCCATCGTATTCCCTCGTATTTACGAGAGACTATCGCCCCCGCCCCCCGAGACAAGCATCATTTCGCCGCAGGGCTGACGAAGGGTGAACGATGCCAGTCAGGCACCCTCTCGATGGAAACATATTCAGGGTTTCGACCCGCGCCGCAGCACAGGGGGCGACCTCGCCCGAGTACACGCCGTTCAGCAGGTTGCTCTTGTTTCGACCCATGCCCCGCGCAGGGGGGACGTCGTGCCGCCGATCAACTCGAACTCGATCTGGCGTTTCGACCCACGCCGCCGCACAGCGGGCGACATCTATATCGGAAAGTCACGGGCAGCCGCCGGGCAAGCGCAAGACACTCCGGCGCCTGTCCAGGGCAACGGTCCTGTCGGCGAATATTCGGAACAGCACCCGATTGCCGCCTCACAACAGCCAGGATTCCTCGCCCAGATACTCCGCATGCTCCCACCACAGCCCGGTCTCCGGGTGGTAAAGCGAGTGGTTGTCCAGCACGCAGAACTGGTCGCCGCGCAGCTGGGGGTGGTGGAAACTGGCGTGGCCGTTGCGGATCAGCAGCTCGCGGGCGCGGGCCGGGATCTGCACGGCATAGGGCTGCAGCGCCCGCGCCAGCTGGGCCGGTGGGATCGTCTCGACCCCCAGCGCGTCGACCGATTTCTGCGCCGCCGCGTCGCCGCGGATGATGATCGGAACCATGGCGGTCTCGATCATCCGGTATTCCGCGGCCGTGGTGCGAAAGGGGAAGTTGGTGGCTTTCCCGTCCGAAACCATCGACTCGGCCATCTTTCGGCCCAGATGCTCGGGGCCGGTATTCCAGTACATGTCCTCGAACCAGTCGCGGATCGCGGCCGGGGCCAGCAGGTCGCCGCCCTTGGCCGCGTGCCTGGCGGCGACGTTGCGCATGGTGCTGGCCGCCTTTTCGACCTCGCGCGGGACCGGGCGGCCGGGGGCGGAAAACACCGTCAGGGTACTGTCCTCGACCGGCCAGATGCCTTCGCGGTTGACGCGGCCGGCGGCCTGTACGCAGCTATCCAGCCCGGCCTCGGCCCGCCAGCCGCGGGGGAAGGACAGGTCCACCCCGGCCTCGATCAGGCTGGTGGCGATCAGCCGGCAGGGGGCGCCGGATTTCAGCCGCTCGCGGATCTCGGCGATGATGGCGCGGCGGTGCGCGGGATACTGGCGGGTGGTCAGGTGGATCAGCCCGTCCAGCCCCTCGGCGCGGGCGGCGTTGAACAGCTCCAGCGCGTGGGCGCGGCTGTTGACGATCACCATCCCCTGCGGCGTCTCGCGCAGCGCCGCGACCAGCGCGGGATCGTCCATCTCGCCGCCCTGCACGATGCGGGCGCGGCGCAGGCGGCGGGCCAGCGCCTCGGGGTCGGGGGCCAGTTCGCGCCCTTCCAGCAGCAGGCCCTGTTTCAGCTGCCGGCTGTCGAAGGCCGGCTGCGTCGCCGTGCACAGCACCACCGAGCAGCGGTAATGCGCGCAGAGCGCCTCGAGCATCCGCAGCGTCGGCAGCAGCAGCTTGCGCGGCAGGCATTGCGCCTCGTCCAGGATGATGACTGAGCCGGCAATGTTGTGCAGCTTGCGGCAGCGCGAGGGGCGGGCGGCGAACAGGCTTTCGAGCAGCTGCACATTGGTGGTAACCACCAGCGGCGCCGCCCAGTCCTCCATCGCCAGCCGCAGCTTTTCCTTGCCCTCGGGCGCGGGCTTCTCGTCGTCGATGGCAGAGTGATGTTCCAGCACCCCGTCGCCCAGCAGCTCGCGGAAGATCCCGGCGGCCTGCTCCGTCACGGAAGTGTATGGAATCGCATAGATAATTCTCCGTTTCCCGTGCTGCGCGGCGTGGTCCAGCGCAAAGCCCAGCGAGGCCAGGGTCTTGCCGCCTCCGGTCGGCACGGTCAGGGTGAACAGGCCGGGCGGCAGCGTGGCGCCCCCGCGCACATGCGACAGGATATCGGCGCGCAGGCGGTTGAGGTCGCTGTTCGGGGCAAAGCCCGCCATATGGGCGTCGAAGCGGCGGCGCCAGTCGGGCAGCAGCTGGGCCAGCGTCGGCCAGTCGCGGTCGGGGATGCGGCCGTTCAGCTGCGCGTAATACGCCTCGGTATCGCGGTAATCGGCGTCGACCACGCAGGAAAACAGCATCCGCGTGGCCAGCGACAGATCAAAGCCCAGCGACTCGCCGCGCACCCGCGCCACCAGCTCGTGGGCGGCGGGGGTAAGATCGGGGGTCTCGGCCGCGGTGATCGCGGGGTCGATCGGGTCGCGGAAGGCGGCCAGCCGCCGCTCCATGCTGCTGTCGGCGCCGGTGCGGTCGGGCAGCCCGGCGTGGTGGCCCAGGATCGGGTAACATAATACCTCACTCACCAGCCGCATCGCGCCCGAGGCACGGGCGTGCAGCAGCGCGGCCCCGGCGGTGGAGTGGTCGACCCGGACGTTGCCGCCGTTCAGCACCCGGTCGAAGGCGGGGTCGTATTTGCCGAAATCATGGTAGCGCCCGATCAGGGACGCCGCGGCCGCCAGCCCCAGAGGCTCGGCCCGTTCCGCCGCCAGCCGGGCGGTATTGTCCAGATGGTCGGGCAGCAGCTGCCAGTCGCTGCGGTCGGGCTGCTTGCCGGAATGGGCATAGAATGTCATGGCGGCGCGATCCTTCCGCTGCATGTTGCAATGGTGGCATCACAGCCGCCATTTGCCTGAAATGCAACGAAAAACCCCGCCGGGAACCGGCGGGGTCGTCTGCGATGGGCGATTGCTCAGAACGGGATCTCGTCGTCGAAATCCGGGCCGCCGCGGCTGCCGCCGGCGCTGCCGCCCTGCCCGCCGCCGGCGCCGCCACCTTGGCCGCCGCCATAACCGCCGTCGTCATAACCGCCGCGCGAGCCGCCGCCATAGCTGCCGCCACCAGCACCGCCGCCGCCGCCGCGGCTGTCGAGCATGTGCAGCTCGCTGCGGAAGGGGCGCAGCGCCACCTCGGTCGAATAGCGGTCGGCGCCGGACTGGTCCTGCCATTTGCGGGTTTCCAGCTGGCCCTCGACATAGACCTTGGAGCCCTTTTTCAGATATTGTTCGGCCACCCGCACCAGCGGCTCGGAATGGATCACCACCGTGTGCCACTCGGTCCGCTCGCGGCGTTCGCCGGTGTTGCGGTCCTTCCAGGTTTCCGAGGTGGCGATGCGCAGGTTGGCGATCTTGCCGCCGTTCTGGAAGGTGCGGATTTCCGGGTCCTGGCCCAGATTGCCGACCAGGATGACCTTGTTGACGCTGCCTGCCATATACGTTTCCCCGCGGGTTGAGTTCGGCCCCTTTACTAGCCCGGGCGGCGCCGCGGCGGCAAGCCGTCAGCGCGACCCCGCTAGCACCGCGGCGATGGCCTCGGGCGCCACATCGTCGGCGACAAAGGCACGGCCGATGCCACGGGCCAGGATCAGCCGCAGCCGCCCGTCCACCACCTTCTTGTCCTGCCCCATCAGCGCCACCAGCCCGGCATCGTCGGGAAGCCCGCCGGGAATGTCGGCCAGCCGCGCCGGCATCTCCATCGCCGCCAGATGCGCGGCCACGCGCGAGGGGTCTTCCTGCGCGCAGAGCCCCAGCCGCGCCGACAGGTCGAAGGCCAGCGCACAGCCGATCCCCACCCCTTCGCCATGCAGCAGCCGCGCGGAATAATGGGTCGCGGATTCCAGCGCGTGTCCGAAGGTATGGCCGAGGTTCAGCAGCGCGCGGTCGCCCTGTTCGGTTTCGTCGCGGGCCACGATATCGGCCTTCATCCCCACGGAATGGGCGACCGCGTGCAGCAGCGCGTCCGGGTCGCTGCGCAGGGTGGGGCCATGGGTTTCCAGCCATTCGAAGAAGCCGGCGTCCCCCAGCAGCCCGTATTTCATCACCTCGCCATAGCCCGCGCGGAAATCACGCTCGGGCAGGGTCGCCAGCGCGTCGGTGTCAGCCAGCACCAGGCTGGGCTGGTGAAAGGCCCCGATCAGGTTCTTGCCCTGCGGCGAGTTGATGCCGGTCTTGCCCCCGACCGAACTGTCCACCTGCGCCAGCAGCGTGGTCGGGATCTGCACGAAGCGCACGCCGCGGCGCAGGATGGCGGCGGCGAAACCGGCCAGATCGCCGATCACCCCGCCCCCCAGCGCGATCACGATGTCGCGACGCTCGATCCGCTCGGCGATCAGCCATTCGACGGCGCGGCCCAGCTGCTCCCAGGATTTGGTGGCCTCGCCCGCGGGCAGCGCCAGCGCGGTGACGGCGATGCCCTCGGCTGCCAGCGCCGCCTGCAGCGCGGGCAGGTGCAGGGCGGCGACGGTCTCATCCGTCAGCACGGCGACCCGCGGACGGGCCAGCAGCGGCGCGATCTCGGCCCCGGCGCGGGCGATGAGGCCGGGGCCGATGCGGACCTGATAGGAACGGTCGCCCAGGGCGACGGGGACGATGCGGGTCATCATAGCTCCTGCGCAGGGGAAATGGCGGGTGCGGCCTGCTGGGCGCGCACGGCCTCGAGCACGCGGCTGGCGGTAGTCTCGATCGAATCGCCCTCGCGCACGGGGATGGTGACCTCGGCCAGCGCATAGGTCGGGCCGCGCTCGGCCAAGAGCCGGGTCAGCGTGCCCAGCGGGTCCTGGGTCTGCAGCAGCGGCCGGGTCGGCTTGTGGCGCACCCGGTGCCACAGCAGCGCCAGCGGGCAATCGAGCCAGACCGAGACCCCCGCCCCCGCCACCAGCGCCCGGTTTTCCGGCCGCATCCAGGCGCCGCCGCCGGTCGAAACCACCGCCGGCGGGCCGCGCAGCACCCGGCCCAGCACCTCGGTTTCGCGGGCGCGAAAGAAATCCTCGCCGTCGCGGGCGAAGATCTCGGGGATGGTGGCGGCGGCGGCGCAAGTGATCTCGGCGTCGGTGTCCAGATGCGGCACGCCCAGCCGGCGGGCGAGTTCCGCCCCGACCGCGGATTTCCCCGCCCCCATCATCCCGACCAGCACGATGCTGCGCTTCATCCGTCCGCCCCTTTTGCCCGATCCGGCCCGCATCCCCCGTGAATGGCGCCAGTTTCGCGGAATTGCCATAGGGCGCGCGCGATCACGATGCGCGGGCAGCGGCTTTCGCCGCGCGGCCTTACCGGCTATTCCAAGGGAAAACCCCCGCCCGGCCCATTGTCGGGAATGCACCGGGGAACCGAGAGGATCGAGGGACCGATGCGGCTGTTGCGAGTCATTGTCTTTCTGCTGGTGGCGGCGCTGCTCGCCCTGACCGGCTATGCCTATTTCGGCGACATGAGCGCCGATCCCCGCCCGACCCGGGTGCCGGTGCGGCTGGATCTGGGGACCGCCCCGCCCGCGCCCCCTGCCCCGGCAGCACCGGTCGAGGCGCCTCTGGACCCCGCGGCCGAGGCGGATGCGCCGGGCGATCCCGATGCGCTGGACTGAGCGCCGGTCCCCCCGCCGCGCCGCACGACTGGCGCTGCCGGCGGCGATGTGCATGGCGCTGGCCGCGCTGCCCGCCGCGGCACAGGTGGCGACCGGCGGCGCGCCGATCTCGGCCAACGACTGGCTGAAGACCGGCAAGCCGCCGCTGCCCCCCGCCACCGCCTGGCGGCCGGGCGACGCGATCCCGCCCGATGCGCAGATCCTGCGCGCGCCCGAGATGCCGCCCGCCCAGGCGCTGCCCGCGACCGGCCTGCCGCCGGCGGTGGGCGTCACCCGGCTGGCCGAGGGCAACCCCGACGGCAAGGGCGCGATCCCGGCGCAATCCGCGCGGCTGCCGCGCGACCTCTGGGGCCCTGCCCCCGCGGGCGAGATCGCACAGGCCATCGCCCAAGCGCAGCCGCGGCTGTCGGCCGGACGCTGGCTGTTGCAGCGGATGCTGACCGCGCAGCTCGACCCGCCCGCCGGCACCGCGCAGGGTGACGAGGGCCGGCTGTTTCTGGCCCGGGTCGACCGGCTGATCGCGCTGGGGCGGCTGGACGACGCCGAATCGCTGCTGCACGCGGCGGGGTGGAAGGACCGCGCCCGCTTCCAGCGCCGCTTCGACATCGCGCTTCTGCGCGACGAGGCCGAAGAGGTCTGCCACGCCATCGCCGAGACCCCGGGCCTTGCCCCCGATCTGGCGGCGCGGATCTATTGCCTGGCCCGCGCCGGCGACTGGTCGGCGGCGGCGCTGACCCTGCACGGCGCGCAGGCGGGCGGGCTGCTGGAACCGCAGACAGCGGCGCTGCTGGAACGCTTCCTCGACGACGGCTCGGCCGATCTCTCCGCCGACCTGCCGCCGCCGGTGCAGGTCTCGCCGCTGGAGTTCCGGCTGTTCGAGGCGATCGGGCAGCCGCTGGCCACCGGCGACCTGGATCCGGGCTTCGCCTGGTCCGACCTGACCGGCAACGCCGGCTGGAAGGCGCGGATCGAGGCGGCCGAGCGGCTGTCGCGCGCCGGCGCCATCGACCCGGCACTGCTGGCGGCGACCTATCTGGAACAGGCGCCGGCGGCCTCGGGCGGGGTCTGGGACCGGGCGGCGGCGTTCCAGCGGCTGGACACGGCGCTGGCCGCGGGCGATTCGGCCGCCGTGTCGGCGGCGCTGCCCGAGGCGACGGCGCTGTTTGCCCGCGCCGGGCTGGCGATGCCGCTGGCGCGGCTGGTGGGGCCGCAGCTCGACGGGCTGGCGCTGGCGCCCTCGGCCGCCGAAACCGCCGCGCATCTGCGGCTGCTGACCGGGCTGCCCGGCGTGGACCGCGACGCCCTGCCCCCCGAGGACCGCGCCCTGATCGCGCTGGCCGCGGGCGAGCCGGCAGAGTTCCCCGAGGACAGCCCCGGCGCCGCCTATGCCGCGGCGCTGACCGCCACGCCGCAGGACGCCGCCCCCCCCGAGGGCCGCGGGCTGGCGCTGCTGTCCGCCATCGCCGATGTCGACGCCGGGCTTGACGGCGACACCGGCCGCGCCAGCGCCGGGCTGCGCCGGATGGTGGAACTCGGCCAGCCCGCCGACGCCCGCATGGCCGCGGTCGAACTGCTGCTGGGCGAGCACATGGGCCTGCGGCGATGACCCGCCCGGCACGGCCATGACCCGCAGGGCTGCCGGTCCCGCCGGGGCGAATCGCCGGCCATTGGGCGCCGCTGCGGGGGTGCGCCCCGGAACACAAGACGGCCCCGCAGACGCGCAGCCGCCGCGCTGCGAGGGCACCACGCCCACCGGCACGCAACCACCTGCCTCGGCCCCTGCGCATTCCGGCGCTCTCCACGCAGCCCCCGACGATGCCCCCGACGACTCCGCCGATTCCGAAACGGCCCCCGTTGCCCCCGCTGCCGCATCCGCACTCGCCGCTTCCGGCACCCCCGCAGCTACCGAACACCCACCGCGCCCCGACAGCACGGCTGCACCCGCCCCCAGCCGCCGCACCCGCAGGACGCCGCCAGCCGCCAACACCCCCGACCTGCGGCAGATCAGCGCCTTCCTCGACGCGCAGGCGGCCGAGGCCGGGGCGGCGCGCAACACCCTGCTGGCCTACGGGCGCGACCTTGCCGATTTCGCCGCCTTTACCGCGCATCGCGGCCTGACCCTGGCCACCGTCGCCCGCGAGGACATCGAGACCTATCTGTCCCGCTGCGAGGCCGAAGGCCTGTCGCGCGCCACCCGCGCCCGGCGGCTGTCGGCGATCCGCCAGTTCACCCGCTTTGCGCTGGAGGAGGGCTGGCGCGACGACGATCCGGCGATCCGCCTGACGGGGCCCGGGCGCAGCCAGCGCCTGCCGCGGGTGCTGTCGCAGCCCGAGATCGCGCGGCTGTTCGACGCCGCCGGCCAGCATGGCGCCACGCCAGAGGAGCGCGCCCGCAACCTGGCGGCGCTGGAACTCGCCTATGCGACGGGGATGCGGGTGTCCGAACTGGTGTCGCTGCCCGCCGGCAACCTGCGCGGCGACCCCGAGCTGCTGCTGATCCGCGGCAAGGGCGGGCGTGAACGCATGGTGCCGCTGACCGCCCCCGCCCGCCGCGCCACCGCCGCCTGGCTGGCGCTGCGCGATGCCGCCCCGCCGGACAGCCCGCTGGGCCGGCTGGTGGCCGGCAAGGGCGGGCGCTGGCTGTTTCCCGCGGCCGGCGCCGAGGGCCACATGACCCGGCAGGCGTTCCACGCGATGCTGGCCAGCCTCGCCGCCGCCGCGGGGTTTCCGGCCGGCAAGGTCACCCCGCATGTGCTGCGCCACGCTTTCGCCACCCATCTGCTGGAAGGCGGCGCCGACCTGCGCGCCATCCAGGCGCTGCTGGGCCACGCCGATCTCGGCACCACCGAAATCTACACCCATGTGCTGGACGAGCGGCTGCGCGAGCTGGTGCTGACCCGCCACCCGCTGGCGCAGCCCTCCTCCTGACTCCTTCTTCCTTGCCCAAATATCCCGGGGTGCGGGGCTGGCCCCGCTCCGTCGGCGCATCTTTTTACCCGCACACCTCTTTACAACCGCCGCCGCTTGCAACCGCCCCGGCCTCTGCCTATCACCCGGGCGACCCCCGAACCGTCCTTGCCCCGGAGCCGCCCCCATGCCCCTGACCGCGCGCCGCCTTGCCGATCCCGACCATTGGAGCCTTGCCAGCGCGATCCGCGTCCTGTCGATGGATGCGGTCGAACAGGCCAATTCCGGCCATCCCGGAATGCCGATGGGCATGGCCGATGTCGCCACCGTGCTGTGGCGCAAGCATCTCAAGTTCGACGCCTCGGCGCCGAACTGGTTCGACCGCGACCGCTTCATCCTGTCGGCGGGCCACGGCTCGATGCTGATCTATTCGCTGCTGCACCTGACCGGGTTCGAGCAGATGAGCCTCGACCAGCTGCGCAATTTCCGCCAGTGGGGCGCCGCCACCGCCGGCCATCCCGAATACGGCCACGCCGAGGGGATCGAGACCACCACCGGCCCGCTGGGTCAGGGGCTGGCGACCTCGGTCGGCTTTGCCATGGCCGAGGCAAAGATGCGCGCCGAATTCGGCGAAGAGCTTTGCGACCACCGCACCTGGGTGATTGCCGGCGACGGCTGCCTGATGGAGGGCATCAGCCAGGAAGCCATCGCGCTGGCCGGCCATCTGCGGCTGGGCCGGCTGATCGTGCTGTGGGACGACAACAAGATCACCATCGACGGTGCGGTGTCACTGTCGGATTCGACCGACCAGCTGAAGCGCTTCGAGGCGTCGGGCTGGCGCACGCTCAGCTGCGACGGCCATGACCCGGCCGACATCGACCGCGCCCTGACCGCGGCGGCGCAGGACGACGGCCGCCCGGTGCTGGTCGCCTGCCGCACCGTCATCGGCTTTGGTTCGGCGAAAAAGGGCGGCACCTCGGGGGTGCATGGCTCGCCGCTGGGCGCGGACGAGATCGCCGCCACCCGCAGCGCCTATGCCTGGGAACACGCCCCCTTCGAGCTGCCCGAGGAGATCACCGCCCGCTGGCGCGAGATCGGCGCCCGCGGCGCTGCCGCGCGCGAGGCCTGGGCCGCCCGCGTCGACGCGCTGCCCGAGGACCGGCGCGAGGCCTTTGCCGCCCGCGTCTCGGGCGAGACCAGCGACAAGCTGGCCCCCGCCATCGCCGCGCTGAAACAGAAGGCCAGCACTGAGGCGCCCAAGGTCGCGACCCGCAAGGCGTCCGAACTGGTGCTCGAGGTCGTCAACCCGATCCTGCCCGAAACCATCGGCGGCTCGGCCGACCTGACCGGCTCGAACAACACCAAGACCGCCGATCTGGGCATCTTCGACGCCCAGAACCGCGCCGGGCGCTATGTGCATTACGGCATCCGCGAACACGGCATGGCGGCGGCAATGAACGGGCTGGCGCTGCACGGGGGCTTCCGCCCCTATGGCGGCACCTTCATGGCCTTCACCGACTATGCCCGCGGCGCCATGCGGCTGTCGGCGCTGATGGGGGTGCCGGTGGTCTATGTGATGACCCACGACTCCATCGGCCTGGGCGAGGACGGTCCCACCCACCAGCCGGTCGAGCATCTGGCGATGCTGCGCGCCACGCCCAACACCTGGACCTTCCGCCCCGCCGATCTGGTGGAAACCGCCGAGGCGTGGGAACTGGCGCTGACCGCGGACAGCACCCCCTCGGTGCTGGCGCTGTCGCGGCAGAACCTGCCGACGCTGCGGCTGGACCATACCGACGACAACCTGACCGCCCGCGGCGCCTATGTGCTGCGCGAGGCGTCCGGGGCGCCGCAGGCGATCCTGATGGCCTCGGGGTCGGAGGTCGAGATCGCCGTCAAGGCCGCCGAGGCGCTGGAAGCCGAAGGTATCCCGACCCGCGTGGTCTCGGTCCCCTGCATGGAGCTGTTCCGCGACCAGCCCGAGGACTACCGCGCCAACGTCCTGCCCGAGGGCCCGGTCCGCGTCGCGGTCGAGGCCGCGGTGCGCCAGCCCTGGGACTGGCTGCTGATGGGCGAGCGCGGCGCGGAAAAACGCGCGGGCTTCATCGGGATGACCGGCTTTGGCGCCTCGGCCCCGGCTGACCGGCTGTACAAGGAGTTCGGGATCACCCCCGAGGCCACGGTGGCAAAGGTCAAGGCGCTGCTGTGATCCCTGCCGCGCCCCCGGTCCGCCCCCCAGCGACCGGGGCGCCCACCCGCGCCCGGGCATCCTCGCCCCGGCGCGCCGCACCGGGGCGCCCTGCGCCCCGCCGCCGCCGCCGCATTGCCCAACGCCGGGCGATTTGCCGACCCGTGGCGCATCGCCGCAGCCCGGTGGCTTTCAGGGCTTCCGCCATCAGCGCCGCCACCGCCCATATACCCACGACGCTTCCGTGCCGACGAAGCCTTCCCCGCGGAGCGTCCGGCCCTGCCTGCACACCCGCCGCCGATAGCCGCAGCGCGGCACGACCCGCTGCTCCCGCGGCCGCCCTCTACGTCGCCGCAATCGGCGCCTCGGCTGCCTACACCCGCGGCGCCGCTTCCCGCTCCCCGGCTCTTCTTCTTCCTTGCCCAAGTATCCCGCGCGAAGCGTCCGGCAACGCCGCCTCCCACGCCGCCGACAACCGCAGCGCGACGCGTCTCGGGGACCCCGCGGCCTCCCCCTACGCCGCCATGTTCCGCGCCCCGGCTGTCCACATCGCCACGACCGGAACCCGCACCCGCGCCGCTGCCCGTCTTCCTTGTCCAAATATCCCCCGCGGAGCGTCCGGCAGCGCCACCGGGCACCCCCGGTTCCGGTTATGAGCGCGCCGCCCCTTCCTCCGATGCCACTGCCCCGGCAGTCGCTGGGGGTGCTGGCGCTTTTGGCGTCGGTGTTCTGCTTCACGGTGATGGATGCGCTTGGCAAGCATCTGACCTTGCAGGGGTATCACCCCGGGCAGATCGTCTGGGTGCGGATGGCGCTGAACCTGGGGCTGGTGCTGCTGGTGCTGGCGCCGCGGCTGCGGGTGGTGGTGCGGTCGGCCTCACCGCTGCTGCAGGTCGGGCGGGGGGTGATGCAGCTGGCCTCGATCGGGCTGTTCTTCACCGCGCTGCAGTTCATCGGCCTGGCCGAGGCCACCGCGATCATGGACATCAACCCGGTGCTGATCACCTTGGGCGCGGCGCTGTTCCTGGGCGAGCGGATCGGCCCGCGCCGCATAGCCGGGATCGCGGCGGCACTGCTGGGGGCGATGATCGTGATCCGCCCCGGCGCGGGGGTGTTCCACCCGGCGGCGCTGCTGGCGCTGCTGGGGGCGGTGTCCTATGCGGCGGGCGCGGTGATGACGCGGCTGGTACGGGGGGACGGCACCGCCACCTCGATCCTGTGGTCGACGGGGGTGGCGACGCTGTTCGCCTCGGCCGTGGTGCCGTTCGTCTGGCAGCCGGTGGCGCCGGGCGACCTGTGGGCGTTCCTGGCGCTGGGGCTGATCGGCACCGTCGCGCAGGCGCTGCTGATCCAGGCCTTCGCCATGGCCGAGGCCGCCGCCATCGCCCCGTTTGGCTATACCGGGCTGGTCTGGGCCTCGCTCTGGGGCTGGCTGTTCTTTGGCGCGGTGCCGGATCGGTGGACGATCGTCGGCGCCGTCATCATCGTGACCGCCGGGATCTATGTCTGGGCGCGCGAGGCGCAGGCGATGCGGGCTGCACGATGAACGAGCCCGACCCCATCCCCCTGAAGGACCGGGCCAGCAGCGCGCTGTTTCGCCTGCTGGTGGGGGCGTTCCTGCTGCTGCCCTATCGCTGGCGCGTCCCGGCGATGGGCTGGGTGTTCGCGCATCTGCTGGCGCCGGTGGCGGGCTGGCGGCGGCGCATCCGCGACAATCTGGCGCTGGCCCGCCCCGAGCTGCCGGCGGCTGAGATCCGCCGCCTGACCCGCACCGTCCCCGACAACGCCGGCCGCGCCCTGATCGAGATCTATTCGGGCGCCGAGTTCACCGCCCGCATCCGCGCCGGCGCCCCGCTGTCCGGCCCCGGGCTGCCGGCGCTGGAACAGGCGCAGGCAGCGGAGCGGCCGGTGATCCTCGCCTGCGCGCATTTCGGCAATTACGACGCCATGCGGGCGGCGCTGGCGGGACGGGGCTGGCAGGTGGGGGCGCTTTACCGGCCGATGAACAACCGCGCCTTCAACCGCCATTATGTGCCGGCGATTGAGGCGATCGCCCAGCCGCTGTTTCCCCGCGGCCGCGCCGGGCTGGCCGGGATGCTGCGCTTTCTGCGCGGCGGCGGGATGCTGTGCCTGGGCTTTGACCAGTACGACCACCACGGCGCGATGCTGCGGTTCTTCGGCCTGCCCAGCCGCACGGTGCTGACCCCGGCCGAGCTGGCGCTGCGTTACGAGGCGCTGCTGCTGCCCATCGCCGGCATCCGCCAGCCGGACGGGCTGAGCTTCCGGGTCGAGGTCGGCGCCCCGATCCCGCCCGGCGACCCCGCAGCCATGATGCAGGCGCTGAACGACGACCTTGAATCGCTGGTGCGCGCGCATATGGGGCAGTGGTTCTGGATCCACCGCCGCTGGAAGAACCTGCGCGCCCGCCCGGATGCCGGGCAGGATGCAGGGTCCGACGATACGCATGACGACGACACGCCGGACGACGGGCCGCACCCCGCGCTAGCCGGCGGCCCGGCCAGCGCGCCGCCGCTGCCGCCGCCCTGACCCCCATCCCGACCCTCATCCCTGCCCCATCCCGACCGAAACGATTTCCCTTGCGGCGCCCAAGCGTCTATAAGCCCCGCGAAACGCCGCGTTCCCAGAACGGCCCTCCAAGGCAGAAAGATCATGAGCGACAAAGACCCGACCCGGCACCACGCGGAAGACACCGCCTTCATCCAGGCGCTGGCCGAGCTTCTGAACCGCAACGAGCTGACCGAACTGAAGGTCGAGCGTGAATATGGCGAGGACGACCGGCTGACGGTCGAGCTGTCCAAGCACGGCCGCCAGGTGATGGTGCAATCCGCCCCCGCCTATGCGCCGCAGGCCCCGCAGGCACCCGCCGCCGCCCCTGCCGCACCGGCCGCCGCCGCGCCCGCCCCCGCCAGCGACCCGGCCAACCACCCCGGCGCCGTGCCCTCGCCCATGGTCGGGACCGCGTATCTGTCGCCCGAACCCGGCGCCGCGCCCTTCGTCACCGTCGGCCAGCAGGTGGCTGAGGGCGACACGCTGATGATCGTCGAGGCGATGAAGACCATGAACCACATCCCCGCCCCCCGCGCCGGCACCGTGCGCCGGGTGCTGGTCGAGGATGGCACGCCGGTCGAGTTCGGCACCACGCTGATGATCGTCGAATAAGGCGGGCCGGGCCATGTTCGACAAGATCCTGATCGCCAACCGCGGCGAAATCGCCCTGCGGGTCATCCGCGCCTGCAGCGAGATGGGCATCGCCTCGGTGGCGGTGCATTCCACCGCCGACAGCGACGCCATGCATGTGCGCATGGCCGACGAATCGATCTGCATCGGCCCGCCGCCCTCGACAGCATCCTACCTGCACATGCCCGCGATCCTGTCGGCCTGCGAGATCACCGGCGCGCAGGCGATCCACCCGGGCTACGGGTTCCTGTCGGAAAACGCGCAATTCGTGCAGATGGTCGAGGATCACGGCCTGACCTTCATCGGCCCGCGCGCGGAACATATCCGGCTGATGGGCGACAAGATCACCGCCAAGGAAACCGCGAAATCGCTGGGCATCCCGGTGGTGCCGGGCTCCGAAGGGGGTGTGGCCGACATCGACACCGCCCGCCGCGTCGCGGCCGGGATCGGCTATCCGGTCATCATCAAGGCCACCGCCGGCGGCGGCGGCCGCGGGATGAAGGTGGCGCTGGACGATGCCGCGCTCGAGGTCGCCTTCCGCACCGCCCGCTCTGAGGCCAAGGCCGCCTTTGGCAATGACGAGGTATATATCGAGAAATACCTCCAGCGCCCGCGGCATATCGAGATCCAGGTGTTCGGCGACGGCCGCGGCGGCGCGGTGCATCTGGGCGAACGCGACTGCTCGCTGCAGCGCCGCCACCAGAAGGTGCTCGAGGAAGCCCCCGGCCCCGCCATCAGCCCCGAACAGCGCGACCGCATCGGCGGCATCTGCGCCGACGCCATCGCCCGGCTGCAATACGCCGGCGCCGGCACTATCGAGTTCCTGTTCGAGGACGGCGAGTTCTATTTCATCGAGATGAACACCCGCCTGCAGGTCGAACACCCGGTGACCGAGGCGATCTATGGCGTCGACCTAGTGCGCGAACAGATCCTGGTCGCCGCCGGCCAGGGGATGAGCCTGCGCCAGGAGGACCTGTCGATCCGCGGCCACGCCATCGAGGCCCGGATCAACGCCGAGCGCCTGCCCAATTTCGCGCCCTCGCCCGGGCGGGTCAGCCAGTACCACGCCCCCGGCGGGCTGGGGGTGCGGATGGATTCGGCGGTCTACGACGGCTATGTGATCCCGCCCTATTACGACAGCCTGATCGGCAAGCTGATCGTCCACGGCCGCGACCGCGACGAGGCGCTGGCGCGGATGCGCCGCGCCCTGGGCGAGCTGATCATCGACGGGGTGGACACCACCGTGCCGCTGTTCGACCGCCTGCTGCGCGACCCCGAAATCCAGCGCGGCGACTATTCGATCCACTGGCTGGAGCGCTGGCTGGCCGAGAACATGGGCTGACTTGGGGCCGCCCGCTGCGGGCGGCCTGCAGGGACGGGTGGCAGCGCTTTTGCGGGATGAACTGACGGCGGCCCTCTCCGAGGGCAACCGAAGCGCTGCGATAGCTTTCCTTGATTTTTCCGACCGTCAGCCCGCCGCACGATCCTGCGAGAGCAAGGGACTATCCGTCCTTTGACCACTCAGGGCAAAGCTGGCGTCCCCCCGCTGCCCCCGAATGGCGTCTGCTCCGTGATGCACGCAGGCCCATGAGCTGACACCGGCGGTGTCTCCACCGTCAAATAGACTTTTCTTCCATCCGAGGTCGCCTTGGGCCGGCTGGGTCAAGCTCAGCCGGCATCCGTCTCCCGCACTGCAGTTGGGGAACGCGGAAACGCCTTGTCCTTCCCGCCCGCCGGAACGGAAGATATGCCCGGCTTCATCAGCGGCCCCTTAACCCGCGCAGGCCGCTCTCCTGCGCCCCGGCTTCGCCAGCCGCAACGGACGCGTGCCACGTCGCCGCGGCGAAACCGATCACCCCCGACCGGCACCGCCGCCACACCCACCAGCCGCGGCCTCCCTGCCGCCACCAACCCGTCTTTGGTGTAAAAATATCCCGCCGGAGGCAGGCCGGGCACCTGCCCGGCCTTCTCTTACTCCACCCGCCGCAGCCCGGCGCGGAATCGCGCGGCGTTCTCGCGGTAATGCGCGGCGGACTGGCGCAGCTTGGCGACGGCCTCGTCGTCGAGTTGCCGCACCACCCGGCCCGGCGCCCCCATCACCAGCGCGCCCGGGGGGATTTCCTTGCCCTCGGCGATCAGGGCGCCAGCGCCGATCAGCGCGCCCGCGCCGATCCTGGCGCCGTTCAGCACCGTCGCCCCCATCCCGATCAGCGCGCCGTCGCCGATGGTGCAGCCGTGCAGCATGGCGCGGTGGCCGATGGTCACGTCGCGGCCGATGGTCAGCGGATAGCCGGGGTCGGTATGGAACACGCTCAGCTCCTGCACGTTCGAGCCGCGGCCGACGCGGATTTCCTCGTTGTCGCCGCGCAGGACGGCGCCCCACCAGATGCTCGCCTCATCCTCGAGCACCACGCGGCCGATCAGCTGCGCGTCGGGGGCGACCCAGGCGCTGGCGGCGATTTCGGGGGCGATTCCGTCAAGTTCCCAGATCATGCTGCATCCTCCATCAGCTTGCGGACAAACCCGCCCAGGGCGGGGCGGCGGTCGCGGCGCAGCCGCTCGGCGGTCAGGATCGCCCGCAGCTCGGCCTCGGTCGCGTCCAGATCGTCGTTGACCAGCACATAGTCGTATTCGGCCCAGTGGCTGATCTCGTCGCGGCTTTTCCGCATCCGCCCGGCGATCACCTCGTCGCTGTCCTGGCCGCGGGCGCGCAGGCGGCGTTCCAGCTCGGCCAGGCTGGGGGGCAGGATGAAGATCGACACCACCTGCTGGCCCAGATGCGAGGCGCGGATCTGCTGCCCGCCCTGCCAGTCCACGTCGAACAGCGTGTCGCGGCCCTCGCTGATCGCGGTCTCGACCGGGGCGGCGGGGCTGCCGTAGAGATTGCCGAACACCTCGGCATGTTCCAGCATCCTTCCGTCCGCCACCATCGCCTGGAACGCGGCGCGGTCGGTGAAATGATAATGCTGCCCGTCCACCTCGCCCGGCCGCGGCGGCCTTGTGGTGGCCGAGACCGAGAACCGCAGGCTCGGGTCCCATTCCATCAGCCGGCGCGCCAGCGTGGATTTTCCCGCCCCCGAGGGCGAGGAGATGATGATCAGCAAGCCGCTGCGCTGCATATGTCCCGCTTTCCTTTTTGCCCGACAGTTGCCCCGAGCGGCGGGATGGCGTCAAGCGCGCGCCCCCTCGCGCCGCTTTGCATGGACCTTGCCCGCCCGGCGCGGTAATCGGGGGCATGTCCGAATCCCAGCCCATCAAGCCGCCCCTGACCCTGTATCTGGCCGCGCCGCGCGGGTTCTGCGCGGGCGTGGACCGGGCCGTGCAGATCGTGGAACTCGCGCTGCAGAAATGGGGCGCACCGGTCTATGTGCGCCACGAGATCGTGCACAACCGCTTCGTGGTCGACGGGCTGCGGGAAAAGGGCGCGGTGTTCGTGGACGAACTGGACGAGGTGCCCGACGACCGCCCGGTGATCTTTTCCGCGCATGGGGTGCCGAAATCGGTGCCGGCCGAGGCGCGGCGGCGCGAGATGATCTTTGTCGATGCCACCTGCCCGCTGGTCAGCAAGGTCCATGTCGAAGCCGAGCGCCACCACGCCGAAGGGTTGCAGATGGTCATGGTCGGCCATGCCGGCCACCCCGAGGTGCTGGGCACCATGGGCCAACTGCCGGCGGGCGAGGTGATCCTGGTCGAGACGGTCGAGGATGTCGCCCGCGTCACCCCCCGCGACCCCGAGCGGCTGGCCTGGATCACCCAGACCACGCTATCGGTGGACGATACCGCCGAAATCGTGGCGGCGTTGCAGGCGCGGTTCCCGGCAATCGTCGGCCCGGCCAAGGACGACATCTGCTATGCGACCACCAACCGGCAGGCCGCAGTCAAGGCGATCGCGCCGAAGATCGACGCGCTGCTGGTGATCGGGGCGCCGAACAGCTCGAACTCGCGCCGGCTGGTCGAGGTCGGGCGCTCGGCCGGTTGCGCCTATGCGCAGCTGGTGATGCGGGCGGCGGATATCGACTGGCGGGCGCTGGAGGGTATTCGTTCGGTCGGCGTCACCGCCGGCGCCAGCGCCCCCGAAGTGCTGGTGGACGAGGTGATCGCCGCCTTTGCCGGGCGCTACGAGCTGACGGTCGAGCTGGTGGAAACCGCGCGCGAGCGGGTCGAGTTCAAGGTGCCCCGCATCCTGCGCGAGCCCGCGTCGGGTTGAGAGGCCGCGACCGGGTGCGCTTCGCCCCCCCGGACCCCCCGAGGGTATTTCGACCAGAAAGAAATCTTCGGCCACAGCGCAGCCGCAGCAGCATTTGTCGCAGGCTGCCCGGGACGGCCAGGACCTGCCTTGGAGACCACTGATGCCTGAACTTCATGCCTGGACCGACGGCGCCTGCAGCGGCAATCCCGGCCCCGGGGGCTGGGGGGTGGTGATGCGCGCCGTTGACGGCGGGCGCATCGTCAAGGAACGCGAGCTGTCCGGCGGCGAGCCCGCCACCACCAACAACCGCATGGAGCTGATGGCGGCGATTTCCGCGCTCGAGGCGCTGACCCGGCCCAGCGCCATCACCATCACCACCGATTCGGCCTATGTGAAGAATGGCGTCACCGGCTGGATCCACGGCTGGAAGCGCAACGGCTGGAAGACCGCGGACCGCAAGCCGGTCAAGAACGTCGACCTGTGGCAGCGGCTCGAGGCCGCCGCCGCCGCGCATCAGGTGACGTGGGAGTGGATCAAGGGCCACGCCGGCCACCCTGAAAACGAGCGCGCGGATGAGCTGGCCCGCGCCGGCATGGCGCCGTTCAAGTGACGGGCGGGCTGGCCGCCAACCTGCCGGCGCTGGTCTGGCTGCTGGATTACGGCTCGGTGCTGGTGTTTGCGCTGACCGGGGCGCTGGTGGCCAGCCGGCTGCAGCTGGACCCGGTCGGCTTCATCTTCATGGCGGTGATGACCGCGGTCGGCGGCGGCACGCTGCGCGACCTGGTGCTGGGGCGGGATGCGGTGTTCTGGGTGGACCGCCCCTCGCTGGTGCTGCTGGCGGCAGCGGCGGCGATGCTGGTGTTCTGGGGCGCGCATCTGCTGGACAGCCGGGCGCGCTGGATCCGCTGGCTGGACGCGCTGGCGCTGGCCGCCGCCGTGCCCGCCGGCGTCGGCGTCGCGCTGGAGGCCGGAGTCTCGCCGGTGGTGGTGGTCATCATGGGCGTGTTCACCGGCACCTTCGGCGGCCTGATGCGCGACGTGGTCGGCAACGAGCTGCCGATGGTGCTGAAGCAGGGCGAGCTTTACGTCACCGCCGCCTTTGGCGGCGCGCTGGCGGCGGTGCTGCTGATCGCGCTGGGGCTGGACCGCACGCTGGCCGTGGCCGCCTGCGGCGCAGTCACGCTGGTGCTGCGGCTGGGCAGCATGGCCTTCGGCTGGCAGCTGCCGGTCTATCGCCCGCGCCCGCCGCGGCGCTAGGGCGGCGGGATATCGGCTCCCGGCACGCATCGTGGAAGCCAGCGGCCCAGGTGTCCAAGGTCCTCGCCGCCGCTACCTCGCGCATCTGCTGCGTGATCTGCGGGTAATGGGTCCGGGCGATAGGCCCCGTTCGGCTCGTCGCTCGCGGGCAAACGCCGGCGCTAGATCGGTAGAATATCGCCCTCGGCGCGCTCTGCATGGAAGCCGGCGACCCAGGCATCCAGAGCCCCGCCGCGAACGCCTCGCGCATCCGCTGCGTGATCTGCGCGTAATAGTGCCGGTTGGGCCCGGCCATCAGCACCCGCTCGGCTGGCAGCTCACACTCAAGCCCCCACCCTAGAGCGGCTCGATATCCCCTCCAGCGCGCTCTGCGTGGAAGCCGGCCACCCAGACGTCCAAGGTCCCCGCCGCGATCGCCTCGCGCATCTGCTGCATGATCTGCTGATAGTAATGCAGGTTGTGCCAGGTCAGCAGCATGCCGGAGATCATCTCTCCGGCGCGGAACACATGGTGCAGATAGGCGCGGGAATAGCCGGTGCAGGCGGGGCAGGTGCAGGCCTCGTCCAGGGGCCTTGGGTCGTCGGCGTGGCGGGCGTTCTTGATGTTGATCTGCCCGCGCCGCGTCCACGCCTGCCCGGTGCGCCCGGAACGCGAGGGCAACACGCAGTCCATCATGTCCACCCCGCGCTGCACTGCGCCGACGATGTCGTCGGGCTTGCCCACCCCCATCAGGTAGCGCGGCTGCTCGGCGGGCAGCAGGTCGGTCGCATAATCGAGCACGCCCAGCATCGCCGCCTGCCCCTCGCCCACGGCCAGCCCGCCGATGGCGTAGCCGTCGAAACCGATGCGGCGCAGGGCTGCGGCCGATTCCTCGCGCAGGTCGCGTTCCACGCCCCCCTGCATGATCCCGAACAGCGCATGGCCGGGGCGGTCGCCGAAGGCGTCGCGCGAGCGTTGCGCCCAGCGCATCGACAGGCGCATCGCCTCGGCCTGCCGCTCATGCGTGGCGGGCAGCGCCGGGCATTCGTCAAAGGCCATCACGATGTCCGAGCCCAGCAGCCGCTGGATCTCCACGCTGGTTTCCGGCGACAGGAAATGGCGAGAGCCGTCGACATGGCTGGAAAAGGTCACGCCGTCCTCGGTCAACTTGCGCAGCTCGGACAGGCTCATCACCTGGAAGCCGCCGGAATCGGTCAGGATCGGGCGGGACCAGTTCATGAACCGGTGCAGGCCGCCCAGCCGGGCGATGCGCTCGGCCCCCGGGCGCAGCATCAGGTGATAGGTGTTGCCCAGCAGGATGTCGGCGCCGGTGGCGCGCACCGATTCCGGCAGCATCGCCTTGACCGTGCCGGCGGTGCCCACGGGCATGAAGGCCGGGGTGCGGATCTCGCCCCGCGGGGTGCGGATGACGCCGCTGCGGGCGCGCCCGTCGGTGGCGTTCAGGGTAAAGGAAAAGCCGCTCATCGCCCGGCTTCTAGCCCCCCGTCGCGCAGGCGGCAACCGCGGCTGCTTTCATCTTGCCCCAAATATCCCGCGGGGGTGCGCCGGCGCGAAGCCCCCGCTGCGACAGCGCCATCTCAGCCCGCCAGCCGCCGCAGGGCGCGCACCCGCGCGGGCGGGATCAGCCGCACCTCGACCCCGGTGAACACATGCATGGTGCGCAGCTCGCGGTCCAGCACCGCGTGGTCGCTGACCCAGCCCCCCATCGCCAGATAGCTGCGCAGCAGCGGCGGCAGCCCGGCGCGGGCGCTTGCGGGGTCGGCGGCAGCCGGCAGGGCGGCAAAGCGGCAGACCTCGGGCGCCTTGATGCCGGGGCGCCAGCGCGGCGGCGCCCGGTGGCGGTCGCGCAGCAGCGCAAAGGCGCGCGCATGGCCGCCCGCGTCCAGCCCGGAGAAGGACGAGCAGCCGAACAGCAGCCCCGCCCCGGTCTCGTCCACCTGCCGCGCCAGCGCCGCCCAGGCCAGGCGCAGGATCTCGGGGTGGGAATGGGCGGGATCGACGCAGAAGCGCCCGACCTCGATCATCGGCTCGGGGAAGTCGCGCAGCCGCGACAGCTCGTAATGCTGCGCCGAATAGCTGCGCCCGATCTCGGCCCCCGAGCCGAACGGCAGCCAGCGGAAACAGGCCGCCAGCCGTCCCGATTCGCGGTGCTCGACCAGCATGTGCCGGCAGTGCGCGTCCAGCGGGTCGGCGTCCTCGCCCGTCTCTGCCTCCGCCCCGGCCCAGGCGGACACCAGCGCGGGGGCGCGGAAACAGCGGAACCGCAGCTGCCGCGCCGCGCGCAGGTCGCAGGCGTCCGTGGCGATGCGGACCCGGTAGCGTCCGGTCTGAAGCTGGGGCATCGCGCCACTCTCCTGGGACGCCTGCCCCCGTTGCCGGGGCGGCGGGCCGCAAGGGCCCGCCCGCAGGCGCGCTTGTCTGGCCGCTTCATAGCCCTAAATTGGAACCGATGCACAATGGAAACGCCCGGGAAATCACCGGGGAAAGGGAAAACCGATGACAGAGAGGGTCACCCGCCCGGACGCCGAGTGGCGCGAGCTGCTGGACCCCGAGACCTATCGCGTGACGCGGCAGGCGGGGACCGAGCGGCCGTTCTCGCACCCCGGGTTTCCGCAGGGGCCGGGGCATTACGTCTGCGCCTGCTGCGGGGCGCGGCTGTTCGACGGCGACCAGAAGTTCGAAAGCCATTGCGGCTGGCCCAGCTTCAGCCGCGCCGGCGGCGCGATCGGGGAACACCGTGACACCAGCCACGGCATGATTCGCACCGAGGTCCGCTGCGAGCGCTGCGACGCGCATCTGGGGCATGTGTTCCCGGACGGGCCGCCGCCGACCGGGCTGCGCTACTGCATCAACGGGGTGGCGCTGCGCTTTGTCCCCGAGGCCGCGGCAGGCTGAGCCGCCCGGCCCGCGGCCCGGACCACCGGCCGAATCACTGGTTGAGGAAATCGCCGGGGTTGAAGCGGCCGATATTGCCCAGAAGCTGCCGCAGCAGCCCGGAATCGACCACGCCGGTATCGGTCACGCGCCGCGACAGGGTGACGACGCGGCCGCGTTCCAGCCCGAAACGCTCGATGTTGGAAACGGTGCCGTTCTGGTCGAAGCTGATCGCCACCACCTGCCGTTCCACCTCGCGCGGCTGGCGCACGCCGAAACGTTCCCAGCGCGAGCCGACGTAATACCAGCCCGCCCCGGTCAGCAGCCCCTGCGAGCTGGGCAGGCCGATCAGATATTCCAGTTCCTCTTGCCGGGTCTGGCCGACGACCACCTGCGCAAGCTCGTCGTCGGTCGGCAGATAGCCGTGGTTGCGATACATCCGCGTGCAGCCGGCCGCCGCCACCAGCGGGGCGGCCAGGGCCAGGGCGATCACCCGCCGGCGGGTCGTGGTCATCGTTGCCGTCCCTTCGTTCCACGCACCGCGCCCCCGTGATGATCGCCCCCGGGCCGTTCTGCCGGGCCTTTCGGGCGCAATCGGTGTCGCTGGCGCTGTCGGTGCCATGCCCGCCCCCCGTCAGGAACGACCCTGGCGGTTGACGGCGCCCGACCCGCTTAGCAAACTCGCCAGCGCCGCTCAAGAACATCGGGCGGGCGCGGCCCACTCCTCGGCCCCGCCGCCACAGCTCCAGACCCCAAGGCCCAAGACATGTCCCCTGCCCCCTATTCCCACAAGCTGAGGGTGTCGCAGCTGAACGCGCGCCGGCCCCTGGCGCTGGAGCTTGCCCCGGATGCCGAGGCGCGCGCCCGCATCGCCGCGCATCTGGGGCTGCTGGCGCTGCCGCAGCTGCGGCTGACCGGCTCGCTTTCCCCCGCCCCGAACGATTCCTGGCTGCTCGAGGGGCGGCTGACCGCGCAGGTGGAACAGGGCTGCGTGGTGACGCTGGCCCCGGTCGCGACCGCCATCGCCGAGGGCATCCGCCGGGTCTATTCCCCCCATGCCGCCGCCCCCGAGGGCGACGAGATCGAGATGCCCGACGACGAGATCGAGCCCCTGGGCCCGGTCATCGACCCCGGCGAGGTGCTGGTCGAGGAACTGTCGCTGGCGCTGCCGCTTTACCCGCGCGCCCCCGGCGCGGCGCTGCCCGACGATCCCGGCGCCGACGACGCGGCAAAGGACGAGGCGGGCGACACCCGCCGCCCCTTTGCCGGGCTGGCGGCGCTGCTGCGCAAGGACGGGGACGACAACGGCAACTGAGCCGTCCTCGCGCCGCAGCGGCGATCCACCGCATTTTTCCTTGGCCCTTGCGGCTTTCCGGTTTGTGCCGTATCTGCGCGGTTCGATCCGAAACATGACACGGCGGGAATCTGCGGATTCGCGCCGTCCATCTTGCCACCGAAGGTTGTCCCATGGCCGTCCCTCAGAACCGAGTTACCCGGTCCCGCCGCAACATGCGCCGCTCGCATGACGGCCTGTCCGCCGCGAACCCGAACGAATGCCCGAACTGCGGCGAGCTCAAGCGCCCGCATCACGTCTGCCCCTCGTGCGGTCACTATGCCGACCGCGAAGTCGTCGCGCAGGCGAACGACATCGACCTGGACGACGACGCAGCCTGATTGACCGCCGCAGGGTGCGATGACCACCGCGCTTGTCCAGTCTGATCCGACCCTGCCCGGCCCGCCCGGGTCGGTCGTGATTTCGGTCGATGCGATGGGGGGCGACCGCGGCCCGGCGGCCGTGATCGCCGGCATTGCGAAAAGCGCGCAGAAGAATCCGGACATCCGCTTCATCGTCCACGGCCCCGAGCCGGAACTGCGCCGCCTGATCGCCCGCCGCTCGAAACTGGCCGGGCGCTGCGACATCCGCCATGCCGAGGGCGTCGTCACCATGGACGACAAGCCCGGGCAGGTGGTGCGCTCGGCGCAGGGCACGTCGATGTGGTCGGCGGTCGAATCGGTCCGCAACGGCGAGGCGACGGTCGCGGTCAGCTGCGGCAACACCGGCGCGCTGATGGCGCTGTCGATGCTGCGGCTGCGCAAGCTGCCCGGGGTGAACCGGCCGGCCATCGCGGTGCTGTGGCCCTCGCGCGGGCCGCAGGGGTTCAACATCATCCTCGACGTGGGCGCCGACATCCGCGCCGACGCCACCGACCTGCTGCAATATGCGATGATGGGGGCGTCCTACGCCCGCAACGGGCTGGGGCTGACGCGGCCGCGCGTCGGGCTGCTGAACGTCGGGACCGAGGACCACAAGGGCCGCCCCGAGCTGAAAGAGGCCCACCGCCTGATCGCCGCCGCCGCCGCGGTCGAGGGCGCCAACATGGACTACGTCGGCTTCGTCGAGGGCGGCGACATGATGAGCGCCCGCGTGGATGTGATCGTCACCGACGGTTTCACCGGCAACGTAGCCTTGAAGACCGGCGAGGGGACGGCCAAGCTGGTCGGAGATTTTCTCAAGGACGCCTTCGCCAACTCGATCATGTCGAAATTCGCCGCTCTCCTGGCCATGACCTCGCTGAAGCGGCTGCAGAAGCGGATCGACCCGCGCCGGGTCAACGGTGGCGTGTTCCTGGGGCTGAACGGCACGGTGGTGAAATCCCACGGCGCCGCCGACGCCACCGGCGTCTCCGCGGCGGTCAAGCTGGCGTTCCAGCTGGCGCGCTCGGGGTTCAACGACCGGCTCAAGATGCGGGTGGCACAGGCGGCCGAGGCCGCGGAACAGGCGGGCCCGGCCGAAGGCTGGGCCGAGCAGCTCGCAGAACCGGCCGCCGGGCCGGCCCAACAGGACGCGGCATCGGGCCGTACCCCACAGGCAGAGGCAGGACATTGATGCGACGTTCGGTGGTACGCGGAACGGGGCATTACCTGCCCTCGCGCGTGGTCGAGAACAGCTTTTTCGAGCAGACGCTCGACACCACGGACGAATGGATCCGCACCCGCACCGGGATCGAGCGGCGGCATTTCGCGGCCGAGGACGAGTTCACCTCGGACCTGGCGCTGGCGGCGGCGCGCGACGCGCTGGACCGCGCCGGCATGACCGCCGACGACATCGACGCGATCGTGCTGGCGACCTCGACCCCCGACCTGACCTTCCCGGCGGTGGCGACGATGGTGCAGGCCGCGCTGGGAATGACCCGCGGCTTTGCCTATGACGTGCAGGCGGTCTGCGCCGGCTTCGTCTTTGCGCTGGCCAATGCCGACGGGCTGATCCGCACCGGCCAGGCCGACCGGGTGCTGGTGATCGGCGCCGAGACCTTCAGCCGGATCATGGACTGGACCGACCGCGGCACCTGCGTGCTGTTCGGCGACGGCGCCGGCGCCGTGATCCTGGAAGCCGCCGAGGGCAAGGGCGACAGCAGCGACCGCGGGATCCTCGCCTGCGACCTCAACAGCGACGGCAAGCTGCGCGACCTGCTTTACGTGGACGGCGGCGTCAGCCGCACCGGCACCGCGGGCGTGCTGCGGATGCAGGGCAACCTGGTGTTCCGCCACGCAGTGGAAAAACTCGCCGCCACCGCCAACCGGGTGCTGGACAAGGCCGGGCTGGCGCCGGCGGACGTGGACTGGCTGGTCCCGCACCAGGCCAATCTGCGCATCATCACCGGCACCGCGCAAAAGATGGGCCTGCCGGTCGAACGGGTGGTGCTGACCGTGGCCGACCACGGCAACACCTCGGCCGCCTCGATCCCGCTGGCGCTGTCGGTCGCCGACCGCGAGGGCCGCTTCAAACCGGGCGACGTGGTGCTGACCGAGGCCATCGGTGGCGGCATGAGCTGGGGCAGCGTCGTCCTGCGCTGGTAATGGCGCAGCCACGCTGCCTCGCTCATCCAGCCCAGACGCCGCACGGGCTCCTGCTCCGGCTCTCTTTCATCCCGCTTCCGGTGGCGGGCGTTCTGCGGCGCGCGCGCCCGCTTCCCGGCTCTTCCATCTGGCTTCCAGTAGCGGGTGTGCTGCCGTCCGGGGCGCCCCCCTTCCCGGCTCTCCTTCATCCAGCTTCCAGTAATGGGCGTACTGCCCTCCGGGGCGCGCCCCGCTTCTCGGTGCCTTCATCTTGCTGCGAGTCGCGGGCGTGCGGTTGTCCCAGGTGCCCTCCCGGGCCCGTTCTTCATCACGAAAATATCCCACGGGGGTGCGGGGGTGTGAAACCCCCGCTGCAACCGCGCCCCCGCGCAAACCCGCTTTCCATGGCCCGCGCCCCGCGCTATCAGGCGCCATGCTCAAGATCCGCATCATTCCCTGCCTTGATGTCGCCGATGGCCGCGTGGTCAAGGGCGTCAATTTCGTCGATCTGATCGACGCCGGCGACCCGGTTCAGGCCGCTGCCGCCTATGACGCCGCCGGCGCCGACGAGCTGTGTTTCCTCGACATCCACGCCACCCATGAAAACCGCGGCACCATGTATGATCTGGTGTCGCGCACGGCGGAAAAATGCTTCATCCCGCTGACCGTGGGCGGCGGCGTGCGTACGCCCGACGACGTGCGGGCGCTGCTGCTGGCTGGGGCCGACAAGGTCAGCTTCAACTCGGCCGCCGTCGCCGATCCGGATGTGATCGCGGCCGCCGCCGACCGTTTCGGCAGCCAGTGCATCGTCTGCGCCATCGACGCCAAGACCGTGGCGCCGGGGAAATGGGAAATCTTCACCCATGGCGGGCGCAAGCCCACCGGCATCGACGCGGTGGAGTTTGCCCGCACGGTCGCCGCGAAAGGCGCGGGAGAGATCCTTTTGACCTCGATGGACCGCGACGGCACCCGCGACGGCTACAACATCCCGCTGACCCGGGCGGTGGCCGATGCGGTGGACATCCCCGTCATCGCCTCGGGCGGGGTCGGCACGCTCGACCATCTGGTCGAGGGCGTGACCGAGGGCCATGCCAGCGCGGTGCTGGCGGCCTCGATCTTCCATTTCGGCACCCACACCATCGCCGAGGCCAAGGCCCATATGGCCGCCGCCGGCATCCCGGTGCGGCTGGAATGAGCGCGCTGGAACGGCTGGCCGCCACCGTCGAATCCCGCCGCGGCGCCGACCCCGAGTCCAGCTGGACCGCGAAGCTCCTGTCCCGCGGCCCCGAGAAATGCGCCGAGAAATTCGGCGAGGAAGCCGTCGAGGCGATCATCGAGGCCGTGCGCGGCGACCGAGAACGCCTGACCTCGGAAGCCGCCGACGTTCTGTATCACCTGCTGGTCATGCTGGCCGCGCGCGGGGTGACGCTGGCCGAGGTGCTGGCGGAACTCGAACGCCGCGAGGGGGTTTCGGGGATCAAGGAAAAAGCCTCGCGCCCCGGCTGATCCCGGGCCGCCGCCACCAGCGGAAAGCCCGACCATGGACGCAATTACCGACGAACTGCTGCGCGCCTTCGACCCGGTCGGGGCGCTGCCCCTGCAGGTGGCCGCGATCCGGCTGGCGGCGGCGATGCTGTTGGGCGGCATCATCGGCTGGGAACGCGAGGTGCATTCCCGCGCCGCCGGGCTGCGCACCCACATGATGATCTCTCTCGCCGCCGCGGTATTCGCGATCCTGGCGATGGAGCTGGTGCATTTCGAGGCTGTCCCCGGGCAGCAGATGCGCGTCGATCCGCTGCGGCTGATCGAGGCGGTGACCTCGGGCGTGGCCTTCCTCGCCGCGGGGTCGATCGTGGTCAGCGGGGTCAGCGTGCGCGGGATCACCACGGGGGCCTCGATGTGGCTCTGCGGGGCGATCGGGCTCGCCTGCGGCATGGGCGACCTGTCGCTGGCGCTGCTGACCACGGCGCTGGCGATGACGGTGCTGTGGTTGATCCACCGGCTGATCAGCCCGATGGCGCACAAGCTGAAAAAGCCGCAGCCGCCCCCCTCCGCGCCTCCCGGCGACAGCTGACCGGCTTGACCCCGCCGCCGCGCCCCGGCAGGTGTGGCCAAGGGCGGTCATCCAGCCGGAGCCAGCAGTGATCATCTCGCGCGGGCGCGCCTATGTGTTCGTCCACATCCCCAAGACCGGCGGCACCGCGCTGAGCCTGGCGCTGGAAGCCCGCGCCATGCGCGACGACATCATCCTGGGCGACACCCCCAAGGCCCGCGCCCGCGCGCGGCGGCAAAGGACACTGCAGGCGGCGGGGCGGCTGCGCAAGCACGCGACGCTGGCCGACATCGACGGGCTGGTGACGCCGGACGAACTCGCGCGGATGTTCGTGGTGACGCTGGTGCGCAACCCGTGGGACCGGCTGGTCAGCTATTACCACTGGCTGCGCGTCCAGCGTTTCGACCACCCGGCGGTGGCGCTGGCGCAGGCGCTGGGGTTCGGCGAGTTCTTGCACCATCCGCAGACGCAGGAATCGTTCCGCGCCTGGCCCTATGGCGCCTGGCTGCGCGACCGCGACGGGGTGGAACGCTGCGACGCCTGGGTGCGGCTCGAGCATCTGGCCGAGGATCTGGCCCCGTTCGAGCGGCATCTGGGCTTTGCGCTGGCGATGGGCCGGGAAAATGCCTCTGACCGCGACCGCGACTGGCGGCGCTATTATTCCGACGCCGATGCGGCGCTGGTGGCGCGGCTTTGCGCGCCCGATATCGTGCGTTTCGGCTATCGCTTCGACCCGGGAGCATAGGCGGCGATGGACACCTGTGCACCGCTTTGCGATCCTGCGGCCTAAGGGGGTGCGACGGTGAGCGAGGATTACCCAAGGATCGCGCCGACCGGGGTGGACGGGCTGGTGGTCAGCTTTGCCGCGCGGCTGGACGAGCCCGCGAACCGCGCCGCCTTGGCACTGCGCGCCGCCATCGAGGGCGCCCGCTGGCCCGAGGTTCAGGAAACCGCCGCCACGCTGGTGTCCACCTATCTGCGGCTCGACCCGCTAGCCGATCCGGGGCCGGTGCTGGCGCGGCTGCGGGCGCTGGTGGCGTCGCGCGACTGGTGGGGGGCGGCGCTGCCGGCCGGGCGGCGGCTGCTGCGTATCCCGACCTGCTATGCGCCCGCCCAGGCCCCCGCTCTGGACGAAGCCGCAGCGCTGGCCGGGCTGAGCCGCGCGCAGGCCGTCGAGGCGCTCGCCTGCGCGCCCCTGCGGGTGCTGACCATCGGCTTTGCCCCCGGCCAGCCCTATATCGGCGAGCTTGGCCCCGAATGGGACATCCCCCGGCTGCGGGTGCTGACCCCGCGCGTGCAGCCGGGCGCGCTGACGCTGGCGATACGGCAGCTGGTGCTGTTCTCGGTCCCCTCGCAGACCGGCTGGCGGCAGGTCGGGCAGACCGCGGCGCGGCTGTTCGACCCGGGCGCGGCGCAGCCGTTCCTGCTGCGCGCCGGCGACGCGGTGGCGTTCCCGCCAGTCTCGGCCGAGCGTCTGGCAGAACTGGCCCGCAGCCCCGGCGGCGGGGTCTCGGTCGAGGCGCTGCCATGAGCCTGATCGTGCTGGCGGCCGGGCCGGGGATCACGGTGCAGGACCTGGGCCGCCCGGGGTTCCTGGCGCAGGGGCTGTCGCGCGGCGGCGCCGCCGATCCGGTGGCGCTGGCCGAGGGCGCGGCGCTGCTGGGACAGGACACCGGGCTGGCCGCCATCGAACTGGCCGGGACGCCCGCGCGGTTCCGCCTGACCGCACCCGCGCGCATCGCCCTGACCGGGGCGCCGTTCCGGGCGCTGCTGCGGGACGCGGGGGCCGAGACCCCGCTGGCCTGGAACGCCAGCCACGCGCTGCCGGCGGGCGCCGAGCTGGCGCTGTCGCCGCTGGCGGGCGGCTATGGCTATCTGGTCCCAAGCGGCGGCGTCGATGCGCCGCTGCTGCTGGGGGCGCGCTCGGCGCATCTGGCGGCGGGGATCGGGGCGGCGCTGGCGGAAGGGGACAGTCTGGCGCTGGGGCCGGACCCCGGCACGCAGGCAGAGCTGCTGATCGCCCCCCTGCCCCGCGATAGCACTGCCCCGATCCGGGTGGTGGCCTCGCTGCAGACCGCGCTGTTCCCGGCAGCCGAGATCGCCCGCTTCCAGCGCACCGCGTTCCGCCGCGACCCGCGCGGCAACCGCATGGGGCTGCGGCTGGATCAGGGCGATGCGCCGGGATTCGCGCCCTTTGGCGGGCTGTCGGTGGTGTCCGAGATCGTGCAGCCCGGCGACATCCAGATCACCGGCGACGGCACCGCGCTGGTGCTGCTGGCCGAATGTCAGACCACCGGCGGCTATCCCCGCATCGCCACCGTGCTGCCCTGCGATCTCTACCGCGTGGCGCAGGCCCCGCCCGGGGCCGCGCTGCGCTTTCGGCTGGTCGGGCAGGACGAGGCCCGCGCCGCCATGCAGGCCCATGCCAGCGCACTGGCCGGGCTGCGCGGCCGCATCACCCCTCGGCTGCGCGAGCCCTCCACCATGGCGGACCTGCTGTCCTACAACCTGATCGGCGGCGTGGTCAGCGCCACAGCGGAAGGAAGCGAGCGATGAGAACCGTCGATCTGAACGCCGATCTGGGCGAGAGCTTCGGGGCCTGGGAAATGGGCGACGACGCGGCGCTGCTGGGGGTCATCAGCTCGGCCAATGTCGCCTGCGGGGTCCATGCCGGCGACTGGGACGTGATGGCGCGGGTGATGCGCGAGGCGGTGGCCCGCGGCGTCGGCATCGGCGCGCATCCGGGGTTTCCCGACCTGCAAGGCTTCGGCCGCCGCGAGATGCAGTTCGCCCCCGACAGCGCCGCCAATCTGGTGCGCTGGCAGCTGGGCGCGGCGCAGGCGATGGCGCGCGCCGCGGGGGGCGCGGTGCGGCATCTGAAGCTGCACGGGGCGCTGGCCAACATGGCCGCGCGCGACGAGGCGCTGGCGCTGGCCTGTTTCCGCGGCGCGCTGTCCGTCGACCCGGCGCTGGTGCTGGTGGTGCTGGCCGGCACCGCACAGGAACGCGCGGCCCGGCAACTGGGCGCGCCTGCGGCCTGCGAGATCTTCGCCGACCGCGCCTATCGCGGCAACGGCACGCTGCTGGACCGCCGCCTTCCGGGCGCGGTGATCCACGATCCGCAGCTGGCCGCGCGCCGGGTGCTGGCGATGCTGCGCGCCGGCGCGATCCTACCCGAGGACGGCCCCGCGATCCCCACCCGCATCGACACGATCTGCCTGCACGGCGACACCCCCGGCGCCATCGGGATGGCGCAGGCGGTGCGCGCGACGCTGGAGGCGGAGGGGGTGGCGATCGCGGCGTTTCCGGGCGAGCCCCTGCGCTGAGCGGCGCTGTCGGAGCGGGGGCCAGCCCCCGCGCCCCCGGGGTATTTGAACCAGAAAGACGCCCTAGCCCTGCCCCGGCTTGCGGATGCGGCGGGCGCGGATCAGGGTGTTCTGGCTGACGATCTCGTAGCCCAGCCGGTCCAGCAGCTCGCGGCGCAGGCGGTTGATCTCGTCGCAGGAAATCTCGATCACCTCGCCGCTGTCGATGTCGACGATATGTTCGTGTTCGGCGGCGGGGGTGATCTCGTAGCGGGCGGGTTCGTTTTCCAGGGTCAGTTTGCGGATCAGCCCGGCCTCTTCCAGCGCCGACAGCGTGCGATAGACGGTGGCCAGCGCCACGGAATCATCGACCGCCCGCGCCCGCGCCAGCAGCTCGTCGGCGTTCGGGTGGTCGGCCGAGCCCATCAGGATCGACAGCAGCACCATGCGCTGCGGCGTGACCCTCAGCCCCGCGTCGCGCAGCGCCTGCGCAAAATCCGTCGTCTCTGCGCCCATCGCCTGACCCTTTGCCCTGTCCTGTGCTGTAGCCTCTCTGGCTGCTGCAATCAAATGAGAATGGGTCTCATTCGCCTTGACAGTTGCGAATGCGTTGCATTTACATGACCGTGGAGCATCAGGAAGGGAGCCTTCATGGCGGGGCGGATGACACTGGCGGCGGCGCTGGTGATGCTGGCAGGCACGGCCGCGGCCGAGCCGATCAAGGTCGTGACCAGCTTCACCGTGATCGCCGACATCGCCCGCAACGTCGCGGGCACGCGGGCCGAGGTGGTCTCGATCACCCGCCCGGGGGCCGAGATCCACGGCTATTCCCCCACCCCGCGCGATCTGGTGGCGGCGCAGGGGGCGGATCTGGTGCTGTGGAACGGCCTGAATCTGGAGCTGTGGTTCGAGCAGTTCCTGCACAACCTGCGCGACGTGCCCGCGGCCGTGGTCAGCGAGGGGATCGAGCCCTTGCCGATCGCCGGCGGCGATTATGACGGCAAGCCCAACCCCCATGCCTGGATGGGGTTGGACAACGCGATGATCTATATCGACAATATCGCGGCCGCCCTGTCCGCGCACGACCCCGAAGGCGCCGCCGACTATGCCGCCAACGCCGAGCGTTACAAGGCCGAGCTGCGCGCTGCCATCGAGCCCTTGCGCGCCCGGATCGCCCTGATCCCCGAGGACAAGCGCTGGCTGGTCAGCTGCGAGGGCGCCTTCAGCTATCTGGCCCGCGACATGGGGCTGCGCGAGCTGTTCCTGTGGCCGATCAACGCCGACCAGATGGGCACGCCGCAGCAGGTGCGCCACGTCATCGACACGGTGCGCGCGCAGGAGATCCCGGCGGTGTTCTGCGAAAGCACGGTCAACCAGGCGCCGGCGAAACAGGTGGCGCGGGAAACCGGGGCGCATTACGGCGGCGTTCTGTATGTGGACAGCCTGTCCGCGCCCGACGGGCCGGTGCCCAGCTATCTGGAGCTGCTGCGCGTCACCTCGGCGACCGTCGCCGAGGGGCTGGCGGCGGGGATCGAGGCGCAGGAATGAGCGCGCAGGACAGCAGCGCGCAGGGCATCGTCGCGCGGGACGTGACCGTCACCTATCGCAATGGCCATACCGCCTTGCGAAACGCCAGCTTCACCACCCCGCAGGGCACGATCACCGCGCTGGTCGGCGTCAACGGCGCCGGAAAATCGACGCTGTTCAAGGCGATCATGGGCTTTGTGCCGCTGGCCGCGGGCCAGATCACCCTGCTGGGCCTGCCGGTGGCCGAGGCGCTGCGCCGCAATCTGGTGGCCTATGTCCCGCAGGCGGAAGAGGTGGACTGGTCCTTTCCGGTACTGGTCGAGGATGTGGTGATGATGGGCCGCTATGGCCATATGGGTTTCCTGCGCCGCCCCCGCGCCCCCGACCGTGCGGCGGTGGATGCGGCGCTGGCCCGGGTCGGCATGGCCGAGCTGCGCCACCGCCAGATCGGAGAGCTTTCGGGCGGCCAGCGCAAGCGGGTGTTCCTGGCGCGCGCGCTGGCGCAGGACGGCCGGGTCATCCTGCTGGACGAGCCCTTCACCGGCGTCGATGTGCAGACCGAGGACCAGATCATCGCGCTGTTGGGTGAATTGCGCGACGAAGGCCGGGTGATGCTGGTGTCCACCCACAACCTCGGCTCGGTGCCCGAGTTCTGCGACCGGGTGGTGCTGGTCAAGGGCACGGTGCTGGCCCATGGCCCGACCGAGACGACCTTCACCCGCGAGAACCTGGAACGCGCCTTCGGGGGCGTGCTGCGCCATATCACCCTGGGCGGCGCGGCGCTGCATGACGACGACGACCCGCGCCACGTCACCATCCTGACCGACGACGAACGCCCGCTGGTCCATTACGACGACCGCGCCCATGTGCGCGAAATCGGGGACGCTGCGGGCGAAGGGCCGGACCCATGATCCTGCTGGAGCCCTTTGCCTATGGCTACATGACCAATGCGATGTGGGTGTCGGCGCTGGTCGGCGGCGTCTGTGCCTTTCTGTCGGCGTATCTGATGCTCAAGGGCTGGTCGCTGATCGGGGATGCGCTGTCGCATTCGGTCGTTCCCGGGGTGGCCGGCGCCTATATGCTGGGGCTGCCCTTTGCGCTGGGGGCGTTCATCTCTGGCGGGCTGGCGGCGGCGGCGATGCTGTTTCTGTCGGAACGTTCGGGGCTCAAGGCCGATGTGGTGATCGGGCTGATCTTCACCGCGTTTTTCGGGCTGGGCCTGTTCATGGTGTCGCTGAACCCGGTGGCGATCTCGGTCCAGACCATCACCATGGGCAATATCCTGGCCATCGCCCCTGCCGACACCCTGCAGCTGGTGCTGATCGCGGCGGTGTCGCTGGCGGTGATGCTGCTGAAATGGCGCGACCTGATGGTGGTGTTCTTCGACGAGACCCACGCGCGGTCGATCGGGCTGCGGCCGCGGCTGCTGCGGGCGGTGTTCTTCACCCTGCTGTCGGCCTGTATCGTGGCGGCGATGCAAACGGTGGGGGCGTTCCTGGTGATCGCGCTGGTGGTGACGCCGGGGGCCACCGCCTATCTGCTGTGTGACCGCTTTCCGCGGCTGATCGCGCTGTCGGTCGCCATCGGCACGGTGACCAGCTTCCTTGGCGCCTATCTCAGCTATTTCCTGGACGGCGCGACCGGCGGCGTCATCGTCTGCCTGCAGACCGCGCTGTTCCTGGCCGCCTTTGTCTGGGCACCGAAACACGGGCTGCTGGCCGCCCGCGCCCGGGCCCGCGCCGCCATCGAGGAGCCGCTGCCGTGACCGAGACCCTGCTGCTGCCGTTCCAGTTCCCCTTCATGCAGAACGCCTATCTGATCGCGCTGATCGTGGCGGTGCCGACGGCGCTGCTGTCGTGTTTCCTGGTGCTCAAGGGCTGGGCGCTGATGGGGGATGCGGTCAGCCATGCGGTGCTGCCGGGGATCGTGCTGGCCTATATCCTCGGGCTGCCGCTGATCCTGGGCGCATTCGCCGCCGCCATGCTAACCGCCGGCGCCACCGGCTATCTGGCGGAAAACAGCCGCATCAAGCAGGACACGGTGATGGGGGTGGTGTTTTCGGGCATGTTCGGGCTGGGGATCGTGCTTTACACGGCGATCACCTCGGACGTGCATCTGGACCACATCCTGTTCGGCAACATGCTGGGGGTGGGCGCGGGCGACCTGTGGACGGCGCTGGCGATCGGGGCGGTGGTCTCGGCCGGGCTGCTGGTCTGGTGGCGCGACCTGATGCTGCACGCCTTCGATCCGGCGCAGGCGCGGGTGTCGGGGCTGCGGGTGGGGGCGCTGCATTACGGGCTGCTGACCGCACTGTCGCTCTCCATCGTCGCCACGCTCAGCGCCACCGGGCTGATCCTGGCGGTGGGGCTGCTGATTTCCCCCGGCGCCATCGCCTTCCTGCTGGTGCGCAGCTTCGGGCGGATGCTGGCGGTGGCAGTGGCGGTCAACGCGGCGTCGATGCTGGCCGGGGTGCATCTGAGCTTCTACCTCGACAGCGCGCCGGCGCCGACGATCATCCTGATCCTGACCGCCGCGTTCATCGCCGCCTTCCTGCGCCGCACGCGGCTCACCCGCCGCGCGCAGGCACAGGCCGGCTGACCCGACTGCTTCGGACGGTCATAAATGCTTTCAGCGGCGGGTTCCTCGCCGCCTTCGTCCGCCGCATCCGGCTTAGCCCTCGCGCGCGGGCTCAGGCCAACTGCTTCGGGCGATCTCAAATATCCTCGGGGATCGTCGTATACGACGATGGGGCAGACAGCCCCCGGCTCCGGCCGCGCCACCGCGACCAGCCTTCGCTGCCCCACCCTTCCATTCCCCACCGCACCCCCTATCCTGCGCCCATGCCAAAGCCCCCTCCCCGCCGCCCCGGCGGCATCCCCCGCGGGCTGGACCACCACGGCCCGGCGCTGTTTTCCTATGGGTTCCGCCCGTTCTTCCTGGGCGGGGCGGTCTGGGCCGTGCTGTCCATGGCGCTGTGGGTCGCGGCGCTGGCGGGCTTCGGCACGCCGGGGGGGAGCTATGGCGCCTCGCATTGGCACATGCACGAGATGCTGTTCGGCTTTGCCCCGGCGGTGCTGTGCGGTTTCCTGATGACCGCGGTGCCGAACTGGACGGGGCGGATGCCGGTGTCGGGGCCGCCGCTGATGGCCTTGGCGGCGCTATGGCTGGGGGGGCGGCTGAGCTTCAGCTTTCCGCCGCCCGCCGCGCCGCTGTGGCCGGCGATACTGCTGGAATCGCTGTTCCTGCCGCTGATGGCGGCGCTGTTTTGGCGCGAGATCGCGGCGGGGCGGAAATGGCGCGACCTCAAGCTGGTGGGGCTGGTGGCGGTGATCGCGGCGGCTAACCTGTGGTTTCACGCCCTGGTGCTGACGGGCGCCGACCCGCGCCCGGCGGCGCGGGCGGCGGTGGCGGGATATGTGGTGCTGATCCTGATCATGGGCGGGCGGCTGGTGCCGAGCTTTACCCGCAACTGGCTGGCCCGGCACCGCCCCGGCCCGGTCCCCGCGCCGCTGGACGGGTTCGACCGCGTATCGGTGGCCCTGTCGGTGGCGGCGCTGGCGCTGTGGGTGGCGCTGCCGGAAACCCCCGCCGCCGCCGCGTCCTGCGCCCTTGCCGCGGCGGTCAACCTACTGCGGCTGGCGCGCTGGCGCGGCTGGCGGGCGTGGCATGAGCCGATGGTCTGGGGGCTGCATCTGGGCTGGCTGATGGTGCCGCTGGGCTTTGCCGCGGTGGCATTGGCGGCGCTTGGCGGGCTGACGCAGGCCGCGGCGCTGCATGTGTTCGCCGCCGGCGCCATCGGGGGCGAGATGCTGGCGGTGATGACCCGCGCCACCCGCAGCCACACCGGCCGCGCCACCGAGGCGACATGGCCCACGACGCTGGCCTTCCTCGCCATCGCGGCCTCGGCCCTGCTGCGGGTCGGGGCCGAGTTCGCCGCCTGGAACACCCTGATCGCCGCCGCCGGCGCCGCCTGGATCGCCGGGTTCACGCTCTACATCGCCGAACACGCGCGGATGCTGCTGGCCGCCCGCAAGCCGCGCGGGCGCTAGGCGCTACCCCCGCCCCATCCGCCGATAGACGAAATCGGGCGGCGGCGCCGAGGATTCCGCCGCGATGATCGCGTCCAGCCGCGCGCGGTGGGGCGAGCGGCGGCAGACCGGGTCGGTCGCCCGCGCATCGCCCGCGATCGCCATCGCCTGGCAGCGGCAGCCGCCATAGTCGATGTCGCGGCGCTCGCAGCTCTGGCAGGGCTCGGGCAGAAAGTCGGTGCCGCGAAATTGGTTGAAGGCCGCGCCCTCGTTCCAGATCCGCGCCAGCGGCGTCGCCAGCACATTGTCAAAGCTCAGCCCCGGAATCGTCGCCGCGGCGTGGCAGGGCAGCACGGTGCCATCGGGGGTGACGTTCAGCCCGGTCGAACCCCAGCCGTTCATGCAGGCCTTTGGAAAATCGGCGAAATAATCGGGCGGAACAAAGTCGATGGCGAGCTTTCCGGCATAGTCGCGCCGCGCCTGCGCGACCATGCGCTTGGCCTGATCCACCTGTTCGCGGGTGGGTTGCAGGGCGGCGCGGTTCTTCAGCGCCCAGCCCTGGAACTGCACACAGGCGATCTCGATCCGCCGCGCGCCAAGCTGGTGGGCCAGCGCGATGGTCTGCGCCAGATCGCCCAGATTGTGGCGGTGCATCACCGCGTTGAGGGTCAGCGGCAGGCCGATGCGGGCGATCTCGGCCGCGACCTGCATCTTGCGGTCGAAGCCGCCGCGATAGCCGCCGACGAAATCCGCCACCCCCGCATTCACCCCCTGCAGGGACAGCTGCACATGATCGAGCCCGGCGGCGTCGAGTTCGTCCAGCCGCGCACCCGTAAGCCCGATCCCCGAGGTGATCAGGTTGGTATAAAGCCCGGCCTCTCGCGCCGCGGCGACGATGGCGACCAGATCGGAACGCGAGGCCGGTTCGCCCCCCGAGATATGCAGCTGCAGCACCCCCAGCGCCACGGCCTGGCGGAACACCTCGGCCCATTCGGCGGTGGTCAGCTCGCTGTCGCGGGCGGCCAGCTCCAGCGGGTTCGAGCAATAGGGGCAGGATAGCGGGCAGCGGTGGGTCAGCTCGGCCAGCATCGCCAGGGGCGGCGCCGGCGGTGGGCGGACCAGTCGCGCCGGCGTGGCGTCCGGCGAAAGCGTGGGTTGCGGAATTGCGGTCATGCGACCTCCACCAGCCGCTGCGCGGCCATGTTGCCCAGAAACTCGATCACGTCGGCCTCGATCACCTCGACCGGCGCGGCGTAGCGTTCGGCCAGCGCCGCGCTGATCGCGGCGATGTCGCGGGCGCCGTCCAGCTCGGCCAGCACCGCGTGGCCCACCGGATCCAGCATCAGCGCGGTTTCCGGACCCAGCAGCACCGGCAGGTCGCGCACCCGGTCGTGGTGCAGCCGCACCCCGCGCGGCAGGAACGGCCGGTCCGTGGGGGTCAGCGGCCCGGTCATCCCAGCAACCCTTCGCCCGGCTGCCAGCCGCCCGGGGGGATGCGGCCGGGGGCGACATAGGCCGAATACAGCGCGTCAAGCTGCGCCCACAGCACATCGGTCTTGAACACCAGCGCGGCGGCGGCCATGTCCTGCTGTTCGGCGGTCCGGGCGTGGTCCAGCACCCAGCCAAGGCCAAAGGCCACGTCCTTGGGGGCCTCGGTCAGGCGGTGCTGGAAATAGCTGATGGTCTGCGGATTGGCGAAATCGTAATGCGCCAGCAAGCCGGCGATGCGCTGTTCATGGATCGCCGGGGCGAAAAGTTCCGTCAGGGACGAGGCCACCGCCGCCAGCAGCGGCTGATCGCGGACATAGCGCACATAGGCGTCGACCGCGAAACGCGTGGCGGGCAGCACGCCCCGGGTCGAGGCCACGTAATCCGGGTCGAGCCCCACCCCCTCGGCCAGCCGCAGCCAGCGCCAGATGCCGCCGGGGTGATCCTCGGTGCCGTCGTGATCCTCGATGCGCGAACGCCAGGCCCGGCGCAGCGCCGGATCGTCCACCCGCGACATGAAGGCCGCGTCCTTCATCGGGATGCGCGACTGATAGTAATAGCGGTTGATCACCCAGGCCCGCACCTGGTCGATGTCGCAGCCGCCCGAATGCAGCAGCGCGTGGAACGGGTGCTTGTCGTGATAGCGCTCGGCCCCGATGCGGCGCAGCCGGGATTCGAAGGCGGAACGGTTCGGGGTGTGGTCGTTCACGGGTCGATCTCCATGCCGTCGTGGGCCAGTTCCCAGCCGGCGGCGGCCACTGCGGCGCGTTCGGGCGAGCCGGGCTGCAGCACCGGGTTGGTGTTGTTGATATGGGTGAAGATGCGGCGCGCCCGCAGCCCGGCCAGCCGGGCGATGCTGCCATGGGGACCGTCCATCGCCAGATGCCCCATGCGGGCGCCGGTCTTGACGCCGGTGCCGCTGCGTTCCATGTCGTCGTCGGCCCAGACCGTGCCGTCGAACAGCAGCAGGTCGGCGTCAGCCAGCCGGTCCAGCAGCTCGTCGGTGACCGCCGCGCAGCCGGGAATATAGAACGCCGTGCGGCCGCCGTGGTCCAGCCGCAGCCCCACGGTCTGTTCGCCGATCAGCGCGGTATCGGGCTCGCCCTCCTCCTGCCACAGCGCCACCTTGCCGGGGACGGCAAAGGCGGTAACCGTCAGACCCGGCAGCGGTTGGAACTTCTGGTCCAGACGGATGGGCGTGCGGGCGACGTGATCCTGGTTCAGCACCCGGAAGATCGGCTGGTCGAGGATCGCCAGCGTGGACGGCGTGGCGTGGATGGTGAACGGACTGTTCTCGCGCAGGCTCAAGAGCCCCGCGATGTGATCCACGTCGCCATTGGTCAGCACCACCGCCCGCAGCGGACTGCCGCGCAGCCCCGGCGGCACCAGCCCGCAGGCGGGCAGCTGCGCACGGATATCGGGCGAGGCATTCAGCACCACGGTTTCGCCCCCCACCGTCACCGCGACCGAGGATTGCGTCATCGGCGCAATCCGTCCCGTCCGCGCGTCACGGCAATTCGGGCAGCCGCAATTCCATTGGGGCAGCCCCCCTCCGGCGGCCGCCCCAAGAATCCTCAGCTTCACTGTGGACGGTCGTCAGAGAACGTCGCGGGCGTCGCGATCGTCCTCGGCCGGACCATACATGTTGATTTCCATCCCGCACCTGACTTCGCGGGCGATCGGTTTCGACCAGGCCATGCGTCACCTCCTCCGTTGTCGCATCTGGGATGAAGATTGGAAGCACGGGCGGGCAAGTCAACGCCGGGGGGCCGGGTGTCCGCCTTTGGTCGCAGGAAGTTGTGCCGCGGTGAGGAGTGGAACTGCGGCGCTGGATGGCGCGGCCGGAGCCTCCGGCGGGGATATTTGGAGGACAGAAGATGAGGCGGAGTGTAGGGGTTGCGCTGCCGCGGGCAACGGCTGTCCGGCGCCTGGAGCGCGGCAAAGGGGAAAGCCCGGGTCCAGAGGGGCTTGTCCGGCGGCGGGGGCTTGTGACCTGGGCGCTTACCATCTTCGCTTCGGCGCCGCGGGTAGCGGTCACTCCGATACCGGAAACCTGCAAGAAAACGCCCGCGCAGCACAGGGTCCTGTCCGGCGGGCGGGTGCACCTTGGCTGAGGCGCTTGCCGCACCGCTGTGGTGTAGTGGACGACAGTCAATCCGGCCTTTTAAACCAGCCCTGAACGCGCGACACCCATCCGGCATCTGCAACGAAAACGGCCGGCCCCCGTGGGGACCGGCCGGATCTTGGAGCAGAGGAGTTGCTCAGGCGCCTTGCAGGGTCTTGGCGACCTCGGCGGCGAAGTCTTCCTCTTTCTTCTCGATGCCTTCGCCGACGGCGACGCGGGCGTAGCCGGTCACTTCCAGCCCGGCCTCGGCCGCGGCCTGGGCCACGGTCACGTCGGGGTTGATGACGAATTTCTGGCCCAGCAGCGTCACTTCCTCGAAGAACTTCGACATGCGGCCGACGATCATCTTTTCGATCACCGCCTCGGGCTTGCCCGATTCGCGGGCCTGCTCGGTCAGCACCGATTTTTCACGCTCGACCAGCGCCGGGTCCAGGTCGGCCTCGGACAGCGAGGCGGGCGAGGTCGCCGCGATGTGCATCGCGATCTGCTTGCCCAGCTCCTGCGCCTTGTCGGCGTCGCCCTTCAGCGCGACCAGCACGCCGATCTTGCCCATGCCGGGGGCGGCGGCGTTGTGGACATACGAGACCACGTGGTCGCCACGGACCGCAACCATCCGGCGCAGAGTCATGTTTTCGCCGATGCGGGCGATGGCGTCGGTCAGCACTTCGCTGACCGGCTTGCCGTTCAGCGGCGCGGCGGCCAGCGCCTCGGTCGAATCGACCGACAGCGCGGTCCGGGCGATGTCGCCGACCATCGACTGGAACTCGGCGTTCTTGCCGACGAAATCGGTTTCCGAGTTCACCTCGACAGCGACGCCCTTGCCACCCTCGACGGCGACGGCCACCAGACCTTCGGCGGCGATGCGGCCGGATTTCTTGGCGGCTTTCGCCAGGCCCTTGGTGCGCAGCCAGTCGACCGCGGCTTCCATGTCGCCCGAGGTTTCCTGCAGCGCCTTCTTGGCGTCCATCATGCCGGCGCCGGTCGATTCGCGCAGCTCTTTCACCATCGCGGCCGTGATAGCCATGGTCATCTCCTTGCTTGAACGGGTCAGGCGGGGAATGCCCCCGCCTGCATGTGGTTGGGTGCCTGCGGCCGGTCGCGGCTTACGCGTCGACGGCGCTGGCCTGTTCCTCGGCAGCGGCGGCGGCTTCGTCCCCGGACAGATCGTCCAGTTCCTCGGCCGGCAGCTCGGCCAGCGCACCCAGGTCGACGCCGGCGGCGCCCATCTGCGCGCTCATGCCGTCCAGCGCGGCGCGGGCCACCAGGTCGCAGTACAGCGCGATGGCGCGGGCGGCGTCATCGTTGCCCGGGATCACATGCGCGATGCCCTTGGGCGAGCAGTTGGTGTCCACGATCGCCACCACCGGGATGCCCAGCTTGTTGGCTTCCTGGACCGCGAGGTCTTCCTTGTTCACGTCGATCACGAACAGCAGGTCCGGCAGGCCGCCCATGTCGCGGATGCCGCCCAGGCTGGCCTGCAGCTTGGCCTGCTCGCGCTCCATCCCCAGGCGTTCCTTCTTGGTCAGCCCTTCGGCGCCCGAGGCCATCTGCTCGTCGATCTGCTTGAGCCGCTGGATCGACTGCGAGACGGTCTTCCAGTTGGTCAGCGTGCCGCCCAGCCAGCGGTGGTTCATGTAGAACTGCGCGGATTTTTCCGCGGCATCGGCCACTGCGCGCTGCGCCTGGCGCTTGGTGCCGACGAACAGCACCCGCCCGCCCTTGGCGACGGTATCGCGGATCACCTGCAGCGCCTGGTCCAGCAGCGGGACGGTCTGGGTCAGGTCGATGATATGGATGCCGTTGCGGTCGCCATAGATGTATTCGGCCATGCGCGGGTTCCAGCGCTGGGTCTGGTGGCCGTAGTGAACGCCAGCTTCCAGCAGCTGACGCATGGAGTATTCGGGAAGCGCCATGTCCATGTCCTTTCCGGTTTGCGCCTTGGGCAAGGGATCAGGGGTCGCCCCCAACCGGTGGACCTGAACGGATGTCTCCCGCCCGCGGCCCGCCCTTGCCTGTGAAGTGCGCGCCACATATGCGCGATCGCCGGCGATTGCAAGCCTTGGCGGCGATTTCCGCGCGCCCGGGGTGGCGGGGCGGCGGGGCGGCGGCGCCCGCCCTGCCCGCCCCCGCCCCGCCGCGCCCCGCACGAATACGGGTTGCGGGCCGCGACGGCTTGCACTAAACGACCCGGACGGCACCCGTAGCTCAGCTGGATAGAGTGCTGCCCTCCGAAGGCAGAGGTCACAGGTTCGAATCCTGTCGGGTGCGCCATTTCAGAACAGAACTACACCGCGTTTCATACCAGAAGCGGCGATTAGCGTTCGCAGCAATTCCGATTTCGATCCCATGATGCGAATCTCGTCGTCGGCAATCTCGACGCGCTGCGCCAATGCGCGCCGCCCTCTCAAGCTCTGACGCTATTGTGGCTGACGGCAGCAATGCGCGCCCCTACGCCCCGAACTGTTGCCCGCAGGTCCGGTTGATTTTCACAATTTCGCGACAGGCGCACGGCGTGCCCCACTCTTGACCTGCGTCAACGAGCTCGAAGCCTTCGAGCAATACACAAAGCGCAATGGCCACTACAAAAAGAACCTGCCACGATGCGACATATCAAGTTCACCTTCTGGGGCGCTCTGGCGCTGTTGACCGTTTTGTGGTTGGCGGCAGAACCAACAGTGTTCCAGACAACCGGCTTCTTCGCGTTCCGTGGGGTGATAGTCCAGTACACCGGCATTATTGCCATGGCAGCCATGAGCATCGCCATGATTCTGGCACTACGGCCGCAATGGCCGGAACGGTGGTTCGGTGGGCTGGACAAGATGTACCGCCTGCACAAATGGCTGGGCATCACGGCTCTCGTCGTCGCTGTGATCCACTGGCTTTGGAGCAAGGGGCCGAAATGGGCCGTAGGCTGGGGCTTGCTCGAGCCGCCGGTACGAGGCGAAAGACCGCCCCTGGAAAATACCATCGAACAATTTTTCCTGAGTCAGCGCGGGACAGCAGAGGGTGTAGGCGAATGGGCATTCTACGCTGCCGTACTGCTGATTGCGCTGGCACTTATCAAATATTTCCCTTACCGGCCGTTCTATAAAACGCACCGCCTGCTGGCCGTCGTCTATCTGGTACTCGTGTTCCACACTATTGTCCTGACCACGTTCAGTTATTGGATGTCGCCAATCGGGGCGGTAATGGCATTGCTTCTTGCGGCAGGGACTTGTGCGGCGGTTGTGGTTTTGCTGCGCCTCGCCGGCGCAAGACGGCAGGTTCGGGGCAAGATCGTCTCTCTCCAATACTACCCAGGTGTGAAGGCTCTCGAGATTGAGATCGAGGTGCTCGAGGGCTGGCCCGGCCACAAGCCCGGCCAGTTTGCGTTCGCCATGTCTGATAGCGCCGAAGGGGCTCATCCCTACACGATCGCCTCTGCCTGGAACGAAAAGGATCGACGCATCATCTTTATAACCAAACAACTCGGCGACCACACCAGCCGCCTGCGCGAGAAGCTGAACGTGGGCCAAGAGGTCAGGATCGAAGGGCCATATGGCTGTTTCAATTTCGAGAACGGTCAGCCCCGGCAGATCTGGATAGGCGGCGGCATCGGCATCACGCCGTTCATCGCCGGCATGAAGCATCTGGCGCAGGAACGACACGCACATCCAGACCATCCTCATCCAGTAATCGACCTGTTTCATACGACTGCCGAATACGACGAACAGGCTATCACCAAGCTGACAGAGGATGCGGCGGCAGCGGGAATCCGCCTTCATGTCCTGGTTGATTCCCGCGACGGCTTATTGACGGGCGATCGCATTCGTACGGCTGTGCCGGATTGGCGCAACGCCAGCATTTGGTTCTGCGGTCCGGCAGGGTTCGGTGAGGCGCTCCGACAGGATTTTGCCGCACAGGGACTGCCAGTCGCGAAGCGGTTCCATCAAGAGCTATTCGCCATGAGGTGACCACTAGCAGGCCGGTGAAATAACGCGGATCCACATATGTGCGCTCTGCGCCGTCCGGCGCAGAGCGGGTTTCGACAGGAGGCATCTTCGCCGTCGAGGCCGTTCACCTTTAGGCAACCAGCAACCTTGACAATCGTGCCAGGTTGCTGGCGGTCATGATGTCGATGGAACAGGATCTCGGTTGACCTTAATTTCAATGTTGGGCGTCCTGAACTCTGGGTATCTGTCCCGGAAAAGTCGGCTGATCGCTTCGGGGAAGCCTTCAGTCCGCCCACCATCGCGATCAGGATCTCCTGTAGGATCCGGTTTTCCAATTCACTCATCACCGAGAGCCGGAGTTTGGCGCCTTCATCTTCGCCGACAGAGCCGCGCAAAGCCGCGAGATCGGGAAAATGCGACTAGATGTCCCGGACTGTTGATTTTCACCCAGAACTGAGCCGGGTTTTCCATCGAGAATTGAGCCACCTCTGACTATGGATTGAGGGTCAAGCTGGGGTCAAGGCATGTGACGTCCCCTCCTTTTTCTGGGCTGCTGCGGCTGAACTGGCCTTGAAGCGGAAGCTGTCGTTTCCGGTCTCCAGGATGTGGCAGCGATGAGTAAGCCGGTCGAGCAGCGCGGTGGTCATCTTGGCATCGCCGAAGACCGTCGCCCATTCGCTGAAGCTGAGATTGGTGGTGATAACGACGCTGGTGCGTTCGTAAAGCTTGCTCAGCAGATGGAAGAGCAATGCACCGCCGGAGGCGCTGAAGGGCAGGTATCCCAGTTCGTCGAGGATCACGAGGTCGAGGCGGGTCAGGCTTTCGGCGACCTGCCCGGCCTTGCCCCTGGCTTTCTCCTGTTCGAGGGTGTTGACCAGTTCTATGGTCGAGAAGAAGCGAACCTTTCGGCGGTGATGCTCGATGGCTTGGATGCCGAGTGCGGTCGCGACATGGGTCTTGCCGGTGCCCGGCCCGCCGATCAGCACGATATTTTCGGCGCCGCTCATGAACTCGCAGCGGTGCAACTGGCGCACCGTCGCCTCATTCACCTCGCTGGCCGAGAAGTCGAAGCCCGCCAGATCCTTGTAGGCAGGGAAACGCGCGGCTTTCATGTGATAGGCGATGGAACGGACTTCACGCTCAGCCAATTCGGCCTTCAGCAGCTGCGACAAGATCGGGATGGCGGCTTCAAAGGCCGGGGCGCCTTGCTCGATCAGATCAGTGACAGCCTGCGCCATGCCATGCATCTTCAGGCTGCGAAGCATGATGACGATGGCGCCGCTGGCGGGATCATGACGCATGGCGGCCTCCGGCGATTTGGGTGCGCAACCCGTCATAGCGCTCGACATTGGCCTTGGGCTCACGGCGCAGGGCCAGCGCGTGTGGCGTATCCAGCGGCGGTCCCCCCACCACCTTGCCGTCGACCAGCCGGTGCAGCAGGTTCAGGACATGGGTCTTGGTGGGCACGCCCTCGGCCAGGGCCAGTTCCACGGCGGTGAGCACGGCTTGCTCATCGTGATGGAGCACGAGAGCGAGGACATCGACCATCTCGCGATCACCACCGGGCTTGCGTAACATGTGCTCCTGCAACTGCCGGAAAGCCGGCGGCAATTCCAGGAAGGGCGCGCCATTCCGAAGCGCCCCGGGCTTGCGTTGCACGACCGCCAGGTAATGTCGCCAGTCATAGATCGTTCGCGGTGGTAGCTGGTGGCTGCGCTCGATGATCCGCCGGTGTTCGCACAGGATGTTGCCCTCGGCCGCCACGACCAGCCGGTCCGGATAAATCCGCAGGCTGACAGGCCGGTTCGCAAAGGGTGCCGGAACGCTGTAGCGATTGCGCTCGAAGCTGATCAGGCAGGTGGGCGAGACGCGCTTGCTCTGCTCGACGAAGCCATCAAAGGCTGTGGGCAACGGCATCAAGCTCGCCCGCTCCTCGCCCCAGACATCGGCGATCGAGCCCGGCAAGGTGCCGTGTGCCGTCTCGCGCCACAGGTCCTGACAGCGCTGCTCCAGCCAGACATTCAGCGCGGCAAGGTCGGGAAAGTCCGGCATCGCTTGCAAGATCTGGTGGCGGGAATCCCGGACGTTCTTCTCGACCTGCCCCTTCTCCCACCCTGCCGCCGGATTGCAGAATTCCGGCTCAAAGACATAATGGTTTGCCATCGCGAGGAAGCGGATGTTGATCTGCCGTTCCTTGCCGCGGCCGACGCGATCCACCGCCGTCCGCATATTGTCGTAGATCCCGCGACCGGGCACACCGCCGAAGACGCGGAAGCCATGCCAATGGGCATCGAACAGCATCTCGTGTGTCTGCAAGAGATAGGCGCGAACCAGAAAGGCGCGGCTGTGCGCCAGCTTGATATGGGCCATCTGCAGCTTCGTGCGCTCGCCGCCCAGAACGGCAAAGTCCTCGCTCCAGTCGAACTGGAAGGCTTCGCCTGGGCGGAAAGACAGCGGAACGAAGGTTCCGCGCCCCGTGGTCTGCTGCTCACGCTGCCGATCTGCCCGCCATTGCCGTGCAAAGGCTGCAACCCGGCCGTAAGAGCCGGTGAAGCCGAGCGCCTCAAGATCGGCATGCAATTGCTTCAGCGTCCGCCGCTGCTTGCGCGACTTCCCGGCCTCGGTCTTCAGCCAGCCGGCCAGCTTCTCGGCGAAGGGGTCAAGCTTGCTCGGCCGCTCCGGCGTGGCAAAGGTCGGCTCGATCGTGCCCGCCGCAAGATGCTTCGTCACGGTATTCCGTGACAGTCCCGTGCGCCGCGCAATCTCGCGGATCGACAGATTCTGCCGCAAATGCATTCGTCGGATGATGTTCAAAAGTCCCATGTGGATCACTCCGTTGCCCCCGCCGCTCACTGCGTTGGGGAAAGGTTCACATGGCTCAATTCTCAGTGAAAATTATGCGCCTACCCGGCTCAGTTCTGGGTGAAAATCAACAGAGCTCGGATCAATAACAACTTCAATCGAAGATTCCTCGATCTTCCCGGGATCAAGCTTCAATACTGCACTAATTTCACTGAATCTCGCAGTATAATTGGAAATTCCGTTGTGCTTGACCGACCACAACAATATCGCATGCGTTGGGTCCAGCTCATAAGTGCCAGCAGGAGCTTGCACCTGGACATTCGACTGCAGATCTTGTGCAACTACGGAACTAGATGCAGCTCCGATCAATGCGGAAGCAACGAAAATTGACGCTACGGCCTTGGTGACGACCTTCATATCAACAGCATCCTTTGGTGGGATAAGAAGCGGGCGGAAACTTAGCGGATATCGTTATTTTTTTAGTTGATATTCATCAAGATGTCGTCCTGCTTTTAGCCGACAGCAGTGCGACAAAGCGAAGCACTCCAGAACGCGCATTTTCTTCATCGGTATCTTTTGTTTTCAGTCTCCTCCTACGAATTCAGGTTCAGGGAACCTTCATATGATCAACGCCAGACATAATAACACCCGCACTCCTCGAGAGCGCGCGGGCCGCGCAACCGCAGCAGATGCCAGTGAGTCAGGTCACGCTGCCTGCCGCTCACCGGCAACGATCGTATACTTCACAACCATTCCCATACCGGCCTGCGCAACAGGTTATTATCCGGTTGAAACCGGCACAAATTGAGGAAGCAGCACGACCACGACGCCCCCTCATTTTCACAATTTCAGCGGATTACATTTTCTCGCGTGGTTCGAAATGTGCTCTCATGAGGGTACCCCCGCCGATGCGGAAGTCGATGACACCATTGACGTCGCGCAAGCTGACGCGGGCGGCCACGGTCGCCTCCGTGGCCTTCAGCATTTCATTCGCGGGCATGGCACCTACAACCAATAAATCTTCCGATGTGGCGGAATATTGGAGGCGCCCCGGTTCAAGGTTGAGCAGCACCCGCCGCCCGTGTCGGTCATGGTCAGGCGGCCAGGGGTTGCGCGACGACGGCGGGTCGTCGTCGTTACCCGCGGCCTTCTGTAAGTAGCGCGCGAGCCCCTCCGCGCCCGTGGGTCGAGAGGTGGAAGACCTTCACCGGGCAGGAATCGATGCAGCCGCCGCAGTTCTGGCAGTCTCCGGACAGGATCAGGGGGCTGCCCTCGCCTTTCAGCGCGGGGACGATCACATGCGGCTCGGGGCAGATGTTGAAACAGGCGCCGCAGTCGGTGCAGGCATCGCGGCGGGCGGCCGAGACCCGGACGACCGAGGCCCGGCCGACCAGCCCGTAAAAGGCACCGACCGGGCACAAATGGCTGCACCAGGCCCGGCGCGCCACGACCAGATCCAGCAGGAACACCGCGAGGATAATGGTCCAGCCAAAGCCGATGCCGGAGATCAGGCCGCGCTGCAGCAGGCTGACCGGGTTGACGAACTCCCACGCGATGGTGCCGGTCAGGCCCGAGGCGACCAGCGTGGCCCCGAGGATCACCAGCCGGCTGCGCCGGTCCAGCTTGCGGTCCCGGGTCAGGCCGGTCTTTTCGCGCAGCCAGTGGGCGGTGTCGGTGACGATGTTCACCGGGCAGACCCAGCCGCAATAGGCGCGGCCGCCGACCACCAGGTAGAGCAGCAGGATCAGCAGGGCGCCGACCACCACCGGGGCGATGGGCACGGCCCCGCCCGCCAGCGATTGCAGCAGCACATAGGGATCGGCCAGCGTCACCACCCCGCCGATGTCGCTGGCGGCGAAATTACCGCGAACCAGCCAGATCCCCGCCATCGGCCCCAGCATGAACGGCCCCAGCACCCAGACCTGGCAGAGCCGGCGCAGCAGCCACCATTTATGCGCGGGCAGCAGCCCGCGGGAAGCGACCGCCAGCTTGCGGCTGTCCGAGATCCACCAGCCGATCACGTCGCCCGCCCGGCCCGGTTGCGGCCGTCGCCGCCAAGGCCCAGATCGCGCGGCAGCACCCGGATCGAGGCGTGGCCGGTGACGCAGTGCTTCTCGCAGGTGCCGCAGCCGGTGCAATGCGCGGAATGCACGGTCGGGACCATGATCTTGCGGCCGTTGAACTCGCCCTCCTCAAGCGTGATGGCGTCGCCGCGGATCGGGCAGACCCGCACGCAGATGCTGCAATTCATGCCCTTGTAGTTCAGGCAGTCCTCGTGCCCGACCAGCACCGCGACCCCCATGTCCGCGTCGCTTATGGCGATGTCGCGGTCCAGCGCCCCGGTGGGGCAGGCGCGCGCGCAGGGCACGTCGCGGCACATGTAGCAGGGCACCTCGCGCGGGGTGAAGAACGGCGTGCCGACGGCGGGTTCCTGCCCCCATTCGGCCAGCGACAGCGTGCCATAGGGGCAGGCCTGCACGCACAGGCCGCAGCGCACGCAGGCCGACAGGAAGTCCGGTTCCGGCTGGGCGCCCGGCGGGCGAAGGGCGCGGGCGTCGGCCTGGTCGGCCGAGCGGACCAGCGCCGCCAGCGACAGTCCGCCCAGACAGACCGCGCCGGCGGTGCGGGCGACCTCGGCGATTGCGGTCCGCCGGTTCATCTTGCGTTTGCCGGATGCCATTCTGCGCCCTCCTTCCCGGGGTGCGTGGTCCTGGGGTGCGTGGTCGTCACCTGCCGGCGGCGGCCTCCTCTCTTGCGCGTTTCTGTTCGGCCAGCAGCGGCTCGTAGCGCCGGTCGGTCAGGGTCTCGAGAAAGGCGACCAGCGCATCGATGCGCGCATCGTCCAGCATCAGCCCCGACTGCAACTCGGTCAGCGACAGGTTCTCGGCCACCTCGGGGTCGCCCCAGGGCGCGCCGGTTTCCGGGTTGATCTGCGACTGCGGCCGGCGGCTGGTGTATTTGTTATAGAACAGAACCGCGGTGCGCAGGTCGCTGAACACGCCGTTGTGCATGTAGGGGCCGGTCACGGCGACATTGCGCAGCGTCGGCACCTTGATCCGCCCCGCCTGGGCCGGATCGTCGATCCCCGGCCGCGACAGCAGCCCCTGATCGACATGCCCTGCGCCCAGCCCGTTCACCCGGCGCACCTTATGGTTCACCGGCACGCCGATATTGTGGAACTCATAGCTGGTGAAGGTTTCCTGCGCAACGAAGCTGGGTTGGCGGACCTGATGGCAGAGCCGGCAGTTCCAGGTGATGAACACGGTGTGGCCGAACTCTTCCTGCGGGGTCAGGGTGGCCTCGCCGCGCAGATAGCGGTCGAACCTGGAATCGAAGGGCGCGAACTCCTCGGTCTGCTGATAGGCGGCCAGCGCCGAGGCCGCGTGGTCGAAGGCGCGGTCCACATCCGCCAGCGCATCCTCGCCGAACAGCCCGGCAAAGGCGGTGCGATATTCGGGGCTGGCGCGCAGGCGGGAAACCACCGTCTCGCGATCCGGCATCGCCATTTCGGCCGGGTTCAGCATCGGCTGGCCGGCCTGGTCGCGCAGGTTGTCCGCGCGCCCGTCCCAGAACTGCCCGCCCTTGAAGGCGCCGGGGGCGGTCTGGTGGAAATCGGGGCTGAACGCGGCATAGGACAGGGTCGGGGTGTTGCGGTCGCCATGGGACACGCCGTCGTCGCCCAGCGACACCGCCCGCCCGGCCGTGGTTTCCCGCGGGTCGGTAAAGGCAAACTCGGGGTCGTGGCAGGTCGCGCAGGACTGGGTGCCGTCGCGCGACAGCCCGCGGTCGTGGAACAGTTCGCGCCCCAGCGCCGCCAGCTGCCCTTCGTCGCGGGGCGAGGGGTCATGCCGGCCCTGCTCTGGCGTCGCCGCCAGCACCACCCCGGCCGCGGCAAGCAGGACCGGGGACAACAGGACCAGGGCGCGCGGCAGCGGTGGCCTCGTCATCACCCTACCCTCCCTCGACCAGTTCGGGGACAGGCGGGCGGGCGGCGGGCGCGCGAGAGTCTTGCCGCGCCCGGATCTCGCCGACGATCAGGCGATGCGCGGCCAGGTCGGCAAGGTTCGCCAGCACCGCAAGGCGCCGCTGCCCCGTCAGATCGTCCAGCACCGGCAGCAGCACCCCGTCCGCGCCGACCAGCCGCTCATGCTCGGGGCGCAGCGTGGCGACAAGCTCGGGCAGCGACAGGTCCAGCAGCTGGTCCGACAGCGCCAGCGCGCCGGCATGGACCAGCATTTCCTGGGTGACGCGCAGCGCCCCTGCCCCGCAGCCGGCCATGGCGGGATGGCGAAGCGCCGCGACCAGCACCGCGAACCCCGCCAGCAGCCGGCTGGCCGCATCGGGGGCGTTGCGGGCGCGCTGGAACAGCTCGACCACCGGCGCCAGATCCGCGTCCAGCGGCGACAGCGCCGCATGGTTCACCTGCATCGCGCTTGGCCGGAACGGCGTGCAGCGCCAGCGCGCGCCATGGGCCATGTCCGCGACCCGCCAGCCGGCGATGGCCATGCCGCGGCCGATCTCGACCAGCCAGCGCAGCATCCGGCGCTGCATGTCGGCATGGGTCAGCTCCAGCGCCTCGGTCGCAGAGCGGGCCGGCAGGCGATAGATCACCTCGGCCAGCTTGCCGGCCTGGTTGGGATGCAGGCTCAGATACGCATCCGGCAGCTCGGGCCCGGCCGGCAGCTCGGCCGAGCCCTCGTCCGCCACCAGGTCCAGCTCCCACGCCTGGGTGACCGGGTTGCGCAGGAAGAACCCGACCACGAAATCCCGCGGGCGCGGATCCGCCTGCGACAGCCGCAGGGTGTCCCTGCGGCTGTCGGCCTTGAGCGAGGCGCGGATGTCGTAAGGAATCCACATCCCGACCGGCCTATTCGACGATGACCTTGCCGCGCATGAACGGATGCGGCGTGCAGAAATACTCGAAATCACCGGCCTCGTTGAAGGTGATGGCGTAGGCCTGATCCTTCTTCAGCATCTCGCCCCGGAAATCCCCGTCGCCGACGATGCCCTTCTTGAAGGCGACGTTGTGGGGCATCACCTCCTTGTTGACCCAATAGACGGTGTCGCCGGCTTGGACGGTCAGTTCCGGCACGTCGTATTTCATCTTGTCGATGTTCACGACGATGGCATCGGCCGGCACTTCGGCGGCCGCCACCGGCGCCTCGGTCAGCACGGCGATCCTGTCCTGTGCAAATGCTCCGGTGGCGCTGACGGCGGACAGCAGGAAAGCGGCAAGCGCGGATCGGAACGTCATTGCGGAAATCATGGAAACCTCCTGGGGGAATTGGACCGGGCGAACCGCCGCCCGGCCAGGATCGTCAGCTGGCGCGGCCGACGATGGGCGAGATGGTGCAGTGATAGGTCATGGCGTCATCCTCGGCGCCGAAGCACCAAATGATGTCGTTGGCGAATTCCGGGCGATAGACCGGCAGCTCGCCCTCGGTGTTCAGGCAGGGGCAGCGGCCGGGCATGTTGGTGCCGCAGCAGTCGCGATAGGCGATCAGGTAGCTTTGCCCGTCGGTCGGGTTGTAGCAGCTGGCCACCCAGGACGCCGTCGCCAGCTTGGTCCCCGGCGGGCAGTTGGTCAGCGACCCGCCCGAGCAGTCGCAGATGTTGCCGTCGATGGAACAGTGCCGCCAGTAGTCGCAGGACTGGATATCGGTGTCCTGCGGCTGCCACTTGGCGCGCGGATCGCTGCCCTCGGCCGGCGTGGCGGCATTGGCGCGGCTGACGCGGCCGCGGCGGTCCACCGGCAGCAGCGGCACCAGCGCCACCCCGGCCAGCACCGTGCCGATGCGGCCGATGGCGCCGCGGCGGCTGGTGCGGCCGGCCACCCGGCGCGACATCTTCTCGACCATGGAATCGAACCTGAAGTTCCCCAGCATCGTTTATCCTCCCTCTGCTTGGGATTGCGTGGAATCGGCCGGGTCAGGCCGCGGTTTTCTTGCGGCTGGCCATGAACTGCTGCAGCGAGGCAAAGCCGGTCTTGTCGGCCTCGAGCAGGCTTTCCAGATGCTCGCGGGTGTTGGTCAGGCCCTTGGCGCGGATGATGCCGCCGGCATCCAGCAGCACGCCGTAGGGGATCTTGCCGACCTGGAAGGCCATCCCCAGCTCGGCCGAGACGACATAGCGGATCTGGCCAAGCTCGTGGGTCTTCAGGAACCGGGCGTGTTCCTCGGGGGCGCCGTCGCTGATCATGACCACGCCGATATTCTCGGCCCGGGCAATCGACTTGATGATCGGGAACAGCTTGTCGCAGACCGGGCAGGTCGGCGCGGTGAACATCAGCAGCGTCGGGCGTTCCGAGGCCCCGCCGATATGGACCGGGCGGCCGAAGTAATCCGGCAGGTCGAACTCGGGCGCGTTGTCGCCGATGTCGGGGCCGTGGTCGGTGATCATCGCCCCCATGGGCGAGGAGCGTTCGTGCAGCAGCCCCACCTGCCGCATCAGCCCCAGCATGACCACGGTCACGCCCAGGAATGCGACCCACAGCAGGATGTTGGAAACCATCAGGAACGTCATGTCAGCGACCTTTCACGGCAGCGGTTGAGGGGCGCCGGGCGGGCAATCCGCCCAGCATCGAGGCGCTGAGATAGAGAAGGATCAGGACCAGTCCCGCGATGATGCCGGTGGCGGCATCGACCAGCCCGGCCGCGCGGGCGCCGGGCAGCGCGAGCGCCGCGGCCAGCGCCATCGCGCTCAGCACGGCGTTGCGGGCGACCATGGCCCAGCTGATCCGCTGCTTCATGCCGTTGCGGAAACAGCCGCAGTCGATCTGGGTCCGCCCGCGCAGCACGTTGATCGCGATGGCAAGGCCGAACCCGGCCAGCAGCAGCGCCGCGGCCAGCGCCGCAGGCCCCGCCAGCGGCGTGATCAGCAGCCCCGCGGCCACCGCCAGCTCTGCCACCGGCAGGACCATCGCCACCGCCCTTGCCAGCGCATCGGGCAGCAGGCGGAAGTTGCGAACCACGCCGTAGAACTCTTCCATGCCGGTCAGCTTGGACAGCGCCGCGGTGGCGAACAGCGCCGCGAGAAAGCTGCGCAATGCCCAGTGAAGCAGCGGTTCTTGCACGAGCTGCTGCATGTCACGCCCCCATGTCATGGGTCATGAGGATCTGCGGACCGCGGCCAAGCTGGTCGACGCTGCGCAGCTCCTGACCCGAGGCGGCGTCGTAGATGTGCAGGGTCCTGCTGCCCGACGACAGCCCGTAAAGCAGCGGCTCGGCATCCTGGCTGACGTTGATCGAGTCGATCTCGTGCCCCAGTTCCAGCATGTCGATCCGCTCGCCGGTCGCGGCGTTCATCACCACCACGAAGCGGCTGGCGGTCTTGTGGCGCCATTCGTCGCGCTGGTCGACCAGCAGGTAGATGCGGTCCGAGGGGCGGTGATAAGCGGTCTGCTGCCAGCCGCCGGGACGCCAGTCGTCGGCGCGCTCGGCCTCGGTCAGGGCCTCGAAGGGCGGGCGGAAGTTCACGCCCTCTGCCGTCAGGTCCATCTGGAAGATCTTGCCGGTATAGGTCGGCCAGACCAGCCGCCCCGAGCGCAGGGAAAACGCCGGGTGGTTGATCAGCAGCTCTTCCTCGGTGTGGAAGACCTCGGTGTTGGTGACCTCGGTTTCGCCACCTGCAAAATCGACGCGGGCCAGGCTGCCGTCGCGGCAGTTCATGTAGAACACCGTCGGAGAGGCGGGGAAGATGTGATAGCAGTCCGGCACATCCAGAAGCCGGTCGAACTTCTGCTCTTCCAGGTTGACGACGCCGACGGCGGGCGCAGGCGAGAACTGGTAATACAGCAGGGTCTTGTTGTCGGGGGTCAGCGCGTTCATCCACTGATAGGTGCCGACCAGGAACCGCTGGGCGTCGTCGGGAATCGCGATATCCGCGATCGGCCGGAAGGTCTCGGAATCGAAGACCTCGACGTAATCCTCGCGGTCGCCCCGCGCGATGCGCGACCAGACCGAGCTGACCTGCGCAAAGAAGGACCCGTCCTCGGCCGCCAGCGGATGCGGCAGGAAGCCGCCGTCCGTCATGCCCAGCACCCGGCCGCTGGCGCCGTCGATGACATATTGCTGGGTAACGGCGGCGAAATGCGCCGGGTCCTGGACATAGACGCGCCTGGTATCGGGGGGCGGGGCCTTCAGGATCACCGGCTCGTCCGCCTCGCCGGCGGCAAGCGCCGCGGCAGCCTCGGCGGCGGCGCGCTGGCCGTGGGTCTGGCCGTCGGCAGCAGCCGCGGCCGCCGCTTCGGCATCCTCGGCGGGCTCGGGTCCGGTCTGGGCCTGCGCGGCCCCCAGGGCCAGGACCGAACAGGTCAGCCCGGCGCCGAGCAGCCTCAGATAGCCCGGGGTCGATTCACGTGGAAGAGCAGCCATCGTTTCCTCCCTTGGATGGCACCCGGAACCGCAGCGACGGATCGCGGGAAAGGATTTCAGGGTCGTGGGATGTCAGGGCGGGTGCGTCAGGCCAGCGCCAGCACCGCAAGGGCCGCGCCGATCGCCGTCAGGATCGCGCCGTCGGCGATTGCCGCGCGTTCCTGATGCCGGCCCAGCCAGGACTGGATCTGGTAGTCGCTGACCGGAGCCAGGTTCACCGCCACCGGCAGATAGCGGCCCAGGTTGAACACGGCGATGATCGCAATGGCGTGGACGATATTTCCGGTCAGCACCGCCGCCGCCGTGGTCATGTACAGCAGGGGCGTCTGGACATAGGTCAGGTAATCCAGCCCCAGCGACAGGCCGTAAAGCCCGCCGACCACCCATTTCGGAAACCGCTGCCTTGCGTCATGGGGCACCTGCGCGCGGCGCTGCGGATAGGGCACGCGCAGGAAATCCAGCTGGTGCGCGCCATAGGCCAGCCCGATCAGCGCCAGCAGCGCCAGTCCAAAGCCGGTCGCGACCCCGGAAAACCCGGCCAGCACCCCGATGGCGCCCAGCAGCGTCCCGAGGATCACCGCCCCCGCCGCATAGCCCAGCCCGTGCGCCGCGAATGTCGGCAGCCAGTCCAGCATCGCCCGCGGGCCCTTGCCGGTCGGCCGCAGCAGCGAGATCGAGGAATACCCGCAGGGCGACCAGGTGGACAGCACCCCGCCTGCAAAGGCGGCCGCAACCAGCAGCGGGGCGACCATCCCCGCGTTCATGGCGAACCCCGCCCCGGCGCCTGCGGCCATACTGCCGGCCAGGATCGCCAGCCGCCGCGTCCTTGAAAACTGTTCGGGAAAACTGACGCAATCCGGCACGCCGGTCACGTAATCCGGGTCGATCCCGACCTCACCCATGCTGCTCACTGGACGCCTCCTCCTCATCGGGTCCCCAGGGCGAACTGCAGCCGGCGCATTCTCGGGAACGCGGACGGCTGCCGTCACCCTGGATGACCCGACAGTGAGACAAGATGTCGCATCGGAGAAATTGCTAAACATGCAGCATGGGGCTGCAAAAATGCGGGTCGGGCGCGGAGTCGGATATTATTTATGTAAAATATAGCGTTAGTTTGAACCGCACCGCGGCGGGATGCGCCCGGAAAGCCGTATTTTAGTATGAGGGCGGGACCTGCGCGGGCGGGGCGTCGAACAGATCGGCGCACCATTCCGCGATGCGGCGGGCCAGCGGATCGTTGCGCAGATGCGGCTGCGTCAGCAGCCAGACCTCTCGCGCGGCGACGTCCGGCACGATCTCGAACGTCGGGGACTGCAGGAACTCGCCCAGCATGAAATCCGGCAGCACCCCGGTGGCGGTGCCGCTTTTCAGAAACCGGCGCATGATCTCGAGACTGGCGGTCTCGAGCCGGACGCTCCGCGCGGGCGCATGGCTGGAAAGCGCGTGCATCTCAGGCATTTCGCCCAAGGCGTCGGGATAGGCGACCAGCGCGGGCGTGCCGCCCGCCCCGTCCTTCGGCCGCACCAGGCTGAACGAGACCACGCCGACCTTGCGCATCAGAAAGGTACCCTGCCGCGGCCGGTTCAACCGCAGGGCGAAATCCGCCTGCCAGCGCGACATGTCGACATTCCGGTCCGAGGTGTCGATGGCCAGGATCAGCCTGGGCAGGTCGGCGAGCAACCCGGCCAGATGCGGCGCCAGGCAGTATTCGGCCAGCGCGGCGATGGTGGTCAGGCGGAACTTGCGACTGGTAAAGTCGGATTCGCGCAGTTTCCGGGTGGCGTCCTCGGCGGCCGCCGCCATGTCGTGCAACTCGGCCAGGATGGCCCGGCAGGCATCGGTGGGCTGGCGCTCTCCGTTCACCGCCTCGAACAGGGCGCGCCCCATCAGCCGCTCGAGCCGCCCGACCCGGCGGCTGACCGTGGTTTCGTTCATCCCCAGCAACCGCGCCGCCCGGGTGAACGAGGCGGTGTCGCAGACAGCCGAGACGATGCGGAAATCGTCCCAGTTCAGCGTCGATTGCTCTGATTGCTGCATGATGCTCCCCGGGATTCGCTCATCGACTCGGACTTTCGCCCAAGTTGCAAAAAAGTAAATGGAACCGGGACATGCGACCTTACCGCGGGCGCGAAGGGCGGTGACCTTGCGGGGATGGTGAGCGGCCGGCGGCATGGGGCGCCGTCAGGCGGCAGGCGCAGGACGCCGCGGCCGCGCATGGAACGCCCCTCGGGCGGCGAGGGTTGAGAGGCAATGATCTGGCAACCGGAAACCCCGATGCGCTTCGTCCTTCCCCTTGGTCTGGCTTTCGCCTTGGCGGCCCCGGCGGTCGCCGGGCCGCAGGCAGAGCGGTATATCGACGACCGTTCCTCGCCCGAGCGGGTGGTGGTCTCGCTCTACAACGCCATCAATCGCGGGGAATACCTGCGCGCGTGGAGCTATTTCAAGGCGGACACCGCCCCTCCGCTCGGTGATTTCAGCGCCGGCTATGCAGACACCGCCCAGGTCGAGCTGCGCCTGGGCGAGGTGCAGACCGAGGGCGCCGCCGGCTCGATCCATTCGCTGGTCCCGATCGCCCTGCAGGCCACCGGCAAGGACGGCACCGTCACCGTCTTCACCGGCTGTTACCGACTGACCCAGGTCCAGCCCGGCGCCCAGGGCGAGCCGCCGTTTCGCCCGATCCAGATCGACGACGGCCGGCTGGAGAAAAGCGACGCCTCCTTCGACGCGGCGATGGGGCGGTGCGAAGCGCCCTGAGCGGGCCGGGGCCGGTTGCCTGTCGGCCGATCCTCAGGCGCCCCGGGCGGTCAGGTCCAGATCGTCCACGCCTTGCCGATGCAGGCCACTCTCCCATCCCCTCCTGGCTTCCGACGAATGGTTGTATTTTCCGAACACAACCAAAGCACGCCAAAGGATATATTGCGGCCTCGATCCCCCGGCAGCCGCTTACCCCCGGCGCGTTTCCAGCAGCGACTTGACCACCAGCGCGATCACCGCGATCAGCGTCAGCACGGAGGAGGCGGCAAAGGCGCCGACCATGTTCAGATCGTTGAACAGCAGCTCGATCTGCAGGGGCAGCGTGTTGGTCTGGCCCCGGATCGAGCCCGAGACCACCGAGACCCCACCGAACTCGCCCACCGCGCGGGCGGTGCACAGCACCGCGCCATAGACCAGCGCCCAGCGGATATTGGGCAGCGACACAAGCCGGAACACCTGCCAGCCCGATGCGCCCAGCGTCAGCGCCGCCTGTTCCTGTTCGGACCCCTGCGCCTGCATCAGCGGCAGCACCTCGCGCACCACGAAGGGGGCGGTCACGAACATGGTGACCATGACGATGCCCGGCAGCGCGAACAGGATGCGGATGTCATGGGCCATCAGGAACGGCCCCAGCAGCCCCTGCCGGCCGTAGAGCAGCAGATAGCAGATCCCGGCGATGATCGGGGAAATCGAGAACGGGATCTCGATCAGCGTCAGCAGCAGCCGGCGGCCGGCAAAGCGGAACCGCGCGATCACCCATGCGGCGCAGAGGCCGAAGACGATGTTGACGGGCACCGCGATCACCGCGACCAGCGCGGTCAGCCCGATGGCGTGCAGGGTGTTCGGCTCGGTGATATTGGCGGCGAACACCTGCCAGCCGGCCGCGAAGGCGCGATAGAAGATATAGGCCAGCGGCACCACCACCAGCAGAGCCGTCAGAGCCAGCGCCGCCCCGATCAGCAGCCGCCGCATCGCGATGTCGTGGCTCAGCGCGGCGCGGGCGCTGTCCTGCGGGGTGATGGCCGTGACGTTCATGCCGCATCCGCCTTGTAGCGCAGCGCGCGCGATTGCAGCAGGTTCGACACCGCCAGCAGCGCCAGCGCGATCACCAGCAGCACCAGCGCGATGGCCGCGGCGCCGTTGTAGTCGTATTCCTCCAGCCGGATCACCGCCAGCAGCGAGGCAATCTCGGTCTTCATCGGCAGGTTGCCGGCGATGAAGATGACGGCACCGAACTCGCCCAGCGAGCGGGCGAAGGACAGGGTGATGCCGGTCAGATAGGCCGGGAAGATCACCGGCAGCACCACGCGCCGGAAGATGGTGAACGGCTCGGCCCCCAGCGTGCGGGCGGCCTCTTCGATCTGGGGGTCGAGATCCTCGAGCACCGGCTGCACCGTGCGCACGACGAAGGGCAGCGAGGTGAAGGTCATCGCGATCACCACCCCCGCCAGCGTATAGACCACCTGGATGCCCAGGGGTTCAAGGATCGCGCCATACCAGCCGTTCCCGGCGAACAGCGCCGACAGCGCCAGCCCCGCCACCGCCGTAGGCAACGCAAAGGGAATGTCCATCAGCGCGTCCAGCACCCGCTTGCCCGGAAACTGGTAGCGGACCAGCACCCAGGCCATCAGCAGCCCGTAGACCGCATTGATGACGGTGGCGATCGCCGCTGCGGTCAGCGTCAGCCGTAGCGCCGCCAGGGTGCGCGGCGCGGTCAGGATGTCCCAGAACCGCGCCGGCCCGATGCCCGCCCCCTTGACCACCAGCGCCGCCACCGGGATCAGCACGATGATCCCCAGATAGGTCAGCGTCACGCCCATGGTCAGGCCGAAGCCGGGCAGCACGCGCCGCTGCCGCGCGGGGGAAAAGCCGGGCATTGCAGGGCTCATCGGGCAAGGCTCATTGGTTCACGAACACCTTGTCCAGCAGCCCGCCTTCGGCGAAATGCTCGTCCGCGACCCGGTCCCAGCCGCCGAAGGCCTCGTCGACCGTGACCAGCTCCAGTTCCGGGAAGCTGTCGGCGAACTCGGCCTGCACCGCCTCGTCATGGACGCGATAGAAATATTCGGCCAGGATCCGCTGCCCCGGGGTGGAATAGAGAAACTCGAGATAGGCCCGCGACACCTCTTCGGTGCCCTTGGTGCCGGTGTTGCCGGTCACCACCGCCACCGGGAACTCGGCCATCACGCTCAGCGAGGGGGTGACGCGCTCCAACCCCATCTCGGCGTATTGCCGAGCGATGCCGCCGGTCTCGGCCTCGAAGGTCACCAGCACGTCGCCGATTTCCTTTTCGGCAAAGGTCGCGGTCGCCGCACGCCCGCCGGTGTCGAAGACCGGCACGTTCGAGAACAGCTTGCGCACGAACTCTTCGGTCTGCGCCTGGTCGCCGCCGTATTGTTTCTGCCCGAATGCCCATGCGCCCAGATAGGTGTAACGGCCGTTGCCGCTGGTCTTGGGGTTGGGGAAGATCACCTGCACGTCGTCGCGGGTCAGGTCGTCCCAGTCCTGGATGTTCTTGGGATTGCCCTTGCGCACCAGAAACGCCGGCAGCGAGTAATAGGGCGAGGCGTCGTTGGGATAGGCCTCGCGCCAGCCGGCATCGACCAGCCCGCCCTCGGCCAGCACGTCGATGTCGGTGACCTGGTTGAAGGTGACGACATCGGCGGGCAGCCCCTCAAGGATCGCGCGCGCCTGTTTGGACGAGCCGGCATGAGACTGCTCGATGCTGACCTCGCGGCCGGTCTTTTCCTTCCATTCCGCGGCAAACGCCGGGTTGACGGCGGCGAAAAGCTCGCGCGCGATGTCGTAGGACACGTTCAGGATGCTGTCCTGCGCCGCGGCCGGAAACGCCAGCCCAAGGCTCAGCGCGGCAGCCAGAAAGCTGGTTCTCATCTCAGGGACTCCTTGCTGGAATGATCGTATCGAAGGGGGACGGGGCGGCTGTCGGTGGCGGGGGTTTCGGCGGGGGTGCCGTCGCGGAACACCTGCCCGGCCTCGACCCGCAGCGTCACCCGCTGGCCCAAGGACAGATGCAGGCCGCGCCGGCGCGGCACCTCGGTTTCCACCGCCAGCCCGCGGTCGTCGGTCAGCTGCACATGCAGCAGCGCCCCGGTCGAGCTGATCGCGGCCACCCGCAGCGGCCCGTCCTGCGCGGGCACCGGGGCCAGGTCGGCCGGGCGGGCGAACAGTATCGCCGGCCCGTCCGCCATCGCCCGGCGCGGCAGCGCCGCGGCGTCCAGCCCCGGCGCCTCGACCCGGCCCGCGCGCAAGCGGACCGGCAGCTCGACCGACAGCCCCAGGAACCGGGCGACAAACGGCGTCGCCGGGTGGTCGTAGATCTCGTCGGGCCGCCCGATCTGCTCGATCCGCCCTGCCCCCATGATCACCACGCGGTCGGCCAGCTCGAACGCCTCTTCCTGGTCGTGGGTGACAAAGATCGAGGTGGTTTTCGAGCTTTCCAGCACATCGCGCAGCCAGCGCCGCAGGTCGCGCCGCACCAGCGCGTCCAGCGCGCCGAAGGGCTCGTCCAGCAACAGCACGGCCGGCGAAATCGCCATCGCCCGGCCCAGCGCGACGCGCTGGCGCTGCCCGCCCGACAGCTCGGCCGGAAAGCGGTCGGCCAGCGCGGAAATCTGCAGAAACCGCATCAGCTCGTCCACCCGCGCCCGGATCGCGGCGGCCGAGGGCCGGTCGCGGCGCGGCAGCACGGTCAGGCCAAAGGCGATGTTGTCGCGCACCTTCATGTGGGGAAACAGCGCGTAATGCTGAAAGACGAAGCCCGCGCGGCGGTCCTGCGCGCGTTTGGCCAGCCAGTCCTGCCCGTTCACCGTCAGGCTGCCGGTATCGGGCCAGTCCAGCCCGGCGATGATCTTCAGCAGCGTGGTCTTGCCCGAGCCGGACGGACCCAGCAGCGCGACCAGCTCGCCTTCCGCGATAGCCAGGTTGATGCCGCGCAGCACTTCGGTGCGGTCAAAGCGGCGGGTCAGATCGGCGATCTCGATGGTCATGGGGAATGGTCGTTACGGGTCTGGATGCTGTCAACGGCAGATGTCTAGGTTTGGCGTGCCGGGCTGACAAGGAACGCCGGGCGGCGGCGGCGGATGCCGGCGCGGAAAATATTCCGTTGCGCCTGAAGGACTTCCGCGGCGGGAGCGCCTTCCGTGGCCGGCACCCCGCAGCTGGTGTCCTGCGGCTGCATCCCGCTGGAATATCGTTCATTTCCGGGCCGGCCCCCATGCAAGCGCCCGCGGCGCCAGCGGCGCTTTTCCACCCGGCAAGCGCGGTCCGCCGCCCCGCGGCTTTCCGCCGCATGTTCCGCATTCCCCGCCCCCGGCCCGCGGATTTCCCCCGCAAACCGGACCACCACGGACAGGTTTCTTATTTGCCGATACGGCAGCGGCGAGAGAGCGGCCAGAGGCGAACCTTGCAGTGATGGTTCGGCCGCCGGGTTCGGATTGGCCGCCGGGAACCGCAGCAGGCAGTTTGCCAGTTGGGCCAGCGTGCAGACACGTCAGGAATCGGGTCGGGTGATCGCCCCAATTCGCAAGGTTGCCGGTCAGCCAGCGTGGAGACGCGTCAGTTCCGGCGATCGGCCGCAAGCAATCGGGCCGCCGCGGTTGGTCCAAGGGCCGGCCGCCATGGACCGCCAGGATTAGGGCCACCCCGGATTGCCGACCGGAATCCGCAGGGGAGTCCGGCCATTCGATGAAGGCCAGATCCGCGCCGCCCGACGCCCAAATCGAACGCAGGCGGCTCCACCTCTCAGTAAATCGCAAACACCTTGCGGACCGTCTCGATCACGTCCCAGCGGCCGGTCCAGCCGGGGGGCAGGATAACCAGATCGCCCGGACCGATCTCGGTGACGGTGCCGGTGGCCGCGTCGGTCAGCCGGGCGCGGCCCGAGATGATATAGGTGAACTCGGTATCGGGGCGGTTCACCACCGGCCAGCCGCCCGGGGTGCATTCCCAGATGCCGGTACTGCCCCTGGCCTCGGGCGCCAGCATCCGCATCCCCAGCTGCGGATCGCCGCTGTCGGCGCCGGCGCGCTGGCCGGCCGCGGGCAGCGCGGCGCTGATATCAGCCGCCTTCACGATCACCATCGACGTCATGGTCCCCTCCTTCTTCAACAGGGAGCTTCAGTGTGCGCCGGTCAGCGCCTCCAGCAGCCTTGCCACCCGCGACGGGCGACCGGTCAGCCGTTCCTCGCCATCGCCAAGACCGGCGGCGGTCAGGCCGAGATTCACCCCCAGCCAGCGCAGCGGCTCGCGTTCCCACAGCGGCGAGCGGTGGTTGACGATGGGCAGGCGGTTGATCGGCTCGTCGCGCTTCAGGATCAGGTTGCAGAGCAGCCGCCCCGCCAGATTGCTGGTCGCCACCCCGTCGCCGACATAGCCTCCGGCCCAGGCCATGCCGGTGCCCTCATCCAGCCCGACCGAGGGGCAGAAGTCGCGCGCGACGCCAAGCGCCCCGCCCCAGCGATGCGTGATCCGGCTGTCACGCAGGGCCGGGAAGAACTCGACCAGCGTGTCCTGCAGCTTCACGTGAATGCCATCAACCAGATCGCTGGTCATCCTCGAGCCCAGCCGATAGGGCGCGCCGCGCCCGCCAAAGACCAGCCGGCCGTCGGCCGTCATCTGCGCATAGACCCGCAGATGCCGCAGGTCGTTGAAGGCGCGGCGGTGGTCCAGCTTCAGCGCCGCCCGAAGCTCTGCGGACAGGGGCTCGGTCGCCAGCACCAGCGAATACAGCGGCACCACGCTGCGTTTTTGCCCGTGCTGCTGGCAGGTGAAGGCCTCGGTCGCCCGCAGCACGATGGGGGCGCGAAGCTGCCCGTTCGGGGTGGTGACGCAACGCGGCGCGATGCGGATCGCCGGCGTATTTTCGTGGATGGTGGCGCCCAGCAACTCGACCAGTCGCGCCAGGCCGCGCACCAGCTTGCCGGGATGGATCAGCGCGCAATGCTCGGTGTAAAGCCCACCGCTGACCCCCTGGACGCCGATCATGGTCGAGGCGGCTTGCGCATCCAGCGCCTGCCACTGATCCGGCAGCCCGAACGCGGCCGACGCCCTGACCGTGCCCGCCATCCGCTCAAGCTGCGCGTCGGAGCGCGCCAGCGACAGCAGCCCCTGCTTGGCATAATCCGCCTCGATCCCCTCGACTGCCAGCACCCGGCCGATCTCGTCCACGGTGTCGTTCATCGCCGCCTGCAGATGCAGCGCCTCGGCGTACGAGGACAACTTCGCCACCTGCTGCAACGAGACCGGAAAGATCGCCGAGGCCCAGCCGCCATTGCGCCCCGAGGCGCCAAAGCCGACATGCGCGCGGTCGATGAGGGTGACCCGCAGCCCGGGCCCGGCCTTCAGCAGATAATAGGCGGTCCACAGCCCGGTATAGCCGGCGCCCACGATGGCGACGTCGCAGTCGCTATCCTGCCGCATCGCCGGGCGGCGTGGCGCCTCCTGAAACCACAGCGGCACGTTCGGCAGCTTCAGCATTTCGGATCTGGCGGTCACGGCTGGCTCCTCGCAGCGGATTCCTCGCCAGTTAAAAGCGGCCCACCCAGTCTTGCCATTCGCATCTTGCGGACCACCGACCGATGCGATCATACAATTGTCCAAGAGCTATCCGGAGGGGTCGCGCCGATGCTGACCGTCGCCGAGCTGGTGGCGATGCGCTCGCTGGGGCTGTCGTTCCTGGCGGGCGCGTCGGGCGGGCACCGGCTGATCACCTGGGCCCATGCGGTCGATCTGCCGGACCCGTGGCGCTGGGTCTCGGCCGGGCATCTGATCATGACCGTCGGCAGCGGCATTCCCCACGACCCCGGCGAACAGGGCGACTGGCTGCGCAAGCTGGCCGATACCAATGCCAGCGCGCTGGTGATCGCGCGCAGCGATCAGGCGCCCGAGATCCACCCGCAGATGCTGACGGCGGCCGAGGGCTGCATGTTCCCCGTCATCGCCGCCAGCTTTGAGCTGGAGTTCGTGAAGCTGTCGCGCGAGGTGATCGAGCGGGTGCTGCAAGCGCAGCGCAACCGCTTCGACGCGGCGCAGCGCCTGTTCCAGGCCTATGCCGCCGCCCTGCGGGATGAACCCGACATGGCCGCGCGGCTGGATGCGCTGGGGTATCGCATGGGCATCCACCTGCAGATCGAGGACGCCGAAAGCGGCGTTCCGATCCTGCGCGGCAAGCGCACCATGCCGGCGCAGGGCAGCGTCGGCAGGTTCGAGATTCCCGGGCGGGCCAGGGCGGCGCTGACGATCCGCCGCCCCGTCGCCGAGGCTTTCGACGACATCTTCCTGATCCGGGCGCTGGTCGGGCTGCTGGGTGTCGAGCTGGAGCGGATGATGATCGAGCGCGACCACCAGCGCCGCGATGGCGAAGCGCTGCTGCGCGACCTGATCGGCGGCGAGCTGGAGCTGGGCGGCGTGCAGAAACTGCTGCATCGCCGCGGCCTCGACGGCACGCTGGTGGCCATGGCCATCGAGCCTGCCGGCAAATCCGATTGGGCCGCCGGGGAGATTCACCACGCCCCCGAGCTGCTGGGTTTTTCCCCGCTGATCCTGCCCGACGACCTGCTGCTGATGGTCCTGCCGGACCGCGAGCCGCTGCTGCGGGCGGTGGTCTCGCGGCTGGGGCCGGGCAGCCGGGCGGGGGTCAGCGGCCCGATCACCGTCGCCGGCGGAATCCCGGAAAGCATCCGGCAGGCGCGGCTGGCCCATGTGCTGGCGCGCGAGACCGGGCAACAGCTGCAACGCTATGACACCGCCGAGCCCGCGCTGACGTTGGGACCGAGAACGGTGGCCGAGGCGCGCGCCCTCGTCGCCCGCTACCTTGGCCCGCTGATCGATTATGACCGCTCGAGCACGCTGTCGCTGCTGCAAACGCTTGACGTCTTCCTGCGCAACGACGGCAGCTGGAAGGCGACCGCCGCCGATCTGGGCATCCACCGCCAGACGCTGGTCTACCGCCTGCGGCTGATCGAGCAGCTGACCGGGCTGAAGCCGACGAGCAGTTCCGGCACCGCCCGCTTCTGGATGGCCCTGCAGGCGGGGCGTGGCGCCGGATTGCTGCCGTGAGAGACCCCGCCCGGGTCAGGGGGAGATGCGGGCCAAGGCTTATGAATCCATTTACACAAAAGGAGGATTGGCCCGCTGCGCTGAACCACCCGCCTCCATGTCCTCTATGCCCTGTTCGAGGTGCGCCAGTACAAGAGTTACCGCATCCGGCTGTGCTGACCCCCCCGTTTCCGCCCCTCTCTGTCCCACGGGGAAATGATGAAGGTTCCCCTTAGCTACGCGCAGTGCTCCGGGCTTCATTGACAGACCGGGGCGGGCGCGCAAGAATGCACACAGGCTGCGGATGCGCCTTGAGTGTTTCATGCCCGGTGCGGGCTGCAAGATTCAGTCATCTGCAAGGCGGAGCGCGTGGCCTTCCGGTCCTCATCATCCATTCGCAAAGCGCGGATTGCGCGCGCCGGCGTGCGCTTGGCGCCCTGCGGGACTGCGGGTCTTTGGGTCCGGCAGGCAGGCGCCCGGGCGATGGCGGCGCCGACCTGCCCCAGCAGTCTCCCGACCCTGCGGATCGAACAGTCCCATGCAACCGACCCCACACCGGGCGTTGCGCGCGCCGGCGGCGTGCGCTTGGTGCCCTCCGGGATTGCGGGTCTCAGGGTCCGGCAGGACGCCGTGGCGGTGGCGGCGTCGGCCTGCCCCGGCAGCCTCCCGACCCTGCAGATCGGGCAGCCCCATGCAGCGAACTCCACGCCGGACGGTGGCCCGTCAACCGGCCCGGCAATCCGCGCCGCCGGCATATTGCGATTGCCGGCCCGGAGTGCGAGGGCGTCGCATCTGCCGAAATTCACCGCCGGGACTGCGGCGCCGAACCTCTGCCGAAGCCGGTGCGCGTCCTTCGGCCTCGACCCCACCCTCAGCCAGCGAAGGCCCCGGCCATGATCCATCTTCTGTCCATCCTCCTGCTTGCCGCCGGGCTGGGCGCGGCAAGGGCGCAGGAGCTCGACCCGGCGGCGGTGCAGGTGCTGGCCGGGCCCTGCGCCAATTGCCACGGGCCCGAGGGGCGCTCGCCCGGCGCCATTCCCCCGATCGCCGGCCTGCCCGCGGATGCTGCGGCCAAGCGGATGCTGGCTTTTCGCGAGGGTGCCGATCCCTCGGCCACGGTGATGCCGCGGCTGATGAAGGGCTATGGCGAGAACGAGATCCGGGCGCTGGCCCGCTGGTTCGCAGGGATTCCGAAATGAAGACGACGCGGCGGGAAATGCTTCTGGCGATGGGGGCCGGCGTCCTGGCGCTGCCGCATGTGGTGCGCGCGCAGGCGGGGGCCCAGACGGGGGCGCATGTGGTGGTGGTGGGCGGCGGCTTCGGCGGGGCGACGGCGGCGCGCTATCTGCGGCGCGCCGATCCCGGCCTGCGGATCACGCTGATCGAGCCGCAGCAGCGGTTCGCGACCTGCCCGTTTTCCAACCTCTATCTGGGCGGGCTGCGGGACTGGGACAGCATCACCCATGGCTACGACGGTCTGCGCGCGGCCGGGATCGAGGTGATCCATGCAAGGGCCGAGGACGTGAACGGCGCGGCGCGCAGCGTCACCCTGTCGGACGGCACCCGGCTGGGCTGGGACCGGCTGGTGCTGTCGCCCGGCATCGACTTTCGCTGGGGCGCGCTGGCCGGCTATGACGAGGCGGCTGCGGAACTGGCGCCCCATGCCTGGAAGGCCGGGGCGCAGACGCAGCTGCTGCGCGCGCAGCTCGAGGCGATGGAGGACGGGGGCAGCTTCGTCATGGTGGTACCCGAGGGCGCCTTCCGCTGCCCGCCCGGCCCCTATGAGCGCGCCAGCATGGTCGCGCATTACTTCAAGACCCACAAGCCGCGCAGCAAGATCCTGATCCTGGATTCGCAGGACAAATTCTCGAAACAGCCGCTGTTCCAGCAGGGCTGGCAGGCGCATTACGGCGAGATGATCGAATGGGTCGGCCAGAGCGACGACGGGCTGGTGGCCGAGGTGGACGCCAGCGCCCGCGCGGCCGTCACCGCCTTTGGCACCCGCCACAAGGCCGGGGTGCTGAACGTGATCCCGCCGCAAAAGGCCGGGGTGATCGCGGAACGCGCCGGCGTCGCCGACCAGACCGGCTGGGTGCCGGTGGTGGCCGAGCGTTTCGAATCGACGCTGGTTCCCGGCATCCATGTGCTGGGCGACGCCACCATCGCCGCGCCGATGCCGAAGTCGGGCTTCTGCGCCAATGCGCAGGCCAAGATCGCCGCCGCCGCCATCGCCGCCGATCTGGCCGGGCGCGAACCGCCGCCGGCCAGCTTTGCCAACACCTGCTACAGCCTGATCGCCCCCGGCTGGGGGATATCGGTCGCCGGGGTTTATCGCGCCCAGGACGGCAAGGTGGTCGAGGTCGAGGGCGCGGGCGGGGTCAGCCCGCTGGACGCCGGCCCCGAGTTCCGCCGCGCCGAGGCCAATTACGGCGCGGGGTGGTATGCCTCGATCTGCGCCGACATCTGGGGCGCGGCATGAGCGCGGTGGCCCTTGGCCTGATCCTGGGCGCGATCTTCGGCGCCGCCGCACGGGCGGGCGGGTTCTGCCTGCTGCGCGGGGTGCAGGGGCTGCGCCCCGGCGGCGAGCTGTCGGCGCTGCGCGCCTTTGCGCTGGCGATGCTGGTGGCGCTGCTGGCGACCCAGGGCCTGGACCTTGCGGGCGGCACCGATCTCGACGCGGCGATGCCGCTGCGGGCCGGCAATCCCTGGCCGTCGATGGCGGTCGGAGGGGTGATCTTCGGCATCGGCATGGTGCTGGCCAATGCCTGCGGGGCGCGGTCGCTGGTGCTGCTGGCGGGGGGCAATCTGCGCGCGCTGCTGGTGCTGCTCTGCTTGGGGCTTGCGACGCAGGCGACGCTGACCGGGGTGCTGGCGCCGCTGCGCATGGCGGTGCAGGGGCTGGGACAGGGGGCGCCGGCCGCGCCCTCGCTGCCTCAGGCTCTCGCCGGCGCGGGGATCAGCTTTCCGCTGCTGGTCTCGGTCGCGGTCCCTGCCCTGCTGCTGGGCTGGTTCGCCCTGCCCCTGCTGCGCCGCAACCAGCGCGAGGCGGCGATGGCGGTGGTCATCGGCCTGACCATCGCCGGCGGCTGGTGGATCACCCATGCCACCGACGACCCCTTTGACCCCAGGCCGCTGACCTCGCTCAGCTTCGTCGGGCCGATGGGCGAGAGCCTGCTGTGGACGATGCTCTCGACCGGGCGTCCGCTGGGTTTCGGCGTGGCCGTCATCGGCGGCACGCTGGCCGGCGCCTTTGCCACCGCGATCCTGACCCGCGGCTTCCGCCCCGAAAGCTTCGGCTCGGCCCCGCAGATGCTGCGCGCCGTTGCCGGCGGGCTGCTGATGGGTTTCGGCGGCGTGCTGGCGCTTGGCTGCTCGATCGGCCAGGGGCTTTCCGGCTTTTCCACCCTGTCGCTCGGCAGTTTCGTCGCGCTGGCCGGCATCGTGGCCGGAGCCTTCGCGGCGCTGTCGCTTTTCCCCCGCCCCACCCATGCCGGAGCCATGACATGAAGATCCGCCGCCGCACCCTTCTTTCCGCCGCGCCCGGGCTTGCCCTGGGCGGCGCGCTTGCCGGAATCTCGCCCGCGCTGGCCGCCCCCGCCGCGCTGACCGGGGACACCGTGCTCAAGCCCCGCAGCGGCCGCGCCCCGCGCATCGTCATCTGCGGCGGCGGCTGGGGCGGGCTGACCGCGGCCCGCTATCTCAAGGCCGAGCTGCCCGATGCCGAGGTGATCCTGCTGGAGCGCAACCCGTTCTTCTGGTCGGCGCCCTTCTCGAACAAATGGCTGATCGACGTGGTGGACACCGGCTTCCTTGTCCACGACATGCAGCGGCCCGCCAACAGATACGGCTATACGCTGGTGCAGTGCGAGGTCACCGGGATCGAGCGCGACCGCAAGATCGTCCGCACCTCCAAGGGCAATGTGGACTATGACTTCCTGATCCTGTCGGGCGGCATCCGCGACGCCTGGGACGTATGGTTCGGCGACGATCAGGCAGCGATCGACCACACCCGCACGCATTACGCCTCGGCCTATATCCCGCAGGGGCAGATGCTGGGGCTGAAGGACCGGATCCGCAATTTCCAAGGCGGCACCATCGTGATGACCCTGCCGCCGCCGCCGCATCGCTGCCCGCCCTCGCCCTATGAACGCGCCTGTCTAATGGCCTGGCATTTCAAGACCAACAATATCCCGGCTAAGATCGTGATCCTCGATCCCAAGCCCCAGGCCGCCCCCATCGGCGAGGGGTATCGCACCGCCTTCCGCGAGCTTTATCCCGACATCATCACCCATGTGCCCAATGCGCGGGTGAAAGAGGTCGATCCGTTCAACAAGCGGATCATGACCGAGGCGGGGGATTTCGACTTCGACGACGCCATCTTCATGCCGCCGCACCAGGCGGCCGAGATGGTGTTCCACGCCGATCTGATCGGCACCGATGCCGAGGGCAGGCCCACCGGCTGGGCCGACATGCACCCGCGGCTCTACCACGCCAATTCGGACGACAGCGTCTATATCGTGGGGGATTCGATGGGCGCGATCTCGCCGCATTTCGGGCATTACCCGAAAAGCGCCCATGTCGCGCACTACATCGCCAAGATCGTGGCGAAGAACATCGGCGAGCGCGTGCGGGGCGAAGAGGTGGTGGCGCGGCTGCCCGACAATCTGTGCTACATGCTGGTGAACGGCGACCCGCGCGAGGCGATCTCGGTCGAGTTCACCTATGAGCTGGGGCCGGACGATCTTGTGCATCAGACGCAGATCGACATCGACGTCCGCACGCCCGACCTGATGGAAGAGGATTTTGGCTGGATCAACGGGATGTTCGATGACTTCGTACGTGTCTGACATGCGCCGCCGCCGTCTGCTGGCCGGCGGCGCGGCGGTGGCCGGGCTGGCGGCCTATGGGCTCTGGGGGACTGCTGCAAGGGCGCAGGCCAGCCTGGCCATGCCGCAGCCCGATTCCGCCGAGGCCGACCGGATCGCCGCCGCGTTCACCGGCGGCGCCGAGCCGCTGGCCGAGGGGCTGGCGCTGGAACTGCCGGCGCTTGGCGACAACCCCGCCGCCGTGCCGGTCCGCGTCCACGTGACCGAGCCGATGACCGAGGCGTCGTGGTGCGACGAGATCATCCTGATCGCCGATCTGAACCCCAAGCCGCTGGCCTGCCGCTTCCGCTTCACCGCCGCCACCGGCTCGGCCGATGTGGCGGTGCGGCTGCGGCTGATCCAGTCGATGCCGATCCGCGCCTATGCGCGGATGAACGACGGCCGCCTGCTGGCGGTCCGGCAAGAGATCACCGTCGCCGCCGGCGGCTGCGGATTGTAGGAGACCGCGATGGCCCGTCCCCCCCGTATCTGGATCAGCAACGAGACCCCGGCCCCCGGCGAGGTCGTCCGCGTCCGCGCCCAGGTGGTCCATGTCATGGAAAGCGGCTTCCGCGTGGATGCCGAAGGCCAGCCGATCCCCGAGGATCTTCTGACCGGCTTCACCGCCATGCTGGACGATGCGCTGCTGATGGAATGGCTGCCCGAGACCGCGATCTCGCAGAACCCCTATATCGAGTTCACCTTTGCCGCCCGCCACAGCGGCAGGCTGCGCATGATCTGGTCCGACGGCAGCGGCATCACCGACGAAGCGGAGCGCGAAATCCGGGTCGGCTGAGGGGCGGCGGTCGGCGGCGCTGTGCTGTCTATGCGGCACAGCGCGAAAGACAGCGCGCCCTCCGCCACGACGCGATCCGGGAGACTGAGAGACTGAGAGACTGAGAGACTGAAAGCCTGAGAGCCTGAAAGCCTGAAAGCCTGAAAGCCTGAAAGCCTGAAAGCCTGAAAGCCTGAAAGCCTGAAAGCCTGAAAGCCTGAAAGCCTGAAAGCCTGAAAGCCTGAAAGCCTGAAAGCCTGAAAGCCTGAAAGCCTGAAAGCCTGAAAGACCGCAAGGCCGCAACGGAAAACTGCCCCCGGCGCACTCCGTCAAAGCCTTCCCGCGCTGCCACACTTGGCGGCCGCCTGCACAGGCACGGCATCAGCCGGCGGCGTCACATGCATATTCCTCTGGCCCGCCGCCGTGACGCGGTGGAATAAATGGCCGTGACCTGCGCGCGCCCCGTGCAGGTCGCGACCGGCGGCACGAGGGGAGGAGGACCATGCGCTATTTCGACTTCAGCAGTTGGCAGGGCGTGCTGACGACCCTGCTGGGCCTGGCGCTGTTCGCGCTGGTCGGGGTCGGCATCAGGGTGCTGATGCTGCTGACCATCCAGCAGCGCCAGCAGCGCATGAACCGCCAGATCAACGAGCGGCTGCGCACGCTGATCGCCGCCTACAAGGTGCTGGGCGGCTCTTTCACCGGCGAGCTGCTGGTCGATCCGACCCATCTGCGCGAACTGCGGCAACGCGCGCAGGAGGCAGGCGCGGAAGATGCCACCGGCTCGGACCGCGCCCGGCGCATCCGCGACGCGGTCGAGGCGGCGCTGTCCGACATCATCCTGCTGGGCACGCAGGAACAGCTGCGGCTGGCCAGCCGTGCCGCGACCGACATGGCCGCCGGCCGGCCGATCCACACGGCCGAGCTGGTGGTCTCGCTGCGCGACTTCATCCGCAAGGCGCTGGACCTGGAGCCGGTGCCCCCCGACGTCAGTATCCCCTCGCAGGGCCCGGCGCGGCACACTGGCGGCGCATCCCGGGGCGGCCGCGGCGACGGCGGCGGCAAGGGCGGCGGAGGTGGCGGCGGCGGTATGGGGGGCAGCGGCGGCATGGGCATGGGGCTCGGCCCCGGCGGCCGCACCGACGACAGCCCGGCCTGAAATCCGGGATTTCCCGGCATCCCCGCTCAGCGATAGCCGATGTTCATCACGTAATCCTGCAGCAGGGTTTCCTCCTCGCGGACCTCCTGCAGCAGGGTCTGCAGCACATCGCGGGCATTCAGCACGCCCAGCGGCCTGCCGTCCGGGTCGAGGACCGGGATGTTCTTGAAGCCGCGGGTCTTCATGAGCTCCCAGACATCCTGCAGCCAGCCGTCAGCCGTGACCGCGGTGACATTGCGGGTCATCGCCTCGAGCACGGGCGCGGTGCAGCTGGCGCCGGAGCAGCGGCCGGTCTGTCGCACCACGTCGGTCTTGGTCAGGACGCCCGTCATCCGGCCGCCGGTATCGCAGACCACCAGCATGTCGCAGCCGTTGCCAAGCCGCCGTGCCGCCTGCAGCAGCGCCGCGCCCACGTCGATCGCCTGCAGGCGCTGGCGCGCGTTGGGCAGGAGTTTCTGGACAAGCACCTGAGGGCCCTCCTATGCGGCCGGCGCGATGGGCGGCACCGCAACGACGCCGGCCAGACCGGCCGGCGGGTTCACCGCCAGCAAGGCGGATTGCGCGTAGCGGATGTCACCCGCGGCCAGCACCTGATGCCCCAGGGCCGCATGATGGGTCCCGGTCACCAGCCGGAGGATGATCCGCAGCGCTGCGGCCGGCCGGACCACCACCTCCACACGATCCGCCCCGCCTCCAGCCAGCGCCGCGACAAACCACACCAGCGCCCCGGCCGGAACAAGCTGCGCCCGCCGGCGGCTCGCCCCCCGACCGCGCAATCCTGCGAAGGGCGAGAAAGCCCAGCCCGTCCTGGCCGCGCCCATTCCTGGCCCGGGCTGCGCCCCCCGGCGGCCCGCACCGGGACCGTGCACCCGTGCGACGGTCGAGAGAGCGCGGCCCATCATCGCCGTCCCCATTCCAAGCGCGGGTGCGCCGCCCGGCCCCCCCCTGGACCGCGCACCTCCACGAAGGGCGAGAGAGCCCAGCCCATCATCGTCGCGCCCATTCCCGGCGCGGCAACGGGTCCGGGCGACCAGCATTCACGGCGCCTTCCCCGGCGGGGGCGATACCCGGCCCGGTGCCTCGATGCTGATCGCGATCGGGTCGCTGGCGGGAAAGGTCCCTTGCAGGGCCAGTTCCAGCAGCATCTCGAGACGGGCTTCGCGGTCATCTGCCGCCGCTTCCGGGGCCTGCGAGCCCAACGTGGCGGCCCCAAGGGGCGCATGACCCACATCAACGGCCTGCGCCGGGCCGGCAAAGCCCGGTGGCCCGGCAAGATCCGCCGCGCCGCAGGTCAGGACCTTGCCGCTTTGGTCCGCGGTGATGCGGATGCGGCGGGCGGGCGAAAAGAACAGCAGCCGCACCCGGCCGGCATCCTCGCCCTCGCCGCGCTCGAACCGGCTGGTGATGGTGCCGTCGCGCATCCCGTGCTTCAGATCGTCGGCGCTGATCCCGAACGCCCGCGCCAGGACGGCGGCATCAATGCTGACGTTGTCGTTGCCGAACTCGAGTTGGGTCATCGGTTCCTCCATTCCCCGGCCTCATCCGGCCGCTGCCGTCCCCTGGTCCTGGGCGGTCCAGGCGCATTCCTCGATGGTGGTGCGGTCAAGCTCGGCCATGAACGCCTCGCGCGCCGCGGCCAGCTGGGGCCGCAGGCGACAGTGCGGTTTCAGGACGCATTCGCCGCCGTCGGCGCGGAAACATTCCACGATGGCGAATTTGCGTTCCAGATGGCGCACCACCTCGCCCAGCGTGATCTCATCCGCGGGGCGCATCAGCCGCAGCCCGCCCGAGCGGCCGCGTTCAGAGCGCAGGAAGCCGCCGCGGCCGAGATCGCTGACCACCTTGGCCAGGTGATGCTGCGAGATCGCGAACTCGCTGGCGATCTGCCCGGTCGAGACCGCCTGCCCCGGCGCCCCCGCCAGGCGCATCAGGACCCGCAGCCCATAGTCGGTAAAGGTGGCAAGACGCATCGTCGCCTCTAATCGGTATTGACAATGCCGATTATGCAGGATGATATTCAGCATTGCAAGTACCGAATTAAACACCGTCCGCTACCCCCCTGAAGTCCCGGCTTATGGAGACAGAGATGACCCAGACCACCCCCCTGCATGACCGCACGGTCGGCCAGATCGCCGCACAGCTTCCCGGCGCCTCCGGCGTGTTCCGCCGGTTCGGCATCGACTTCTGCTGCCACGGCGATGTGCCGCTGGCCGAGGCCGCCAATCGGCGCAATCTCGACCTGGGCGCGCTTGAGTCCGCGCTCAGCGCCCTCGATCCCGCGGCCGCGCCCGATGCGCCGCAGGACACCGGGGCGCTGATCGACCATATCCAGACCCGCTACCACGCCACCCATCGCCAGCAGATCCCCGAGCTGATCGAGCTGTCGCGCAAGGTCGAGGCGGTCCATGCCAACCACCCCGAGGTGCCCCGCGGCCTGTCCGACGCGCTGCACCGGATCTGGGGCGAGCTGGAGGTGCACATGAAAAAGGAAGAGCTGGTGCTGTTCCCGGCCATGCGCCGGCAGGCGGCCGACCGGCTGGCGGTCCCCATCAGCGAGATGCGCCACGACCACGACGACCATGGCGCCTTCCTGGACCAAGTGGCGCAGCTGACCCACGACTATACCCCGCCGCAGGACGCCTGCCGGTCCTGGCAGGCGCTTTACGCCGGGGCGGCGCAGCTGAAGGCGGATCTGATGGAGCATATCCATCTGGAGAACAACGTCCTGTTCCCGCGCTTCGAAACGACCGCCTGAGCCCGCTACCGAGAGCTGCCGCGCGGCCCCTGGCAAGGCGGAGAACTGGGTGGCCATTGCGAGGCGGGGCCCGGTCGGGACGGTCCTCTGCGCCGAGCGAACCGGCCGGGGCGCGGCCGGCTGGCATCCAGCGGGGCGGTGCCGGTGATGGCGCCGACTCGCACCGCGCCGTCGCCGGTGGATGAGCGGTTGGCGGCAGATTTCCCCGCGCTCACTCACTGGCGCACGGGCAGCTGCGCTTTGGCAAGGCGGGGAACCGGGTGACCAACTCCGACTCGGGGACGGTCGCGACGGCCCTCAGGCGCCCGGCCGAACCGGCCGGGGCGCGGCCGGCCGGCATCCAGCGGGGCGGTGCCGGTGATGGCGCCGTCATGTGCCGCGCCTGTCGCCGCCGGGATCAGCGGTTGGCCGCGGACCTCCCCGCCCTCACTCGCCGGTTGCGGCCTGATAGCCGGCGATCAGGTCCAGCAGTTCGGCCGAGATCGCGGCCTGCCGTGACAGGCGGTAGCTGAACTGCATTTCTTCCAGCTTTTCGGCGATAGAGCTGTCGGCAGCCTGCATCGCCACCAGCCGCTCGACGTTTTCGGCGGCGCGCGACTGGATCAGCGCCAGATGCAGCCGCGCGAACAGCAGCTGCCGGACGAGGCTGCCCAGCAGCGCCCCGGTCTCGCCCATGCCGCGGGGAAGGCGCCGCGACCCCCAGCGGCGGTCGCGCAGCGCGCGCAGCCAGCCCGGATCGAGCGGCAGCAGATCCGCCTGTTCCGGCGCGGCACTCAGCGAGTCGCCCGAGCGGTGGCAGAACAGCAGCACCCGCCCGGCCCCCCGCTCCTCGCGCCAGAGATCGAGCTGCGACAGGATCTCGGCGACACAGGGCGCCAGCGCCGCGATGGTGGCCGGGGCCTCGATGCGCAGATCGGGCGGGGACTCGGCGGCCTCCCAGCTGGCGGCAAGCGTGGTGCCGACGGTCAGGACCAGGCGCGCGTGGGGCGCGATCCCCAGCGCCGCCAGCCGGGTGCGGGCGAAATCCACCAGCCGTTCGTTGAACGACCCGCACAGCCCGATTTCCGAGCCGATCACCACCACCGCCGCGGCTTCGCCCGGGGCGGGCGGCGGGGCCAGGGCTGCGTCGGGCAGCTCGCGCAGCACCACCTGCAACCCCATCTCGACGGTCTGTAGATGGCCGCGCATGGCGCGTTCGGCCTGTTCGTGCACGCGGATATTGGCGGCCGAGGTCGCCTTCATCGTGCGCACCACCGATTGCAGGTCCTCGGCCGAGCCGATGCGCCGCGACAGCTCTTCAAGCGTCGCCATCGCCCGTCCCCGCCAGCGCCAGTGCCGCCCGCACCGCCGCCAGCAGCGCCGCGCGGCGGGTCTCGTCCAGCTTCGCGCCCTGTGCGATCTCCGCGGCCTCGGGCAGCGCGGCGACCGCGCGCGACAGGCGCGGCAGCAGCGCCGGCAGGGCATCCTCGGACATGTCGTCCAGCAGCCCCGCGGTCGCGGCCAGCAGCTGGGCGATCTGCCCGGCGACCGGCAGCGGACTGGCCTCGGCCTGGCGCAGGACGGCGCGCACCCTTGCGCCGCGCTGCAGCTCGGCGCGGCTGTCGGCGTCCAGCCTTGCCCCGAAACGGGCAAAGCTCTCCAGCTCCTCGAACTGCGCATAGGCCAGTTTCAGCGGCCCGCCGAGCGCACGGAACCCGGGAAGCTGCGCCTTGCCTCCCACGCGCGAGACCGAGCGTCCCACATCCACCGCCGGCAGCTGCCCCAGCCGAAACAGCACCGGCGACAGGTAGATCTGCCCGTCGGTGATCGAGATCAGGTTGGTCGGGATATAGGCGGCAAGGTTCTGCGCCTGGGTTTCCACCACCGGCAGCGCGGTCAGCGAACCGCCGCCGGCCTCGGGGCGCAGCTGCGTGGCGCGTTCCAGCAGGCGGCTATGCAGATAGAACACGTCGCCCGGATAGGCCTCACGCCCCGGCGGGCGGCGCAACAGCAGCGACAGCTCGCGCCAGGCGCGGGCGTGGCGGGTCAGGTCGTCGTAGACGATCAGCACGTCGCGCCCCGCGCGCATGAAGCGCTCGGCGATCGAGGTGGCGGCGTAGGGGGCCAGATACTGCAGCCCCGGGGGTTCATCCGCACCGGCCACCACGATCACGCAGCGGTCCATCACCCCGGCCGCGCGCAGCCGCGCCTGCACCCGCGCCACCGCATCGCCGCGCTGGCCGATGGCGCAATAGACCGAGATCACGTCGCTGCCGGCCTGGTTGAGGATGGTGTCGATGGCGATAGCGGTCTTGCCGGTCTGGCGGTCGCCGACGATCAGCTCGCGCTGGCCGCGGCCGATGGGGACCAGCGCGTCCACCACCTTGATCCCGGTCTGCAGCGGGCGGGTGATCGGGGCGCGCTCGATGATCGCGGGGGCGGGCTGTTCCACCGGGTCCAGCCGGTCGGCGCGGACCGCGCCAAGGTCGTCCAGCGCCCGGCCCAGCGGGTTGATGCTGCGCCCCAGCAGCGCCGCCCCGGTGGGGACGGTGGCGACCCGCCGCGTGCGCCGCGCCCCGTCACCGGGGCGCAGGCCGCGCGGGTCGTCCAGCACAACCACCCCCGCCCAGCCCGGGCGCAGGTCCAGCGCCAGCCCCCAGCCGCCGCCCTCAAAGGCGATCAGCTCGTCGGCCATCAGGTCGGAAAACCCCTCGACCTCGACCACCGCGCGCGACACCCGGGTGACGGTGCCGCGCTCGTCGCCGCCGAAATGCGGCGGCCGCCTTGCCTCGCGCTCGATGGCGTCGAACAGCGCGTCGGTCAGGCCGGACAGCCCGTCGGCCGCGGTCATGCCGCGCCCTCGCGCCGGGCCTGGTCGGACAGAAGCCCGCCGATGTCGCCCTCGAACGCGTCCAGGTGCTCGCCCAACGTCCAGCCGACGTGGCGCGAGCCGACCACCAGCAGCACCCCGCTTTCCAGCGCCGGATCGGCGCGGAACCCGGGGTCGGCGGCGCCGGTCAGCCGCTCGACCGCCTCGGCGACGATGGCGCGGGTGGGGGTGGACAGTTCCTCGCTGGACAGCACCTCGACGGGTTCGCCAGCGCGGGCCGCATCGGCCAGCCGCGCCCGCTCGTCGGGGTCGAGCGTGGCCAGGCGGCGGGCAAAGACCCGGGCGATCTGTTCCAGCAGGTCGCGGTCGGACATCTCGGCCAGCGCATTGCGGGCCAGCGTGACGAAGGCGGCACCGGCACGGCGGCGCAGCCGGTCCAGAAACGCCGATTTCTCGTCGGCGAGCTGCTGGCTCCAGGCGCTGCGGCGGGCGGCGATCTCGTCATGCGCCTGCCTTGTCAGAAGGTCGCGCAGCGCCTCGGCCTCGGCCTCGACGGCAGACAGGCGCGCGGCGCGGTCCTCCTCGAACGCCCGCAGGGCAGCAAGATGCCGGGCCTCGGCTTCGGCGGCGCTTGCCTGCGCGGCCTCGGCCTCGGTCAGCTCGTGCCGCACGGCCTCGGCGCGTTCGTCCAGCGCCCGCGACAGCGGCCGGTACAGCACCCGGTTCAGCAGCCACACCAGCACCAGAAAATTGACGATCTGCGCGGCGACGGTGATCCAGTCGATCTGCAAGGATCAGCCCCCGGCCGACTGGATCGCCCAGTTCCAGAACGGATTGGCAAACACCAGGATCATCGCCAGCACAAAGCAGTAGATGCCGCTCGATTCGATCACCGCAAGGCTGACGAACAGGGTGCGGGTGATGCTGTTGGCCTCGTCCGGCTGCTGGGCGATGGATTGCAGCGCCTGCGCGCCGGCGCGCGCCTCGCCCAAGGCCGCGCCGAAACAGCCGATGGCCAGCGTGATGCCGGCGGTGATGATCGAGGCAAGGGCAATGACAGAAACCGGATCCATTCAGCGCGTCCTTTGGCGGAAGTGTGAGGGTTCGGAGGGGCGCGGCGTCTGGGCCGCGCCGGGTTCGTCGCCGATGGCGGACGAGATGTAGACCATGGCGAGCACCGCGAAGATATAGGCCTGGATCGCCCCGGTCAGCAGCCCGAGGATCTGCATGACCAGCGGGAAGAAGAACGGCACGATCGACAGCAGGATCGCCACCAGCACCGTCCCGCTCATGATATTGCCGTAAAGCCGCACGGCCAGCGCCACAGTGCGCGAGACCTCGCCCATGACGTTGATCGGCAGCATCAGGGGCGTCGGCTGCAGGTAGCTGCGCAGATAGGCGCGCAGGCCGCGCCGGCTGACCGCATAAAGCGGCACCGCCACCATCACGCACAGCGCCAGCGCCGTCGCCGTGGACAGCGAGCCGGTGGGCGCGGTGAACCCCGGCACCACCGCCATCAGGTTCGACAGCAGGATGAACAGGAACAGCGAGCCGACCACGGGCAGGTAGCGGGTCGGATCGCCGCCGCCGATGTCGCGGATCTGGTCGCGGATCATCTCCACCAGCAGCTCGACGGCGATGCGCCAGCGCGACACCGGCGGCGCCGGGCCGATGCCCAGCGTCGCCAGCCGCCCGACCGCGACCAGGATCGCCATGACGATCCAGGTGTTGACGATGGTGGCCGACACCGGAAACTCGCCCAGCGAACCGAGGGGCAGCGTGAAGACGATGCGGCTGTCGGGGGAAATCTCCATCAGCCGTCCCTGCCCCGCCTGAGGATGCGCAGCGCGGTCATGCGAAACAGGGTGAAGGCGGCCAGCCCGGCGAACATCGCCAGCCCCGGGTTGCCGGCAACCGCGCCGATCGCCGCGAAACCTGCGGCCAGCAGCGCCAGCCGCAGCGCGCCGCCGGCCAGCAGCACGCCCAGCCCGCCGTCCGCGCCCAGCCGCCGCGTGGCCAGCCACAGCAGCCGCAGATGCAGCGCCGCCAGCGCCATGCCGCCCAGAAGCCCCAGCGCCAGGTCGGGGGCCAGATCGGAAATGCCGGTCATGCGTCCTCCTCCTCCGTTCTCGGCGGCTCTGGTGGCGCGCCATCCTGGATGCCGGTGCGCCGGACCCACCACCAGGCATTGAACGAGCCCAGCAGCACCCCGCAGACCAGCCCGGTCAGCGCCCAGGACGGCCCGTCGGGAAAGCGCCGGTCGAGCCAGACCCCCAGCGCGATGCCCGCCACCGTCGGCACGGCCACGGCCCAGCCGACCAGCCCGAACATGCCGATGCCGAACCAGATCGAGTGCCGCCCCGCGCGCAGCGACTGCGCCCGCCGCGCCGCCTTGCGGGCGATGGTCCGCTCGAGCCGCGCATTCTCGCGCCGCAGCCTGTCGCCCCGGGGCTGCTCGGGGGGCCTGCTGCCGGGCGGGGTCGGCGCGGCGCTCATCGCTCGATCTCCATCAGGGCACGGATCGCCCCGGTCTCCAGCCGCGCCAGCGCGCTGCGGGCGCTTTGCTCGTGGTCGTCGAGGTCAAGGAACTGCTGCGCCACCGCGTCCCACAGCCGCTCCAGATCGTCGCTTTCCACCGCGCGGCGCAGCGCCACGCGCAGCTCGGATCCGCATTTGACCAGCACGCCCTCGTCCACGCCCAGGAAATGCTCGTCCTCGTCCGGGGTGACATAGCGCAGAAGCCCGGGCTTCAGCGCCGCCACCATGTCGATGTGGTTGGGCAGCAGGATGAAGAAGCCCTCGGGCCCCTCGGCCTCGACCTTGCTCACCTCACGGTCGATCAGCTGCTCGCCCGGGACATGGACCAGCAGGCGCATCGCCCCGACCGTCATGCCTCGCCCCCGGCTTCCGAGATCGCGCCGATCATGTAGAGCTCGCGCTCGGGGCGGTCGTTGAACTCGCCCGACAGGATGCGCTCGCAGCCCTCCAGCGTCTCGTCCAGCGCCACGCGCTTGCCGGGGGTCGAGGTGAACTGCTCGGTCGCGTGGAAGGGCTGGGTCAGGAACCGCTCCAGCCGCCGCGAGATCGCCACCGTGCGGCGGTCGTCCACCGAAAGCTGCTCGATCCCCAGCATGGCGATCACGTCCTTGAGCGATTCGTATTCCGCCAGCACCCGGCGCACCTCGCGCGCGACCCGTTCGTGGCGGGCCGAAACCACGCCGGGGGTCAGCATCTTCGAGGTCGATTCCAGCGGGTCGAGCGCGGGATACAGCCCCTGCGCCGCCCGCTTGCGCGACAGCACCACCGAGGCGGAGAGATGCCCGAACACATGCGTCGCCGCCGGGTCGGTGAAATCGTCGGCCGGCACATAGACCGCCTGGATCGAGGTCATCGCGGCGCTGGCGGTCGAGCAGATCCGTTCCTGCAGCTCGGCGATCTCGGTGGCCAGCGAGGGCTGATAGCCCACCCGCGACGGGATCTGCCCGAGCAGCCCCGAGACCTCGGCCCCCGCCTGGACAAAGCGGTAGATGTTGTCGATCAGCACCAGCACGTCGGTGTTCAGCTCGTCGCGGAAATATTCGGCGACGGCGATGGCGGCATGGCCGACGCGGGCGCGCACCGCCGGGCGCTCGCTCATCTGGCCAAAGACCATCATCGTCTTGTCCAGGACGCCCGCGTCCATCATGTCGCGGTGGAACTCCTCGGCCTCGCGCGAGCGTTCGCCGATGCCGCAGAACAGGCTGACGCCGTTGTAGCTGCCGGCCATGTTGTAGATGATCTCGGCGATCAGGACGGTCTTGCCGACGCCGGCGCCGCCGAACAGCCCGGCCTTGCCGCCGCGCTCGATCGGGCACAGCAGGTCGATGGCCTTGATTCCGGTTTCGAACAGCTCCGACCTTGTGCGCCGCGCCTTCAGCGGCGGCGGCGGCGCATGGATCGGGCGGCGCGGCGCGCGGTCGAGCGGCGGGCCGCCGTCCAGCGGCTCGCCGAACAGGTCCAGCATCCGGCCCAGCGCCTCGCGCCCGACCGGCACCTCGATGGTGCCGCCGGTGGCGCGCAGCCGGTCGCCGATGGCCAGCGGCCGCCCGGCCGACAGCAGCAGCCCGCGCGCCGCGCCGCGGTCCAGCAGGGTGACCACCTCGATCCGCAGGCCGGGGTCGGTGACGCCGACGAACAGCGCCCGCGGCGCGGGGGCGGGCCCGTCCAGTTCCAGCTCGACCATCTGCCCGGAAATCCGCGACACCCGCCCGAGGGTCGGACACTCCGCCGCGCCCGGCGCGCTGTCCGCCACGCCGCCGTTCTCACATGAAATTGAGCCGGTCGAAATCATCGGGCGTCAGGGTGGCAAATCTGGCGCGTGCAGGCAACCGCCAAGGCACCTGCCGGCCGCTGCGCAAGCGGACGCGAATCGCAGCGGTTCGAGGCGATCCGGCGCAGCGCCTTGGGCCACGGGCCGCGAATACTGGAAAATGCGGGCATCGCGGGACACGCGGCCGCGCGAGGCGCCGCACCCGGGCAAGCGCGGAAATGCCGCAGAATCGGTGTCGGCCAGCGCGCCGCCACGCGCGCGGCCGCAGCACGAGCCCCCGCAAACCTGCGGTCCCTGCCCCGTCGGCGGCCCCCACGTCCGGGGCGCCCATCGCTCTGCAACCCGCGGTCCTATGAGGACGGGTCGTCGATCAGCGGATGGGGCTTGGCAAAGCGTTCCAGGTCCTGCTGGTTGCTGATGGTGATCTGCATCCCGTCCACCGATACCCCATAGGGCTGCAACCCCTTGAACGCCCGGCTGAGGTTTTCGGGGGTCATTCCCAGGAACGACGCCAGCCGGCGCTTTTCGAAGTCCAGTTCGAAGACCGCGCCCCCGCCGGCGCGCTTTTGCTGCCGCAACAGGAAATTGGCCAATCGTTCCAGAGAGCTGCGCAGCTGCAGGTCCTTCTGCGTCTTGATGACGGAGCGGTAGCCCTGCGCCAGTTCGGTCACCACGGCGCGCGCGAAGTTGTTGTCGACATTGAACACCGCGCGCACGTCCTGGCTGGGGATCAGGACGATCCGGCTTTTTTCCAGCGTCCGGGCCGACATCAGATAGACCGCATCCTTGATCGTCGCGGCAAGGATGAAGGTCGAGACCGGGCGCATGGTGGCAAGACAGGCGTCCTTGCCGTTCCACGACGCGAACAGGTCGACGGACCCCGAGATCAGCACATGCAGGAAGTCGCTGCGCTCGCCCTCGGTCAGCAGGTCGACCTGCGGCGGAAAGTTCTGCACATAGGCGCCGCGCATCAGCGCCGCGAAGTTCTCGTCGGACATCTGCGAGAAGAGATGCAGCTGGCGCACCGCCTGGATGCTCTCGCTCGGGCAGTTCCCGGCCCATCTCTCCTCCTCGGGAACCTGTTGGCCCGATTGATTATTGTCCGGCCCGGAGTTGATTTCTGCCATCGTAGCCTCACTAGATTGTCGTCCCGCGAAATGACAATTTTCGGTAAGCTATTTATTTCATTACGATTTATTCCGCACCATGACGTAGATCAAGTTCAGCGCGATATTTTTTCCGGAAGAGCGTGGGGACCGTCCTGCCCTGGGTCGGCCCAATCTTTCCGGAGGCCCCTGCCATGCAGACCCTAGCCCCAGCCTCTCGCGCGGACCAGACCCGCGCGCTCGGGCTGAGTACCATTGCCTTCACCGCGTGTTTCGCCGTCTGGACGATTTTCTCCATCATCGGCGTCGCCATCAAGGACGAACTCGGGTTGAACGACACCCAGTTCGGCCTGCTGGTCGCCACCCCGGTCCTGACCGGATCGCTCGTCCGCATCTTCCTGGGCGTCTGGACGGAAAGATACGGCGGACGCATCGTCTATTCGGCGCAGATGCTGCTGACTGCGCTGGCGACCTGGGCGCTGACGCTGGCCGACAGCTATCCGATGTATCTGCTTGCCGCGCTTGGCGTCGGGCTTGCCGGCGGCTCGTTCATCATCGGCGTCGCCTATGTGAGCCGCTGGTACGACATGTCGCAGCAGGGCACCGCGCTTGGCATCTTCGGCGCGGGCAACGTCGGCGCCGCGGTCACCAAGTTCCTGGCCCCCTTCGTCATGGTCGCCTTTGGCTGGCACGGCGTGGCCTATGTCTGGGCCGCCGGGCTGGCGCTGATGGGGGTGGTGTTCTTCCTGTTCGCCAAGGACGACCCGCAGCTGATCGAGCGGCGCCGGACCGGGGTGCGCGCGCCCTCGTTCGCGGAACAGTTCGCGCCCCTGAAGAACCTGCAGGTGTGGCGCTTCTCGCTCTACTACTTCTTCGTGTTCGGCGCCTTCGTGGCGCTGGCGCTGTGGATGCCGCACTATCTGATCAACGTCTACGAGGTCGATGTCCGCACCGCCGGCATGGCGGCGGCATCGTTCAGCCTGTCGGCCAGCCTGTTCCGCGCCTATGGCGGGCATCTGTCCGACAAGTTCGGCGCCCGCTCGGTCATGTATTGGACCTTCGGCTTTTCGCTGCTGTTCCTCTTCATGCTGTCCTATCCGCCGACGGCCTACACCATCCAGACCAAGGAAGGCCCCGTCGCCTTCGCGACCTCGATGAGCCTGTGGCCCTTCGTCATCATCCTGTTCGCGCTGGGTTTCTTCATGAGCCTGGGCAAGGCGGCGGTGTTCAAGCACATCCCGGTCTACTACCCCAACCACGTCGGCGCGGTCGGCGGGCTTGTCGGCATGATCGGCGGGCTTGGCGGCTTCGTGCTGCCGATCGCCTTCGGCGCGCTGCTCGACCTGACCGGCATCTATACCTCGTGCTTTGCGCTGCTGTTCGTGGTCGTCGCGGTGTCGCTGGCCTGGATGCACATGTCGGTGCGCGCGATGGAGCGCAAGGCCCATGGAAGGGCGCTGGACCGCCTGCCCGCCCTGCCCGAGATGCAGGAAATCCACGACCCCGAGCGCACGGTCATGCGGCGCGTGCTGGACGACTGGCGCCCCGAGGACCCGCAGTTCTGGGCCGAAAAGGGCCGCGCCATCGCCCGGCGCAACCTGTGGATCTCGATCCCGGCGCTGCTGCTGGCGTTCGCGGTCTGGATGGTCTGGTCGATGGTGGTGGCGCGGCTGCCCGCGATCGGCTTTGCCTTCACCCCCGACCAGCTGTTCTGGCTGGCGGCGCTGCCGGCGCTGTCGGGCGCCACGCTGCGGATCTTCTACAGCTTCGTGGTGCCGATCTTCGGCGGGCGGCTGTGGACGACGCTGTCCACCGCCTCGCTGCTGCTGCCGGCCATCGGCATCGGCTATGCCGTGCAGAACCCCGACACCCCCTATTTCATCTTCCTGACCCTGGCGCTGCTGTGCGGCCTGGGCGGGGCCAACTTCGCCTCGTCGATGGCCAATATCGGCTATTTCTTCCCGCGGGCGGAAAAGGGCCATGCGCTGGCGCTGAACGCCGGCCTCGGCAACCTCGGCGTCAGCGTCATGCAGTTCCTGGTTCCGGTGGTCATCACCATGGGCGTGTTCGGCGCCATGGGCGGCGCCCCGCAGACGCTGAGCGACGGCGGCCAGCTGTGGATCCAGAACGCCGGCTTCATCTGGGTGCCCTTCATCCTGGCCGCGACGGTCGCCGCCTGGCTGGGGATGAACGACGTGGCCGACGCCAAGGCCAGCTTTGCGCAGCAGTCGGTGATCTTCAGCCGCGCGCATAACTGGGTGATGTGCGTGCTCTACATCGGCACCTTCGGCAGCTTCATCGGCTATTCGGCGGGCTTCCCGCTGCTGTCCAGGATCGCCTTCCCCGAGGTGAACGCGCTGCAATACGTGTTCCTGGGGCCGCTGGTGGGGGCGCTGTCGCGCGCCGGCACCGGCTGGGTCAGCGACCGCTTCGGCGGCGGGCGGGTCACCTTCTGGGTGTTCGTCGGCATGATCGTGTCGGTGCTGGCGGTGATCCTGGCGCTGCAGGCGGGCAGCTTTGCGGCCTTTTTCATGGGCTTCATGGCGCTGTTCTTCTTTACCGGGGTCGGCAACGCCTCGACCTTCCAGATGATCCCGGTGATCATGGGCCGCGAGATCCCCCGCCTGATGCCGCAGCTGACCGCCCCCGAGCGCGCCCGGCAGATCGCCATGGAATCGGCGGGGATCACCGCCTTTTCCAGCGCCATCGGCGCTTACGGCGGCTTTTTCATCCCCAAGGCCTATGGCTCGTCCATCGCCATGACCGGCAGCCCGATCGGCGCGCTGTGGCTGTTCCTGGGCTTCTACGTGATCTGCCTGGGCATCACCTGGCTCGCCTATACGCGGCGGGGCGGGCTTCTTCATGACATCGAGCGTGGCCGCGCGATCCCCGGCGCCCTCGCCCAGCCTGCACAATAAGGAAAGGACAGCCAGATGAGCCATCTGCTGGACAGACTGAACTTCCTCCAGTCCAAGAAGGTCGAGACCTTCTCGAACGGCCACGGCCAGGTGACGCGCGAAAGCCGCGACTGGGAGGATACCTATCGCAACCGCTGGCGGCACGACAAGATCGTGCGGTCCACCCACGGGGTGAACTGCACCGGGTCATGCAGCTGGAAGATCTACGTCAAGTCGGGGATCGTGACCTGGGAAACCCAGCAGACCGATTACCCGCGCACCCGCCCCGACCTGCCCAACCACGAACCGCGCGGCTGCGCGCGCGGCGCCTCCTACAGCTGGTATCTCTACAGCGCGAACCGGGTAAAGAACCCGCTGGTGCGCGGGCGGCTGATGAAGGTCTGGCGCGAGATGCGCCAGACCATGACCCCGATCCAGGCCTGGACCCGGATCCAGTCCGACCCGATCCTGCGGCAATCCTATGTCGAGACCCGCGGCAAGGGCGGCTTCGTGCGCGCCAGCTGGGACGAGGCGACCGAGATCGTGGCGGCGGCGAACGCCTATACCGCCCGCACCTACGGCCCCGACCGGGTGTTCGGGTTTTCGCCGATCCCGGCGATGTCGATGATCAGCTATGCCGCCGGCTCGCGCTATCTGTCGCTGATGGGCGGGGTCTGCATGTCGTTCTATGACTGGTATTGCGACCTGCCGCCGGCCTCGCCGATGACCTGGGGCGAACAGACCGACGTGCCGGAAAGCGCCGACTGGTACAATGCAGGCTACCTGCTGCTCTGGGGCTCGAACGTGCCGCAGACGCGCACGCCGGACGCGCATTTCTATACCGAGGTCCGCTACAAGGGCACCAAATCGGCGGTGATCTGCCCCGACTATTCCGAGGCGGCCAAGTTCGGCGACGTGTGGCTGAACGCCAAGCAGGGCACCGATGCGGCGTTGGCGATGGCCTTCGGCCACGTCATCCTGCGCGAGTTCCACCTGGACCGGCAGGCCGAGTATTTCGAGGAATACTGCCGCAAGTATTCCGACTTCCCGATGCTGGTCAGGCTGGACGAACAGGACGGCCGGCTGGTGCCCGGCCGGTTCCTGCGCACCGACGACCTGGACGGCAAGCTGGGGGAAAGCAACAACCCCGAATGGAAGACCGTCGCCATCGACGAACGCTCGGGCGGGCTGGTGGCGCCGAACGGCTCGATCGGCTACCGCTGGGGCGAGGCGGGGGAATGGAACCTCGAGGAAAAGGCGGCGGGCGCCGAGACCTCGCTGCGGATGTCGCTGGTCCTCGACGGCGACCATGACGAGATCGCAGGCGTCGATTTCCCCTATTTCGGCGGCGACGCGGTGGGCCAGTTCGCCACCGACGCCGACCACCCCGACGTGCTGACCCGCAACATCCCGGTCAGGACGATCCGCACCGCCTCGGGCGAGGTCAAGGTGGCGACGGTGTTCGACCTGTTCTGCGCCAACTACGGGCTCGACCGGGGCTTGGGCGGACGCTGGGTCGCCTCGAGCTATGACGACGACATCCCCGGCACCCCCGCCTGGGCCGAGCGCATCACCGGGGTGCCGCGCGACAAGATCATCCATGTCGCGCGCGAATTCGCCTCGAACGCCGAAAAGACCCGGGGCAAGTCCATGGTCATCATCGGCGCGGCGATGAACCACTGGTTCCACATGGACATGAACTACCGCGGCGTCATCAACATGCTGGTGATGTGCGGCTGCGTCGGCCAGTCGGGCGGTGGCTGGGCGCATTACGTGGGGCAGGAAAAGCTGCGCCCGCAGACCGGCTGGCAGCCGCTGGCCTTTGCGCTGGACTGGAACCGCCCGCCGCGGCACATGAACTCGACCAGTGCCTGGTATGCCCATACCGACCAGTGGCGCTACGAGACACTGACCGCGGACGACATCCTGTCGCCCACCGCGCCCAAGGGCGACTGGGACGTCAGCCTGATCGACTACAACATCCGGGCCGAGCGGATGGGCTGGCTGCCCTCGGCTCCGCAGCTCAAGACCAACCCGCTCGAGGTGGCCCGCGCCGCCAAGGAATCCGGCAAGGAGATCGCGGCCTATGTCGCCGAAGAGCTGAAGTCCGGGCGGCTGGAAATGTCCTGCGAGGACCCCGACGATCCCGCCAACTGGCCGCGCAACCTGTTCGTCTGGCGCTCCAACCTGCTGGGCTCGTCCGGCAAGGGGCATGAATATTTCCTCAAGCACCTGCTGGGCACCGACCACGGCGTGCTGGGCCGCGACCTGGGCGAGGAAGGCCGCCAGCTGCCGAAAGAGGCCCGCTGGCACCAGGAGGGCCCGCGCGGCAAGCTGGACCTGCTGGTGACCATCGACTTCCGCATGTCCACGACCTGCGTCTATTCCGACATCGTGCTGCCCACGGCCAGCTGGTACGAAAAGGACGACCTCAACACCTCGGACATGCATCCGTTCATCCACCCGCTGCAGGCGGCGGTGGACCCGGCCTATGAATCGAAGTCCGACTGGGAGATCTTCAAGGCGATCGCCAAGAAGTTCTCCGAGGTCGCCCCCGAGATCCTGGGGGTCGAGACCGACATCGTGGCGCTGCCCACGCTGCACGACACGCCGGCCGAGCTGGCGCAGGACCAGGTGCGGGACTGGAAGAAGGGCGAATGCGACCTGATCCCCGGCAAGACCGCGCCGGCCTTCATCGCCGTCGAACGCGACTTCCCGGCGCTTTACGACCGCTTCACCGCGCTGGGGCCGCTGCTCGACAAGCTGGGGAACGGCGGCAAGGGCATCTCGTGGAACACCCAGATCGAGATCGACAACCTCAAGGACCTGAACGGGGTGCGACTTGACGGCCCCGCCAAGGGGCGGCCGGTCATCGACACCGCCATCGACGCGGCCGAGGTGATCCTGATGCTGGCCCCGGAGACCAACGGCGAGGTCGCCGTCAAGGCTTGGGAGGCGCTGGAGAAGGCCACCGGCCGCCACCACGCCCACCTGGCCGAGGGCGAGCATCACAACAAGATCCGCTTCCGCGACATCGCCGCGCAGCCGCGCAAGATCATCTCGTCACCCACCTGGTCGGGGATCGAAAGCGAGAAGGTCAGCTATAACGCCGGCTACACCAACGTCCACGAGCTGATCCCGTGGCGCACGCTGACGGGACGCCAGCAGCTCTATCAGGACCACCTGTGGATGCGGGCCTTTGGCGAGGGCTTCATGTCCTACCGCCCGCCGGTGGACCTGAAGACCGTCACCGCCGAGATCAACCACGAGGCGCGCGACGGCGAACCGCATGTGGTGTTGAACTTCATCACCCCCCACCAGAAATGGGGTATCCACTCGACCTATTCCGACAACCTGCTGATGCTGACGCTGAACCGCGGCGGCCCGGTGATCTGGATCTCGGAAAACGACGCCAGGACCGCGGGCATCGTCGATAACGACTGGGTGGAGCTTTACAACGTCAACGGCGCCCTGACCGCGCGGGCAGTGGTCAGCCAGCGGATGAAGGACGGCACCACCTTCATGTATCACGCGCAGGAAAAGATCGTGAACACGCCCGGTTCCGAAAAGACCGGCAAGCGCGGCGGCATCCACAACTCGGTCACCCGCACGGTGCTGAAACCCACCCACATGATCGGCGGCTACGCCCAGCAGTCCTACGGCTTCAACTACTACGGAACCGTGGGCGCGAACCGGGACGAGTTCGTGATCGTCAGGAAGATGAAGAAGGTCGACTGGCTCGACCGGCCAGCTACCCGGAAGGAGGCAGCGGAATGAGAATTCGTGCGCAAATCGGCATGGTGCTGAACCTCGACAAATGCATCGGGTGCCACACCTGCTCGGTCACCTGCAAGAACGTCTGGACCTCGCGCGAGGGGGTCGAATACGCTTGGTTCAACAACGTCGAGACCAAGCCCGGCACCGGCTATCCGACCGACTGGGAAAACCAGAACCGCTGGAACGGCGGCTGGGAACGGACCGGATCGGGCAAGCTGCGGCCGAAGCAGGGCAGCAAGTGGCGGATCCTGGCGAACATGTTCGCCAACCCCGACCTGCCCGAGATCGACGACTATTACGAGCCCTTCGACTTCGACCACGACCACCTGAAATCCGCCCCCGAGATGCAGGCGTTCCCCACCGCGCGCCCCTATTCCAAGATCACCGGCGAGCGGATCGAGAAGATCGAGAAGGGCCCGAACTGGGAAGAGATCCTGGGCGGCGAGTTCGCGAAACGCAGCGAGGACTATAACTTCGAAGGGGTGCAGAAGCAGATCTACGGGGAATACGAGAACACCTTCATGATGTATCTCCCCCGGCTGTGCGAGCACTGCCTCAACCCGGCCTGCGCGGCGTCCTGCCCCAGTGGCGCGATCTACAAGCGCGAAGAGGACGGCATCGTCCTGATCGACCAGGAAAAATGCCGCGGTTGGCGGATGTGCGTCTCGGGCTGTCCCTACAAGAAGGTCTATTACAACTGGTCGACCGGCAAATCCGAGAAATGCACGCTCTGCTATCCGCGGATCGAAAGCGGCAACCCGACGGTCTGTTCGGAAACCTGCGTCGGGCGCATCCGCTATCTGGGGGTGATGCTCTATGACGCCGACAAGATCGAACAGGCCGCCAGCGTCGAACGGACCACCGACCTTTACGACGCCCAGCTGGACGTGTTCCTGGACCCCCACGACCCGGTGGTGATCGAGACCGCGCGCGCCGACGGCATCCCCGACGACTGGATCAAGGCCGCGCAGGAAAGCCCGATCTGGAAGATGGCGATGGAGTGGAAGGTCGCCTTCCCGCTGCACCCCGAATACCGGACGCTGCCGATGGTGTGGTATATCCCGCCGCTGTCGCCGATCCAGAACGCGGCCGCAGCCGGCAAGATCGGGGTCGACGGCGAAATGCCCGACGTGCGCAGCCTGCGCATCCCGCTGAAATACCTGGCCAACATGCTGACCGCGGGCGACGAGGCGCCGGTGGCCCATGCGCTGGAACGGATGCTGGCGATGCGCGCCTATATGCGCGCCAAGACCGTGGACGGCGTCAACGACGAGGGCATCGCCGCCCGCGTCGGCCTGTCGGGACGGGTGATCGAGGACATGTACAAGATCATGGCGCTGGCCGATTACGAGGACCGTTTCGTCATCCCGACCACGCATCGCGAACAGGTCGAGGTCGCCTATGACCTCAAGGGCGGCTGCGGCTTCACCGACAGCAACGGCTGTTCCACCGGCACCTCGAAAGCCTCGCTTTTCGGCGGCGCCAAACGCCCGCTCAACATGCCGGAGGCGATGTCGTGATGGACCGCACCCTCAAGGCCCTGTCGCTGATCCTCAGCTATCCCACCCGCGAGCTGCAGTCGGCCATGCCGGAAATCGCGGGCGTCCTGGCCGCCGATTCGCGGCTGACCGCCGCGGCCCGGCGCGCGCTGCGCCCGCTGCTGGACGGGCTGCGCGACGGCGACATCTACGATCTGGAAGAGCGTTACGTCGCGCTGTTCGACCGCTCGCGCACGCTCTCGCTCAACCTGTTCGAGCATGTCCACGGCGAAAGCCGCGACCGGGGCGGCGCGATGGTCAGCCTGGTCGAGATGTACCGCGATGCCGGGTTCGACCCGGTGACCACGGAACTGCCCGACCACCTGCCGGTGCTGCTGGAGTTTCTGGCCACCCGCCCGGCGCCCGAGGCGCGCGAGACGCTGGCGGATGCGGCGCATATCTTCGCCGCCCTGCAGGAACGGCTGAACCGGCGCGAATCGGATTACGCCGCCGCCTTTGCCGCATTGGCGCAGCTGGCGGGCGCGGTCGATCAGGCGGCGCTGTCCGAGATGCTGGCCGCGCCCGACGACGATCCGACCGATCTTCAGGCGCTGGATGCGGTCTGGCAGGAAAGCGAGGTGCTTTTCGGCCCTGACCCGAATGCCGGCTGCCCGGTAACGCGCGACCTGCTGGCGCGCATGGACAATCCCATCAGGCCCGGCCCCGCCGCGGCGGCCGAATGACGGAGGCTCTCAGATGAACAACTTCCTCTTCGGGATCTATCCCTATATCGCGCTGGGGGTCGGCATCATGGGCTCGATCGCCCGCTACGACCGCGACCCCTTCACCTGGAAAAGCTCGTCCTCGCAGCTTCTGCGGCGCCGGCAGCTGATCCTCGGCTCGATCCTGTTCCATGTGGGCGTGCTGGTGATCTTCGTGGGTCACTTCGTGGGGCTGCTGACCCCGATCTGGGTGTTCGACGCGCTTGGCATCAGCCACTCGGCCAAGCAGGTCCTGGCGGTCGCGGTCGGCGGCATCGCCGGGGTGATGGCGCTGGCGGGCGCGCTGATGCTGTTCCATCGCCGCTGGACCGACCCGCGCATCCGCGGCACCTCGAGCTTCTGGGACACGGCGATCCTGGCGATGCTGATCGCGCAGCTGATGCTGGGGCTGCTGACGGTGCTGGTCTCGCTGCGCCATCTGGACGGGCACGAGATGACCACCTTCATGGCCTGGGCGCAGAGCATCTTCACCTTCGACTCGGGTGCGGCCGGCTACATCGCCAATGCGCATTGGCTGTTCAAGGCGCATATCGTGCTGGGGCTGACCATCATCCTGGTGTTCCCCTTTACCCGGCTGGTGCACCTGATCTCGGGGATCGCGGCACCGTTCCGCTATCTTCTGGGGCGCAGCGGCTACCAGATCGTGCGCTCGCGCCGGCGGCAGCCGCTGGCGCCCGCGCCGCAGGTCGTGGCGGCGGCGCGCGAACGGGTCACCGCCCGGGCAAAGCCGGCGGCGGCCCGGCAAAGCCCGGCGGAGTAGCGCCGATGAATGCCGCGCTGTTCCCCGATCTGATCGTCAACGGCGAGCTGGTGCCCCATGCGCTGATCGCCGCCGAGGCCCAGAACCACCACGCCCCCCGCGGCAAGCCCGGCATCGCCTGGCGCAAGGCGGCGAACGCCATCGCCATCCGCACGCTGCTTCTGCAAGAGGCGCGGCGGCGCGGGGTGGAAGCCCGGCCGGCCGAGCTTGGCCCGGGGCGCTTCGAGACCGAGGAGGAAGCCCTGATCCGGGGCCTTCTCGACACCGCCGTCGCGGTCGAGCCCCCCACCGAGGCCGAGATCCACGCCGAATGGGCGCGCGACCCGTCCCGGTTCCGCAGCCCGCCGCTGTGGGAGGTGTCGCATATCCTGATCGCCTGCGATCCGCGCGAGGCCGAGACCGCCCGGGCGGCACGCGAGAGGGCCGCCGACCTGGCCGCCCGCGCCGCCGCCGATCCGCACAGCTTTGCCCGGCTTGCCGCCGCGCACAGCGATTGCGGCTCGAAATCGTCGGGGGGCGCGCTTGGCCAGATCCGGCCCGGCGATACCGTGCCCGAGTTCGAGGCCGCGCTGCGCGGGCTGGGCGAAGGCATGGTGACGCCCGAACCGGTGCCGACCCGGCACGGCTGGCATGTCATCCGCATGGATGCGGTGGCGGAAGGCACCCCGCTTCCCTATGCCGCGGCCCGCCGGAGGATCGCCGAGGCGCTGGAAAAGGCGGCGTGGTCGCGCGCCGCAAAGGCGCTGGTGCGGCAGCTGGCGGCAGTGGCAGAGATCTCGGGCGCCGACCTCGAACCCGTCTAGGGCGCGGCGGACGGCTGCCGCCCGATGCCTCCCCCTGGCGCGCGGCAGACGGCTGCCGCCCGATGCCACCTCCTGGCGCGCGGCACCCCTCCCCGCGCGGCCATCCCGAAGGATACGAGATGCTGAACGATCTTCTGGCCCGGAACCGCGCCTGGTCGCAGGCGCGGCAATCCGAAGACCCCGATCACTTCGCCCGGCTCGCGGCCCTGCAGGCGCCGGATTACTTCTGGATCGGCTGCTCGGACAGCCGGGTGCCGGCGAATGTGATCTCGGGCCTGCATCCGGGCGAGGTCTTCGTCCACCGCAACGTCGCCAATGTCGTGCATTCGTCGGACATGAACCTGCTCGCCTCGCTCGAGTTCGCGGTCGAGGCGCTGAAGGTGCGCGAGATCATCGTCTGCGGCCATCACGGCTGCGGCGGGGTCAAGGCCGCGACCGAGGAGATTCCGCACGGCCTGACCAAGCACTGGATCGAGCCGATCCGCCGCCTTGCCCGCAGTTACGCCGTCGACCTGGCGCGCGAGCCGGGACCCGAGGCGCGGCTGGACCGCTTGGCCGAACTGAACGTCGCCGAAGGCGTCCGCCGGGTCTGCGAGACGCCGATCCTGCAGCGCGCCTGGCGCCGCGGCGCCCCGATCCGCGTGCACGGGCTGATCTACGGCCTGAAGGACGGCCGCCTGCGCAACCTCGATTGCAGCATGGGTCCGGGGCATTTCCAGTGCGACGAGGCGAGCTGACCCGCCTGCGCAGCCCCGCTACCGCTTCGCCTCTGCCGCCGCGCGCATCTGGCTGAGGGTCTGGCGCGGGGTCAGCGCCTCGGGCGAGATGTCCAGATCCAGCACCGCCCCGCTGTCCGAGGCGAGCGCGCGGGCAAAGGCGGCAGGAAAATCCTCGGTCCGCGCCACCCGTTCGGCGTGATAGCCATAGGCTTGGGCAAGCTGCACGAAATCGGGGTTCTCCATCGTCGTGCCCGAAACGCGGCCCGGATAGTTGCGCTCCTGATGCGCGCGGATGGTGCCGTAGATGCCGTTGTTCAGCAGCAGCACGATCGGCTGCGCCCCGGCCTGCATGGCGGTGCCAAGCTCCTGGCAGTTCATCTGGAAATCGCCGTCGCCGGCAAAGCAGACCACGGTGCGGCCGGGGAACGCCACCCTGGCGGCGATGGCGGCGGGCAGGCCGTAGCCCATCGCCCCCGACTGCGGCGCCAGCAGCCGCGCCTGCGGGCCGAACTGGTAGAACTTGTTCGGCCAGACGGTAAAATTGCCCGCGCCATTGGTCAGGATCGCGTCCTCGGGCAGCAGCTCGCGCAGATGCGCCATGACCTGCGCCATGTCGACGGGCGAGGGTTGCGGCGGCGCACTCAGGCTGTCCTCGAACCCCTGCCGGGCGCAGGCGCGCCATTCGGCCCAGTTGCCGCGGACCGGGGCCAGCGCGGCGGCGAACTCGTTCGGTCCGGCGTGGATTCCGAGGGTCGGCTGATAGACCTTGCCGATTTCACGGTCCGAGCCGTGGACATGGATCAGCCGTTGCGCCGGCACCGGCACGTCAAGCAGCGTATAGCCGTCGGTGGTCATCTCGCCGAAGCGCAGGTTCACCGCCAGGATCACGTCGGCCTCGGTCACCAGCGCGCGGACATGGACGGGCATCCCCACCCCGGCCTCGCCCGCGTAGCAGGGCGAGAAATTGTCGAAACTGTCCTGATAGCGGAAGGCCGCCACCACGGGGATGTCGCTGGCCTCGGCGAAATCCTGCAGCGCGCGGCGGCCGGCGTCGGTCCAGTTGCAGCCGCCGACCATCAAGAGCGGCCGCGCGGCGCTTTCCAGCAGCGCCTGCGCCTCGGCCATCGCCGCGGCCGCGGCCGCGGGTTCGACGATGCGCGGGGGGGCAGTCAGCGGCGGGGTGGCGGTCGTCTCGGCCAGCATGTCCTCGGGCAGGGCGATCACCACCGGGCCGGGGCGGCCGGTGGTGGCGGTGACCCAGGCGCGGGCGAGGATTTCCGGGATGCGCTCGACCGAGTCGATTTCCACCGCCCATTTCGCCATGGTGCCGTAGACGGCGCGATAGTCGAGTTCCTGGAACGCCTCGCGCCCCTTCATGTCGGTGCCGACCTGCCCGACGAACAGCAGCATCGGCGCGGAATCCTGCATCGCCGTATGCACCCCGATCGAGGCATTGGTGGCGCCCGGGCCGCGGGTGACGAAGCACAGCCCCGCCTGCCCGGTCAGCTTGCCCCAGGCCGCGGCCATGAAGGCGGCGCCGCCCTCGTTCCGGCACAGCACGAAATCCAGCCGCCCGCGTGTATCGTGCAGCGCGTCGAGCACCGCCAGATAGCTTTCGCCCGGCACCCCGAACCCTACCCGCGCGCCCAGCGCCATCAGGCTTTCGACCAGAATCCGCCCACCGTTCATCATTCCCGCGCCCCCCATACAGATGGAAACGATCCTGACCCCGATACGATCCCGGGGAAACCAACTTCAACGGGCGACCGGCAAGTTTTCCTTGGCGGTCAGCCCTGCACCAGCACCCCGGGGTTCAGGCCACCGTCCGGGTCCAGCGCCTGTTTCAGCGCCCACATCAGCCGCCGTTCCTCGGACGGGCGCAGCGCGTCGGCCAGCGCGATCTTGGTGCGGCCCAGCCCGTGCTCGGCGGCGAAGCTGCCGCCCATCGCGGTCGCCAGCCGCGCCAGTTCTAGCCCCAGCGCGGCATCGGCGCCGGCGAAACCGCCCGCGCCCTCGGGCGGGCTGAGGTTATAGTGGATGTTGCCGTCGCCCAGATGGCCGAAGGGGTTGATCCGCACCCCCGGCAGAAGCCCCTGACAGAGCGGCGCCGCCCGGGCCACGAACTCGGCGATCCGTCCCGGCGGCACCGCGATGTCGTGCTTGAGCTGCGGGCCGTCCAGCCGCTGGCCCTCGGGCTGTTCCTCGCGCAGCCGCCAGAACCCCGCGCGCTGCGCCTCGGACGCGGCCAGCGCGCCGTCCCGCACCAGCCCCTGCCCCATCCCCCATTCCAGCACGCCCGCCAGAATGTCGTCGAGCGGCACCAGACCCGAGCCGCTGGCGACCTCGACCAGTACATAGGCGCCGCCCCGCGTGGCCAGCGGATAGGAAAGGCCCGGCAGATGTTTCAGCGCCAGTCCCAGCCCGAGGTCCGAGAAGAACTCGAGCCCCGTCAGGAACTCGCCCGCCTCGGCCCGCAGCCTGGTGCCCAGCGCGACTGCCGCCGCCAGGTCGGGCAGCGCCAGAAAGGCCGTCGCCCGCTGCCGGGGCGCGGGAAACAGCCGCAGCACCGCGCGGGTGACGATGCCCAGCGTACCCTCGGCCCCCGCGAACAGCCGGCGCAGCTGATAGCCGGCATTGTCCTTTTGCACCGCGCGCAGCCCGTTCCAGATGCTGCCGTCGGGCAGCACCACCTCAACCCCCAGCAGCAGGTCGCCCATCATCCCGAAGCGAAAGGCGTGGCTGCCGCCGGCGTTGGTGCCGATCAGCCCGCCGATCTGGGCCGAGCCCTCGGCGCCCAGATGCAGCGGGAACATCAGCCCGGTGCCGTCCAGCGCCTGATGCAGCGCCGCCAGCACCACCCCGGCCCCGACCTCGATCGCGGCGCTGGAGGGGTCGGGCGGGCCGATCCCGGCCATGCGCGCCAGCGACAGGATCACCGCGCCCGGCCGCGCCGCGACCGCCGCGGCGCAAAGCCCGGTGTTGCCGCCCTGCGGCACCAGCGCCACCCCGGCGGCGCGGCAGGCCCGCACCACCGCCGCCACCTCGGCCGTGGAACCGGGGCGTGCCACGCCCAGCGGCGGCGCGCCGTGGCGGTCCAGCCAGTCGCGCTGCCAGGGCGCGGCCTCGACCCCCGCAATCCAGCCGCGCGGGCCAAGCAGGTCGGCAAGCTGCCGCGCCAGATCGGCGGGATCGGGCATCCGCGTCATCGCCTAGTGACCCAGCACCTGCGACAGGAACTGCCTGGTGCGGTCGCTCGACGGCGACTGGAAGAAGGTCTCGGGGTCGGCCTCCTCGACGATCTCGCCCGCGTCCATGAAGATCACCCGGTCGGCGACGCGGCGGGCAAAGCCCATCTCGTGGGTGACGCAGATCATCGTCCGCCCCTCGGAGGCGAGATGCACCATCACGTCCAGCACCTCGGAAATCATCTCGGGGTCCAGCGCCGAGGTGGGCTCGTCGAACAGCAGGATTTCCGGCTCCATGCACAGCGAGCGGGCGATGGCCACGCGCTGCTGCTGGCCGCCCGACAGCTGACCGGGGTATTTCAGCGCCTGTTCCGGGATGCGGACCTTTTCCAGATAGCGCATCGCCGCCGCCTCGGCCTGCGCGCGCGGGGTCTTGCGCACCAGCATCGGCGCCAGCACGCAGTTTTCCAGCACGGTCATGTGCGGGAACAGGTTGAAATGCTGGAACACCATCCCGACCTCGCGCCGGATCCCGTCGATGCTGGCCACGTCGTCGTTCAGTTCGGTGCCCAGCACGGTGATCTGGCCCGAGTTGTGTTCCTCCAGCCGGTTGATGCAGCGGATCATCGTGGATTTCCCCGACCCGGACGGGCCGCAGACCACCACCTTTTCGCCGCGATGCACGGTCAGGTTGATGTTCTTCAGCGCGTGGAAATGCCCGTAGAACTTGTTCATGCCGTTAATCTGGACCGCGGGAACATGCGCCGGATGCGTGTCTGCCATAGCTGTGTTCCTTATCGAGAGCCGATCGCCATGCGCCGTTCCAGATAGGCGCCATAGCGGGACAGGCTGTAGGTGAAGACGAAATAGATCAGGGCGATGAAGGCGTAGACCTCGCGATAGGCAAAGGTCCATTCGCCGGTGCCATAGGCGGCGTTCCCCGAGGCGAGGATTTCAAAGAACCCGACCACGATCACCAGCGAGGTCTCCTTGAACCCGATCACGAACTGGTTGATCGTCGCGGGCAGCGCGTTGCGCATCGCCTGCGGCAGCAGGATCTTGCCCACCCGGTGCCAGTAGCCGATGCCCAGCGCCATCGCGGCCTCTTCCTGGCCGCGGGGGACGCCTTGCAGGCCGCCGCGGATGATCTCGGCCTGATAGGCGGCAAAGAACAGCGCCGCCCCGAAGATCACCCGGTAAAGCTTGCCCGCCTGCAGCCAGCCCGGCAGCATGAACGGCACCACCACCGCAAAGGCGAACAGGATCGACAGCAGCGGCAGCGAGCGGACCGCGTCGATGAACAGCCCGGTGCCGCGGGCGATCACCGGCAGGTTCGACCGGCGCAGCAACGCCAGCACGATCGACAGCGGAAACCCGATCAGGCAGGTGGCGACGAAGATGAACAGGGTCAGCGCCAGCCCGCCCCATTGTTCCTCGCCCACGTAGCGCAGGCCCAGGATGCCGCCCTTCATCAGCAGGTAATAGACCGCGGTGCCGATGATCCAGACCGCCGCCAGCCGCCGCGCCCGCCAGAACGAGGGGACGCAGCTGAGCACGATCATCGCCACCACCGTCACGCAGGCCAGCGCCGAGCGCCACTGCTCGGCATAAGGGTAAAGCCCGAAGAAGATGATCCGCCAGCGGTTGGCGATCACCGACCAGCAGGCCCCGCCTGCCGCCCGGCATTCGGCCGGGCCGTGCTCGGCGCCGAACACCGCCGACAGGAACGCCCAGTCCAGCAGCTTCCACAGGATCAGCAGCAGCAGCGCCAGCGATGCGGCCGAGACCAGCCCTTGCAGCGGCGTCGGGAAATAGCGCTTGCGCAGCATCTGCGACCAGTTGGGCCGCGCAGCGGCGGCAGCGGAATGGGCAAGGAACATGTTCATCCATCAGCTCCGCAGTTGATTGCCCTTGAGCGCGATGGCCCGGTTGATCCGGTTGAAGACCGCCGCGATGCTGAGATTGATCACCAGGAACCCGCCCATCAGGATCGCGATCGCTTCCAGCGTCTGGCCGGACTGGTTGATGGTGACGGCGACGATCATGAAGAAATCGGTGAAGCCGACGGCGATCCCCAGGGTGGTGGCCTTGATCAGCCAGACATACTGGTTCGCCAGGATCGGCAGCATCGCGCGCAGCGCCAGCGGCAGGCGGATGCGGCTGAAGGTCTGCCACGGCGACAGGCCCAGCGAATGCGCGGCCTCGGTCTGGCCCTTGCCCACCGCCTTGAAGCCGCCGCGCACGATCTCGCCGATATAAGCGCCGCCGTAGATGCCGATGGCGACCAGCAGCGCCGAGAACTCGGGCGAGACCCGCAGCCCGCCGCGCAGGTTCAGCCCCTGCAACAGCGGCGCGTCGATCAGCGGGCTGTCCGGCGTGCGCCCCAGCAGCAGGATCGCCGCCGCCAGCAGCAGCCCGCCCGCCAGCACCCCCCAGACCAGCGCGCCGCGCTGCTCGGGCGGGGTCGCCAGCCGGCGGGTGGTGCGCAGCCACAGGGGCACCGCCAGCGCCGCAAGGGCCGCCACGGCGGCGGCGAACACATGCCAGCCGCCGACATTCAGCGCCGGCATGTAGACGCCGCGGTTCGACAGCACCAGCGGGCCAAAGTCGATGGCGTTGCGCGGCGAGGGCAGGTTGGTCACCAGCGCATACCAGAAGAACACCTGCAGGATCAGCGGGATGTTACGGAAGAAATCGACATAGAGCCGCCCCAGCAGCTGCAGCAGCTCGTTCGACGAGGTGCGCGCGATCCCGACCAGCCCGCCGATCAGGGTCGCCAGCACCAGCCCCAGCGTGCCCAGAAACAGCGTGTTCACGATGCCGATCACGAAGAACCACCAGTAGGGATCGTGCGGCGAGGCCGGCAGCAGCGAGAAATTGACGTCCCAGCCGGTGGATTTCTGCAGGAAGCCGAAACCCGACACGACATTCTGCGACGACAGCGCCTGCTGGGCGTTGCGCCAGCCGCCGATGACGACGACCAGCACCACCGCCACGAACAGCGCCTGCAACAGGATGTTGCGGACCTTCTGGTGTCGCAGGATTCGGATCATGGGCCCGACCTTTCCCCGGAAAACATGGGCGCCCCGCCACGACCGGCGGGCGGGGCGCAGCCGATCAGTCGATCAGTCGATCAGATAGGGGTAGAGCACGCCCCCGTCCTTCCACAGCGCGGTCATTTCCCGGTCCATCTTGTAGGGCGAGCCCTGGCCCAGGTTGCGGTCAAAGATCTCCGCGTAATTGCCCATCTGCTTGATGACGTCATAGGCCCAGTCGTCGGTCAGCCCCAGCGGCGTGCCCATGCCGGGGTTCACGCCCAGGAACTTGGCGACCTCGGGGCTGGGCGGGTCGGCCTTGATCTCGTCGACGTTCTGCGAGGTGATCCCCTCTTGTTCCGCGAACCACAGCGCCGACAGGGTCCAGTTGGCGATGTCGACCCAGTTGTCGTCGCCCGGGCGCATCACGATCACCTCGGGCTCAAGCGCCAGCACGTCGGGCAGGATGTCGTGTTCGTCGACATTGCCCTTGGCGGCGCGGGCGATGGCCAGCACCGGGCCCCATTGCGTGTAGAGATCGCAGCGCCCCGAGAAATAGGCCTGTTCCAGTTCCTCGGTCTTTTCGATCAGCACCGGCTCGAGCTTCACCCCCAGCTTTTCCGAGTAGGAGGCGATCTGCTGCTGCTGCGTGGTGCCCGCGGGGATGCAGATGGTGCCGCCGTCGGCGTCGGCCAGCGAGGTCAGCCCCAGCGACTTGTGCGCCATGATCTTGGTGGTGCCCAGGTAATAGGACAGCGAGAATTGCAGCCCCAGCTCGGCATCGCGGCTGAGCGTCGCGCCCGAGGCCTTGACCACCAGGTCGACCTCGCCCGATTGCAGGGCGGGCCAGCGCTGCGCCCAGCTGATCGGGATGATCGTGGCCTTGGCCGGATCGCCCAGCACCGCGGTGGCGACCGCCCGGCACAGGTCGATGTCGAGCCCCGTCCAGGCGCCCTTGTCGTCCACCTCGGCAAAGCCGAGATACGAGCCGTCATGGCCGGTGCACAGCAGCGTGCCGCGGTCCTTGACCGTTTTAAGCGTCGGCCCGCCCTGCTGCGCATTGGCCGCACCGGCGGCGATCAGCGCGATGGCTGCCGCACCAAGACCATATCTGACGTGTTTCATCTGGTTCTCCTCCCATTGTTTTTCGGTGTTCAGATGTTGTGGCGGGGCCGCCTCCACCCTGCGGCCCGCGTGCTGGGGGTCAGCGCCCCGAGACCACCCGCAGGTGGGATTTCGGGGCAGGCCCGCTTTTCCAGTCCTGGCCGACCAGCCAGCGATGCAGCGCCGCCACCGGCCGCAGCCGCAGATGCCCGCGCGGCACCACCAGGTAGAAGCCGGGCACATCCTCGGGGGGCATTCCTTCCAGCGCGTCCATGCCCAGCGGCGCGACCAGGGCGCCGCTTTGCAGGTCGGCTTCGGCATCGGGGACCGAAACCAGCCCGACGCCGATCCCCTGCAGGGTCGCGCGGCGCATCGAGGCGGCGTCGTCAAAGCCGATGCTGCCGTCGCGCCCGGCATTGTCCACGCCCAGATGGCGCAGGATGTCGTTCCAGAACCGCTTGGATTTCACCGTGTCCAGCAACGTGAAGCGGATCAGGTCCTGCGGGCTGCGGATCTGCGCGCCCAGCTCGGGGGTGCAGCAGATGATCTTGGGGTCGGTGACCAGCAGCTCGGACTGGTAGTCGCCCCAGCTGCCGTAGCCCCACTGGATCGCCATGTCGATGTCGTCGCGGGCGAAATCGGGCATATCGACCATGGTGGTCAGCCGCAGGTCGGCGCCGGCCAGCACCTCGCGCACATTGGCCAGGCGCTGCACCAGATAGTTGGTGGCGAACCACGGGCTGGTGTTCAGCTTGACCACCTCGCGATAGGGCCCGCCGGTCACCCGCATCACCCCCTCGGCCAGCTCGCGGAACCCGGCCTCGACATGCTCGGCCAGCACCAGCGCGGATTCGGTCGGCTCGATGGCGCGGCCCTTGCGCTCGAACAGGGTGATCTGCAGGCATTCCTCCAGCAGCTTGATCTGCTGGCCTACCGCCTGCGGCGACACCAGCAGCTCCTCGGCGGCGCGGCGCAGGCTTTTGTGGCGCGCGACCGCGTGGAACGCCTTGAGCGCATTCAGCGGGGGAAGTCGCAGTTTTCCGTTCATCTTCGCGGCCTCCTTTCGCGGTCGGCCCTGGTTGGGTCAGGCGTAGATATAGCCGCCGGACACGATCACGTTTTCGCCGGTCATGTAGCTGTTGCGCGGACCGCCGGTCATCAGCACCCATTCCGCGATCTCGGCCGGCTGCGCGCCGCGGCCCAGCGGGCTGGCCTTGGCGAGTTCGTCAAGGAAGCCCAGCTGCCTTGCGCGTTCGGTCGCCATCCCGGCGGGCGCGACCGAGTTCACCAGGATCCCGTCCGGCGCGACGTGATGCGCGAAGGACCGGGTCAGGCTGACCACCGCCGCCTTGGTGGCGGCATAATGGGCGTTCTGCGGATGCGCCTTGAACGCATCGACCGAGGTCAGGTTGACGATCCGGCCCCGCACCTCGCCCTTGGGCTCCTGCTCGCGCATGTGGCGCACGGCGGCGACCATCATGTGATAGGTACCCTTGACGTTCACCGCGTTCGAAGCGTCCCATTCCTCGTCGGTAATCTCGAGGATCGGGCGGCGCGGATAGATCGCGGCGCAGTTGATCAGCGTGTCGACGCGGCCGAGCTGCCCCGCGATCTCGTCAAAGGCGGCATGGCATTGGGGCCCGTGGCGGATGTCGGCCGCCGCCGCCGCCACCGGCAGCCCGCGATCGCGGGCCGGTTGCAGCGCCGCGTCGGCCGCATCGCGGTCCAGGTCGATGATGCCCAGGGCAGAGGCGCCAGCGTCCACCGCCATCCGGGCCAGCAGCGCGCCAAGCCCGGCGGCGCCACCGACGATCACCACGGAAAGGTCCTTCATGTTCTCACCTGCTGACTGGAGTTGCGGGCCGCGTCGGCATGATGTCGAAGCGGGTGACGTCGGCCCATTCGGGCAGTTCCACGACCGCGCGCACCATCCGGGCCACGTCCTCGGGCTGCACCGCCTTGGACGCATACATCGCGGCCCGGGCCTCGGGGTCGAGGATATGCTGGTAAAGCGCAGTCTCGACCCGGCCGGGAACGATCTCGGTCACCCTTATGCTGTGCGGCGCCAGATCGGCGCGCAGCGCCGCGGCAAAGCCGGAAATCCCGGCCTTGGTGGCGGAATAGACCGCCATGTTCGGGAAGGCGGCGTGGCCGGCGGCCGAGCCGGTGAAGATCACATGCCCGCTCCCGCATTCGCGCATCTGCGGAACCACCAGCCGGGTCAGCGCCACCACCGCCGACAGGTTGACCGCGATGGCGGCGTCGATGTCGGCCAGCTCGGCGTCGGCGAAGTTCGCCAGCGGCGGCATGATCCCGGCGTTGTTCACCAGCAGGTCGATACGCAACCCCGACAGCGCCTGCCGCACCGCGTTACGGTCGGTCACGTCCAGCACCAGCGGGGTGATGCCGTCCGCGGCCAGCGTCTGCAGCGCCGCGGCCGAGCGCCCGGCGGCGACCACCTCGTAGCCCGCCCGGGAAAGTTCCAGCGCGATGGCGCGGCCGATGCCGCTTGTTGCACCCGTAACGAAGGCTGTCTTCATGCCCCGGCGCCTCCTTGACGCCCTCGGTCAGTTTCCGGCCATCGGGCCTGCCGCAAAACCAATTAGTCCTTGCGACAGGAAAGATTCCCTTTGCGAAACCGCCCCGCAGCCGGCCGGAAAGGGATCACTGCCGCCGCCCCGGCGGAAATCCCGCGATCAGGTCGCGCGCCGCCTGCGGCGCCACCGGCTGCGGCCCCTTGGCCCCCTTTGCCGCCGCGGCGGCAAAGGCACGCACCCGTTCCAGGCTGTTGGCCAGATGGGTGCGCATCGCCTCGCGCGCCGCGAGCGGATCGCCCGCCTCGATGGCGGCGACGATCCGGTCGTGTTCGCTGTGGATGCGGGTGTAATAGGCGTCCTTGAGTTCCGGCAGCACGATATGGCCCAGCTGGAACCGCATCACGATCAGCGGCCGCAGATAGTCCAGAAACCCCAGCATCAGCTCGTTGCGGGACCCCTTGGCGATCTGCAGGTGAAAGTCGTAGTCGTAGTGGATCGGCACCGCCGCGGGATCGGCCCGCTGCGCATCGACCTGTTCCATCAGGGCGCGGATCGCGGCGGCCTCGGCATCTGTGCGGCGCTCGGCGCACAGCCCGGCGGCCTCGACCTCGACGCTCAGCCGCAGTTCCAGCAGGGCGATGGTCTCGGGAAGGGTCTGCAGCACCTCTTCCGAGATGGAAAAGCTTTGCGGCTGCGGCGCCTCGCTGACGAACACCCCCCGCCCCTGCTGCGGCACCACCAGCCCGGCCGAGCGCAGCCGCGCGATCGCCTCGCGCACCACGGTGCGGCTGACCTGGAACTCTTCGCCCAGCTCGGCCTCGGTCGGCAGCTGCGCGCCGGGCGCCCATTCGCCCGAGGTGATCCGCTCGGTCAGGCTTTCCGACACGATGGTGGAAAGCGGCTTGCGTCTGCTCATGGTGCCCCCTTTTCGGCTGCGCCCCGCCTTATAGCGCGGCGGTGACGATCAGTTCGACCAGCATCCCCGGCTTTGCCATCCGCCCCTGCCCCGAGGACCGCGCCGGCGCGTGTTCCATCGGCATCCACGCGTCCCAGACCGCGTTCACCTCGTCAAAGTCGCGCACGTCGTCCAGCCACATCTGCACATGCAGGATGCGGGTCCGGTCGGTGCCGGCCTTGGCCAGCAACTCGTCGATCTTGGCCAGCACCTCGCGCATCTGGTCGGCGGCGGACTGGCCCGGTTCGGCCACCTGCCCGGTCAGATAGACGGTGCCATTGTGGACCACCCCGTGGTGGATGCGGGTGTCGAAGTCGAAGCGGGTGATCTGGGTCATGGTGCTGCCTGTCTGATGGGGTTGCCGCGCAGGTAATGCGCGTAGGGGGCCTGGACGAGCCAGCCGGCATCGACCGGCAGCGTCACCCCGGTGATCGAGGCGGCGCGATCCGAGCACAGGAACAGCGCCGCCTCGGCCACGTCCTCGGGGGCTACGAACTTGCGCAGCGCGGTGGTGTCCTTGATCGCCTGCGGGTCGCGCTCGCCCGCGGCAATGCGGGCCTTGAGCCCGTCCGACAGCGTATAGCCGGGGGCGACCGCGTTGACGCGGATGCCATGGGGACCAAGCTCGGCGGCAAGGATCCCGGTCAGCGCCTGCACCGCCTGCTTGCCGGGCGTATAGGACGGCAGCGACAGCGGCGCGAAGGAGGCCAGCGAGCCGACGTTCAGGATCGCGCCGCCGCGCCCCGCCTGCTGCATCAGCCGCCCGAACACCTGACAGCCGACCAGCGTGCCGCGATAGTTGATGCGCCACATGCGTTCGTCTTCGTCCAGGTCCTGGTCCAGCACATGCTTGCCGCTTTGCAGGATGCCGGCGCAGTTGACGACCACCTGCGGGGTGCCGATGGCGGCACCCGCCTGCGCGGCCAGCGATTCCAGCGACTGCGGGTCGGCGACATCGACGGCGATGAAGCGCGCCAGCGGCGCCCCGGTTGCGGCGCATTCCGCGGCCACCGCATCCCCCCGCGCGGCGTCGCGCCCGGCCACGACCACCTGCGCCCCCGCCTGCGCAAAGCGCAGCGCGATGGCGCGGCCGATGCCCGAGGTGCCGCCGATCACCACGGCTCTTGCGATCTCAGCCATCGGCGCCGTCCTTGCGCTCGATGTCGAAGAACCGCGCCATCGCCTCGGTCTGGAAATCCATCATCGGGCGGCCGGGCTGGATGCGGCAGCCGATGCGCGCGGCCTCGCGCAAAAGCGGGGTTTCCGCCGGCTCCATGATGATGTCCACCACGGTCATGTCCGGGGTCAGCGCCGCGGTGTCCATCGGCAGCGGGTCGGTGGGCTTCAGCCCCATGGGGGTGGCGTTGATCGCCATGTCCATCCCCGAGGGATCGGCCGCGCCCACTGCGATCCGGCACGCCGGATAGGCGGCGGCGACCAGGTCGGCCAGCGCCTGCGCCCGATCGCGGTCCACGTCCGCCAGCCTGATTTCCGCGGCCCCCGCCTCGGCCAGGCAATAGGCGAGCGAGGCGCCCGCGCCCCCCGCCCCCACCTGCAGGATGCGCTTGCCCCGCACCTGATGCCCGCCGGCCGCCAGCCCGTCCATGAAGCCGACACCGTCGAAATTATCGGCGTACCATGTCCCGTCGGCCTGCCGGCGCACCGAATTGGCGCTGCGCACGCGGGCGGCGCGGTCATGGGCGGCGGCGCATTTCTCGAACACCCGGGTCTTGTAGGGGACCGAGATGATGACCCCGCGGATGTTTTCCGCCGCCGTCAGCCCGTCCCAGAACAGGTCGAAATCCTCGGGGCGGCAGCTCAGCGGGACCATGAGGCTGTCGAGCCCCTTTTCCTCGAAGATCTGGTTGAAGATGCCGGGGCTTTTCGCGTGGCCGACCGGATGGGCCAGCATCACGAACACGTCTGCCTTGCCAGTTCCACGCATCAGGCGCCGCCTTTCGCAACCGGGTGATGAGCCAGTGTTTCCAGCGCCGTCACCAGCGCCGAGTGATCCTGATCGGCCGCGCCCTGCGCCGCGCAGGCGCTGAACAGCTGCTGCGCGGTGGCGGTGTTGGGCAGCGCCACCCCCAGCGCCCGCGCGCTGTCCAGCGCCAGCCCCAGGTCCTTCTGGTGCAGCCGGATGCGGAAGCCGGGGTCGAAGCTGCGCGAGATCATCCGTTCGCCATGCACCTCGAGCACGCGCGAGGATGCAAACCCGCCCAGCAGCGCCTGCCGCACCCGCGAGGGCTCGCAACCGGCCTTGGAGGCAAACACCAGCGCCTCGGCCACGGCCTCGATGTTCAGGGCGACGACGATCTGGTTGGCGATCTTGCAGGTCTGGCCGGCACCGTTCTGTTCGCCCACCAGGGTGATGTTCTTGCCCAGCGCCTCGAAGATCGGGCGGGCGCGGTCGAACTCTTCCTGCGGGCCGCCGACCATGATGGTCAGGCTGGCGGCCTTGGCCCCGACCTCGCCGCCCGAGACCGGCGCGTCCAGATAGCCCGCGCCGTTTTCGCGCAGCACGGCGGCGAAATGCGCGGTGGCGATGGGGCTGATCGAGCTCATGTCGATGACCAGCGCGCCGGACGCGATGCCCTCGGCCACACCGCCCGCCCCCAGCAGCACCCGCTCCACGTCCGGGGTGTCGGGCAGCATGGTGATGACCACCTCGGATGCGCGCGCAACCTCGGCCGGGGTGGCGACCACCTGCGCCTCCAGCCCCTCGGGCAGGCCGGAACGGTTCAGCGACACCGTCAGCTCATGCCCCGCCGCGGCCAGATTGCGGGCCATCGGCGCGCCCATCACCCCCAGCCCGATAAAACCGATTCTCACTGTCCGTCCCTTTCGCCACTTCCCGGTTGCAACGTATGATATATGTCATCATACAAATTACAACCCCATCGCACGGAGAGTTCCAGAATCATGCAAGAGCGTCCGAACCCGTTGAAAGCCTCGCTCGCCGCGGGGCGGCCCAGCCTGGGGCTGTGGTGCTCGCTGGCCAGCGCGCTCAGCACCGAGATCATAGCCGGCGCCGGGGCCGGCTGGCTGCTGATCGACGGCGAACACAGCCCCAACGACCTGCGCAGCACCATGGCGCAGCTGCAGGCCGCGGCGGCATTTCCGTGCGAGGCGGCGGTGCGGCTGCCCTCGGACAGCGCGGTGCTGATCAAGCAGTTCATGGACGCGGGCGCGCGCAGCCTGATGGTCCCGAACGTGCGCACGGCGGAACAGGCGCGGGCGATCGTGGCGGCGATGTCCTATGCGCCCGCCGGCATCCGCGGGTTTTCGACCGGCCACCGCGCCAACCAGTTCGGCCGCATCAAGGATTACCACCGCAGCGCACGGGCGAATCAGCTGCTGGCGGTGCAGATCGAATGCGCCACCGGCGTCGCCAATGCCGCCGAGATCGCCGCGGTCGAGGGCGTGGACGTGCTGTTCGTCGGCCCGGGCGATCTGTCCACCAACATGGACGCGATGGGCAATCCCGGCGCTGAGCATGTGCAGGACGCCATCGCCCGCGTGCTGCGGGCCGCCCGCGGCGCCGGCAAGGCCGCGGGCATCCTCGCGCCCCTCAAGGCCGACGCCGACCGCTATCTGCGCGACGGCTTCACCATGGTCGCCGTCGGCGCGGACCTTGGGCTGCTGGCGCGCGGCTCGGACAATCTGATTGCATCCTTTTCGCTCTAGAGGCCCATGATGCCCATTCCGAAATACACCCCCCCTGCCCGGCGCGCCTATGACATCGTCATCGTGGGCGGTGCGGTGGTGGGGTCGTCCACCGCCTACTGGCTGTCCCAGAAGCTGGGCGACCGCGCCTCGGTGCTGGTGGTCGAGCGCGACAGCAGCTACGAGTTTTCCTCGACCGCGCTGTCGACCAGCGCGATCCGGCAGCAGTATTCCAACCCGATCAACGTCAGGATCAGCCAGTTCGGCATCCAGTTCATCAACGGCTTTGCCGAGCGGATGGCGCCCTTCTATCCGAACGAACCCGCGCCCGACCTGGGGTTCCGCGAACACGGCTATCTGTATTGCGTGTCGCCCGAAGGGGTCGCCGCCGCGCGCGAGCGGGTCGAGCTGCAGCGCAGCCTGGGCGCCCATACGGTGTTCCTGGAACCCGGGCCGCTGAAGGACCGCTTTCCCTGGCTGAACGTCGAGGATCTGGGCGGCGGCGCCTGGGGCGCGCGCGAAGAGGGCTGGTTCGATTCCATGGGCCTGCTGAACGGGTTGCGCCGGGCGGCGCGGGCCAGCGGTATCGAATATATCGACAACGCCGTGGTCGGCATGGACATGGAGGGCAGTCGCGTCACCGCCGTGCGTCTGTCCACGGGCGAGGTGGTGGACTGCGGCATCGTGGTGAACGCGGCCGGCCCCCGGGCTCAGCAGGTCGCGGCCATGGCGGGGCTGTCGATCCCGGTCGCGCCCTTCAAGCGCTACAGCTTCGTGTTCGCCAGCGAGACCCCGATCCCGGGCCGGATGCCGAACGTGATCGACCTGTCGGGCACCTTCGTGCGCCCGGAAGGCGAGCTGTTCCTGACCGGCAACACGCCGCTGGACGATGGTCCGGCCGATTACGACGATTTCTCGGCCCGGCATGAAGAGTTCGAGGACCGGATCTGGCCCGCGCTGTGGCACCGCATCCCGGCGTTCGACGCGCTGCGGGTCCGGCAAAGCTGGACCGGGCATTACGAATACAACATGCTGGACCACAACGGCATCGTGGGTTTCCACCCCGAGGTCAGCAACTTCATGTTCGCCAACGGGTTTTCCGGCCACGGGCTGCAGCAATCCCCCGCCGTGGGCCGCGGCGTGGCGGAACTGATCGTGGACGGCAGTTTCCAGACGCTGGACCTGACCCCGTTCCGCTACGAACGCATCCCCGCGAACGAGCCGTTCATGGAAGAGGCGGTGATCTGAAACGAAAGAACCCGCGCCGGGCACAGCGCGGGTTTTCGCTTGCAGCGTGGGATGCTTATTCCTCGTCCTCGGGGTGGCCAAGGTCCACGAACCAGCCGCCCAGTGTCCGCACCGCCGGCGCGTCCGGGTCGGGCGTCGGGGTGCGTGCCTCCATCGCCTCGCGGAAACGTTCGGTGTTGTCCTGCGGGCGATAGCCCAGATGTCCGGCCAGCCGGTTGTCCACCGGCTTCACCGCGTTGTCGGACATCCCGAACGAGACCGTGAACCCGACGCGGGGCGCGGTCAGCGCCGCCGTCACCAGCCGTACGCAATCGTCGAACGACAGCCACGACCACAGCATCCGCCGGTCGGCCGGCTCGGGAAAGGACGAAAAGATCCGCAGCATCGCGCTTTCGATGCCGAACTTGTCCCAGTAGAGCCGGCCCAGATCCTCGACGAAACATTTCGACAGCCCGTACAGGCTGTCGGGGCGGTGCGGGTCGTTGGCGTCGATGTGGTCCTCGAGCCGGTGATAGCCGATGGCGTGGACCGACGAGGCATAGACCACCCGCCGCACCCCCGCCTGCCGCGCGCCCTCGTAGATGTGATAGCTGCCGCGGATGTTGGAATCGAGGATCTCGGCCCAAGGCTGCTCGTTCGGGGCGCCGCCGAAATGCACGATGGCGTCCACGCCCTGACACAGTTTCCGCATCGCGTCGAAATCGGCCAGATCGGCGACGGTGGCCTCCTCGTTCGGTTGCAGATCGGCGATGCCGGTGCGGTCGGTCAGGCGCAGCCTGCGCGCCAGCGGCGCCAGCCCGCGGCGCAGTTCCGTCCCCAGCCGCCCGGCGGCGCCGGTGATCAGGATCGTGTCGAATCTGGGCTTGGTCATGCCAACTCCTCGGCGGGTGCAAGTGCGGCCACGGCGCGGCCGATCCGCGCGATGGCTTCGGTCAGGATCTCGTCCGAGGTGGCGGTCGAGATGCGGAAGAACGGCGACAGCCCGTAGGCCGAGCCGGGCACGGAACTGACATGCGCCTGCGCCAGCAGATAATCCGACACCGCCGCGTCATCGGCCAGCACCTCTCCGCCCGGGGTGCGGCGGCCGATCAGCGCGGCGCAGCCGATATAGGCGTAGAACGCGCCCTCGGGCGGGGGCAGGGTCAGCCCCTCGATCCCGGCGATGCCGCGCACCACCAGGTCGCGGCGGCGCTGGAACGCCTCGCGGAATGCGGCCACGCCGTCCTGCGGGCCGGTCAGCGCGGCCAGCGCCGCCGCCTGCATCGGCGCCGCGACCGAGGTCACGCTTTGGCTCTGCACCGTGGTCATGGCCTTGATCAGCGGCGCCGGACCCGCGGCATAGCCGACCCGCCAGCCGGTCATCGCGTAAGCCTTGGCCACCCCGTTCACGATCAGCGTGCGGTCCCGAAGCTCCGGGCAGGCTTGCCCGAAGCTGACGAATTCGCGTCCGTCGAAGATGATGTGTTCGTAGATCTCGTCCGACAGCACCAGAACCTGCGGGTAGCGCGCCAGGACCTCGCCCAGCGCCTGCAGCTGTTCACGGCTGTAGACCGCGCCCGAGGGGTTGCCGGGCATGTTCAGGAACAGCCATTTGGTGCGCGGGGTGATCGCGGCTTCCAGCACCGCCGGGGTCAGGCGGAACCCGTCGACGGCGGCGCATTGCGGCATCACCGGCACGCCCCCCAGCAGCTTCACCATTTCCGGGTAGCTGACGAAATAGGGCGCAGGCAGGATCGCCTCGTCGCCCTGATCCAGCGTGGCCAGCAGCGCGTTGAAGATGATCTGCTTGGCGCCGTTGGCCACCGCGATGTCGGCCTCGGTATAATCCAGCCCGTTCTCGCGGCGGAACTTGTCGGCGACCGCGCGGCGCAGCGCCACTGTGCCGGCGGCGGGGGTATAGAGCGTGTCGCCCGCCAGTGCGGCCTTGTGCGCGGCCTCGATCACATGGGCGGGGGTGGGGAAATCCGGCTCGCCCAGGCCGAGGTCGATCACATCGACCCCGGTGGCGGCCAGCGCCTTGGCGGCCTGCGACGCGGCCATCGAGGCCGACGGCTTCACCACCGCCAGCCGGCTTGCGACATAGCTCATTTCCCGTCCTCCGTGACATAGCCCCTGGTCCTGTCGTTGGCGCGCGCGGCCGCACTGCGGGCAGCGGGGTCGCCATAACCGCCGCCGCCGGGCAGGTTCAGCACCAGCCGCCGCCCCGCGGGCACCTGCTGCCAGCCCTTGGGCCGCATCACCGTGCCGTCGTCCAGCATGGCGCTGCCCGGCTTGCCGTCGGCGCCGCCGTTGCGGCCGCGCGGCGGGTGGCCGATGCGGTCGAACATCGCCGAGAACTCGAACTGGTGGCCATCGGCGGCCTCGATCTCGATCACCTGCCCCAGCCCGCCGCGATATTCGCCGTCGCCGGCGGAATCGGGGCGCAGCTCCTTGCGCCAGACCACGATCGGGCCGGTCTGCTCGGTCGCCTCGATCGGCATGGTCATCACGCCTGACGGAAAGGCCGTCGCCGACAGCCCGTCCAGCCCCGGCCGCGCGCCCATGCCGCCCGAGTTGAACATCAGGATCTCGGCCCGGCGCCCGTCCTGCCCGGTCTGCGGGCGGGCCGAGATGTGGATGTTCCACAGCGCGCCCGAGCCTTCGGCCAGCACCTTGCCCGGCAGCGCTTTCGCCAGCGCCCCCAGCACCAGATCCGGCACCAGATGCCCGATGACATGGCGCACGCTGACCGGCGCCGGGCGTTCCGCGTTCAGGATGTTCACCGGCGAGGAAATGGTGAACAGGTCCAGCGAGGCCCAGTTGTTCGGGATGTCCGGCGCCACCACGCATTTCAGCGCATAGCAGGCGTAAGCCTTGGTATAGATGATCGGGACGTTGATCCCCCAGCGGCTGACCGGATCGCTGCCGGTGAAATCGACGTTCACCGCGCCATCGGCGATCTCGACGGTCGCCGCCAGCTTGACGGGCTGGTCATAGCCATCGGTCAGCAGCTCGTTCGACCACGCCCCCTTGGGCAGCGCCGCGATGCGGTCCAGCGTGGCGGCGCGGGTGCGGGTGAAAATGAACTCGCCCAGATCGTCCAGCGAGGTCAGGCCGATTTCCTGCATCATCTCGATCAGCCGGCGGTGGCCCACGTCGTTGCAGGCGGCCAGCGAATAGAAATCTCCCACCACCTGGTTCGGCTCGCGCACATTGGCGCGGATGATCTGCACCAGATCGTGGTTCACCCGCCCGGATTCGGCGAATTTCATGATCGGGATCTGGATGCCTTCCTCATAGACCGACTTGCCGTCGGCGCCGAAGCCGCGCCCGCCCACGTCGACCACATGCGCGGTGCAGGCGAAGAACCCGACCAGCCGGTCGCCCAGGAACGAGGGCGAGACCATGGTGATGTCGTGCAGATGCCCGGTGCCCTTCCACGGGTCGTTGGTCACATAGGTGTCGCCGGGCAGCATCCGCTCGCGCCCGATCTCGGCGATGAAATGCAGCACGGCCTCGGCCATGGTGTTGACGTGGCCGGGGGTGCCGGTCACCGCCTGCGCCAGCATCCGCCCCTGCGGGTCGAAGACGCCGGCAGACAGATCGCCGGCCTCGCGCACGCTGGTGGAAAACGCGGTGCGCAGCAGGGTCAGCGCCTGTTCCTCGACCACCGAGATCAGGCGGTTCCACATCACCTGCATGCGGATTTCGCGGGTCGCGTCCTGGGGGGTGGGGGTCATGCCACGGTCTCCTTGCGGATCATCAGAAGGGTGCCGTCCGCCTGCATCACCACGTCAAAGGGCGAGGTGACGACGGTCGCGGTCTCGCGCTCGACGATCACGGCGGGGCCGCTGACGCGGGTGCCATGGGCCATGTCGGCGCGGTCCACGATCGCGGTGGGCAGGGTCTCGCCGCGGGCGGGGTCGAAGACCGGTCGGCTTGCGGGCGCATCCGCCAGGGTGGTGCCGGTGGTGATCGCCAGACGCTCGGGCGCGGTGCGTTCGTCCTGCGCCTTGACCGACAGGGTGACGATCTCGATTTCCAGCCCGTCCAGCCCGTCGATGGCGCGGCCAAAGAACCTTGCGTAGTTGTCGCGGAAACTGCCCTGCAGCATCGCCACATCACCGGCGGTGAACGGCCGGTCCGGCAGCGTCACCGGAATTTCCCAGCCCTGCCCGACATAGCGCATAAACGCCGTGATCTCGCGCAGGATCGCGCCCTGGGTGCCGGCGCGGACGAAACCTTCGGCGGTGGTCTTCAGCCCGTCCACCAGCGCGTTGAACGCGCCCGCGTCGAATTCCGACAGCCGCACCACCTTGGACGCCAGCGCCTCATACCCGAAGGGCGCGCGCAGAAAACCGATGGCGGACCCCACCCCGGCCCCCGGCGGGATCAGGCAGCGGTCGATGCCCAGCTTTTCGCACAGCCGCGCCGCGTGCAGGGGGGCGGCGCCGCCAAAGGCGATCATGATGTTGTCCGAGATGTTCTTGCCGTTTTCCACCGCATGGACGCGGGCGGCGTTGGCCATGTTCTCGTCCACCACCTCGACGATGCCAAAGGCGGCGGGTTCGGCGGACAGGCTCAGCTTGTCGCCGACATCGCGCAGGATCGCGCCGCGGGCGTTGTCCACCGACAGGCGGATCGCGCCGCCGGCAAAGTTCTCGGGGTCGAGCTTGCCCAGCACCAGATCGGCATCGGTGATCGCCGGGCGCTCGCCGCCGCGCTGATAGCAGGCGGGGCCGGGTTCCGAACCGGCGCTTTCCGGCCCGGTCTGGATGCGGCCCATGGCGTCGACCCAGGCGATGGAGCCGCCCCCTGCCCCGATCTCGATCATCTCGATCACCGGGATCGAGATCGGCATCCCCGAGCCCTTGCAGAAGCGATAGGTACGCGCCACCTCGAAGGTGCGGGCGGTGCGGGGCTGGAAATCCTCGATCAGGCAGATCTTGGCGGTGGTGCCGCCCATGTCATAGCTGACCACGCGGTCCAGCCCGAAACGCTGCGCCACGTCGGCGGCGAAGATCGCACCCCCCGCCGGGCCGCTTTCGACCAGCCGCACCGGGAACTCGGCCGCGGTTTCGACCGAGATCAGCCCGCCGCCGGAATGGATCATGAAGACCGGGCAGGTCGCGCCCATCTCTTTCAGCCGCACCTGTAGCCGGGCGAGGTAGTCGGCCATCTGCGGGCGCACATAGGCGTTGGCGCAGACGGTGTTGAAACGCTCGAACTCGCGCATCTGGGGCGAGACCTCGGACGAGATCGAGATCGGCACCCCGACCTTGGCGGCGATGATTTCGCGCGCGCGCCGTTCATGCGCGGGGTTCATGTAGGAATGGATGAAGCCGATGGCGACCGCGCCGAAACCCTCGGCGGCGATATGGTCGGCGATGCGTTCCAGCGCCGCCTCGTCCAGCGGCTGCAATTCCTGCCCCTGCGCGCCGATCCGGCCCCTGACGGTGAAGCGATCCTCGCGCGGGACCAGCGGGGTCGGCAGTTGCAGGTTCAGGTCGTATTGCTCGAACCGGCTTTCGGTCCGCATCTCGATCACGTCGCGGAACCCCTCGGTCGTGACCAGCGCGGTGCGGGCGCCGCGCCGCTCGATCAGCGCGTTGGTGGCCAGGGTGGTACCGTGGATGACGATCTCCAGCTCGGCCGGGGTGATCCCGGCATCGCGCAGCACCACGGCGATGCCGTCCAGGATCGCCTGTTCCGGCGCCGCGTAATTGGTCAGCACCTTGGTGGAATGCAACGTCCCGCGGCAATCCAGCGCGATATCGGTGAAGGTGCCGCCGATATCGGCACCAAGACGGATCCCGGTCATGCGTTTTCCTTTGCTGTGGAGCCGCCGCGACAGCTTCGGCATCAGGCGCGGCTCGACCGACTTGCCCAAGGTTGCCCTGCGCCCGGCAGCGGGAAAACAAAGATCACCCGGAAAAGTGAAACATTTTCTTGCCCTCGCCCCCCGCCCGGGCCGGCGGCCGCACCGATGCCGGAACATTCGGCGCGCTCTGCGGTTGTCGTCCCCTCGCAAGGCCGGGCTTTCCCCGGCCGTCGAACGGAAAGGACGTGCAAAGGAAAGGACATGGCCAACAAGCATCCCAAGACCAGCCACCCCTCGGACGCGGACCTGCGCAACGATCCCGGCATCGGCCGCTCGAAAGGCGCGGACCGCAACGATCCGGGCATCGGCGGCGACAACACCTTTGAAGGCGACGTGCTGAACGACACCACCCCCGAGGGCGGCATCGATCCCAACCAGCGCGGACGCACGAACAAGTAAAGGACAGCGCCATGAGCGGCACCAAGACCCATCAGCAGCAGCGGCAGATCATCGAAAAGCGCGTGGACACCAGCAATGCCGACAAGGATTTCGATCCGCGCCCGTATCTGGACGCCGCCGAGCATCCTCACCAGCAGATCGCCGAGGGCCACACCCCACGGCGGGCGGAGGACGACGACAGCGACATGATCCTGCGCGGCGAAAACCAGGAAAGCCAGCACCACAAGAACACCGGCAAGCCCGCCGACGCGGACGAGGAATAGGCAAGTGCCGAGCCGGAGAGAACCCGGAATGTCGCGCCAGCGGGAGCTGGCGCTGATCGCCGGCGCCGCCGGGCTGTCGCTGGTGGCCGCGATGCTGCTGCGGCGGCGGGCCGAGGACCTGCGCCGCTCGGACGACGCGCCCGGGCGCACGGCGCGGCGGCTGGATTTCGGCGGCTATCGGGTGGACGGGCGCACGGTGACGATCTCTGCCTCGCGGGCGGATATCCATGCGCAGTGGCGCGATCCCGCCCGGCTCAACCGCATCTTCGGCGGCACGCTCAGCCTGCGGCAGCACCCCGGGGACCGCTTCGTCTGGACCATCGACGCCACCCCGGCCCCGATCGAGGTCGAGACGCGGCTGGTCGAGGATCGCCCGGGCGAACTGCTGGCCTGGCGATCCGTCGAAGACGCCGAGATCGACGTCGAGATCAAGCTGCAGCTGCGCGACGCCCCCGCCGCCCGCGGCACCGAGGCCGAGGCCCATGTCGCCTGGCGCCCGCGCTGGGGGCTGGCCGGGCATTACGCCGCCTGGATGCAGGGCACCGACCCCGGGCGGCTGTGCCGGCAGGCGCTCAAGCGCCTGAAGATGCTGGTGGAAACCGGCGAGATCGCCACCGCGGACAACGAACGGAGGGAAGGCTGATGCGCGCCTTGACCTGGCAGGGAAAGCATGACGTGCGGGTCGAGACCGTCCCCGACCCCCGCATCGTCAACCCGCGCGACGCGATCATCCAGGTGACGGCGACGGCGATCTGCGGCTCGGACCTGCATCTTTACGACGCGGTGATCCCCGGGGTGCAGCCGGGCGACATCCTGGGGCATGAATTCATGGGCCGGGTGGTGGAAACCGGCCCCGGCTCGACCCTGAAAAAGGGCCAGCGGGTGGTGGTCCCGTTCACCATTTCCTGCGGCGCCTGTTTCTTTTGCGCACAGGGGCAGTTCTCGGCCTGCGACAACTCGAACCCGGTCGAGACGCAGGAAGCCTCCGAGCTGCTTTACGGGCACGCGATGAGCGGGCTGTTCGGCTATTCGCATCTGACCGGCGGCTATCCGGGCGGGCAGGCGGAATATGTGCGGGTGCCGTTTTCCGACGTCGGCCCCGTCGTCATCCCCGACGGCATCCCCGACGAACAGGTGCTGTTCCTGTCCGACATCCTGCCCACCGGCTGGATGGCGGCGGAAAACGCGCAGATCCACCCGGGCGACAGCGTCGCGGTCTGGGGCTGCGGCCCGGTCGGGCTGTTCGCGATCCAGTCGGCGCTGCTGATGGGCGCGGGCCAGGTGATTGGCATCGACCACCACCCCAACCGGCTGCGGCTGGCCCGCGACCTGGGCGCCCGCACCATCGACTATCGCCACAGCCACGTGCTCGAAGCGCTGATGGAGATGACCGGCGGCATCGGCCCCGACGCGGTGATCGACGCGGTGGGGATGGAAAGCCACGGGTTTTCCCCCGACAACCTGCTGGACGCGGCCAAGCAGAAGATCGGCATCGGCGCCGACCGCGCGCATGTGCTGCGCATGGCGCTGATGGCGGTGCGCAAGGGCGGGCGGGTGTCGGTCCCCGGCGTCTATGGCGGGTTCGCGGACAAGTTCCCGCTGGGGGCGCTGATGCAGAAGGGGCTGCAGATCCGCACCGGCCAGACCCATGTGCAGAAATACACAAGCGAGCTGCTGCAACGCATCATGGAGGGGCAGATCGACACCACCTTCCTGATCTCGCACCGGCTGTCCCTGGAAGAGGCGGCCGAGGGCTACCGGAACTTTCACGAAAACCAGAACGAATGGACCAAGGTGGTGCTGACGCCCGGATAGGGCGTCCCGCCGCCGCGGCGGTGCGGCCAGGCGGCGCGCCGCGGCGGCATCTTTCGAAACCTTCCCCGAGCGGGGCCTGGCCGCCATGCTGCCGCAACCGAAAATCAAGGTTTCTCGATGTCCCCGCGCGCGGCGGCAGCATCTTGAAGCGGGCCGTTCGGAGAGCCGGGGCCCGGCCGCTACCTGTCAGCGCCGCGGCTCGTCGGGCAGGTCGCCCTCATCCGCCTGCTCGCGGTTGCCGGCGTGGTCGTGGTACTGCTGGTTCTGCACATGGCGGCTGTCGAGACCGCGCTGGCTGGAATGGCGCGAGGTGTCGCGATTGGACAGCACCTCGTTCTCGGGCAGGTTCTCGGCAGTGTCGGGGCTCATGCCGCCGGTGCCGTCACCCTTGCCCTGATCCTGCTGCCCTGCCCCGAATTTCTTGCTGCTTGCGTTGGCCATGGCGCTTTCCTTTGCATTCGGAATGGTGAGGGGTGGCAACCCGGAATCCCCGGCAATGTTCCCGGAAATCACACGGCCGGGCGCGGTTCCGCCAAGGGCGAAACCGGCCGCGCCGCAGGCCCGGCCCCCCCCCTGGAACCACCAATCCGCTGCTGCTGGACGACGGCGTGCTGACCCTGCGGGACGAGGAACTCTCGGAAACCGAGGACAAGGACCGGCAGTTCCCGGAACATTTCTACGGCCGCTTCGACCGCCGCATCCCGCGGGCTACGAGGTCGACGGGAACGCAGTCGAGGCCGGGTTCCGCAACGGGGTGCTGACCGTGACCCTGCCCAAGACCGAAAAGGCGCAGTCGCAGGTCAAGCGCATCCCGAACAAGGGCTGACGCCTGTTCGCCGGCGGCGGGACATCCGGCCGCCGGCAGCCCTCTGGGGCGGCATCGGAACGGGCCCGGGTGTCAGGCGTGTCGTCGGGGCGCGCCTCGCCTGCACTGCGCTGGTCGCGGCCGATCTGACCGGCGGGCTCGCCGCCCGGCGTGTCGCGGTCGAGGTGATCGCGGGGGCCGAGGACAGCCGTCGCCCCCGGATCTGGTGGCGGCATTGGCGGCGGCGATCCCCGGGGTGGGGCTCCACCACCCTGCCCGGCGTCGGGCACATTCCGCCGGTCGAGCGCCGCGGGCGATGGCCGCGGTGATCGCGAGACTGGCCGGAACCGCCCCGGCGTCCTGACCGGCCGAAGGCGGGGCGGCGGTTTTCGACAGGACCGCGCGCCGGTCCGCGGGTCAGACCCGCTCCAGCGCGATGGCGATGCCCTGGCCCACGCCGATGCACATGGTCGCAAGCGCCCGGCGGCCGCCGGTTTCGTGCAGTTGCAGCGCGGCGGTGCCGGTGATGCGGGCGCCCGACATGCCCAGCGGGTGGCCCAGTGCGATGGCGCCGCCATTCGGGTTCACCCGCGGATCGTCGTCGGCGATTCCCAGCTGGCGCAGCGTGGCGATGCCTTGGGCGGCGAAGGCTTCGTTCAGCTCGATCACGTCGAAATCGCCGGGGGCGAGGCCCAGCCGGTCCAGCAGCTTCTGCGACGCCGGCGCCGGGCCGATCCCCATGATCCGCGGCGGCACCCCGGCAGTGGCCCCGCCCAGCACCCGGGCGAGGGGGGTCAGCCCATGTCGCGCCGCCGTCGCCGCATCGGCGAGGATCAGCGCCGCTGCCCCGTCGTTCACCCCGCTGGCATTGCCCGCGGTGACCGAGCCGTTGGGGAACAGCGGCTTCAGCCCGGCCAGCGCCTCGGCGGTGGTGGCGCGGGGGTGTTCGTCGCGCGCGACCTCCAGCGGCTCGCCCTTGCGCTGGGGGACGCTGACCGGGGTGATCTCGCGCGCCAGCCGCCCGCTGGCCTGCGCCGCCGCGGCCTTTTGTTGCGAGGCGAGCGCCATGGCGTCCTGCGCCTCGCGCGAGACGCCGAAATCATCGGCGACGTTCTGGCCGGTCTGCGGCATGGAATCGACGCCATGGGCCGCCCGCATCGCCGGGTTGACGAAGCGCCAGCCGATGGTGGTGTCGTGGATCTCGGCCGCGCGGGAAAACGCGGTCTCGGCCTTGGGCATCACGAAGGGGGCGCGGGACATGCTTTCCACCCCGCCCGCGATCACCAGCCCGGCCTCGCCCGCCGCGATCTGGCGGGCGGCGGTCAGCACCGCGTCCATGCCGGAGCCGCAGAGCCGGTTGATGGTGGTCCCGCTCACCGCCACCGGCAGCCCGGCCAGCAGCGCCGACATGCGGGCGACGTTGCGGTTGTCCTCGCCCGCCTGATTGGCGCAGCCATAGATCACGTCGTCCACCGCCGCCCAGTCCACGCCCGGGTTGCGCGTCATCAGCGCGCGCAGCGGCACCGCGCCCAGGTCGTCGGCGCGCACCGCGGACAGTGCCCCGCCGTAGCGGCCGATGGGGGTACGGATATAGTCGCAGATGAAGACTTCGGTCATGCTCACAGCTCCGGGCAGATCAGGTCGGCGACCGGGCCGGGGGTCAGCAGCCTGGCGCCGGTCACGGCCTGCAAGGCGTCCATGGACAGCGCGGGCAGTTTCTCGCGCAGCACGAAGCGCCCGTCGGCGACGTCGATCACGGCAAGGCTGGTGTAGACCCGGGTCACGCAGCCCACCCCGGTCAGCGGCAGGGTGCAGCGTTCCAGCAGCTTGGGCCGGCCGTCGCGGGTGACGTGGCCGGTGATCACCGCCACCCGCTTGGCGCCATGGACCAGATCCATCGCGCCGCCCACGGCGGGAACCCCCTTGGGCCCGGTGGACCAGTTCGCCAGATCGCCGTTCTGGGCGACCTCGTAGGCGCCCAGGATCGCCACGTCCAGATGCCCGCCCCGCACCATGGCGAAACTGTCGGCGTGGTGGAAGAACGAGGCCCCCGGCTTTAGCGTCACCGCCTTTTTCCCGGCGTTGATCAGGTCCCAGTCCTCGGCGCCGCTGGCCGGGCTTTCGCCGAAATTGAGGATGCCGTTCTCGGTGTGGAACACCGCCTCGCGCCCCGGCGGCTGGTATTGCGCCACCTTTTCGGGCAGGCCGATGCCCAGGTTGACATAGGCGCCATCGGCGATGTCCTGCGCGGCGCGCCAGGCGATCTGGTTGTCGGTCAGCTTGTCCATCATTCGGCCTCCAGCGGATAGGTGGCGCGGGCGCGGTTCAGGTCTTCCTCCTGCACGGGGGCCGTGACCTCGACCACGCGCTGCACGAAGATGCCGGGAGTGACCACCTGTTCGGGGTCGATCCCGCCCGCGGGCAGGACGCGGCGCGCCTGCACGACGGCGATGGCGGCGGCCATGCACATCAGCGGCCCGAAATTGCGCGAGGCGGCGCGATAGGTCAGGTTGCCGTGGGGGTCGGCGGTCTCGGCCTTGACCAGCGCGAAATCGGCCTTGAGCCAGCGCTCGCGCACGTAGGACCGGCCCTCGAACAGCTCGACCGGCTTACCCGCCGCCAGATCGGTGCCGAAGCTGGTGGGGGTGTAGAAGGCCGGGATCCCTGCCCCGCCGGCGCGGATGCGTTCGGCAAGCGTCCCCTGCGGCACCAGCTCCAGCTCGATCCGGCCCTCCTGATACGCCTGGGTGAACACCACCGGATCGGCCGAGCGCGGGAAGGAACAGATCAGCTTGCGCACCATCCCCGCCTCGATCAGCGCGGCCAGGCCCACGTGGCCGTTGCCGGCGTTGTTGTTGATCACCGTCAGCCCGGCCGGGTGGCCGGTGGCGCGGAAGCGGTCGATCAGCGCGTGGATCAGCTCGATCGGAGAGCCCGCGCCGCCGAAGCCGCCGATCATCACGCTGGCGCCGTCGGGAATATCCGCGACGGCGGCGGCGACATTCGTGACTGTCTTGTCCAATGCGTTGCCCCTTTCCATGCCCGTTCACGCCCGGCCAGCCATAGGCGCGTCCCGGGGGTTCCGTAAACCCGATTTGTGCGATATACTGCATTTGTTTCCATATCGCACAAACGGAGGCAGGATGATCGCAGAGCGGGACATGATGGGCGGGCTGGCCAAGGGGCTGGCGGTGATCGAGACCTTCACCGCGGCAAGCCCGCGCCAGTCCATCGCCGAGGTGGCGGCGGCATCTAGCCTCGACCGCGCCACCGCCCGGCGCTGCCTGCTGACGCTGGCCCATCACGGCTATGCCGACTGGGACGGCAAGTTCTTCACCCTCACCCCCCGGGTGCTGCGGCTGGGCACCGCCTGCCTGGCCACCATGCCACTGCCGCAGATCGTGCAGCCGCTGCTGGACCGGCTGTCCGAAGAGATCGGCGAAAGCTCGTCGGTGTCGATCCTCGACGGGGCCGAGATCGTCTATGTCGCCCGCGCCGCGCAGCAGAAGGTGATGTCCATCGCACTGATGCCGGGGTCGCGGCTGCCGGCGCATTGCACCAGCATGGGCCGGGTGCTGCTGGCCGCCCTGCCCGAGGCCGAGGCCCGCGCCCTTCTGGGCCCCGGCCCGCTGCCGGCCCGCACCAAGCAGACCCTGACCGACCCCGAGGCGGTGCTGGCCGAATTGGCGCGGGTGCGGGCGCAGGGCCATGCGGTCAACGACCAGGAAATCGAGATCGGCCTGCGCTCGATCGCGGTGCCGGTGCTGAATGCGCGCGGTCAGGTGGTGGCGGCGCTGAACGTCGGGCTGTCGGCCGCCCGGGCCGAGGCCGCCGAACTGTCGGCGCGGTTCCTGCCACAGTTGCTCCGGGCGCAGGCAGAGCTGCGCGCCATGCTGCGCTAGGGTCCGGCCCTAGGCGGCGCCGGGGGTCGGCGGCGGGATGCGCCCATGGGCCGCCACCCAGTCGCGGGCGCCCGCCAGCACCGCATCGTGGACGGCGCGGCCCAGCGCTTCGCCCAGCGGGGTGTGCAGCCCGGCGAACCCGGTCGCTCCGCCGTCGCAGGCCAGCGCGATGCAATCGGTGCCGGTGCCGGTCGCCAGCCCCGAGGGCAGCATGATCCCGGCCTCGAGCACCGCCAGGGTGCGCGCCTGCGCGGCGATGGTCAGCGCCTCGATCATCGCGGTCTCGGTCAGCCCTTCGGCCACCAGAATCGCCAGGTTGATGGTGCCGTAGCCCGGTTGCGGCTGCGGCTGGGGTTGGGTTTCGACCGCCGCAGGCACCTGGCGGCGATGGCCCACCCGCTCGGCATTGCCCAGGCCCACGGTCGCCACACAGCAGACCGGGCCCGCGCGGCTGACCCGGTAATGCCGCAGCGGGCGCGAGGTCATCATGCAGACCGACTGTGCCTGCCCGATCCCCCGCAACTGCCCGTCCAGCCAGCGATGCGCGTCCAGCCCCTCGGGCAGGTCGGCGTTGCGCACCTCGCGCAGCAGGATGTGGCGGGCGCGGCGAAACCCGGGGTTATGCGGCGCAAAGGACAGCACCCGACGCGGGCGGCCAAGATCGGCGATCAGCCACGGCGGGGTCAAGGTCAGGCGCAAGAGGTCCCCGAGAATAACGGGTACAATTCAGGGTCCTGCAAAGAATACTTCGTGAAGATTCAAGGTCAGCTTTCCAGCGCCTCTTCGGCGCGGTCGGCCAGCGCCTCGGCGCGGGCGGCGATCTCGGCCATGGCCTCGGCAATGCCTGACGGGATCACCGGCACCTCGATCCGCGGCGGGTTGGCCTTGAGCCGGTTGAGCTCGCGTTCGGCGGCGGCGGCACGGTCCTCGGTCGCGGACATGCGGTCGGCCAGCATCAGCCCGGCCAGCAGCAGCAGCCGCGGCTCGGGCATCCGCCCGGCCTGTTCGAGGATGGCGCGGGCCTCGGTGTCCAGCATGGCAGCGGCGCGGCGCAGCAGCCGCTCCTCGCCCTCCTGGCAGGCGAGCTCGTAGGATTTATGGCCGATGTTGAATTCGACGGTGGGCATCAGCGCGGGTCCTCGGCAGGGGCGTGGTCGGTGTCGGGCTGGTGGCTGTCGTCGTCGGAGCCTGCCAGATCCTCGGGTAGCGGGTCCTCATCATGGGCGATGCCGGGCGGCAGGATCGTGTCGGGGGCGCTGTCCTCGGGCAGCGCATCCTCGGCCCCCAGCGGCAGCGCCTCGGGATCGGGGGTCGAGGCCGTGAAATCAGCCGCCGGATGCGCCGGCGGCACCGCGGGCGAGGCGGCGGGCGGCACCCCCAGCATCCGGTCCAGCGCGTCGAGGATCTCGCCCATATGGGCGATCTCGGCGGCGCGGGCGGCGCGCAGGGCGGCCAGCTCGGCCTCGAGCGCGGCGAGGATCGCGGCGCCGCCATCGCGGGCCCAGTCGGCCGGGGCACCGCCCGCGGCCGCGGCCAGCTGACGGTTGGCCTGCGCCAGCGCATCATTGGCGGCAGCCAGCTGGGCGGCACGGGCGCCCGTCTCGGCCAGACGCTCATGCGCGCGGCCCAGCTGCTGCTGCATCGCCTCGACCGTGGCAGCCTGGCGGTCGTGCAGCGCCGCGACCTCGGCCGAGACATCGGTGCCGGGCGCGGGCAGCGCCGAAGCCGGGGCCACGGCAGCCGCGCCCAGCTCGGCCATACGCCGCGCCGCACGCTCGACGGCGTGATCCATGCGGTCCAGAGCGGCGATCAGGCGCCGCTCGGCGGCGGAAAGGTCCTTCATCACGAAACGATCCCCCTGCGTCCGTCCGTTCATCGCAAACGCGGCGTCCCGATACAACCCGCCAGCTGCCCCTGCGGCAACGGATCGCCGTATGGCTGCACGCCCGACCCGCTTGTCGGGGCGCCGGGCGCTACCTATAACGCGGCTCATGTGTCCAGCGGCCGGAATATTCCGAATTAGCCGCCCGGTGGCGTGACCCTGCGCCACCGGGTTCCTTTTGCGGCTGCCCGGCGTCAAGTCGGCGGCCCGCCCGATCTGCACGACATTTGCGCCCGCCGCTTCCGACCAAGGAAAACCGCCCGATGACCGCCGAGACCACCGATTCCACCGCCCCCGACTATCGCGACAGCGTGTTCCTGCCGCAGACCGATTTCCCGATGCGCGCCGGGCTGCCGCAGCGCGAACCGGAATGGCTGGCCCGCTGGGAACGGATCGGCATCTACGACCGGCTGCGCGAGCGCGCCGGCGACCGGCCGCTGTTCGTGCTGCACGACGGCCCCCCCTATGCGAACGGGCATCTGCATATCGGCCACGCGCTGAACAAGGTGCTCAAGGATTTCATCGTCCGCAGCCGGCAGATGATGGGCTGCGAATCGCGCTATGTGCCGGGCTGGGACTGCCACGGCCTGCCGATCGAGTGGAAGATCGAGGAACAGTACCGCGCCCAGGGCCGCGACAAGGATGCCGTGGACGTGGTCGAGTTCCGGCAGGAATGCCGCCGCTTTGCCGAGGGCTGGGTGGACATCCAGCGCGAGGAGTTCAAGCGCCTGGGCGTCACCGGCAAATGGGACGACCCCTATCTGACCATGGACTATCACGCCGAGGCGGTGATCGCGGCCGAGTTCATGAAGCTGCTGATGAACGGCAGCCTCTATCAGGGATCCAAGCCCGTGATGTGGTCGCCGGTCGAACAGACCGCGCTGGCCGAGGCCGAGGTCGAATATCACGACATCACCAGCCATCAGATCTGGGTGGCGTTCCCGGTGGTGGCGCAGCACGAGTTTGCGCCGCTGGACGGCTGCATGAGGACCGACCTGCTGGGCGCGTCGGTGGTGATCTGGACCACCACGCCGTGGACCATCCCGCAGAACCGCGCCGTGGCCTACGGGCCGGGCATCGCCTATGGGTTGTACGATGTGACCGGCAAGGGCAGCGTGCTGCTGGCCGACGCGCTGGCCGAGCAGGTGTTCACCGCGGCGAAACTGGAACCCGGCGACTGGCGGCGGCTGCGCGAGGTGGGGGCGGAGGAACTCGCCTCGCTGGTGCTGGCGCATCCCTATCGCGGGATCGAGGGCGGCGCGGGCGAATGGGACTATGACGTGCCCCTGCTGCCCGGCGAGCATGTGACCGAGGACGCCGGCACCGGCTTTGTCCACACCGCCCCCAGCCACGGCGACGACGACTATCAGCTGGCGCTGAAGTTCGGCTTGGCCATGACCCACAACGTGCTGCCCGATGGCAGCTATCGCGCCGACCTGCCGCTGTTCGGAGGGCAGGCGATCCTGACCGCCGAGGGCAAGGAGGGCCCCGCGAACGTCAGCAACATCAAGGCGCTGGCCGCGCAGGGGGCGCTGTTCGCCAAGGGCAAGATCAAGCACTCCTACCCGCACAGCTGGCGGTCGAAGGCGCCGGTGATCTATCGCAACACGCCCCAGTGGTTCGCCGCCATCGACCGCGACCTGAACGACGGCATGGACGACTATGGCCAGACCATCCGGGCCCGCGCACTGACCTCGATCGACGCGCTGGTGGAATGGACCCCGCAGACGGGACGCAACCGCATCCACTCGATGGTGGAAAACCGCCCCGACTGGGTGCTGTCGCGCCAGCGCGCCTGGGGGGTGCCGCTGACCTGCTTCACCAGGCGCGGCGCAAGGCCGGACGATGCCGATTTCCTGCTGCGCAGCCACGAGGTCAACGCCCGCATCCTCGAATCCTTCCAGGAACATGGCGCAGATGCCTGGTATCGCGACGGTTTCAAGGAACAGGTGCTGGACGGCATCGTCGATCCGGCCGATTACGAGCAGGTGACCGACGTGCTGGACGTGTGGTTCGATTCCGGCTCGACCCACGCCTTCGTGCTGCGCGACCGCGCCGACGGCACCCCGGACGGGCTGGCCGACCTGTATCTGGAAGGCACCGACCAGCATCGCGGCTGGTTCCAGTCCTCGCTGCTGCAGGCCTGCGCGACGCGCGGCCGCGCACCCTATCGCGGGGTGCTGACCCATGGCTTCACCCTCGACGAAAAGGGCATGAAGATGTCCAAGTCGCTGGGCAACACCGTCGCCCCGCAAGAGGTCATCGACCAGTATGGCGCCGATATCCTGCGGCTGTGGGTGGCGCAGTCGGACTATACCGCCGACCTGCGCATCGGGAAGGAGATCCTCAAGGGCACCGCCGATTCCTATCGCCGGCTGCGCAACACCATGCGCTTCATGCTGGGGGCGCTGGACGGGTTCTCGGACGCCGAGCGGATCGACCCCGCCGAGATGCCGGAACTGGAACGCTGGGTGCTGCACCGGCTGGCCGAGCTGGATGGCCGCGTGCGCGAGGGCTATGCCGCCTATGATTTCCAGGGGGTGTTCCGGTCGCTGTTCGATTTTGCCACCGGCGACCTGTCGGCGCTGTGGTTCGATATCCGCAAGGACGCGCTTTACTGCGACGCGCCGGGCAGCAAGCGGCGGCGCGCGGTGCGCACGGTCATGGACCTGCTGTTTCACCGGCTGACGCTGTGGCTGGCGCCGATGCTGCCCTTTACCACCGAGGATGTGTGGCTGTCGCGCTTCCCCTCGGACGAGGACAGCGTGCATCTGCATGACTTCCCGGCGACGCCCGCGGAATGGCTGGACCCGGCGCTGGCGGCGAAATGGGACGCCCTGCGCCGCGCCCGCCGGGCGGTGACCGCGGCGCTGGAGCTCAAGCGCGCCGACAAGACCATCGGCGCCAGCCTCGAGGCCGCGCCGATCGTGCATGTCGAGGACGCGGGGCTGCTGGCGGCGCTGCGCTCGGTCGATTTCGCGGATGTCTGCATCACCAGCGCCATCCAGCTGAGCGCCGACCCCGCCCCGCCCGAGGCCTTCCGCCTGCCCGAGGTGCCGGGCATCGGCGTGGTGTTCGAGGAAGCCCCGGGGCAGAAATGCCAGCGCTGCTGGAAGATCCTGCCCGACGTCGGCCACCACCCGCACGAGGCCACCTGCGCCCGCTGCGACGCGGTGCTGGCGGGCTGAGGGGCGCGCCCGGAACGGGGCGCGGGGCCTGCCCGCGCCCTGCCCCGGCCCGGCCGCGGGAAACCCGCGAAACCCGCGGGGATTTCGGCGAAATGCGGCAGAATCCGGTTGACTCGGGCAGGCATCTGCTTAAAAGGCAGGCTTCACAGGATTTCACGGGGTTCTCGGACGGCCAACGGCCCGCCCCGAAGCAGGAGCAGGACCAATGGCGAAGCCGACGACGATCAAGATCCGTCTGAACTCGACGGCGGGCACCGGGCATTTCTATGTCACCAAGAAAAACGCCCGGACCATGACCGAAAAGATGACGGTCAACAAATACGACCCCGTCGTGCGCAAGCACGTCGAATACAAGGAAGGCAAGATCAAGTAAGATCGCGCCGTTCCGCAAGGATCTGGACCGCGCCCGGCACATCGCCGCGGCGCGGTTTTCTTTTCTGGAGAAAGGGGGGCTTTGCCCCCCGGCGCGTGGCGCCACTGCCGTGGCCTTGCTCGCTGAAAACAGTCCACCGGACTGTTTTCCGGGCGCTTGCAAGCCCCCAGGATATTTCTGGACAGAAGATGCCCTCAGCCGGCGTCGGGGCGGGAATCCTCGGCCGTGGAGTGGCGGGCGAACAGGGGCGCGTTGGCGGCGAAGAAGCCCAGCGTCAGCAGGATCAGGCCCACGGTCTTGAACACCACCCAGGTGGTGTCGGACTGGGTGCGCCAGATCGCCTCGTTCAGAACGGCGAGGCCAAGGCAGAACCAGATCAGCCGCGTGGTGAGGATGCGCCAGCCCTCGGGCGACAGCGGCAGCGCCTCGCCCATGGCGGCGGCCAGCCAGTTGCGGCGCAGCGCCACCCCGGTCGCCAGCAGCGCCGCGAAGATCAGGTAGATCAGCGTCGGCTTCATCTTGATGAAGCGGGGATCGTTCAGCCAGATGGTCAGCCCGCCGAACACCACCACCACCGCCAGCGTCACCAGCTGCATCACCGACAGCGTGCCGGTGCGCGCCCAGAGGATCCAGTTCGCCGCCACCGTCAGCGGCACGAACACCAGCGTGGCGAGGATCAGCCCCGGGTAGCCCTGCCCCCAGAGGGTGACGGTTTCGTTGCGGTAAAGCAGGAACACGGCGAGGAAGACCACCAGCGGCCCATAGTCGAGCAGCGTCTTGAGTTTGGGGGACATGGGGGCTTTCCTTGCTGGTTCAGAACGGCACGTCGTCGGGTGTCACGTCCGGGGCGGCGGTGGCGGCGGGCTGGACATAGGCCGCCTTGATGGTCTTGAAACCGGCCGGGAACTCGACCGTCAAGGTGTCCTCGGCGATACCCATGATGCTGCCGGTGCCGAATTTCTGGTGGAACACCCGGTCGCCGACCGCGAAACGCGCCGCAGGCTCGGCGTCGATGGTGATGGGGGTGCGGTGGACCGGCGCCGGGCGGGCGCTGGCGCGGTCCTGCATCCGCTTCCACCCCGGCGAGTTGTAGACATCGGCGCGCGAGGCGCGGTCGTGCATCGACGATTGCGCAAAGGGCTGGGCCCCAAAAGACTGGGCAGCCGCGCCATAGCCACCGTTGTAGAGCCCGGGCGGGGTCAGCACCTCGATGTGATCCTCGGGCAGCTCGTCGATGAAGCGCGAGGGCAGCGAGGACTGCCATTGTCCGTAGAGGCGGCGGTTGCCGGCGAAGCTGATGGTCGCCAGCTCCTCGGCCCTTGTCAGGCCGACATAGGCCAGCCGGCGTTCCTCCTCGAGCCCCTTCAGCCCCGATTCGTCCATGCTGCGCTGGCTGGGAAACAGACCGTCCTCCCACCCCGGCAGGAACACGATGGGATATTCCAGCCCCTTGGCGGCGTGCAGCGTCATGATCGAGACTTCCTCGGCCTGCTCGCCCTCGGCCGCGTCCATCACCAGCGCCACATGTTCAAGGAAGCCCTGCAGGTTGTCGAACTCTTCCAGCGCCTTGACCAGCTCCTTGAGGTTGTCGAGCCTGCCCGGCGCGTCGGGCGACTTGTCGTTCTGCCACATCGCGGTGTAGCCGGTCTCGTCCAGGATCCGCTCGGCCAGCGCCACGTGGCTGGCGCGGCTGTCCAGCGCCTCGGCGTGGAAGGCGCCCATCTGCTCGACCAGCCGCCGCAGCGCCGCCGCGGCCTTGCCCGACAGCCCGCCCCCCGCCACCACCGCCGCCGCGCCCTCCAGCAGCGACAGCCCGCGCTCGCGCGCCTCGCGCTGGATGGTCTGCAGCGCCTTGGGGCCGAGCCCGCGCCTGGGGGTGTTCACGATCCGCTCGAAGGCGAGGTCGTCGGTGGGGCTGACCGCCAGCCGGAAATACCCCATGGCGTCGCGGATTTCCTGGCGTTCGTAGAAGCGCGGGCCGCCGATCACCCGGTAGGGCAGGCCGATGGTCAGGAAACGATCCTCGAACGCCCGCATCTGGTGGCTGGCGCGCACGAGGATGGCGATCTCGTTAAGTGAGTATTTTTGGACTACATATGACTGCACCGCTCCAAGCATGTTGCCAGCGGCTCTGGTGTCTTTCTCTGCTTGCAGCAGATTCAGCACCAAGTTGTAGGTTTTCAAGTTCCTATAAACTTCGCCGCTTTCAAATGCCTGACGAATGTAGCCGTGCTTTTCAATTGGTCCGAGACCAGCCTTGGAACGCCGATCTAGCTCCTGCTCGAAACTCTCTAGACGCGGATTGTATCGGCTTTTCGCCTCCGCTGATCGACCACTGTGATGATCCTCGATCTTCTCGCCGATCCAGCGGGCCTCGGCCTCGCTGTCCCAATGGCCGATCAACCGGACTTTTTCGCCGTCCTGTGCGTCGGTCCATAGCTCTTTTCCAAGTCGCCCCTTGTTATGTTCGATCAGCCCCGAGGCGGCGGCGAGGATATGCGGGGTGGAACGGTAGTTCTGTTCCAGCCGGATCACCTGCGCGCCGGGGAAATCCGCCTCGAACCGCAGGATGTTGCCGACCTCGGCCCCGCGCCAGCCATAGATCGACTGGTCGTCGTCGCCGACGCAGCAGATGTTGCGGTGCCCCTGCGCCAGCAGCCGCAGCCACAGATATTGCGCGACGTTGGTGTCCTGGTATTCGTCGACCAGGATATAGCGGAAACGGTCCTGCCATTGCGCCAGCACGTCCGGGTGCGCCTGGAAGATCATCACGCAATGCAGCAGCAGGTCGCCGAAATCGACGGCGTTCAACTCCAGCAGCCGGCGCTGATAGGCGGCGTACAGCGCGACGCCGCGGCCGTCATAGGCGTGGCCTTCGCCAGAGGGCACGCGCGAGGGGGTCAGAGCGCGGTTCTTCCAGTCGTCGATCAGCCCGGCCAGCTGCCGCGCGGGCCAGCGTTTCTCGTCGATGTTTTCGGCCGCGATCAGCTGTTTCAGCAGCCGGATCTGGTCGTCAGTGTCCAGGATGGTGAAGCCGGGTTTCAGGTGCAGTTCGCCATCGCCCACCAGCTCGGCATGGCGGCGCAGGATCTTGACGCTGATCGAGTGGAAAGTGCCCAGCCACGGCATCCCCTCGACCGTCTCGCCCAGCAGCCGGGCCACGCGTTCCTTCATTTCCCGCGCGGCCTTGTTGGTGAAGGTGACGGCGAGGATGCGGCCCGGCGTGGCGCGGCCCTGCATCAGCAGATGCGCGATGCGGGTGGTCAGCGCCCTTGTCTTGCCGGTGCCGGCGCCTGCCAGCAGCAGCACCGGCCCGTCCAGCGTCTCCACCGCCAGCCGCTGCGCCGGGTTCAGCCCGTCCAGATAGGGGGCGGGCCGCGGCGCCATGGCCCGCTGCGACAGCGAGGGGCGGGCCGCAGCCTCGAAGGCGTCGTGATCGTCAAACTGGCTCATGGCCTGCAACATAGAGAAGCCGCGGGCCGCTGCAAAGCCCGCGTTCCCATTCCGTTCGCATTTTGCACGGTTCGGTTACCGCCGGGCCGGGGCGCTGCGGACCAGCGACACCGCCACGCCCGCGGCAAGGATGGCGAAGGTCACCCCCAGCGACAGCGCGGCCGGGACTTTCTCGATCCCCAGCGCCTCGGCCACCACCACCTTGCCGCCGATGAAGATCAGCAGCACCGCCAGCGCCGGCTTCAGCCCCGAGAAGCGGTGCAGCACCGCAGCCAGCGCGAAATACAGCGCCCGCAGGCCAAGGATGGCAAAGATGTTCGAGGTATAGACCAGATAGGGATCGGTGGTGATCGCAAAGATCGCCGGCACCGAATCGACCGCGAACACCACGTCGGCGAACTCGATCGCCACCAGCGCCAGGAACAGCGGCGTCACGAACAGCCGCATCCGGCCCGAGGCGTCGGGCTGGCGGACGACAAAGCTGTTGCCCGCGAAATCCTGCGTCACCCGCAGGTTGCGGCGCATCCAGCGCAGCAGCCGGTTGTCGGTCATGCCCGATTCGTGGTCGTCCCGGCTGAGCAGCATCCGCGCCCCGGTCACGATCAGGAAGGCCGCAAAGACCAGCAGCACCCATTCATAGCGCTGCACCAGCGCCGTACCGAAACCGATCATCAGTGCGCGCAGCACGATCACGCCCAGGATGCCCCAGAACAGCACCCGGTGCTGCAGATGCCGCGGTACTGCAAAGGCACCGAAGATCGTGGCGATGACAAAGATATTATCCATCGCCAGCGATTTTTCGACCACGAAGCCGGTCCAGTATTCGATCGCCGGTTCCGACCCCAGCTGCGCCCAGACGAACCCGCCGAAGCTCAGCCCGATGGCGATGTAGAATGCCGACATCAGCAGCGACTTGCGCACGCCGATTTCCTGCTGGCCGCGGTTCAGCACGCCCAGGTCCAGCGCCAGCAGCCCCAGCACCAGCGCCAGGAAAACCGCCCACATCCACAGGGGCTGGCCAAGAAACAACGAAGAAAGTTCCACAGGTGATCTCCAACGGATGTTGCGTGATGTGACCGACATCACGATCCGCACAGATCGCCAGAGGGGCCCGGTCGGCTGTCCATCTAGGGCCTTGGCCGCAGCCGTCAAGGGAAGATTGCGCTTTATTTGCGACAGGCGTATGCGACGAACATGCCAGATCGCCCGCTTCACCCCCGCACCCGCGCCGTCCACCACGGCATCCGCCGCAGCCAGTATGGCGAAATGGCCGAGGCGCTGTTCCTGACCCAGGGCTTTGCCTATGACAGCGCCGAACAGGCCGAGGCGAGGTTCCAGCACAGCGGCCCGGACGAGTTCATCTATGCCCGCTACGGCAACCCCACCAGCCGCATGTTCGAGGACCGGATGGCCAGCCTCGAAGGGACCGAGGACGCATTCGCGACCGCCTCGGGGATGGCAGCGGTCAACGGGGCGCTGATGGCGGTGGCGGCGCCCGGCAGCCGCATCGTCGCGGCGCGGCAGCTGTTCGGGTCCTGCCTTTACGTGCTGGAGCTGCTGCGCAAGTTCGGGGTCGAGGTGGTGCTGATCGACGGCACCGACCTGGACCAGTGGCGGGATGCGGTGACGCCGGGGACCGCGGCCTGTTTCCTGGAAACCGTGTCCAACCCCACGCTCGAGGTAATGGACCTGGCGGGGATCGCCGAGATCGCCCATGCGGCCGGCGCGCTGGTCATCGCCGACAACGTGTTCGCGACGCCGGTGTTCAGCCGCGCGGTCGAGCTGGGCGCCGATGTGGTGGTCTACTCCACCACCAAGCATGTCGATGGCGGCGGGCGGGCGCTGGGCGGGGTGATCTGCGGCAGCCGCGATTTCGTGCGGACCAGGGCGGAACCCTATCTCAAGCACACCGGGGGCGCGATCTCGCCCTTCAACGCCTGGATCATGCTGAACGGGCTGACCACCATGGACCTGCGGGTCCGCGCCATGGCCGACAGCGCGCAGGCGGTGGCGCAGGCGCTGCAGGGCGCCGGGGTGCGGGTGGTCTATCCGGGGCTGCCCGAGCATCCCCAGCACGCGCTGGCGATGCGGCAGATCGGCTCGGGCGGGACCATGATCGCGCTGGACCTGGGCTCGAAACAGGCGGCCTTCGCGATGCTGGACCGGCTGCGGCTGGTGTCGATCTCGAACAACTTGGGCGACGCCAAGTCGATCGTCACCCACCCCGCCACCACCACCCACCAGCGCCTGCCCGAGGCCGAGCGCGAAGGGCTGGGCATCGGCCCGGGGCTGCTGCGGCTGTCGGTAGGGCTGGAACACCCCGACGACCTGATCGCCGACCTGGTGGGCGCGCTGGCCTAGGCAAGATCGCCTATGGCCGCACGGGGTGCTGGCCTTTTGCCGGCGGGTGACCATATTCAGCCCAGCCAAGCTGAAAGACCTGCCATGACCGAACACCGGCCGCCTCCTGTCGTCCCGCCCGCGCTCAGCCGCGAGTACCCGGGTGATTTCCGGGTGGACGAGGCCTACCGCGCCACCCTGCCCGACCTGCAGAACGGCCCGGCCAGCCTGATCGTCGGCGCCCGCAAGGCGATCCAGCATGTGGGGATTTCCAATTTCCGCCTGCCGATCCGCTATCGCCGCAAGGAAGGCGGCGAGATCCTGCTGGAAACCAGCGTGACCGGCACCGTCAGCCTGGATGCCGACCGCAAGGGCATCAACATGAGCCGGATCATGCGCTCTTTCTACACCCACGCGGAGCAGCAGTTCTCGCTGGGGGTGCTGGCGGCGGCGGTCAGCGACTACAAGGACCACCTCGACAGTTTCGACGCGCGGCTGCAGATGCGGCTGTCCTATCCGATGAAGGTCGGCTCGCTGCGTTCGGGGCTGGAGGGCTGGCAATATTACGACATCGCGATGGAGCTGATCGATCAGGGCGGGCAGCGGCTGCGGGTGATGCATTTCGACTATGTGTATTCCTCGACCTGCCCCTGCTCGCTGGAGCTGGCCGAACATGCCCGCACGGCAAGGGCGCAGCTGGCGACCCCGCATTCGCAACGCTCGGTCGCGCGGATTTCCGCGGCGATGGCGGGCGACGAGAAGCTGTGGTTCGAGGACATGGTGGCGCTGTGCCGCCGCGCCGTCGCCACCGAGACGCAGGTGATGGTCAAGCGCGAGGACGAGCAGGCCTTTGCCGAGCTGAACGCCGCCAACCCGATCTTTGTCGAGGACGCGGTGCGCGCCTTCGCCCACGAGCTCGAGCTCGATCCCCGAATCGGCGATTTCCGCGTGATCGCCAGCCACCAGGAATCGCTGCACTCCCACGACGCCGTCAGCCTGCTGACGGAAGGGCCCACCTTCGCGCAGGCGAGCCTGGATCCGAATATTTTTGCGGGGCTGAGGGTGTAGGGGCTGGTTGCCTTAGCTGTCGGCGGTAGTCGACTGTAATACCGCGAAAATGAGCGAGCGCCGGGGAAGTCGGTTCTGAGGCGTTGCCGTCCCTGATAAGGGCGACCTGCCAACTGGAGCCGACCTCCGTGCGAGCAAGGCTCGACCCTGTAGCTTTTCCGGGTGGATTCGGAACGAGCTAACGTTCGTATGAGATATCGTCGGCAATTTATTATAATATAAAGAAAAATACGCAGGTACGTTGCATCCCCCGAATGCTGCGGTCCCTGTCGCGCACTCCCGCCGAACAAGCACCAGCCGCTTCCAAGAGTCGGCTCCGATGGGTTTATGGCCGCCGGGCCGATTCATGCATCAGCTATATGACGCAACCGATTGTAAATATAACAAGATACATGGGCCTGCAGGCAAGCTCTGCGAAACTGCGCACCCTCCTGCTGGCCGCAGCTCGCCACCCAGCCGCACGACCGCCCCGCAACCCCTCCACAGACAAGAAAAACACGCGCGGATGGCCTGTAAGCCGGGTTCTGTCCGGGGGCTTTCGCCCCGTGGATGACCATTCCTCTGGCCCCGCCGTTGCCGGCGGGATCTAGCTGCCAACCCGGATCTGCTGGGGCGCAGGCGGCCCTGCGGGGTTGCCCCCGCGCGCGATCCCTATTCGGCATTGCTCCTGGTGGGGCTTGCCGTGCCGGTCCGGTTGCCCGTCCCGCGGTGGGCCTTTACCCCACCGTTTCACCCTTGCCGCGCCTAAGCGGGGCGGTCTGTTCTCTGTGGCGCTTTCCCTGGGGTTGCCCCCGCCGGGCGTTACCCGGCACCATGCCTGCATGGAGCCCGGACTTTCCTCGACCGGCGCAAGCGCCGCCCGCGGTCATCCGGCCATCCGCGCGTGACAGGGATATGCGCAGGCCCGGGCGCCGGGTCAAGATGCTGCGCGAAGGCTCAGTCCAGCCGCACCGCCGCCAGGATCGGCCCCGGCCGCCCCGGCCCCAGCGCCTGCTGCACCAGCAGCGCGTGGCTGGTGTCGTCGGGAAAGCGGTCGTCGGCGTCGACCCCGGCCCGGATAGTCAGGCGCAGCGGCGCGCGGGCGGTCCAGTGGGTCAGCAGCTCGGCCCCCACCACCACGTTGCGGTAGTCCAGCGTCATGCCGCGGTTCTCGCCGGCCTCGACCTGCACGCTGCGCCGGGGCAGGAAGCGGATCAGCAGCACGTCCACCCCGCCCGGGATCGCGGCGCGGGGGGTCAGCTGGATCACATGCGCCTCGCCCTCCTCGGTGGCGGTGACCATCACCGCCGAGGGGCGGGCGGCGTGGGCCTCGATCACCGACAGCAGCGCGGCGCGGCCGGTCCCCAGCAGCGTGTCCTGGCCGTCGACGATGATCTGCGGGGTGTAGACGCCGCGCTCGCCGGCGACGGCGGCGTAACCCTCTTGCCGGGCGGTGTGGGCGGGGCTGGCGAAGCCATCCGCCCAGCCCAGGTAGTCCCAGTAATCGACATGCCAGGTCAGCGCCAGCACGCCGGGCGCATCGGCCAGCCCCGCGACCAGCCGGTCGGCGGGCGGGCACGAGGAACAGCCCTGCGCGGTGAACAGCTCGACCACCACCGGCGGCGCGCCCAGGATCGGCTTGCGCGCTGCGGTTGCGGCGGTCCCGGCTGCGGCCATCGGGGCCATGCCGGGCGCGGCGCCGGGCGCCATGCCTTGCGGGGCCAGCGAGAACGCGCCCTCCGGGGCGGCCTTGGCGGCGCCCATTGGCGCCTCGATCACGCCGATGCCGGGTGCGGGGTCGAACTCGGCGCCCAGGGGATCGGTGGCGCCATTTGCCGCAGCCCCCGCCGGCCCCCCAGCCGGCTCGCTCGCCGGAGCCGCAGCCTCTGCCGGTCCGGCCACCTGCGCGCCGCCGCCGGGATCTGCCATCTGCGCCATGGCCGCGGGGGCGGCAATCAGGGCCAGCGCCAGCCCCAGCGCCTGCCCCGCCCCCAAGATCCGCCGCGAAATCCCGCGCGGGCGTCCCTGCGGAACCCGATGAAGAACTGCCATTGTCATTGCCTTGGAATTAGGTCAGCCAGGCCCCGTCCGCCAAATCAACGCTTCGTTAGCAGCGGCCAGCGCACCCCGCCGCGAGTTGAGACTTGCAACCCGCCACGCATTTGTATACCGTCGCATACAACTCGCCGCCACCCCGTTTTCACCCCGCGCTTGCACCCGGGGGTGAGTCGGGGCAATCGGGGCGTTGCCAGCCACCTTGTTCATACTGAGGACGCACAGCCCATGCCGATCGTCACCGGAACCGACACCGCCAAGACCCGCCGCGACCTGACGGTCGACGGGCAGAAAGTGTCCTATTACTCGATCCCCGCCGCGACCGAGGCCGGTCTGGGCGATTTTTCCCGCCTGCCCGCCGCGCTGAAGGTCGTGCTGGAAAACATGCTGCGGTTCGAGGACGGCGGCTTCACGGTCAGCGTGGATGACATCAAGGCCTTCGCCGACTGGGCGCAGAACGGCGGCAAGTCGGATCGCGAGATCGCCTATCGCCCCGCGCGGGTGCTGATGCAGGACTTCACCGGCGTGCCGGCGGTGGTGGACCTGGCCGCGATGCGCGACGGCATCAAGGCACTGGGCGGCAACGCGCAAAAGATCAACCCGCTGAACCCGGTCGATCTGGTCATCGACCACTCGGTGATGGTCGATGAGTTCGGCAACCCCCGCGCCTTCCAGCGCAACGTCGATCTGGAATACGCCCGCAACATGGAACGCTACCAGTTCCTGAAATGGGGCCAGGGCGCGTTCAACAACTTCCGCGTGGTCCCGCCCGGGACCGGCATCTGCCATCAGGTGAACCTGGAATATCTGGCGCAGACCGTCTGGACCGACACCGACCAGACCGGCGCCACCGTCGCCTATCCCGACACGCTGGTCGGCACCGACAGCCACACCACCATGGTGAACGGGCTGGCCGTGCTGGGCTGGGGCGTCGGCGGGATCGAGGCCGAGGCCGCGATGCTGGGCCAGCCGGTGTCGATGCTGATCCCCGAGGTCGTCGGCTTCAAGGTCACCGGCGCCCTGCGCGAGGGGGTGACCGCCACCGACCTGGTGCTCAAGGTCGTCAAGATGCTGCGCGACCACAAGGTGGTCGGCAAGTTCGTCGAGTTCTACGGGCCCGGCCTTGACAACATGCCGCTGGCCGACCGCGCCACCATCGCCAACATGGCCCCCGAATACGGCGCCACCTGCGGGTTCTTCCCGGTCGATGCGGAAACCCTGCGTTACCTGCGCCAGACCGGCCGCGACGAATCCCGCATCGCGCTGGTCGAGGCTTACGCCAAGGAAAACGGCTTCTGGCGCAGCGAAGACTACGATCCGGTCTATACCTCGACCCTGCATCTGGACCTGGGCGACGTGGTGCCGGCGATCTCGGGCCCCAAGCGGCCGCAGGATCACGTGGCGCTGGACGCCGCCGCACAGACCTTTGCCGAATACATCCACGGCATCCGGGTGGCGCCGTCGGCCCCCGCCGTGCAGAAATCCGAGATGACCGAGGAAGGCGGCGCCCCTGCCCCTGATCGCATCCCCGGCGACAACCGCAAGCGCGGCCAGACCTGCACGCTGAACGGCGAAACGTTCCAGCTGTGCGACGGCTCGGTGGTGATCGCGGCGATCACCTCGTGCACCAACACCTCGAACCCCTATGTGCTGATGGCCGCCGGGCTGGTGGCGAAAAAGGCGCATGAGCTGGGGCTGACCCGCAAGCCCTGGGTCAAGACTTCGCTGGCGCCGGGCTCGCAGGTGGTGGCCGAGTATCTCGAGGCCGCCGGCCTGCAGCAGCATCTGGACGCGCTGGGGTTCAACCTGGTCGGTTTCGGCTGCACCACCTGCATCGGCAACTCGGGGCCGCTGGACCCGGCGATCTCCAAGTCGATCAACGACCACGATCTGGTGGCGGTGTCGGTGCTGTCGGGCAACCGCAACTTCGAGGGCCGGATCAGCCCCGACGTGCGCGCCAACTATCTGGCCAGCCCGCCGCTGGTCGTGGCCTATGCCATCGCCGGCGACATGAACATCGACCTGACGCGCGAGCCGCTGGGCAAGTCGAAAGACGGGCAGGACGTCTATCTGAAGGACATCTGGCCCAGCTCGCAGGAGGTGTCGGACCTGGTGGACCGCATCGTCACCCGCGAGATGTTCATCGAGAAATACGCCGACGTGTTCAAGGGCGACGAGCGCTGGCAGGGGGTCGAGGTCACCGACAGCGAGACCTATGACTGGCCGCCGGAATCGACCTATATCCAGAACCCGCCCTATTTCCAGGGCATGGGCCGCGAGCCGGGGGTGATCTCGGACATCTCGGGCGCGCGCGTGCTGGCGGTGCTGGGCGACATGATCACCACCGACCACATCTCGCCCGCCGGCTCGTTCAAGCCGACCACCCCGGCCGGCCGGTATCTGACCGAGCGCGGCGTCGATCCCAAGGACTTCAACAGCTACGGCTCGCGCCGCGGCAACCACGAAGTGATGATGCGCGGCACCTTCGCCAACATCCGCATCAAGAACGAGATGCTGGACGGGGTCGAGGGCGGCTACACCAAGGGCCCCGACGGGCAGGAGACCTCGATCTACGACGCCGCCATGGCGTATCAGGCGCAGGGCGTGCCGCTGATCGTGGTGGGCGGCGTGGAATACGGCGCCGGCTCGTCGCGCGACTGGGCGGCCAAGGGCACCAACCTGCTGGGCGTCAAGGCGGTGATCGCCGAAAGCTTCGAGCGTATCCACCGCTCGAACCTGGTCGGCATGGGCGTGGTTCCGTTCGAGTTCACCGGCGGCGACAACCGCAAGACCCTGGGGCTGACCGGGGACGAGGTGATCTCGATCACCGGGCTGGCCGGCGACTTCAAGCCGCTGTCGCTGGTGCCGGCGGTGATCCGCTATGCCGACAGCTCGGAAAAAACCGTGCAGCTGAAGGCCCGCGTCGATACCGAGGTCGAGATCGAATATCTCAAGAACGGCGGCGTGCTGCACTACGTGCTGCGCAACCTCGCCAAGGGCTGAGCCCCTCGCGTTCAGGAAAAAAGCAAACCCCGGCCGCAGCGGCCGGGGTTTTTCGTTGCGAGTTTGTTGTGTGGCCGGGCGGCTCAGCCGCCGATGGAGCGGGTCTCAGCCGCCGATGGCGATCCCTTCGCGCCGCGGGTCGGCGCCGCCCTGCAACCCGTCGGGCGTGATCACGATGGATTGCAGCCCCGAGGTCTGGGCGCTCTCCTCGTCGATCTCGAACCCCAGCGTCGCCAGCTCGGCGGCCAGTTCAGGGGCACGGCCCGGCTCGACCTCCATCTTGCCGAAGCGGTTGAGGATATTGGGCGCCGCCACCGCCTGCTGCGGGTCCATGCCCCAGTCGAGCTGCGCGATGATGGCACGGGCGACATAGCCGATAATGCGGCTGCCGCCGGGGGAGCCCACCACCATCGCGGGCTTGCCGTCCTTCATCACGATGGTCGGCGCCATCGAGGACCGCGGCCGCTTGCCCGGCGCCAGCGCATTGGCGATCACCGCGCCCGCGTCGTCATGGGTGCGGAAGGAAAAATCCGTCAGCTCGTTGTTCAGCAGGAAGCCGCCCGTCATCAGCCGCGCGCCGAAACCGTTTTCGATGGTGGTGGTCATCGACAGCGCGTTGCCGTGGCTGTCCACGATCGAGATATGCGTGGTCGAGGGCAGCTCCAGCGATTCGTCCTGCCCCCACAGCGCGGCATGGGTCCAGCCCGGCGCGCCGGCGGTGACCTCGGGCAGGCTGTCGTCGCCGGCCAGCAGCTTGCCGCGCTCGGCCAGATAGGCGGGGTCCACCAGCCCCGCGGTCGGCACCGGCACATGATCGGGGTCGGCCATGTAGCGTTCGCGGTCGGCAAAGGCCAGCCGCGAGGCATCGCCGATCAGCCGCCAGCTTTCCGGGCTTTCCGCCCCCAGCGCGGCAAGGTCATAGCCGCCCAGCATCCCCAGGATTTGCCCCACCGTCAGCCCGCCCGAGGACGGCGGCCCCATCCCGCAGATGTCATGCGCGCGGTATTCGACACAGACCGCCGGACGCTCGATCACCCGATAGGCGGCCAGGTCGGCGGTGGACAGCAGCCCCGGATTGCCGGTGGCGCCGCGCACCGTGGCGGCGATGCTTTCGGCGATAGGGCCGCGATAGAACCCGTCCGCGCCCTGCCGGGCCAGCACCCGCAGCGTGTCGGCGTAAGGCTGGTTGGTCAGCACCTGCCCGGCCGCGACCGGCTGCCCTCCGGGAAAGAAATACGCGCTGGTGGCCGGGTCGCCGCGCAGCGCCTCACCCTCGGCCGCGACCAGCTCGGCCAGACGGGGCGAGACGATAAAGCCCAGCTCGGCCAGCCGGATCGGGTCGTCGAACAGCCCGGCCCAGCTCATCCGGCCCCAGCGGCGATGGGCCTCTTCCAGCAAGGCCGGGGTGCCGGGGGTGCCGACCGAGCGGCCGCCGACCACCGCCTCCATGAACGCCATCGGCTGGCCATCGGGGCCAAGGAACAGCGTCGGCGTGGCGTCGCGCGGCGCGGTCTCGCGCCCGTCGAGCGTGGTCAGCGCCCCCGTCGCCGCGTCATACCAGACCAGGAACGCGCCGCCGCCGAGGCCCGAGCTTTGCGGCTCGACCAGCCCCAGCACCGCCTGCACCGCGATCATCGCATCGGCGGCACTGCCGCCCTGTTCCAGAACGCGGGCGCCGGCCTCGACCGCCAGCGGATGCGCGGCGGCGACCATCCAGTCCTTGCCGGCAACCGCGCGTCCCTCGGCCTTGGCGGCCAGCGCGGCGCGCGCCGCCTCGCCCAACGGGCCAAATGCATCCGCCTGCACGGCGGGCGCGGTCTCGGCCTCGGGCGCGATCGCATCGGTCGCCTGCTGCGCCGCGGCCATCTGCACGCTGCCCAGCAGCAGCGCCAGCAGCATCGGTCCGTGTCGTGTCATGGTCCCCTCCCCTTGCAACTCCTGCTGGCAGAGTGGCCCGCACCCCCCTCGCGTTCAACGGGAAATGTCGGACGGGGCTGTCTGCCCCCGCGCGGCCTGCGGCCTTTCGGGCTCGGCCCCGGGCTCAGGGAACACGGTCCCCCGGATCGTTTTCCGGGCGTTCGCCAGCTCCGCGGATACTTAAAAACCGCCCGAAACTCATGCGCTTCGGGCGGTTGCTAAATATCCTGGGGGAGTCCCGAAGGGACGGGGGCAAAGCCCCCTTCTTACCGATCCGCGGCCAGCGCCTTGTCCAGCTCGGGGCGGAAGCGATTGGTGTAGTCCTCGCGCACCAGCGGCCCGGCGTGGCGGTGCAGCACGCGGCCCTCGTTGTCGAGGATGAAGGTTTCCGGGGGCGCGGTCACGCCCCATTCGATCGCGGTGCGCCCTGACGGGTCGGTGGCAAGCCTGGCGAAAGGATCGCCATGCTCGGCCAGAAAGCGCAGCGCCGCGGGTTCCGGGTCCTTGAGGTCGATGCCGACCACGGTCACGCCCTCTTCAGCGGCCAGCGCGGTCAGGGTGGGATGCTCGGCCCGGCAGGGCGGGCACCAGCTGGCCCAGAAATTGACCAGCACCACGCCGTTGCCGCGCAGGTCGGCGTCGGTCAGCTGGGTCTTGCCGGGCAGCGTGGTCCCCGACACCGGCGGCGCCGGTTGCCCGATCAGGGTCGAGGGCAGCGCATTGGGATCGTCGCGGCCCATGCCCCACATGAACATTGCGGCCAGCCCGGCAAAGATCACCGGCGGGATGAATGCAAGCGGTGAAATCCTAGCCACGGCGCTCGACCTCCTCCAGCGCGCGGCGGGCGCGGGCGCTGGCAGCCAGCGTCTGCACGATCAGCCCGACGATCAGCACCGCGGAAATCCCCCAGGCGGTCAGCACCGGCACGGCGTAGCGGCCAAGCTCGATCATCATGCGCGCACCTCTCGGGCCAGCAGAGCGGCGGTGCGGCGGCGGCGGATCTCGGTCCGGGTGCGCACCAGCAGCAGCGTCAGGAACAGCAGGAAGAATCCCAGCATGCACAGATACAGCGGATATTTGTAGACCGCGCTCATCCGCTCGCCCGGGGCGATGGACAGCGAGGCCCCCTGGTGCAGCCCCTGGTTCCAGAAGTTCACCGCATAGCGCGACAGCAGCGCAAAGACCGAACCGACCAGGCACAGCACCCCGGTCAGGTCGGCGGCGCTGTCAGGGTTCTCGATCGCGCCCCACAGCGCCATGTAGCCCAGGTAGAACAGGAACAGGATCAGGAACGAGGTCAGCCGCGGGTCCCATTCCCACCAGGTGCCCCACATCGGCTGCCCCCAGACCGCGCCGGTGACCAGCGCCACCAGCGTCATCACCGCGCCGATGGGCGCAGCAGCCCGGGCGGCCAGCGCGCTGACATGGTGGCGGCGGATCAGCCAGATCAGCGAGGCCGCCAGCATCATCACCCAGATGTTGATCGCCATCATCGCGGCGGGCACATGCAGGAACATGATCTTGACGGTCGAGCCCTGCTTGTAGTCCTCGGGCGTCATCCAGCCCCAGACCAGCCCGGCGGGCAGGCTGATCGCCGCCGCCGCGGCAATCCACGGCAGCGCGGCGCCCGAGACGCGCATGAACTTGACGGGGTTGGCGTATTCCCAGATCGACATGGCGTGCTCTCTAGCTTGGCGTCGGGGTGGCGTGAAGCCCCCTTACCGCAAGTTGACCCGCAGGGCACCGGCTGCGGCGAAAGGTATCGCCGCCAGCACCGCCATGGTGATCCCAGCCAGCAGCACCAGCGGCGTGGTGCCGTCGCCGCCGGCGGCGCCGCGGCGCACCGCCTCGGCCCCGAAGATCAGCGTCGGCACGTAAAGCGGCAGCACCAGCAGCGACATCAGCAGCCCGCCGCGGCGCAGCCCCACGGTCAGCGCGGCGCCGAAGGCGCCCAGCATCGACAACGCCGGGGTCCCCAAAGCCAAGGCCGCCACCAGCCATGGCTGCGCGGCGCCGGGCAGGTGCAGCAGGATGCCGAACACCGGCGCGGCGGCGACCAGCGGCAGGCCGGTGGTGATCCAATGCGCGGCGGCCTTGACCAGCACCGCGCCTTCCAGCGGCAGCGGCGCGGTGGCCAGCAGGTCGAGGCTGCCGTCCTCCCAGTCCAGCGCAAAGATGCGGTCGAGCGACAGCAGGCAGGCCAGCAACGCCCCCACCCACAGGATCCCCGGCGCGATCAGCGCCAGCGTGCCGCCCTGCGGGCCGACGCCGAACGGCACCAGCGTGCAGACGATCAGGAAGAACGCGAGCCCCAGCCCGAATCCCCCGCCCGCCCGCGTGGCCAGCCGCAAGTCGCGCATGAGCAGGGCGATCATGCGCGGCTCCCTTCAGCTGCTGCATGACCATCCCGAGGGCATCCAGAGAGCGGTTCGGCAGACGCGCAGGACATCCCACGCCCCTCCAGCCCCCTTTCGGGCGGTTCATAAATATCCTGCGGGGGTGCGGGGGTGCAAAACCCCCGCTGCAACGGCGACGCCAGCACAACCGCCCTCATCCGAACGCCTCGTCGAAACTGGCCGGGGCGCGGGTGCGGACCGGCTCGCCCGCGGCGCGGAAGGGGCCGAGGTCCAGCACCTGCGCCTCGGGCAGGCCGAGGTCGATGTGGGTCGCCATCAGCGCCGCGCCGCCGCCCGCCAGATGCCGGCGCACCGCATCCGCGAACAGCGCCACCGAGCCCGCGTCGAGCGAAACGGTGGGCTCGTCCAGCACCCAGACCTTGCGGCCGGTGACCAGCAGCCGCGCCAGCCCCAGCCGGCGCTTCTGCCCGGCCGACAGCATCGCCGCCGGGCGCTGGACCAGCGCGGCCAGGTCCATCGCCTCGATCGCGGCGGCGATGGGGGGGCCGCCGAACACCAGCCGCCAGAACTCGAGATTCTCGGTCACGGTCAGCGCGGCCTTGAGCCCGTCGGCATGGGCCGCATAGGCGATGGCGTCGGGGTCGGCCTCGACCCGGCCGGCGGCGGCGGGTTGCAGCCCGGCGACGGTGCGCAAAAGCGTGGTCTTGCCGATGCCGTTGGGACCGCGCAGGATCAGCGCCTGCCCGGAAGACAGGGTGAAATCCACCCCCTCGACCGCGCGGCGCCCGCCGCGCGACACGGCCAGGCCCTGGACCTGCAGCAGCGGCGCCACCGCCCGCCCCTACGCGAGCGGCTCGACCGGGATCAGCGCACAGGCCACGCGCCGCCCCTCGGCCAGGGTGACGTTGTAGCAGCGCGCGGCGGTGGGGCTGGTCATCGGCTCGACCCCGATCCCGGCGGCCTCGAGCGTCTGCACCAGCGCCCGGGGCGGGTGCGCGACCTGCCCGCCCAGCCCCAGGAACAGCACGTCCACCTGACCGGCCAGCGCCAGCAGCGCCGCGGTATCGTCAAGCCCGCCCCAAGGCTGAACCCCCTCGGCGGTGACGATCAGCGCGCTGCGATGGACCTGGCCACCGGCACGGAAGAACCCCGGCCCATAGCCGTCGACCGGGGTCGCGCCGCCATAGTCGGTGTCCTGCATTTCCGCCATCAGGGCGCGTCCTGGAAGGGCGTGCCGGACAGCTCGTCCAGTTCCTTCTTCTCGCCGCGGACGGGCTTGTCCCAGTCACGGCGCACGCCCAGCGACAGCACGATGTTCTTGGCCAGGTAGACGGTGGAATAGATCCCGACGCCGACGCCCCAGAACATCGCGAAGACAAAGCCGCGGATCACGTCGCCGCCCCAGATCAGCATCGCCCCCAGCGCCAGCGCGGTGGTGACGCCGGTCATCACCGTGCGCGACAGGGTTTCGTTCACCGTCAGGTTCATCACGTCGATCAGCGGCATGGTCTTGAACTTGACCAGGTTTTCCCGCAGCCGGTCGAACACCACCACCGTGTCGTTGACCGAATAGCCCAGGATGGTCAGCAGCGCCGCGATGGTGGACAGGTCGAAGCGGATCTGGAACGCCGCGAAGATGCCGACCGTCAGCAGCACGTCGTGGATCAGGGCCACCACCGCCCCGACCGCGAACTGCCATTCGAAGCGCAGCCAGATATACAGCAGGATCCCGAAGGCCGCGGCGCCGACCGCATAGAAGGCGGTCTTGATCAGCTCGCCCGAGACCTTGGGCCCCACCGATTCGACCGAGGCAAAAGTCACCTGCGGATCGACCTCCTTCAGCGCCGACTCGATCCGGTTCAGCTCGTCGGGGGTGACCGAGCCGGTCTCGTTCTCGGTGCCGATGCGGATCTGGGCGACGTGGCGGTCGGGGCCGAAGCCCGGGTCGAAGACCTCGGTGATCGACAGGTCGGACAGGTTCAGCCCGCTCAGCGCCTCGCGATACTCGGACACCTCGAAGGCGTTCGAGCTTTCGGTGCGGATCGTGGTCCCGCCCTTGAAGTCGATGCCGAAGTTCAGCCCCATCACCATGACAAGGATCACCGACGCGATCATCGCCACCACCGAGATCCCGTTGGTCAGCCAGCGCCAGCGGAAGAAGTCGATGTGGGTTTCGTCGGGGACGAGTTTCAGACGGAATGCCATGTCGGTCGTCCCCTTACAGAATCAGCGTCTTGGGCTTGCGCCATTCCAGCCACATCACGATCATCAGCCGGGTGAAATAGATCGCCGTGAAGACCGAGGTGATCAGCCCGATGGTCAGCGTCACCGCAAAGCCCTTGACCGGCCCCGACCCCAGGAAGAACATCACCAGCGCGGCGATGAAGGTGGTCAGGTTGGCGTCGATGATCGCGCTCATCGCCTCGCCGAAGCCGTCGTTGATCGCCTTGACCACGGTCTTGCCGGCGCGCAGTTCCTCGCGGATGCGTTCATAGATGATGACGTTGGCATCGACCGCGGTGCCCACGGTCAGCACGATGCCGGCGATCCCCGGTAGGGTCAGCGTGGCCCCCATCGCCGACATGATCGACAGGATCAGGATCACGTTGGTGATGACCGCGACCGAGGCGAACACCCCGAACAGCCCGTAGCTGGCGATCATGTAGCCGACGACCAGCACCGTGGCGATGATCGCGGACTTGCGCCCGGCGTCGATCGAATCCTGCCCCAGTTCGGGGCCGATGGTGCGTTCTTCCAGGAAGGTCATCTCGGCCGGTAGGGCGCCGGCGCGCAGCAGCACCGCCAGCTGGTTCGATTCCGCCACATCCATCGCGCCCGAGATCTGCCCCGAGCCGGTGGTGATCGCCTGCCGGATCACGGGGGCCGAGATCACCTGGTTGTCCAGCACGATGGCAAAGGGCTGCCCGACATTGGCCGAGGTATAGGCCCCGAACCGCCGCGCGCCCTGCGGGCCAAAGCGGAAATCCACCGCCGGCGCGCCGTTCTGGTCGAAACTGGGACGGGCGTCGGTCAGGTCCTCGCCGGTGACCACCGGGGCCTCGGCCAGGGTGTAGTAGACCCCGGGCTCGTCCATGGCGGGCACGATGATATTGCCCAGCCCCGGCGAGGCGTTGGGGTCGGTGCCCCGCCCGATCACCGGGTTGAAGGTCAGTTTCGCGGTGGTGCCGATCAGCGCCTTGAGCTCCTCGGCCGAGCCGATGCCCGGCACCTGGATCAGGATGCGGTCCTTGCCCTGCCGCTGGATGGTGGGTTCGCGGGTGCCGACCTCGTCGACGCGGCGGCGCACGATCTCCAGCGACTGCTGGATGGTGCGGTCGTCGGTGGCGGCCTTTTCGGCGGCCGAAAGCTGCACGACCAGCGTGCTGCCCTGCGCGGTGATGTCCAGCGTCGAGGCCCCTGCCCCGGTCAGCGAGGTCACCGGCGCGGCCAGCTTGCGCGCGATTTCCACCGCGCGGGCCATCTGGTCGGGGTTGCCGATCTCGACCAGCAACTGGTCGGCCGGGCCCTTGACCCGGCGCACCGGCCCGATCACGTCGCGTTGTTCGGCCAGCGCGTCGCGCAGTTCCGGCCACAGCGCCGTCATGCGCGAGGCATAGACCTCGGCGGTGTTGACCTCGCCCAGCAGATGCGCGCCGCCGCGCAGGTCCAGCCCCAGGCTGACCAGCGACGAGGGCAGCCAGCCGGGCCACAGGCTGCGGGCGGCGGCCTGTTCCGGGGTCTCGAACCCGGCGCGCTCGGCCGCGACCACGGCGTCGTTATGCGACTCGACCCGCTGATAGAACAGGTTGGGCATCGCATAGAGCAGTCCCAGCAGGATCAGCCCGACAATGACGATGCGTTTCCAGGCAGAGATCTGAACCATGCGCGGCCCGCCTGCTCAGCCGTTGGCGGCGACAGGGGCGCCGGTCCGGTCCACCACCTGCGCGATGGTCGAACGGACCACGCGGATGCGCACGCCCTGGGCGATCTCGACATCCACCTCGTCGTCGCGCACGGCAAGGACCTTGCCGAAGATGCCGCCCTGGGTGATGACGTTGTCGCCCTTTTTCAGCGCCGCGACCATGGCGCGGTGCTGGGACATCTTCTTCTGCTGCGGCCGCATGATCAGGAAATACATGATCGCGAAGACCAGGATCAGCGGGATGAACTGGGCGAATGCGGCGCCGCCGCCGGCGGCGGGAGCCGCAGCCTGGGCAAAGGCAGGGGTGATCAGCATGGGGCGCGGGTCCTTGTGCAGGTTGCCAGTCGAAAGCCGGGCGCGACAGACCGCCCGGAAGATTGGCGCAGAACCTAGTCGCGTGCCCCCCGCTTGTCCAGAAACCCCGGTACCCCGGTACGTCGCGCCCGGGCCGGGGTTTCCCGCCTTGCAAGTTCACGATCCCGGCATCCGCCGCGCCGGGCAAGCGCGATGGACTTTCCCGCGGCCCTCGTGTCTTTTTCCCCCGCAGCTTCCCGACACCTCGAGGGCCCCATGCCGCACACCTCCGACGTCGCCGCCGAAATCCAGCGCCTGATCGCCATCATGGCGGCGCTGCGCGACAAGCAGACCGGCTGCCCCTGGGATATCGAGCAGGATTTCACCTCGATCGCCCCCTACACCATCGAAGAGGCGCATGAAGTCGCCGACGCCATCGCCCGGCAAGCCTGGGACGAGCTGCCCGGAGAGCTGGGCGACCTGCTGCTGCAGGTGGTGTTCCACGCGCAGATGGCCGCCGAGGCGGGGATGTTCGATTTCACCGATGTGGCGCGGGCGATCTCGGACAAGCTGGTGGCGCGGCATCCGCATGTGTTCGGCGACGAATCGCGCGACAAATCCGCCGCCCAGCAGGTCCGCGACTGGGAAGCGATCAAGGCGCAGGAACGCGCCGCCCGCGCCGAGCGCGGAGTGCTGGAGGGGGTGGCGCTGGGGCTGCCGGCGCTGACCCGCGCCGTCAAGCTGCAGAACCGCGCCGCAAGGGTCGGCTTCGACTGGCCGGGCCCGGCGCAGGTGCTGGACAAGCTGGCCGAGGAAACCGCCGAGCTGGTGCAGGCGCAGGCCGGCGCCGATCCCGCCCATCTGGCCGAAGAGTTCGGTGACCTGCTGTTCGTGATGGCGAACCTCGCCCGGCATCTCGACATCGACCCCGAGGAAGCCCTGCGCGCCGCCAACGCCAAGTTCACCCGCCGCTTCCAGTCGATCGAATCGGCGCTGGCCGTGCAGGGGCGCCGGCCCGAGGACTCGACGCTCGATGAAATGGACGCGCTGTGGAACGCGGCCAAGGCGGGCGAAAAGACCTAAAACAGCGCCTTGCGCAGCATGTTCAGCGCCACCGCCATCAGGAACAGCGCAAACAGCCGCTTGAGCAGCCGCGGGTTCGCCCCATGCGCCAGCGTGGCGCCCAAGGGCGCGGTCAGCAGCGTCATCGCGATCACGATGCCGAACATCGGCAGATTGACCGAACCGACGGTGCCCGGCGGCGCCGCGCGCGCCGGCACGAACAGGAAGCTCAGCACCGAGGGCAGCGCAATCACCGCCCCGAACCCCGCCGCCGTCGCCACCGCGCGGTGGATCGGCCGCCCGTGCAGGGTCAGCATCGGCACCCCCAGAGAGCCGCCGCCGATCCCCAGCAGCACGCCGACCAGCCCGATGGTCCCGGCCATCCCGGCCCGGCGCGCGCCCGTGGGCGGGGTCTCGGCCAGCCGCCACTCGGCCCGGCTGAACAGCATGTAGCTGGCGACCACGAACACCAGCACCGCAAAGATCAGCTGCAGCTCGCGGGTCCCCAGCCGCGACACCAGCCAGACGCCGGCCATGGCGCCCAGCATGATCCAGGGCGCCCAGAGCCGCAGGATCTGCCAGTCCACCGCGCCCTTGCGGTGATGCGCCAGCACCGAGCGGATCGAGGTGACGAAGATCGTCGCCAGCGAGGTCGCGAGGCAGATCTGCATCATGTCCGGCCCGCCATAGCCCGCCGCAGTCAGGATCGCGACGAAGGCCGGCACCAGTACGATGCCGCCGCCGACCCCCAGCAACCCGGCCAGAATCCCGGCAAAACCGCCGGCCAGCAGCAGCGCGGCCAGATAGGGCAACAGGGCAGTCACGGTCATTCGGAAACCTCAGGCAGGACCGCGCGGCCATAGCGCGCCCGACCCGGCAAAGCCAGCACCGCAGGGCGGGTATTCTTCCCCGCGCCGGCCGCGCGGTCAGATCGCCGCAGGCAAACCCCGCCGAACCGCCCGCCGCGCTTCCGCCGCGGAAAGGCATTTCTTCCGTGGCGCCGACTGCGGTCAGATTGCCCGCGGCCAAATCGCCGAACCGCCCGCGCGCCTCCGTCCTCCGCCGCGGAAAGGCATTTTTTCCTTCGCGCTGGCCGCAGTCAGACGCCCCCCGGGCCAACCTCACTGAACCGCCCACCGCATCCCTGCCCTTCCCCCGCAGGAAGGCACTTCTTCCTTGCCGAAAATATCCTCCGGGGGTGCGGGGGTGGAAAACCCCCGCTCGCAACGCCGCGGCGCTACGCTCCGTCGCCCTCGACCGCCGCCAGCGCCGCATCGTAATCCGGCAACCCGCCGCTGCTGCCGCGTTCCGAAAGAATCCGCCGCCAGGCCCGCGCCCCGGGGCGGCCGTGGAACAGCCCCAGCATGTGGCGGGTGATCTGGTGCATCCGTCCGCCGCGCTCGAGATGGCGGGCGATCACCCCGCGCATCGCCCGCGCCGCGTCGAGCGGGTCGGAAAACGGCGGGGTCTCGGCCCACAGCGCATCCGCCTGCCCCAGGATCGCCCAGGGCTCGTGATAGGCGGCGCGCCCGACCATCACCCCGTCAATCACCGCCAGATGCTCGCGCAGCTGCGGCAGCGAGCCGATGCCGCCGTTGATCGACAGGCGCAGCCGAGGGAAAGCCGCCTTCATGGCGTGGACCAGCGGATAGTCCAGCGGCGGGATCTCGCGGTTCTCGCGCGGGCTCAGCCCCTGCAGCCAGGCCTTGCGGGCGTGGATGATGACGCGGCGCACGCCGGCCTGTTCCAGCACCGACAGGAAGCCGGGCAGCACCTCGGCCGGGTCCTGGTCGTCCACGCCGATGCGGCATTTCACCGTCACCTCGACGGGGCTGGCCGCCTGCATCGCGGCCACGCATTCGGCGACCAGTGCCGGGGTCTTCATCAGCACCGCCCCGAAACAGCCGGACTGCACCCGGTCGCTGGGGCAGCCGACGTTCAGGTTGATCTCGGCATAGCCGCGGTCGCCCGCGATCCGCGTCGCCTCGGCCAGCTCGGCCGGGTCCGAGCCGCCCAGCTGCAGCGCCACCGGATGCTCGGCCGCATCGTGGTCCAAGAGCCGCGCCCGGTCGCCGTGGATCACGGCCGGCGCGGTCACCATCTCGGTATACAGCAGCGCCCGGCGGCTGAGCCGGCGGTGAAACCCGCGGCAGGCGCGGTCGGTCCAGTCGAGCATCGGCGCGACCGAAAGCCTGTGTGCCGAATCAAGGTCCTGCATGTTCCAAACCGCGGGCGCCGCCGGTCCGGGAACGCTGTCCCGGCGGTCCGCCCTTGTCCTTGTCATGATCCCGGCCGCACTGCCGGGCCGGCCGGGCCTGTCCTTACTATGCCACGCTCCGGCCACCAACCCCTGTTGCCCCGCCCGGGCGGTTGACAGGTAATTGTCCTCCACGCCGCCGGAGTTCTGGCCGCCACCGTGCCCGCGATAGGCGCCGCGCAGTTCCCCGAGGCCACGATCCGGCTGGATCCGATCACCCTGATCGCCACCGGCCTGCCCGTCGAGGCGTTCGAGAGCCCGGCCTCGACCACCATCATCACCGCCGACGAGATCAGGCGCCGCACGCCGGTCTCGGTCGCCACGCTGCTGCGCGACGTGCCCGGGCTGCACATCAGCCGGCCGCTGCCCCGCCCCGCATCAGGGCGGACAAATCGCCGCAGAACCGGCGTAGCCGCGGAAATCCCGGAGTTTTCGCCGCCTGTGCCGCTCAGCTGCAAGAACCCGCGCCGCCGGTTCTTATAGACAAGACCAACCGAATCACTCTACTTTTTCCTCCCGAATCCGTCCCGTCACAGCGTCCCGTCACCCGCCGGGACCGGCACAAGGAATCCATCATGCAGGCGATCCGCACGATGACCGCGCTGGCCGCGCTTTTCGCCCTTGGCAGCGCCGCGCAGGCCGCGACCGAGGCCGAGGGCCTGGCCGAGGTCAAGGCCTTCACCCTCGAACACAACGCCGCGCTGATCGCCGAGGCGCAGAGGATGCAGGCCACCGCCGAGGGCTATGCCGCCATCATCGACGCCCATGGCGGCGACTACGCCAAGGCGTGGGAGGCCGAGGGGCCGAAGCTGGCCACCGCGGTCAAGGACCTGCGCGCGCATTGGCTGGCGGCCTCGAACCAGTACGAAACCATCGAGGGCATCGTCGCCGGCATCCCCTCGACCGCGAAATACGACCTCATCCTCGACGCCGGGAACCCGGGGACCGAGGCCGAGGATGTGGCCGAATACGACCTGACCCTGCCCGACGGCACCGTGCTGGAACGCCCCGGCAGCCTGTTCCACTCGATCACCGAGCCGCTGTTCTGGGGCACCGACGAGGCGCATGTGAAGCAGGCGGCCGACCTTGACGGCGACGGCCAGACCGGCCGCGGCGAGGTGCTGTTCGACGCCAATCTCGCCGTTGGCGCCGCCCGCGGCATGGTCGAATGGGCGACCGCGCTGGAAACCGACATGAAGGCGTGGGAGCCGAACCGCGACGACGCCTTCACCGCGGTGGTGACGATGACCCCCACGGTCGGCGACTATTTCGGCGAGTGGAAGGAATCGCAATTCCTCGGCGGCGACAGCGCGGCCTTTGTCGCGCAGAGCCGGCTGGTCGACGTGACCGGCATCATGTCGGGCTGCGAGCGGATGTACCGCTCGGCGATCTCGCCGGTGGTGGCGGCCGACGACCCGGCGCTCGACAGCTCGATCTCGGGCGGGTTCGAGGAGCTGCTGGCGCTGATCGCCGACACCCGCGGCCGCGAGGAACAGGGCGACACGTTCTCGCCCGAGGAAGCCGACGCGCTGGGGGCCGAGGCCCAGGACCTGGCCGAGCGCATCGTCGCGCAGGTGCTGCAGGCCGCGGCCAAGCACGGGGTGGACATCAAGAGCTGATCCCGGGCCGGACGGGCGGGCTGCGAACAACCGCGCGGCCCGGCAACCCCGGTCGGACGATCGCCCCGAGGCGCGGCGCAGGGTCGCAGGCTGGGGGCGCAGACTGGCGCCGCGGGACGGAGTGTGGTCCAGCCCGCCGATGCTGCCCCGGGACGCGGGGCCGCAACCCGCGCCTCGGACCACGGCGCAATTGCCGGGCGCGAGCCGTGGATACGGCCCCCTTCGCGAGGCCGGACAGCAGCCCCGGCGCGGGGCTTCGGATTTGGGGGGCGGACCGGCCGGCCCGTCCCCGCAGCTTTCAGGACGGACATCATGGGACAAGCCATCCGCCATCCCGCCCCGCTTGCCATCACCCGGGTCAGCCATGCCCCGCCGCGCGGCGGCAACCTGCGCTCGGGCATCCAGACGGCGCTGTTCGCGGCGCTGTTCGTATCGGGGCTGGCGCTGTGGCTGTGGCCGCAGGACGCGATCGTGGTGCTGGCGCATCTTGCCGGGGGGCTGGTGCTGCTGGTCCTGCTGGTGCCGTGGCTGGTGCGGCACCTGCCGACCGGGCTGGCGCATAGCCAGCGCCGCGGCTTCACCATCCTGTCCTGGGCGCTGCTGGCCGCCTTCGTGCTGGTGCTGGCGACCGGCGTCGCCATGGCGCTGCCGGTCGGCGCCTGGATCGCCGGCGTGGTCTGGTTCTGGCCGCGCGAGGTGACCGAGGCGCTGTCCTTCCTGCATCTCTGGGGCAGCTGGGCGGCGGCGGCCGGGTTCGTCCTGCATCTCGGCCTGCGCCACTGGGCCTGGGGGCAGCCATGAAGACGCAGTTTCGCTATCACATCCGGCCGCTGGCCCTTGCCGCGCTGGCCGCGGCCGCGGGGCTGGGGCTTTACGCCGCGCTGGCCCCGGCGCCGCAGCCGACCGGGGTGGCGCTGGCGGCGGTGCCCTATTACTCGCTGCCCTTCGGCCCGGACGAGAATGGCGAGGACCGCCCGTTCTGGCCCTCGCGGATGCAAAGCGCCACCGGCCGCATGACCGACCCCGCGCGGCTGCCAAGCTCGGCCGAATGCGGCAGCTGCCACCGGACCGAGTTCGAGGAATGGGCCGGCTCGCTGCATGCCGCCGCCGACCGCGACCTGATCTATGAAGCCACCGTGGACGCCAACGTCGACCTGCTGCGCCACGGCGCCGAGCAGGGCCGATTCTGCGAGGGCTGCCACGCCCCGGGCGAGATGCTGGCCGGCCGCGTCACCCGCCATGTCGCCGTCCCCCCGGCCGACGCGCTGACCGAAGGGGTCAGCTGCATCGCCTGCCACACCGCCACCCATGCCGACCCGGTCGAAGGCAACGGCGCCCTGACGCTGGCCTATGACCGCGCCGAGGCCGAGCGCGACGGCCCGCAGGGCGCGGCGCTGCTGGCCGATCCGCGCGCACATCTGGCCGCCTACGGCGCGCCCGACACGACCAGGCTGCTCGCCGGGTCCGAGATCTGCGGCGCCTGCCACACCGAGCCCTACGACCTGTCGATGTCGCGGGCCGAGACACGGCAGGACGTGCAGTCCACCTTCGTCGAATGGCGCGACAGCTGGTATGCGCGCAACGGCGTCACCTGCCAGGACTGCCACATGGCCGACGACCCGGCCGCGCAGGTGATGGCGCTGCGCGAAGGCAGGCTGGACAAGCCCGCGCGCTATTCGCACCGCTTCATCGGCGCCAACCACGTGATGGCCGACACCTCGCTGGGCGACACGCTGAGCGTGCTGCGCGGCGGGCTGCTGCCCGGGGTGGACCGCGAGCTCAACCAGGCGACGCTGACCGAACAGGCGCGGCAGACGACCGAGTTCCTCAAGACCGCCGCCGGGCTCGAGCTGCGCGGCACCACCGCCACCGCCGAGGGGCTGCATGTCGAGCTTGCGGTGCAGAACCTCGGCGCCGGGCACAATCTGCCCACCGGGGTCAACGATCAGAAGCACATGTGGCTGGAAATCCACGTGGCCGACGCCACCGGCGCCGAGATCTTCCGCTCGGGTGGCGATGCCGAGCGGCTGGGGGTCGAGGATCCGCAGGCGGTGGCCTGGCTGGAACATTTCCTCGACAACAAGGGCCAGCGGATCACCGGCCACCTGACCTTTGCCACCGCGCGGGTGGAGTGGGTGCGCAAGCCGATCCCGCCCCGCGGCGAAGAGCTGGTGGGCTACGACATTCCCCTGCCCGCCGACGCCAAGGGGCCGTTCAGGCTGACGGCGCAGCTGCATTACCGGGTGGCGCTGCCGGACCTGATCTACCAGAACCTGCGCCGCACTTTGCCGGTGCCGTCCTTCACCCTGGCCGAGCTGACGGCCGATCTGCCGGAGCAAGCGCGGTGAGACTGCTGGTCCTTCTTCTCTGCCTGCTCGCCGGCCCGGCGCTGGCCGACACCCCCTGGTCCGCGGCCGAGACGCTGCGCAGCGAAGCCGGGCGGATCGAGCGGCTGCTCTACCGCCAGGCCACGCCCGAGCGCGAGGCCGAGATCGCCACCCGCCTTGGCGCCATGCGCGCGGCCTGGGATGGGGCGGCGGCCGAGTTCGGGCCGGGCGATGCAGTGCAGGCGCTGGCCGACCACGCCGCGGCGGCCGCGGCCGGCGACGCGCCCGAGGCGGCGCGGCAGCGCCAGCTGCTCTGGGCGCGGCTGATGGCCACTTCCCGCGACCATGCGCTGGCGGCGCTGGCGGCGGGCGATGCCGCGGCGGCCTCGGGCTGGCTCAATATCCGCGACTATGCCCGCGCCTCCGGCGACACCGCGGCGGTGCTGGCGGTCAAGGCGCTGTCCGAGGGGCAGCTGGACCCCGCCGCGGCCCGCGACGCGGTCGAGGCGGAGCTGCTGACCGTCGCCGCCTCGGAACTGCGGCTGGCGCTGACCCGCGCGGCCGAGGACGCCGCCGGCGAGCGCTGGGTGCAATATGCCGGCGACCGCGGCCGCATCGAGGGGCTGGTCGCCTATCTGCGGGGCAACCTGACCGAGAGGCTGGGACCCGAGGCCGTCGCGGCCATCGATGCCGACCTCGCCCGCGCCGCCGACGACCCGGCGGCGCTGGACGCGGTGGCCGCGCAGCTCTCGGGTTATGCCCCGGTCGCGCTTTCGCCCGAGGAGCAGCTGCGACGCGCCCGGCTTTTGCGCCGCTTCACCGCGCTGGTCTGGGTGGAATACAAGGACGGCGTCCGCGACGGCGAGATCAGCCAGCCGATCGAATATCACGAGGCGCGGCTGTTCCGCGACCGCGCCGCGCTGATCCTTGGCGACCTCGCCCCGGGCATGGCCGACCGTGCAGCGGCCGAGCGGCTGGCTGCGCTGCTGGCCGAGACCAAGGCGGTGATGGACGCCAAGGCCGACGGCGTCGAGCCGCTGGTGAACGAGGCGTTGGCGCTGATCGACGGCGCCTTCGGGGCCGAGGTGGCGGCCGGCGGCTATGCCGCGGCGGTCGATGCCCTGCCCGCGGCGCTGGACGAGCTGGCGCTGGTCGCGGGCTCGGGCGACTGGGCCGAGGCCGAGCTGAAGCGGCTCGAGGCCTATGCCTGGTTCGACCCCGACATCGAGCAGCGGCTGGTGCCGCGGGCGCCGTCGATGGCGCTGCGGCTCGAGGCAAGGTTCTGGGAGGGCACCGCCAACCGCCCCGGCCTTGGCCGGCTGGTCGCAGATCACGCCACCCCCGACGCGCTGGCGGCCGAGATCGCCGGCATCAAGGCCGACCTCGCCGAGGCTCGCGCCAAGATCGAGACGCCGCTCTCAGCCACCGGCGCAGTGCTGCAATCCGCGGCGATCCTGTTCCGCGAGGGGCTCGAGGCCGTGCTGATCCTCGCCGCGCTGATGGCCGCGCTGCGGGCCGAGGGCGCCGACCCGGCCCGCTATCGCCGCGCCGTCGGCGGCGGCGTGGTGCTGGCGCTGGCGGCGAGCTTTGCGCTCTGGGCCGGGGCGCGGTGGCTATTCTCGATCTCGACGCTGGCGCGCGAGGCGATCGAGGGCGGCACCGCGCTGGTCGCCGCGGTGGTGCTGGTCTGGATGGTGCTCGGCCTCAACGCCAGCGGCGGCCATGTCGCGCGGCTGCGCCAGCGCCTTGCCGCCGGGCTGACCGCGGGGACGGTGGCGATGCTGGCCTTCCTCGTCGTCTTCCGCGAGGGGTTCGAGACGGTGCTGTTCTACGAGGCGCTGCTGGTCGATGCCGCGCCCCTGCCGGTGCTGGCCGGGCTGGTGCTGGGCGGGGGCGCCGCGCTGGCGGCGGGCTGGGCGCTGCTCGCCTCGGGGCGGCGGCTGCCGCTGGGGGTGTTCTTCCGGGTGACCTCGGTGCTGCTGGCGGTGCTGGCGGTGATGCTGGTCGGCGCCGGCATCCGCGGCTTGCAGACCGCGGCCCTGATCAGCGCGACGCCGGTTTCGTGGTTCCCCGACCGCGACTGGCTGCAGCTGTGGTTCGGCCTGTTCCCGGTCGCCGAGCCACTGGCGGCGCAGGCGGCGGTGCTGGTGATCCTGATCCTGCCGGTGCTGGGGCGGCGGCTGCGCGCCGCCGTCCCGCTGCGCGGCTGAGCGTCCCTTAGCCGGCCGCCGCGCAGATCCCGGCCACCGCGTCGCGGATCAGCGCCAGCTCGGCCGGGGCGCTGAAGCGGTGGTCGGCGCCGCGCACCAGCGTCAGGCGGATATCCGGCCCCTCGGCATGGTCCAGCAGCCGCAGCGCATCCGCCATCGGCACATCCGCATCGGCAGTGCCTTGCAGGAACCGCACCGGCATCGGCAGCGCCAGCCGCGAGGCAAAGACGCTGTGCTCGGCGCCCTGCCGGAACAGGCGCTCGGAGAACACGTAATCCTCGCCATAGTCGCTGGGCCTCGTGACATGGCCGTCGCGCGCCAGCGCCGCGCGGTCGGCCTCGGTGAACTCGCCCTGCATCCGCAGGGTGAAATCCGGCGCTGCGGCAATGGTGACCAGCCCCGCCCACCGCTCGGGCCGCTCGCGCGCCAGCAGCAGCGCCAGCCAGCCGCCCAGCGACGAACCGACCAGCACCTGCGGCCCCGGCGCCAGCGCATCGATCAGCTCGCGCGCATCCTCGAGCCAGTCGCCGACCCCGAAATCTTCGACCGCGCCGCCGCTTTGCCCGTGGCCGGACAGGTCAAAGCGCAGCATCGCCCGCCCCTGCTCGCTACACCACGCCTGAAGATCGACGGCCTTGGTCCCGCCCATGTCCGACTTGAACCCGTGCAGGAACACCACTCCGGGCCCCTGCCCCTCGACCCGCTCAAACGCCAGCAGTCGCCCCGTCACCGCCTGAAACATCCCGAACTCCTTCTTCATCATCCAAATATCCCGCGGGGTCCGGGGCGCGCAGCTCCGGTCTCCACGCAGCAACCCCTCGCCACATTGACAGCAGCCGCCCTAGCCTGCAAAGCAACCCGATAACCCGCAACCGGGCGTTCCGTGGGCGCCAGACCGACGAGGAGCCGACATGGCCGACCAGATCTCCCTCACCTTTCCCGATGGCAGCGTCCGCGACTATCCCGCCGGGACCACGGCGGCCCAGGTCGCGGCGTCCATTGCCCCCAGCCTGGCCAAGAATGCGATCAGCGCCACGCTGGACGGACGCCACATCGACCTGGCCTGGCCGCTGACCGAAAACGGCGCCATCGCCATCAACACGATGAAGGACGCCGCCCCCGCGCTGGAACTGATCCGCCACGATCTCGCCCACGTCATGGCCCGCGCGGTGCAGGAGCTGTGGCCGGACGTCAAGGTCACCATCGGGCCGGTGCGCGACTTCGGCTGGTTCTACGACTTCGACCGCGAGGAGCCTTTTACCCCCGACGATCTCGGCGCCATCGAGACGCGGATGAAGCAGATCATCGCCGCGCGCGACCCCGTGCGCACCGAGGTCTGGGACCGCGCCCGGGCGCTTGCCCATTACGAGGCCGCGGGCGAGCCCTTCAAGGTCGAGCTGATCCACCGCATCCCGGCGGGCGAGGACGTGCGGATGTACTGGCACGGCGACTGGCAGGACCTGTGCCGCGGTCCGCATCTGCAGCATACCGGGCAGCTGCCGGCCGATGCCTTCAAGCTGACCCATGTCGCCGGCGCCTACTGGCTGGGCGACAACACCCGGCCGATGCTGCAGCGCATCTATGGCGTCGCCTTCCGCAACCGCGACGAGCTCAAGGCCCACATGACCATGCTGGAAGAGGCCGCCAAGCGCGATCACCGCAAGCTGGGCCGCGAGATGGACCTGTTCCACATGCAGGAAGAGGCCCCGGGCCAGGTGTTCTGGCACCCCAACGGCTGGAGCATCTACACCACGCTGCAGGACTACATGCGCCGCCGCCAGCGCGCGGGCGGCTATGTCGAGGTGAACACCCCGCAGGTGGTCAGCCGGAAATTGTGGGAAGAATCAGGGCACTGGGAGAACTACCAGGAAAACATGTTCATCGTCGAGGTCGACGAGGATCACGCCAAGACCAAGACCGTCAACGCGCTGAAGCCGATGAACTGCCCCTGCCATGTGCAGATCTTCAACCACGGGCTGAAATCCTATCGCGACCTGCCGCTGCGCATGGCCGAGTTCGGGTCCTGCAACCGCTATGAGCCCTCGGGCGCGCTGCACGGGATCATGCGGGTGCGCGGCTTCACCCAGGACGACGCGCATATCTTCTGCACCGAAGAGCAGATCGAGGCGGAAACCAAGAAGTTCATCGAGTTCCTGGCCGCGATCTATGCCGACCTCGGCTTCGAGGGCTGGCGCATCAAGCTGTCCACCCGCCCCGAAAAGCGCATCGGTTCCGACGAGAGCTGGGACCGGGTCGAGGCGGCGCTGGGGAATGCCTGCCGCGCCGCCGGCTATGACTATGAGCTGTTCCCCGGCGAAGGCGCCTTCTATGGCCCGAAGCTGGAGTTCGTGCTGCGCGACGCCATCGGCCGCGACTGGCAATGCGGCACGCTGCAGGTGGACCCGAACCTGCCGGAACGGCTGGGCGCGGAATATGTCGGCGCCGACGGCGCCAAGCACCGCCCGATCATGCTGCACCGCGCGGTGCTGGGCAGTTTCGAGCGCTTCATCGGCATCATGATCGAGAACTCGACCGGCAAGCTGCCGTTCTGGCTGGCGCCGCGGCAGGTGGTGGTGGCCTCGATCGTGTCCGACGCCGACGATTACGTGCATGAGGTGGTGGCCGCCCTGAAAGCCGCCGGCATCCGCGCCGAGGCCGACACCCGCAACGAAAAGATCAACTACAAGGTGCGCGAACATTCCGTCGCCAAGGTGCCGGCAATCATGGCGGTGGGGATGAAAGAGGTTGCCGAGCGGACCGTCTCGATCCGCCGGCTGGACCGGCAGGGCTCCGAATCGCTGCCGTTCGACGAGGCGCTGGCGGCGCTTGCGGCCGAGGCCACCCCGCCGGATCTGCGCGGCTGATCGCGGATTCCGGCGCCGCGCAGGCGTCGCTGTTGCAGGGGGGCTGTCTGCCCCCCATCGCCTGCGGCGACTCCCCCCGAGGATATTTCTGACCGCCCGAATCTCCAGCTGTGTTTCGGTCGATCCAAGGGGCTTGAGCGCGCCCGGAAAACAATCCGGTGGATTGGTTCAGCGAACGAGGTCGCGGCCGTGGTCGGGGCTGGCCCCGGCTGGGGCGCGCGGCGCCGGCGGAAAAGCGCGCGTGGGGCGGTCTTCCCGGGGTTGCGCTTGAAATCTGCGCTTGCGTTTGCGAGCGAATCGTTCATCCTCTCATCCGCGTGAGCGATACTTTCTACCGCCTCCCTTCACGGGGCAGCCGGACTGCGAAAGGGCTGCTCGGCCCGGACGGCAATCTCGCCGCCGGGATACTGAAGGAGACAGGGTCATGGCGACCGGCACCGTCAAATGGTTCAATGCCACCAAGGGCTACGGCTTCATCGCGCCCGACGATGGCGGCAAGGACGTGTTCGTCCATATTTCCGCGGTCGAGCGGGCGGGGTTGACCGGCCTGAACGACAACCAGAAGATCCAGTACGAGCTGCAGTCGGGCCGCGACGGCCGCGCCTCGGCGTCGGATCTGCAACTGCTCTGATCCCGGAACCGCAGGGCCTTCCGGCCGCGGGGCGCCGCCGCGCCCGCGCTGCCGCCTGACGCGACGGCCTGCGGCAGCGCAGGCCGTTTTCCATTGCAGTCCCGCCGCATCCGCCCTTGCCGGCCGCGCCAGCCCCCCCTGCACCGCCGATCTCCTGCACCCCAAGCCTGCACCCCCGGGCCTGCAGTCCCGACATATGCAGAGGCGCGGATCAGGTTGGGGGCGCCGCCCGCACCCCTCCCCTTTTGATCGCATCGGTTCCGCCATGCCGCCTTTCAACCTTGCCGAACATGTCCTGACTGCGGGGCTGGCCACGCCCGACCGGCTGGCGCTGGCGGTGATCTCGCCCAGTCGCGCCGACCGCTGGTCGCACGCGCGGCTGCGCGCGGCGGTGCTGGGCGCGACCACCGGGCTGCACGAGCGCGGGCTGCGGCCGGGCGAGCGGGTGCTGCTGCGCATCGGCAACGAGCCGGCGTTTCCCGTCGCCTATCTGGCCTGCATCGCCGCGGGCATCGTGCCGGTTCCCACCTCGGCGATGCTGACCGAGGCCGAGATCACCCGCATTTCCAGCGACATCCGCCCGGCGCTGGTCATCGCAGGCGCGGGCGTGCCCCTGCCCGCCGACGCCACGCCGCGGCTGTCCGCTGCCGAGCTTGCCGCGATGGCGAGCCTGCCCCCGGCGGATTTCCAGCGCGGCGACCCCGAGCGGCTGGCCTATATCGTTTATACCTCGGGGACCTCGGGGCGGCCGCGGGCGGTGATGCATGCGCATCGGGCGATCCTGGCGCGGGCGATGATGTTCGAGGGCTGGTACGGCTTGCGCGCCAGCGACCGGCTGCTGCACGCGGGCGCCTTCAACTGGACCTTCACCCTGGGCACCGGGCTGATGGACCCCTGGACCCTTGGCGCCACCGCGCTGATCCCGGCCGAGGGCACCGCGATCGAGCAGATCCCGCTGCTCACGCGGCGCCACGGCGCCAGCATCATCGCCGCCGCGCCGGGGGTGTTCCGCCGGATGCTGCGCGCCGACTGGGCCACCCTGCCCGACCTGCGCCACGGGCTGGCCGCCGGCGAGCGGCTGGACCCCGAGCTGCGCCGGGCGTGGCAGGCCCGCACCGGCACCGACCTGCACGAGGCGATTGGGATGTCGGAATGCTCGACCTTCCTCTCCGGCTCGCCCGCCCGTCCGGCGCCCGAGGGCTCGGCCGGCTATCCGCAGCCCGGGCGGCGGGTGGCGATCCTGTCGCCCGAGGGCCAGCCGCTGCCGGCGGACGAGCCGGGTGTGCTGGCCGTCCATCGCTCTGACCCGGGGCTGTTCCTGGGCTATCTCGACCAGCCCGAGGAAACCGCAGCCAGGTTCCAGGGCGAATGGTTCCTGACCGGCGATCTTGCCGTCGCGGCTGCGGACGGGGCGATTTCCACCCTCGGCCGCGCCGACGACATGATGAACGCGGGCGGCTACCGCGTTGCCCCGGCAGAGGTCGAGGATGCGCTGGCCCCCGTCCCCGGCGCGGGCGACGTGGCGGTGACGGAATTGCCGGTGGCCAGCGGCGCCTCGATCATCGCCGCGTTCTGGACCGGCCCGGCCAGCGCGCAGGCGATGCGCGAGGCCGCGGAAGCCTCGCTCGCCCGCTACAAGCAGCCGCGCGAATACATCCGCATCGACGCCCTGCCCCGCACCCCCACCGGCAAGATCAACCGCCGCGCGCTGCGCGAGGTGCACCGGCCGGGATAGGTCGCGCGGGCTCAGTCGGGAAAGCGGATCGCCTCCATCGGGTATTCGACCAGCGCCTGCAGCGGCTGGTCGCCATCCTCGGCAAAAGCGAACACGTGCAGCGCATCGTTCTGCAGCACCAGCCGGCAGAACCGCCCCTCATGCGCCAGCGCAGCCGGACATTCGGCCAGGTCGGCGTGTTCCACCGTTGCCTCGAACACCTCATAGGTCAGCACCGCCATCGGCCGCACCCGTGGCGCCTCGTGGTGGATCGCGCCCGAGACCCCGGCCGTCTGCGGGCCGGTCTTGACCTCGCCGGGCGCCGAGGCCAGCGCGGCCCCGGCAACGACAAGGGCGGGCAGGCAGGCAAGCCGGGTCATATGGCGGGCGACACGGGCAGGTCTGGACAGATGGCGCATGGAAACCTCGTTCAAAAACATCCGCTTCCATGACCTACAGAAATGCTAAGGATTTGCCACGGGTAAAAATGCCGCGCACCCCGCGGACCCCGGCGGATGCCCGAGGACGCTTGCCCCGCGGCCCCGGGCGGTGCATGAGGGTATCCCCGCAGACAGACCACAGGACGCCCGGATGAACCGCTTCGCCGCCCCCATCGCCGAACAGATCTGGGACATGAAATACCGCCTGCGCGCTGCCGACGGCCAGCCGCTGGACGGCTCGGTCGAGGACAGCTGGCGCCGCGTCGCCCGCGACCTCGCCTCGGTTGAGGCCGATCCCGCCGCGTGGGAGCCGCGCTTCTACGCCGCGCTCGAGGATTTCCGATTCCTGCCTGCCGGGCGGATCATGGCGGGCGCCGGCACCGGGCGCTCGGTGACGCTGTTCAACTGCTTCGTCATGGGCACCATCCCCGACAGCATGGAAGGGATCTTCCAGGCGCTGAAGGAAGCGGCGTTGACCATGCAGCAGGGCGGCGGCATCGGCTATGATTTCAGCACCATCCGCCCGCGCGGAGCCGAGGTGAAGGGGGTGGCGGCGGATGCTTCGGGGCCGCTGTCCTTCATGGACGTGTGGGATGCGATGTGCCGCACCATCATGTCGGCGGGCTCGCGCCGGGGCGCGATGATGGCGACGATGCGCTGCGACCATCCCGACATCGAAAGCTTCATCGCCGCCAAGCAGGATGCGGCCAAGCTGCGCATGTTCAACCTGTCGGTGCTGGTGACCGACGCCTTCATGGCAGCCCTGAAGGCCGATGCCGACTGGCCGCTGGTGTTCGGCGGCAAGACCTATCGCACCATCCGCGCCCGCGACCTGTGGGACCGGATCATGCGCGCGACCTACGATTACGCCGAGCCGGGGGTGATCTTCATCGACCGCATCAACCAGATGAACAACCTGGGCTATGCCGAGGAAATCGCAGCCACGAACCCCTGCGGGGAACAGCCGCTGCCGCCCTATGGCGCCTGTCTGCTGGGCTCGGTCAACCTGGCGCGGCTGATCCGCGATCCCTTCGGCCCCGAGGCCGGGATGGACCTTGATGCGCTGGACGAGCTGGTGGCGACCGCGGTGCGGATGATGGACAATGTGGTCGATGCCTCGCGCTTTCCGCTGCCCGAGCAGGCGGCCGAGGCGCAGGCCAAGCGCCGCATCGGGCTGGGGGTCACGGGGCTGGCCGATGCGCTGATGATGGTCGGGCTGCGCTATGGCGCCCCGGCCGCGGCCGAGGCCACAAGGCAGTGGATGCACCGCATCGCCCGCGCCGCCTATCTGGCCAGCGTCGAGCTCGCCCGCGAAAAGGGTGCCTTCCCGCTGTTTGATGCGGAACGCTATCTGGCCTCGGGCTTCATGCAGAAGATGGACGCCGATGTGCGCGAGGCCGTGCGCACCCACGGCATCCGCAACGCGCTGCTGACCAGCGTGGCACCCACCGGTACCATCAGCCTTTACGCTGGCAACGTCAGTTCCGGGATCGAGCCGGTGTTCGCCCACAGCTACACCCGCAAGGTGCTGCAGAAGGACGGCACCCGCACCGAGGAAGAGGTCGTGGACTACGCCGCGCAGCTGTGGCGCGAGCGCATGGGCGCCGCACCCTTCCCCGACTGGTTCGTGGACGCGCAGGTGCTGGACCCGCTGGACCACGTCGCCATGCAGGCGGCGGCGCAGGAATGGGTCGACAGCTCGATTTCCAAGACCATCAACTGCCCGGTGGATATTTCCTTCGAGGCGTTCAAGGACGTGTATCTGGCCGCCTGGGATCAGGGCTGCAAGGGCTGCACCACCTATCGCCCGAACGAGGTCACGGGGTCCGTGCTGTCGGTTGACAAGCCCGCCCCCGCACCGGCCGCGCCCGAGCTGCTGGCCGAGCCGATGGACCGCCCCGTCGCCCTGGACGGCGCCACCTACAAGCTGAAGTTCCCCGGCAGCGAGCACGCCATCTACATCACCGTCAACGACATCGAGGAAGCCGGGCGCCGCCGCCCGTTCGAGGTGTTCATCAACTCGAAGAACATGGAGCATTACGCCTGGACCGTGGCGCTGACCCGGATGATTTCCGCGGTGTTCCGCCGCGGCGGCGACGTCAGCTTCGTGGTCGAGGAGCTGAAGGCCGTGTTCGACCCCCGCGGCGGCGCCTGGATGGAGGGGCGCTACGTCCCCTCGATCCTCGCCGCCATCGGCGGGGTGATCGAGCGCCACATGATCGCCATCGGCTTCCTGTCCGGCGAGGGCGCCGCCCCCAAGACCGACCCGGTGGCCGGGGGCGCGGCCATCGCCGCCGGCCCTTCATGCCCCGCCTGCGGCGTGCCCGGGATGCGGATGATCGAGGGCTGCCTGACCTGCCCCAGCTGCGGCCATTCCCGCTGCGGGTGAGTGGGGGGATTATTGAACAACGCCTGGGCGGCCACGCTGCCCGGCGATCGGGCGGGGGCGACAGGCCCGGATTGCGCGGCGGCTGAAGCTGCCGTGCCTCGTGGACGACAGGTCCAGCGTGTTGCCGGCACAGGGCAACCCGCGAAACTTCTGCAGGTTGATCCGAACAGGGCGTGCCAGGCACGCCCCGTTTCACTTGCGCGACAGCTCAGATCGCCCCCTTCTCCATCTCGGCGGCGATGAACTCGGCTTGGCGGATCGCCAGCGCGACGATGGTCAGCGTCGGGTTTTCCGCCGCCGAGGTGGTGAACACCGACCCGTCCGACACGAACAGATTGGGCACGTCATGCGACTGGCCCCATGTGTTCACCACCCCGTCGCGCGGGTTTTCCGACATGCGGTTCGTCCCCAGATTGTGGGTCGAGGGGTATGGTGGCGTCGGCAGCACCCGCGTGGCCCCGGCGGCGCGATAGATCCGCTCGCCCACCGCATAGGCGTGGTTGCGCATCGCCACATCGTTGGGATGGTCGGTGTAATGCACGTCGGGCACCGGCAGGCCGTACTGGTCCAGCGAATTGCGGTTCAGGGTGACGCGGTTGGTTTCCTGCGGCAGGTCCTCGCCCACGATCCACATGCCGGCCATGTTCTCGTAGCCCTCCATGGCCGAGGTGAAGGCGCGGCCCCAGCCGCCCGGGTCCATGAAGGCGGCCATGAAGGGGATGCCCAGCGACAGGGTTTCCAGCTCATATCCGCCGACGAAGCCGCGGGCGGGGTCATGATGGGCCTCGTCCTGGACGATGCCGGCCATGGTGGTGCCGCGCCACATCCTGACCGGGCGCTCGAAGATGCCGTAGACCGAGCCGGTCATGTGCCGCATGTAGTTGCGCCCCACCTGCCCCGAGCTGTTGGCCAGCCCGTCGGGGAACCGCTCGGACGCCGACGCCAGCAGCAGCCGCGGGCTTTCGATCGAATTGCCCGCCACCGCCACGATCCGCGCCTGCTGGAACTGTTCGGTCCCGTCGGCATCGATATAGCGCACGCCGGTCACTCGGCCGTCATCGTCATGCTCGATCCTGGTCGCATGGCAGCGGTCGCGCACTTCCAGATTGCCGGTCGCCTCGCCGCGCGGGATGTCGGTATAAGCCGACGACCATTTCGCCCCGAACTTGCAGCCCTGAAAGCAGAAACCCGTCTGCTGGCAGGCCGGGCGTTCGTCATATTCGATCGAGTTGATGGCCATATGCCCGGTCGAGACCTTGCTGTAGCCGACCGCCTTGGCGCCCTTTTCCAGCACCAGATAGTTGTTGTTGCCCGGCAGCCCCGGCCAGTCGTTGGTGCGCGTCACCCCCAGCTTCTTTTCGGCGCGGTCGTAATAGGGTTCCAGCTCGGACAGGGTGATCGGCCAGTCCAGCAGATTGGCCCCGTCCACGTTTCCATAGGTCGTGCGCGCCTTGAACTCGTGTTCCTGGAACCGCAGCGAGGCGCCGGCCCAGTGGATCGAGGTGCCGCCCACCGCCTTGACGATCCACGCCGGCAGGTTGGCGAAATCGCGCGACACCCGCCAGTCGCCCGAGGTGGTGCGCATGTCGCCCCAGCTCAGCTGCGCGAAACTGTCCCATTCGTCGTTGATGTAATCCTCGGGCAGGTAGCGCCCGCCGGCTTCCAACGCCACGACCTTGACGCCTTTCTGCGCCAGCTCGTTGGCCAGCACGCCGCCGCCCGATCCCGTGCCCACGATGACGACGACCGAGGCGTCGTCATGGTCGAATCTTGCCACGTCCACCATGTCGTTCCCCCCTTACAGCCAGTCGATGTCGTTGAAGCCGCGGTCGATGTAGCCGCCCTTGGAAAAGCTTTCGCCTTCGTAGCCGAAGACCGGCCAGACCTCTTTCTGGTTGTAAAGCCCGGTCACCAGCCCGGCGCGGATGGTCTGGAAGAAGGGGCCGTGCTCGATCATGCGCAGCATCTCGACGCGGTCGGCCTCCCACCCTGCGGCAAGGTAGCTGTCAAAGCCGCGGCTTTGCGCCAGCTGGTTCAGGGCGGCGACGCCCTGTTCGATCATCGCGGCGCTGTCGGGAGAATCGTAGCCCTTGACGGCGATGGCATAGAAACGGTCGGCGATGCGGTCATGCGGATAGATGTCGCGCGCCATCTGGATCAGCGTCGCCATGGTTTCCGGCTTCAGCGCCGTGGTTTCCAGCGCCCAGGCCGCGTCGTGCGCGGCGACGAAGCCCGCGCCCACCACCAGCGCCGCCCCCGCCGCAAACCCGCGTGCCAGCAGGCCGCGCCGGGTCAGCCCCCTGACCGCAGGGCCAGAGGGGGAAATCGCAGTGTCGTTCATGTCAGTCCTCCCTGAATTGGTGGCCGCCCGCGCTCCGTTCCCCGCGGGCTGGCTGCCGGTCTTGCGCGGGGCCGCTACAGGTAGCGGCCGCCGCGGCGCAGGACCTCGATCTCGTAGCCGTCGGGGTCCTGGATGAAGAAGAACCGGGCCAGCACCGTGCCGCCCGGGGCGAAATCGACCAGCTTGCGGGGGTTGAGCCCCAGCGCGGTCAGCCGCGCGTGTTCGGAGTCCACGTCCTCGACCGAGACCGCCAGATGCCCGTAGCCGTTGCCCAGCTCATAGGGTTCCTCGCGGCCCTTGTTGATGGTCAGTTCCAGCTCGAAGCCGGTTTCGGCGTTCGATAGATACACGAGGGTGAAGCTGTCGAAATCCAGCCGCTCGGCCACCTTGAGGCCGAAGGCCGCGTCGTAGAACGCGACCGAGCGCGCCTCGTCCAGCACCCGGATCATCGAGTGAATCATCTTGGCCATGCCGGCATCCTTCCATCGTCCCTTCCCCCGGACTGTGGGACGGGTTCGGCGCCGGCGGGTAGCATCATCCTACGACGCGGCGATTTCCATCGCGGCGTCCTGCGGGGCCGTCTGCGGGCCGGTCTGCGTGCCGGGCCGGGCCCCGGGCTGAGCGGCCGGCGCAATCCCTGCCACCCGCCGGGCCGCGTCGCGCATCCGGGCGCCGCCGCTGCCCTGCAATTCCAGCTGCACCAGACAGGCGCAGCGCAGAAGCGAGGTGAAGTTCGCCGGCTCTCCGCCCTGTTCCAGCACCTCGGACTGCAGCGCCGACAGGAAGCCGGGCGTGGTCCGCCCCTCTTCGGCCGCGATCCGGTCGAGGATGTCCCAGAACGCCCGCTCCAGCCGGATCGAGGTGCTTTGCCCGTTCAACCGCAGCTTGCGCGTCACCGGCTGGTAACGGCGCGGATCCTGCCGCGCAAAGATTTCGCACATGGCATCGTTCCCCCACGACTCGGGGCCAGAGTAGCACGCCGCACGGCTCTGGCCACCGGGCGGGGCCGGTTTTTGTGCCGTCAACGGCCCGGGCGCCGCGGATAGACCACCTTGCCGTCGGGGGTGCGTTCGGCCCCGGGGGTGGGCGAGGCCGGGGTGATCTGCCCGAGGTCCATCAGGTGGTCGACCGGATGGCCGTTCAGCAGCAGGTGGTCGGTGATGATGCGCCGGTGGCAGCGCCACCAGACCGCCTCGGAACACATCAGCGCCAGCCGGCGGTCGCGACCCAGCCGCAGGACGTGGTCCAGCGCCTCGGCAAAGCGGCCGCCCAGCGCGTAATCGGCATAGTTGTGGAAGCTGCGCAGCCGCCACATCGCGTTCAGGTCCTCGGGCACCCCGGGTTGCAGGGCGCGGCGTCCGCCCAGCGCCGGGCAGTGCAGATAGGCGATCTGCAGCTCGGCCAGCGCGTCGGGCAGGTGGTCGATGTTGAACTGCGGATTGGCACGCGAGCGGGGAAAGCTGCGCACGTCGATCACCATCGCCACCCCGGCCTCGCGCAGCATCCGGGTGAAATCGTCCAGGCTGCGGTTGGAATGGCCGATGGTGGTGAACTGCGCCACCATCAGCCGATCCTGGTCAGCGCGCCCCCCTTGTGGGCGGCGATATGGTCGGTCTTGTCGCTTTTGATCTCGTATTGCGGGTCGTCGCGCGAAGCCCGGCGGCGGTGACCCTTGTAGTCGAAATCCTGGTGATGGACCTTGAGGATCCGGCCGGACACGCGCCCGGCCTCGGAGTTCCAGCTGACGTGATCGCCGACGGAAAATTCTGCCATGTCGCCCTCCACCAAGGGCTCAATGCCGGCCCGCGGCCGGGGTTCCGTGCGGGGCTCCGTTCACAGGCCAGTTCTTCAGCCCCGGTTCTTCAGGCCCAGTCCCAGGGCACGGTGTAGGTGTCCAGCTTGGCGCGCACCGCGGCCTCGTCGGTGCCGGGACCGCGGGCGATGCGGGCGGTCAGGCCGCGCTTGCGATCCTCGACCACCTCGGCGACGCTGGCGCCGGTGTTGCGCAGCGCGTGGTCCAGCACCCGGGCGATGGCCAGCCGCCGCAGCGCCGGCTTGAACACCTTGCCCACCGCGGTGACCGGCAGCTCGGGCAGGATCTCGATATGCTTGGGGATGGCGGCGCGTTCGTGGATATGCTCGCGGGCATGGGCGGCCAGCGCCTCGACCGTGACCTCGGCCCCCTCGCGCAGCTGCACATAGACGCAGGGCAGCTCGCCCGCAAAGGAGTCGGGCTGGCCGATGGCGGCGGCGCCCACCAGATCGGGGTGCGACAGCATCCCCTCTTCGATCTCGGCGGGGTCGATGTTGTGGCCGCCGCGGATGATCAGGTCCTTGGCGCGGCCGGTGATCCACAGATAGCCGTCGGCGTCGATCCGGCCCAGGTCGCCGGTGCGCAGGAACCGCCCCTCGGCGAACAGGTCGCGGTTCTTGTCGATCTCGGTATAGGTCGAGCCCTCGAAGACGCCGGGGTTGGCCACGCAGATCTCGCCGATCTCGTCGGTGGCGCAGTCCTGATAATCGCCGTTCACCCGGCGCAGGATGCGCACGGTGGTATAGGGCAGCGGGATCCCGACAGAACCCACCTTCTTCAGCCCGTCCACCGGGTTGCAGCTGACCAGGCAGGTGACCTCGGTCAGGCCGTAGCCCTCGGCGATCTCGACCCCGGTAGCGGCCTTGAAGCGGTTGTAGAGCTCGACCGGCAGCGCGGCCGAGCCCGAAATCGCCGTGCGCAGGCTGGAGACGTCGGCATCGACCTTGCGCTGCATCAGCGCGGCGATGGCGGTGGGCACGGTGATCAGGAAGGTGGCGTGCCAGCGCTCGATCAGCTTCCAGAAATTGCCGATCACCCCGTCGCCGCGATAGCCGGCCGGGGTCGGCATCACCATCTGCGCGCCGGACTGGATGCAGGACATCAGCACCGGATAGGCGGCAAAGACGTGGAACAGCGGCAGCGGGCACATCAGCACGTCGGTTTCGTCGAACAGCAGCTCGCCGCCCAGAAAGCCGTTGTAGATCATGCCCGAATATTTGTGCTGCGCGATCTTGGGCATCCCGGTGGTGCCGCCGGTGTGGAAATAGGCGGCGATGCGGTCCTCGGCCGGGTCGTCGAAGGTCAGCCGGTCATGGGGCTGGGCCGAGACCGCGGCCTCGAAGTTCAGCACCCTGGCCTTGTGGCGCGCCTTGACGCGCGGGCGCAGCAGCCCCACCAGCAGCCGCTTGACCCCGCTCAGATAGCGCGCGAGATCGACCTCGAGCACGGTCTGCACGCAGGGCGCCATTTCCAGCGCCGCCGCGGCCTTTTGCGCGACATCGGTCTTGGGCATGGATTTCAGCGTCACCAGCACCTTGGCGTTGCTTTCGCGCAGGATGCTGGCGATCTGCTCGGGCTCGAGCAGCGGGTTGATCGGGTTGACGATCCCCGCGGTCGCCCCGGCCAGCAGCACCGTCGGCGTTTCCAGGCAGTTGGGCAGCAGATAGGCGACCGTGTCCCCCGGCCTCACCCCCAGCGACCGAAACAGGTTCGCGGCTTCGGTGACGCGCTCGTGGAACTCGGTCCAGTTCAGCTCGCATTTGCGGCTTTTCGGGTCCGAGAGCAGCTGGAACCCCAGCGCCGGGCGCTGCGGGTGCAGCGCGCGGGTGCGGCTGAGGAACGCATAGATCGTCTTTGGCAAGGGCCGCTCGGCATAGGGCATCTCGGCCTCGATACGGTCCCGATCGGCAATGCTGGCAAAGCGCGACATCCGTTTCCCCCCTTGTTGGCGCATTCCCGAAAGGATGCGCCGAGTTCTGCCTGTTGGGCAAGTTATCCAAGGCGAAAGACTGCCGGAACGCGGCGTCAACCAGCGGGGTGTTAACAAGTTTAATTACTTGAAGCTTGTCAGGGCGCCACTCCTTCTGGTTGTTCTTTACGGAAGTGGCTCTGGACAAAGACCGACATGGACAAGCTGATTTCGCTGATCGTCGCAGGGGTGATGATCGCGCTTCCCGCGGTGATGCAGGCGGAACCGGCAATCCCGCGCCCGGCCTGGATCCGGCAGGTGTCGGGTGACATCCTGGTGCAGGCCGCCGCCCCCGGGCAGGCGCAGTGCTTCGCCACCGCCGCCGCCGAGAACAAGGCCGCCGCACAGGTGACCAGCGCCCGCCGCGCCGCCGCCGGGCTGCAGCCGCTGCGCCCCAACCCCAAGCTGGCCGAGGCCGCGGCCCGCCACGCCTGCGACATGGCGATGCGCGGGCAGATGGCGCATCGCGGCTCTGCCAGCAAGGGCCCGTCGCAGCGGGTCAAGGGGGTGGGCTACAAGCCCGCCATCACCGCCGAGAACATCGCCGCCGGGCCCTTCAGCCTGGAACAGGTGCTGCACGCCTGGAACGGCTCGGACGGGCATCTTCGCAACATCATGCTGCCGCAGGCGACGGATTTCGGCATCGGCCGCGCAGTTGCGGCCGATGGCCGCACCATGTTCTGGGCCGCGATCTACGCCGCGCCCCGGGGCCGCTAAGGGTCCCTGGGCCTGCGGGGAGGGGCTGATTCCCGCCTGCCCCGCGGCGCGCCCTGGGTCGCTGCGCGGCCATACGTCATCATGTTGCACCTGCTCAGGGGGTTTCGGACTGGCCGCGTCCTGCCACACGCGCGTGTCCCCTGCCGCCGGGGCCGCACTGTTTCTTTCTCGCCCCCCGCCGCTTACCTTCCAAGCGGCCTCGCACCCGATCCCGCCGCGCGGATACATCCGCCTCCGATCTCCGGCCGGTTGGGTTGCTTCCCCCGCCCGCTTCCGCCCTCGCGCCTGCTCGCCACGCACCATTCGTCCGCCGCAGGGGGTGGGGGCCGTTCTGCCCCCCTCCGCGCCGCGGGTCATTGACGCAAGCCCGGCTTCCGGCCTATCTGCCGCTGTCCAAGTTCCGGCCTCGCCGGATTGAAAGGGAATACGGACGGCCCCCGGGCCGGAACCGTAGCTGCCCCCGCAACTGTGCGCGGAGAGCGGCGCCGAACTGAGCCACTGGGGCCGCAGCCCCGGGAAGGCCGGCGCCCGCCTTGACCCGCAAGCCAGGAGACCTGCTTGGACATCACCCTTTCGATGGTGCGGGGCGCGCCAGCGAAGCGGCCAGCCGCAGCGGTGAACCAGCACTGTCTGCGGGGCTTCCCCCGGACCGATTCCAATCCGCGGCCGCCACCGCCGCCGCCCGACCCGGGGACCGCCATGTCCGAACCCTTCCGCCGCCTTGGCCTGACCGCCGCACCGCTGGCGCTTGCGCTGACCACCGCCGCCCCCGCGCGGGCGCAGGAGCCGATCCTGCTGGACCCGATCATCCTGTCGGGGGGATTGACTCCCTTTGCCGCCGATGGATTTGCCCGCGCCCATACCGTCCTGACCGGCGAGGAGATCGAGACACGCGGCCTTGCTACGGTGCAGGACGCACTGCGTAGCGTGCCGGGAGTTTCCGTGGCCTCGACCGGCGAGACATTGACTGGCATTCGCATCCGGGGTGGCGAATCCAATCATGTGCTGGTGCTGATCGACGGCGTGGAAGCCAATTCCCCTGGTAGCGGCGACTATGGCTTCAGCGGTATGCTGGCCGCGGATATCGAGCGGATCGAGATCCTGCGCGGCCCGCAATCGGCAATCCACGGTCCCAATGCCACCTCGGGGGTGATCTCGATTACGACCAGGCGCGCCGAAGCACCGGGACTGAGCTATGGCGCAGGCGTAGAATTCGGGGGGCAGAACACCCGCGCCGCCAATGTCTTTGTCCGCGCGGCAGGCGCTCGCGGCAGTCTCAGCTTATCCGCCGCAGCCCGACATACCGATGGCGATGACACCTCACGGACCCCCGGCGGCGACCGTGATTTCAACGACCGCGAGACGGTGGTCCTCGACGGCTCCTACGAGCTTGGGGACGGCATTACCACCGGCTTCACGCTACGCCGGAGTTGGCAGAAATATGGGTATGATGAAGCCGTATCGGCCGAAGACAACAATCCCGACGACTATGTCATTGACGCCGACCTGACCGCAGACCGAGATGAGACCTATGGCTCGCTCTGGACCGAGGCCGAAGCGATGGCCGGCAGGCTGCTGAATCGCCTGACCTTGTCCGGGATGAACCAGGATACGGACCATTTCCGCGAAAGCGCGCCGGATTATGGTGACGCTTCGCGCCGGCGTTCCCTGCGCTACACTGGAACATGGGCCATCGACGGGCCCCTTGCCCGCAACGCTGCACAAAAGCTGAACTTTGCAATTGGGAAACAGCGGGAAACCTATGTCAACTATTCTTCTTATGGCTCTGGAGATTACGAACGCGACATGACGTCGGTCGCCCTTGAATATCAGGGGATGTTCGACAATGGCACCAGCATCCAGGCCGGGTTGCGCCGCGATCTGAACGATGTGTTCCACGACGCGACCTCGTGGAACGTGGCGGCATCCTGGCAACTACCGGATGGCGACCTGCGGCTGCGCAGCGCCGTCGGGCGCGCGACGGTCAACCCGGACATGTTTCAGCAGTTCGGATATTCGGGTGACTATCGTGGCAACCCCGACCTGACACCAGAAACCAGTCTGGGCTATGAGATCGGCGCCGATCTGGGCATTGCGGGTGGCCAGGGCACTATTGGCGCCACGCTGTTTCATAGCGATATCAAGGACATGATCGCCGGCGCGGGCAACACTTCGGTCAACCTGCCCGGCACCAGCACCCGCAAGGGGTTCGAACTGACGGCCGACATACAGTTGAGCGATACCGTCCGCCTTGGAGCCGATTACACCTATCTCGACGCCAAACGCGAAAACGGCACAGTCATCAGTCGCGCGCCCCGGCACGAGTTCCATCTGCGCGCCGAGGCCGGTTTTGCGCAGGACCGCGGCGCGGTGTCGGCCGAGTTGCGCCGTGTTGCGGGCAATTACGATGCAGAGTGGTTCCGCAGCTATGAACCGGAAACCACCGAATTGCCCGACTTTACCACCGTAAATGTTGCCGCGCACTACGACCTCACCGATCAGCTCCGCCTGTCGGGCCGTGTGGTGAACCTGTTCGACAAGGATTATTCCGAGGCATGGGGGTACTACGGGCAAGGCCGCACCGCGTATGTCGGGTTGCAGGCCAGATGGTAAAAACCTGGCTGGTGGCCGCGTGTCTTGCCGGTGGCATCGGGCTTGCCGCCCACGCCACCCCGCCCCGCCGCGTGGTGTCGGTCAATCTCTGCACCGACCAGATCGCCATGGCGCTGGCGGCGCCGGGGCAGCTGGTCTCGGTCTCGCATCTGGCGCGAGAGCCGCAGTCCTCGGCGATGGTGGCCGAGGCGCAGCAGTTCCCCGTCAACCACGGCCGCGCGGAAGAAGTGTATCTGCTCGCCCCCGACCTGGTGCTGGCGGGCGGGTATGGCGGGGCCGCGGTCGCGCTGCTGCACCGGCTGGGGGTGCCGGTGGTCGAGGTGCCGCCGCCCAATTCGCTGGAAGACGCCCGCGCGGCCATCGCGCAGGTCGGCGCCGCGCTGGGGCGCGAGGCCGAGGCAGCGGCGATGCTGGCGGATTTCGACGCGAGGCTGGCGGCGCTCTCTCTGCCCACGGGCGGCGACAGGCCGCTGGCCGCGACCTGGGGACCGAACGGCTATTCCTCGGGCGGGGCGACTCTGGCCGGGGATGTGCTGCGCGCGGCGGGGTTTTCGCTGCTGGCCGACCGGCTGGGGATGCAGGGGGCGGGCTATATCACCCTTGAATCGCTGGTGATGGCGGACCCGGCGCTGATCGTGACCGGCACCCCCTATCCCGGCGCCTCGCGTGCCGAGGAGATCGTCACCCACCCGGCGCTGTCCAGCCTGTCGGGGCGGGTGGTGCATGTGCCGGACCCGTTGTGGACCTGCCCGACCCCGCGGCTGCTGGACGCGCTGGCGCTGCTGGCGACCGAGGCGCGGATTGCCGCCGCGAGAGGCGCACCATGAAGCGCGCGCCCCTGCTGCTGTCGCTGGCCGCGCTGGTCGCGGTGCTGGCGCTGGCCTCGCTGCTGATCGGGCCGGCGGGGGCGGGGCCGTGGGCCTCGCTCAAGGCGCTGTGGGGCGGCGAGGGGCCGCTGGGGATCGTGCTGCGCGAGATCCGGGCGCCGCGGGCGCTGCTGGGGGTGATGCTGGGCGTCAGCCTCGGCCTGTCCGGCGCGGCGCTGCAGGGGTATCTGCGCAACCCGCTGGCCGAGCCGGGGCTGATCGGCATTTCCGCCGCCGCCGCCCTGGGCGCGGTGATCGCCATCCAGGCCGGCGTGTCCACGCTGGGGCTGGGGGTTCCGGCGGCGGGGCTGGCGGGGGCGCTGGGGGGCGTCGGGCTGATCCTGCTGCTGGCCGGGCGCGGCGGCTCGGGCCTCGGGCTGATCCTGGGCGGCATTGCGGTCTCGGCACTGGCCGGGGCGCTGACCGCGCTGGTGCTGAACCTGTCGCCGAACCCGTTTGCTGCCTATGACATCATGTTCTGGACCATGGGATCGCTGGCCGATCGCAGCTGGGGGCATGTGCTGACCGCGCTGCCGCTGATGGGCTTGGGCTGGGCGGTGCTGCTGTGGGCCGGGCGCGATCTGGACGCGCTGTCGCTGGGCGAGGAAGCCGCGGCCTCGATGGGCGTCGATCTGGCGGCGCTGCGGCTCAAGGTGGTGCTGGGCGCGGCCGCGGCGGTGGGGGCGGCGACGGCGGTGGCGGGCGCGGTCGGTTTCGTCGGGCTGGTGGTGCCGCATCTGCTGCGCGGCGCGGTGGGGGCGATGCCCTCGCGGCTGCTGCCGGCGGCGGCGCTGGGGGGCGCGGCGCTGGTGCTGACCGCCGACATCGCGGTGCGGCTGATCATGCCGGAACGCGATCTCAAGCTGGGGGTGATGATGGCGCTGGTCGGCGCGCCGGTGTTCCTGCATCTGATCTGGCGCACGCAGGTGGGAAAATGAGCCTGAGCCTGCGCGATCTGACCGTGCGCCGCGGCGGGCGCGTGGTGGTGGACCGGGTCAGCCTGGAGGTGGCGCCGGGCAGTTTCGTCGGGCTGATCGGCCCGAACGGCGCCGGCAAGACCACCCTGATGCGCGCGGCGCTGGGGCTGATCGCGGCCGAGGGGGTTTCCGACCTTGCCGCCCTGCCCCCCGCCCGCCGCGCCCGCCGCGCCGCCTGGCTGCCGCAGGCGCGAGAGATCGCCTGGCCGATCCCGGTCGAGCCGCTGGTGCGGCTGGGCCGGCGCACCGATCCCGACCGCCGCGCCGACGGTCCCGCCGTGGCCGAGGCGATGGCCGCGATGGAGGTCACCCACCTGCGCGACCGCCCCGCGACGGAACTGTCGGGGGGCGAGCTGGCGCGGGTGCTGATCGCCCGGCTGCTGGCCCAGCGCACGCCGCTGATCCTGGCGGATGAGCCGGTGGCGGGGCTCGACCCCGCGCATCAGTTCGCGGTGATGGCGCTGTTTTCACGGCTTGCGGCCGAGGGGCGCACCGTCATCGCCTCGATCCACGACCTGACGCTGGCGGCGCGGTTCTGCGAAAGGCTGGTGCTGATGGGCACGGGCGGGCGCATCGTGGCGGACGGGCCGCCGGCGCAGGTGCTGACGGCCGAGCGGTTGCAGCAGGTGTTCGGCGTGGGCGGCAGCTTCCTGCCCACCCAAGCCGGGCCGGTGTTCGTCACCCTGCCGCCACCCCCATCGTCGCCCGCGCCCGCGCCACCAGATCCTGCAGATCCTTGAGGCTCTGGTCCCCGAACACCCCTTCGTCCCCGGCGATCAGGGTGGGGGTGCCGATCAGGCTCATGTGATCGGCCAGCATGAACGAGCGCGCGATATGGTCGCTGACCCGGTCGGAATCCATGTCGCGACGCAGCTTCGCCTCGTCCAGCCCCAGTTTGCGCACCACCCGCATCACCGACGGCTCGGCCGCGCGGTCGCGCAGCCCCATCAGCCCGGCATGGGTCTGCCAGTATTTCCCCTGGTCCAGCGCGGCCAGCGCCGCCCGCGCCGCGAACTCGGAATCCGCGCCGAACACCGGCCATTCCCGGAACACCACCCGCAGCTGCGGGTCGGACGAGATCAGCTGCTGCATCTTGGGCAGGATCTTCTTGCAGAACGGGCAGTTGTAATCGAAGAACTCGACCAGCGTGATGTTGCCCGCAGGATTGCCCAGCACGATGCCGTTCTTGTCCCGCTCGAGCGCGGTGCGCAGCTCGTCGGGCATCGGGTTGGGGCGGGCCTGGGTCTGCGCAAGCACCGGCGTCGCGGCAACCGCGGCAATCAGGGCAAGGGTCTGGCGGCGCGTGGTCATGGCAGTTCCTTTGGTCAACAATGCGTCTTGATCACGCTAGGGATCGCGGCAAGGATAGTGAAATCACGATATGTCCAGTGCGCGTTTCGCCGCAGGACACGCATCCCGGGAGGAAGGAAGCCATGTTCAGACCCCTGACCGTTCTGTCCGCTGCCACCGTCGCCACCACCGCGCTGCTGCTGGCGGGCGCCGCGGCCGCGCAGGACAGCGCCCCCGCCGAAAGCCCGGCCGAAGCCGCTGCCGAGACCCCCGCGGTGCGCGTCGGCATCACCAAGGACATGGCGCAGGCCAGCTATACCACCCCCGAGGGCGAGTTCACCGTCCAGCGCGACCAGACCCCGGGCGCGAAGCTGGAAGGGGACTGGGCGCTGACCGGGCCGGACTGCCCGCCCTTCTGCATCCAGCCGATGACCCCCGCCGAGGGCGTCACCACCATCGGCGAGTTGGAGCTGATCGAGGCGATGCAGGCGGGCGACACCATCCTGGTCGACGGCCGCACCCCTGACTGGTTCGCCGGCGGCACCATCCCCGGCGCCATCAACATCCCCTATACCGAGTCGATCGAGCGGCTGGCCGAGCTGGGCTGCGAGCCCGATTTCGACGGCGAGTTCGACTGCACCAACGCCAGCAAGGTCATCATGTTCTGCAACGGCACCTGGTGCGGCCAGTCCCCCACCGCCATCCGCGAGATGATCTCGGCCGGCTACCCGGCCGAGCGGATCAGCTATTACCGCGGCGGGATGCTGGACTGGCGGCTGCTGGGCTTCAACGTGCGCGGCGGCGACGCCGAATAGGCGCCCGCCACCGGCGGCGGCCCCGAACGGGGGGCGTCGCCTTTCCCGGCCCGAATCTGGCGCTTTGCGTTCGCCAATGGCTTCGTTATATGCGCGGGAATGAGCCAGAACCCGCCCCTGCTGCGTCCCGATCTTGCCCGCGCCACCGTGGCGCGCGAGGCCGCCCGTCCCGGCCAGCCGACCATCGGCATGGTGTCCCTTGGCTGTCCCAAGGCGCTGGTGGACAGCGAGCGCATCCTGACCCGCCTGCGGGCCGAGGGCTATGCGATTTCCCCCGAATACCGCGGCGCCGATGCGGTGATCGTGAACACCTGCGGCTTTCTGGACAGCGCCAAGGCGGAATCGCTGGATGCCATTGGCGAGGCGCTGACCGAAAACGGCCGGGTGATCGTCACCGGCTGCCTTGGCGCCGAACCCGAGTATATCACCGGCGCACACCCCAAGGTGCTGGCGGTGACGGGGCCGCATCAATACGAACAGGTGCTGGATGCGGTTCACGCCGCGGTGCCGCCCGCGCCGGACCCGTTCATCGACCTGTTGCCGGCTTCGGAAGTGCGGCTGACGCCCCGCCACTACGCCTATCTGAAGATTTCCGAGGGCTGCAACCACCACTGCCGCTTCTGCATCATCCCCGACATGCGCGGCCGGCTGGTCAGCCGCCCCGCCCATGCGGTGCTGCGCGAGGCGGAAAGACTGGTCGCCGGCGGGGTGCGGGAACTGCTGGTGATTTCGCAGGACACCTCGGCTTACGGCGTGGACCTGCGCCACGCCGCCGACCGCGGCCACCGCGCCCATATCACCGACCTTTCCCGCGATCTTGGCGGCTTGGGGGCTTGGGTGCGGCTGCATTACGTCTATCCCTATCCGCATGTGCGCGACCTGGTGCCGCTGATGGCAGACACGGTGGCGCAAGGCGCGGGGGTGCTGCCTTACCTCGACATCCCCTTCCAGCACGCGCACCCGGATGTGCTGAAGCGCATGGCCCGCCCGGCCGCCAGCGCCCGCACGCTGGACGAGATTGCGGCCTGGCGCGCCGCCTGCCCGGGGATCACCCTGCGTTCCACCTTCATCGTCGGCTACCCGGGTGAGACCGAGGCCGAGTTCCAGTATCTGCTGGACTGGATGGATCAGGCGCAGCTGGATCGCGTCGGCTGTTTCCAGTATGAAAACGTCCGTGGCGCGCGGGCCAACGACCTGCCCGACCATGTGCCGGACGAGGTGAAGCAGGACCGCTGGAACCGCTTCATGGAAAAGGCGCAGGCGATCTCGGCCGCCAAGCTTGCCGCCAAGGTCGGCACCCGCCAGCAGGTGATCGTGGACAGCGTGGACGCGGACGGCGCCACCTGCCGCACCATGGCCGACGCGCCCGAAATCGACGGCAACCTGTTCATCGACGAGGGGTTCGAGGCGCTGTCCCCCGGCGACATCGTGACTGTGACCGTGGACGAGGCCAGCGAATACGACCTGTGGGGCACGCTGTGACCGCACTGCCGAAATGGGACCCGGAGGGCCGCCCGAAAAAGCCGCTGATCGTCGGCATCGGCGCGCAGAAGGCCGGCACGACATGGCTGTCCCAGATGCTGTCCCAGCACCCGCAGGTCTGGATTCCGCCCTTCAAGGAGGCACAGTTCTTCAACCACCGCTTCGTCCCCGAACACCGGCAATGGCTGCCCTGGCATTTCCGCCGCGCCCGGCAGAACCAGGAAAAGCGCTATGCCGCGCGCGGCCTGCCGTTCCCGCCGGAACTCGACGCCTGGCTGGACCGGATCACCCGGGGCGAGATGTTCACCAACCACTGGTACAAGCAGGTCTTCGCCCCCGCCCCCGAAGGCACGCAGCCCTGCGACATCACCCCGGAATATTCCACCCTGCCGGATGAGGGGGTGGAGTTCGTGGCCGAATTCCTGCCCCGCGCCAGGTTCATCTATATCATCCGCCACCCGGTGGATCGCGCGGTCAGCCAGCTGAAGATGAACCTGACCCGCAAGAACCGCAAACCCCGCGGGGTCGACGCGTGGCTGGCCGAGATCGAGGACCCGGTGCTTTACGACCGCGGCGATTACGCCACCTATGTGCCGCGCTGGACCTCGCGCTTCGGCCCTGATCGGCTGCTGATCCTGCCCTTCGGCGCCATCGCCGCCAACCCTGGCGCCCTGATGCGCCGGGTGGAGGCGCATTGCGGGCTGGAACCGCACAGCTACCAGAACCTCGCCGCCAAGGTGTTCCCCGGCAACGCCGAACTCAGCGTCCCGGCCGAGGCGCGCGCGGTGCTGCGCGAGCGGTTGCAGCCGCAGTTCGCCTTTATCGAGGCGACCTTCGGCAAGGACTTCGCCGCGCAGATCCGCTAGGCCCGGTCGGAAACCCCGGCCCACCTTCACACCCACGCGACGATCGCCTAGATAACCGCCAACCAGCGGACAGGAGCGGATGATGGCCTCGTATCAGTATGTCTACCACATGGATGGCGTGTCCAAGACCTATCCGGGCGGCAAGAAGACCTTTGAAAACATCCGGCTGAACTTCCTGCCCGGCGTCAAGATCGGCGTCGTGGGCGTGAACGGCGCGGGGAAATCCACCCTGCTGCGGATCATGGCCGGCATCGACAAGGATTTTTCCGGCGAGGCCTGGGCCGCCAAGGGCGCGACCGTGGGCTATCTGCCGCAGGAACCGCAGCTGGACCCGCAGCTGAACGTGCGCGGCAACGTGATGGAGGGGGTGAAGGCCAAGCAGGCCAAGCTCGACCGCTATAACGAGCTGGCCATGAACTACTCGGACGAGACCGCCGAGGAGATGGCGAAGCTGCAGGACGAGATCGACGCCGAGAACCTGTGGGATCTCGACAGCCAGGTCGATGTCGCGATGGAGGCGCTGCGCTGCCCCCCCGACGACGCCGATGTGGAGACGCTTTCGGGCGGGGAACGCCGCCGGGTGGCGCTGTGCAAGCTGCTGCTGGAAGCGCCCGACATGCTGCTGCTGGACGAACCGACCAACCACCTGGACGCGGAAACCATCGCCTGGCTGCAAAAGCACCTGATCGAATACCCGGGCACCATCCTGATCGTCACCCACGACCGCTATTTCCTGGACGACATCACCGGCTGGATCCTTGAACTCGACCGCGGCCGCGGCATCCCCTACGAGGGTAATTATTCCGCTTGGCTGGAACAGAAGGGCAAGCGGCTGGCCCAGGAAGCGCGCGAGGACAAGGCGCGGCAGAAATCGCTGGAACGCGAGCTGGAATGGATCCGCGCCGGCGCGAAAGCACGGCAGGCCAAGCAGAAGGCGCGGATCAACGCCTATAACGAGATGGCCTCGAAATCCGAGCGCGAAAAGATCCAGCACGCCCAGATCATCGTCCCCAACGGCCCCCGGCTTGGCGACAAGGTGATCGAGGTGAAGGGGCTGACCAAGGGCTTCGGCGACCGGCTGCTGATTGAGAACCTGGACTTCAGCCTGCCCCCGGGCGGGATCGTCGGGGTGATCGGCCCGAACGGCGCCGGGAAATCGACGCTGTTTCGGATGCTGACCGGGCAGGAACAGCCCGACGCCGGCGAGATCACCTTTGGCGACACCGTGCAGCTGTCCTATGTGGACCAGTCGCGCGACGCGCTCGACGCCAACAAGACCGTGTGGGAGGAAATCTCCGGCGGTGCCGAGCAGATCGACCTGGGCGACGCGCAGATGAACAGCCGCGCCTATGCCGGGGCCTTCAACTTCAAGGGCGGCGACCAGCAGAAAAAGGTCGGGCTGCTGTCGGGCGGCGAACGCAACCGCGTGCATCTGGCCAAGCTGCTGAAATCGGGCGGCAACGTGCTGCTGCTGGACGAACCAACCAACGATCTGGACGTGGAAACCCTGCAGGCGCTGGAAGCCGCGCTGGAGGATTTCGCCGGCTGCGCGGTGATCATCTCGCACGACCGCTTCTTCCTCGACCGGCTCTGCACCCATATCCTCGCCTTTGAAGGCGATGCGCATGTGGAATGGTTCGAGGGCAACTTCGAGGCCTACGAGGCCGACAAGGTGCGCCGCCTGGGGCCCGATTCGATCGAGCCGAAGCGGGTGAAATACAAGAAGTTCGTGCGCTGACCGGCGCGGGCGGGGGGGCCCCCGCCCCCTTCCCGGGGCTGCCGCTGCGGGCCGGGCGGCTGGACTTTGCGCCGCCCCGCCCCTAGCTCTGCCCTTTGTGCCTTCGCACCCGAGGTTCTTCCCCATGGCGCCGATCATCGAGGTCGACCACCTGTCCAAGCGTTACGCCGGCGGCACCACCGCGCTGGACGACGTGAGCCTGACCATCGAAGCCGGCGAGATCCTGGCCCTGCTGGGCCCGAACGGCGCTGGCAAGACCACGCTGATCTCGATCATCTGCGGGCTGGTCACGCCCACGCAGGGCACGGTGCGGGTCGGCGGCCACGACATCGCCACCGACTGGCGCGCGGCGCGGCGGATGATCGGGCTGGTGCCGCAGGAAATCGCGCTGGAGCCGTTCGAGACGGTGGCCAACTCGGTCCGCTTTACCCGCGGGCTCTACGGCGCCCCCCCGGACGAGGCGCATCTTGAACAGGTGCTGCGCAGCCTGGCGCTGTGGGACAAGCGCGACGCCCCCACCCGCGCGCTGTCTGGCGGCATGAAGCGGCGGGTGCTGATCGCCAAGGCGCTGTCGCACAAGCCGCAGGTGCTGTTCCTGGACGAACCCACCGCCGGGGTGGACGTGCAGCTGCGCCGCGAGATGTGGCAGGTGGTGCGCGAGCTGCGCCGGTCCGGCGTCACCATCATCCTGACCACGCATTACCTGGAAGAGGCCGAGGAAATGGCCGACCGCATCGGGGTGATCGACCGCGGCAAGCTGCTGCTGGTGCGCCCCAAGGACCAGCTGATGGGCGAGTTCGGCCGCAAGCAGCTGACGGTCGAGCTTGACGCGCCGCTGTCGGCCCTGCCCGAGGGGTGGGAGGGGCGCGGCATCACCCTTTCCGCCGACGGCCGCAGCCTGGAATACGACTACGACGCCCGCGCCGACCGCACCGGCATCGGCCGGCTGCTGGCCGAGCTGGGCCGGCTGGAGCTGGGGGTGCGCGACGTGGCGACGCGGCAATCCTCGCTGGAAGAGGTGTTCATGGCGCTGCTGGCGGGCGAACAGGGGACAGGCGGACAGGGGGATGCACGATGAGCTGGCGTTCGGTCCGCACCATCTATCTGCATGAAATGGCGCGGTTCTTCCGCACTATCTGGCAGTCGCTCGCCTCGCCGGTGCTGTCGACGGTGCTGTATTTCGTGGTGTTCGGCGCCGCCATCGGCGGCCGCATCCAGGCAGTCGAGGGCGTGCCCTATGGCGCCTTCATCGTGCCGGGGCTGATGATGCTGACGGTGCTGCAGCAGTCGGTGGCCAACGCCAGCTTCGGCATCTTCTTCCCCAAGTTTTCGGGGACGATCTACGAATATCTGGTCGCCCCCGCCGGCTGGGTCGAGGTGATGCTGGGCTTCGTCGGCGCCGCCGCCAGCAAGGCCATTCTGATCGCGCTGGTGATCCTGCTGACCAGTTTCTTCTTTGTCGGGATGCATGTCGCGCATCCGTTCTGGATGCTAGCGTTCCTGGTGCTGACCGCCACCGGGTTTTCGCTGCTGGGCTTTATCCTGGGGCTGTGGGCGAAGAACTTCGAGCAGTTGCAGATCGTACCGATGATGGTGATCACGCCGCTGGTGTTCCTGGGGGGCGCGTTCTATTCGGCCTCGATGCTGCCGCCGTTCTGGGAACAGGTGGCGCGGCTGAACCCGGTGCTGTACCTGGTGTCGGGCTTCCGCTGGTCGTTCTTCGGCATCGCCGACGTGCCGGTGGGGGTGTCGCTGGGCGCGGTGGCGCTGATGATCCTGGTGCTGCTGGCGGCGATCCGCTGGATCTTCCTGACCGGCTGGCGGCTGCGGGAATGATTTTTCCGGGCCGCTTAACCGCCTGTTAACCTTTCCCCTGTTAACCATTCCGCAACCACAACGGGGGCGGAAATGGGCATTCTCTACGACGCCAGCATCTTGACGGGGCCGGACGCGCTGGACGGGGCGGTGATCAAGCCGCAGGGCCGCGACGGCGGCACCCACCAGATTTCGGATACGGTCGAGCCGATCGAGCTCACATTAAATCCGGCCAATCCGGGCATGCTCGACCGTAGCGCCCGACTGATGTTCGACGGTATCGACTACAAACTGACACAAATAATATACTGGCAAGCCTATACCGAGTTCGACAGTCCGATCCCCGCCACCGATGTCGAGGGCGTGATCCTGACACTGGTGGCCGCCGGGGATGCCGGCAATACGCTGCGGCTCTGGGTTCCGATCGACGGGAGGCTTCCCGCGGGCGCGACTATAAAGACATTGTATGTCAACACCCACTATCCAGAAAATGGCTGGCATTGGAGCCGGCTGAAAAACAACGATAATTTCACCATCGACGTGAAAACCGATGTGGTCTGCTTTGCCACCGGCACGCTGATCGACACCGACCGCGGGCCGCGGCCGGTGCATCTGCTGCGGGTGGGCGACATGATCCGCACTCGCGACCACGGGATGCAGCCGCTGCGCTGGCTGGGCGGGCGGCAGCTCTCGGCCTCGGAACTGGCCGGGCAGACGCGGCTGCACCCGATCCGGGTGGCGGCCGGGGCGCTGGGGCCGGGGATGCCCGCGCGCGATCTGACGGTCTCGCCCCAGCACCGGCTGCTGGTGCGCTCGGCCATCGCCGAGCGGATGACCGGCGCCCCCGAGGTGCTGATCGCCGCCGTGCATCTGCTGGGCCACCCGGGGATCGAGCGCATCGCGGCCGAGACCATCGGCTATTGGCACCTGATGTTCGACCGCCACGAGATCGTCTTTGCCGAGGGCGCCGAGGCCGAATCGCTGCATCTCGGTCCGATGGCGCTGTCGGGGATGAGCGACGATGCCCTGACCGAACTGCGCGCGCTGTTCCCCGACCTGGTGGCGGCCGGCATCGCGGGCGCGCCCGCCCCGACCTGCCGCCCGGTCATGCGCGGCAAGCCGGTGAAAAAGCTGATCGAGCGGCAGCTGCGAAATTTCAAGCCGCTGGTGGCGGCGCCGGCCTTCGCCTGATCATTCCGCGCACAGCCGCGTCTGCGGGTCCAGCCGCACATATTCGCGGGCGCTGATGCTGTGGATGTCCAGCGAATACCGCCATTCGGCGAACCAGCGCTCGCGGATGCCGTTGCGGTAATGCGCGGCCATCATCTGGTCCACCATGGGCGGGATGATGGTGGTGCCGGGCAGCCGCGGGGCGTGGAACCCGACCGAGGCCTCGGGGTGCAGGCAGGCGTTGGGGAGGGTGACCAGCATGGTGCAGGCAGAGCGGCAGACGCCGGTGATCCGCACCTCCCGGCCCGAGCGTTCCAGCTCGGCCCGCCGCGCCATCATCCGCAGCACATTGCCGCCGCGGTTGTCGTGGATGACGATCGGCGCCCCGGCAGCAGCAGAGGACGCGACCGGAACCGGGTCCGCCACCGCCGCCGCGCAGCCGGGCAGCGCCAGAAACCCCATGAGCGCAAGGGGACGAGAGAGCGCCGCCAGCAACGGAGGCCAGCAGCGCGGCAGGCCGGTTGCAGGGACGACGGCATGAACCGGCCGGGCCGAGGCCGCGGCGGCAGGGACGGCAGGCAGCAGGCTGAGCAGCAAAGAGACGATTCTCATCCGCCCATCATGCCGCGGACGCCCCTGGCGCGACAGCGGCATGGAAGGGCGGGCGGGATGGCAGGCGGCCGCCGGCCGCAACCGGAAGGCAGTCTCGCACCTCCAGCAACCGGCCGTCGCAACAGCATCACCCCTCGCGGCCCAGTCCCGCCGCCTGCATCAGCCGGTCCGAGGCGGCCTCGACCACCGTCTCGACCTGCTGCACGGTCTGGGCGGCGGACAGCCCGGCGGGGATGGGGTCGAGGAACTCGATCACCGCCCTCCCCGGGCGCACCCGCAGCCCGTCGCGCGGCCAGAACATCCCGCAGTTTACCGCCACCGGATAGACCGGTAGCTCGGTCGCCTGCTGGATGCTGCCGACGCCGTGCTTGTACTTGCGCCGCTCGCCCGGGCGGGTGCGGGTGCCCTCGGGGTAGATGATCAGCTGCCCGAGCCCGTCCGCGTCGGCGCGCGAGGCCTCGATTTCCCGGATGATCCGGGTCATCGCCTCGGCCCCGCGCGAGCGGTCGATGGGGATGCAGCCGGCCTTGCGTGCGTAATAGCCCATGATCGGCACCCGCAGCACCTCGCGCTTCATGATGAAGGCGCATTGCGGCACCGCATGGGCGATGGCCAGGATGTCGAGGAAGCTCTGGTGCTTGGCGGCGATCACGCAGTCGGTGGTGGGGGGCGTGCCGCGCAGCTCGACCGAGACCCCCAGGATCGCCCGCGCCGCGGCCAGCAGCCGCCCGGTCCAGATCACCGGCAGCACATGCGCGTTCTGCGGGTCGCGCCGGACCTTGGGCAGCCACCACAGCCCCATGAAGGCGGTAACCAGCGCGATCCAGACATAGAACACCGCGGCGCGCAGCGGCCACAGCAGCGGCAGCGGCGCGGGGACGTAGCGCGGGTCGGCCGCGACCGGGGGCTGCGCGCCCCCGGACCCCTGCGGGATATTCAGCGACAGAAGATCGCCTGCGAGCGCGGGGTCGAGCGCCCAGCCGGGCCGGTCGAGAGGGGCGGACATCAGCGCACCTCGCGCAGCATGCGCAGGGCGGCGGCGCGGGTGGCGACGAACCCCAGCGCCGCACCCAGCGGCGGGATCAGCAGCGGCCAGAGCCAGCCCCAGCCGGTAAAGCCGAGCCCGGTCAGGAAGCCCCCGGCCTCATCCATGCGCGGCAGGGCGAGGATGGCGAGCATCCCCAGCGCGGTGCCCCCGGCGGCCCCCAGCGCGGCGCGGCGGGTCAGCCTGCGGACAAAGGCGGTGGCGATGGTCAGGTCGCGCGCGCCGATCAGCCGCATCACCCGGATCACCTGCCCGTTCGCGGCCAGCGTCGCCTGCGCGGCCAGCGTCACGATGGCGGCGCTGCCGGCGGCGATCAGCGCCAGCGACAGCCAGCCCAGGATGCGCAGCCGCTGCGCGGCCGAGGCCAGCGGCCGGCGCCATTGCGTGTGGTCGTCCAGCACCGCCGCCGGCGCCTCGGCCTCGAGCCGCAGGCGCAGCGCCTGCGCGTCGAAGCCGCGCCCGGTCGAGACCTGCACCAGCCGCGGCACCGGCAGCACGTCCACCGGCACATCGGGGCCGAACCAGGGCTCCAGCAGCGCCTCGACCTCGGCCGCGGGCAGCAGGCGGTGCTCGGCGACGCCTTGGGTGGTGTCCAGCACGCGCTGCACCGCCTCGGTACTGGCGTCGAGTTCGGTCGCGGGGGCCGAGATGCGCACGGTCACGGTCTGGGCCAGCCCCTCGGCCCAGCGGTCGGCCAGCCGTCCGGTGGCCAGCGCCAGCGCCAGCGCGAACACCGCCAGGAAGGCCATCACCCCGGCGGCGAACACCGTCAGCCCCGCGGTCTGCCCCGAGGGCGGCACCACCCGGTCGGCCAGCCCCGATTCGCGCCCGATCAGCGCCCGCCACAGTGTCGCCAGGTCCAGCGCCGCAAGGTCCGCGCGGGTGCCGCGGGCGCGCAGCAGGATGGCGCGCCAGCGCGTGGGGCCCCCGCTCACAGCTCGGCCCCCGCGGCCTGCAGGCGGCCGCCAGCAATGCGCAGCACCCGCGCCGACACCTGCTGTTTGGCGGCGCGGATCAGGTTCAGGTCATGGGTGGCGATCAGCACGGTCTTTCCCGATCTGTTCAGCTCGATCAGCAGTTGCAGCAGCCGCAGCGACATGTCCCAGTCGAGGTTGCCGGTGGGTTCGTCCGCCAGGATCACGTCGGGCGACAGGATTACAGCGCGGGCCAGCGCCGCCCGCTGGCGTTCGCCCCCCGACAGCGCCGGCGGCATGGCGCGGGCCTGCGGGCCCATCTGCACCCAGGCCAGCAGGTCGCGGATCGCCTGCATGTCCACGGGCTGCCCCGCCACCGTCATCGGCAGCGCGATGTTTTCTGCAACCGGCAGGTGGTCGAGGAATTGCGTGTCCTGATGCACCACGCCCACGCGGCGGCGCAGCCCGGCGATGGCGTCGCGGCCCAGCCCGGCGGCGTCCTGGCCGAACAGCGACAGCCTGCCCTGCGTCGGCAGCAGGTCGGCGATGCACAGCCGCAGGAAGGTGGTCTTGCCCGAGCCGGAGGGGCCGGTCAGGAAATGGAACGAGCCGCGCGGCAGCTCCAGCGTGATGCCCTGGAACAGCGCCTCTTCCCGAGGGTAGGCAAAGCCCACATCCCGCATTTCGATCACGTCGCGCCCTCCTTCGTCCGGCCCGCTTGGCGGCCGGACCCGGCGTTGATAGAACGTCCCGGCGGCGAAGAAAACCACGCGCCGGCACCATAGGCGCACGACCAGCGGGGTTGAAGCGATGCGGCTGATCTGTCCGCGCTGCGGCGCGCAGTATGAAATCGACGCCGCCGCGATTCCGGCGGCGGGGCGCGACGTGGAATGTTCGGCCTGCGATCACGTCTGGCGGGCCTGGCCGATGCCCGAGCCGGCCGAGCCCTTCGACCCCACCGCCCGGCCGCGGCTGAGCCGGCCCCTGAGCGAATCGGTGATCGATATCCTGCGCCAGGAAGCCGCGCGCGAGCTCGAGGTCCGCGCCGCCGAGCGCCGCGCGCAGCGGCTGGCCGAGGCGGGGGTGGCCGAGGCCGGGAAGGCCGAGGCGCCGTTTCCTGATGCAGCGGCAGCGCCGGCCGCGGGTGTGGTTGCGCCCTCGCCTGACGACACGCTTCTGCCCGGGGATGCGCCGGAAGTGCAGTCCGGGGGCACCGACGATACACGCGCCCCTACCGCCGCCGCGCCCACCGCCAAGCAGTCGACCGAGTCTTCGGCCGCCGCCCCCGTCGCGGCCCCTTCAGACGCCAAGCCTCAGCCCACCACCGCCGCGGCTACCCTGGCCGCCATGCAGTCGGGTCCCCTCGCCGCGGCCACACCAGCCGCTCAGCCTCAGGTCGCTCCCGCGCCGGCCATCACGACGCCGACCGCCCCCGCCCCGCGCCCGCAGCCCGCATCGGCCTGGGCGGCTGCCCCTCCGGACCCGGCTCAGGCCGTCTCGCGGCGGCGCTATGATGCGGGGTTCCATCTGGCGGTGATGCTGGCGCTGATGGCGCTGGCGCTTTATGCGCTGGCGCCGCGGCTGGGCGAGCAGCAGCCCTTCGGGCCGGTGCTGCTGGAATGGCGCGACAAGGTCGACCAAGGCCGCGACTGGCTTTCGGCACAGGGCGACGCGGCGATCGCGGGGCTGCGGGCGGTGATCGACGGCCAAGGCGCCGCGGACTGATCCGCGACCGGAACCGGAGGGATTCCGGGGCGCAGGGGGTCTCCCGGCGGGGGCTTCATGGATCCGCGCTCGCGGCCAGCCTGACGTCCCCCGTGCCCATAGCCTGTCGACCTCGCGTTCACGGATTTGCCGGCGACCGGCGACCTTCCGGCCGCGCCTGGTGTAGCGGGCTGGAGGTGCCAAAGATTCGCGTTCAGCCCGTGCGTGGTGCTGAACGACGGTTCGGCCGCTGGCTCACCGGATTCGCGCGCGCCCAGCCTTCGACAAGATCAACGTCCGGGCGAATTGCTCGCAGGCTTCACGGCTTCACGCCCCCCCGCCTCCTCGTGGCGCTTCGTGATGCCGGGCGCACGCCTGCCGGGAACCCGCCCCTAGAACCGCCCGAGATAGTCGCGTTGGGCCCGCGCGCTCGCTGTCGCCGCTGCGGCGGTGGATTTCGTCCTGCAGTTCGCGCGCGCGCCCGGCGCGGCGTTCGGTGTCGGCCAGCGGCTCGCCGGTGGCGAGTGCCGGGGCGGGCTTCACGTGCGAGACCGCCCCCCTTCGCGGCGCTTCGTAACGTCGAGCGCACGCAGCCCGGAACCGCCCCTAGAACCGCTCCAGCAGCCGCCCGAGATAGTCGCGTTCGGCCCGCGGGCGGTCGCTTTCGCCGCTGCGGCGGCGGATTTCGTCCTGCAGTTCGCGGGCGCGTCCGGCGCGGCGTTCGGTGTCGGCCAGCGGCTCGCCGGTGGCAATGTTGCCGCCCTGCCCGGCGGTCTCGCGTCCCAGCGGGTCGCGGCCGGGGGCGAAGGGCGCAAACCCCTCGCCGCCGCCGGCGCGCGGGCTGCCCTGCGGGCCCGGGGTGTCGCCCTGCCCGGGCTGCGGGCTGCCGCCCTCGCCCTGCTGGCCCTGCTCGCCGCGCGACAGGTCGGACAGCGCCCGCATCCCCTCGCGCAGCGATTCGATGGCCTCGGCCTGGCGTCCCAGCGCACCGGCGGCATCGCCTTCGCGCAGCGCGCGCTCGGCCTCGGCCATGGCGCGGCCGGCGTCGTCCAGCCGGTCGCTGGCGGCGTCGCCCTGCTCGGTGCCGCGGCCGGGCAGCAGTCCTTGCTGGCGGCCGATCTCGGCGCGCAGGTCGCGCTGGCGGTCGGCGAGCGAGGGCTGGCCGTCCTCGCCCTCGCCTTCGCCGGGCTCCTCGCCTTCGCCTTCACCCGGTGCCTCGCCAAAGGGATCGCGCTGCGCCTCGCGCAGCACGTCGTCGGCCAGGCGCTGCTGGTCGCGCAGCGTCTCGCGCAGCCGGTCCATGGAACGACCGCTGGGCGAGGAACTGCCGCCGCCCTCGCCCTCGCGCACCTGAAGATTGTCCATCATCTGGTTGAACTGATCCAGCAATTCCTGCGCCTCGGCCATGCGGCCCTCGTTCATCAGGCGCTGGATTTCGTCCATCATCTGCTGGATCTGATCGCCGGTGATCTGCCGCCCCTGCTGTTCCGAACGGTCGAAGCGCGCCGCAGGGTCCTCGCCGCGCTCGGCCAGCATCCGGGTGTAATCGTCGGTCGCCTGGCGCAGCGCGTCCATCAGCTTCTGGATCTCGTCGGGGCTGGCGCCGTTGCGGATCGCCTCGGCCAGCCGCTCTTGCGCCTGCCGCATCCGCTCCAGCGCGTCGCCCAGGCCCCCGTCCTCGATCAGCAGCGCCGCGTCCCACAGCGCATCCGCCAGCGTGTCGCGCGCGTCAGGCGACAGCGGCCCGGATTCCAGCGCCTGCACCGCGCCGGTGATCGCCTGCGCGGCTTCGGGCGGCAGGGTGCGGTCGCTGCGCCAGACCATCGCGCGCAGCAGCCGGGCGCTGCGAGGGGCATTGTCGCGCGACCACAGCAGGTCACGGCGCATCTCGGCGATCCCGGCGGCCAGCGGGTCGAAGAATCGCCGCCCCGGCAGGATCAGCGCGGTGGATGGCGTCTCGGCCGCCTGTTCGATGCCGTCGCGCACCGACAGAGTCATCCGCACCGGCAGGTTGGCCCAGGGGTGGCGGGAAAGATCGGCAGCCAGCGTGGCGCTGACCCGGCGGCGCTGGCCCGTTGCGGGCAGGGGCAGGTCCAGTTGCAACGCTTCGCGCGGCTCGGGGTCGGGGGCGAGGCCCTGGCGGCGGTCCACCGCCGCAAGGTCCAGCGTGATCGTGGCGCTGCCCGCGGCGATGCCGTGGTCGTCCTCGGCCGAGAACCCCTGCGCCAGCCGCCCGTCGGCGCGGCGCCCGGCCAGCGCCGCCAGCCAGACCTGCGGCGGCGCGTCGGGCAGCACGGTCACGGCAAAGCTGCGCCCGCCCACGCTCAGCGTGCCGTCCTGCTGCGCGGTATAGCGCGGCGCATCAGACGCGGCCTGCGGGTCAGTGGGGCCAATGTCCTGCGCGACCGACAGCCCCTGGCCATACAGCCGCAGGTTGAAACTGGTGCCCTGCGGCACGGTCAGCGCATCCGCTTCCAGCGTGTTGAGGTAGATCACCGGGCGGCCGGTGTGGCGCGGGGGTTCGGCCCAGCCCTCCCACGCGGGGCCGGTCGCCACCGGCTGATCCGTGGGGGGAGAGGGCCGCCAGCCCGCGGCCAGCGCGCCCAGCCCCTGCCCCACCGGCGCCGCGCCGCCGAAGATCAGCGCCATCGCCAGCGCGGTCAGCGCGACCAGCCGCAGCGCAAACGGATCGTGCCGCACCAGCGCCGCATTGGGGGCGACCGGCCGCGCCCGCGCCGCCGCTGCCCGCGCCGCCGCCTGATGCGCCTGCCACAGCACCGCCGCATCCGGCCCGCCCAGCGCCATGCGGTCGCCCAGCACCGACAGCGGCCGCCCGGCCAGGCGGCGGTCCACCCGCAGCGCCGCCTGATCGCGCGAGGGGCGGCGGAACCGCGCCCAACCCCACAGCGCCAGCGCCGCCAGCACCAGCAGCCACAGCGCCGAGACCCAGCCCAGCGCCCCCGGCGGGACCAGCGCCACCAGCCCCAGCGCCGCCAACCCCAGCAGAACCCAGGTCCCGGCAGCCCAGAATGCCGCGGCGAGGTGTTCCCACCACAGCCCGGCCAGCGTCAGCCCCACCGCGCGGCGCACGGGGGCAGGCAACGGCAATTCGGAAGGCGCCGCCCCGGACGGCGCCGCATCGCGCGCGGGATATGCCCCGCGCAACGTCACAGCCAGTCGGGGATGCGGTCGCGCGACAGCATCTCGTTGATCGAGGGGCGCGGGCGTATCACCGCGAAACGGTCGCCGGACACCAGCACCTCGGGGACCAGCGGGCGAGAGTTGTATTCCGACGCCATCACCGCCCCATAGGCCCCGGCCGAGCGGAAGGCGACCAGATCGCCCGCCCCCACCCGCGGCAGCGGCACGGCGCGGGCAAAGGTGTCGCCGGTTTCGCACACCGGGCCGACCACGTCGACGGGATGCGGCTCAGCCCCCGGCGCAGGCTCGATCACCGGCACGATGTCGTGATGCGCGTCATACATGGCGGGGCGGATCAGGTCGTTCATCGCCGCATCGACGATCAGGAAATCCCGCCCCTCGCCCTGTTTCAGAAAGATCACCGAGGCGAGCAGGATCCCGGCGTTGCCGGCGATGTTGCGCCCCGGCTCGATCTCGATCTCGCAGCCGAGGTCGCCCACGGTTTCGCGCACCACCTCGCCGTATTCCAGCGGCAGCGGCGGGGCGGCGTTGTCGCGCCGATAGGGGATGCCCAGGCCGCCGCCCAAGTCCAGCCGGGTGATCGCATGGCCATCCGCCCGCAGCGCCCGGCACAGCTCGGCCATCTTGCGATAGGCTTGGCGGTAGGGGTCGAGGTCGGTCAGCTGGCTGCCGATATGCATGTCGATGCCCACCACCCGCAGCCCGGGCAGCGAGGCCGCCAGCCGATACACCTCGCGCGCGCGGGAAATCGGGATGCCGAACTTGTTCTCCGACTTGCCGGTGGCGATCTTGGCGTGGGTGCGGGCGTCCACGTCGGGGTTCACCCGCACGGCAATGGGCACCTCGGCCCCCATCTCTTGCGCCAGCGAGGACAGAGCCAGCAGCTCCGGCTCGCTTTCCACGTTGAACTGGCGGATGCCGCCGGCGATGGCGCGGGCCATCTCGTCGCGGGTCTTGCCGACGCCGGAAAACACGATCCGTTCGCCGGGAACGCCCGCCGCAAGCGCGCGGGCATATTCGCCGCTCGAGACCACATCCATGCCCGCGCCCAGATCTCCCAGCAGCTTGAGCACCGCGAGATTCGAGTTCGCCTTGACCGCGAAGCAGACCAGATGCTCGGTCCACGCCAGCGACTGCCGGAACAGGTTGAAATGCCGGGTCAGGGTGGCGGTGGAATAGACATAGACCGGGGTGCCAACCGCCCGCGCGATCTCGGGCAGGGCCACGTCCTCGGCATGCAGCACGCCGCCGCTGTAGTTGAAATGATCCATCCGACCCGCACCGAAAATCCAGAGCACCGATATAACGCCACCGGGCCGCGCAATGCAAAGCCCGCCGCGCGCCGCGGGCCTGATTCATCTTGCCCGAAATATCCTCCGGGATCGTCGTATACGACGAAGGGGGTGGAAAACCCCCGCTCCGGCCGGCCGCCGGAAACCCGTCAGCCGCGCGGTTCCAGCCCGATCAGATCCGCCCCCGACAGCGACACCGGGGCGTGGCGCTTGTTGGGGTCATAGACATAGGTGCCCTTCTGGATCATCACCTCGTCGGACTGGCTGATACCGCCCGAGCCGCCCGAACAGGCCGACAATGCGGCCAGTGCCACGGCGGTCATTGTGAAACGTGCGATCATGTCCTGCCTCGTCTGCTCGTTTGCCTCAAGCGGGCCCGGCCCGCATCTGCTCTTGGCGGGTCCTTGCCCGCATTCCCGCCGCCGTTGTCCGGCGTGCTGGATCTCGCGGCGGGCAGGACTGGCCTGCCCGGCCGCAGGGTCACAGCGTGGTGATGACGCCCACCACCGCCTCGCCGCTGAGCCTGACGCCGGTGGTCTTTTCCGGCGACTTGCTGGACGCCGAAGGCGCATGGGGCGGGCCGTCCGCCCCGCAGGCCGCCAGCATCAGAACCGCGGCCAGTGCTGCTGCAAGGCGCATCATTCCCATCCCTCCATCGCGCCCTTCCAGCGGGCGATCTGCCGGCGCACCTGATCGGGCGCCGTTCCTCCGTAAGATTGCCGCGAGGCGACCGAGTTGTGAACACCCAGAACGTCAAAGACCTGCGCCGTTATCGCAGAATTGACCGACTGCATGTCCGCCAGCGTCAGTTCAGGCAGGTCGACGCCGCGCGATTCGGCCAGCGCGACCAGCGCGCCGGTGGCGTGGTGGGCGTCGCGGAACGGCAGCCCGGCCTCGCGCACCAGCCAGTCGGCCAGGTCGGTGGCGGTGGAAAATCCGCTGGATGCCGCCGCCTCCAGCCGTTCGCGGTTGACGGTCAGGTCCGAAATCATTCCGGTCATCGCCGCCAGCGCCAGCATCAGCGTGTCGGCGGCATCGAAGACCTGTTCCTTGTCCTCCTGCATGTCCTTGGAATAGGCCAAGGGCAGCCCCTTCATCACGGTGAACAGCGCCACCGCGGCGCCGAGGATGCGGCCGATCTTGGCGCGGATCAGCTCGGCCGCGTCGGGATTGCGCTTCTGCGGCATGATGCTGGAGCCGGTGGACCAGCGGTCGGACATAGCGACGAAACGGAACTGCGCGCTGGACCAGATCACCAGCTCTTCAGCCAGCCGCGACAGATGGGTGGCGCAGATCGCTGCCGCCGACAGGAACTCCAGCGCGAAATCCCGGTCGCTGACCGCATCAAGGCTGTTCGCCGTCGGGCGGTCGAACCCCAGCGCCGCGGCGGTGGCGTCGCGGTCGATGGGAAAGCCGGTGCCCGCCAGCGCGGCCGAGCCCAGCGGGCATTCGTTCATCCGCGCCCGCGCATCGGCAAAGCGCCCGATGTCACGGCCCAGCATTTCCACATAGGCCATCATGTGATGCCCCCAGGTCACCGGCTGCGCGGTCTGCAGATGGGTAAAGCCCGGCATCACCCAATCCGCCCCCGTCTCGGCCTGCGTCACAAGCGCGCGGATCAGCGCCCGGCAGGCGGCGATCGCCGCGTCGCACTGGTCGCGCACCCACAGCCGGAAATCGGTCGCCACCTGGTCGTTGCGGCTTCGCGCCGTGTGCAGGCGGCCCGCGGGCTCGCCGATCAGCTCTTTCAGCCGCGCCTCGACGTTCATGTGGATGTCTTCCAGCGCGGTCTGGAACCGGAACTGCCCGCCCTCGATCTCTGACAAGACGGTGAGCAGCCCTTCCCCGATGGCGTCCGCATCGCTAGGGCTGATGATGCCCTGTGCTGCCAGCATCGCCGCATGGGCCCGGCTGCCCCGGACATCCTGGGCGTAGAGCCGCCGGTCGAACCCGATCGAGGCGTTGATCGCCTCCATGATCGCATCCGGCCCGGCGGCAAAGCGCCCCCCCCACATGGTGTTGGCGGAGGGATTTTCGGGCGTGTCGGTCATCGGATCGGTCCTGTCGGAGGTCATATGCTGCGTTTCCTTGCCCTTTATACGTCCCTTGCCCTTGCTGCAAACGCGGCCGCGGCCGCGTCGGTGGACTGGCAGGCGGCGCGCGACGCCGGCCTGCCTAAGCTGATCGAATCCGAGCAGGCCCCGGTCCCCGAGATCGAGTTTTCCGACGCCGAGGGCGGCACCCACAAGCTGTCCGACTGGCGCGGCCAGGTGGTGCTGCTGAACTTCTGGGCCACCTGGTGCGCCCCCTGCCGCGAGGAAATGCCCTCGCTGGACGCGCTGCAGCGCGAAAAGGGCGGCGAGCGCTTCCAGGTGCTGACCGTGGCCTCGGGGCGCAACCCGCCCGCCGCCATCGAGCGTTTCTTCGCCGAGGAAGAGATCACCGAGCTGCCCACCCTGACCGACCCGAAAATGGCGCTGGCCCGCGCCTTTGGGGTGATGGCGATGCCGGTCACCATCCTGATCGACGCCGAGGGCAACGAGGTCGCCCGCATGACCGGCGACGCCGACTGGGCCTCGCCTGCGGCGCTGGCGCTGGTCGACCAGCTGCTGGCCGAATAGGAAACTGCGCGCAATTTTATCGAGTTGCAGAGGTGGGGTGAGGGGTTGAGGCGCGGCTGCGCGGCGGAATGCGGGAAGGCAAACCCTCATCGTTTTCCCCACAATTGCAACAGGATGCGGAGAAGAGTTCATTCAGTCTCTTCACGCAGCCTCGCGCGCACGCCCGCTCCACGAGTGCCCGCCGCCCGGAACATCCGCGCCGGTTGTGTTAACCTGATCCGCCGATCCGCGGTCGCATTTACGAATTCTTCGCTCATCCTTGGCAGAGTGCCGCCATGGACAAGGGGACAGAGATGCGACTCGATTCTGATCAGCTCCAGCGTGGCGGCGCCGGTTCTCCGCTGGACTTCGCGGTGGACCACCAGCAGCGGCTGACCATGTCGACCGTGCGGCGGGCGGTCGAACGCGGCGATGCGGTGCTGGCCTTCCAGCCCGTGGTGCAGGCGGCGCGCACCGACCGCGCCGCCTTTCACGAAGGGCTGATTCGCATCATCGACGAAACCGGCGGCTTCGTGCCGCTGCGCGATTTCATGCCGCTGGCCGAACTCAGCGAGCTGGGGCGGCAGATCGACTGCCTGTCGCTGGCGCTGGGGGTGCAGGCGCTGTGCGAGGAACCGGGGCTGCGGCTGTCGATCAACATGTCGGCGCGCTCGATCGGCTACCCCGACTGGCTGCGGACCCTGCATCATGGGCTGTCACGCGATCCGACCGTGGCGGAACGGCTGATCCTGGAAATCACCGAAAGCTCGGCGATGGGGATGCCGGACCAGGTCCGCCCCTTCATGCGCGACCTGCAGCTGCTGGGGGTCAGCTTCGCGCTGGACGATTTCGGCGCGGGCTATACCTCGTTCCGCTATCTGCGCGAGTTCTCGTTCGACATGATCAAGATCGACGGGCGCTTCATCCGCGACATCGCCAGCCAGCCCGACAACCAGGTGCTGACCCGCGCGCTGATGATGATCGCGCGGCATTTCGACATGTTCATCGTGGCCGAGCAGGTAGAAACCGCCGATGATGCTGCCTATCTGATCGAGCAGGGGGTGGACTGTCTGCAGGGGTTCTATTTTGGCGCACCGACCATCTCGCCCCCGTGGCGGACGCCGAATGCCTCGGCGCGCCGCTGAGGGGACGGGCGATTGCGCGCCGCACGGGTGACGGAGGGTTGTTTTCGGCAAATTCATCCGCCCCCTTGTGTAACATTGTTTCCTAATCTACCCCTTGAGCGAAAGAGGATTTCAATTCCGAGTTTGGAGGAAACATGGCTAAGGTTGCTCTGGTCACTGGCGGCTCGCGCGGCATCGGTGCGGCAATTTCAAAGGCGCTGAAAGAGGCCGGCTATGAGGTCGCGGCCAATTACGCCGGCAACGACGAGGCCGCCCGCGCATTCACCGCGGAAACCGGCATCAAGACCTATAAATGGTCGGTGGCCGATTACGATGCCTGCGCCAAGGGCATCGCCCAGGTCGAGGCCGAGCTGGGCCCGGTGGCAGTGCTGGTCAACAACGCCGGCATCACCCGCGACGCCATGTTCCACCGCATGACCCCCGAGCAGTGGAAAGAGGTCATCGACACCAACCTGACCGGGTTGTTCAACATGACCCACAATGTCTGGAACGGGATGCGCGACCGCAAGTTCGGCCGGATCATCAACATCAGCTCGGTCAACGGGCAAAAGGGTCAGGCCGGCCAAGCGAACTATTCCGCCGCCAAGGCCGGCGACATCGGCTTTACCCGCGCGCTGGCGCAGGAAGGCGCGCGGGCCGGAATCACGGTCAACGCGGTGGCGCCGGGCTATATCGGCACCGAGATGGTCCGCGCCATCGACGAAAAGGTGCTGAACGAGCGCATCATCCCGCAGATCCCGGTCGGCCGCCTGGGCGAGCCCGAGGAAATCGCCCGCTGCGTGGTGTTCCTGGCCGCCGACGAGGCCGGCTTCATCTCGGGCTCGACCATCAGCGCGAATGGCGCGCAGTTCTTCTCGTAACCGCGACGATCCCTGCCCTGCACGAAAAGGCCGCCGGTCAGGCGGCCTTTTTTTCAAAGAGTCTCGCGCCCTACCGCGCCTACCGCGCCCTACCGCGCCCTACCGCGCCCTACCGCGCCCTACCGCGCCCTACCGCGCCCTACCGCGCCCTACCGCGCCCTACCGCGCCCTACCGCGCCCTACCGCGCCCTACCGCGCCCTACCGCGCCCTACCGCGCCCTACCGCGCCCTGCGATTGCGGCGCTTTCGCGAGATGTCAACACTCGGGCCTGGAGTGTCGCGTCTCGCTCTTCCAGCCACTATGCGCCGCTTTTTGAAACGAGGTCTCCAGTTTCCTCCCCGAGCAGCCCCTGACATCCGTTTACGACTGCGCATTTTTCACGCTTCCTCCGGCGGTCCTACGGGCCGGCGCCGTCACCCTGGACGCCCCTCACGCGGCCCATTTTTACGCTAGCCTCATACGGTGGTCCCGCAGGCCGGCCCCTTCGCCCCGGACGCCCCGTCACCCGCCCAATTTTACGCTTGCCCCACACGGGGGCCCGGGCCGGCGCTTCCGCCTCGGACGCCCCGTCATCCTGCCCGTTTTTCCACTATGCCGCCCATAGCCGAGCATCTTCCCCATGCTGGTCCCTCAGCGCAAACCGGGCGCGGTTCCTCTCGGGACCGCCAATGCTGTATGCACACCCGGCACAGCAGACCATGCCAGAGAATAGTCCGCGCCAGACGCCGCAGCTCTTTCATCTTGCCACAAATATCCCGAAAGCTCCCGAGCAGCCGAAACAGGGGCGGCGGATCGGAGAGCACCCGCGACGCCGTTTCCACGGATCAACCCGGCGCACCGTTTTCCATGAGGAAGGCCGCGCCCGGCTCCGGCCGCCTGAACCCCCGCCGAAAACCTCGACCGCGCGGCTCCTCGCGCCACGGCATCGCCACCCGCCGGGCGATCGCCACGTACCGGGCCTGCCGGCACGGCGAGAGGACAACCCACAGCGCCCGCGTCTTCGTCGGGATTGCCCCCGTCGCCGCGACCGGCTAGCCCGGCAGCATGAGCATCGTTTCCGCACCGCCGCGCCCGCCTGTTCCAGGGACCGCCGCTTCCGATCCCGAGCTGCTGCGTCGCGGCTTTGCCGGGGTGGATTGCTGGATCTTCGATCTGGACAACACGCTCTACTCCCCTGAACTCCAGCTGTTTTCCCAGATCGAGGCGCGGATGACCGCCTATGTCGCCCGGCTGCTGTCGGTGGATGCGGCCGAGGCCAGCCGGCTGCGCGCGCATTACTGGCGCGAGCATGGCACCACCCTGGCCGGGCTGATGGCGCTGCACCGGATCGACCCCGAGCACTACCTGGCCGAGGTGCATGACATCGACCTCGACGCGCTGGCGCCGGACCCGGCGCTGACCGCCGCGCTGTCGGCCCTGCCGGGGCGGCGAATCGTGCACACCAATGCCGATTCCGCCTATGCCGGGCGGGTTCTGGCCCGGCGGCAGCTGGTGTTCGACGCGATCCACGGCATCGGCGAGGTCGGTTATCACCCCAAGCCCGACCCGCGGTCCTTTGCCGCAGTGCTGGACGCGCACGGGCTCGACCCCGCGCGCTGCGCCATGTTCGAGGACGATCCCCGCAACCTCGAGGTGCCGCATTCCCTTGGAATGCGGACGATTTTGGTAGGGGACGGCCGCCAAGGCCCCGACGCGCTGGCGCCAGGGCAGGACCCGGGGCGGCATGTGCACTGGCGGGCCCCGAATCTCGCCGGCTTCGTCGCGACTCTTGCCGCCGCCCTTGCCGGCGTGGCAAGTTCGCGGCCGACCCTTTGATCGATCGAGGTTTCCGATGTCCCAGTCCGATTCTTCCGCCGCGGCCGCCGTCAACGACGCCCTGACCGGCGACGAAGACCTGCAGTCGCACGACGAGCGCGTGATCGCCGGGCGCATCCTGATGATCCTGGCCATGGTGGTGGTGCTGGTCGGGGTGGCGGTGGCGCTGTTCGGCCTGCCGGCGCTGACCATGGCCGCGCTGGCTGCCACGGTCGTCGTCATGGGCCTGCTGATCGCCTACGCGGCAGGGTTCTAGGCGCGCCGGTGGCGGCTGCGCCGGACACCGTCGATGTCTTGGTCTCTGGCGGCGGCGTCGCCGGGCTGACTGCGGCCGCCGGTTTCGGGGCCGCCGGCCTGCGGGTGCTCTGCGTCGATCCCGCCCCGCCGGTGACCGAGGAAAGCGGCGCCGGCGCCGACCTGCGCACCACCGCGTTTCTGCAGCCCTCGATCGCGCTGTTCCGCCGTATCGGGCTGTGGGATCGGCTGCAGCCCCACGGGGCGCCGCTGCAGGTGATGCGCATCGTCGATGCCGGCGGTGCCGAGCCGCGGCCGCGGCTGATCCGGGCCTTTGACGCGGGCGAGATTTCCGACCAGCCCTTTGGCTGGAACCTGCCCAACTGGCTGTTGCGGCGCGAGATTTCGGCGCGGCTGGCCGAGCTGCCGGGGGTCGAGTTCCGCCCCGGCACCGCCACCGCGGGGCTGACCGCGCGCGAAGATGCGGCGCTGGTCGAGCTGTCGGACGGGTCGCGGCTGCGGGCGCGGCTGGTGGTGGCGGCGGACGGGCGCAATTCCCCCGTGCGCCAGGCGCTGGGGATCGGCGTGCGCACCATCCGTTACGGGCAGAAGGCGCTGGCCTTCGCGGTGACGCACGAGATCCCGCACCAGAATGTCTCGACCGAGATCCACCGCTGCGGCGGCCCCTTCACGCTGGTGCCCCTGCCCGACCGCGACGGCAAGCCCTCGTCTGCGGTGATCTGGATGGAGCGGGGGGCCGAGACGGCGCGGCTGCGCGCCCTGCCGCGCGAGGCGTTCGAGGTCGAGCTGAACGACCGCTCGGCCGGGGTGCTGGGGCGGCTGCAGCTGGCCACCGGGCTGACGGAATGGCCGATCATCAGCCAGATCGCCGACCGCTATACCGGCCCGCGCATCGCGCTGATGGCCGAGGCCGCCCATGTCGTGCCGCCCATCGGCGCGCAGGGGCTGAACATGAGCCTGGCCGATCTGTCGGCGCTGCTGGACCTGATGACCCCGGACCCGGGCGACGCCGCGGCGCTGGCCCGCTATGAGCGCGAGCGCCGCCCCGAGGCGCTGGCAAGGCTGATCGGCATCGACGCGCTGAACCGCGCCAGCATGATGGCGCCGCGACCGCTGCGCGACCTGCGGGCGGCTGCGCTGGGGGGGCTTTACGCGCTGGCGCCGGTGCGGCGGGCGATGATGCGGGCGGGGCTGGGGACGCGCTGAGGGCGGGTGGCGCGTGGGAACCACGCACCCTACCCCTCCGTCAAAGTTTCCGCCCGTACCTCACACGCATCCCATCCCCCACCGTTCCCGCCCGCCACGCGCGTGGGTCCCCCGCACCGTCGCCATCCGTCACAGCTCCCGTAGGGTGCGTGGTCCCCACGCACCACCCCATCCCCACCGCTCCCGCTCACGGCGCACATGGTTCCTACGCACCGTCGCCATCAGTCACAGATCCCGTAGGGTGCGTGGTCCCCACGCACCATCCATCCCCCACCGTTACCGCCCGCCGCGCGCATCGTTCCCACGCACCATCCCCATCCGTCACCACAAACCGCCCGTCGCGTGGTCCCCACGCACCGACGCCCCCCTTATCCCAGCGGGCCGGGTCGGCGTTCCTCGGACAGGACCACGTTGGCCTCGACCTGGCCCACGCCGGGCAGGGTCATGATGCGGCGGCGCAGGATGCGTTCGAAATCGGGGATGTCGCGGGCGATGATCCGCAGCCGGTAGTCGAAGCGGCCCAGCACATGCTGCACCGTCTGCACCTCGGGGATGGCGGCGACCGCGCGTTCGAAGGTTTCCAGTTCGGGGCGACCCCGCGCGGCCAGGCGGATGCCAAGGAAGACCGAGACGGTGAAGCCCAGCGCCGCGTGGTCCACGACGATGCGGCGGCCCGCGATGACCCCGCTGTCCTGCAGGCGGCGGATGCGGCGCCAGACCGCGGGCTGGGTCAGGCCGATCTCGCGCCCGATTTCGGCCGCGCCCAGGGTGGCGTCGCGGGCGAGCAGCCGCAGGATGGCAAGGTCGGTGGCGTCGGTGTCCGTCATAGCGCCAGCTCTGCCGTGTCCTTGATGGTCGCGACCAGCATCAGCGGCTCGATGTCGGTGACATGGGGCAGGCCGAGGATGCGGTCGCGGTAGATGCGCTGCCAATCCTCCATGTCGCGGGCGATGACCGACAGGCGGATGTCGACCGAGCCGAGGAAGGTCTGGATCTCGATCACCTCGGGCAGCTGCCGGGCGGCGGCGGTGAAGCGGTCGAAGGCGCGCGGCTCGGTCTTGTCCAGCGTGAAGCGCAGCGAAACCTCGACCGCGTAGCCGAGCGCGCGCCAGTCAATCCGCGCCTCGGTCGCGCGCAGCACGCCGCGTTCGCGCAGCCGGTCCAGCCGGCGCCACAGCGTGGCCGTGGTGACGCCGGCGCGGTCGGCCAGCGTGGCGTTGTCGGCCTGCGGGTCGGCCAGCAGATGGCGCAGGATGCGGCGGTCGGTGTCGTCGAGCATGATCTTTTCAGTATGAGGTTTATATCTGCATGGATTTCGCAAGAATTCCATCGGTCCCGCGAAAATTGCAACCTCTGCACGTCAGCAGCGCGCTAGAAAGCCACCAGCAACCAAGGAGACCCCGATGCGCGTTTACTACGACCGCGATTGCGACGTGAACCTGATCAAGGACAAGAAGATCGCCATCCTCGGCTATGGCAGCCAGGGCCACGCCCATGCGCTGAACCTGCGCGATTCGGGGGCGAAGAACCTGGTGGTGGCGCTGCGCGACGGCTCGCCCTCGGCGGCGAAGGCCGAGGCCGAGGGGCTGAAGGTGATGGGCATCGCCGAGGCCGCCGCCTGGGCCGATCTGATCATGTTCACCATGCCCGACGAGCTGCAGGCCGAGACCTACAAGAAATACGTCCACGACAACCTGCGCGACGGCGCGGCGATCGCCTTCGCCCACGGGCTGAACGTGCATTTCGGCCTGATCGAGCCCAAGCCCGGCGTCGACGTGATCATGATGGCGCCGAAGGGCCCCGGCCACACCGTGCGCAGCGAATACACCAAGGGCGGCGGCGTGCCCTGCCTGGTCGCCGTCCACCAGGACGCGACCGGCCGCGCCATGGACATCGGCCTGTCCTATTGCTCGGCCATCGGCGGCGGGCGTTCGGGGATCATCGAGACCAACTTCCGCCAGGAATGCGAAACCGACCTGTTCGGCGAACAGGCGGTTCTGTGCGGCGGGCTGGTCGAGCTGATCCGCATGGGCTTCGAAACCCTGGTCGAGGCCGGTTACGAGCCGGAAATGGCCTATTTCGAGTGCCTGCACGAGGTGAAGCTGATCGTGGACCTGATCTACGAAGGCGGCATCGCCAACATGAACTATTCGATCTCGAACACCGCGGAATACGGCGAATACGTCAGCGGCCCGCGCGTGCTGCCCTATGAGGAAACCAAGGCGCGGATGCGCGAGGTGCTGCGCGACATCCAGACCGGCAAGTTCGTGCGCGACTTCATGCAGGAAAACGCCGTCGGCCAGCCGATGTTCAAGGCCACCCGCCGCCTGAACGACGAACACCAGATCGAGCAGGTGGGCGAGAAGCTGCGCGCGATGATGCCGTGGATCTCCAAGGGCAAGATGGTGGACAAGGCGCGCAACTGATTGCGTCACCGCCGCGGCGGGGGCTTCGCGCCCCCGCACCCCCGCGGGATATTTATGGACAGAAGATCAAGAGGCGCTTCGGCGTCCCTTTTTCTTACAGGTCGTTGTGGGCATTCAGCAGCTCGGCGGCGCTGACGGTGCGGCCGGTGGGCAGGCGGCATAGATCGGCGCGGCGGCCCTTGTCCATGCGCAGGATGACGGTGCCGCCGCTGCGCTGGCAGTAATGCGCCGCCGGGTCGACCAGCGCCGCCGCGGCGCCGGTGGCCGGGGGTTTCGGGGCAGGGGTTCCGCAGGCGGCAAGCAGCAACAGCGCCGGGGTCAGCGCGGCAAGCGGGGTCGGCAGGCGGGTCATGGCGGCGATCCTTTCGTCGTGCGCGGCCCAGACTGCCGCCCCCGGGGCGGCGGGGCAAGATGCGCGGCTATTCCTCGGTCACGTCGATCACGCCCTCGACCGCGCGCAGCGCCTGCCGCATCCGCGGGGTGACCGGGACATTCTCGGCCACCTCGACGTCATAGACGGTGTTGCCGTCGCGCACCCGCATCAGCAGCGGCCCCCTGCCCTTGGCCGAGACCGCGATTTCCGCGCTGGCCTCGCGCAGCCGGTCGAGCACCGCCAGCGCGGTGCGCGCGTCCCCCACCTCGACCGCCAGCTGGCCGGAGCCCGCATCGGCCACCGCATCCTCGAGCGCCTGCACCCCGCGCGCCAGCATCTTGACCTGATCGCCCGAGGGTTCCGCGTTCACGGTCAGCAGCACGTTCGTGCCGGGCTCCAGCAGCGACCGATGCGCGTCGAGCACGTCCGAAAACACCGTCGCCTCATAGAGCCCGGTGGGATCCGACAGGGTGACGAAGGCATAGCGCGTGCCCTTGGCGGATTTCTTTTCGGCCCGCGCCGCCACGGTGCCGGCGATCTGGGCGACCAACGGGCCATCGGCGGCCGCGGCCTCGACCTCGGCCAGCGTCATCGCGCCTTTGCGCTTCAGCGCCGCCAGGTAATCGTCCAGCGGGTGGCCCGACAGGTAGAAGCCGACCGCCAGCCGTTCCTCGGCCAGCTTCTCGGCCGGCATCCACACCGGGGCCAGCGCCGGGCGCGGCGGCGGCAGATCCTCGCCGCCCCCGAACAGCGAGGACTGGCTGGACTGCGCGGCCTCTTGCACGGCGGAGGACCAGGCGACCAGCCCGTCCAGCGATTTCAGCACCCGCGCCCGGTTGGGGTCCAGCATGTCGAAGGCCCCGGCGCGGGCCAGCATCTCCAGCGCCCGCTTGCCGATCTGGCGCATGGGCACGCGGCGGGCAAAGTCGTGCAGGTCGGCAAAGGGCCGGTCGCCGCGGGCCGCGACCAGCACCCGCATCGCCTCGACGCCGACGTTCTTGAGCGCGCCCAGCGCATAGACGATGCGCCCCTCGACCACGCTGAAGCGGGGCTGGCTGCGGTTGACGCAGGGCGGGATCACCTCGATCCCCATGCGATCGACCTCGCGCCGATAGATCGCCAGCTTGTCGGTCAGGTGGATGTCGCAGTTCATCACCGCCGCCATGAACTCGACCGGGTGGTTGGCCTTGAGCCAGGCGGTCTGGTAGCTGACTACCGCATAGGCGGCGGCGTGGGATTTGTTGAAGCCGTAGTTGGCGAATTTTTCCAGCAGGTCGAAGACTTCGCCGGCCTTCTTTTCGTCCACCCCTTGAGATTTCGCGCCTTGAACGAACTTGGGCCGCTCCTTGGCCATTTCCTCGGCGATCTTCTTGCCCATGGCCCGGCGCAGCAGGTCGGCGCCGCCAAGGCTGTAGCCGGCCATGACCTGCGCGATCTGCATCACCTGTTCCTGATAGACGATGATGCCCTGGGTTTCGGCCAGGATATGGTCAATCGAGGGATGGATGGATTCCAGCGGCCGCAGCCCGTTCTTGACCTCGCAATAGGTGGGGATGTTTTCCATCGGGCCGGGCCGGTAAAGCGCGACCAGCGCGACGATATCCTCGATGCAGGTGGGGCGCATCCGGCGCAGCGCGTCCATCATCCCCGAGCTTTCCACCTGGAACACCGCGACCGTGCGGGCGCTGGCGAACAGTCGATAGGTGGGCTCGTCATCCAGCGGGATGGCGTTGATTTCGTCGACGGCGCCCACGGGGGGCTCGTAAAGCCGGCGCCCGTCGGCCGCGACATGCAGGTGCCGGCCGCCGGCGCGGATCAGGTCGACGGCGTTCTGGATCACCGTCAGGGTCTTGAGCCCCAGGAAGTCGAACTTGACCAGCCCGGCCTGTTCCACCCATTTCATGTTGTATTGCGTGGCCGGCATGTCCGAGCCGGGGTCGCGGTAGAGCGGCACCAGCCGGTCGAGCGGCCGGTCCCCGATCACCACCCCGGCCGCGTGGGTCGAGGCGTTGCGCAGCAGCCCCTCGACCTGGGCGGCATAGTCCAGCATCCGGGCGACGTTTTCCTCGGCGTCGCGGGCTTCGCGCAGGCGCGGCTCGTCGGCCAGCGCCTTGGTAATGGACACGGGCTTGACGCCCTCGACCGGGATCATCTTGGACAGCTTGTCGCGCTGGGGAAAACCCATGCCCAGCACGCGGCCCACGTCGTGCACCGCCGCCTTGGACAGCAGCGCGCCAAAGGTGATGATCTGGCCCACCTTGTCGCGGCCGTATTTCTCTTGCACGTAGCCGATCACCTCTTCGCGCCGGTCCATGCAGAAGTCGATGTCGAAGTCGGGCATCGACACCCGTTCCGGGTTCAGGAAGCGTTCGAACAGCAGCGAATAGCGCAGGGGATCAAGGTCGGTGATGGTCAGCGCATAGGCCACCAGCGAGCCCGCGCCCGAGCCGCGGCCGGGGCCCACGGGAATCCCCTGCCCCTTGGCCCATTTGATGAAGTCGGCGACGATCAGGAAATAGCCGGGGAAGCCCATCTGCTCGATGATCCCCAGCTCGAAATCCAGCCGCGCGTGATAGTCCTCGACGCTGACGGCGTGGGGGATGACGGCCAGCCGGGCCTCGAGCCCCTCGCGCGCCTGGCGGCGCAGTTCCTCGACCTCGTCATCGGCGAAGCGCGGCAGGATCGGCTTGTGGCGACTGACCGCAAAGGCGCAGCGGCGGGCGATCTCGACGGTGTTGGCGGTGGCCTCGGGCAGGTCGGCGAACAGGGCCAGCATCTCGGCCGCGGATTTGAAGTCGTGGTTGGCGGTCAGGCGGCGGCGGGGCGCGGACTGGTCCACCATGGCGCGTTCGCGGATGCAGATCAGCGCGTCATGGGCACCGAACATCGCGGGATCGGGGAAATACACGTCGTTGGTGGCGACCAGCGGCAGGTCCAGCGCATAGGCGAGGTCGATCATGCCCCCTTCGCTGGCGGCCTCGGCCGGCATCAGCTGGCCGTTGTCCTGCATGTGGCGCTGCAGTTCCACATACAGCCGGTCGCCGAACATCCCCGCCAGATCGCGCAGATGCGATTCGGCATCCGCCAGCTTACCCCCGGCCACCAGCTGCCCCAGCGGCCCGGTCGCGCCGCCGGTCAGGCAGATCAGCCCGGCCGAGCGCTCGGCCAGCTCCTGCATGGTGACATGCGGGAAATCGCGCGGCGGCGTCACGTAAAGGCAGGTGGACAGCGACATCAGGTTCATCCAGCCCGCCTGGTCCTGCGCCAGCAACACCACCGGCGCGCAGGCCGCCCCCGCGTCCAGCGTGATCTGGCAGCCGACGATGGGCTGCACGCCCTCGTCCAGCGCCTTGACCGAGAACTCCAACGCCGCGAACAGCGCATTGGTGTCGGTCAGCGCCACCGCCGGCATCCCCTGCTTCGCGGCCATCCCCGGCAGTTTCTTGACGGGAATCGCCCCTTCCAGCAGCGAATGTTCGGAATGGCAGCGCAGGTGGATGAATTTGGGCTGGTCGGTCATGGCGGCGAACCTAGCACCTGCGGGCCCCGTCTGCGAGGTGGCGCGCGCGCTTTCCCTGCGCTATGCGGGCGCGGCGATTTGGCCGGAACCGGCGAAGACAGTCTAAACCGCAGCCGGGGTAATGCGGTGCGGATTGGGCGATTGTGCAAGGGCGGAAACAGGCTAACCTGCCAAAAACACAACGGGGATGGCGTGACTGACGAACTGTTCCGGGCCGAGAGCCTGTCCAAGACCTACCCCGGGGTGCGTGCGAACGACGAGGTGTCGTTTTCCGTCGCCGCGGGGGAAATCCACGCGCTGCTGGGCGAAAACGGCGCCGGCAAATCGACGCTGGTCAAGGCGATCTACGGGCTGATCCGCCCCGATGCGGGGCGGATGTGGCTGGGGGGCGTCCCCCATGCGCCGGCCGATCCCCATGCGGCGCGGGCCGCCGGCGTGGGCATGGTGTTCCAGCATTTCAGCCTGTTCGACGCGCTGACCGTGGCGGAAAACATCGCGCTGGGGATGGATGCGCCGCCGCGCCGCGCCGACCTGTCGCGCCGCATCGCGCAGGTCAGCGCCGCCTACGGCCTGCCGCTGAACCCGGCGCGGCGCATCGAATCCCTGTCGGCGGGCGAACGGCAGCGGGTGGAAATCGTGCGCTGCCTGCTGGGCAATCCGCGGCTGCTGATCATGGACGAACCGACCAGCGTGCTGACCCCGCAAGAGGCCGAGATCCTGTTTGCCACCCTGCGCCAGCTGGCAGCCCAGGGCACCGCGATCCTGTATATCAGCCACAAGCTGGACGAGATCCGCACCCATTGCGACCGCGCCACCATCCTGCGGCAGGGCCGCGTGGTGGGCACGGTGAACCCGCGCGACCATTCCGCGCGCGAACTTGCGGCGATGATGGTGGGGGCGGAAATGCGGCTGGTCGACCGTTCCGGCCGGCAGGCGGGCGCGGTGGTGCTGACGGTCGCCGGGCTGACCTCGGCCCCCGCGACCGAGGGGACCTCGCTGCAGGATGTCGGCTTCCAGGTCCGCGCAGGCGAGATCCTCGGCATCGGCGGCGTCGCCGGCAATGGGCAGGAAGAGCTGATCGCCGCGCTGTCGGGCGAGACCACCGGCCGGCCCGGCACGGTGGTGCTGGACGGCCACGACCTGTCCGCGCAAGGGCCCGAGCCGCGCCGCCGCGCCGGGCTGCTGGCCGCGCCCGAGGACCGGCTGGGCCATGCCGCCGTCCCGGAGATGAGCCTGACCGAGAATGCCATCCTGACCGGCGCCACCCGCCAGCAGCTGCAAAGGCACGGCGTCATCGACCACCGCGCCGCCCGCCGCTTTGCCGAAACCATCATCGCCGATTTCGACGTGCGCACCCCCGGCCCCGCCACCGCTGCCGGGGCGCTGTCGGGCGGCAATCTGCAGAAATTCGTCATCGGCCGGGAAATCCTGCAGGCGCCGCGGGCGCTGGTGGTCAACCAGCCAACCTGGGGCGTGGACGCGGGCGCCGCCGCCGCGATCCGGCAGGCGCTGCTGGATCTGGCCGGGCGCGGCGCCGCGGTCGTCGTCATCAGCCAGGACCTTGATGAACTGCTGGAGCTGTCGGACCGCTTCGCCGCACTGAACGCCGGCCGGCTGTCGGCGCCGGTCGCGACCGAGGGGCTGACGCTGGAACAGATCGGGCTGATGCTGGGCGGCGCCCATGGGATGGAGGTCGCCCATGTTGCGGCTTGAACCCCGGGCCGCGACGCCGTGGTGGCTGGCCGTCGCCTCGCCGCTGATGGCGGTGGTGGCGACGATGGTGGCGGGGGGCGTGCTGTTCGCGCTGATGGGGTTCGACCCGGTGGCCTCGATCCGCACCATCTTCTGGGATCCGCTGTTCGGCCCCGCCTCGGGCTATTCCCGCCCGCAGCTGCTGGTCAAGGCCGGGCCGCTGATCCTGATCGCCTCGGGCCTCGCCATCGGCTTCCGCGCCGGCATCTGGAACATCGGGGCCGAGGGGCAATACATCATCGGCGGCATCTGCGGCGCGGCGGTGGCGCTGGCCGCCTATCCGGCCGAAGGGGCGTGGATTTTCCCGGCCATGGTGCTGGCGGGCGCGGCCGGAGGCTGGGCCTGGGGGATGATCCCCGCCACCCTGCGCAACTGGACCGGGGCGTCTGAAATCCTCGTCTCGCTGATGCTGGTCTATGTGGCGCAGCGGGTGGCGGCGTGGATGGCCTTTGGCCCGATGCGCAACCCCCAGGGCTTCGGGATGCCCGGATCGCGCAACCTGCAGCAATATCCTTCGGCATCGAACCCCGAGCTGATCGCGGGCACCGGGGCGCATTGGGGCGTGGTCGCCGCGGCGCTGGCGGTGCTGGCAACCTGGTTCCTGATGAGCCGCCATATCCGCGGCTTCCGCATCCGCGTGGCCGGGCTGGCGCCGCGGGCCGCGCGCTTTGCCGGCGTCCGGCCTGAAACGCTGGTGGCGTTCTGCCTGGGCCTGTCGGGCGCGCTGGCGGGGATGGCGGGGCTGTTCGAGGTCTCGGGCCCCGGCGGGCAGATCACCGACAGCTTCGGGTCGGGCTACGGCTTCACCGCCATCATCGTGGCGTTCCTGGGCCGGCTGCATCCGCTGGGGATCCTGCTGGCCGGGCTGCTGCTGGCGCTGACCTATATCGGCGGCGAGCTCGCGCAGCTGATGCTGCAACTGCCCGCCGCCACCGTGCAGGTGTTTCAGGGGATGCTGCTGTTCTTTCTGCTGGGTTTCGACACGCTGACCCGGTACCGCCTGCGCTGGAGGGGAACGAAATGATCGGCTGGACCACCTTGCTGCTGCTGATGTCGGCGGCCACCCCGATCCTGTTCGCCGCCCTGGGCGAGGCCATCGCCGAGCGCTCGGGCGTACTGAACCTGGGCGTCGAGGGAATGATGATCACCGGCGCGCTGGCGGGCTTTGCCGCCGCCCATGCCACCGGCAGCCCACTGGCCGGCTTTGTCGCGGGGGCGCTGGCGGGGGCGGCGATCTCGCTGATCTTCGGGGTGCTGACCCAGTATCTGCTGACCAACCAGGTCGCCACCGGGCTGGCGCTGACCATGTTCGGGCTGGGGCTGACCGCGATGTTCGGCCGCCCGTACGAGGGCGTGAAAGCGCCCTCGATGCCCGGCGGGCCGCTGGGGGTGAACTGGGCGATCTGGCTGGGGCTGGCGCTGGTGCCGGTGACCTGGTTCGTGCTGAACCGCACCCGCCGCGGGCTGATCCTGCGTGGGGTCGGTGAAAACCACGACGCCGCCCATGCGCTTGGCTACAAGGTGCGGCTGGTGCGGCTGGTGGCCATCGCCATCGGCGGCGCCATGGCCGGGATCGGCGGCGCCTATGTCTCGATCGCCACCGTGCTGCAATGGACCGAGGGCATGACCGCCGGCGCCGGCTGGATCGCGCTGGCCATCGTGGTCTTTGCGGGGTGGAGCCCGTGGGGCGTGCTGGCCGGGGCCTGGCTGTTCGGCGGCGTCGCCGTGCTGCAGCTGCGGCTGCAGGCCGCCGGGGTGGCGGTGCCGGTGCAGCTGCTCAGCATGGCGCCCTATCTTGCCACCATCGTCGTGCTGGTGATCATATCCGCGCGGCAGAAATACCGCGGCCGCGGCAGCGCCGCGCCCGGCTCGCTGGGGCGGCCGTTCCACGCTACAAGATGACAACGACCCGACAGAGGAGACTCCGATGAACCGCAGAACCCTTTTGGCCTCGGCCGCCGCACTGGCGCTGATGGCGATGCTGCCCCCCCTGCCGGCACGGGCGCAGGGCACCCCCATCCCCGAGGGCGAAAAGCTCAAGGTCGGGTTCATCTATGTCGGCCCGGTCGGCGACGGCGGCTGGTCCTATCAGCACGACCTGGGCCGCAAGGCGATCGAGGCGCATTTCGGCGACCGGATCGAGACCAGCTATATCGAGAACGTCCCCGAGGGCGCCGATGCCGAGCGCGCGCTGACCCAGCTGGCGCTGGCCGGCAACAAGCTGATCTTCGCCACCAGCTTCGGCTTCATGGACGCGGTGATCAACACCGCCGCCAAGTTCCCCGACGTGAAGTTCGAGCACGCCACCGGCTACAAGCGCGCCGAGAACGTCGCCACCTATGACGCCCGCTTCTACGAAGGCCGCGCCGTCATGGGCACTATCGCCGGGATGATGACCAAGACCAACAAGATCGGCTTCATCGGTTCCTTCCCGATCCCCGAGGTGATGCAGGGCATCAACTCGACCTTCATCCACGCCCGCAAGGTGAACCCGGATGTCGAGCTGAAGGTGGTTTGGGCCTATACTTGGTTCGACCCCGCGAAAGAGGCCGACGCCGCATCGGCGCTGCTGGCCGAGGGCGTGGACGTGATCCTGCAGCACACCGATTCCACCGCGCCGCTGGCCAAGCTGCAGGAAAAGGGCGGCATCGGCTTTGGACAGGCCTCGGACATGGCGGCGTTCAAGCCCACCCCCCGGGTCAGCGCCATCATCGACAACTGGGAGCCCTATTACATCAAGCGCGTGGGCGAGGTGCTGGACGGCACCTGGGCCTCGCACGGCGTCTGGCTGGGGATCAAGGACGGCGAGGTCGGCATCGGCGAGATCACCGAGGCAGTCCCCGCCGAGGTCAAGGACGCCGCCGAGGCGATGCGCGACCAGATCGCCGGCGGCTATCACCCGTTCACCGGGCCGCTGAACAAGCAGGACGGCAGCGCCTGGCTGGCCGAGGGCCAGACCCCCACCGACGAAGAGCTGGCGTCGATGGATTTCTTCGTCGAGGGGATCACCGCCCAGATCCCGCGCTAAGGCAGCGGGAATGCAGAAAGGGCGGGCCATCGCGGTCCGCCCTTTTTCGTTCCCCTCGAGCGTAGCGGCCCTTGCAGCGTTGCGACAGGGCTGTCTGCCCCCGCGCGGCCTGCGGCCTGTCGGGCTCTGCCCCTGGGCTCACTGAAACGGTCCACCGAACCGCTTCCGGGCGTTCGCCAGCCCCGAGGATATTCGGGACCGCCCGAAGCCGCTGCCGCGGCCAAGGACTGCGTCAGTCCAGATGCGACTGGATGAACCACAGGTCCTTGTCGACCTGACGCGAGACCTCGGTCAGGATGTCGGCGCTGTCTGCGTCGCCAGCCTCGTCCACCGTGTCGATGGCGCCGCGCAGCCGTTCGCCCAAGGCGCGCATCCGGGCCGACACCTCCTTGAGGTGGTCCGCGACCTTGGTCACGTCGGTCGGATAGGGCGGCAGCGCCGTGGCCTTGGCGACCTCTTCGACCGTGCCGACGGCGGTGCCGTCCAGCTGCTGGATGCGTTCGGCCATCGCATCGACGCCGGGGTCCAGCCGCGCCTTGACCTGATCCATCAGCTCATGCACCGCGATGAAATTGGGGCCGCGCATGTTCCAATGTGCCTGTTTCAGCGCCATCGACAGCGCCAACCCGTCGCTCATGCAGGCTTGCAGTTCGGTGATCGCGGTCTTGCGGGCGTTGTCTTCCAGCCCGGCCAGCTTCACAGCCATCTCGGTCTCCTTGCGGTGAACATCTTCGCAAGGACAACATGGGGTTGCGGCAATGGTTCCACCCGCTGGCCGCATGGCCCCCATGCGAAAACGGCGCCCCCGCAGGGACGCCGTTCGGAAATGCCGGACATCATGGTCCGCGATCAGGCAGTGGCCTGCTGGATGAACTTCACGGCGTCGCCGAAGGTCTGGATCGTCTCGGCCGCGTCATCGGGAATCTCGATGCCGAACTCTTCCTCGAAGGCCATGACCAGCTCGACGGTGTCCAGCGAATCGGCGCCCAGATCGTCGATGAACGAGGCGGTCTCGGTGACCTTTTCCTCTTCGACGCCCAGATGCTCGACAACGATCTTCTTCACGCGATCAGCGATGTCGCTCATGTCTCGTTCCTCAGTTACGGGCACTCCGCCCGGATGCAGCCGGGCGGACCCGGCGACAAGCCGCGGGCGGGTCCCGACGGCCTTGAAGTGGGGATATAGCAACGCGGTCGTGATCCGCAACCGGTTTCGCGCGCCCCGTCAAACCATCGCCATGCCGCCGTTGACGTGCAGCGTGGCGCCGGTGACATATGCCGCCTGCGTGCTGGAAAGATACAGCACCGCGGCGGCGATTTCCTCGGGGCGGCCCATGCGGCCGGCGGGAATCTGCCCAAGGATCCGCGATTTCTGCTCGTCGTTCAGCGCGTCGGTCATCGCCGTCTCGATGAAGCCGGGGGCGACGCAGTTGACGGTGATGCCGCGGCTGGCGACTTCATAGGCCAGGCTTTTCGACATGCCGACCAGCCCGGCCTTGGCGGCGGCGTAATTGCCCTGCCCCGGGTTGCCGGTCTGCCCCACCACCGAGGTGATCGAGACGATCCGCCCCCAGCGCGCCTTCATCATCCCGCGCAGCACCCCGCGCGCCAGCCGGAAGGAGGAGGTCAGGTTCACCTCGAGCACCTGCGCCCATTCCTCGTCCGACATCCGCATGAACAGGTTGTCGCGGGTGATGCCGGCGTTGTTGACCAGGATATCGACCGAGCCCATCGCCGCCGCCGCCTGTTTCGGCAGCGCCTCGACCGCGGCCGCATCGCCCAGATTCGCCGTCACCACATGGGCGCGCGACCCCAGCCGCGCGGCCAGTTCCTGCAAGGGCGCCTCGCGCGTGCCCGACAGCGTCACCGTCGCCCCCGCCGCGTGCAGCGCCGTGGCCACGGCCGCGCCGATCCCGCCCGAGGCGCCGGTGACCAAAGCGTTCTTCCCGGTCAGATCAAACATCGAAAGCCTCATCTTCTGTCTAGACATATCCCGGGCTTTCGAGCGCCCGGAAAACAGTCCGGTGGACTGTTTTCAGTGAGAAAGGGGCAACGCCCGAGCTGGGCAGCGCCCCGGAGCGGCATCAACCCTTCAGCGCCTCGATATCCGCGGGCGTCCCGACCGCCCGGGTCACGGCCCCCGGCGCGATGCGCTTGATCATCCCCGACAGCGCCTTGCCGGCGCCGATTTCCCAGAACTCGGTGACGCCCTGCCCGGCCATCAGCTGCACCGACTCGCGCCAGCGGACGGCGCCGGTGACCTGCTCGACCAGCAGCTGCCGGATGGCGCCGGGCTGCAGCACCGGCTCGGCGCGGACATTGGCGACCAGCGGCACCGCGGGCTCGTGGATATCGACCCCGGCCAGCGCCTCGGCCATCACGGTGGCGGCGGGCTGCATCAGCGCGCAGTGGAAGGGCGCGGACACCGGCAGCATCAGCGCCCGCTTGGCGCCGCGTTCCTTGGCCAGCGCCGCGGCGCGTTCGACCGCGGCCTTGTGCCCCGAGATCACCACCTGCGCCGGGTCGTTGTCGTTGGCGGCCTGGCAGACCTCGTCCCCCGCCGCCTCGCGGGCGATCTCGTCCACCTGCGCCAGATCCAGCCCCAGGATCGCGGCCATGGCGCCGACGCCCACCGGCACCGCATCCTGCATCGCGGTGCCGCGGATGCGCAGCAGCCTTGCGGTATCGGCCAGGCTGATCGCACCGGCGGCACACAGCGCCGAATATTCGCCCAGCGAATGCCCGGCGACATAGGCGGCGTCGGTGATGGCAAAGCCCTCGGCTTCCAGCGCGCGCATCGCCGCGACCGAGGTCGCCATCAGCGCCGGCTGGGCGTTGCGGGTCAGGGTCAGGGTGTCGGCGTCGCCGTCCCAGATCAGCGCCGAGAGGTTTTCGCCCAGCGCCTCGTCCACCTCGTCAAAGACGGCCTTGGCGGCGGGCCAGGTCTCGGCCAGCGCGCGGCCCATGCCGATGGTCTGGGCACCCTGCCCCGGAAAGACGAAAGCCCGCATGATCGGTCCCGTAGCTGCTGCATTTGGGCCGGGATAGCCCGGCGGGGGGCGGCATGGCAATTGGAACCGGGGAAAAAACGGGGCTTCGCCCCCGCCGGCCAAGGCCGGCTCCCCCAGGATATTTAAGTGATGAAGAAGAAAGCCGCCCCGTTGCGGGGGCGGCCCTGAAGCTTTCCGGGGGTGCGAGGCGGTCAGCCGACCAGTTCGAGGCCCGAGAAGAAGAAGGCGATTTCCTGCGCCGCGGTTTCCGGGGCGTCCGAGCCGTGGACCGAGTTTTCGCCGACCGACAGCGCGAACTCCTTGCGGATGGTGCCTTCGTCGGCCTGCGCGGGGTTGGTCGCGCCCATCACTTCGCGGTTCTTGGCGATGGCGTTTTCGCCCTCGAGCACCTGCACCACGACGGGTTCCGAGGCCATGAACTCGACCAGCTCGCCGTAGAAGGGGCGGTCCTTGTGGACTTCGTAGAACTTGCCGGCCTGGGCGGGCGACAGGTGGATGCGCTTCTGCGCGACGATGCGCAGGCCCGCGTCCTCGAACTTGGCATTGATCTTGCCGGTCAGGTTGCGGCGGGTGGCGTCGGGCTTGATGATGGAAAGCGTGCGTTCGATGGCCATGAGATTCCTCGGGTCCGAAGGTTGTTCGATTGGCCGGGCGGCTATCATGCCCCCCGCGCGATGAAAACCCCGCGGCGGCGGGCGCAAGGTGACAACGGCAGGGACGCGAGGTCGGGAATGCAAAAAGGGCAGCCCGTCAAGGCTGCCCCGATCATCATCGCAGGTCCGTGGACCGCTGCGATCAGATGAACTGGATGTTCGTCGCCGATTCGCGCCCGTCGCGGCCGCTTTCCAGCTCGTAGCTGACCTTCTGCCCGTCGGCCGGGGCGTGCAGGCCCGCGCGCTCAAGCGCCGAAACGTGCAGGAACACGTCGCGGTTGCCGTTTTCCGGCTGGATGAAGCCGAAGCCTTTGGTCGAGTTGAACCATTTCACGGTGCCGTTGGCCATCGTGAGATCTCCTGTCATGTTGCCATCCGCGGAAATGCGATGGCCCGGCGCAGTCAGTCGAAAAGCATACTGAAGCCGGGTAACCGAAGACAGGTAGCAGATAGATAACGTTGCCCGACCTACCTAGGCGCTTTGCGGCGGCAATACAAGCGCCGCGTTGACGAATGCCGCCGGCTGCTGCAATCCCCCCCCATGCTGCGCATCGACGACATCTCCTATTCCATCGCCGGACGGCCGCTGTTCCAGAACGCCAGCGCGGTGATTCCGGACGGGCACAAGGTCGGGCTGGTCGGCCCGAACGGCGCCGGCAAGACCACGCTGTTCCGGCTGATCCGGGGCGAGCTGTCGCTGGACGGCGGCGCCATCACCCTGCCCGCCCGCGCCCGCATCGGCGGCGTCGCGCAGGAATCGTCCGCGACCGGGATCAGCGTGCTGGAGACGGTGCTGGCCGCCGACACGGAACGTCACGCGCTGCTGGCCGAGGCTGCCACCGCCAGCGACCCCCACCGCATCGCCGAGATCCAGACACGGCTGGCCGACATCGACGCCTGGTCGGCCGAGGGGCGCGCGGCCGCGATCCTGCAGGGGCTGGGGTTCCCGCCCGCCGATCAGGCCCGGCCCACCGGCGATTTCTCGGGCGGCTGGCGGATGCGGATGGCGCTGGCGGGGGTGCTGTTCGCGCGTCCCGACCTGCTGCTGCTGGACGAGCCGACGAACTACCTCGACCTCGAAGGGGCGCTGTGGCTCGAAGGGTATCTGGCCCGCTACCCCCATACCGTCATCGTCATCAGCCACGACCGCGGGCTGCTGAACCGGGCCGTGGGGTCGATCCTGCACCTGGATGACCGCAGGCTGACGCTGTATTCCGGCGGCTACGACAGTTTCGCCCGCATCCGGGCCGAGCGCCGGGCCCTGCAGGCCGCCGAGGCCAAGAAGCAAGAGGCCCGCCGCGCCCATCTGCAAAGCTTCGTCGATCGTTTCCGCGCCAAGGCCACCAAGGCCGCGCAGGCCCAGTCCCGCCTGAAGGCGCTGGCGAAGATGGAGCCGATCACCGCCCCCGAAGAGGCGAAGTTCCACCGTTTCACCTTTCCCCAGCCCGACCAGCTGTCGCCGCCGATCCTGTCGCTGGACGGGGTCTCGGTGGGTTATGGCGAACGCGCGGTGCTGCGGCGGCTGAACCTGCGCATCGACCAGGACGACCGCATCGCGCTGCTGGGCCGCAACGGGCAGGGGAAATCCACCCTCTCCAAGCTGCTGGCCGGGCGGCTGCCGGCGATGGAGGGGGCGGTCGCGCGCTCGTCCAAGCTGCGGGTGGGGTATTTCGCCCAGCACCAGGTGGACGAATTGTCGCTGGACGAAACCCCGCTGGACCACGTCCGCCGCCTGCGCCCGGACGAGGCCCCGGCGCGGCTGCGCGCCCGGCTGGCAGGCTTCGGGCTGATGGAGGCGCAGGCGGAAACCAGGGTGCGCGCGCTGTCGGGCGGGCAGAAATCGCGGCTGTCGCTGCTGCTGGCTACCATCGACGCGCCGCATCTGCTGATTCTCGACGAGCCGACCAACCACCTGGACATCGAATCGCGCGAGGCGCTGACCGAGGCGCTGAACGATTATACCGGCGCGGTGGTGCTGGTATCCCACGACATGCATCTGCTGGAACTGGTCGCGGACCGGCTGTGGCTGGTCGCGGACGGCGCGGTGCGCCCCTATGCCAACGACCTCGACAGCTACCGCAAGTCGCTACTGGCCCCGGACGAACCCGAGCGCCCGCGCGAGGCTGCCAAGCCCGCGGCAAAGCACGCCAGCCGCGACGAAATCCTGGAACTGCGTGCCGAAGTCCGCCGCGGCGAGGAGCGGGTCGAAAAGCTGACCACCATGCTGGAAAAGATCAGCGAAAAGATGGCCGACCCCGCGCTTTACGACGACCCCGCCGAGGCCGAGAAATGGGGCCGCAAGCACGCCGAGGCGACGCAAGCCCTGCCCCGCGCCGAGGCACTGTGGCTGGACGCGCTGGAACGGCTCGAGGCGGCCGAGCGGGGCTGAGGCGGCGGTTGCGCGAGAGTGTGATCTCGGGCCGGGTTGTCCGGGGCGAATGCTGTTGGCCGGATCGGATGACGGGGCGATGACAGGTACGGGCGCCGGCTCAACGTCCACGCCGACCGGACGCGGCTGATCGGGCACCAGCCGGACCGGGGCCGGCCTTCCCAACGCGGGCGCGCGCCCTTTCCTCTGCCTTCCGGACCGCCTATATGCACCACATGACTTCACCGGAGAATGGCATGACCCAGCCGCAGACAACTGAAGGCGAGCCGCTGATCGCGCCCTCGTCCGTCGACCACCCGCTGTACGAAAGCGTGGTCGAGGCCTGCCGCACGGTCTACGACCCGGAAATCCCGGTCAATATCTTCGACCTCGGGCTGATCTACACCATCGCCATCGACGACACCAACGCGGTGCGCATCATGATGACGCTGACCGCCCCCGGCTGCCCGGTCGCGGGCGAGATGCCGGGCTGGGTCGCCGATGCGGTCAGCGCGCTGCCCGGTGTGCGCCAGGTCGACGTGGACATGACCTTCCAGCCGCCCTGGGGAATGGAAATGATGTCCGACGAGGCGCGGCTGGAGCTGGGCTTCATCTGAGCCCTGCGTTCCGCGCCACACCACCACAGAAACCCCACACCGTCGCACGGCCCGTCGCTGCCACCTCCGTTCCCGGCGGCAGGCAACCCCAAGCGGCTTGCCGCCCCCGCGACCGATTTAGCCACCTCCGGCGCAGGCAGGCGGCCTGCCTCTCCCGCGCCAGCGTCTTCTTTCTGGTCTCGACACCCATCCGCCGGGCGATAAATCTCGCGGCCGCTTGCCCAAGCCCAACGTGCCTTCCCGTGTCAGCCGCTTCTTTCTGGCTGAAATACCCATCCGCCCAGCGACGCAAACCACCGCGCTCGCCCGCTCCGGCCCAGCGCTTCCTCCGCACCAGCCGCTTCTTTCTGGCCCAAATACCCATCGCCCCAGCGACGCCGGACCCGCGCCGCCCATGGCCACACTAGCGGCCCAGCCAGCGCCGGAACCGGCCCCGCATCCGGTCGGCCCGCGCCTCGGCCCGCTCGACCGCCGGTTCCAGGCGGCGGGCGGCAAAGCGGTTCCACCGGCTCCAGAACAGGAACAGCGCCAGCCCCATCGCCGCCAGGATCACCATCGCCAGCCAGTTCATCGGCCGGTCCTGCGGTCCCGCCACCGGGCGGATCGAGATCGCGTTCGGGAAGATGGTGATCAGGTCGTTGCGCCAGCCATAGGAGGTGATGCTGACCCAGCGGGGCTGCGCGGCAGTGGACCGCATGTCCCCCGCGATCGCATGCAGGTCCGAGCTGTCGTATTTGAAATACGGCGGCCAGATCAGGCCGGTGTCCTCGTTGCGATAGACCCGCGGGCGCCCGTTCGGCCGCACCGTGTCGATAAAGCGCACGTCGCGCCGCCCCTCGGCGGTCTCGACCGCGCCGGTCGAGGCAGCGGCATAGAAGATCCGGTTCCAGCCCAGATCGGTCAGCTTGTTATAGGTGTTGGTGATCCGCACCGTGTCGCGGCTGGGCAGCGAATAGTCGAGGAACAGGAACAGCAGCACGCCGAAGGCCACCCCCAGCACCACCTGGATGTTGCGCATGGACATCGCCTCTCCTTGCATCTTGCCTGCCCGGGCACTCTACCGGCCCCGCCCCCGGGGCGCGAGCAGGAATGTCGGGGAGTGCCGCCGGGTTCCGCCGCGGCCGCGCAGGCGCGCATCGCGGGCAATTCCCCTTGCCCGCCCGCCGTGGCAGGATGGCGGAAAACGGACCGAGACATGAACCGAACCCTGCCCATCGGCGCGCTGGTCTATGTGCTGCTTGCGCTGCTGCTGTCGCTCTATTTCGCCTTTGCCGCCGTGCAGGGCCCCTCGGGGATCCTGCGCCGGGTCCAGCTCGAGGCCGAGACCGCGCAGCTGGTGGCCGAGCGCGACGCGCTGGCGGCCGAGGTGGCGCGGATGAAGAACCTGACCCGGCGGCTGTCGGATGAATACCTCGATCTCGAACTGCTGGACGAACGCGCCCGCGACGTGCTGGGGCTGGTGCGCGGGGACGAGCTGATCGTCCGCTGATCCCGCGGCGTCCTGCTGCGTCTCCACAAGCTTTCTCTGCCGATCTTCGCCGGCCACGCCCGAGGGTGCAGAATGCGCCTTGCGTCCGGCGAAATCCCGATTCTAAGATAGTTCAACGCTGAACCATTTTTTCGGCAGCATCCAGGAACCCGGAGAACGCAGATGGCGAGAAAGCCGGCCGAGACGGCCCAGCCCCCGCAGCAGCCCAATGTCTCGCGCGACGAGCTGCTGAAATACTATCGGGAAATGCTGCTGATCCGGCGATTCGAGGAAAAGGCAGGCCAGCTTTACGGCATGGGGCTGATCGGCGGGTTCTGCCACCTCTACATCGGGCAAGAGGCCGTGGTGGTCGGGCTCGAGGCCGCCGCGAAAGAGGGCGACAAGCGCATCACCAGCTATCGCGACCACGGGCACATGCTGGCCTCGGGGATGAAGGCGCGCGGGGTGATGGCAGAGCTCACCGGCCGCATCGGCGGCTATTCCAAGGGCAAGGGCGGCTCGATGCACATGTTCAGCCGCGAAAAGCATTTCTACGGCGGCCACGGCATCGTCGCGGCGCAGGTGCCGCTGGGCGCAGGGCTGGCGTTTGCCGACAAGTACAAGGGCAACGACAACGTCACCTTTACCTATTTCGGCGACGGCGCTGCCAACCAGGGCCAGGTCTATGAAACCTACAACATGGCCGAGCTGTGGGACCTGCCGGTCGTCTTCGTGATCGAGAACAACCAGTACGCCATGGGGACCAGCATGAAGCGGTCCACCAAATCCACCACGCTGTTCGGCCGCGGCGAGGCCTTCGGCATCCCCGGCGAGCAGGTCGACGGCATGGACGTGCTGGCGGTCAAGGCCGCCGGCGAAAAGGCCGTGGCCCACTGCCGCGCCGGCAAGGGCCCGTATATCCTTGAAATGATGACCTATCGCTATCGCGGCCACTCCATGTCCGACCCGGCGAAATACCGCACCCGCGAAGAGGTGCAGAAGATGCGCGACGAGCGCGACCCGATCGAGCACGTCCGCCAGCTGCTGCTGCAGGGCGGGCACGCGGCCGAGGACGACCTCAAGGCGATCGACAAGGACATCAAGGACATCGTGAACGATTCCGCCGATTTCGCCCGCGAAAGCCCCGAGCCGCCGCTGGAAGAGCTGTGGACCGACATCTACGCCGACGACGTGCCGCAGCAGTCGTCGCAAGACGTGAACGCCTGAGAGAGGGGCTGACAGATGGCAACCGAAATCCTGATGCCCGCGCTCTCTCCGACGATGGAGGAAGGCACGCTGGCCAAATGGCTGGTGAAAGAAGGCGACACCGTGAAATCCGGCGACATCCTCGCCGAGATCGAGACCGACAAGGCCACGATGGAGTTCGAGGCGGTGGACGAGGGCGTGATCGGCCGCCTGCTGGTGGCCGAGGGTACGCAGGGGGTCAAGGTCAACACCCCCATCGCCACGCTGCTGGCCGAGGGCGAATCGGCCGACGCCGCGCCCGCGCCCGCAGCGGAAAAGCCGCCTGCCGAGAGCGAGGCCAGCCGCGACGAGGCGTCCGAGGCGCCCGCCCCCGCCCCCGCCGCCGCCAAATCCGCGGTCGAATCGGTCCACACCCCGGAACCCGACGAATCCCCCGACTGGCCCGAGGGCACCGAGCTCAGGCAGATGACCGTCCGCGAGGCGCTGCGCGAGGCCATGGCCGAAGAGATGGAGCGCGACGAATCGGTGTTCCTGATGGGCGAGGAGGTCGGCGAATACCAGGGCGCCTACAAGATCAGCCAGGGGCTGCTGGACCGTTTCGGCCCGCGCCGGGTGGTGGACACGCCGATTTCCGAACACGGCTTTGCCGGCATCGGCGTCGGCGCCGCCTTTGGCGGGCTGCGCCCGATCGTCGAGTTCATGACCTTCAACTTTGCCATGCAGGCCATCGACCAGATCGTGAACTCGGCCGCCAAGACGCTGTACATGTCGGGCGGGCAGATGGGCTGCCCCATCGTGTTCCGCGGCCCGAACGGCGCCGCCGCCCGCGTCGCCGCCCAGCACAGCCAGGATTACGCGGCGTGGTATGCGGCGATCCCGGGCCTCAAGGTCGTGCAGCCCTATTCCGCCGCCGACGCCAAGGGGCTGCTGAAGACCGCGATCCGCGACCCGAACCCGGTGATCTTCCTGGAAAACGAGATCCTCTATGGGCGCAGCTTCGACGTGCCGGTGCTCGAGGATTTCACCGTCCCCTTCGGCAAGGCCAAAGTGGCGCGCAAGGGCTCTGACGTGACCATCGTCAGCTTCGGCATCGGCATGGCTCATGCGCTTGAGGCGGCCGAGAAGCTGGCCGAGGGCGGGATCGAGGCCGAGGTGATCGACCTGCGCACCCTGCGCCCCATCGACTATGCCACGGTGCTGAAATCGGTGCAGAAGACCAATCGCTGCGTGACGGTGGAAGAGGGTTTCCCCGTCGGTTCCATCGGCAATCACATCAGCGCCTGGTTGATGGAAAACGCCTTTGACTGGCTGGACGCGCCGGTGATCAACTGCACCGGCAAGGACGTGCCGATGCCCTATGCGGCCAACCTTGAACGGCTGGCGCTGATCACGGCCGACGAGGTCGTGCAGGCCGTCCGCAACGTGACCTATCGGTAAGGGGGCGCGAGACATGGCAACCGAAATCCTGATGCCCGCGCTTTCCCCGACGATGGAGGAGGGCACGCTGGCCAAATGGCTGGTGAAAGAAGGCGACACCGTGAAATCCGGCGACATCCTCGCCGAGATCGAGACCGACAAGGCCACGATGGAGTTCGAGGCGGTGGACGAGGGCGTGATCGGCAAGATCCTGATCGCCGAGGGCACCCAGGGCGTCGCCGTCAACACCCCGATCGCGGTGCTGGTCGAAGAGGGCGAAAGCGTCGAGGACGTCGAGGGGGCAAGTCCCCCCTCCGCACCCAAATCCGAGACCGCGGCCGACGCACCCGACGAAAAGCCCGCTGCAAAACCCGATGCCGCCGCAGCCCCGGCCGCGGGCAAGGCGCAGGCAGCCGCAGCCCCGGCAAGGGACAAGGGCAACCGCATCTTCGCCTCTCCGCTCGCGCGGCGGATTGCGGCGGAACGCGGCATCGACCTTGCCGGCATCACCGGCAGCGGCCCGAAAGGCCGCATCGTCAAGGCCGACGTCGAACAGGCCCAGCCCGGCGCGGCCAAACCCGCCGCCGCCGAGGCCCCGAAACCCGCCGCAGCCCCGGCGGCCGCAGCCGCCGCCCCGCAGGGCATGGGCTACGAGACCGTGCGCAAGATGCTGGAAGGCCGCGAGACTACCGAGATCGCGCTGGACGGGATGCGCCGCACCATCGCCGCACGGCTGTCCGAGGCCAAGCAGACCATCCCGCATTTCTACCTGCGCCGCTCGGTGAAACTCGACGCGCTGATGGAGTTCCGGGCGACGCTGAATGCGCAGCTGGAATCGCGGGGCGTCAAGCTGTCGGTCAACGACTTCATCATCAAGGCCTGCGCGCTGGCGCTGCAGCAGGTGCCGGCGGCGAACGCGGTCTGGGCCGGCGACCGGATCATCCAGCTGAAACCCTCGGACGTGGCGGTCGCCGTCGCGGTCGAGGGCGGGCTGTTCACGCCCGTCCTGAAGGACGCCCACCAGAAGACTCTGTCGGCGCTGTCGGCGGAAATGAAGGACCTCGCCGCCCGCGCCCGCTCAAAGAAACTGGCGCCGCATGAATACCAGGGCGGCAGCTTCGCCATCTCGAACCTCGGCATGTTCGGGATCGAGAACTTCGACGCGGTGATCAACCCGCCGCACGGCGCCATCCTCGCCGTCGGCGCCGGCATCCCCACCCCGGTGGCCGAGGGGGGCGAGATCGTGATCCGCAACCTGATGTCGCTGACCCTCTCGGTCGACCACCGGGTGATCGACGGCGCGCTTGGCGCGGAACTCCTGGCCGCCATCATCGCCCATCTGGAAAACCCGCTGGGGATGCTGGCGTGACTTCGGAATGGCGCGATATCCATGCGCGCCATTCCGTCCTGCGCGAGGTCATCCTTGAGCACCAACTGACCGCCTCGCTGCTGCAGCGCCTATGGCAGCGGGGCGTGTTCGACGTCGAAATCCTGCACTCGGCCTTCGACGCCGGCGGCTACGATCTGGTGCTGAGCGGCCGCAGCATCACGCGCCATGTCCAGCTCAAGGCCAGCCGTAAGGGCGCCAGCACCAGATCGCAAAAGGTTGGAATCGCGCTGGCCCGGCGGCAAGCAGGCTGCGTCGTCTGGATGGAGGTCGATGACGGTCTCAATATCCTAGGCTATCGCGTGTTCATTCCGGGCCCGGACAGCTTCGACAACTATCCGGTCGCCCGCCATACAAAAGCCAATGCAGAGGGTTTCAAGGCCGAACGTCCAGCCCATCGGGTCGTGCCCGCCACCAGGTTCGTCGCGGTGGACGGCCTCGATGGCCTACTCGACAAGCTGCTCGGGCCCGACGCCTGGCCCGCCCCCTTAACGGGATAGCTGTTCTTTCTTCCTTGCCCGAATATCCCGGGGGGAGGCGCGAGCGCCGGGGGCAGAGCCCCCTACTCCGCCGCCGTCTCGGCGGCCCGGTTCAGCCCCAGCCGGCGTCCGATCCAGCCGCCCAGCCGCGCCTGTGCGCCGTGCAGCAGTGAAAACAGCGACGGCACGAACAGCAGCGACAGCAGCGTCGACAGCAGCAGCCCGCCGATCACCGCCACCGCCATGGGCGAGCGGAACTCGGACCCCTCGGCCGTGGACAGCGCCGAGGGCAGCATCCCTGCCGCCATGGCGATGGTGGTCATGATGATCGGGCGGGCGCGCTTGTGCACGGCATCGAGGATCGCGTCCCGCTTTTCGGCGCCCCGCTCCATCGCCTGGACCGCGAACTCGACCAGCATGATCGCGTTCTTGGTGACGATGCCCATCAGCATCAGGAAGCCGATCACCACCGCCATGCCGATGGCGTTGCCGGTGGCGTAAAGCGCCAGGATTGCGCCGCCGATCGCCAGCGGCAGCGACAGCAGGATGCTGACCGGGGTGACGAAATTATGAAACAGCAGCACCAGCACCACATAGACGAACATCACCCCCGCCCCCATGGCGAGGCCAAAGGCGGAAAACACCTCGCCCATGATCTCGGCGTCGCCCGAGGCTTGGAACTCGGTGCCCGGCGGCAGCTCCAGCTCTGCCTGCGCCGCCTGCACCTGCGCCGCGACCGGGCCCAGGATCGCGCCATCGGCCAGGTTCGCCGACACGGTGGTGCGATAGCGCTGGTCATAGCGGGCGATCTGGGTGGCGCCGGCCGACAGCGTGACCTCGGCCAGCGCGCCCAGCGGCACCTGCCCGGCCGAGGACGGCACCCGCAGGTTGCGCAGCTCCATCAGGTCGCCGCGCGCCTGTTCGTTCAGCCGCACCATGATCGGCACCTGCTCGTCGCCGGCATTGAACTTGGGCAGGTTCGATTCCGCATCCCCCAGCGTCGCTACCAGCAGCGTCTGCGCCATGGCGGCGGTGGAAACCCCCAGCTGCGCCGCCACCCCTTCGCGCGGGGTGATCTGGATTTCCGGGCGCTGCAACGCGGATGAGGAGGTGACGTTTTCCAGCTGCGGCATCTCGCGCATCCTTGCCACCAGCAGTTCGGCCGCCTGCGCGGCGCCGTCCTCGGTGTCGCCCATGACGCTGACGGTCAGGTCGTTGCCGCCGGCCTGGTTCTGGAAATTCAGCCGCACGTCGGCCACGTCGGCCAGCATCTGCTTCAGCCCGGCCTCGATCTCGGCTTGCGAGCGGTCGCGGCTGGCCTTGTTGCCATAGTTGATCATCAGCCGCGACTTGGTGGGTTCCGAGGTGCCGCCCATGACAAAGACCGACTCGACCTCGGGGATGGTGGCGATGCGGTGCGACAGGGCGCGCATCACCGCCTCGTTGTCCTCGACCAGCGATCCGGGGGGCAGCTCGACCTCGATCTGGCTGCGGCCGACGTCGCCCTCGGCGATGAACTCGGTCGGCAGCAACGTGGCGGAATAGATCGAGCCCGCGAACACCCCCAGACCCAGCAGCAGGGTCCGCCCCCGGTGGCGCATGGTCCATCCCAGCACCCGCATCAGCCCGCGCATCGCCACCCCGTCGCCCGAGCTTTCGGCGTGGCCGCCGCCGCGGATGAAATAGGCGGCCAGCATCGGGGTGATGATCCGCGCCACCAGCAGCGAAAACAGCACCGAGACCGCCACCGTCAGCCCGAACTGCTTGAAATACTGCCCGGCGATTCCGGACATGAAGGCCACCGGCGCGAACACCGCCACGATGGAAAAGCTGATTGCGATCACGGTCATGCCGATCTCGGCCGCGGCTTCCTCGGCCGCCTGATAGGGCGGGCTGCCCTCGTGCATGTGGCGCACGATGTTCTCGATCTCGACGATGGCGTCGTCGACAAGGATGCCGGTCACCAGCGTGATCGCCAGCAGGCTGATGCCGTTCAGCGTGAACCCCAGCCACTCCATCACGAAGAAGGTCGGGATCACCGACAGCGGCAGCGCGGTGGCGGCGATCAGCGTGGCGCGCCAGTTGCGCAGGAACAGCAGCACCACGATCACCGCCAGCGCCGCGCCTTCGTACAGCGTGTGCATGGCGGTGTCGTAGGATTGCAGCGTATAGGTGGTGGCGTCGTCGATCAGGGTGATGCGCAGGTTCGGATAGCGCGTGCCCAGCTCGGCCAGCCGCGCCTTGGCGTTGTCGCCCGCCACCAGGTCCGAGGCGCCCGAGGCGCGATAGACGCCGAAGGCCACCACCGGCTCGGCCCCCAGCAGCGCAAAGCTGCGCTCGTCGGTGGCGCCGTCGCTGACCGTGCCCAGCTGGTCCAGCCGCACCGTGCGTCCGCCGGCGATGGAGATGGGCGTGCCGGCCAGCTGCGCCACCGTGTCGGCGGACCCCAGGGTGCGGATGGAATATTCCCGCCCCGCCAGATCGCCGCGGCCGCCGCCCATGTTGATGTTGCGCTGCCGCAGTTCTGACGACACCTCGGCCGCGGTCAGCCCGTGCGCCAGCAGCCGGTCGGGGTCCAGCGCCACCTCGATCTGGCGGTCGGCGCCGCCGATCCGCTCGATCGATCCGATGCCGGGCAGCGCCGACAGCTCGCGCGCGATCACGTCGTCAACGAACTTGGACAGCCCTTCCAGCGAGCGCGAGGGGTCGCTGACCGCATAGGTCAGCACCGGCATCCCGGTGACGTCCAGCCGCCGCACCAAGGGCTCGGTGATCGACTGCGGCAGATCGGCGCGGACGCTGGCCACCGCGTCCTTGATGTCGTTCAGCGCCCGGTCGCTGTCGGTTTCCAGCTCGAACTCGATGGTCAGGCTGGCCGCCCCGTCCGAGGCGGTGGCGCTGACATGGCGCACGCCCTGCACATTGGCGATGGCATCCTCGATCGGGCGCACCACCTGCGAGGTCAGCTCCGTCGGCGCCGCGCCGGGCTGGCCGATGCTGACCGAGATGATCGGCAGATCCACGTTCGGCATCGCCGTGACCGGCAGCCGCATGAAGCTGACCAGCCCCAGCACCACCAGCACCATGAAGATGGCAATGGGCGGGACGGGATGGCGGATCGACCAGGTGGAAAGATTCATGGCCGCGCCCCGGTCTCGGCCGCTTGGGCGGCAAGGGGCGCCGCGGCTTCCGAGGCGGTGGAAGCCTGCTCCCCCGGGGTCCCGGAAGCGGCGGCGGGCGGGGTCTGGCCGGGATTGTCCGCCATGGCCCCGTCGGGGGGCGCATCCTGCGGCTCGGTCGTGGCGCTCACCCGGTCGCCGCTGCGGAAGAACGCGCCGGCGCGGGCGATCACGGTCTCGCCCGCGGCCAGCCCCTCGGTGATCTCGCGCTGGCCTTGCCACAGCAGCCCGGCGCGCACGGCGCGGGTTTCCACGACGCCGCCCTCGACCACCTGCACCCGCTCGCCCGAGGCGTCGGCAAGCACGGCGGTGGCGGGGACGGTCACCGCCTCGCGCCGCTCGGTGACGATGTCGCCGCTGACGAACAGCCCGATCAGCAGCCGCTCATCCGCGGGCAACTCGACCCGGACCAGCCCCAGCCTTGTGGTGGCATCGACCGCGGCGGGCAGTTGCCGCACCCGCCCGGCGATGCGGCCGACGCCGGCCACGTCCAGCTCGGCCGTCTGGCCGGGGCGCAGCGCGGGCAGCGCGGTCTCGATCACCTCGCCCTCGAACTCGATCGAGCCGTCGGCGATCAGGGTGAACATCGGCCCGGCGCTGGCGGTGGCGATCGCGCCGATCTGCGCATTGCGGCTGGAGACGCGGCCCGCCACCGGGGCGGTGATGCGGGTGCGGTCGACGTTGATCTGGGCGATGTCGCGCGCGGCGCGGGCCTGCGCCGCGGCGGCGCGGGCGACCGCCAGCCCCTCGCGCGAGCTGATGGCGGCGGCGCGGGCGCCGGCCTCGGCCGCGATGGCCTGATCCAGCGCCGCCTGGGTTCCGCTGCCCGACTGCCGCAGGCTGCGGGCGCGTTCCAGCGCGGCGATGGCCTGCGCCAGAGCGGCCTCGTTGCTGGCGATCTGGCTTTCCGCCTGCGCCACGCCGGCGGTCGCGCGCTGCAATTCGGCATCGGCCTGCGCCAGTTGCGCGCGCAGGGTCACGTCGGACAGGCGGGCAAGTTCCTGCCCCTGTTCCACCCGGTCGCCCGGCTCGGCGCCCAGCGACAGGATTTCCTGCCCCTCGATGCGGGGGGTGACCTGCACCACCTCGCGCGCGACCAGCGTGCCCGACAGCGGCACCCGCGCCTGCACCTCGGCCCGCACGGCGGGGGCGACGGTAACGGTGGGGGCGGTCGCCTCGGCCGCGGGGGGTGCGGGCGGGGGGCGGTCACCCATCGCCAGCGCCGTCCCCGGCCCCAGCAGGGCCAGCGTCAAGAAAAGGGAAAAGCGCCACATGGTCGAAGGCCCTGATAACATCGCTGCCACATAAGCAACGCCGCCGCCTGCGACAACGTGCCATGGCAAGCCGGTGATCGGCGCCGTGATCCGCGGCGAGGGCGCAGCTAGACCTGCACCTTGACGCCCGGCAGGCGCAATTCCGCCAGCAAATCGCGCAGTTCCTGCCGGGCGGCGATGTTCGACATCGACAGCTGCTGGGTGCCGATGTCGCGCAGGTCCAGCAGGGTCAGCCCGCGGGGGAACAACTCGCGATAGATCACTCGCTCGGCGAACCCCGCCGCGACGCGGAAGCCGATGCGGCGCGACAGCCGGGTCAGCGCCTCTCCGACCCGGCGTTTGTTGTGCATTTCGGTGGTGCCCAGCCGGTTGCGCAGCACCACCCAGTCGATCGGACCGGCCCCGGCCTGCCCGCGCAGCTGCCGCGCCGACCAGACCATTTCCGAATAGATCGAAGGGCCCAGCACCTCGCCCTCGGGCGACATCCGCGCCAGCAGGTCAAAGTCGATGAAGCTGTCGTTCATCGGGGTGACCAGCGTGTCGGCCAACGTATGCGCCATCTGGCTGAGCTTCGTATGCGAGCCGGGGCAGTCGATCACGATGAAGTCATGTTCGGGGTCCAGCGCCCCCACCGCCGCCGACAGCGGGTCCACGCCCTCGACGTCGCGGGACAGTTCGCCCAGCGTTGGGGTGGGCAGCGCGATCCCCTCGCGCGCCAGGAAGGCCATGCGGTTTTCCAGATAGCGGCCGAAGCTTCGCTGGCGCACATCCAGGTCCAGCGCGCCGACGCGGTGCCCCATCCGGGCCAGCGCGGTCGCGATATGCATCGAGGTCGTGGATTTCCCCGACCCGCCCTTTTCATTGCCGACGACGATGATATGCGCCACGAATCGCCTCCGCTTGCCGGCGCAATCTAGCGGCTGCGCGCCCCCGAGTCATGGCCGCGCCGCGATTGAACTGTGGACAACCCGCGAGAATGTCTCGAAAAACCAATGCAAAACGCCGCCCGTCGGGGCGGCGTCGCTTTTCCTGCAACAGTCGGGATCAGAAGCCCAGACCGGCGTATTTGTTCTTGAAGCGCGAGACGCGCCCCCCGGTGTCCATCAGCTTGGCCGAGCCGCCGGTCCAGGCGGGGTGCGAGGTCGGATCGATATCCAGCGACATGGTGTCGCCCTCTTTGCCCCAGGTCGAGCGGGTCTGATAGGTGGTCCCGTCGGTCATCTTGACGGTGATCATGTGATAGGCGGGGTGGATTTCGGCTTTCATGGCGCGCGACCTCAGGCTTGGGCGTCGGCCTTGGCGGCCTTCGGCTTGTAGTTGGACATCTCGGCGATACGGGCGGATTTGCCGCGGCGCTCGCGCAGGTAGTACAGCTTGGCGCGGCGGACGCGGCCACGGCGGACGACCTCGATCGATTCGACGTTGGTCGAATACAGCGGGAACACCCGCTCGACCCCTTCGCCGAACGAGATCTTGCGCACGGTGAACGAGGCGGCCAGCGTGTCGCCGCCGCGGCGGCTGATGCAGACGCCTTCGTACATCTGCACGCGGGTACGGGTGCCCTCGGTCACCTTGTAGCCGACGCGCACGGTGTCGCCGGCCTTGAAATCGGGGATGGTCTTGCCGAGAGCGGCGATCTGCTCGGCTTCCAGCTGGGCGATCAGGTTCATCGCATTTCGTCCTTGTCATGCTCGCGGCGGTCCCGCGATTGGTCTGATGCGCCCGAGAGCTGCGTCCTTCGGTCCGGGTCCACATGCCGGTCGGCATATGCCCGCCACAGGTCGGGGCGGCGTTGCTTGGTCAGGCTTTCGGCCTGTTCTTCCCGCCAGCGCGAGATTGCCGCGTGATTGCCCGACAACAGCACGTCGGGGACCCTGCGACCCTCCCATTCGGCGGGTTTCGTGTATTGCGGGTGTTCAAGCAGGCCGTGGGCAAAGGATTCCTCGGCCAGAGAATCCTGATTCCCCAGCACGCGCGGTATAAGGCGGACCGTCGCGTCGATCAAGACCTGAGCGGCGATCTCGCCCCCGGTCAGGACGTAATCGCCGATGCTGATTTCGGTGACGTCATGGGCGTCCAGCACCCGCTGGTCCACGCCCTCGAACCGGCCGCAGATCAGCGTGACGCCGGGGCCCTGCGCCAGCTCGCGCGCCAGCGCCTGGGTCAGCGGGCGGCCGCGGGGCGAAAGATACACCACCGGCAGTTCCGGCGCCGCGGCTTTCGCCGCCTGCAGCGCGGGACCGAGCACGTCGGGGCGGATCACCAGCCCGGCGCCGCCGCCCGCCGGCGTGTCGTCCACGTTGCGATGCCGGCCCAGGCCGAAATCGCGCAGCTGGAGGGTGCGCAACGCCCAGATCCCCTCGGCCAGCGCACGGCCGGTCAGCGACAGACCCAGCGTGCCGGGAAACGCCTCGGGGAACAGGGTGACGATCTGCGCGGTCCAGGGGGCCGCAGGCGCGGGGCTATTCATCGCTGTCCGGCGGGTCGGCGACGATGCGCCCGGCCGCGACATCCACGGTCGGCACCGCCGCGCGGGTAAAGGGGATCAGCAGCCCACCCCCCGGCCCCTGCACGTCCAGGATATCGCCCGCGCCGTGGTCGTGGATCGCCCGCACCCGCCCCAGCACCGCGCCGCCGGGGTCCACCACCTCGAGCCCGATCAGGTCGGCATGGTAGAACTCATCCTCGGGCAGCGCCGGCAGCGCCGCGCGGTCGGCCCACAGCGTCGCGCCCTTCAGCGCCTCGGCCTGTTCGCGGGTCTCGACCCCGGACAAACGCGCCGCCAACCCGCCGGTGACCGGGCGGGTCAGCCGCACGGTAAAACGGCGGCCGCCGTCCTCGGTCGCAAGCGGGCCATAGGTGGCGATGTCCTCGGCGGTGGTGCAGAAGCTTTTCAGCCGCACCTCGCCACGAACGCCGAAAGCGCCGGCGATGGCGCCGACGCAGACAGTTTCAGCCTTGGCGCCTTCGGTCATGGGCGGCCTTTCGCTGGACAGACGGGCCGCGGCGGGACCCTGCCCCGCCGCTGCCAGGGATCACTCGGTCGCGGCTTCCTCGGCCGGGGCTTCGGCCGGGGCGGCCTTGGCTTCCTCGGAGGCGGCGCGGGCGGCCTCTTCGCGGTCGAGGCGCTTCTGCGCGCGCTCTTTCGCGGCCTTGCCCGGCTCGCCCTTCTTCAGGTTCTGGCGCTCGGTCTTTTCCTTCACGCCCGCGGCTTCCAGGAAGCGCGCCACCCGGTCGGTCGGCTGCGCGCCATGGCTCAGCCAGTACTGCACCCGCTCAAGGTCGATCTTGACGCGGTCTTCCGAATCCTTGGGCAGCAGCGGGTTGTAGACGCCCAGCTTTTCCAGGAAGCGGCCGTCGCGCGGCATCCGCGAATCCGAGGCCACGATGGCGTAATGGGGGCGTTTCTTGGACCCGCCACGGGCGAGACGGATTTTCATGGCCATTTGGTTGTTCTCCTTTGGAAATGGCGTGTTGCGACGCGCGGGCGCGCCTCAGGACTGAAGGATCTCGTGGTGCCGGATCACCTCGGCGATCACGAAGTTGAGGAACTTGCGCGCGAACTCGGGGTCGAGATCGGCCTCGCGCGCCAGCCGTTCCAGCCGCTCGATCTGCTGCGCCTCGCGCGCAGGGTCCGAGGGCGGAAGATCATGTTCGGCCTTGAGCCGGCCGACCGATTGCGTGTGCTGGAACCGCTCGGCCAGCGTATAGACCAGGATCGCATCCAGCCGGTCGATGCTGGCGCGATGTTCCCGTAGCAGGGCGGCGGCGCGGTTCTGGGCGTCACTCATCCAGGGGCTCTCTTGCGGTTGCGGATTGCGCGGTCATGGGGCGGGCGGTCATTTCTTGCCGAACAGCCCCGAGAGCCCGCCGGGCAGGTTCATGCCGCCCAGCTGCCCGCCCAGGCCCCGCGGGTCCTGCAGCATCTTCGCGGCCTCGGCCATCTTGGCCGGATCGGCCTCGGCCAGATCGGGCAGCCCGCCGCCCTTGCCGGACATAGCGCGCATCGCCTGTTTCAGCATCGCGCCCTTGCCCATCTTGCTGACCTTTTTCATGGTATCGGCCATCTGCCGCTGCATCTTCAGCAGCTTGTTCAGCTCGGCCACCTCCATGCCCGCGCCGGCGGCGATGCGCTTCTTGCGGCTGGCCTGCAGCAGCTCGGGGTTGGCGCGTTCCTTCTTGGTCATCGAGTTGATCAGCGCGATCTGCCGGCGCAGCATGGTGTCGTCGATCCCCGCCGCCTCGGCCTGTTTCGCCATCTTCCCCATGCCGGGCATCATGCCCATGATGGACTGCATCCCGCCCATCTTCTGCATCTGCTCCAGCTGGTTCTTCAGGTCGTTCATGTTGAACAGACCCTTGGCAAACCGCTTCATCATGCGCTCGGCCTGCTCGACCTCGAGCACCTGCTGCGCCTTCTCGACCAGCGCCACGATGTCGCCCATGCCGAGGATGCGGCCCGCGACCCGCTCGGCATCGAAGCTTTCCAGCGCGTCCATCTTTTCGCCAAGCCCGACAAAGCGGATCGGCTTGCCGGTGATCTGGCGCATCGACAGCGCCGCACCGCCGCGGCCGTCGCCGTCCATCCGGGTCAGCACCACGCCCGAGACGCCGACCTTGGCATCGAACTCGGTCGCGACGTTCACCGCGTCCTGCCCGGTCAGCCCGTCGACGACCAGCAGCGTCTCGCGCGGGTTCACCACGTCGCGGACGGCCTGCACCTCGTCCATCAGCACCTGGTCAATATGCAGTCGCCCGGCGGTGTCGAGCATATAGACGTCATAGCCGCCGAAGCTCGCCTGCTGCTTGGCACGGCGCGCGATCTGCACGGCGTTTTCGCCCGGCACGATCGGCAGCGTGTCGACGCCGATCTGCTGGCCGAGGATCGCCAGCTGTTCCATCGCGGCGGGGCGGTTGGTGTCGAGGCTGGCCATCAGCACGCGCTTTTTCTCGCGGTCGGTGAGGCGCTTGGCGAGCTTGGCGGTGGTGGTGGTCTTCCCCGAGCCCTGCAGACCGACCATCAGGATCGGCGCGGGGGGCGTGTCGATCTTCAGCGTGTCGGGGGCATCGTCACCCTGCAGGGTGCGGATCAGCTCGTCATGGACGATCTTGACCACCTGCTGGCCGGGCGTGATCGACTTGGTGACCGCGGCCCCGGTGGCCTTGGCGGTGACCGCGCGCACGAAGCTGCGCACCACCGGCAGCGAGACGTCGGCGTCCAGCAGCGCCTGGCGCACCTCGCGCATGGCGGCTGTGACGTCATCCTCGGTCAGGGCGCCCTGCCGGGTCAGGCGGTCGAAGACGCCGCCAAGACGGTCAGAAAGGCTCTCGAACATCGCGACCTCCGGCTATCGCCGCATCAAAACCAGTATGGCCCCCGTGGGCGCATCCGCGCTGACGGGGGGCGATCCCCGAACAGGCGGGGACCGGAAGGATGACCTTCCGGGGAATCCGGGTGGACATTTCAGATCGCGGGGCCAGAGTCAACCTTGCCTGCGCAGATGGGGGCGCAGATGGGGGCCCTGCCCCCCCGCGTTGCGGCTCCCCCGGGGTATTTGAGCCAGAAAGAACACCATGAACCCACCGATCAGCCGCTTTGCCATCCCGAATCTGCGCGCCCTGCCCACCGATATCCAGGAAATGATCCGCGCCGTGCAGGAGAAATCCGGCTTCGTGCCGAACGTGTTCCTGGCGCTGGCGCACCGCCCGGCCGAATTCCGGGCGTTTTTCGCCTATCACGAGGCGCTGATGGACAAGGACGAGGGCCTGTCGCGGGCCGAGCGCGAGATGATCGTGGTCGCCACCAGCGGGCTGAACCGCTGCCAGTATTGCGTGGTGGCGCATGGGGCGATCCTGCGGGTGCGGGCCAAGGATCCGCAACTGGCCGACCGGCTGGCGGTCAACTGGCGCAAGACGCCGCTGAGCGACCGCCATTACGCCATGCTGGATTACGCCGAGCTGGTGGCGATGGAGGCCGAGAACGTCACTCAGGACGATTACGAGGACATGATCGAGGCGGGCTTCACCCCCGACGAGATCTGGGACATCGGCGCCATCGCCGCGTTCTTCGGCATGTCGAACCGGATCGCGAACATGGCCGACATCCCCCCGAACGAGGAGTTCTTCATGCTGGGCCGGGTGCCGCGCCAGCAGTGACCCGCTCGCGCAGGGCCTTGCCGGCGCTGGCGGCACGGCGCAGCGCCCCGGCGAGGGTGATCACGTCGATGGCGGTGGCCACGAAGCGCGCACCCTCGGCGATGGCGCGGCTGGCGTTCGGCTCGTCGGTCCAGATGATGCCCGGCGCCTTGCCCGCCGCCGCGATCCGCCTTGTCGCGTCCGAGATCGCCGCCAGCACCTCGGGGTGGTCGAGCTGGCCCAGATACCCCATGTCCGCCGACAGGTCGGCCGGGCCCAGAAACACCCCGTCCACGCCCTCGACCGCCAGGATTTCGTCCAGCGCCGCCAGCCCGGCGCGGGTCTCCACCTGCACCCCCAGCCAGATCTGCGCATCGGCCGTGGCCAGATAATCGGGGATCCCCGAGAACCGCGAGGCCCGCGCCAGCGCCGAACCGACCCCGCGCGTCCCCCGCGGCGGATAGCGCACGGCGCGGACCAGCGCCTGCGCCTGCGCGGCGCTGTCCACCATCGGGATCAGCAGCGACTGCGCGCCAAGGTCCAGCGCCTGCTTGATCGCCCAATCCTCGCCCATCGGCAGCCGCACCACCGGGCTGCTGCCCGAGGCCTCGACCACGCTCAGCTGCGCGAGGATCGAGCGCAGGTCGTTCGGCGCGTGCTCGCCGTCGATCAGCAGCCAGTCGAAACCGGCGGTGGCGGCGATCTCGGCGGCATAGGGGTCGGCAAGGCCCAGCCAGGCGCCGATCAGCACCTCGCCTGCGGCAAGTCGGGATTTGAAACTGTTCTGGGGAGCGGGCATCGTCAGGCTCTGCTGGTGGAACGCCGGCAGCATGGCCCGCATAGCCCCCCTGCACAAGCGGGCTTCTTTCTGGCCCAAATACCCATGCGGCCGCGCCGCATGGCCGGCGGCGACGCTCCTGCCGCCGCCGCGCCCGGGCGCTCGCTCAGGCGGCCCGCGCCTCGGGGTCCACCAGCGCCACCAGATCCATCATGATCCGGTTCAGCTCGAAATCCTTGGGCGTATAGACCCGCGCCACCCCCATCGCGCGCAGCTGCGCGGCGTCGTCCTCGGGGATGATGCCGCCGACGATCACCGGGATATGGCCCAGCCCCGCCCCACGCATCCGCTCCATCACGTCGCGGACCAGCGGCAGGTGGCTGCCCGACAGGATCGACAGCCCGACCACATGCGCCTGCTGTTCCTGCGCGGCCGCGACGATCTCGGCCGGGGTCAGGCGGATGCCGTCATAGGTGATGTCCATGCCGCAGTCGCGGGCGCGGAAGGCGATCTGCTCGGCGCCGTTGGAATGGCCGTCGAGCCCCGGCTTGCCGACCACGAACTTCATCCGCCGCCCCAGCCGGGTGCTGACCGCATCCACCGCCTCGCGGATCGGCTCGAGCCCCTCGGTCCGGTTCGAGGGCGAGGGCGAGACGCCGGTGGGCCCGCGGTATTCGCCGTGGACCGCGCGCATGACGCCCGCCCATTCGCCGGTGGTGGCCCCGGCCTTCGCCGCCGCGATCGAGGCCGGCATGATGTTGCGCCCCTCTTGCGCGTCCGCGCGCAAGCGCGACAGCGCGGCCTCGACGGCCGCGTTGTCGCGGGCCTGGCGCCAGTCGTTCAGCCTTGCGATCTGGTCCTGTTCCACCGCCGGATCGACGACGAGGATGCCGCCATCGCCCGAGGTCAGCGGCGAGGGCTCGCCCTGCTGCCAGCGGTTGACGCCGACCACCACGGTCTCGCCATCCTCGACCCGGTTCAGCCGCGCGGCGTTCGATTCGACCAGCCGCGATTTCATGTAGTCGATGGCCGCGATGGCACCACCCATCTCGTCCAGCAGCTTGAGCTCGGCGCGCGCCCCGTCCTTCAGCGCCTCGACCTTTGCGGCCACCGCCGGGTTGCCGTCGAACAGGTCGCCGTATTCCAGCAGGTCGGTTTCATAGGCCATGATCTGTTGCATCCGCAACGACCACTGCTGGTCCCAGGGGCGCGGCAGGCCCAGCGCCTCGTTCCAGGCCGGCAGCTGCACGGCGCGGGCACGGGCGTTCTTGGACAGCGTCACCGCCAGCATCTCGATCAGGATCCGGTAGACGTTGTTTTCCGGCTGCTGCTCGGTCAGGCCAAGGGAGTTCACCTGCACCCCGTAGCGGAAGCGGCGGTATTTCTCGTCCTCGATCCCGTAGCGGTCGCGGCAGATCTCGTCCCACAGCTCGGTAAAGGCGCGCATCTTGCACAGCTCGGTGACGAAGCGGATGCCCGCGTTCACGAAGAAGCTGATGCGGCCGACCATGGCCGGGAAGGCCTCGGGCGCGACCTTGGTTTTCAGATCGTCCAGCACCGCGATGCCGGTAGCCAGTGCATAGGCCAGTTCCTGTTCCGGCGTCGCCCCGGCCTCTTGCAGGTGATAGGAACACACGTTCATCGGGTTCCATTTCGGCAGGTTTTTCGCCGTATAAGCGGCAACGTCGGTAATCATCCGCAGGCTGGGCTTGGGCGGGCAGATATAGGTGCCGCGCGACAGATATTCCTTGATGATGTCGTTCTGCACCGTGCCCTGCAGTTTCGAGACATCGGCCCCCTGCTCCTCAGCCACCGCGATATACAGCGACAGCAGCCACGGCGCGGTGGCGTTGATGGTCATCGAGGTGTTCATCTGCTCCAGCGGGATCTGGTCGAACAGCGTGCGCATGTCGCCCAGGTGGCAAACGGGCACGCCGACCTTACCGACCTCGCCCCGCGCTAGCACGTGGTCCGAATCATAGCCGGTCTGCGTCGGCAGGTCGAAGGCCACCGACAACCCGGTCTGCCCCTTGGCGAGGTTGGTGCGGTAAAGCTGGTTGGACTTCGCGGCGGTGGAATGGCCGGCATAGGTGCGGAACAGCCAGGGTTTGTCCTTGGGAGCCACGGCGAATCCCTTTCGCAAGATTCTTTCGGTTGGGGTCAGTTAGCGGACATAATGCTGCGCCGTCAATTCGCTGCGGCGCGGCACGGGTCTTGCGTGGGGGCGGGAGCCTCCGGCGGGGATATTTGGGCCACGATGAAAGCCGCGCTCTCAGGACGCGGCGACGAGAGGGACATAATATTGCGCAACCCCCACAGGTCGCTATTGCAATGTTGCGCGCGGCTCTTTAGCGATTGGGGCCGGACGCCGCGATTCTGCGCTGCGGCATGATTACGCAAGGACTATGGCCATGGCCCTCGACACCCCTAGCCCCATCGCCCCCTATGACGCACCGCAAAAGGATCTCTACGAAATCGGAGAGATGCCGCCCTTGGGCCATGTTCCCAAGCAGATGTACGCCTGGGCGATTCGCCGCGAGCGACATGGCGAGCCCGACAAGGCCATGCAGGTCGAGGTCGTCGACACCTGGGAAATCGACAGCAACGAGGTGCTGGTGCTCGTGATGGCCGCGGGCGTCAACTACAACGGCATCTGGGCGGGGCTGGGCACGCCGGTCAGCCCCTTCGACGGGCACAAGCAGCCCTATCACATCGCCGGCTCGGACGCCTCGGGGATCGTGTGGAAGGTCGGCGACAAGGTCCGCAACTGGAAGGTCGGCGACGAGGTCGTGATCCACTGCAACCAGGACGACGGCAACGACGAGGAATGCAACGGCGGCGACCCGATGTATTCGCCCAGCCAGCGCATCTGGGGCTACGAGACCCCCGACGGCAGCTTCGCCCAGTTCACCCGGGTGCAGGCGCAGCAGCTGATGCCGCGCCCGCGCCACCTGACCTGGGAGGAATCGGCCTGCTACACCCTGACGCTGGCCACCGCCTATCGGATGCTGTTCGGGCACGAGCCGCATGAGCTCAAGCCCGGCATGAACGTGCTGGTCTGGGGCGCCTCGGGCGGGCTGGGGTCCTTCGCGATCCAGCTGATCAACGCCGCCGGCGCCAACGCCATCGGGGTGATTTCCGAAGAGGACAAGCGCGAGTTCGTGATGAACCTGGGCGCCAAGGGCGTCATCAACCGCAAGGATTTCAACTGCTGGGGCGCCCTGCCCAAGGTCAACAGCGAGGAATACAAGCAGTGGTTCAACGAGGTCCGCAAGTTCGGCAAGGCGATCTGGGACATCACCGGCAAGGGCAACAACGTCGACATCGTCTTTGAACACCCCGGTGAGGCGACCTTCCCGGTGTCGACCTTCGTCTGCAAGAAGGGCGGCATGGTGGTGATCTGCGCCGGCACCACCGGCTTCAACTGCACCTTCGACGTGCGCTACATGTGGATGCACCAGAAGCGCCTGCAGGGCTCGCATTTCGCGCATCTCAAGCAGGCCTCGGCCGCGAACCGGCTGATGCTGGAACGCCGCATCGACCCGGCCATGTCCGAGGTGTTCCCCTGGGCGGACATCCCGCAGGCGCATCTGAAGATGCTGCGCAACCAGCACAAGCCGGGCAACATGGCGGTGCTGGTGCAGGCGCCCGAGGCCGGGCTGCGCACCTTCGAGGACGCGCTCGAGGCCGGCCGCAGGGGCTGAGCGCCCCTCCCCTGAACGCAGAAGCGCGCCCCTTCGGGCGCGCTTTTCGTTGGTGCGGTGCGGCTCAGTAATTCCCGGGCGGGTCGCTGGACGGGAACGAGGCGTCGCTGGCCTCGTCCACCTCGTCCCAGCGCCGCGGGGGGTCGCGCATGGCGCCGCGCCCGGCGGGGCGGACGAAGTCGCAGTCCTCGGTCGCCTCGCCCTCGGCCGCGGCCTTGTCGGAAATCGCTGCCAGCCGCCCGCGCCGATGCAGCCGCCGGTGCGAGTGGTGTCCCTGGCGGCAGAACATCGCGGCGGCCCAGCCCAGCACCCCGGCCAGCGCCACATAGGGCAGGATCGAGCCGGCCCGCTCATGGTGATGTGTCATCTTGCTTTGCTCCGTTGCAGCCCGGCGGCGCCCTGCGGCAACCGCGGTCGCGACCCCAACGCGCCCGGCCGCCGCGCGGATCCACGCAGCCCCATGCCACCGGCGCTTTCATCGTGGCCCAAATATCCCCGCCGGAGGCTCCGGCCGCGCCACCCTGCGGGCCGCCCCCGCCTGTCCCCGAACACCGCCGCTTGGCCCCACCCGCCGCCGCGGCTAGGATGGCGCGATGCAGCCGACGCTTCGCCTCGACGCCCCCGCCGAACGGCCCGACCCGCCGCCGCTTTCCGCCGATCAGGCCGAGGCCTGGGACCGGCTGGCCGAGGCGCTGGCCGCCGCCGGCGTCGATCTGGTGTCCGAGGAAATCGTGCCCCCCGCGGCCGGCAAGGCGCAGGTGCTGGCGGTGCTGGGCAAGGCGGGGTCGGGCAAGACGCTGCTGCTGGCCGAGATCACCCGGGCGCTGGTCGCAGCCGGGGTGCATGTGGTCAGCGGCGATTACGAGGGCAAGCGCCGCAAGGACGCCCGCAGCGTGGCGATTCTGGCGCCGACCAACAAGGCCGCCTTCGTGCTGCGCACCCGGGGCGTGCCCGCGACCACCATCCACCGCATCCTTTATACGCCGGTTTATGATCCCGAATACGAACGCCTGGCCGAGTGGCTGGCCGGCACCGGCGAGCGTCCGGTGATCGCGGCGCTCAGCGAGGAGGCGATGGACCGCGCGCTCTTGTTCTATCAGCAGCACGGCTCGATCCCCGGGGCGCTGGCGGCGGCGGGGCTGCGGGGTTCGGATTTCATCACCGGCTGGAAACGGCGCGAGGACCCGCTGGACATCGGGCTGATCGACGAATCCTCGATGCTGGACGAACGCCAGTTCGAGGATCTGCGCGAGATCTTTCCGCTGCTGGTGCTGTTCGGCGACCCGGCGCAGCTGGCCCCGGTGGGGCAGTCGGGACAGATGGTGTTCGACCGGCTGGCGGCGCCGCAAAAGCTGATGCTCAGCCGCATTCACCGGCAGGCGGGCGACAGCCCGATCCTCGACCTTGCCCATGCGCTGTCCGACCCGGCGGTGGACTTCCCGGCCTTCGAGCGGCTGGTCCGCGATGCGGCCGGCCGCGACGACCGGGTGGTCTGGGCGGAACGGATGGACAGCGACCTGATGGCGCGCTCGCCCGCGTTGGTCTGGCGCAACGCCACGCGGGTGCGGCTGATCACAGCCTTTCGCGCCGCCCATGGCGCGCCGGGCGATGCGCTGCTGCCGGGCGAGCCGCTGGTCTGCGACGGGATCGAGCTGCCGCTGAAACACCGCAAGAAGCGCATCGATCTCGAGGCGCGCGGGCTGATCAAGGGCGCGCAGGTGATCTATCTGGGCCCGGGCAAGAAGCCGGGGTTTTCGCGGCTGCACGTCATCGGCGTCCCCGAGCCGCGGCTGTCGGCCGCCAGCATCATCAAGATCGAGACGCCGGACGTCGAGGAACCCTTCATCCCCTATGCCGCCCGCATGGGCGCGGCCTTCCTGCACGGCGCGGCGGTGACGATCCACAAGGCGCAGGGCTCGCAATGGCCCGAGGTGCAGCTGTTCGGCCCCGACATCTCGGCCGCCGCCTGGGCGAACCGGACCGAGGCCGGGCTGCCGTTGTGGAAGCGGCTGGCCTATGTGGCGATTACCCGCGCGCAGGAGCGGCTGTTCTGGGTCACCCGCGCGGCGCTGGCGCGGCCGAAATCGGGGCTGTCGGTCAGCGACCTGACGGTCGAGGCCGCGGCGCTGGAGCTGGCAGCGCCCGAAGCCGCGCCCGAGTGAGAGCGGCGCGGCCGGAGCCTCCGGCGGGGATATTTTCGCCACGATGAAAAGCGGGAAAGACCGGGATCAGCCGCGAGCGGGGTTGTGCAGTGCCTTGCCGCGGCGTTGTTCCATGCGGTCGACCAGCGCCTCGGTCAGGGCCTCGCGCGGGATGCCGGTTTCGCGGGCAAGCCGCAGCAGCCCGAAATGCACGCGGGCGATTTCCTGATAATACCCGGCAAAGGCAAAGTTGATCGAGGCGCCGGCCACCGCGCCGAACACCGGCGTCGCCTGCGCCGCCAGCTTCTGGCCCAGCACCGCCGCCAGCCGCGGCGCGATGCGCGCGATCAGCCCCTGCACGGTCTGGCCGGTGATCGTCACCTTGGCCGCCAGCAGCCCCAGATCGGTGCCGTCGTCGTCCGACATCGGCCCGGCGGCGGCAAAGACCCGGATCGCCTCGATCCGGGTTTCCTCGGCCTCGGGGTCGAAGCCGTGTTCGGCGGCGATTTCCAGGATCGCGCGCAGCAGCATGGATACGGTCAGCGGCAGTTCCACCATCGCGCCCGGCAGCCCGGCCGCGCCGCCGGCGGCGCCGGAGACGGTCGTCGCCAGCCGGTTGAACCAGTCGCCGCGGTCGCGGACATAGTGGCGCGAGCGGCTGGCCGCGTCGAACGCTCGGTTCAGTGCCGCCAGGGTGATCCCGTCCAGACGGTGGCGCACGAAGCCCGGCAGCCGGTCCAGCAGCCCCTGCGCACCGCCGCCGATGCTGACCAGCAGATCCATCACCAGCCCGCCGGCATCGAGGTATTTCCCGGCCAGCCGGTCGATCTGCAGATGCACCGAGGGGTCGTCGATCGGCGGCAGGATCGCCTGCCGGGGGATGGTCGTGGGCGTGGCTGCCATGGGTCCGTCCTTGCTTGGCGCGACATTTCCACGGAAACGCGCCCCGCCCGGCGCTGTCAAGCGCCCGAGGGGCAGGCGTTCGCGGCCGCGGTCTCGCGCGTGACCGTGCCGCGCAGGTCAACCCATGCGCCGGGTTCCAGTTCCAGCCCCAGCACCCGGTCGGGGTTGGTGGGGGGCGGCATCTCGACCCCGTCCAGCTTTGAAAACCCGAAGCGGCTGTAATAGGGCGCATCGCCCACCAGCATCACCCGCTGCCAGCCCATCGCCGCCGCAAGCGACAGGCTTTCGCGCATCAAGAGCCCGCCCAGCCCCTCGCCCTGCGCGGTGGGGTGGACCGCGACGGGGCCCAGCAGCAGCACCTTTTGCCCCGCCACCCGCACCGGCCAATAGCGGATCGCGGCCAGCAGCACGCCCGCGCTGCCGTCCCCGTTGCTGGTGCCGGCGCGCAGGGTCAGGCACAGCTCGCGCACCGGCGCCACGCCTTCGCGCAGCCGATAGGACGACAGCGCCGTCCGCCCCGGGGCGAAGCACAGGTCCAGCAGGGCCTCGACCTCGGGGGTGTCGGCGTCGGTTTCGGGGGACAGCCTGTACATCGGACCTTTGCGCCGCGGATCGGCGCGGGCTTAACACCCTGCGCCCGCGCAGGAAAGACCGCGCCGGGTGCTTGCCCCGGGGCCGCGGTGCCGCCATCATGCGCTCCCCGCCCCCTCTCCAGCGAAAGGCCGCATCCATGTTCTATCGACCCGAGGCGGGGCACGGCCTGCCGCACAACCCGTTCAACGCCATCATCGCGCCGCGCCCGATCGGCTGGGTGTCGACGCGCGGGCGGCAGGGGGACAACCTGGCGCCCTATTCGTTCTTCAACGCCACCGCCTATGTGCCGCCGCAGGTGATGTTCGCCTCGACCGGGGATAAGCCCGACCGGCCGGGCACCAAGGACAGCGTGGCGCAGATCGCGGAAAGCCGGGTGTTCTGCATCAACATCGCCGACGGGGCGCTGAAGGACGCGATGAACGCGTCCTCGGCGATGCTGCCGGCGGGGGTGAGCGAGTTCGAGGCCGCCGGGCTGACCGCCGCGCCCTGCGAGACCATCGACTGCCCGCGGGTGGCCGAAGCTGCGGCGAGCCTGGAGTGCCGGATGACTAGGATCATCCGGCTGGCGGGCAAGGCCAACCACATGGTGCTGGGGGTGGTCACCGGCATCCACCTGCGCGACGATTGCGTGGTCGAGGGGCGGTTCGACCTGCGCCGCACCGGCTGGCTGTCGCGGCTGGGCTATCGCGACTACGCCATCACCACCGAGTTGTTCGAGATGCAGCGCCCGGATTAGGCGCCGCTTTCCAGGCCCCCTGCCCCCAGCCGGGCGAGCAGCCGCGCCCGCGCTGGCGGGATGGGGCGGCCCACCTGCCCCTCGGCCAGCCGCGCAGCCAGGAAATGCCCGGTCAGCGCCAGCGCCTCGGCCAGTCCCCCTGCCTCCTCGGGCCCGCCGAGGATCGCGGGCAGGGGCAGCAGCCGCGGCGCCCATTCGCCCGCCGCGGCCCCTGTCACCGCATGGCCAGTGCGGGGGGAAACCCAGGCCAGCCCCTCGCGCGCGCCGCTGACCGCGCAGCGATCCAGCGACAGCCCGAACCCCAGCTCGTCCAGCAGCAGCAGCTCCCACCGCAGGTAATCGGCGGCCCAGGGCGTGGCTTCTTCATCACCGAAATATCCTCGGGGGGCGCGGGGGGCAGACAGCCCCCCGGCTCCGGCCGCGCCATCAGGCACCGCGGTTCCTGCCGCGATCGCGTCCAGCAACGCCTCGGTCGCGTCGGTCAGCCGCGGGTGGGGGTCGCGCTCGGGCAGCGCCCAGCGGATCAGCGCGGTGACCGCGTTCAGCCCGGCCAGCGCATCGGCATCGGCCATCAGCCCCGGCCGCGCCCGCGCGGGTTCCGCCGAGAACCTGCCCAGCTGGTCGTCCAGCCGCGCCCGCCAGCGCAGGCTCAGCCGGTTGCCCGGTTGCAGCATGGCGGCGCGCTTGACGCTGGCCCCGCCCGGCACCACCCCCGAGATCAGCCCGGCGTCGCGCGCCAGCACGGTCAGGATCACCGCGTGTTCGCCGTGCCTGCGCCGCGCGATCGCGGTTGCCTCGCCCTGCCACTCCATCCGTCTTTCCTTCCGGTGCCGCCTGCCGCAATCTGGGGCATTATCCGGCGAAGGAAAGGGCGCGCGATGTTGAAATCATGGATCGAGGCACAGGCGCGGCTGGTCGAGGTCGCCGCGGGGCGCGCGCCCGCCGACATGGTGATCCGCGGCGGGCAATGGGTGAACGTGCACACGCGCGAGGTGGTGGCGGGACACGACATCGCCATCGCCGACGGGCGCATCGCCTGCGTGCTGCCCGATGCCGGCGCCAATATCGGCCCCGACACGCAGGTGATCGAGGCGCAGGGCCGCTACATGATCCCCGGGCTGATCGACGCGCATATGCATGTCGAATCGGGGATGCTGACGCCCGCCGGTTTCGCCGCAGCGGTGATCCCGCACGGCACCACCACCATCCTGCACGACCCGCATGAGATCGCCAACGTGATGGGGCTGGAAGGGGTGCGGCTGATGCGAGACGAAAGCCTGCGCCAGCCGATCACCATGCTGACCCAGATGCCCAGCTGCGCGCCCTCGGCCCCCGGGCTGGAAACCACCGGCCACCCGATCACGGCGGGCGAGGTCGCACAGGCGATGGGCTGGGAAGGCATCGTGGGTCTGGGCGAGATGATGAACTTTCCCGGCGTGGCGGCGGGCGACCCGGCGATGCTGTCGGAAATCGCCGCGACTCGCGCCGCGGGCAAGGTGGTCGGCGGGCATTACGCCAGCCCCGACCTGGGGCGCAGCTTTGCGGCCTATGTCGCCGGGGGCGCGGCCGACGACCACGAGACCGTGGCCGAGCATCAGGCCATCGCCCGGGTGCGGCAGGGGATGGGGGCGATGCTGCGGCTGGGCTCGGCCTGGCACGACGTGGCGGCGCAGATCACCGCGATCACCGAAAAGGGGCTGGACCCGGCCAGCTTCATGCTGTGCACCGACGATTGCCACGCGGGCACGCTGGTCCATGACGGGCATATGGACCGGGTCGTGCGCCATGCCATCGACTGCGGCTGCGACCCGCTGATCGCGATCCAGATGGCCACGATCAACACCGCCCGGCATTTCGGGCTGGAACGAGAACTGGGCTCGATCACCCCGGGGCGACGGGCGGATGTGATCCTGAGCAGCGACCTGCGGGCGCTGCCGGTCGAGCTGGTGATCGCACAGGGCCGCGTGGTGGCGGAAAGCGGGCGGCTGCTGGTCGACTGCCCGCAGATCGACTGGCCCGAAGCCGCCCGCAACTCGGTGCATCTGGGGCGTCCTCTGGCGGCGGTGGATTTTCGGGTGCCGGCCGCGGGCAACCGCGCGACGGTGCGGGTGATCGGCGTGGTCGAGAACCAGGCCCCCACACGGGCGCTGACCGCCGATCTGCCGGTCCGCGACGGGGCGGTGGAGCCCGAGGGCGAGCTGGCGCGGATCGCGCTGGTGGAACGCCACCGCGGCACCGGCGGCGTGGTCAACGGGTTCGTGCAGGGTTTCGGCTATCAGGGGCGGATGGCGGTGGCCTCGACCGTGGCGCATGACAGCCACCACATGATCGTCGTCGGCACCTGCGGCGACAATATGGCCGCGGCCGTCGCGCGGCTGGGCGAGCTGGGCGGCGGCATCACCGTGTTCCGCGAGGGCGTGGAGCTGGCCCATGTCGCGCTGCCCATCGCCGGGCTGATGTCGGACCGCCCTGCGGCCGAGGTCGCCGCGGACGCGGACGCGGTCAACCAGGCGATCCGCGACTGCGGCTGCGCCATGAACAACGCGGTGATGCAGCATGTGCTGCTGGCGCTGGTGGTGATCCCCGAGCTGCGGATTTCCGATCTGGGGCTGGTGGATGTGACGCGGTTCGAACTGGTCGATGTGGTGATGTCGTCGGCGTAGAATGGGTATTTGGGCCAGAAAGAAGCTATTCCTCGGTCGCCACTGAGGCGCCGCCCTCGCGGTGGACCGACAGGTAGCGGGCGCGGGGGCCAAAGGCGGCGAACAGCTCGCGCCCGGTGCCGGTCAGGAAGCTCTGCGCCGGCAGCGCGCTGATTTCATCGTAAAGCGCGGCGCGGCGGTCGGCATCCAGATGGGCCGCGACCTCGTCGAGCAGCAGCACCGGGCGCTCTGCCGCCAGCGCGCGGGCGTTGGCGAGGATGAGGGAAAGCAGCAGCGCCTTTTGCTCTCCGGTGGAACTCAGCGCGGCCGGCATGTCCTGCGGACCCCAATGCGCGCCCAGATCGGCGCGATGCGGGCCGGTCAGGGTACGGCCGGCGGCCATGTCGCGGGGGCGGGTCGCCGCCAGCCGCGCGGCGATGCGGTCCGGGTCGGGGTCGTCGGCGTGGCCCTCGCCCGGCAGCAAGGCCAGGGTTGCGGCGGGAAACCCGGTGGCGGCATCCGCCTGCGCGGCGTGGATGCGGTCCAGCGCCGCCAGCCGGTTCGCGGTCAGTTCCGCCCCCGCCTGCGCCATCCGGGTTTCCAGCGCCCGGAACCAGCGGTCGTCGCGGATTTCGTCGCGCAGCAGGCGGTTGCGTTCGCGCATGGCGCGCTCATACGCCAGCGCGGTTTCCGCGTGCGAGGGGATCAGGCTCAGCGTCAGCCGGTCGAGGAACCGCCGCCGCGATTCGGGCGGGTCGGTCCACAGCCGGTCCATCGCGGGGGTGACCCAGATCAGCCGCAGCAGCCGCCCCAGCGCCACCTGTGGCGCGGCCTTGTCGTCGATGGTCAGCCTGCGCGATTCGCCGGGGCTGGCGCCGGTTTCCACCTGATGGTCGCCGATCACCGCGCGGATCCGCCAGCCCGCATCCGGCCCTTGCCGCGCCTGATCGCCGGGGGCGGCATTGCGCAGGCCCCGCCCGGGGGACAGCATCGACAGCGCTTCCAGGATGTTGGTCTTGCCGGCGCCATTCGGGCCAAAGATCGCCAGCGGCCGGTCGTCGAGGTCCAGCCCCAGCCGGGGCCAGGACCGGAATTGCGCAAGCTCCAGACGGGTGAGCGTCACACCCGCATCGGCATCACGACATAGACCGCCGATTCGTCCCCGCCCTCGCGGATCAGGGCGGCGTCGCCCGAGCCGTTGAACAGGAACACCGCGTTCTCGCGGTCGATCTGGGCGGCGATTTCCTGCAGGTATTTGGCGTTGAAGCCGATCTCCAGCGGCTCGTCGGCATAGGCCACGGCCAGTTCCTCGTCAGCCGCGCCGGCGTCGGGGGCGTTCACCGACAGCACCAGCCGATCTTCGTCCAGCGCCAGCTTGACCGCGCGCGAACGCTCGCTGCTGACGGTGGCCACCCGGTCCACGGCGCGGGCGAAATCGGCGGCGTCGACCTCGAGCCGGCGGGTGTTGCCGCGCGGGATCACCCGGCTGTAGTCGGGGAAGGTGCCGTCGATCACCTTGGAGGTCAGGGTGATCGTCGGCGTCGCAAACCGCACCTTGGTTTCGCCGACCGAGACCGCGATCTCTGCCTCGTCGTCGTCCAAGAGCTTGCGCAGCTCGGCCACGGTCTTGCGCGGCACGATCACGCCGGGCATCGATTCAGCCCCCGCGGGCAGGGCCGCATCGACGCGGGCCAGCCGGTGGCCGTCGGTCGCCACGCAGCGCAGGGTCCGGCCGCCCTCGGTTTCGGCCACATGCATGTAGACGCCGTTCAGGTAATAGCGGGTCTCTTCGGTCGAGATCGCAAACCGCGACTTGTCGAACAGCCGCCGCAGCACCGGCGCGGGCGCCGCGAAATTGGCGGCGTATTCGGTCGAGGCCATCACCGGGAAATCCTCGCGCGGCAGCGTCGCGAGGTTGAAGTTCGAGCGCCCCGCCTGCACGGTCAGCCGCGCGGTGGCGGCATCGGCGGCGATGTTGACCAGCGCCCCGTCGGGCAGCTTGCGGGCGATCTCGTTCAGCAGCGCCGCGCTGACCGTGGTGGCGCCGGGGCGTTCCACCATGGCGGGCGCGCGGTCCACGATTTCGGTGTCAAGGTCGGTGGCGCGGAAGCTGACGCCATCCGCCCCGGCCTCGATCAGCACGTTGGCCAGAATCGGGATGGTGTTGCGGCGCTCGACCACCGACTGGGCCTGGTTGGCCGCCTTGACGAGCACCGCGCGTTCGATCGAAAATTTCATGGTTCCCTGGCCCCGTCTGTCGTCAGCGCGCCCATGCCGGCCGGCAGGCGCGCGCGCCACGTTCCGTCAATGCGCGGCGGCGGTCAAGCATTTGCCGAGCCTTACATCTCGAGCGCGCGGCGAAGCAGGTCGATATCCTCGGCCATGCTGCGATCCTCGCGCCGCAGCTCCTCGATCTTGCGCACCCCGTGCATGATCGTGGTGTGGTCGCGCCCGCCGAAGCGGCGGCCGATTTCCGGCAGGCTGCGGCTGGTCATTTGCTTGGCCAGATACATGGCGATCTGCCGCGGCCGCGCCAGCGTGCGCACCCGCTTGGGCCCCACCAGATCGGACAGGCGGATGTTGTAGTGTTCTGCCACCTTGCGCTGGATTTCCTCGACCGAGACCTTGCGGTCGGACGCGCGCAGGATGTCGGCCAGGCTTTCCTGGGTCATGTCCAGGTCGATGTCGTGCCCGGTCAGGCTGGCAAAGGCGAACAGCCGCTGCAGCGCCCCTTCGAGCACGCGCACGTTCGAGGTGATGCGGTGGGCCAGAAACTCCAGCACCCCGTCACACAGCGTCAGCCCCGGATAGGTGGCGCGGAACAGCTCGGTCTTGGATTGCAGGATCGACAGGCGTAGCTCGTAGTCGGTGGGGTGCAGGTCCACGATCAGCCCGCAGGACAGGCGCGAGCGGATACGTTCCTCCATGTCCTTGATCTCGCCGGGGGCGCGGTCGGCGGAAATCACGATCTGCTTGCCCTGGTCGACCAGCGCGTTGAACGTATGGAAGAACTCTTCCTGGGTGGAATCCTTGCCGGCGATGAACTGCACGTCGTCGACCATCAGCAGGTCGACGGTGCGGAACAGCTCCTTGAAGTTCATCACCGTGCGCTCGCGCAGGGCGCGGACAAAGCGGTACATGAACTGTTCGGCCGACAGGTAGAGCACCCGCGCCTCGGGGTCGCGGGCCTGGCGTTCGCGGGCGATGGCGTGCATCAGGTGGGTCTTGCCCAGCCCGACGCCGCCGTAAAGGAACAGCGGGTTGAAGGTGACGGGGCCGCCCTCGGCCACGCGGCGGGCGGCGGCGTGGGCCAGCTCGTTGGGCTTGCCGACGATGAAATTGTCGAAGGTGAAGCGGGAATCGAGCGGAGCCGACATCTCGTCATCGCCCATGATACCGCGGGCGGGGACACGCGCCGCGGGCTGTTCGGGCGCCGGTGCCGGCGCGGCGGAGGCGGCAGGCGCGGGGCGGGCGCCGGTGGCGATGGTGAAGTTCAGCCGCTCGACCTCGGCGCCCTGATTGCTGAGCGCGTCGAGAATCGGGCGGGCATAGTGGCGTGACACCCAGTCGGACAGGAACCTGGTCGGGCAGGCGATGTCGGCAGAGCCGCCTTCGATCGCGCGCAGATCCAGCGGTGCGATCCAGGTCGCGAAATTATGCGTCCCCACCCGCGCCTCAAGCTCTGACCGCACGCCCGCCCATAGTTCGTTCAT